>NZ_BNBL01000041.1 GCF_014655595.1 Streptomyces griseocarneus | reverse complement strand
GTGTGAGGGGCCTGGTTGCGTTTTGCTGGTGGGATACCAGGGCGGCGACGGCTTGGACGGTCTCGGGCAGTTGTTCACGGCGGCCGTGGTGGCGGGCGAGGGCCTTCCAGTTCTTGAGGTGGGCGATGCCGTGCTCGACGCGGATCCGTCGGGAAGCGTGCGCGTGCTTGGCCTGTGCGTGCATCTCCTCGTACCAAGGCGGCGGGTTCTTTCGGAACTTGCGGTGTGGCGGGGTGACGACCTGGCCGCCGGTCTGGGCGCCGAGTCCCTGATAGCCGGCGTCGGCCAGGATCTCAACCCAGGGTCCGGTATCGAGGAGATCGATGAGCCCGGATTCGCGGGCCTGGGTGATGTCCGGGCAGCTGCCGGGCCGGGTCTCGCCGCAGAACAACAGCCTGCCGGCGGCATCGGTGAGGACCATCGTCTTCACGGCGTTCTGCTTGCTCTTGCCCGAGATGAAGCGGTCCCGGCCGTCCGTTCCCTGGGCGGGGCGGCGGACCCGGATCTCGGTCGCGTCCAAGATGGCCGTGCGACCGC
>NZ_BNBL01000040.1 GCF_014655595.1 Streptomyces griseocarneus | reverse complement strand
CCGGACGGTCTGTGGGAGCTGTTCCAGGATGTGGTGCCGGAGGCGCCGCAACGTCCGCAGGGCGGGGGCCGGCGGCGGTGCGATGACCGTGCGGTGCTGGCCGCGATCGTGTTCGTGGCCACCTCGGGCTGCACCTGGCGTCAGCTGCCGCCGGTCTTCGGGGCCTCGTGGCAGACCGTGCACCGGCGGTTCAGCGACTGGTCTGCAGCCCGGGTCTGGGCCAAGCTGCACCGCGTGCTGCTGGACCGGCTCGGCTCCAACGGCGATGTGGACTGGTCACGTTGCGCGATCGACTCGGTCAGCGTCCGCGCGGTCAAAGGGGGCCCCTGACCGGACCGAATCCGACCGACCGCGGCAAGAAAGGGTCAAAGATCCATGTCATCTGCGACCGTAACGGTCTGCCGATCTCGGTGGGCATCTCCGCCGCCAACCTGCACGACAGCCAGGCCCTGGTGCCGATGATGCGTGGCATACCGCCCATCCGCTCGCGCCGCGGCCCCCGACGCCGTCGGCCGGCCCGGCTCCATGCGGACAAGGGCTACG
>NZ_BNBL01000039.1 GCF_014655595.1 Streptomyces griseocarneus | reverse complement strand
CCAGTCGGCGCCGTGCCGGGTGCCGCGGCGGGCGATAGCCGACATGATGCCTCGAGCGCGGATCTGGCTGCGGTAGATGTCGTGGTCGTAGCTGCGGTCGGCGAAGAGTGAGGCGGGTTTGCGGCGGGGGCGGCCGACGCGTCCGCGGACCGGCGGGATCGCGTCCAGCAGCGGTAGAAGCTGGGTGATGTTGTTGCGGTTGCCCCCGGTCAGCAGGACGGCGAGCGGGGTGCCGCGGCCGTCCTTGATGAGGTGGTGCTTGGAGCCGGCCCGGCCCCGGTCGGCCGGCCATGTGCTGCCCCCTTTAGGGCCCTGACGTGGGAGGGCCAGTCCGGCCGTGCGGCTGAGCTCAGCGAGCAGGATCTCGTGCAACCGCTGCCACCGGGCTCGTTCCAGCCCCGCAGCCGGCGCCAGCACGTCCTGCCCGAGCCGAAACCAACCCCCTGCGGCGGGGTACTCCCACTGGATGCCGGTGTGCAGCACGTACGGGATCCCGCACAGCACGTCCTGGTCCGGCAACGGCCTACGGCCCGGGTAGCGAAACGCCGCTCGCGCT
>NZ_BNBL01000038.1 GCF_014655595.1 Streptomyces griseocarneus | reverse complement strand
GCGGACGCAGTGCAGGCACGGTCTCAGTGATCATGTGAGTGTCGAAGTCCCATGAACACCTGGCGAGTCCGTGCCTGCTCCTGCATCTTCTCCCATGCCCACCGCGCTGGCCCAACTGGGCCGGGCTGCCGCGCCGGTCCCGCTGGCGGACGCGGTCGCGCTGTCCGGTTTCCTGGACCTGGTGCCCGACCCGCGAGGCGTCCGTGGCCGCCGCTACCGGTTGTCCGCCCTGGTCGCCGCGGCCGCGGCAAGTGTCCTGGCCGGTGCCCGCTCGCTCACCGCGATCACGGAATGGATCGGCGACGTCCCTGCGTGGTCCTGCCGGGTTCTCGGCTTCCCCACCGACCCGCTCTCCGGCACCGTGTCCGTCCCACACCCTGCGCCGTCTGCTCGTCCAGCTCGACGGCGACGCCCTGGACCGGGCGATCGGCGCCTTCCTCACCGCCCGCGCCACCCCGGCCGGCCCCGGACTGCGGGCGATCGCCGTCGACGGCAGGCTCTGCGCGGCTCGCGCACCCACGTCACCGGGCACGTCACCCTGCTCGCCGCGATGGACCACACCGGCCACGTCCTGGCCCAGCGCCAGGTCACCGACAAGAGCAACGAGATCCCCGCCTTCCGGCCCCTGCTGGACAGCGTCGACCTGACCGGCACGGTCATCACCGCCGACGCGCTGCACACCCAGCACGCTCACGGCA
>NZ_BNBL01000037.1 GCF_014655595.1 Streptomyces griseocarneus | reverse complement strand
GAGCTATTACGCACTCTTTCAAGGGTGGCTGCTTCTAAGCCAACCTCCTGGTTGTCTCTGCGACTCCACATCCTTTCCCACTTAGCGTACGCTTAGGGGCCTTAGTCGATGCTCTGGGCTGTTTCCCTCTCGACCATGGAGCTTATCCCCCACAGTCTCACTGCCGCGCTCTCACTTACCGGCATTCGGAGTTTGGCTAAGGTCAGTAACCCGGTAGGGCCCATCGCCTATCCAGTGCTCTACCTCCGGCAAGAAACACACGACGCTGCACCTAAATGCATTTCGGGGAGAACCAGCTATCACGGAGTTTGATTGGCCTTTCACCCCTAACCACAGGTCATCCCCCAGGTTTTCAACCCTGGTGGGTTCGGTCCTCCACGAAGTCTTACCTCCGCTTCAACCTGCCCATGGCTAGATCACTCCGCTTCGGGTCTTGGGCGCGCTACTCAATCGCCCTATTCGGACTCGCTTTCGCTACGGCTTCCCCACACGGGTTAACCTCGCAACACACCGCAAACTCGCAGGCTCATTCTTCAAAAGGCACGCAGTCACGACGCACCGAGCAAGCTCGATGCGCGACGCTCCCACGGCTTGTAGGCACACGGTTTCAGGTACTATTTCACTCCGCTCCCGCGGTACTTTTCACCATTCCCTCACGGTACTATCCGCTATCGGTCACCAGGGAATATTTAGGCTTAGCGGGT
>NZ_BNBL01000036.1 GCF_014655595.1 Streptomyces griseocarneus | reverse complement strand
AGTGGACGGCTTGTTTGTCGTAGCGGGTGGCCAGGGCTTTGTTCTGCTTGAGGCGGTTGAAGCAGCGTTCGATGACGTTGCGGCGCCGGTAGAGGCCGGGGTTGAAGCCGCAGAGGCGTTCGCCTCTGCGGCGGCGCCCGGCGATCTGGTCGATGCGTTCGGGGATCGTGGCGGCGATGCCGCGTTGTCGCAGGTAGGCCCGGATCTTCCGGGACGAGTAGCCCTTGTCCGCCACCACCCGCACTGGGCGGGTCCGTGGCCTGCCCGGACCGCACCGGGCCACTTTGATGCCGGCCATGACCGGCTCGAGCTGGGTGCAGTCGTTGACGTTCCCGCCGGTGACGGTGAAGGCCAGCGGCCGGCCCCGCCCGTCGCACGCCAGGTGGATCTTCGTGCTCAGCCCGCCCCGGGACCGGCCCAGTGCCTCACCCGCCCACCGCCCCCTTTTCGGGCACCCGCCGCGTGCTGATGCGCCCGCACCACGGTCGAGTCGACACACACGATGGACCAGTCGACCTCGCCCACGGCGTCCGAATGCTGCTGGACGTGAGCCAGGAGCCGGTCCCAGGTCCCGTCCGCCGACCAGCGGCGAAAGCGTTCGTAGACCGTCTTCCACGGCCCGTACCGCTCGGGAAGATCCCGCCAGGCCGCCCCCGTGGACAGCTTCCACAGAATCCCGTTGACCACCTGCCGCCGGTCCCGGACCGGACGTCCCATCCGAGGCCGGGGCAGCAACGGCTCGATCACCACCCACGCCTGAT
>NZ_BNBL01000034.1 GCF_014655595.1 Streptomyces griseocarneus | reverse complement strand
GGGTCGGGGGTGTTGAAGGGGCCTCCGGCCTTGAGGCGGGCGGGGAGGTCGGGGTTGGCGACGAAGAGGAAGCCGTAGGAGAGGATGTCGGCGATGCCGTCCTCGATGAGGTGGAGGTCGTCCGGGCCGGTGGGGCCGCCGGTGAAGGCGTTGAGGACGACGGTGCCGGTGAAGCGCTTGCGCAGGTCGAGGGTGAGCTCGCGGATGTCGGCGTTGGCCTCGAGGATGTGGAGGTAGGCCAGGCCCAGGGGCTCGATCGCGTCGACCAGTGCGGTGTAGACGGGGGCCGGCTCGGGCTCTTCGATGGTGTTGAGCGGGTTGGTCGGGGAGATGCGCAGGGCGGTCTTGTCCGCGCCGATCTCCGCGACGACCGCGCGGACGACCTCGAGGGCGAAGCGGATGCGGTTCTCCACGCTGCCGCCCCAGCGGTCGGTGCGCTGGTTGGAGTTCGGGGCGAGGAACTGGTGGATCAGGTAGCCGTTCGCGCCGTGGAGCTCGACACCGTCGAAGCCGGCCTCGATCGCGTTGCGGGAGGCGGTGACGAAGTCGGTGACCGTGGCGAGGATCTCGGGCTCGGTCAGCTCGCGGGGGGTGACGAAGTCCTTCATGCCCTCGGCGGTGAAGACCTGGCCCTGGGCGGCGACCGCGGACGGGCCGACCGGGGTCATGCCCTCGGGCAGGAGCACGGGGTGCCCGACCCGGCCGGTGTGCATGATCTGCGCGTAGATCCGGCCGCCCTTGGCGTGGACCGCGTCGGTCACCTTCCGCCAGGAAGCGATCTGCTCGTCGCTGTGCAGGCCCGGGGTCCAGGGGTAGCCCTGACCGACCACGGAGGGCTGCACGCCCTCGGTGATGATCAGACCGGCCGTGGCGCGCTGGGCGTAGTACTCCGCCATCAGCTCGGTCGCGATCCCGTTCGCGCCCGCACGGCTGCGCGTCATCGG
>NZ_BNBL01000033.1 GCF_014655595.1 Streptomyces griseocarneus | reverse complement strand
GGCACCTACCGGTGGGTGGTGGAACGGACCTTCGCCGGGCTCCACGGCTTCCGCAGACTCCACATCCACTGGGAACGACGTGCCGGCATCCACGCAGCGTTCCTCCGCCTCGCCTGCTGCCTCATCACCCACAGGCAAACAACTCATTGTGTTAGGCGCTGTAAGGGCCCCAACGAGCTTCCTCCGTAACCCTCAGCCGGTTTCAGAGTGGTGAGATCACAGCCTACGACGTAGCCTTGACATTAGTTCTGCAGCATAGAAGAAGCGCAGCGTAGGCACCCTTTGAGCGACGCAATGCACGGGCCCTCAGCTCGTAACTGCACCTGCCTTCAGGAACCGCCCCCACCCCTCAAGGGTAGCCACAACCAGATGGCACTCTACCTCAGGGAGAGTCTAATGACTGGCGCATCCTGGGCAATTATAGTGATCATCGCATCTCTCTTGTCGGGCTCCATTGCCTCGACATATCAGACTTACCGCAGGCGCTCGCACCCATTTCTCTTGATGCAAGAAGTTGCCACCTCCCTTAGCGCCGGCAGGACTGTTGAAGTCCCCAGGGAAGTCATAGAACGGCTGAATGCTGCATGGTTCTTTCCTTCTGCAATCGAAAAAGAAAAATTGAAAAGAATATCCCAGATCGAAGAACGGGTTGAGCTGCTCATTTCGCACGGCAAGCCACTCCTTGAAATCCTCAGAGGTGCAGTCGAATCGCTGGAAGCCCTAAGCGGCGCCGACGGTGACACTCCGAAAGTTCTCGCAGCCGCCTCTGATCCCCTAAGCAGAACATTCTTCGACTCGTTCGTTTCCAGTGCAGCCCTTGCAGGGATGCTCAACTTCAAGCCACCGAGCGGAAACAAGGAGCAGAAGCTCACCATATTCAGAACGAGCGAAAATGGTGGATGCTATCACGTACCCTTGTCGACCGGCCCTGTTGATTTCGGTGCAAGGCTTGACAGTTACCCGATACTCGATCACCGCCTTAAGCCTTTCATCGCGACGCTCGAGACTCTCGACCGGCTGTGCTTGAGGGATAGTTTTTCAAACGTTGCCGATATCCTGGCTTCCGAGATCTCAGTCGCCCAATCGCTCAAATCTGACCTGACTGGGATTAGAGATGCGCAGAGGCAATGGGACCTCCATCTATACATAGCCAACTATGGGGAAAGCGCTATGCTAATCACACCGCAAGCCACTCTTGAGGTATGGCGCGAGGGCATGAGGGGCAAATTGGAGGTCCAATGTGATCTTGCGGAGAGAGTAGAGCACGAGGGTGAATTGGCATTGAGATCGGAGCCGAATGGTCTACTCGTCCCAGCCGGAGAGAGCAGGGAGATCGCATTTATCACGACACAGGTCCAAGGAAATATGGAGATGAACGGGGTGAAGATCGGCGGGGAGCTCGCGGCAAAATACAAAGAAGGGGGCAGTAATGCTAGAATGCGCTTTACATATATCAGTGCTGGGCTACGTCAACGAAAAAGCACCAAGACCCCGGCAGTTTTGTTTCGTGAATCCGAGTAGCAGCACAAGGTGCCTACCCCAACGCAAGAGCGCCATCCTGGGCCGTCCTGGGGCTGGAAGGGCGCTCGATGGTGACCAACGTCAACAAACTGCCGGCAGCCCGGCAGCGGGTCAGAGCGGTGATCGATTAGGTGGCCGCAGGTCACGGCCGCCGGTGGTCAGGATGTGGAGTCTGCGGAAGCCGTGGAGCCCGGCGAAGGTCCGTTCCACCACCCACCGGTAGGTGCC
>NZ_BNBL01000032.1 GCF_014655595.1 Streptomyces griseocarneus | reverse complement strand
CCACCACCCTCTACGGCGGCGACGCCAAGGGCTACACCGACTACCCCGCCCTCACCGACTAACACCCCGCCACACCCCTGAACAGCGGCCACGCCTGCCCAGTCCGGCGTGGCCGCGCCCCACTCCCCTCCCGCCCCTCTCTCCGTCCATGGGGGAACCATGATCCAACGAAGATCCTTCCTCAAGGCCGGCGCGGCGGTCTCGGGCGCCATCGGCGGCGCCGGACTGCTGGTGCCCGCGCTGACCCGCACGGCCGCGGCCGCGGACCTGGACCCGACGACGATCCCGCAGTTCCAGCAGAAGATGCCGGTGCCGCCGGTCCTGAAGCCGACGTCCGTCTCGGGGACGACGAGCTACTACGACGTCACGATGAAGGAGGCCAACGCCTCGATCCTCCCGGGCAAGCTCACCCGGGTGCGGGCGTACAACGGCGTCTTCCCCGGCCCCGTCATCAAGGCGGAGTCCGGGCAGCGGGTCGTGGTCCGGCAGACCAACGCGCTGGGCGTGCCCGTCTCGGTGCACCTGCACGGCGCCCACGTCCCCGAGTCCAGCGACGGCTCGCCGATGGACCTCCTCGCGCCGGGCGGCGGTACGAAGACCTACACGTACCCCAACAGCCAGCCGCACGCGAACCTGTGGTTCCACGACCACGCGCACCACGAGGAGTCGGAGAACGTCTTCCGCGGACTCACCGGCTTCTACCTCCTGACGGACAGCGTCGAGAAGAACCTCAACCTGCCGTCCGGCAGCTACGACGTGCCCATCGCCATCCGCGACGCCCGCTTCGACGACGCCGGGCAGTTCGCGTACACCATGGGCGACATCACGGGCCGCACGGTGATCCTCGCCAACGGCAAGCCGTGGCCGTACTTCGAGGTGGCGGCGCGCAAGTACCGCTTCCGCCTCTACAACACCGCCAACGTGCGCTTCTTCACCCTGAAGCTGTCCGACGGCTCCCCGTTCGTCCAGATCGGCACGGACGGCGGCCTGCTCGAGAAGCCGTACACGACGACGTCGCTCGCGCTGTCGCCGGGCGAACGCGCCGACATCGTCATCGACTTCTCCAAGTACCCGGTGGGCACCACCCTCGTCGTGGAGAACACCGAGCCCGGCCCGCCCGGCACCCCGATGGACCTGGTCGGGAAGGTGATGCAGTTCCGCGTGACCCGCACGGCCTCGGACACCAGCACCGTCCCCGCGACCCTGCGCACCCTGCCGGCGCTGCCGGCCGCCACGGTGCAGCGGAACATCGAGCTGCTGATGGACGAGACCGGCGGCGAGCACGCCCAGGCGTACATCAACGGCAAGATCTACGAGATGGGCCGGATCGACACCGAGATCCAGTACGGCGCCACGGAGATCTGGACCGTCCACAACGCCAACGCCCGGGCGCCGCACAACTTCCACATGCACCTGGTGCAGTTCCGCGTGCTGGAGCGCAACGGCCAGCCGGTCGTCTCCGGCAACGACAGCGGCCTGAAGGACACGGTCAGCGTCAAGGCCGGCGAGACGGTCAAGATTCAGGCGACCTTCACCGGCTACCGGGGCACGTACGTCTACCACTGCCACATGTTCGACCATGCGGCGATGGGAATGATGGCGAACTTCCGCGTCGTGTGACGTCGTACCGGGACCACGTCGTCCCGGTACATCGTCCGACGCAGCAGGGCGCCGGGCGTCCTGGCCGCCCGGCGTCCTGTTCCCCGCACCCCTCCGCGCTTCCACCGCTCTTCGACAGCGGGGAGGCGCGGAGGGGTCTGCCGTTGGGTGCGGGTGTTAGTCGGTGAGGGCGGGGTAGTCGGTGTAGCCCTTGGCGTCGCCGCCGTAGAGGGTGGTGG
>NZ_BNBL01000031.1 GCF_014655595.1 Streptomyces griseocarneus | reverse complement strand
GCATCCGGCTCAAGCAAGTCCCTAGGACCGCGCATGATTGACCTCCAGGGGGCCGCGCTTCTTGTCTCCGGCGTGGTGGCTCCGGTGACAGTCAGCGTGGATAAGCATGAGATTTGACGCACTGTCGCTACCTCCGAGCGATCGGTAGACCAGGTGGTGTCGATTGAGCGTGCGGTGTTTGGCTGCGAACCAGTTCGCCCACTCGTGGACGGATTCTGGTTCATATCCCGCACCAGCAATCAGGTCCAGCCCGCACAGCGGGCACACCCCCCGCTGCTTGGCGGCAAGGTTGACGTTCAGCTTTCCGTCTGCCTCGGGATGCCTGCGTTTACGAGTTCGAGCGGCCCAGTATTCGCCCAGGCTCGGGTCATCCTTGGATGAGGTGCCCTTGACTGGGATGTGCCTTTGAATTCTGGTCCAGGTGAACTTGTGCAGGATCCGGCCGCTGTCGCGGTCTCCGAATACCCATTGGTCATTGCGTCCGGGGTGGAAGCGTCCGAAGTGCCGGGCCCTGACCCAAGTCCGGCCTTTCCTGGGGTGCCTCCGCAGGGCCCACCTCCACGTCTTGTGCCACACGAAGTGGCTCAAGTTCGTGAAGGTCTCCGTGGCTACCGCTCCGCGGTAGTAAGTGGCCCATCCCTTGATCAAGGGGTTGAGCCGCTGGATGAGCGCATCCGGAGTTGGACTATGCTCGATGACCAGGCGGATCTTCTCCTTGACCTTCTCCACCGCTTTGGCGCTCGGCTTGATGAGTGTCTTTGGGCCGTACTTCCTCACATTGAACCCGAGGAAGTCGAAGCCATCCGCCAGTTGGACGATGCGCGTCTTTTCTGGGTGAATGGTTAGCCCGCGAGGCTCAAGCCACTTGGCCAATGTCTCCCTGACCCGTTCGGCCTCGTCTTTCGACGTGCAGAACACGACGAAGTCATCAGCGTAGCGGACTAGAAGCGGGACCTTGTCCCTCCGGGATTTCGTGAGGGTGTCAAGGTCGCCAATGGCGGCTCCCATGCCGTGCAGCGCGATGTTCAGAAGAAGAGGGCTGATAACGCCGCCCTGGGGAGTTCCCTCCTCCGTGGGGGCGAATCGCCCGTTCTCCATCACACCGGCTTTGAGCCACCTCCGGATCGCCGCCGCTGCGGGGAACCCGTCGATGGCCTCCATCAGACGGTCGTGGTTGATCCTGTCGAAGGCTGCTGCCAGGTCGGCGTCGAGTACCCACGTGCGGCGGACTGTACTGCGCGCCGTGAGTCGGAAGATCTTCTCGATCGCGTCGTGGCAGCTGCGGCCGGGACGAAAGCCGTAGCTTTTGCCCTCGAACCGCGCCTCCCACTCAGGTTCCAGGGCGTTCTTCACCCTGGCCTGTTGCACCCGGTCTCGGATAGTCGGGATTCCGAGCGGGCGGGTCTTCCCAACCGCCTTCGGGATATGCACTCGCCGTACTGGCTTGGCGTCGACTGCGGGTTCGCTGGCGAGTGTCCTCGCCAGCCTCCCCCGGTCCGCCGGCTCCAGAGCCCGCAGCCCGTCGATTCCGGGAGTACGGCACCCTGCGCTCAGCTGGGTCACGCGACGGACGCTCACGAGGATGTTCGCCTGTGACCTGAGCATGAGCTTCTGGAGATTGTGGACCTTCTTGAGGTCCCCTTCCTGCGCGGCCTTGAAGATCCGCTGCCTCAGTCGCCTCACGTCTCGCTCGGCCTTGGCCCAGTCGGTGCTGTGCCAAGCCTTCGCGTCGTCCAGTTCCTCGTTCAACGCAGGCGTTGTCATATCGGCTTCTGCTTCCATGCCACCCCTCCGTTGTCCAACTCGGCTTACTGGTTATGGCTTCTGTTGCCTCGTGTCTTCAAGGACCCACCAGACCCGCGTGGGCTCCCTTTCGGGCCCGGTCACGAGGACCGGTATCCGCCGGGTTATGCGCAGCGGCTGAGGTGCCGGGCTCTGCGTTTTCCCCTGGGCTTTCGCCCCAGCGGCCTTTGCTTCTCGGGTCTTCCTGTTCCCGCAAGGGGGTTCTGCTCTGGTTACCCTCGGCTTACCGAGGCGCATCCGCCTCGGACCCCTACGGGGTTTCGCTGTTCCACTCTTTCCAGACGCGACCTGCGAGGACGTCCCCTTTACCCCGGACCCGGTGGTGATCGTGCCGACCGGACGACGACCCGGACGGCCACTTTGGGCTTCTCAACCCGTTGGGCCATTAACCGCCGATTGCTTGCCATGACGCGGTTTGACAATGACGAGGCTTCGTCAGGGATTCACTTGTATTCGTCCGTCAGGTCTTCTCCCCGCCCTGTGGCTCCGCCATGGCTCGGCGGTGCCCTTGGGGCTCTCCGGGAGGCTTCTCCCCCCGCTGTTGCCAGCGAAGTTCGCTCCCTGGGAGACCGGCTACGTGATCACTTAGCCGGGGCAACGG
>NZ_BNBL01000030.1 GCF_014655595.1 Streptomyces griseocarneus | reverse complement strand
CCCCCTGCCCGAACTGGGATGTCCCCTCCAAGGACGGGCCAGCACGGCACTCCGGACGAAACGTGATAGAACGTGCCGCGAAGTTCAAAGGATCCCGACCGCAGCGAAGGCCGCTTCGACTGCGGCGACCTTGGAGGACAGCTGGTTTGCGGGCAGTGCTCGGAACAGAGTCCGCGCGCTGGCCACGACCGCGCGTCGGCTGTCTGTGAACTGCGAGGTTCGCGATAGCCGCTGCGTGAGGGCCAGATAGAACATGGCCGCCACCTCAGCTGGGCTCAGTTTGAGTGAGCCATCGTCGGCCTGTGCGGTGAACAAGTGGAAGGCCGCCTTGTTGTGGATCCCGCTGTTGACGTGCACCCCGCCCCAATCACCAGCCTGGGTATTGGGCAGCACGCGGAACTGATCCATGTGTGCCGGCTGCCTGAATCGAGGCGGGTCCGACAGGTCACGGAACGGCTTGTCCCCGGGCAGGAGGTTCTCACCCAGCAGCCAGTCCCAGGTGCGGGGATCCTCCTTCCCCGAGTTGGCGACGATCGTTCCGAAGATGTCGGAGTAGGACTCGTTGAGGGCCCCCGACTGGAATACGTACTCCAGACGTGAGGTGTGGTCCGTGACACCGTGGAACATCTCGTGCGCCACCACATCAATATTGGCGGACAGAGAGCGTAGTTCGGCTCCACGCAGCACTTGGCCGTAGACCATCTGCATCTGCCGGTGATCCCAGAAGGCATTGATCCATTGCTTGGGGCCGGGACTGCTGTCGGCGACGACGCAGTTGATGGTCGACCGCATGGGACCACCTAGTCCGTCAATGTTGTCCCGTCGCAGCACATTGCGCAGAAACTCGGATACCGCGACGGCGTTGGCGTGGGCGCTGACGGCGCCTGGTGTCCAGGTCGGCGGATTGGTGATGAGGTCACCCGGCAGCCGATCACCGTCGACGGAGGGGTCACCGAAGTTGAAGCCGAAGGTTTGGACGTTGTGGATGGGGTCGTTCATCACCAGGCTTGAGCCTTGCCGTGAGACGAGGAAGGTGCGCTTGACGTCGAAGCTGTCGGTCGCCGTCTGCTGTTCCCCAGTGGTCATGCTGGGTGTGCGCGGCAAGATGGATACGACTTGCCCGTCGTGAGCGTCCACCACGTAGTCGACAAACCGGGGCGGCTCGAATTTGCTTTCCTGGCCCAACTGAAGCTCAACCGTGTGGTCCAGGGTCACCGGCACGTCTTCGAGGATGTACACGAGCCGCCAGCGAGACGCGGTAGCGTCGAAGTAGTGGTTCAGGCGAGGAACCACACCGGCCAGGACGGGTACATAACCATGCGGCGCGGTGGCGGCCGCTGCCAGGGCGTCGCCCGCCGAGACGGTGGCGACCGGGTCAATTTCGTGGGGCTCGCCGAGAGCTGAGTCGATGCCGATCAGATCGTTGGCCTTGTCGAGTTCTACGGTCACCAGTGAGCCGTAGACCGGGATGTCGTTCAGTGTCTGACGGAACTTCACCGTGCGGGTGTCGGTGAGCGGGATTGTCTCCGTGCCGATCGTCTTGAACCGGCTGGTGACTCCGCTCGCCACCGGAGCATTGAAGGACGGCACCATCGCGCTTGCCAGGGCCTGGTCGAGGTAGCGACGCGCCGCCATCTCGGGATCGAGGTCGCGCTGACTCTCGAGCCCCTCCGGCCTGACGCTGGGACGTGCAGCTTGCTCCTCCTGCAGTTGCGCGATGGTGCGGGACGACGACTCGTCGAATGTGTGCAACGAGAAGCTGCTCAGACCATTGTCTGCGGCTTGTTGGTTGGGCATGACGCTATTCCTTCCCGAGCAGGGTGCGGGGTTTCGCGAAAAACTCGCTCTCGACGAGGTGCAGCGCATGCAGTGGGTGGGGCGATACCCGGAAGTCGGCCGAGGTTGCCACCGCCCTCTCTGCCGCGCTCTCACCCACGAACAGGCAGTGGGCGACGGGGGACAGCGGCGCGCTCCCGTGCGAGCTTGAAGAAGGCAGGCTGGGACTTTTCCAGCCCCTCGACCGAACTAAACAGGCAGAGGTGGGTTCGACCAGGCCCGACAATCCGGCATCGGTAAGCACGTTCGCTGCCTACCAAAGGCCGGGGACCCGACGCCGACAGCCTCGGGCCCCCGGCCTTTGGGTCAGGTGAGGTTGATCGTATGGTCGAACGAGGTCACCGGCGCGATTATCTTTCTCATGCCGAGCAGTCGGGAATCGGTGCTGCCTGTGGTCCAGCACCAGTCGAATGCCCGGTCTGGAAGTTGGGTGGTAAATCCGCCACTCCAGTTCCGACTTCTGTCCTGATTTTCTGCGAAAAAGAAGTACTTTGCCCCGTTGACCGGGCCGGAACGCACCTTCACCTCTGTGTTCGGAGCGATCCCGAACCATCCTTTCTTCGACCACGGGTCACCCTCCGACGCACAGTCGCTGTTTGAATAAGCGTAAGCAACCCAAGCAGTCGTCGACGTGTTGTTCCGGAAGTAGAGTCCCACGGTTATCCCTCCTGCGGCGTGGGGTCGTCACCGCGACCGTCGTCGCCGACGGAGTCGCTCTCCACGCCGGGACGGTGGTCCTCACCGCTGGAGACCGCCGCCGTCCGATCCATCGGGACCGCCTCGCCCGTCTGGTCCGGACCGCGTGATCGCCGATATTCGGCAGCCTCGTCCGCCGTCCAGGCCCGTGACAATATCTCTGCCATAACGCGACACCTTCCTCGGTTGAGGCTGCCTCGAAACGGGCGTGTTGCCGGTTGGTCCCGTTTCACCAGGACCGAAGCGCCCGCCGGGGTCGCCGCTCTACCAGCGTGGTGAGTGAAGCTCCCACATATCCAAACTAGCTTCAGCGCATCCGCGTCGCATCTGGGCGAGTGATTAGGGAGATCCAACCTTGAATGCAGGACACCAAGTCGCCAATCCCAAGAAATGCGAGCGGGGCCTTGGAAGGAGCCACGCGGTGCTCGTGTGCGATCTGGAGGCAGCGGCCATTGCATGATCACGTTTCGTCCGGAGTGCCGTGCTGGCCCGTCCTTGGAGGGGACATCCCAGTTCGGGCAGGGGG
>NZ_BNBL01000029.1 GCF_014655595.1 Streptomyces griseocarneus | reverse complement strand
TGCGGCGGCAGCGGCTCCAGGTGATCCCACAGCTCATCCGACACGATCCACGGCGACGTCCCCATGCAAAAAGCAACGCTCAGCTGGCTATCCAGGCACGCCCATCAGGCCCGATCCACCTCGTTGCGTTAGCCGCCGTAACACAGCATGTAACCCTGAGCCTCAAGCATGATCCGGGCCAACGCCGGACCGACGGCCCGCCACTGATGCCCAACGCTCGACGTCTTCGCTGGTAAACGCCCCGGCCGTTGCCGCTTCCCCAGCAGGCGAAGAATCTTCTAGTGAGCTACTCGGCGAAGAAGCTGGGGTTCTTCTAAGCGATCAACAAAGCCACCAAACGGCGGAGTTGAGGGCCGAGCCACCTCCCACAACCCAGCAAGACATAAGCATGCCGCTTGCCCCGCTGAGACACTTCGACCCAGTTCGCCCATCCGCCTGATCAAGGCTTCCGGACCAGCCACGGACCAATGTCAGCCTTGCGCAACCAACGCGGTCTCGGGACACGCGCCGTCGCCATGCCCGGACGGTCATTTTTGGGCTGATCCACGACGCGGTCGACATAAGGCGCTCCGCCATGACACCGGACTGTCGACCGAGCCAATCAAGACATCTCGCAGTGCGCCGGCAGCCGTCCGTGCCTCGTCTCGTTCGGGCGATTGCTGGCGTGACCCGTGCGTGCGGGGTCGCGTTCATCGGCCATGCGAAAGATCATCACGTGTGGCCGCTGGATTCGGTGTGCTCCGGGAATCGGCATTCTCGGTAGCGTGACCATCTGCTGCATGAGGTGTCCACGTGTCCGGCTGGTCCGTGCGGGGGCTTTCGACGGAGAGTGATGAGGCTGCAATGAGTGAACTGACGAAGCCCGAGGTCGAGGTTCCGGAGGGTGACGCTCCTACCGAGCTGACCATCCGGGACCTGGTCGTCGGGGACGGGGCTGAGGTGAAGCCGGGCATGGTGGTCAGGGTCCACTATGTCGGGGTGACCTTCGAGTCCGGGAAGGAGTTCGATGCCTCCTGGGACCGGGGCCAGCCGTTCAAGTTCGCCCTGGGCAGTGGCAGGGTCATCAAGGGCTGGGACCGGGGGGTGAGGGGGATGAAGGTCGGCGGTCGGCGCGAGATCATCGTTCCCCCACGTCTCGGCTACGGCAAGCAGTCGCCCTCGCCGTTGATCCCGCCGGGCTCGACCCTGGTCTTCGTGGTGGACCTGCTTGACTCGTATTCCAGCACAGCCGGGTGGAGCAACGCCTAGCTCTGGCCGCTCCTCCCCTTCGACGCGCTGCGCCGTCTCCCGGGGTTGGCGGACGGCGGGTGCGCGGAGCGGGCGCCGGTACGGCCGTAATGGCGCGACCGGTCGGCAGCCGGCTGAGCGGGATCCCCTCGGTCAGTCGCGTGTCGCCCTTCCCACAGGGCGCGCCCATCCACCCGATCACCGCTGGCTCCATGTCTCCGCCACCGCCCCCGACGGCCCCCGCCCACTCGCGTCGCAAAGGGCCGAGGAGCGGGCAGTCGGATCCGGAAGAACCCGCCAGTCGCCCCAGGGCGAGCAGGGGAGCGGCTCGGCGCCAGGGGGAGGCGTCCGGGCCTGGGCGGGAGGGGGAGATCAGGCAGTTGCCTTGGCTGGAGCCGAGGCCGGAGGGCGGACGCCGGTCAATTCCTCCGCGCGCTGTCGCAGGATCGGGCCCAGCTCGACGTACCAGCCGCGACCGACGGCCTGGAGCATTTCTGCGAGGGCGATCTGTTCGCCGATCCGGCCGGCCGGGGTGTCGAGGATGTGGGCGAACTCGACACGGATGCGGTCGGCTACGGCGGGGACGCGGAGGCTGTTCACGTAGAGCATGGCCGGGTCGTAGCCTACGGGGACGGCGCCCCAGCGTTCCCAGTCCAGGATGACGAGGGGATCGTGGGTGAGGTTGGCCCACTGGAGATCGGCGTGGCCAGTGATGCGTTCGGTGATGGCCGGCGCGGGGATGCCCAGGAACTCGGGGAAGACCCGGTCTGCCCAGGACTGACGGATGGTCTCGCGGGGCGGTTCGGCGGCGCTCAGGGCGTCCAGGCTCTCCCGCAGGGTCGTCCACCAGGAGTCCGGCAGCCCCGGGTCCTCGGTGAGGTCGGGCGTCTCCGGAGAGATGACCGGCTGGGCGATGTAGTCGATCAGCTCCGCCTCGAAGACGTGCTCCCCTCCGTCCCAGCGGTGAAGGTCGTGGAGGTGCGGGCGGGAGACCTTGCCGGACACCCGCTCCTCGGCGAGCGCAATGCCCTCGTTCCGTTGGGCAGGGGTCTTCGACGCCTCACCGCAGTGGACGCGGAGCCAGTGGCCGCCCTCGGTGCGGCTGCCGATGGTGCGGCCAAGCCAGCCCCACGCCGGTGTCCCGGTCGTCGTGGTGGACAGCCTTCCAGCGGCGTGCGCCAAGGCGTCCTCCATGCGTGCCCTGGTGGTCTCATCCTTGGGCGAGTACATCGGTGACCTTCCTGAGCCGGCCCGGGTCGAGCGGGGAGGCGATGGCGTCCTTCGCGGCGACCCAGTGCTGTCCAGTGCTTGCGGACAGCAGTACCACGTCCAGGCTCGGGCAGGAGGCCGCAGCGAGGAGGCAGGCGGCGGCCGGCGAGGCCCCAGGGCGCACGAATTCGGCGAGTTCGGGCGTGGTGAGGGCCGGGAGTTCGCCGCCGTGCAGGGGCGAGGAGCCAAAGGTGATCAGGCCGGCGGCACGGGCCTGGACCAGGGGGCCCCGACCGTCGAGAGCGAGGGCGATCGGCCGGGCCATGACGAGGCTGACTGGTTGCTGGATGGCTCGCAGGTGATGTTCACCCGATCCGGCGGCTTCCTCTGCCAGGCCCAGAAGTTCGGGGACGGTGAAGGCACCGTGCTGGAATCCCGACCAGGTGGCCACGCCGTATCCGCCGATCCTGCCTGCGGCGGCGAACTCCTCCAGGACGGCGAACAAGGCACGCAGCCGCTCGTGGAGCGCGGCGCGGTCGAGGCGGGAGTGCTCGGGGTTGTGGACGAACACGAGGTCCGCGCGGCCGAGTGCGGCAAGGGAGCGGTCCGTCTGCCAGCGGGTGAAGGCAGGACCGAGGCTGTGGCCGGCGGTTACCTGCTGCGGGGTGAGGAGCCCGGCCTGTACTGCGGCCTCGCCCTCAGCCTTGCTGAAGAACCCCGTCTTCGTTGCGACCATGGCGCGCGGGTGATGGGAGATGACGGGGCCGAGCATCTGGTGGGCGTCCTTGTAGTTGGGGGCAGTGTCGATCCACACCAATCCGTCGGCGCACGCGGTGCGTGCCGCCTGCTCGACAGCGCGCACCCGGTACGTCCCCAGTCCGAGGGCAGCGGTCACCTGGAGCCCCCGACGACGGCGACGGCTTGCCCCACGACCAGGGCGGTGACGACTTCGGCCGTCTGCCCGACGCTGAGGCCGGATTCGACGGCCAGTACCTCGAGCGTGATCGGCTTCCCGTCGGCCAGGAGGCGGAGCGCCGGGGCGACGGGTAGGGCGAAGGTCCATTCGTTCCCGGCGCCGGAGAACGTCACCGCGTCGTCGTCCTGGTCGATGCGAGCGCGGGGAGCGGTGAGCTGGACGGTGATCCCCGGCTGGGGCGGAACGGCGGTGAGGTAGGGCAGGGACAAGCGCGGAAGACCCGGGTGGGTGGTGTCCAGCGACCTGTCCCAGCGTTCGAGAACCCTCGGGTCCTCCAGGGCGGCCAGCACCTCCTTCCGTACGGCGGCCAGGTAGTCCGTCCGCTCCTCAGGTGTGCCGAAGCGGGGCACGTCGGCGCGGACGGTCGTGCTGGCCCGAAGGTCGTCACACAGCCAGCCGAGGAACTCGGCGCCGGTCTGTGTGGCGAGTCCGAAGGTGACGTGGAGCGAGGCGGTACCCTGGTCGGCGCTCACGGCGTGCCACCAGCCGCGCGGCAGGTAGAGCATGTCGCCGGGCGTCAGGACGATGTCCGTGATCGGCTCGCCCGTCGGCGCCTCGGGCGCTTCGACGTCGCGCCAGGCAGGGGCCTGGCGGGTGGGGCCGTAGATCTTCCACCGCTTGGAGCCTTCGAGCTGGAGGACCACCAGTCGGGTAGGCCCCCCGCATTGCTGCGGGGGAGCCCCCCTCAGAACCGGACGTGCACCTCTCGGCG
>NZ_BNBL01000028.1 GCF_014655595.1 Streptomyces griseocarneus | reverse complement strand
GCCTGCTCGACTCGATCCCGCGCCTGGACCAGAAGGGCCAGGAACTCTACGCGATCAAGGGCCTGCCCCCCAGCCTCACCGCCATCCCGCCCGGCTGTCCCTTCAACCCCCGCTGCCCCAGGGCCCAGGACGTCTGCCGTACGGACCGGCCGCCGCTCTACGCCGTGGCGCCCGGCCGGGCCAGCGCCTGCCACTTCTGGAAGGAGACCCTCGATGAGAGCTGACGGCGAGGCGATCCTGGAGGTGCGGGACCTGGTCAAGCACTATCCGCTGACCCAGGGCGTCCTCCTCAGGAAGCAGGTCGGCGCCGTGCACGCCGTCGACGGCGTCTCCTTCGACCTCCGGCGCGGCGAGACCCTCGGCATCGTCGGGGAGTCGGGCTGCGGCAAGTCCACGGTCGCCAAGCTGCTCACCAGCCTCGAGCGCCCGACGTCCGGCCGGATCCTCTTCAAGGGCGAGGACGTCACCAGGCTGTCCGGGCGCGCGCTGAAGGCCGTACGCCGCAACATCCAGATGGTCTTCCAGGACCCGTACACCTCGCTGAACCCGCGCATGACGGTCGGCGACATCATCGGCGAGCCCTTCGAGATCCACCCCGAGGCGGCTCCCAAAGGCAGCCGGCGGCAGAAGGTGCGCGAGCTGCTGGACGTGGTCGGGCTCAATCCCGAGTACATCAACCGCTATCCGCACCAGTTCTCGGGCGGTCAGCGCCAGCGCATCGGCATCGCGCGCGGGCTGGCCCTGCGGCCGGAGGTCATCGTCGCCGACGAGCCGGTGTCCGCGCTGGACGTGTCGGTGCAGGCGCAGGTGGTCAACCTGCTGGAGCGGCTGCAGAACGACTTCGACCTGTCGTACGTCTTCATCGCGCACGACCTGTCGGTGGTGCGGCACATCTCGGACCGGGTGGCGGTGATGTACCTGGGCCGGCTCGCCGAGGTGGGCACGGACACCCAGATCTACGAGCACCCCACGCACCCCTACACCCAGGCCCTGCTGTCCGCCGTCCCCGTCCCGGACCCCGACGCCCGCGAGCGGCGCGAGCGCATCATCCTCACCGGTGACGTGCCCTCGCCGGCCCACCCGCCGTCCGGCTGCCGCTTCCGCACGCGCTGCTGGAAGGCCCAGGAGAAGTGCGCGCGGGTGGTGCCGCCGCTCGAGGTCCCCGACTGGTTCCGCGAGGGCGGCGGCCCGGCGGCGCACGTCTCGGCCTGCCACTACGCGGAGGAGCGGCGGGTGGTGCCGACGGAGGCGCCGCCGTCGTGGAACGGGGTCTGACGGCCTCAGCCGCCGAGCTTCGTCGGGGCCGGCAGGCCGCCGCCGAGGCGGGTGGGGTCGGGCAGCGGGGCCGCGTCGGCGGTCCTGGTGAAGGTGTCCTTCTTGCCGCCGTCCCAGGTGACGACCAGGGTCTTGTCGCCCCCGGGCTCGACCTTGCCGTTGGCACGGTCGGTATTGCCGTCGGCGCAGCGCAGGGCGAGCGTGGCGGGCTTCGCGTCCCGGTGGAAGGAGCCGACGCACGCGCGCTTGCCGTTGTCGCTGTAGACGGCCGCCTTGTCCCCGTAGAGGGACAGGCCCACCGGACCGTCCGCCGACCGGGCGGCGTAGGCGCCGTCGAGGGGCCCGCCCTTCCCGGTGGCCGCCGACGGCCGCGGGGCGGCGGACGGTGTGGCGGAGGCCGTACGGTCACCGGCCCTGTCGCCGCTCCCGCCGGCGCACCCCGCCATCAGTACGGCCGCCAGTGCCGTCCCCGCCAGCTGTGCTGTTCTGCGCACGATTCCCCCCTGAATGCGGTGACACGTCATCAGAAACTAACACCGGGGCCGTTGTCAGACCCACCCCTTACAGTCGCCATCAGTTGTCTCGCACCACCTGACGGGGAGCAGTGATCAGGATGCGCCAGTTCGGCATCGACCTGTACGACCAGTGGACCGCGATGTGGAACGGGGACGGGACGCTCGCCGAGCGGATCATGGCCTCGGAGTTCCGACTGCGCTACGCCCAGGCGGGGACCGAGGCCTTCGACGACATCCGCCACCGGGACCAGCTCACGGACGTCATCGCGGGCTGGCACCGCAAGCGGACGGGCCTGCGGTTCACGGCCGAGGGCATACCCGTCGTGGACCTCGACCCGTCCGACGGCCCTGCTCCGAGCGGCCGGGTCGCCCGCCCGTACCGGGCCACCTTCACGGACGAGTCCGGCCGGACGGTGGCCCGCAGCGGCACGGACGTCCTCGCCTTCACGGACGGCCTCATCACCGAGGTCTGGTCCGTCTCCTCCGGGGCCGCGGGACGAACCTTCTACCGGCCCTGAGGAGTGCGGCTTCCCGAGCCTCAGAACCCCCGGAACACCCCGTCGGCCTCGGCCGCGTCCACGAACTCCTCGAAGTCCATGTTCGCGAGCGAAAGGTTGTTCTCGATCGACCAGAGCTCGGCGGCCACGACGCGGACCGTGCGGCCCCGCTCGTCCGCCAGGTCGACGCACAGCAGCGGCATCTCGTCCGAGGCCGTGGCCACGTCGTCGACGATGACGAGGAACGCGTGGTCGTAGTCGTCCGGCACGAGCGCGACGATCTCCTCGGCGGTGAGGCCCGCGCAGGACCCGTCGTCGAAGAAGGTCACGTCCGCGACGAACTCGTCGCGCTCGGTCGGCGTCTCGATCGTCCCCCGGATGTCCTCCCACGCCTCCTGGTCGGAGAAGTCGGTGCGCAGCACCGGCGTGCACTCGGCGTCGGCCAGGAGGGTGGATATCGACCGGCGTTCCTGCGTCACTGCTCTGTTTCCCTTCGGACATGCCCCGTGGTCTGCGAGGTCAGCAAACGATCTCACCCGCCCGGTCGGCGGCCACCGTCAGGTCCGGTGCGGGCGCACAGAGCGAGGAGGGGCTCCCCCGGCATGGCCGGGGGAGCCCCTCCTCGTACGCGCGGGCGGGCAGCGGCTACGCCGCGCCCACCACCTGCTTCTCCTCGGCGAAGTGGCACGCCGACTCGTGCGCGGCCGGCGTCTTCTTGCCGGCGAACACCTCGGGCACCGCCAGCAGCGGCACCTCCTGGGCGCACTTGTCCTCCGCCTTCCAGCACCGCGTGCGGAAGCGGCAGCCGGACGGCGGGTTGGCCGGCGAGGGCACGTCACCGGTGAGGATGATGCGCTCGCGGCCCTCGCGGGCGTCGGGGTCCGGGACCGGGACGGCCGACAGCAGCGCCTGGGTGTAGGGGTGCGTCGGGTGGTCGTAGATCTCGGAGTCCGTGCCGATCTCGGCCATCTTGCCCAGGTACATCACGCCGACGCGGTCGGAGATGTGCCGGACGATGGACAGGTCGTGCGCGATGAAGACGTAGGAGAGGTTGAACTCGTCCTGCAGCTTCTCCATCAGGTTGACGACCTGCGCCTGCACCGACACGTCCAGCGCGGACACCGGCTCGTCGCAGATGATGATCTCGGGGTTGAGCGCCAGCCCGCGGGCGATGCCGATGCGCTGCCGCTGACCGCCCGAGAACTGGTGCGGGTAGCGGTTGATGTACTCCGGGTTCAGGCCCACGACGTCCAGGAGCTCCTGGACGCGCTTGCGCCGGTCGCCCTTGGGCGCGGCCTCGGGGTGGATCTCGAAGGGCTCGCCGATGATGTCGCCGACCGTCATGCGCGGGTTCAGCGAGGTGTACGGGTCCTGGAAGACCATCTGGATGTTGCGGCGTACGGCCTTCAGCGCGCGCCCGGACAGCTTGGTGATGTCCTGGCCCTTGTAGAAGACCTCGCCCGAAGTGGCCGTCTCCAGGGTCATCAGCAGCTTGGCGACCGTGGACTTGCCACAGCCGGACTCGCCGACGATGCCGAGGGTCTCGCCCTGGTAGAGGTCGAAGGAGACGCCGTCGACGGCCTTGACCGCGCCGACCTGCTTCTTGAAGAGGATGCCCTGGGTCAGCGGGAAGTGCTTGACCAGGTTGCGCACCTGCAGGATCGGCTCACCGCGCTCGACGGGGGCGTCGAGAACGGCCTCGACCTCGGCGGTCGTGCTCGCGTCGCTGACCTCGACCTCGGAGACGTTGGGGGTCTTGTCCGCCGCCACGGCCTCGTCCTTCTTGCCGGTCTCAGCCATGGATCGTCTCCTTCCAGAAGTGGCACGCGCTGCCGCGGCCGGCCAGCTCCGCGCCGTCCTTCTCGGTGACCTGGTGCAGCGCCGGGATGTCGGTGCGGCACAGGTCCGTGGCCTTGGGGCAGCGCGGGTTGAAGGCGCAGCCGGCGGGGATGCGCAGCAGGTTGGGCGGCAGGCCCTTGATCGCGTAGAGTTCCTGGCCCTTCTGGTCCAGGCGCGGGATCGAGTCGAGCAGGC
>NZ_BNBL01000027.1 GCF_014655595.1 Streptomyces griseocarneus | reverse complement strand
ACGCCGAAATTCATCCCGTTCAAGGGCCGTGCAAGAGGTGATCGCCGCCAGTGCGGCTCGAAGTGCTACCTCGGCTTCCTCAGGGGACGCCGTGGCAACTCGAAGAACTCTACACGCTCGCGTAGGCCTCATCAAACCCGTGGCGCAAGGGGGTTTCGGCGGCTACGGTCGGCCCATGACCCAGCATGCGCTCGTCCAGCAGTGGTGGGCCGCCTGACGGCGGCCCGACCTTGCGCATGCATCCAACCGGCCGCCGCCTCGGCGGCCGGTTTGCTGTCCGGGGCGGCGGTTCCTCATCCACAAGGAGCGCACCGACCCATGGCACGCATCTTCAGCGGCATCAAGCCCACGGGCCACCTGACCCTCGGCAACTACCTCGGCGCCGTCCGCCAGTGGGTGGACACGGACCAGCACCGCGCCGAAGCCCTCTTCTGCGTCGTCGACCTGCACGCACTGACCGTCGAGCACGATCCGGCCCGTGTCCGGAGGCTCAGCCGGCTAGCGGTGACGCTGCTCCTGGCGGCCGGGCTCGATCCGGACCTCTGCACCGTGTTCGTACAGAGTCACGTGGACGAGCACACCCGGCTGGCGTATCTCCTCGAGTGCACCGCGACCGACGGCGAGATGCGCCGGATGATCCAGTACAAGGAGAAGGCGGCACGGGAGCGGGCCACGGGCGGGAGCGTACGGCTGTCGCTGCTGACGTACCCCGTCCTGATGGCGGCGGACATCCTCGCGTATGGCGCGGATGAGGTCCCTGTGGGTGACGACCAGGCTCAGCACGTGGAGCTGACGCGCGACCTGGCCGTCCGCTTCAACCAGCGGTACGGGCATGCCTTCACCGTTCCCCGGGCCGTGCTCCCCACGGTGGCCGCCCGGGTGATGGACCTGCAGGACCCGACCTCCAAGATGGGGAAATCGCACGCGGAGACGTCCGGCATCGTCTATCTGCTCGACGACCCGGACGTCGTGCACAAGAAGGTGATGCGCGCGGTGACCGACAGCAGGAGCGAGGTGACGTACGACCGCGAGGCGCAGCCGGGCGTCACGAACCTGCTGGAGATCCTGGCCGCCTGTACGCACCGGAGTCCGGTGGAGCTGGCGGCGTCGTACACCTCGTACGGCGCGCTGAAGCGGGACACGGCCGAGGCGGTCGTGGAGCTGCTGCGGCCCGTCAGGGAACGGCATGCACGACTGTGCGCCGACCCGGGACATGTGGACGAGGTCCTGCGGGTGGGTGCCGAGCGGGCGCGGTCACTCGCCCGGCCGACGGTCGACGCGGCGTACCGGGCGATCGGCCTGATGCCGCCCCTGCCGCTGGCCGACGGCTCCTCCCTGGAGGCCTCTCCGGCTGCCGGGTGAGGACACGCCTCCTTGCCGCCCGTCCCCCGAGGAGGCGCCGGACACCGCCAGCGCTTCGGTCCGGCGGCCGCTGAGGCCTTCCGCAGCCGCGAGGCGTACGTCCGTAACAACCGCCGACCGGCACGCGGGGGGGGGATCCTCAGGCCGTCGTTCCTCAGGCGCCGCCCGAGGCGAGCTCCCGGCTTCGGTCGCGGGCCGCCTCGAGGGCGGCGATCAGGGCGGCTCGTACGCCGTGGCTCTCCAGCTCGCGGATCGCGCTGATCGTCGTACCGGCGGGGGACGTGACGGCCTCGCGCAGTTTCACCGGGTGCTCGCCGCTGTCGCGGAGCATGACGGCGGCGCCGATGGCGGCCTGGACGATGAGGTCGTGGGCCTTGTCGCGGGGGAGGCCGAGGAGGATGCCGGCGTCGGTCATGGCCTCCACGAGGTAGTAGAAGTACGCGGGGCCGGAGCCGGAGAGCGCGGTCGCCGCGTCCTGCTGGGTCTCGGGGACGCGGAGCGTCTTGCCGACCGGCTTGAAGATCGCCTCGGTGCGGAGGAGGTGGTCCTCGGTGGCGTGGGAGCCGCCGGAGATGACGGACATCCCCTCGTCGACGAGTACGGGAGTGTTCGGCATGACCCGCACGACCGGGGTGCCGGCGGGGAGCCTTTCCTCGAAGAACGCGGTGGGGACGCCGGCCGCGGCGCTGATGACCAGCCGGTCGGCGGGCAGGTGCGGGGCGAGCTCGCCGAGGAGGGTCGCCATGTCCTGCGGCTTGACGGCCAGGATGAGGGTGTCGGCGGCCTTGGCGGCCTCGGTGTTGGTGACGACCTCGACGCCGTAGCGGATGCGGAGGACCTCGGCGCGCTCGGGGCGGCGGGCGGTGCACATCAGGTCGTCCGTCGACCAGCCGGCGCGGATCATCCCGCTGAGGAGGGCCTCGCCAATCTTTCCGGTACCGAGGACGGCGACTTTCTGTGCCACGGGGCTCACGGGCTCACCTTCTCGCTGCGCTGGTCGTCCGGCCGGGACCGGGTGGTGCTCGTCGGCCGGCTTCGACGGGTCGTAGGCCGGTCATCTTCGCATCCGGCGGCACGACGCGGGCTCTTTGTCCGGGCATCGGTACGCACGAGGCGGTGGTGACGGATGGGTACTCGAGGGATTCCGCCGGGGTGATCGGAACCGTCCACTCCTGCTGTTCGACACCTTGCTCGACACCGCGTTTACATCGTGGTTACACATCAACTCGCTGATCCGCACCACAACTTGGCCAAAATATGGTCGAGTGATTAACAGCACGGCGCCGAAGGAAACGACGGCGTTTGCCCGTCGCACGGTTCATCCGTGCTGGCATCCGTGCGCCGACGCCCGTCCGTACGCGACGTGACGCTTCACTCGGCTTCACTCCGCCCTTCCGCTCACCACGGCTCACCACGGCTCACCACCGTTCTGCACGCCCCCACTCCCCACCGCCGCCACACCTCACTCCACCTGTCCCGCAACGACGCAACGATCCCCATCGCATCGCTGCGCGCGCCTGGAGCGCGCTGGAGGCAATCCTCATGCAGAAGAAATCCTTCCGCCATGCCCGAAATGCCGGACCCCGCGTCGGTCTCATGAGCACGCTCAAGGCCAACCTCCGGGACAACCTCCGACACAACCTCCGGGCCGACTTCACCGCGTCGCTCGTCGTGTTCCTCATAGCCGTGCCGCTCTCGGTCGGCATCGCCGTCGCGTCCGGCGTCCCCGTCGAACTGGGGCTCGTCACGGGCATCGTCGGCGGCCTCCTCACCGGGCTGCTGCCGGGCAGCAGCCTGCAGGTCAGCGGGCCGGCCGCCGGCCTGACCGTGCTCGTCTACGAAGCCGTGCGGGAGTACGGGCTCAGGGCTCTCGGCGTGCTGGTGCTCACCGCCGGGCTGCTCCAGGTCGCCATGGGGCTGCTCAAACTGGGGCGCTGGTTCCGGGCGATCTCCGTAGCGGTCGTGCAAGGGATGCTCGCGGGCATCGGGGTCGTCCTCATCGCCGGCCAGCTCTACACGCTCGCCGACGCGGACCCGCCCGCCGGCGGCCTGGAGAAGCTGGGCGGCCTGGTCACCCTGCTCACCGACACCCTCGCCTCGGGGGACGCCATGGCCGCGGTCGCCGTCGGCACCGGCACCGCGGCGGTACTGGTCCTGTGGCCGCGCTGGCGGCAGGGCCAGCGCGTGGTGCCCGGCCCGCTGGTGGCAGTCGCACTGGCCACGGCCGTGGTGGGCCTGCTGCAACTACCCGTCGACCGGGTGCAGGTACGCGGCATCCTCGACGCCATCCAGCCACCGGCGGGTGGGGACTTCGCGCGCCTGACGGAATTCGGCGTGCTCGGGACCGTCCTCGCCTTCGCCCTCATCGCGTCCGCGGAATCGCTGTTCAGCGCGGCGGCCGTCGACCGGCTGCACGACGGCACCCACACGGACTACGACAAGGAGCTCATCGCACAGGGCGCCGGCAACACCGTGTGCGGCGCGCTCGGCGCGCTGCCGATGACGGCCGTGATCGTACGCAGCTCGGCCAACGTGAGCGCGGGCGCGCGGACGAAGGCCTCGCGCGTGCTGCACGGCGTCTGGCTGCTGGTCTTCGTCACCCTGCTGCCCTGGGCCCTCGAGCTCATCCCGGTCGCGGCCCTCGCCGGCGTGCTCGTCCACGCCGGCTGGAAGCTCCTGCCGGGCAAGGAACTCGGCCCGCTGTGGCGGGACCACCGCGGCGAAGTGGCGGTACTGCTCACGACCACCGTGGCGATCGTGGTCACCAATCTCTTCGAGGGCGTCATCGTCGGCCTGCTCATGGCCGTCGTGAAGGCGGCCTGGGAGACCTCGCACGTCCACATCGAGACGGTGACGAGGCCGGACGGGCGCATCCAGGCACGCGTGCTCGGCAACGCCAACTTCCTGCGCCTGCCGAAGTTGCTGGACGAGCTCGACGCCCTGCCGCGTACGAGCGGTGGGGTCGAGCTGGACCTGACCGGGCTACGGCACATGGACCGTGCCTGCCGGACCGCGCTCCTGGGCTGGGCGGAACGGAACGCCGCGGTACGGAGGGGCGACGAGAACGGCGACGGTGAGGCGACGGGCAAAGTGGTAGCGGTGTAAGCCGACACAGCGTTAAAGGCCCTGAACGCAAAAATGCCGTAGGCCCCGAACCATTCCTGGTCCAGGGCCTACGGCTAAAAAA
>NZ_BNBL01000026.1 GCF_014655595.1 Streptomyces griseocarneus | reverse complement strand
ACTTACCTCCGCGAGCGCGATACCCACTACATCGCCCAGGCCAAGGCCAACCATCCCGGCCTGTTCGCGCACCAGGCACCGCAGCAGACCGGTGAGCTGCTCGAAGACACCACCTTCCTGCCAGGAGGCGAAGTAGCCGTAGGTGGCCCGCCAGCGGGGAAGTCATGTGGGAGGTAGCGCCAGGAGATGCCGGTGCGGTCCACGTAGAGCACGGCATTCATCAGGGTGCCGCAGGTCACGCTCGGGCGGACGGTCGATGTCCAGGCCGGGACCACGACGCTCTTCCCGCCAGGCGGTCAGCACCGGCCCCGATCAGCTTTCATGACGCATGACGGATCGTCGGGATAGCCGCGGTGCGGAGTCATGTTTCCGATGTACTGCGCGGCGGCCGGCTTGGCCAGCAGGCAAACGACCGCCGCTCGGGACACCTTGGGATGACACAGGAGATACCAGGATGAAACATCTCTCTCCTGCCACGTAACGGGCCTAACGGCTCACCAGCCCCTCAAGCACCTGGACGCCATGGCCGGAACACCACAACATGTTGCCCTGGAACAGAACTAAACGCTCAGTGAGCACTCTCTGGCAGACCCGGACGTTCCGCCAGCCCTTCGCCGCCCGCGCTGCCGTGCCCTGCGAACCGGTCGGCCCCGCCCGCATCGGCCGCCGCCTCGTGTGCCGCCGCGCGAAGGGGATGGATGCCGGCGCCATCGCACGCGCCCTCGAGAACGCCCGGTTCGATGCGCGGCAGGACTCCGGCACGAGGACTTGGCCGACGACGTCCGCGGCCGGGCGGAGCTGGCGGAGTGGGAGCGCATCGAGCAGCTGCTCGCCGTCGCGGCGCCGGGCACGAGCGGGCATCGATGCTCCGGCGTCACAACCCGGCTCCTCTCGTCGGATCGTCGGACGTCCATCCGGACACGGCGCATCGGCGAACCGTGACACCGCATCGTTGTGCTCCCGTTCACAGCGAGGGTGCTGTTCAGTGCCTCGGTAGAGTGACCACCGTGAAATCGAAGATCGCGTCAGTGCTCATCACCGTCACCGCCGAATGCCCCAAGGGCCCGGTCTCGAAGAGCCCCGACGAGGGGGAGGGGCCGTCGGGCCTCCCGCAGGTAGTGCGCGTCACCGGCGCCAGACCGCGGTCATGCTGACGATGACGCACCAGGAGTGGGACGCGGCGGCGCTGCGGCTGCTCGGCGATCCCTACGTCTTCGCGGCCACCGGCCCCCGCCGGCACGAGGACTGGACGCACGACGTCCTCGCCGTGCTGCACCGGGAGGTCCCCGACCCCCGCGGCCGGGTCCGGCTGGACATGGACCGCACCAACACCGCCCGTTACGGGCTCCCCGCCTACCCCTTCGACCCCCCGGCCGCGGGGGAGATGCCCGGCCTCCTGTACCGCCTGGAAGCCGAGGCGGCGGTCGCCGCCCTCGCCGTCATGGGTGAGGAATGGCAGGCGGAACCCGCTCCCGTCCGCACTCGCCCGGACCGGGAAACTGTGCTGGCGGACGCCCGGACCCTGCTCGGCAGATACGGCCCCGCCGCGCAGTACTGGACCAACGCGACGGCCGCCGCTTCGGACCCCGCCCCGGACTTCGTGGCGGCGGGCCTGCAGGGCACGTGCTCCAACACCTTCCTGACCTCCGCGTACCTCAACGGCCTCGACCTGTTCTACGACCTCGGCCTGATCGCCGTGTCCGGCGACGAGGTGGGGGTCTTCTGGTCGATCGGGGCGTTCTGACGCTCAGGTGCCCCGGCCGACCCGGCGCCCCAGCCGGCTCAGCGCCTGCTCCGGGTAGCGCCGGCCGGTCATCGCCTCGGCGGGGACGGCGTCGCCGATCCGCGCCAGCTGCTCCGGCATCATGACTAGGGCCACGCCCGCGGCGTTCGCCTCCAGGCGGGCGAGGCGCTTGGCGCCGGGGACCGGGATGATGTCGTCGCCCTGGGGCGAGCAGCCAGCTGAGGGCGGCCTGCGCAGGGGTGCAGCCGATCTCTCCCACGACGGCTTCGAAGGCCCGTACGAGTGCGAGGTTGCGGTCGATGTTCTCAACAGAGAACCGGGGCCAGCGCAGCCGGTTGTCCCCTTCGGACAGCTGGTCGAGTGAGGAGGCAGCGCCGGCGAGCATGCCGCGGCCCAGCGGCGAGTGCGCCACCGCGGCCGTGCCGAGCTCCCGGCAGGTCGCGAGCATCTCCCGCTCGACCACGTCCGGGGTGGCGAGCGAGTACTCCATCTGGTTCACATACAAGATCGCGTTGAGGATCTCGCGCAGGTCGTGCTCGGGTGCGGGTCCGATGTCCGGGGTATGACGCCGACGCTCGGCCCGCCAGGCGGACGACGCCGGCTCGATCAACTCCCAGCAGGCTTCGGGCAGATCACTCGGATACGGGCGACGCTCAGCCATGACCCGGGCGTACCGCCAGCGGGCACGTGCGTCCAGGAGTGCGGACGCCGACACGGCAGCACACCCCTTGAAACCCACCGGCCATCTTGGGATGAGACTGGCCCAAGCAACATCCCACCCCTGCTCTGTTCGCCGACCGCGGCTATGACCACGACATCTACCGCGAGCGCGTCCGTGAACGCGGGCATCATGCCGGCCATCGCCCGCCGCCCCGGCCGCCGCGCCCTCCTTCGTTCCCGGCCGCGCGTACGAACGTGGGAAGCAGCGGTCGAGCAACAGCGCCGCTTGCTGTTCCAGGTGCTGATCCAGCCACCGAACACACCGACCTGGCATACCTCAGTCGGGGAGCATGCACGTCGAGGCCGTCGGGGACTTCCCGGTCGCCGCATACTGCCGACGAATCTCCGACTCAGATCACTAGCCGCACGGCGGTCGGCACACCCGCGCCGGTACCGCCATCACGCCAGGAGGAGGGGCCGGTCCCACGTCGGCGCGACATCGGTGGCCGCCGCCAGCAGGGCGAGGACCACGCCCGCCGCGCCTTCGAGGTAGCCGGGGCCTTCGGCCGAGAGCGCGACGGGCGAGGTGAGCAACTGCCCGGCGAGTGCGGTCGCGGCCCGCGCGAGTTCCGGGTCGCCGGTGTCCGACGCGAAGCGGGACGTGATGTGGAGCAGCCCGGCCACTCCGTGACACAGACCGGGGGTGCCGTCGACGCGGCGTCGCGCCGCGGGCCGCCGGAGGGCGGCTTTGAGGGCCTCCACCGCGAGAGCGCGCAAGGAGGCGTCGTCGAGTGCCGTTCCGGCGAGCCACAGGGTTCTGGCGACGCCGGGACTGCCGTAACACCACGAGGCCCGGGCGGGGCGGAGGCCTTGGGGAGCGGGCCGGCCGGGGAGTGGCGCCATTCCGGGCCAGTTGGGGCCCCAGGCGTCATCGGTGCGGTGTGCCGCCAGCCATCCGGCCACGCGGGCGACGGTCTCCCGCTGTCCGGGGACGGTGACGCCGGTGTCGAGGGCCAGGGAGAGCAGCGCGAGCGGCCCCGGGATGCCGTGCGCCAGGCCGCAGTCGAGGACGCCGTCCGGAAACTCCTCGCGCGTCCGGGCGTCCCTCAGGGCCTCGGCGGGGGTGTACCAGTGGGGTGTGCCCGCCCGTTCACCGCACAGCGACACGAGGGCGGTGAGCACGGCACACAGCGCGTCACGGGCAGCGGGCTCGTGGCGGCGGCCGAGCAGATACGCGCCCGTACCGGTCACGCCGGAGATGACGTCGAAAACCCGGACGGGCATGCCGTGCGAGTCGCCGAGGGCCCGGGCCCGTCGCCCCGCTTCCCGGGCGACGCCGTCGTGCAGGGAACGGAACGAGGGGGCGTCGGGAGACAGCGACCAGGCGGCGAACGCGAGGCCGCCGAGGCCGCCGAACACCGCCGGTGTGCTCGTGCCGAGCCGCTCGGCACCTTTGACCGCCGCGGACAGATAGCCGTCGGCCATGGCGTCCCAGCCCAGCCCCGGCATGCAGCGGTCCAACTGGTGGTACGTCAGGGCGAGCCCCGGTCCGCCGCCGGCGAGGTCGGGGCGGACACAGGTGGGGGTGGACCGCGGCCGACCCGCCAGGGTGGTGACGAGATCGAGGGCCGCGGCGGCCGTGCCGGGCGGCAGTACGGCCGTCCATCCCGCCACGTCGACTCCTCGTTCCCCAGGTGGTTCCGTGCGGCCGTCCCAGCCGACCGCACGGAACGGGTTCGCGTTGTCCGTGTTCTTCTAGCGACAGCGGGGCGGCTCAGTGCATCCGTCCGTGCGGTCGGTGGTGAAGATGGTGTCGCAGCACATCATCGGCTCCAGTGACTGCTCATCCGTCTCGGGCAGTTCCTGAAGTTCCAGGACCTCGGTTTCCATGGCGGATTTCTCCTTTGGTGGTGGTGTCGGCCGGTCATCGAGGGTCGACCAGCCAGGATCTGTTGCCGCCGTAGGTGAGGCGCAGCAGGAAATCCAGCACGCCGGCCAAGCCGACGCCGTAGCCGGCGCTGACGTCGCGCAGGGTTTCGTCGGGCACCAGCAGGCGGCCGTCGCGCAGGACCGCCCGGGCGGACAGACAAGTGGCGGTCTCCGCCGCCCGGGTGCGGTAGTGCTCCTCCCCCGTCGCGTCGGCGAGGTCGAGCAGCAGCTCCGCGTTGCCGGCCGCCCCGTGGCAGGTGCTGGGGCCGACCCGGCAGCGGTCCCGGTGCACCGCCCGCGCCGCGCGGTCGGCGTACTCGCGAAATCGCGCGTCGCCGGTGGCGGTCCACAGCCGTACCAGGAACGTTCCGATGCCGGAGGCGCCATGGCACCAGAAGTTCAGGTCGGTCCGTTCGGTCCGGCCCGGCCCCTTCGGCCAGACGGCCGCGTCACCGCGCGGTTCGGCCACGGCGCACAGGGCGTGCCCCGCCCCCGTGGCGATGTCGAGGAAGTCCGCTCGTCCCAGGTCCCGCCCGGCGGCGAGGAGGAAGGCGGCGTTCCCGGCGATGCCGTGCCCGAAGCCGTACAGGGCGGAGCCGGCGAGTTCGCGGCGGTGTTCCGGACCGACGGGCCAGTCCACGCCGTGCTCGGCACCCGCGGTCAGTCGAACGAGCCGGTCGGCGCACTCCGACGCGCGATCGGCGAATCGTGGATCGCCCGTCGCGTGCCACAGGTGCAGTTGGGCGAGGCCGGCGCCGGCGAGGCCGTGGCAGATGTCGGGGTGGCGCCAGTCGAGCGGGATGCGCAGGGCGTATTCCACGGCCCGGTCCGCCATTCCCGGGTCGCCGAGCGTCCGCGCGGCGTCGTGGAGCGCCCATGCCGTGCCGGAGCGGCCGAAGTACAGGCCGGGCAGGATTCTGCTCGGCGCGGTGAGCCGTCGGTCCAGCCACCGGGCCGCCGTCCGCAACAGCGGCTCGGCGGTGGTCTCGCCGGAGCGGACCGCCCGGTCGAGGACGGCCAGCACACCGGCCGCGCCCATTTGTACGTTGCAGGGGTCGCTGAGCGGAGCCGAACGCGGCCGTGGCCACAGGTGCTCTGCGTCCGGTTCGGCGGTGGCCGCGAGGTGGGCCAGGCCGTCGGCCAGCAGTCGGTCGACGGCGCCGCGCGCCGGCGGGGGTGCTGCCGGCAGCGGTGTCCCGACAGGGTCCGCCCGGAGGAAGGCGGCGGCCTTCTCCTGCGGCCAGCGGGCCGGGCCGTCCGCCGTGAGGCCGATGACGAGGGGGGCGAGTGCCCGGAGCGCGGGCGCGGCCGGTGCGGCGGTTTCGACGATCTCCGCGAGCCGTTCACCGGCCGGGCGGCGGGGCTCGGAGTCGTCGGCGAGCAGCGGGATGATGCCGGTGGCGGCGTACAGCAGGGTGGCACCCAGGCTGTAGCAATCCGCTTCGGGGCCGGGTGCGGGCGGCGGTGAGTCGCCGTCCCGGTCGGGGCCGCCCAGGTACTCGGGGGCGGTGAAGCCGTGGGTGCCGACGACATGAGCCCGCTCGCCCGCGCGGACCGCGCATTCCATGTCGACGAGGACGGGGGTGTCGTCGGGGGTCATCACGATGTTGCCGGGCTTGAGGTCGCGCAGGACGAATCCGGCCGCGTGCATCCGGCCGACCATGTCGGTGAGTTCGCGGGCCAGCTTCCACAGGGACGCGACCGGGAGCAGTCCTCGGACGTCTCGTGCGATGCCGTCGGTGGTCCACCGTTGCAGGCTCTTGCCGTCGATCAGGTCTTCCACGAGAAAGACGTGGCCGGCGGATTCGAAGACGTTGCGGACGGCCGGTGTGATGCGAAGGGGTGCGAGCCGCTTCAGGATGTCGGCCTCGTAGCGCAGCCAGTACCTGGCGTCCTTGCCGTCCGAGGTGGCTCCGATGTGCGGCCGGGCCTCCTTGAGCAGGACATCGTCACCGGTCCGCCGGTCGCTCGCGCGGTAGACGCCACCACGGTTGGAGTGCCGGATGGCCTCACGGACCAGATAGCGGCCGGCGACGAGGACGGGGTCGCCGCGTCGGCGCCCCGAGGCGGCGCGGGCGGGCGGATCGAACGGGGGGCGAGCCCAAGGGGGTGGTGAGAACCACGGGTTGCGCTCGTCCGCTACGAACGTTCCGTCGGGCGCCTGCAGCCGGCCTTCGTAGAGGCCTTCGTCGTTGAGCTCACGGGGCCGGGCGAAACAGCCGTAGCGGTAGTGGACCAGGCTGTCCGGCCGGTACCGCCGGTCCGACAGAATCGCCGGTCCGGCGAGTCCGGCAGTGGCCTCGTGGAGTTGCCCGGTCAGGACCCGCAATTGATCGTCGTCGAGCGGATAGACGGTGAGGAACTTGCCCGACTGCGCGCGTGGCGCCCGGACCGAGGTGAGTTCGGCGGTGACCCGTGGCGAGACGGCGAACTTGAACGCGCACGCGTGGGCCACCAGGACCCGGGCCGCGCTCTCCAGAACGCGGGCCGCCGAGGCGGGGGTCGCGGACAGGTGCAGCTTCCAGCCCTGCTGCCGGGGAACGTGGCACGGCGGCGTGACCATGCACCAGGTTTCGCCGTCACGCAGCGTCCACCCGATCGCCGAACACTCACCCAAAGCACGTAGAGCGATCGCCTGATAGCTCACCGCCACGATCTCAGCATGGCAGCTCGCCGGGCGGCGCGCGAGGGGCTGTGGACGACTGATCCCTGGTGCCCGGACCGCGCGGTCGGGCCTACTCTCGGGGCGGTGAACAGGAGACAGCAGAAGAAGCTCACGAAGCGCCTGGTCTCGGCCGCGTCCTATGGAAGTGCCGCGGAGGTGACCGCCCTTCTGCGGTCGGGGGCGCATCCGGACAAGGCCGATGCCGAAGGCTCCACCCCGCTGTACGGGGCTTCCGTGCGGGGATCCGCCGACATCGTCCGGCAGTTGCTGGCCGCGGGTGCCTCGCCCGACACGGAGAGCACGGGCGCCACGGAAGGGACGCCGCTGTGCGCCGCCTCTTGTTGGGGGTACACCGACGCGGTGCGGGCGCTGCTGGCCGGCGGCGCCGATCCGAACCTCCGTGAAGACCACGGCACCGGCCCCTCTCCGCTGGAGTGGGCGGAGCAGGGTTCCCATGCCGAGACCGTCGCCGTACTCCTCGCGGCGGGTGCCCGTCCGCGCGAACGGGCCATGTGACACCGGCGCCCTAAAACAAGTTGCAGAAGGCTGTGAGTGGGCAGGTCAGAGCCGCTTCCGGCACTTCTGATCAGGCAACCATGGTGAGATTGTGCATGTGGGCGACCGCTTGACGGCACGGTGGAGACCGTCGCCTTGCTGCCGGCAGTCACGGAGGATCGGCAGCCAGGGTACGAACGAACCACCGATCACATTCCGGCTTGTGGATGACCTCGACCGGGGACGCTGAGGGACTGTCCGCGGCGCGGGTACTTCGCCTCGACAGGGCCGCGGGCGAAAGTTCAGCGACGACCAGTGTGCGTACGTCGAAGCGCACCGGCACACCTGGGACGACGACCTGACCCTGCGCTCCGCCTGCCAGGAGGCCAAGGAAGAAGACGACGGCGCCGAGCGGGAGACCTGGCAGCCGGCCCCGGCCGCGGCATCGACGCCGGGGGTCCCCGAGTCCAGCCCGGAGCCTGAGTGGCCGAAGCGCTGGCTGGGCGGCCTGCGCCGTCGCCGGTAGCGCGCGGCACAGCCAGCGATCCAGCGCGCACTTCCCCGGACCAGGCCCTGCGCCAGCGCCGGTCGTTGACCCGTCCGTGACCACTGCTGATGTATCCACGCTCCTGGCGGAGTACGAGGCCCGTACGCGGGTGCCCACCCAGGCCGAGCGCGCTTTCCCTGAAGAATCCGTGTGTTCAAGCATCGGGGGAGACAGTTATCCAGCACTTGGCGTGTGGTGCGGTCCCTGGCCCAGGGGCGTTGGGGGCCATTGCCTGCTGAGGGCATCCTAGGGATCCGTGGATCCGGTCAGACCGGTTTCCCGCTTGTGCACTTCCGGCCCCACGGGAACGCTGTTGGCCCCCACCCCTGGCATATGCATGCCTTCAAGGAGGGAACAGCCATGCCCTTCAGACACATCGCCACCGGCGCGCTCGTCACAGGTCTCGTACTCGTGGCCGCGCCCACGCTCCCGGCCGCGACTGCCGCGGCCCTCCCGCCCGGCTGCACCAGCGGCGCCTTGCCGACCGGCGGCGTCCACCTCGTGTGCACCCAGGGCGTCCCCGCCGGTACGACACTCAGCGGCACCGACCAGGCGGACATCATCGAGGTCAGGGGCGGCGACGACGTCAGCGGCCACCTGGCCGGCGTGGTCAACGGCCTCGGCGGGGACGACGTCGTCATCGTCGACAAAATCCTCTCCAGCGGCAGCGGAAGAAATGTCCGCGGGGCCATCGACGGCGGTGACGGCGACGACAAGATCACCGTGACCGACAAGGACAAGTTCAGCGTCCAGGGCACCATCCACGGCGGTGCGGGCAACGACACCATCACCACCGGCGAGGTGTCGTACCTGGGGGACATCGACGGTGGTGCCGGGAACGATGTGATCACCACCGGCGACGTGTACAGCAGCACGATCGACGGCGGTGACGGCAACGACATCCTCCGCCTCACCGCCTTCCGCGTACCCGGATATGACAAGGCGAGCCGTCTCGACGGCGGAGGCGGAAACGACACCATCACGGTCGGGAAGCTGGCCGGCCCCCTCCATGGCGGCCCCGGTGCCGACGAGATCACCGTGGACGGGACAACCCCCATAGAATCCCGCCTCCCCAAGCCCGCCACCGTCGACGGGGACGAAGGCGACGACGTCATCCGCGTCGAGGCGATCGGCGCCGGCGACGGGGCGCGCGCCACCTGCGTCAGCGGGGGCGCCGGAGCCGACCTCATCGAGGTGCCGTCAGCCGGGCAGGACGGATACGCCACGGTCTCCGGGGACGACGACGATGACGTCATTCAGGGACCGGGCGCCACGCCCGTCGTCCTCGGCCCGTACGGGACCGTCGACGGCGGCGGGGGCGACAACACCTGCCGCACCGACAACAACGCGGGCGGCACGGTCACCAACTGCCAGAGCTAGCGCCGCGTGCCCGAGCCCTCAGCGGGCCGCCGATCCCAGCAGTTGTTCCTCAGATCGAGTGCGTCCCGTGTTGGGGCCGTCCAGTTCGGCCAGCAGAAGCCGACTGAGCTGAACAGCTGAATTTGACGGGGAACGAGAGTTCGCCGAGGATCTCGCCCGCAGCCAAACCTCGAGTGCCTGGCTCCGCGTCGGCCTGCCTGGGGCACCCCCCCCGGTCGCCTAACGATCTCGTGCACGGTTGGCCGTGGCGTGTCGTCGACCGCGGCCGTACCCGTCCTCAGGCCACGTG
>NZ_BNBL01000025.1 GCF_014655595.1 Streptomyces griseocarneus | reverse complement strand
GCGCCATCGCGATGCGGTTCGAAAGCTGCACACCAGCCAGATCGATCGGATCAAACGCAGTGGTCATGGAGAACTCCCAGGACGTAGTGGAACAAGGGGATCGCACGAGGCGCGAGGCGCAGCGTGTCCGGAGTTGCTCCAGGGACGCTTGAGCACAGCTGGAAGACCGCGGAATGCCGCCTTCGGGCCCGTATCGCCCGTCCTGGGCCCGGGCCGGCCCGGAGGGACTCCACCCTCCTTCGAGAGCCGATGGCTGAAATTGCCCCTGGAACGGAAATTCCTGACTGACTTTTGGGGTGTTCGCAGTGGGCGTGCTTCACGACAAGACCGCGCTGGTGACGGGGGCGGGGACCGGGATCGGCCGGGGGATCGCCCTGGCGCTGGCCGCCGAGGGCGCGCTGGTGGCGGTGCACTACGGCCGGAGCGAGACGGCCGCGGCCGAGACCGTCGAGCTGGTGGAGAAGAACGGCGGAAAGGCGTTCACGCTGCGGGCCGACCTGTGCACGGCGGGCGCCGTCGAGCACCTCTTCGAGGAGTTCGACGAGGTGCTCGCGGCCCGGGGCGCGCGGCCGGGCCTGGACATCCTGGTGAACAACGCCGCGACGCACGAGGTGGGCCCGGTCAGCGAGATCACCGAGGACGTCTTCGACCGGATGTTCGCGGTGAACGCCCGGGCGCCGCTGTTCATGGCCAAGTACGCGCTGCGGCGGATGTCCGAGGGCGGCCGCATCGTGAACGTCTCGTCCGGGGTGACGCGCATGGCGTACACGGAATCGGTGGCGTACTCGATGTCCAAGGGCGCCATCAACACGATGACGCTGACCCTGGCGAAGGACGTGGGCCCGCGCGGCATCACGGTCAACGCGGTGCTGCCGGGGTTCGTGGCGACCGAGATGAACGCCTCGCTGCGCGCGACCCCGGAGGCGGCCGCGGAGCTCGCCGGGTGGTCGGTCTTCGAGCGGATCGGGGTGCCGGACGACGTGGCGGGCGTGGTGACGTTCCTGGCGTCGGACGCGAGCCGCTGGGTGACCGGCCAGTGCATCGACGTCAGCGGCGGCTCGCGGCTGTGAGCGGGGCCCGGCCGCGGGGCGGGGCGGCCGCCGGGGCCGCCTAGGAGCGGGGCCGGATGGGCAGGTGGATCTCCAGGCGGGTGCCGCCCGCCTCGGCTTCGCCGATGGTCAGCCGCCCGCCCAGGTCCTCCAGGCGCTCGCGCATCGAGCGCAGGCCCCGCGCGGAGCGGCCGGGGGCGAGCGGCGCCTCGGCGTCGAAGCCGCGGCCGTCGTCCTCCACCCGGGCGTACACGTACAGGCGGGTGAAGCGCAGCGAGACGGCCACCTCGTCCGCCCCGGAGTGCGTGAAGCTGTTGCGCAGGGCCTCGCGGATGCCGAGGAAGAGCTCCCGCCGGCAGACGTCGGAGAGGAGCGCCTCCTTGCCGGTGGCGGCGATGCGGAAGCGGACGCCGGCGGGCGCGGTGGTCTCGGCGAACTCGCGCAGCGCCGGGACCAGGGCGGGCACGGCGGTGGCGTGGTGGAGGCCGTCCACCGCGTGCTCGGTCAGCTTGATGGCCTCCCGCAGCGCCGCGCGGGCGGCCTCGAGGTCGGCGGGGTCGCCCGGCCCGCTGTCGTAGCGCTCCATGTGGTGCGCCACGAGGAACAGCGTGGTGCCCAGCTCGTCGTGCAGGCCGCGGGCAAGGCGGCGGCCCGCGTGCCAGGAGGCGTCGGGGTCGGCGTCGCCGCCGTCGTACGGCCGGGTCCGGGTGCGGTCGGCGGCGTGAGCGAGGGCGTGGGCGTGGGCCGGGCGCTCCTCGTGCGCGGCGTCGCCGCCCGCGAGGTGGTGCGGTGCGTGGATCGTGGCCCGGGTGCGGGCGTAGTGCGAGCGGCTGAGGCCGGCCTGCAGGGCCCGGGTGAATCCCTGGCCCACCATGGCTTCCAGCCGTGCCAGGCCGAGGGAGTTGGAGGTTTCGGGGCTGCTTGTGGTGACAGTAGAGGCACCCACCAGCGTCTCCTTGCACATGCGTGTGGTGGACGCCCTCGCCGGGCGGCGAAAGCGCTGTACCTGTCGCGCTAGCGGTTCTGGAAGCTAACAAACCGAGGCTGCGGTTTGTCAACGACGTTCAACTGTGATCGATCCGTCACCGGTCGGACCGCCCACAGTCGTACGGGAGTCACTCCGCGGCGTGCACCGGCGTGGGCCGCACCCCGGCGTGCGGCTGGGCCAGCTGAGGCAGCATCAGCCGCCAGAAGCCGGCGAGCGAGGCCTGGCCGGCCCACTTCGGGTCGCGGTGGCTGAGGACCGCGAGGCCCACGGTGGCGCCCGTCACCGCAACGACGGCGTCGCGCATCGGGACGTCGCGGACCAGGGCGCCCTCGTCGCGCGCCGCCGCCAGCAGCGAGCGTACGCACGCGTGCCAGCGCTCGCTCAGCGGCAGGCCGCCTGTGCGCGTGGTGTCGTAGCTGAGCCGGAACCCGGCCCGCACCACCAGGTCCTCGCGCAGCACGGCGGCGAGCGAGTGCGAGGCGTCGACCAGGGCCTGCAGCGCGCCCGAGGGGCGTAGCCTGGCCATCTCGCCGGCGCGGTGCAGCGCGGCCGATGCCTCGGCCTCGACGGCGTCGGCGAGCGCCTCCTTGTTGTCGAAGTGGAAGTGCAGGGCGCCGCTGCTCACTCCGGCGCGGCGGCACACGTCATTGAGGGTCGTGCGGGCGAAGCCGTGCTGCTCGAACGCGGCGGCGGCGCAACGGATCAGCTCGCGACGGGTGCGAGCAGCCCGATCCTGCATGGCCACTGACAGGCTCCGTTTCCAGTCGGCCCGCACCGTTGCGGGCACCCTCCGAGCCCGATGGGCGTCGGTCGGCGATATTAAACCGCCAAGATGGTTTTTATGCCAGGGTCCAGTGAGAGCCGAGCGAGGCTCCGGACGCGCCTGGTCTTGTGGTTTCTACCTGCGGCTATGCCCATGTAAACGCCGTGTTTCGCGGCCCGTTGAAGATTCCGGAGGGGATCATTCCAGAGCGTGACGGGCGACGCACTGACTGCTATTGCCAACCGCGTCGTCGGTTTGTAGCGTCCTTGATAGTGCAACTCGATCCCGGCATTGCGCATGTACAGGAGATCCTCATGGCACCGCCCGATCCATCCGGCCCGAACGCCCGCCCCCCGGCCGCGAGCCGCGTGGGCTGACCCGTGCGTCCACTGGCCGTGAAGCGGCCCGGCTGGGTCGCCGTCCTGATCGTCGTCACGGTGCAGATCGTCTGCGTCGTCACCGCCGCCGCCCTCGACCCGCTCAACGGTCAAACGGGTTGGTGGACCGTCCTGTTCGCCATGCTGACCACCGCCGCCCTGTGCGTGACCGTGCCGGCCGGGGCCTGCCTCCACGCCCCGGGCGTCGTCCCGCGCCGCCGATGGGCACCGCTGGTGCCGCTCGCGGTCCTGGGGATCTCCACCCTCGCCCTGCCGCCCGGCGGCCTGGTCTACGTCGCCCTGACCGCCGCGGCCTCCACCGTCGCGGTCCTCGGCCTGCGCCGCTGCCTGGTGGCGCTGGAGGCGCAGCGGCGGCGGGCCGTCGCCGAGCGCCGGCACGCCATGGAGGAGCGCCGCCGCCTCCAGCGCGACCTGCACGACCTGCTCGGCTACAGCCTCACCGCCGTCGCGGTGCAGGCGGAGTTGCTCGACACCCGGCTCGCCGCGGGACACGTCCCGGAGCGGCCGGAGGTCGCGGAGCTGATCTCGCTGTCCCGCAAGGCGCTCGCCGAGGTGCGCGCCGTCTCGGCGGGCCCGCGGCACATGTCGCTCAGCGGTGAACTCACCTCCGTCTCCGCGGTCCTGGGCGCGGCGGGCGTGGTGACCGAGGTGGAGGGCAAGACCCCCGTGGTCGGCGATCCCCGCCTGGCCACGACCCTGGCGGCGGTCCTGCGCGAGGGCGCCACCAACATCCTGCGGCACAGCGAGGCGCGGCACTGCCGGATCACGCTGTGCGAGGAGGCCGGCGTGGTCGTCCTGGCGATGGCCAACGACGGCTACGACGCGGCGAGCGACGGCGAGCCGGGCACGGGGCTCGACAGCCTCACCGCGCGGATCGCCGCCGTCGGCGGCACGCTCACCTGGTCGCACGACGGCGAGTGGTTCCGCCTGCGCGCGGTCTGTCCGGCCGAGACCGTCACAGCCATCCCGCCTGCTCGGCGATACGTACGGCGTCCAGCCGGTTCCGCGCGTGCAGCTTAGTGACGGCGGCGGTGAGGTAGTTGCGCACCGTTCCGGTGGACAGGTGCATGCGCTGGGCGATCTCCGCCGGTTCGGCGCCGCTCGCCGCGTGGCGCAACACGTCCGACTCCCGGACGGTCAGCGGGCTGGCGTCGATGTCCCAGGACGCGACGGCCAGTTCGCGGTCGATGACCCGGCCGCCCTGGGCTATCCGGCGGATCGCCGCCGCCAGTTCCGACGGCTTGGCGTCCTTGAGGAGGTACCCGCTGACGCGGGCGGCCAGGGCGCGCTGGAGCGTGCCCGGCCGGCCCAGCGCGGTCAGGACCAGCGTGCGGCACTGCGGCAGCCGCTTGTGCAGGGTGGCCGCGGCGGTCAGGCCGTCGAGGCCGGGCAGGTCGATGTCGAGGACGGCCACGTCGGGCCGGACCTCCAGCGCCGTGGGCACGATGTGGTCCCCGCGCTCGACCTCCGCCACCACCTGCAGACCGCTCTCGCGGTCCAGGAGCGCGACCAGAGCGCCGCGGATCATGTGCATGTCCTCGGCCAGCATCACCCGTATCACGTCTTGCTCCCCCCGTCCGGGGCAGTCGACGAAGCTCCCCGGAGCGGCCTGAATCATACACAGCCGGTATCGGGCATCTCTTGTCATTTCTCTCACATCGGTACATCGTGCGCCGCGCGACCGTAGCGCGCGCACCGGTACATCCCCCTGGAAAGAGGCGTCGTGGAGTTCGGAATATTCAGCATCGGTGCGATGGCACCCCACCCGGTCACGGGCGAGGTGATGACCGAGCGCGAGAGACTGCGCGGGGTCGTCGAACTCGGCGTGCTCACCGAGCGGGTGGGCATGGACGTCTTCGCCGTCGGTGAGCACCACGACGGACCGTACGTCACCAGCTCACCCACAGTGATCCTCGGGCACCTCGCCGCGCGCACCACGCGCCTGCGGCTGAGCACCGCCGTCACCGTCCTCACCACCCTGGACCCGGTCCGGGTCGCCGAGGACTTCGCCACGCTCTCCCAACTCAGCGACGGCCGCGTCGACTTGATGATCGGCAAGGGAGTCTCCTGGCGCACGTTCCCGCTGTTCGGGCGGGATCCCCAGGACCAGGACGCGCTGCTGGAGGAGAACCACCTGCTGCTGCGCAGGCTGTGGCGCGAGACCGACCTGGACTGGTCCGGCCGCTACCGCACTCCGTTGCGCAGGGTGACCACGCTGCCGCGCCCGTACGGCGAGCCCCCGGTCATGTGGCACGGCGCGGTGCGCAGCCCGGCGACCGCCGAGACCGCCGCCCGGTACGGCGAACCCCTCTTCCTCAACAACCTCTTCGGCCCGCTGGAGCACTTCGGCGCGCTCGCCGACCACTACCGCCGCGCCTGGGCCGCGCACGGCAGGAACCCCCAGGACGCCGTCCTCGGCGCCGGTGGACAGTTGCACATCGCGCGCCGCAGCCAGGACGCCGTCGCGGGCTTCCGCCCGTACCACTCCGCGCTGATCGCCTCGCGCGGCGGCTTCCCCACCCCCAACGGCCTCGAGCGCGAGATGGCCGGCACCACCCTGACCGTCGGCAGCCCCCAGCAGGTCGTGGACGCCGTGCTGGGCTTCCGCGAGCGCTACGGCCACCAGCGGCAGCTGTTCGCGCTGGACATGCCCGGCATGCCGTACGGGCAGGTCGCCGAGCAGATCGAGCTGTTCGGCGCCGAGGTGCTGCCCCACCTGCGCCGGGAGACCGGCCCCGCCCCCGCTCGAGGCATCCTCGGCGGCGCCTCGAGCACCGGCGGCGAGGATGGCCTGTCCCCGCAGCTCACCGAAAGGGCCCTGTGACGATGCACCGCCTCGACGACGACTTCGACCCCGTCGGCGTGTGGCGCCTGGTCGCCTACTACGACGTCGACGAGGCCGGGCGCACCAGCGACGGCCCGCTGGGCTCCGCCCCCCAGGGCGTCCTCATCTACACCGCCGACGGACACGTCTCGGTGAGCATGATGCGGGCCCTGGACGGCGCGGGCGGCGGCACGGAGGCCTTCATGGGGTACGCGGGCCACTGGCGCCTGGAGGGCACCCGGATGGTGCACGAGGTGCTCGTCAGCGCCCACCCGCACATCGTCGGCACCGGCCAGGTGCGCGACGTGGAACGCGACGGCGAGGACCTGCTGCTGGCCGGCACCGCGCAGATCGAGGGACGGCCCCAGCGCCGCCTGCTGCGCTGGCGCCGGGCCGACGCCTTCGAGAAGACGGGGGCGCCCACGGCGACGTGAGCGTCCCGCGGCCGGACGGGGATCCCGGCCGCACCGAAACCCGCCGGGCCGGCCCCCAGGAAGCCGGCCCGGCGGGTTTCGTCCTTCCCGCGGGAAGGTCAGGAACCGAACGTGTGCGAGGCGTACAGCGCGGCCGCCGGGTCGAAGGCCAGCAGCACGTGGGTGGAGATGGAGTTCACGTCGCGCCAGATCCGCTGCAGCGGGCTGTCCGTGGCCTGCCCGGAGGTGCCGGCGGTCGAGAACAGGCGGTTGACCGCGCTGACCGTCATCTCGGCGGTCAGCGAGCAGTCGCGCAGGTTGCGGGCCGTCTCCCCGGCGGTGACGGCCGCGCCCTTGTCCGCGACGCGCGAGGCGCGCTCGAGCAGCAGCTGGGCGCTGTCGATCTCGGCGGCGCTGCGGGACAGGGTGGCCTCGTAGGTGGTCCGCACGGGGCCGGGCATCCCGGGCCTGCCCGCGCCCCGGGCCAGGCGCGCGGCCGTCTCGGTGGTCCACAGGGCGAGCGCGCCCCGCGCCGCGCCCACGGCGGGCACCGCGAAGGACAGGCCGTTGGCGGCCTGGAGCGGCACCGTGTGGCACGCGGCGGCCGAACCCAGCGGCTCGCCGTCGAAGAGCCGCCGGCGGCTGTAGCTGTGCGTCTCGGGCACGAACACGTCGTCCGCGATCAGGGTGTTGCTGCCCGTACCGCGCATGCCGGAGCTGGTCCAGGTGTCCTTGACGGAGTACGCGCCGCGCGGCAGCGCGAAGATCCGGGCCGGCGGCGGGCCGTCCTGCGGCTCCCCCTCGCCCCGGGGGACGACGGCGCACACCAGCGCCCAGTGGGAGTAGTCGATGCCGCTGATGTACGCCCAGGAGCCGCTGACCCGCCAGCCGCCCGGCACCGGGGTGGCCTTGCCCAGCGGCGACAGGGTGCCCACCAGGAAGGTGTCCGGCCCCTCGCGCCACACGTCCGCGTGCGCCTCCACGGGGAGGTAGGCGGCCATGCGGGACAGGCTCGCCGCGATCGAGGCGCACCAGGCCGTGGCCGTGTCGGCCTCGGCGACGGTGATCAGCGCCCGGGTCAGCTCCTCGAACGTGCCGTCCTCGCCGCCCTGGGCGACCGGGGTGAAGTGCCGCGCGAAGCCCGCCCGGAGCATGTGCTCGACCACGTCGGGCGTCAGCCGGCGCTGCTCCTCCGCGTCCTGGGCACGATGCCGGGCCAGTTCGGCCAGTTCGACGGACCGGGCCGTCAGCCCGGTTCCTTCCGGAGCCTGTGTGCGCATCCTCGCCCTCCTTGTACCGGCGTTCGGGAGGGCCGATCCTGCGCGGCGCCGATGGAACCCCGCTCGGGGCGGGCTCGAGTCGCGCCGAGGGCCGGTCCGTTCCGCCCCCGTGGCGGAATGGACCGGCCCTCTCTTGACACAAAACCGCTTACCTGGTTTCTTTCAGTGGTCGGCCTGGGAAGGGGAGGTTCCGGCGCCACCCCCGGATCAGGACGTCACGTCGGATCAGGACGTCATCCCGTCCGTTCAGCTCGTCGAGACGCTGAAGGAGGACACCTGAAGCTGAGCACCCTGTCCCCAGAGGCGGTTGCCGGCCAGGCTCTGGTCGTCGTAGAAGGTCTGCGCCGTGGGCGCGCCGACTGACGGCTTGTAGTAGGAGTTGGTCGTCGAGTCCAGCTTGACCAGGCCCTTGCCGTCCGCACCCGACCCGTCGAGCAGCGTGAACGTACCCAGCGCGCACTGCAGCTGGCGCGGCGCGACGACCTGGTCGGTGCCACCGTGGTCGATCAGCAGGTACTTGCGGTCGAGGGCGCGCGTACCGATCTTGCTGACGGTCAGCACGGTGGACCCGTTGACCTTCCAGCGGGCGCGGGTGCGCTGCTGGTCGAGGGTGATGGTGTACGAGACCTGCTGGCCCTTGGTGATGTTGGCCACCGGCACGGCGTAGCTGAACGCGGCGTAGGTGCTCCCCGGGGAGCGCAGGCGCTCGTAGAAGGCGTACACCGTGTTGTTGGTGACGAAGAAGTCGAAGACGACGTTGGTCTCCTGGTCGACGGAGACCAGGGAGCCGGCCGCGAGGCGGAGATCGGTCTGCGGGTTGGAGACCGCGGCGCCGAACGGGTGCTTGTCGGTGTTGGTGGTCGTCACGCCCATCCGCGTGTTGCACGAGAGCTGGCCGAAGTCGGGCGAGTCCCAGCCGGGGAAGCCCTTCGTCGAGTTGTGCCGCGGCCAGGTGAGGTACTTGAGGTGGTCGGAGTCGCCCTGACCGCCGGCCGACTGCTGGCCCGTGGTGTACGCGAAGGCGGGGTTGCCGGCCGAGTCCTTGCCGCTCGGAACGACCTTCAGGCCGGCCGAGGAGGTGCTGGCGACGCCGTCACCGCTGGGCAGACCGCCCACCGGGACCTGCAGCCACTTGTTCGTGGTGTCGAAACCCGACTGGAAGTTGTCGCTGAAGACGGCGCGAGAGCCTTCCTCCCCGTCCTCCGCAGCGTTGGCCGTGGCCGGAACGAAAGCGACGAACATTGCCGTCGCCAGGGCGGTAGCGCTCAGCCGTGCCCTCAGACCCATGTGCGTTCCCTCCGTAGGTTGTTCGTGGCGGCCAATCGTGAGGGGTGCCCCCTGAACATCACTTGAGCGCGGCATCCGGTGTGCCTCGAGCCGGGACCGAAAGGCTTCGGCCAGGACCGAAGAGATCCCCCGAGGAGAAGAACATGTCGCCGCAGCTCACCGAAGTGGCAGAGCACGTCCACGCCTACGTCCAGCCCGACGGCGGCTGGTGCGTGAACAACGCGGGTGTCGTGGTGTCGGACGGCGAGGCGCTGCTGATCGACACCGCCGCGACCGAGACCCGTGCCCACGCCCTGCGCGAGGCCGTCAAGGGTGTGAATCCGGCCGCGCCCCGGATGCTGGTCAATACCCACTCGCACGGCGACCACACCTTCGGCAACTTCGTCTTCCCCGAAGCCGTCGTCATCGGCCACCGCCGCACCCGCGACGAGGTCCTGCAGATCGGTCTGCACCTGACGACGCTGTGGCCCGACGTGTGCTGGGGCGACGTCGAACTCACCCCGCCGCAGGTCACCTTCGACGACCGGCTGACCCTCCACGTCGGCTCCGTGCGGGCGGAACTGATGCACCTGGGCCCCGCCCACACCACCAACGACACCGTGGTGTGGATGCCCGACCAGCGGGTGCTGTTCACCGGCGACCTGGTGATGTCCGGTGCCACGCCGTTCTGCCCGATGGGCTCGGTGTCGGGTTCGATCGAGGCGGTGCGCGCGCTGCGCAAGCTCGGCCCCGAGGTCGTGGTGGCCGGGCATGGCCCGGTGGCCGGACCGGAGCTGCTCGACAGCACGGAGGGCTACTTCCTCATGCTCCAGCGGCTCGCCAAGGACGGCGTCGCGGCGGGCCTGACCCCGGTGGAGGTGGCGCGCGAGACCGACCTGGGCGAGTACGCGGGCCTGCTGGACGCCGAGCGGATCGTCCCCAACCTGCACCGCGCCTACATCGAGGAGAAGGGCGGCGCCCCGGGCTCGCCGGTCGACATGCCCGCCGTCTTCGCCGAGATGGTCGAGTTCAACGGCGGGCTCCCGGCCTGCCACGCCTGACCGGGCCGCCACGGCACGTCCGTGGCCGGCACATCGCCCGGAAGTCTCCCGGAGGGGGGACTTCCAGGCAATTTCCAGCATGCCTCGAGCCGTGCCCCACAGCCTCGGACGGCATCACTGCCTGCAGACCAGCCGTCTTCCGGGCCGGTGTCCAGTGGCGTGGGCCCCGGCGACCGTCCCGGTGGACCTCAGTGTGAAGGACGAGAAGTGAGCCTGCGTAAGGTGTTGATCGCCAATCGTGGCGAAATCGCTGTCCGTGTCGCTCGTGCGTGCCGGGACGCGGGGATCGCCAGTGTGGCGGTCTATGCCGATCCGGATCGTGACGCGTTGCATGTCCGGGCGGCCGACGAGGCGTACGCGCTGGGTGGTGAGACCCCCGCCACCAGCTATCTGGACATGGCCAAGGTCCTCGCCGCGGCGGCCGAGTCCGGAGCGGACGCGGTCCACCCCGGCTACGGCTTCCTCTCCGAGAACGCCGAGTTCGCCCAGGCCGTCCTCGACGCCGGTCTGACCTGGATCGGCCCGCCCCCGCAGGCCATCCGCGACCTCGGCGACAAGGTCGCAGCCCGCCACATCGCCCAGCGCGCCGGTGCGCCCCTGGTCGCCGGCACCCCCGACCCGGTCTCCGGGGCGGAGGAGGTCGTCGCCTTCGCCGAGGAGCACG
>NZ_BNBL01000024.1 GCF_014655595.1 Streptomyces griseocarneus | reverse complement strand
CCGCCCGGTGATGATCACCGGGCGGCGGCCCTTTTCGCGTGGTCCCCGGGCCCGTGGGCCCGGGGGGTGCTTACGGCGCCGTGACGAGCTCGCGGACGCGGTCGGCGCCCACGGCCAGCAGCAGCGTGGGCAGGCGCGGCCCGGTGTCGCGGCTGACCAGGAGCTGGTAGAGGAGCACGAAGAAGGCGCGCTGGGCGGCCTTGAGCTCGGGCGTGGGCTTGGCGTGGGGCTCGAGCCCGGCCAGGACCTTGGGGATGCCGTAGAGCAGGGTGGTGAGCCCGTCCAGGGACCAGTGCTCGTCGAGGCCCTCGAGGAGGAGGCGCAGCGAGGCGCGGCCCTCGTCGTCGAGCGAGGCGAGGAGCTCGGCGTCCGGGGTGGAGCGGACGATGGTGCGGTTCTCGGCCGGGACCTGGGTGAGGATCCAGTGCTGGGCGCGGTCGAGGCGCGGGCGGGTCTCGTCGAGCGTCTTGACGGGGTTGGCCGGGTCGAGGTCGCTGAGGATGCGCAGGGTCTGCTCGTCGTGGCCGGCGGTGATGTCGACGACGGAGGCGAGCGTGCGGTACGGGAGCGGGCGCGGGGTGCGCGGGAGCTCGCCGGCGGCGGTGCGGGCGGCGCGGCTGTGGGCGGCGGCGTCGGCGGGCAGGACGGTGCCGTCGGCGACCTTGGCCTCGAGCTTGTCCCACTCGTCGTAGAGCCGCTGGATCTCCTGGTCGAAGGCGATCTTGAAGGACTGGTTGGGCTTGCGGCGGGCGTAGAGCCAGCGCAGCAGCGGCGCTTCCATGATCTTCAGCGCGTCGCCGGGGGTGGGGACGCCGCCCTTGGAGGAGGACATCTTGGCCATGCCGCTGATGCCGACGAAGGCGTACATCGGGCCGATGGGCTGCTCGCCGCCGAAGACCTTGCGGACGATCTGGCCGCCGACGACGAAGGAGGAGCCGGGCGAGGAGTGGTCGACGCCGGAGGGCTCGAAGATGACGCCCTCGTAGGCCCAGCGCATGGGCCAGTCGACCTTCCAGACCAGCTTGCCGCGGTTGAACTCGCTGAGCAGCACGGTCTCGGCGTGGCCGCAGACGCAGGTGTAGGCGAGTTCGGTGGTGTCGTCGTCGTAGGAGGTGACCGTGGTGAGGTCGCGCTCGCAGGCGGCGCAGTACGGCTTGTAGGGGAAGTAGCCCGCGCCGCCGGAGGAGCCGTCGTCCTCGGCCGCGGCGCCGGAGCCCTCGGCGGCCTCGAGCTCGGCCTCGTCGAGGGGCTTCTGCTGCTTCTGCTGGGGCTTCTTCGGCTGGCCGGTGGCCTTGTCCTTCGTCCGGTACTGGTCGAGGATCGCGTCGATGTCGCCGCGGTGCTTCATCGCGTGCAGGATCTGCTCGCGGTAGACACCGGTGGTGTACTGCTCGGTCTGGCTGATGGGGTCGTACTCGATGCCGAGCTCGGCCAGCGCCTCGACCATGGCGGCCTTGAAGTGCTCGGCCCAGTTCGGGTACGCCGAGCCGGCCGGGGCCGGGACGGAGGTCAGCGGCTTGCCGATGTGCTCGGCCCAGGACTCGTCGATGCCGGGGACGCCGTTCGGCACCTTGCGGTAGCGGTCGTAGTCGTCCCAGGACAGGACGTGGCGGACCTCGTGGCCGCGGCGGCGGATCTCGTCGGCGACCAGGTGCGGGGTCATGACCTCGCGGAGGTTGCCCAGGTGGATCGGGCCGGAGGGGGAGAGGCCGGAGGCGACGACGATGGTTTTGCCGGGGGCGCGGCGCTCACCTTCGGCGATGACCTCGTCGGCGAAACGGGAGACCCAGTCGGCCTCGGTGCTCTGAGCCTGAGCCACGGCACTTCCTTCCTTACGGTCCTGGCATGACCATTGTCCCAGACGACCAGGGTGCTCCCGGGGTTGCCCGGGCGCGAGCGAATTCCCGGCGGGGCTGTGGTACACGCATGGGATACTCGGGGGGTCGAAAATGCCGCCTACCGGAATGGCTCCCATCCCATGGCTTCGGTTCCTTCCCTCGCTTCCACGCTCCACCAGCGCATCGCGGACGCTCTCTCGGCTGCCCTGCCGGAGGCCGGTGCCGCCGATCCGCTGCTGCGACGAAGCGACCGGGCGGACTTCCAGGCCAACGGCATGCTGGCGCTGGCCAAGAAGCTGAAGGGCAATCCGCGGGAGCTGGCGGGCAAGGTCGTCGAGGGCCTGCCGACGGGTGACCTGATCGAGGAGATCGAGGTCTCCGGGCCCGGCTTCCTCAACATCACCGTGTCCGACAGGGCGATCACCGGGACGCTGGCCGCCCGTGCGGCGGACGACCGGCTCGGCGTGCCGTTCAAGGAGCACCCGGGCGCCACGGTCATCGACTGGGCGCAGCCGAACGTGGCCAAGGAGATGCACGTCGGTCACCTGCGGAACACGGTGATCGGCAATTCGGTCGTCCGGCTCCTGGAGTTCACGGGCGAGAAGGTGATCAGCCGTCACCACATCGGCGACTGGGGCACCCAGTTCGGCATGCTCATCCAGTACCTGATCGAGCACCCGCACGAGCTGGACCACAAGGACGGCACCTCCGGTGAGGAGGCCATGTCGAACCTGAACCGGCTGTACAAGGCCTCGCGCGCGCTCTTCGACTCGGACGAGGAGTTCAAGACGCGGGCCCGGCGCCGGGTGGTGGACCTGCAGGCGGGCGACGCGGAGACGATCGCGCTGTGGCAGAGGTTCGTCGACGAGTCGAAGATCTACTTCTACTCGGTCTTCGACAAGCTGGACGTGGAGATCCGCGACGAGGACATCGTCGGCGAGTCCGGCTACAACGACATGCTCGCCGAGACCTGCCGGATGCTCGAGGAGTCGGGCGTCGCGGTCCGTTCCGAGGGCGCGCTGTGCGTCTTCTTCGACGATGTGAAGGGCCCGGAGGGCAACCCGGTCCCGCTGATCGTGCAGAAGTCCGACGGTGGCTTCGGCTACGCGGCGACGGACCTGTCCGCGATCCGCGACCGTGTCTTCAACCTCAAGGCCGACACGCTGCTGTACGTGGTGGACACCCGGCAGTCGCTGCACTTCAAGATGGTCTTCGAGACCGCCCGCCGGGCCGGCTGGCTGACCGACGACGTCGAGGCCGTTCAGCTGGGCTTCGGCACGGTGCTGGGCAAGGACGGCAAGCCGTTCAAGACGCGTGAGGGCGAGACGGTCCGGCTGGTGGACCTGCTCGACGAGGCGATCGAGCGGGCGGCGGCCGTGGTGCGGGAGAAGGCCCGGGACCTGACCGAGGAGGAGATCGCCGATCGTGCCGCCCAGGTGGGCATCGGGGCCGTGAAGTACGCGGACCTGTCGACGTCGGCGGCCCGCGACTACAAGTTCGACCTGGACCAGATGGTGTCCCTCAACGGCGACACCTCGGTCTACCTGCAGTACGCGTTCGCCCGTATCCAGTCGATCCTGCGCAAGGCGGGGACCGCCGGCCCGGTCGCGCACCCGGAGCTGGCGCTGGCCCCGGCCGAGCGGGCGCTGGGTCTGCACCTGGACCAGTTCGCGGCGACGGTGGCGGAGGCGGCCGGGGAGTACGCGCCGCACAAGCTGGCCGGTTATCTGTACCAGCTGGCCTCGCTCTACACGTCGTTCTACGACCAGTGCCAGGTGCTGAGCGAGGAGAACCCGGCCGAGGTCGTGGAGAACCGCCTGTTCCTGTGCGACCTCACGGCTCGTACGCTCCACCAGGGCATGGCGCTGCTGGGCATCCGCACGCCCGAGCGGCTCTAGCCGCGGGGGGCGTCATCCGGCGCCCGCTCCGAGTTCGAACCAGATGAGCTTGCCGACCAGCCCCTGGGGCTGGTCGCGCAGGGCGAAGCCGCCCCAGCTGTCGGCGCACCACTGGACGAGTCCGAGGCCGCGGCCGCGTTCGGCGGCTTCGGTGGCGTCGGGCAGGGCGACGCCGTCGAGTGCGGGGAGCCGGGGGTTGGTGTCCCACACGGCGACCCGTACGCGGTCGCCTTCGCGCTTGACGCGTACCGAGGCGGGGCCGTCGGAGTAGCGGTAGGCGTTGGTGACGAGCTCGGAGGTGAGGAGCTCGGCGGTGTCGGCGAGTTCGAGGAAGCCGTGTTCCTCGAAGATGGTGCGGAGCGTGCGTCGTGCGATGCACGGCGCCATGGGATCGGAGGGGACTTGGAGCGTGTACTCCCAGTCCTCCGTGAGTTCGGGGTCATGACTCATGCACGCCTCCGTAGCGTAAGCGGCCTGACACACACGGTAACGATGGTCGGAGCCCCTGCGGCACGCCCGCGTCATTTCGGCGAGAGACGACCTGTGTGGGTGACGATCGTGAACTATGCGCCCCGTCTCGCGTGAGCTGCGCAAACGCGAGGGTTTCGCAGTCGGCGCGGCCGGCGCGGGGACACAGATGGCGGTGCCCCCGGACCGTGTGGTCCGGGGGCACCGCCATTGCGCTGCGTGACGGGCGGGGGCCGTGCCGGCCGCAGGGGCCGCTACAGCTGCCGGGCGGCCTCGGTGGCCCAGTAGGTGAGGATCATGTGCGCGCCGGCGCGCTTGACGCCGGTGAGCGTCTCCATGATGGCCCGGTCGCGGTCGATCCAGCCGTTGGCGGCGGCGGCCTCGACCATCGCGTACTCGCCGGAGATCTGGTAGGCGGCGACGGGCACGTCGACGCTCTCGGCGACCTTGGCGAGGATGTCGAGGTAGGGCAGGGCCGGCTTGACCATGACCATGTCGGCGCCCTCGGCGAGGTCGAGGGCGAGCTCGCGCAGGGACTCGCGGACGTTGGCGGGGTCCTGCTGGTACGTCTTGCGGTCGCCCTGCAGCGAGGAGCCGACGGCCTCGCGGAAGGGGCCGTAGAACGCGGAGGCGTACTTGGCCGTGTAGGCGAGGACCGACACGTCCTCGTGGCCGGTCTGGTCGAGGGCGTCGCGGATGACGCCGACCTGGCCGTCCATCATGCCGCTGGGGCCCACGACGTGGACGCCGGCGTCGGCCTGGACCTGGGCCATCTCGGCGTAGCGCTCGAGGGTGGCGTCGTTGTCGACGCGGCCGTCGGCGTCGAGGACGCCGCAGTGGCCGTGGTCGGTGTACTCGTCCAGGCACAGGTCGGACATGATGACGAGCTCGTCGCCGACCTCGGCCTTCACGTCGCGGATGGCGACCTGCAGGATGCCGTCGGGGTCGGTGCCGGCGGTGCCGAGGGCGTCCTTCTTGGCGTCCTCGGGCACGCCGAACAGCATGATCCCGGAGACGCCCGCCTCGAGCGCCTCGACGGCGGCCTTGCGCAGGGTGTCGCGGGTGTGCTGGACGACGCCCGGCATGGCGGAGATCGGCACCGGCTCGGTGACGCCCTCCCGCACGAAGGCGGGAAGGATCAGGTCGGCCGGGTGCAGCCGGGTCTCGGCCACCATGCGGCGCATGGCGGGGGTGGTGCGAAGGCGCCGGGGCCGGGACCCCGGGAACGTGCCGTACGTGGTGCTCAACTCCGTGCCCTTCTGCGCGATCCGGGCCGCCGCTCGCTCGGGCGGGTGACCGGGTCGCCGGCCTCGAGGGCCGCGTCGCGCCGGGCCGCGCCGAACTCCGCGAGCGCCTCGGCCAGCTTGTGCACCGAGGGCTCGGGCGACAGCACGTCCACCCGCAGGCCGTGCTCCTCCGCGGTCTTCGCGGTGGCGGGGCCGATGCAGGCGATGACGGTGACATTGTGCGGCTTGCCGGCGATGCCGACCAAGTTCCGCACGGTGGAGGAGGAGGTGAACAGCACGGCGTCGAAGCCGCCGCCCTTGATCGCCTCGCGGGTCTCGGCCGGCGGCGGCGAGGCCCGTACGGTCCGGTAGGCCGTGACGTCGTCGACCTCCCAGCCCAGCTCGATCAGGCCGGCCACCAGGGTCTCGGTGGCGATGTCGGCGCGCGGCAGGAAGACGCGGTCGATCGGGTCGAAGACCGGGTCGTAGGGCGGCCAGTCCTCGAGCAGGCCGGCGGCGGACTGCTCGCCGCTGGGCACGAGGTCGGGCTTGACGCCGAACTCGATCAGCGACTTGGCGGTCTGCTCGCCGACGGCCGCGACCTTGATGCCGGCGAAGGCACGGGCGTCGAGCCCGTACTCCTCGAACTTCTCGCGCACCGCCTTGACGGCGTTGACGGAGGTGAAGGCGATCCACTCGTAGCGGCCGGTGACCAGGCCCTTGACCGCGCGCTCCATCTGCTGCGGGGTGCGCGGCGGCTCGACGGCGATCGTGGGGACCTCGCTGGGCACCGCGCCGTAGGAGCGCAGCTGGTCGGAGAGCGAGGCGGCCTGCTCCTTGGTGCGCGGCACGAGCACGTTCCAGCCGAAGAGCGGCTTGGACTCGAACCAGGAGAGCCGCTCGCGCCGCTCGGCGGCGCTCCGCTCGCCGACCACGGCTATGACCGGCTGGGCGCCGTCCGCGGACGGCAGCACCTTCGCGGCCTTGAGGGTCTGCTGGAGGGTGCCGAGGGTGGCCGTCCAGGTGCGCTGGCGGGTGGTGGTGCCGGCGACGGTGACGCTGACCGGGGTCTCGGGCCGGCGGCCGGAGGCGACCAGCTCGCCCGCGGCGGCGACGACGGAGTCCAGGGTGGTGGAGACCACCGCGGTCGCCTCGCTGGTGCCGACCTCGGCCCAGCAGACGGCGGTGGCGGTCCGGGCGTCGACGAAGCGGACGTCACCGCCCTTTCCGTCGCGCAGCGGCACACCGGCGTAGGCGGGCACGCCGACGGCCGTGGCGACGCCGGGCACCACCTCGAAGGTGATGCCGCCGTCGGCGCAGGCCAGCATCTCGTCGGCGGCGTTGCCGTCGAGGCCGGGGTCGCCGAGGACCGCACGGACGACCCGCTTGCCGCTGCGCGCGGCCGTCATGACAAGATTGGCGGTGTCCCGAAGGACCGGCACGTCAGCGGTCTTTGATGACTCGTCAGTAACCGTCTGGGCGGGCATGTCCACGGTGCCGCGGGCATGCGTACGCACCACGTCGAGCACCTGCGGATCGGCGATCAGGACGTCCGCGGCCGCCAGTGCCTCCACGGCGCGCAGCGTCAGCAGTCCCGGGTCTCCGGGGCCGGCACCGAGGAAGGTGACGTGCCCGTGCGCGGGGTGGTTCGGGGCGGTGGGGTTCAAAGTGCTCGCTCCCCCATAAGACCGGCCGCACCCTTGTCGAGCATCTCGGCGGCGAGTCCGCGGCCGAGGGCAAGGGCGTCCTCCTGGGACGCGGGTACGGGACCGGTGGTGGACAGCTGCACCAGCGTCGAGCCGTCGGTGGAACCGACGACGCCGCGCAGGCGCATTTCGGTGACAACCTGCCCGCTGGCCAGCAGGTCGGCCAGTGCGCCCACGGGCGCGCTGCAACCGGCCTCCAGGGCGGCGAGCAGGGCACGCTCGGCGGTCACGGCGGCCCGCGTGTGCGGGTCGTCGAGCTCGGCGAGCGCGGCGGCGAGGGGTGCGTTGGTCACGGCGCACTCGATCGCCAGGGCCCCCTGGCCGGGGGCGGGCAAAATCTGGTCGGGGTCCAGCAGCTGGGTGGCCTCCCCGATCCGGCCGAGGCGGTTGAGCCCCGCGGCGGCCAGCACCACGGCGTCCAGCTCGCCGTTGGCGACGAAGCCGAGCCGGGTGTCGATGTTCCCGCGGATCGGCACGGTCTCGATCTCCTGCCCGAGCGAGCGCGCCCAGGCGTTGAGCTGCGCCATGCGGCGCGGCGAGCCGGTGCCGATGCGGGCACCGCGCGGGAGGTCCTCGAACGTGAGCCCGTCCCGGGCGACGAGCGCGTCGCGCGGGTCCTCGCGGCGCGGGATCGCGGCCAGGAGGAGGTCGTCGGGCTGCGTGGTCGGCAGGTCCTTCAGCGAGTGCACCGCGAAGTCGATCTCCCCCGCGAGCAGCGCGTCGCGCAGCGCGGAGACGAAGACGCCGGTGCCGCCGATCTGCGCGAGGGCCTCGCGGGAGACGTCGCCGTACGTGGTGATCTCGACCAGTTCGACCGGGCGGCCGGTGACACGCCGGACGGCCTCGGCCACCTGTCCGGACTGGGCCATGGCGAGCTGACTGCGGCGGGTGCCGAGGCGCAGCGGGCGCTGCTGGGTGGAGGTGTCGTTCATGCCGACTCCCGTGCTGTGTTGGGGCTGCCTTGCCGAAGATCAGCCCGGCTGACGGCCGCGACCGCCTGCGGGTCGAGGTCGAAGAGTTCCCTCAGGGCGTCGGCGTAGCCGGCGCCGCCGGGGGTGGAGGCGAGCTCCTTGACCCGCACGGTGGGCGCGTGCAGAAGCTTGTCGACGACGCGGCGGACGGTCTGGGTGATCTCCGCGCGCTGCTTGTCGTCGAGGTCGGGCAGCCGGCCGTTGAGGCGGGCCATCTCGCCCGCGACGACGTCGGCGGCCATGGTGCGCAGGGCCACCACGGTGGGCGTGATGTGGGCGGCCCGCTGGGCGGCGCCGAAGGCGGCGACCTCGTCGGAGACGATCGAGCGCACCTGGTCGACGTCGGCGGCCATGGGCGCGTCGGCGGAGGCCTCGGCCAGGGTCTCGATGTCGACCAGGCGGACGCCGTCGCCCTCCAGGCGGTGGACCGCGGCGTCGATGTCGCGCGGCATGGCGAGGTCGAGCAGGGCGAGCGAGGGCGCGCCGCAGGTCCGCTCGACGGCGCACACGTCCGCGCGGGCCGCCAGCGCCTCCCCTATCGCCTCGGCCGTCAGCACCAGGCCGGTGGCGCCGGTGCAGGAGACGACGACGTCGGCGAGGGCGAGCTCGGCGGGGACGGCGGCCATCTCGACGGCGGAGGCCGTCAGGGCGCCAGCGCCCGGGCCGCCGGGCTCGGTGAGGATGGCGGCCAGCCGCTCGGCCCGCTCCAGCGTGCGGTTGGCGACGGCGACGTGGGCCACGCCCGCGCGCGCGAGGGTGGCCGCGGCGAGCGAGGACATCGAGCCCGCGCCGATCACCAGGGCGCGCTTGCCGGCCGCCCAGTCGGCGACGGTCGCGGAGCCGGCGAGCTGCTCGAGGCCGAAGGTGACCAGCGACTGGCCCGCCTTGTCGATGCCGGTCTCGCTGTGGGCGCGCTTGCCGACCCGCAGCGCCTGCTGGAAGAGGTCGTTCAGCAGCCGTCCGGCGGTGTGCAGCTCCTGGCCGAGGGCGAGGGCGTCCTTGATCTGGCCGAGGATCTGGCCCTCGCCGACGACCATCGAGTCCAGGCCGCACGCCACCGAGAAGAGGTGGTGGACGGCCCGGTCCTCGTAGTGCACGTAGAGGTACGGGGTGAGCTCGTCCAGGGGCACGCCCGAGTGCCGGGCGAGCAGCGTGGACAGCTCGGCGACACCGGCGTGGAACTTGTCCACGTCGGCGTAGAGCTCGATGCGGTTGCACGTGGCCAGCACCGCCGCCTCGGTGGCGGGCTCGGCGGCCAGGGCGTCGTGCACGAGACGGGCCTGCGCCTCGCGGCTGAGGGCGGCCCGCTCCAGCACGCTCACCGGCGCGCTGCGGTGGCTGAGGCCGACGACCAGAAGACTCATGCCGGCATCACGGCGGGGACGTCCCCCTCCGGTCCCTTCCTGCTCGCGGCAGCGGCGGCCGTACGTGCCTGGGTGCCCTGCCGGGGCTGCGCGGGCGCCGCCGCCGGGCCCTGCCCGGCCTCCTCGCCGGCCTTGCGCTGCTCGTGGAAGGCGAGGATCTGCAGCTCGATGGAGAGGTCGACCTTGCGCACGTCCACGCCCTCGGGCACGGACAGCACGGTCGGCGCGAAGTTGAGGATCGAGGTGATCCCGGCGGCCACCAGGCGGTCGCACACCTGCTGGGCGGCGCCGGCCGGGGTGGCGATGACGCCGATGGAGACGCCGTTGTCGCTGATGATCGACTCGAGCTCGTCGGTGTGCCGCACGGGCAGCCCGGCGACCGGCTTGCCGGCCATGGCCGGGTCGGCGTCGATGAGCGCCGCGACGCGGAAGCCGCGCGAGGCGAAGCCGCCGTAGTTGGCCAGGGCGGCGCCGAGGTTTCCGATGCCGACGATCACTACCGGCCAGTCCTGGGTCAGGCCGAGCTCGCGGGAGATCTGGTACACGAGGTACTCGACGTCGTAGCCGACGCCGCGGGTGCCGTACGAGCCGAGGTAGCTGAAGTCCTTGCGGAGCTTGGCGGAGTTCACGCCGGCCGCGGTGGCGAGTTCCTCGGAGGAGACCGTGGGGACCGAACGCTCGGAGAGCGCGGTCAGCGCACGCAGATACAGCGGAAGCCGGGCGACGGTGGCCTCGGGGATTCCTCGGCTTCGGGTCGCCGGTCGGTGAGTTCGGCCAGTTGCCACGGTGCTCCTGCGGGTAGAGCGGGGCTGCAGGCGGCGCCCTGTCCCAGGACCGCCCCGTCGAACGCAGGCTATGCCTTTGTGAACGCGTGCACAAAGATGGTGTCCGATTTGCCCGGCCAACGTGATGGGTGTCACGCGGTGATTCGGCCGGGTCCGGGAACCATGGGCGGGCGCGACGCGACGATCACACAGACCACATGAGCACCACGGGTACGCGGACGGGGACACGGGCGCTCACTCCTCACCTCGATACCCCCGGACACCTACAAAACGCCCATGATGGTAGTCGACTCAGGCACCCATTCCGGCCGCGCGATCACCGGCGAAGGCGGCACAATTGCCGCCATGAGCCCCCTGCTGCGCCGCACCCCCCGCAAGAACCCCGCCGAGCGCGTCGTCACGCTGGTCGGCAAGCCCGGCTGCCACCTGTGCGACGACGCCGAGGCCGTCATCGCCGAGGTCTGCGCCGAGCTGGGCGCCCGCTGGGAGAAGAAGGACATCACCGAGGACGCCGAGCTGCACGACAAGTACTGGGAGCAGATCCCCGTCGTCCTCGTCGACGGCGCCCAGCACGACTTCTGGCGGGTGAACCCCGACCGGCTGCGCAAGGCCCTGGGCGGCTGAGCACGGCGCGGCGCGCGGTGGGTAACCGGACCGACGCGCAGAGTTCACGCCATCGCATCGTCCCGACTTCCGGTTACCCCGAACAAAGTGACTATGCTCGCCGCATGGCCGCACTCGGATGGCTCACCCACCGCAGGCGCTCCGCCACCGCACGCAGCGTGCTGGCAGGCGAGGCCGCGGCGGAGGCAGCCCGCAAGTCCGCGCAGGAAAACGAAGAGGCCCTGGCCGGGGGCGCCACCGCCGGCGACCGGGAGCCCGAGCCGGAGTTCCCCGTGGCGGGCGACGAGCGCGCCGCCGCGTTCTTCGACCTCGACAACACGGTCATGCAGGGCGCCGCCATCTTCCACTTCGGCCGTGGGCTGTACAAGCGGCACTTCTTCGGCAAGCGCGAGCTCGCCCGCTTCGCCTGGCAGCAGACCTGGTTCCGGCTCGCGGGCATCGAGGACCCCGAGCACATGCAGGATGCCCGCGACAGCGTCCTGTCGATCGTCAAGGGCCACCGCGTCTCCGAGCTGATGACCATCGGCGAGGAGATCTACGACGAGTACATGGCCGAGCGCATCTGGCCCGGTACCCGCGCCCTGGCCCAGGCGCACCTGGACGCCGGGCAGAAGGTCTGGCTGGTGACCGCCGCCCCCGTCGAGACCGCGACGATCATCGCCCGCCGGCTGGGCCTGACCGGGGCGCTGGGCACGGTCGCCGAGTCGATCGGCGGCGTCTACACCGGCCGGCTGGTCGGCGAGCTGCTGCACGGCCCGGCCAAGGCCGAGGCCGTCCGGGCGCTGGCCGCGGCCGAGGGCCTGGACCTGGAGCGCTGCGCGGCCTACAGCGACTCCGCCAACGACATCCCGATGCTCTCGCTGGTCGGCCACCCCTACGCGGTGAACCCCGACTCCAGGCTGCGCCGGCACGCGCGCGAGCGCGGCTGGCGGCTGCGGGACTACCGCACGGGCCGCAAGGCCGCCAAGATCGGCCTCCCGGCGGCGGCCGGCGTGGGCGCCCTCGCGGGCGGCGCCGCGGCCGCGGTCGCGCTGCACCGCCGTCGCCGCTGAACGCCCGCTCCCCCACCGGCACATCAGCCACATCACCGGAACGGGCGACAACTCCGGCGCGCCTCCTGGCCACTGCCCGTAACCGAACAGGCCGCACAGGCAATCCTGTTGTCATACCCCCACATGGCCCACGACAGTCCTGCGGTGTCCGGATTGCCACAACACGCTGCCCAATCGGCCACACCATCAGCAAATTCGGTCAACTTCCGTTCGTAGTTCGATATTTGATCTGTCATCAATGGGACTCAGATCGAACGGAAACGATGATTTGAGCAACTCGGTGTAGCGCTGCCTGTACGAAGGGTTATTCTCCTCAGACGCAAGCCGGTACCCGCTTGTCCCTACGACGAGTGAACGGTCCCGCACTGCACGTGATGGAAGCTCTGCCTCTGGGAGTCCCGTGTACCCACACGTCGGGGTTGACGCCTCGGGCCTGGCTACGCTGCGCGCAGCGGTCCTCGACCGTCTGCGCGTCTTCGTCCCCACCGCGTACGCCGTCCCCGCCTTCGCCACGCCGTTCCCGGCCGTAGCTGGCGGCCCCGCCGGCCCCTGCTATGCCCTCGCCGAGAGCAGCGCGGCCGTCGGCAGACGCGCCCGCCGCGGCGCCGGTGCCGGCACGTCCACGACCACCCGCCGCCCGAGCGCCGACAGCGACAGCGCCCGCATGCTCGACCTGGTCGAGCGGGCCCAGGCCGGCGAGGCCGAGGCCTTCGGCCGCCTCTACGACCAGTACGCCGACACCGTCTACCGCTACATCTACTACCGCGTGGGCGGCCGGGCCACGGCCGAGGACCTCACCAGCGAGACGTTCCTGCGCGCCCTGCGCCGGATCGGCACCTTCACCTGGCAGGGCCGCGACTTCGGCGCCTGGCTCGTGACCATCGCCCGCAACCTGGTCGCCGACCACTTCAAGTCGTCAAGGTTCCGGCTCGAAGTGACCACGGGAGAGATGCTCGACGCCAACGAGGTCGAGCGCAGCCCGGAGGACTCGGTCCTCGAATCCCTTTCCAACGCCGCCCTGTTGGAGGCGGTGCGCAAGCTCAACCCACAGCAGCAGGAGTGCGTCACCCTGCGCTTCCTGCAGGGCCTCTCGGTCGCCGAGACCGCCCGGGTCATGGGGAAGAACGAGGGCGCGATCAAGACCCTCCAGTACCGCGCGGTGCGCACCCTCGCGCGGCTCCTCCCGGACGACGCCCGCTGACACCCCACCCGCCCGATGCCCACGTTCACTCACCGGCGGACACCTCGCCCCGGCCGCGTAACCCGACTGCCGCGCCGCTCGTTGTTTGGGATGCAGACTTCCCGATGCCGCGTCACGCCTCTGAACACTCACTCGATCGAGTGGATGTTCTCCCGGCGTGCAACCCTTCAGGTGCCCAGGGGAGTCGATCGTCATGACGAGAGGAGGTGCCGCCTGTGATCGCGAATGTATCGGCGCACCGGCGGGCGAACGCCTTCGCCCAGGCCCTGGAGGACCAGGAAGTCCAGAGTGCCGCGGCCGCACAGCCCGAGCCATCGGCGGAAGACGCCGAGCAGGCAAAGCTGTTGGCCGTGGCGAGCGGGCTCGGCGCACTGCCGGCGCCCGAGCTGGACGCCGAGGTCAAAACCGTGCAGCGGGCGCAGCTGATCGCCGCCATGGAAGCCCAGTTCGCCGGAGGGGCGGCCGCCCCTCCACAGCGCACCGGCCGCGGCGCGCACCGGGCGAGCCCGCTGAGCAGGCTCAGGCCGCGCTCCCGCTGGTCCAAGGGGCTCGCCGCCGGCGGGCTCACGGTGGGCGTGGCGGCGGGTGCCTTCGGCGGCGTGGCCGCGGCCAGTTCCAACGCCCTGCCCGGCGACACCCTGTACGGCCTCAAGCGCGGCATGGAGGACCTCAAGCTCGGCATGGCCGACGGTGACTCTGCCCGGGGCGGTCTGCTCCTGGACCAGGCCACGACGCGGCTCGGCGAGGCCCGCCGGCTGATGGAGCGCGGCCGCTCCGGCGAGCTCGACCACGAGTCCCTGGCCGAGATCCGCAGGACCCTCTCCGGCATGCGCCACGACGCCTCCGAGGGCCACCGCCTGCTCCACGGCGTCTACGAACGCGACGGCTCGCTCGGGGCCATCCAGCGGCTGTCGTCCTTCTCCTCCTCGCAGCGCGAGGGCTGGAGCCGGCTGCGCGACCGCCTGCCGGTCCAGCTCACCGACGTGGCCGACGACGTGACGTCGGTCTTCACCGCCATAGACGACGAGGTCGAGCCGCTGCGGTCCCTGCTGCCGGACGACAAGCACGGCAAGGCGGGCACCGCGAGCCGCGGGGGGGCGTCCTCCCCCGGTTCTCCCGGGAGCAAGGGCCACTCGGCGCCCGCCTCGAAGGCTCCCGAGCACGCCGACGGCAAGCGCCCCGGCGCCAAGCCCCAGCAGTCGTCTCCGGGTGCCCACGACGAACAGGACGGCCTCCTGGGCGGCACGGGCCTGCTGCAGCCGCCCCCCAGCTCCGGCAGCGCCGGGCCGGACCGGGCGCACGGCAAGGACGGCAAGCCGTCCAAGCAGCCCGACATCACGATCCCGCCGCTGCTCCCGGACATCCTCCCGGGGCTCGGGATCCACGGCGAGGACGACAAGTAGGTCCCAGCGGGTGCCGGCGGTCGGTGTCCTTCTGCAGCGAACGGCTCAGAAGAACACCGACCGCCGCTGCACGAGCAGCTTGTAGAGGGTGTGCTGAATCGTTTCCCGGACCTGGTCCGTGAGGTTGAACATCAGCATCGGATCGTCCGCCGCCTCCGGCGGATAGCCGTCCGTGGGAATCGGCTCGCCGAACTGGATGGTCCACTTCGTCGGCAGCGGCACCAGCCCCAGCGGCCCCAGCCAGGGGAAGGCCGGCGTCAGCGGGAAGTACGGGATGCCCAGCAGCCGGGCCATCGTCCGGGAATTGCCGATCATCGGGTAGATCTCCTCCGCCCCGACGATCGAGCACGGCACGATCGGCGCCCCGGCACGCAGTGCCGTCTGCACGAAGCCGCCCCGCCCGAAGCGCTGCAGCTTGTAGCGCTCGGAGAACGGCTTCCCGATCCCCTTGAAGCCCTCCGGCATCACCCCCACCACCTCGCCGCGCTCCAGCAGCTTCTGGGCGTCCTCGGCACAGGCGAGGGTGTGCCCGAGCTTGCGGGAGAGCTCGTTGATGACGGGCAGCATGAACACCAGGTCCGCGGCGAGCATGCGCACGTTGCGTCCGGCCGGGTGATGGTCGTGCACGGCGACCTGGAGCATCAGCCCGTCGACGGGCAGGGTGCCGGAGTGGTTGGCGACGATCAGCGCCGCCCCCTTCTCCGGGATGTTCTCGATGCCCTTCACCTCGACCCGGAAGTACTTCTCCTTGAAGGGCCGCAGGACGGACATCACGACCTGGTCGGTGAGCTCCTGGTCGTACCCGAAGTCGTCGACCTCGTAGTCGCCGGTGATCCGGCGCCGCAGGAAGTTCAGGCCGTGGGCGACCTTCCGCTCCCAGCCGCCGTCCCCGGCCGGGGCCTCGCCGGCGCCGCCCCGCTCCGGCCCGCCGTCGGCGGCCGCGGGCGGCCGCTGCTCGTCCGCCGGAGGCGGTACGGGCGCCAGCGGCGCCGCCGCCCGGTTCGTACGGCCCGTACCGCCGCGCCGGGCCCTCCTCTTGGTGCGGGGCTCCTCGCCGAACGGGATGACCTTCGCATCGGCCATGGTGCGTGCGCTCCTCAGTTCTGGCCGCGGCCGGCAGGCATCAGCGCGGCGATCCGGTCGACGGTACGGGCGAGGGTCTCGGGCGGCAGCAGCCCCGGGCCGCGGCTGCGGGCGTAGTCCTCGAAGGCCTCCGGGGTGGTGTAGCGGGGCCTGAAGCCCAGCGTGTCGCGCATCTGCGTCGTCTCGACGACACGGCCGTGGGTGAGCAGCCGGATCTGCTCGGGCGAGAAGTCCAGGAAGCCGACCGACCGCAGCGCCGAGCTCACCCAGGTGACGGAGGGCAGGAAGAAGGGCAGCGTGGGGCGCCCGAGGCGCCTGGCGGCCTGGGAGAGCAACAGCACGCCGTCCCCCGCGATGTTGAAGGTGCCGCTGTTGAGCGTGGACCTGGCGGGCTCGCCGGAGGCGATGCGCAGCACCTCGATCGCGTCGTCCTCGTGGACGAACTGCAGGCGGGGGTCGAAGCCGAGGACCGTGGGCAGTACGGGCAGCGAGAAGTACTCCGCGAGCGGCGAGTCGGCACACGGCCCCAGGATGTTCGCGAAGCGCAGCACGCACACCGCGACGTCGGGGCGGCGGCGGGCGAAGCCGCGCACGTACCCCTCGACCTCGACGACGTCCTTGGCGAAGCCGCCGCTGGGCAGCGATTTGGGCGGCGTGGTCTCCGTGAAGATCGCGGGGTCGCGGGGCGCGGAGCCGTACACGTTCGTGCTCGACTTCACCACCAGCCGCTTGACGGTCGGCGTCTTCTGGCAGGCACCGAGCAGCTGCATGGTGCCGATGACGTTGGTCTCCTTGACCGTGGCCCGGCTGCCGCGCTTGCCCAGGGGGGTGCCGTTGACGTCCATGTGGACGACGGTGTCCACGGACTGCTCGGCCAGGACCCTGCCGATCGTGGGGTGGCGGATGTCGGCCCGTAGGAATTCGGCCCCGCCGAGATGGTGCTCGGGTGGCACCGCGTCCACCCCGATGACCCGGTCGACGTCGGGCTCGCGCTGGATCCGTCGGACGAAGCGACCGCCCAGTTGCCGCGCGACTCCGGTGACGAGCACGACCTTGCCCAAGATCAGCGCCTTCCTTCCGACCCGAGAGGTGCCTGCCGCGGCCACCGTAGCGGGTCGTTGTTGCACTGTGATGACCGCCGGAGGGGCCGGGCGTCATTTCAAGCCGTAGCGAAGGCCTTACTCCCCGCAACGCACCGCAGCCCTCCCACCGGGGACCGGTGGGAGGGCTGCGGGACGAGCACTAGCGGCGTGCTTACTTCTTGTTGCGACGCTGAACACGCGTGCGCTTGAGCAGCTTGCGGTGCTTCTTCTTGGCCATCCGCTTGCGCCGCTTCTTGATAACAGAGCCCACGACTACCCTCGCTTACATCGATTCACTCGGTGCGGGGCGTCCGAGCCCACACGACCTACATCGGGCCAGCCTACCCGGCACCGGGCGAACAGCGTAATCCGAGGGGACCCTCAGGCTGTTTCCACCCCCACGTAGGACTCTCGGAGGTACTCGTGCACCGCTTGTTCTGGGACCCGGAACGACCTGCCCACCCGGATCGCCGGCAGATGACCGCTGTGCACCAGTCGGTACACGGTCATCTTGGAGACTCGCATCACCGAGGCGACTTCCGCCACGGTCAGGAACACGACCTCGTTGAGAGGCCTTTCGCCAGCAGCCATGACACACCTGAACCTTCCGCACATGACGCGCACCGGCTTCCCCTCCGGTGACTCCTCGTCGCTGCGCGCTCACTCCCCAGATTAGGGGCGGGTGATGCGAGTGGGGAAGAGGAGCAGCCATCGGCCGCCTACTGTGACAGACACGCTCGATTGAGTACATAGCGAGTAAGCGGTCGGTAGTAATCAGACCGCACAGTGTCATCAAGCGGAACGGCCACGGACACCCGACCCTCGGCCTCTCCGACGAACAGCGCGGGGTCGTCCGAGTCGGCCAGCCCGATGGCCTCAATGCCCAGCTGACCTGCCCCGCAGACCCATCCGTGGTCCCCGACGACCAAGGCCGGCAGGGGTCCGTCACCGTCGGCCGCGGCAGCCAGCACGACCCGAACCGGGAGCGGTGAATGCGTATGCGCGCCCGGCTCACTCCCGGCTTTTCGCGCGCCGGGTTCACGCATCAGCGCGACTCCCCGGACGTAGTCAAGGTTGTACGTGCGTACGCCGAACCGGGTCGTTATGTCGACACTTCTGCCCTGCGCCGGGGTGAGGACATGGCACCCGGCCGCCGAGAGGCCTGCCGCCAAGGCGGCGTAGAAGCCCAGGAGTCGGTGCGGGTGCCCGGTGCCGAGGAGCACCGGCGCCCCGGTGGCGGCCACCGTCGCGAGGCGGTCGGCGAAGGCATCGAGTGCCACCATCGTGCGGTCCGGGTCGATCACATCATGCCCGGAAGTGTTCTTGGGATCGGCCGAAACTCCACACCTTTGGCTCATCAGGTGCAACAAGTCGGCGAAACACCAGTCGTATTTCGGCTCCAGACCGATCAGCACGCGGGGGTCGCGGGCCGCGAACATCCGATAACGCGTCAGGCTCCGCTCCCGCGACGTCGCCACGGCACCGGCGAGGCCACTGGAGAGGAGGTGCGAGCGAAGGGCTCGCGGGCTGGGGACGGAGCGGGCAACGGGGCTCGGCACGCCGCCGATGCTCGCCGAACCGACCTGCCCGTGCGCCGAATTCACCCCGGGGATCCCACGGGTGGGCTAACGGACCGCCGGTCGATCCCGAGGAGCCGCTCCGAGGAGCCGCTCTCAAGGAGAGGGGGGCGGGGCGGGGCGGGTGCCTACGGAAGGAGCCCGTGGGAGGGGAAGACGGCCCGGCGTGTCGCCAGGATCGCCTGGTCGAGACGGTCGGCGGGGTCGTACCCGGACTCCGTGAAGTCCCGCCAGACGGGCTGCCGCCCGTCCGTCATCCGCAGCGGCCCCAACTGCCGGGTCCGGCGGTAGACTTCGCGGCTCCACTCCTCCGGTACGGCGGACTCCGGGTCGACCGGCCGCCCCGCCGCGATGCCCACCAGATGGGTCCACGACCGCGGCACCACATCCGTCACCGCATATCCCCCGCCGCCCAGCGCGACCCAGCGGCCCCCCGCGTGCTCGTGCGCCAGCCGGTGGCAGGCGTCCGCCACGAGGCGCTGGGCGTCGACGGACACGGCCAGGTGCGCCAGCGGGTCCTCGAAGTGCGTGTCGGCCCCGTGCTGGGTCACCAGCACCTCGGGCCGGAAGGCCGCCACCAGTTCCGGCACGACCGCGTGGAAGGCCCGCAGCCACCCGGCGTCCCCCGTCCCCGCCGGCAGCGCGACGTTGACGGCCGTGCCCTCCGCCTGCGAGCCCCCCGTCTCCTCCGGCCACCCGGTCTGAGGGAAGAGGGTGCGCGGGTGCTCGTGCAGCGAGATCGTCAGCACGCGCGGGTCGTCCCAGAACACCGCCTGGACTCCGTCCCCGTGATGCACGTCCACGTCCACGTACACGACCCGCCGGGCCCCGAGCTCGAGGAGCCTGGCGACGGCGAGGGCGGCGTCGTTGTACACGCAGAACCCGGACGCCCCGCCCGGCATCGCGTGGTGGAGCCCGCCGGCGAAGTTCACCGCGTGCAGGGCCTCCCCGCGCCACACCGCCTCAGCCGCGGCGACCGACTGCCCCGCGATCAACGCCGCCGCCTCGTGCATGCCCGCGAACGCCGGATCGTCCGGCGTGCCCAGCCCGTACGAGCCGTCGGCGGCCCGCGGGTCGGCGGAGGCCGCCCGCACGGCGGCGATGTAGTCCGGCCGGTGCACGAGCCGGAGCGTCGACTCACCCGCGGGGGCGGCCGAGACCATGCGGACCGCACGGTCCAGCCCGTACGCCTCGACCAAACGCATGGTGAGCGCCAGGCGCACGGGATCCATGGGATGCCCCGGGCCGAAGTCGTAGCCCGTTACCGCCTCGTCCCACATCAACTGTGTCCGGCCGCCGCTCATGGGCGACACCGTAATGCGCTCACGGGCCGCACCGTAATGGACGACTCATACGAGAAAACCGGAGAGTTCTGTCATCTCGTCGAAGAATCCGGCCGCCCCGGACAGACGCTCGGCGGGTGTCATCGCCGTGAACGCATAGACGTCGATGCCCGCCGCGACGGCCGCCTGAACTCCCAGCGGACTGTCCTCCACCACGACACAACGGGACGGGTCCACCCCCATCGACCGCGCGGCATGCAGAAACAGGTCCGGCGCCGGCTTGCCCCGGCCGACGTCCTCGGCGCTGAAAATCACCTCGTCCGCGAACCACTCCGTGAGACCGGCCGCACGGTGCCCGGTCCGGATGCGCTCATGACTGCCGGAGGAGGCCACGCAATAGGGAACGCCGGAGGAGACCAGCAGCTCGAGAACCTCGGTGACCCCCTTCACGGGCCGGAGCTCACGGGCGAAGGCGGAGAACGTGCGCGAGTGCAGAGTGTCGTCGAACCCGGCGGGCAGCCGGCGGCCGGTCCGCTCGAGGACAAGGTCGTGCACCCGGTGAACGGCGCCACCCATGAAGTCGCGTATCGACTCCTCGTAGGTGGTCGGGTGGCCGAGCTCGGTGAGGTATTCCGCGAGAACCCGGTTGGAGATGGGCTCGCTGTCGACCAGCACGCCGTCATTGTCGAAGATCACGAGGTCGTAGCGCATGGCGCAACCCTAAACGCCTCCACGAAGGCCCTGAACGCAAAAATGCCGTAGGCCCCGAACCATTCCTGGTCCAGGGCCTACGGCTAAAAAA
>NZ_BNBL01000023.1 GCF_014655595.1 Streptomyces griseocarneus | reverse complement strand
CTCTCGCCCAGGTGGCTCACGACATCGGCCAGCGTTCGCAGCCGCATCCCGGGAGCGATAGTGCAGCCTCGCTCGGCCAACAGTGGCCGGACTTCGCCGATCGCCCTGGTGATGGTGGAGCGGTCCACGCCGAACCAACAGGCCAGCACATCGTGCGTGGCGCCGTGCCGGAGATGCACGAGAGTGGCCAGTAGCCGGTCGACGAAGACCAGCTTGTACCGGGCCCCGGCACCCACAGCCCGCTTCCGGTCCCGAGAAACGAGCCGGGCCTGATGTCGCTCGTGCCACAACGGCCCGAGCTCGGCAACGAGTTCAGCCAGCACCGCCGACGACAGGCCCGTGACCCGCTGGTTCCGAACGATCGCCGCCCTGATCCCCACCACGCTGAACACAACGATCAAGAAGCCGACACGCCACGGCCAACCGTGCACGAGATCGTTAGGGGTGTTGCGAAAGTGGAGGCTGGCGCGTTGCGGGGTATGAGCCTGAGGGGGCCGCGCGCCGAGCGGAGCCAACGGGCGTCCAACGGTAGGTTCAGGCGGCATGGCGGAACCCATTTACTACGTTGACCGCTCGGACATCCGCGAGGGCAAGCTCGCGGAAGTCAAGAACGGGATGCACGACCTGGCCACGTTCGTCCAGGCGCGCGAGCCGCAGCTGATCGCCTACCACTTCTACATCGACGAGTCCGAGTCCACGATGACCACGGTGGCGGTCCATCCTGATTCGGCGTCGATGGAGCTCCACATGGAGCTCGGCGGACCGAAGTTCCGCTTGTTCGGTGCGCTCATCCGCATGAGATCCATCGACGTGTACGGCCGGCCGAGCGCGGTGGTCATGGACCAGCTCGGGCAGAAGGCCGAGATGCTCGGCGGAGGCATCGTCACCCTCCACACCCTGCAGGCGGGCTTCAGTCGACTGCATCCGCCCCGGAACAGCGCCTAAGACGTCGTTTCTTTTGGCTGTCAGAGCGGCATGAGAGCCTCCTGACATGAGCTACGACCTTGCTGTCTGGGAAGGCGAGAGGCCGGCGGATGACAAGACCGCGGGCCGGGTCTTCAACGACCTGTACGACCGCTACATCGACAGCGAGGTGGAAGAGCCTCCGTCCGAGCGCATCGCGGCTTACGTGGCCGCGTTGCTTGAGCGGTGGTGTGACCTCACTGAGGACGAGGAGGACACCTCGCCCTGGTCAACCGGGCCGCTGATCGGCGAGGCCAGTGGTCCGCTGATCTACTTCCCCATGCGGTGGAGCATGGCCGAGGAGGCGTCGGCCTACGCGGCGGCCGTCGCGGAGTCCATGGGCCTGATCTGCTTCGACGTACAGCAGAACCGGCTCAGGCCGTGAGCAGAGCCGCCAGTCGGCGGTAGCCGATGAGGGCTGCGGCTATGCCGACGAAGGCGAGGAAGTGTTCGGCCTTGCGTTCGTAGCGGCGGTGGAGGCGTCGGCAGCCGGCCAGCCAGGACACGGTTCTCTCGACCACCCACCGATGCCGGCCCAGCCGCTGCGAGGACTCGACACCCTTGCGGGCAATGCGATGGCGGATACCGCGCTTGCGAAGCCATCGGCGCAGGTGGTCGTAGTCATAGCCCTTATCCGCATGCAGCTTCGCCGGCCGCCGACGCCGGGGACCACGGCGGGACCGGATCGGCGGGATGCCGCGCACAAGCGGCTCCAGGCCCAGACTGTCATGCATGTTCGCGCCGGAGATGCCCAAGGACATCGGCAGTCCGTTCCGGTCGCAGATCAGATGAATCTTCGATCCCAGCTTGCCGCGGTCGGTCGGATTCGGTCCCGTCAAAGGCCCCCCTTTGCAGCCCGCAGGCTGACCGAGTCGATCGCGCACCGCGACCAGTCCAGCTCGCCCCGCGCTCCGAGTTCGTCAAGGATGACACGGTAGAGCCGGGCCCAGACCCGGTCCCGGCTCCACTGGGCGAAGCGTCGGTAGACCGTTTGCCAGGCCGGGCCGAACACCAGCGGCAGCTGCCGCCAGGTGCAGCCCGACGTCGCCACGAAGGTGATCGCCGCCAGGGCTTCGCGGTCACCGGCCCGACGCCGGCCACCGCCCTGCGGACGTATCACCTCAGTCGGTGGCACCACCCGCCGGAACAGCACCCACAACTCGTCCGGCACCAGTCGCTCCACGAGATCCGCCATGCACGGCTCAACGAACGATCACGCCATAAGAAACGACGTCTAAGGGTCTGTTGCGAGAGTGGATCTTGGTCGTGAATGATCACGTCCTGTGGGGCGTGGAGATCTGACGAACGGCCAATGGGCCCGGCTGGAGCCGTTGCTGCCGCAGGGCATCAAACCGGGGCGCCCACTGGTCTGGACGCGGCGGCAGTTGATAGACGGCATACGGTGGCGGACCCGGACCGGTGCCCCGTGGCGTGATGTGCCGGAACGGTATGGGCCGTGGGACCGGGTCTACGACCTGTTCCGCCGCTGGCAGCGCAACGGGACCTGGGCTCGGATCGTCTCTCAGCTCCAGGCCGAAGCAGACGCGAAGGGCCGCATCACCTGGGACGTGAGCGTCGATTCCACCCTCTGCCGAGCCCACCAGCACGCCGCCGGGGCGGCGAAAAGGGGGATCTCCAGAAGGAACCGCCCGGCGGGATCGTCGTCGAGCCGCCCGACCATGGGCTCGGACGCTCGCGAGGCGGGCTGACCAGCAAGATCCACCTCGCTGTCGAGCAAGGCCAGAAACCTCTGTCCGTCGTGATCACGGCCGGCCAGCGAGGTGACTCACCACAGTTCGAGCGCGTCCTGGAAGCGATCCGGGTGCCCCGGCTCGGACTGGGGCGGCCACGCAAGCGTCCGGACAGAGTCCGGGCCGACAAAGCGTACGACTCCCGCGCGAACCGCTCCTACCTGCGCAGACGCGGTATCAAGGCCACGATCCCTGTCCCAGCGGATCGGGTCCGCAACCGGCAGAAGCTCGGCTCGCGTGGTGGTCGACCGCCGAAGTTCGACAAGACCGACTACCGGGAGCGTCATGCCGTTGAGTGCGGGATCAACCGCCTCAAGAGACACCGGGCGGTGGCCACCCGATACGAGAAACTCGCTGTCCGCTACGAAGCCACCGTCCTCATTGCAGCCATCAACGAGTGGCTCTGACCAGCACTTTCACAACAGGCCCTAGGCCCAAGGCCAACGCCCGCCACCCCGACGTGCTCGCCGCCCAGCGCAAGGAACGCGCCCGCATCCGCAGTGAGAAGGGCATCCGATGGGGCGGACGCCCTCTCGCAGTCGCAGCCTGAACTCGAGTGGGCCCTTGCGTCACCTTCGCCAGAACAGGTGGTGCGTCACGCCGCCCGGGCTGGGCACGACCTCCAGGTGGAACCGGTCGAGCAGGTCATCGGGGGACTCCCAGAGTCCGGACCCGAGCTTTACCGGCGAGACCGCCACATGCATGGTGTCGACAAGGTCAGCATCAAGGAACTGCCGGATGGTGGTGACCCCGCCACCGAGTCGGACATCCTTGCCCTGCGCCGCTTCCCGCGCCCGTTCGAGAACCGTGGCCGGGTCGCTGTCGACGAAGTGGAACGTGGTGTCGGAGAGCGTGAACGACGGACGCTTGTGGTGGGTCATGAGTGCCTGTGTGGGAACTCTTGATCGCCAGCGAGCCCCTGTTCGGATGACTGGCCCCTCGGTAGATCGTTCCGCTTGGCGTGGGGCGGGGCGATCTGTCTAGTTTTCGGGCCTGGTCAGCGACTAGGACTTGTCCGGCCGCTCACGTGACCACTACACATGCTGGTGGGGGCATCACCCTGACAAGCCAGCGCCGCCCAGGTCGGCCTCGACCGTCCACCCATCGAAAGAGTTGTCGTGCCGTGCTGGAGGACGGCCTAGATTCGGCCGCATGATCACTCAGATTGTGACGCTCGCCGGCGTCCTCATCGGCGCCCTGACCTCGTATCTGAGCACGGCTGTGGCTGAGCGCGCTCGGCACCGACGTGGCATGGCAACGCGCTGGGATGAGCGCAAGCTCAACACTTACATCGAGTACGCCTCCTGCGTGAAAGAGGTGTACGGCGCTGCCAAGCGGGCCCGGCGGGCGACAGAAGGAACAGAAGACCGAATGCAGCTTCTTGCCGAGATGGCAGAAGCCGAACAGCGGCGATCAATACTCTTCGAAACCCTGGTGCTGCTGACGGCACCGGCGGCAATCAAGGCCGCCCACGCGGTCAATCTCTGCCTGTGGCAAGAGCAGACTGCAGCCAAGAACCAGGACGCCACACCGGTAGCGGAAGGCGACCTGGAGGCCCTGATGAACATCTATCACGAACAGGCCCGAACGGATCTGGGAATCCCCCTCAGTCCTTGGCGCGACTAGGACTTGTCCGGCCCGGTCATGCGACTACTTCGCGCCCGTGTTGATGTACACATGGGGCGGGGTGACCTCACGGATGCCGAGTGGGATCAACGCTCCCTCTGGCGCCATATCGGCCTCCGCTACGGCGGCCGCCCGCTGGAGGGATGGGTGAGAGGAGACCTGCAGCTGCTCCAGCGGGAGCGCCACTTCGTGGCGGTGTGCGGCGGCTTCGGGCTCGGCGCCCCGGCCGCCGCGCTCGTCACCGAGCAGCTCATCGCCCTCGGCGCACGTCGGATTGTCACGGTAGGCACCGCCGCCGCTCTCCAAGAAGACCTACGGCCCGGGCACCTCGTGGTGTGCAATCGGGCCCTGCGCGACGAGGGCGTCTCCCGCCACTACCTCGCCCCCAGCCGGTACGCGCTGCCCTCGGCCGCGCTGACCGGCCAACTGGCGGACGCCCTCCAGGCACACGGCGCCACCGTGCGGGAAGGAACGGGGTGGAGTACGGATGCGCCCTACCGGGAGACCCACGCCGAGGTGGAGCAGTACAGCGCTGAGGGGATCCTCACTGCCGATATGGAGGCCGCCGGCGTCTTCGCCGTCGCCGAGCACCGAGCGGCGGCCGCGGCGGCGGTTTCGCCGTGGCGGACTCGCTCGTGAACCGGCAGCCGCGCAAGGGCGAACCCGGGGTCTGTACGGCGCGGCACGCCGGCCTGGAAGCAGTCCTGGCGGTCCTCGCGGACTGCTGATCGTCACCGGGGCGACGGGGCGTGCATTACGGTAGGGCAGCGAACACATGACGTGACGCTGAAGGACACCGTGAGCACTGGAGCCCCCCACCCGTCGATCGGCGCCGTGGTCTTGACCATGAACGACAGGCCCGACGAGTTCCCGTCGGCCTTGGCCTCGCTTCTGGCCCAGCAGGGCGTGGACCTCGACGTCGTGGTCGTCGGTAACGGCTGTCACCCCGAGCAGATCCCCGAAGGGGTGCGCACGGTCGCGCTGCCCGAGAACATCGGCATCCCCGCAGGCCGCAACGTGGGCGCCGAGAACGTCAAGGGCGAGTTCGTCTTCTTCTTCGACAACGACGCCCAGCTCCCCGACCACGACACCTTGGCCCGGCTGGCCGCCGAGCTACAGCGCGACCACCAGCTCGCCTACGTCCAGCCCCGCATCGCCGACCCCCACACCGGCACGACGCTGCGCCGGTGGGTACCCCGGCTGCGCGCCGCCGACGCCACGCGGCCTGGCATCGTGACCGTCATGGCCGAAGGCGTCGTCCTCGTCCGCCGCTCCGCGTTCGCGCTCGCCGGCGGCTGGCCGGACGGTTTCTTCCTCTTCCACGAGGGCATCGACCTCGCCTGGCGGCTGTGGAACCACGGCCACACCGGCCTGTACACGCCGGACGTCATCGTGCACCACCCCGCCACCAACCCGGCCCGGCACACGCGGTTCTACCGGCTCAACGCTCGCAACCGGGTTTGGCTCGCCCGCCGGAACCTCCCGCGGATCCTGATCCCCCTCAACCTCGCCACCTGGTGGCTGGTGACACTGTGGCGATTCCGCGAGCGAGAAGCCCTGCGCACGTCCCTCGCCGGCTTTTTGGAGGGGCTCCGGACGGACTGTGGCACCCGCTCGCCGATGAGCTGGCGCACTGTCGCCCGCCTCACCTGCGCCGGCCGCCCCCCAGTGTTCTGACCGGGCGAAACGGCAGCGGTCACAGGCACAGGGCCGATACGGTCGGCATCGCCTCGACGCCGACCGCAGGAGGACCACCGCATGTCCGCCCCCGCCCCCAGGCTCTCCGCCATCCTCTTCGCCGGACTCATCCTCGAGAACGCCGACGGCGAGATTCTGCTGGCGCTTCGTGCCCAGGGTTACCGCAGCCAACGTCTCCGTTGCTGATGCGCCGAGCGCAGCCTCTCGCGGACAACCGCACGCTCCTCGTAGCGGCGAAGAGCGTGTTGCCACGGCTTATGCCCGATGGGCAGTAAGGTCACTGCCGCCGTGATGAGCGCGGCAGCGATCACGTCGTACGTCCCGCTCCGGGCGACGCAGATGGCCAGCACGACCAGGGCCGGAACAAGCATGTAGAGCAGGACGCTGAGAGCCTTGAGCAGGCAGTCGCCGAGCACTCCCCGTGCCTCGGCACGGATGCTCTCTTCACTGTCGGGTGATGACGCCAGGGCAGGAGTCCGGAGGTCAGCCATGAAGTTCGGCCTCCCCGGTCTTGTCCGGTCCAGCTTCCGCGGAACCCGTCATCGATGGCGGGAGGATCTGCTTCTTGGGAGCCTTCTCCTTGCGGGGCTTTCCGATCCGGCAGTGCCTGCATCCCTCAGGAACCTCGGCGCGGTGCTTGTCCCTAGCCCTGTTCACTTTGCGGCGGACACGTTCCTTGAACTTCCCGGGGATCTTTGCGCCGGCATAGACAGCGGCGTGGTGCCAGTTGGTGACCTCGTCATCGAGCCACCGGGCGTAGACCGCCTTCTTCTGGTCGTCCCTGAAGTCGGCCAGCAGGACGTCAAGGCAGGGATGGTCCAGTCCCTCAGCGAGTACCTCATCCAGGGAGCGATGGCGTCGCGCGGCGACCTCCACACCGCTCAACGAGCCGACGTGGTGGTGCTTCAGCTGCCTCTTGTAGAGCGGCTTGTTCGCGTCATGCAGGCGTCGCGTCTCGCGATTGAGCCGCGCAATGAACAGGTCGGTGCTATAGATATCGCGGTTGTCCGAAATGACCTGCTGTACTCCGTCGAGGATGGACTGGAGGTTCTTCCGGCCCCGGATCTGCAAACGCCACTTGTCGGCAAAGGCGAGGGCAAGGCTCGTGTCACCGGTCTCGAACCAGATCCTGAGCACATCATGCGCATCACGGTAAGCCTCGCAGGCGCGCTCCGGGATGCCCACCAGCATGAGCGCGCCGGCGATCTCACGGGAGAAGTACGCCGTGGTGGGCGCAAGAACCCACTGCCGTTTGAAGGGGAGAGCCTGACAGAGCGAGGCTCGCGTGAGGCCGCGGCACCGGGACACCACCTGAAGCGCCTCAGCGGGAAGGGTGGCGTCAACGATGAACGGGACACCGTCGTTTCCGTACACGTCTTGCAGCTGAGGACTGTCAGGGATGGTCACCAGGCGGGTGATCAGCGCATCGGGCCGGATACCCACACGATGCGCGATAGTGCGGTTCCCCTGCACAGGACGGCCACAGAGCCACCGAGAGATGAGGGTGCCCCAGGGAGTGCTGTCTACGGGCGCAGGAGCGTCCTCGTCTCGAATAAGAACGAGGAGTGCTGGCCGCAGCCGGACTTGCTTGCTTGGGTTGGTCATGGTCTTTGCCCTCCTAAGTGGTAGGTACTTTCACCCCTCTGGGGTCTCAGGGAGCCGAAAACAGCACTAGGAGCCTCAAGCAACCAAAATAGTTTCGTCTTACGGGCGGCCCGACGGCGACACCCTTGGTTCTCGGGCCGGATCGGCATGTGGTCACCGCTCCGATGCTTCGAGTTGTTGGGGGATGGCGTCGGCGCGCAGTTCGCGGAGGTCGGGGATGTGGTTGTAGAGGGTGCCCGGAGAGACGCCCAGCATCTTGGCGATCGAGGTGATGGAGCGGCCGGGGTCGGGCAGGAGGCCGCGGGCGGCCTTGATGATCTCCTCGGTGGCGACGGTGGGGCGCCCGCCGACCCATGAGAACGGGGCCAGGTTCTTCTCCTGGACGACCTCCACACCGGCCCTCCACGCCCGGTAGCGTCTCGAATGGAGGTTCCGGGCCCGGCCCGAACGCGACACGAGCGACAGGGAGCTGACGTGACGACGTTGCGGCCCAGCGAGCAGATGCGTGACCTCGGCGTAGTGCAGTACGGTGCTCCCGTTCTTGCCGAGGCCGCCCGCCCCTTCGGCCTGCCGGACGAGAAGGACACCGCCGAGCAGACCGTCGAGACGCTGTTCGCTGCGATGGAGCGCGTCGCTCGCGTCCACCCCTTCGCCAAGGGCATGGGCATCGCAGCCCCGCAGATCGGCATCGCCCGCGCGGCGGCCGTCGTCCAGGGCGCCGACCCCGCCGCCGCTCCGATCGCCCTGCTCAACCGGCGCATCACCACGTGCTCCGAGGACATGGACGAGCAGTACAAGGGGTGCCTGTCCTTCTTCGACGTCCGCGGCATGGTCCCCCGCCCCTTGGTGATCACGGTGGTGACCACCGCGCTGGAAGGCACCGAGGTCACCACCGTGTACGAGCGCGGCCTCGGCCGGCTCGTCGCCCACGAGATCGACCACCTCGACGGCCTGCTCTACACCGCCAGCATTCGGCCCGGCGTGGAGCCCATCCCGGTGGAGGAGTACCGGCAGACCGGCCGGGCCTGGGCGTACGAGCAGTAGTCCCGGTGCAATTCAGCGACGTACAGCGATCGTGGTCGTTGTGCCGGGTATGACGTCTCCCGCTCTCGCCGACGCCAGTGTGCATGCCCTGGCTGGCGCTGCCGGCGGTCCTGCACGGCGGCCGCCGCCGCATCACCCACATCAGCCGCGCAGGGCTACGGCTGAAGGCTGGGCACGGTGGCGGAGGCTCGGAGGCGGCAGGGCCTGCACTGCGTACGTAGCCAACGCAGCTCAGCGTACGGCTGATCCGCCGTTCAGCTGGGGCGGGTGGGCGTGGTGGCGCATCTGCGGCCACAGCGGGTGCCGGGTGAGCTCGTCCATGACGATCGCGGCGACGGCAGGATCAGCTACGCGCCGCCGGGCAGCTTCCCTGACGGTGAACGGCTCAGCGGCGCAGAAGTCCCGGGCGGCACGGTTCAGGCGCCGGGTGATCTGGGTCATCCCCGTTATCGCCTGCTTGCCGGTCAGGCCGGAGGTGACGTACTCGGCGAGGACCGGGGTGTGCACGCCGGGTGGGCCGGGCTCGGCGCAGATGCGCCACACGTAATTGAGGCAGCCGACGTCCCGCAGCGAGGTTACCCAGGCCCTCAGCATCGATTCCGTCCATGCGCCACCGCTCAAGCTCTCCCAGCCAGGGGCTGTCCACACCACCGGCTCGAACTCTCCTGACGGACCTTGCAGTACGGCGGGCAGCGCTTTGCCGGACCGGTGATACGCCGCCTGCACCGTACGGATCGCTTCCTCATAGGAGTCGGTCTTGGTGTCGATCGAGAACTTCAACGCCCCTCCCACCGTCGCGGCTTCACGGAGGCTACCGCCGAGGGACTGGCCGTGGTACCAGTCGGGCGCCGTCGGATGAATGCCGAACCCGGCGGCACTCCTCTGCCTACCGAGGGCGGGTGACGGCCTCAAGACCCTTCCAGCCGTGGCCGAGTCCTCGTCGTCGTGTCTTCCGGCCCGGCTCCTTGGCCGTCAGGGCGGCGACCTGCTGCGCGGCCTTGGGGCTCATGCCGGCGGTGACGTGTCCGGAGTCCAGGGTGCGGGCGTAGGTGCTCGGCCCGTACGCGGCGAGTGCTTCGCCGAGGGCGGCGGCAGCGGTGGCCGCTGGCCCGGTGCCCCACTCCGCTTCCCGCGCTGCGGCCTGCGGGCGCTGTTCGTCGGGCTGGGCCAGCAGGACGGCCAGGGCCTGGGCCAATGCCCGCCCTGAGCCACATGCACTCGGGGCGGGCTTTTCCAATCCCGGGCTACGCGCGCGATCTCGCCCGTACCGCCGGCCTACTGTCGTGTATCAGAGCCGGCCACGTCAGCATGGCTTTTCGGGCAGCAGCTGGACGACACCGACCGCCCGATAGGGCTGCCCGTCCGCAGTCAACGGTTACACCGGAAGTCGCTGCTCGGCAGGAGCGACTTGTACGGGTGGAAGGTCGTCGACACCTTCCGGCCCGGCTTCACCACTGCTGCGACGACGCCTGCGTAGCCGGTCTTGTACCACAGGCACCATGTCTCGCTGGTGCGGTTCCACACTGACCAGCCGCCCCGCCTGAGGCCCTGCTCGGCCACGTTCCGGCTGCCCTTGGTGTAGGACGCCATCGGCCCTTCGTACTGCCCTCGTCCCCACAGGCAGAAGTGCTCCACGTAGCAGGGTTCGACCGCCTTCGGCTTCGGTGCTGCCACGGCTGACGGAGAGGCAGCTAACGCGAGTGCGGCAGCGGCGAGGGCGGCCTTGCGGAGCAGAGAGGGTACGGACACGAAGCCTCCAGAGGTCCAGTTGGCGATGTAGCGCCGATAGTCCCGGACGGTTGCAGGTACGCCTAGCCCCTCCAGGGTGAATTAGGTGCGCCCCGTGTTGACTTCCCCTGGGTCGGCGTGCGTCAGGGAGATGCCACCGGCGTAGCCCTCGTCGGATACGACCGCCACAGCCACCGACATCCGGTACTGGAAGCCTGCGCCATGGATGACGAAAGTACATGTCAGATACCTGCAGACCACCAGCCGGCGGTCCCCGTCCAACCGGGCCCTGCACCGCTGCGGAAGCCACCCGCCGACTCCCTCGCCGACGCATGGAGCTTCACCCCGGCGCCAGCCGCCGACCCGGCCGGCACCCCGGCGACGTCGCCCGCAGACCCAGCCGCAGTCGACGACGACCAGGCGGTGGGACTGCGCCAGGCCCACGAACACCACCTGCCCGGCATCACCCTCGCCGCCCTGCGCTACGCCCGCGCCAACGACCCGTCCTTCCCTGGCTCGGTCGGCAAGCGCGGTGCCGAACTCCTCTACCGCGTCGGCGGCCTCAAGCGCTGGGCCCGCAACCGGCCCCGTGGCGCGGCCGGCACTACCGACGTTGGTTGACCCATCTCTGGCCTGACCCCGCCCGGCCCACGAGGGGGTGTCCGCCTGCACGGTGGGCGTCCCCTCGGACGTGCCGGGAAACGGGAGGCTCGTTGTCGGACCCGCTCCGTACTCTTGGCTGAGGTACCTGAGACAGGAGGGCAACGTGGCCCGCAGCGGAATCAACAAGCGTGAGATCGACAAGTGGGCAAGGAACCTCGTCAAGGAGACCAACAAGAGCCTGGAGCGGGCTCAACGACGGAACCCTCCTCGCGTCTCCGCACAGATCGAAGCCACCTCCAGCGTGGTACCTGGCGGTGAGATGACCGAAAGTAACGGCTATCTGGCCCGGCTTTTGCTGTGGCTGGACGGCCGCGCGAAGCAGAACCCTGCGGGGTACATCGACGTCGCCGCCTTCCCCGAAGAACTCCAGCTGGAGTACGAGGACCCGGCCATCCTGGCTCTCCAGCTCGAACAGCACGACCTGGTGCAGATCCTTCGCGCCATGGGGCCCAGGACCCATGTCCGTCTCACTGACGCTGGCCGCGTCGCCGTGCGTCAGCTGAAGGACCTGCAGAAGGACCGTGCCGCCCGGATCCGGCACACGATGGACGCCTTGCTGCGGTGGCTCTTCGACACCGCCAGCGACCAGACACCCATCAACCCGGCCCTGTTCCTTGCGACCCCCGGCTCCTACTTCGCCGGAACCGAGATCAGCGGGACCGATTTGCACCAGGCGCTCGCCTACCTGGCAGAGCACAACCTCATCGACCACATCGACACCGACCCGGCCACGGTCGCCATCACACCCCAGGGCACCCGCTGCGCCCTGGCAGGAGGAAGCGTGCAAGACCACGTCAACCAGCCCCACCCCGGCACCACGTACAACAACTACATGCCGAACGCCAAGGGCGTCATCATCGGCGAGCAGCAGCACTTCACCCAGAACAACGCCGACGGCGTCGACCCCACTCTGTTCGCCCAGCTCGCCGGGTACATTGGCCAGGTCAGCACAACCCTGGGCATGTCCGAGACGGACCGCGTGGAGCTGGAGCGCGTCGCCCAGGACCTCCACGCCGAGGCGACCTCCGAGAACCCCGAGCCGGGCCGTCTGCGCCAGTTCGCCACCCAGCTCAAGGACAAGCTCCTGGAGGCCGGAACCACCATCGCGGCCACGATGGGCGTACAGATGGCCGACCAGGCCCTCGCCGCGCTGATGCAGTAGCTCGTCCAGCAACACCACGGGCCCCGGGGGATCACCTTGAGATCCCCCGGGGCCCGCTTGCCGAGAGCGCCGTGCTCAGCGACGTTGCGACCGCGACGTCACGCGGGGGCCGGCTGCGGCACTTCGAGGGCCTCGGTGACCTTGCGGGCCATGGCGGCCATCTGGGGCGGAAGGTAGCTGTGCAGGGCGTCGACGTCGTCGCAGAGCTTGGCGCGCAACCCGTGCAGGCACGCTTCGGTGAGCAGCTGCTGCGGGTCGTCCTCGGGCGTCAGCGCGCCCTTGGCATGCTGCCGGCTCCACACATACCCCACGCGCGCCTCGTGGTCGTCAGTGCCGGGAGCGGGGTCGCCCAGCATCCCGGCGAGCTCCTGCCGGTCTGACTCCCGGGGCCCGGCTGCCCGGCTGCGCTGCTGCCTGGTCTGTAGGTACGACTCCAGGGTGCCCAGAGACATGCCGGTGCGTTGGCAGTACGCAGCGATCAGCATGGAGGCCATGTTCATCGTGTCGGCCGTGTCCGTGGCCCGGTACAGCGTCATCCGTTTCCACGTGTGCGCTTGGTCGGGCTCGGTGTAGCGCAGCACCTCCTGGCAGCTCATGACCGCCTCGGCGACGAGCTGGTGGACCGCCCGGCGCAGCGGCTCGGGCATCGGGGTGTCTTCCATGGCCGCACGCTAGGGCTCACAAAAGGCCAAAAGGGAAGCGACAAGCCGCCCGTTCCGCCACATTGGTCACTACGGACGGTGCGACATCCAGGCGGCGGCCGCCCGGACCGCACGGTCGCGGGCGAGAAGGGAGCGGCGGCGATGGACCCGCGGCGCGGGGACTACCAGACGCAGGCGCGCTACTTCGCGCCCCTCACCGTACTGGACAGCGAGATCCTCAGCGAGCGGCAGGAGGAACTGGCACGGGCGGTGCCCGAGGTCATGCTGCTGGCGGGCCTGCCGCCGTACAACGTTGAGGCGGCCACGGACGGGGAGGAGGCCGGCGTGGCCGTGACGCCGGAGGACCGGCGGGCGCTGCGGGTGCTGTGGCACCAGGACGCGACCGCCGCCACTCACCTGCCCATGGAGCTGCGTGACGCCCAGCAGGCCGCGATGCACCAAGTGCTGGTAGACGCCGCCGATGCCGCTCACTTGGTTCGGGTGCTGCTTGAACGGCCTGATGGAGGGGGGAGTAACTAACCGTCCCCGCGCTCGATCGTTCTTGGGGTATGACGCCCCCGAGCACCAAAGCGCCCGATTGGCCGCACTGCGGCTACGGCGCCACTGACGAGGACCGGGTCGGCTGCCGCGGCATCTGCGTCCCCCGTCGCCCCCGCTGCCTGGCCGACCTGGACGAGAGCGACCGTAACGACTATCTGAGGAGCCTGACCCCCGGCGCTGACATCGACCACCGCGGGACCATCTTCACCAAACAGCTCCTCCAGAAACTCCTCGACCCCCTGCGCGACCCCACCACAAACAACCCCCGCTTCGGCCTCGCCAAGTTCTCCCAGGCGCAGTTCTACGACGACGCGTCGTTCGACGGGGCGCAGTTCCACGGCGCCTGGTTCGGCGGGGCGCAGTTCTTCGGCAACGCGTCGTTCTACAAGGCGCAGTTTGCCGTGATGCCGTGGTTCGGGCCGGTGGTGTGTAAGGGGACGGTCAATCTGTCCGGTGCGGTGTTCGAAGCGCCAGTGACGCTGGAAATCGCGGCTAGGAAAGTGCATTTTGTGAGGACTCGGTGGGAGGCGACGACGACGGTACGCCTGCGCTATGCCACCACGGACCTCAGGGACGCGGTGCTTACCTCCCCCGTAGCGGTCACCTCCCATCCCTCCCTCTTCAAAACCAGAGGGGGTATGGAGGTGAAAGAGGACCTGCTGGCAGACGCCAAGGACGAGGGCCAGGGCCAGGACAAGGACGAGGGCCAGGACAAGGACAAGGACAAGGACAAGGACAAGGACAAGGACAGGGCGCGGGTGGTCTCGGTGCGCGGGGTGGACGCCGCGCACCTGGTCCTGGCCGACCTCGACCTGACCGACTGTGTGTTCTCCGGGGCTTTTCACCTCGATCAGCTCAGGCTGGAAGGCCGCTGCACCTTCGCCAGCGTCCCGTCCGGCACGCACTGGCGGCGCTGGCACCCCGTACGGTTCACGAAGCGCCACACCCTCGCCGAAGAACGCCACTGGCGCGCGAAACAGCCGGCAGCTGTCCCAGGATGGGACGCGTCGACGGTGGCCGGACCCGTCGAGCCGGCGCAGCTGGCGCCGACGTACCGGGCGCTGCGCAAGGCGTTCGAGGACAGCAAGAACGAGCCCGGCGCCGCCGATTTCTACTACGGCGAGATGGAGATGCGCCGTCACGACCGCACCGACACCACCCCTGTCGAACACGTGCTGTTGCATGGCTATTGGATGCTGTCCGGCTATGGTCTGCGCGCTATCCGAGCTCTGGGCTGGCTGGCTGCCGCCATACTGGTCACCATCGTGCTGCTGATGCTCTTCGGGCTCCCTCAAAACTCCCCGAAGCAGGAAGCGACCGGCACCGTGCCGCCCGGCGGAGGCAAGGTCACTTTCGAGATCGACAAGACTGAACTGCAAAATCCCACGGAGGACCAGTTCACGTGCAAGCGCTTCGAGAAGGCCCTGAACGTCACCCTTAACTCGGTCGTGTTCCGCTCCTCCGGCCAAGACCTCACCACCGCCGGCACGTACATCGAAATGGCATCCCGCGTGACCGAGCCCATCCTTCTGGGCCTGGCGGTCCTGGCCGTCCGTAGCCGCGTCAAACGCTGATGGGCAGTCCCCCGCGGCTCCCGTACCAGGGAACTCAACAAGACGCCGCAGCCACCGGACACTGACGTCACCGGTGCGCCGAAACCGCCATGAGCTTCCGCAGGGAAGATTTCAGTGCCCAGACCACAGCCACGCTCACTGAAATCTTTCCTGCAGCCCGACAAAGAGCATGGCTTTCCCCGGGAGAATGATGTCGCTGAGTTTCGAGAGAGGCTGGGTGCTTGCTTCGGGACCATGGTTGTGCTCTGCATGACGAGGGGGCGGGTTGCTGCCGAAGTCCAAGGTCGATCTGTACGCGGCGATCCGCCGTGATGCCGTCAGGGCCGCGCGAGAGCGTCACACAGTGAAGCGGATTTTCGAGCGGCTGCAGGATGAGCACCGCGCGGACGAGATCTCGTATCAGATGGTCCGCGCCGGAGGCGGGCGCTGAGCTCACCGGCTACTTACTCCGGGGTACAACGGGCGGTGTCGGTCACGGACGCGCCATTGGTGCGTTGGCGGTGTCGGCTTGTCGGCGGGCTTTTGCTGCGGCGGGCAGGTAGCGGTAGCGGCTGGGGAGGAGGCGGTCGATGCGGGCGGTGCGGGCGAAGAACCGGCTGGTTCGCCGGGTGTCGGTACCGGTCGAGGCGAGACCCAGTCGGTCGAGATAGGCCGGGGGCAGGGTGGGGACGGTGACCCGGACCGCATAGCGTGCGATGGGCGGCCAGGCGACTCGCCACAGCAGGGCGGGCGCCAAGGGCGGTGGCGGAACGCCGGGCAGGGCAGGGCCCAGAAGGTCACGGACGACCGTGTTGTCCTGCAATTGCTGCTCGACGGTGTTGTGGAAGTAGGTCCAGAACGCGTCCGGGGTGTCCGGAAGGTGCGTTTCAGCGACGCCCAGGAGTGTGCCGACGGCCTTCCACTCCTGGTACATGTCCTGTTGCTCGTCGGCGGAGAGCGGGTTGCTGGTGAGTTCGGCGAAGGCGACCACGGCTTCGAAGAGGGTGGCGTGGACCCAGGCGTACGCCTGGGGGTCCAGGGCCCGGTAGGGACGGCCTTGGTGGTCGGTGCCGCGGATGCGCGCGTGCAGGGCTCGCAGCCGGCGGCCCTCGGCAGCGGCCTCGGCCGGCGTGCCGTAGACGAAGCGCAGGGTTGAGGCGAGGGTGCGGGTGAACCGCGGGAAGAAGTCGTCGCGGAAGTCGGAGTGCTCGGCGACGCCGGCACCGACGACGGGGTGGGCGGTCTGCAGAACCAGGGCGCGCAGGCCCACGCTCAGAGTGGCCCACCGGCCCATGCGTTCCCAGGTGACCGAGCCGGGACCGGGCAGGTCGGGGTGGGCGGTGGCCGCTGTGGAGCGGGATGGTGTTGTCATGGCGCGCCGTCAGGCAGGGACAGGGGTGCGGGCGGAGGCCAGTAGGCGCAGGCAGGTGAGCGGGTCGTCGCGCACTGGGGTGCGGGCGATGGTCACCCCGCGATCGACGACCTGGTTCAGGCGGTGGTGGTACAGGCCGATCAGGCAGCGGACGGAGGGGGCGAACTCAGGGGGGACCTCGTCGAACATGCGGCTCGCCCTCTCCAGGGCTTCCCGGGCGGCGCGCACATGGGCCGTCAGCAACGCGCGTAGGCCCGGCGTATCGACGCCCAGGGCGAGTTCACGGCGGGTGACGCCGTGCCGGTTCAGGTCGGCTGTCGGGAGCGTCATGCGCCCTTCGCGCAGGTCGTCGGCCATGTCGAAGAGGTTGTCGGTGCGCTGGATTCCGTCGGAGAGTACCCGGCAGGTCTGGGCGAAGTCGTGGTCCGGTACCTGGTGGGGGATCAGGCCGGAGGTGATCATGGCACCGGGCCAGGTGACCGCGTCGACGTATGCCTGATAGTCGGCTTCAGTGGTGAATCCGGTGAAGCCGATGTCGATGTGCATGCCTTCCAGTTGGTCGAGAGCCCATTGCGGGGACAGCCCGCAGGTTTGCGCGGTGTGCAGGTAGGCCCGCAGCATCGGATGCCGGGGGCGTTTGCCCTCTACCGCTTCGCGCACCTGGGCCGACCAGGTGGTCAGGTTACGGGTCTTCCGGTCAGCAGGGGCCCGGTCGTAGACGTCGTCGTTGAAGTGGATCAGTGCGCCGCCCGCGATGAAGTGCGCCTGGTAGTGGGCTGGGGCGGTTGCCCGGATGGCGAGCCAGCCCGTTGTCTCACGGCGGCGCATGTACCGCGCGATGGTCGTGTAGTCGGCCCGCAGTCGCGGGTCGTGCACGCCGGCCAGGTCCAGGCAGCGGCTCCACCGGGTAAGGGCGCTTGCCCAGCCTGCGGCGGGGGCGTTCATGACGCGCCTGCCGATCCGGTCAGGAGTCCGCGCTGCACTGTCGCGGGCTTGGTGACCGCGCCGAAGCGGCGCTGGCGCCGGTGGTACAGGGCAACGGCCTCGTCCAGGTGCTCGGCGCGGAAGTCTGGCCACAGCACATCCAGGAAGACGAGTTCCGCGTAGGCGGCCTGCCACAGCATGAAGTTCGACAGGCGGTGCTCCCCGGAAGTGCGCACCAGCAGGTCGATGTCGGGCAGGTCGGGGTACTGCATGTGGGCCGCCAGCGCGTCCTCGGTGACCTGTTCAGGTGCCAGACCTGCCTCGACGACGGAGCGGGCGGCCCGCGCCAGGTCCCGGCGCCCGCCGTGGTCGAAGGCCATCGTCAGTGTCATCTCGGTGTTGTCGCGGGTGAGGCCCTCGACGTAGGCGATGTCCTCACGCACGAAGGCGGGGATCCGCTCGTCCTCGTTGCCGAGGTAGCGCATGCGGATGCCCAGCCTGTGCCAGGGGGCGGCGTTGTTGCGGATGACCCGCTGGTTGAACTGCATCAGGAAGTCGACCTCGCCCTGCGGGCGGTTCCAGTTCTCGGTGGAGAACGCGAACAGGGTCAGCCACGCCACCCCGCTCTCGCGAGCGGCCAGCACGGCAGCGACGATTGCCTCCTCGCCAGCCGAGTGCCCGTCGATGCGCTCCAGCCGCCGGCGGTCGGCCCACCGCCCGTTGCCGTCCATGATCAACGCAATGTGCTGCGGCGGGAAGTCCACGGTCTGCTCCTCGAAACCTAAGTGCTTCAGTTCGTACCGCCAGCGGAACGTACGCCACGGCACCGAGAGCCCGAAGAGACACCGAGCCCCTTCATCGGCCAAGGCCGGTCCTCGTCGATCTGCCTGGCCTGCACGACGAAGAGTCATCGAGACCTCGCCGAACACACACGGCATGCCCCACAAGAAGGGGAGCGAAGTCCCCGGCCTCGACCAGCTGAGACATTTCCATGATCACGCGGGAGAACCCCGCTGCATAGATCGAGACCGGGATCAGCACTACTTCGAGCGAACGATCAGACGGGAGTTCGCCTCGCTGCCCTGTCTCTGGGCCAGGAAAACGCCACCGTCAACGAGAAAGAAGGGGCCACCGGAACCTAAAGATGCTCTCAAAACTCAGTGACATTTCCACCCGGCTAGATAAACATCCGCTGCCGAAACTCGGCATCAAACGCTTTCCGGCATCACCTACGAAGCCACGCAGGTCGATGACCACTTGGTCGTCCATGGGCGTGATTTCGGCAGGGTGGACGAGAGCCAGTCGAGCAGCGGGAATGGGAGCCAGATTGCTCCGTACGTGTCTCGGATGAACACCGTCACAAGTCCATGATCGGCAATGTGAATGGGAGCCGCCTCTATCGGGTGACAACATCGGACGCCGGGGTGAGCGGGGAGTGTCCGCGGGGCTTTTCGGGTGTGAGCGAGTAAGTTTGCTGGTCCCCGGGCTCTGCTATCTCGTGTCCCTGACAGGCGCGGGTCAGCAGAGCCCGGCCCCGTCCGCTGTGCGCCGTCACACTGTCGGAAATCTTGAGAACTGCCGGGACGGGGGCTTACTTATGTCGGCCTTCGCGGCCTTGTCAGGCAGGGGTTTGCGCTATCAGTGGCCCCAGGCACCGGCTGGATGCTGGCCACGAAGGGGGCTGTCCTCGGCACGTGCCGGTGGGGACGATCAGATCGAGCTGGATCTGATCGACAGAAGCGCCGTTGGCCGGCGCCGCGGCACGGTGTGCAGCATGTCGTCGGTGAGTGACTGCCGGATGTTCTCCCGCCCGCTCTCTGCCACCGTGGCGAAGAACGCGATCAGCAGCCAGCCGTGCCCGCTGCTGCGGAGCGGCCCCTCCGCCTTTGCCATGCCCGAGCCGTAAAGTGCTACTCGACGCCCCGGCAGTTTTGGCTCACTGCTATGTCGGATGTCTATCGTGCTGAAGGCCCGCCTCTGGCGGGCCTTCAGACGTGGGGCGGCTACAGTCTGCTGCAGCGTCAACCGCCAGCCTGTTCCGCCATCACGTCGATGGAGTCCCCGTCTTTCATCTCCAGTTCGGCAGGGGTGATACTGGGGCTCACCTGCGTCCCGTCGTACAGGAAACGGGCCATGTCCATGGCGGTCCCTGTTTTTTTACAGTAAGCCTCCATGACCTTCCTGAGCTGCGCGGTATTCTCGATCTTGAACTGAATCTCATCACCGCTACCGCTAACAACCTTGATGTTGATCTGCCCATCCTTCACCGAACTGCCTCTCCGCCGTCTGCCTGGGGTGCCTCCACCATTGTGGCGGGCCTAGCTGACCAAGTCCCAGCGAAACGCGAACCGACCGCTGTCGACCCTGACGAGGCTCTACGTCCGCAAGGGGCAGACCGATTCAGCCCAGGACCTGCTGAGCCAGCTCGGCCGAAATCGAGCTGAGCCACGAGACGTTCCACACCCTCCAGCCAGCGTCAGGTCAACGCTTCGCGCGGGCTTTGCGTTCGGCCTCGGTGGCCTGGAACCGGTAGGACTCGGTCCCGGTCTGGATGAGCGTGCAGCGGAAGGTGATGCGGTCGGCGATGGCCGCGCAGAGCCGTGGGTCGGCGAAGATCTTGTCCCACTCGGCGAACGGCGAGTTGGTCGCGACCGCGGTGGCCTTGCATTCCTCGCGTTCGGTGAAGATCTGGAACAGCAGCCGGGCACCCTTCTTGTCCAGGTTTAGGTAGCCGAACTCGTCCAGGCAGAGCAGGTCCACTTTGCTGTAGCGGGCGATCACGGAGGACAGCCGGCGTGCGGCATCCGCCTCGGCGAGCTCGTTGACCAGCGCCGATGTGGTGATGTAGCGGACGGACAGGCCGGCCTCTGCGACCGCGGTGCCCACCCCGATCAGCAGGTGGGACTTGCCGGTGCCGGAGTCGCCGATCAGCACCAGGGGCCGGCCTTCGCGGACCCAGGAGGCCGTCTTCAGGTCACCGATCGTCTCGGGCGGCACGTTGGGGTTGCGGGTGTAGTCGAAGTCCTCCAGGCGCTTGGGGCGGGGGAATTTCGCCGCGCGGACCAGCCGCTGCTGACGGCGGACGTCACGGTCGGCGACGTCGATCTGCAGGAGGTCCAGCAGGAACTGCTTGTAGGATCCCTGCTCCCGCCGTGCGGTAGCCGCGACCTCGACGAACCGTTCACGGAAGGCGGGCAGCCGCAGGTCCCGGCAGGCTTCGTCGATCAGTGCGTCCTCCGGATCGATCTCGGGCAGCGGCATCCGCCTCGGCGGAACGTCGGTGCCCGTCTTGCTGGGGCTCATGCGGTGGTGCCCTTCCTGTTTCTCGTGGGGGTGGCGACCGGCGTCACCAGCCGGTCGTACTTGTCATGTCCGGCAGCGCCGGGCGGGGATCGGGCGGCAGCCGCCGGGCATGCAAAGAGATCACCTTCGCCCCCGTTTCCGGCAGTTCGTCCAGCTCGCCGAGGCTGTTCTCGTCGTCCTCATCGACGCCGGACCTGGTGTCGACGGGTGTCTCCAGGCCGTTCTCGATCGCCTTGCGGGCCTCGATGGCCACCAGGTCGGTGCTGACCGCGCCGATCCGCAGCACGGTCTCCACGCTCGTTATCTAAATGGTGTCCCGTAAGGGGCTTTGAGGGCAGGCTGGCTCGGTTGGTGTGCCGCCTGGCTCAGCCTGCCAGAGCGAGGTTGTGTATCCGGGCGATGCCGAGTGCGGCCTGGTGGACGCCGTCGCCGCGCAGGCGGCAGTCGCGGAGGATCTTGTAGGTCTTCATCCTCGAGAAGGCGTGTTCGACGCGGGCCCGGGCCCGGCGATGGACGGTGTTCTCCGCTTCCTGCTCAGGAGTCAGAGGCCGGTTCGGGCGGGGCCAGTGCGGAATGAGCGCGGCCGTACCGCGGTAGCCACCGTCACCCAGGAGTGGCGCGTTCTTCACCGCCTGGTCCACGCCGGACTCCCCGTAGGCCCGGGCGTCATGCCGATTGCCGGGCAACGGGCGGCCCACCGCGACCACCAGACGACTGTTCGCATCGATGATGACCTGCAGGTTTGTCGAATAGCGGTAGTTCTTCGAGGACGCTGCCACGCTCCGGTCGCGGGTTGGGACCAGGGTTCCGTCCACGATCAGCACCGTATCCGCCGGGTGCCGGCGACGGACCGGGGCCAGGGCAAGGAGCGGAGCGATGTGGTCGATGACCCGGTCGGCGGTCGACTTCGAGACCCCGAACAGCGGGCCCAGCTGCCGCATCGTGAGGTTCGTCCGCCAATACGCGGCCACCAGCAGCACCCGGTCCTCCAGCGGCAGCCCCCACGGCCGGCCACCCGTCGGGACACCGCCGCCACGGCGACGCACGAGACCCACCAGCCTGCGGAACTGCCGCTCACCCAGACCCGCGAACAGCCCTACCCACCCCGGCTCCGACGCCACCACCACAGCACCCACACCAAGATCATCACATGCCTGACCAGGCCTTACGGGACACCATTTAGTGCTGCTGACTTTTTGTGCAGGTCAGACAGGTAGCCCGCAGTTAGGCACGTAAGGCACGACGTATCGGTGGGGGATCGCTCACATGTCCAGGAAGCGGTTCAATCGCACCTCTTCCTGGACCTTCGTTCGAGCGCATCACCGAAGCTGTTACGGTCGTAAGGGCGTGCAGATGATTAACGTGTTGCTTCCGTTGCGGGGGCTCGTTGTTGTGGTATGGGCATACCACAGGAGGTTCGGGAGCAACTGTCCGCGAAGTTCGGGGTGTTGTTCCCGCACTTGGACGAGCGGCAGCAGCGTCTGCTGATGGGGGCGGAGGCCCGGTTGCTGGGCCACGGCGGGATCCGGGCTGTCGCCCGGGCGGCCGGGAAGGGTGAGGCCACGGTCAGGAAAGGTGTGGACGAGCTGGAGGCCGGCGAAGCGCCTCTGGGCCGGGTTCGTCGGCCCGGCGGAGGCCGCAAGCCTTTGGTGGAAATGAACCCCGGCCTGCGGTCGGCACTGCTGGCCCTGGTCGAGCCGGACGAGCGTGGGGATCCGATGTCACCGTTGCGGTGGACGACAAAGTCGACCCGCAAACTCGCCGCCGAGCTCACCCGCCAAGGCCACACGGTCGGCGCTGACATCGTCGGGGATCTCCTGCGTGAGGAGGGCTTCAGTCTGCAGGCCAACGCCAAGACCATCGAGGGCAATCAGCACCCGGACCGGGACGCTCAGTTCCGTTACCTCAACGAGCAGGCCAGGCGGCACATCGACACTGGGCAACCGGTGATCAGCGTCGACACCAAGAAGAAAGAGCTGGTCGGCGACTACAAGAACAACGGCCGCCAGTGGCGGCCGGCCGGTGAGCCGGCCAAGGTCAAAACACATGACTTCCTGGACCGGCAGGGGTCCGGCAAGGCGATCCCGTACGGAATCTACGACGTGAGCGCGAACACCGGCTGGGTCAGCGTCGGCACCGATCACGACACCGCTGCCTTCGCCGTCGCCTCCATCAGTCGCTGGTGGCAGGCCCGCGGCCGACACGACTACCCCCGGGCCACTGAGCTGTTGATCACTGCCGACGCCGGGGGATCCAACGGATACCGCACCCGGGCCTGGAAGACCGAGCTCTCCGCCCTCGCGGCCAGGACCGGGCTGGAGATCACTGTCTGCCACCTGCCGCCGGGCACCTCGAAGTGGAACAAGATCGAGCACCGGCTCTTCTCCCACATCACAATGAACTGGCGCGGGAGGCCTCTGACCAGCCATGAAGTCATTCTGAAGAGCATTGCCGCGACCACGACCGCAACCGGGCTGACCGTCCACGCCGAACTCGACACCGGCACCTACCCCACCGGGGTCACGGTGACCGATGCACAGATCGACGCGCTGGCCATGACCCGGCACCGATTCCACGGCGACTGGAACTACACCGTCCATCCCACGGCCACCTCACCCAGGCCGCACGGGCGTCCCGGACCGGAAGATGGACCAGCAGCATCGTCGGGCCTGCCCATCCTTCTGCGGAACCCCCAGCTGACCGGCATGCCTGAGCATCAACTCGAGGCCCTGACCCGGGAACTGGCCGAACCGCTGGAAGCTCACCGTGAAACCAACCGCCACCGCCAGCGCGGCGGAGCCCGTCTTCGGGCCGCCGGGGCCGGCGCGAAAGACACACTCACCCCTACGGACCGGGTCCTGGCCACCGTCCCTTACCTGCGGAAACTCTGCACCCAAGACCTCCTCGCCGAACTCTTCGGCATGAACAGGAGCACGATCACTCGCGCGATCCAGGAAGTCCGGCACCTGCTTGACCAGCACGGACGCACCATTACCCCGTCGACAGCCAGGTTCCGCACTCCAGCCGACCTCCTGGCCTACCTCGCCTCGACAGACCCAAAGCCCTGACCATCGGCACCAAAGATCAAACCCGCGTGTTAATCATCTGCACGCCCTTAGGGGAGAACCACGTCGGTTGCGGTTCGCGCGCGAACGTCCGTGTCGGTGTCGATCGCCAACCCGTAGAGGCGTCGTAAACGCGGCCCGCGCTGTGCGGCCGAAGTCGCCCGAGACGGAGGCGGCTTCCCAACCGCGGCCCACCACTGCCCCATACCCGGGGGCCGATCAGTCGCTGCCGGTCACGATGGCCGGTTGGAACCGCCGGTGATCTGTTTGGGGGAGGGTGCCTCGGATGGGCCGCGCCAGAGGGCGGCCGTGAGCGCCTCGCCCCATGCCCTCTCGTCGGTCCCGAGGCCTGGTCGAGCCCAGGTGGCACAGTCGTAGAGGTCGTAGAGCAGGGCCCGGTGCACGTCGAACGTTGCGACGAGCAGCTCGGTGTAGTGGGCCGCCCTGGTGAGGAGGGATGAGTAGGCGAGAACGATGCCTGCCGCGGCGACAAGGAGGACCCAGGGACTGATCGGTGCCCAGACGGCGAGGAGCGCCGCCCACAGCCACCAGGCAGCGGCGGTGTCGAGTGCGGTCCGCGCGGCGCCCACTTCCTGGCGTGTTTGCTCTGGGAGAAGCAGCCACAGGGTCGGCCAGCAGTGCACAGCGTCGAGGCCGTACTTGTCGCGTACCTTGGTCTCCCCGGCGCGGAGGATGTTGCCCAGCCGGGTGGGCAGCAGGTGGCCGGGGTGTGTGGGATAAGCGGCCAGACGGTGTTCCGCATCGGGGAGCTCGTCCTCCACCTCGCGGAGTTCGCCCTTCTCCTCTGGGCTGAGAGGGTTCTCGCCTCCGCTCTCACGGGTGTTGAACACCTCACGCCGCCGCATCAGCTTCTGCCACCGATCGTTCAGCGCCTCCCATCGGCGGCGGTGGCGCGCGGTGAGCCGTCGCCTGGCTGGGGCCAGTGGCCACAAGCGGTTGGCTTGCAAGAGGTCGCCCTGCAGCAGGCGGAGGACGGCGGGTGTCAGTTGCTGGGCCATGACGCCGGACGCGGCCACGAGTAGCAGGATGACCGCGAGGCCCAGCAGTTGTGCCACGGACGACAACCGAGTGGCGCGGTGTACCCACCCGGCGAGGGTGGCTTGGCCGGAGATGATCGAGCAGGCGGCCCCCAGGGGCCAGAAGCCGAAGGCGGGGCTCATCAGCAGTGCTGCGGTGCGCTCGGACAGTCGTTCGGCTACTCCGGACCAGATGTTCGCGATCACGGCTGCGCCAGCGGGCGGGGGAGTAGCCTCACGGCGTGTGTGGGGCACAGGGGGATTAGCATGGCCTTGGATCTCTAACAACGGCTAACAGAATGAGGTTGGTTGTTGCTGGTGGCCGTGTCTGGCGGGTGGGTTGAGCGTTGTCCGGCTTGTGGGGGCATCGCCGTGGATCGTGTCGGATGAGCTGTGGGAGCGGATCGAGCCGCTGCTGCCGTGCAACGAGCGCCGGTTCCGGTATCCGGGCCGCAAGCGGCTACCGGACCGGGAGGTGCTGTGCGGGATCCTGTACGTGCTGCACACCGGGATCCAGTGGGAGTACCTGCCGAAGGACCTGGGCTTCGGCTCAGGCATGACCTGCTGGCGTCGGCTGCGGGACTGGAACGAGGCGGGAGTGTGGCAGCGGCTGCACGAGGTGCTGCTGGCCGGGTTGAACGCGGCGGCGAAGCTGGACTGGTCGCGCTGCGTGGTCGACTCTACCCACGTCAGGGCGCTAAAAGGGGGAGCCAGACGGGCCCGTCGCCGGTCGACCGGGGCCGGGCAGGCTCAAAACACCACTTGATCACCGACGGGCATGGCACCCCGTTTGCTGTCCTGCTGACCGGCGGCAACCGCAACGACGTCACTCAGCTCTTGCCGCTGCTCGACGCGATCCCGCCGGTCCGTGGCCGGGTCGGCCGTCCTCGCCGTAAGCCCGACTCGCTGTTCGCCGACCGCGGCTACGACCACGACATCTACCGCGACCAGGTCCGCGCTCGCGGCATCGTGCCGGCCATCGCCAGACGCGGAACCCGGAACGGCACTGGCCTGGGAACTTACCGGTGGGTGGTCGAGCGGACCTTTGCCTGGCTGCACGGCTTCCGACGCCTGCGGATCCGCCGGGAACGGCGGGCCGACATCCACGAGGCGTTCCTGAAAAACTCGCCTGCTGCCTCATCACTCACCGGCAACTCAGCTCATTGTGTTAGCCGTTGTAAGGCGGAGTGGTCGGACTTGATGGGCATGGCCAAGGTGGTGAGATCGCCACGATCGGCAGAGCGGATCGTGACGGGCTGGTCGTGTCCCTGTAGGTCGAGCAGTACGTCGGGGCCGATCGCCGTGCTCACGGCGGGATAGAGCGTGGTCAGCTCGAACCAGATCTGGAGGGCCCGGCCCGCCGCGGTGGCCGGGAGTGGGAAGTCGGGGCGCCCGTCGTCCGCTGACATGACGCTCACTCCGTGGTCAGCAACATGCAGCCCGATGCGCTCGCCGGGGTGCTCTTCCAGGGCTCGCAGGAGCAGATTCTTCGAGACGCTCGCACGAGTCGTGACCTCGCCCAATGACGCGAGCATCAGCCGATAGTCGGGAAACTCCTCGGGCAGCAACCGACAGTGCCGGTCCTCGCGGTCGGCGACGCGGAACCAGATCCCGTTCGAGACCGCCTCCAGTCGCACCAGCGGGCTGCGGCGGCTCGCCGCGACCGCAGCCCGCAGCTCGTCGCCATTGACCGTGCCGGCCCATGTCTGGCTCGGTGGTTCAGCCGGCACCAGGGTTCGAGCGGAGAGCCGGTATCGGTCCGTCGCGGTCAGGGTCACCCCCTCATGACCTGCCTCGATGCGCAGACCGGCGAGTACCGGCATCTCGGGCTCATACGCGGCCGCGGTCAGGACCTTCAGGCGCCGCCGACAGGCCGACATCCCGAAGACCTCCCTGCACTGCTACCTACAGGAGTAACTGCGACGACGATCCGCCGGCCGTGATGGTCGTCTGTTCGGGCTTCGCCGGCGGACCACCCAGCCGCGTCACCAGAGAACACCCTGTGCCGCGATGAAGATGACGATGACGATTGCGGCCAGGCCGCCGAGGGTCAGGCAGCCAAGGGCTACGAGGTTCGCCGAGAGGCTGCATGCTGCCCGCCATCCTCTCGGTGTCAGCCCGGCGATGCGACGTGCCGGCACCGCTGTCTGTGGAGCAGGTACGTCCGCACGCAGTGCATGCTGCCTGCGGAGTTCCCGCCCCTGCTGGTCATACGCGAATATGATCCTCGCCCAGGAGTTCGGGAGGCCGGGCAGAACCTGGCCGAGTGATGGGCCGGCGATTTCGGTCTCATCTGCCAACGCACGCACTTCGGCGCTCTGTGGGCGGTCTGCTGGGTCTGCTGCCAAGCATGCTCGGACCAGCCCGAGGAGCGGGTCGGGTACTCCGGAGAAGTTCACCGCACCGCGGGAGACGAGCGCCAACAACTGCACGGGGTCACCGGTCTGGGGGTAGGGCGGTCTGCCTGTGGCTACGGCGCACAGCGTGGTGCCGAGCGCGTAGATGTCACTCGCCGGCGTCGCCGGCATGCCGCGTGCCTGTTCTGGAGCGATATACGCGATAGTGCCGAGGGTCAGCCGGGTCTGGGTCAGGTCCGTGGCGTGCGAAATGCCGAAGTCGATGATCCGGATGCCGTCGGGTGTCAGAAGGAGGTTGTGCGGTTTGAGGTCGCGGTGGACTACCCCAGCGGCGTGCAGGCTTTCCAGTGCCGCTGCGCAGTTACGGGCGAGGCGGGCTACCGTGCCAGGGTCGGCGGGTCCGCCCCTGGCGGTGAGTTCGCCTAGAGAGGGAGCCGCGATGTACTCGGTTGCCAGCCATGGCCATGCTGCCCCCGGGTCGGCGGCAAGCACCCGAGCGGTGTGCCGTCCGGCCACCCGCTGGGCCACCGCGACCTCCCGTGCGAACCGTGCCCGGTCAGCCGTGCTGATGTCGTTCTCCACGAGCAGTGTCTTGACGGCGGCCAGCTCCGCTGTGCCGGCTCGGACTGCGAGGTACACCCGGCCCATCCCGCCCGATGACAGCCGGCCCACGAGGCGGTACGGGCCCAGGACAGCGGGATCGGACCGGTGCAGCGCGTGCGGCATCACACCGAGGTCAGGCACAGCAACCGTCCACGCTCGGTGAACTCGTACCGGACCTGGCTCTGTGCCGGGCAGCCGTCGGTGGCTGGGCCGTACGCCGCCACCCGCAGCACCGCATAACCTTGCGGAGCAGAGGCGGAACAGCTGACATTCGTGGCGAACATGTAAGCCCCCTTGAGGGGAACGACCCTCAGCGTGATGCCACTCACAGGCTCATCGCCGACAACGCACTCGCCCTGGGTGAACTGGCGCTCCAGGCAGAGGCTGATGATGCCCGCCGGACTCTGGCGAGTCCAGCGCACCGCCCCGTCCGTGCCCATGCAGCGCTCCGCGAGACGGCCCTTGCTTGTAGAGATCACCCGCCAGAGGGCCTCGGGTGAGGCACAGTTGACCGTTTCGGGCGTGGGAGCCATCCATACGCCGTCGGTGCTGAAGCCGGTGCTTACGCACGTGCCCGACGGCACAGCTGCGAAAGCACGGTCGGCCGAGTCAGGCTCCTTCGCCTGCTGTACCCGGTAGTAGCCGTATGCGAGTCCACCAGCCAGGAATAAGAGGATGCTGGCCATAATCAGCCTTACCGAGCGGACAATAATACGCCCGCCGCGACCATGCCTCATATCCGTGGGAGGCGTGGACTGAACCTGCGCCCCAGCAGCCGAGTCGCCTGCGGCGGACAGCACCTTGGTCCGCTCTTCGAGGATGCGGGTGTGCTCGTCTACACGGCCGGCGGCCAGCTCGCGGCCCTGGTGCGCATATTCCTCGATGATCCGGGCCCACGGTGCAGGCAGCCAACCGCTCGCATCCGGCGCTGTCGGCATCTCGGCCAGCTCGAAGGTGAAACGATCCAGTAAGTCGGTGACCCGTGGCCGGTCGTCAGGGGCGAGTGCCAGACATGCCCGTACGACGGGGACGAGTTCATCCGGGAGGCCTGCCAGGTCGACATTCGCCTCTGCCGCATATGTCAGCAGCAGCGGCATCTCGATGCCGGGCGGGTAGGGGGCGCGGCCGACGGCGAGATGGAAGAGCGTGGCACCGAGCGAGTACACGTCGGATGCAGCCGTCGACGGTTCACCTCGGGCTTGCTCAGGGGAGGTGAAGGCCATCGTGCCCAGAGTCAATTGCGTGCGCGTGAGATCACTGGCATGCGAGATCCCGAAGTCGATCAGCCGAGGACCACCCAGTGGCAGCAGCAGATTGTGCGGCTTCACATCCCTGTGCACAATGCCGTGCCGATGCAGCTCAGCCAGTGCTTCCAGCGTCCCGCGCGTCACCCAACGGGCAGCCGCCCCTGTCAACGGTCCGGCACGGCGCACCAGCTCTGTCAGAGAGGGAGCCGGAATATACTCCGTCGCCATCCACGGGCGAGGCGCATCCGGATCCGCGTCCAGCACCATCGCGGTGTGCACCCCCTCTGCCCGCCGGGCAACCTTCACCTCTCGTGCGAAACGCTTCCGGTCAGTGGCACTGATCTCGCCCTCCGCCAGCAAAGTCTTAACAGCAGCCAGCCCCCCGTCGCGAAGGGACCTTGCGAGAAAGACACGCCCCATTCCGCCCGACGCCAGCCTCCCCGCCAGCATGTACGACCCCAGGCATTCCGGATCACCTTCCTCCAAAGGCCTAATGCCTGCTCCACCGCCAGCACCAGCCCCGACTGCTGACACCAACCCCTCCTCACGCCGTACTTCCCTGCCCCGAGAATCGGTAGGGGACAGCAGGTGCGCACCGGAAGCCAAAATTCCCGCCCGAGCCCCGGGTACATGGCCCATCGCGTTTCATCATGGTGGACAGGACGGGCCTGAGAACAGAGGTACGTACGAAGCCCACCAAAAAGCGAGTTGGCGTGAGAACCCTCGTTCTACCGGAGCTCCGCCGTGCACGCGGTGCACCCGAACGAGTAGTCAACCCCACGCCGCGTTCGGCACCCGAGGGCTGATGCCGGCTGGGGTGTCACATGTTCTTGTGACAGGGTCGGGTGTCACGCGTCTGACCTGCGGTGAAGGGTGGTGAACCCCCTGGTTGGGCTGGTGTCACAAGATCATGTGGCGCTGGGGCGGGGGCCCTGCGTTCCCAATACCCGCCGGCGTCGAACAGAAAAGCTTGGCGGATGGTCGGCGGGGCATCGGCGGTGATCCAGGGGATGACGGTGTCGGCGAGAAAGGCGACCGCCATGGGACGTGCGTGCCCGCCGCCGAGCTCGTCGAGGATGTTCGCGGTGTGGTCGGTCATACGCTGAACGGTGACCACTTCGCCGGGGCCGATCTTGATCGTACGACCGGCTTTGGCAGCCTCGACGGAGGCCTTGAGACGGTCGCCGAGGGCGGGGTGGAGCGGCACCATGAGGGCTGCCGAATACAGGCCGGCGCTTAGGACGCTACGCCGCGATGGGTCCATGTAGCCCCTGACGAGGTCGGACAGGTCACAGATCGTCGCCTCGCTCAAGTTCACCAAACAAGCCCGGCCTTCGCCGCCCGCCACGGCCTGGTGCTTGTTGACGTCGACATCCTCGCACTCTGGCACCAACCGGAAGCTGACCCTGGACAGCTGAAGCCCTCACGCCGCTCAGCGACTGCCGTCGCTGCCCTTACAGCCGCGTCTGAGACCTTCGGCACCGCGGCCGCGATGGCGCAGTCGCGGGAGCCCGGCGCGTGTTCAGTGCGTCGGTCACCAACTGGGCATCCGCGCGAGTGAGGGTGGCGGTGACTTGCCCGGAGGCAGGGACCGTGGCGTACGTCCCCGGAGCCCTTAGGCGGCCAAGGCCACCGTGAGCGACGCGGCCGTCTTGGCCAGTGCCCGGTGCCGCGTCCTGCGTCGGTTCCGTTCCCAGGCACTCGTGCGGCGGCCGCCCCGCGATGCTTGCGCCGGCTTCGCCGGGGCCCATGGCGAGCTACGACCGTCGTGGCCTCACCTTGATCACCAGCCTGCCCTCGGCCCCCGTGGTGTCCGTCTACCCACTTCAGCGATCGAAGACAATGGGCAGTCGTCCATCGATAGCACCCTCGCCTTCGGAAGCGGCGTGATCAGCGAGAACGCATAGCTGTGCGGGAGTGAGTCCGGCCAGGTCACGGAAGTCATGGTTCATGTGTGCCTCGTCGTAGTAACCACACAGAGCCGCCCGATCAGCCAGCGACCGACAGGCGTCGAACGGTAGCGTGAGCGCTCGTTGAAACCGCAGAATCCGGCTGACCGTTTGCGGGGGCAGTCCGATCTGCTCGCGGAAGAGCACCTGCAGTTGCCGGCTGCCGCGCCCCGTCGCGGCAGCCAGATCTTTGGTAGAGAGCCGCCCGTGGCAGGCGCGTAGTCGGCTCCATGCCTCGGCAACGACTGCCGAAGTCGGCGGAGCATCCACCATCCGCCGCGCCAGGGCGTCCTCGATAATCGCCCAGCGTTTGCCCCAGTCCGGCACTGCAATGAGCTGCTCGGTCAGGTGCGCTGACCAGCCGGTGCCCAGCACCTCATCTGGGTGCAGGTGGCAGCTGGCCAGGTGATGCAGTGGCAATCCCAGGCACATGTACGCGCCGAGTGGAGTGAAGTCCATCTCGACCGCCTCCGCGGCGCCCTCGAAGCCCCCCTTCAGCGACGATGTCTGCAGCCCGGCGAGCGTCGCATGCCACGTCGTCCGCTGCGCTCGAGCGCTCCGGGTCTCGTGAAGCAGGTGCAAGGGATCTCCCCAGCCCAGGAACAACGTCACAGTGGCCGAGGGAAGACTTCGCCTGAGCGGTACTGGTCCTGCGGTGCGATGACCCCTGTACATCACGACCTGATCCCGTAACCGCTTCGAGGAGCGACGCTCCACGTACTCGCCCCTGTTCATCGACTCCATGGGCGTTTCCCCCTCCACTGCGCCCTCGTACCGTGCGTGTGTCAGTCGACTCTCGTAGACAGAGTGCGCCTTTATACAAGGCGACCGCCCAGACTCCGCAGCAATCTGGACACACGCCGCGCGCGGAGCACCCCGTACACGGGCCACCGGCTGCAACTGCTCAACGGCAGTGGGACTGGACTGGCTGGATACGTGTTCCGCGCTGCCCGCCCGTGCCGGCGGATGCCGAACTCCCGGCGAACGGTCCACAGCTCAACAAAACAGGAAGGGTGTACTCGTGACGACAACGAAAGTCCGTGTCCTCCTCACCGCTGCCATGGCGGTGCTCGGCATCGGACTCGCCCAGACCACAGCAGTAGCGCAAGAGCACCACATCGCAGGCTCAACTACATCGGGCTGCGCTGCGGCAGAGGGAAACTACGGATACGAGAAAGTCGGGCACTTTGGCGGCCATGCCGGATTCAAGATCTGGGGCGAATTGACCACCAGTAAGACTTGTTCGTACGGCCTCCGCCTTCAGACGAAGGGGAAGGCGTGGGACGCCAGGTCCGAACGGTGGGTCGGCGGCCAGTCCTGGGGAACCATCGCCTCGAGTGTGACTTCGGTCGATCTCAACAGCGATGGCCTGATCATGAAAGACGTGCAGTTCCGAATCTGTGACTACGTCGGCGGCACCACCAGGAACTGCAGCTATGTGAGGTGACAGATCGATACCTTGGGCGTTCACTCAACAGCATGAGCAGAATGCCTTGAATTCGGGGGTAGACCGGGACCGGTGCGTGCCGGCCTACCCCCGTCCTCGACTTGCACCGTCCCCTATGCACCGGCCCGTCGGGCCGACGCGCACCGCACCAAGGTCGTCGAGGTGCGGTGGATGCCGCACCACGCCCACGAGATCGACCTGTACATCTTCCGCGGCAACCGCTACCTGGGCCAGGCCTTCCTCAGCGACGATGGCTGGCAGGGACGAGCACAGCGTAGCCCTGCGCCGGGCCCTGAAACGATCCGCGGCACGCAAGCGGGACCGCTACCTGCCCGCCACCGAGCCTGCTCTGCTTGTCCGGGCGACACGTGACGGAGCGCGAGGTACAGGCCGAGCTGGAGGTCGAGCGTGTGCCGCCCGCGGTATCGAAGCCTACAAAGGCCACGACCTCGACCCCGCTCGACGGCCTGCTGCTCGACATCACGGGCTGGACGGCGGACGAGATACAGACCGGCGTCGCGCTGATGACTGAGCTTGGCCAGTTCGGTGCCGGCTGTGAGTTTTGTTTCTGTTGCGGTAGGGGCATCTCTCTGACCTGGGATGCTGCAGGTAGATGAGACACGCGGTGGTGGGTCTCAAGCATTGGCAGTAGGGCTTGACCTGCAGTGCCGCAGGTTAGATGAGAGTCCCGCAGATGTATGAGAATTCCGCCCCTGCCCCCGGCCGGCTCGCCGCCCACGCCGTCCCTCGCGTCCCCGCACTGGGCTCTCCGTCCCGTCTAGCGGGCCAGCCGCTTGCTGGGCTCTGCCTTGTCGTCCGCGCCCTGCGGCGCTCTGGTGTCGTCCCCGCCCTGTTGGCCGCCCGTTGTGGGTTTCCGGCTGTCGCTTTGGTCGTCGTCCCGCCGTGCCTTCCGCGCCGGTTCCGTGCGTTCGCCGTCCAGCCGGTCGGGCCCCCGGCGATGCCCCGAGCGAGTGGAGGTGTTCGCCTTGGGCTCGTGATGGAGCGCATTTTTGACCTTGGCAGGGGCCGGTACCAGTTGGTCCGATCTCCCCACCACAGCCGGTGGCCTGCCCGGCTGGGGGCGAGGTGGCGATTGCCCGGAGCGTTTCCGGCGAAGTCAACACGCAACCAGCTACCAACACCGGTCCTCGCGGAGGTGAGCAATTACTCAGGGTGATGTGTTCGACGGCTTGTGTCTCCGTGGGTTCCTGTTGTCGCGCGGGTGACGGCCTTGTGCGACGAGCGCCTCGTTGACCGCAACTTCCTTTTCGTCGACGCCGTTTGGCTCTTTTCCTCGCTGGCTGCTGAGCAGTGGTGTTGTGTCCATGTCGCAGACGGATGGTTACTGCATGCAGTTCGGAATGCGAAAGTCCAGTGGCTAAAAGAAGATCGTTGTCATCTTTGGTATGTGCCGGATAACGTCGGGTTGGCTGGCTCAGCCGGTCAGCGGGCGGTACGGGATTCAGGTCGGCCCCTGTACGCCATGCGTGTGCATCCGGAAGTTCGTTGACGAGGTGTGGGGGATGGCTGGTGGTTGTGAGTCCATGTGCAGGTAAATGATGTGACGAATCCAGAGGCAACAAGACGAATTCTCTGCTACGCCAAAGATATCGGTGTTGCCGATATCAAGCGTCTCGAGGCATTTCTCGCAAATCGAACCGAGCGGCTTGCGCGTGCGGAGCGTGGGTCTGACGAGCGTCAGCTAGCGCGTTCCATTAGAACTGCGACAGTGCACCTCGTTACTGCACTCGAGCATGCTTTGGCTTGCTCAGGACGGGATGATGAGGCGCAGTTGATGCTGCAGCTAGATGTCAAAGTGTCATGGAATGCATTGTGGGCGTTGGTCTCTCCGTGGCAGTGGCACGCCGAGTCTGATCTAGAAAGATGGCGCCCTGTTAAACACTGGGAGGCGAGGCAGGGAGGAGAAAACGAAAATCTCCTGTCAGATGCAACCTCCAACAATCGATACCGTGACGCCTCTGAGGATAATGATAGTGGGCTGTGAAGACACTTCCGGTCGCCATGCCTGGCTTTTAGTTCGCGTGGCGCCTAAAGATCTTCTCGTAACCGTGCTGGTTGGTCTGCGTTGGTCTGGTCGTGCAGGTGGTCTCCGCTCAGCTTCGTGAGTTCGTCGAGGTGTTCACCGGGCTGCGCCCACGGCAGGTCCAGCGGCTGGTCAAGGCTGTCCACCGGGCTGGCGGGCAGGCTCTGGATCCCGGCCGGCCAGGCTGCCCGTGGTCGCTGTCCTTGGAGGACCGGGTGCTGCTGGCTGCGATGTACTGCCGCACGAACCTGTCCATGCTGCAGCTCGCCCCGCTGTTCGAGATCTCCACCGCGGCGGTCGGCCGGATCATCAAGCGGCACGGCCCACTGCTGACCCTCGCGCCTGCCAAACGCAGGCCGGGCAGCAATGACGTGCTCATCGTGGACGGAACACTGGTACCCACGCGAGACCGGTCCGTCGCCGCCTCCTCGAAGAACCACCGCTACTCGACGAACACGCAGGTGCTCATCAAGGCTGATACCAAGCTCGTGCTCGTCGTCGGCCGGCCCCTGCCCGGCAACCCAACAACTGCACCGCCTTCGCCGACTTCGGCATCAAGGCAGCCTGCGGGGACGCGACCGTCATCGCCGACGGCGGATACCGCGGCACCGGACTGCTCATCCCGCACCGCCGGCAGGCCGGGCCGGAACGGCTGCCGCAGTGGAAGGAACAGCACAACGCCTCCCACCGCCGGGTGCGGGCACGCGTCGAGCACGGCTTCGCGCGCATGAAGAACTGGAAGATCCTCCGCGACTGCAGCCTCAAGGGTGACGGCGTCTACTGCGTACCGGTGACAACACCAGGCGCGGTGCATGCCACCTTGGGCGCCATGCATGACGCCGATCGAGGGCAGCCGTCGGACGGACGGGAGGAGGTACGCGAACGCTACCGGTTCGGCACCTGGCCGGACTTCGCGTTCGAGGTCGCGTACGACGCCGACGGCCCGGGGTATCGCGTTGGCCTGTCCGAACCCGGTACCCACCCGGGCCGTTTCTGGCTGGCCTCGCAACCGTGCGGCCATCGAGTCCATGCTCGACTGCTTCTTGAAAATGTTGCGAGAAGTCCTCGACTGTAACTTCGCCCGTTGCTTCGCCTGAGTATCACCTTCGGCCGCAGGCGGCTGGCCGGCGCTATGGAGCCCCGCCCAATAGGACGGGGCTTCGCTGTGTCTGCGGTCAGTGCCAGGACGTTGATGCCACGAGCCGCCCCCTGGCATCCCGCAGGGTGGCTGTGTCGCGGTCGTTGTTCCACATGTAGGCCCTCGGGCCCCGGTACACGTCACCGGCTGAATCCCGGCCCGTCCCGGTGTGGACCCGCCATGCCGGGGACATGCCCCCGTGATGCTGCGCCGGAAAAGGTCTGCGAGGGCATGGGCCGCCGGAGGCTGTCCCGGGTCGGCCACCGGTACGGGCCGGTCCAGGATGGCGGCCATCTTGCCGAGGGAGCTCAGCTGCTCGGGCCGTGTCCCGGCCCGGTTCACTGTCGAGCAGGTCGTCGAAGGGTGCGAAGTACCAGCCCATCAAGTCCGAGGCGGTGCCGGGCCCCTCCGCAGTGGCGTCGGGACAGCAGAGTGCCTGGGTGTTGCGGGTGTCTGGCGGACGGGCACCCGTCCGCCAGACACCCGCGGGCTCTCAGGCCGGATCGGCCGGCCTGGTCGGCGGGCGATGACGGCTTACTTGTAGGCGACCCACGAGTTGCTGCTGACCGGTGTTTTCAGGGACGATCCGACCGAGCTGCAGTAGGCGTACGACCACGTACCGGGGTAGGCCTCGGCGCCCTGGACGACCCGGCCGTTCTTGCACCTGGCCAGGGCGAGGAACGACCGGCTGCCGGAGCAGTTGGCACCGAAGGTGTTCTTGTCGTTCCACGTCTTGCATCCCTTGAGGTTCACCGTCCGCACGGCGGCCGGCTGGTCGGTGGCGGACGCGCTTCCGGCGGTTGTGATGGCTCCGGTTCCTGCCAGGGCCACGACGGCGAACGCGGTGCTGAGCAGACGCTTCATTGCGGTCTCCTTCTCTGTCGCATCTTCCGGGCGTGACGAGTGTGGCCTGCGTGCCTCAGGGGCTGCCAAGGCGTTGCCGGGCGGTGCGGAAATCATGGGACGTCCCAGCCTCTGACCTGCGGATACGTTCTGTCCCAGGACGCATTGGCGGGACGGGCGGGCATCGATGGCCGGCCCGTCGTGGGCCGGGACCGGCCCGGGGTGGTGATGCGGTCCCGCTCGTGGGCGGAGGCGGCGGACAGCAGGGGCGGGGCGAGGCAGTCGCGTACGGCGGGGACGCGGCCGGCGACGCGGGGCGGTTCACGGTGTAAGGGCGGCCGGCAGCCCAGGACGGGCACACCCGTGGCGGACTCCGGGTCACCGCCGGCACCGGCGCCGTCTGCACCCCGGATGGCGGGCCGCTGGCTGATCCGCCTCGTTCCTCCTGGCGCGGCACGGCAACAGCGCTCCGGTGCTCGCTGCGGTGGCCGGTCTCGCTCCGGTAGTAGGCGCTGGACGCATAGATGAGTTTTATTTCCACACTTTGATGCGTAATTTGCATCACTCTTCGGGTAGGGTAGGGGCTATGGGACTGAGCCTGGAGGAGTCGTTGCGGCTGACGGTGGCCGCGTTGATGCAGGCGACGGGGGAGTCGCAGCGGGCGATCGCTGCGGTGCTCGGGCTGACGCAGACGCAGGTCTCGCGCCGGCAGTCCGGGGCCACTTCGTGGAGTCTTCGTGACGCTGACGTCCTGGCCGAGCACTACGGGATCGCCGCGCTGGATCTGCTGGCGGGGCCGACCCGGGCGTGCGAGGCACTGCCCGCCGCCCGGCGCCGCGGTGCAGGCGCCGACGAGGGAGTGGGCCGGTGAGTGACTTCGATGCGATCGACTCGCTGCTCGCGGCCGTCGGCCCGGAAGCCGAACTCCCCGTACCTCACAGGCGCCGGGAGTTGCGGGAGCGGGCCCGCCTGTCGAAGGCTCAGGTGGCCCGCGCGCTGGGGGTGAGCCCGAGCACGGTCACGGGGTGGGAGAAGGACAGGGAGCCGTCCGGCGAGCTCCGCACGAAGTACGCGTACCTGCTCGACGGCCTGGCCGCGAAGCTCGCGGCCGAGACCGGACCAGAGACGGCTCCCGCTGCCGGCCCCGCTGCTCCGTCAGCCGGCGTCCCCGTGGCTGACGGTTTTTCCGCCGAGCCCGCCGAGCCCGCCGAGCCCGCCGAGCCCGCCGAGCCCGCCGAGCCCGCGGAGCCCGCGGAGCCCGCTGAGCCGGCCGCTGCGGAGCCGGCCGGGTCTCCGCAGGACGGTGACGGTGACGAGGTGGAGGTCCTCACCGCTCCCGAGCCGTGTGTGCTCTGCGGCCATCCGGCCGGAACCCGGGTGGCGGGTTTCGCCCAGCATCTTCACCCGGCCGACTGCCAGACCACCGCCGCTGCGCCACCCGCCCAGCCCGCTGCGCCACCTGCCCAGCCCGACACCGCTCACACCAGCAAGCCGCCGGCGCGCACACCGCGTACGACGCGTTCCCCCGGGCGTTCCAAGGGCCCGGCCCGCCGTGCGTTCCAGGAACCGTCCGGCCCCGGGGACTTGATCGGCCAGGCGGTTAAGGCTGCGCTCGCCGAGCACCAGGGCGACGTGGAAACAGCGACGGCTGCGTTGCTGAAGCGGGCGATCCCGGACGCGATGCGGCTGCTGGACGAGACCCGCAAGGGCGCCCGTTACGACGTGATCGCCCACCCCTGGATTCCCGGCATCCTCAAGAAGCAGACTTCCCGCGGCGCCGATGAGATCTGGGAAGCCCGCCCCAAGTGGACCCGGCACGAACTGCCACCCGGCCGCCACGAGGTGACCGCCCTCGACATCAACGGCGCCTACCTCTCCGCCCTCAAAACCCACCTCCCGCTCGGCCAGCTCGAGCACTCCACCGGCCTCGCCCACGACCGCCGCCGCGCCGGCGTGCACCTGATCACCCCGCCCCCCTGGGAACACGACGCTGTACTGCCCAACCCCATCGGCCAGCGCGACGAACCAGGCCCCCTCTGGGTCACCGAACCCACCCTGCGCCTCCTGCTGCGCCTGTCCGGTCCGAAGTACGGCCTGTGCGCGCCACCGCAGATCCACGAGTCCTACACCTCCGGCGCCACGGAGAACCTGCTGGAGAAGTTCCGCATCGTCCTCAAGGACGCCCGCGACACCGCGATCGAGCAGGGCGACGAGGTGACGCTGGAGTACGTGAAGGCGATGTACTCCAAGTTCGTGTCCACGATGGGGGAGTCGAACTACAACAGGGAGCTCTACCGCCCGGACTGGATGCACATCATCCGCTCCCAGGCGTTCTCCAACCTCTGGCTGAAGGCGCTCAGGGCCCACGACGAGGGCCTGACCGTGGTGCGCGCGATGGGCACCGACGAACTCCACGTCATCGGCGACTGGCGCAGTGTCTTCCCCGAAGGCCGCGGCGTTACCGAAGTGAAGGTCAAGGACACCTACACCGCCACATCCGGCACCACCGAGCACATGGAGACGGAAGGGGAGGAGGAGTAAATGCCGGAGAGGAACATCGACTTCGGGAAGTTCGGCGCCCGCGGCATCAAGGGCAGCGACGCCGTCGCCCGCAAGCTCGACGAGCTCGCGGGCGGCATCGCCACCCCCGTCACCACCAGGCGCGGCCTGATGGCACGCCTGCACTACCTGACGAAGTCGGCCAGGAGCCGTCAGGCCGCCAAGGAGGCCGGGCTGACGGTCACCGACCGGACGCTCAAGGCGTGGCTGGAGGGCAAACGCCGGCCGTCCAAGGCCAACCTGGCCAGGATCGACGCCGCGTACCGAACGGTGCGCCGTCAGAACGTCGCCCGGCACCTCCTTAAGCGCCTGAACCGCGACGGACGAGGAACCCGGGTGGAGATCCACCCCCTCGACCAGTCCCAGGTCCCCCGCCAGCTCCAGCGCGTCGTGGAGTACCGGACGATGAACGTACGCCGCTGGGACCGCATCGTCGGCTCCTGGGCAGCCGGCGACCACCAGGGCCTCGACGCAGCCTGGGACGACACGATCGTCGACCTGGGCTCGCAGTGGGGCCAGTACGAGTACGTCACCAACATCGGCTTCGCCGCATAGCAACCCAGCCCTTGCAGAGCCTCACCCACCGCCCCGTGACCTCACGGTCGGCGGCCGGTGCCCGACGATGCCGTCCACGACTTCGCTGCCGTCGAGAAGCGGCCGGGGTTGCCTTCGGTGTCTGCGTCCGGGGACTCGTTGTCAGCGGTGGGTGTCACGCTGGCGGCATGATCAGTGTGAAGCTGGCCGTGCGGTACCTGGCCGACGAGACACGCAGCTGCCCCATCCCCATGGCGCCGGAGCGCTTCCGGCATAAGCGTGACACCGGGCACGACTTCGTCTTCTTTGGGCACATACCAGTGCGCGCCTACAAGCATGCCGGTCGGTGGACGTTCCAGGAACCGGATGTCCGCGGTGCCGGGCAGAAGATCGCTGCGCTGCCCTGGGATCCGGAAGACCTCATCGACCCACGGCTTGAGGCACACAGCGGGCCAGAGCCGAAGGCTCCTGCGCGTACCGGCTGGCCAGCCGAGATCAACAGCGCGATCCGCAGCGCGGGTGAAGCCGCCCGTCGGGAAAACGGCTGCCCGTGCGATCCGCCCTTCTGCCGACGAGACGCCGCCGACTGGCGCCTGCCCTGCGGCCTGACCCCCGACGGCCTGCTCCAGCGCTACGGGGGATACGCCATTGCCTGCACACTTCCTGTTCCCATGCTGGTGTGGACAGCCGACACCTGGCTGATCCCCAGGACCCTCGCCCACATTCTCGACCAATGGCAGGAAGCCGAAGCCGCTCTGAAAGCCACCACCCACCCGTGCAGCGGCTGCGGCGCACCTGACAAGAGTTCCTCCTGGCGCACCTCGACCACCAACGGCTGGAAGGTGCTGTGCCCCGCCTGCTCCGCCGCAAGCCTGCGCCACTACCGGCAGGAACTGAAGGGCATCGCCCACTCCCGGGTCCGCGAACACGGACCAAGAGCCAGGGAATACCTGTGCGCGGTATGCCGCACGCCCCGGCCTGCCACCGACTGGGACCACTGCCACGAACACGGTCTGATCCGCGGACCCCTGTGCGGTAGCTGCAACACCAAGGAAGGGCAGGGCAAGGAGTTCCTGGCCCTGCCAGACAGCGTGCCACACCTGTTGCGCTGTGACGGCTGCCGAGCCCAACGCACGCTGCCACCACATCACCGGCTCGCCGCGCTACGCCGCCATCTTCACCTCCAGTGGGGCGCTCAAGGCTGTGACTGGCCGATGCACATGTGTGTGGCCATCGACGAGAGCGGGGGGAGCGGATACGAATGCCGGGTCCGCTGCCCGGAGAAGGGACCCTCCCGTTCCCGCAGTCTGCATCTGACGGTCGGCGAGGCAGAACACATCCTGGCACTGACCGTCGAGACCGGGCCGTGGAGAGCGCGTAGCAACGTGAGCCCAACCACTGTCACCCCAACCACCATCCTGATTCACGGGCAAAGCAGACAGAGAAGGAGTAGCTCGTGCTCTGCCCACGGCCAGGCGGCGACCTCCTCGACGGTGTCGGCGATCGGCGCCGGCAAACGCTCCATGGCCCGCTCGAGGAGTTCTCGACGGATGAAAGTTCTCGGTGTAATGCTGCTTGTCCATGGCGGGCTGTGCTGGGGCGTTCGTAGACGGATGGGAATGGCCCGCGGTTCGCAGCCCTGGTCCATGGGGTGGTGTGATGACGCTGCGACACTCTCTCCTCGGCCCCTCCGCCCAAGGACTGCGCGCTGCCGACCCCTGCCACCACCATCGCCTGGAGTTCCGTACGGGATACACCGGCGAGGACGGACCCTCTTCCCCCCCCCCGGGACGAGGGTTCGCCGACAAGCAACGCGCCAACAACTCAACCTAAGAACAGCTACAGGCCCTGGAGCCTCAGACATGCGGTGGACTCCCCGCCGCACCAAGGATGAGCCGTCGCCCCCTGCCGCAGTCCGAGCACACAGGTCACAACGCCGCGCCCCTTCGATATGAAGGTGGTGTTGCGGCCTGGCGTCTATGAATCGCAGGAGAATCCAGCATCAGGCACTTAATGATCACTATTCTGCTGCTGGCGGCCGCTCTGCCTGGGCGCTACGGCTCACGGTGCGGAAGGAGAATCCTTGCTGCGCCTCGTGCTCGTGTCGGCCTCTGTGAGGTCGCTGGTCTGTGAGCTGTGGGGCTCACAGACTGTTTCAGCAGGCAGACGGAGCCGAGTTGTGAGGTATGAGGCTGTGAGCCGTGCCCCTTTTCGAGGGAGGGAGCCGGGCGCCCCCGTCTACCGTCCTCGTCCTCTTGTGATGGTAGGTCGTACCCGTGGTAAGCCCAGCGCTGCGGCAGCGGGCTGAAGGAGCTGCTTGCGGCCGTGCTGGGTTCGCGCCGTGATCTGGTAGCTGATCCGGTAGCGCGCTGCTGGCGTACGGGCGGGCGGTCTGGAACACGGGGGCCGAGGTGTAGGGGTCTGCCCTGCGCCAGCTCGCTCACGTGCGGGAGGATGAACCCCGCTGGCTGCCCCCTTGTTGTGAGCCGAGGTCTGTCATGCCCTCCAGCCCTGAGCCCGCGGCCGTGACTCCCACCCCGGCCATGCCCCAGGCCCGCCTTGCTAGCCGTCGTGTGCTGCGCCCAGATCAGCAGGCCGCGGTCGAGAGCGCGGTACGTCACCTTGCCCGCCCCCATACCCGCGGGCACGTGGTCTCGGCTTGTGGCACGGGCAAGACCCTGACCGCGCTGCGTACTGCGGAGGCGCTGGACGCCCGTCACCTGCTGGTCGCGGTGCCGTCTTTGGATCTGATTGCGCAGTGGGCCCGGAGCGCTCGTGCGGATGAGCGTCGGGAGCCGTTGATGGCGGTTTCCTCGTTGAAGGCGAGCAAACATCCGGTTCTTGCGGGTGCCGGGGCGCACAGCACTAACAGCCCCGGGTTTCTGGCGTCGTGGCTGGCCCGCAACGAACAGGCGACGGTGTTCGTGACGCTGGATTCGCTGCCGAAGATCGAGCAGGCTCAGCACACCCGCCACCCGGCACCCGTCTTCGACCTGCTGGTCGTGGACGAGGCACACCGCACTGCCGGCAGCTGGGACAAAGAGTGGACAGCCCTCCACGACAACCAGCGCATTCCTGCCGACCGCCGCCTCTACCTGACTGCGACCCCCTATGAGTGGGAGCCGCCACGTCTGACGGAGCCGCCGACTACCCGCCCGGTCTTGAGGCGCACCGCGGCCACGGCCCCGGAATGGGACGCACCCGCGCTGATCGCGTCGATGACGGACACCAAGACCTTCGGCCCGCGCCTCCACACGTTCAGCCACGCGGACGCGATCGAGGCGGGCGTTCTCGCGGACTACCAGCTGGTGGTACCCACGATCACCGACACCGACCTGCGCACCGCCCTCACCGACACCGGCACCCACACCGGATTCAGCCCGACGGCGCGCCGTACGACCGCCCTGCACCTGGCCGTCCTGAAAGCCATGGCAGAACACGACCTCAAGCACGCGATCGTCTATTTCCAGCAGATCGCGGATGCCACGGACTTCGCCCGCCAGTTCCCCCACACCCTGCGCACCCTTGCCGAGGACCAGCGCCCGGACTGGACCGAGGCCCTCGTCGTGCAGTCCATCAACGGCACCCACACCCCAGGCCAGCGCCATGACATCCTGACCGACTTCGCCGACGCCGACCGGGCGGTGCTCACCAACGCCCAGGTCCTGGGCGAAGGCGTCGACCTGCCGGCCGTGGACGCAATCGTCTTCGCGGACCGCACCGCGAGCGTCCGCCGTATCGTCCAGGCCCTGGGCCGCGCCCTGCGCAAACCCCCCACCACGGACAGCAAGCTGGCGAGCCTGGTCATCCCCGCCTACATCCCACCCGGCGCCGACCCCACCAACCTCCTCGGCACCCCGTACGAGCCGCTGTGGCTGGTCACCGCAGCCCTGCGCCACCATGACCAGACCATCGCCGCCCGCGCGCCCCGCACCAGCGCCAAACAGCGCCTGGAACGCGACACCCACACCATGATCACGCGCCGTTTCCGCTTCGACTTCACCCTCGACCCCAACACCATCGCCCGCGCGATGGACCTGCTCGCCTGGCCCGCCGACGGAACGGCCCTCTCCACTCCCCGACGTGCCGGCCTGGCCGCCGCCACCCGCTTCCACACCGAACACCAGCACCTGCACGTTCCCGCGGACTACGAGGACGCCTACGGCTACCACCTGGGCACCTTCATCACCGGCCAGCGCACTGCCCGCCGGCAAGGCACCCTCACCAAGGACTGGATCACCGAACTCGATGCCCTCGGCATGATCTGGGACGACCACGAAGCCACCTGGCAGGGCCACCTGACCACCGTTACCACCTACCAGACAGAACACGGCCACCTCGCCATCCCCGCCCACGAACCCGGCGGCCAGTTCCTCATCGACCAGCGCGCCCTCGCCCGCAAGAACCGCCTCACCCCCGAACGCCACGCCCAGCTCACCACCCTCGACCCCCACTGGACACTCCCTCACGGCCCCGACTGGCACCGCAAATACCACCTCCTCAAACGCCACATCGAAGCCGGCCACAACCCCGCCACGCTGCGCCGTGACACGGTGATCGAAGAGGTGAAGGCCGGCAGCTGGCTGCACCGTCAGCACGTCCTCTGGGACCAGCTGGACCCCGGCCAGCGTGGCCTTCTCACCCATCTCAAACTGAACCCCGCTCAGGCTCCGCTCCCTGCAAGCAAGGTGACAGATACGCCAGCGAAGCGGACACGCCGTACTTTCCAGCAGACCGCCGGGCTCCTCCGCCTGTTCGTGGAACGCTGGGGCCGCCCGCCCGGCGCCCGGGAATGGATCGAAGCCGACGGTGAACGGATCATGATCGGCCCGTGGCTCTGCAAGATCCGAACCAAACAGAACTCTGGTCAACTCTCCTATGAACAAGACCAGTTGATGGCATGGATCCTCCAGGACGACTGGCGAGACCCCAACCCCGTGCCTCCTGAAGAGGGGGACACCGACATCTCGAAACTTCCATAGTTTTCTGCTTCCATGGAAGCGGCTGAGAGCACCGGAGTCAGCAACCAGAAAATCCGCGCGACAGAGAAACCCCCACGAGTGCGGAAACCCGGAATCCCCCACCTCGCCCGCTCTAGCCAGCCTGAAGGCGACCGCGGAGCGGGCGCCTTCCCGAACAACCCTGACTACGAACAGAGTTGTAGATTCAGAACGAGCCAAGGCGGGGAGGGGAGTAGATCGCGGAGCGATCTGGTCACCGCCACGACGACCCACCCGTGATCCGCGGAGCGGATCACCCCGGCCACGGAGTGGCCGGCTGCCCCGCGGAGCGGGGCACGGTCCCGCCGCGTAGCGGCGGCGCGTCGTGTCTGCGGAGCAG
>NZ_BNBL01000022.1 GCF_014655595.1 Streptomyces griseocarneus | reverse complement strand
GGCCACCTCAGCCCGCCGCCACTGGGCAGAGCAGCTTTCAGCTCGCACCGTCGTGGTCGTCCCAGTGCAGGTCGAAGCCGGATGCGTCGTTCGTGGTCAGGTAGACGTTCGCCTGGACATGTTCCCGGGACCACCACTGCATGGCCCGGCACGCCACCTCCATCGTGGGATCGAAGACGTTCGACTGGTCCAGGACCAGAGTTGCGCCCTCACGCAACAGGCTGCCCACGCGGCGCATGTCCGCCATCGGTATCGCCTGCCCCCGCGGTGTGACCTGCCGGTTCACATACGCGTCGGGGTGCAGCTCCTCACCGCCCTTGAAGAACCGGAACTGCGGGTTGGCCAGGCTTCGACGCATGACCATGTCGAGCAGTTGCGGAGGTGTGAGCAGCCTTGTCACGATTTCGGGGTCGCTGATGCTTCCCCGGGCGAACTCCCTTCCGAGCCGGGCTGGACCGTCCCAGCCCAGTGCCTCCTCGACAGCGCGGACCAATCGATGCTGCATGAATCGTTCTCCTTCCTTCCGCCAGATGGGACGTGGGCGGCGGAGGGGTCGCGTACGCAGCCCCTCCGCCGGAGAACTGGCGGCTATGCCGCGTGGTTCAGCCCGTCTCCGCCGGGCCAGGGGCCGTCACCCGAGGAGCCCTGCCCCGGATCGGAGGCATTGCTGTCGTGGCGATCACGGACGCTCGCGAGGACTTCCACGGCGACGAGGAGGCCCTCTTCGACGGAGGGTTGCTTCTCTTGCACTTCGAGCTCCTTCCTCTACCGGTCTCCCGCCGTTTCGGCGGGACGTCTGTGGCGTGCGGAGGCGCTGGTGGTGGGGAGCAGAGGGGGGATCGCTCGTGCTCGGGGCCGGAGAAGACCGATGGTGACCGAGCACGCGGGGACCTCATCACCCCGTATGCGGACGCTCTCGAAGACGTCCTGGGACGTTTCAGCGCGCCGCGAAGGTCTGCAGAATTCCAAGGAGCTGCGCTGTGTCCGACAGATCAGGCAGCACTACATCCGCACCGGCCGCAGCCAGCTCTTCGGGGCTGTGAACGCCCGAAGCAACCGCGACGATTCCGGAGCCCGTGGCAAGGGCGGCCTCGACGTCCCGGGGCGTGTCCCCCACAAGCACCACGGGTACGTCATCCCGTGCTCCGCGGAGGCGCCGGGCCCGCTCCCGGGCGACATCCACAAGATCGGCGCGCTGATCCGCATCGGCCCCGTAGGCTCCAACAGGCAGATCCAGCAAGGGATCCAGGTGAAAGGCCGACAGCTTCACGCGTGCGTTGGCCGCGATGTTGCCCGTCAGAACCGAAGAGACCCAGCCATCATGTGCCGAAGCCGACTTGAGGGCGCCGCGCACTCCGGGGAGAACGGTCCCTCGCTTACCGAGGATCTCCAGGCGCTCCTCCCCGGCACGGGCCAGTGCGGCCTCGACGGCGGCCCACTCCGGCACCGACAGTCCGTGGCGCAGGAACAGTTCCTGCATGATCAGGCGATCCGTTCGCCCTTCCGTCCGCGCCGGCCCGGCCGGCGGGCTTCCTGCCAATGCCGAGAACGCTGCGGCGTAGATCTCCTTGCTCACCCCTGCGTTCTCGATGAGCGTGTGGTCGATGTCCCACAGGACGATGAGCTCCATGCCGTCAGGGTAGGGACCGGCCACAGCCTCGATTTCAGAGAACGTCCCGAAACGTCCTTGCCGGATCACGGCCGTCCTGACTTCCATGACATCCGTGAACGAGCGACTTCACTCCGTACTCGCCCAGCGCGGCGTCTCTCCCGAGTCGCTCGCCGAAGTCTGCGAGGTGGACCCCAAGACCGTCGGCCGCTGGCTCGGCGGGCGCGTGCCTCACCGACGCCACCGCTTCCGTGCCGCGCAGCACCTGCGAGTGGAGGAGACGTTCCTGTGGCCCACCCCGCCACCACGCGGCGGCCGACCCGACGCCAGCTCAGGTACCGAGCTCGTCGGCACCTATCAGAACCGGGCCAGCGTCCCCCGGGACATGTGGCTCCAGCTGCTGACGGAGGCCCGAGAGCAGATCTGCGTACTCGTCTTCTCCGGCACCTTCTTCGCCCAGTCCAATCCCCGCGTCGCCACGATGCTTTCCGAGCGCGCAGCCGCCGGCGTCCGGGTACGCCTGTGCTTCGGTGACCCGGGTGGTCAGGCTGTCGCCGTCCGGGGCCGCGAGGAAGGCATCGGCGACACCCTCGCAGCCAAGATCCGCGCCTCGCTGACCTACTACCGCCCCCTACTGCCCGCGGCAGGGTGCGACGTACGGCTGCACGACACGACGCTGTACGCCTCCCTGTTCCGCTATGACGACAGCCTGCTGGTCAACCCGCACGTCTGGGGCCAGCCGGCGAGCGCCAATCCGCTCCTCCACCTCAAGAGGGCTGATACCACAGGGTGGTTCGACAACTACGCTCAAAGCTTCGAAGCGGTCTGGGCCGACGCACGGCCCTGGACCCCCGACCAGGAGGGCACCGCCGCACATGGGCAGGACTGAGTACTACAACGACCCCACCGCCCCCAAGGCGAACACCCTCATCCCCGCCAGCAATCTCCTCGTGGTCGACGACGCCGGCGCCATCCTGCTTCAGCGCCGTCGCGACACGGGCCAGTGGGCCCTGCCCGGCGGCGCTCAGGACATCGGGGAGACCGCTGCACAGTGCGCGGTGCGCGAATGCCTGGAGGAGACGGGCATCGTCGCCGAGATCACTGGCTTCCTCGGGGTCTACACCAACCCCAACCACATCGTTGCCTACACCGACGGCGAGATCCGCCAGCAGTACGAGAACACCTACATCGGCCGCCCGGTCGGCGGTGAGCCCACCATCAATGACGAGGCCGACGGCGTCCGCTTCGTCCATCCCCCGGACCTCGACCAGTACGACATCCACCCCAGCATGCGCCAGCAGATCGGCGACTACCTCGCCGGCACCTACCCCTACCTCGGCTGACCCGCCAACGCCGCGTCCACCCGTTCCACGGCGGCGAAGATCTCCGGCGATGCCCGACGGATGAACCGCCCCACGATGCTGTCCGCCCCGTAGCGGCACAGGATCTCCGCCACCCGCTCCCGAGCAGTCGTCGGGTCCCCGTCGGGCGTTGTCGTCATGTCGCAATAGACCAGCGCATCGACCAGCAGCGGCTCCTCCAGCAACGGGAACTCCGCCTCCAGTGATTCGCGCAGCCCGCGCTCCTCGGCTTCGAGCAAGGCGCACGAGTGGTTCGCCACCAGCCGGACCAGTCGCTCATCGGCACCGTGCTCATCGCGGAGAAACCGGGCGCCGTCGAGCGGATGGAATCCCGTCGCCGCCAGGCGCGGCGCGTAGCCCACATCGTGAAGCGTCGCGGCAGCCTTCAGCAGCTCGGCGTCGTCGCCGAGTATCCGCCCCAAATCGGCTGCGCGGCGGGCGACCCCTCGGGTGTGCGCCCACCGCCGAGGGAGCGCAGCGCTCAGCTCCGCTCTCGCCACGCGCGTTGCCCAGTCCACCACCGGTCCACCCATGGCTTGGTTCATGCCCAAGTGACCGTGCGGGCACTCCCGAGGGCTTGCCGCAGCGTCTGCGCTGGCGGCTCAGGCTTTCTTGTTCAGGGGCCCTCCGTGGTGGCCCGGTCCGGCCAGTCGCCCAGGAAGTCGATTTCCGAGGTGAGGTGGACGCCCGTGTGGTGGAGGACGTGGGTGCGGACGAGGTCGATGGCGTGGGCGAAGGCGGTGGCGGTGGCGCCGTCGTCGGCTACGAGGGTGGGGTGGACGGTGGAGACGCGGACGCCCTTGGTGATGGGGGTGCCCAGGGCGAGGCCCGAGTGCTGGATGAGCCAGCCGGCGCTGACGCGGGTGGAGCCGTCGGGGAAGCGGTTGACCGGGGCGTCGTGGGCGCGCAGGGCGGTGGCCTGGGAGGGGGTGACCTCGGGGCTGAGGAAGACGCTGCCGACCGAGCGGCGGTCGGGGGCGTGGGGGTCCAGGACCATGCCCTTGCCCCGGCGGACGGTCAGGACGGCGCGGGCGGCTTCGGCGAGGGGGACGCGGGTGCCGCGGGGGACGCCGAGTTCGGCCGCGACCGCGCCGTAGACGACGGGGGTGCTCAGGGCGGAGCGGCGCAGGGCGAAGGCCAGGGTGAGCAGGGTCCAGCGGCGGGAGTGCTTGAAGAGGCTGGTGCGGTGGCCGAGGCGGCAGGCGGCGGCGTCGAGGGTGACCTCGCGGCCCAGGTGCCAGTCCCAGGCGGTGACGTGGCGCAGGGTGTCGGCGACTTCCTGGCCGTAGGCGCCGACGTTCTGGACCGGGGTGGCGCCCGTGGTGCCGGGGATGCCGGTGAGCATCTCCATGCCGGTCAGGCCCTCGGCGATGGTGAGGGCGACCAGGTCGCCGAGCGGGTGCCCGGCCTGGACCTCGAGCAGCAGGGTGTCGTCCGGGCCGGTGCCGGTGACGCGTACGCCCTTGGTGGCCATCCGCAGCACGGCGGGGGAGCAGCCGGCGTCGGCGGCCAGGACGTTGCTGCCCTCGCCCAGGACGACCGGCGGCCCGGGGCGGGTGGCCGCGAGGGCGGCGAAGTCCGGGAAGTCCGCCGGGTCGTGCAGCTCGGCGAGGACGGCGGCCGGTCCGCCGACGCCCAGGGTCGTCATCGGGGCAAGGGGTAAGGCGTGAGTGACGTGCATGGATTCCTTCTGCCTAGCTGGCCGCGCGGGGGCTGTCCTCCTCCTGGGGCCGGTCCGCCCTCAGGAGGTCGTCGGTCCGCTGCACGATCCGCCGGGCCGCCGGGCTGTCGAAGCGCAGGAAGCGCCCGCGCAGTTCGGACAGCCGGGCGGTGGCGCGCAGCGAGGTGACGGTGTCGGTGAGGTCCAGGGCGTCCCCGGCGGCCTCCGCGGCGCCGTCGACCTCGCCGCGGCCGAGCCGGGCCTCGGCCAGGGAGGCGCAGTGCAGCAGCCTGTTGCGGGGCTGGCTGTCGCCGAGCAGTTCGATGCCGCGCTGCAGGTGCCACTCCGCCTGCCGGGGGCGGCCGATCTCCAGCCAGGCCCGGCCGGCGTCGGCCACCATGACGGCGGGGGAGAGCCAGTAGGCCCAGGGGGCGTCGGCGGGCGGGCCGCCGGCCTGGGAGAGTTCGGCCGCCTCCTCCAGGGCCCGCCGGCAGCCGGCCTCGTCGCCGAGGCCGGCGTGCGCCCTGGCCTGGCGGGTGGCCAGCAGGGCCTGGGTGATGCCGGGTTCCTCGCCGGCCGAGCCCTTGCGGGCGATGCGGATCAGCCGCAGCGCCTCCTCGCCCCGCCCGGACCACGTGGCGCGGTAGCTCATGCAGGAGATGACGTAGGCGGCCAGCGAGTGGTCGCCGGCGGTGCGCGCGGCCTCCAGGGCGGTCAGGAAGCAGGAGCGGCTGCGCCGCTCCAGGCCCAGGTCGGCCGCGAGCCAGCCGGCGAGCTGGGCCAGCTCGGCGATGATGCGGTGCAGGCGGATGCCGGTGGAGACGGGGTAGGCGTAGTCGGTGGCCATCTTGCGCGCCCACCGCAGGTCCTGCAGCGCCCAGTCCATGACCAGTCCGCCGTGGGAGCTGTCGTCCAGCAGGCGCAGCTGGCGTATTCGGGCGGTGAGGATCTCCAGCGCCTCGGGCGGGATCTCGGCGCCGAGCGACCGGGTGGGCGGCGCGGCGTCGTCGCCCAGCAGCCAGTCCACGGCGGCGGGGAGCGGGTCCGGCAAGGAGAGGTCGGGCGTGGGCGGTTCGGGCGGTGCGGGGTCGGCGGCGGGGCCGCGCTGCGCCGGGACGATGGAGGGGCGGGCCTGGCGGGCGGTGGCCGGGAAGTGGTCGGGCCACAGCGCGCCGACCGTGATGGGCTCGCCCAGCCGCTCGGAGAGGATCGTGGCGACGATGTGGGGGAGCCGGCGGCGGGGCAGCGCGCCCTTGAGCCAGTTGTAGGGGGCCTTGGGGCTGATGGTGCCGGGTCCGCACTTCCTGTTGATCTCGCGGGCCAGCTGCTCGGGGGTCCAGGCCAGGAGCTGCAGGCAGGAGGCCAGTACTGATGTGCCGCCGGCTTCCATCGCTCGCTCCCCCGCCCGTCGCGGACGCTTGTGAACGTAACCAGGCATTCCCCTTGCCCGGACGGTCAATCTGTGACGGCAGCCACAGAAAGTGACTCATCGTGCGAAGCGTGCGAACCGGTGACCGGACGCGGACGCGGCCTCAGCACGAGCCAGTAGAGCACCACCCCCGCCGCCAGCACGCCGTCCGCGAAGAGGAACGGCGCGTGGAACGAGCCGGTCGTCTGCGCCAGCCAGCCGGTGAGCAGCACGCCGCACGCGGTGGCGGCGGTGTTGGCGAAGTTCATCAGCCCGCTGACGGCACCCACCGCGCCCTCGGGGGCGAGCAGGCCGGGCAGGCTCCAGGCCACGGGCGCGGCCACGGCCAGGCCCGCGAGCGAGACGGACATCCAGCACACGGCGACGGCCGGGGAGCCGGCCGTGCCCGCCGCGCCGATCGTCGCGCCGGAGGCCAGCCCCGCCACGAGCACCCACCGGCGGACGGCCCACGGGTCGCGGCCGCTCCGTACGAGGTGGTCGACCAGCCAGCCGCCGAGCAGCAGTTCGGCCACGGTGGCGACGGCCCAGGGGACCATCGAGTAGAGGCCGGAGGCCAGCAGCTTGACGTGAAACTGCCGTTGGAAGAACTCCGGCATCCAGGTGAGCACGATGTTGATCGTGTAGCCGTAGCAGGCGAAGCCGAGCGAGAGGGTCCAGACCCGGCGGGAGCCCAGCGCCCGGCGCAGCCCTCCGGCCCGGGGGCGGTCGGCGTCCCGCGCCCCGCCCCGCAGGATGAACTCCCGCTCGGCGGGGCGCAGCAGGGGGTGCTCGGACGGGTCGCGGTAGCCGATCCACCACACCACCGTGAACAGCAGGCTGAGCACCGACGTGAACAGGAACCCCGCCCGCCAGCCCCATTCGCTCATCACGAACGCGAGCACCGGGAAGGCCACCATGTTGGCCAGCTTGGTGGCGCCGTCGAAGAGCGCCGTCGCCATGCCGCGCTCGCCCACGGGGAACCAGGCCGCGGTCGCCTTCGAGGCGCCGACCATCGAGGGCCCCTCCGCCACGCCCAGCAGCAGCCGGGCCGCGATCACGGGCCCCAGCCCGCCGGCGACGGCGGTCAGCAGCCCGGCGACCGCCCAGAGCAGGGAGGCTATGCGGGTCAGCCGGGAGATGCCCAGGACGTCCACCAGCAGCCCGGCCGGCAGCTGCACCAGGCAGTACGACCAGGTGAAGGCGGACAGCACGATGCCCAGCTGGGCGAGGTCGAGCCCGAAGTCGGCGGCGATGGAGGAGCTCGCGACGGACAGGGCGGTCCGGTCGATGAAGTTGACCAGGATGCCGCCGGCGATCAGCCCTCCGATCGCCCAGCGCGTACGTCCCCCAGGTCCAGCCACCGGTTCCGCTCCTCCCTCCGCGGCGCCCCTCGCCCCGCCGGTCCGGCCGACCTGACCAAGCTGACCGAACTGACCGCCGCCATGCCTTCAGAAAGGATCTCAGGTGCGCTGGAGTGGGCTCACCAGTCAGGACGCGCACGGGGGAGTTGAAGCCATGTCCGATGTATTGGCGAGAACCGAGTTCGTGCCCGTGGGTGGGCTGCTGCCGGCCGACTCCCCGCGCCTCGCCGGGGAGAACGTCCGGCACACCCGGATGCTCGCGGAGGTGGGTGCGGCCCTGCCGCCGATCGTGGTGCACCGGCCCACGATGCGCATCGTCGACGGCGTGCACCGTCATCGCGCTGCCCTGTGCCGGGGCGACGCGAGGATCGAGGTGCGGTTCGTCGAGGGGACGCCGGAGGACGCGTTCGTCCTCGCCGTGCGGCTGAACACCACGCAGGGCATGCCGCTCACCCACGAGGACCGTACGGCCGCCGCCGCACGCATCCTCGTCAGCCACCCGCACTGGTCGGACCGGCGCATCGCCGCGCTCACCGGCATATCCGCCAGTGTCGTCGCCCAGCGCCGGCGCTCCATCGGCCGGGACAAGGGCCTGGAAGCGCGGACGGGACGCGACGGGCGGGTCCGGCCCCTCAACGCGGCGGACGGGCGCCGGCGGGCCGTGCAGTACATCGCCGACCGGCCCGGGGCCTCCCTGCGGGAGATCGCCCAGGTCGCGGGGGTGGCCGTGGCCACCGCGCGGGACGTGCGCGAGCGGCTGCGGCACGGCGAGGACCCGGTGCCGGCCAAGTTGCGCGCCGCGGAGGGCAGTACGCGCAGCGAGGCGCCGGTGCCCTGCGACCCAGGGTCCGCCATGCGCCGCGATCCCTCGCTGCGCTTCTCCGAGTCCGGCCGGACCCTGCTGCGGCTGCTGAGCTTCCGCTCCCTCGACAGCGAGAAGCTGCGCTGGCTGGCCGAGAGCGTGCCGCCGCACCGTACGGCCGACGTGGCCCGGGCCGCCCGGCGCTGCGCCGAGCAGTGGCTGAAATTCGCCCGTGAGATCGAGCGTCGGGGTACGGAACGGCGGCCCGCCTCCCGGAACGAATTCACCGGTTCCTGAGACGGTCCCTGGGCCGGTCCCTGAGCCTGTCCCCGGGCCGGTCCCTGATCCCGTTCCCGATCCGCTCCTGAATCTTCTCTGTATTTCAGCTGACGGAATCTTGTGAATCAGCTGCCTTGACGGTTTTTACGGGCCCGACTGGAATGACGGGGCGACGCATTCGCGGCCGCCGCCGGACCGGGAAATCACTTCCCGTGTTCCGGTCGTCATGAATTCCCGTGGAGGGCACCGTGGAAAACGCAATCGTCATCGGCACGGCGGAATTCGACCTGGATCTGGACGTGGACGTCCAGGAGGCCTCCGCCGCCGCCATGGAGTCGAAGACCATGACGGGCACGGGCACCTGTATCTCCTGCCCCATCACGTCCTGGCACTGCTGACCGGACCGCCGGCGCGGGGTGACGCGATCCGTCGCGGCGCCCCGCGCCGGCCATGGCGGGCCGGGGAGCGCGGGAACGACGGGCGGGTGGGGCGTGAACAGCAGTGGTGAGGCGGTCCGGGCCGGGGACGGCATCCCGGACGTCGATTTCGAGAGCGCGGGAGTCGCCCTCCTGAGGGCCGCGATCCTCCCGCTCACCCAGGGCGGCACGCCGCCCACCGATTCCCCGCACGCGGCGGACCGGCTGCTCGCGCAACTCACCGCCGATCAGCGGCTGATGGCCGCCGTGGAGCTCGCCAGCCCCAGCCTGGCGGAGGCGGCCCGGAAGGCGGTGGCCGGGGAGCCGCTCAGGCCCAAGGCCCTGCGGCGCACCGTCGCCGCGCTGGCCAAGTACCACCTGCGCATGGTGCACCGCCCCACGCCGTTCGGCTTGTTCGCGGGCGTCGCGCTCGCCGGATTCGGTGCGGAGACCCGGCTGGGGATGGGCGCGGGCCACCGGACCGTGACCCGGCCGGACGCCGCCTGGCTGGACGGCGTGCTGGAGAGCCTCCTCGACGTGCCGGAGGTGCGCGAGCGCTGCCTGCTGGTCGCCAACAATCTCCACACCGTCAGGGACGGCCGGCTGGTGCTGGTCGACCACCACGACGGCACCGGCGCGAAGCGGCTGGTCGGCTCGGTACGGCTCACCCAGGTGGTGCGGCACGTCATGACGGCCGCCGACGGCCCCCTTCCGTGGCCCCGGCTGCTGGAAGAGCTGGAACGACGCTTCCCGCAGGCGCCGGAGGGCGCGATCGAACGCACCGTGGCCCAGCTCGTGCACGGCCGCTTCCTGCTGACCGACCTGGCCCCGCCGCCCGACTGCGTCACCCCCCTCGACCACGTCTGCGCCCGCCTCGAGAGCATCGATCACCCGGTGGCCTACGAACTGCACGGCATCCGGGAGGACTTGCGCGCCCTGGACCGCGTCCCGCCGGACACCGAGCCGGCCACCCGCCGGGAGCGCTCGGCCGCCGTGACCGGACGCATGCGGGCGCTGCGGCCGGCCGACGACGTCGTCCAGACGGATGTGGCGCTCACCGCGCATCCGGTCCTGCCCCAGGAGGTGGCCAGGGAGGCCGAGCGGGCCGCCACGGTGCTGTGGCGGACCGCTCCCGTGCTCGACGGGAGCCCGTACCTGCGCGAGTACCGCCTCGCGTTCCTCGAGCGGTACGGCACCGACCGTCCGGCCCCCCTCCTCGAACTGCTCGATCCCGCCCGCGGCCTCGGGCTGCCCGGTGGCTACCACGACCCGGCCGGCCCGCCGCCCGGATCCGGCCCCGCCGACGACGGCGCCCGGGACCGGCTGCTGGGCGAGCTGCTGCTGGAGGCGGTGCGCCACGGCTCGGGGGAGGTGGTGCTCGACGAGGAGACCATCCGCGGGCTGGGAGCCGGGCGGAGGCGGCCGGCACCCCAGTCCCTGGAGCTCGGCGCGGAGCTCGTGGCGTCCGGCCCGGCCGCCCTGCGCGCGGGGGACTTCCGCCTGGTGCTGGGGCCGGGCGGGGTCTCCCCGCTGGCCGGGGCGGTCTTCAGCCGCTTCGCGCCGGTGCTCGGGCGTTCGGCGGCGCACGTCGGGGACCTGGCGCTGCGTTCGGGGAGCGCGCCGGACGGCCAGGAGATCCGCGCCTGCGTCGCCTACCGCCCCAAGGTGGCGCGCTCCGCCAACGTGGCCCTCGTCCCCCAGTGGCTGCCGTACCGCATCCCCCTCGGGGTGGGGCCCGCCGCCGGTGAGGGGGTGACCGACCTGCGGGTGGAGGACCTGGCGGTGTACGCGGAGACCGACGCCCTCCGGCTGGTGCACGTGCCGACCGGCCGCCGGGTCCGCCCGCTGTCGTACTCGATGCTGAACCCCGCGAGCGGTCATCTGCCCCACGTGGCGCGCTTCCTGCTGGACCTGGGCCAGGAGGGGCGGGAGTTCTGCCCGCCCTGGAGCTGGGGGAGCTGGTCGTCGGCCCCCGTGCTGCCCCGGGTGCGCCACGGCAGGACGGTGCTCTCGCCCGCGCGCTGGCTTCCCGGCCCCGCGCTGGCCGCCGCGGCGCGCGGCACTGCGACCGAGGCGGAGTGGGTCGACGAGGCCGCCTGCTGGCGCCGGCGGTGGGACGTACCGCGCCACGTCCTGCTGGCCAGGGCCGACCACCGCGTCGCGGTGGACCTGGAGGATCCGCTGCATCTGAATCTGCTGCGCGACGAGTTGAGGCGCGCGCCCGGCACGGCCGTGGTCGAACGCCTCGACGGCGGCGGGAGCTGGCTCCATGGCCCGGACGGTCCCCACGCCGCCGAGCTCTTCCTCCCCGTCTTCGCGAAGCCCGCCGCCCCGCCCCGGACCGCCCCGCCCCGGACCGCCCCGCCCCGGCCTTCCGTGCCCCCGCGGGCGGCGGCCGGGCGGGCGCCCGCCCACCTGCCCGGCGGGGAGTGGCTGCACGCCAAGCTCTACGTGCCCGAGGAGCTCCAGCCGGCCGTGCTGGCCCGGCACCTGGGCGCGCTGACCGAGGACGCCCTGCTGCGCGAGGCCGGCGCCGATCTCTGGTTCTTCCTGCGCTACGACGACCACGCGGGCCCGCACCTCCGGCTGCGCTTCCACGGCAAGCCGGAGCCCCTGTGGCGGGTGCTGGTGCCGGCGCTGCGCGCGTGGGCGCACGACCGCCGGGACGCGGGCCTGCTGTCGGGGCTGGTCCTGGACGGCTACGAGCCCGAGGTCGAGCGGTACGGCGGCCCCGCCGCGATCGGTCGCGCCGAACGCGTCTTCCACGCGGACAGCGCGGCCGTGCTGTCGGCCCTGTCGGCGACGGGGCGGCCGGTCCGGCAGGAGGCGCACGCCGCGGCGCCCGGCATCATCGCCGTGCTGACCGCCCTGGGCGGCGAGGACGAGGCGCTCGAATGGCTCGGCACGGACGCCGTCCTCGCCCGGCGGGGTGACGTGCCGCGGGCGTGGAAGGAGGCGGCCGCGGACGCGAGTGCCGCGGCGACCGGGTACGAGGACGCCCGCGCCGGGGCGCTGAGCGCCCTGCGCGAGGTCCTGCCGGACGACCGGGAGCGGGTGCGGGGGATCGCCTTGAGCCTGGCCCACATGCACTGCAACCGGCTGCTCGGGCCCGGTTCCGAGCGGGAACTGCTCGCCCACGTGACCGCCCGCGAGGCCCTGGCGCTGCGGGCCGGACGCAGGAGGCACCGCCGGTGACGCCCGCCGTGAACACCCTGTGCGACGCGGCGCTGGAGACCGCGTACCGCGTCGCCGAGCTGCTGCGCGAGCCCGGCCGGGTGGCCCTCGGGGCGCGCCGGGCCCTCGAGGGGCTGCCCGCCTCCCTGATGCTGCCCGGCTGGCAGCCGGCCTCCCTGCTGCTGGGTCACCCGGGGATCGCCCTGCTGCACATCCGGCGGGCGCGGGACGACGCCGCGTGGGCCGCCGTCGCGCACGCCCACCTGGCGGCGGCGGCCGAGGCGGCGGGGCGGGCCGGCCCGGCCGTCGTGGGGGACCTGCTGCTGCCGGCCACGCTGCAGGCCCGGCAGCACGGCGGGTACGCCCGGCTCCTGGAACGCGCCGCCACGGCGCATGCCGCGTACGCCGAAGCACGTGCCGAGCGGCTCATGGGGCGGTGGCGGGAGCGGGGGCCCGGCCTGGCCTACGGGGACTACGACGCGATCACCGGCCTGGCGGCGCAGGGACGCGCCCTGCTGACGGCGGCCGGGCACGGTGACGACGCCGCCGCGCGGGCGCTGTCCCGGGTCCTGGAGGCCCTGGTCGCGTGGACGCGCACGGTGCGGGCCGACGGGCGGGACGTGCCCGGCTGGTGGTGTTCGCCGGAGCGCTACCAGGTGCCCCGCGACCGGCGGGAGTTCCCCCGGGGCGACTTCAACGTGGGCCTCGCGCACGGCATCTGCGGCCCGCTGGCCCTGCTGTCGCTCGCGCGGCTGTCCGGGCGGCGGGTGGCCGGGTCGGCGGACGCCGTGCGGCGCGCCGCGGACTGGGTGCTGGACGTGCGGGGCGCCGACGAGTGGGGTCCGCTGTGGCCGGGGCGGGTGGCCTTCGACGAGGAGGCCCGGCGCTCGTACGGGGACGGGGCGGCGCGGAGCCGCCCGGGGTGGTGCTACGGCGGCGCCGGGGTGGCCCGGACCCTCCAGCTGGCGGGGTGGGCGCTCGGCGACCGGGCACTGGCCGACGCCGGCGTGGCCGCGATGGCGGCCGCCCTGCGCAGGCCGCTGCCGGGGCCGGTGCACGCCGACCCCGGCTTCTGTCACGGCCGCGCCGGGCTGCTGCACGTAGCGGTCCGCATGGCCTCCTCCTCCGGGCGGCCGGAGCTGTGGGAGGGGGCGGACCGGCTCGCCCGGGGGCTCGTGGCGGACTTCGACGAGGGTGCCGCCTTCGGCTTCCGGCAGGTGCTCCCCGACGGGCCCGGGCCTGGCATCGACAACCCGGGGCTGCTGGACGGCGCCGCCGGGGTGGCCCTGGCGCTCGCCTCGTACGCGGACGCCCGCCCGGGTGCGGCGGGTCCGGCGGAGGGCGGCACGGAGGGTCGTACGCCGGACGAATGGGACGCCGCGTTCCTCCTCGGTTGAGGGGGGATGCCCCCTTACCGCACCGCTACTACGCGACTTACTACGCGTATCAGGACGTTGAACCGGTCAGTTCAACGTGCGGGTGTTCAAGTGCCCGATCGGACGCAGAGTGACCGATCAGCGGCAGCGGCGGTGAGCGGTCGGTTTTCCCGGCGCCGCGCGCAAGCACCCCTGTTTCGCCGGGAGTTGTCCGCGGCGCGGTCTGAACAGCCCCGATCGAGCGGGACTCGAGCGGCGCCCCGGACGCGATCACTCCGCCGCGGCGCGCAGAATCAGGGAGCCTCGCCACACCCTGTAGCTGTCATAGCCAACGATTTTTATCAGGCTTGCCCGGGACACGGCACTCGGTGACGCTTGCACGAGTAGCGCAAGCGGGCCGCCGGACGGGCGGCCCGACGGGGGAAGAACGTCAGCGAGGTGACGCACATGTTCATGCGGTGCTGTTCCCCGACGCCCTGACGGACAACCCGGCCGGCCCCTTCCGGGGCAGTTGCGCCCAGCACTCAGAACGCGCCGCGGTCGGCGTGGACCGCCGCGCACCCGGACCCCCCTTCGCTTCACGGCCGGCAGCCGGACAGCGCAACCGAATCTGGGAGGCATCGTGCAACTTCTCGTGGTGGAGAGCGATACGACGGCGGCGGAGCCCCTGGCCCCACGACTGGAGCGACACGGCCACGAAGCCGTCACGGTCGCGACGGGCGCGGAGGCCCTCCGGGCGTACGCCGATGCCGAACTCGTCCTGCTCGACCTCGACCTGCCGGACATCGACGGCCTGGAAGTGTGCCGGCGCATCCGCGGGAACAGCGATACGCCCATCATCGCGTTCGCCCGGAAGGGCGCCGACCTGGACCGCGTCCTGGGATTGCAGGCGGGCTCCGACGACTGCCTGGACACGCCGTACGAGTTCCGCGAGTTAATGGCCCGCATCGACGCCGTCATGCGGCGTGCGCGGCGCCCGCCGGCGCCGGCCCCCGCCCCGGCCGAGGCGCTGTCCGTCGGCGACGTGTGCATCAACCCCGGCTCCCGGGAAGTGCGGCTGCGCGGGCGGGCGGTGGACCTCACCCGCAAGGAGTTCGACCTGCTGTACTACCTCGCCACGCATTCCGACAGCGTTGTCACCCGGCAGCGCCTGATGGCGGACATCTGGGGCGACACCTCGGCGAACGCCCTGGGCCCGCGGGCGAGCCGCACCATCGACACCCACGTCAGCTCGCTGCGGGGCAAGCTCGGCCACAGCGGCTGGATCCTCACCGTGCGCGGCGTCGGATTCCGCATCGGCCGGGGCGGATGACCGGCCGTACGGGCCGCCGTGCCACCGGAATTGACATTTTCCTGTCGAGTTGACGAACGCCTGACGCACCTTTGCAGATGTCCTTTGCCGGGATTCCTTGCCGCCGGTGCGGCCCGGCGATGAAGATAATTCCCGGCTTCGATGCACGGATACCCGGGTGGCTTCGCGATAACCGGTCCGCACACGGTCCAATCGCAAAGTCCCCGGGAATTCCGCGCGAGATGTGCACAGCACCTGGTCGCCAGTCGGGAGAGGTGGATGGACGCTTCGGTCATCATTGTGGGAGCAGGGCCGGCCGGGCTCATGCTCGCCGGGGAATTACGGCTGGCAGGGGTCGGCGTCATCGTGCTGGAGCGCCTTCCCGGGCGTACGGGCGAGTCGCGCGGGATCGGGCTGGCGCCGCGCACCATGGAAGTCCTCGACCAGCGCGGCCTGCTGGGCCGCTTCGGCGGCATCGAGACCAGCGAGCAGGGGCACTTCGGCGGAATCCCGGTGGACTTCGGCCCGCTGGTCGCCGTGCACGGCGCCGCCCGGACCGTGCCGCAGTCCGCCACCGAGACCGTACTGGAGGACTGGGCCCGCGAGCTGGGGGCCGACATCCGGCGCGGCCGGGAGTTCGTCGGGCTCACCGACCACGGTGACCACGTCGAGGTCCGGGTCCGCGACTCGGCCGGCGAGCAACGGCTGCGCGCCCGCTACCTGGTCGGCTGCGACGGCGGCCGCAGCGCCGTCCGCAAGGAGGCCGGCTTCGACTTCCCCGGCACCGCCGCCACCACCGAGATGTTCCTGGCCGACCTGCGGGGCGTCGACCTCGAGCCCCGCATGGTCGCCGACCGGGTCTCCGGCGGCATGGTCATGGTCAACCGCCTCGGCGACGGCATCGTGCGCATCGTCGTCGGCGAGCGCGGCGCGCCCCCGCAGCGGCGCGACGGCCCGCCCGCCTTCTCCGAGGTGGCGGACGCCTGGAAGCGGCTGACCGGCATCGACATCGCGCACGCCGAACCGCTGTGGGTCAGCGCCTTCGGCGACGCCACCCGCCAGGTCACCGAGTACCGGCGCGGCCGGGTGCTGCTGGCCGGCGACTCCGCCCACATCCACCTCCCGGCCGGCGGCCAGGGGATGAACACCGGCATCCAGGACGCGGTGAACCTCGGCTGGAAGCTCGCCGCGGTCGTGCGCGGCACCGCCCCCGAGACGCTGCTGGAGACGTACCACGAGGAGCGGCACGAGATCGGGCGCCGGCTGCTCGCCAACACCCGGGCGCAGAGCCTGCTGCTGCTCGGCGGCGACGAGGTGCAGCCGCTGCGCGACCTGCTGGGCGAGCTGGCGGGCTTCGACGAGGTCGCCCGGTACCTCGCCGGCCGGGCCGGCGGGTTCGACATCCGCTACGACGCCGGGTCCGGCCACCCGCTGCTGGGCATGCGCATGCCCCACCTGGAGCTGGAGCGCACGGCGGCCGGCCGGCCGGGCCGCGTCACCGGCAGCACCGAGCTGCTGCGGGCCGGCCGCGGGGTGCTGCTGGACCTCGAGGACAACCCCCACCTGCGACGGCGGGCCGACGGCTGGACGGACCGGATCGACGTGGTCACCGCCGCGCCGCACGGCCCCGCGCCGCGGGGCGCGCTCGAGGGCGCGGCCGCCGTGCTCGTACGCCCCGACGGCCACGTGGCGTGGATCGCGCCCGGCAGCCGTCACGACCTGCCCATGGCCCTGGAGCGCTGGTTCGGGCCCGGCCGATGAGGCACCGGCCCGGCCGACGAGTCACCGACCACCGAACCACCGGAATGAGGAAATGATGCACAGCACTTTGATCGTGGCCCGGATGGACCTCGGCTCCGCCGACGACGTCGCCCGGCTGTTCGGCGCGTTCGACGAGACCGACATGCCCCACCGCATGGGCACGCGCCGCCGCCAGCTCTTCGCGTACCGGGGCCTGTACTTCCACCTCCAGGACTTCGACGCCGCGGACGGCGGCGAGCGGATCGAGGCGGCCAAGACCGACCCGCGGTTCGTCGGGATCAGCGAGGACCTCAAGCCGCACATCGGCGCGTACGACCCGGAGACCTGGCGCTCGCCGGCCGACGCCATGGCCCGGCGCTTCTACCACTGGACGGCGTCATGACCACCGGCGCCGCCGGCGGCCGCCGGGTGGTGATCACCGGGATCGGGGTCACCGCGCCGGGCGGGCCGGGCGTCAAGAACTTCTGGCAGCTGCTCACCGACGGCCGCACCGCCACCCGCAGCATCTCCTTCTTCGACCCCGCGCCGTTCCGTTCCCAGGTCGCGGCCGAGGTGGACTTCGACGCCGAGCTGCTGGGCCTGAGCCCGCAGGAGATCCGCCGCATGGACCGGGCCGCGCAGTTCGCGGTGGTCACCGCGCGCGAGGCGGTGGAGGACAGCGGCCTGGAGACCGGCGAGCTGGACCCGTACCGCGTCGGCGTCACCATCGGCAGCGCCGTGGGCGCGACCACCGGCCTGGACCAGGAGTACCGCACGGTCAGCGACGGCGGCCGGCTGGAGCTGGTCGACCACGCGTACGCGGTGCCGCACCTCTACGACTACCTGGTGCCCAGCTCCTTCGCCGCCGAGGTGGCCTGGGCCGTGGGCGCCGAGGGGCCCGGCACCGTGGTCTCCACCGGCTGCACCTCCGGCCTCGACGCGGTCGGCCACGCCGCCGAGCTCATCCGCGAGGGATCGGCCGACGTGATGATCGCGGGGGCGGCCGACGCGCCGATCTCGCCGATCACCGTGGCCTGCTTCGACGCGATCAAGGCGACCACCCCGCGCAACGACGACCCGGAGCACGCCTCGCGCCCGTTCGACGCCAGCCGCAACGGCTTCGTGCTGGGCGAGGGCTCGGCCGTGTTCGTCCTGGAGGAGCTGGACGCCGCGCGCCGGCGCGGCGCCCACGTCTACGCCGAGATCGCCGGATACGCCACGCGCTCCAACGCCTTCCACATGACGGGCCTGCGCCCCGACGGACGGGAGATGGCCGAGGCCATCCGGGTCGCGCTCGACGAGGCGCGGATGAACCCCGGGGACCTCGACTACATCAACGCGCACGGCTCCGGCACCAAGCAGAACGACCGGCACGAGACGGCGGCCTTCAAGCGCAGCCTGGGCGAGCACGCCCGCCGCACGCCGGTCAGCTCCATCAAGTCGATGGTCGGCCACTCGCTGGGCGCCATCGGTTCCATCGAGATCGCCGCGTCCGCGCTGGCCATGGAGCACGGCGTCGTGCCGCCCACGGCCAACCTGCACCGCCCCGACCCGGAGTGCGACCTCGACTACGTGCCCCTGACCGCCCGCGAGCACCGCACGGACGCGGTGCTGTCGGTGGGCAGCGGATTCGGCGGGTTCCAGAGCGCGATCGTGCTCGCCCGCCCCGAGAGGAGTGCCCGGTGAGGGGCAAGGCCGTCGTGACCGGGCTGGGCGTCGCCGCGCCCAACGGCCTGGGGGTGGAGGAGTACTGGCGGGCGACGCTGGGCGGGCGGACCGGCATCGGCCGCATCACCCGCTTCGACCCGACCAACTACCCGGCCCGGCTGGCCGGGGAGATCGAGGGGTTCGTCGCCGAGGACCACCTGCCGGGCCGGCTGCTCCCGCAGACCGACCGCATGACCCGGATCGCCCTGGTGGGCGCGGACTGGGCCTTCGCCGACGCCGGGATCGCCCCGGGCGACCTGCCCGAGTTCGACATGGGGGTGATCACCGCCAGCTCCTCCGGCGGCTTCGAGTTCGGCCAGAACGAGCTCAGGGCGCTGTGGAGCAAGGGCGGGCAGTACGTCAGCGCGTACCAGTCCTTCGCCTGGTTCTACGCCGTGAACAGCGGCCAGATCTCCATCCGCAACGGCATGCGGGGCCCGAGCGGCGTGGTCGTCAGCGACCAGGCCGGCGGCCTGGACGCGCTCGCCCAGGCGCGCCGCCAGATCCGCAAGGGCACCTCGCTGGTGATGACCGGAGCCATCGACGCCTCCCTGTGCCCCTGGGGCTGGGTCGCCCAGCTGGCCGGCGGCCGGCTGAGCACCAGCGACGACCCCGAGCACGCCTACCTGCCGTTCGACGCCCGGGCCCGCGGCCACGTCCCGGGCGAGGGCGGGGCCCTGCTCGTGCTGGAGGACGGCGAGCACGCCGAACGCCGCGGCGCCCGGGTCCACGGCGAGTTCGCCGGCTACGGCTCGACCTTCGACCCCCGGCCCGGCAGCGGCCGGCCCCCGGGCCTGCGCAAGGCGATCGAGCTGGCGCTGGCCGACGCGGGGCTGGAGCCGGACGGCATCGACGTGGTCTTCGCCGACGCCGCCGCCGTCCCCGAGCTCGACCGCGTCGAGGCCGAGGCCCTCGCCGGGGTCTTCGGACCGCGCGGGGTGCCGGTCACCGCCCCCAAGACGATGACCGGCCGGCTGTACTCGGGCGCGGCGCCGCTCGACCTCGCCGCCGCCTTCCTCGCCCTGCGCGACCAGGTGATCCCCCCGACCGTCCACACGGACCCGGACGCCTCGTACGACCTCGACCTGGTCGGCCCCGAGCCGCGCCCCGCCGCCCTGGGCACCGCGCTGGTCCTCGCCCGCGGGCACGGGGGCTTCAACTCCGCGGCCGTCGTGCGGACCGCGACCGGCTGACCCGCGCCGCTCTCCCCCCACCGTCTCACCCGACCGCGCACGCCATCGGAAAGGACCGCCATGCCCGCCACCACCTTCACCGCCGAGGACCTCAGGCGCATCCTGCGCGAGGGGGCCGGCGCCGATGACGGCGTCGACCTCGACGGGGACATCCTCGACGCCGAATTCGAGGCGCTCGGCTACGAGTCCCTCGCGCTGCTGGAGACCGGCGGCCGCATCGAGCGCGAGTTCGACATCACCCTCGACGACGACACGCTGACGGACGCCCGCACGCCCCGCGCCCTGATCGAGGCGGTCAACGCCCGCCTCTCGGCCTCCGCCGCCTGACCGCCCGACCGCCCCGACCGACATCCCCAGGAGAAGGACATGACGCAGCAGGACGCCCAGGTCGCCGTCGTCACCGGCGCGACCAGCGGCATCGGCCTCGCCACGGCCCGGCTGCTGGCCCGGCAGGGCCACCGGGTCTTCATCTGCGCCCGCACCGAGCAGAGCGTGAAGCACACCGTGGACGCGCTGCGGGAGGAGGGCCTCGACGTGGACGGCGCCCCCTGCGACGTCCGCGACGCGGCGGCCGTACGGGCCTTCGTACGGGCCGCCGTCGACCGCTTCGGGACGGTGGACGTGCTGGTGAACAACGCCGGCCGCAGCGGCGGCGGCGTCACCGCCGACATCGACGACGAGCTGTGGCTCGACGTCATCGACACCAACCTCACCAGCGTCTTCCGCATGACGCGCGAGGTGCTCAACACCGGCGGCATGCGCGACAAGAAGCGCGGCCGGATCATCAACATCGCCTCCACCGCCGGCAAGCAGGGCGTGGTGCTCGGCGCCCCCTACTCCGCCTCCAAGCACGGCGTCGTCGGCTTCACCAAGGCCCTCGGCAACGAGCTCGCGCCGAGCGGCATCACCGTCAACGCCGTCTGCCCCGGCTACGTCGAGACCCCCATGGCGCAGCGCGTGCGGCAGGGCTACGCCGCCGCGTACGACGCGAGCGAGGAGCAGATCCTGGAGAAGTTCCAGGCCAAGATCCCGCTCGGCCGCTACTCCACCCCCGAGGAGGTCGCCGGACTGGTCGGCTACCTGACCTCCGACAGTGCCGCCTCCATCACCGCCCAGGCGCTCAACGTCTGCGGCGGGCTGGGCAACTTCTGACCCCCGCCGACCCCGACCGCACCCAAGGAGCGCGCGCATGACCCGTGAGGTCGAGCACGAGATCACCGTCGAGGCGGCCGCCGCCGACGTCTACCGGCTGATCGCCGAGGTCGAGAACTGGCCCCGGATCTTCCCGCCGACCGTGTACGTGGACCACCTGGAACGCGGCCCGGAGCAGGAGCGGATCCGGATCTGGGCCACGGCCAACGGCGAGGCCAAGAACTGGACCTCCCGCCGCACCCTCGACCCCCGGGCGCTGCGGATCACCTTCCGCCAGGAGGTCTCCACGCCCCCCGTGGCCGCCATGGGCGGCACCTGGATCGTCGAACCCCTCGGCGCCCGGCGCGCCCGGGTCCGGCTGCTGCACGACTACAGGGCCGTCGGCGACGACCCCGAGAACCTGAAGTGGATCGACGAGGCCGTCGACCGCAACAGCCGCTCCGAGCTGGCCGCGCTGAAGGCCAACGCCGAACTGGCCACGGGGTCGCCGGACCTGACGCTGTCCTTCGAGGACACCGTGCGGATCGACGGCGCGGCGAAGGACGTCTACGACTTCCTCAACGAGGCCGGGCTGTGGACCGAGCGGCTCCCGCACGTGGCCGCGGTCAAACTGACCGAGGACACCCCCGGCCTGCAGGTCCTGCGCATGGACACCCTCACCAAGGACGGCTCGTCCCACACCACCGAGTCGGTCCGGGTGTGCCTGCCGCACCGCAGGATCGCCTACAAGCAGACCACCCTGCCCGCCCTGATGACCCTGCACACCGGCTACTGGCAGCTGGACGAGGACGCCGACGGCGTCACCACCGCCACCTCCCAGCACACCGTGGTGGTCAACGCGGCGAACATCCGCGCCGTCCTCGGGCCGGACGCCGGCGTTCCCGAGGCCCGCGCGTTCCTGCGCAACGCCCTGGGCACCAACAGCCGGGCGACGCTCGGCCACGCCAAGGAGTACGCGGAAGCGCGGCGCTGAGCCATGACCCACACGGACGTGATCGTCGTCGGTGCCGGCCCCGTCGGGCTGATGCTCGCGGCACGGCTGCGCACCGGCGGCGCCCGGGTGACCGTACTGGAGCGGCTGGCCCGGCCCACGACGGAGTCCCGGGCCTCCGTCCTGCACACCCGCACGATGGAGATCTTCGACGAGTGCGGCGTCCTCGACCGGCTGGGGCCCCTGCGGGCCCTGGGGCCCGGCCACTTCGGGGGCATTCCCCTGGACCTGGCGGCGGCCGGCCCGGACCACCGGTTCGCCGGGCAGTGGGAGTGCCTGCAGTCCCGCCTCGAGCCGGTCCTCGAGGAATGGGCGGCCGGGCTCGGCGCGGACGTCCGGCGGGGGCACACGGTGACCGGTCTGACCCCGCACGCGGACCGGGTCGAGGTCCTCTCGTCCGGGCCGGACGGCGCACGGCACCGCCACACGGCCGCCTACGTCGTGGGCTGCGACGGCGAGCGGAGCACCGTACGCCGGCTGGCGGGCTTCGACTTCGCCGGGCACGCGGCCACCCGGGAGATGCTCCGGGCCGACGTGGCGGGAATCGACGTCCCGGGCCGGCGGCTGCAGCGCTTCGCGCACGGCGTCGCCACGGCCTTCCGCCGCCCCGACGGCACCACGCGCCTGATGATCCACCGCTACGGGGCCGAGCCCGGGGACGTGACCCGCGCGCCGGACTTCGCCGAGGTCGCCGCGGCCTGGGCGGCGGTGACCGGCGAGGACATCGGCGGCGGCACCGCGCTGTGGATCAACCGGTTCGACAACACCAGCCGCCAGGTGACCCGTTACCGGCAGGGGCGGGTCCTCCTCGCGGGCGACGCCGCCCACGCCCAGATGCCGGTCGGCGGCCAGGCCCTCAACCTCGGCCTCCAGGACGCGGCGGACCTGGGCCCCAGGCTCGCCGCGGTCGTCACCGGCACCGGCGGCGAGGACGTGCTCGACGGCTACCACGAGACCCGCCACCCCGTCGGCGCCCGCACCCTGGCCGGCATCCGGGCCCAGGAGCACCTGCTGTTCGGCGGGCCGGAGACCGACGGCATGCGGGAGGTCTTCGGCGACCTGCTGGGGATCGACGCCGTCGCCACGCGTCTCGCCCGCGGCATCAGCGGCCTCGACGGCCCCGTACCGGCCCCGGCGGCGACGCCGCCCGGCGGCCGGCCTCTTCCCACCCCGACCCACAGGAGTTCCGGCATGGCAAGGCTCATCCACAAGACCGCGCTCGTCACCGGTTCCAGCCGCGGCATCGGCCGGGCGATCGCCGTGCGCCTGGCCCGCGAGGGCGCCCTGGTCGCCGTGCACTACGCGACCAACGAGGACGCGGCGCGCGAGACCGTCGCCCTGATCGAGAAGGACGGCGGCCGGGCCTTTCCCGTCCGCGCCGAGCTGGGCACCCCGGGCGACGTGCACGAGCTGTTCACGGGCCTGGACCAGGGCCTGAAGGAGCGTACGGGCGACACCGCGCTGGACATCGTGGTGAACAACGCGGCGGTCACCGGCAACGACGGCATTCAGCCGGAGGACGTCACCCCCGAGGCGCTCGACCGGCAGTGGGCGGTGAACGCCAGGGCGCCGTTCTTCATCGTGCAGCGCGCGCTCGAGCGGATGCCGGACGGCGGCCGCATCATCAACATCACCTCGGGCCTCACCCGTTGCGCGGTGCCCCACCAGGTGGCGTACTCGATGACCAAGGGGGCCATCGAGCAGATCACCCTGCACTTCGCCCGGCACGTCGCCCCCCGCAACATCACCGTCAACAGCGTGGCCCCCGGCATCACGAACAACGGCTCCGCCGTCTTCGACATCCCCGAGGCCGTCGAGCAGATGGCCCGGATGTCGGCCTTCAAGCGGGTCGGCGAGGCCGGGGACGTCGCCGACGTGGTGACCTTCCTCGCCACCGACGAGGCCCGCTGGATCACCGGCTCCTACGTCGACGCCAGCGGCGGCACCCTCCTCGGGGCCGAAGGATGACCGCCCGGACGGCCGTCGTCACCGGCGCCAACAAGGGCATCGGCCGGGCGGTCGCGCGCCGCCTGGCCATGCTGGGCATGACGGTCTACCTGGGGGCCCGCGACGGCCGCCGGGGCAAGGAGGCCGAGACCGAACTGCGGGCCGAGGGGCTGGAAGTGCGGTTCCTGCGGCTCGACGTCACCGACGAGGACTCCGTGGCCCTCGCGGCCCGCCGCGTCGAGGACGAGGCCGGCGGGCTCGACGTCCTGGTCAACAACGCCGGCACCGGCGCCCCGGTGACCCTGCCCAGCGCCACGCCCCTCGCCGACGTCCGCCGGACCTACGAGACCAACGTCTTCGGCGTCATCGCGGTCACCAACGCCTTCCTGCCGCTGCTGCGCCGCTCCCCGGCGGCCCGCATCGTCAACGTCAGCAGCGTGCTGGCATCGCTCACCCACGCCGCGGCCCGGCACGACCCGTCGGGCGTCTTCCCGCCGGGGGTCTTCCCGGCGGTGCTGGACTACAACACCTCCAAGGCCGCCCTGAACGCGATCACCGTGACCTACGCCAACGAGCTGCGGGACACGGGCATCCTGGTCAATGCCTGCTCGCCCGGGTTCGTGGCGACCGACATCAACGACCACCGGGGCCATCTGACACCCGACGAGGGCGCGCGGATCCCCGTGCTGCTGGCGACGCTGGGCGAGGACGGCCCCACGGCCGCCTTCATCGGCGAGGACGGCACCGCGTCGGGGCAGGTGCTGGAGTGGTGACCGCCGGCGCGCCCGTCGCCGGCCGGGCGGCGCGGGCGCTGCGGGACGGGGAGCTCCATCTGTGGGCGCTGCCCGGGCCCTGGCCGGGCGTTCCGCCCCCGGCCGCCGCCGAGCTCGGGGCGGCCGAGCGGGAGCGGGCCGCCGCGTTCGTCCGGCCGGAGGACCGGCTGCGCTACGTGGCGGCGCACGTCGCGCTGCGGCGGGTGCTGGCCGCGTACCTCGGCCTGCCGCCGGGCGAGGTCGGTCTGCGCCGTGCGCCGTGCGTCCGCTGCCGCGGTCCGCACGGCCGCCCGGTCGTGGCCCCGCCGGACGGCGGGACGCACTTCTCGCTGTCGCACACCCGCGACCTCGTCCTCATCGCCGTGGCCGCCTCCCCGGTGGGCGTGGACGCCGAGGCGGCGCCCTCGGCGGAGACCGCCGACCTGTGCCGCGACGCCCTCCACCCGGCCGAGCGGGAGGAGCTGGCCGCCCTGCCGGACGCGGAGCGCGCCGAGGCCTTCGGGCGGCTGTGGACGCGCAAGGAGGCGTACCTCAAGGGCCTGGGCGCGGGCCTGGCCCGCCCCCCGGCCGCCGACTACCTGGGCGAGCGGACGGACGCGGCCGCCCCCGCCCGGCCCGCCGGCTGGACCGTGCGCAACGTGCCGGCCCGGCCCGGCACCGTCGCCGCGGCCGCCCTCGGGACCGCCGGGCGGGCGCCGGGGGAGCTGCCGCTGGTCGCCCACGAGCTGCCGGCGCGGTGCCTGGACGCCGACGGGGCCGCGGCCGTCGGGCTGATCGAGCGGATGTCCGACGAGGGAGGAACGAGGGAGGAAGGGGACCATGCCGGCCGAACTGAGTGAGCTCAAGGAGCTGGCCCGTGGCGGACCGGACCCGGCCGCCACCGAACGACAGCACGCCAAGGGCAAGCTGACCGCCCGGGAGCGCATCGACCTGCTGCTGGACAAGGGGAGCTTCACCGAGATCGAGACGCTGCGGCGGCACCGGGCGACCGGGTTCGGGCTGGAGGCCAAACGCCCGTACACCGACGGTGTGGTCACCGGCTGGGGCACGGTGGACGGCCGGACCGTCTTCGTCTACGCGCACGACTTCCGGATCTTCGGGGGCGCGCTGGGCGAGGCGCACGCCGAGAAGATCCACAAGATCATGGACATGGCCCTCGCGGCGGGCGCCCCCCTCGTCTCGCTCAACGACGGCGCGGGAGCGCGCATCCAGGAGGGCGTCTCCGCCCTCGCCGGGTACGGCGGCATCTTCCGGCGCAACACCCGGGCCTCGGGCGTCATCCCGCAGATCAGCGTGATGCTGGGCCCCTGCGCCGGCGGCGCGGCGTACTCGCCGGCCCTCACGGACTTCGTCTTCGCGGTCCGGGGCACCTCGCAGATGTTCATCACCGGACCGGACGTGGTCCGCACCGTGACGGGCGAGGAGATCACGCAGGACGGACTCGGCGGTGCCGACGTCCACGCCGGCGTCTCGGGCGTGGCCCACTTCGTCTACGACGACGAGGAGACCTGCCTGGCCGAGGTGCGCTACCTGCTCTCCCTGCTCCCCGCCAACAACCGCGAACTGCCGCCCGCCGTCCGCGCCGACGACCCCGCCGACCGCGTCTGCGACGCGCTGCCCGGCCTCGTCCCCGCCGACGCGGGCCGCGCCTACGACATGCGCGCGGTGATCGAGGAACTCGTGGACGACGGCGAGTACATGGAGGTGCACGCCACCTGGGCGCCCAACCTGGTCTGCGCGCTCGCCCGGCTCGACGGACAGGTGGTGGGCGTCGTCGCCAACCAGCCCTCCGCCATGGCCGGCGTGCTCGACATCAAGGCCAGCGAGAAGGGCGCCCGCTTCGTGCAGTTCTGCGACGCGTTCGCGATCCCGCTGCTCACGCTCGTCGACGTGCCCGGCTTCCTGCCCGGCGTCGACCAGGAGCACGAGGGCATCATCCGGCGCGGCGCCAAGCTGCTCTACGCCTACTGCAACGCCACCGTCCCCCGGATCTCCCTCGTGCTGCGCAAGGCGTACGGCGGCGCGTACATCGTGATGGACTCCCGCTCCATCGGCGCGGACATCGCGCTGGCGTGGCCCACCAACGAGATCGCCGTCATGGGCGCCGAGGCCGCGGCCGACGTGGTCTTCCGCCGGGAGATCGCCGCCTCCGCCGACCCGGAGGCCACCCGCCGGGAAAAGATCGCCGAGTACCGGCGGGAGCTGGTGCACCCCTACTACGCCGCCGAGCGCGGCCTGGTCGACGACGTCGTCGATCCGCGCGAGACCCGCGCGGTGCTCATCCGGTCCTTCGCGATGCTGCACGCCAAGGACGCCGACCTGCCGCGCCGCAAGCACGGCAATCCGCCCCAGTGAACGGGAGCCGCAGATGTCCGATCCGGCCACCGAGACCCTGCTGCGGGTGGAGCGGGGCAGCCCCGACGCGCTGGAGCTGGCCGCGCTCACCGCGGTGCTCCGCGCCCGCCTCGCCCACCCCGCCGACGGGCCCGGGCCCGTCCCCGGCCGCCGCCCGCCCGCCCCCTGGCGCCGCCCGGAACGGGTCACCGGCTTCCAGGGGCCCCGCACCTGGCGGGGCAGCGGGGACCGGACATGAGCGCGGCGGCCTCCCCGCCCGCCGCCACCGCCACCGGCGCCGAGCGCTGGGACGCGCGGCGGTGGGCGCTGCTGTTCATCCTCTCGGGGAACATGGTCCTCGACGCGATCGAGGTGTCGGTGGTGCTGGTCGCCCTGCCCTCGATCGGGGCCGACCTCGGCATGCCGGTGCCGACCGTGCAGTGGCTGATGAGCGGCTTCGCGCTCGGCTTCGCCGCGCTGCTCCCCCTGGGGACGTGGATCAACGCCCGCTGGGGGCGGCGCCGCGCCTACCTCGCCGCCATGTTCGTCTTCGCCGCCGCCTCGGTGGCCGGCGGGCTCGCCGATGGCCCGGCCCTGCTGATCGCCACCCGCGTCGTGAAGGGCCTGTGCGCGGCCCTCACCGCGCCCTCCGGCCTCGCCATCATCAGCACGGAGTTCCGGGAGGGAGCACCCCGGCGCAGGGCGGTGTCCGTGTACTCGCTGTTCGGGGCCGCCGGGTTCACGGTGGGCGTGCTGCTGTCCGGGGCGCTGCTCGAGGCGGGCTGGCGCTGGACGTTCCTCTTCCCCGCCCCGGTGGCCCTGGCGCTGATGCTCTTCGGGCTGGGCCTGCTGCCGCGCGACCGGACTGCGGCCGCGTCCCCGGCCGGGCCCCGGCCCGGGCTGCTGCGCGACGGCGGGCTGCGGCGTTCGGCGCTGGGCGCGGCCTCGCTCAACGGCACCTACGCCGGGCTGCTGCTGCTGATCACCTTCCAGGCCCAGGAGCGGCTCGGCTGGTCGCCGTGGACGTGCGCGCTGGCGCTGCTGCCCGCGTGCGTCCCCCTGGCGGTGACCGTTCCCTTCGCCGGCCGCCTCGTCGCGCGGTTCGGCACCGCCCGGCTGATCGCCCTGGGGGCGCTCACGCCGTTCCTCGGCTGCGCGCTGTACCTGTGGCGGCCGCAGGGGCAGCCGTACGCCACCGGCATGCTGCCGGCCCTGCTGCTGGTGGAGGCGGGGTTCGTCCTGGCCTTCGCGGCGCTCAACATGCAGTCCATCGCGACGATCCCGGCGGCCGACCGGGCCCATGCCGTGCCGCTCTACCAGACCGCGGTCCAGCTCGGCGGCGTCCTGACGCTGCCGGCGGTCGCGGCGCTGATGGCGGCGTACGACGGCTACCGGCCGGCCCTGCTGCTGCTCACCGCGGTCTCGGCCGTGGGCCTGCTGACGGCCGTCGCGGGCCTGCGCCGGCCGGCCGCGCCCCCGCGCACCCTCACCCTCACGCCCAGGAGACAGCCATGACCTCACCGGCCACCGCCGCGCTGCCGGACATCCGCCGCCCCGACGCCGGAGTCGTGTTCGTCAGCCACTGGTACGTACCCGGCCGCGAGAGCGGCACCGCCGCGCTCCGGGAACTCGCCGGCCAGTGGAGCACCGCCGCCTGGCCCCCGGGAATTCTCTCCTTCAGCTGTTTCCTCAGCGACGACGACGACACCGTGCTCACCTACACCCAGTGCCGTGACGCGGCGGCGTACGGGGACTTCGTGCGTTCGCTCACCGGGCCGGCCCGGGCGGGGGCCGTGGAATACCGGCTGCACCGAAGTGTCGTGACCGCGGCGGGGCACCGGGAGGCCGGCTGCGTGGTGATCGCCGCATTCGACGTCGACGGCGCCGAACGACAGGAGCACGTCATCGGTTCGCTCGTCGAGACGCTGGAGTCGATGCCCCTCGCACAGCATCCCGGAATGATTTCCGCCAATTTCCACGCCAGCGTGGACGGCACCCGTGTCCTCAATTACGCCGAGTGGACGTCGGACGCCGCGCACGACGTATTCCTGGACGGCGCGAGCCGGGCGTCGACCCTGCGTGCGAGCAATGACATTCCCGGTGTCCGGCCCGTCGGATTCAAGCGCTACCGCCTGCACAGCAGCGTGGTACGTTGACGCGCAGTCCGCCCAACTCCGCTTTCCTGCAGGAGAGTTGGGCGTCATTCGCTGCCGTTCAGGGAGGCTTTCCGGATGCGTACCATCGTGATTCAAGGCGGCACCGACGGGATGGGCAGGGCGCTGGCCCTCGACTATCTGCGGCGCGGTGAGCAGGTCGTGATCGTCGGCCGCAACGCGGAGAAGGGACAGGCATTACTGGAGACCGCCCGCGAAACGGGTGCGGGTGACCGTGCGGCGTTCCTCCGGGCCGATCTCAGCCTCGTCGCCGAGAACGAGCGGATCCTCGGGGAAATCAAGGACCGCTTTCCGGTGGTGGACGCGCTCGTGCTGTGCGCCCGGCACTACAGCAGCATCCGCCGGGAGACCTCGGAGGGTTTCGAGCGCACCTTCGCGCTCTTCTACCTGAGCCGTTTCCTGCTGAGCCACGGACTGGTGGGAGAGCTGGAGAAGGCCGAACATCCCGTCATCGTGAACGTGGCCGGCCCCGGCACCCCGATGGGGCGGGTCCACTGGGACGACTTCAACCTCGCCCGCGACTACGACCCCCTCGAGGCGCTGAACCAGGGCGGCAAGACCAACGACCTGCTCGGCGTCTCCTTCGCCGAGCGGCACGCGGCCGGCCGCATCCGGTACGTGCTGATCAACCCGGGCAGCGTGTCGACCAGCTTCTCGGGCGACTACGACCCCGCGACGGCGGCCCAGATCGAGATGATGAAGAAGTTCGGCAAGCCCGTCGAGCAGGGCATCGTGCCGATCGCCGCCCTCGTCGACTCCCCGCCGGCGGAGAGCCTGACGGCGTTCATGGAGGCGGAGCCGCTCAGCCTTCGCCACCGGTCCTTCGACCGGGACGACGCGGCGCGGCTGCACGCGGCCACCGAGAAGATGCTCGCGCGCTGACGGGACGACATGACCACCACACTGATCACCGGTGCGAACCGGGGGCTCGGCCTGGAGACGGCCCGGCGCCTGGTCGCGGCGGGCCACACCGTCTACCTCGGCGCCCGGGACGAGCGGCGGGGCCGGGAGGCGGCCGAGCGCCTGGGCGACGCGGCGCGCCCGCTGCGGATCGACGTCACCAGCGACGACTCCGTGAAGGCGGCCGCGGACCGGGTCGCCGAGGAGGCCGGCCGGCTGGACGTCCTGGTCAACAACGCCGGCATCGCCGGCCCGTACGGGGAGGCAGGCGACCTCACGGCCGACGACCTGCGGGCCGTGTACGACACCAACGTCCTGGGAGCCGTACGGGTCCTGAACGCCTTCCTGCCGCTGTTGCGGGCGGCCCGGGCGCCGGTCGTCGTCAACGTCAGCAGCGGACTGGGGTCGCTGGGCATGAACGCCGACCCCGAGGGCCACACGGACCTGCTGCCCGTCTACGTGCCGGCACTGGCCTACAACTCCTCCAAGGCCGCGCTGAACATGCTCACCCTCCTGTACGCCCGGGCCTGCCCAGGAATACGGGTCAACGCCGTCGATCCCGGCTACACCGCCACCGATCTCAACGGTCACAGCGGTCTCCAGAGCGTCGAGGAGGGGGCCGAGGTCATCGTCCGCATGGCCATGACCGGCCCCGACGGGCCCACCGGCGGGTTCTTCGGCAACCACGGGCCGCTCCCGTGGTGAGGCCGTCGTCGTTGGGTCCGTCGACGTCACGCCCGTCAACGTCGCGTCCGTAACAGGGGCTTGGGCATCCTGCGGCCTCCCGGCAGCCTTGCGGGTTACCAACTCGGTCACTAAATTGAACTGACGAGTTCAGATATCTGCCAGTGTACCGAGCCGAGTTGGAGACCTGCTGTGAGCGTCGAACCGGCCTCTCCCGCCGTGTCCGCAGAAGCCCAAGCCCCGCCGGCGTCCGCAGCGCCCTACCCACGACGGTGGGCGGCGGCGGCCGTGCTGACGGTGGCCTTCCTGATGGACCTGCTGGACGTCACGATCGTCAACGTCGCGTTACCCACCATCCAGCGGGAGTTGGACGCGAGTCCGACCCAGCTGGAGTGGATCTCCGCCTCCTACCTGCTGGCCTTCGCCGTCGCCCTGATCACCACGGCCCGGCTGGGGGACATCGCCGGCCGCAAGAAGGTCTTCCTCATCGCCGTGGCCTTCTTCGGCCTGGCGAGCCTGTGGTGCAGCTTCGCGGACAGCCCGAACGAGCTGATCCTGGCCCGCGCCGTGCAGGGCCTGGCCGCCGCCGGCATCGCCCCGCAGGTCATGAGCACCCTGCAGAGCACCTTCCAGGGGCGCGAACTCGGCACCGTCTTCGGACTGTTCGGCATCGTCGCCGGCATGGCGCAGGCGCTGGGCCTGGTGGTCGGCGGCGTGCTGATCGCCGCGGACGTCGGCGGCCTCGGCTGGCGGACGCTGTTCCTGGTCAACGTGCCCGTCGCGGCCCTGGTCATCGCCTTCGGGATCTGGCTCGTGCCCGAGACGAAGGCGCCCGGCGGCACCCGGCCCAACGTACTGTCCGCCGCGGTGCTCACCGTGGGCCTGGTCGCCGTCGTCTTCCCGCTGATGGAGGGCCGCCAGTACGGCTGGCCCGTCTGGTGCTGGCTCTCGCTGGCCGGCGGAGTGCTCGCCCTCGTGGCGCTGGCCGTGGCGGAGGAACGCGGGGGCGGGCGGCGCAGCGCACCCCTGCTGCCGGCCGGGCTGTTCCGCAACCGCTCGTTCAGCGCGGGACTGGCCGTCCTGCTGCTCGGCTTCGCCGGCTACAACGGCTTCCTGCTCGTCTTCACCCTCTGGCTGCAGGACGGCCAGGGCTACACCCCGCTGCACGCCGGCCTGGTCACGGTGTCCTTCTGCGTGGGGAGCCTGTTCACCGCCGTGGTCGCCGGGCGCCTGACCGACCGGTTCGGCCGGGGCGTGGTCACGGCCGGCTGCCTGCTCTTCGCCGTGGGCACGCTCGGCGTCCTCCTCGCCGCGCGAGAGGCGACGGACACGGTGTCGACCTGGGCGCTCGTGCCCGGCCTGGTGGTGCTCGGCGCCGCGCTCAACCTGATCATTCCGCCGCTGGTGACCCTGTTCACCGCCTCCGTGCCGCCCCAGCACGTGGGGACGGCCTCCGGCATCTGGAGCACGACCCAGCAGTTCGGCGGCTCCCTGGGCGTGGCCGTGATGGGTTCGGTGTTCTTCTCGGTGCTGGACGGCGGCTACCGCTCGGCCTTCACGGTGATCGCCGCGGCCACCGCCGTGACCCTGGTCGTCTGCGCCGCCCTCACCCTCACCCTCGCCCCCCGGGAGCGGGCGGGCGGCGAGGGGTAGGCGCCGGTCCGCCGGACGGGCCCCGGCCCGTCCGGCGAGCGTCTACCAGGTCACCGGCAGCGCCTCGACCCCGCGCATCATCCGGTTCGCCTTCCACGTCACCTCGTCGGCCGGTACGGCCAGCCGCAGCGAGGGCAGGCGCCTCACCAGCGTGCCGAGGGCCACCTGGAGCTCCAGCCTGGCCAGCTGGGCGCCGAGGCAGTGGTGGGCGCCGTGGCCGAAGGTCAGGTGCTGGTTCCGCTGCCGGGAGAGCACCAGGTCGTCCGGCCGGTCGAAGACGCTCGCGTCCCGGTTGGCCGAGGCGTTGGGGACCACGACGGTGTCGCCCGCCCGGACGGTCCGGCCGCCGAGCTCGACGTCCTCGAGGGCGACCCGGGGGAATCCCAGCCCGCCGACGCTCGCCTCCAGCGGCGTGTACCGCAGCAGCTCCTCGACGGCCGTGGGGATCAGCGCCGGGTCGGCGGCCAGGGCCTGCCAGCGCTCGGGCCGGCTCAGCAGGACGTAGAGGAAGTTGCCCAGCTCGTTGGCGGTGGTCTCCTGGCCGGCGATGAGCAGGTTGACGCCGAAGACGACCAGCTCGAGCTCGGTGAGCTTGTCCCCCTCGTCACGGGCGACGACCAGCTGACCCATCAGGTCGTCGGTGGGCCGGGCGCGGCGCTGTGCGACGAGGCCGGAGATGTACGCGAACAGGGCCTCGTCCGCCTCCTTGATCGTCTGCGGATCGTCGGCGGACAGGGCCACCGACCGGTCGATCCAGTCCCGGAACAGGCCGTGGTCCTCCGCCGGGATGCCGAGGATCTCGCAGATCACCGTCAGGGGCAGCGGCCAGGCCACGGCGGACACCACGTCCGCCGGGCTCCCGGCCCCGGTCATCCGGTCCACCATGCCATCGACGATCTCCTGCACGCGCGGCCGCATCGCGCTCACCCGGCGGTGGGTGAACGCCTTGGTCACCAGCCGTCGCAGCCGGCTGTGCTCCGGCGGGTCCAGGCTCAGGAGCGAGGCGTTCTGCTGATCGGGCAGCGGGGTGCTGCGGGGGATGTCCCGGCCCGCCGCGGCGGCGCGGGAGAACCGGGGGTCGGCCAGGACGGTCCTGGCGTCCTCGTGACGGGTGACCATCCACGCGTCACCGCCGTAGGGCATCGTCACGCGCGCCAGGGGTTCCGTCCGCCGTAACTCATCGTATTTCGGGTCCATGTCCAGCCGCTCGGTGGAGAATTCCGCGGCGTGGAACGGGCAGGCGGGGGTGTTCGGGGCGGTCATGCGCACGCCTCCTCGCAATCGGGGCCGTAATCCGTTGCGAGGCTAGGGGAGCCGGAGAAGGGGCTTCAATCGCTCGTTTCACAAGAACGCGTGAAGCCGATAACTGGGCGTCAAATTTCCTGCGCGACAGCGGATCGGGAGCCCTCGGCGGAGAACGCGAGCAGGAAAGTCGCGACGGCCGCCCCGGCCACCTGCCGCAGTTCCGTCTCCTTCATCCGCCGGGTGCCCAGCCGGGAACGGATGTCGACGGGGCCCGTGAGCAGGGCGAGGAATTGTTCGGCGGCCGCGGCCGGGTCGGCCGGCCGCAGCCGGCCGGTGAGGGCGAGGCGGGCGAAGCGGTCGGCCAGCGCCTCGGCGAGACGGTTGGTCCCGTTGCCGAGGACGATGTCGAGGAGGTCGGGGAACTGGGTGACCTCGGCGTACAGCAGCCGCCGCAGCGCCCAGGACTGGTCGTTGGAGTAGCACTGGAGCAGCCGCAGACCCAGCTCCTCGAGGGGGCCGCGCAGATCGCCGTCGGCGTCCCGCAGCCGCTCGATCGCGGCGAGGTTGCGCGCCATGGCACCCTCGGCCGCGGTGGTCATGGCGTGCCGGAACAGGTTTTCCTTGCTGTCCAGGTGGTTGTAGACCGTGGGTTTGGCGACGCCCGCCTCGGCCGCGATCTCGTTCACGCAGGCCTGGGAGTAGCCCTTGCGGGAGAAGACGGTGAACGCGGCGTCCAGGATCGCGTGCCGCTTGTCGATGCGTCCTCGTGAGGCGCTTTCCCTGGGCGTGATGGAGGTTCTCGCTCGGGTCGTCACGCGCGCATCTTACCCCGGAGGATGCTGAATTGTACGGTCCGGTAGACGTGCCGGACCGGTACGGCCCCGGCCGGCCCGGCCGGCCCCGCTCCGGCCGTCCGGCAATGCCTCTTCACCAGCACATGTGACGCCCTTGACCGCGAATTGACATCGGCCGGGACGGTCCGACAACAGCTGACAAGAATTCACCGACTTCTGGATCAAGGGCCGTTGGAACTTCCGCCGGCGGGTTCGAAGATGGTGGAGCACTTTCGCCCGGGTCAATGTCTTGAGGAGCGAGGATGTCCCTTCCCCCCGGTCCGCGACCGGTCTTCGAACGCCCCGATGTGGCTTCGGTGCTCGTTCACATCGTGCCCGTGGACGGCCCGGAGCGGCAACGGGCCGTGGCCGATGCCGTCGTCGCGCACTGGCGTTCGCGCCGGTGGCCCGAGGGGCTCGTCTCCCTCAACTGCTACACGAGCACCGACGGCCGTTCCGTGCTGACGTACGCGCAGTGGTCCTCCGAGGAGGCCCTGCGGGATTCCCTGCGGGACGAGGAGAGCGTCTCGCGCGGCAAGCCCGGCTGGGGGGTCCCCGGAGTCGTCGCGCCCGAGCCCGCCGAGTTCCGGCTCTACCGCGCGGTCCGGCCCACGGCCCTGCCGGACCCGGAGGTCGTCGCCGAGTGCTTCCCGGGGGCGGTCTTCACGATGGCGGACGGCGTCTCGGCCCGGAAGTGGATCGACACCCTGCTGGCCTCGGAGGAGGAGGCCGAAGGGGAGGACCGGGCCTACCCCGGGGCCATCGCCGCCAACTTCCATGTGGGCGCCGACGACTCCAGCGTGCTCGTCCTGTCCGAGTGGGTCTCCGAGGAGGAGGCCGTCGCCCACATCGGCGACGTGATCGAGCCGCTGCTCGCGCAGGCCGGCGGCGGCGACGCCGGGGCCCGCTACAGCCACTACTCGAGCCTGGCCGGCCTGGCCGGCCCGGCCGCCTGAGGCCCGCCGTACCCCCGCCGTACCCCCCCCCGTACCCCCAGTCCCCCAGCTCACGGTACGAGTCGTCCGAGGAGGCGCTCCGCACATGAACTCCCGATCCAGCCGGTCCGACCGGCCCGACCAGACCGCCGAAGGCGCCGGTGCCGGCCAGGTCATGGACATCCTGTTCGGCCACTGGCGGACCGAGCTCCTGCTGACCGCGGTGGAGTCCGACCTCTTCACCCACCTGTCGGGCGCGCCCGCCACCGCCGAGGAACTGGCCGCGCGCCTGGGGTACCGCCTGCCCGGGGCGGAGTCGTTCTTCGTGGGGCTCGTGGGCCTGGGGCTGCTGGAGACGGAGGACGGCCGGTTCGTCAACGCGCCCGCCGCCGAGCAGCACCTGGTGCGCGGCCGCCCCGGCTACATGGGCGGCTATCTGCAGTTCTGCCGGCGGGAGCTGAACCCGTCCTGGGACGGCCTGGGCACCGCGCTGCGCACCGGGCTGCCCCAGAACCGGGCCGCGCGCGAGGGCAACCCCTACCACTCGCTGTACGAGGACAAGTCGGCCACCGACCTCTTCCTCGACAGCATGGACATGTTCAACTCGGGCATCGCCTCGCACCTCGCGGACCTCGACTGGAGCCGCTACACGTCGTTCGTCGACGTGGGCGGCGCCCGCGGCAACATCGCCCACGAGCTCGCCTCCCGGCACCCGCACCTGACCGGCGAGGTCTTCGACCTGCCGCCGCTGGAGTCGTCCTTCACCGAGCACATGGCCGCCCTGGGCGGCGCCGGCCGGGTCTCCTTCCACGGCGGTGACTTCTTCGCCGACCCGCTGCCCGAGGCCGATGTGCTGATCTTCGGCCACGTCCTGCACAACTGGGGCCCGGAGGACCGGCTCAGGCTGCTGCGCAGCGCCTACGCGGCCGTGCGGCCGGGCGGTGCGGTGATCGTCTACGACCCCATGGTCGGCGACGCCGTGCCCTCGCTGTACGCCACGCTGGCGAGCCTGAGCATGCTCGTGTGGTCCAACGGCGGGCGCGAGTACTCCGTCGACGAGTGCCACGCCTGGCTGAAGGAGACCGGGTTCCGCCCCGAGACGGTCGCGCTCCCGGACGGGGTGAACGAGGTCCTGGTCGTCGCGCACAAGGACCGCTGACCGTCCGCCGCACTGCCCCGTTACCCCCGTACCCCCCGTGCCCCGGCCGGGCCGTGGATGCCACGGCCCGGCCGGAGGCGTCTTCAGGACGCGTGGTCCGTGTCGGCGAACTGCCCCGGCTTCCGTCCCGCGCCGGCCGGGCCGCGGTAGCACTGGGCGATGGACAGCCACCGGGCCGCCTCCTCGCCCGTGGCGGCAAGGGCGAGGTCGTCGGGATGCCGGCGCCGGGTCGCCAGCAGGCACAGGTCAAGGGCGGGGCCGCTGATCCGCTGCCCCGCGTCCGCCGGGCCGAACTCCCACCGGGTGCCGGACGGCGCGGTCAGCTCGAAGCGGAAGGGCTCCTCCGGCGGCGTCAGGCCCCGTGAGAGGTAGCCGAAGTCCCGGGTGAGCACCACGAATCCGGCGAGGTGGCGGAGCCGGTCGGTGGGTTCGGGGCGGACGCCGGCCGTGTCGGCGATGTCCTGGCCGTGCGCGAACACCTCCATGATCCCGGCGCACGCCAGCACGGCCGGCGGGAGCGGGTTGACCAGCCACGGCACCAGCTGCCCGGCGGGCACCGCCGCCAGGGCCGCGACCGACGCCTCGGCCGAGGTCCGCCAGCGGGCCAGCACCTGCTCGCGGGTCAGGGCGCGGTACGGCTGGAGGGCCGCGTTCACCGCGCCGTCGAAGTCGCGTGCCGCGCCGGCGGCCATCTTCTTGAAGGCCTCCGGGTCGCCCGCCGCCGTGCCGGCCGCGTCGAAGATGAAGGTCAGGTGGGCGATCTGGTCGGCCACGGACCAGCCCGGCGCGGGGGTCTGCGCCCGCCACTGCTCGTCGTCGAGGCCGGCCACCAGCCGGTCGAGGTCGTCGACGGCGGCGGTCAGGTCCTTCAGTACGTCCTGGACGGAGTCCATGCGTGCGATCCCTTCGGGAGAGGTTCGGGAAGAGGACGGGGAACCGTTCATCGGAGGGCGAGCCGGGCGCCGGCCCGCCGGGCCGCCGTGAACGCGGCCCACGAGGTGAGTTCGATCAGCGGCCGGTCGCCGGGGCGGCCGGCCCGGAAGGCGGCGACGGCGTCCGGGCCCGCCCGGTACGAGGCCAGCGCGGTCAGCAGGGCCAGCCGGCCCGCCGGGCGCAGCGTCGGCGGCAGGTCGTCCGCCGCGGCCTCGGGCCGGTCCGCCCCGGGCCCGGGCGGCGGCCCGTCGGCCAGGGCGGCCAGCCGGTCGTGGACCAGGCGGCGTACGGGCTCCGGCACCGAGCGCTCGCCGGCGGCGTCGGCGGCCGCGGCGGCCCGTGCGAAGGCCCCCGCGACGGCTGGCCGTCCCGCCGCCCAGGCCAGGTCGGGCGGCAGGGGTGCCGCGGGCAGCAGCCCCAGCGAGTCGCCGGGCGCCGGGGTGCCGGGGCGGGTGACGCGGCTGACCGCCCGCAGCATCCCGCCGCGCAGGGCGGCGGGGGCGAGCGGCGGTACGGGCGAGTCGCCCAGGAAGAGGTTGACCATGCGGTTGAGGTAGTGGAACGTGACCGCCACGCCGATGACCTCCGGCGCGTCCTCGTCCGGGAACGGGCGCGGCCCGCCGCGCCGGGCCCAGGCCGCGAGGCGCCCGGCGGCGTCGTCCGGCGGCAGTGTGCGCACCTGCGCCCGGTGCACGTCGACGCAGTAGGGGCAGGAGTTCTCCCGCGAGACGCCGGTGGCGAGAGCCTCCTTGGCCGCGCGGCTCACCCGCCCGTCGGCGAGGAGGGTCTCGCGGAGCATCAGCCAGCAGGCGGCGAGGGACTCCGGCGCGGGGGAGTGCAGTGCCAGGGGCGGCGCGAGCAGCCCGAACTCCCGCTCGGAGGCGGCGTACACGGTGGCCACCAGGCCCTCGGCGGCGCCCGGCGGCACCGCCCGTACGTGCCGGATCTGCGCCAGCGAGCCCCGCAGCGCCGTGCGGACGAGCGTCCTCACCGCGGTCATCGCGCGGAGACCACGGGCAGCACGCCGCGCCGGCCGGCCGTCGAGCCGTCGGGCGCCGGGGCACCGTAGGCGACCTTGACGCCCCGCTCCCGGGCGGCGCGCACGATGCCCGGCACGGCGCGCTCGGCGAGCGCGGCGATGGTCATGGCGGGGTTGACCGTCAGGGCGCCGGGCACGGCCGAGCCGTCGGTGACGAAGATCCCGGGGTGGCCGCGCAGTTCGTGGCGGTCGTCGAGGGCCGAGGTGGCGGGGTCGTCGCCGATGCGGCAGGAGGCGAGCGGGTGGACGGTGTAGGCGCCGACGACGTCGTTGGTCCACGGCAGGACGGTGGCCAGCCCGTCCTTCTCCAGGATCTCCTTCACCTCGGCGTCCGAGCTCGCCCAGCCGCGCAGGGTGTTCTCGGTGGGCACGTAGCGCAGCGAGCCGCGGCCGAGCATCTGCTGCGAGATGCGGTGGGCGTTGCCGGTGGCCGGGGGCGGGCCGAAGACGCCCTCGTTGTCGTCCTCGCTCATCGTGAAGATCGTCAGCCAGGAGCGCCAGCGCTCGAGCATCCTGCGCTTCTCGGGGCCGAACCACACGGGCCCGTCCGCCCCTGCCGTCTGGGCGAGGATGGTGCCGAGGCCGGGCGGGAAGTAGAGCTGCTCGAGGGAGTAGCGGGAGAACTCCGGCAGCGAGCCGTCGAGGCGGTCCCAGCTGGCGGCCGTCGGGCCCCTGCCGATGTGGTTGGCCTCGTACGCCGTGCCGTCCGGGCGGGCGAGGCCGAGGACCTCGGCGACCTTGGCCTCGTCGAGGACGGCGGTGTTCAGGCGTTCGCCGTTGCCGGAGAAGTACCGGCCGACCGCGCGGGGCATCGGGCCGAGGGCGGCCTCGCTGCGCTGCAGGATGACGGGGGTGGCTCCGGCCCCGGCCGCCAGTACGACGAGCTTGGCGTCGATGGTGCCGCTCTCGCCGTGGACGCGGTAGTCCTCCGCGTCGATGAGCGTGTAGTGGGCGCGGAAGCCGCCGTCGTCGGTCCTCGTCAGGTGCTGCACCTCGTGCAGAGGCCGGATCGTGGCGCCGTGCGCGAGGGCGGCGGGCAGGTAGTTGAAGAGCAGGGACCGCTTGGCGTCGAAGCGGCAACCGGCCATCATCCAGTTGCAGTTGACGCACTTGTCGCCGTCGATCGCCACGGGCAGCGGGTTGGCGGTGCGGCCGGCGTGGTGGCAGGCGGCCGCCCACAGGCCGCCCGCGTAGGTGACGTCGTCCCAGTCCTGGCGGGTGACGGGCATGGCCTCGGCGACCCGGTCGTACCAGGGCTCGAGGGTGTCGCGGCTGATCGCCGCCGGCCACATGCGCCGGCCGATGCTGCCCTGCCGGTCGAAGACGAACCGGGGGGCGCGGGGCATCGCCGCGAAGTAGACGACGCTGCCGCCGCCGACGCAGTTGCCGCCCAGCACGCTCATGCCGTCGCCGACGACGAAGTCGAAGGCGCGGGTGTAGGAGGAGCCGAGCTTGTAGTCCTGCTCGAAGTCCGCGCCCTCCAGCCACGGTCCGCGCTCGAGGACGGTGACCGAGGCGCCGCCCGCGGCGAGGTGGTAGGCGGCGATCGCGCCGCCGAAGCCGCTGCCGACGACGAGGACGTCGGTGCGTTCGGTGCTGCTCATGCCGGACTCCCTGAGGGTGTCGTGTCGGGGTGCAGGCGCGCCAGCGGCCGGCCGTAGGAGTGGTCGGGGTAGCGCCACAGGCCGTCGGGGTCCGGCCGGCGCATGCCCATGGCGGTCAGGCCCGGGTGGCCGGCGGCGATCGCGTCGGCGGTGTGCAGGTGGGCGGCCGAGTCGAAGGCCATGTTGCAGAACAGCGCGAGCAGCACCCAGAATTCGCGCTCGGGGTGCCCGGGCCCGGTCAGCCGCCGGACGAGGGCCGCGCGGTCGCCGGGTGCGAGCGCCTCGAAGGCCGGTGACGCGCCGTCGGACGGCAGGGCGTGCTCGCCGGCGTAGGACCGGGCGTGCTCGTTGAGCAGCCGTGCGAGTTCGTCCAGGTCCCGGGAGATGCCGGTGGCGTCCCAGCGCAGGAGCTCCAGGGCGCCGGCCGCGGCCGCGCCGTCGACGATGGTGTCCGCGTACGCCTCCAGCGTCCGCGCCGTGTACTGATCGTCCGGTATGGTCCGGTCACTCAACTCTGCCTCCACTGCGTGGATATGGCTTTCGGTGTGCCGGTAATACGCTGGAGAACGTGGGTCCGCCCAAGCTACCGGCGGGTTCGGAAGGAATCGTTCCGAATTCCCTCGCTGCAAACCCTCTTGAAATTCTTGCCAAAAACCGGCCAGCCGGTAGGCTCTGACCGATCAAGGCCGGGCCGCCGTCGTGTGCGCCTGCTCGGCCCGCTCCACCGTGAAGTACGGCCCGCTCGAGGAACCGATCATGCGAGGCAAGAGCGAACCACGGGGGACAGTATGGAAAGAGCCGACATCAGCGTGCGCTACGCCTATTCGGTGCGAATCGACGACCTCCTTCCCGCGGATTCACCGCGGCTGAACGGACTGGACGAGGAGCACGCGCACCAGCTGGCGGAGAAGGAATCCGAATTACCGCCGATCCTGGTCCACCGGCCCACCATGCGGGTCGTCGACGGAATGCACCGGATACGGGCCGCCCGGCTGAACGGCCGCACGGAGATCACGGCCACGTTCTTCGACGGTTCCGACGCGGAGGCGTTCCTCCGCTCGGTCGTGGCCAACATCTCGCACGGGCTGCCCCTGTCGATGGCCGACCGCAAGGCCGCCGCGGGCCGGATCCTGGCCTCCCACCCCCTCCTCTCCGACCGCGCCGTCGCCGCCTACACGGGCCTGGCCGCCCGGTCGGTCGGAGCCGTCCGGCGGCGTTCAGCCGCGGAATCCCTGCGGCTGAACGTCCGCATCGGCACCGACGGCAAGCCCCACCCGCTCAACCGCGCCGCCGGGCGGATCCGGGCCTCGGAGGTCATCGCCGAGCGCCCCGACCTGCCCCTTCGCGAGGTCGCCAGGGTCGCCGGGATCTCCGTGGGCACCGCGCACGACGTCCGCGCCCGGCTGCGGCGCGGGGAGGCGCCCGTTCCCGCGACGCGCACCGCGGCCCACGGCGGCGGGCGCGCGGGGACGACCGCGCGGACGGATCCGCACGAACACGGCGGCACACCCGACAACCCACGAGATCCCCATTTCACGCTGCGCAGGCTCGCCGGCGACCCCTCGCTGCGGCAGAGCGAGTCGGGCCGCGAACTGCTGCGCTGGCTGCACACTCAGGTCGTCATGAGCGACGACTGGAAAAGGCGGATGGACGCCGTTCCGCCGCACTGCGCGGACGCCGTGGCCGAACTGGCCCGGCAGTGCTCGGACACCTGGCGGCACATCGCCCGGGAAATGCTCCGCCGCACGTCCGCCGAATGACCGCCGACGCACCGTGATGCATCATCATCGAATCAGGGAGGGGTCATGCTGAATTCCACCGAGTTGGCCGTCAAAAGGGTCATCGATGACATGCACGCCAACCTCGGCCAAGAGCTCACCATCGACGACATGGCCCGTACGGCGATGTTCAGCAAGTTCCACTTCACCCGGATCTTCCGGGACACCACCGGGGTCTCACCGGGGCGCTTCCTTTCCGCGCTCAGGCTCCAGGAGGCCAAGCGCCTTCTCGTCGGTACGTCGATGAGCATCGCCGACATCAGCAGCGAGGTCGGCTACAGCAGCGTCGGGACGTTCAGTTCACGTTTCAAGATATGTGTGGGCGTCGCTCCCTCCGCGTATCGCGAACTCGGCGGATTCACCTCGGAAATCCGCACCGACGACAGTCACTGGACGGGCGGCCGGCAGCAGTCGCTGCGCGGCGAGGTCCTCCTCCCGCCCGCCCGGTCGCCGGGTTTCGTCTTCATCGGCCTCTTCCCCGGCTGCGTGCCCCAGGGCCAGCCCGTGCGCTGCGCGGTGCTCGACGGGCCCGGTGCGTACGAGCTGCCGGACGTGCCCGTGGGCACCTGGCACGTGCTGGTGCACTCCGTCCCCTACGGCTACGAGGGCGTGCCCTCGGGCCTCGGCGACGACGTGACCCCGTCCGTGGGGGCCTTCGGCCCCCTCACGGTCCTTCCCGACACCGTCCTCGCCCCCGCCGACATCTGGCTGCGCGGCGTGCGGACGCTGGACCCGCCGGTGCTGCTGGCGCTGCTGGACCTGCGGATGGCGGCGCTCGAGGCGGTCGCCGGCTGAGGGGCGGGGGCCGTGCGGGCGGCCGCGGCGCGCGGGGGCTTCCGCCCGGAGCCCCGCTCATGCCGCGGCCCGGACCGTCATCGGCAGCCCGCCCCGCACCCGCAGGGAGAGCATGGGCTCGGGGATCACCCGGTGGCCCGGCGGCGTGCTCAGGGTGAGCTCCCGCACGACCGCGGCCGTCACGAAGACGGCCTCCATCATGCCGAGGTTGCTGCCCACGCAGAAGCGGGGGCCGGCACCGAACGGAAGGTAGGCGTAGCGCGGCCGGTCGCCCCCACTGCCCGGGCCGAAGCGGTCCGGGTCGAAGCGCTCGGGCGCGTCCCAGAAGGCCGGATGCCGGTGGAGGGTGTACGGGCAGATCAGGACGTCCGAGCCGGGCGGCACCGCCCAGCCGCCCACGTCGTCCGCGCCCTGGGCCCTGCGGGGCAGGATCCACACCGGCGGGTACAGCCGCATCGCCTCCTGGACGACCGTCGTGGTGTACGTCAGCCGCTGCAGGTCCTCGAAGCGGGGCCCGCGGTCGCCGAGGACCGCCACCGCCTCCTCGCGCACCCTGTCCCGTGCCTCCGGGTGCCGGTCGAGCAGGTGGAAGGTCCAGCCCAGCGTGCTCGCGGTCGTCTCGTGCCCGGCGAGCAGCAGGGTGACCAGCTCGTCGTGGAGCCGCTGCCGGCCCGCGCCGGCCGCGTCGGACCGGGTCGAGGCGATCAGCCGGGACAGCGCGTCGTCGCCGTCGGCACCGCCGCCGGGGCGGCCCGTGCGCTCGGCCACCAGGCGGTCGACCACCTCCCGCAGCCGCCTGCGGGCGTGCCGGAAGCGCAGCTGGTGGGGGAGCGGCACCCACATCGGCACCAGGCCCTGGGAGACCATCTCGAACATCGCCTGGTCCTGCACGGCCTCGAAGTCGTGCGCCACCGAGGCGTGGGCCGTGAGGTCGGCGTCCAGCAGCGTGTGCCCGAGCACGCCGAGCGTCAGCCCGGTCAGCTCCCGCACCACGTCGACGGGGCCGCCGCCCTCGTGCGCGCGCAGCCGCGCCACCAGCTTCGCCGCCTCCTCGGCGACGACGCCGGCCTGTTCGACGATGCGCTTGTGCTGGAAGACCGGCTGGATGGTCCGGCGCTGGGCCCGCCAGCGCTCGCCGTCGCTGGTGAGCAGGCCGTCGCCCAGGGCGCGCCGGGCCTCCACCAGGCCGATGCCCTTGTGGTAGTTGGCGCTGTTGTCGGCGAGCACGTGCTTGGCGTGCTCGGGGTGGTTGAAGACGTAGAGCGTCTTGGGGCCCATGGCCACCCGCACCGCGTCGCCGAGTTCCGCAGCGTCCCGCATGAGGGCGAGCCGGTCCGTGGCGAGCTTCTTCAGCAGCCCCGGCAGCGCCCTGCGCGGCGGTCCCGGCGGCGTGCGGCCCGCGCCCCGCCGCCCGGCGCCGTGCCGCGTCATGCCGGCCTCCCCGCGAGCGCCGCGCCCCCGGCGGCGTACGGCTCGAGGGCCCGGGCCAGGGCCTCGGGCACCAGGGCCGGGGCGGTGGCGGTGTTGGGCCCGCGCATGCAGGCCACGCGCTGGCGGCCGCGGGCGACGAGCGCCTGGTCGCCGTCCGGGCCCAGCCGTACGTAGTCGAAGGTGAACTCCAGCTGGGTCTGGGCGAGTTCGGCGAGCCGCATCCGTACGGAGAGCTCGTCGAAGGCGGTGATCTCGGCGAAGAACTCGCAGTCCACCTTGAGCGTGAACAGCTTGAGGTCCTCCCGCAGTTCGGCGAGGACGCCCGGTGCCCGTTCCTTGAGGAACATCTCCCGGCAGCGGCCCTGCCAGCGCAGGTAGTGCACGTAGTAGACGTTGCCGACGAGGTTGGTCTCCTCGAGGCCCACCGTGTGCCGGTACTCGAACCAGTCCGTCATCCGCGCGCCGCTCCTTCGGTGAGGAATGCCAGGACGACTGGCCGCGTCTCGCCGCGCAGCGCGGTGGTGAACGTCGCGACGCGCAGGGCGCCCGAGGCGAGCACCGCCCAGCGGTCGCCGCGCGGCGGGTCGGGGGTGAGCGGGGCGTCCGCCATGACCCCGGCCTTCTTCAGGCACTCCAGGGCGGTCCACACGCGCGTGGCGGCGCTGTCGTACGACTCGCCCGACTGCCCGGCGAGCAGCGCGGCCAGCGGCGCGTGGGCGCCCAGGAGGGCGTCCCAGTCGTCCGCCGGGCGGGCGGTCACGGTCTCGGCGTCGCAGGCCACCGTCGCGTCCGCGACGACGCACAGGGTGATCCCGGCGCCGTGGGAGGCCGAGACCACGCCGCCGCCGTCGATCTCGGGGCGGCCGTCGGGGCGGTGGCGCACCTCGGCCGGGCGGCCCAGGGCCCGCCGCACCGCCAGCGCGGTACGGGCCCGGCGGTCGGTCCCGTCGCCGTGCGGTTCGACGGCGACGGCCATGCGCGTGCCCAGGACGTCCTCCACCGCGCGCTCCAGGTACGGGCCCAGCAGCGGGGCCGCCCACGGCCCGCCGCCGTCGCCCCGGCGCACGGCCCGCAGCCGCAGCCCCTCCCAGCGCTCGACGACCTCGCCGCGGCCGTCGCGCACCGCGATGTCGTAGACGTAGGTGTCGCCGTCGCGTTCGCGTTCGGTGGCGCGAAGGCGCAGCGGGCCCTCGGGGGCCGCGCCGCCGCCGAGGGGGTACACCCGCTCGACGCCGGATGGCAGCAGCGTCGCGTCCGGCACGCACACCTGGTTGCCGTGCATCAGCGCGTCCCGCATGCCGGGGTCGCCCAGCAGCAGCCGGTCCGGCAGGAAGCCGGCGAACCAGCCGGCCGGGCCGGCCGTGGCCACGTCGGCGTCGACCTGCCGGGCGGCGGCCCGGTGGAAGCGGCGCAGCCGCTGGAAGCGCGGGCCCTGGAACAGCACGCTGCCGTAGAGGTCGGCCGCCGGGTCCAGCGGCACGGGCGGCGCGTCGTCCCCGGGCAGGGGCGGCCCGTCGGGGACGGCGGCCCCGGAGAAGACCAGGCGGGCCCGGAAGTGCTCCGCGGCGAAGCCGGTCTCCTCGCTGTGCACGGCGACGTCGACGGTCTCGGGGCCGGTGACGGTCGCGGCGACGCGGATCGTCGTGCTGCCCGTGGGGGGCACCACGACGGGCCGCGGGAACTCCGCCCGCTCGATCACCGGCACGGCCGTCCAGCCGGTGGCGGCGGTGGCCACCTGGGTCATGGCCTCCATCCCCAGCACGGCCGGGAAGAGCAGGTCGCCGTCGAGGAGGTGGTCGGCCAGGTAGGGGTCGGTGCCGGCGTTCAGTTCGACCTCGGTCACCAGCTCCACGCCGTGGTAGCGCACGAGCGGCTTGCCCGCGAAGCGCAGCAGCGGCAGCGGCGGAAGGGCGTGCCGCAGGGTCGCGACGCCCTCGGTGCGCCCGCTGACGACCACCGCGGTGGGGGCGTCCGGGTCGGCGAGCAGCCGCCGCAGGACGGCCACCCCCTGGTCGGGGGAGAGGGGCGTGACGCCCTCGCGGGAGAGGGACTCCACGACCGACAGCCGCTCGCCCATCCCCACCCCGGACCACACCGACCACTCCAGGCACAGTGCCCGGCAGTGCGGGTGCCGCCGCGCCACCTCTTCGGTGAGGTCGGTCAGCCACTCGTTGGCGGTGGCGTAATGGGCCTCGCCGCGCAGCCCGGAGCGGCCGATGACGCTGCCGAAGGCGACCAGCAGCCGCAGCCGCCGGGGGTCGAGCGCGTCCAGCAGGTGGCGCAGCCCGTCGACCTTGGGCGCGAACGTCCGCCGGAACGCCGCCATGTCCAGCCCGGTCAGGGCGGCGGGCTCGTTGCGGCCCGCGCCGTGGAGCACGGCGGTGACCGGGCCCAGCGCCCGCGTCAGCTCCTCGACGGCGGCGCGCGTGCGCCGCGGGTCGGTGATGTCGGCACGCGCGTAGCGCACGGTGACGCCGCTGCCGGCCATCCGCTCGAGGTTCGCCGCCAGCTCCGGGTCCGTCGCGGGGTCGGAGCGGCCCAGGACGGCCAGCCGGGCGCCGGTGTCCGTGGCGAGGGCCAGCGCGCACTCCGCCGAGATCCCCTTGCCGCCGCCGGTCACCAGCAGCACGTCGCTCTCGTCCAGCGGCTGTTCGGGGCGGGCGGGTGCCACGGGCAGCGCGCGCAGGACGGGCACCCGGCGGGTGCCGTCGGCGTCGTAGTGCGCCTCGGAGAACCGCGTGGTCGCCGTGGTCTCGGCCACCACCCACCCGACCGCCTCGGGCACCTCGGGCACCCGCACCACGGTGGTGCGCAGGCGCGGCGCCTCCAGGTGCAGCGTCTTGGCGAGCCCGGCCGCGCCGCGCCCGTGCTGGACGAGGACGAACCGGCCGCAGGCCTCGTCCGCCAGTGCGGCCCGCGCGGCCTCCAGCGCCGGCTCCAGCTGCTCCTCGGAGCAGTCGGGGGGCAGCCACACCAGGACGCCGGCCCCGGCCCCCGCGCTCTCCAGTGCGGCGCGCAGCGGCTCGGCGAACGGCGTGCCGCCGGGTGTGAACAGCCGCCACGGCCCGTCGGGCCCGGGCCGTCCCCGCTCGGGCAGGGGGAGTTCGTCGAGGCCGGGCTCGAAGGCGCGGGCCCAGGGCGCGGCGCCCGCGACGACGGGCGCGGCGGCGGCGTCGCCGTCCGCGTCGGTGGCGGCCAGGGTGTCCAGGGCCTCGGCGAGTTCGCCGACGGTCGCGGTGGCGAAGTTGGTGGGCACCTGGGCCGGCGGCACGCCCAGCCGGCGCGCGGCGCGGTTGACGAGCTGTCCGACCGTGATCGAGCTCAGGTGCAGGTCGTCCAGGAGCCTGCTGTCGTCGCCGACGAGCTCCAGGGGCAGTTCGGCGCGTTCGGAGACGAGGCGGCGCAGCAGGGCGGCGGCGCGCTCGCCGTCCGCCACGTCGTCCGCCGCCTCGCCGGGGGCGGCGGGCGGCGCGGTCTCCGGGCCGGCGGCCGCGTCCCGGCCGGCCGCCGGGCGCGGCGACG
>NZ_BNBL01000021.1 GCF_014655595.1 Streptomyces griseocarneus | reverse complement strand
CGGTCCCGCCCGCGGGGACCTCGAGTCGGACCGTCATCGAGTACGAGACGCTAGGCGCCGTTGCCATGGCCGCTTTCCTCTGCTTTCCCTGTTTCGTTTGCCGCGCTCATTAAGACGCGATGATTGATCGTCCCACCTACCGGCCAGTACGCGGTAACCAGCGCCGCATCCCGGAAGCGTCCTTCCAACATACGAGAAGGCCACAAATGCCGACGGGCGTCCCCCTCCGATGGAGAGGGACGCCCGTACGGGACGCCTGTGACACCGACCCGCCATGCTCGCCTCGCGGCAAGTGGTCGCTCGAAGCGACTAAGGTTGGGCCCGGGGGCTTGGATCGAGCCGGTGCCGTAACCAGGCTAACAAACCCCTCCCGGAAGTCATTCCGGTAGGGCGTCTTCCATTTAGGGCACGTCAATTCCGGTCACATGACGTCAGCCCGCCGCCCTCAGTCGCGCAGCAGGTCCGGCACGCCCAGCTCGTCCGGGTCGTCCCGCTCGCCCGACAGCACCGTCAGCCGCTGCGTGGCACGGGTCAGCGCCACGTACAGCACGCGCAGCCCCGCCGGCGACTCGTCGGCGATCTCGGCGGGCGTGACCACGACGGTGGCGTCGTACTCCAGGCCCTTCGCCTCCAGGCTGCCCAGCACCACCACGCGGTCGCCGAGCCCGGCCAGCCACGCGCGCGCCTCGGCACGCCGGCCCATCGGCACGACCACGCCGACCGTGCCCTCCACGTCCCCCAGCAGGTGCAGCGCCTCGTCCCGTACGGACGCGGCCAGATCGGCGCCCGCCACGCTGAAGCGGGGCACGACGCCGGTGGACCGGACGGCCGAGGGCGACTCCATGCCCGGCATGGCCAGGGCCAGCACCTTCGCCGCCAGCTCGGCGATCTCCGCGGGGTTGCGGTAGTTCACCGTCAGCCGGAAGCGGCGGCGCGGACGGGTGCCCAGCGCCTCGTCACGGGCCACGGCCGCCTCGTCCGGGTCGGACCAGGAGGACTGGGCGGCGTCGCCGACGATCGTCCAGGTGGCGTGGCGGCCGCGGCGGCCGACCATGCGCCACTGCATCGGGGTGAGGTCCTGCGCCTCGTCGACGATGACGTGCGCGTAGTCCCGGCGCTCCAGGGCCAGCCGCTCGGCCCGCTCGCGGCGCGACTCGCCGCGCTGGGGCATGAGTTCCTCCAGCCCCGTGAGCTGGTCCAGCGGGTCCGCCTCACGCGGCTTCCGCGGCCGGTGCGGCACGCCCAGCAGCGTCTCCAGCTCGTCCAGCAGCGCCACGTCGTGCACGGACAGCGGGCCGTGGCCCTGCCCGTCCAGCCGGCCGAGCGACCGGGCCAGCTGACGCACTTCGCGGGGGTTGAGCACCCGGCGCGCCCAGCGCGAGAGGCGGCGCTCGTCGGCCATGCAGGCCAGCACCCGGCGCGGGGTGAGCTCGGGCCACCAGGCCTCGAGGAAGTCGATGAAGACGTCCTCGGTGGTGACGTCCTCGTCGAACGCCGAGCGGGCCTCGGCGGCCAGCTCCGGGTCGGTGTAGCGGCGGGGGCCGCCGGCCTTCGACCAGAGGGCGTCGAGGATCAGCCGCCGGGCGCGCGGGCGCAGCAGGTTGACCGGTGCGGTGCCGCCCAGGGCGGACTCGCGGATGCGCCGGAGCTCGTCGGCCCCCAGCTCCACGCGGGCGCCGAAGGCGACCACGCGCAGCCGCTCGGGGGCGCCCGTGCCGCCGGCGGGGACCTCCAGGGCGCCGCGCACCGCCTTGCGCAGCACCTTGAGCATGCGGGAGGAGCCCTTTATGCGGGCGATGGCGGGCTCGTCGTAGGTGTCGGCCTCGGCGCCGTCCACGAGGGAGCCGACCGCGCGGATGGCGACCTGGCCCTCCTCGCCGAGCGAGGGCAGCACGCCCTCGGTGTAGGCGACCAGCAGCGGGGTCGGGGAGACGACGAGGATGCCGCCCGCGTAGCGCCGGCGGTCCTGGTAGAGGAGGTAGGCGGCGCGGTGCAGGGCCACGGCGGTCTTGCCGGTGCCGGGGCCGCCCTCGACCTCGGTCACGGAGGCGGCGGGGGCGCGGATGACCATGTCCTGCTCGGCCTGGATGGAGGAGACGATGTCGCGCATGGTGTGGCTGCGGGCCTGGCCGAGGGCTGCCATCAGCGCGCCGTCGCCGACCACCGGCAGGGCGCTGCCGTCCAGCGTCGTGGTCAGCTCGGGGCGCAGCAGGTCGTCCTCGACGCCGAGGACCTTGCGGCCCTTGGAGCGGATGACGCGGCGGCGTACGACCCGGCCGGGCGCCACCGGGGTGGCGCGGTAGAAGGGCGCGGCGGCGGGCGCCCGCCAGTCGATGACCAGCGGGGAGTAGTCGGCGTCGAGGACGCCGATGCGGCCGATGTGCAGCGTCTCGGCGATCTCGGCGCGGTCCTCGCGCACGGCGTCGTCGGCGGGCTCGACGGAGGTGTAGGCGCCGTCGGGGCCCTTCTTGCCGTCCTTGCCGAGGAGGAGGTCGATGCGGCCGAAGAGGAAGTCCTCGAACTCGTTGTTCAGCCGGTTGAGGTGCACCCCCGCGCGGAACACCTGCGCGTCCCGCTCGGCGAGCGCGCCCGGCGTGCCGACCTGGCCTCGTTTGGCGGCGTCGTCCATGAGGAACTCCGCCTCGTGGATCTTCTCCTCCAGGCGCCGGTACACCCGGTCCAGATGGTGCTGTTCGGCACCGATCTCACGGTCGCGGACCCCGTCGGGTTCCATCGCCGGTCCTGTCGCCACGTGCGCGTGTGTGGCGTTCTGCGCGGCCACCCAGGCCCCCTTCTGCTGTGCGTAGGGCAGCCGTCAACCGTACGCGAACAAGGGGGCCGATCGCACCTGTCATGACATGAGGGGTTTGCCACGACTGTTGCCTGTTGACGGATCACATCTTGACCGTCGCGAGGTGCTTTCCGTCGAGGGTGCGGACCTCGAATCGGGCGATGTCGCCGCGTTCGAACGCGGCGCCGCCGTGGGTGTAGAGCGGCTCGGCGCCCCACTTGGGCGGGGAGCCGTCGCCCTTGTCCAGGCCGTAGCCGGAGGCGGGGACGGCCCAGGTGGTGACGGTCTGCTCCTGGCCGTTCCTGCCGACGGCGACCAGGTCGCAGGCCAGGGGGCCCTTCACGTTGCCCAGCTTGAGCGCCACATGGGTGCCCCAGGGCTTGTTCTGCAGCGAGACGGTCGCGTCGACCTTGGTGACGGGGTCGACGGCGCCGGTCTTGTCGCCCTCCTCGTACATCTGCTTGGCCGCGCTGGCACCGCTGTGGTCGGGGACGTCACGTGCGGTGAGCGCGGCACCGGCGAACGGCCCGGCGACGATCAGCGCGACGGCCGCGGCCACCAGGCACAGCCGGCGGACGCGCCCCGCGCGGCGGGTGGCGGTGACGTCGTCGAGCACGCGGTCCAGCAGCTCGGGGCCGGGCCGGGCGGTGAGGAGGGCGGGGTCGGGGGTCGACTCCTTGAGCTCGGCGAGGAGCGGGGTGAGGCCCATCAGCTCGTCGAGCTCGGCGGCGCACCGGGGGCAGTCGGCGAGGTGTTCCTCGAAGCGGGCGGCGTCGGCCTCGTCGAGGACGCCCAGGGCGTAGGGGCCGACGGCGGTGTGCCCGTCGTCCCGGTGCGGGTGCGGGTGCTCATGGTCCGGTGCCGGCCCGTTCATGCCGTCACTCCTCGTTCCTCGAGCGAGAGCTTCAGGGAGCGCAGTGCGTAGAAGACGCGGGACCGGACGGTCCCGGCCGGTACGCCCAGCGCCTGTGCTGCCTCGCTCACCGTACGTCCTTTGAAGTACGTCTCGATCAAGGCCTCTCGGTGGGCTTCGGACAGGTCGCCCAGCGCGTCGGAGATGGTCATCAGGCGCAGCGCCCGGTCGATCTCGTCGGCCGCGGGCATCAGTTCCAGGGGGCCGGGGTCGACCTCGCGGGGGCGGGACTGCCGGCTGCGGTGGTTGTCGATGACGATCCGCCGGGCGACGGTCACCAGCCACGGCCGTACGGAGCCGGCGGCCCCGCGCAGCTGGTCGGCGTTGCGCCAGGCGCGCAGCAGCGTCTCCTGGACGACGTCCTCGGCACGCTGGCGGTCGCCCGCCACCAGGCGCAGCACGAAGGCCAGCAGAGGGCCCGCGTGCTCCTCGTAGAGCGACCGCATCAGGTCCTCGTCGGGACGCGTCCTGTCAGCCACGGCGGCATCCTTGCGCAAGCCATCCCCCTGGGTCGAGAGCGCGGTCCGGGGAGATTCCCGGGGCGCGGGTTACCGCTGCCGTCAGTAGCCGTAACCGCCGGTTCCGCCGGACGTGCCGCCGGTGGAGCCGGAGTCGCCGGACGGGGCCGCCTTCTTGCCCTGCGGGCCGGCGGCGAACCAGGTGCCTCCGACGCCCTGGCCCTTGGTCTCGCCGGGCTTGGCGTCCTTGGCGAAGCGGTAGAGCGGCCAGCCGCCGAGCGTCAGCTGCTTGGATCCGTCGGCGCGGGTGACGGTGGCCACGAGGCTCTTGTCGATGCCCTTGAGGGAGACCTGGTCGGCGGCGGTCACGGGCGGCCAGGCGGCGGCGCAGTCGCCGTTGCAGTTGGAGGCGGAGGGCTTGGCCTTGTCCTTGTCGAAGCGGTAGAGGGTGAAGCCCTTGGCGTCGGTGACGACGGTGCCCAGCTTGGCGTCCTTGGCCGTGGCCAGGCCGACGGCGCCGGCGGCGTCGGGCTGCTGCTGCGGTTGCTCCTTCGGCTGTTCCTGCCGCTGTTCCTGCTGCGGGCCCGGCGTGTTCTTGTCGCCCGCGCCGGAGGAGTCGCCCGAGCCGCAGCCCGTCGCGGTGAGCGCGAGCGCCACCGCCCCGCAGACCGCGAACAGGCCGAGTCGTGCGGTCCTTCGCGTGTGTGCCGTCATGACGTCCCCTTGGTGTGCGGGTGCGGGCCCGAAGCCCCTTTCGGCCATGAGTACGCACGCGCGGGCCGCCCTGTTCACCGCCGGGGAGGGAAATTCGCTCCGGGAGCGCTACCGCCGCTTCATCGCCCGGTGGCGGGCCACCCGCTCGCGGTTGCCGCACACCTCGCTGGAGCACCAGCGCCGGCGCCGCCCCCGCGAGGTGTCGACGTAGACCAGCGAGCAGCCGTCCCCCTCGCACCGCCGCAGCCGGTCCCGCTCCGCCGGGTCGGTGAGCAGCTGCACGGCGTCCCGGGCGATCTGCCCCACCAGGGCGCCGCAGTCGGGGGTGCCGGTGACGGCGCGTACGAGGTCGCCGTCGGCGGTCCGTACGACGACCGGCGCGGGCGGCGCGGTGGCGGCGAGGGCGTTGACGCGCTCCAGGTCGGGGTCGGCGGCCCGGCCGTCGAGCTCGGCGTGCACGACGCGGTGCAGCAGGCCGCGGGCCGCCTGGAAGCGCGCGAGCCACGCCGCGTCCACGGCCTCCAGCGGGGTGCCCGGCGGCACCAGGCCCACGCCGAGCAGCCAGACCCGTAATCGCCGGGGGCTGTCGAGGCGCTCCACCGGCTCGGCCGTGGCGACCAGGTCGAGGCACAGCCTCCCGGCGTCGAAGCGCAGGTCGTAGGAGGCCGCTGCCGACGCCATGCGCGTCCCCTTTCACGAGGTGACGAATTCCCGGGGTGACGAATCCCGGGTTCCCGGGGCCCCTGCCCCGGGTCCTGCGACCGGGCCCGGCGGAGGCCCCCGCCGCACCTCAGGGTGCCCCGGCCGGGCGGTCCCGAAAAGTCCCGGGCCGGTCGGCTCCGCACGGACCCCTCGGCGCGCCCGCGCCGCCTCACGCGCCCGCGCTCACGCCCCGGCCCTCGCCCGGCGCCGCAGCAGCCCGACGCCCGTCGCGGCGCACGCCGCCGCGAGGCCGGCACTCGTGGCCGCGATCAGCAGGGTGCGGTCCGGGCCGTCGTCGTCGCTGCCGGAGGCGGCCGCGGAGGCGGCCGGGTTGGTGACGACGAGGTGGCCCGTGCGCTTGACCCGGCCGTGGTGGCTGATGACGGTGACGGGGTAGCGGCCGGGCTCCAGGCCCGCCCGGACGCGGGCCGGGCCGTAGTAGCGGGGGTCGTCGCCGTCCCCGGCCTTGCTGTCGTCGCGCCGGAGCGGCACGGGCCGCTCGAAGGCGGGCGAGGTCGCCATCAGCCGCTCCTCCTCCCCCGGATCGGGTGAGGAGTCCCTCCACAGCACGTTGACGCTGCCGCCGGCCCGGACCCGGTGGCCGTGGACGCGGGCGTCGTCGGGCCGGCCGGGGCCGGTGAAGAACGCCGGCCCGCGCACCCTGCCCACGTAGTCGTGGTCGCCGTGCCGGGCCGCCCGCACCTCGAGCGGCTTCTCGTCGATCCGCCGCCCGTCCGGGCCGCTGAGCTCGACCTTGTACGTGCCGTCCTTGACGTCCATGGGCAGGGCGACGAGCGCGGTGAACATCCGCGGGTTGTTCCAGTGACTGCCGGCCGGATCATGGGTCAGCCGCACCTTCGCGCCGAAGGCCGGCGAGGCCGCCGTGAAGACGTCGCCCCGCTCCCCCGGGTAGAGGTCGTCGAACGACAGGGCCACCCGCTCCCCCGGCCGCAGCACCTCGCCCGGCGCGCTCACCCGGAACTCCGGCCGCCGCGCGGCCTTGACCTCCACCCGGTCCTCGGCCACCCACCGGCCGCCGGCCCGGACGGTGAGGGGGTACGTACCGGGCGCCACGCTCATCGAGATCGCGGGCCGCCCGTGATGACCGGGGCCGTCCTCGGCGTAGGGGGTCAGGCGCACGGGGCGGGGGAAGACGGGCGAGGAGACGGTGACCTCGCCGGGGCCCCGCACGCCCCGCACATCGATGTCGATCAGCTCGCCGGGGCGGTTGTCGAAGGCGCCGTTGAGCAGCAGCTGCACCCCGCCCGGTCCGTCGTCGGCCGTCGCGGCCGGGACCGCGCCCAGCCACAGCGCGACCATGGCCGGCGCGGCGACCGCCGTCCGTGTCCAGTTCACCCGGACCACCCCCTTCGGTCCTCCTGTAAGAGGGCCGGGCCGGGCGTGCGGTTGCTCCCGGAGGGCCGTGGACACGACGAAGGCCCCACCGCCTTTCGGCGGTGGGGCCTTCGCCTCACATGGGATGAGTGGAGATGGCGGGAATCGAACCCGCGTCCAACGGTGCAGAATCAGGGCTTCTCCGTGTGCAGTTCGCTGCGATTTTCTCGGCCCCGGAGATCACGCGAACAAGTCTCCGACAGGCCCAGCCACTGTTTGATTTCCCACCAGGCCCCGTGGCCAGGCCTGGTGGTTTAGTTCCCTAGCTGATGCCAGGATCCGGGTCGGGAACAGCCCCGGGCTGACACTTCGCGAGTCGCTACTTAGGCAGCGAGGGCGAAGGAATCGCGCTTGGTGTTGGCGATTATTGGTTGCGACATATGGTTTACGAGATCATTGCCGCTTCCTCGACACGCTTCCCCTGCTTCGACATCCGCTGTCGAAACCGATCATCCCCATGTTGTGTTTTCAAGCTGCGCACCGGTTACCAGCCGGTGTGCGGTTCGCCCATCGTACGTGACCAACGCACGACGGTGCCAGCGTATTCCCGGAGGGGCTAGCCCCGCTGGGCCTGCTGGGCCCGCTGACGCCTGCGGGCGGCCGCGATCGCCCGGTTCGACTCGCGCGTGTCCTGCTTCTCGCGCAGCGTCTGGCGCTTGTCGTACTCCTTCTTGCCCTTGGCCAGGGCGATCTCGACCTTGGCCCGGCCGTCCTTGAAGTAGATGGCGAGCGGCACGATGGTGTGCCCCGTCTCCTGCGACTTCGAGTCGAGCTTGTCGATCTCCGCCCGGTGCATCAGCAGCTTGCGCTTGCGGCGCGCGCTGTGGTTGGTCCACGTGCCCTGGGCGTACTCGGGGATGTGGGCCTGGTGCAGCCAGGCCTCGCCGCCGTCGATCTGCACGAAGCCGTCCACCAGCGAGGAACGACCCTGGCGCAGCGACTTCACCTCGGTGCCGGTCAGCACCATGCCGCATTCATAGGTGTCCAGAATGTGGTAATCGTGTCGCGCCTTCTTGTTCTGCGCGACCAGTTTGCGACCCGTCTTCTCTTTCTTAGCCATAGCGCCGCCATTCTCGCACTAGGACCCACCCCCGAGGCCACCCAATACTGTGCGGGCCCGCTGCTCGGCGTCGCCGCGTACGGCGAGGTCGGGGGCGATGCCGGCGCCGTCGACCCGGCGGCCCGCGGGAGTGCGGTAGTGGCCCACGGTGAGCTCGGCGACCGAGCCGTCGGGCAGCCGGCTGGGCATCTGGATGGACCCCTTGCCGAAGGTCCACGAGCCGACCACGACCGCCCGGCCGCGGTCCTGCAGCGCCCCGGCCAGCAGCTCGGCGGCGCTCATCGTGCCGCCGTCGACGAGGACGACCAGCGGCCGCCGGGTGTCCCCGCCCCGCTGCGCCCGCAGGGCCCGCTGGCGGCCGTGGACGTCGTAGGTGGCGACGAGGCCGCCGTCGAGGAAGGCGGAGGCCGCGGTGACGGCCTCGGTGACCAGCCCGCCGGAGTTGCCGCGCAGGTCCAGCACGACGCCCTCGCCGTGCGGGGCTCCGGCCACCGCCTCGCGGACCCGCTCGCCGGTGCCCTTGGTGAAGGAGACGACCTTGACCAGGGTGGCGGGCGGCCCCCCGCCGTCACCGGTCCGGGCGACCTCGACGCTCTCGGTGACCAGCCGCACCCGCCGCAGCGTCCGCTCCCACTGCCTCCGCCCGCGCTGCAGCACCAGGCGTACGGGCGTGCCGACCCCGTTCGGCCCGCTCCGGGCCGCCCCGGCGGACCGGTCGTCGCGGGGGCGGTCGCCGCGCAGGAGGGAGACCACCTCGGTGACCGGGCGGCCGGTGACGTCCGTGCCGTCGATGCTGACGATGCGGTCGCCGGACGCGATGCCGGCGCGCTCGGCGGGGCTGCCGGGCAGGACGCTGCCCGCCTCCATCCGGCCGTCGGGGGTGCGCCGGGTGGTGAGGCCCACGCCGACGTACGCGCCGTCCAGGGCGAGCGCGAAGCCCTCGTACTCCCGGGCGCTGTAGACCGCGCCCCAGCTGTCGCCGCTGCGGCTGACCACCTCGGCGGCCGCCTCCGAGCCGGACCGGCCGTCCTGCGCGGCCGCCTCGGCGGCGGCCTCGACGGCCCGGCGGTCCACGGCGTTGCGGTCGACGGCCCGGGCGGCGGTGCGCGCGGGGGCGCCGTACGCCGGAGTCCGGCCGTCGTCGGGGTCCGCGTCGAACGCTCCGGCGGCGGCGCCCGTCGCCAGCACACCGGCGAAGACCAATGTCAGCGCCGCTCCGCGGCGGGCGCGGCGCTGCGGAGCGAACATCGTCGGGCCGGGCATGCGCGTGAGTCTAGGACACCCGGGCGCGCCGCACGGGGAGTTGACCGTACGACGCCCTTGGCAGGTCTCACACCTTGAGGTATCTCCACAGCGCGACGAAGGCCGCCAGGGCGGGCATCAGCAGCCCGATGGCGAGCACGAGCGGGAGCTTGGCCAGCACCGCGTCCCACCCGATGAACTGAATGACGTCGATCTGGTGAACCAGCCAGTTGTTCACCAGGAAGTACTGGCCGCCCACCAGCAGGACGCACGCGAAGCCCGCGCCGAGCAGCCCGGCGAACGCGGCCTCCATGATGAACGGGATCTGGATGTAGAAGCTGGAGGCGCCGACCAGCCGCATGATCCCCGTCTCGCGGCGGCGGCTGAAGGCGGAGACCCGGACCGTGTTCACGATCAGCATCAGGGCCACCACCAGCATCAGCGCCATCACGCCCAGGGCCGCGATGTTCATGCCGTTGAGGAGGTTGAGCAGCGGCTCGAGCGTCTTGCGCTGGTCCTCCACCTCCTGCACCCCGGCGCGCTGGGCGAAGGCGCTGGAGACGACCTGGTACTTGGCGGGGTCGCGGAGCTTGACGCGGAAGGACTCCTGCATCTGGTCGGGGGTGAGGAAGGAGGCGATCGGGGACTTTCCGAACTGCTCCTTGTAGTGCTTGTACGCCTCGTCCGTCGTCTCGAACTGGACGTCCTGGACGATCGGCATCTTCTCCAGATCGGCCCTGATCTGCTTCTTCTGGTCCTCGGTGACCGCGCCCCGGGCGCAGGCGGGCTGGGTCTCGGCGTCGTTCTTGTTGCAGAGGTAGATCGACACGTTGACCTTGTCGTACCAATAGCCCTTCATCGTGCCGACCTGCTCCCGCATGAGCAGGGAACCGCCGAACAGGGCGAGCGACAGGGCGACGGAGACGATCACCGCGAAGGTCATCGTGAGATTGCGGCGGAGACCGACGCCGATCTCCGACAGGACGAACTGGGCGCGCATGGCGTCCTTTCAAGTGCCTTCAGTGCCGTCAGGCGGTTCAGTGCTGGTAGCCGTAGACGCCGCGCGCCTGGTCGCGCACGAGACGGCCCTGTTCGAGTTCGATGACGCGCTTGCGCATCTGGTCGACGATCTGCTGGTCGTGGGTGGCCATGATCACTGTGGTCCCCGTGCGGTTGATGCGGTCCAGCAGCTTCATGATGCCGACGGAGGTCTGGGGGTCCAGGTTTCCGGTCGGCTCGTCGGCGATCAGCAGCAGGGGGCGGTTGACGAACGCGCGGGCGATCGCGACCCGCTGCTGCTCGCCGCCGGAGAGCTCACCGGGCATCCGCTCCTCCTTGCCGCCGAGCCCCACCAGCTCCAGGACCTGCGGCACGGCCTTGCGGATCTCCCCGCGCGGCTTTCCGATGACCTCCAGGGCGAAGGCGACGTTCTGCCCGACGGTCTTGTTGGGCAGCAGCCGGAAGTCCTGGAAGACGGTGCCCAACTGGCGGCGCATGTGGGGCACTTTCCAGTGGGACAGCCGGGCGAGGTCCTTGCCGAGCACGTGGACCTGACCGTGGGTGGCGCGTTCCTCGCGCAGCAGCAGGCGCAGGAACGTGGACTTCCCGGAACCCGAGGAGCCGACCAGGAAGACGAACTCGCCCTTGTCGATCTCGAGCGAGACGTCCCGGAGTGCCGGGCGGTTCTGCTTCGGATAGGACTTGGAGACGTTGTCGAATCGGATCACAAGTGCACCACGTGTCGACCTCGTAGCGGCACGGAGCCGCGTCGTACGGCGTCCGTCGGTGTGCGTGACCCTACCGAACCACTCGTGCACGCGCAGTGGGCATCCGGCGTTGACGCCGATGACCCGCCCCATCGGGGACAAAGTCCCGGACATTCGGCCCCCATCCCGTGGTTTGGGGGACCGCCCGCGCCGAACGGCGGGAAAGCTGGCACAGTGGTAAGGGGAACCGCTCGGCTTTCTCGCGCGTTGGACGTACCGGAGGAGGAATTCGCATGACATGCGACCGACTGGTGTGCGCCAACTGCGCGGCCCCCGTCGCCGAGGGCAGGTGCCCGGTGTGCCGGGCCAGCCGTGAGCGGCTGCAGCACCAGGAAGGCGTCTTCGGCGGGCTGACGCCGGCCGCGCTGATAGCGCTGCTGGTGGCGCTCGTCGCGGTGGCCGTGCTCGCCCGCGGCTTCGCCGGGTGACGCCCCGACGCCGAACTGAGCCATCGAGGCCCGGAGCGCGACAGCGCTCCGGGCCTCGATCGTGTCAGCTGGGGTACGGCCGTCAGGCGGCGGTACCGCGGTTGATCAGGCGCGGCAGCATCCGGAAGCCGATGCCGCCCGCGATCATCGTCGCGGCGCCGGCCAGCAGGAAGGCGGTCTGACCGGCACCGGTCTGGGCAAGCTCACCGGACGGCGTGGCGGAGTCGGAGGAACCGGACGAGCCGCCCTGGCTGGGCTGGCCGACCTGGGCGAGCTCCTCCTTGTCCTTGCCCTGGTCCACGGGCCGCGAGCCGGCGCTGTCGGTGCCGGTGTTGCAGTTGCCGTCGGTGTCCACGGGGCAGGTGTGGGTGTCGTCGTCGCCGCTGCCGCCGGTCGAGCCGCTGCCGCCGGTGGCGGAGGAGCCGTCGTGGTCGCCGCCACCGGTGGAGCCACCGCTGGTGGAGCCGCCGGAGGTGGAGCCACCGCTGGTCGAACCACCCGAGGTGGAACCACCGGAGGTCGAGCCGCCGGAGGTGGAGCCGCCGCTAGTCGAACCACCCGAGGTGGAACCGCCGGAGGTCGAGCCACCGGAGGTGGAGCCGCCACTGGTGGAACCACCCGAGGTGGAACCGCCGCTGGTGGAGCCGCCGCTGGTGGAGCCGCCGGAGGTCGTCGGGTCACCACCGGTGGAGCCACCGCTGGTCGAACCGCCGGAGGTGGAACCGCCGGAGGTCGTCGGGTCACCACCGGTGGAGCCACCGCTGGTCGAACCGCCGGAGGTGGAGCCACCGGAGGTCGTCGGGTCACCACCGGTGGAGCCACCGCTCGTGGAGCCGCCGCTCGTGGAGCCGCCGCTGGTCGTCGGGTCGCCCCCGGTCGAGCCACCGCTGGTCGAACCGCCGGAAGTGGAGCCCCCAGAGGTCGGGGGCTGCGGGATCTCGGTCGGACCCGTGGTCGGGTCGCCGTCGGGCGCACGCACGCCCACGTGGGCCTTCACCTTGGCGCCGCCGACCTCGACGTCCACACCGGCGGCCGAGGCCGCGCCCGCGGCCGTCAGGGAGGCGCCCGCGGCGATCATCGCGCCCGCGGCTATTCGCGCGACACGCAGTCGCGTCTTGTTCGTCATCTGCTGCTACCCCCAGTAGCCGATCTCGTCATTGGAGCAGCCAATGCACGGGGCGGGGGCGTTCCGGGGACGGCGTGACTCCGGCCGTACGAATGCCGTACCGGCCGTGCCGCCTCGCCCCCGCCACACGCGCCCCAGTGATCGCATGCCACCCGTCAGCCTTCCCAGTTTTCCGGGCAGCGTCAAGGAAGTTACGGGCGGGTATGTCCCGCTAGGCGGGGGGTTGTTCGCAGTTGTCGTCAGGCGTCGCCGACGCCTACTTCTCGGCCTGCTCCTGCTGCTTGCGCCAGCGGATACCGGCCTCCAGGAAGCCGTCGATCTCGCCGTCGAGCACCGACTGCGGGTTGCCGACCTCGAACTCGGTACGCAGGTCCTTGACCATCTGGTACGGGTGCAGGACGTACGAACGCATCTGGTTGCCCCAGGAGCTGCCGCCGTCGCCCTTGAGGGCGTCCATCTTGGCGCGCTCCTCCTGGCGCTGGCGCTCGAGGAGCTTGGCCTGGAGGACGTTCATGGCGGTCGCCTTGTTCTGGATCTGCGAGCGCTCGTTCTGGCAGGAGACCACGATGCCGGTGGGGAGGTGCGTCAGGCGGACCGCGGAGTCGGTCGTGTTGACGCCCTGGCCGCCGGGACCGGAGGAGCGGTAGACGTCGACGCGCAGGTCCGACTCGTCGATCTCGACGTGGTCGGTCTGCTCGACGACCGGGAGCACCTCGACGCCGGCGAAGGACGTCTGGCGGCGGCCCTGGTTGTCGAAGGGCGAGATGCGCACCAGGCGGTGCGTGCCCTGCTCGACGGAGAGCGTGCCGTAGGCGTACGGGGACTGGACGGCGAAGGTGGTCGACTTGATGCCGGCCTCTTCGGCGTACGAGGTCTCGTAGATCTCGGTCTTGTAGCCGTGGCGCTCGGCCCAGCGCAGGTACATGCGCTGCAGGCGCTCGGCGAAGTCGGAGGCGTCGACGCCGCCGGCCTCGGCGCGGATGTTGACCAGCGCCTCGCGGGAGTCGTACTCGCCGGACAGGAGGGTGCGGACCTCCATCTCGTCCAGCGCCTTGCGGACCGACGCCATCTCGGCCTCGGCCTCGGCCAGGGTGTCCGCGTCGTCCTCGGCCTCGGCGAGCTCGAAGAGCACGGCGAGGTCGTCGATGCGGGCGCGCAGGGTCTCCGCCTTGCGGACCTCGGCCTGGAGGTGCGACAGCTGGCTGGTGATCTTCTGCGCCTCGGCGGGGTCGTCCCACAGGGACGGGGCGGCCGCCTGCTCCTCGAGCACGGCGACGTCGGCCCTCATCCTGTCGAGGTCCAGAACGGCCTCGATCGACCCCATGGTCGAGGAGAGGGACTTCAGCTCTTCGGATACATCAACGACTGCCACGCACCCAGCCTAACGGCTACACGCGGCATCCCGGTCCGAAGGGCGGTCCGGGGGCCGCCCCGGGGGCCGCCGGAGCGGCCCGGACGCCTAGCGCAGCGGGGCCACCGAGCCCTGCCCGGAGTCCCGGCCGGGCCCGGCCGGGGGCCGCGCGGGGTCGGTGCGGTGGACGCCGGGCTTGCCGCCCGGCTTGGCGTCGCCGGGGTCGGAGCCGCCGCTCGTGGCGAACCAGCCCCCCACGCCGGCGGCGGCAGCCAGGGCCACGGCCGCCGCGCCCAGCTTGATCCGGCGCCGCCGCGCGGCCTCGGCCCGGTTGCGGGCGGACCCGGCGCGCGGCTGGCCGGGCGCGCGCGGGGCGCGCGCCGTGCCGTGGGCGCCGCCCGCGAGCTCCTCGGGCCCGGGGACGCGCATGCTGGTGTGCGTGTCGCGGGAGGAGTCGGAAACGCCGCCGGGCACCAGCGGGACGGCGCCGCGCCGGCGCGGCTCGGCGGCGCCGGGTGCGGCCGCGGCGGCCTCGTACGGCCCCTCGCGCTCCGCGCCCGCCGCTTCGGCCTCCTCGTCCGGCTGCTCGTCGATGTCGAGCGGCGGGATCCCGGCCAGGCCGGGCAGCAGTTCGCGCAGGCGCGCGGCGAGCTCCGAGGCGCGCAGCCGGGAGGCGGGCGCCTTGGCCAGGCACTGGACGATCAGCTGCCACAGCTCGTCGGGGATGCCGGGCAGCGGCGCCACGGTCTCCGTCACGTGCCGGCGCAGCACCGCGCCCGGATGGCCGCCGCCGAAGGGCGTGAAGCCGGCGAGCAGCTCGTACAGAACGGTGGCCAGGGCGTAGACGTCGACGGAGGCGCGCGGCGGCAGGCCCTCGATGATCTCGGGGGCGAGGTAGTCGGGGGTGCCGATGACGCTGCGCGGGCTCGGCGAGCGGCCGCCCGCCGTGTCGCCGGAGCCCCCGGCGGACCGCTCGCGGGCGGGGCGCGGGAAGTCCACGAGGCGGGCGATGCCGAAGTCGGTGAGCAGCGCGGGGTGGGCGCCGGCGGGGCCGAGCGGGCCCTGCATGTCGAGCAGGACGTTCTCGGGCTTGACGTCGCGGTGGATGATCCCGGCGGCGTGGGCGGCGGCGAGCGCGTCCGCGACGTCGGCGACGATGGCGACGGCCGCCTCGGGCGCCAGGCGGCGCTCGCGGTCGAGCCGCGTGCGCAGGTCCGTGCCGCGGATGAGGTCCATGACCAGGGCGAGGTCGGCGCCGTCGACGACGAGGTCGCGGACGCCGACCACGCGCGGGTGGTCCAGACCGAGGAGGGCCGCGCGCTCCTGCACGAAGCGGCCGACCAGCTCCTGGTCGGAGGCGAGGTCCTCACGCAGGAGCTTGATGGCGACGGGCCCCTCGGGGCCTTCGCCGAGCCACACCGTCCCGGCGCTGCCGCGTCCCAGGACCTGATGGGCGGTGTACCGGCTGCCGATCTTCCGTGCCAAGACTGTTCCCCGACTCCTCCGTCATCCGACAGACGCACTGGCGACCAAGCTACGCGTCTGACGGACCGTTGGGGACTCCGATTCGCCGCCAACCGTCACTTCTGCGGCAGAAAACACCCTTCAGGTGTCGACATATCGACAGACACGCGGAGCCCGGCACGGCGGCCTATTTGGCCTGGGAACCGACGTTCGAGATCCAGTCCTTGAAGTCGGTGACCCAGTCCCACGTGGCGTCCCAGAAGCTCTTGCCGTCGGCCACCCAGTCCTTGAGCGGGGTGAACTCCCACACCAGCCAGGAGCCGAGGACCAGCACCACGATCATGAACAGGCAGCCCTTGAGGCAGCCCAGCCCCGGGATCCGCATCGGGTTCGCGCTGCGCTGCCGGGGCGGGCGCGGCTCGCGGCGCGGAGCGGGGGCCGGCGCGGGGGCGGGCGGCGGGGTGTACGGCTGCGGCTGGGGAGGCTGCGGCGTGTGGTGGCGCTGCGGCCGCCGCTCCGGGCGGCCCTGCGGGGCGCGCGGCGGCGCGTACTGCTGGGGCCGCGGCTGCGGGGCCTGGGCGGGGTACTGCTGCTGCCCGTACGACTGCTGGCCGTGCTGCTGCCCGTACTGCTGCTGGGGCTGCTGGGGCGCGGGCCCCGGGCGGCGGGCGGGGCGGCGGCGCAGCGGGTCCTCGCTCGGGTCGAGGTACTGCACCTGGGTCTGGTCGTTGCGGTCGCGGGCCGCGCGCATCTGCGTCTGCCACGGGTGCGGGCTGTCGCCCTGCTGCTGGTCCGGCCGGCCCTGCGGCGGGCCCGGGGGGACGGGCGGCATGACGCGCGTGCGGTCCGGGCCGCCGTGCGCGCCGGGGCCGCCCGCGGGCAGCATCTGCGTGGGGTCGGCGTCGGGCCCGGCGCCGTGGCCGGTGCTGTTCATCACGCTCGTCGCGGCGTTCGGGTCGTACGACCCCGGGGCGACGGGCGGCAGCATCTGCGTGGGGTCGGCGTCGCCGGAGCCGGCCGCCGGGCCGGCGCCCAGGCCGGTGCCGGGCACGGTGGCGGGATCGGGGTCCGGGGCGAGCAGCGCTCCGACGCCGAGGGCGGCCTCGGCCTGCGCCGGGGAGGCGTGGACGCCGACGCCCGCGGCGACCACGCGCAGGGCGCGGGCGAGGTTCTCGGCGGACGGCCGCTCCTCGGGCCGCTTGCTCAGGCAGCGCTCTATGACCGTCCACAGCGGCTCGGGGACCGTCGTGGGGCGGCGCGGCTCGGCGCTCAGGTGCTGGTGGAGCACCTCCAGCGCGGTCGCGCCGGCGAACGGCGGACGGCCGGTGACCAGCTCGTACAGCAGGATGCCGGCGCCATAGATGTCGACGGCGGAGGTCTGCGGGCGGCCCTCGGCGGACTCGGGCGCGACGTAGGCCGGGGTGCCGACGAACTCGTGGGTGCGGGTGAGGCCCGGCGAGTCGGCCAGGCGCGCGATGCCGAAGTCGGTGAGCATCGGGTGCATCTGGCCGCCGTCGCTCTTCAGCAGGACGTTGGCGGGCTTCAGGTCGCGGTGGACGATGCCGTCGGCGTGGCTGGCGGCCAGCGCGTCGGCGATCTGCGCGGTCAGCAGTGCGGCCGCGACCGGGCTGAAGGGGCCGTTCTCGCGGAGATAGCGGTGCAGGTCCGGGCCGTCGACGAGGTCCATGACGAGCGCGAGCAGGTCGCCCTCGACCACCAGGTCGCGGGTGCGGACGATGTTCGGGTGGGTGAGCCGGAGCAGGACGGACCGCTCGCGCAGGAAGCGCATCACGACGTCCGCGTCGTTGGCCAGCTCCTCCTTGAGGACCTTGATCGCGACGGTCTCGCCGGGCTGCCCGGCCACCGCCGCCTCGGCACCGGCCGACTCGCGCTGGCGCGCTCGCCAGACGGTGCCCGTGGCCCCGCGTCCGAGCGGCTCCTCGAGCAGGTATTTGCTGCCTACCGGCCGCACGTCATGCGCTCCCTGGTCGTGATGCGAGCTCTGTGATCCAAGCTCTCCGAGGTGTTCGGCTTCCCGCCCACTGTAGTGCCGCGTCCCGGACCGTTCGTCCGGCGAATCCGGTGGGGCTTGTGGGAAAGACGCGGGTCGCGGGCGGATGGTTGCCGCGCGGCGGAAGCTCTCGTAAACAACAGCAATAAATAGGTCGAGAGCGGACAAGCGGTTAAAGAAATCAGCCAATGACGGACGTGGGCCGCGAGCTTTCCGATACTCGGATGGTCGTTCAAGATCACGAATCGGCTCTCGCCGGGCGCGTCGTCGGCGGCAGGTGCGAGGATGCTCGCAGCACGGATGCGGCGGGGAGGGAGCGGGAGACCCCGCGCGACGTGGTGACCTGTACGTGCCGACGCGCCCGTGCGCGGTGGGGGGAGGCCTGACCCCGCCGCACACCCGGGGCAGGAAGGGACCGTTGACGGCGATGCAGATCCGGCTGACCGTCCTCGGGCCGCTCAGCGGCCACACCACGTGCGCCTGCGATGTGCTCGTGACCGCCCCCACGGGGACCGCGCTCGCGGCCGTGGCGAGCGGACTCGCGACCGCCGTCGCGGCGGCCGGCTCCGACCTCGGCAGCGGTGCCGTCGTGGTCCACGCCGGCGCCGAGCGCCTCGACCCCCAGCGCTGCGCGCTGGGCGAGCCGCCGCTGACGGACGGCGCGGTGCTCTCGCTGGGCGCCCCCGCCGATCCCGAGCGGCACGCGGGCGTGCTCCACTCCGGCGTCCCGGACGCGGCCGCCCGGCTGCACGTGGTCTCCGGCCCGGACGCCGGCGGCGTCCACCTGCTGCACGGCGGCGAGGTCCGCGTCGGCCGCTCGAGCTCCGCCGACATCCCGCTGGACGACCCCGACGTCTCCCGCCTGCACTGCGCGGTGACCCTCGCCGACGACGGCTCGGTCACCCTGCACGACCTGGGCTCCACCAACGGCACGCTGCTCGACGGCGAGGCGGTGGGCGGCGAGCCCGTGCCGCTGCCGGCGGGCGCCCTGCTGCGGGTCGGCGAATCCACGCTCGGCCTGCACGGCGCGGGCTCCCCGAACGGTTCCGGGCCCGGCGTCCTGGCGGCGGTGCCGGACGGCGAGGGGCACCTGCGGGTGGGGGCGGCGCCCGACGCCGCCCCGGCGCAGGGCGCGCCGGGCGCCCCGCACCCCGGCGGCACACCCCCGCGCGCCTCCCAGGGCAACGGCACGCCGGGCACGGCCTACGGCGAGGGCACCTGGCACGGCGGCCCCGGCGCGGGCCACGCCCCGGCCGGCCCCGCCACCGCGCCCGCCCCGGCGGGGCCCGGTGCCACCACCAGCGCCGCCGGGTACGCCGACCTGGGCGCCCCGCCGGCCCCGGGCCGGCCCGAGCCCGCCGCGGACCCCGAGCGGCCCGAGGCCGCCGAGCCGGGCGGCAAGCGGCGCGGCCGCGGCATAGGAGCCTGGGCCCGCCGGCTGACCGGCGGGCTGACCGGACGCGACGGCGACCGGCGCCCCGGCGACCCCGCCACGGAGCAGCGCCCGGCCGGCGGCGAGAGTGCCGCGAGCGGTCCCGCCGGCTCCGGCGCGGCCGCGCTGCGCGAGCGCTGGCCGGACCCGGCCGCCGTCCTGCTGACCGCGCTCGGGCCGGGGCCGCGCCTGTGGGAGCGCGGCGCGGACCACCCCGACCTGCTGACCGTGCGGCTGGGCACGGCCGACCGCTACCGCCCCGACGGCGGCGGCCCGCTGCCGTCCGTGCCGGTCACGGTCGGCCTGCGGGAGACCGGTTCGCTGGGCCTGGCCGGCCCCCGGGCGCGGCTGTCCGGGCTGGCCCGCTCCGTCCTCGCGCAGCTCGCCGCGCTGCACGCGCCGGCCTCGCTCGAGTACGTACTGATCAGCGCCGACCGCGCACGCCCCGTCGAGGAGCGGCTGGCGGAGTGGTCCTGGCTGGGCTGGCTGCCGCACGTGCGGCCCGCGCACGGGCAGGACTGCCGCCTGCTGCTGGCCTACGACCGCGAGCAGGCCGAGGCCCGCACGGCCGAGCTGGTGCGCCGCCTGGACGACGGCCCGCTGGGCACGAGCTGGCCGGGTGCCTCCCCCGAGGTGATCGCCGCGGCCGCCGGGCGCCACCGCGGTCCGTACACGGTGCTGATCGTGGACGGCGACCCCGGCTCGGCGGCCCTGCGCGAGACGGTCGCCCGGCTGGCCGTGGCCGGCCCGGCGGCCGGCATCCACCTGCTGTGCCTGGCGGACGCCCCGGCCACCACGCCCTCCTCCCCGGTGTCGGCGACCCTCAAGACGGCCGCGGCGGCCTCGCCCGCCTTCCCGCACTGCGGCGCCGTCGCCCTGCTCAGCGGCGACGTGGCCACGGTGGTCCAGGTCATCCGCCAGGTGCCCGCATCGGCCCCGCAGGCCGGGGGCCAGGGGCAGCAGAGCACCACAGCAGCCGTGGAGGGTGCCGCCGGACGGCCGGTCATCGCCGCACTCGACGCCGTCTCCGGCGCCTGGGCCGAGCGGTTCGCCCGGGCGCTGGCCCCGCTGCGGCTCGCGGACACCGCCGGCGGCGCGCCACAGGGCTCGCGCATCGCGGCGGCGCTGCCGCGCACCGCGCGGCTGCTGGACGAACTGGGCCTCGCCCGCGCCACCCCCGCCTCGCTCACCGCCCGCTGGGCGGCCGCGACAGACCGGGGCGCCCGGCCCGGGGGCCGGGCCGTCGCCGTGCTGGGCGCCGGGCCGCACGGGCCGCTCACGGTCGACCTGGCGGCGGACGGCCCGCACCTGGTGGTGCACGGCGGACGCGGCAGCGGGAAGACCGAACTGCTGCGCTCGCTCGCCGCGTCGCTGGCCGCCGCCGACCGGCCCGACCGGCTCTCGCTGGTCCTGGTCGACGGCGCGGCCGCCGAGCGCGGGGAGGGCCTGCGGGTCTGCACGGACCTGCCGCACGTCTCGACCTACCTCGCCGCCTCCGACCCGGTGCGGATGCGGGAGTTCGCCCAGGCGCTGAGCTCGGAGCTCAAGCGCCGCGCCGAGCTGCTGGGCACCCTCGACTTCTCCGGCTGGCACGAGCGCGACACCGCGGCCTCCGCGCCCTCGGTGGTCGCCCCGCGCCGCCCGGTGGAGCCCTCTTCCGGCGACCTCGAATCGGCCTCCAGCGGCACCCTGAAGCTGCGCACCCAGCGCGGCGGTCCGGCGCGCACGGCCGAGACCGCGCTGCCGCGGCTCGTCGTCCTCGTCGACGACTTCGACGCCCTGGTCGCCCCCGCCCTGGGGGCCACGGGCCGGCCGGCGGCCGGTTCGGTGGTCAGGGCGCTGGAGTCCGTGGCCCGCGACGGCGAGCGGCTGGGCGTCCATCTGATCGTCGCGTCGGGCCGCCCGGACCGTACGGCCGACACGGCGGCGGTCGAACGGGCCGGGCTGCGGGCGACGCTGGAGATCGCGCCGCCGTCGGCCGACGCGCCCGCGACGGAAGCGGACGGCACGGGCGCGGGCGAACCGGCCCCCGGCCGGGGCCGGCTGCAGCGCCCCGACGACGCCGCGACCATCCCCTTCCAGGCGGGCCGGGTCACCGGCCGCATCCCCCGTACGGCCACGCAGCGGCCGACGGTGGTCCCCCTGGACTGGCAGCGCATGGGCGACCCGCCCACCCGGCGCCCGCTGCGCGAGCTGGGCAACGGACCGACCGACCTGGCCCTGCTGGCCAGCGCCCTGCAGCGGGCGGCCCAGTCCGCGGGCGCGCAGGCCGCCCCGTCGTTGCTGTGACCGCGCCGTCGCCGGCCCCTGCTGTCGACAGCGCGTCACATCCCGGTCACGATCGGCCCGTTCACCCCGGAGACGGTATTGCGGTGACCTGACACCCGGCGTAGGACTGTCGCACGGGAGTGCGGCCGTACGCAGGGACAACGCACGGCGCGGCCGTCAACGGGGACCGGGCACGGGAGGTACGGGCCATGCGCAGGGCGACACGCACATCACCGACCGCAACACCATCCACGCGCGCCATACGCGGCACGCTCGCCCTGGTCGTGGCGGGGAGCCTGGCGCTCACCGCGGCCGGCTGCGGCGGCGGCGATGACGACGGAGGCAAGGGCGACGCGAGCGGCGCACCGGCTCCCGGCAAGTCCGACGTCATCCCCCACACCGTCCAACTCCCCAAGCTCAACGGCCAGAAGCTCAAGGTGACCGCCGTGTGGACCGGCGCCGAGCAGAAGAGCTTCACCAAGGTGCTGGACGAGTTCGCCAAGCGCACCGGCGCGGAGGTCTCGTTCGTGCCGAGCGGCGACGACATGTCGGCGTTCGTCGGCTCGAAGGTCGCCGGCGGCGATCCGCCGGACGTCGCCATGCTGCAACAGCCCGGCGTCCTGCGGGAATTCGCGAAGAAGGGCTGGCTCAAGCCGCTCGGCGCCGAGGCCAACGCCCAGCTGGACAAGAACTTCGCCAAGGGCTGGCGGGAACTCGGCGCCTCCGAGGGCAAGCAGTACGGCGTGTACTTCAAGGCCACGAACAAGTCCCTCGTCTGGTACAACACCAAGATATTCGAAGCGGCGGGCGCCAAGGAGCCGAAGAACTGGCAGGAGTTCCTGCGCACCGCCCAGGCCGTCGCCGACTTCGGCGTCTCGCCGGTCTCGGTCGGCGGCGCGGACGGCTGGACGCTCACCGACTGGTTCGAGAACGTCTACCTCTCGCAGGCGGGCCGGGACAAGTACGACCAGCTCGCCCAGCACAAGATCAAATGGACGGACGGGTCCGTGAAGGACGCGCTGGAGACGCTGGCCCAGCTCTTCGGCAAGAAGGAGCTGCTGGCGGGCGGCAACGACGGCGCGCTGCAGACGCAGTTCCCCGCCTCGGTCAGCCAGACCTTCAGCGGCGGGGAGAAGGCGAAGGCCGCCATGGTCTTCGAGGGCGACTTCTCCGCCGCCACCATCACCGGCGCCAAGGCGAGGATCGGTACGGACGCCAAGGTCTTCCCCTTCCCCGCGGTGGGCAGCCGCTCCCCGGTGGTGACCGGCGGGGACGTGGGCGTGGCACTGAAGGACGGGCAGGCCGCCCAGGCGCTGCTGACGTTCCTGGCCTCCCCGGACGCGGCGGCGATCTGGGCGAAGGACGGCGGCTTCGTCTCGCCGAACAAGAGCCTGCCGCTGACCGCCTACCCCGACGAGGTGCTGCGTTCCATCGCCAAGGCGGTGGTGGCGGCGGGCGACGACTTCCGCTTCGACATGTCCGACCAGGCCCCCGCCGCGTTCGGCGGCAAGCCGGGGCAGGGCGAGTGGAAGCACCTGCAGGACTTCCTGCGCGACCCGAAGGACGTGGCGGGCATCCAGCAGCGGCTGGAGACCGACGCGGCCAAGGCCTTCACGAGCTGACGGGGCCACCGCCGTGACCTCCGCGACCGCTCCCCCGCCCGCGGCCGGGAAGCGACCGGCGGCCGGGACCCGGGGCGTGCTCGGCACGCGCCCGTGGATCGCCGCCTGCTTCCTGCTGCCCGCGCTGGCCCTGCTCGGGGCCCTCGTCGTCTATCCCATCGGCTACTCCCTCTACCGCAGCCTCTTCGACGCCTCCGGCGACGGCTTCGTCGGCGCCGACAACTACCAGGAGGTCTTCACCGACGACCGGATCCGCACGGCCCTGAGGAACAACGTCGTCTGGGTGGTCGTGGCGCCGGCCGTGGCCACCGCCCTGGGCCTGATCTTCGCGGTGCTCACCGAACGGGTGCGCTGGGGCACGGCGTTCAAACTGGTCGTCTTCATGCCCATGGCCATCTCGATGCTCGCCGCGGGCATCATCTTCCGGCTGGTGTACGAGCAGAACCCGGACCGCGGCGTCGCCAACGCCGTGTGGGTCGGCATCCACGACACGTTCGCCGCGCCCGCGCCCTACCCCGGGGCGCGACCCCGGCCGAACGGCGACCTGACGGCGAGCGACGGCGGCTCGTACACCACCCGGGGCGCGGTGCGGGCGGGCACGGCGGTCGCGCTGCCGCTGGTGGCCGTGAAGCCGGAGGACGTCGGCGGGGCGAAGGAGGCGATTCCCGCGCGGGACGTGGCGGGCAAGGTCACCGGCACGGTGTGGATGGACTTCACCCGGGGCGGCGGCGGGACCGCCGGGAAGATCGACGCGGGCGAGAAGGCCCTGGCCGGGGTGACGGTGGAAGCCGTCAAGGACGGCCGTGCGGTCGCCTCGGCCACCACGGCCGGGGACGGGACGTTCACCCTGCCCCCGGCGGCCGACGGCGCCCGGCTGCGGCTGCCCGCGGCGAACTTCGCCGCCGCGTACAACGGGGTGGACTGGCTCGGGCCCACCCTGGTGACGCCGTCCATCATCGGCGCCTACATCTGGATGTGGGCGGGCTTCGCCATGGTCCTCATCGCGGCGGGCCTGGCGGGCGTGCCGCGCGAACTGCTGGAGGCGGCGCGGGTGGACGGCGCGAACGAGTGGCAGGTCTTCCGGCGGGTGACGGTGCCGCTGCTGGCGCCGGTGCTGGCGGTCGTGGTCGTCACGCTCATGATCAACGTGCTGAAGATCTTCGACCTCGTCTACATCATCGCGCCCGGCTCCAGCCTCGACAACGCCAACGTACTGGCCCTGCAGCTCTACCAGTCCTCCTTCGGCACGAACGTCAACCAGGGCGTGGGCAGCGCCATCGCCGTCCTCCTGCTGCTGCTCGTCCTGCCGGTGGTGGTCGTCAACGTCCGGCGGATCCGCAGGGAGAAGGAGGGCCGGCGATGAGCACCGCACGCGTCACCCCGACCGCGAACACGGTCGTACGGGCCGAGCAGTCGCTGCCGGCACGGATCGCCGCCCGCCTGGGCGGGGGCCTCCTGCGGGTCTTCCTCGTCGTGGTGGGGCTGTTCTGGCTGATGCCCACGGTCGGGCTGCTGCTCTCCTCCCTCCGCGACAAGTCGGACATCGCGGCGTCGGGCTGGTGGCAGGTCTTCGCCCACCCGGCCCAGCTCACGACGGAGAGCTACAGCACGCTCTTCGCCAACGACAAGGTCATGCAGTCCCTGCTGACCACCGCCCTGATCACCGTCCCGGCGACCGTGCTGGTGATCCTGATCGGCGCGCTGGCGGGCTACGCCTTCGCCTGGCTGGACTTCCCCGGCCGGGACTGGTGGTTCATGGTGGTCGTGGGACTGCTGGTGGTGCCCGTACAGGTGGCCCTCATTCCGGTGGCGAAGCTCTTCAACACGCTGGGCATCTTCGAGTCCACGGTGGGCGTCGTCCTCTTCCACACCGCCTTCGGTCTGCCCTTCGCGGTGTTCCTGCTGCGCAACTTCTTCGCGGAGATACCGCGCGAGCTGCTGGAGGCGGCCCGGCTGGACGGGGCGGGCGAGCTGCGGCTGTTCACCCGGGTCGTGCTGCCGCTGGGCGGACCGGCCATCGCCTCGCTGGGCATCTTCCAGTTCCTGTGGGTGTGGAACGACATGCTGGTGGCGCTGATCTTCGCGGACAGCGGCAATCCCCCGATCACGGTCGCCCTGCAGCAGCAGGTCCGCCAGTTCGGCGACAACGTCGACATCCTCGCCTCGGGTGCGTTCCTGTCGATGATCGTGCCGCTCGCGGTCTTCTTCGCCTTCCAGCGCCAGTTCGTGAGCGGGGTGATGGCCGGCGCCGTCAAGTGACCCGGCGGCCCCCGGGCCTCAGCGCCCTCCCTGACGGCGTACGTACAGCGACACGGAGCCGCCGCGTACGAACACGGTGGACTCCTCCCGGTACAGCGCGCCCAGCGCGGTCGTCTTGGCGAACTCCTCGCGCTGGGCGCGGAACCACGGCGTGCCCACGGTGGTCGTGTCCGCCACCACCCACACCCGCTGCCGCGCGGGCAGCCCCCGCAGCCGGGCCCGCAGCTCGGCCGCCCCGACCTCCTCCCCGAAGAGGGTGCCGGACGCGGCGGGCGACCTCCTGAGCGTGAGGTCGCGCAGCCCGGTGAAGTCGCGCGGGTAGGCCAGGGATATCCGGCGCTCGTGCAGCGGGAGGAACAGCACCGCGTCCCCCGGCCGGGCCACCCGGCCGACCGCGGAGGCGACGCGGGCGAGCTCGTCACCCCGGCTGCTCGGCAGCCGCTCCCGTTCCTGGAAGGGCAGCTGCCAGACGAAGGCCGCGGCGACGGCCGCCACTCCGGCCGCCGTCGCCACCCGCCGCCACGGCAGGAGTCCGAGCAGCCGCTCGGCGCCGGCCGCGGCGAGCAGCGGCACCCCCGCGAGGCAGAAGAGCAGATAGCGGTCGAGGAAGAGCGGCTGCCGCTGGGACGCGGCATAGAGCAGGACGGGCGGTACGAGGGCCAGCGGCAGGGCCACCGCGGTCAGCCCGATCGGCCCCTTGCGGGGCAGCGGGGCCACGATCGCGACGACCGCCAGGAGCAGCGTGACGGCCACGACGGCCTCGCCGGGCCCCGCGAAGGCGTACACCAGCGCCCTGACCTGTTCGTAGTCCGGCGTACGGATCCACGAGACCTGTTCGCTCTGCCGTCGCGAGAGCAGGGCCAGCGGCGCCAGCAGCCCGCACGCGGCCACCGCCGCGCAGCCCCAGCCGCGCCACACCCGCCCGGGGACCCGGGAGACCAGCAGGGTCACGGCGTGCGCGGCCAGCAGCAGGACGGCGAACTCGTGCAGCAGCGCCGTGACCGCGACCACCGCGCCGTAGCCGGCCCAGCGCCCGTGCCGGCGCAGCCCGTCCGCCTCCCCCGGCGTCCCCTCGACGGCCCGTATCAGCAGGCAGGTGGCCAGCGCGGCCCCCGCCGCGACCAGGGCGTACGAGCGGCCCTCCTGGGCGTAGTGGCTGACGAACGGGGTGGCCGCGTACAGCAGTCCCGCCCACAGGCCCACCCGGGGCCGGGCGAGTCGGCGGCCGAGGGCGGCGACCAGCGCGGCGGTGGCCGCGGCCGCCACGACGGACGGCAGCCGCAGCGTCGTCTCCCCCGCGCCCGCCGCGAGCAGAGGGTGCATCAGCAGGTAGTACAGGCCGTGGACGGCGTCGACGTCCCCGAGCAGGCGCCAGATCTCCGGCAGCGAGCGACGGGCCACCTGGAACGTGGCCGCCTCGTCCCGCCACATCGTGCCCCGGTCCAGCCCCCACAGGCCGAGGACGAGCATGACGGCGGCCGGCACGACGGTCGCCAGCGGCGCGGCTCCGGCCCACCCTCGCCGCGGCACGGCCGCCGTCGCGGGCCGTTCGCCTTCCCGCGCCCGTTCGTCTTCCTGTGCCTGTGCCCGTTCGCCTTCCCGTGCCCGTGCCCGTTCGCGTGCCCGTTCGCGTTCGCGTTCCATCACCATGTGCGCCCCTCCCCTGCCCTGGCCTCTTGCCGTGCCGTCCGGCCACGCGGACGAGCAGAATGCCCCGAATAGCAGTACTTATTCGATAAGACTGTGTTTTGTGACAGTGAACGGGAGCGGAATCCTCACCGCACGGGTCGGCGTGATCGTCATCGGCTACAACGACGCCGCGCACATCGGTCACGCCGTCCGCTCCGCCCTCGCCCAGGGACCGGCCGTCGCCGAGGTCATCGTCGTGAACGACGCCTCCACGGACCGCACCCGCGCCGTCCTGGACCGCATCGCCGCCGACGAGCCCCGCCTGAAGGTCATCCACCGCGCCGTCAACAGCGGCGGCTGCGGCACCCCGCGCAACGACGGCGTGCGGGCGGCCACCGCGCCCTATGTGATGTTCCTGGACAGCGACGACGCCCTGCCCCGCGGCGCGGCGGCCGCGCTCCTGGACGCGGCGCTGCGGCACGACGCCGCCGTGGCGGCCGGGCTGTGCGTCCGCCGGGAGCTCCCCCGGCGGCGCGACATCCCCTGGCAGGCCCCCCTCTACCGGCGGCCCGCCGTCCACGACTCCCCCGAGGAACACCCGGCGCTGCTGCGCGACACCCTCTGCGTCAACAAGCTCTACGCCCGAGCCTTCCTCACCGGGCACGGAATCGCCTTCCCCGAAGGCCCCGTCCGCTACGAGGACTTCGTCTTCACCGCCCGGGTCCTGGCGGCCGCCCCCCGGGTGGCGACCGTCCCCGACACCGTCTACATCTGGCACGTGCGGCGGGACGCGGACCACCCGTCGATCTCCCTCGACCGCGAGCGCGTCTCCAACTGGCAGGCCCGCGTCCGCGCCCACCAGCACAGCGTGGAGATCTTCCGCGAAGCGGGCAGCGCCCCGCTGGCCCACGCCGCGCGGGTGAAGTTCCTCGACCACGACCTGCGCATGTACGTCCGGGAGCTGCCCGGCCACGGGCCCGGCTACCGCCGCGCCTGGTGGCGCGTGGCCCGCGACTGCCTGGCCTCCTACGACGAGGCCGACCTGTGCGCCGCCCGCGCCCCGGCGCGCTGGATCGCCCGGGTCGTGCTGGCCGCGGCCACGCCCCGCGACCTGGACCGGCTCGCCCAGCTCGCCGCCCGGCCCGCCCGGCTGCTCCCGCCGTACGCCGAGGTGGCGGGCCGGGCGGTGTGGGCGGCGGACCTGCCGCAGGTCCTCCTCGACGGCCTCACCGGCCCCGGCGCCAAACCCGCCCGCCGGCTTCCGGTCACCGTCGACGCCGTGCTGCACCCCCGGACGGGCTCCCGCACCAAGCTGCGCCTGCGCGTGCACGACCTCTACGGGCGCCTGACGGCGGCCCGCCCGCACACCGTCGACATCGAACTGCGGCTCAGGGACGGCGAGGCCGTCGTCGAGCACACCCGCCCGCTGGTCGCCGACGACTCCGTCTGGGGAGCACAGCTGACCCTCGACCTCGCCGAGCTGGCGCGGCAGGGCCGGCGCCGCGCCGACACCCCGCAGGCGTGGGACATCCACGTGCGCGTCCACTGCACCCACGGCGGCATCCTGCGGGCCGCCGTGCGGGCGGCCGGCGACGGCATGCGGCCGGTCGCGCTGCCCAGCACCCGGCACGGGCTGCTGCTGGCCCAGCCCTACGCCACCGGTGGCGGCTCGCTCGCCCTGCGCCTGGCGCCCGGCGTGCGGTGCGCCCTCGGCGTCGGCCTGCGCAGGCTGCGCCGCCGGATCCGGTAGGCCGGCGGCCGCCCGCCGCACCGCCACGGCGTCCCCGCGCCCCGCGCACACCGCCCGCCTCGCCCGCCTCACCGGTCGATCTCCTCGAACAGCGCCTCCCACCGGTCCAGCACCGCCGGCAGCGCCAGCGGCGCGACGTGCTCGCGCGCCGCCCGTCCGTAGCGCTCGCGCAGCGCGCCGTCGGCCATCAGCTCCTCCAGCGCCACGGCGAACGCCGCCGTGTCGCCGTGCGGGACGAGCGTGCCCGTACGGCCGTGCGTCACGAGCTCGCGTACGCCGCCGGACAGGTCGAAGCCGACGCAGGGCACCCCTGCCGCGGAGGCCTCGGCCAGGGCCATGGGGCGCCCCTCGCGTTCGCTGGTGAGGGCCAGGACGGACAGCTCCCGGTAGGCGGCGGCCATGTCGCGTACGCTGCCCCGGAAGCGCACCCGGTCGCCGATGCCGCACCGGACGGCCCGCGCCCGCAGCTCCGGCTCGAGCGGCCCGTCGCCGAAGAAGTGCAGCTCCCACCCCTCGTGTCCGGCGCAGGCCGTGGCGAAGGCGTCGATCAGCCGGTCCAGGCGCTTGACGGGCTCGAGACGGCCGACCGCGCCGACGCGCCGGGTGTCCAGGGGTGCGGGCGCGAGGGGGGTGAAGGGCAGCGGGTTGGGCATCACCCCCGCGTTCGGCAGGCGCCGGCGGCGGAACTCCGCCGCGTCCGCCTCGCTGAGGAACAACGACTTCTCCAGCTCCGGGTAGTGCCGCAGGATCAGCTGGAGGTTGACGGACGAGCGGGCCTGGACGAAGGACTCGTGGTACTGGCCGATGGCCCTCAGCCCCGGCGGCCGGGGCACGGCCTCGAGCCAGACCGCCGCCCAGGGCGAGCCGATGACGACATAGCCCTCCCGCGCCGCCGCGAAGCGCCGGGCCAGCCGCCGCCGGGCGCGGTCACGCTCGGCCCGTTCGGCGTGGGCCTCGCGCAGCCGTGCCGGGTTCAGCCGCTCGGCGATCGAGGCGGCCTGCCAGGCCGCGGCCGCCGGGGCGCGGTAGAGCGTGGTGCGGCGGTAGGCCGGGTCGGCGGCATAGGTGTGCGGCTCGGGGCTCGGCCGGATGCCGGTCAGCTCGACGTCGTGGCCGCGCTCGGCGAACCCCTGGGCGAGGGTGTGCAGCACCCGCTGGGAGCCGCCCATGGAGTCGACGTCGATGCCCACGAGGAAGACGTCGCGACGGCTCACCGGGGGCTCCTCTCGAAGAACAGGTCGACCACGGCCTTGCTCGCGCGCCCGGTCTCCAGCGGGTTGAACCTCTCCTGGAACGCGGCGTGGGCCCCGGCCCACTGCTCGCGCACCGCCTTCAGGTCCCTCAGCGCCGCGGCCAGTTCACCGGTCGTCGAGAGCATCGGCCCGGGGGCGATGTCCGCCAGGTCGTAGTACGTCCCGCGCGCCACGGAGCGGTAGGTGTCGTAGTCATCGGCGAAGAGCAGGATGGGGCGGCCGAGGTTGGCGTAGTCGAACATCACCGACGAGTAGTCCGTCAGCAGCGCGTCCGAGGCGAGCATCAGGTCGTTGAGGTCGGTGAACTCGCGGCCGTCGCGCACCGCGTGCCCCAGCTCCCGGGGCACCGTGAAGCGTTCGTAGTAGTGCGGGCGGACCACGACCGTCCACGCGTCCCCGACCGCGCGGGCCAGCTCCGCCAGGTCCACCCGCACCGACTCCCCGGTGCCGCGCGCCCCGTCGCGGAAGGTGGGGGCGTACAGCAGCACCGAGCGCCCGTCGGGGATCTGCAGCCGCTCGCGGGCGGCCTCGGCGCGCTCGCGCTGCTCGGGGTCGTTCCACCGCACGAGCACGTCGTTGCGGGGCAGGCCCGTGCGCAGCAGCTCGCCGGTGTACTCGTTGGCCCGCACGAATGTGCGCTCGAACTCCTCGCTCGGGGCGATCAGCGCGTCCCAGCGGTTCACCATCTCGCGGTGCTGCCGGCGCCGTTCGGGGGCGGCGAGCCGCAGCTCGGGGATGTCGAACCCCATGTGCTTGAACGCCTGGCCGTGCCAGGTCTGCAGATAGCGGGTGCCGGGCCGCTTGGCGAAGAGCGCCGGGAAGCCGTGCGAGTCCACCCAGTACCGCGCGCGGGCGACCGTACGGACGTACTCCCAGCTGCCCCGTCTGATCAGCTCCACGCCGTCCGGGTAGGAGGAGCGGCTGCCCGCGTACGACCACACGGCGCGCAGCGGGAGGCCGCGCCGGCACAGCTCCTCGTGGATGTAGCGGGGGCTGTCGGCGTAGCCGCGGCCCTCCAGGGCCTCGAAGACGACGAGCTCCTCGTCGATGGGCAGCTTCTGCAGCTCGTGGTAGGCCAGGGCCTTGGCGCGGGGGCCGGTCATCCTGCGGGAGAGCCGGTGGGCACCGCGGCGGACGGGCTTCAGGTGCGGCCCGGCGGCCTCGGCGCGGCCCAGGGCGCCGGTGCGCTCCCAGGTCAGCTCGAGCCGGCCCGCGCCCCGGCCCTCGCACGCCGCCCGGATCCCGTGCCCCGCGGTCCGGACGCGCAGCGGGGTCAGGCCGGCCGGGGCCAGCAGCGGGTCGGTGCGGGTCAGCCCCAGCCGGTCCAGCGTGATCACGGGGTGGCGCCGGCCCCGGAACCCCTTGAGTCCCATGGGCACCCGGGACAGATCGAGCTCGACATCGGCGGTCCACACCTCAGGTCCCCGCCGCGCACCGGGAGGGTCCTGGGCGGGGGCGTAGCGGAAGGGCACCACGAGCGGCTCGCCGGCGGCGGCGACGCGCAGCTCGGCCGTGACCGGCGCCGCGCCGGCCAGCAGCCGCGCCGGGTCGTACGTGCGCACGGCGATCCGCAGCCGGGCACCGGCCTGCTCGAGCGCGGCCACTTCGTGCCGCAGCGGACCGGTGGCGAACGGCTGCTCGCCGAGCCGCCACGCGCTGATGTCCAGCACGGCGGCGGCTCGCGCGTCCGCCGGCGGGGTCCGGCCCCAGTAGGTGCGCCCGGCGTCGTCCGCCACGACGTGGCGCGGGGCGATCCGGGGGCGGTCGAGGGTGCGCGCGCACTCGGCGGCCTCCTCGAGCCGTCCCTCCGTCAGCAGGTACTGGCAGATCCGCTGTTCGGGCGGGAGGGCGTCGACGGCCTCGGCCGAGACCCCTGCCAGATAGGGGACGACGGTGGCGGCGAACTCCTCGGTCCACCGGCGGTCGCGGAAGGGCAGGTCGCCCAGGTGGAGACGGAGGTCGTGCCGGAGGAACTTGGCGTCCTTGGCCGGCCTCAGGTCGGCGTTGCCCGTCTCCTCCAGGAAGTCGTCGATGAGCCGGGCCACCCGGATGCGGTCCGCCACGTTCTGGATCTTGTGCCGGCTGGAGGAGATGGACGGCCCGGACGCGGGGTCTCCGGCGAGCCGCCAGGTGTAGACGGGCCAGGGCACGACGGCGAAGGCGCGTGCGAGTGTGAAGGCCCGGGCGGTGAACAGGTGGTCCTCGTAGTGCAGGTCCTCGGGGAAGCGCAGGCCGTGCCGCTCGATGAAGTCGGCGCGGTAGAGCTTGTTGGTGGAGAGGTTGTCCGTGAAGTACTCGGGAGCCGCGCGGATGCCCTCCACGAGGCGGACGTCCTCGAAGAGTTCGGGGTACCACAGGCCCGTGGTGCCGGTCTCCTCGAAGAGGCGGGTGACCTCGCCGGTCACGAAGTCGGCGCCGGTCTCCTCGGCCGCCAGCAGCAATGACTTGCAGGAGTGGTAGGGGAGTTCGTCGTCGCTGTCGAGGAACATCACGTAGGGCGCCCGGGCCGCGGCGATGCCGGCGTTGCGCGGCGCGCCGCACCCTCCGCTGTTGGCCGGCAGCCGCAGGCCGCGCACCCGGGAATCGGACGCGGCCAGCTCCCGCACGACGGACGGCGTGGCGTCCGTCGAGCAGTCGTCGACGACGATCACTTCCAGGCGGTGCAGCGACTGCCCGAGCACCGACCGCACGGCGCGCGGGAGTCTGGGGGCGTCGTTGTAGACGATCACCACGACGCTGACATCGGGCACGACGCCGGCATCGGGTACGACGCCGTCATCAGGCGCGACACTGACGTCGGGAGCGCCCCCGCCGGCGGCGGACAAGGGTTCGCCGGGAACGGGCGCGGACTCACCTGTGGCGGGCATACGATCACCTCACTTCCGGTCGGGCAGCGACTCGGCGGCGCCGGCAGCGGCGGCCGATTCTCGATACTGAGAGTAATCACCACTACGGACAGTAACCAAACCCCCGGTCCGCCCCGGATTCCGCCCCCGGTTCCGTCCCCGCCAGGCCGCCAACGCCAGCACCGCCGCCAGCCCCCCGAACATCACGATGTCCTTGAACGCGTGCCGCGGCGCCGAGTCCAGCCCCGGCCACGGCACACCGCCCAACTGCGGCACCAGCGGCATCCAGAACCACACCGACCGCACCACTGCCCCCCGCACCACCACCGACGCCACCAGCGATGGCACCACGACCAGCGCGTAGTTGAGGAACGACGGCCGCGACACCACGAACGCCGCCAGCATCAGCAGCGCCCCGCACTCCACCAGCCGGACCCCCGCCTCACCCCCGCTCCGCCACCGCAGCCCGGCGCAGTACAGCACCACCACCGCCGCCAGCACGGCCAGCGCGAACGCCGGCGGCTGCGGCACCCCGAGCCGGGGCAGCACGGACGGCCACGCGGCGTCGAACGGACGCGCGTAGGCGTCCTGCCCGTGCAGCAGGAACGGCAGCGTCCGGGTGAAGAACAGCCCGGGCCTGGGCATGGCCGACGCCGCCGCCAGCGACACCCCGGCCAGGACGGCCGCCGCCCATCCCAGCGCCCGCCACCGCCGGGCCAGGACGAACAGCAGCAGCAGCGGCACCAGCATCGGCTTGAGCGCGATCGCCGCGCCCACCACCGCGCCCGCCGCGCTCCACCTTCCCCGCCGCGCCAGCAGCAGGGCCGCCGGGAACGCCACCACCGAGGCCGCCGTCCAGTTGCCCAGGAAGACCAGGCTGTGGAACGGCAGGAACAACGCGATCCCCACCGCCGTCGCCGCCGCCAGCCGGCTGTCGGCCCGCACGTCGAAGATCCGCAGTGCCAGCACCGCCCCCGCCGCCACCAGCGCGCCCGTCACCACCGGAACGGCGTAGAACAGCACCCGCTCGGAGAGGACCGTCTGGGGCAGTGCCGCGAAGACGGCCCCCGGCAGGTACAGGAACCGCCTGTCCGCGTACGGCGAGCCGCCCTCGAGCAGCGCCCGGGCCGCGCGCACGACGACCGCGTTGTCGATGCCGATGCGGTCCTTGGCGTACGGGCGGATCGAGCTCAGCACGAACAGCAGCACCGCGGCCGTCAGCACCGGCCACGAGGCCCTGGCGCGCAGCAGGCGGGCCAGGCCGTCCGGGCGCCCGGATCCGTCGGCCACCGGATCGGAAGGGGAACCGGAAGGGGAACCGGAACCGGCGCGCGTCTGCTCGGAGGGGGCGTTCACCGGTCGACGACCTCCAGCAGCGAGAACCCGCCGGGCCCCCGCGCCGCCGCCCGCAGCGCGGGATCGCCGGGCGCGAGACCCGTTCCGCCGTTCTTCTGCAGCACCCATCGCACGCCGTACTCCTTGAGGATGCCGAGCCGTTCGGCCCGGGTCGTGGCAGGGGCGAAGTAGCGCCGGGTGGCCTCCCGGCGCCGCTTCTCGTCGGGAAGGAAGGCATCGGGGTAGGCGGGAGCCACCGTGTACGGGCCATAGGCGGGCAGTGTGCGCAGCGCGTAGTAGTCGTCCGTCATCACCGTCGCGCGCTTGGGCACCTTCGCCGCCGCCCAGCCGAACCGCGGCCAGAGGGCGACGGCCGGAACGTCGCGCAGCCCGGGGGGAACGGCGTCCTTGCGCAGGACGTACGACAGGACGCCGGCCTGCGTCCACGCCCCCGCCAGCAGGGCCGCGCCCGTCACCACGGCCGGCAGCCACCGCCGCGCCCCCGCGCCGCGTGCGGCCGCCTCCGCGACCTCGACCGCGAGCGCGAGCTGGGCGGAGAGCAGCACGGCCGGCAGCACCCGCCCCCACGCGTAGTGCCCGCTCACCCATCCGGCGGCGAAGACCGCGGCGCTCAGCGCGAACAGCAGCCCGAGGGGATCGCGGCGGTCGCGCCGCAGGCGCGCCGCCAGGGCGACCACGCCCAGCCCGGTCAGGCAGAACTTCTGTGCCAGATGGCCGTAGAGAGGCCGGTGGATCGCGTCCAGGCCGCCACCGCCGGCCAGCGCGAGGAAGGGGTAGTACGGCCAGCACAGGGGCAGCGCCAGCGCCACCGCGGCCCCGGCGGCCACCCTCCGTCGCACCACCTTCCCCGGCCACGGCCGGGCGCCCAGCAGCACGGCCACCGCGCCCAGCACCGCGACCGCTCCCGTGAACTGATGGCACAGCAGCACCCCGGCCAGCAGCGCCCCCAGCGCCAGGAACCCGGCGAGCCCCCAGGCCCCGGCCAGGGCCCGCCGCAGCAGCGCCCACAGGTGGAGGGCGAGCCCGAGGGCGAAGGTGCTGGGGTAGGCCAGCGTCAGGCAGAGCGAGGTGAGGCCCGGCACCCCGCTCCACGCGAACAGCCGCACCCCGTACAGCAGCAGCACGCACAGCAGCGCGAGCGGCACCGCCGCCCGCCTCCGGGTGAACGTCCGTACGAAGGCGGCGGTCCCCGTGCCCAGCAGGACGAGGCCCGCCAGCGCGGCCAGCCGCAGCACCGCGAAGGTGCTCCAGCCCCCCACCGTCGCGACCAGCGCCAGCGCCACCGTCCAGGGCGAGTAGTACGGGCTGTCGGTGTCCTCGTCCACCAGGGGGTTGCCCGGATGGAGGAGGTCGGCGCGCAGCCGCTCGAGGACCGCCCCGTGCATGCCGAGGTCGCCGGACCACGGCAGCCGCACCACCATGAGCAGCAGCAGGACCGTCAGCAGGACGACGGCGGCGGCGGCCGACCGCCGTGCGGCGCGCACGGCGAGGGGCGGGGCGGTCCGGGTCACGGGTCAGCGGGTGCGCTTGCCGGGCTTCGCCGCGCGCAGCGCCTTCGACCGCAGCCGCCAGGGCATGGCGACGGACTCGAGCTGGACCGTCAGGTTCATCTTCGACTCCCCGGCGGTGCGGTCCTCGAAGTGGATCGGCACCTCCACGACGGTGAAGCCGGCCTTCAGCGCGCGGTACTTCATCTCGACCTGGAAGCTGTAGCCGGCGCTGTCGACGGAGGCGAGGTCGATGGCGCGCAGCGCCTGTGCGCTCCAGAGGTTGAAGCCGCCGGTGATGTCGCGGACGCGGGTGCCGAGGATGCCGCTGGCGTAGGCGTTGGCCCAGCGCGAGAGCAGCTTGCGGTGGGTGCCCCAGGCGTCGGAGAGGGTGCCGCCGGGCACGTACCGGCTGCCGACGACGACGTCCGCGCCGGTGGCCAGGGCGACGCCGAGCATCTCGGCGATCCGGTCGGCGGGATGGCTGCCGTCGGCGTCCATCTGCAGGACGTAGGCGGCGCCCTCGCCGACCGCCCGGTCCATTCCGGCGGCGTAGGCGCGGCCGAGGCCGTCCTTGGCGGTGCGGTGCAGGACGTCCATGCGGGTGCGGCCGAGTTCGTTGTACTTCTCGGCGAGCTGCTCGGCGATGGTGCCGGTGCCGTCGGGGCTGCTGTCGTCGACGACCAGCAGGCGCAGGCCCGGCAGCGGCAGGGCCATCAGCGCCTCGGCCATGGTGGGCAGGTTCTGCGCCTCGTTGTAGGTGGGCATCACCACGGTCAGGGGGGTGCGGCCCCATTCCGCGGGGAGCGGTGTCGCGGGGGCGGTGCGGCGGTGAACGCTCATGGGCGGCGGTTCCTTGTCGGTACGACCGGCGGAGATGACCACGACCGGTGGAGGACGGACGGGAGCGGGGGTCACACGGCGGAGAAGCGGATGGCGGCGTCGGGGATGGCCGTGCCGCACCAGATGCGGGCCCCCTCGCGCAGTTCGTTGTCCGCGCCGATCCGGGAGTGGTCGCCGATCACCGCGCCGTCGAGCACGGTCCGCGGGCCCACCCGGGCGCGGCTGCCCACCATGGAGGCGTGTACGCGCGCGTCCGCCTCGATGCGGGCGCCGTCGAGGATGACGGAGCCCTGGACGTCGGCGCCGGCCGCGATGTGGGCGCCGGAGCCGACGACGGTGCCGCCGCCGATCCGGGCTCCGGGCTCGACGCGGGCGCCGGGCAGCACGAGGTGTTCGCCGGGCTCCCCCGGGACGGCCGGGGAGCGGACGATGCCGCGGACGAGGTCGGCGGAGGCCTGGACGAAGGAGGCGGGTCGGCCGACGTCCAGCCAGTACGAGGCGTCGACCACGCCGTGCAGCAGCGCGCCGTCGGCGAGCAGGCCGGGGAAGGTCTCCCGTTCGACGGAGACCGGGCGGTCGCCGGGAATGGCGTCGATCACCTCGCGCCGGAAGGCGTAGCAGCCGGCGTTGACCTGGTCGGTGACGATCTCCTCGGGCCGCTGCGGCTTCTCGGTGAAGGCGAGGACCCGGCCGTCGGCGTCGGTGGGCACGAGCCCGTAGGCGCCGGGGGACGCCACCCGCGTCAGGTGGAGGGTGACGTCGGCCTGCGCCCGTTCGTGGCGCAGGAGCAGGTCCCGGATGTCGAGGCCGGTGAGGATGTCGCCGTTGAAGACCAGGACGGGCTCGAACGGCCCGCAGGTCAGTGCGCGGGCGGCGTGGCGGATGGCGCCGCCCGTGCCGAGCGGCTCGTCCTCGGTGACGTAGGTGAGCCGCAGGCCGTGGGCGGAGCCGTCGCCGAAGTAGGGCTCGAAGACCTCGGCGAGGTAGGAGGTGGCGAGCACCACGTGGTCGACCCCGGCAGCTCTCGCGCGGGCCAGCTGGTGGGCGAGGAAGGGCACCCCCGCCGCGGGGACCATGGGCTTGGGCGTGTTGATGGTGAGCGGCTGGAGCCGAGTGCCCTTGCCGCCGACGAGCAGTACCGCCTCTGTCATGCCAGTTCCTCGCCCGTTGTGTTCGCCTCATCGCACTGCGTCATTTTTTGCGGCAATTTACACTACAATCGGTTGTCTACGTGAAATGTCCGCTAGGCGTGGCGACCGTATCGGGAGAAGCCCTTGCGACCGACACCATCGAGAGGGACGAGGGCCACACGCGCGCGTGGCCGCGACCGCCTGATGGCGCTCGTTCACGAATTCGCGAAGTTCGGCACGGTGGGCGGCCTGGGGATCTTCGTCAACCTCGGCGTCTTCAACGTGTGCCGGGGGGCCACCGGTCTGCCGGTGGTGCGCTGCAGCGTCATCGCGACCACCGTGGCCATCGCCTTCAACTACCTCGGCCTGCGCTACTTCACCTACCGGGACCGCGACAAGGGCCACCGCAGCAGGGAGGTCTTCCTCTTCGCCGCCTTCAGCGGCGTCGGCCTGGTCATCGAGAACGGCATCCTCTACGCCGCCACCTACGGCTTCGGATGGGCGAGCCCCTTCCTCAGCAACGTCTTCAAGTTCCTGGGCATCGCCACGGCCACCCTGTTCCGCTTCTGGTCCTACCGGGCCTGGGTGTTCCGCGCCCTGCCCGGCCACGTCACGCGGCACGAGCCCGGGCACGGCGGCGCGGCGGGCGACGGAGGTCATGGCGAGCCGTCGAACAGTACGAGCAAGCCGGCCGCGTACCACCCCGAGACCACCGCACCTCCACCGTAGAGACAGCACCGCACCCCAAGCGGAACACGCGCGAGCGGCCTGGCCACCAACAGCAGCAGAACCGGCAGGAACGGCAGCATGAAGCGTGGCTTCGAGAACTGCGAGCCGGGCGTTCCCATCATCAGCAGCCAGGCCGCGGCGACCAGCGCGGCCAGCTGCCAGGGCACGCTCCGGTCCAGCGCCAGGGCCAGCGCCCCGACCGCCGTCAGCAGCACCACCGCGACGACGGCCACGTGCCGTACGTCCCCGGCCTGTCCGTCCCGGTAGAGGAGGACCTCCCACAGGAACCGGACCGTGCCGACGCCGAAGTCGAAGGACTGCCCCCAGGCCCGCTCCGCCTCGAACCAGCCGTCCCAGCGGCCCACCCTGCTGCCCAGGAACAGCCACCCGGCCAGCAGCCCCAGCGGCGCCAGCGCCAGCGCCGCCCACGGCCGCCAGCCGTCCCGCCCCCGCAGCACCGCCCAGCCCGCCGCCAGCGCGAGCGTCGCGATGAGGACCGTGGCCGTGGGTCTGACGGCGCCGGCCAGCGCGCACAGCACCCCGGCCGTCAGCCAGCGGGTCGCCAGCAGGGCCACCAGGGCCCACACCAGCAGCGCGCTGAAGACCGCCTCGGAGTACGGCACCCACAGCGCGAAGGCGTACGGCGAGCAGGACCACAGCGCCACGCACGCGTACCCGGCGCCCGCGCTCCCCCCGGCCGCCCGTACGAGCACGAACACCCCGGCCGCGGCCACCGCGGCGGCGCACCAGGAGATGAGCACGCCCGCGTACGCGTAGGGAAGCGCGGTCAGCAGGTGCGTGGCACGGATGAGGGCCGGTACGAGCGGGAAGAAGGCGAGCCGGCTGTACTCGGGCGTCCCGTCGGGGCGGTAGGCGATGGCGCCGGGGTACCCGCGCTCGGCGACGCGCAGGTAGTTGCCGCTGTCCCAGCGGTGGAGGATCCAGTGCACCCCGTGCCCGAGGTGGTGGCTCACCAGCAGCAGCACGGCGAAGCCGACGGCTGCCACGGCCAGGTGGAGGGCCACCGCGACGGCCGTCTCGCGACGGGCGGGGAGGGAAACGAGCCGTGGCGGGCGGGAAACAAGCCGTGGAACGACTGTCATCCGTCTCTCTTAGCATGCGAAAGGGGCGACTCCGGGGGTTTTCCCCGGAGCCGCCCCTTTCATACCGATGCGGAGGCCGCGCCTCAGCCGTGCGTGCGCAGCAGCGTGCGCATCGTGCGCATCGCCACCGACAGGTTGGCCAGGTCGAAGGCGTCCGAGCCGCGGATCTCGTCCAGCGTGGTGCGCGCCCGGGTCAGGATCGCGGCGTTGCGCTCCTCCCACTCCCGGAACCGCTCCTCCGGCGTGGAGGCGCCGTTGCCGGCCGACAGGACCTCGGCGGTGAGCGCCGCGTGGGCGGCGTAGAGGTCCTCACGGATGGAGGCACGGGCCATGGACTGCCAGCGGTCGGAGCGCGGCAGCTCGATGATCCGGTCCATCAGCTGGCTGATGTGCAGCCGGTCGGCCAGGTCGTAGTAGACCTCGGCCACGTCCAGCGGCTGCTTGCCCGTGCGGTCGGCGGTGGCGACGATGTCGAGCGCCGGGAAGGCGGACGAGAAGCCGGCGACCTTGACCGCCAGCTCGTCGGGCACCTCGGCGGCGACGAGCTCGTCGTGGATGGACTGCCACCACTCCATGTCGGCGCCGCGCAGCAGCTTGGGCAGCTCGGCCCAGACCGCGTCCACGCCGTCGCGGAAGAACTCGATGGTCTCCGCCAGCTGCAGCGGCTGCGGCCGGTTGTTGAGCAGCCAGCGCGTGCCGCGCTCGACCAGACGGCGCGAGTGCAGCCGGATGCGGGTCTGGACGTCGGCGGAGACCGCGTTGTCCAGCGCCTCGACGGCGTCCCACACGGCGTTGAGGCCGAAGATCTCACGGGCCGCGGTCTGCGCCCGGACGATCTCCTCCAGCGAGGCCCCGGTCTCCTCCCGCAGGCGGTGCAGGAACGTCGAACCGCCGGTGTTGACGGTGTCGTTGACCAGGACGGTGGTGACGATCTCGCGGCGCAGCGCGTGGCTGTCGATCTGCTCGCCGAACGACTGGCGCAGCGCCTGCGGGAAGTAGGCGTAGAGCAGCCGCTGCAGGTACGGGTCGTCGGGCAGCTCGGTGGTGAGCAGCTCCTCGGCCGCGGTGATCTTGATGTAGGCGAGGAGGACGGCCAGCTCGGGCTGGGTCAGCCCGCGGCCGGCGGACAGCCGCTCGCGGATCTGCCGGTCGCTGGGCAGGAACTCCAGCGCGCGGTCCAGGTGGCCGTCGCGGGTGAGCCTGCGCATGACCCGCTGGTGGGCGTGGAGCAGGCTGGGGGCCTGGGTCACGCCGTTGGCCAGGGCGACGTTCTGCGCGTAGTTGTTGCGCAGCACCAGCTCACCGACCTCGTCGGTCATCTCCGCCAGCAGCTTGTTGCGCTGCTTGACGGTCATGTCGCCGTCGATGACGAGGGCGTTGAGCAGGATCTTGATGTTCACCTCGTGGTCGGAGGTGTCCACGCCGGCGCTGTTGTCGATGGCGTCGGTGTTGATCCGGCCGCCGGTGGACTCCGGTCCGCCGGACAGCGCGAACTCGATGCGGCCGAGCTGGGTCAGGCCCAGGTTGCCGCCCTCGCCGACGACCTTGACCCGAAGGTCCTGGCCGTCGACGCGGATGGCGTCGTTGGCCTTGTCGCCCACGTCGGCGTGCGACTCGGTGGACGCCTTGACGTACGTGCCGATGCCGCCGTTCCACAGCAGGTCGACCGGCGAGCTGAGGATGGTCTTCATCAGCTCGGCGGGGGTCATCTTCGTGACGCCCGGCTCGATGCCGAGGGCCTTGCGCACGTGGGCGTTGACCGGGATCGACTTGGCCGTGCGCGGGTGGATGCCACCGCCCGCCGACAGCAGGGAGGTGTCGTAGTCGGCCCAGGAGGAGCGCGGCAGCTCGAACAGGCGGCGGCGCTCGGCGTAGGAGACGGCCGCGTCCGGGGTCGGGTCGAGGAAGATGTGCCGGTGGTCGAAGGCGGCGACCAGGCGGATGTGCTCGGAGAGCAGCATGCCGTTGCCGAACACGTCACCGGACATGTCGCCGACGCCGACGACCGTGAAGTCCTCGGTCTGGGTGTTGTGGCCCAGCTCGCGGAAGTGGCGCTTGACCGACTCCCAGGCGCCGCGGGCGGTGATGCCCATGCCCTTGTGGTCGTAGCCGGCCGAGCCGCCGGAGGCGAAGGCGTCGCCGAGCCAGAAGCCGTAGGACTGGGCGACCTCGTTGGCGATGTCGGAGAACGTCGCGGTGCCCTTGTCGGCGGCGACGACGAGGTAGGTGTCGTCCTCGTCGTGGCGGACGACGTCCTTGGGCGGCACGACCTCGCCGCCGACCATGTTGTCGGTGATGTCGAGCAGGCCGGAGATGAAGGTCTTGTACGAGGCGATGCCCTCGGCCAGCCACGCGTCACGGTCCACCGACGGGTCCGGCAGCTGCTTGCCGACGAAGCCGCCCTTGGCGCCGACGGGCACGATGACGGTGTTCTTCACCATCTGCGCCTTGACCAGGCCCAGGACCTCGGTGCGGAAGTCCTCGCGCCGGTCGGACCAGCGCAGACCACCGCGGGCGACCTTGCCGAAGCGCAGGTGCACGCCCTCGACGCGCGGGGAGTAGACCCAGATCTCGAAGGCCGGGCGGGGCGCCGGCAGGTCCGGGATGGCCTGCGGGTCCAGCTTGATCGACAGGTAGGGGCGCGGGGCGCCGTCGGCGTCGCGCTGGAAGTGGTTGGTGCGCAGCGTGGCCTTGATGACGGTCAGGAAGGAGCGCAGGATGCGGTCCTCGTCCAGGCTCGCGACCTGGTCGAGGGCGCCGTCCAGCTCCTCCTCGAGCCCGTCGATGAGCTCGTTGCCGGCGCGCTGGAGGGCCGGGGACATCCGGGCCTCGAAGAGGTTGACCAGCAGGCGGGTGGTGTGGACGTTGTTGCTGAGGGTGTCCTCCATGTACGCCTGGCTGAAGGTCGTACCGGCCTGCCGCAGGTACTTGGCGTACGCCCGGAGCACCATCGCCTGCCGCCAGTCGAGGCCGGCCCGCAGGACGAGGTTGTTGAAGTTGTCGTTCTCCGCGGCGCCGGTCCACACGGCCGCGAAGGCCTCCTGGAAGCGGGTGCGCGCGTCGTCGCCCACGATGTTCTCGGGCAGCCGCAGCCCGAAGTCGTAGATCCAGGCGGTGGTCCGGTCCGAGCAGCGCAGCTCGTACGGGCGCTCGTCGACGACCTCGACGCCCAGGCGGTGGAGCACCGGCAGGACGGCGGAGAGCGAGACCGGCTCGCCCGTGCGGTAGATCTTGAAGCGGCGCTCGCCCGGCTTCGCGCCGACCGGCTCGTACAGGCTCAGCTCGAAGTCGCGGTCGCCGCCGGCCATGGTCAGCTGTTCCAGGTGACCGAGGTCGGAGACGGCGCTGCGGGGGTTGTGGTCGGCCTTGTAGCCCTCGGGGAAGGCCTGGCCGTAGCGGCGCAGCAGCTCGGCGGCGCGCTCCTCGCCGACCTCGGCGGTCAGCGTCTCGGCGAAGCCGTCGGCCCAGGAGCGGGCGGCCTCCACCAGGCGGCCCTCGATGCGCTCGACGTCGGCGTCGGAGAGGTCCGGCAGGGTGGCGCCGGGCTCGACGCGGACGACGAAGTGCAGCCGGGACAGGACCGACTCGGTGTTCCAGGCGGTGAAGTCGACGCTGGAGCCGCCGAGCTCCTCCTTGAGGATGTCGATCAGGCGCAGCCGGACGCCGGTGGTGTAGCGGTCGCGCGGCAGGTAGACCAGGGCGGAGTAGTAGCGCCCGTACTCGTCACGGCGCAGGTACAGCCGCAGACGGCGGCGCTCCTGCAGGTAGAGCACGCTGGTGGCGATGGCGCGCAGCTGGTCGGAGGGGGTCTGGAACAGCTCGTCGCGCGGGTAGGTCTCCAGGATCTGGAGCAGGTCGCGGCCGTCGTGGCTGTCGGGGCTGAAGCCGGCGTCCGCCAGGACCTTGGCGACCTTGCGGCGGATGACCGGGACGCGGCGCACGGACTCGGTGTACGCGGCCGAGGAGAACAGGCCCAGGAAGCGGCGCTCGCCGACGACGTTGCCCTCGGCGTCGAACTTCTTGACCCCGACGTAGTCGAGGTAGGAGGGGCGGTGGACGGTGGCGCGGCTGTTGGCCTTGGTCAGCACGAGCAGCTTGTGCTCGCGGGCCTTGGCGCGGGCGTCCGCCGGGAGCCGGCTGAAGGAGGGCGAGGAGGGGCGCGAGAGCGGCGCGTGGTGGCCGTCGTGGTGCCCGTCGGGGGTGTGGGAGGGGTCGGAGCGCAGGATGCCCAGGCCGGTGCCGGGAACGGCCGTCAGGACGTCCTCCTCGTCGCCGTCGGTGTCGACCTTGGTCAGGTCGTACTCGCGGTAGCCGAGGAAGGTGAAGTGGTCGGCGGCCAGCCAGCGCAGCAGCTCGCGGGCCTCGTCGAGCTCGGTGCGGGGGATGTCGTCGGTCGGCTCGTCGGCGAGCCCGTCGGCGATGCGCAGGGCGGCGTCGCGCATCTTGCCCCAGTCCTCGACGGTCTCGCGGACGTCGTTGAGGACGCGCACCAGGTCGGCGGCGATCTGCTTGAGGTCGTCGCGGTCGGTCTCGCGGTCGATCTCGACGTGGATCCAGGACTCGACGAGCGCGTCGTGCGGCGGCTCGGCGTCCGTGCCCGTGCCGGCGCCGTGGGCGTCGCAGGCGGAGCCGAGAACCTCGAGCAGGCGACCGGTCAGGTCGCGGCGCACGATCACCTGCGGGTGGATGACGACGTGGATGCCGCGGTTCTGCCGGGAGAGCTCGTTGGTGACGGAGTCGACCAGGAAGGGCATGTCGTCGGTGACGACCTCGACCACGGAGTGGCTGGACGTCCAGCCGTTCTCCTCCACGGTCGGGGTGTGGACGCGCACGTTCGCGGTGCCCTGCGGCCGCTGCTCGGCCAGGCGGTAGTGCGACATGGCCGCGCCGTAGATGTCGACCGGATCGCGTCCGGTGAGGTCCTCGGGCGCGGTGTGCAGGTAATAACGCTGGAGGTAGGCGGTCATGGTCTCGTGGTCGACCCCGCCCTCGCCCTGGGGTCCACCCGGGCGTGGGCCCCCGGCCGGACCGGTTTCAGCGACGCGGGCCGCCCGCTCGAGCAAATCGGCCTTGGCTTCGTCCAGCTTGGTCTGCATGTCCTCTGGCTCCTGTCGCGCGCCGTTGCGAGACATAGGTGGTGATGGCTTCACGCCGTGACCCGGAGTCTCCGGTCGTCTTCGACGTTATGCCGGGATGAGGGGTGACCGGGACGTTCTCGATGAAGTTCGTGTGAAGCGCCCGGTTCCGGGGACCAGCGGCGGCCCGGGTGCGGTGGCATCCCGGGAGCAGGACAGAGGCGTCGTCGCCCCTGCTGGATATCGCGCTGATCACCTGGTAAGGCTATCGCTCTTCCCCCCGATATCGTCACGAGCTGCTTTCGTACAAATCCCGGGCCCGAACTTTGACGCTCTGGACAGCGACGAGTCAGCCGACGAGACGCTCGGCCTCCGCGACGGCCTCCACCAGGCTGTCCACCACCGGAACCCCGGCCTCCGCCAGGCTCTCACGGCTGTGCGAACCACCCGTGTACAGCACGGCGTGCGCGCCGACGTGGGCCGCCGCCACGGCGTCGTCCACCGCGTCGCCGATGACGACCGTGCGGCGGGCGCTCACCCCGTCGAGACCGGCGATGTGGCGGGCCATGTGCTCCGCCTTGCTGCCGCCGGAGGGGCCCGTGCGCCCGTCCACCCGGATGAACCGGCGCTCGATGCCGAAGCCGCGCACCAGCGGCAGCAGGTCCTCGTGCCCGTACATCGACATGATCGACTGCGTGCCGCCCGCCTCCTGCCAGCGCCGCAGCAGCGACTCGGCCCCGTCCGCGAGCGCGCAGCGTATGTGATGGTCCCGGTAGTGCCGCTGGAAGACCGTGTCCATGTGGTCCCACTCGGCCGGGGTGGGGAGGCGGCCCATCAGCCGCTCGTAGAAGCGCGGGATCGGCACGCAGTACAGCTCGCGGTAGCGCGCGAGGGTGATGGGCTCCAGGCCGAGCTCGGCGAAGGCGGCGTTGGTCGCCGAGATCACCGCGTCGACGTCGTGGAAGAGCGTGCCGTTCCAGTCCCAGACGATGTGCGCCGCCCGCCCGGCCCCGCTCTCGGCGTGCCCGGCGGTCACAGCGTCCTTCACGTTGTGCGTCCCCATGCCACGACGGTACCCGGGGGGTGTGACAACGCCCCGGACCGGTGTCAGATCAGGTTCGGGATCTCCTGCACGCCGAACCACATCAGCTCGTGGTCCTCGGCGCCGTCCACCGTGAACTGCGCGTCGTCGTCGCCCCGGTCCGCGGCCCCCAGGGCGGCGGCCGCCGCGGCCACGTCCTCCACCGCGTCGTCGGAGTCGACGTGCACGGCCGCCGCCTTCCGCAGCGGCACGGTCTCGGCCAGCCGCACCCAGCCGAGCGCCGACTGGTCCAGGCCCCGCTCGGGGTCGATGGTCACGGCGCCGTCCTGCACGTCCACGGCGACGACCACCCGGCGGCGCGGAGCCCCCGGATCGGCGGCCAGCCGGCGCAGCGAGCCCTGGGCCGCGCGCCCGAGGGCCGCGTACTCCAGCTCCTCGATGTCCTCCGAGACGTACCACTCGCGCAGGGCGGGGGTGACGGCGTAGGCGTCCAGCGGCGCCGGGCCCAGCTCGCCCGCCTTGTGCGCCTCGGCGAGACCGGGGAGGGTCAGGGGGACGTAGACGCGCATGACCGCCGCTTTCTGGTGACTGAGGGCTTACGAACAGTGGTGCCAGCATACGGGCGCGAGTCCCCCTTCGAAGTGCCGGTCACCCCCCACGTGCCGCCCCGCCGGCCCCCGCCGTTCCCGGCCGCGCCCGCCCGGCACGGCCCGCCTCCCCCGGATAGGTGAACCCCGCCCGCCGCGCCCGCGCCCGCGCCGCGTCCTTGCCGCCCCTGAGAAGCCGCCGGTAGAAGATCCACGACCGAACCTACCGCCCGGTACGAGCACCGGGCCCGGGCACCGCGGGGGCGAGAGATGCACAGGACGAAGAGCGGCCTCAGGACAGCACCGCCACGCCGTACGGACGGCCGGCGTACGGACAGCCGGCGCCCGGCCGACGGACCCGCCGCCCGCCGCCGCGAACGCGAACGGCACCCCCGCTACTGGTTCGCCGAACGCCTGCTGCTCACCCTCAGCGGGCAGCGCCCGGTGCACTGGATGCTCGGCTACGCCCTCGGCCCGGCCTACGACCAGCTGGCCGCCCTGGCCCCCGGCGCGCCCCTGCGCCCCGAGCCGCCGGCCCGCGCCGTCCCGGTCGTACGCCGCTGCGACGAGTTCCGGCCCCGGCCCGGGGTGATCGAGGCGTACGCGCGGATCGCCTCCGGCGACCGGCTCCGGGCGCTGGCCTTCCGGCTCGAGCACTGCCCCGACCTGCGCTGGCGGTGCTCCGCCGTCGAGCTGGGCGGGGCACAGCGGGCATGAAGGGGGCGGCGGACGCGAGGGAGAGAACGCCGGAGGGGCGGGACACCGCCGGTGTCCCGCCCCTCCGAGGCCGCTCGCGCGGCTTACTTCTTGCGACGGCGGCCGCCACCGCCGCTGCGCTGCGCCTTGCGACGCTCGGCGCGGGTCAGGCCGTCCGCCTCGGAGCGGTACTCACCCGGCTCGTCGTTGGTGAAGTCGCCCTCGACCACGCCGCCCTCGCCGTCCACGGTGGGGGCGGAGAAGTGCAGCCGGTCGGGCCGCTGCGGGGCGGCGAGGCCCTTGGCCCGGATCTCGGGGCGGGCCGCCGGCACGGTGTCCTGGACCTTCTCCAGGGACGGGCGCTCGGCCTCGTCGACGGGGACCTCCTCCAGCTGCTGGTCGACCTGGACCTCCAGGTTGAACAGGTAGCCGACGGACTCCTCCTTGATGCCCTCCATCATGGCGGTGAACATGTCGAAGCCCTCGCGCTGGTACTCCACGAGCGGGTCCTTCTGGGCCATGGCCCGCAGGCCGATGCCCTCCTGGAGGTAGTCCATCTCGTAGAGGTGCTCGCGCCACTTGCGGTCCAGGACGGACAGCACGACGCGGCGCTCGAGCTCGCGCATGATGTCGGAGCCGAGCTGCTCCTCGCGGGCCGCGTACTGCTCGTGGATGTCGTCCTTGACGGACTCGGCGATGAACTCGGCGGTGATGCCCGCGCGGTCGCCGGCGGCGTCCTCGAGCTCCTCGATGGTCACGCGCACGGGGTAGAGCTGCTTGAACGCGCTCCACAGCCGCTCGAGGTCCCACTCCTCCGCGAAGCCCTCGACGGTCTCCTGGCGGATGTAGTCGTCGATGGTGTCGTCCATGAAGTGCTTGACCTGGTCCTGCAGGTCCTCGCCCTCCAGGACGCGGCGGCGCTCGGCGTAGATGACCTCGCGCTGGCGGTTGAGCACCTCGTCGTACTTCAGGACGTTCTTACGGGTCTCGAAGTTCTGCTGCTCGACCTGGGACTGGGCGGAGGCGATGGCGCGGGTGACCATCTTATTCTCGATCGGCACGTCGTCGGGGACGTTGGCCATGGCCATCACGCGCTCGACCATCTGGGCCTTGAACAGGCGCATCAGGTCGTCGCCCAGCGACAGGTAGAAGCGGGACTCGCCGGGGTCGCCCTGACGGCCGGAGCGGCCGCGCAGCTGGTTGTCGATGCGGCGGGACTCGTGGCGCTCGGTGCCCAGGACGTACAGGCCGCCCAGCGCCTTGACCTCCTCGAACTCCTCCTTGACCGCGGCCTCGGCCTTCTTGAGGGCGTCGGGCAGCGCGGCCGCCCACTCCTCGACGTGCTCGACCGGGTCCAGGCCGCGCTGGCGCAGCTCCGCCTCGGCGAGGTCGTCGGGGTTGCCGCCGAGCTTGATGTCGGTGCCGCGGCCGGCCATGTTGGTGGCGACCGTGACGGCGCCCTTGCGGCCGGCCTGGGCGACGATCGACGCCTCGCGCTCGTGGTGCTTGGCGTTGAGCACCTCGTGCGGGATGCCGCGCTTGGCGAGCTGCTGCGAGAGGTACTCGGACTTCTCGACCGAGGTGGTGCCGACCAGGATCGGCTGGCCCTTCTCGTGCTTCTCGGCGATGTCCTCGACGACGGCGGCGAACTTCGCGACCTCGGTGCGGTAGATCAGGTCCGACTGGTCCATGCGCTGCATCGGCCGGTTCGTCGGGATCGGCACCACGCCGAGCTTGTAGATCTGGTGGAACTCGGCGGCCTCGGTCATGGCCGTACCGGTCATTCCGGACAGCTTGTCGTAGAGGCGGAAGAAGTTCTGCAGGGTGATCGTGGCGAGGGTCTGGTTCTCGTCCTTGATGTCCACCCCTTCCTTCGCCTCGATCGCCTGGTGCATGCCCTCGTTGTAGCGGCGACCGGCGAGGATACGGCCGGTGTGCTCATCGACGATCATGACTTCGCCGTCCATGACGACGTAGTCCTTGTCCTTCTTGAACAGTTCCTTCGCCTTGATGGCGTTGTTCAGATAGCCGACGAGCGGGGTGTTGACCGACTCGTAGAGGTTGTCGATGCCCAGCCAGTCCTCGACCTTGCCGACGCCGGCCTCGTGGATCGCGACCGTGCGCTTCTTCTCGTCGACCTCGTAGTCGCCGGTCTCCTCGATGCCCTTCTGCGGGTTGGCGGGCTCGCCCTTGGTCAGGCGGGTGACCAGCTTGGCGAAGTCGCCGTACCACTTGGTGGCCTGGTCGGCCGGGCCGGAGATGATCAGCGGCGTACGGGCCTCGTCGACCAGGATGGAGTCGACCTCGTCGACGACCGCGAAGTTGTGGCCGCGCTGGACCAGCTCCTCCTGGGACCACGCCATGTTGTCGCGCAGGTAGTCGAAGCCGAACTCGTTGTTCGTGCCGTACGTGATGTCGCAGCCGTACTGTTCGCGACGCTGCGCCGGGGTCATGTTGGCGAGGATGCAGCCGACCGACAGGCCGAGGAACTTGTGCACCCGGCCCATCAACTCGGAGTCGCGCTCCGCGAGGTAGTCGTTCACCGTGATCAGGTGGACGCCCTTGCCGGACAGGGCGTTGAGGTACGCGGGGAGGGTGCCGACGAGGGTCTTGCCCTCACCGGTCTTCATCTCCGCGACGTATCCCAGGTGCAGGGCGGCACCGCCCATGAGCTGCACGTCGTAGTGACGCTGACCGAGAACGCGCTTGGCGGCCTCGCGGACGGTCGCGAAGGCCTCGGGCAGCAGGTCGTCCAGGCTCTCGCCGTCCGCGTACCGCTGCTTGTACTCCTCGGTCAGGGCACGCAGCTCGGCGTCGGAGAGGTTGAGGAAGTCCTCTTCGATGGAATTGACCTGGTCCGCGATGCGGTGCAGCTTGCGCAGGATCTTGCCTTCTCCTGCACGCATGATCTTGCCGAAGACGGACACGTAGGCTGGCTCCTTGCCGGTCGGGCCTGGGCACGGTGGGGTGCGCGGGCACGACGGGACAGTCCCCGCCGCAACGGCCATCGTAAGCGAGGACCCCGCCGCGCCGGGAGGTCCGTCGCCACCCAGGCCGGGTGTCACCCGCAGGGAGAACGAACGGCGCTCCCGGAAGGTGCCGGGCACCGATATTCGGACGCCGTTTTGCGGGCTTCTCTCTACACTCCGGCCATGGAGCCCATACAGCTGACCACCGAACGGCTCGTGCTGCGCCCCTTCACCCCCGCCGACGTGCCCGCGGTGCACTCCGCCTGCCAGGACCCGGACATTCCGCGCTACACCCACGTGCCCTCCCCCTACTCGCTGGAGGACGCCCGCGCCTTCGTCGAGGAGATGTCCCCGAACGGATGGCGCGACGACTCCATGTACAACTTCGGGCTCTTCGGCCGCGACGACGACCGCCTCGTCGGCTCCATGGGCCTGCTCCGGCTCGCCGAGCTGCGCGCCCCCGAGCGGCAGGCGGAGCTCGGCTACTGGACCGCCAAGGAGGCCCGCGGCCGCGGCCACACCGTGGAGGCGGCGCGCGAGGTGATCCGCTGGGCCTTCGAGGACCTCGGCGTCGAGCGCCTGGAGTGGTCCGCCGAGGCCGGGAACGAAGGCTCGCGCCGCGTCGCGCTGAAGGTCGGCTTCCGGATGGAGGGGATCCAGCGCGCGAAGATCCACCACAACGGCACCCGCCGCGACGCCTGGACCGGCTCGCTGCTCCCCTCCGACCTCGGCATGCCGACGCGGACGCCCTACCTGCCGTTTCCCGAGCGCGGCTGATCTTCCCCGCGGCGATGTCAGTGGCCGGCTCTAGGGTGCTCGGTATGACGACCGCCGCCCCCAACGGCCGTGCGGGCACCGCCCGTACGACCGCGACGCCCAGGCCCGAGACCGAACTGTCCGCCGACGAGGCCCGGCGGCTCGCGCTGCGCGCCCAGGGCCTGCTCGGCGCGCCCGACCGGCGCGCGGCGACGCGCGGAGTGCTGCGCCGGCTGGGCGCGGTCCAGCTGGACACGATCTCGGTGCTGGCGCGTTCGCACGAACTGGTCCCGTACGCCCGCCTGGGCGCGGTCGGGCGGGACGCGGTCGAGGAGGCGTACTGGTCCGGTGACCACGCCTTCGAGTACTGGTCGCACGCGGCGTGCATCCTGCCCGTCGAGGAGTGGCCGCTCTTCGCCTTCCGCCGCCGCGCCCTGCGGGCGCGCGGTCACCGCTGGCACGTGATGAAGGACTCCGAGCGCTCGTGCGCGGCCGTACGCGCCCGTCTCGAGGCGGACGGTCCCCTGACGGCGGCGGAATTGGGCGGCGCGCGGAACGGCGGCGAGTGGTGGGACTGGTCCGAGACCAAGATCGCGGTGGAGTGGCTGCTGGACACCGGTGAGGTGGTGTGCACGCGGCGGCGCGGCTGGAAGCGGGTGTACGACCTGGCCCACCGCGCGGTGCCGGACGCGCTCCTCCACGATGACCTCGACGACGCCGAGTGCACGCGGCGCCTGGTCGCGCAGGCCGGCGCGGCGATGGGGGTGGCCACGCGGGCGGACCTGGCCGACTACCACCGGCTCAAGGGCGAGCAGGTGGACGCGGTCATCGAGGGCACGGGCCTGGTGCCGGTCGCGGTGGCGGGCTGGTCCAAGCCGGCCTGGGCGGACCCGGCGGCGCTGGCCGACGACGCCCGGGGGCGGCATCGCACGACGCTGCTGTCGCCGTTCGACTCCCTGGTCTGGGACCGGCCGCGCACGGAGCGGATATTCGGCTTCACGCACCGGCTGGAGGCGTACGTGCCCAAGGCGAAGCGGGTGCACGGCTACTTCGCGATGCCCCTGCTGACGGGCGGCCGGCTGGCCGGGCGGGTGGACCCGGCCCGCGAGGGGCGGACGCTGGTGGCCCGGCAGGTCTCCCTCGAGGGGCCCCGGGCCGTGGAGCCCATGGCCCGGGCGCTGCGGGAGGCCGCGGAGTGGGTGGGCTGCGACGCCGTGCGCGTCGAGCGCTGCGACGACGCCCGCCTCGCCGCGGCGCTGGTCTCCGCCCTCGGCTGACCTACGGGATACGGGCCGGGGGCGCCGGAATCACGGGCCGGCAGCCGGCGGCCTCATGCCTTCGGCCTCGGGTCACCGGCTCGGGTCACCGGCCTCCGGTCACCGGATCTCGAGGATCTTCTCCCGCATCGCGTAGACCACGGCCTCCATCCTGGAGTGCAGCTGCAGCTTCTCCAGGATGTTGCGGACGTGGTTCTTGACGGTGTTCTCGCTGATGAACAACTCCTTGGCGATGTCGCGGTTGTTCATCCCCGTCGCCACGAGCTTGAGCACCTCGAGCTCGCGGTCGGTGAGCCGGGGCGCCGGCACCAGCCGTCGCTCGTCGGTGCGCTGGATCATCGACTTGAACTCGGTCAGCAACTTGGACGCCATCGAGGGGCTGATCTGGGACTGCCCGTCCGCCACCGCGCGGATCGCGGTCGCCACCTCGTCGGTGGAGATCTCCTTGAGGAGGTAGCCGGTCGCCCCGGCCTTGATGGCGTCGTAGAGATCGGCCTCCTCGTCGCTGATCGTCAGCATGATGATCTTCGCGCTGGGGGCCACCTCCTTGATGGAGGTGCAGGCCTCGATGCCGCCGCGCTTGGGCATGCGGACGTCCATCAGCACGATGTCGGGCAGCAGGTCGGCCGCCTTGTCCACCGCCTCCGCGCCGTCCCCGGCCTCCCCCACGACCAGGATGTCCTCCTCCTGCGCGAGGACGATCTCCAGTCCCCGGCGGAAGAGGGCGTGGTCGTCCACGACCAGGACCCGGATCGGCTCCGCCGGGGCGGCCTCCCGGTCCGGGTGGGCGCCCTCGTCGTCGTCCTCGCCGGGCCCGGTCACGAGTCCGAACCTGTCCGCCATTGTTCCTCCCCCTGAAGGCCATGGCCCCTCGCGGTTGCACAGTCTGCGCCGCCCCAACCGGTTTCGGAGGACCGGAGGTTGGCCCCTCATGATTTCATGCCGGGGCGCCGGGCAGTGCTCTTCGCGGTCGCACGGCGGTGCCCCGGGAGCGCTCCGGCGTTCCTGGGGCACCTTCACGGGTCCAACGGCTCACGCGGGCCACGGCCGCGCATCACGGCCGTGGCCGCACGCTTCAGCCTCCGAGTGCTCCGCCCGAGCCGCCGGGCTCCGCCTCGAAGAGGGGGTCGGCGTTGAGGCGGATGACGCCGTAGTCGTAGGCGTGTCGCCGGTAGACGACGCTGGGCAGCTTGGACTCGGAGTCGACGAAGAGGTAGAAGTCGTGGCCGACCAACTCCATTTCGTAGAGCGCCTGGTCGAGCGTCATCGGGGCTGCGGAGTGGGTCTTCTCGCGGACCACCAGCGGTCCTTCGCCCTGCACCTCCAGCGAACCCATGTGCGTGACGGGCACCCCGCCCGTCTGCTGCTCCGAAGCCAGCTGACCGCTGTCGTTGAGTTCCGCGGCGCCGATGACGGCCGCCGCAACGTTGCTCGCCGGGATGCGTCCGTTGCCCCGGCGGTCGTGGCGCTTGTCGTGCTGCTTGCGCAGCCGCGCCTCGAGCTTGTTGGTTGCCAGATCGAGCGCGGCGTAGGGATCCGTCGCCGCGGCCTCCGCCCGGATCACCGGTCCACGGGAGATCACCGTGATCTCCACCCGGTCCGAACGGTCGGCCTGCCTGGGGTTGGGCTCCTTGGACACCTCCACGTCGAGGCGAATCACCTTGCCGTCCAGCTTCTGGACCTTGTCCAGCTTCAGCTTCTCGGCCACGTGCTTGCGAAACCGCTCGGGCACCTCTGTCTTGCGGCCCTTGACGACGATGTCCACGCAGAACTCCGTTCCCGGATCGCCCCGCCGAAGGTTGCGGAGCGCATCCCTCTTGCAACAGGCTCCGGGGATCCCCGGAGCCACCGACTAGGCGGTTTCCACCTCCTCCTCCCCCGTCGACAAGATCTACACCCCCTGGCTTCGAGCCCCTTCGCGCTTCTCTCAAGCTTCATCGAAGGCGTACGAAACGCGCCAATCGGAGATATGAGGCATAGCTCTTGCCATTCCTCACAACCGAACATATCTCGCTGGGAAGCCCGTCGGTACCCCCTACCGCGACGTACCTCCATTCAGGTGTTTTCCTGCCGTTTCCCTCAGGAACGAAGGGCCTTCTCCGTCAGTTCCGGTGGTTTTCGAAAGCGCGCGAAGAGGCCGCGACCACGGCGGCCCCCACGACGCGGCCGCCCGCCGCGGACACCGCGCGCGCCGCCTCCGCCAGGGAGGCCCCGGTCGTCATCAGGTCGTCCACCACCATCACCTGCTTTCCCTGCAGCCACAGGCGTCCCACCCTCTCTGCTACCCCCATCGCCCCCGACACATTCGCCCTGCGCTGCCGGGCGTCCAGCCCCGACTGGTCCGCGACCGCCCGCCGCAGCCGCAGCACGCCCGCCACCCGGGCCGGCACCCCGGCACCGCGCAGCCCGCCCGCCGCCGCGAGGGCGATCCGGCGCCCGGCGTCATGCCCCCGCCCGGCCACCGCGCTCCGCGCGGAAGGCACCGGGACGAGCAGTAAAGGGGCACTCCCGTCCCGCACATCCCCACCCGCGCCCGAGCGTCGCGCCCCCACGACCGCGGCCGCCAGCGCGGCGCCCAGCGGCTCGGCCAGCCCCATCGCCCCGCGCTCCTTGTGCGCCAGCAGCACATGCCGCACCGCGTCCGCGTACCGCGCGGTCGCGTGGACGGACGGCAGCCCCGGCGGCACCGGATCCGGCAGCACCCGGCGCGCCCGCCCGCCGCACAGCCGCACGCGGCACTCCTCGCACAACAGGACCCGGGGCCGCCCGCAACCCGCGCAGACCGGCGGCAGCACCAGGCCCGTGATCTCCCGCCACCACCCGCGCATGCATCCACTGTCCCGCCGCGGCCGCGACCCCGCCACCCCTGTGGAAAACCCGGAAGACCGGCCCCGGCCAGCACAAACACCGGGGCGTCACCAAGGGCAGGAACCCGTCACCCCGGGTAGACCGGAGCCGAGCCTTCCTTGCCCACCAGCTTCCAGTTCGACTCCGGCAGCAGCCGGAAGATGCCCCCGTCGCCCTCGGCGACCAGCGCCTGCGCCTTGCCGGGCGTCTCGGACGCGGCGATGCCGCGCACCCCGGTGATGCCGGGCAGCCCGGAGCCGTTCTGCTGGGATCCGTCGGTCTCGACGTACTGCAGCTGCTGCAGGCCGCCCTGCTCGCTGCCCGCCACCAGCAGCCGGCTCGCACCCGACCACGACACCGCGCCGACGTCCTCGAGCCGCGGCGCCACGGCACGCAACTCCTGCACCGACAGACTCGGCCGCCCCACGCTGCCCCGGCGCTCGACCCTGCCGAGCTTGAGGACCGTATGGTCGCCCTTCGTCACCAGCAGCGCGATCCGGACGCCGTCCGCCGCGACCCGCACCCCGCTGATCCGCCCGCCGTCCAGCCCGGGCACCTGGACCTCCTCCGGCGTGCCCGTGCCGCCCGCCAGCCGCAGCAGCCGCGGCCGGTCCGGGTCCTGGTCCGCGACCCACAGGTCGCCCAGCCCGTCCCAGCTCGGCGCGGTCAGCCCCGTCTTCGCGGAGCCGCCGCCGTGCACGTTCACCCGGGCCTCGCCCAGCGGCGCGCCGCCCTGCAGATGGGTGACGAACAACGACTGACCGTTGGCGGACACTCCCGCCGCACGGTGCTGGTCGCGGTCCACCGCCACCGACCGCAACTGGGCCGCCCCGTCCGTGCCGAACGGCCCCGGCACCCGGCGCGCCTCGTGGTCGGTGTCGGCCAGGCTCACCATCCGGTGCTGGCCGTCGACGAAGTACTGGCGGTCGGGCCGCCCGGAGGTCTGGTCCGACGCGTACTCCTTGGCTTGCTCCCTGCCGAGCGCGCACAGCCGCGAGCCGTCCTTGCGCTGCAGCGTCACATCGGTGACCTTGGCCGACTCCTGCACGGTGTACAGCAGCTGCGCGGCCATGCGCCGGCACTGCTCCTGGTTGGCGCCGGCCGCCCGGTCGTTCAGCCGCACCTTCAGGGCGTTCGAATCGTCCAGGGACAGCCGCGGCTCGACCAGGCGCGTACCGGTGGGGAAGGCCGTCCCCGCGACCGGGTCCAGCCAGTTCGTGGGCCCGTCCAGCAGCGCCTTGACTCCGGAGGTCACCGGGTCTATCCGCTTGCGCAGGTAGACCGGGTCCGCGACGAGCACGCCCCGGGCCCTGCCCGCGCCGCCCCCGTCCGGCCCCAGCTCGGCGAAGTAGTACTTATTGACCGACCGGTAGATGCGCTGGAAGTCGGAGAGCCCCAGCACCAGGCCGGCGTCCAGCGCGTCGATGCGCCACTCGCCGTCCTCCCGCGCCATGTGCAGGGTCGTCGTGAACTGGCGCTCGTTCGGCTTGTACGCGTGCTTGGCGTCGACCTGCGCGATCTGCCGGCCGGTCAGCGTGACGGTGTAGGACTGCTCGCGGTCGCCGCCGCGGCGCTCGACGCGCACCTGCGGCGTGCGGTCCAGCACGGTGGTCGACGCGGACGGGTCCCACTGCCGCTTGACGTTCTTGGCCAGGTACATCCGGGCCGTCTCGTAGTCCGGGTCGTCGCTCGTCGTCGCCTCGAGGAAGCCCGCCACGAGTTCCTGGGGGTGCTCGCTCTTGCGCGGCGGCACGCCGTACACCCGCACCTGCGCGTCGGCGTCGGCACGCTGCGAGGAGTCGACCGAGGTCACTTCCCCGCTGCCGGGCATCGAGGCACAGCCCGCCAGCAGCATGCCGCTGACCGCCAGCACGCCGAAACCCGTCGCCCGGCGGCCACGGTCGCCGATGACCCGCCGGACCCTACGCCTGACCGTCACGGTCACCCCCGGTCGTCCCGCGACCGCCGCCCGCGGACCCGTGGCCCGCCCGGTCACCGTTCTTCTCGTTCCTGTCCCCGCCGAGCGTCCCGCCCGGACGCGGCACCACGCGCGCCCCGCTGCCCGGCAGGGCGGTCGGGTCCGCCGTCGGGCGTACGTTCCTGGTCTGCGCCGGCACCGGCGCCTGCCTTCCCGGCAGCGCCTGCGGCACCCCCGCTTCGTTCACCCCGCGGTTGCGCCGCGAGTCGTCCGGTTCCAGCGGGATCGGCGAGCCGCGCAGCGTGTCGCCGGCCGTGCGCGGCAGGGTCAGCCGGAACTGCGAACCGCCGCCCGGCTCGCCCCAGGCCTGCAGCCAGCCGCCATGCAGCCGCGCGTCCTCGACCGCGATCGACAGACCCAGGCCGGTGCCACCGGTCGTCCGGGCCCGGGCGGGGTCGGCCCGCCAGAAGCGGTTGAACACCCGCGTCGCCTCGCCCGGCTTGAGGCCGACGCCGTAGTCGCGCACCGCGACCGCCACGGCGCCGCCGGCCACGGCCAGCCGCACCACCACGTCCCGGCCCTCGCCGTGCTCCACGGCGTTGACCACGAGGTTGCGCAGGATCCGCTCCACGCGCCGCGCGTCCGCCTCGGCGATCACCGGCTGCTCACCGCCGCGCACGAGCAGCCTGCTGCCCTTGCGGTCCGCGAGCGGAAGGGCGGCGTCGATCACCCGGTTCACCACGTCGCGCAGGTCTATCGGCTCGGCCTCCAGGGCCGCCGCGCCCGCGTCGAACCGGCTGATCTCCAGCAGGTCCGCCAGCAGCGACTCGAAGCGGTCGAGCTGCCCGAAGAGCAGCTCCGCCGACCGCGCGGTCACCGGATCGAAGCCGTCGCGCGCCTCGTGGATGACGTCCGCGGCCATCCGTACGGTCGTCAGCGGCGTCCGCAGCTCGTGCGAGACGTCCGAGACGAAGCGGCGCTGCATGCGCGACAGCTCCTCCAGCTGCTGGATCTTCACCTGGAGGTTCTGCGCCATCTTGTTGAAGGCTTCACCCAGACGCGCGATGTCGTCCTCGCCGGTGACCTTCATCCGTTCCTGCAGCACGCCGGCGGCCAGCCGCTCGGAAATGCTCGCGGCCATCCGCACCGGCGTAACGATTTGCCGCACCACCAGCCACGCGATGGCGCCCAGCAGCACCACCACGAACACCCCGGCCGTCGCCAGCGTGCCCTTGACCAGACTCAGCGACTTCTCCTCCTGAGTGAAGGGGAAGAGGTAGTAGAGCTGGTACGGCTCACCGTTGACGTCGTACAGCCGCTTGCCGACGATCAGCGCCGGCTCGCCCTCGTCCGAGGCGCTGCGCTTGATCGTGCCGGGCTTCTCGAAGGTGCCCGTGCGCACGTCCAGCTGCCGGCGCAGATCCGCCGGCACACTGCGCTCGGGGTCGATGTCCCCCGAGGCCCGCGGGCCGCGCGTACCGCCCGCGCCCACGTACGAGCCGCTGCCGTCACCGGCGGCGCTGAGCGCCACCACGTGGTAGACACCCTGGCCACCGCTGGCCAGCTGCTGCACCAGAGCGGTCAGCCACGCGCCGGAGTCGGGGTTGCCCCTGCCGCCGGACTGCGAACCGTCCTGGCCGCGTCCCTCCGCGCCCGGGTCGGCGGCGTCCCGCGCCGCCTTGAAACCGCCCTCGGCCTGGCTCTGCGAGGCGTGCCGCTTCGCGTCGAGCAGGCCGTTGCGCACCTGCCCGATGACGACGACGCCCAGCAGCAGCACCACGCCGAGCGACATCAGCAGCGTGGTGGCGACCACCCGCAGCTGGATGTTGCGCCGCCACAGCCGCATCGCGGGCAGCAGCGGCCGCCGCACCCAGCGCACGTACAGACGCAGCAGCGGATGCACCGGTGCCGCGCCCGCGCCGTCCGACAGCAGCCTTCCGGCACGCCACAGACGGCGGAAGAACGATATGCCGCCCGACGACGTGCCGACGGGCCGCCCCGTGTCCCGCTCCGGAGCGGCACCGTTGCCCGGCATGTCAGCTCGGCCCCGCCTTGTAGCCCACACCACGGACGGTCACCACGATCTCCGGCCGCTCGGGGTCCTTCTCGACCTTCGAGCGCAGCCGCTGCACGTGCACGTTCACCAGCCGCGTGTCGGCGGCGTGGCGGTAGCCCCAGACCTGCTCGAGCAGCACCTCACGGGTGAACACCTGCCACGGCTTACGGGCCAGGGCCACCAGCAGGTCGAACTCCAGCGGCGTCAGCGCGATCGACTGCCCGTCGCGCTTCACCGAGTGCCCGGCCACGTCGATCACCAGGTCGCCGATGGTCAGCTGCTCCGGTGCCGGCTCCTCCGACCTGCGCAGACGCGCCCGGATGCGGGCCACCAGCTCCTTCGGCTTGAACGGCTTGACGATGTAGTCGTCCGCGCCGGACTCCAGCCCGACCACCACATCGACCGTGTCGCTCTTCGCCGTCAACATCACGATCGGCACCCCGGACTCGGCCCGGATCAGTCTGCACACCTCAATGCCGTCACGGCCGGGCAGCATCAGATCGAGCAATACAAGATCGGGTTTGGCCTCCCGAAAAGCAGCGAGAGCCTTGTCGCCGTCCGCTACAAACGACGGCTCGAAACCCTCACCACGAAGCACAATTCCGAGCATCTCGGCCAGTGCTGTGTCGTCGTCGACGACAAGGACGCGTCCCTTCATATCGACATCATCCCATTACCCGATCGTGACCTGTCACACAGCTCCGCCAGACCCGCCTCCGTGACGGGTGAGAGAACGCCGTTTTCCGTGACAATCGCGGTCACCAACTCCGGCGGTGTGACATCAAACGCAGGATTGTAGGCCTGCGCACCGACCGGAGCGACGGTGACAGAAGCCGTCGCTCCCGTTCCCGTGCCCGTGCCCGTCGCCGGCAACTCCGTCACCTCATGGCCGGGCCGCTGCTCCACCTCGATCGCGGAGCCCTCCTGCGTACCGAGGTCGACGGTCGTGGTCGGCGCGACGACGATGAACGGCACGTGGTGGTAGCGGGCCAGCACGGCCAGCGGATAGCTGCCGACCTTGTTGGCCACCGAGCCGTCCGCGGTTATCCGGTCCGCGCCGATGAGCACGGCGTCCACTTCCCCGGCCGAGAACAGGGAGCCCGCCGCGTTGTCGGTGAGCAGCGTGTACGGCATCCCGGCCCGGCCCGCCTCGTAGGCGGTCAGCCGGGCACCCTGCAGCAGCGGCCGCGTCTCGTCCACCCACAGCCGCCGCAGCTCACCGGCCCGGTGCGCGGCACCCGCCACGGCGAAGGCCGTGCCCTCGCCGCCGGAGACCAGGGCACCGGTGTTGCAGTGGGTGAGGATGCGGTAGCCGCCGCCGGGCAGCAGTTCCTGGAGCAGGGCGAGCCCGTGCGCCGCCATGTCCGCGCTCGCCTCGGCGTCCTCCCGGTGCAGGGCGCGCGCCTCGGTGAGAGCGGCCGCGGCGGCCTTCTCCGGGCCCGCGCCGGCCCGGAGGGCGAGGCGATGTGCCGCGAGGGCGCGACGCACGCCGTAGGCGAGGTTCACGGCGGTGGGACGCGCATGGGCGAGCATCTCGGCCGCCTCTTCCACGTCGAAGCCGCGTACGGCCGCCAGCGCGAGCCCGTACGCGCCGGCGACCCCCAGGAGGGGGGCACCGCGCACGGCGAGGCTCCGTATCGCTTCGATCAGCGCGGGTACGTCGGTGCAGATCAGCTCGGTCTCGTCGGCGGGAAGCCGCCGCTGGTCCAGGAGGACGATCACGGGGCCTTCGGGGAGGTCCTCCCAGCGCAGGGCGGGGACGGCGGAAGATCCGGAGCGGGACGCGGGTGCCGCGTGCTGATCAGCCATTAGTCCAGTCTGCCCCGCGCACACCAACTATTGAAGGCCTCCCCGACCCGGCTCCCTCTTACGAGCATCACGAGCCGGGGGGCGCCGCCGGGGGCCGTGACACGATGGCCGACTGGTAAGGAATGTCAGAAGGAGCTATGCAAATGAACGAGTCTCCGGGCGGGATTCCGCCCGGCTGGGGCCGGGCCCACGCCGACAGCAGCGGTGGCCAGGGCCGGGGAACCGGGGGATGGGGCCCTGGAGGCGGCTGGGGCGGCCTCCAGCAGCCTCAGGCACCGCAGCCGGGTGTGGTCCCCCTACGGCCGCTGAGCGTCGGCGAGATCCTGGACGGTGCGTTCAGCACGGCGCGCAGGCACTGGAAGACGGCACTGGGCGTCTCCTTCGCCGTCGCGGCCTCCACCCAGGCCGTCGGCACCGTCATCACGGGACTGTGGCTCCGCGATCTGCCCGACGTGGCGGACCTGGACGAGAGCACACCGGTGCGGGAGTGGCTCGACGCCGCGGTGAAGGACCTGGGCGGGACGGCGGTCATGGGGCTCGTCGGCCTCGTGGGCTCGGTCTTCGCCGCCGCGATGCTCACCTTCGTCGTGAGCCGCGCGGTCCTGGGCCGGCCCGTCACGACCCGCGAGGCCTGGGCTCGCACCCGCCCCCAGCTGGGAAGCATGGCCGGACTGTTCTGCCTGGTGCCGCTGCTGGTCGTGGGGGTCTTCGGCGTCGGCCTGCTGCCCGGCCTGCTGCTCCTCGCGAGCGGTGCGGAAGGTCCGGGGGTGCTGGCGATGGCGACCGGAGGACTCGCGGCCGTCGCCCTGGCCGCCTGGCTCTGGGTCCGCTACAGCCTCGCCGCGCCGGCGCTCGTACTGGAAAAGCAGGGCGCCATCGCGAGTATGCGACGCTCGGCGAAACTGGTACGGGGCTCGGGATGGCGGATCCTCGGAATACAGCTTCTCGCCGCTCTCCTTGTATTCATGATCGGCACAGTGGTCCAGATTCCGTCGACCGTCATCGGACTGCTCACCTCTACTGATCTTGAAAACCTCTCCGCCGGGTTCGCCCCCGGTTCCATGAGCTGGTCTTACTTGATCATCACCGGCATCAGCGCCACCATTTCTTCGACCGTCGCCCTGCCCATTACGTCCGGGGTGACGGCTCTGCTGTATATGGATCAGCGCATTCGTCGCGAGTCCTTGGACATCGAACTCACGCGGGCCGCCGCGGAGGACGAGCAGAAGTAATTGATCCCGGGGGTGTGGGGGAGGCGTTCCCCTTCCCCACACCCCCCGGGGATAGCTGAAGGGTCATGCGAATACAGGAACGGGCACGGGCATGGGCACGAGTGTGGGCACAACGCAAAAATGCCGTAGGCCCCGAACCATTCCTGGTCCAGGGCCTACGGCTAAAAAAAGTTCGGCG
>NZ_BNBL01000020.1 GCF_014655595.1 Streptomyces griseocarneus | reverse complement strand
TGCGGCGGCAGCGGCTCCAGGTGATCCCACAGCTCATCCGACACGATCCACGGCGACGTCCCCATGCTGTAAGTGCGTCTCGTGCCCGGTGGCCCAAACTGGATGGGTAGTCACCTTACGTGCGGCGGACATGGCGAAGCTCTCGGGCGAACCAGAGTAGGCCGCGACGTTGGACCGTGAGGTGACTCGGAGTCACGTGTGCCACGTCCCGTAGCCCACAGGGGCCCGACCATCGGTGCCAGGGAGAAGGCTCGTTGGCACCTCGTAGATCACTTATGTGCGACATCATGTTGCCAAGGAGAGGGCGGTGTCGACTTCCCCTGGGTTGGCGGGGTGTTGACTGTTCGAACTCGACTCGATCACTGGGGCGTAAGACCGAGGGGGAACGTAAATTCGATGCCGGAGTTGCGGAGTGTGTCAACCACTGACGCTCTGATCAGTTATCGAGAGCAGGTGGCCGACCTGCAGCAACGTATCAAAAATCGACGTTTCCAAGTATTCGGGTTCTATGGAACTCCCATCGCAGCGCTGATTACGGTTCTTGCGTGGGTTGGCGTGAAGGTCTTCTTCTGGCTGCATGCTGATGCGCCGAGTGCAATCAACGGCGCGTTTGGGTGCTCTCTTTTAGTTTTGGGTGTCGCCACCGTTGTGCAATTCGCGGCTGAATTCTCTGACGGAGGTTTCTGGCAAGATTCGGGAACTCCGCTAAAGAAGCTCAAGCTTGACCTTGAGTTGGCCGAGGAACGAAGAATCCTCGAGGCGAGGCGGATGATCCCTCCACCCTTGGAGAGGCAAGCCTCGTACAAGGAACGGATTCCTGGTGAGATAGCTAGATTGCGTAAGGAGTCTCGACACTATCGCCGCGTGCACCTCCTTATGCAGTGGCTGCTCTTCATTGGTTCGGCCGGAATTACTGCAGTCACGGCTTGGTACGACCCCCCTCAACCTGCAAAGGGGGCCTTGATTGGCCTAGGCTTCACCGTCACGGTGGTGACGGGTGCAGCGGGCTACTTCAAGCCTCGCGAGCGGGCGTTCAATCTCCAGCAGACTGCCGACAGTCTGGAGCAGCATACGACTGCACTGGAGCTGGGAATCGCGCCGTACGCGCAGGGGGATGACAGGCTTAGTCTGGAGTTGTACGCAACTACGGTTGAACAACTGCGCGCAGAGCAGCGAATGCGTGAGCAGCAACTCGATCAGCCCCAACAAGGCCAGCAGGACGTTATTTGAGACCCAACTCTCATACTCGCGTGGCCCCGGGGTGAATACGAGCTAGTCGGAGCGGTTTGAGGCTTCTGGACAACCACCCGCACCGGGAAAGGCCTTCCGCACAGCTGACACGGCGGGTGGTATGTGCTGAGACAGCCTATTTTGCAACCGTCGAACCTTGGAATCCGGGCTACAGATGGGCCACACGCCCTGGTCAGCATCGAGAAGCAGGCAGAGCACTGTGAGACAGGGCCTATGCCGAAGGGGCGCCCTCCCGCGCCAGGGAACCCCTTCTAGCTGGCCCTACGGGCCAGTAGGCGGAGAGTGTGGGGTGCGCATCCACGGCGACATCGGCCCCGACGGTTTTAAAGGCCGCACTGCGCGTAGTTACATCACCGCCCATGAGGCCTTCCGTCTGTTCGGCCGACCTACCTGGCCACAGGCTGGCTAAGCGTATTGTCTGCCCCTCCAGGCGCTATCCGCGCTCCGCAGTCGCCCCTGCTGTCCTCACGCAGGGGCCTTCCCCACGGCCAAGAGATGAGAAGATGCCGCGAGAAGTTCCGGATAGGGTTCGGCCATCCGGGCGGCCGTCAGGACCGATGCGAAGAGGTCGTCGTTCGGCGTCAGTCCTGAGCTGTGCTCCACGGCCTTCAGCATGGACCAGGCAGGCCCCTCAACTCCGAACACGGCCACATCGGTCAGCCCGACGGAGCGCATTTCTTCGGCAAGTTCCTCACCCCGGTGGAAGTAGGAGAGGGTGAAACCGCGGTGACCGTCGTAGACCGCAGTGCGGAGGATCTCGGATACCGACGATTCCAACCGGGGCTTTTGGAGCTGGGCCAGCGCGCTGTGCTCGAAGATCGACGCGTAGCGGTTGATCGCTGCCGCGGCTACAAGACCGCCGGGGCGCGCGACGCGGACCGCCTCGGTAAGTGCTTGCAGCCGCTCGGCGCGATCAGGGAGGTGATAGAGGGGGCCTAGTAGCTGGACCACGTCGTAGCTCGCATCGCCCGCGGCCAGAGCGCGTGCGTCGCCGACGGAGGCGGGGCAGATCTCCGCGGCCTGCGAGACATGTCGGGCGACCGGATCGACGAGATCAACGTCGTATCCGTCCGCAACGAGCCATCGGGCGTGCACTCCGGGGCCGCCGCCCACATCCAGGATGCGGGCGGGCGCTGCCGGCAGGAAGCGCCGCAGGATCTCCTGCGTGCGGAGTAGTTCCAGGCGCCCGTCGGCTGACATGCTCAGCCGGGCGCTCTCATCAACGACTTGCGAGTAGAAGTAATCGATCTCCGGCGCTAGCTCTAGCTCTGGGTTCGACATGCACGCAGTATCGTGTGTACCGGTGGACCAGTCCAGTGAAGCTACCCGAAGAGGAGCCATGGCACTGCTCAAGTACGAGGAGATCGCGGAGTCTCTGCGCCGTCGGATCGCGGCAGGGGAGTTCGCCCCGGGCGAGATCATGCCCTCAGGGCGAGACCTGGCTGAACAGTGGACAGTGTCCCGAGCGACGGCCATCAAAGCCATGGACGTGCTGCGCAATGACGGCTTGGTCGAGGCCCGCCAAGGGACCGGCTTTGTCGTTACCGAAACACCCGTCGCGCGCCCGGCGGGCAACCGTCAGGCAGGCTCCGCTCGAGTGGCAGGTGGCATGCCATTCCTGCGCGTCGGCGAGCCGGACTGGGCGGAGCCGCCGGCCAACGTAGCCGCCGCACTGCGCCTTGGTCCTGGAGTACAGGCACTGCGCCGGGTGCGCGTGCTCCAACTGCCCGATGGAAGCCCACACAGCTACGTTGAGGCGTGGTTCCCACCCGACGTGGCGGAGCCGTCGCCGCGGCTGGCGCAGACCGCCCCGATCGCGGAAGGGACAACGCGCTATGTACGCCGTCAGACCGGCCGGTTCCCCGTGGAAGGTGTGGACGTGACCACGGTACGGCTGGCGACGCCGGAAGAAGCTAGGCACCTCGCGCTCTCCGGAGAGGCGGCTGTGGCCGTCGTGCTGCACACCGCGCTCGACCAGGAAGGCCGTCCCCTCGTGTGCGAGGAGGGTGTCACGCCCGGCACGCTCTTTGAGCGGGTCGAGACGTACGTGATGTAGCTGCTGAGGTTTTCGCCTCGAGCTGGACCGGTCCGCCGGTCCAGCTTTTTTGATTGCTCATCAGGCCGGCTAGCTGGGCAAACACTTTCCACTCAACTGCCAGCGCTGTTAAGCTACTTGACTGGACCGGTCCACCGGTCCAGTCTCTTTGTGTGGCCACTGCCACCCGGCACCGCGGGGTGGGGCTACTTCGCCATACCTGCACGACAAACGGGGCCTGGGAGACCGGGCTTCAGGAGCCCCGCATCTGGACGGGGGGAGGTTCCCGGCACCTTTGCAGCCGGAGGGCACAGACCGAAAGGTCACGTCTCTGCCTAGAACGGGCCGTGGTCGCGCTACCTGATACGGGCGCGGCAGTCCCGAAGGAGACACGCATAGCTCTTGTTCAGCCTTCCGCAGCGCCGCTGTGCGCTGCGGCCGGTTGCCTCCTCCGCCCGTCTTGTACGGGCGGGGCTGAGGGGAGCCGGATGTACCGACTTCAACGGCGGGCGGCTCCGGTGCTGGCACACCGGAGCCGCTGGTTCGGGCCGTTCCTACCCAAGGAGCAACGACCCATGACGTACATCGATGCTGTTCAGGCGGGTGTTACCGCCATTGAAGACTGCGGCCCGTCGGCCGCTGAGCTGGACGCGATCGAGCGGGAGATGCCGCTCATCATCGCGGAACTGGAGCTACTCGACGCGCAGATCGCGGTGCTGGACCGAGTGCCCTCCGAGCTTGACGCGCGAAGGCTGCGCCGGGCACTGCGTCGGGTGCTGGCCGTGCGTCTGGCTCTGATGAAGCACTCAGGCACGGGGGAGGCGGCATGATCCGCCTGGTCACGCGCAGCAGGCTGGTGGGCCTGCAAGAGGAAGCGCAGGCGGCACGGTCACGGGCAACCCATGTGCAGGCGCAGGCGATTCGTTCGCTGGCCGACTGCATGCATGAGGCGTGGGAGCTGACGGCGCGGGCGGAAGCGGCTGAGAGCCAGGTGGCCGCCGCGCAGCGTGAGGTGGCGGGGCTGCGGCGTGAGCTGGACGCTGCGAAGCGGACCGGCGTGACGTTGTGGCTGTTGTTGCACCACGGCGATCCGCACAGCATCCACCGCACTACGCAGGCAGCCGAAGAGCACGCGGAGTCCTGCGAGGGGGCGCCGATCGTGTGGGAGCCGGGCTCGGGACGGCCGGCGAGCGAGGTCACCTGGCGCATGACCCCTGTGACCGTGAAGGAGGGGGCTGATGACTTCCTGGCTCCCTGACGTGTCTGGTGCTGTCGGCGCCTGGTCGTGGGTGCTGCCGCTCGTGATCGCGGTGCTGGCTCTGGCCCTGACTGTGTGGGGTGTGGGCCGGTTGCGCAGGTCGGTGTGGCTGTCCGGGATCGGCCCGCAGGCCGTGGTGGCGCTGGGCGGTGTCGCGGTCAGCGTGCATGGCCTGTGGGGCTTCGCCACCGATACCTGCGCTCTGCCCACGGCGCTTGCATCGGCGTTCATCGCGGTGTTCGACGCTGCCGAGATGACGCTGCTGGTCATGATGTACCGGGCGGCGGACCCGGAGGCGGGGTGGACGCGTGAGCTGCGGTTGATGCACCGCACCGCCTGGACACTGGTCGGTTTCTCCGCCGCGATGAACGCCGTGCACGCCCCGAACTGGTGGGCCCGCCCCGTGCTGGCCGCAGTCCCGGCCCTGGCTGCGTGGCTGATCGAACTGCAGCTTCGCAGCAAACTGCACCACACCCGTCCGGAGGAGGAAGAGACCGCGCGTCCGGGTCCGGTGCGGCTGGTGGCGCTGTTGTGGCAGCACGGCTGGGCCGCCCTGTTCGCCGTGCTCGGACTGGACGCCCGCAGCTCCTCCTCCGCCATCGCGCGGGCCGCGCTCGCTCAACGGGCCGCCCTGCGCATCTACCGCCTCCGGCTCGCGCTGGAAGCCGGCAAGTCGGCCAGGGTGCGGCGGCTGCGCGGCAAGGCTCAAAAGGCCTTGGACCGTGCGGACGTGGCCACCGAGACCGGACAGGCACTCGCGCTCGTTCGGCGGCTGGGTGCCCTGACCCGCGCGGAGGAAGTCGCGCGACTCGACTACCGGGACACCACCGCGGTGCTGACCCTGATCGAGGATCTCGCCGTCACCCCCGCCGTCCAACGGCAGGAAGCCTCCGCGCTTGCCGCGCAGGCCGAATCCGCGCGGCGCGAGGCCGAGACGGCGCGGCAGGAGGCGGAGGATGCGCGGCAGCGCGCGGAGGACGCGCGGAAGGAAGCCGAGACCGCGCGGAAGCGCGCGGAGGATGCCCTGGCCGCCGCGCGGCAGGAACTGGAGGCCGCCCAGTCGGAGCACGCGGCGCTGCTGGCCCGGGGAGAAAATGCCGCCGGGCAGGAGGAGACCGCGCGGCAGCGCGCGGCGGAGGCTGAACACCGCGCGGAGAGCGCGCGGCAGGAGGAAGCGGCCGCGCGGCAGCGCGCGGAACAGATCCTCAAGGACGCTGCACACCACGCTGCACAACAGGCGGCCGAGCAGCAGGAGCGCGTGGACACACTGACTGCGCAGCTCCAAGACCTCGGCACCCAGTACCAGGCCCGTGCAGCGCTGCTGGCGCAGGTCAACGGGCAGATCGAGGAAGCCGCCCTGCTGCGCGACCGGCTCCACGGGGACCTGGCCGCGCTGCATCCGCACGCGCCTGACGCGGCCTTGAGTGGCGCCGGGCCGGTGTGGAAGTCAGAGGCCAAACAGGAGGGCTGGGCCTTCTACCTCCACCGCCTGACCACCGACGGGCACGACGAACCGACCGCGGCGGAGCTCTCCGACCGGTTCCGCGTGGACCCCGGAAACGCCCGCAACTGGCTGCGCGACTTCCGAGCCGCGCGCGCCGCGCAGCTCGCCGCGCACCAACCGCGCGCCCTGGCCGCTGTCAATGGTCATGACCTGGCCGGCGCCCTCTGAACAGTGCTGCCTAAGGCCGTCATCCACGAGCCCGGTACACGGTGTGTGCCGGGCTCTCCTCGTTCTCGCGTTGGAGAATCCTCGTGTCCAGTCGTACCCGGTCCCACAAGGTGCGCGCCGGTTCCTCCACGGTCCGTATCCCCCGTCAGTCCCGCTGGCGTCGCTCGAGCACCCCGTTCGTCGTGGTCGTGCCCGAGCGCCCGCCGCTGTCCCTCGAGCTGCTGGCCTGGTTCGCCCGGCTGCTGTGGCGCCACCGCATCCGCCTGGCCCCGCTCGCCCTGGCCACTGCCGCATGGCCGCTGACCGCACTGCTGCACGCGCTGGCCTGGTGGTCCGGCCTGCTCTTTGCCGTAGCTGCGGTGCTGCCGCTGGGGTGGATGGTCCACGTGAACGCACACCGCCCGGCCGGACAGTCGGCATCCAGGTGGCGCCTGATGTCGGCCGCTGTCATCACGGCCGCCATGGGATGGCTGGCACTGGCGGCCAGCTTCGGACCCACGACCGACCCACTGCCGCTGACGTGGCTGCTGATCACCATCACCACTCAGACCGGCTGGTCGGTGCTGCGCCGCATGCCCGCCTCTCGTCCCGCATCCCGTAAGGAGACCCACTGATGGCCAACGGCTCCCGCTACGGCACCGACGTCCCGCGTGGGGCGAACGGCGCCCACAACAAGTTCAACTCCAAGAAGTTCGAGGCGCGGTTTGCCCCGGGCTTCACGGTGAACGTCAACGCCGGCAATAAGACCACCAGCGGTGGCGGTGCTCCGAGTCGCCGCGGTGGCGGGCATCCCGAGGCGCTGCTGGCCCCGCCGGACTTCTCGTCGCCGGCACTGATGCGCAACTACTGCAACCACCTGCGTGCGGCGGCCGTGGCCATGTCCATCGAGGTGGCCATGGGTGCCGAGATCTGCAAGGGCGTGCTCGCCTCGGTGCCGGACCCCGAGGGGCGGCTGGGGGGCTCGCGGATCCGCGCGCACAAGGTGGCCCGCAAGCTCCAGAGGTCCGCTGACGCGCTGCGGGATGCGGCGAAGAACGCCGCGGCGGCGTACGCCACGTTCCAGCAGCAGTACGAGGAAGAGATCAACCGCGTTCGTCACCGTGCCCGGCGTCCTCAGGCTCCGCGCATGGACTGGGCTCAGCAGTAAGGAGGTTCGGTGATGGCTGAGCGGAACACTGCAGAGCAGCAGCATGAAGAGCAGCTCCAGGGCGCGTCGGATGCGGCCGGCATCGGCAAGTACCTGATGCACCGGGCCAAGCCGCACCTCCCGCCATGGCTGGGCGTCGGCGGCGTCGGCCTGGCCGGTGCGCTGGGGAGCCTGAAGTGGGCTGACAGCGCCGCCGCGGGTGTCGGTCTCACCCTCGCCTCGGTCGCCCTGACCGGGGCCACGTGGTGGGCGGGCCGGTCGACGAGCCAGCAGCGGCGTCTTCACTCAGCCATCACCGTCGCCTCGGGGTCGGCCTGGCTCACAGCCTCTTGCCTGGCCGGGCCGACCACCGGCCCTCTGCCGGACCTGTACCTGATGGGCGGGCCGGTCGTGGCACTGTCGTGGAACATCCGCATGGTCATGCGGCGCAACCCTGAAGCGGCCACCGGGGAAGGATCGGACAAGGGCCTTCTGGAGAAGGTCGGGCTGGCCCGGGCGCAGATCGGCACAGCGAAGGTGGAGCCGAACCGTGTCACCGCACCCATCGCGCTGGAAGCCGGCGAGCAGACCAACGACGACGTGACCAAGAGCCTGTCGCGGATCGCCTCCGCGCTGGACCTGCCGACGACGGCCGTGCGGTACATGCCGGATCCTTCATCGGCCCGGCGCGGCGACCTGATCATCGTCCCGGAGGACATGCTGGCGGAGGTCGTCGAGTGGGAGGGCCCTTCCCTGCTCGGCGGCTCCATCGCCGACCCGCTCGTGATCGGCCGGTACGACGACGGCTCCCCGCTCCAGCTCTGGCTGCCCGGTGACCCGGAGGCCAACCGCAACTCCACCCACCTGCTCATCGCAGGCGGCACAGGGTCCGGCAAGGGCGACACCGCCCTGAACCTGCTGACGGAGATACTCTCCCGCCGGGACGTGATCGTCTGGCTGTCCGACCCCAAGGCGTTCCAGGACTTCAGGCCGCTGCGGCCAGGGCTGGACTGGGGTGAGGAAGGCGGCACCGGCACAGAGGTCATGGTGGAGGCGCTCAAGGCCGCCATCCCGGCCCGCACGCGCTGGCTCGGCGACCACGGCTACCGCCAGTGGGTGCCCGAGGCCGCACAGGTGCAGAACAGCAGCAAGCACACCTGCCGGAAGGACGGCACGGCGTGCGGCTGCCCCGGCATGCCGTTCCTGGTTGCCTGGATGGAAGAAGCCGCCAACACTTTGCGGGCGTTGGGCGACGACGCATTCACGGGCATCGCCCAGGAAGCCCGTTCCGCGGGTATCGCCCTGGTCGTCTCCCTCCAGCGCCCCTCCTACGACCAGATGAGCACCAGTACCCGCGCGTCCCTGCCGTCCGTGGTCGCGCTCGGCTGCGACCCGCGCGACGAAGGGTTCTCCCTCCCCGAAGCCGTGCTGGACGCCGGCGCCCACCCCGGGGCCTGGGGCAACCGGCGGCCCGGTTACTGCTACCTCGTGTCGCCCGGCATCCCGGAGGACCGGTACCCCTCCCCAGGCCGTACCAAGGCCTTCACCCACCGCGCCGTGTCGCCGATGGAAGTCCTGGCCCTGTGGGCGCAGCGCAATGGGGCAACGGCTGATCCGGTCACCGCCAAGGCTGCCCGAGGCGTGGCCGGACAGCTCTACACCGGCCGGGTGGCCCCCGGCGACGAGCCGGCGGCGCAGGCCGCCGTGGAGGAGGACGACATGCCGGACGGCATGCTGGTGGACCCTGAGGACGCCCACCTGGACCCCGAGGCCGACCTGCCCGAGCCCGAGCCGGGCGACGACGCTCCGATGTTCGGGCAGGACACCGGCCACAAGCCGTCGCCCAAGGAGGCCCGACGCCTGTTCGCTCAGGCGCTGGAGCAGTTCGAGTCCGAAGGGCGGATGATCGTCGGCCCGAAGGACTTCACCGACTGGTGCGACGAACACGGCTACAGCCGCCCATGGGTCTCCGAACGACTCAAGGAAGCCGCCCTCGAAGGCCGCCTCGAGGCCACCAGCCAGACCGGCCGCTGGCGGATCGTCCCCGCCCTGACAGCCGCCTGACATCCCTGACACGTCACGGCCGCCTGACACCCAAACCCTTAGGCACACGCGCCGTCACGCGGTCCTGACAGCGGCCCGTGACACCCGCTGACAGCCGCCTGACACCCATCCCGCGGGCCCGCACCATCACCCGGTGCGGGCCCGCCCCCGTGACCTCAAGGAGGTCGCCATGACCCTTCCCGAACGGCACCCGGACACCCTGACCCACCACCCCGTACCGATCACCACCCACACCGACACGCTGATGCCTGTTCAGCCGGGTCCGCTCCCTGCCGTCCAGACCATCCGGCTCCCGGACGGACGCCTGATCACCGGCTACGCCCTCACCCAGCCCGAACCGCCGACCACCCTTCCGATCCCGGCCCCGGCACCGGTGCCGGCATGGGCCAAGACCACCGCGCTCCTCGCCCCGACCGTCGGAGGCGGCATGGCCGCCGCAGGATTCGGCCTCTCCTACGCCGCCCCCGGCCTCATCGCGATGAGCCAAGCCCTGTGGTCCGCCGCCGCCCTCATCATCGCCGCAGTCCTCACCATCCCCCTCATGCTCCGGAGCGTCCGCAGCCGCACCGAGGCACCAACGCAGATCACCCAGCACATCACCACCACAGGCCTCTTCGGCCGCGCCAACGGGACCATCAACCACCACTGAAGGGATGCCTGTGCGCGCCACTGGCTCACAGATCCTGGACCGCGTCGCCGACGTCCTGGCCCTGCTCCGCGGCCTTCAGACGCTCCGCTGCCCGGAGGCCGACTGCCTGGTGCGGATCCGCTTCCGCGCCGTCATCTCCGAGGAGGTCAAGCGCCTGACAGCTCTGGCCACCGACCACACCCTGCACGCGCACCACCACTAGCTACACCGCGGGCGGCCCCCTCTCACGCCAATGAAGCCGGGGCCGCCCGCGTCACCAGCCGGTTTGAGAACGGAACTGGAGGACCCCAGTATGACCAAACCTGCTCCCACCGCACCGCCGGAGGGCGGCAACATCAGTCTGTGTACCGGGTCCGGTGCGCTGGACCTGGCTGTGGAAGCCGTCACGGGCCTGCCCACGACCGTGGTCGCCGAGAAGGATCCGGCCGCCTACCGGCTGCTGGCCGCCCGGCTGCCCGGCGCCCGCAACCTCGGCGACATCACGGCGGTGGACTGGCCGACACTGTCCGGCTCGCTGCCGCGCCCGGCGGCGCTGACCGCCGGGTTCCCCTGCCAGGACATCTCCAACGCCGGACCTCGGGGAGGGATCGCCGGTGACCGCTCAGGACTGTGGAAAACCATCGCCCACGCCATTCGCCACCTTCGACCCCAGCTCGTCTTCCTGGAAAACGTCGCCGCCATCCGCAGCCGGGGCCTCGACGTCGTCGCCGCGGACCTGGCCGCGTGCGGGTACGACGCGCGGTGGATGTGCCTACGCGCTGGAGATCCCGAAGTCGGGGCCTGCCACCGGCGTGACCGCTGGTTCGCCGTCGCGTATCCCGCTGCTGAAGACCCCTACTTCCCAGCTGGGGCGCAACGGGGGTCCGCAGCACCCGGACAAGCGCAGGGCGGGCGGGCACGGGCCCACGCTGGAGGACGAAGTGGTCTTCTTGCTGCCCCCGACGGACGCATAAGCCTGCTGCCCACCCCCGCGGCCGCCGACGGAACAGGCGGCCCCGGAATCTCCCCCAAGCGCAAGGGCGGCATGAACCTGCGCACCGCCGTGACCCTGCTGCCCACCCCCGCTGCACGCGACTGGAAGTCTGCCGCGTCCAACCTGCTGGGAACCAACTCCCGCCCGCTGAATGAGGTGGTGGTCAACCTGCTGCCCACCCCCAAAGCCTCCGACGGGCCGCACGGCGGTCCCAACCAGCGCGACCGGGCCGGAACCTACTACCTCCCCGGCCAGGCCGTCCGCCTGGACGGGCGATGGGTGGCCACCAACGGCACCGACTACGGGCCCGCCATCCGCCGGTGGGAGCACGTCCTCGGGCGTCCCGCGCCCGAGCCGACCGAACCGGGCACCAAGGGCAACCGCCGTCTGTCCCCGGCCTTCGTGGAATGGATGATGGGCGCTGATCCCGGCTGGGTGACCAGTATGGACCTGGGCCTGTCCCGCTCCGACCAGCTCAAGATCCTCGGCAACGGTGTCGTCATCCACCAGGCCGCCCTCGCCTACAGCCTGCTGCTCGGTACCCGCACCGGCCCCTACGCCGACAGCAGGGACGCGGCATGACGACCTCAAGGCAGGACTGCCTGCCCGGGACCGGAATCACCGCCCCGGAGCCCGACGGGCCCGGGGCGGCGCCGTACACCGGGTCGGACACCGCCGCCTACAGCGCCGCCCTGACCGGGGACGGCTACGGCTGGCTCGCCCGCCTGCTGCCCGCGCCGGTGCCGCTGACGTGCCCGCGCTGCCGCTACCCGATGCACCTGCCTCCCACGGTGCGCCTGCTGTGGGAGTGCCTCACCTGCGACGCCTCGAGTCTGGAGGGAGTGGACCCCGCATGACCCCGCCCGAAGGCTGCTGCTGGCTGTGCGCACGGCGGCGGCCGCTGTTCCTGGCCACCGAGGAGACTCATGACCTTGAGGACCGCGCCTGGCTGTGCGTGCGGTGCTGGTCTCGGTTCCACCTCGACGCCCTCGACGTCTGCTTCCACTGCGGCAGCCGTCTCGTCTGCGATGGCCCGATCGCTGGTGAGGATGACCTGCTGTGGTGACCTACACCCGCACCCACGGCGGGCACACCATGACCGTCCACGCTCCCGCGAATGCCGCCGAGTTCGACTCGACGGCGTTCGCCGCGTTCGCCCGCTCGGACGCGGTGCTGGGCCTGGATCTGGAGACCCGCGCGATCGTGGACGGCGGCCCCGGGCACTTCGGCCCGGACGCCGGCGTCCGGCTCGTGCAGTTCGGCACCCCCACCACCGCATGGGTCCTCAACCCGCTCGTTCCCGCCCAGCGCGACGCTCTGACGGCGGTGCTGGCGGATCCGGAGCGCCGGTTCACCACCCACACCAACTACGACGTGCTGGCCGTCTGGTCGGCCTTCGGGATCCCCCTCGCTCAGCGAGTGGTCGACACCCACCTGCTGAGCAAGGTGGCCAATCCCGATGAACGCGCCGGGCACGGTCTGAAGGACCTGGCCGCCCGGCACCTCGACACCGGACTGAAGGAAGCCGAGACCGCACTGCACGACCGGATGCGTGACCTTGCACCCGTCGGTTCCCGCGCGGGGGACCGCGCGATCACCTGGGGCTGGGACCACATTCCCGCCACTGACGAGTCATACACGGTCTACGCAGGCTTGGACGCGATCTACGTGCGCCGGCTGCTGCCGGTCCTGCTGGCCCGGTGTGCGCCGTTCTCCCACCTAGTGGGGATGGAGCAGTGGCTGGCGGCGCAGTCCACTGGCATTACGGTCCGCGGCCTCCTCCTCGACCGCCCCTATACCGCCAACCTGCTCCGACAGTTCGAGAGGGAGTTCAACGCCGCAGACGCACATATCCGCAATGCGTTGGGCTTCTCCGGCCGATCGCCGCGGTTCGCCCAGTGGATGGAACAACAGGTCACCGGCTACACATGGCCCCGCACGGACAAGGGGCAGATCCAGACGACAGCAGACAGCCTGGTCGCACTGGGCCACGCTCTCTCCGAAGGGTCGGCCCAGATCAGCGACCGTGGGCGGGAGCTGTTGGCGGCGCGACGGGCCATGGCCGCCGGCTCCAACACGATCACGAACCTCAAGTCCTTCTTAGCTGCTGCAGACCGCGGCGGCCGGGTGCATCCGCAGATCAACACCTTGCGGGCCCGTACAGGGCGGATGTCCATCACCGCCCCTGCGCTGCAGACCTTGAAGAAGCACGACCCGCGGCTGCGGCACTGCTTCCGCGCCGAGAACGGTCACGTGCTGGTGGCCTGCGACTTCTCGCAGGTCGAAGTCCGTGTAGCCGCCGCACTGTCGCGGGACCGGACCCTGATGGACGTCATCACCTCTGGCGTCGATATCCACGACGCTACCGCGGAGCTGATGTACGGACCCGGCTTCACCAAGGAGCAACGCACAGTCAGCAAGCGGGCGACGTTCGGCACGATTTACGGCGGTGGAGCGAAAGCGCTGGCCGCGCAGACCGGGGTGCCGGTGTCCGTGGCGCGAGGCGTGATCCAGCGATGGCAACGCGCTTACCCCGAGGTGATCCGCTTCGGCAAGGACATCGCCAACGCCACCACCGTGATCACTGGGTCCGGTCGGCGCATCCCTGCCGACCCGGACCGCCCGTACGCCAACAGCAACTACGCGATCCAGTCCACCGCCCGCGACCTGCTGGTTGCCGCCGTCTACGAGCTGGCCACCGCACACGGGCTGCATGAGCGGCTGTGGCTGTTCGTCCATGACGAAGTCATCGTCCACGTTCCCGCCGACCAGGCCGCGGCGGTGCGGGACCAGCTCACGGCCGCCATGACCACCACTTACCGCGGAGTGCCCATCGCCGCGGACGCCGAAATCCTCGGCACCCACTGGGGCCGCCTCCCTGACACGGAGGCCGTCCCGCCCGTATCGGAGCACGCCGGAGCCTAGGAGGCCCGCACATGCCCATCGGCGAAACCACCATCACCCTCATCGGCAACCTGACCGCCGACCCCGAACTGCGCCACACCGCCGACGGCACCCCGTGGCTGTCCTTCAACGTCGCCTCCAACAGCAAGAACTGGGACAAGAACCGCGCCGAATGGGGAGAAGGCAAGACCCTGTTCCTGCGCTGCACCGCCTGGCGCTGGCTCGCCCAGAACGCCGAATCCAGCCTCAGCAAGGGCACCCGCGTCATCGTCACCGGAGCCCTGCGCCAGTACGACTACACCAGCGCCGACGGCATCCAGCGCACCGGCTTCGGCCTCGACGTCGAAGACATCGCCGTCAGCCTCCGCTACGCCACCGCCACCGTGCACCACACCAACGGCACTGGCAGCCAGCGTCCGAAGGCCCAGCCCGGCACCAAGAGCGACTCGTGGGCCATCCCGGCCCCGGCCGGTGGCGACGACCAGCCGCCCTTCTGACAGTCCCCGGGGCAGCCGCCAGACGCCTGCAAGCAAGCCGGCTGCCCCGGGCTCCTCTCCCGGCCCTGAAAGACCCGGAGGTCTCCAGCATGACCCAACAGAGCTCCCGTGCCCAGCGTCCCGGTCTCTGGTGGGCCGCCGCACGCGCCCATGCCCTGACCGCCGCCACTCTGTACGACCTCGCGGTGTTTCCGCTCACCCGCTCGAAGATCCCCGCTCTCCCCAGCGCCCACCTCGACGACACCGACCCCTGCAGCGGCGAATGCGGAGCGCTCGGGCACGGTGTCCACGACGCCAGCAGCGACCCCAGCCAGGTCCGCCGCCTGTTCGCCGCCGCGCCCTGGGCGGCTGGCTACGGCATCGCCTGCGGATGTGTCCCGCACTATCTGTTCGGGCTGGATCTGGACCGCAAGAACGGCATCGACGGCATCGCCAACTTCCATCGCATGGCGACCGACCACGGGTTCGCCGTGCCGCGCACGGCCACCGTCGTAACCCAGTCCGGCGGCCTGCACCTATGGCTTACCGCCCCAGCCGGCGTCCAGATCCCCAACACAGCGAGCCTGCTCGCCGACGGCGTCGACACCCGCGGTAGCGGCGGCTACCTTGTCGGCCCCGGCTCCCTTGGACCCAAGGGCTACTACCGCTACCACCCCGACTCGGGCCCTGACGCCATCGCACCGGCCCCCGCCGCGCTGCTGGCCTTGCTCACAGCAGACCAGGGCGGCGCCCACAGCACCCCAGTGCCACGGGAGCCCGAACGGACCGCCCTGGGCAGCCCGGAGCGACGCCTGGACGCACTCGTCCGCTTCGTCCTGGACTGCGGCCCGAACGACCTGAACAACCGCCTCTACTGGGCTGGACGGAGGGCGTTCGCCGCACCCGCTATCGCCCCCGCCACTGCCGCCGACCGGCTTCTGGCCGCCGCGGTGATGCGCGGGCACCCGGAGATCCCGGCCCGCCGCACGATCGTCAGCGCACAGCGCGGCGCAGCCCGGGAGGTCCAGCGGTGACAGGCAGGGAGAAGGGCCCCTCGCAGGCGTCGCAGCTGGTGTCGCTGGCGCAGGAGGGCTACGACCTGGTGATGTCCGAGGACGGTCGCCCCTACGGCGTGCGCCGCCACGGCCCGAACGTCGTCCTGCCGCTGCGCGGGAAAGCGGGCATGCGGTCCTGGCTGGCACGGCAGTACACCGAGGCCAGCGGCGGCCAGGTCCCCTCACAGGCCGCCCTGGCGGATGCCATGACCGTGCTCGAAGGCATGGCCGCAGCCACCGACCCCGTGCCCGTCCACCTGCGCGTCGCCGGCGGACCGGAACAGGTCGTCCTCGACCTGGGCACCGCCGACGGCCGGTGCGTAAGCGTCTCCCCGGAGGGCTGGGCGGTGCAGGAGCGCTCGCCAGTGCTCTTTCGCCGATCCGGTGCCATGTCACCCATGCCCACTCCACAGCCGGACGGGAACGGCCTGGCGCTGCTGCACGACCTGCTGAACATGGACGACACCGCCTTCCACCAGCTCGTGGCCTGGTTGATCGCCGCCTGGATCCCGCACATCCCGCACCCAGTACTCACCTTCAAGGGCGAGCAGGGCACCGGCAAATCCAAAACAGCCCAGATGGTCATCAACCTCGTTGACCCCTCTGCCGCCACGAAGCGCTCCCAGCCGCGGGACGTGAAGACCTGGGCCACTCAGGCGTTTAACTCCTGGGCTCTGTGCCTGGACAACATCAGCACCATCCAGCCCTGGCTCTCCGACACTCTGTGCAAGGCCGTCACCGGTGACGGCATCGTCGACCGTGCCCTGTACACCGACGATGACGTAGTCGTCCTCACCTTCCGCCGTGTCCTGGCGATGACGACCATCGACGCCGGAGCACTCGCCGGAGACCTGGCTGAACGCCTGATGATGCTGGATCTTCAGGTGATCCTGGAGGAGCGCCGCCGCACCGAGGAAGCGCTGGACATCGCCTTCGATGCGGCACGGCCGGCGATCCTGGCCTCTCTGTTCGATCTGCTCGCCGCCGTGTTGCGCGAGTTGCCTCACGTCCACCTCGAGCGCATGCCGCGCATGGCCGACTTCGCCCGCGTCCTGGCCACCGTGGACCGCGTGCAGGGCTGGAGCACCCTGCCTGACTACCTGGCTGCCGCGCAGACCGTGGCGGTCGAAGCACTCGAAGCCGACCCCTTCGCCGCCGCGGTCGTCACCTTCATCGAGACCCATGGCCCCTACAACGGCAGTGTCACCCAGCTCCTCGACCTGCTTCCGCCTCCCGAGACCCACACCCCGAAGTGGCCGAAGACCCCCGCACACGCGGGGGCACTCCTGCGGCGCTTCGCCCCCGCCCTCCGGGCAGCCGGCATCGCCTTCGAAGAAGGCCGCGACAACGGCCGCAACCGTGGCCGCGTCGTCAAGCTCACCCCGGCAGAGACAGCCCGTAAATCGCTGTCCGCACCGTCCGCGCCGTCCGCAACCCCCGCTGAACGGCAAAAACATGCGGACAGCGATGACGAGACCGCTGTCCGTACGCTGTCCGTCCGCTGTCCGCAACCCCCATCTGCGGACAGCGCGGACAGCACTGCGGACAGCGAATCCAAATCGCTGTCCGCACCCGCGCACGCCGCTGACCAGCAAAAACGCCAACTTGCGGACAGTGCGGACGGCGCGGACAGCGATTCGCACCCAATCTCAGGTCTCCACCTCCGCTGCGCCGTCTGCGGGAAGCCCGTGGACCCCGCGCTCACCGCGGCCGGACACCTAACCCACCCGCAATGCCTGTGACAGAACGCCACAGGTGGCGTCGTCTGTACTCCCTCGCTAAGGAGAATTCGACTTGGCAAGCCAGAGGAAGCTCAAGCTCTGCGAGGTTCTTGAGGAACTCGACATGAGCCGGTCTGCGTTCTACCGCATGCGTGCCCGCGGGCAGGCCCCCAAGGGCGTCAAGCTCCCCAACGGCCAGCTGCGTTTCCGCCGCGCGGACATCGATGCTTGGTGGGCCGCGTGCGAGAAGGACACCCACTGATGGCGATGAGCTACCGGGTCCGTTTCTGGGACATCCGGGAGCGGCCCGGTCGTCGGAAGTCCTTCGAGGTGCGATGGACGGTGAACACCCGGGAAAAGTCCGAGTCGTTTGCCACCAAGGGGTTGGCGGAGAGCCGCCGTTCGAAGCTCATGACGATGGCTCGTGAGGGGGAGCCGTTCGACGAGCGGACGGGGTTGCCGGCGTCGGAGCTTCGAGCCATCAAGCAGAAGATCACGTGGTACCAGCACGCCCGCGATTACATTGACCAGCGATGGGACCGAACGCCGGGCGGTACCCGACGCACCATGGCAGACGCGCTCGCCACCATCACGCCGGCCCTCGTTGAACCCGGCGCGCAGCACCCGGAACCCCGGGTGCTGCGCCGGGCTCTCTACAGCTGGGCGTTCAACAAGAAGGCATGGCAGAGCCCCCCTCCCGAGGAGTGGCGCAAGGCCCTGGCCTGGATCGAGCAACGCTCACTGCCCATCGGCCGCATGGAAGACGCCATCGTCCTGCGACAGGCGCTTGATGCGCTGTCGTTGAAACTCGACGGTAAGCCGGCAGCAGCCAAGACCGCCCTGCGGAAGAAAGCCGCACTGAGCGACATCCTGTCGATGGCCGTGGAGAAGGGCTATTTCACGGCCAATCCACTACACGGCGTGCGATGGCAGAAGCCCTACGTCGCTGAGGAAGTCGACCCCGAGTGCGTACCGAATCCGCATCAGGTGTCCCTGCTCCTGGAAGCCGTACGCGAGCAAGGAGGCCGTGGCCCGCACCTGGAAGCCTTCTTCGGGTGCATGTACTACGCCGCCATGCGCCCGGCCGAGGTCATCCGACTGGAGCGCGCCCAATGCCGCCTGCCCGACAGGGGATGGGGACTGCTCACCCTGCGCGGAGGCGTCGTGCTGGCCGGGAAGGAGTGGACGGACGACGGCACGGCTCATGAAGTCCACCCGCTAAAGAAGAGAGCGCTGAAGGAGACACGACCGGTCCCGATCCCCCCGGTCTTCGTCACCATGATCCGAGAACACATCGACCGGTACGGCACCGCCCCGGACGGGCGCCTCTTCCGTAGCGGCGCCGGCCTGTACGTACAGTCCGCCGCCTACGGCAAGACATGGACGAAGGCTCGGGGGATGGCTCTCACTGAGGAAGAACAGTCCTCACTCGTAGCCAAGCGGCCCTACGACCTGCGCCACGCCGGCATCTCCTTCTGGCTGCACTCCGGCGTCGACCCGGCCGAGTGCGCCCGCCGCGCCGGCCAGAGCATCGAAGTGATGTTCCGCGTCTACGCCAAGGTACTGGCGAACGGTCAGGAACGGGCGAACCAGCGGATCGAGGAGGCGATGAAGCAGTGGAAGCCCACAAGCCCCGGGGCACAGGGCTGATGAGCCCTGACTTGGCCCGGGAATAGCCCGGAAGCGCTGGTCAGCAGCGGGATACAGGTGAGACAAACTGGGGTGAAGGAGGTGTTTCGCCCTCGCTACCTCTCCACCCCCTAGCCTCCCTCGCAGGGGGCCTCCGACCTGCGTAAGCGCAGGTCGGAGGCCCCTTGAGGCGTTCCTAGAAGAACCCCAGCCGCTTAGCCGAGTAGCTCACCAGCAGGTTCTTCGTCTGCTGGTAGTGGTTCAGCATCATCTTGTGGGTCTCCCTGCCGATGCCCGACTGTTTGTAGCCGCCGAAGGCGGCGTGGGCCGGGTAGGCGTGGTAGCAGTTGGTCCAGACTCGGCCTGCCTGGATGGCTCGGCCGGCTCGGTAGGCGGTGGTGCCGTTGCGGGTCCAGACGCCGGCGCCGAGGCCGTAGAGGGTGTCGTTGGCCAGGGAGACGGCGTCGTCGAGGTCGGTGAAGGAGGTCACGGCGACCACGGGGCCGAAGATCTCTTCTTGGAAGATCCGCATGCGGTTGTGGCCCTCGAAGATGGTGGGCTGGACGTAGTAGCCGCCCGCGAGTTCGCCGTCGAGGTGGGCGCGGGCGCCGCCGGTGAGGGGGCGGGCGCCTTCCTGGCGGGCGATGTCCAGGTAGGAGAGGATCTTCTCCAGCTGGTCGTTGGAGGCCTGGGCGCCGATCATGGTGTCGGTGTCCAGGGGGTGGCCGGGGAGGATCGCCTCCGTGCGGGCCACGGCCGCTTCGAGGAAGGCGTCGTAGTGGCCGCGCTGGATCAGGGCGCGGGAGGGGCAGGTGCAGACCTCGCCCTGGTTGAGGGCGAACATGGTGAAGCCCTCGAGGGCCTTGTCGAGGAAGTCGTCGTCGGCGGCCGAGACGTCGTCGAAGAAGATGTTGGGGCTCTTGCCGCCGAGTTCGAGGGTGACCGGCTTGAGGTTCTCCGAGGCGTACTGCATGATCAGCCGGCCCGTCGTGGTCTCGCCGGTGAAGGAGATCTTGGCGACCCGGGGGCTCGACGCCAGCGGCTTGCCCGCCTCGACGCCGAAGCCGTTGACGACGTTCACCACGCCCGGCGGGAGCAGGTCCGCCACCAGGTCGAGCCAGACGTGGATGGAGGCGGGGGTCTGCTCGGCCGGCTTGAGGACGGCCGTGTTGCCCGCCGCGAGGGCCGGGGCGAGCTTCCAGGCGGCCATCAGGATGGGGAAGTTCCAGGGGATGATCTGCGCGACCACGCCGAGGGGCTCGTGGAAGTGGTACGCGACCGTGTCCTCGTCGAGTTCGGAGAGGCCGCCCTCCTGGGCGCGTATCGCGCCCGCGAAGTAGCGGAAGTGGTCGATGGCGAGCGGGATGTCCGCGGCGAGCGACTCGCGGACCGGCTTGCCGTTCTCCCAGGACTCGGCGACCGCCAGGATCTCGAGGTTCTGCTCCATGCGGTCGGCGATGCGGTTCAGGACGAGGGCGCGTTCCGCGGGGGAGGTGCGGCCCCAGGCGGGGGCGGCGGCGTGGGCGGCGTCCAGGGCGCGCTCGACGTCCTCGGCGGTGCCGCGCGCGATCTCGGTGAAGGGGAGGCCGGTCACCGGGGTGGGGTTCTCGAAGTACCGGCCCTGCTTGGGCGGTACGTACTCGCCGCCGATCCAGTGGTCGTAGCGCGGACGGTAGCTGACGATGGCCTCGGGGGAGCCCGGGCTGGCGTAACGGGTCATGCCGCGGACGCTAGCCCCGCGCGGGTTGCGCGAACGTTGCCCGCAGCCCGCGCGCACGCGCCGCAACCGAGCCCCGGTGCGCCGCGCTCTCCGGCAGTGCCGCCAGCAGGCGCTCCCACACCTCCAGGTCGTCCTCGCCCCAGGGGCGCTCCGCCCACAGCTGGAGCGCCGTCGCGTCCCCGCCGCCCAGGACCGCGCGCCGCAGCCGGTCCTCCAGCAGCCGGCGCAGCCGGCACACCCCCGGCGCCTCCGAGGCCGGCAGCAGCGGGCCGTCGTACGCGCGGACCGCCGCCCGCAGGTCGCCCGCCGCCAGCCGTTCCTCGACGTCCGCCGCGTCCGTCTCCACCGGGCCCGTCAGCCGGTACGGACGCGACGCCAGCAGCTCGCCGGCCAGCCTGCGCAGGCGCGAGATCTCCGCGCGCAGCGTCACCATGGGCACCGCGCGCTCCCCGTAGAGCGCGGCGGACAGCTGCTCGCCGGTCAGGCCGTCGGGGTGCGCGGCCAGCAGGACCAGGATCTCGCTGTGCCGCCTGCCCAGCCGTACGCGCCGTCCGCCCGTCGTCAGCAGGGCCTCGTCCCGGCCCAGTGCCGACAGGGCGCTGCGGGGGCCGGGGGCTCCGGCCGCCAGGTGCGCCTCGGCCGCCCGCGCGGTCGCCTGGACCAGGGCCAGGCTGTGCGGGGCCGCCAGGTGGTCGCCGCCGGTGATGTCCACCGCGCCCAGCAGCCGGCCCGTGGCCGGGTCGTGGACGGGGGCGGCCGCGCAGGTCCAGGGCTGGGCCAGGCGGTTGTAGTGCTCGGTGGCGAAGATCTGCACGGCGTGGTCCAGGGCCAGCGCCGTGCCCGGCGCGTTGGTGCCGGCGTGCCGTTCGTCCCAGCGGGCGCCCGGCACGAAGTTCATGTGCTCGGCGCGGCCGCGGAGGCCCGCGTGGCCCTCCACCCACAGCATCCGGCCCGACGCGTCGCAGACCGCGAGGAGATGGGCCCCGTCGTCGGCGATCGAGCCCAGCAGCTCGCGGAAGAGCGGCATCGCGCGGGCCAGCGGGTGGGCGCGGCGGTAGCCCTCCAGGTCGGCGTCGGCCAGCTCGACCGGGGCCATGAACTCCGGCGTGGGCAGTGCCGCCGCCGAACGGCGCCAGGAGTCGGCGACGACCGGGCGCAGCGCCGGTCCGGGCTCGCCGCCGGAGACGAACGCGGCGTGCGCGGAGCCGACCGAGCCCCTCCGCTCGGCGGGATCGACGCCGGACGCCATCGCCAGCCACGGGTTGACCACGTGGCCCTCCCCTCCGCCGGAGTCGGCCGCCCGTCGAACGATACCGCTCAACTCCGGTGCCGTTGAGGGCTGTCGCGGGTACAACCACGTCAGGGAAAGCTTGCGGTGCACACGTCACAAAGGCGACGCTGCCCCCTGCAGCAACGGCAACTCCCTTTCGTACCCCCTCCGTACCTCGTCCGTATCCCTTCCGCACGTCCGGACCGACGGATCCGTACGTCCAGAACTCCCGAATGGAAAGACAGCCATGAGCAAGGTGCTCGCCGACATAGCCGAACGTACCCTCGCCGCCTACGTGACCACATTCCTCGGCCTGCTCATCGCCGACGGGTTCGACCTCACCGACGTGTCCGCGATCAAGGCCGCGGCCATCGCCGCGCTGCCCGCCGCCCTGTCGGTGATCAAGGGCGCGATCGGCAGCCGCATCGGGGACAAGGGCAACGCGGCCTGGCTCCCGCGCCGCGCCGACCGGGGGGCCTCGTCCGGGTCGCGGTAGCGGAAGGGTCTCCTTCACACGGGGTGTGCGCGGCGCACCCGCGCCCACCCCCTCGCACACGTTCCCGCCCGGGGCCGGTACGCGGTTGACTCGATGTCGCGAGTCCCACTGGCGCGACGGGACCGGGTTGCCGGTCATTCCCCCCGAGCCGGCGGCCCACCGCCCCGTACCGCCGGGCGGACGGTACGGGGCGGAGCCATGCGCCCGGGCGGGGGGTCGTACGGGCATCTTCGCGCCCCCGGTGTCGGGCCGTGGGGGACGGGTGCAACGATGTCCCCGTCATGAAAGCAGGGCAGCAGACCGGACAGGGGACGCGCACGCTGCGAGCCGGTGTGTTCGCAGCGGTCTGTGTGCTGCTCGCTGCCCTGGGCCACGCCGTCATGTCCGGGACCACCGTCCCGTGGTGGGCCATAGCCGTCGCGCTGACCGGAACGGGCAGCTGCGCGTGGTTCCTCGCGGGCCGCGAGCGCGGCCCGCTGCTGATCACACTCGCTACGGTGGGCGCGCAGACCGGACTGCACTCCTTCTTCTCGCTCGCCCAGAACGTCGTGCGGAACGCGGCCTCCCTGTCCTCCGGCCCCCTCCCGCAGGTGGCCGGTGACGCGACCTGCGGCGGCATTCCGCCCGCGGACCTGGGCATGGACGTGGGCGCGGGCGCAGGCATGGCCGCGGCGCCCATGGCCATGGACCACACCATGAGCATGGGCATGGGCATGGGCGGCATGCACGCCGGCCACGGCGCCCTCGGCATGTGGTCCGCGCACGTCCTGGTCGCCCTCGTCTGCGGCCTGTGGCTCGCCGGCGGCGAACAGGCGGCCTTCCGCCTCGGCCGCACCCTCGGCGCCCGGCTCTTCGCGCCGCTGCTCTTCCTCTTCCAGGACGTACCGGCCCGCCCGGGCCCGCCCCGCGTTCGCGCCTCCCTCGAGCGCGCCGCGCAGCGGCTGCGGCAGCTGCTGTACGCCCACGTCCTCGCCCAGCGGGGTCCTCCGGCGGTCCTCGTCGCCGTCGCCTGACGGCGACCGACCAGGCCGTTTCACGTCACCGGGCCGGCCCGCCCACGCGGCAGGGCGCCCGGATTCCAGGAAGGACCCAGGGCGATGACCCCTGCCCTCACCCAGCCGGCGCCGCCGTGCCCGCCCGGCGTGCCAGTCCGCTCACGCGAGGTCGAGAGCCGCCGCGAGCACTCTCAGCCGGCGTGCCCGCTCGCCCCAGCCGCGGCAGTCGGCGCACGCGCGCAGATGCGCGTCGAGCTCCTCGGCCGAGATGTCCGGCGGCAGCTCCTCGCCGTCGACGCGGGCGGATATAGCGGTACGAACCTCACTGCAGTGCACCCCGCCATCGTCCCCGGCGGCCACCGCGCCCCGCGCACCACCCCCCGTGCGGGAGGCCGCCGTGCGTGACGACGAGACCGTGACCGCCTGGGCGCTCGCCGCGCGCGGCGGCGACGCCGACGCGGTGGAACGATTCATCCGCGCTACGCAGAACGACGTACGGCGCTACGTGGCCCGGCTGAGCAACGACCCGCAGGGCGCCGACGACCTCGTACAGGAAACGTTCCTGCGCGCCCTGCGCTCGCTGCCGCGCTTCGAGGGCCGTTCCTCGGCCCGGACCTGGCTGCTGTCCATCGCCCGCCGGACGGTCGTGGACCGCCTGCGCTTCCAGGCCGCCCGGCCGCGGCTGTCCGACACCGACGACTGGCAGTCGGCCGCCGAGCGCACCCAGTCCGCCGAGCTGCCCGGCTTCGACGAGGGCGTCGCGCTCTCGCAGCTGCTCGACCGGCTGCCGTACGAGCGGCGCGAGGCGTTCGTCCTGACGCAGATGCTGGGGCTGCCGTACGCGGAGGCGGCACTCGTGGCGGGCTGCCCGGTCGGTACGGTGCGCTCCCGCGTGGCACGGGCGCGCGAGGCGCTGATCGTGCAGCTGGAGACGGCGGAGCGCGAGGTGAGCGCGGCCGCGCCGCACGCGGTGCGGATGCCCGCCGTACGCGCCTCCGCGCCGGCGGCGCGCGTCCCGGCGCTCGCGGGGTAGCGGCCCGCCGCACCCACGACGAGGGGGCCACGGTGTCCGTACGCACACCGCGGCCCCCTCACCCATGTCCGGCACCGGCACCCTGTCCGCTCAGCCGCCCCGGGCCTTCAGCTGCCCGGGCGCACGACCACCGCCTCCGCCCGGACCACCCCGCTCTCGCGGAAGCGCAGGACGAACGGGAGCCGCTCGCCGACCTGCAGCTTGGGCGGCCGGTAGACCATGATGTCCAGGCCGTGCGGCGACATCTCGAGCGTGCCGCGCGCGGGCACGGTCGCGGAGCCGACCATCTTCATGGAGCCGGCGCCGTTCTTCACGACCGTGCGGCTGAGCATCGCGCCGCCCGCCGTCGGCACGTCGACGCCGACGAGCTCGTCGGCCACGTCGCCGGTGTTGCGCAGCCGGACCATCGCCGCCGTGTTGTCCAGGCCGAAGGGCACCAGGACGCGGGCGTCCTCGACCGTCACCGACGCCGGGCGGCCGGCCGCGCCGGACGCCGTCCAGGCGGTCAGCCCGCCGAGGGCCAGGGCGCACGCCGCCACCGGGACGAGGGCGGCCCGGGCGGTGCGCACGAGGGAAGCCGTGGAGTCGTTCATCGGATGCCACCTCGTGCCTGTGCCTGTGCCTGTACCTGTGCCGGTGTCTGTGCCGGCTGCCGTGCCTGTTCGCGCGCCGCCCGTGCCGGGGTCCGTGCGGACGAGTTCCGGGCGGCGCCCGGGGGCCGCGGCTGCCAGCCGCGCAGCCGCAGGCTGTTGCCCACGACCAGCAGCGAACTGGCGGACATCGCCGCCGCGGCCAGCATCGGGCTCAGCAGCCCGACCGCGGCGAGCGGCACGGTGACCAGGTTGTAGCCGAACGCCCAGAGCAGGTTGGACCGTACGGTCACCGAGGTGCGCCGGGCGAGGCGGACCGCGTCGGCCAGGGCGCTCATGTCCTCGCGGACGAGCGTGACGTCCGCCGCCCCGATGGCCGCGTCGGTGCCGCTGCCCATCGCGATGCCGAGGTCCGCGCCGGCGAGGGCGGCGGTGTCGTTGACGCCGTCGCCGATGACCGCGACGCGGTGGCTGCGCTCGCGCAGGGTGCGGACGAGCTCCGCCTTGTCCTCGGGCGTGGCCCGGGCGTGGACCTCGGTGATGCCCAGCTCGGCGGCGACGGCCCGGGCGGCCGCCTCGCCGTCGCCGGTGGCCAGGACCGGGCGCAGCCCGAGGCGCTTGAGGTGGTCCACGGCGCGGTAGCTGCCGGGGCGGACGGTGTCGCCGAGGGCGATGACGGCTTCGGGCGCTTTGTCGACGGTGACGAGGACGGCGGTGCGGCCGTGCTCCTCGGCCCGCCGCAGGGCCTCGGCCAGCGGTGGCGGTGCCGCCGGCCCCTCGCCGCCGGAGCGGGCGTCGGGCCTGACCACCTCCACCAGGCGGCCGTCCACCCGCGCCCGTACGCCCACGCCCGGCGTCGCGACGAAGTCCGTCGCGGGCGGCAGGGGCCCGGACGCCGCCCGCAGCGCGTGCGCGTGGATCGCGCGGCCGACGGGGTGCTCCGAACCGGCCTCCGCCGCGGCCGCCAGCCGCAGGATCCGCTCGTCGCCGGCCCGCTCGTCGCCGCCCGGCCCGGTGGCCGTCGTGCCGGGGGTCGTCGTCCCGGTGGCCGTCGTCCCCGTGACCGTGATCTCGGAGACCGTGATCTCGGTGACCGTCATCGAACCCGTGGTCAGCGTGCCGGTCTTGTCCAGCACGACGGTGTCCACGCGCCGCAGGCCCTCCAGCGCCTGCGGGCCGCTGACCAGGATGCCCAGGCCCGCGCCCCGGCCGGTGGCGGCCAGCAGGGCGGTCGGCGTGGCCAGGCCCAGGGCGCACGGGCAGGCCACCACGAGCACCGCGACGGCCGCGGTGACGGCCGCCTGCCCGGACGCACCCGCGCCCAGCCAGAAGCCGAGCACGGTGACGGCGACGGTCAGGACCGCCGGGACGAAGACGCCCGCGACCGCGTCCGCGACGCGCTGCACGCGGGCCTTGCCCGCCTGCGCCTCCTCCACCAGCCGGGCGATCCGGGCGAGTTGCGTGTCCGCGCCGACCGCCTCGGCGCGTACCTCCAGCAGGCCGCCGGAGTTCACCGCGCCGCCCACCACGGCCGAGCCCGGCCCGGCCTCCACCGGCGCGCTCTCGCCCGTCACCAGCGACAGGTCCAGCGCCGAGCTGCCGGCGACGACCACGCCGTCGGTCGCCACCCGCTCCCCGGGCCGGACGACGAACCGGTCGCCGACCCGCAACCGCCCGATCGGCACGCGCTGTTCGCTGCCGTCGTCCGCGCGCAGCACCACGTCCTTGGCCGCGAGCGAGGCGAGCGCCCGCAGCGCGGAGCCCGTGCCGCGCCGGGCCCGTGCCTCGAGCAGCCGGCCGGTCAGCACGAACAGCGGTACGCCGACCACCGCTTCCAGATACACGTCCGCCGTGTCGCCCATCGCCGTCGGCACGAGCGTGAACGGCATCGTCATCCCCGGCTCCCCGGCGCCGCCGAGGAAGAGCGCGTACGCCGACCAGAGGTAGGAGGCCAGGACGCCGAGGGAGACGAGGGTGTCCATGGTGGCGGCCGAGTGCCGCAGCCCGCGCAGCGCCCGCTGGTGGAAGGGCCACGACCCCCACACCGCGACCGGCGAGGCGAGCACGAAGCACAGCCACTGCCAGTTGCGGAACTGCAGCGCGGGGACCATGGACAGCACCAGCACCGGAACGGACAGCGCGGCCGTGATCATCAGCCGGTTGCGGGCCGGCGCGTCCGGCCTGCCGTCGTCCTCCCCGGCCGGAGCGTCGGAGGCGGGCGGCTCGGGCAGCGCGGCCGTGAAGCCCGCGCCCTCGATCACGGCCACCAGGTCGGCGACGGTCACGGACGCCGGGTGGCTGACGCGGGCCCGGCCGGTGGCGAGGTTGACGGTCGCGCTCACGCCGTCGAGGCGGCCGACCTTCTTCTCGATGCGCGCCACGCACGCCGCGCAGGTCATCCCGCCGACGACCAGTTCGGTCGTGGTGAGGGCGGGGTCGGTCGTCGTGCTCATCAGTGCCTCATCCCCGGCATGCCGCCCATGTCCCCGCCGGACCCGTTCTGCGAGCCCCCACCGGACCCGGACCCGGACCCGGACCCGGACCCGGACCCGGACCCGGACCCGGAGTCGCCACCGCCCGTGCGGTGCATACCCGGTGACACCGGACCGGCCGCCGAGCCCGCCGCGTAGGACACGCCGAAGACGGCGGCCAGCAGCAGGACGAAGCCGGTCAGGGTGGCGTACGGACGGAGCGGGGGGCGTGCTCGGCGTGCGGTCGTCATCGCCGCATCGTGACACGCCGACAGCCGCCCGCAGCCGTCCTCGCACCCCGCTCGGCGCGTGAGGATTATCCCTTTCGCACCCGGGAACCAGCGGGCCCGCGCACCCGACTACCCAGAGATGGCGGCAGGTGGTTCCGCATGTGCGTACGAACCCCCGGGAACTCGTCCCGCGTTCCGTACGACTTCCTTGGGGTCCACGACTTCGCGAGGAGATCCCCACCGTGTCGCTGCCCGACCCCGTACCTCTCTACGGCCCCGAGTACAAGCGCGATCCGTACCCGCTGTACGAGCAGATGCGTGCCGCCGGCCCCGTCCACCGGGTGCTCTTCCCCAGCGGGGTCACGGCCTGGCTCGTCACCGGGCACGCCGCCGCCCAGCGGACCCTCGCGGACCCCCGGCTGGGCAAGAACCACGCGCTCGGCAACGATCGCTGGCGCGAACGCGCCTCGATCATGCCCGAGCCCCAGCACTCCCAGCTGCAGGTGCACCTCCTGCACCAGGACGCGCCCAAGCACACCGCCATGCGCCGTCTGATCACCGATGCCTTCGCGCCGCGCCGCGTGGAGGAGCTGCGGCCGCGCTTCCAGGAGATGGCCGACGCGCTCGTCGACGCCATGCCCGGAGACGCGCCGGTCACGGACCTCGTGCAGTGCTTCGCCGCCCGCTTCCCCTTCCAGGTCCTCGCCGAGGTCATCGGGCTGCCCCCGCACCTGGCCGCCCGCTTCCGCCGCGACTGGGGCAAGGTCGTGGCGCCCGTCGGCCCCACCGACCCCGGCCGCCCCGCGTACGAGGCGCTGCTGCGCGAACTGCAGGAGTACATCGCCGAGGTCGTCGCCGACCGCCGCGAGCACCCCGGGGACGGTCTGCTCAGCCGCCTGGTCGCCGCCCGCGACGAGGGCGAGCTGAGCCCGGAGGAGCTGGACTCCATGATCTTCCAGCTGCTGGTGGCGGGCCAGGAACCCGTCACCAACCAGATCACCACCGCCCTGGTGTCCCTGATGCGCCATCCCGAGGTGCTGGAGCGGCTGCGTGCCGAGCCGGAGCTGATGCCGGCCGCCGTCGAGGAACTGATGCGCCTCGACAGCGCCTTCGAGCTCACGACCTGGCGCTTCCTCGCCGAGGACGCCGACCTGCACGGCACCCGCGTCCCGGCCGGCGACTCCGTGATCGTCTCGCTGTGCGCCGCCAACCGCGACCCCGAGCGCTTCCCCGACCCCGACACCCTCGACCTCGACCGGGCCCAGGGCCCCCACCTGGCCTTCGGGCACGGCGTCCACTTCTGCCCCGGCGCGGCCCTGGCCCGCGCCGAGATGCAGGTCGCCCTCGGCACCCTCGTCGCCCGGCTCCCGGGCCTGCGCCTGGCCGTCGACGACGACGAGCTGCGCTGGATCCCCGCCGTCCTCGGCCGTGGCACCGCCGAACTCCCCGTCGCCTTCGAGGGGCCCGTGTGCCCCCGCTCCCGTGGATGACCGCCGCATGTCTCACACCACCCTGACCACGACCTCCGTCGAGACCCGCATCCTCGGTCTCCTCCTGCCGTACCACCGCACCACCGCGGCGCCGTCCCCCGACCCGGCGGACCACCCCGAGCAGCTGTCCCAGATACGGCAGTTCACCGACGCCGGCGAGCCCGTCCTCTTCACCCTCCCGGGCTTCCCCTGCAAGTCCCCCAACCCCGCCAAGGTCCTCGGGCACCTGCCCGACGAGGGCGAACGGCTCTCGCTCGCCTTCCTCGACCGGCTGTGCGCGCGCATCGGCGAGATATACGCGCCGGGGGCGCGCATGCTCATCTGCTCCGACGGCCACATCTTCGGCGACCTCATCAACGTCCCCGACGCGCACATCGACGCCTACGGCGACGCCCTGCGCGCCCTGATCCACGACCAGGGCCTGCGCCACCTGGAGACCTTCGACCTGCGCCACGTCCACGGCGACGCGGACTACGACACCAAGCGCGCCCTGGTCACCGAGGCCTACGCGCCCTCCCTCGACTCCCTGCGCGCGACGGCCCGCACCGACGACGAGACCGCCCGCCTCTACCGCGGCATCACCCGCTTCCTGTTCGAGGACACCGCCGACTTCACCGGCACCCGCTCCGCCCTGCAGCGCGAGTGCCGCAGCCGGGCCTACGGCGTCATCGCCCGCAGCCGCGCCTGGGGCGACCTCATTGCCCACCACCACCCCCGCTCGGTGCGGCTGTCGATCCACCCCCAGCGGCCGGGCGCCGAGAAGTTCGGCATCCGCCTCCTGGAGGCGGCCGACGCCTGGGCCACGCCCTGGCACGCCGCCGTGCTGCGCGAGGCCGGGGGAGCGGCCCGGCTGATGCGCCGCGCGGACGCCGAAAGGCTGGGGCGCCTCGTCCTGCGCGACGGGCGCCCCAGCCACTACGAAGCCGGCCACGACGCCGGCGCGGCGGTCAGCTGACCGCCACCACCTCGGAGGAGGCCGGCGCCCGGTGATCGAAGGCGATCAGCGGGTCGCCGGTCAGCGGGTGCTCGACCACGGCCGCCCGCACCCCGAACACCTCGGCCAGCAGCTCGGGGGTGAGCACCTCGCGCGGCGCCCCCGACGCCACCACGGCCCCCTCGTGCAGCACGTGCAGCCGGTCGCACACGGAGGCGGCGGCGTTGAGGTCGTGCAGCGCGATCAGCGTCGTACGGCGCTGCTCGCGCAGCAGGGCCAGCAGCTCCACCTGGTGACGGACGTCCAGGTGGTTCGTCGGCTCGTCCAGCACCAGCACCTTCGGGTCCTGGGCCAGTGCCCGGGCCAGCAGGACCCGCTGCCGCTCGCCGCCCGACAGCGCCGAGAACCGCCGCCGGGCCGCGTGCGCCATGCCCACGCGGGCCAGCGCGCCGGCCACCGTGTCCCGGTCGGCCGCGTCCTCGCCCGCGAAGGCGCGCTTGTAGGGCGTGCGGCCCATGGCGACGACCTCGCGGACCGACAGCTCGAAGTCGGTGCCCCGCTCCTGCGGCAGGGCCGCGACCTGCCGCGCGGACTCCACGGGCGTCAGCCGCCGGATGTCCGTGCCGCCGACGAGCACCCGGCCGGCGTGGGGCGCCAGATGCCGGTAGACGGTGCGCAGCACGGTCGACTTGCCGCTGCCGTTGGGCCCCACGAGCCCGGCGATCTCGCCGTCCTCGGCGAGCAGGTCGACTCCGGAGACCACCGTGCGGCCGGACAGTCTCACCTCGAGTCCCTCGATGGCGATCCTCACGGCCGCTCCAGTCGTCGGTCCAGCAGATACAGCAGCGCCGGCGCGCCGATCAGGGAGGTGACCACGCCCACCGGCAGCTCCTGGTCGGGCAGCGCGGTGCGGGCCACCAGGTCGACGACGGTCAGCAGCACGGCGCCGAACAGCGCGGACACCGGCAGCAGCCGGCGGTGGTCGCCGCCCACCAGCATCCGGCAGGCGTGCGGCACCATCAGCCCCACGAACCCGATCGCCCCGGACACCGAGACCAGGACGCCCGTCAGCAGGCTGGTGACGACGAACAGTTCGCGCCGCAGCCGGGTGACGTCCACGCCCAGGCCGGCCGCGGTCTCGTCGCCCATGAGCATCGCGTTGAGCGGCCGCGCCCGGGCCAGCAGCACGGCCGTGGCCAGCAGGGTGGCGGCGGTGGGCAGGGCGAGGGTGGACCACTGGGCGCCGCCGAGGGAGCCCATCAGCCAGAACAGCGCGCCGTGCGTCTGCTGCTCGTTCCCGGTCTGCAGCACCAGGTAGTGGGTGAAGCCGGACAGGAACTGCCCGATGCCCACGCCCGCCAGCACCAGCCGCAGCGGCCGGAAGCCGCCCCCGCGCCGGGCGAAGGTCCACACCAGCGTGAAGGACGCCAGTGCCCCGGCGAAGGCCGCCGAGGACAGTCCGAGCCCCAGCGCCCCGCCCGCGCTCGCCCCCAGCACGATCGCCGAGACCGCGCCCAGCGACGCCCCGCTGGAGATGCCCAGCAGGTAGGGGTCGGCCAGCGGGTTGCGGACCAGGGCCTGGACGGCCGTGCCGACCAGGCCCAGCCCGGCGCCCACGACGGCCGCCAGCAGGGCCCGGGGCATGCGCAGCTGCCACACGATCAGGTCCTGGGTGCCCGGCGCGGGCTCCCGGCCGCTGATGCCGCGGGCCACCGCCGACCACACCTCACCCAGCGGCACCGAGGTCGAGCCCAGGCACACCGACGCGGTCAGCGCCACCAGCAGGGCGACGCCCAGCGCGGCGCCGGCCCAGCCGGCGCCCACCGTGCGTACGCCCCGCTCCCGCTCCTCCTCCGCCTCGCCGGCGGTGGTGAGCGCCGTCATCTACTTCACCCGGTCCGGGTGCAGCGTGTGCGCGATCTCGCGGACCACATCCGCGCTGCGCACCCCGCCGATGGTGGTCTGCTCGGAGCGGATGCGCAGGAAGCGGCCCTCCTGGACGGCCTTGAGGTCCTTGGTGGCGGGGAAGGACTTGAGGAAGTCCGCGGCCTCGTCGAAGGCCTTGGCGTTGGCCTCCTCGCTGCCGCGGTTGCGGACGGCCAGCTGGATGAAGTCGGGGTTCTTGGCGACGACGTCCTCCCAGCCGACGGGCTTGAAGTCGCCGTCGCAGCCGGCGAACACGTTGCGGCCGCCGGCCTGGGTGATCACGGCGTTGGCGACCTGGCGGTTGCACACCGCCATCGGCTGCTTGGTGCCGGCGTCGAAGTCGAAGAGGAAGTACGTCGGCCGCTTGTCCTCGGGCACGTCCTTGAGCGCGTCCCGCACCTCGCCCGTCTTCTTGCGCATCCCCGCAACCAGCTCGGTGGCGCGCTTGGAGGTGCCGGTCACCTTGCCGAGCTCCTCGATGTCGGCCTCGACGCCCGACAGGTCGGTGCGGGGGGACTTGTTCATCGACGCGCAGGCGGAGGACTTGAGGAAGACGTGCCGGATGCCGGCGGCCTTGAACTCCTCGGGCGTCGGGGCGTCGCCCATCTTGCCCATGTTCTTCATGGACGAGAAGGAGTCGACGTACAGGTCGGCACCCGAGCCCAGCAGCTTCTCCTTGGAGATCACGGTCTTGCCCAGCACCGGCACCTTGGCCCCCGCGCCGGCGTACTCGCCGGGCAGCGCGCCCTTGCCGGGCGGGAAGCCCGTACCGACGACCTTGTCGCCCGCCCCCAGCCACAGCAGCAGCTCCAGGCCCGCGGCATTGCTGGTGACGATCCGCTTGGGGGCCGACTCGAAGGTCGTCTTCGCCCCCATGCAGTCGCCGACGCTCACCGGGAAGCCGGCCCGGCCGGCCGCCGCCGCTCCCGCGTCGTCGGCCTTCTTCCCGTCACCGCCACCACAGGCCGTCGCCGACAGGGCCACAGCGGCCAGCACACCGCACCACGCACGAGGGCGCATCAGTAAACACTCCAGGGTCGGACGTCATCGCATTCACCGGGGCCGCCGTTACGGTCCCGGACCAGATAGTCGGACGGCGCGCGCGCCCAGTTCCCGCGTGTCGCGAAGAGGAGTGAGGAAAAGGGCACGGAAGGACGCATACGCTGGCCAGGGGCTCATCGACCGGCTCATCGACCGGCTCATCGACCGGACCGTCCACCGGTTCCCCGACCGAGGAGTGCCCATGACCGAGCAGCTCGCCGAGATGCCCGCCGACTGGCGACGGGCCCTGGCGATCGTCGCCCACCCCGACGACCTCGAGTACGGCGCCTCGGCCGCCGTCGCCACCTGGACCGACGACGGCCGCGAGTGCGCCTACCTGCTGGCCTCCTTCGGCGAGGCGGGCATCGACGGCATCGGGCCCGCCGAGGCCGCACCGCTGCGCGAGCGCGAACAGCGGGCCTCCGCCGCCGTCGTGGGCGTGACGAGCGTGGAGTTCCTCGGCCACCTCGACGGCGTCATCGAGTACGGGATCCCCCTGCGCCGCGAGTTCGCCGCCGCCATCCGCCGGCACCGCCCCGAGCTGGTGATCACCCTCAACCACCACGACACCTGGACCGGCGGCTCCCACTGGAACACCCCCGACCACCGGGCCGTGGGCCGCGCCGTCCTCGACGCCGTCGCCGACGCGGGCAACCGCTGGATCTTCCCCGACCTCGTCGAGGACGGCCTGCCGCCGTGGCAGGGCGTGCGCTACGTGGCCGTCGCGGGCTCGCCCCGGCCCACGCACGCCGTCGACGCCCGCGCCGGCCTCGAACGGGCGGTCGAGTCCCTGCTCTGCCACCGCACCTACATCCAGGCGCTCACGCGGGACGACCCCGAGACCTACTGCCGGACCTTCCTCGAGGGCAGCATGGCGGCCGTCGCCGAGCGGTTCGGCGGCCGGCCGGGCGTGGCCTTCGAGCTGTTCGCGGGCGGCTGACCGCATCACGCTCCGGGCGCCGCCGGTGCGCGTTCCATCACCAGCACCGCCACGTCGTCCTGCAGCCGGCCGCCGGTGTGCGCGGCCAGGTCGGCCCGCAGCCGGCGCAGCAGCTCGGGGGTGGGCAGGGCGGCCCAGGCGTCCAGCCGCTCGGCCAGCGGATAGAAGCCGCCGTCCCCGTCGCGCGCCTCGGTGACCCCGTCGGTGCAGGCCAGCACCCGGCAGTCGGCGGGCAGCGCGATCCGCCGGGCGGGCCGGGGCTCCGCCGCGAGCTCGCCCAGCCCCAACGGCAGCCCCGGCTCCGGCGGTTCCAGCTCGCGGACCCCGCCGTCCGCGCCGATGAGGAACGGCGCCGGATGGCCGCAGTCGACGAAGACCACCGGCACCTTCCCCGCGGCCGCGGCCGGCCCGTCGCCGTCGTGCTCCGTCCCGATGACCAGCGCCGTCACGAACTCCTCCGCCGCGTGCGCCTCCGGGGTGCTCGACTGGTACTCGTGCGACCGGTGGTAGCGGGACAGCCCCTGCTCCATGGCCACCACCCCGCTGTCCAGGTCGCGCCGGTGGTACGCCGCCTCCCGGAACGCCGTCAGCACCGCCGCCCCCGCCCCCAGCGTGCCGAGCCCCTTGCCCCGCACGTCGCCGATCAGCACCCGCGTCCCGTACGGGGTGTCGAGGACCTCGTAGATGTCGCCCCCGACCAGGGCCTCGCGCTGGGAGGAGACGTAGAAGCCGTCCACGACCATGCCGTGGGTGCGCAGCGGCAGCGGCCGCAGCAGCGCCCGCTGCGCCGCCTCGCCGGTGGCCCGCACCCGCTCCAGCAGCTCGTCCCCCTCCCGCCGCAGCCGGGCCACCGCGATGCTCACGCCGACCATCAGGGCGTTGCCCACGAAGGAGCCCACGCGGTTGACGGCCGCCACGTCCCCGGGCAGGACGCCGTGGTGGGCCACCATCAGGCAGAAGTCGGCGACCCCGATGAAGACCGTCTGCGGATAGGTGCACAGGACGGAGGCGGTCACGGGGGCGAGGGCGGCGTAGACGTCGAGCCGCAGGTCCGCCGGTGTCACCAGGTCGATGACGACGATGATCAGGAGATAGGCCAGGACGAGCGCGAAGGGCAATCTGCCCGACATCGACAGCGTGCGCGACACCGCGGCAGGACCTCCGGCCGGGAAGGGGGGAAGGGGAACGTGCGGAAACGGAACACGTCGACATTTCCAGACTTCGGCGGCGAATGCGTGGCGGCCGCCGCCGTGTCGGCGCTGTCTGTTCGGTTATTTCCGGACACCCGTGCTGACGCGGCGCCTTGACGCTCCGGCGCCGGACCCCGGCCCCCGGGCGGCGTCAGAGCTTGCGGTACGTGCGCGCGTCGGCGGTCGCCGCGAGGACGGCCTCCAGGTCGCCGCCCGCCGACGCCGTCACCACCGCCGCCACCGCGCCCTCGACGAAGGGGGCGTCCGCGATGTGCGTTCCCTCGAGCTCCTTCTCGGCCAGCAGCGTCCTGACGGTCAGCACCGCGCTGCCCATGTCGCACAGCACCACCACGCCGGCGCCCCGGTCGGCGTCCTTGACCGCGCGGCGGACCAGCTCGGCGTTGGTGCCGATGGCCCCGTCCGGCAGCCCGCCGGCCGGCGCGACCGGCGCCGGGTCGCCCGTGCCGACCAGAGCCCTGGCCAGCGCGGCGGTCGACTCGGCCACCTCTCGGCTGTGCGAGACGAGGACGACGCCGACCCGCCCGGCCGGCCGCTCCGCCTCCGCCCCGGTCGCCGCCGCGGCCTCCGCCTCGGCCTTGGCCTCCGCTTCCGGCGCGACGGCGCACAGCGCCGGGTCCGTGGCCTCGTACAGGGCGGTGACCAGGAGGGCCGAGGAGGTGGCGCCCGGGTCCTGGTGGCCGATGCTGCGCTCGCCCAGGTAGCTGGCCCGGCCGCGCCGGGCGCGCAGCGGGATCGTGGCCTCGGCGCCCGCGCGGGCCGCGTGCGCGGCGGCGTCGAGGGCGGCGGTCACGTCGCCCCCGCCGAGGGCCTCGGCGTAGGCGTCGGCGGCCGGCTGGAGCGCGTCGACCATCGTCTTGTCGCCGGGCGCGGAGTCGCCGAGCCGCCGTACGCTCGCCACGGCCGCGGCCAGCGCGCGGCCCAGGGTGGCGGGTTCGACGACGGGGTCCTCGCCCAGGATCTTGCCCATGCGGCGCAGGACCGTGCCGTACAGCGGCCCCGAGGCGCCGCCGACCGTGTTGGTCAGGTGCGCGCCGACGGCGGTCAGCAGGGCGCCGGGGGTGGCGGGCGGGTCGGCGGCGAGGGCGTCGGCGGCGGAGGTGAAGCCGCGCTTGAGGTTGGCGCCGTGGTCGGCGTCGCCGATGGCGGCGTCGAGTTCGGTCAGGCGGGCGGCCTCGGCGACGACGACGCGCGTCGCGCGGTCGAGGAAGCGCTGGAAGAAGGCCAGGTCGAGCGTGACGGTCATGGGCGGCGGCTCCTTGTGCGTGCTCGGGTCCGCTCAGGGTAGTTCGGCCGGACCGCCCATGACCGGATCACTGCCGGGGGCCGGGGATCAGTTGATCGCCTTGATCAGTTCACCGCTCGCGGTGTCGCCGCTGAGCTCCCAGAAGAACGTACCGCCCAGGTTCTGCCGGTTCTTGTAGGCCATCTTCCCGGCGATGGTGGCGGGGGTGTCGTAACTCCACCAGTCGGACCCGCACTTGGCGTAGGCCGTGCCGCCCACCGTGCCGTTGGCGGGGCAGGAGGACTTCAGGACCTTGTAGTCCTCGAAGCCGGCCTCGTAGGTGCCCTTCGCCGGGCCGGTGGCCGTTCCGCCGGGGGCGGACTGGGTGACGCCGGTCCAGCCGCGGCCGTAGAAGCCCAGGCCCAGCAGGAGCTTGGAGGAGGGGATGCCCTGCGAGAGGAGCTTGGTGATCGTGGCGTCGGTGGAGAAGCCGGCCTTGGGGATGCCGCTGTAGGAGGTGAGGGGGGAGTGCGGGGCGGTGGGGCCCTTGGCCTCCCAGGCGCCGAAGTAGTCGTACGTCATGGGGTTGTACCAGTCGACGTAGCGCGCCGCGCCGGCGTAGTCGACGGCGTCGATCTTGCCGCCGGAGGAGGCGTCGGCGGTGATGGCGGCCGTGACCAGGTTCCGCGTGCCGAACTTGGCGCGCAGCGCGGCCATCATGTCGCGGAAGGCGGTGCGGCCGCTGGTGTCGCAGGTCAGGCCGCAGGCGTTGGGGTACTCCCAGTCGATGTCGATGCCGTCGAAGACGTCGGCCCAGCGGGGGTCCTTGACGAGGTTGTAACAGGACTCGGCGAACGCCGTGGGGTTCTTGGCGGCCTCGCCGAAGCCGCCGGACCAGGTCCAGCCGCCGAAGGACCAGACCACCTTGAGGTTCGGGTGCAGCTTCTTGAGCTTGCGCACCTGGTTGAAGTTGCCGCGCAGGGCTCCGTTGTCCCAGGTGTCGGCCTTGCCGTCGACGCTGCCGGCGGCGTCGTAGGCCTTGTCGTAGTCGGCGTAGGCGTCGCCGATCGCGCACTTGCCGCCGCTCACGTTGCCGAAGGCGTAGTTGATGTGCGTGAGCTTCGCCGCGGAGCCGGAGGTCTCGATGTTCTTCACGTGGTAGTTGCGTTCGTAGACGCCCCAGTTGGTGAAGTATCCGACCACCCGGTGGCCGGCCGCGGTCTCGTCCGTGCCGTCGTCCGCCGTGGCCGGGGTCGCCACGAGGCTGCCCGCCAGCAGGGCCGCGCCGGCGGCCGTTGCGGCGATCAGGGTGCGGGGGTGGTGTCCGTGCGTTCTGGGCATGGGGGGTCTCCTCGGTGGGATGGGGAGAGCGCTCTTGACATGGACGCGTTGAACGGTGGGGAAACCGTAGAAGGACTAGACCAATACGGTCAATGGTTCGGACCAAAACACGGTGCGGCGCTGTTCAAGATCGCCGGACCCGTGACGCCGGGCCATCCATCGGGCATACTCCAACCCGCCACAGCCGCAGGTCACCGGATTCCGCGACCCGGGACGGAACCATCGGCTGGGCACCCACCGGCGACGGCGCCGACACCCTTGCGCGCCCGCCGCCGCAGCGCCCGACAGGGAGGAGAGCCGCCGTCATGACCGATCACGGCCCGCAGCCGGTGGAGCGTCAGCTGCCCACCGAGGAGGCCCGCGACCTGATCTCGCTCGTGCGGGAACTGGTCCAGCGCGAGATCGCGCCCCACGTGGCCGAGGAGGAGGACGCCGGCCGCTTCCCGCGCGACCTCTTCCGGCTGCTCTCCGCCTCAGGACTGCTGGCGCTGCCCTACGCCGAGGAATCCGGCGGCGGCGACCAGCCCTACGAGGTCTACCTCCAGGTGCTGGAGGAACTCGCCGCGGCCCGGCTGACCGTGGGCCTCGGCGTCAGCGTCCACACCCTCGCCTGCCACGCCCTCGCCGGCTACGGCACCAAGGAACAGCGGGCCGAGCACCTCCCCGCCATGCTCGGCGGCGGGCTCCTGGGCGCCTACTGCCTCTCCGAGCCGTCCTCCGGCTCCGACGCCGCCTCCCTGCGCACCCGCGCCACGCGCTCCGGCGACACCTGGACCCTCGAGGGCACCAAGGCGTGGATCACCCACGGCGGCATCGCGGACTTCTACACCGTGCTGGCGCGTACGGGCGGCGAGGGGGCGCACGGCATCACCGCCTTCCTCGTGCCCGGGGACGCCCCCGGCCTGTCCGCCGCGCCCCCCGAGCGCAAGATGGGCCTGAAGGGCTCGCCCACGGCCCAACTGCACTTCGACGGGGTACAGGTGGCCGACGCCCGCCGCATCGGCGACGAGGGGCAGGGCTTCGCCATCGCGCTGTCCGCCCTCGACTCCGGCCGCCTGGGCATCGCCGCGTGCGCGATCGGCGTCGCCCAGGCGGCGCTGGACGCCGCCCTCGCCTTCGTCGCCGAACGGCGGCAGTTCGGGCGCCCGCTGGCCGACTTCCAGGGCCTGCGCTTCATGCTCGCGGACATGGCCACCCAGATCGAGGCCGGCCGCGCGCTGTACCTGGCGGCCGCCCGGCTGCGCGACGCGGGACGGCCCTTCTCCAAGGAAGCGGCCATGGCCAAGCTCTTCTGCACCGACGCCGGAATGCGGATCACCACCGACGCCGTCCAGCTCATGGGCGGTTACGGCTACACCGCGGACTTCCCCGCCGAGCGCTACATGCGCGAGGCCAAGGTCCTGCAGATCGTCGAGGGCACCAACCAGATCCAGCGGATGGTCGTCGCCCGGCACCTGGCCGGCCCCGAGTCCCGCTGACCCGGACCCCGGTCCCACCGGGCGCACCACGGCCCGGCGGCCGACGGCACCTCACGGTCCGTCCGCCCCGGGCCGAAGGCCTCGCGCGGGCGCCCGGCTCCGCTACGACGAGCGGCGCATCCCCGGAACGCGGCGCGGCCGCGAACCCGGGCCGCCGATGTGCGAGAAGGGCTGCGTCCGCCAGTCCAGGCTCTCCGGCAGCGTGAGCAGCAGGGCCGCGTCCAGGCCCTGGGCGTCCAGGGACTCGTCGGCCGCGGTGGCGTCCTCCACGCCGCGCCCCGAGCCCGGGCAGACCGTGAGCCCGAACGGGTTCCACGGCGACGGGCACAGCGCGTGCTCCGGGAGCACGTCCTCGTCGGCGAGCAGCGCGATGGGCCGCGCGCAGTCCGGGCACGTCACCCGGAACATGTCATAGGTGTCGGTCTCGAACAGGCCGCCTTCGCCGTCGTTCTCCAGGCGTTCCAGGCTGGGCATAGTGTTTCTCCCCCTCGGATGGGCCGGCCAGGCCTCCCGGCCTCGGCCACAGCAAGCACTTCCCTATTGGAGAGCCGGGTAATCGCCAGACCCGGGAGGACACGGGTGCGCGCCTGTGGCATTTGTCACAGGGGTCGTGCGCCTGTGGTACCGCCGACTGTGCCGGGCGCACCGGGACACAGTAGGTTGATCCGCGTGGAGGAGTTGGACAGAGAGATCGTGGAACTGCTCGTCAAGGACGGGCGGATGAGCTACACCGACCTGGGCAAGGCCACGGGCCTGTCCACGTCGGCGGTGCACCAGCGCGTGCGCCGGCTCGAACAGCGGGGCGTCATCCGCGGCTACGCCGCGGTCGTCGACCCCGAGGCCGTCGGGCTGCCCCTCACCGCGTTCATCTCGGTGAAGCCGTTCGACCCGAGCGCGCCGGACGACATCGCGGACCGGCTCGCCGAGATCCCCGAGATCGAGGCGTGCCACAGCGTGGCGGGCGACGAGAACTACATCCTCAAGGTGCGCGTGGCCACGCCGCTGGAGCTCGAGCATCTGCTGGCCCGCATCCGCTCGTTGGCGGGGGTGTCGACCCGCACCACGATCGTGCTGTCCACGCCCTACGAGGCACGGCCGCCACGGGTGGGGTGACACGGCCGGGGCCGGGCCCCGGTGACGACGACGGGCCCGCCGGGCGGCAGACTTACCTCCCATGAGCGAGCGTCCCGAGAAGACCGTCCTGCTGCGAGGCGGCGACGTGCACAGCCCCGCCGACCCCTTCGCCACCGCCATGGTCGTCGAGCGCGGCCACGTCGCCTGGGTCGGCTCCGAAGGCGCGGCCGACTCCTTCGCCGACGGCGTCGACGAGGTGATCGACCTGCGCGGGGCGCTGGTCACCCCCGCGTTCACCGACGCGCACGTGCACACCACCGCCACCGGGCTGGCCCTGACCGGCCTCGACCTCACCGGCGTGGACACGCTCGCCGGCGCCCTGGAACGGGTACGGGCGCACGCCGCCGCCCGGCCCGCCGACCGGGTGCTGCTGGGGCACGGCTGGGACGCCAGCGCCTGGCCCGAGCGGCGGCCGCCGTCCCGCCGGGAGCTCGACGAGGCCGCCGGCGGCCGGCCGCTCTACCTCACCCGGGCCGACGTGCACTCCGCCGTCGTCACCACCGCCCTGCTCGACCTCGTCCCGCACGCCCGGGACCTGTCCGGGTACGCCCCCGACGCGCCCCTGACCGGCGCCGCCCACCACGCCGTGCGCGCCGCCGCGTACGACAGCGTCACCCCCGCCCAGCGCGCCGAGGCGCAGCGCGCGGCGCTCGCCCGCGCGGCATCGCTGGGCATCGGCTCCGTCCACGAGTGCGCCGGGCCCGAGATCTCCGGCGCCGACGACCTCACCGGCCTGCTGCGCCTGGCCGCCGAGGAGCCCGGCCTCCGGGTGACCGGCTACTGGGCCGAGGCGATCACCTCGCCCGAGGGCGCCGCCCGCGTCCGCGAGCTCGGCGCGATCGGCGCGGCCGGCGACCTCTTCGTCGACGGCTCCCTCGGCTCCCACACCGCCTGCCTCCACGAGCCCTACGCCGACGCCCCGGACGGCACCGGCGCCGCCCACCTCGACGCCGGCGCCATCGCCGCCCACGTCACCGCCTGCACCGAGGCGGGCATCCAGGCCGGCTTCCACGCCATCGGCGACGCCGCGCTGAGCGCCGTCGTCGAGGGCGTGCGGGCGGCCGCCGACCGGCTCGGCCTGGCGCGCGTGCGCGCCGCCCGGCACCGCGTCGAGCACGCGGAGATGCTCTCCCCCGAGCTGATCGCCGCGTTCGCCGAACTCGCCCTGACCGCCTCCGTCCAGCCCGCCTTCGACGCCGCCTGGGGCGGCGAGGACGCGATGTACGCCCAGCGGCTGGGCCGTGAGCGCGCCCGCACCCTCAACCCCTACGCCGCCATGCTGCGGGCCGGCGTCCCGCTCGCCCTCGGCTCCGACAGCCCCGTCACCCCCCTCGACCCGTGGGGCACCGTCCGGGCCGCCGCCTTCCACCGCACGCCCGAGCACCGGATCTCGGTGCGCGCCGCCTTCACGGCCCACACCCGCGGCGGCTGGCGGGCCATCGGCCGCGACGACGCGGGGGTGCTGGTGCCGGGCGCGCCCGCCGACTACGCGGTGTGGGAGGCCGGCGACCTCGTGGTGCAGGTGCCCGACAACCGCGTCGCCAACTGGTCCACCGACCCCCGCTCGGGCACGCCCGGCCTGCCCGACCTCACCCCCGGCACCCCGCTGCCGGTCTGTCTGCGCACGGTCGTGGGCGGGCGCACGGTCCACGCGCGCCCGAACGGGTGACGCGACAAGATCCGCGTACCGCCGAACGACGTGCCCCGGCCCGCCGCGGCGCGCCGTCATCTGCCGTACTGACCTGCTGATTTGAACGGGGCACGCAGGTCGGGAGGGTGTTGACACGGTGCGGGCGGCGGCCGGTAGGTTCTCCGCTGTCCACCACAGGACGTCCGGCCGGGGAACCTCCACGCAGTCGTCGAACGCCGCTGGGCCATGGGGCGGGGTGCCGAGCAGGCGCGCCACCACTGGGAGCCAGGTCCAGCGCACGAGGGGCGGGGGAGGTTCGGCCAGGCCGGCAGGTGTGACCCGGGTGGGGCCCGGAGGTTCAGTAGACAACGGCTCTCGGGCGACCCGCAGCCAGCGGATCCCAGGCCGGCCCGAAGGACGCCGGGCCCCCATTCCGCCCTCCCCGAGGGGCCGCCCGAAGCGCACCCGGCGGGCTGCCGGGCGTCCGGAGCGAGGTACGGTCAGCTGATAATCCCGAAAGCTCCAGGAAGGCCGCCGACCGTGCCCTCGGGCCCCGAAACCACTCCAGAAGCCGCCGTGAGCCCCTCGGCGGCCGCCGGCGCGTCCCGCGACCCGGTCGCGGACGCCCGCCCCGGACGGGCCGTGCGGCTGGCCCGCCTCGCCCGCCGCGAGGCCCCCCGCACCGCCCTGGCCCTCGTCGGCGGACTGGCCCTGGCGGCCGCCTTCCCGCCCTACGGCCTGTGGCCGCTGTCCGTCGTGGCCGTCGCCGCGCTGGCACTGCTGACCCGGGGGCGCACGGCACGCCAGGGCGCCTGGACCGGCTTCGCCTTCGCGCTGCCCTTCTTCTTCGTCCTGCTGCGCTGGCTGCACGTGGTCGGCTACGACGCGGTGGTGGGCCTGTCGGTCGCCGAGGCGCTGTTCGTGGCCGCGCTCGGCGCCGGGCTCGCGGTGACCTCGCGGCTGCCCGCGTGGCCGCTGTGGGGCGCCTGCCTGTGGATCGCCCAGGAGTGGGCCCGGGACCGGCTGCCGTTCGGCGGCTTCCCGTGGGGCCGGCTGGCCTTCGCCAACACCGGCTCGCCCTTCACCCCGCTCGCGGCCCTCGGCGGCGCCCCCCTGGTGACCTTCGGCGTGGCCCTGACGGGCGGCCTGCTGGCGTACGCGCTGTCCGCCGCGCACCGGCTGCGGGCCGGCGGCCCCCGGACCGTACGGGCGGCGCTGCCCGCCGTGGAGGCGGTGGCCCTCGCGGTGGCCGTGGTCCTCGCGGGGTACGCCGTGCCCGTGCCCACCAAGGCCGACGACACCACCGACATCGCGATCGTCCAGGGCAACGTGCAGAACCCGGGCATGAACTTCCTCGGCCGCCCGATGATGATCCTCGACAACCACGTCGAGGCGACGCTGAAGCTGGCGCGGGACATCAAGGCGGGCAAGGCGAAGAAGCCGGACCTGGTGATCTGGCCGGAGAACTCCTCCGACCTCGATCCCTTCCAGTACCCCGAGGCCTACGACCGGATCGAGGAGGCGGTCAAGGCCGTCGGCGTCCCCGTCCTGGTGGGCGCCCTCATCGACCACCCCGGCAAGCAGGGCTACATCGACAACAAGGGCATCGTCTGGGACCCGAGGACCGGCCCCGGCGCCTCCTACGCCAAGCAGCACCCGGTGCCGTTCGGCGAGTACGTGCCCTTCCGGGGACAGCTGAGCAAGGTCATCACCCGCCTCCAGCGCGTCCCCCGCGACTTCTACCCCGGCGACCGCACCGGCGTCCTCCAGGTCGGCCCGGCCCGGCTCGGCGACGTCATCTGCTTCGAGGTCGCCTACGACGAGATCGTCCGCGAGACCGTCCGGGCCGGTGCCCGCGCCCTCGTCGTGCAGACCAACAACGCCACCTACGGCCGCACCGGCCAGCCCGAGCAGCAGCTGGCGATGTCCCGGCTGCGGGCCGTCGAGCACGGCCGCGCGGTGGTCACCGCGGCGACGAGCGGCATCAGCGCCGTCGTCGCCCCCGACGGCAGGGTGCTCCAGCGCAGCGAGGAGTTCACCCGGGACGTGATCAGCGCGAGCATCCCGCTGCGGGACGGCACGACCGTGGCCGACCGCGTGGGTGCGGGCCCCGAGTGGGCGCTCGCTATCGTGGGGCTTCTGTCCTGCGCGGCCGCTTTCCTGATCGGCCGTCGGGTGCGGCCGGAGGGAACCGAAGAGGATATGGACAAGAAGGGCCAGCTGTGAACGACGGCGGTCAGCGGAGATACGGTCCGCTCGGCACGACCTTGGTGATCATCCCGACCTACAACGAGGCGGAGAACATCAAGCCCATCGTCGCCAGGGTGCGCGAGGCCGTGCCGGAGGCGCACGTCCTCGTGGCCGACGACAACAGCCCCGACGGCACCGGCAAGCTCGCCGACGAGCTGGCGGCCGACGACGACCACGTCAAGGTGCTGCACCGCGAGGGCAAGGAGGGCCTGGGCGCGGCCTACCTGGCCGGCTTCCGCTGGGGCCTGGACAACGGCTACGGCGTGCTGGTCGAGATGGACGCCGACGGCTCCCACCAGCCGGAGGAGCTGCCCCGGCTGCTGACCGCCCTCAAGGGCGCCGACCTGGTGCTGGGCTCCCGCTGGGTGCCCGGCGGCCGGGTCGTGAACTGGCCGAAGTCGCGGGAGTTCCTCTCCCGGGGCGGCTCGACGTACTCCCGCCTCATGCTCGACGTGCCGATCCGCGACGTCACCGGCGGCTTCAGGGCCTTCCGCCGGGAGACGCTGGAGGGGCTGGGCATGGAGGACGTGGCCTCCCAGGGCTACTGCTTCCAGGTCGACCTGGCCTGGCGCGCGGTGAAGGCCGGCTTCAACGTGGTGGAGGTGCCCATCACCTTCGTCGAGCGGGAGCTCGGGGACAGCAAGATGAGCCGCGACATCGTCGCCGAGGCCCTGTGGCGCGTCACGTCCTGGGGCCTGGGCTCGCGGGCCGCGAAGGTGCTGGGCAAGGACCAGCAGGGCCCGCGGCCGTAAGGGCCCCATAAGCCCGCACCGCCCGTCGCGCCGCCGTCCGGGCACACTTGAGGCATGACGTTCGGAGCGCAGCAGCAGACGGTGAACAGCAGGCCGCCACGGCGGAGCCGGGCCCGCAGGATCGTTCCCCTCGTGGTGGCGGTCTGGGTGGTGCTGGAGGTCTGGCTGCTGACGCTGGTGGCCGGCGCGGCGGGCGGGCTGGCCGTCTTCGCCCTGCTGGCCGGGGGAGTGGTCGCCGGCTCGTACGTGATCAAGCGGGCCGGCCGCCGGGCCTGGCAGCGGCTGACGCAGTCCCTGCAGACCCCGGGCGCGGCGCCCGCGCCCGCGCCGGCGGAGGGCGGCGGCAACGCCCTGACGATGCTGGGCGGCCTGCTGCTGATGGTGCCGGGCCTGATCTCCGACGTGGCCGGGCTGCTGTGCCTCTTCCCGCCGACCCGGGCGCTCCTGCACCGCTCGCTGGGCCGGCGGCTGCGGCGGCCGGGGACGCTGGGCGACGCCTTCCAGCAGGCGCAGCAGGCCCAGCAGGCCCAGCAGGCGCGGATGGGTGACGGCAAGGTCGTCCAGGGCGAGGTGATCCGGGACGACGCCCCACCCGCGCCCCGCCACGACGACCCGCAGCTGCCGCGCTGAGCGGCGCCGCGTACGGACATGGGTACGGACAAGGGCCCGGGCCACTGCTGATCGCAGTGGCCCGGGCCCTTGGTGGTGCTGTGGAGTGCGCGTTCCGCCGTCAGGCGGACTTGCGCGTGTCGCGCGGATGCACGGCGATGTTCATGGCACCGGAGCGCAGGACGGCCAGCCGCTCGGCCAGCACCTCCTCGAGCTCCTCGCGGGTGCGCCGCTCCATGAGCATGTCCCAGTGCGTACGCGCGGGCTTGCCCTTCTTCTCCTCAGGACCGTCGCCGTCCACCAGGAGTGCCACGGCGCCGCACGCCTTGCACTCCCACTCCGGCGGAATCTCCGCCTCTACCGAGAACGGCATCTCGAATCGATGGCCGTTCGGGCATGCGTACTCCACCGCCTGGCGCGGTGCCAGATCGATGCCGCGGTCGGTCTCGTAGCTGGTCACCACGAGTCGCGTGCCGCGGAGAGCTCGCTCACTCATGAATTGTGCCTCCCGGGCTTTGTCGCCCACAGGACAGGTGTCGCTGTCGTCGTCATCCGGTCAACGTCCGGTCGGCGGTGAAGATTCCCCGTTGAGGGACATGCGTCGCCCGTCGTGCCGCCCCTTGTTGTACCCACCAGCGCCCGTTTTGTCACATCTGGCAATAGATGTCACCCTGTGTTTCCGCTGCTTGAGCGCGCAGTAACGGTCCGTCCGGTGGGTCGAAGGCGTACACTACCGGGCTGCCGGTTTCCCACCTAAACCGGGTCCGGCACTCCGTGGGCCGCGCCCTCCTCGGCGGCCGTCGCGAGGGGTGCCGAAGAGGGCCCCGCCGCGACGACCGTGCTCGTATCCGGCCGTGCGAACAGGCGCAGGAAGAACTGCGCCAGCGGGCCTATGGCCACCGCGAAGAGCACCGTGCCCATGCCCACCGAGCCGCCCAGCGCGAAGCCGGTCACCAGCACGGCGAGCTCGATGCAGGTCCGCACGAGCCGCACCGAGCGCCCCGTCCTGCGGTGCAGCCCCGTCATCAGCCCGTCGCGCGGGCCCGGCCCGAAGCGCGGCGCGATGTAGAGACCCGTCGCGACCCCGCACAGCACCACCGCGAACAGCAGCAGCGGAATCCGCACCCACAGCGTGCCGGGCGGGGCCGGCACCACGTGCAGCGTCGCGTCCACCGCCAGGCCGATCACCAGCACGTTGGAGACCGTGCCGAGCCCGGGCCGCTGCCGCAGCGGGATCCACAGCAGCAGCACCAGCGCGCCGATGGCGATCGTGACCGTACCCATCGACAGGCCCGTGTGCCGGGACACCCCCTGGTTCAGCACGTCCCACGGCGCCAGCCCGAGCCCCGCGCGCAGCTGCAGCGCGATGCTGATCCCGTACAGCGCGAGCCCGCCGTACAGCTGGACGAGACGGCGGGCGAGTGCGGACCGTGACCCTGATCCCGGTGGCGCAGACAAAGAATCCTCCCCAGTGGTGGTGCGAGTGGCTTGAGCCATGACAGTCTGTGGACTGGAGAACAGAAAGATCCATAGCCAATCCCGGGAAGGTGGACCGCAAGCCATGACCCAGTGGACCTCTTCGGTCGGAGCGCCCCAGCTGGCGCGCCTCCTCGGCTCGCAGCACACGCGCGACACCGTCACACCCCTCGGCGGCAGACGGCTGCCCGCCTACCGCTCGCTGGCCGACGGCATCCGGCTGCTCGTCCTCGAGGGGCGCGTCCCCGTGGCCGCCCGCCTGCCCGCCGAGCGCGAGCTGGCCGCCGCCCTGTCGGTGAGCCGCACCACCGTCGCCGCCGCCTACGAGGCGCTGCGCGGCGAGGGCTTCCTGGAGTCCCGCCGCGGCGCGGGCAGCTGGACCGCCGTGCCCGCCGGCAGCCCGCTGCCCACCCGGGCGCTGGACCCGCTGCCGCCGGAGGCCGCCGCCTCGGTGATCGACCTCGGCTGCGCGGCGCTGACCGCTCCCGAGCCCTGGCTCACCCGCGCCCTGCAGGGCGCCCTCGAGGAGCTGCCGCCCTACGCCCACACCCACGGCGACTACCCGGCCGGCCTGCCCGCCCTGCGCCAGGCCGTCGCCGACCGCTACACCGCCCGCGGCGTCCCCACCATGCCCGAGCAGATCATGATCACCACCGGTGCCATGGGCGCCGTCGCCGCCATCTGCCGGCTGATGGCCGGGCGCGGCGAGCGGGTCGCCGTGGAGTCGCCCTCCTACGCCAACGTCCTGCAGCTCATGCGCGAGGCCGGCGCCCGGCTGGTGCCCGTGGCGATGGCCGACCGGCTCACCGGCTGGGACCTGCACGCCTGGCGGCAGGTGCTGCGCGACGCCGCGCCCCGCATGGCCTACGTCATCGCCGACTTCCACAACCCCACCGGCGCCCTGGCGCCCGAGGAGCAGCGCCGGGAGCTGGTCGAGGCGGCCCGGGCCGCCGGCACGCTGCTGGTCGCCGACGAGACCATGTCCGAGCTCGTCCTGGAGGACGGCCTCGAACTGCCCCGGCCCGTCTGCGCCTTCGACCCCGCCGGCAACGCCGTCATCACCGTCGGCTCGGCCAGCAAGTCCTTCTGGGCCGGGCTGCGCATCGGCTGGGTGCGCGCCGCCCCGGACGTGATCCGCAACCTGATCGCGGCCCGCGCCTACGCCGACCTGGGCACGCCCGTCATCGACCAGCTCGCCGTCACCTGGCTGCTGAACACCGGAGGCTGGGACTCCGCCCTCGGGATCCGGCGCGAGCAGACGCGCGAGAACAGGGACGCCGTCGTCGCGGCCGTCCGGCGGCACCTGCCCGACTGGGAGTTCACCGTTCCGCGCGGCGGCCTCACGCTGTGGGCGCGCACCGGCGGGCTGTCCGGTTCCCGGATCGCCGAGGCGGCGGAGCGGCTGGGGGTGCGGGTGCCGTCGGGTCCGCGCTTCGGCGTCGACGGTGCCTTCGAGGGGTACGTGCGGCTGCCGTTCACGGTGGGCGCCCCGGTCGCCGAACAGGCCGCGACCCGGCTGGCCGAGGCCACCCGCCTGGTGGCCAGCGGGGCCACCGCCGCCGTCGAGACGCCCCGCACGTACGTGGCCTGAGCGGGCGGCCCGGCCACGCGGCCCGGGGCGCTACGAGGTCCGGACCGGCAGCATCCCGTCGCCCCCGGCGGCGACGGCCCCGGGCGCGCCCGCGGCGCCGGGCCACTCCGGCAGCAGCCGCAGCACCGCCTCCCGCTGGGCGTCGGCCGTCTCCTCGTCGTACGGGTCCGGGGTCGCCGGCACCTGCAGCCGGTGCACGCCGCCCGGGCCCAGCCGGGCGTAGCCCCGGCCGGGCGGCGTGTCCTCGGCGGGCGTGGTGTGCGGGGCGGCGCCCAGCGCCGTCGCCGCCCCCTCGGCGGTGGCCGGGCCGAGCACCACCCGGGCCCCGGTGTGGGCGAACAGCGCCTCGGCGAGCAGTCCGGCCGCCTCCAGCCGCTCGCCGACCGCGACGGTGACGTTGGCGGTCCGCCCGTGCCGCAGCGGCACCTGGAGCAGTTCCTGCGGATCCCGGCGCCCCTCGGCGGCGGCGAGCCGGCTGAGCGCGGCGGGCCGGTCGACGACGATCCACAGGGGCCGGCGGATGTCGTCGGGCACCGGACGGCCGTTGCGGCGGGCGTAGGTGGCGGCCATCAGCCGCCGCTCCGTCTCGTGGCAGGCCCACTCCAGGATGGCGAGCGCGTCCGTGGCCGAGCACTCCACGGCCAGCACGCCCTCGCGGCCCGCCAGGCACGCGTAGCCGCCCGTGCCGGCCCCGTCGAGCACCACCGCGTCGCCGTGGTGCAGGGCCTGCAGCGCGACCGAGCGCAGCAGGGTGGTGATGCCGCCGCCGGGCCGGCCCAGGGCCAGCAGGTGGGGCTCGGTGGAGCGCGGGCCCGTGCGCCAGACGACCGGCGGCGCGTCGCGGGTGTCCTCGCCGACGGTCACCGGCAGCGTCCGCTGGACGGAGGAGGGGTCGGTGAAGCCCAGCACCGTCTCGCCCGGGGCGGTCACGAAGCGCTGGGCCCCGATGTCGGCGGGCAGCGGGGGGAGGACGCTCACCTCGAGGCGGTTGGCGGCCTCGTCCCAGGCGAAGCGGTACTCCCGGCCCCGGCCGGCCTTGAGCTGCAGCAGCTGCTCGATCCGGGTGCGGGCGCCGCCCTCGCCGTCGGTGAAGTAGCCGGGGTAGCGCAGTCGCAGGGAGGTCAGCCGCCCCTGGTCGTCGAAGGCGTGCCCGTCGAAGACGGTGCTCCAGTCGCCGCCGTGCTCGTACAGCGGACTGGGGTCCTCCGGGGAGGCCAGGTAGGGCACCAGGGCCTCGTACAGCGCCTGCAGCCGGTCGTTCTCCGCGTCGTCCGGCTCCTCGGGCTCCGGCGCCCGTTCGCGGCCGGCCCAGGCGCCCGCGGCGACCAGGGCCGCGGTGGCCAGTGGCGGTCCGTACGGCATGAGTGCCACGATGACGAGGGAGGATCCCATCAGCAGCAGCGAGGGGCCGCGCCGGTCGGCGGGCATCCGCAGCCAGCCGCGTACGGCCGCCACGGCCAGCCGGCGCAGCCCCCGCACGACCACGAACAGCGGGTGGAGGACGTCCCTGGTGTTCTCGGCGGCGTCGCGGGCGAGCTCCCTGCCCCGGACGAGCGAGGTGCCGCCGGTCGTCGGGATGCGGGGGAGCGAGCGCCGGCCCACGTCGGCCTCCTGGGGTCGCTGCGGAGGGCGGGGCTAGAACTTGATGCCGCCCAGCAGGTTGGCGAGGCTCGCGCCGCCCGCGCGGATGCTGGGGGCGATGCCGGTGCTCGCGAGGTAGAAGCCGAACAGGGCGCAGACCAGCCCGTGCGAGGCCTTGAGGTTGTCCTTGCGGAAGAACAGGAAGACGACGATACCGAGGAGCACGACGCCCGAGATGGAGAGGATCATTGGTATCTCCTGCGGAACTGGGGGGCGGTCACCATGAGTCCCTCCAGCTTCACAGAAAGTATTATTCCGGCAACTGGGGATACACCCGTACGGAGGATGGCAGACCATGACCGGACCCTCGCCCGAGACCGAAGAGCCCGCCCACGACCCCGAGGTGCTGCAGCTCGCCGCCAAGGTCTTCGACCTGGCGCGGCACGGTGACACCGACACCCTGGCCGCCTATGTGGACGCAGGCGTTCCGGCGAATCTGACCAACGACCGGGGCGACTCGCTCGTCATGCTCGCCGCCTACCACGGTCACGTCGCCGCCGTCACCGCGCTCCTCGAGCGCGGCGCCGACCCCAACCGGCCCAACGACCGCGGCCAGACGCCGCTGGCCGGCGCCGTCTTCAAGGGCGAGACCGAGGCCGTCCGCGTACTGGTGGCCCATGGCGCGGACCCCGCCGCCGGCATGCCGTCCGCCCTCGACACCGCCGCCATGTTCGCCCGCCAGGACCTGCTGGAGCTGCTCCAGGGCGAGTGACGCGAGAGCCCGGCGCAGGGCGCTGACCGGCGCGCTGACGCGCCCTCAGCGCCCTCGCCGCACGCTACGCGACGCATGGATCAACGACGCCCTCTCACAAGCTTCTTAAGACCGGGCGTTATCAACTCCTCATGCACTTCGACGCCTCACGCCCCACCGTCCGTGCCGCGGCCGTCGCCCTCGCCGCGACGCTCTCCGCCGTCACCCTCGCACCCACCGCCCACGCCGCGCCCCGGCCCCCGCAGGCCGCCGTGCGCGTGCACGGCGACGCCGTCGAGCTTCCCGTCCGGGGCGGCACCGCCACGGTCGACACCACCACCCTGCGCGTGACGGCCCGTACGCCGCAGGGGACCGTCGAACTCTCCGCCCCGGCCGCCACCGCCCCGGGGAAGCCGTCCGCCGTGACCGCCACGGCGGACGGCGCCCGCTGGACGTACCCCGGCACGGGCCTGGCCGTCACCGCCCGCGCCGACAAGGGCCGCCTCCTGGTCTCCATACGGTCCACCGGCACCGCCGACCGCACCCTGAAGTGGCCCGTCACCGGGGCCGACCCCACCGCCACGGCGCTGCAGATCCCCCGCGGCGAGGGACTGTCCGTCCCCGTGGCCGACCCCTTCTGGAACGGCTCCGACAACGGCCTCGCCGGCAGCGAGACCGCCATGGACGCCGGGCTGACCCTCCCGCTGTGGGGCTACACCATGGGCCGGCACGGCGTCAGCTACCTCGTGCCCACCGACATCGGCACCACCCTCGGCATCGCCTCCGCACAGGGGCGGCTGCGCGCCACCGCCGCCCACACCTTCTCCCGCGACGAGGGCACCACGGAATACACCGTCGCCCTCTCCCTCACCGACGGCTCACCGGTCGCCCCCGCCGCCGACTACCGCGCCTGGCTCGGCGAACACGGGCAGCTCGGCAGCCTCCAGCGCAAGATCAAGGCCCTTCCCGCCACGGAGAAGCTGCTCGGCGCCTTCCACGCCTACGTCTGGGGCGAGGCACGCACCGCCGAGGGCATCCGCAGGCTCCGCGCGCTGGGCGTGGACCGCATGTGGCTCGGCGACGGCACCGACCAGGGCCCCATGAGCCCGGCCGCCGTCGCCGAGGCCAAGAAGGCCGGCTACCTCGTCGGACCGTACGACTCCTTCGCCAACGGCCAGGACCCCAAGACCTCCGACTCCACCACCTCCACCTGGCCCGACCGCGTCTACCCCGACTTCTGCGTCCAGGGCGCCGACGGCAAGCCCGTGACCGGCTTCCACGACCGCGGCTGCTACCTCAGCACCGAGGCCCTCGAGAAGGCCGAACCCACCCGCCACTACCTCGCCGACCGCACCCGGGCGATGACGGCCAACGGCGCCGACAGCTACTTCCTCGACGTCGACTCCGCCGGCGAACTCTTCCGCGACCACAGCACCGCCCACCCCATGACCAAGGCCCGCGACCGCGCCAACCGCCTGGCCCGCATGAAGCGCCTGACCGACGACCACCGCCTCGTGCTCGGCTCCGAATCGGCCGGCGCCTGGTCCAACGAGGCGCTCGCCTTCGACCACGGCTCCGGCACCCCCGTGGCCGACGGGCTGTGGAAGGCCGAGAAGGACAAGGAGAAGTGGGGCGGCTACGCCCCCGCCAAGGCCCCCGCCCTCTTCTTCAAGCCCGCCGAACTCCCCGCCGACGTCGCCAAGGCCATGTACGACCCCGCCTACCGCGTCCCCCTCTTCGAGACCGCGCTGCACGACTCCCTGGTCAACACCGAGCGCTGGGAGCTGCCCTACGACAAGCTGCCGCGCCAGAAGACCACCCGCGCCCTGCTCGCCATGCTCTACAACACCCCCCTCAACTACGCCCTCGACGGCGACTCCCTGACCAGGAACGGAGCCGAACTCGCCGCCCTGCAGAAGTACTTCGCCCCCCTCCACAAGGCAGCCGGCACCCAGGCCATGACCGGCTTCCGCACCCTGAACGCCGACCGCACCGTCCAGCGCACCGTCTTCGGCGACGGCACCCTCACCGTCACCGCCAACTTCGGCACCACCGCCCACGACGGCCTGCCCGGCGGCTGCGTCGACGCCAGGCTCCGCGGCGAGAAGGACGCCCGCCGCCTCTGCCCCGCCGACCTCACCCGCTAGCCGGCCCCCCGGCCGCGGCGCCCAGGGCCAGCACGGTCTCCACCGTGTCGGCCTCCGCCGCCGTCTTGTCCTCCCGGTACCGCACGACCCGCGCGAAGCGCAGGGTCACCCCCGCCGGATACCGGGAGGACCGCTGCAGCCCGTCGAAGGCGATCTCCACCACCAGCTCCGGCCGGACCCTCACCACCTGGCCGTCGTCGCTCACCGCCAGCTCCCGCAGCCGCCCGGTCTGCCAGGCCAGCACCGCGTCCGTCAGCCCCTTGAACGTCTTGCCGAGCATCGCGAACGAGCCGTCCGGCCGGCGCGCCCCCAGATGCAGGTTCGACAGCTTCCCCCGGCGCCGGCCGTGCCCCCACTCGGCGGCCAGCACCACCAGGTCCAGGGTGTGGACCGGCTTCACCTTCAGCCACGCGGCCCCCCGCCTGCCCGCGCTGTAGGCCGCGTCCAGCGCCTTGACCATCACCCCCTCGTGCCCGCGCCGCAGCACCTCCGCCGAGAACTCCCGCGCCGCCGCCCGCGCCCCCTCGTCCGACGGATCCGCCACCACCAGCCGCCGCACCCGCATCGGCCCGGGCACCACGCGGGCCAGCACCGCGTGCCGCCCGGCCGTCGGCATCGCCAGCAGCTCCCGGCCGTCGACCGCCAGCACGTCGAAGAACACCGGCGACAGCGGGAAGGCCGCCCCCGCCCCCGCCACGTCCAGCCGCGAGCCCACGCGCCCGGCGATGTCCTGGAAGGCGTGCGGGCGCCCGTCCGCGTCCAGCGCGATCACCTCCCCGTCCAGCACCGCCGAGTCCACCGGCAGCGCCAGCGCCGCCACGGCCACCTCCGGCAGCCGCCCAGTGATCTCGTCCAGTGTCCGCGTGTAGACGCGCACCTCCCCGCCGTCCCGGTGCACCTGCACCCGGATCCCGTCCAGCTTCTCCTCCACCGCGCACGGCCCCAGCCGGTCCAGCGCCTCGTCGACGTCCCCCGCGCTCTGCGCCAGCATCGGCAGCACCGGCCGGCCCACCCGCAGACGGAACTCCGCCAGCGCCGCCGGGCCCCGGTCCAGCAGCGCACGGGCCACCGCGCCCAGCGAGCCGCCGAGCATCACCGCCCGCCGCACGTCCTCCGGCGCCGCGCCGGCCGCGGCCGCCAGACCCTCGACGGCGAGCGCGTCCAGGGCGCCCTGGCGCAGCTCCCCGCCGATCAGGCGGAAGAGGAAGTCCTGCTCCTCGGCGGTGGCCGCGCCCAGCAGCTCGCCGACCAGGCGCCGGCGTTCGGCCTGGGCGCCCGCTCCCGCCACGGCCGCGATCGCCGAGAACGCCCGGTCGACGTCGCCCACCGTCAGCGTGGGCTCGGCGGCCGGGGCGGGCGCGTCGCGCAGGGTGCTCCACCCGACGCCGATCCTGCGCTGCGGCAGCCGTCCGGCGAGGTAGGGGATGACGAGCGGCGCCTCGTCGGGGTCGGCGTCGCGGAAGAGGCCGGCCAGCAGGGCGGTCTTCTTCGTGCGGGCGCTCGTCGCCGCGACCTCCCCGGACACGCGTGCGACCTCGGCGAGCAGCATGACTCCATGGTGCGGCGGTCCGGAACGGGCCGCAGGCCGGGCCCGGCCGCGGCAGGGGCCCTCAGTCGCAGGCCTCCGCGGCCTCGCCGTCCTCCCGGCCTGTGTTTCCCCCGCCCTCCCGGCCTGCGTTGTCACTGATCCTGATCAACAGCGCCACCATCAGCCAGTTGGCCACCAGCGACGAGCCGCCCTTGGCCAGGAACGGCAGGGCCTTGCCGGTCAGCGGAATCAGGGCCAGCACCCCGCCCGCCACCACGAACACCTGCAGCGCCAGCGCCGCCGCCAGGCCCACCGCCAGCAGCTTGCCGAACGGGTCGCGCGTACGCAGGGCCACGCTCAGGCCGCGCTGGACCAGCAGGGCGTACAGCAGCAGGACCGCCATCGTCCCGGCGAGCCCGAGTTCCTCGCCGACCGTGGTCAGGATGAAGTCGCTGCGGCCGGCGAAGCGGATGAGCTCGGGGTGGCCGCGGCCCAGGCCGCTGCCCGTCACCCCGCCGCTGCCGAAGCTGAAGAGCGCCTGCGCGGCCTGGTCGGAGATGCCGCTGCCCTCCTCGAAGGCGGCGAAGGGGTGCAGCCAGGCGTCGATGCGGCCCTTGACGTGCGGCTCCATCGAACCCACCACGCCCGCCCCCACCCCGGCCATCAGCACGCCGCACACCACCCAGCCGGTGCGCTCGGTGGCCGCGTAGAGCATCACCACGAACAGCCCGAAGAAGATCAGCGAGGTGCCCAGGTCCCGCTCGAAGATCAGCACCAGCAGGCTCAGCACCCACACCGCCAGGATCGGCCCGAGCTGCCGCCCCGGGGGCAGCCGCATGCCGAGCACCTTGCGGCCCGTCAGCGCCAGGGCGTCGCGATGGGTGACGAGATAGCCGGCGAAGAACACCGCGATCATGCTCTTGACGAACTCGCCCGGCTGGAAGGACAGCGGGCCGATGAAGATCCACCGTTTGGCGCCGTAGAGGTCGCCGGGGAAGAACGCGGGCGCCATCAGCAGCACCAGCGCCACGGCCATCGTCAGGTAGATGTACCGCTGCAGTCGGCGGTGGTCCCGCAGCAGCGCCACCACGGCGACGCACAGCATCACCCCCAGGACCGTCCACATCAGCTGCTCGGCGGCCGTCGGAGCGGCGTCGTAGCGCCTGCTGTAGGCCGGGTCCAGGCGGTACAGCAGCACCAGTCCCAGCGCCGAGAGCAGCACCGCCAGTGGCAGGATCAGCGGGTCGGCGTGCGGCGCCCACTGACGCACCGCCAGATGCGGGAAGAGGGCCAGGCACACCATGGCCCCCGCGAAGGCCGGCAGCCCGCCGGGAAGCCCGCCCGTGGTCGCCAGGCCGGTGTACGCGTATCCGGAGCAGCCGGTCAGGACCGCGAGGACCAGCAGCACCGCCTCGCTGCGGCGCCTGCCGGCCACCGGCGGGACGGCCGCCACGGGCACCCCGCTGTCGCCGCTTCCCTCGACTCGTACGGTTTCCACGGTCACACCCGCCATCATGAGCGGCCGGACCCGGAGAAAACCCGCAAGAGCAGAAGATGTCGCCGGAAAACGGTGCACACGCGGACCCTCCATCAGAAACAGTACGCACACGGCGCCCTGTCCCCGCCGGCCGCCCACGGGGTCGCGTGTCCGGCCCAATGCGCGGCTCGTATGACCATGGACGGGTGACGGTGCGTGATGTCGCGCACACTTAGTGGAATTGTCGTAACCGGCCGGAGCCGCGCCGAGTTGTGGCACCGGCACCGCAGGACCGACGACGCAGGACGGAGCAGTGGTCAGCCATGAGCAAGCGCCAGAAGGGCCGCCGACACCGCAGGGTCAACCGCACCCCACGCCCGGTGGGCGCCTCCCGCCCCGCCACCGCGCGGGCGGAGCCGAAGCGCGACGTGCGCCAGGAGCGGCCCGAGGCCGTTCCCGCGCCCGCCCTCGGCCGCCACGAGGCCCGGACGTGGGACGGGCTGCGTGCCTTCGGCACCGACGGGGCGTCCCTGGACGAGCTGTGCGCCTCGGTCGGCTACCAGCCGCGCACGATCGCCAAACACGTCACCGGGCTCGCCGGCCACGGCCTGGCGGAGCTGCGCGGCGAACGCTGGTACGCGCGGGAGGCCGAGGAGTCCCTCGTCAGCCGGTGACGGCCGGCCCCGGGCCGGGGGTCGGGCAGAGCCCGTCCGGCCCGGGGCCCGCGGGGCTCAGCCGATCCGCGTCGCGCCCCCGCTCTCCCGGCGCTTGCGCGCCAGGGCCGAGAGCACGGCCTCGTGGCCCAGCAGCGCGTCGGCCGCGCGCTCCAGCGACCGGGCGGCCGTCTCGGCCCGGTCCGCGTGGGTGAGGATCCGCTGCCGCAGCGCCGTGCCCTCCGCGCCCAGGAGCGTCACGGCGTCGGCGCTCGCCCGCAGCCGCCCCGCCTGCTCGCGCAGATTGTCGGCCTGCGCCCGCACCGACCTGGACCAGGGCGCCCCGTCGGCCCCGCCGGGGGCCGTCACCGCGTCCTCGTCCAGGGCGCGAAGGCGTTGCGCACGCCCTCCAGAACCGGGGCCAGCTCCGGATGGTGCCGCAGCAGGACGTCGCGCATGGTCGTACGGTCGATCCACTCCATGCCCTCCGGGGTGTAGATCTCGGGCCGGTAGTCGGTGGTGAAGAAGCGGTCGCTCTTCAGCCGCCGGGACGCCATCAGGACGAACACCCGGAACGCCGTGTCACTGAAGGCGAAGCCGCGCGGCCGGGGTTCGGCGTACATCCCCACCATGGTGTCGACCCGGTCCAGGCGCCCCTCGTAGACCTCCCGCAGCTCGGCGGCCAGCCGGGCGTTCCCGCCGGTCAGCTCCTCGAAGCCGGTCACCGGCGGCCGGTGCAGCGCGGCGCGGAAGGCGGTGTAGCGGGGCACTCCGCGCTCGCGGTCGCGCAGCACGTCCACCGTGCCGAGGTCGACGTGCTCCCCGGAGACCCGCACCAGGTCGCGCAGGCAGTCGGGATGGTTGTGCAGGGTGATGGCGCCGGGATGCATGGTGCCGAAGGAGTACAGCAGGTCGGTCAGCCCCCACCGGTCCACCGCCTTGCGGGTGGCCAGCGCCTGCAGCGGCTCGAAGCCGGTCACCTCGATCAGCGAGCCGTCGCGGTGCGAGCGGATCTCGTACTCGTCCCGGATCAGCGGGTGCAGCCGGTAGGAGGTGACGAACTCCTCGGTCATCGAGTACGGCGCCGAGTGGTGCGCGGTGGGGGAGCCGGGGATGCCGAAGAGCGCCTCGCCCCGGCCCAGGCGCCCCACCCGGCGCCGCAGCCGCGCGGGAAGCACCCCGTACCAGTTGATGTGCATGGCCGCCCGGGTCACCGGGCGGTCGATGACCGCCGGGGTCCACTCGACCGTATGGATCTTGGCCATGACGGCGGCGTTCACCAGCCTGGCCACCTGGAACAGCCGCTCGTCGTCCCAGGTGGGGTGGGCGGAGGCCACCCGGGCGCAGATCGCGTTGTGCTCCTTGGCGAAGAGCGTGTGCAGCAGCGACAGGCCCACCCAGTAGTTGTCGTTGAAGCCGGTGGCGTCGATGCCGGCCAGCCCCGGGCGCGTCTCGTCCGGCAGCCTGCCGTCCACGACGGCGAGCCGGCCGCCCTCGCCCGTGCGCAGCGCCCGGCACCGCTCCTCGCCGGACCCGTAGACCTGCGAGCCGTCCCACCAGTGGGTGACGGTGTTCTCGTACGTCGGCGGCCTGCCGGGGCCGGTGTGGGCGACGGGGTCGGGCCGGCTGCGGCGCACCAGCATGGGGCAGGCCGGCCAGTCGTCGCCCGGGGCCAGCGGCACGTCCAGGGGCGCCTCGGCCGTGTTGTCGCCGTGGCTGAACCAGCCGTGGTTCTGGAACTGGATCCAGGCCGCGGCCAGCAGATTGAGGGAGGTGGCCGGGTGGAAGCCCCGCGAGCGGGCCAGCAGGCGCCGGCTGACCTCGCGCGGGCTGGGCGCGAACAGGCCCCCCTCCTCGGGCTCCGGAACGGTCTGCGGCAGCGCGCAGTTGCGGTCGAACCGGGTGCCCGCCCGGCCCATGTCCACGTCGTCCGGGTCGTAGCCGGAGCCGTCGTAGCTGCGGTACGGCAGCAGGGCCGGGCTCGGGGTGCGGGGCCGCTCGCCGCCGGCGCCGTAGGTGTCGTGCAGGTTGTGGGCGCGCAGCAGCTCCCGTTGCCGTTTGATCTCCAGCAGCGCCAGGGGAAACGGCAGGGAGTGCCACTCGCGGCGGTGCCGCGGTGCCGGTGTCATCGATCGCTCTCCAACGGGGGTAGGGGGCGGGACGGTTCAGCGGTCGTGGAGCCGGAGGACGACGGTCTCCTCCACCCGGCCCCGGTACGGCGCGAGCAGGGCGTCCACCCGGTCGCGCGCCTCGGGGACCACGGCGTCGAGGCTCTGCGCGTACACGCCCGCGTTGTGGCACTGCGGGAAGTCGTGCGCGCGGTCCACCCAGGTGATCTCCAGCCAGTCGGCGGGCACCGGGAAGACGGAGACCGGGCTGCGCCCCTCGAGGTTGGGCACCACGTCGTGCTCGTTGACGAGGCTGACGACCCGCGTCGCGGGATCGAGGGGACGCTTGAAGTCGACGGGCGAGCCGACGGCGACGGCGTGGGTCAGCCGCCACCGCTCGTTGACGTCGGGCAGCTCGGTCAGGTTCAGGGCCGTGATGCCGCCCAGGCTGTGCCCGACCAGCGCGACCTCGGTGCCCTCGGGGACCACCCGGGCCAGCGCCTTGCGCACGGCCCGGGTGTACGGCGCGTCGTTGCGGCCCACCGCGGTGACCGCGCCCACCAGGTCCTGCGGGGTGGAGTTGCGGGGCCGGCCGAAGGCCATGCCCGGCAGCACCACCACGTGCCGCACCACGCCGTCCGGTCCCGTGACCCGGTGGATCAGCATCCGGCCGTCGGTGCCCAGCACCGCGATGTCACGCAGGTGGCCGCTGACGCCGGTGCCGCGGTCCAGCCGCGCCAGCAGGGCCGGGTCCGCCGGCAGCACCTCGGCGCGGCCGGCCCCCCGGTCCCAGCGCGCCCAGGCGCCGATGGACGTGCCCAGCAGCGGATCGCCGTCCGGCCGGGTGCCGGTGACGATGTGCCAGGCCGCCGCGTCGTTGAACGGGTTCTCGTCCACCAGCGCGTTCCACGCCATCACCTCGGTCAGCGAGGGGGCGAGCCGGGCCAGGGCCCGCTCGCCGCCCTGCTCCCGCACGTTCTGCCGCAGCACCCGCAGGGCGCGCAGCTGGCGGTCCGCCGCGATGGCGTCCAGCAGCCGCCGGACCGGGCCGTCCTCGGCGAACTCCGGGTGCCGCACCGAGCACAGCCGGATGCGCAGCTCCAGCGAGGTCACCGCCACGGCGACCGCCAGGCTCTCGCGGCTGGTCAGCACGCCGCCCAGCCACGCCGCCCGGCCCACCCGCCCGCCGTCGGGCGCGTAGCCCAGCCCGGCGGCGGAGGTCAGCGCGCCGGCCAGGGCCCGCACGGCCCGCAGCCCGCTGCGCGGCGAGCGGCCCAGCGAGGCCGCCAGCGCCGGGTCGGTGGCCACGGCCGTCAGCGCCCGGCCCGCCGCCCGGATCTCGCCCGCCGCCTTCCCCAGCGACCGGGCCACCGCGGCCAGGGCGGCCACGTCCGGCCCGGCGGCGCGGGTGCCGCCGCCGGCCGTCATGACGCCCCCGGTGTGCGGTGGGCGCGGTAACCGATGCGCAGGCGCGTCGCGTCGAAGGTGTGCGGCAGCGGCCGGGCCGGGCCCAGCCGTACGCCGGCCACCGCCAGCTCCCCGCCGCGCAGGAACTCGGCGACGAAGCCGGTCGCCAGCAGCAGCCCCAGCTCCATGCCGCTGCACTGGGCCTCGCCACGGCTGAACGGGCTGACGGCCCAGTCCTGCGATGCCGTGCCGTCCAGCCACTTCTCGGGCGCGAACCGGTGCGCGTAGTCGAGGCGCTCCGAGTCGCGGGCGTGGAAGCCGGCGGGCACCAGGACGTTCATCCCGCCCGGCGCCACGGCCCCCCGCCAGCGGGTCTCCGCCGTCGTACGCCGCATCAGGCTCGGCACCGGCGGCCACAGCCGGGCCGCGTCCTGGACGCAGGCGCGCAGGTACGGCATGTCCTCGAACCCCGCCGCCGTGTGCGCCCCGTGCCGGCGGTCCGCCGCCGCGACCTCCTCGAGCGCCCGCCGGTACTGCGCCGGATGCGTGGCGAGCAGGGCCAGGGTCTGCGTCACGGCCGCGTGCACGACCCCCAGCGCCATGAACCAGTGCGCGACCTGCCCCTCCGGAGCGGTCTCCGGGCCCCGGGGGGCGGTACGGAACAGCCCGGTCAGGCTGCGCGGATCCGCGTCGCACAGGTAGCGGGCCTGGCGCTGCGTCATCTTCCGCCGGAGCCGGCGGGTGCGGGCCGTGCGCCAGCGCCGCGCGCCCATCCAGTTGGCCTCCGCCAGCAGCTCCTCCAGCAGCCGGGAGAACTCCGTGTCCTCGGCGGCCGCCTCGCCCAGGAAGCACCGCCGCCCCACCCGCTCGATCCGCCCGCGGACGTCCCCCGCCGACAGCCCGGCCTCCGCCCGGGGCCCCAGCAGCGCCCGGGCCTCCTCGCCCACCACCCGCAGGAAGTGCCCGGCGAGCCGGTGCACGGGGCAACCGGCGTCCAGGACCGCGTCGTTGAACGCCCGCCGCGCCGTGCGCTGCCGGCCGTGCGAGGCGACCAGCGCCTCGGGCTGCACGGCGGCGAAGCCGCTCACCTTCTCCCAGGTGTCGACCGCGTACACCTCCACCGGCCCGGCCAGCACCTGCCGGGCGTCCTCGGCGTCCAGCACCAGCAGCGTCGGGCCCGAGGTGCCGCGCACCACGACGGGACCGCGGCCGTGCCGCCGGCGCAGGGCGCGCATCAGCTCCATGCCGCGCCGGTTGGGGTCGATCCGGGCCACCAGGCGGGCGGCCCGGGGACGGGAACGGAAGACGCCCCGGAGGTAGTTGGGGAGGAAGTAACCCAGCGTCAGACGCAGGTTCTCGCTCCGGGTGGCCGTCGGCAGCGCGCCCTCCAGGAGGGTGTCCGTGCCCGCGTCCGTGCCGTTGCCGAAGGTCTCGCTCGTCCGGCTCATGCCAGCACCTTCCCCGGGTTGAGCAGGCCGTCGGGGTCCAGCAGCCGTTTGATGTCGCGTTGCAGGCGCAGGCCGCGCGGCGGCAGCTCCCGGGCCAGCCACTCGCGCTTGAGCACGCCCACGCCGTGCTCGCCCGTGATGGTGCCGCCCAGCTCCAGGCCCGCGGCCATGATGGCGTCGTACGCCTCCCTGGCCCGCCGCACCGCCGAGGGGTCGCAGCGGTCGAAGACGACCGTCGGGTGGAGGTTGCCGTCGCCGGCGTGACCGACGGTGGCGATGTACAGGCCGTACTCCCCGGCGATCTCCTCGATGCGCTCGACGAGATCGGCCAGCCGGTCGCGCGGCACGGCCACGTCCTCGATGAAGGCCGTCACCTCGCCCGGCATTCCCTGGGCCACGGTGCCCAGCGCCGGCATCACCATGCGCCGGGCGTCCAGCACCCGCCGGCACCGCTCGTCGTCCTCGGCGACCGCGACCGACAGCGCCTTGGCCTCCCGGCACAGCTCCGCCATCGCCCGCACCCGCGCCGCCGCATCCGGGGCGTCGCTGGCCACGATCAGCGTGGCGCCGCCCCCGCCGGCCAGCAGCGGATGGCCCAGCGCCGCGACCGCCTCGGTCGTCGTACGGTCCATCAGCTCCAGGGCCGAGGGCACGTGCCCGCCCCGGATGATCGCCCCGGCGGCCTCGCCCGCGTCACGGGTGCTCGCGAAGGTCGCCAGCAGCGCCAGCGCGGGCGGCCGCGGCGGCCGCAGGGCCAGCGTCGCCTCCACGATGACGCCGAGCGTTCCCTCGGACCCGACGAACAGGCGGGTCAGGTCGTACCCGGCGACGCCCTTGACCGTGTCCCTCCCGACCCGCAGCACCTCGCCGTCGGCCAGGACGACGGTGAGGCCGAGGACGTAGTCGGCGGTGACGCCGTACTTCACGCAGCACAGCCCGCCCGCGCCGGTGGCGATGTTGCCGCCGATCGTGCAGGTCTCCCACGAGGCAGGGTCGGGCGGGTAGCACAGCCCCTCCCCGGCGACGGCCGCCGCGAGATCGGCGGTGATCACCCCCGGCTCGCAGCGCACCAGGCGGTTCGCCGTGTCGATCTCCAGGATGCGGTTCATGCGCACCATCGACAGCACGATGCAGCCGTCCACGGCGTTGGCGCCCCCGGCGAGCCCGGTACGGGCGCCCTGCGGCACCACGGGAACCCCCAGGGCGCGCGCCACGCGCAGCACGTGGCGCACCTGCTCCACGGTCTCGGGCCGGACCACGACGGCGGGTCTGCCCGCCTCGCTGAACGGGGCCGCGTCGTGGCTGTGCAGGGCGAGCTCGACGTCCGCCGTGCCGAGGGCCTGCGGAGGCAAGGCCTCCGCAAGCGCCGCGAGCAGCGGATTGCCGACGGAAGGGGTCATGGGCAGCTCCATGCGATGGGGCCCGGAAAGGGCATGGGGAAAGTGCGGGAAGAAGCGTCGCCAGAGCGTGGGAAGGCGTGGCGGAGCAGCCGCGCGGCGACCGGCGCCGGACGGCAGGAAAAGAAGGGGTCAGAGCGTCGGCGGGACGGTGGTGACCGGAGCCTCGATCAGTACGGGCCCGTCGGAGCCGGCCGTGGCGGCGCCGACGAGCTCGGCGAGGTGCGCGGGATCCGTGGCGCGGTGGGCGGTCACCCCGTAACCCCGGGCGAGGGAACACAGGTCGAGCCCGGGAAGGTCCAGGCCCGGCACGCCCGGAGTGTTCTCGAAGCGGCCGAACCACTTGAGGATGGCGTACTCGCGGTTGGCCGGCACCACGAACGTCACCGGCACCCGGTAGGCCGCCGCCGTCCACAGCGCGGTGATCGCGTACTGCGCGGAGCCGTCGCCGACCAGCGCCACCACCGGCCGCTCGGGGCGCCCCAGTTGGGCCCCGACGGCCGCCGCGAGGCCGAAGCCCAGGCCCCCGCCGGTGGTCATCAGGAACGAGTCCGGGCGGTCGATGCGCACGTGGTCGCGGAACACCTGCAGATTGGAGGGCGATTCGTTGACCCACACCGTGTCCTCGGGCGCCGCGCTCGCCACGGCGGCCAGCGCGATGGCGGCCGACATCGGCTCGCCGTCGGCCTCCGGCACCTCCACCGGGCCGCGGGCCGGCCGGGCGGGCGCGGCGTCGCCGCGCTTGTCCACCAGCTCGGTGAGCAGCTCCAGCGTCGGCCGCAGCCCCGCGACCAGGGCGTCGCCCACGGGCGCCCGCGCGGCCTCGCCGGGGTCGCTGGTGAGCAGGACCAGCTCACTGCCCTCGGCCAGCAACGGGCCCGGCACGTAGGGGTAGTAGCGGAAGACCGGCGCCCCGGCGACGAGCACCAGGTCGTGTCCCGCGAGGGTCCGGGCCAGCGGTCCGATGGCCGGGGGCAGCACGCCCTGGTAGAGGGGGTGGTTCTCCGGGAAGCCCACCCGGCCCTCCACGGGCGACGCCCACACCGGCAGCTGCCGGCGCTCGGCCAGCGCCACCGCAGCGGACCAGGCCCCCTCGGCGTCCACCGAACCGCCCGTCACCAGAACGGGGTTGGCCGCCGCCTCCAGCCGCCGGGCGAGCGCCTCCACGCACGGCCGGTCGGCCGCCGTCAGGTCGTGGACCCGCCGCCCCGCCGCGTGCCGCGCGGCCCGCTGCGCCGCCTCGTCCAGCTCCACGTCCCAGTCGTCCATCGGCAGGGAGAGGAACACCGGTCCGCGCGGCGCGGTCTCGGCGATGTGGAAGGCGCGGGCGAGGGCGGCGGGCACGTCCTGGGCGCGCGGCGGCTCGTACGCCCACTTCACGGCGGGGCGGGGCAGGGCGGTGGCGTCCACGTTCGTCAGCAGCGCCTCCATGGTCATCATGGCCCGCACCTGCTGCCCCGCCGTCACCACCATCGGCGTGTGGTTGGCGGCCGCGGTGACGATGGCCCCCATGGCGTTGCCCACGCCGGGCGCGGTGTGCAGGTTGACCAGGGCCGTGGTGCCCGTGGCCTGGGCGTATCCGTCGGCCATGCCGACGACCACGGCCTCCTGCAGGCCGAGCACGTACCGGAAGTCCGCGGGGAAGTCCTGCAGGAAGGGCAGTTCGGTGGAGCCCGGGTTGCCGAACACGGTGGTCACACCGCGGGACCGCAACAGCTCACGCGCCGCAGCGCGTACGGTCGTCATGCCTGGCACCTCTTGGGGTCGGTGGGCCGTTCGGGGAGGGGGAGCATTGCCACTTCCCGACCGGCGAAGCCATGACGCCGGAAGATCACCTGAGTATTCATCCGCGCGAGTGAATGCCCCCTGGCCTGCGCCGTATTGCCGCGCGGCGGGTTCTACCGTCGCCCGCATGCCTGACATGGATGAGATCATCCGACGTATCCGACGGGATATGGACACGGAGTTGCGCAAGCGTGCGAGACGGGCCCTGGACGGCCCCGCCGGCTGGTCCGTCTCGGGGGAGGCCGGCCCGGACGGCGGGGGCGACGCCCCCGCCACCGCCGGCAATACCGGGGTGAGCGCGGGGGAGTAGCCGGGGAAGGGCCGCCCCGCCCCGCCGCCCGCCGGCGCGAGGGCGTGCGACGGCCCCGCCGCGTGGTCGCGGCGGGGCCTGGCGGATGTCGCGGGCGGGTCGGCGGCCGTCCGCCGTCGGGCCCGCGGGGGTTACCGCCGGGTGCGGGCGACGCCGAGGGTGCCGCGCACCGTGCCGAGCCCCGCCAGGGCGAGGGCGGTCAGGCAGCACGCGATGCCCACCACGACGTTGCTGACGGTGGCGGCGGTGCCGAACCCGGGGCCCGAGACGACCCAGGGAGCCACGATCGTCCAGGCGCCGATGCCCAGCGCGGCCCAGCTCGAGGAGTGGGTGCGCTCATAGGCCGGCCCGAAGCCGCCGACGAGGCAGGCGAAGGCGACACCGGTGATCAGATTGTTGATGGCCAGGGTGGTCGCGCCGTTGAAGCCCACAATCCATGGTGAGGCGGCCAGATAGACGCCACACAGAAGGGCGATTGCCTCGACGGCCTGGGCGGCGGGGGTCGCCGTCGTCTCCTCGGAGTGTGCGCGGAGCGCGAGGATGTCCGGGTGCTGATCGATCCCGGGCGACGTGCGGGGGACGGTCACGTCAGCCACCTTCTTTCGTACCGGTGCGGACCTGGTTGCATTTTATACCAATTGACCGCGAATTCACCCTATTGGCGGTAGGAAGTGACGCCTGGTCCGAAGAAGCTGCTTATCAGGCGGGCAGCCGGGGAAGGCTTGTCCGTTGGGGGCGCAAGAGGCTGCGGAAGCAGCAGGAACGGTACTGCAGGGGGAGGAGTCGCCATGGAAGACCCAGAGATGACCGAAGAGCGCGTACGGGACGCCGCCGGGGCGCCCGCGCCGGAGCGCACCACGCGGCCGGCGGAGCCCGCGCGCGCCCACCACGAGCCGCTCGCCGCCGACGAGGACGACCCCGAACCGCACATCGTGCGGGGTGTGGACTGACGCTCACGGGACGTTCCCCGGGCGGAAAGATCCACGTGGCCCGCCCCACGTGCCGGTGGCCGACAACACCCGTATGCGTGTCGTCATCGTCACCGAATCGTTTCCGCCCGACGTCAACGGCGTCGCGCACTGCGCCTGGCAGACCGCCCGGCACCTCGCGCTGCGCGGCCACGAGCCGCTCGTCGTGACGCCGGCCGGGGCACGCGGACGCCCCGGCGAGGAGCACGGCGCCGCGCCGTGCCCGGTCGTGCGCGTACCGTCCGTGCCACTGCCCGGACATCCGCAGATCCGCGTCGCCCTGCCGAGCCGGCGCCCGGCCGCCGCGCTCGCCGCCCACCGGCCCGACATCGTCCACCTTGCCGGCGCCTTCGTGCTCGAAGCACGCGCGATGACGGCCGCCCGGCGACTGGGCGTACCGGCCGTCGCCGTCTACCAGACCGACCTCGGCGGCTACGCCCGCACCTACCTCGGCGCCTGCCTCGGCGCCGGCGAAGACCTCGCCTGGCGCCGCATCCGCGCCGTCCACCACGCCGCCGACCGCACCCTCGCGCCGTCCACGGCGGCCGTGCGCGACCTGGCCGCGCACGGCGTGCCCCGCGTCCGGCTGTGGCCGCCCGGCGTCGACTCCGAACGCTTCCACCCCGGCCGCCGCGACCTCGAACTGCGCCGGGCGCTCGCGCCCGGGGGCGAGCTCATCGTCGGCTACGTGGGGCGCCTCGCGCCGGAGAAGCGGGTGGAACTCCTCGCCCCCGTCTGCGCCCTGCCCGGCGTCCGCGTCGTCATCGCCGGCGACGGCCCGCACGCGGCCCGGCTGCGGTCCGCCCTGCCGGGTGCCCGTTTCCTCGGCACCCGCACCGGCGACGAACTCGCCCGGATCTTCGCCTCGCTGGACGTCTTCGTACACACCGGCCCCCACGAGACCTTCTGCCAGACCGTCCAGGAGGCCCAGGCGAGCGGAGTGCCCGTCATCGCCCCCGCCGCCGGGGGTCCCCTGGACCTCGTCGACCACGCCCGCACCGGGCTTCTCGTGCCGCCCCACGATGCGGAGGCCCTGCGGGATGCCGTTCTGACCCTGGAGACCGCGCGACGGGCGCGCACCGAGTACGGGCGGGCGGGGCGGGAGTCCGTGCTGGGCCGCACGTGGGGGGTGGTGGGGGATGAGCTGCTGGCCCACTATGCGGAGGTCTTGGGGGTGCGTGGTGGGGTGCGTGGTGGGTCGGGGCCGGGTCGGTGTGGGCCGGGCCCTTCCGGGGCTGGATTATTTACGGCCCGGAGCCCCCAACAGTGATGCTCGCCCCGCACCAGGGCCGCAAATAACCCTGACGCCCCTACCAGGGCCCGTCCCACCCCGCCCCGGCCCCTCACGCCACGCGGGGGGAGGGGGGATATGGGGGCGGGGGTGGGTGGGCTCCCTCGCGTCACCACACAGAGGGGCCCACCTCACGGCACCCCCGGGTGCGCAGCCCCAGGGAGGAACCCCTGACATCCCCCCAGTGCGCATCCGCGAAGAGGGGCGAGCCCTCACGTCACCCCGCCGGTGCGTGCCCTGAAAAGGGGTCCCTCACATCACTCCACCGGGTGCGCGCCGGAAGGGGGACAGGTCCCGCCCACCCTTCCCCACCCACCCACCCGGGAGGGTTGCCCACCCACCTCCCCCACCCACCCTCACCCACCACCCCACCCTGGCCGTCCCGGTGACGGGAGGGGGTCGGGGGCGCAGGAGGGTGTTCCGGAATGCTGCCGGATATTTGTGGGCCCAATGTGAGGGCGATCAATGCGCGAGACGGCACCGGGCCCGTAAATATCCGATTCCGGAACACCCTCCGGAGCCCCCGGCCCCCGCCCCGACAACCGGCGGCAGCCACCCATCACCCCGCACCCCATCAAGCCCGCACCACAACGAACCGCACCCCCGTCCCCGGCGCCGCCTGCGCCGCCCCCGCCAGCGCCCCCTCCGGCACCACCCCGATGACCGGGTAGCCCCCCGTCGTGGGGTGGTCGGCGAGGAAGACCACCGGCCGCCCGTCGGGCGGGACCTGGACGGCCCCCAGCGGCATGCCCTCGCTGGGGAGTTCGCCGGGCCGGCCGCGTTCCAGGGCCGGCCCCTCGGTGCGCAGGCCGATGCGGTTGCTCGCGGGCGCGACGCGGAATCCGGGGCCCGCGAACGTCCGCAGGGCCTCGGCCGTGAACCAGTCGTCGCGCGGCCCGAGCACCACCGGCAGGACGAGCCCCCCGGCCGAGGCCGGCGGCGCCGGCCAGGGCGTGACGTCGGCGGCGCCCGGCGGCCCGTACGGCGTGCCCAGCGGCAGGGACATGCCGTCGGTCAGCGGGTCCGGCCCCAGGCCGGAGAGCAGGTCCCGCGAGCGGCTGCCCAGCACCGGCGGCACCGCGATGCCGCCCGCGAGGGCGACGTAGCTGCGCAGCCCGGCGCTCGCCGGCCCGGCCTCGAGGACGGCGCCGGCGGGGACGCGCACCGGCGCGCCCCACGCGACGGGGCGGCCGTCGACCCGGACGGGGCAGGGTGCCCCGGTCACGACGGCGGTGACGGCCGATTCCGGGCGCACGGCGCAGCCGTTGACGGTGGTCTCGAGGGTGGCGCACTGCTCGGGATTGCCGGCCAGCCGGTTGGCGAGCCGGTGCGCGGGCTCGTCCAGGGCCCCGGAGCGGGGTACGCCCAGGTGCGCGTACCCGGCCCGGCCCAGGTCCTGCACGGTGGTCAGGGCCCCGGCCCGGACGACGGTCAGGCGGTTCGGGCCGGTCACGCGCGCTCCTCGAAGCGCACCCGGGTGCCGGGGGACAGCAGGGCCGCCGGGTCGCGGCCGGTGTCCCACAGGACCGCGTCCGTGCGGCCGATGAGCTGCCAGCCGCCGGGGGAGGAGCGCGGGTACACGCCGGTGTAGGGGCCGGCGAGGCCCACCGAGCCGGCCGGCACGGTGGTGCGCGGCGTGGCCCGGCGCGGCACGTGCAGCCGTTCGGGCAGCCCGGTGAGGTAGCCGAAGCCGGGCGCGAAGCCGCAGAAGGCGACGCGGAACTCGGTTCCGGAGTGGATGCGCGCGACCTCGTCCTCGCTCACCCCCCACAGCGCCGCGACCTCGGCGAGGTCGGCGCCGTCGTAGCGCACGGGCAGGACGACCGGCGGCGCCTCGGCGGCGGGCAGCGGCGGCACGGTCCAGTGCGCGAGGTCGGCGGCGAGGGCTCGCGGGTCGGCCAGGCCGTCGAGCAGGACGGTCCGGGCGGCGGGCACGATCTCCCGTACGGGCGGCAGGGCGCCGGCGTCGCGGCGGCGCAGCAGTTCGGCGTGCAGCGCCTGGGCCTCCTGCGTGCCGGCGACCTCCACCAGCAGCGCGTGCCGCCCGACGGGCAGCGTCCGCAGGGGGGCCGGCCCGGCCCCGGTCATGTGAACGCCTCCACGCGGACGCCGGCGGCCTCCAGTCCCTCGCGCACGCGGCGGGCCAGCAGCGCCGCCCCGGGGGTGTCGCCGTGCACGCACAGCGAACGGGCGTGGACGGGGATCTCCTCGCCGGTGACCGCGGTGACCGAGGAGAGGCAGGCCATGCGGACCGAGCGTGCGATGACGGAGTCCGGGTCGAGGACCACCGCGCCGGGCTGCCGGCGCGGCACGAGCGTGCCGACGGCGGTGTACGCGCGGTCCGCGAAGGCCTCGGCCACCACGGGCAGCCCGGCGTGTCCGGCGGCCTCGTGCAGGCGCGAGCCGCGCAGGCCGAGCACGGGCAGGTGCCCGCCCGCGCGCAGCACGCCGGTGACGACGGCCATCGCCTGCTCGGGGTCGGTCACCACCCGGTTGTACAGGGCGCCGTGCGGCTTGACGTACGTCACGTCGGTCCCGGCGGCCTGCGCGAAGACGCGCAGCGCGCCGATCTGATAGGTGATCTCGTCGGCGAGTTCGTCCGGTGGCACGTCCATGGCGCGCCGCCCGAAGCCCACGAGGTCGCGGTAGGAGACCTGGGCGCCGATGCGCACGCCGCGTTCGGCCGCCCGCTCGCACACCCACCGCATGGTGGACGGGTCGCCCGCGTGGAAGCCGCAGGCGACGTTTGCGCTGGTCACGATGGACAGCAGGGTGTCGTCGTCGGTCAGGCGCCAGCGGCCGAAGCCCTCGCCGAGATCGGCGTTGAGATCGAGCACGGGTTCCATCAGGGGCGTCGTCATCGGCCGGCCTCCCGCATCGCGTCGAGGATGAGCCGCAGGGCGTCATCCAAATAAGTGGTCAACTCCGCCTCGGCGCGCTCGTACTCGCCGCGCTCCAGGAGGGCGGCGAGTGAGCGGTTGCGCGCCACGAACGGTTCGTGGAAGCGGCGCGGCGAGGGCATTTCGTGGAAGGCCAGGCGCAGTTCGGCCATCAGCCGGTCCATGGCCGCGTCGACGCGCGCGCTGTCCGCGAGCGCCGCGAGCGCCCGGTGGAAGCGCAGGTCGGCGGAGCCCACCTCCTGCCAGTCTCCCTCGCTGGCGGCCTGTTCGGCGTGGGTCACGGCCCCGCGGACGGCCTCGTGCAGCGCGTGGGGGGCGGTGGCGGCGGCCCGGACGCCCGCGGTCTCCAGGGCGCCGCGCATCCGGTAGATGTCGCGGACGTCGGCGGGCTCCAGGACCCGCACGAAGACCCCGCGGTTGAGCCGGTGGACCACCAGGCTCTCGTGGACGAGCAGCCGGAAGGCCTCGCGCAGGGTGTTGCGCGAGACGCCGAGGTCGCGGCCCAGGGCCTCCTCCGACAGCTGGGTGCCGGGCGGCAGGCCGCCGCCCTCGATGCGGTCGCGCAGCGTCGCGGCGACGCGCTGCGCGGTGGATCGGGCCATGGCGTCCCCCATGGGTGGCGGTGGCGGCCGGCTGGGGCGGGATCCCGGGACGGTGCCGGGAATTCCCGTGACAGCATTGCCTATTGAGGATTGTTGAACAATATCTTAGCCTCCTCGCCAGTCGCCTCACCTGATCGAGTGAGGTCCGAGAATGCGGAAGGCGGACGCATGCTCGTACTGCTGGGCGTCCTCGTGGTCGTGGTGGGCTTCGCGACCCGGCGCAATCCCCTGCTGGTCGTGGGCGTGGCGGGCGTCGCCACCGGCCTGCTCGGCGGCCTCTCGCTCCAGAAGGTGCTGGCCGCCTTCGGCACCGGCTTCGCCTCCAGCCGCGCGGTGACCATCTTCGCCATCACCCTCCCGGTCATCGGCCTCCTCGAGCGCCACGGGCTCCAGGAGCAAGCCCGCCGCCTGATCACCCGCTTCTCCGGCCTCACCGCCGGCCGCTTCCTCGCCCTGTACCTCCTGCTGCGGCAGATCACCGCGGCCCTCGGCCTCAACGGCGTCTTCGGGCACGCCCAGACCGTACGGCCGCTGGCCGCGCCGATGGCCGAAGGAGCCGCCGAACGGCGTCACGGGCCGCTCACCGACAAGGCCCGGGAGAAGGTGCGCTCCTTCGCCGCCAGCGCCGACAACGTGGGCTTCTTCTTCGGCGAGGACGTCTTCCTGGCCGTCGGCTCGATCCTTCTGATCACCGGTTTCGTCAATACGACGTACCACACCCACCTGGAACCGCTGCGGCTCGCGCTGTGGGCCATACCCACCGCCCTGTGCGCGCTCGCGGTCCACGGCTGCCGGCTGCTGCGCCTGGACCGCACGCTGGAGCACGCGAAGCCGGAGCCGGCGGGGGCGGGGGCGGCCAAGTGATCAAGGCGGAGTGGTTCTTCTGGCTCGTCGGCGGCATCTTCCTGGCCATGGCCGCCCAGATGCTCGGCGACCGCACCAACCCCAGGCGCGTGGGCACCGCCGCGTTCTGGGGACTGCTGGGCGCCGGCTTCGTCTACAGCACCTGGGTCGCCGACGGGACGGCGCCCGCCGAACCGCTGGGCGCCGCGGTCCTGGTCATGGTCTGCCTCGCGGGCTTCGGCCTCACCGGCCGCGGCACGCCGCGCACCGCCACGCCCGGGCAGCGGGAGGCGAGCGCACGGCGGTACGGCTCCCGGCTCTTCGTCCCCGCGCTCACCATCCCCGCCGTCGCCCTGATCTGCGCGGTCGGCGTGAAGAAGCTCCACGTCGGCGGACAGCCGGTCCTGCAGAAGGGCAGCGAGACCGTCCTGGGGCTCGGCATCGGATCCCTCGTCGCGCTCGCCGTCGGCATGGTGATGCTGCGCGAGCGGCGCCCGTCGACGCCGCTGCACGCCGGGCGGTCGATGCTGGAGTCCATGGGGTGGGCCATGCTGCTGCCGCAGCTGCTCGCCACGCTCGGCGCCATCTTCTCCGTCGCCGGGGTGGGCGAACAGGTCCGCCGGATCACCACGACGGTGCTCCCGGACGGGTCGGCCTTCCTCGGAGTCGTCGCCTACTGCTGCGGGATGTTCCTCTTCACCGTCGTCATGGGCAACGCCTTCGCCGCCTTCCCCGTGCTGACCGCCGCCGTCGGCTGGCCGGTGCTGGTCGAACAGCACCACGGCAACGCCCCGGCCGTCCTCGCCGTCGGGATGCTCGCCGGATTCTGCGGCACCCTGGTGACCCCCATGGCGGCCAACTACAACTTCGTCCCCGCCGCCCTGCTGGAGCTCAAGGACCCGTACGGGCCGATCAAGGCCCAACTGCCGACGGCCTTCGTCCTGCTCGGCTGCAATATAGCCATCATGTCCGTTTTCGCCTTCTGAGGTCGGAGGGCGGAGGGCGGAAGGCAGAGGACAGGGGCCGGGGAACGGCGGGCGAACGGGCCCGCGGCCCGGCGAGCCCGTGCCGTTTCGTCCGTTGTCGGGGTGACCGCCTACTCTGTGCGACGTGACTTCTCCAGCCCCGGCGGCCGTTCCGCCCCAGCTCAACGGGCCCTCACGCCCTGCCCCGGGCCCGGCCGCCGACGAGGGCCTGGCCCGGAGGCTGCGCGCGCTCGCCTGCACCGCGCCGCTGCACGACCTCGACGCGCGCAAGGCCAACCTCGCGGGCGAGTACGGCGTCTACGCCATGGCGGAGGTGGCGCTGGCCGCCATCGACCTGGTCACGCTCAACATGGACTTCGACACCGGGGCCGACCACGAGCAGATAGTCACCAGGCTCCAGCCGCGCGTCGCCGCCCAGGCGCCCGAGCGGTCCCACGGCGAGCACGAGCGCGTCGCCCGCTGGGTCCTGGAGAACCTCATCAACGTCGGCAGCGTCGACCGCGGCTTCCGCGCCGTCTACGGCACCTTCGGGGCCGACGGGGTGTACGTGCGGCGCGACTACGACTTCAAGCTCATCGAAGAGGTCCCCGGGCCCGGCGGCACGGTCTTCCTGCGGACCACCGACGAGGCCGTCAACGTCCTGGTCGGCGCCCTCGACACGGACGTCACCAGCGCGCAGATCGCCGCCGAGGTCAAGCTCGAGGTCCTCATCAGCCGGGGCCGTCTCGCCGACGCCCAGCTCGCCGCCGAGCAGGCCCGCTACCGCACGGTCCAGTACGCCGAGACGCTCCGCAAGACCCTCGACGCCACCCGGCGCAACGTCCGCGCGGTGGACTGGCTCAGCGCCGTCCCCGACATGATCGCCGAGGCGCTCGAGCACGTCGCCGACCGCTACCGCCACGAGAACGCGATCCTCACCAACATCCGCAAGGCGCGCGACGAGGCGGAGGAGCCCGAGCACAAGCGCCGGGCCGCCGAGCTCGTCGACATCGTCAAGGACTGCATCCGCCGCCACACCCAGCTGCAGTCCCGGCTGCTGGAGGCCGGACCGCTCTTCCGCGCCGAGCAGGACCGGCAGGCCTTCGCCACCCCCGCCGCCCGGGCCGGCCTCGACCTGTACGGACAGCTCCTGGCGCCGCTGCTGCCGCTGCCCCTCGAGCAGGCGGGCCGCGTCACGGACGCCTTCTTCGCGCGCGGCACGGGCCTGCGCACGCCGGTCTCGGTGCGCGTCGGCGACCTCGTCGAGATGCTGCTGAGCCCGCCCGCCGAGCGCGAGCACCTCGGCGCGGAGATGCCCGAGCCGGACCTCGTCGAGACGCCCGACGACAGCCGCTTCAGCGAGGAGCAGCTCGCGAGCGCCCTGGAGCTCCTCGACCTGCCCGCCGACGCCCCCCGCCGGCTGTCCGGCCTCCTGGCCGACGCCCGCCGCCGCGACCCCGAACTGCCCTACCTGGTCGCCCTGCTGGCCGTCCACGCCGCCAGCCCCTCCGTCGGCACCGCCTACCGCCAGGGCGAGCAGTCCCTGCTCTTCGCCGTCGACGACGGCACCGTCCTCGACGACGCCGAGTTCGGCGGTGCCGATCTGATCGTGGGCACGGCGCTGCTGGACGCGGCCGGGATGGCAGCGGACCGCCAGGAGGCGTCGTGAGCCCTCGGACCCCAGGGGTCCGGGGCGCAGCCCCGGGAAACGGTGAAAGGGCGGGACCGGGGCTCTCCCCCCGCCGCCACGGCGCGCAACCACCGTGGCGCAGCCCCGGCGGTGCCGAACCCGCCGTCACCCCGTACCCCGTGCAAACCCCGCAGGAGCACCAACCGTGACTGAGTACGACGCCGAGGCACCGGCGGAAGAGCCCGGCGCCGCCGCGACCGGAGAACCCCCCACGCCGAGCGGCACCGCGCCCGTGACGCCCGCCGACGCGGCCGACGCCGCCCGCCTCATCGCCTTCGGGCTGCAGCCCAAGCTGCAGCCCGCCCGCGACGCCGAGTACGCCGAGCTGCTGCGCCGCCACCGCGACGACCCGGCGTTCGCGCGCCTGGCCGACGCCGTCGCCGCCGGGCTGGGCCTGGTCGTCCTCGAGGTGTCCACCCGCGCCGGCATGGCCGTCACCGCCGCCGAGGACTCCGTCTTCGCCGTCCGCATGGGCGACTACGCCCGCCGCGCCACCGCCGACTCCGGCGACCGCTTCCTGCACGGCGTGGCCCACCTCGCCGTGGCCGCGATGGCGTTCCCGCGCCCGGAGGACCTCGCCGACGACGGGTACATCGGCCGCGTCACGGTCAACGGCGTCGACGCGTTCGTACGCCAGGCCTGCCGCCGCCTGGAGGAGCGGGCCGCCGCCGAGGGCGAGAACACCGACCCCACCACCGACGCCCCCGGCCTCGAGGCGGCCTGGCGGGTCTACGCCCGCCGCAGCGCCACCGGCGCCACCAAGGACGCCCGCCGCCTGGCCGGCTCGACCACCGGCATCATCGCCAAGGCCGTCGCCTTCCTCGTCGACTCCGGCTTCCTGCAGCGCACCGGCGACGAGGCCGGCGGCACGTACCGCACCACCGCCCGCTACCAGCTCCAGGTCCGCGACATGGCCGGCACCGCCGCCATGACCGAGCTGCTGGAGCTGGGCATCGTGCCCGTGGCCGACGGCAGCGCCACGCTGCTGCCGCCGGACGACGCCGACGACCTCGACCTGGTCGCCGACGCCGGCCTGCCCTTCCACTCCGCCTGAGGGACCCGACGGCCCCGGCCGCCCTGTCCGACCCCTCCGCCCGACCCACCGCTACACGAGAGTCCGCCGCCATGTACGAGCTGTCCCGGGTCCGCCTCTACTCCATCGGGCCGGCCGGTGCGCGCTACGCCGACACCGTGCTGGACCTGCGCGGAGTGGGCGCGCCCGTGCCCTCCCCCGCGCCCACGCAGGCGGAGTTCTTCGAGGACGAGCCCGTCGGCCCGCCGCGCCGCCCCGCGCCCGCGGGCGTGCTCTTCCTGGAGAACGGCGGCGGCAAGTCCGTGCTGCTCAAGCTGATCTTCTCGGTGATGCTGCCCGGCCACCGCAACACCCTGGGCGGCGCCAGCTCCGGAGTGCTGCGCAAGTTCCTCCTCGCCGACGACTGCGGGCACGTCGCCCTGGAGTGGCAGCACGTCCTGACCGGCGAGTCCGTGGTCGTGGGCAAGGTCAGCGAGTGGCGCGGCCGCCAGGTCTCCAACGACCCGCGCAAGTTCGCCGAGGCGTGGTACTCCTTCCGCCCCGGCCCCGGGCTCAGCCTCGACTCGCTGCCGGTCGCCGAGTCCAGCGCGATGCGCCCCAGGGCGGACGGCTCCTCCGGCGCGCGCGGCCGCCGCCGCACCATGAAGGGCTTCCGCGACGCCCTCACCGAGGCCGGCAAGGCCTACCCCAACCTGGACGTGGTCTGGGAGGAGATCCACGAGCGCTGGAACGAGCACCTCGGCGAGCTCGGCCTGGACCCCGAGCTCTTCCGCTACCAGCGCGAGATGAACGCCGACGAGGGCGAGGCCGCCGGCCTCTTCGCCGTCAAGAACGACTCCGACTTCACCGACCTGCTGCTGCGCGCGGTCACCGACACCCGCGACACCGACGGCCTCGCCGACCTCGTGCACGGCTTCGCCCACAAGCTGGGCCGCCGGGCCGAGCTGACCGCCGAGCGGGACTTCACCGCCGGCTCCCTCGAGCTGCTCTCGCGCATCGCCGAGGCCGCGGAGCGGCGCGAGCAGGCGCGCGGGGTGCACGCCGGTGCCGAGCGCCGCACCCGCGTCCTGGCCCGCCGGCTCTCCGCGCGCGGCGCCGAGGAGCGCGGCCGCGCCGTCGAGCTGGCCGGGCAGGTCGCCGCCGCCGCGCACGCCGTCACCGACGCCGAGGCCGAGCGCGGCCGCACTTCTCTGGTGGCCGCCGAGATCGCCTACCGGCACGCCTCCCTGGCGCTCGCCGCCGCCGAGAAGGCCGCCGCCGCCCAGCGCCGCGAGCTCAACGACGCCCGCACCCTGCACTCCGCGTGGCAGGCCGCCGAGACCGTGCTGCGCCACCGCGCCGCCGCCGACCGCTCCGCGCGCGTGGCCGCCGCCATCCACGAGGCCGAACGGGACGCGGCCCCGGCGCTGGCCGCCCGCGCCCAGGCGGCCGCCGAGCTCGTACGCGCCCTCAACGCTGCCGCCGAGAAGGGCGAGCAGCTCGCCAACGAGCAGGAGGAGCGCTCGGCGACGCTCCAGGAGACGAGCGAGGCCGCCCACCGCGACGCCACCGCCGCCGCCACCGAGGCCCAGCGCGCCCGCAGCGAGGCGGGCCACCTCCGCCAGCGTCTGACGGAGGTCGAGCAGGAGACCGCCGAGGCGGTCCGGGCCGGCTGGCTGGACGACACCGCGCCCGACGCCGACCCGGCCCGCGCCGCGCTCGCCGCCAGCGATGCCGAGAAGCCCGCCGTCGCCGCGTACGAGAGCGCCCGCGAGGCCGCCCGGCAGGCCGCCGACCGCGCCAAGGAGGCCTCGGCCGCCGAGAGCCGCGCCGAGCTGTCCGCGGCCCGTGCCGCCGACGCCGCGACGGCAGCGGAGACCGCGTACGACGCCGAGCGCCGCGCCGCCGAGTCGATCGGCGCCGACCGGCGCCTGGTCGAGCTGCTGGGCCTGCCCCAGCCGGTGGCCTCCGGCCGGGTGCCGGGCCAGCGCGCCGGTGACGACGCGGACGCGCCGGCGGGGGCCGGGTCCCTGACCGCCGAGGAGCTGGACCGCAACGCCGACGCGCTGCGGGAGCTGCTCGACGACAACGTCGCCGCCGCCGAGCGGCAGCTGTTCGAGCTGCGGACCGCGGCCGCCGACGACTCCCGCATCCTGGGTGCGCTGGGCGACGGCGGCCTGCTGCCGCCCAGCGCCGACGTGCTGGCCGCCGTCGAGTTCCTCGGCGAGCACGGCATCCCCGCCCTGCCCGGCTGGCGCTACCTCGCCCAGTCCGTCGACCCGGCCCGGCACGCCGCCGTCCTGGCCGCCCGCCCCGAGCTCGTCGACGGCGTCGTCATCACCGACGCCGACTCCCACGCCCGCGCCCGTGAGGCGCTGGGCGCCGCGTCCCTGCTGCCGCGCTCCGCCGTGGCCGTCGGCACCGCTGCCGCGCTGCTCGCCCCCGCCCCGGCCCGGGACGCGGGGGAGACGGGCGTCTTCCTGGTGCCGCCGAACCCCGCCATGCACGACGAGCGCGCCGCCGACGAGGAGCGGCACGCCCTGCGCGAGCGGGCCATGGCCCGCGACGAGGAGATCCGCGCGGTGGCGGCCCGGCTGGCCGGCGACCGTACGCTCGCCGCCCGGCTCGCATCCTGGCGGGCCGGCTGCCCGGCCGGCCGCCTCGCCGAGCTGGCGGCCGCGGCCCTGCGGGCCCGTACGGCCGCCGACGTCGCGCGGGAGGCGCTCGCCGAGGCCCGTACCGCCCGCGCCGAGGAGGAGGAGACCGCCGCCGAGGCGGCCCGGGTGCGCGACGAGCGGCAGGAGACCGCCCAGCGCGCCCGCCGGGTCGCCGACGCGCTCGCCGGCCTCGCCTACCGGCTGCGCGAGCGCGCCAACTGGCAGAGCCGGCTGCGCGAGCTCGCCGAGGAGGCCGCCGAGGCGGAGGAGCGCGCCGAGGCGTGTGTGGACCGTGCCCGTGCCGCGGACGAGGACCGCCGCGCCGCCCAGCGCGCCGGTGACGACGCGCGCCGTACGGCCCGCGCCCTGCGCGCCGAGCGCGCGGAGATCGCGGGCGCTCCCGACGAGGTGTCCGAGGGCACCGAACCGCCCGCCGTCTCCCTGCCCGCCCTGCGCGAGGCCTACCGCGCCGCCTCCCAGCTGTACGAGAAGGTCGGCGTCGGCGCCGACCTGCGCGCCGAGCAGGCCCGCGCCGAGAGCGACGAGAGCGCCGCCCGCGCCGAGCTCGACCGCCTCACCAACAAGGTGCGCACCCGCGCCGCCCAGCTCCTGGAGGGCACCGACGGCGCCGACGGGCCGTCCCGCCAGGCCGCTGCGGCCCGCGCCGAGTCGCTCGTGCAGATGCTGGAGACCCGCGCGTCCACCGCCAGCGAGCAGCTGGGCCGGCTGCGCGGCGAGGCCGAGCGGCTGGCCCCCGCCGACGGCGACGCCCACACCGAGCTCCCCGAGGAGCTCGTGCCCGCCGACGCCGAGCGGGCCAGGGAGCTGCTGCGCACCGCCACCGCCGAGCTCGCGGCCCGCACCGACGCCCTGGAGACGGCCCGCACGGTCCACGCCGACCTGCTGCGCGCCCACCGCTCGGCGGAGGACGCGGCCGGCGGCTTCGACGACACGGCGGCCCTGCTGCGCGACCTGCTGCGGGACAACTCCCCGGAGGAGGGCGCCGAGCCGCCCGAGCCGTACTCCGGATCCCTCGAGGAGGCCCGGCAGGCGGCGGCCGAGGCCCGGCGCTCCCTGCGCGGCTGCGCCGGCGACCTGTCGGCCGCCGAGGCGTCGGTCCGCGAGGCCGGCGACGTGCTCGTCCGCCACGCCAACTCCACCCGCTACGAGCAGGTGCGCACCCCGGCCCGCCAGCAGATCCGCGAACTGCCCGCCGCGGCCCTGCCCGAGCACGCCGCCGCCTGGGCGGAGGCCTTCGCGCCCCGGCTGCGCGTGCTGACCGACGAGCTGGAGCAGCTCGAGCGCAACCGCGACAGCATCGTCGACCGGCTGCGCGGCCTGGTGGAGTCCTCGCTGACCACGCTGCGTTCGGCGCAGCGCCTGTCCCGGCTGCCGGAGGGCCTGGGGGAGTGGTCGGGCCAGGAGTTCCTGCGCATCCGCTTCGAGGACCCCGACCAGTCCACGCTCACCGAGCGACTGGGCGAGGTCATCGACGAGGCCACCCGCTCGGCGGTGAAGAAGAACTCCGACCTGCGCCGTGACGGCATGTCCCTGCTGCTGCGCGGCGTTCAGGCGGCGCTGCTGCCGCGCGGCGTGGCCGTGGAGATCCTCAAGCCGGACGCGGTGCTGCGCGCCGAGCGGGTCCCGGTCCGGCAGATGGGCGACGTCTTCTCCGGCGGCCAGCTGCTGACCGCGGCCATCGCGCTGTACTGCACCATGGCGGCGCTGCGCAGCAACGACCGGGGCCGCGACAAGCAGCGGCACGCGGGCACGCTGTTCCTGGACAACCCCATCGGCCGGGCCAACGCCACGTACCTGCTGGAGCTCCAGCGGGCCGTCGCCGACGCGCTGGGCGTCCAGCTGCTCTACACCACCGGCCTCTTCGACACCACGGCCCTTGCGGAGTTCCCGCTGGTCATCCGGCTGCGCAATGACGCGGACCTGCGGGCGGGCCTGAAGTACATCAGCGTCGAGGAGCACCTGCGGCCGGGCCTTCCGCAGCCGCAGGACCCGGAGGCGGAGAAGGTGCACGGCGAGATCACGGCCACGCGGATGTTCCGCCGCCCCGTGGAGGAGGCGGCGGCCGGACGCTAGCGGGGCCGCGGGGCCCGTGCCGTCCCGGGCGGACGATCCGTCAGGGGAAGCGCGGGCTCCGCGTGCCTCCGCGCACGGGGCGCGCCGTGCTGCTCGGCACGGACACCACGCCGTGCCGCTGGAGCCACACCTGGCGCGTCACCCACACGTCGAGGACGCCCCACGTCGCCGCCACCGTGCTGGCCACCGCGCACAGCACGGCCGGGAACGCGTACCAGGAGCCGGCGAGTGCGAACAATATGGTCACTATGGTCACCACCAGCGTCACCGCGATGATGATTCCCGCGCGCACGGCCGAGGTGCGGACGGGATCGGGCATCCGCGGTCTGCGGGCCGGCTCCTCGACCCACAGCGGCCGGCGGGCACCGTACGACGGGACGTCGCGCGTGCGGTGATCGTGGTCCATCGGCGGCTCACCTCCCCCAGTGGCTGCCCCACCCGGATGCTCCCCAAAAGCACCCGGAAACTATGAGCGAACGACGGCGCCCGGAGGTTCCCGTGCCGGGACGAATTCCGGCGTGCAGGGGAATTCCGGCCAGACCGCCGTCCGTCCGCCGCACTGGCCTTCGAGTCCCGTACCCCGCAGTAGTAGGCTCACGCCGCATTACTGTCGGAACACCACCCCCGTGCGCCGGGGTTGACGTAGGGGAGGCCATGCGCTTTCGCGCGAAGTCGATCCGCCGGAAGATCGTGGCGCTGTTGCTGGTGCCCCTGGTGTCGCTCACCGGGCTGTGGGTCTTCGCCACGGTCATCACGGGCACCGAGGCCGTCCAGCTGCTCTCCGTCGCCGACGTGATGCGCAAGGTCGGCTATCCCGCCGAGGACATGGTCCGGGCCCTGCAGAAGGAGCGCCGCCAGACCCTCGTCCACCTCGCCGACCCCCGCCGCGCCGACGCCCTGGCCGAGCTGCGCGCCCTGCAGCGCGGCACCGACCGGACGGTCGCCGCCTTCCGCTCCGGCGTCGAGGGCGGCGTGCGCGACGACATGAGCGACGACTCGGCGAAGCGTTTCCGCGCCATCGAGAAGAGCCTCGACAGCATCGAGGGCCTGCGCCGCCGGGTCGAGGACGACACCATCACCCGCTACAGCGCCTTCCAGGCCTACAACGAGCTCATCGAGCCCTACTACGACTTCCTCGGCAGCCTCAGCGCCCTGCAGGACGCCGACATGGACAAGCAGGGCCGCGCCCTGGTCGGCCTCACCCGCGCCCGCGAGGCCGTCTCCCGCGAGGACGCCCTGCTCGCCTCCGCCCTCGCCGCCGGCAGCATGAGCCGCCAGGACCTGCGCGCCGTCTCCGACCGGATCGCCGAGCGCCGCATCCTCTACAGCACCAACCTGGTGCTGCTGCCCGTCAACGACCAGAAGACGTACGACGACTACTGGCGCGGCGGCAACGCCCAGGCCCTGCGCGCGGCCGAGGACGCCGTGGTCCTCGCCGGCGCCTCCCGCGCGGTCCACGTCATCGACGCCCAGCGCTGGCAGGCCGCCGCCACCCCCGTCCTCGAGGACCTCGGCCGGATGGGCACCGAGGCCAGCGACCGGTTCGGCGACCGCGTGGAGCCCGTCGCCATCGGCGTCCTGACCAAGGCCGCGGTCGCCGGCGTGCTCGGCCTCGCCGCCCTCGTCTGCTCGCTCGTCATCTCCCTGCGGGTGGGCCGGGGCCTGGTGCGGGACCTGCGGCGGCTGCGCAAGGAGGCCCACGAGGTCTCCGGCGTCCGGCTGCCCGCCGTGATGCGCCGCCTCGCCGCCGGCGAGCGGGTCGACGTCGAGACCGAGGCCCCCCGCCTCGCCTACGGCCCCGATGAGCTCGGCCAGGTCGGCCAGGCCCTCAACACCCTCCAGCGGGCCGCCGTGGAAGCCGCCGTCAAGCAGGCCGACATGCGCCGCGGCGTCTCCGCCGTCTTCGTCAACCTCGCCCGCCGCAGCCAGGTCCTGCTGCACCGTCAGCTGACCCTGCTGGACGCGATGGAGCGCCGCACCGAGGACACCGACCACCTCGCCGACCTCTTCCGCCTCGACCACCTCACCACCCGCATGCGTCGCCACGCCGAGGGCCTGGTCATCCTCTCCGGAGCCACCCCCTCCCGGCAGTGGCGCAAGCCCGTGCGGCTCATGGACGTCGTCCGCGCCGCCGTCGGCGAGGTCGAGGCCTACGAACGCATCGAGGTGCGCCGCCTGCCCCGGCTGGCCCTGAGCGGCCCGGCCGTCGCCGACCTCACCCACCTCCTCGCCGAGCTCCTGGAGAACGCCACCGTCTTCTCCCCGCCGCACACCGCCGTCCAGGTCCACGGCGAGCGCGTCGCCAACGGCTTCACCCTCGAGATCCACGACCGCGGCCTGGGCATGAGCCCCGACGCACTCCTCGAGGCCAACCTCCGCCTCGCCGAGACGCCCGAGTTCGAGCTGTCCGACACCGACCGCCTCGGCCTCTTCGTGGTCAGCCGGCTAGCCCAGCGCCAGGGCGTGCGCGTCTCGCTGCAGACCTCCCCGTACGGCGGCACCACGGCCGTGGTGTTCCTCCCCGCCGCGCTGCTCACCCAGGCAGGGCCCGCGCGCGGCACGGGGCACCCGGACGAGGACACCGGCTCGCGCCCCGTCCCGCTGCCGCGGCCGGGCACCGAGCGCGGGGTGCCCGCCATCCCGTACCGGGAGGAGCCCGGCCCGGCCGACGGACTGCAGGCCTTCGGCGCGCTCTTCGACGTCGAGCCCACGCCCTCGCCGTTCGAGGCCGGGCCGGGCGACGGCACGGACGGCTCCGGCGGCGGCACGGTCGGCGGCATCCTGCGCCGCCTGGCCCAGGAGCCCCCGGCCGGCGGCGAGCACCAGCAGGCGGATGAGGGCCCCGCCCCGCTGCCGCGCCGCAGGCGCCAGGGGCAGCCGGGCGGCGAGGCGCGGGAGCACACCCCGTCCGGCGGCCTGCCCCGCCGCGTGCGCCAGGCCAGCCTCGCTCCCCAGCTCAAGGAACCCACCGCCCGGTCCCGGCCCGTGCCCGACCCGGCGGGCCCGGACGCCGACCGCGACGCCGACGAGGTACGGGCCAGGATGACGGCCCTGCAGCGCGGTTGGCAGCGGGGCCGGGAGGACAATGGGGCCACGAACCCGCCGAGCACACCAGCACCAGGAACGACAACTGAGGGGGACGGTCGATGACCGCACCGAAGGCCGCGATACGCAACGCTTCGTCAACCACGGGCCCGGACCGGCCGGCCACCGCCACGGGAGACCTCAACTGGCTCCTCGACGACCTCGTCGAGCGGGTCGGCAGCATCCGCAAGGCCCTCGTCCTGTCCGGCGACGGCCTGGCCACCGGCACGTCGAAGGACCTCAGCCGCGAGGACGGCGAGCACCTGGCCGCCGTCGCCTCCGGCTTCCACAGCCTCGCCAAGGGCGTGGGCCGGCACTTCGACGCCGGCCAGGTCCGCCAGACCGTCGTCGAACTGGACCAGGCCTTCCTGTTCGTCACCGCCGCCGGCGACGGCAGCTGTCTGGCCGTCCTCGCCGACGCCGACTCCGACATCGGGCTGGTCGCCTACGAGATGACGCTGCTCGTCAAGCGCGTGGGCGCGCACCTGGCCACCGCTCCGCGGGCCGGCGCCGCCGGCGAGTGACGGGCGGCATGACCGGAGACCATTGGTACGACGACGCGGCGGGCCCGGTGGTCCGCCCGTACACCATGACCCGGGGCCGCACCCGCGGCCCCGGGGAGGACCGGCTCGATCTCATCGCGCTCGTCGTGGCCGAGGACTTCCTCACCGACCACCCCGACGACGTGCACGCGGCCGCCGACCGGACCCTGTCGCCGGAACACCTCGACATCGCCGGCCTCGTCCGGCACGCCCCCCAGTCCGTCGCCGAACTCGCCACCGGGCTCGACCTCCCGGTCGGCGTGGTGCGCGTGCTGGTGGGAGACCTCATCGACGGCGGGTACGTGCGCGTCTCGCGCCCCGTGCCGCCGGCCGAACTGCCCGACGAGGGCATCCTGCGCGAGGTCATCGAGGGCCTGCGCGCGCTGTGACCGACCCGGCCGGCCTCGGGGCCGGCCGGGGGTTGTCCAGCGGCCGCCCTTACGGAACGATCACTACCGCGGGGGAGCGCGATGACGCACTGACCCTGAATCGGAGGAAGAACCCATGGTGTTCGGGCGCACTGACCGCCGCAAACAGAACGCGGTCACTCCCTTGGCCCTCAAGCTCCTGGTCGCCGGCGGCTTCGGCGTGGGCAAGACCACCCTGGTCGGCGCCATCAGCGAGATCAAGCCGCTGCGCACCGAGGAGCTGCTCACCGAGGCGAGCCGCCCGGTCGACGACACCTCCGGCGTCGAGGCCAAGCGCACCACCACCGTCGCCATGGACTTCGGCCGCATCACCCTCCGCGACGACCTGGTCCTCTACCTCTTCGGCACGCCCGGCCAGAACCGCTTCTGGTTCCTGTGGGACGAGCTGGCGCAGGGCGCGCTGGGCGCCGTCGTCCTCGCCGACACCCGGCGGCTGGAGGACTGCTTCGCCGCGGTCGACTACTTCGAGCGCCGCGGCATCGCCTTCACCCTCGCCGTCAACTGCTTCGACGGCGCCGAGCGCCACCCCGAGGAGGCCGTGCGCGACGCGCTCGACCTCGACCCGGGGGTGCCCGTCGTGATGTGCGACGCCCGCGAGCGCGAGTCGGTGAAGGAGGTCCTCGTCTCGGTCGTCGAGCACGCGCTGGCCGGCGGGGCGTCCCGCAGCCCCGCCACGGTGTGAGCCGGCTCAGCGGACGGGGAAGTCGAAGTACGTGCCGGGGTACGGCTCCCCGCGCAGGGTGTAGTGCCACCACTCCTCCGCGAGATTGACGAACCCGGCGTTCTCCATGGTGGTCTTCAGCAGCATCCGGTGCGCCCGCTGCCGGCCCGTCACGCGCGGGTCGAGGGTGTGGGAGAGGGTGTCGAAGCAGTCGAAACCGGTGCCCATGTCGAGGGAGTTGTCCGGGAAGCGCAGCGCCTTCGGCGCGAAGCACGGCACGAGCGGCTCGCCGGGCACGTACGGCCGCGTGGGCAGGGCCGGCAGCCGCACGATCGTCAGGTCCAGCGTGCTGCCCCGGCTGTGCCCCGACTTCGCCGCGATGTAGCCGTCCTCGAACAGCCGTGACTTCTCCACGCGCGGATAGAACTCCCTCTTCATCCGCACGTCGTCCAGGTCCTTCGCCCACGCCACGAAGTCGTTCACCGCGCGCTGCGGGCGGTAGCAGTCGTAGACCTTGAGGGTGTGGCCCTCGCGCAGCAGCACCTGCTGCGCCCGGTGCAGCGCCTCGGCGGCCGGGCGCGTGAGCAGGCAGCGGGGGCGCAGATAGCCCTCGACGCGGTGGCCGGTGAAGTTGTGGACGGTGGCGTAGCGCATCTCCTGGACGATGGTGGGGTCCACGTCCGCGAGCGCCACGAAGCCCGGCGGCGGCCCGGAGTCCCGCTCCGCCGCGCCGGCGGCGGGAGCGGGCGTCACGGTGGCGACCAGCGCCGCCAGCGACAGGGTCATGACACGCCATACGGCGGAAAGACTCGGCATGACCCTCCACTTACCAGCCGCACCGCCCACCGCGGAAGAGGACGAACACCCCCGTCCCCCTCAGGTGCGCATCCGCACCCGGTACGCCACCTCCGGCACACCCTCCTGCTCCACCGTCACCACCCCGCCCCGCGCCCGCGTGGTGAAGCGCACCACCTCCGGCCGCTCCCACCCCGCCCCCGCGTCCGTGATCAGCACCCCACCGCCCGTACGCCCCGGAGCCGGCGCCCACACCTCCAGCTCCACCTCCCCGTCCGCACCCGCCACCGGCACCACCGACCCCGCCCGCGCCAGCACCGGGATGCGCGACGGCGGCGCGTCCAGCAGCACCTGCCCCGGCCCCTCGTACGCCCGGCCCGTCGCCGTGTCGTACCACCGCCCGCGCGGCAGCCGCACCGCCCGCTGGTCCGCCCCCGCCTCCAGCACCGGCGCCACCAGCAGCGCGTCCCCCAGCAGGAACTCGTCCTCGCAGTCCCGCAGCGCCCGGTCCTCCGGCGACCGCCACCACACCGGCCGCACGTACGGCGCCCCCGTGCGCTGCGCGAGATGGGCCAGCGTCACGAAGTACGGCAGCAGCCGCGTCCGCTCCCGCAGCGCCGCGCCCGCGTGCTCGAGCACCTCGGCGCCGAACTCCCACGGCTCCCGCCGCCCCGCCGTCATCGCCGCGTGCGTACGGAACAACGGCAGGTACGCCCCCAGCTGGAACCACCGCAGGAACAGCTCGGGGGAGGGGAACCCGGTGAACCCCCCGATGTCCGGCCCCGAATACGGCACCCCGCACAGCCCCAGCCCCAGCACCAGCGCCAGCGAGGCCCGCAGCCCCGGCCACCCCGTCGCCACGTCGCCCGACCACGTGCCGCCGTAGCGCTGCATGCCCGCCCACCCCGAGCGCGAGAAGAGGAAGGGCCGCTCCTGCGGCCGCAGCGCGCACAGTCCCTCGTAGCCGGCCCGCGCCATCGTCAGCCCGTACACGTTGTGCGCCTCGCGATGGTCCCCGCCGCGCCCCTCCAGCGCGTGCCGGGAGGAACGCGGCAGCGTGGGGTCGCCGAACGCGGCGAAGGACACCGGCTCGTTCATGTCGTGCCAGAACCCGGCGAAGCCCTGCGCCAGCCGCTCCGCGTACAGCCCGCCCCACCAGCGGCGCACGCCGGGATCGGTGAAGTCGGGGAACACCGCCTCGCCCGGCCAGACCTCGCCGCGCACCAGGCGTCCCCGCGCGTCCTTCACGAACGCGTCCTCGGCCACCCCCTCGTCGTACACCGCCAGCCCCGGCTCCGCCTTCACCGCCGGATCCACGATCGACACCAGCCGCACCCCCTCCTCCCGCAGGCCGGCCGCCAGCCCCGGCAGATCGGGAAACCGCTCCCGGTCCACCGTGAACACCCGGTGCCCCCGGTAGTGATCGATGTCCAGGTGCAGCGCCGACAGCGGAAGCCCACGCTCCAGATAGCCCGTCACCACCCGCCGCACCTCCCGCTCGCTGCCGAAGCCCCAGCGGGCGTGCTGGTAACCCAGCGCCCACGACGGCGGCAGCGCCGCCGCGCCCGTCAGCGCCGCCCACCCGTGCAGCACCCGCGCCGGCGTGCCCACCAGCACCCAGTAGCGCAGCGGCCCCCCGTCCATCCGGATCTCGCAGCGCCCCGGCCGGTCGTGCCCCGACCCCGCGCCCTCCTCGCCCTCCCACAGCGTCACGCGGCCGTCCCACGTGTTGTCGTGGAACGCCAGGTGCGTCCCCGCGTCCGCCACCACCAGCTGCACCGGCATCGTGATGTACAGCGGATCCTCCCCAGGCTCGAAGGCCCCCGGGTCGGTGTTCCACAGCCGGTACGAGCCGTCCCGCAGCCGCGGCCCCGCCGCCCGGCCGCCCAGACCGAAGAACCGCCCGTCCGCCGGCACCTCCGACCGCTGCGTCCACCGCGCCCCGCCCGGCTCCCGCGCCGCCGGCTCCCACCAGCGCGGCGGCAGGTCACGGCGCAGCAGCACCCCGCCCGGCGTGCGCACCTCCACCGCGCCGTGCCGCGAGACCACCACCAGCACCCGCTCGGACACCACCCGCCAGCCGCCGTCGGTGTCCGGCTCCAGCACCGCCCGGTCATCCGCCTGCGGAAGGCGCCCGTCCAGCGCGTACGACGGCTCCGGCGCCGCGTCGTCCCAGCCGCAGAACACCGCACCGCCCGCCGCCACCCGCACCCGCAGCGACGACCGCGCGAACCGCACCACCCCACCGCCCGGCTCCGCGTCCGCCCCCACCACCGCACCCGGCACCCGCGCCCGCCCCGCCCCCGGCCGGGGCAGCCCCACCGCGTCCACGCGCTGCCTGCGCCACGCCGACCGCACGGACCGCAGCCCCTGAGCGCTCCCCACCACCCGCAACGCGGCCATCCACTTCTCCGACCGCACAAGGTCACCAGCGTCCATGCCGCTCACCCTGCCACCGCCCCTGACCGGCGCGCGCACCGTTCAACTGCCGTTCACCCCCTCAGGGCCCCACCCCCGCCGACGTGATCTGCGGCGCCAACCCTGGTGTCCGAGTCGATCACGTGGCATCGTCCTGGTCAGCCACGCCACGCGCACATCCCGCCGTGCGCGCGGCGCCGCCCACGACGCGCAGAAGCCCGGGAGCAGCCATGACCACCGCACCGCAGCCCGTCGACCGGCCGGAGCCCCTGTGGACCCCCGGCACGGAACGCATCGACCGCGCGCAGGTCACCCGCTTCCACGCCTGGGCGGCGGACCGGCACGGCGCCCCCGCCCCGGTCCCCGGCGACCCCGGGGCGAGCTACCGCGCACTGCACCGCTGGTCGGTGGAGGAGCTCGAGCGCTTCTGGCAGGCCGTCACCGAATGGTGCGAGGTCCGCTTCGCCACCCCCTACGAGCGGGTGCTCGCCGACCCCTCCATGCCCGGAGCCCAGTGGTTCCCCGGCGCCACCCTCAACTACGCCGAGCACGCCCTGCGCGCCGCCGAGGACCCCGCCACGGCCGGCGAGGCAGCCCTGCTCCACGTCGACGAGACCCACGAGCCGCGCCCCGTCACCTGGGGCGAGCTCCGCCGCCAGGTCGGCTCGCTCGCCGCCGAACTGCGCCGCCTCGGCGTACGCCCCGGCGACCGCGTCAGCGGCTACCTGCCCAACATCCCGCAGGCCGTCGCCGCCCTCCTCGCCACCGCCGCCGTCGGCGCCGTGTGGACCTCCTGCGCCCCCGACTTCGGCGCCCGCAGCGTCCTGGACCGCTTCCAGCAGGTCGAACCCGTCGTCCTGTTCACCGTCGACGGCTACCACTACGGCGGCAAGCGCCACGAACGCGCCGACGTCGTCGCCGAGCTGCGCGCCGAACTGCCCACCCTGCGCGCGGTCGTCCACATCCCGCTGCTCGGCACCCCGGCCCCCGAGGGCACCCTGGAATGGGACGCCCTGACGGCGGCCGACGTGGAGCCCGTCTTCGAGCAGGTCCCCTTCGACCACCCGCTGTGGGTGCTCTACTCCTCCGGCACCACCGGCCTGCCCAAGGCCATCGTCCAGTCCCAGGGCGGCATCCTCCTCGAACACCTCAAGCAGCTCGCCCTGCACTGCGACCTCGGCCCCGGCGACCGCTTCTTCTGGTACACCTCCACCGGCTGGATGATGTGGAACTTCCTCGTCTCCGGCCTCCTGGTCGGCTCCACCGTCGTCCTCTACGACGGCAGCCCCGGCCACCCCGACACCGCCGCCCAGTGGCGCGTCGCCGAACGCACCCGGGCCACCCTCTTCGGCACCTCCGCCGCCTACGTCATGGCCTGCCGCAAGGCCGGCGTCCACCCCGCCCGCGACTTCGACCTCTCCACCGTCCGCTGCGTCGCCACGACCGGCTCCCCGCTGCCGCCCGACGGCTTCCGCTGGATCCACGACGCGTTCCACGAAGCGGGGGCGGGGGACATGTGGATCGCGTCGGTGAGCGGCGGCACGGACGTCTGCAGCTGCTTCGCGGGCGCCGTGCCCACCCTGCCCGTGTACATCGGCGAACTCCAGGCCCCCTGCCTCGGCACGGACCTGCAGGCCTGGGACGCGCACGGCAAGCCCGTCACCGACGAGGTCGGCGAGCTCGTCGTCACCAACCCCATGCCCTCGATGCCGGTCCGCTTCTGGAACGACCCCGACGGCAGCCGCTACCGCGAGAGCTACTTCGAGATGTTCCCCGGCGTCTGGCGGCACGGCGACTGGATCACCCTCACCTCACGCGGCACCGTCGTCATCCACGGCCGCTCCGACTCCACCCTCAACCGCCAGGGCGTCCGCATGGGCTCCGCCGACATCTACGAGGCCGTCGAACGCCTCCCCGAGATCCGCGAATCCCTCGTCATCGGCGTCGAACAGCCCGACGGCGGCTACTGGATGCCGCTCTTCGTCCACCTCGCACCCGGCGCCACCCTCGACGACGCGCTGCTCGACCGCATCAAGCGCACCATCCGCGAGCAGCTCTCCCCGCGCCACGTCCCCGACGAGGTCATCGAGGTCCCCGGCATCCCCCACACCCTCACCGGCAAGCGCATCGAGGTCCCCGTCAAGCGCCTCCTCCAGGGCACGCCCCTGGAAAAGGCGGTCAACCCCGGATCCGTCGACAACGTCGCCCTGCTGGACTTCTACGAGCGGCTCGCACGCGAACGCCGCTGACCTGCCAACCCCGCTGACCTGCACAAATGGTCGGACGTCGGCCGCTGTCAGTGCCCTCGGTTACGGTGAGTGAGCATCGATCACGCGCGCCGAGGGCAAGGGGGAGCTCATGCCGCACACCGACAACGGCCGGAGCCGGAAGCGACAGAACGCACGCCGCGCACTGCGCGGCGAAACACCCAGCACCGTGGCCGTCCTCGCGGACGAGAAGGACTTCGCCGCCATGCGGCGCTACACCTCCTTCCTCTTCGACGACCACGCCACCTACCTGCGGCACGTGGAGGAACTGCTGCGCTCCATGACCGCCCAGGGCACGTACACCAGCGTCACCCTCTTCGACCCCGACGACTACGAGCGCTACTGCGCCAACCGCCACCTGAACCCCGACACCGCCCTCAGCCGCACGCGCTACACCGCCGACGTCGCGGCGGCCGGCACCAAGGTCCCGTACGAAGGCCAGTCCCTGGCCCGCCTGCTGCCCCGCCTCATCGACGAGGCCGAACAACAGGCGACCTGGGAGTACGCCTCCGCCCTGCTCTCCGCCGGCGGCGGCTGCGCCACGTGCGGCGAGGACATCGGCCGGGCCGCCTTCGCCCGGGCCTCCAGGGCCCTGCGCCTCATCCTCGAGGCCGTGGGGGAGGGGGCGCACCACCTCGTCTGCAGCGTCCCCACCGGGGAGGGGACGCCGCTGATCGCCGTGCTCCACGCCGAGTGCCGCGACGGCAGCCTCCACCTGGGCGAGGCCGCGGCCCTGGTGTTCTGCACGGTGCTCGCCGCCGGCTTCGCCATCGACCGGCCCGGCGGAATCGTCCTGCGCTCCAGCCTCACCGGCCGGCCCGACACGGTCCGCGGCTGGGGCTTGAGGGACGGCGGGCTGCGACCCCTCACCGAGGCCGAGGTCTTCGACGCCTACTGCACCGACGCCGAGACCGGCGAACCCGTGCCGCCCGAGCACGGCGTCGAGTACCGCGCGGGGATCCCGCTCGACCTGGAGGGGGACGCGTAAGGGAGGCACAAAGAGGAAGGGGTGCCCCCACCACTCGGGCGGGGGCACCCCTCACTTCACGCGGCTCACTTCACGCGGCCGGTCACACCGCCCGGATCACTCGCCGGACAGCACGGCCTGCGCGGCCAGACGGGCCTCCTCGGCCGTGTCCGTGGCACGCGCGGCAGCGGCGGCACGCTCGCACTGGGCGAGCGTGTGCTTGGCAAGCGTGGCACGGACGTAGGGGATCGAGGCGGCACCCATGGACAGGCTCGTCACGCCCAGACCCGTCAGCACACAGGCCAGCAGCGGGTCCGACGCGGCCTCACCGCACACGCCGCAGCTCTTGCCCTCGGCCTTGGCGGCCTCGGCCGACGCGGCGACCAGGTCGAGCAGCGCCGGCTGCCACGGGTCCTGCAGACGCGAGACCGCGCCCACCTGACGGTCGGCGGCGAAGGTGTACTGCGCGAGGTCGTTCGTGCCCAGCGAGAGGAACTCGACCTCCTGCAGGATCGAACGGGCACGCAGCGCGGCGGAGGGAATCTCCACCATCGCGCCGAACTTCGCCCGCAGCCCCGCCTCGCGGCAGGCGTCGGCGAAGGCCCTGGCGTCCGTACGGTCCGCCACCATCGGGGCCATGACCTCGAGGTAGACCGGCAGCCCCTCGGCCGCCTTGGCCAGCGCCGTCAGCTGCGTCCGCAGCACCTCCGGGTGGTCCAGCAGCGTCCGCAGACCCCGCACGCCCAGCGCGGGGTTCGGCTCGTCGGCCGGCGTCAGGAAGTCCAGCGGCTTGTCCGCGCCCGCGTCCAGCACCCGCACGACCACACGGCCCTCGGGGAACGCCTCGAGCACCTTGCGGTACGCCTCGACCTGCTTGGCCTCCGACGGCGCCTTCGCGCTGTCGTCCAGGAAGAGGAACTCGGTACGGAACAGGCCCACGCCCTCCGCACCCGCCTCGACCGCCGCCGGAACGTCCGCCGGACCGCCGACGTTCGCCAGCAGCGGCACCTTGTGCCCGTCCGACGTCGCACCCGGACCGGACGACGCGGCCAGCGCCGCCTTGCGCTCCTCGGCCGCCTTCGTCAGCTCGGCGCGCTTCTCCGGGCTCGGGTCGACGAAGATGTCACCCGTGCTGCCGTCCACGGCCACCACCGTGCCCTCGGCAAGCTCCCCGGCACCCGGCAGCGCCACGACCGCCGGCACCCCGAGCGCACGCGCCAGGATGGCCGAGTGGCTCGTCGGCCCGCCCTCCTCGGTCACGAAGCCCAGCACCAGCGTCGGGTCGAGCAGCGCGGTGTCGGCCGGCGCCAGGTCCCGCGCGATCAGCACGTACGGCTCGTCGCTGTCCGGCACGCCCGGCATCGGCACGCCCAGCAGGCGCGCGACGATGCGGTTGCGCACGTCGTCCAGGTCGGCCACGCGGCCGGCCAGGTACTCGCCCGCGTTGGCGAGCAGCGCGCGATAGGCGGCAAAGGCGTCGTACACCGCGCGCTCGGCGGTGCTGCCGACGGTGATGCGCCGTTCGACATCGGCCATCAGCTCGGGGTCCTGGGCCATCATGGCCTGGGCCTCGAGCACGTGCTGGGCCTCGCCGCCGGCGAGGTTGCCGCGCGCGATCAGATCGGCGGCCACGGCCTCGACGGCCTGACGCGCCCGCCCCTGCTCACGCGGCGCCTCGTCCGTCGGAATCTGCTTGGCCGGCGGCTCCAGAACCGCCGTGCCCATGTGCCGCACCTCGCCGATCGCCACACCGTGGCTCACGCCGACGCCTCGCAGCGTTGTCTCCATTTCACCCGTCTCCGGTTGGATGCGGCGGATCGTGCCGCCGCCGTGGATGTCGTACGTGCCGCCGGCCGTCAGTGATGTCGTCACCAGTGACGTCGACGGCTTGGGGTCACTGCAGGTGAAACGTCACTGCCAGGTGAAGAGGGTGTCGCCGGCCTTGAGGTCGCCGTCCTCGCGGACGTCGGCCAGGGCGTCGGGCGTGGCCTCGAGCGCGACGATCGGGCAGACCGGGGACTTGCCGGCCTCCTCGACGGCGACCGGGTTCCAGCGCACGACCTCCTGGCCGCGCGAGACGGTGTCGCCCTTGTTGACGAGCAGCTCGAAGCCCTCACCGTTCAGCTGGACGGTGTCGATGCCGAGGTGCGTCAGCACGCCGTGGCCCTCGGGGTCGACGACGACGAACGCGTGGGGGTGGAGCGAAACGATGACGCCGTCGATGGGGGAGACCGCGGCGTGGGGCTCACGCACGGGGTCGATAGCGGTACCGGGTCCCACCATCGCGCCGGAGAAGACCGGGTCGGGCACTGCCGCGAGTCCGATGGCGCGTCCGGCGATCGGGGACGTCACGGTGGTCATGGGAAGCCTCCCAGAGGTGGAGAATCATCACGCGCCGTCACTACCTGTCCTGGACGGCGCACTGGTCGGAAGCCTAAGTCATAGGAACTGAGGATTCCGCACGAGCGTGCGCACGGGAGGCCGTGTGCGCTGAGTAATCGATTTGCCTCGCCTCAGGGAGGCATGTACTGTCAGATCCCTGCCCACGACCGAGGCCCGCAGTCAACTGCTGGCAAGGCGAGGGCGGCCTCCATTCGGATGAGATCCAATTCCTGGATCCGCTGGTGCTTTCTGCATGCCTTCGTGCATGAGGAAACGGGCGGTGAACGGGTCGGAAAAGTCCTGATAGAGTGGTGGAACACCGAAGGGAAGCGCCCGGAGGAAAGCCCAGTGAATACCACTGAGTGAGTACAAAGGAAGCGTCCGTTCCTTGAGAACTCAACAGCGTGCCAAAAGTCAACGCCAGATATGTTGACACCCCGTCCATCTCGATGGATGAGGTTCCTTTAAAAGTCCTGCCGGATCCGATTAAGGATTGGGTAGGCACACACAGCGAGGACGCTGTGAACGACCGGGCCTATTCCGCCTGGTTGTTCCGCTCTCG
>NZ_BNBL01000019.1 GCF_014655595.1 Streptomyces griseocarneus | reverse complement strand
GGTCTCCGGGCCGGCGGCCGCGTCCCGGCCGGCCGCCGGGCGCGACGACGGCGCGGGCGCGGGGGCGCGGTCCGTGCGCGGCGGGAGGGCCGGGGCCTGCTCGCAGGGACTGGCCAGGAAGCGGAGTTCGGCGCCGATCTCCAGGGGCCGGATCAGGCGGTCGTGGAAGAGGCGTTCGTGGGCCAGGGGCGTGCCGGCGACGTAGGCGGCGCCGGCCGCCTGCAGCAGTCCGCGCAGCGACTCGTCGTCGGTGTCCAGCGCGACGGCGGGTACGTCCGTGGCGGCCGCGGCGAGCCCGCTGAGCACCCGCCCGGGGCCCACCTCCACGAACAGGCAGACGTCCTTGGCGGCCAGCTCCACCGCCTGGGCGAAGAGCACCGGGTCGGTGATCTGGCGGCGCAGCAGGGCGGGGACGTCGGTGTCGGGCGCCAGGGCCCGGCCGGTGACCGTGGAGACGATCCGCCGGCCCACCGCCGCGAAGTCCACGCCCGCGAGCCAGTCGCCGAAGGCCTCGGCGGCGGGCGCCACCAGGGGGGAGTGGAAGGCGTGCGAGACGGGCAGCCGGACGCAGCCGACGCCGGCCTCCCGGGCCCGGCCGGCCACGGCCTCGACGGCGTCGGCGGGCCCGGCGACGACCGTCTGCTCGGGCCCGTTGTACCCGGCGACGACCACCGGCAGCCCGTCCGTCAGCGCGAGGGCCGCCTCGGGCGCGGCGGCCAGGGAGGCCATGGTGCCCGAGTCGCCGTGCTCGGTCATGGCCTCGCCGCGGACGGTGGCCACCCGCAGCAGGGTCTCCTCGTCCATCGCGCCGGCCCAGTGCAGCGCGGAGATCTCGCCCAGGCTGTGGCCGACCGCGACGGTCGCCTCCACGCCCAGGGCGCGCAGCGCGCGCAGGCCCGCCAGCGAGCCGGTGACGATGCGGGGCTGGGCGACGGCGGTGGCCACCATGTCCCCGGCGGCGGGCAGCGCGGCCCGCTCGTAGGCCTGGGCCGCCTCCGCCATCCGCCGGCCGAGGGCTCCGCCGCTCGTGCCGTGCCCGGAGCCCTGGCCGGGGAAGAGGAAGCCGATCCGGGCGGGGCCGCGCGTGCGGCCGAGGAAGACGCGGCCGTCGGCGGCGAACAGGCTGGTCTCGCCCGCCTCCACCGCGTCGCGCAGCTGCCGCAGCCTGCGCTCGGCGTCCTCGGGCGAGGAGACCACGGCGGCGGCCCGGTAGGGGGCGTCGCGCAGCTCGCGCTGGAGGGTGGCGGCCAGGTCGGCGAGCTGGGCGTAGGCCAGTTGCGGCACGAAGCCGGTCAGCCGGTCCAGCCGGGCGCCGAGCTCCTGCGGCGAGTCCCCGTCGAGCAGGAGGAGTTCGACGTCCTGCGCGGAGGAGGCCAGCGTCCGGTCGCGGGGGCCGGTGACCGTGCGGTGGCGGGCCACGGGCCGGTCGAGGACGACGTGGGTGTTGATGCCGCCGAAGCCCATGGCGGTGACGCCGGCGCGCAGCGGGGCGCCGTCCGGCCACGGTTCGGCCCGGCGCAGCACCCGCAGGGCGGCCCGGGGGCCGGTGAGCAGGTCGTGGGGGTCGGCGCAGCCGATGGCGGGGGGCAGCATCCCGGCCTCGACGGCCATCGCGGCCTTGATCAGGCCGGCCACGCCGGCGGCGGCCTTGGTGTGGCCGATCATGGCCTTGACCGAGCTGATGACGGCGGGCGCCGCCTCGGGGTCGGCGGTGGTCCTGGCCAGCGACAGGGCCTGGAGCTCGGTGGTGTCCCCGACGGCCGTCCCGGTGCCGTGGCCCTCGAAGAGCGGCACGGTCTGGATGCCGAACCCGGCCCGTTCGTAGGCGCGCCGCAGCGCCAGCTGGTAGCCGCCGACCTCGGGCCGGGTGATGCCGCCCTGGCCGTCGGAGGCGATGCCCCAGCCCGCGACGGAGGCGTAGACGCGGTGCCCGTCGGCGAGCGCGTCCGCCTCGCGCATCAGCACGACCATGCCGCAGCCCTCGCCCGGCCAGAAGCCGTTGGCGGCCCGGTCGTAGACCCGCATCTCGTGCCGGGCGAGGGCGCCGGTCTTGGCGAAGCCGGTGATCTCGAACGGGTCGATGGACAGGTCGACCCCGCCGGCGACGGCGACGTCGACGTCGCCGGCGAGGAGTGCGGCAGCGGCCGTGGTGACCGACAGCAGCGAGGAGGAGCAGGCGCCGTCGACGGTGTAGCCGCCGCCGCCCAGGTCGAAGTGGTTGCAGACGCGTCCGGCGATGGTGTTGGACAGGCCGCCGGCCAGGGTGTCCTCGTCCACGGCGGGGAACGGGCTCTTGTACGCGGCCTCGACGCCCTCGAGGAAGCCGGCGAGCCGGTCGTCGTCCCAGCCCTCGTCCTTGAGGGCCGCGGCCATCACGCGCCGTACGTAGGGCCAGCGCAGCCGCATGACGTTGGCCCGCGCGAACTCCCCGGTGAGGGTGTTGCCCACGATCACCCCGGTGCGCTCGCGGGGCAGGCCCTCGCCGAGGGGGAAGCCCGCGTCCGCGAGCGCCCGCCCGGCGATGTCGAGCGCGAGCCAGTGGGTGAGGTCCGTCGAACGGTAGGTGCTGCCGGCGACCTTGTGGGCGATGCGGTCGAACTCGTAGCCCTCGAGGACCGCGGCCTCCCGCGCGTAGAAGCGGTCCGGCGCGGCCGGGTCCGGGTCCCAGTGGTCCTCCAGGCGCATCCGGACGCCGGGGAGCCTGCGGAAGGCACGGCGTCCGGCGACGGAGTTCTCCCACAGCTCGCGGGGGGAGGCGGCATCCGGATAGCGGCACGCCATGCCGACGATGGCGATCCTGCTCATGCAGCCACCGCTTCCTTCCCCGCTCCGGAGGAGGGCGTGGGACGCTCGGTTCCGGCGGCCGCCGCGCCGGAGTCCGCCGCCGCGGCCGCGCGCTGCTTCTCGCTCACGTGCAGCCACCACAGGTAGCCGCCGCGCAGGAGGCAGACGGCGGCGGTGGCGAAGAAGATGCCGTACGCGATGCCCAGCGCGGTGAGCAGGCCGTACATCGCGGCGACGCCGCCGCCGAAGGCGATCTGGGAGTTGCGCTTGGACGGCGAGGTGCCGGGGTCGGTGACCATGTAGTTGGTGAAGAGCACGAAGGCGGTGCCCGTCATCATGCCCAGCGCCGCCGGGATGGAGGTGCCGAAGACCAGGCCGCGCACCACGGCCTGCAGGGCGTAGCCCACCAGCCAGGCGCCGATCAGCCACATCCGCCCGGTGAGCTTGGAGTTCAGCAGCGTGCCGAGGCCGATGATGACCACCGGCAGGCCCCAGTCGAAGGGGCCGCTGATGTTCTCGGTGAAGTGGTACGGCGGGGCGATGCTGGCCCAGGGGAACAGGATGAGGATGACGGCGATGCCGAAGTTCGACGGGTTCATGAAGTGCCGCATGCGGCCGCGCACGGGGGCCCGCAGCACCCACTTGGTGCCGACGGCCACCACGACGCCGAAGACCATCACCCAGACGCGGTCGTTGACGTAGGTCAGCATGTTCACCGCGAGGCCGGTGATGTGCGAGGGGAAGAGAAACTCCACCATGCCGCGCCGGCCCCCGCCCGCGAAGCGCGGGGCGCGGCCGTCGACCCTGGCCGCGATGGCCTCCAGCGCGATCTCCACCGTGTAGGCGGTGGCCACGGCGATGAAGGGCCAGGTCCACGGCTGCTCGAAGCCGAGCACGGTGTAGCCGAGGATGTTCAGGACCGTGATGGAGATCGCGAAGCGGCGGAGCGCGGTGACGACCTTGGGGTCGTGATGCGGCGGGGGGCTGCTTGCCTGAGTGGCCATCTGTGTCACTTCTCCTTGGCTTCGGAGCCGAGCTGGAAGGCGTGCCGGCCCGGGCTCGTACGAAGGTCCTGTTCGCGCACCTCACCGGAGCGGTCCCGCCACTTCAGGTGGACCTGCACCGGCCCGTCGGCCCGCTTGCCCAGGCCGATGTGGACCTCGTGGCTGCGCTTGCCCGAGTGCCCGCCGCCGCCGTCGACGCGGGAGATCCGCTTGGTGCCGTCCGGCAGGGTGACGGTGACCTGGGCGTCGACCACCGGCGAGCCGGAGGGGTGGGTGAGCTTCAGCGAGAGGAAGTCGCCGGGGTCGGAGGAGACGTTGTGGTAGAAGACCGGCTCGCCCCACTGCCGGGCGACGGCCATGTCCAGGCGCCCGTCGCCGTCGGCGTCGCCGGTGGCGATGCCGCGCGTGGGGACCGGCACGGCCAGGCCCAGGGACTTGGACAGGTTGGTGTAGCGGCCGTCGTCGCCCTTGGCGAAGAAGCGCATGAACTGGCTGCCGGCGAGGTCGTCGCCGTAGCGGACGTTGGGCCACCACAGGGGGTTGTGCGTCAGCTGGTCGTTGGCGGTGGCGAGCTCCTGCAGCTGCGGCCAGCGGTTGGTCTTGCCCTTGACGAACCCGGTGGCCTGGGTGATCTCCAGCCGGCCGTCGTTGTCGAAGTCGCCCGTCTTGACGTCCCAGCCCCAGCCGGACCAGGCCAGGCCCAGCGGCGCGCTGCGGTCCTTGTACGGCGCCTCACCGCTGCGGAAACGTTCTTGCACGGCCTTCTGGTCGCGCGACTGGTTGAAGAAGGCGAAGTTGCTCTCCTGGATGCCGAACGAGGTCGTGATGTTGCTGACGAACATGTCGTACAGACCGTCGTTGTCCAGGTCGCCGAAGTCCACGCCCATGCCCTTGAAGGAACTGCGGCCGATCTGCTTCGACTTGGGCGTCAGCGCGTCCCGCGCCCCGTCCACCACGGCGAAGGAGACCTTCCCCGGCTTCGACTTGTTGTACAGCAGCTTCGAGGTGCCGAAGTCGTGCGCGAGGTAGATCTCCGGCAGCTGGTCGCCGTCGAGGTCGGTGGCGGAGACGGCGAGCGTCCAGCCGTGCCGGACCTGCTTGGGCAGGGCGTCCTTGGCCTCCTCGAAGCCGCCCCGCGTCCAGCGCAGGATGTGGTCCTCGCCGCCGTTGTGTGCGTTGGACAGCGAGTCGTTCATGACCACGCCGCCGTCCTTGGTGTCGTCGAGGACCGGACTGTCGGGGAAGTAGTTCCCGATGTAGACGTCGTCGTGCCCGTCGCCGTCGAAGTCGGCGATGGTGGTGGCGTTGCTGTTCCACTGCGGGCCGGTGTACTCCCCGCCCGAGCTCACGCCGCGCACCAGCTCGGTGGGCTCGAAGGCGCCCGCGCCGCGCCCGTCGGAGCCCGGTTTGGCCAGGAAGAGGATCGGGGTGCGCCCCCAGTAGTAGACGAGCAGGTCGGCGCGACCGTCCTCGTTGAAGTCGCCCGCGGCGCAGCCCATCGGGGCCATCGTCCGCGTCATCGGCAGCGGGGCCGGGTCGAGCGCGAACGGCCGGTAGCGGCCGGCGTTCTTCCCGGGCACGGGCGTCACGGCGACCTGGTCGATGCGGGGGTCGGTGACGCACAGGTCGTTCGCCAGGCCGTCGCCGTCGATGTCGTTCATCGAGATGCCGGCGCCGACCGAGGAAATCCAGGCCTCGATGTGCTTGTAGGCCTTGTTGACCTTACGGACGTTCTGTTGTTTGAATCCGCCCGGCATCTCGATGTTCATCGGCGTGAACGAGTAGTTCGCGGCCATCTTCGCCTTGTCGGCGGCGGAGGTCGACGGCGGTTGAACGGCGATGAACATGCCGGCCATCACAACCAGTGCGACAATCCCGGGAAGCTGTTTGACGAGCCAGGGGCGTATCGCCACGGGGAATCAGCCCCTTCCCCGGGAAACGACTTCTTCGGCGATCCGCCGCCGCCAGATCTCATAGGCCGGAACGTCGCCGCCGGAGCTCACGTCCGGGCGGGTGCCGGAGCACAGCTTCGCCGCCTGCGCCGGGTCCATGTCGCACAGCGTCCTGGTCGCCAGGCGGGTGTGGTCGACGGTCAGGCCGGCCCGCTCCCGGGCCTCGGCCGCGAAGGCGGCGCCCTGCAGCAGCTGCGGGCGGTACGCGCCGGAGCGCTCGGCGAGGTACCGCAGCTCCGCCTCGTCGGCGCCGCCCGCGTACGTGGCCGCCAGCCCCGTGCCGCTGTACAGGTCGGGGCGGCGGTGCGCCGGATAGGCGTCGATCAGGTCCGCCGCGCGCTCGGGGTCGGTGCCCGCCACGAACCACAGCGCGCGGCCGATGCCCTGGTCGATGGCGTTCCGGTGGTACGAGGCCGGCTCCGCGCCCCAGGCCAGGCCCGGGTCCTGGAACTGCCCGCGCACATAGCGCTCGGTGTGGAAGTAGGCCTGGTGGAATCCGTATCCGTCGAGGACGAGCCAGCGCAGCAGGGGGTCGGTCCGCGTCGCGTCGGGCCACCGGAACCTCGGCAGCCGGGCCATGGCCCAGCCCACGCCGACGTAGGCCATGTACTCGTGGTCGCGGCCCCGCCCGGACAGCAGGGCGGGCAGCCGCCGGCCGCCGCTGCCCGGCAGCGCGTCCAGGACGGTGGCCCCCATGGCCGCGCCCTCGTAGGCGAATCCGCGGAACTGGCGGGGCACGGCCTCCAGCCGGGCCTCGGCCTCGGCGATCGAGCGTTCACCGACCGCGTGACCATAGCCCTCGAGAAACGTCCGGCCGATCATCTCCAGCAAATCCCGGGCCGCCGAATTCTTCTTGTGGAAGCCGCGCCGGTCCAGGTTCGTGGCCGATACGCCGGGGGTGAGGATCTTGCGCCTGAGCGCACGCAGAAGAGTTGACAACGCGCTGTACCGCCCCTCGTTGATATGTCTCGTGGTGCTCGGTCAGCCGAATTCGAATGTACACACGCGCGACGAACTTCCGTCTACTTCAGGAGTGCTCGATTCCCCTGCTATTGCAGGCGGATTCGCACATTCCGGCGCCAGGTTTCATAGGCCGGAACACGCCCCGATTCGGTGGCCGGCACCGCGCAGTCGTCGGCCAGCGCGGACGCCTTCTCGACGCCGACGCCGGCCAGCGCCGTGACGGCGGCGTGGGTGTGGCCGGGCACGGTGCCCGAGTGGTCGCGCGCCTTGGCGGCGAAGACCGCGCCCTGGGCGAGCTCGCCCGCGTACGCGCCCGCCGCCCGGCGCAGGGCGGCCAGGTCCGCCGGCGAGGTGCCCCCCGCGAACACCGCCGCGAGGCCCACCCCGCTCCACAGGTCACCGCGCCGGTCCCCGGCGAACCGTCCCACCGCGGCGGCCACATGGTCGGGGCGGGCGCCGTGGACGAACCACAGCGCCCGGCCCACCCCCTGGTCGGCGGCCCGGCGGAAGTACTCCGGCGAGCCCTGCCAGGGGTGGGGGGAGGGCCGGTACTGCCCGTCCACCCAGCGCCGGGTGTCGAAGTAGGCGCGGTCGAAGCCGTAGCCGTCGACGGCCAGCCAGCTCATCACCGGGTGGTAGGGGGAGCCGGTCACCGCCGGCAGCACCTTCCCCCACAGCACCCTGGGCAGGCGGGCCATCGCGAAGCCGATGCCGATGTAGTTGAGGAAGATGTGCGGCAGCCCGGGGCCCGACAGCAGCTCCCGGGTGCGGTTGCCCCGCCCCGGTCCCATCGCGTCCCGCACGGTCAGGGCCATGGTCGCGCCCTCGTAGGCGAACCCGCGCAGCGGCGCGTCCGCCAGTTCGAGCCTGCGCTCGCACTCCCACAGGTCGCGGGCGTCGATCGCCCACTCGAAGCCGCAGACGACCGCCCGGGGAATGGCCTCCAGGTGAGCGGCGGCGGGGGACGAGGCGCCGGGGAAGCGGCGCCGGGAGAACCCGACGCTCGCCAGCGACGGGGTCAGGGCGAGTCTGCGCAGCGATCCGAGCACGGTGGGCACGGTTGCCTCCTGGCCTTGGGCCACCGGTCCGCCGGTGGCGGAGAGCTCATGGTCGTGCCGGCGAGGCGGTGGCGGCATCTCCGGATGTGCGGAACCCGTCCGGGGCGGGGGCGGGGGCGGCGAGCAATCTCGAGGTTGCCGGGGAGGACGCCCAGGCGCTGGGATACCGAGGAGTGCGGAGCACACAGGGCGGTAAGGGGCACATGCAGGATCGCGCGAGCCGGACCCGTGAGGTCATCCTCCGGGCTGCCGCCACCGTCTTCGACGACCGGGGATACGTCGGTACCCGCCTCGAGGACGTCGTCGACGGCCAGGGAATCAGCAAGGGTGCGCTGTACTTCCACTTCCCCTCGAAGGAGGCCCTCGCGGCGGCCGTGGTCCGTGAGCACTACGACCTGTGGTCCGAACTGACGGACCGGCTGCGGCCCGAACACCCCCGGGCCGTACGGCTGCTGATCGAACTCTCCCGGCGCATCGCGCAGATGCTGCTGCACCAGACCGGGGTGCGGGCCGGGCTGCGGCTGATGTCCGAGCGCAACCTCATCGGGCCCTCCGTGCCCCGGCCGTTCGTCTCCTGGGTCACGGCCGTCGAGGGGCTGCTGACGGAGGCGCGCGAGCAGGGCGACCTGCGGCCGGACGTGCTGCCCGGCCCGACCGCCGTGGTGATCGTCTCGGCGTTCGCCGGGCTGCCCCAGGCGCTGGCGGCCGGCGCGGAACCCGCCGACCCGGTGGCCTGGGCGACGGCCCTGTGGCGCTCGCTGCTGCCCGGCCTGGTCACCGCGCCCTGCGTCGCGGAGATGAACGCGGTGCTCGACGAACCCCCGGGCGGGTGACACAGCACAGCGGGAGAAGACAGGGTCCGGCGCCCCCAGCATCCTGGTGGCCCGCGTTCCCCGTCCCCTGTGAGGAGTACGAGTGGAGAGCCGTGTCCTGATACCCCGCCCCCCGCTGTTCTGGGCGGGCGTGCTCGTCTGCTCGGCCGGGGTGGGCGAGCACATCGTGATGTTCGTCGACTCGGCGTCGATGGACTACCGCATGGCCCACATGCCGGTGGACGCCTCCATGTGGCTGGCCATGGTGGCGATCGTGGCCGGGCTGGTCATGGCGGCGGGCGGGCTCGTCCCGCGCCGGCTGCCCGTGGAGCAGGCTCCCGAGGTCCTCGAGCCGGATCCCGGGCCCGTGCCGGAGGCCCGCCGCACCCTGGCCCGCAGGCGGCTGGTGGCCGTGCTGTCCTTCGCGCTGGTCGTCGACCAGATGAAGCCCGCCACGCTGGCGTTCATGCTGCCCGGCGCCCGCGCCGAGTACGCCCTGACCGCCTCCGAGGTGGCCTGGCTGCCCATGGGCGGCCTGACCGGAACGGTCATTGGGTCGCTGCTGTGGGGACACCTGGCCGACCGCATCGGACGCCGCGCCGCCGTGCTGCTCGCGGCCCTGCTGTTCGTGGCCACGACGGTCTGCGGGGCGATGCCGAGCTTCGAGGCCAGCGTGTTCATGTGCCTGCTGATGGGCATGTCGGCGGGCGGCATGCTGCCCATCGTGTACGCGCTGATGTCCGAGGTGCTGCCCGGGCGCAGCGGCGTCATGGTCCTGCAGGCCGGCCTGACGACGGTGGGCGGCTACCTGGCGGCCAGCGGCCTGGCCGCCGTCTTCGAGCCGATCGCCGGCTGGCGCATCCTGTGGTTCGTCCAGCTCCCGCTGGCCCTGGCCCTGCTGGCGCTCAACCGCTGGATCCCGGAGTCGCCGGCCTTCCTCGCCTCCCGGGGCCGGCTCGCCGAGGCCCGGCGGATGAGCCGCCTGTTCGGGCTGAGCACCACGCCCCGGGCCGTGGAGGGCCCGCGGCAGGGGCCGGGGGCCCTCTTCGGCCGGGGCTACCTCACCCAGACGCTGATCATCTGCGGCTACGGGCTGGCCTGGGGCCTGATCTACTGGGGCTTCCTCACCTTCCTGCCGAGCCTGCTGTCGAAGGTGGGCGTCGGGGTGAAGCCCCCGCAGATCCTGTTCGTGTCGTCGCTGCTGTCCATCCCCGGCACGGCGGTCGGCGCCTGGCTCTACAGCCGCTGGTCCTCCCGCAAGACGATGGCCCTCTACGGCGCCACCGCCTCCGTGTCCCTGCTCGCCCTGCTGCTGATCCCGCTGCACAGCGCGCCCGCCGTGATCGTCGTGCTGATGGGCCTGCTGACGGGGACCAGCGGCGTGGTCGCGGTCCTCGGCCCGTACGCGGCGCAGACCTATCCGACGGCGTTCCGGGGGATGGGCAGCGGACTCGCGGCGGCGTGCGGGAAGTCGGGCGGCATGTTCGGGCCGCCGCTCATCGCCTGGATGACGTCCTTCATGTCGCTGAGCCGGGTGGCCGCCGTGGTGGCGGTGCCGATGGCGCTGGCCGCCACGGCCGTCGCGGCACGGGGCAAGGAGACGGCCGGCCGGGCGGTGGCCGCGGAGGGTCCGGACCACGACGGCGAGCGGTCCGCCGCGCCCGAGGGGGCGGCCACCCCCTGACCCCGCCGGAACGCGCGACGACCGGCCGCCGGCGGAAGCCGCCGGGGCCGGTCGCCGTCGTGTCTCACGCCTCGTGGCGCGGGCTGTTCTGGTAGGCGGCCAGCAGCCAGGTGCCGTCCTGGCGCACGAGCAGCCAGGAGGCCCGTACGCCCCGCTCCTCGGGGACCTCGCTCTCGCCGTCCGCCAGCACCCCGCCCTGGGTGATCAGCAGCGCGGTGGCGGCGTCCAGCCGCCGGAGGTCGATGGGCGTGCCGGTGACCCGGGTGCCCTTGAACGGGCCCTGGTAGGCGGCGGTCATGAACCGGCGGATCCCCTCCCGGCCCTTCTCGTAGACGCCGGGCAGGATCATGGTGCCGTCCTCGGTGAAGACCTCGGCGAAGGCCTCGGCGTCGTGGGCCGCCCAGGCCTCGACGATGCGCTGCGGCACGGCTGCCGCGGCCGCCAGTTCGGGGTCGGGGTGCACGCCGTTCGTCATGGGGTTCCCGCCTTTCCGCGTTCGGGTGTCGGCCTCGGAACGCCTCATCGTCCGTTCGGCGGCTCGGCGCGGACAACTCCGGGGTTGCGGTGTGGCGGAGGGGCGGAACGCCGGGTGGCAAGTACCGTTCGAACAGGGTCACTTGACCCGGCCCGAACGCCCCTCGCTTACGTCACGGTAAGCACTTCGGGGTAAGTGGGTACTTTCAGGTAGGTACTTGCCCCTTGGTCCCGGACCTGCGTAAATCGAGGAAGACCACCTTCCCGTCCCCCGGGATCAGGCCCGGACCGTCGCGGACGGTCCGGGCCTTTTCCGGTGCGGGGCCGGGGGTCGCCCCGCGTCTACTGCGGCTGGTTGCCGTGCTTGCGGGCCGGCAGCGCGGCGTGCTTGTTGCGGAGCATGGTGAGCGCGTCGATGAGGGCGGTGCGGGTCTGGGCCGGGTCGATGACGTCGTCCACCAGGCCGCGCTCGGCCGCGTAGTAGGGGTGCATGAGCTCGTCGCGGTATTCGGCGATGCGGGCCTGCCGGGTGGCCTCCGGGTCCTCGGAGGCGGCGATCTCGCGGCGGAAGACGACGTTGGCGGCGCCCTCGGCGCCCATGACGGCGATCTCGTTGGTGGGCCAGGCCAGGGCGAGGTCGACGCCGATGGAGCGGGAGTCCATCACGATGTACGCGCCGCCGTACGCCTTGCGCAGCACGAGGGAGATCCGGGGGACGGTGGCGTTGCAGTAGGCGTAGAGGAGCTTGGCGCCGTGCCGGATGACGCCGCCGTGCTCCTGGTCGACGCCGGGCAGGAAGCCGGGCACGTCGACGAGGGTGACCAGCGGGATGTTGAAGGCATCGCACATCTGGACGAAGCGGGCGGCCTTCTCGGAGGACTCGATGTCGAGCACGCCGGCCAGCCGCTGCGGCTGGTTGGCGACGATGCCGACGACCTCGCCGCCCATCCGGGCCAGCGTGCAGATGATGTTGGGCGCCCAGCGCTCGTGCACCTCGAAGAAGTCGCCGTCGTCGACGATCTCCTCGATGACCGCGCGCATGTCGTACGGGCGGTTGCCGTCGGCCGGCACCAGGTCGAGCAGGCGCTCGGTGCGCCGGTCCGCCGGGTCGTGCGCGATCTCGGAGGGCGGCATCTCGCGGTTGTTGGAGGGCAGCAGCGACAGCAGGTGCCGCACGTCCTCCAGGGCCGCCTCCTCGTCGTCGTACGCGAAGTGGGCCACGCCCGAGGTCTCGGCGTGGACGTCGGCGCCGCCGAGGCCCTCCTGGGTGATCTGCTCGCCGGTGACCGCCTGGACCACGTCGGGGCCGGTGATGAACATCTGCGAGGTGCCCCGGACCATGAAGACGAAGTCGGTCAGGGCGGGGGAGTAGGCGGCACCGCCCGCGCAGGGGCCCATGATGACGCTGATCTGCGGCAGGACGCCGGAGTTGCGGACGTTGCGCTGGAAGATGCCGCCGTAGCCGGCCAGCGCGGTGACGCCCTCCTGGATGCGGGCGCCGGCGCCGTCGCACAGGCCCACGATGGGGGCGCCCGCGGTCTCGGCCAGGTCCATCAGCTTGTGGATCTTCTGCGCGTGGGCCTCGCCGAGCGCGCCGCCGAAGATGCGGAAGTCGTGGGCGTAGGCGAAGACCGTCCGGCCGTCGACCTCGCCCCAGCCCGTGACGACGCCGTCGGTGTACGGCTTCTTCGCCTCCAGGCCGAAGCCGGTGGCGCGGTGCCGCCGGAAGGCCTCGGTCTCGGTGAAGGTCCCCTTGTCGAAGAGGAGTTCCAGGCGCTCGCGGGCGGTCAGCTTGCCCTTGGCCTTCTGTGCCTCGGTGGCCCTGGCACTCGGCCCCTCGAGGATCTGCTCGCGCAGCTCGGCCAGCTCCGTCACGCGGTCGGCCATGCCGTCCGGGGTGCTGTTCAGCGGCTTGTCCTCGACGATGCTCACGCGGACCTCTTCTCCGGTCGGGAACGCCCCGTCGTAGGGTGGCGCTCGGCGCCGCCAGCGTGGCGAGGGCCGCTATACGGCGGCTCGAAGCGAGGTGGACTCCCGCCTGGGGCGCGCCCCACCGGGTCTCACCCGTACCTCGATCCCCACTCGAGTGCCGCGGCCCAGGCTTGCGGCGTGCTCACAGAGACGATTTCCCCCGACCTGTTCCGCGCCGCGCTCTCCCACTGGGCCAGCGGCGTCACCGTGGTGACGACGCGCGATGCCGCCGGGCAGAACCACGGGTTCACGGCCAGTGCGTTCTCCTCCGTGTCGCTGGACCCCGCCCTCGTGCTGGTGTGCCTCGACAACAAGGCGAACTGCTTCGACGCCTTCGACCAGTCCGAGGGCTTCGTCGTCCACCTGCTGGCCCAGGGCCAGCAGGAGTTGGCGGGGCGCTTCGCCAGCAAGGGGGCGGACAAGTTCGCGGGATCGGGGGTGACGCTCTCGCCGGCCGGGCAGCCGCTCCTGCCGGGCGCGCTGGCCCGCCTGGAGTGCCGTACGGAGCGGCGCATTCCGGGCGGTGACCACCTGATCCTCATCGGCGAGGTGCACCACGCCTCGGAGCGGGAGGGCGAGCCGCTCGTCTACTTCCAGCGGCAGTTCCACGACCTGACGCCGGCCGGCCGGACGACGGCCAAATAAACCATACGATCGGTTTGGCGGGCCGGGCCCGAACGGCTCAGTTCGGGGACGGAACCCCCGCCTCCGACCTCAGCCGCAGGGGCCGATCCGCCGCCACGTCCAGCCGTCCCAGCACCTCGGGAACGGCGATGCTCGGCAGGACCATCCGGAAGAGGACGGCGATCTCGTCCACCAGTTCCCCCGGTTGCGGCACGGCCTCGGAGACCAGCTGCACCCCCGTCCAGGACCCGACCAGGAGCCGCGCGGTCTGCACCGGGTCCACGCCCGGCAGCGTCTCGCCGTTGGCCGCGGCCTGCCGCAACAGCTCGGCGACGACCTCGATCCAGTCGGGCCACCGGGTGCCGAACAGCGCCCGCGCCCGCTGGTCCACGGACAGCCGCAGGGAGGCCCGCAGCAGCGGCTCCCTCGTCAGCCGGTACGCCAGCAGCAGCGAGGCGTCCACCAGTTCCTGCAGCTTGAGCTCCTGCGGCAGGACGCCCTCCGTCGTGACGGCCGTGTCGAGCACGCCCCGCGCGAGGTCCTCCTTGGAACTGAAATGGAAGTACAGGGCGCCCCGCGTCACCTCGGCCTGCGCGAGGATCTGGGCGATGGTGGCCGCTTCGTAACCCCACTCGTCGAAGACCTTTCCGGCGGCCTCGAGAATCGCCTGCCGGGTCCGGATCGCACGCTCCTGTTGCGGCATGCCAACCCTCCTTCTGTTTCGACGGGTCCGGCGGTCCCCGATTGCCGGCATTACAGGGGGGCCGTGTCCGTAGCGGTGGAGTAATCCTGCACGTTGGAAGAGAGAATTCCGAATCGACAGGGGCGGGTCCGGGAGCCGGAATTCGGTGCGGTGGGACCCGGAGGGAATCGGTGGGAAGCGGTGGGAATCAGAGGGAAGGGGCCGCCGGCGAAAAGACGCACCCTCCCAAAGGCTAAAAATACCGCTCATGCGGTATGGTCTGCTGGCAATGGGTGAGACTCAGTCAACCGCGGTCGTGGTGCCGGGTAGGGGTGGGGCATGAGAGGCCAGTCGTTACCGACCTTGCCGTCGTTCACCGGTGGGCTGGTGACGGCCCTGGGCGTCATCGGCGGCAAGTGGAAGCCGGTGATCCTTGCCGAACTGCACCGCCGCCCGCTCCGCTTCGGCGAACTCAGGCGCGCCGTCCTGGGCGTCAGCGAGAAGGTGCTCAGCCAGCAGCTGCGCGAGATGGAGCTGGACGGCGTCGTCCACCGCGACGAGTGTTCCCGGACCCTGCCCCGGGCCGTGCAGTATTCGCTGACCGAACTGGGCCTCGCCCTGCACGAGAGCCTGCTGCCGCTCGCGGCCTGGGGCGAGGAGCACGAGTCCCGCGCGCCGCGGGCGCGGGACTGACGGGGCGTACGTCCGTACGCCCGCCCCGGCTCAGCGCGTGGGGCCGGCCGCCCGCAGGTCCAGCGAACGGGCTATCAGGGCGGCCACCCCGGCGGTGTGGCGGCCGGGCCGGAAGGGCCCGCCCGGAAAGACCCGCACCTCGCTCCCGGCCGCCGACAGCCCGCACCACGTGGTGACGTCGTCGGCGCCGGCGTCCGTCTCGCCGTCCCCGGCCAGCACCGTGACCGGCACGCTCAGCGGCGCCACGGCCGGCTCCGGGGCCGGGCGCTCGCCCACGCCGAGCGCCCGGTAGTCCGCGCGCAGCGCCGGCAGCGCCATCGCCAGCAGTCCCGGCTCCCGGAACACCCCGTCCGCCGTACCGCCCAGCCGCCGGATCGCGGCGAGCACATGGGCGTCGGCGCGCACCCGGTCGTACGGGCCGCCCCGCCCGGCCGGGGCGCCGCGCCCGGACAGGAACAGCCGCCGCGGCCCGCCCCCCGGCCGCCCCTCCAGCCGCCGGGCGGTCTCGAACGCCAGTACGGCCCCCGTGCCGTGGCCGAAGAAGACGTACGGGCGACGGCCGGCCAGGGCGCCCACCTCCTCCGCGAGCCGTCCGGGCCCGGCGGGGCCGCGCACGGTCAGCACCTCCACGGCCGGGGTGAGCGCGCGGGCGAGCCCCGCGAAGCCGCTCGCCGCGTCCCCGGCGTGCGGGAAGCAGACCAGCCGCGGGCCGTCCGGTGAGACGGGTCCATGCCGGCGGAACCACTGCGTGCCCACTGCGCCCACTGTGTCGTCTCCTCACGTGCCCGCGGCAGGTGTCCGCGGCATCGTGGAGCAGCGCGCTCGAGGGCCGCACGAGACGTGCCTGAGGGGCCGGGGGCCGCGGCTCGGCCCGGGCCCGGCGTGGCTGCCGGGGGCCTTGGTGCACGTACGGGAAATTCCACTCTTCGGGTGAAGTTTCCACTCATATGTGTGTTGCTCTTCCCAATGCGGCATGTACTGGACATAAGCTGCCGGGTCATTTCGGCGGCCCTGGGCATCGAGCATTGATACCGACGCGACTGGAGAGGCCGTCATGGCGACTTTGTGCAGACCGGCCATCGCCGTCCCCGAGCATGTGATCACGAGGGAAGAGACTCTGGAGCTCGCCCGTACGCTGCATGCCGACCATCCACAGCTGGGCCTCGCGCTCCGGCTGATCGGCAATACGGGCGTGCAGAAACGACACCTCGTGCAACCGATCGAGGACACGCTCAAACATCCGGGCTTCACCGTGCGCAACGCCCGCTACGAACGGGAGGCCAAGGCGCGCGTTCCCGATGTCGTACGACGTGCGCTGGACCATGCCGAGCTGACCACCCGTGACATCGACCTCATCGTGTACGTCTCGTGCACCGGCTTCATGATGCCGTCGATGACCGCATGGCTGATCAACACCATGGACTTCCGCAACGAGACCCGGCAGCTGCCCATCGCCCAGCTGGGCTGCGCGGCGGGCGGTGCGGCGATCAACCGCGCACACGACTTCTGCCGGGCCTATCCCGGGGCGAACGTGCTGATCGTGGCTTGCGAGTTCTGTTCACTGCTCTACCAGCCCACCGACCTGGGCGTCGGCAACCTGCTCTCCAACGGGCTCTTCGGAGACGCCCTGGCCGCGGCCGTCGTGCGCGGAGAGGGCGGCACGGGCGTGCGGATCGAGGCCAACGGCTCGCACCTGGTGCCCGACACCGAGGAGTGGATCTCCTACGGGATCCGGGACACCGGGTTCCACTTCATCCTGGACAAGCGGGTGCCGGGCACGATGGCCATGCTCGCGCCCGCCATGCGCGACATGGCCGAGCCGCACCAGTGGGACGTCTCCGAGCTCGACTTCTACATCGTGCACGCCGGCGGCCCGCGCATCCTGGACGACCTCAGCCACTATCTGGGCCTGGCGCCGGAGACGTTCCGCTACAGCAGGGAGACCCTCACCGAGCGCGGCAACATCGCCAGCGCGGTCATCTTCGACGCCCTCGAGCGGCTCTTCCAGGACGGCGGCGCCGACCACGCGGCCCGGGGCATCATCGCCGGCTTCGGCCCGGGCATCACCGCGGAGATCGCGCTGGGCACCTGGTCCGGGACCAACGGCCACGGCAAGGCCCGGGGCAACGGCGACGGCGGTGAACGCGCCGCCCCCGTGACCCAGCCGGTCTGAGGACGCGGCGGTGCCGGGCGCGGTCAGCCGTCCCCCGGCTCCGCCGCGCCCTCCGGCCACGGCGCGCCCTCCGCCTCCCGGGCGGGGTCGCCGACGACGAGGCCGACGACCCTGTCGCCCGCGTACCAGACGCGGACGGCCCCGGCCCGCCCGCTCGCGAACGCGGCGTGCACCGCGTGGCGGACCTCCGGGCCGGGGCGCTCGAGCCCGCGCCAGGCCCCGGCCACGTACAGCCGCAGCCGCGGCCCGGCCCCGGGCGGGTAAGGCATCAGCTCGTCCCGCAGCCGTTCGGCGACGCCGGAGGCGACCGGGCCGGGCAGCAGCCGCGCGACGGCCGCGCGCAGGTCGGGGCGGTTGCCGATGCGCTGGGAGGCGGGCCGGCCCGGCGCGTCCCGCTGCGGCGAGCCGGTGGTCCGCAGCAGCTCGCGCGCCCGCCCCGGTGTCAGCGGCGGCAGGCCCGCCGCCCTGAGCGCGCCCTGTACGGACGCCAGCACGCCGCCGACGACGGCCACGGCGGCGGACGTGCCCCGGAAGACGTCGGTGTACCAGGCGTCCTCGTCGGGACCGCCGCGCAGGTCGCCGGGCCCGTCCCAGTGGCCGCCGGTCGTGGTGACCTCGTGGCCCCAGCCCTGGGCGTCCACCCGAGTCCCGAAGCCCGAGAAGGCGAGCCGGGAGCGGTCCGGGCCGTGGTCGCGGCCGTGCGTGCCGGGCGGCGGGGCGCCCGCGCCCACGACGACGGCGCCCGACGAGGGACCGTGGGGGTCGAAGGGGTTGCCCCACCACGTGGGGAAGCCGTCCGGCCGCGCCCGGTACAGCGCGTCGTCCAGGCACTCGGAGCCGTTGCCGGCGGCCGCCACGACCAGGACGCCGTTCGCCGTGGCGTGCCGGATCGCCGCGAAGTCGTCGGGCCACCACTCCAGCGGGACGCAGCCGCGCTGGTCGTCGCGGTCGCAGTAGCCGAAGCGGGGGCCGGGCCGGTGCAGCCCCACCAGCACGATGTCGCCCGGCGACAGGCGCGCCGCCGCCTGGTGGATGGCGGCGGCGGTGCCGATGCCGTGGAAGGAGGCGGCGCCGACGTGCGTGCCGGGGGCCAGCCCGGTGGTCCCGGAACCGCCGCGGCCGCCGCCGCACACGACGCCGATCGCGTTCGTGCCGTGGTTGCGCCAGGCCAGGTCCGCCACGGGCGTGCCCGCGACGATCCCGGCGAGCTGGTGGCCGAGGTTCTCGTGGCCGAGCCGCCAGGCGGCCCCCACGTCGACGACCCGTACGCCCTCGCCGGTGCCGCCCGGCAGGCCCCAGGCCCAGCGGGCGTCCACCCCGGTGGGGGCGGGGCCCAGAACGCCCTGACGGAGCGTGAGATCGCCGGGTGCCCGGGGGCGTTCGGCCGCGCCGCCCGGCGCACCGGCGGGCAGGGCGCTCGGTTTGACGTACGCCGCCTCGACGCCGGGCAGCGCGGTCAGCCGGGCGGCGATCTCCTCCTGCCGCCGGTCCGTGCCGCGCACCCGGTGGAAGAGGCTCAGCGGGGGAGTGCGGCCGGCGGCGAAGAGGGGCTCGAGCGTCAGGCGTTCGTCGGCGAGGAACGCGTCGAGCGCGCGCAGGTCGGCGCCCGCCTCGGACCGTACGCCCGAGGGGTCGGCGCGCAGCCGCGCGTCGGCGCGTGCCACCACGATGAGTTCGCGGTCCAGGGGGAGGTAGGTGAAGCCGCCCGCGCCGGGGCGATGCCGGTCCGCCATGGGCCCCCAATCTGCTGGGGCGGGCGAGCGGCCGGCAAGGCCGGCGGATCGGACACCGGAGTCCGGACGGCGGGTGCCCGTCAGCGGCACGGGCGCAGGTCACCGAGGTGCCCGCGCCCGTGCCGCCGACGGAATGGCGGTCGATTATCCGCCGCTGTCCGGCGCCGGTCGAACGTTGCCGGCCGGCTCGCGAAAAGCGGCGGGAGCCGTCAGAGGTCGAACTCGGCGGGGTTGATGCCCAGTGCGAAGCACGCCTCGCGCACGACGGCCTGTTCCGACTTGTCGAAGTCGCCGTCGGCGCCGCCGATGACAATGCCGATCTGGATGACGGCCCGTGCCTCGGTCGGCTTCTTGTGCACCTTGCCGATGGTCTGCATGACGCTGACCTTGCCGAAGGCGAAATCGGTGGTGAGCTTCTGGCAGTAGTCGTTGAAACGCGCCTGCAGATCGTCGGCGGGGAAGTTCCGCAGGACGTCATTGGTGGCGATCAGTGAGGCGACGCGCTGCCGCTCGGAGGCGTCGATCGAACCGTCAGCGGCCGCCACCAGAGCGCACATTGCCATGCTCGCGTCACGGAACGCCCCGCTCTTCAGGTCGTTCTTCTTCGCCATCAGCTGGCCCTGCATCGTCGTGGCCGATTCCTTGAGCCGGTCCCAGAGCGCCATGTGCGTGTATCTCCTTGTGCGAATAGGGGTGCACAGGGAGAACCGTTCCGGGGGGTAAAGAAGTTCCCAAGGCGGCCGATGAGAATCGCGGGCGGAAACGCGGGAAGCGGCGGAAAGCCTTTCAGGCCGCGTTTCAGGCCATCTATCAGGCCATGTTTCAGGCCGAGTTCGTCCTGCGTTCCGTGCCGCGATCCGTACCGCTTTCGGCTCCGCTTTCAGTTCACCATCGGATCCAGCCGCATCGGCCGGATCTTTCCCTCCATCATCGCGCCCAGTCCGACGACGGAGCAGGTGTCGGGGTTGTCGGCGACGCGTACGACCATGCCGGTCGCATGCTCGATCATCGTGTCCAGGCCCGGCAGCATCGCGCTGCCGCCCGCGAGCATCACCCCGCGCTCGGCGAGGTCGGCCACCAGGTCCGGCGGGCACTCGCGCAGAACGCGCCCGATGGCGTCCAGCACGGCGGTCAGCGGGGTGTGGATCGCCTCGCGGACGTGGGCGGTGTTCACCAGGACCGTACGCGACAGCCCCGTCGCCACGTCCCGGCCGCGCACCTCGGTCTCCGTACCGATCCGCATCGGGTCGAACAGCGCCAGGTGCAGGGGGTGCAACCCCTTGGAGGCCAGCATCAGTTCGTGCTCGCTGCGCAGGTGCTGGACGACGGCGTAGTCGATCGCGTCGCCCCCCACCTGGACCTTCTCGGCCGCCACGATCGAGCCCAGCGACAGCACCGCGACCTGCGTCGACGCCGCGCCGCACACCACGATCATCGTCGCCTCCGGCTGCTCGACCGGCAGCCCGCAGCCCACCGCCGCGGCGATGAGCGTGTCGACCATCTCGACCTTGCGGGCGCCGAGCGCGCCGAGCACCTCCACGGCCGCCCGCTGCGCGATCGGCTCGGCGTCGTGCGGCAGGCACACGGCCGCGCGCAGCATCGGCTTGCGCCGCCAGGCCCGGCGGATCTTGTCGTCCACCAGGAAGCGCAGCATCCGCTGGGCCATGTCGATGTCGACGACCGTGCCGCCGGAGATCGGCCGTACGACCCTGATGTGACCCGGCGTCCGCCCGGCCATCCCGCCGGCCATCTCCCCGACCGCGATCAGCGAACCCGTCCGGGTGTTGACCGCCGCCAGGCTGGGTTCGTCCACGACCAGGCCGGTGTCCTTGAGGTAGACGCGGGTCCTGGCCGCCCCGAGGTCGACGGCGACGGTGCAGCGGGTCAGCTGGTCGAGGCAGAGGGTCATGGCGGGTACCTGCCCTGGGGTGCGGGAGGAATGGGGATTCCATGCCATCGTGCAAGGCGACGCGCCGTACTGCCCGCTGAAATGGGCCGCATGGGGCAGCGCTCGGGCAGGTTCGTGAGCGGGGACGGAGACGAACACCCCCGTCGCCCGTCTCCGTCCCCGGCTCACGGAAGTGAGTCTGCCAGGGGGGTCTGACAATCAAGGTGACCGCCGGCGTCCGGCCGCCGTGACCTGGCCTTACGACGACCGGCACGCGGGCCCGGTCACGGCTACCGGTTCACCGGCCCGGTCGCGGCTACCAGCTCGCCTTGCGCACTCCCGGCAGGAATCCGGCGTGGGCCTGTTCCCGCAGGCGGACGCGCGAGAGGCCGAAGGCTCCCACGTACCCGCGCGGCCGGCCGTCCACCGCGTCGCGGTTGCGCACCCGGGTGGCGCTCGCGTCGCGCGGCTGGCGCCGCAGCTCGCGCTGGGCGGACAGTTTCTCGGCGCCGCCGGCCCCGGGGTCGCGGATGATCGCCTTCAGCGCGGCGCGCCGCACGGCGTACCGCGCGACGACGAGCCGCCGGGCCTCGTTCTTCGCGATCTTGCTCTTCTTGGCCATCAGACCTTCCCTCCTCGTGCCCGGATCCGCGCCACGGCGGCCTCGATGCCGATCGCGTCCACCGTCCTGATCCCCTTCGCGCTCAGCGTGAGCCGCACATGGCGCCCTTCACCGGCGAGCCAGTAGCGCTTGCGCTGGATGTTGGGGTCGAAGCGGCGGGACGTGCGCCGGTGGGAGTGGGAGATGGAGTTGCCGAAGCCGGGACGGCGGCCCGTCAGCTGGCAGTGGGCGGACATGCGCTCCCCCTAATGAAAATGGAAACCATTTCTGTATAGTAGCCCCCATGGCCCGCGACGCACTACGCCCCGTCATCAAGCTCCGGTCCACCGCCGGAACCGGCTACACCTACGTGACCCGCAAGAACCGCCGTAACGACCCCGACCGAATGGAACTGCGCAAGTACGACCCGGTCGCCGGTCGTCACGTGGTCTTCCGAGAGGAGCGCTGAACCGTCATGAAGCCCGGAATCCACCCGCCCTACGGCCCCGTCGTCTTCCGCGACCGCGCCGCCGGCTACGCCTTCCTCACCCGGTCCACGGCCACGAGCGACAAGACCGTGGAGTGGGAGGACGGCAACACCTACCCCGTCATCGACGTCGAGATCTCCTCGGCGAGCCACCCCTTCTACACGGGCACCGCGCGTGTCCTGGACACCGCGGGCCGGGTGGAGCGCTTCGAGCGCCGCTACGGCAAGCGCGGCGGTGGCCGCTGATGCCCGCCGATCCACTGCCCGCCGACCCGCTCCCGGCCGGGGTCCTGCCCGTCGTGCTGGTCGGCGGCCTGCACCGCGACGCCCGGAAGGCCACCGTCCAGCGCCTGCTGGACACCGTGCCGGGCAGCGTCGCGCTCCACCACGACCTGTCGACCGCCGCCGCCTCCGGAACGGTCCGCCGCACCGTGCGGGACCGCTCGGGCATCCTCGACGAGGGCGAGACGCCGCTGGTCAACGACTGCGCGTGCTGCGCCCTGCGCGAGGACCTGCTGCCCGAGCTGGAACGCCTGGCCGCGAGCGGACTGCACCGCCTGGCCGTCGTGGAGTTGTGGGACTCCGTGGAGCCCCGGGCCATGGCCGAGGTGGTGGCCGCCCACGGCACCGAGGAGGCGCGCCTGACCGGTGTCTTCACGGCCGTCGACCCGGCCCTCGTGCTGGATGCCCTCGCCGTCGGGGACGACCTCGCCGAGAGCGGCCTCGCGGCCGCGCCCACCGACCAGCGGACGGTGGGCGACTGCTTCGCCCGCCAGCTGGAGTACGTGTCCGTACTGGCCCTGGCCGAGGGGCCCGAGCCGGCCGACGCCGCCGACCACGCGCTGCTGGCCCAGCTCGCCCCCGCGGCACGACGGATTCCGGTCGATTCCGCCGACCTCTCCCGGGCGGCGACCGCCGGATTCGACGTGGAGGCGGCCGCCGCCCGCCAGCACCCGGCCTGCGCGCTGCTGCCGCAGCAGGCCGACGAGGACGGCGTCGCCACGCTCTCCTGGCGTGCCCACCGCCCCTTCCACCCCGGCCGTCTCTACGCGGCACTCGAGGACCTCGCCTGCGCCGCGGCCCGCAGCCGGGGGCGGTTCTGGCTGGCGGACCGGCCCGACACGCTGCTGTCGTGGGACGCCGCGGGCGGCGCGCTGTGCGTGGAGAACGCCGGCCCCTGGCTGGCCGCGCTGCCGGACGCCGCCTGGGACATGGTGCCCGCGACGCGGCGGGTGGCCGCGGCGATGGACTGGCACCCCGAGCACGGGGACCGCGGCCAGTACCTGACCTTCACCTCGCCCGGCCTGGACGCCGGGGGCGTGCACGCGCTGCTGGAGTCCTGCCTGCTCACCGACGCCGAATACGGGGCGGGGCCGGCGGAGTGGCGCGGCCTGTCCCCCGCGTTCGACGAACTTCTCGACCCGGTTTCCTGACTGATCCCGCTTCCCCCTTAAGGACTTACGTCATGCCCCGCCGCCCCGAACTCCGCAACCGCAGGGACCTCAAACCGCGCCCCAATCCACTGGACGCCGCCGGAATCACGTACATCGACTACAAGGACACCGATCTGCTGCGGAAGTTCATCTCGGACCGCGGGAAGATCCGCGGTCGCCGGGTGACCCGGGTCACCGGACAGCAGCAGCGGCAGTTGACGCGAGCGATCAAGAATGCCCGGGAGATGGGCCTGCTGCCCTATTCCGGAGGCCCTTCCGTTCGTTCCGGAGGCTCTTCCGCTGGAGGTTCAGCTTCCGGGAAGAAGTCGTGAAGTAGTGGCGGGAACACCCTGAGTGCACGTGCATCGGCTCATGCATCGGCACATGAACGCGGCTATGATCCGGAGCAGTTGCCATCCTCGAATCCCTGTTCTGGGTGAGGGTGCCCCCTGCAAATGATCCGGGAGAGTCCAGTGCCCCAGGCGCACAACGGCATGGCCGCCTCGGACATCGAAGATGTCGTCTGGCGAAAGAGCCGCCACTCCAACTCCCAGGGTTCCTGCGTCGAGTTCGCCAAGCTGCCGGGTGGCGGGGTCGCTGTACGCAACTCCCGCCACCCGGATGGCCCGGCGCTCGTGTACACCCCGGCCGAGATCGAGGCGATGCTCCTCGGGATCAAGGACGGGGAATTCGACTACCTCATTCGCGATTAGCCCCCCGAATCGCGAACGGGAGCAGTCGTGACGAGCGCTTGGGGGCCGGGGCGGCGGCCGAGGCCGCGAACGGCGCCGTCAGTCGCGCGGCAGGCGGAACAGCGCCCAGACGACCTTGCCGTGCAACGCCCCCGCGAGGGGATGCCATCCCCACGCGTCTGTGAACTGCTCCACGAGGAACAGCCCTCGCCCGCATTCGTCCCCGGCGCCGGCCTGGCCCGCGACCGGGCTCGCCTCGCTCGGATCGCGTACGGCGCACACCAGCCGCGACGTCCAGCGCAGCAGGTGGAGACGTACGGGCGGCTCGTACTCCGTGCCGACACTCCTGTGGTCGGACGGTATGGCATAGCGCATGGAATTGGTCACGAGCTCCGAGACGACGAGGGCGACCTCGTCGAAGAGCCCGTTGAGATTCCATTGGCCCAGCGTGGATCTGGTGAACTTCCGGGCGGTGCCGACCGCTTCGAAGCGGGGTGGCAGACCGCATGAGGCCGAGGTGGAGACAGCGGATGAGTCGATCGGGGGCAGCCCTCTCCATAAAGGGGAGAGCACAGTCGATCCTTCGGTACCCATCCGAGGCACTCCTGGCAATCGAGGACGTGACGTGCACGTGTGCGAGCTCCATGGTTGCCAATGCGCGGGGCGGATGCAAGGGCAGATGCACGTGCACGAGAGGGATTTGGGGGCGCACAGGGGGTTTGCGGCGCAATTCTCCCTACGCTTCCTTCGGTAGCGCTCCCGTCGTTGGCTTGTCTGCGTAACCGGACATGCACTCAACGAAGCCCGGAGGTGGCAGACTTCGGCGCCGGGGGTAGCGGGGGTCGCCCTCAGAGGGGTGCGGAAACGACGAGACCACACAAAACCTGGCACAGGACCGGAAGAGGAAGGTCGCCATGATGGCCACGAGCGAGTCGAGCGGTTCCGTGGTGCGGCGCATACTCCTGGGCTCCCAGCTCAGGCGGCTGCGGGAGTCACGGGGCATCACGCGCGAGGCAGCCGGGTACTCGATCCGTGCGTCGGAGTCGAAGATCAGCCGTATGGAGTTGGGCCGGGTGAGCTTCAAGGCACGGGACGTCGAGGACCTGCTCACGCTCTACGGAGTCACCGACGGCGCCGAGCGCGAGCCGCTGCTGGGGCTGGCCCGGGAGGCCAACGTCGCCGGCTGGTGGCACAGCTACGGCGACGTCCTGCCCAGCTGGTTCCAGACCTACGTGGGCCTGGAGGGTGCCGCCTCGCACATCTCGATCTACGAGGTCCAGTTCGTGCACGGCCTGCTGCAGACCGAGGGCTACGCCCACGCCGTCGTCGTGCGCGGCCAGCCCCGGGCCGACGCCGCCGAGGTCGAGCGGCGCGTCTCGCTGCGCATGGAGCGCCAGAAGCTGCTCTTCTCCGAGCGGGCGCCGCGCTTTCACGCCGTTCTGGACGAGGCCGCGCTGCACCGTCCGTACGGTGGCGAAACGGTCATGCGCAACCAGCTCCAGCATCTCATCGACATCTCCGAGCAGCCGAACGTGACGCTGCAGGTGATGCCCTTCGCCCACGGCGGCCACGCGGGCGAGAGCGGTGCGTTCACGATGCTGCGCTTCCCCGAGTCGGACCTCTCCGACGTCGTGTACCTCGAGCAGCTGACCAGCGCGCTCTACCTGGACAAGCGCGAGGACGTGGCCCAGTACGAGCGGGTCATGGACCGGCTGCACGCCGACAGCCTCTCGCCGGAGGACAGCCGCGAGCTGATCGGACGCCTACTTCAACTCCGCTGACTCATCAGTACGATGACGTCACATCGGGAGTACGCAATCGTTACGGGCGTCACGAACGCCCCGCTATTCGCAGACAGGATGGCGCATGTCCGACGGCACTTACGATTCGATTTTCACCGACCTCGCCTACCAGTACATCGACGGCGAATGGCGAGCCGGCAGCGGCTCCTGGGACATCGTCGACTTCAACCCCTACGACGGGGAGAAGCTCGCCTCGATCACCGTGGCCACCGTCACCGAGATCGACCAGGCCTACCGGGCCGCCGAGCGCGCCCAGCCGGGCTGGGCGGCCATCAACCCGTACACCCGCCGGCTCGTCTTCGAACGGGCGCTGCGCGTCATCGACGACCACGAGGCCGAGCTGACCGCGGCCATCACGGCGGAGTGCGGCGGCACGGCGGTCAAGGCGGCGTTCGAGCTGCACCTGGCCCGGGAGTTCCTGCGGGAGGCCATCCACCTCGCGCTGCGCGCGGAGGGGCGCATCCTGCCGTCCCCGGACGACACCAAGGAGAACCGCCTCTACCGGGTGCCGGTCGGGGTCGTCGGGGTCATCAGCCCGTTCAACTTCCCCTTCCTGTTATCGATCAAGTCCGTCGCGCCCGCGCTCGCCCTGGGCAACGCCGTGGTCCTCAAGCCGCACCAGAACACCCCGGTGTGCGGCGGCGGCCTGGTGGCCCGGCTCTTCGCGGACGCCGGACTTCCGGCGGGCGTGCTGAACGTCGTCGTCACCGACATAGCGGAGATAGGCGACGCGCTGATAGAGCACCCCGTCCCCAAGGTCATCTCCTTCACCGGCTCCGACAAGGTCGGCCGCCACGTCGCCACGGTGGCCGCCTCGCACTTCAAGCGGACGATCCTCGAGCTCGGCGGCAACAGCGCGCTGATCGTCCTCGACGACGCCGACGTCGACTACGCCGTGGACGCCGCCGTCTTCAGCAGGTTCATCCACCAGGGGCAGGTCTGCATGGCCGCCAACCGGGTGCTGGTCGACCGGTCGGTGGAGCGGGAGTTCACGGAGAAGTTCGTCGCCAAGGTGCGCACCCTGAAGGTCGGCGACCCGGGCGACCCGGCCACGCACATCGGCCCGCTCATCAACGCCGGCCAGGCGGAGGCGATCACCACCCTGGTGGACCAGACCCTCGCGGACGGCGCCACCGCCCTCCTGCGCGGCCGGACGGAGGGCACGCTGGTCGGCCCGTCGGTGCTGACGGGGCTGGCGCAGGACGCGCCCATCCTGGGCCAGGAGATCTTCGGCCCGGTCGCGCTGATCATCCCCTTCGACGGCGAGGAGGAGGCGGTCCGGCTCGCGAACGCGACGCCGTACGGCCTGAGCGGCGCCGTCCACACGGGTGACGTGGAGCGCGGCGTACGGGTGGCCAAGCGCATCGAGTCGGGAATGGTGCACGTCAACGACGCCACGGTGCACGACGAGGCGATCGTGCCGTTCGGGGGCGAGAAGCACTCGGGCGTGGGGCGGCTGAACGGCGACTCGATGGTGGAGGCGTTCACGACCACGAAGTGGATCTCGATACAGCATGGGAGGAGCAGATTCCCCTTCTGAATCCCTCCTCTGAGTGATCTATATAGGTCAGGTTCTGACCTCATTGGCTCCTACTGTGAACTCGTCGCAAGCGAAAGACGCTCGTGCACGGACAGACGAGAAAGACGGTGGAGCTCATGCCTACTCATGTGGTCGAGAAGAACGTCGCCGACGAGCGCGGCACGCTGCTGGACTTCCTCGACGCCCAGCGCGGGGGCATCCGCCGGTCCGTCCTCGGGCTGACCGACGAACAGGCCGACGCCACGCCGAGCGCGAGCGAGCTGTCCCTGCGGGCGCTCCTCAAGCACGCGGTCGACGGCGAGCGCAGCTGGGTCGACCGGGCGCGCGGCCTGGCGCCCGAGAACTTCGAGGAGTCCATGGCGCAGTGGCAGGCCGGCTGGCGGCCGACGGAGGACGAGACCGTGGCCGCGCTCCTGGCCCGCTGGGACGAGGTCGCTGCGGACACCGAGCGCTTCGTCCTCTCGGTGAACCTCGAGGACACCTTCCCCCTGCCCGATGCCCCGTGGTTCCCGCAGGCCTCCAGCGTCTCCGTACGCTGGCTGCTGCTCCACCTCATCGAGGAGATCGCCCGTCACGCGGGCCACGCGGACATCGTCCGCGAGTCGCTGGACGGCAAGACGGCGTTCGAGCTGCTGGCGGAGCAGCAGGCGGGCTGACCGGGGCGCAGCCCCCGGACGCGCCACGTCTACGCTGGGCCGTAACGGCACGTAGCCGCACAGGCACCCCTGTAGGCCAGGGCGCCTACGCCGTTTCGCGGCACGCGGCACGCTGCATGCGGCACAGAGAGACTGAGGCGAAAGATGTCAGCCATCCGGCTGCTCGTGCTGGGCGCCGTCCGTCAGCGCGGACGCGCCCACGGCTACCAGGTCCGCGGCGACCTGGAGTTCTGGGGCGCCCACGAGTGGTCCAACGCCAAACCCGGGTCGATCTACCACGCGCTGAAGGCCATGGCCCGGCAGGACCTCCTCTTCGCCCACGACGTCGCCCCCAGCGAGGCCGGCGGCCCGCCGCGTACGGAGTACGAGCTGACGGAGGCGGGCGAGCGCGAGTACCTCCGCCTGCTGCGCGAGGCGCTCACGTCCGTGGACCAGAAGGCCGACGTCCTCACGGCGGGCGTGGGCTTCATCGTCGACCTGCCGCGCGCCGAGGCCGTCGCCCTCCTCAGGCGACGGCTCGCCGCGCTCGAGGAGTGGCGCGAGGACATCCGCGCGCGCTGGACCCCGGCCGAGGGCGAGGACTGGGGCCACATCAGCGAGGTCATGGGGATGTGGGTCCAGATGGCCGACAGCGGGGCGGAGTGGACGCGGGGACTGATCGGACGCCTCGAGGGCGGGGCGTACGTGATGGCGGGCGAGGGCGACCCGTGGAAGGCCGGCGGTCCCTCGGCCGACTGAGGGCGGCTGAATCCGGCGGTTGGTGCGGGCTTGCTCAGGGAGCCGCGGGCGTCCCGCCGGCCGTAGCCGCCTGAGCCGCCTGGCGTTCCCGCAGGACGCTCGCGATGCGCAGGCACCAGTCGCGGTGGCCCCGTTCGAAGTCCAGGCCGCGCAGACAGGTCAGGTACGGGCCGATCCGGTCGCTGCTACGCAGGAACTCCTCCTCGTCCGCGTCGCCGCGCATGCGCCGCAGGAGTTCGCCGAAGAGCTCGACCTTGGCACCGGCCGCGGCCGCGCGCTCCTCGAGCTGCTCGATCACCGGCCCGGTGCCGATGCGATCGGCGGCCTGGACCTTGACGAGCAGGTCGTCGCGGATGAACGAGGGCTTCGACGCGGCCGCCGCGAACCGCTCCAGCTCGGCGAGCCCGGCGTCGGTGACCCGGAACAGCCGCTTGTTGGGCCGGGTCTCCTGGACCACCTCCCGGCCCGTGACCAGCCCTTCCTTCTCCAGCCTGGTCAGCTCGGCGTACAGCTGCTGGGGGAGCGCGTGCCAGAAGTTGGCGACGCCGACGTCGAACGCCTTGGCCAGCTGGTATCCGCTGTACTCGCCGTCCAGCAGCGCCGCCAGCACCGCGTGCCGCAAGGCCATCGAGACCACCACCCCTTCCCTTTTGCCCGTCCGCCGGGCAGCATACTCAGAAATCTGAGTAGTCACATTCATGAGTATGGAGGTTGGACCCCATGGCCATGGAGACCGCCGCACGCTTCCGCGCCGCCGTCGAGGCGCGCGATCTCGCCGCGCTGGACGACCTGTTCACCGAGGACATCCGCTTCTACAGCCCGGTGAAGTTCACCCCCTTCGAGGGCAGGCCCATGGTGCTGGGGCTCCTCAACGTCCTGCTGCGCACCTTCGAGGACTTCCGCTACGTCGGAGGCTTCGAGGGCACGGCCGAGACCAGTACGGACGGCGACGACGCCCCCTCGGAGATCCTTCTGTTCCGGGCCGGAGTGGGCGGCAAGCAGATCCACGGCATCGACATGCTCCAGTTCGACGAGGCGGGCCGCATCAAGGAGTTCACCGTGATGGTCCGCCCGCAGTCCGCGGTGCAGGCGCTGGGCGAGGCGGTGTTCGCCGGCCTGGTGGCCGACGGGCTCGTCCCCGCGCCGGACGGGTACCGGGCGGTCGGCCGCTAGATCGGAGACCGCTAGACCGGAGGGTCCGCTAGATCTGGGTGTCCGCGTCGCGGTTCTCCTCGCTGAGCGTGATGCGCTGGTCCCGGTTGACGATCACGCTCTCGCCGCCCGAATAGCGCATCGTGGCGCGGAAGGTGAACGCCCAGGTGTCGTGCCCGACGGGGTCGATGCGGATGTGGACGGTGCCGCCGCTCAGGTCGGGCAGGGGACTGGCCTGGTGTACGACCAGCCCGATCTCCGGCGAGTCCTCGCCCTCGTCCCACTGCCCGAGATCACCGGACTGTTCGGCGACGACGGTGCGATTGCGGTCCCGCACGGTGATGGTCACGCGGGTGTCGCCGTCCTTGTCCTCGTTCTCGGTGTGGAAGCGGATCGAGGCCGACTGGAGGGTCGAGGCCGGCTTGGGCGCCGCGGCGGTGGGGGCGGTGAGGGTGAGGGAGACCGCCGCCGTCGCGGTGGTCAGGGCCAGCTTCGCGAGCGTGGGTCGTTTCCGCGGGGTGTGCCTGCTCATCGCTCGGCCTTCCTGTGGGGGATGGGGCCTTGCCGGATGAGGGCAATCCTCGTGTTGAGGTGCAAATAAGGTCAATCACCCACAGGGGCGAGCGGCCGGCGGATCAGTGCGCGGAGAGCTCGCGCACCGCGTCGGCGACGGCTCGGAAGTCCTTGCGCAGGATCTTGGAGTGGTTGCTCGCGACCTTCGCGCTGACCCGGATGTTGGGGTTACGGGCGACGACCGGGTCGAGGTTGGCGCGGATCTGTTCCATCAGCTTCGGGTCGCCGCCCAGGTTGCCGCCGGTGGCGAGCACGTACCGGGCCGGCACGGTCAGACGGTCGAAGACCGGGTTGAGGACGGCGGGCGCGCAGAGCTCGTTGGCCTCGATGTTGATCTCGGCGTGCTGCGCGGCGCTCATCCGCGCGGCCAGGCCGAGCGGGCGGGCGATCGGGAACAGCGGGCTCATCCGGCGGAACAGCTTGCGGATCTGCTCCCGGGCGGCATCGTCGAGCCACTCGTGCGGCAGGGCGCCGTCCACGGACACCACCCCCAGGGCGCGGTCCGGGTTCCGGGCGGCCCAGTGCACGGCGAGCATGGCGCCGTAGGACCAGCCCACCAGGATCGGCCGGTCCACGTTCCTGGCGGCCAGGATGGCGTCGAGGTCGCGCAGGCATGCCTCGAACGAGTAGTCCGTGGCGCGCTTCGACTTGCCGCGGGCGCGCTCGTCGTACGTGATGTGCCGGTAGTCGCCGCCGAGTTCGGTGATGACGCGCCGCCAGTGCGACTGGTCGGCGTAGGAGCCGTTGAGGTAGACCACGGCACGACCGGGCCCGCCGGTGTCGGTCACGGCCAGTGCGGTGTCGTCGACCGACACCATGCCGGTCCAGGCGGAGTGCTCGATGGTCATGGTGTGGCTTCTTCCGGTGTCAGAGGTCTTCGGGGCTGGGGGAGGGGTGTGTTTTAGAGGCTGCGGGCGGTGATGTCGCCGTAGGCGGTGGTGGCGTGGATGTTGAGGGTGGTGGTGTTGTTGGTGTTGGTGAGTGCGTTGTGGATGCGGCCGTAGGTGGTGCCGGCGTCCAGGGAGGCGGAGATTCCGCGGGCGGCGCCGATGGTGATGTGGCCGTGTTCGGTGCGCAGTTCGACGGTGCCGTGGGTGGCTTCGGTGATGTGGAGGTCGCCCTTTTGCGTGCTGAGGTGGGCGGGGCCGTCCAGGAGGCCGACCTTGATGTCGCCGGCCTGGAGGGTGAGGTGGGCGCTTGCGGTTTCGTCGAGCTTGACGGTGCCCTGTGCGGCCTCGAAGGTGACGTCGCCGAGGCGTCCGACGCCGCGGAGTTCGGCGCTGGCGGTCTTGGCCTGGATGTGGGAGCCGGCGGGCAGCTGAACGGTCACCTCGACCGAGCCGGAGCTGCCGAGGATGCGGTTCTTGGCCGGTGCGGCCTCGATCCGCAGGACGCCGTCGGTGTAGGCGACCGTGGTCTGCTCCGCCGCCTTGACGTCACGGCCGCTCGAGGCGTTGGCGGGCAGGACCTCGACGGTGGTGTCGGCGCGGTCGGCGGCGATGAAGCGGATGCGTCCGGCGGGGACGTCCAGGACGGCGGTGATGGGGGCGGTGGTGGTGAACTTCTGCATTGCGCTCTCCTTGAGCTCGTCGTTTCCGATGAGCGAAAAGCTACGTTGCATTCACGAATCGATCAACAGTGACGTTGCACAGAACTGGCATTACTGCAGGTCAGAGCCGTAAAATCATTGCAACGAGTCTCTGGGTTAACGCAACGTCAGGCGTCTGTGCGTTGCAATGAATTGAAGGTGAACGCTATGCGGAGACGCCACAGGCCGTGGAGCGTGCCGGGCGTCGCCCCAAGGGTGCTGCGCTGCGCGGTGTCACCGGAACTGAGCTGATCCGCCGTCATGGATGGCCCGCAGCCATGGCTGCCGGACGGCGGGCAGGCGGGCCAGCGTGTGGAAGAAGGCCTGAGTGACGACGTACAGCGGCCTCCAGGGCCACGGCGACAGCGGTTCGTCGCGCGCGACGCCGGCGGGCAGCCTTCCCGTAGCGGGCAGGAGTGGGTGTTCTCTGTGGAAGGCGAGGTGCATCCATACGTCCGCGGCAAGCGGCACGGCGCCGACGCCGGGCGGCGTCGGCCAGGGCTCTCCGGTCTGCGGGTGCCGCGGAACCACGAGGATGTCCGGTGCCGGGTCGGGGGCAGGCAGTCCCGGTCCGGCAAGGGCCGCGTGTTTGGCGTTCGGCCCCGGTGGGAGTACGTCCTCGATGGAGCGGCGGAACGATTCCGCCAGGGGGCCGTCCGGGACGGTGACGTGCGAGCCGCCCGAGGCCGCCACCAGGTGAGCCAGCGCTATGGAGACTTCCACCTCCCAGCGAGGGCTCCACGATCCGTTTTCCTCGACCGGTGGCGTGCTGTGTCGTTCCTCCGCGAGGGTCTGCCAGGTCGTGATCGAGCGGTCCGGGCCGGTGGCGACGCGGCGGACGGCGCTCGGTTCGAGCCAGGTCGCCTGCCACAGGGAGCAGTCGTCGACCCGGGTCGCGACTTCCTGTCCGCACCGGGCGCATGCGAGGTTGGGCCCGTCCCGGCCGTCGAGGCCGCAGCAGAAGCCCTCGGTGCGCTCAGGGATCAGGACGGTGCCGTGGGCATCGCCCGGGGCCATGACGATCGACCCGGGCATCCCGAAGGACAGGGCGTGTACGGGCGCGAACACTCCGCGGGCCTCCGCCTCGGCCGGGTCGATCTCGCTCCACTGCCGCCACGGCGGCCCGAACGGTTCCGGGTCGACGGCGTAGGTACCCGATTCCATCAGCACCGGGAGGGACCGGCCGTTGCCGTAGGTGTGGCGGGCGTAAGCGGGATACGGAACTCGCGACACCGGTGCGGTCAGCACGGCATCGCACCGCACGCACGTGAACGCGTCCATGTTCCCTCTCGATGCCGGCCGACACGCGAGTATGGTGCGGCCGGCGACCCGGGGCCAAAACGTTTGTTCGCCCTGCGCGGCCGATGCCGGACGGGTGGCTGTGACAATCTCGCTCATGACCAGCGAACCCCTGCAGATCCCACTTGATCGACTTCGCCATGCCTTCGATGTGGTGCTCCAGCAGGTGGAAGCGTCAGCCGGTCTCACCGTGACGCTCGACGAGGAGTACTTCTGGTCCGTGCCAGGCGATCAGCTCTACGACGTCCTCAACGAGCCGAAGACACTCACAATCGGGCAGCTCTCAGAGTCATGGCAGCGCCTTGAGGACCTGCTCGCTCACCAGGACGGGGCCCTGGGCTACCACCTGGTGTGGCTTGCCGACGTCATCCGGGCAATCGGCCAGGACAACCCCGGCTGAGGTCTGCCCCGTCGGGCTGGACCTCACAGCGTTGCGAGATCGTCATGAGGAAGCTGCGGTTCTGCTCGTGTGTGGAGGTGCCCGGGTGACACGTCTGGGTGACATGGTGTTAGCCCGCATGGTGGACAGGAAAGCCTTCAGGCTGACCTGAAATGCCCCTTGGGCGCCCTCTGGCCAGGAGACCGTGCGGTCACTGCGCATGCCGTCGCCGGCCGCGAATGGAGAGAAAGGACCTGCCTTGCGGCGCATCCTCCGTCCCCTCACCACCACGGCCGTGCTAGCCCTGCTCACCTTCGGCCTCGCCGCCCCAGCCCAAGCCGCCCCCGGCGGCCCTCCCGCAAGCCTCGAGACCGTACTCACTCAACTCGGCGAGCTCCTCGACCAGACCCTCGCCGGCCTCTCTGGCGCCCCCCTCTGACTGCCGCGGATAGTTCAGCAGCACCGGCCGGGCCTGCGCTGGGCCCGGCCGGCGCAATTACGCTTCGGACAGGCCCCTAGCGGCGTTTGGGGCGGGCGAGGAAGCGGGCGCGGCCCGCTTGGTGGGCGGCCCGGGCTGCGGCGGCCTGGGGGTGGATGAGTGGCGGCTCGGGCGGCGGGGTGGCGGAACCCTGGCAGGGGCGGCAGAGGCCGTCGGGCAGTGCCTCCGGGCGGCCTGGGGTGCCGCAGTTGGCGCATTCCGCCAGGGTGGGTGAGGTGTGTTGCTGAGCGGCGGGCGGCAGTTCCGGTGGGCACTTCGTGAGCAGGCGCTTGCGGGTGAAGGCGGCCGGGGCGTGGATGTGTCCCGGCAGATTCGCCGTGAGCGTTCGGACGAGGTGGGCGCGACTAATGCCGCGCGCCAGCCATTCCGCCGCCAGCGGTTCCAGGTCCGCGCACTCCGCAGCGGATAGGGGGAGGCGGGGGTTCGTCCGGGCGACGACGGCCAGGGCCTCGTAGGCCTCCGAGGGCGGCGCCGCCGCCGGTTCCGGCTGCGGTTCGGGTGCATCACCCTTGAGGAAGCGCTTCCACCACGCTTCGCTGCGTGGCGTGCGTGAGAAGTACGAGCGCCACACCCACTGGGTGCGGCCTTCGCCGACGGTTTCGCGTTTGCGGAAGACATGCCCGGCTGCGGTGAGCGCGTTGAGGGCCGTGCGGATTGCGTGCTGGCCGTACGCCGCCAGCTCCTTGGCCAGGGTCTTCACGTCGATCGCCGCGCCGTCCGGCAACCGGTCGATGTGCGCCGCGATGTGCGCTTCGCGCTCGGGCAGATGAGCGAAGGTCTGCCGATCGCGGGGGCTTTGGTCCGGCGCGGACTTCTTTCCGTAGCCGGGTGCGGCCATTGGGGGAGTGTAGGGGCGGGGGGCAGCGATAGTGTTGGCGGTAGCCACTGGATCGCCTCTCGATCACTGTGGTCAGACCCCCGTTTCGGTGTTGGCGCACCGGCGGGGGTTGCTTGTTGCTGCGCACGCTACACGGCGAGTGCGCGCTGTCGCGATGCGGTTGCGTAAAGTCATCTGCCTGTGCTTACGCGGGGGTTGGGAGGGTGGGTGGGTCAAACCCCACCTCCCACTCCTTAAAGAGGGCGCTCGGCGCTCGACGCCCGAAGCTCGGCTATGAAGGTCCCCCATGTTTTCGGGGGGACGTTCAGCCGAGGGCCGCGTTCCCGAAGCTCGAGCTTCGAGTCTCGGATGTGGATGGCCTGGGGGAGGGCTGCAATCTCGACACAGTCGCCGCCCACCTGGTCGCTATAGCTGGACTTGAACCATGTCAGCCGTGCGCTCATAGAAGCTCCGTTATGAAGTCCCCCCACGCGCGGGGGGTAATGGTCAGGCGGGGGCTGCTCCCCCGAAGCTCGAGCTTCGAGTCCCGGATGTGTATGGCCTTCGGGCAGGTGGCGACTTCGACGCAGTCGTCGCCCTGATCGCCGCTATAGCTGGACTTGAACCATTCCAGCTCGCTTCTCATAGCTCCTCCGCCAACTTCCTTAGGAACACTGCCGACTCTTCGACGCTGAGGGCTTGCGCGCGGATCATGCCATGGCGTTGGGACAGGACGCTGACCTGCTCCCGGGCGGAGTGCAACGCGCTCGTTTCGTGGCCTTCCACGTAGGCGTACTGCTGATGCTGAGCGGTCTCCAAAATCACCAGCGCACCGCTGAGTCCCAAGACGGCACCACGGCCGACCGGCAACACGTTGATGCTCACGTTGCGCAGCTCTGATGACTCCAGCAAGTGGTGAAGCTGCCGCCGCATCACCTCGTGCCCACCCACCAAGCTGCGCAGCGCCGCTTCATAGATCACGAAGCTGAACAGGGCGGAGGGCTTGTCCCGTAGCCTCTCCTGCCGTCGCAGCCTGGCTGTTACCCGTTCCTCGACCGTCTCGTCGTCCAGCGGTGGATAGCTCGCACTGAGCAGGGCGCGTGCGTAGTCCTCGGTCTGCAGGAGGCCTGGGATGAGTAGAGGCTGGTAGGAATGCAGGGCGATGGCTTCGCTTTCCACAGCCATGAACTCCTGCGAGCGCGGCGGAAATTTCTCCGGCTGCAAGTACTCCGCGGTTGCGGTCAGCTTTCCTCGCGCGGAACACATCTCGTCGGCCACTTCGAGCAGGCGCAGGCTGGGGCGCCGCCGCCCCTGTTCCATCGACTTGACCGTCTCGTAGTTGTACCCGGCTTCTTTGCCCAGCTCCTCGCGGCTGAAGCCGGCCTGGACGCGCCACAGCTTGAGCTGATTTCCACATAGCCGCCACGCCATCGGCGGCTGAGAGCTCTCGTTCGTCACCGCGCGGCCCCCTCCGGTGCCTGCCGGGTACGACAAGGGTCGTACCCACCTCGTTACTACTGATCCTGCTCCCCGACCAGCCACGGTTTCAGCCTGAACGCCGAAACTCACCGCTCCGAGGACATCGATGAGAGCAGCACGACCTCGCACCCCGCTGAAGTTCGCCGGCTGGTGCTTCCCCTGTCATCCCCGCAGCGTCGGGCGGGCGCGCATGCTGTTGCGGGAGGAGGCGCGGGACTGGCCGGTCGGGGAGGAGACGGCCGACGTGGCCGTGTTGTTGCTGAGCGAGCTGATGGCCAACGCGTGCCGACACGGGCGGACGTCGCCGGAGCGGGAGATCCGGGCGCTGTGCACCGTCGACGGCGAGAAGCTGCGGATCGAGGTGTCGGACGCCGGGCGCGGAGTCCCACGCGTGCGGCAGGCGAGGGACGACGAGGAGGCGGGCCGGGGGCTCGCGCTCGTTGCCGCCCTCGCCGACGTGTGGAACGTCAGCCTGCGCCCGCACGGCACCGGCAAGACGGTGTGGTGCGAGCTGAGGCTCCGGCAGAAGTGAGGTCTCAGACCTCGATCAGGTCGCGCAGGTCGATCTCGACGGGGAAGGGGACATCCGTCTTGAGCGTGCCGACATGGGTTACGACCGTAGTGCCACCCGCCCGGGTGAGGGCGGATCGTGACTCCCGACCCGACCCGACCCGACCCGACCCGACCCGACCCGACCCGACCCGACCCGACCCGACCCGCCACGTCAGAACGTCACCGTCAGAACGCGACCGTTAGGGCGCCACCGCCAGCACGATCTTCCCGGTAGTCCGACCCCGTTCACCCAGCTCGTGGGCCTTGGCCGCCTCCTCCAGGGGGAACACGGCGTCGACCTCGACGCGCAGGCGGCCGCTCTCCACCAGGGCGGTGATCTCGCGCAGGCCCTGGTGGTCGGGCTCGACCAGGACGTGGGTCGCCCGTATGCCGGCCGCGCGGGCCGCGTCGGCCGGGAAGGTGTCGTCCGGCGGGACGATCAGGAGGAGGGTGCCGCCCGGGCGCAGGGTGCGCAGGGAGCGGGCGGCGTAGTCGCCGCCGATGGTGTCGAGGACGACGTCGACGTCGTGGACGACGTCGGCGAAGTCCTGGCGGGTGTAGTCGATGAGTTCGTCGGCGCCGAGGTCGCGCAGGAGGGCGTGCTTGGGCTCGCTGGCCGTGCCGATGACGTAGGCGCCGCGGGCCTTGGCGATCTGTACGGCGAGGTGGCCGACGCCGCCGGCGGCGGCGTGGACGAGGACGCGCTGGCCGGGGCGGACGTCGGCGGTGTCGACGAGGGCCTGCCAGGCGGTGAGGGCGGCCAGGGGGAGGGCCGCGCTGTGGATGTGGCCGAGGCCGGCGGGGCTGTGGGCGAAGTGGCGGGAGGGGGCGGTGACGTAGTCGGCGTAGGCGCCGGCGGCGTGGGGGAAGCGCGGCATGCCGTAGACCTCGTCGCCGGGGGCGAAGAGGGTGACGCCGGCGCCGACGGCCTCGACGACGCCCGCCACGTCCCAGCCCACGGTGTACGGCGGGGTGGCGCCGGACACGAGCGTGCCGCGGGCGCGGGTCTTCCAGTCGACCGGGTTGACGCCGGCGGCGTGGACGCGGACGAGGATCTCGGTGGGGCGCGGCTCGGGGCGGTCGGTCTCGACGAGCTCGAGGACGTCCGGGCCGCCGGCGACGTTCTGGCTGATGGCACGCATGTCGTGTTCCTTCGGTATGGGGTGTGGCCCAAGATTCGCCGCGTCCGTCGCCGTCCAGTAGTGGCCCGATGGCCAACGTCTGAAAGAATCGGGCCATGAGTCAGGTCATGAATCAGGCCATGAACCCGGCCATGCATCGCGTCGGGGTGCTCGCCCTGGACGGTGTCGTCCCCTTCGAGCTCGCCATCCCCGCCCGGATCTTCGGTGCCGCCCGCACGGCGGCCGGAGAGCCGCTCTATTCCGTGACGACCTGCAGCATCGACGGCCGTCCCGTGCGCACGAACGCGGACTACGAGCTCGTGGTCGGCCACGACGCCTCCGTGCTGGCCGAGGTCGACACCGTGGTCATCCCGCCCTCGCACGCGCTGGGCGGGATCCAGGAGACCGGGCGGCTGCCGGGCGCGCTGCGGGACGCCCTGGCCGCCGTGCGGCCCGGGACGCGCATGGTGGGGATCTGCACCGGCTCGTACGTCCTGGCCGCGGCCGGGCTGCTCGACCGGCGGCCCGCCACCACGCACTGGGAGGAGGCGGAGCAGCTGCGGCGGATGTTCACCACCGTGCGGGTCGATCCCGGCGTGCTGTTCGTCGACGACGGCGACGTGCTGACCTCGGCCGGCGTGGCCGCCGGGGTGGACCTGTGCCTGCACATCGTGCGGCGCGACCACGGCAGCGAGATCGCCAACGCCGTGGCGCGCGTGTGCGTCGTGCCGCCGTGGCGCGACGGCGGGCAGGCGCAGTACGTGCGGCAGCCGGTGCCCGAGCCGGGCACCAGCGGCACGGCGCCCACCCGGGCCTGGGCGCTGGAGCGGCTGGGGGAGCCCCTGACGCTGGCGGATCTGGCCGCGCACGCGCGGGTGAGCGTGCGGACGTTCACCCGGCGCTTCCGCGCCGAGACGGGCGACAGCCCGGGGCAGTGGCTGCTGCGGCAGCGCGTCGAGCGCGCGCGGCATCTGCTGGAGACCACCGACTGGCCGGTGGACCTGGTGGCCCACCGCGCGGGCTTCGGTACGGGCGCGTCGCTGCGGCAGCACCTGCACGCCGCGATCGGGGTGTCCCCTCAGGCGTACCGGAGGACGTTCCGGGCCACGCGCGACATTGCCTGACGCCTGACGCCTGACGCCCGGGCGTCAGGCCTGCGGGACGATCACCACGGCCGTGCCGTACGCACAGACCTCCGTGCCGACGTCAGCGGCCTCGGTGACGTCGAAGCGGAACATGAGCACGGCGTTGGCGCCGCGTGCGCGGGCCTGCTCGACCAGGCGCTCCATGGCCTGGTTGCGGGTCTGGACGAGGGTCTTGGTCAGGCCCTTGAGCTCGCCGCCGATGAGGGACTTCAGGCCGGCGCCGATCTGGCTGCCGACGTGGCGGGAGCGGACGGTGAGGCCGAAGACCTCGCCGATGACCCGCTCGACCCGGTAGCCGGGCACGTCGTTGGTCGTGACGACCAACACATCGGACTTCTCGTGCTGACCGCCGCCGTACTCGTCGATGCCCATCGAGTCCACCTCCGTATGTCTGTGCAGTTTTGCCGTTCGTTGTCCGTGACGCACCCTGGGGGCGTGGGGTTGCGCCGATCGGGTGGAACCGAGACGGGCCCGTCGACGTTGATAACTTTGGGCCGCACACCACACTCCCCGCCTGTGCCCGGGCCTCGCACGAGCCTGTGCCCTCCACTCAGGAGCCTGTCACCCGTGACTCCCATGACCACACTCGCGCTCGGCCCGCAGTGGCTGGACGCGAACTATCTGATCGAGCAATTCGGTCTGATCGGCGTCCTGGCCATCGTCTTCGCGGAGTCCGGCCTCCTGATCGGCTTCTTCCTCCCCGGCGACTCACTGCTGTTCACCACCGGTCTGCTGGTCACCACCAACCAGATCGACAAGCCCCTGTGGCTGGTGTGCACGCTGGTGGCGGTCGCGGCGATCCTCGGCGACCAGGCCGGCTACCTCTTCGGCCGCAAGGTCGGTCCTTCCCTCTTCAAGCGGCCGGATTCCCGGCTCTTCAAGCAGGAGAACGTCGAGAAGGCCCACGAGTTCTTCGAGAAGTACGGCCCGAAGTCGCTGGTCCTGGCCCGCTTCGTGCCGGTGATCCGCACGTTCACGCCGATCATCGCCGGTGTGAGCCGGATGAACTACCGATCGTTCCTCATCTTCAACATCATCGGCGGCATCCTGTGGGGCGTCGGCGTGACGCTGCTGGGTGCGTCGCTGGGCAAGATCGAGTTCGTTCACAAGAACATCGAGATGATGCTCGTCGCGATCGTGCTGATCTCGGTGGTGCCGATCGCGATCGAGTTCCTGCGCGCCCGCTCCAAGGCCAAGAAGGCCGCCCTCCAGGCGCCGACCCCGCCCCCGGCGCCCGTCGGCGGCGGCTACGGCGAGGGTGGTTACGGCGGCGGCTATGGCGAGGGTGGCTATGGCGGCGGTGGCTACGGCGGTAACGACGGTGGCTACGACGGCGGTGGCTACGGCGGCAACGGTGGCGGCTACTACGGCAACGGCGGCGGCGACCACGGCGGTGGCTACGGCGGTAACAACGACGGCGGCTACGGCAACGACGGCGGTTACGGCGGCAACGACGGCGGCTACGGAAACGGTGGCGGCTACGGCAATGGCGGCGGCTACGGCGGCAACGGCGGTGGCTACGGCCCCGGCGACCAGCAGCCGCCCGCCCCGCGCGGTCGCCACGCCCGGCGCTGAGCACGCCCCCCTCGGAACTCCACGGCAGTCTCCGCGGCACCCGCCGCTGAGGCTGCCGTTCCGTATATCCGGGCCCCCGATGCGCGCCCGTACGGCCCATCAGGCATGGTGGCACTGAGCAGGAGGGTGCACGAGGGCCTGACGAGGAGCGCGTGGTGGCGGATCGGCAGCGGGGTGGCGGCGGTTCGGGCCGGGGAGGTCCGACGGACGATCCGGCGGGTGACCAAGCCGAGGACCGCAAGCCGCAGTCCGACGAGGCGCACAGCGCCTTCACCCCGCCGCTGGGCGTGCCGCTGCCGCCCCAGCCCGAGGACGAGCACCCCACGTCGGAGTTCGCGCTGCCCCAGGGCGTCGCGCCGGAGCCCGGGACCGAGCGCGAGGGGTCGGCCTTCACCCGCCCCGGAGCCGGCCCGGCCACCTCCTACCCCGCCTTCACCCCGCCCCACGGCATACCCAAGGTCAGCCTCATCAAGGAGGAGGCGCCCTGGCAGGACCGCATGCGCACCATGCTGCGGATGCCGCTCGCCGAGCGGCCGGTGCCCGACCGCCCGCCGCGCCAGGAGGAGGAAGCGGGCCCGGCCGTGCCGCGCGTGCTCGACCTGACGCTGCGCATCGGCGAGCTGCTGCTCGCCGGCGGCGAGGGGGCCGAGGACGTGGAGACGGCGATGCTCGGCGTCGCGCACGCCTACGGGCTCGGGCGCTGCGAGCCCACCGTCACCTTCACCCTGCTGACCGTCAGCTACCAGGCCTCGCTCGTCGACGACCCGGTCACCGCCCACCGCACCGTCCGCCGGCGCGGCACCGACTACACCCGGCTCAACGCCGTCTACCGCCTCATCCACGACATCACCTCGCAGGGCCTGACCCTGGAGGAGGCGTACGGCCGGCTGGCCGAGATGCGCCGCAACCGCCACCCCTACCCCGGCTGGGCGCTGACGCTGGCCTCCGGGCTGCTGGCGGGCGCGGCGAGCATGCTGGTGGGCGGCGGGCCGGTGGTGTTCCTCGCGGCGGCGGTCGGGGCGATGCTCGGCGACCGGCTGGCGTGGCTGGCGGCGGGACGCGGGCTGCCGGAGTTCTACCAGTTCGTGGCCGCCGCGCTGCCGCCGGCGGCGATGGGCGTGGCGCTGAGCGCCAGCCGCCCGGACATCCAGGCCTCCGCCGTGATCACCGGCGGTCTCTTCGCCCTGATTCCCGGGCGGGCGCTGGTCGCGGGCGTACAGGACGGCCTGACCGGCTTCTACATCACCGCGGCCGCCCGGTTGCTGGAGGTCGGCTACCTCATCGTGGGCATCGTCTGCGGCGTGCTCGTGGTGCTCTACGGGGGCGTGCACATCGGCGGCGGCACGCTCAATCCCGAGGCGGCGCTGCAGCACAAGGAGCGGCCGGTCATCCAGATCGTCGCGGCGATGCTGCTGGCGTTCGCCTTCGCGGTGCTGCTTCAGCAGGAACGTCACACCGTGTGGGTCACCACGCTCAACGGCGGGGTCGCCTGGGTGATCTACGCGGCGATGGCCGACACCATGCGGGCCGACCCGGTGCCCGCCACGGCCGTGGCGGCCGGGCTCGTGGGCCTCTTCGGGCAGCTGCTGGCGCGCTACCGGCACGCGTCGGCGCTGCCGTACATCACGGCGGCGATCGGGCCGCTGCTGCCCGGTAGCGCGGTGTACTTCGCGCTGCTGAACTTCGCGAAGAACGAGCTCAACACCGGCATCTCCAGCCTCACCAAGGCGGCGGCCCTGGCGCTGGCGATCGCCATCGGGGTGAATCTCGGCTCCGAGATGGCCCGGTTGTTCCTCAAGGTGCCCGGCGAGGGTGCCGGGCGCAGGGCGGCGAAGCGGACGCGCGGCTTCTAGTACGTGCGAATGGCCGTACGAAGCCGCGCGTCCGGGTGCCTCAGGCTCAGTGGTGCGAGCCGCCGGCGGCCTCGAGGCGCTTGTACGAGGCCTCGATCTCGGCCTCGGCCTCGGCGCGGCCGACCCAGTCGGCGCCCTCGACGGACTTGCCCGGCTCGAGGTCCTTGTAGACCTCGAAGAAGTGCTGGATCTCCAGGCGGTCGAACTCCGACACGTGGTGGATGTCGCGGAGGTGCTCGACGCGGGGGTCGTTCGCCGGGACGCACAGCAGCTTGTCGTCGCCGCCGGCCTCGTCCGTCATGCGGAACATGCCGATGGCGCGGCACTTGATGAGGCAGCCGGGGAAGGTCGGCTCGTCCAGAATGACCATCGCGTCCAGCGGGTCGCCGTCCTCGCCGAGGGTGTTCTCGACGAAGCCGTAGTCGGCCGGGTAGGAGGTCGAGGTGAAGAGTCGGCGGTCCAGACGGATGCGACCGGTCTCGTGGTCCACCTCGTACTTGTTCCGCGAACCCTTCGGGATCTCGATGGTGACGTCGAACTCCACGGGTGGCTCCTTCATGATCAACACATACGTCTGGTGATTAAGTGTCCCCCACGTAGGTGTGTGGTGGCGAAAGGGGCTGGTCCGTGGAGCCTGGAGCCGGATGGTGGCAGGTCAGGCGGTGGCGGGAGGCCCCCGTGACGCAGCGCCGGACCGTGGGGTTCGCCGCGGCGTCCGCCGTGGCCGGATTCGTGATCGCGACCGGTGCGGTGGCGGCCGCCGGCCCCTGGGACGGAGGCCAGCGTAAGGCCGAACGGGTCCGGGCCGCCGCAGCGGTACGCCCCGGGAGTGACGCCCTGCGCGGCGCCGGGCGCTCCGCCGGGACGATCACGGCTCCTCCGGTGCTCGGCGCGCTCCGCGCCCGGGGCGCCTCAACGCCCCGCGAGAGCCTGGCCGGGACGCTGGAGCCGCTGCTGGGCGACTCCGCGCTGGGCAGCGAGCACGCGGCGTCCGTCGTCGACGCCGCCACGGGGGAGCAGCTGTACGGGTCCCGTGAGCGCACCGCGTACACCCCGGCCTCCACGGTCAAGCTCGCCACGGCGGCGGCCGCGCTCGCCGCGCTGGGGCCCGACCACCGCATCGAGACGACGGTGGTCGCCGGAGGGGACGGCATCGTGCTGGTGGGCGGGGGCGACCCCACGCTCACCGCGGCACCGCCCGGCAAGGGCGGCGGGCCGCGCTTCGCCTCGCTCGCCGACCTGGCGGACGCGACGGCCCGCTCGCTCAAGGCGCGCGGGACCACCCGCACGCGGCTCGCCTACGACGCCTCGCGCTACTCCGGCCCCGCACGCCACCCCATCGGCATCAACGTGAACATCGCCCCCGTCAGCGCGCTGATGGTCGACGAGGGCCGCCTCGACGACTCCAACCGCGGACCTGCCGACCGCACGGCCGAGCCGGCCGCGGACGCGGCGCGGAAGTTCGCGGACCTGCTGCGCGAGCGGGGCGTGGAGATCGAGGGCGACGTGGCGGAGGGCCGGGCCGACGCCAAGGCGGCGCGCGTCGCCGCCGTCGCGTCGGCGCCGCTGGCCGACCTGGTCGAGCGGGCGCTGACCTACAGCGACAACGACATCGCCGAGGCGCTCGCGCGCCAGACCGCCCTGGCGTCCGGGCAGCCGGCGAGCTTCGAGGGCGCCGCCAGGGCCGTCACGGACCGGCTGGCCGGCCTGGGGCTGCCGATGGAGGGCGTACGGATCGCCGACGGCAGCGGCCTGGACCGCGCCGACCAGGTCTCCGCCGCCTTCCTGGCACGGCTGCTGGCCCGTTCCGCGGATCCGCGCGCCCCACGGCTGCGGCCCGTGCTCACGGGCCTGCCGGTGGCGGGCTTCAGCGGCACGCTGCGCGACCGCTACCCCCGCGAGAGCGCCGGACGCGCCGCCGTCCGCGCCAAGACCGGCACCCTGACCGGCGTGAACACCCTGGCCGGCACGGCGGTGACGCCGTCGGGGCGGCTGGTGACCTTCGCGTTCATGGCCTCGGGCACGACGGACGCCGATGCCGCGCAGCAGGCCCTGGACAAGCTGGCGGCGGCGGTGGCCTCCACCGGGTGAGTGTCTTGCGCTCCGCCCCGGGATCTCTTTCCGCCGCAACGGCGCTCAGCTCACCGCAAGGTGCCCGGCGGTGCCGAACCGGCCGTCTGGTGCGGGCCGGTGGCCCGGTTTGTGCCCACCCGTTCCGCCCTGCGGAACGACTGCCCACAAACCCGTTGGGGACCGGGCAAGACCTCACTCGAAGCCGTGCGCAGCACGTACGGTGAAGGCATGACGAGCGTCGGTGGCACGGAGATGGTCGACTGGAAGCTCGCGGTCGCGACCGCGACCCGGCTCGTACGTCCGGGGCCGGAGGTGAGCCGGGACGAGGCGCGTGAGGTGGTCGCCGAACTGCGGCGGCACGCCGAGGCGTCCGAGGGGCACGTGCGGGGGTTCACGCGCATGGGGCTCCGGGACGGGGAGGGCGCGGCGGCGGTGGACACGCCGGTGCTCGTGGTCGACCGGGCGGGGTGGGTCAAGGCCAACGTCGCCGGGTTCCGGGCGGTGCTCGGGCCGCTGCTGGAGAAGATGCAGGGCCGCCGCGCGGGCCTGCCGGGCGGTGCCGTGCTGGGGGCGGTCGGCGGCAAGGTGACCGGGGTCGAGCTGGGGATGCTGCTGTCGTTCCTGGCGTCCCGGGTGCTGGGGCAGTACGAGACGTTCGCGCCGGTGACGCGCGACCTGCCGGGATCCCCCGGGGGCGGCGGGCGGCTGCTGCTCGTCGCCCCCAACATCGTGCAGGTCGAGCGGGAGCTCGACGTCGACCCGCACGACTTCCGGCTGTGGGTGTGCCTGCACGAGGAGACCCACCGGACGCAGTTCACGGCCGTGCCCTGGCTGCGGGACCACATCGAGGGGGAGATCCAGACCTTCCTGGCGGAGACGGACGTCGATCCCGCCACCCTCCTCGAGCGCGTGCGGGAGGCGGCGCAGTCGCTGACCGGCGGGCGGCCCCCGCAGGAGGGGCGCAGCATCGTCGAGCTGGTCCAGACGCCCGCGCAGCGGGAGGTCCTCACCCGGCTGACGGCCGTGATGTCGCTGCTGGAGGGCCACGCCGACTACGTGATGGACGGCGTCGGGCCGCAGGTCGTGCCGAGCGTCGCCGAGATCCGGGAGAAGTTCCAGAAGCGGCGCGCCAGCGGCGCGGGCCGGCTGGACGCGGCGCTGCGCAAGCTGCTGGGTCTGGACGCCAAGCTGCGGCAGTACCGTGATGGCGAACGCTTCGTGCGGTCCGTGGTCGACGAGGTCGGCATGGAGGGCTTCAACCGGGTCTGGACGTCGCCGAACACGCTGCCCACGAAGGCCGAGATCGCCAAACCGGCGGACTGGGTCGCACGGGTGCACGGCCGGACCGACGGGTGACGTCGGCACGCGCCGTGCCGGATGAACGCTCCCGTTATCACCCGTCCGAGGGACCGTGTGCCAAGGGTGGGCGTGCGATGCTCGGGTAAAGGCTCGTCTCTGTCACCATCGACGCACACAGCGTGACGGAGACGGTCGATACTCGGAGTCGGCAAGGCCCCGGAGCCGGCTCCGGCACCCCCCTTTCGAATGGAACGATTGGACACACGGACATGGGTCCACACCCCGCGGTCGCGGCGATACGCCTGGCGGTCCGCCGCGTTCTCCACGACGTTCTCACCCTCGCTCCGCCCGCCTCCGTACCCAGCGCGGCCGGCGACCGGCCGCCGCTCGTCCTCGCCGCCTGCTCCGGCGGCGCCGACTCCATGGCCCTCGCCTCCGCCCTCGCCTTCGAGGCCCCCCGCCTCGGAATCCGGGCCGGCGGCGTGACCGTGGACCACGGCCTCCAGTCCGGTTCCGACCTGCGCGCCGCCGAGGTCGTCAGCCGTCTCACCGCTCTCGGCCTCGACCCCGTGGAGGCCGTGCGCGTCGACGTCGGCCGTGAGGGCGGCCCCGAGGCCGCCGCCCGCGACGCCCGCTACGCCGCCCTGGACTCCGTCGCCGACCGGCACGGCGCCGCCGCGATCCTGCTCGGCCACACCCGTGACGACCAGGCGGAGACCGTGCTGCTGGGGCTCGCCCGCGGCTCCGGCATCCGCTCGCTGTCCGGCATGGCGACCGCCTCCGGCGCCGGCGGCCGCTACCGCCGGCCCTTCCTCGGCCTGGACCGCCAGACCGCCCGCAAGGCCTGCATGGTGCAGTCCCTGCCCGTCTGGGACGACCCGCACAACGCCGACCCCGCGTACACCCGCTCCCGGGTCCGCCACGAGGCCCTGCCCGTCCTGGAGAAGGCGCTGGGCAAGGGCGTCGTCGAGGCGCTCGCCCGGACCGCCCAGCTCTCCCGTGACGACGCCGACGCCCTCGACTCCTGGGCCGCCGCCGTGGAGCCCTCCGTCCGGGACGACTCCGGCGACCTGGAGGTCGCCAAGCTCTTCGCCCTGCCGCCCGCCGTCCGCCGCCGGGTGCTGCGCCGCGCGGCCATCGAGGCGGGCTCCCCGGCCGGTTCGCTCTTCGCCCGGCACCTCGAGGAGGTCGACCGGCTGATCACCGGCTGGCGCGGTCAGGGGGCCATCAACCTGCCCGGGCGCGTCGCGGTCCGCAGGCAGGGTGGCAGACTGGTCCTCCGGCAATCGTGAACGAGCGAGAGTGGCGCGGGTGGACGACAAGGACATGGGCACCGATCTGAAGTCGGTGCTCATCACCAAGCAAGAGATCGACGCGAAGCTGGCGGAGCTGGCCGCGAAGATCGACGCGGACTACGCGGGCAAGGACCTGCTCATCGTGGGCGTCCTCAAGGGCGCCGTGATGGTGATGGCGGACCTGGCGCGTGCGCTGTCCACCCCGGTCACCATGGACTGGATGGCCGTGTCCTCCTACGGCGCGGGCACCCAGTCCTCCGGAGTGGTCCGCATCCTCAAGGACCTCGACACCGACATCAAGGGCAAGCACGTCCTGATCGTCGAGGACATCATCGACTCCGGCCTGACCCTGTCGTGGCTGCTGTCGAACCTCGGCTCCCGCGAGCCGGCGTCGCTCAATGTCGTGACGCTGCTGCGCAAGCCGGAGGCGGCCAAGGTCGCCATCGACGTGAAGTGGGTCGGCTTCGACATCCCGAACGAGTTCGTCGTCGGTTATGGTCTCGACTTCGCGGAGAAGTACCGCAATCTGCCCTTCGTGGGCACGCTCGCGCCGCACGTCTACGGCGGCTGAGCGCCCCCCGGCCCCTGACGGACGGGGTCTTCCGGCGTGCGGGAACCGAATTCGGCTTCCCGCCGTTGGAGCAGGGGAGGGCGGGTTTGTTGACCGTCCTTGGCGGCGTCGGGTGACAATGCTGGGGTACCGTCCGAAGGTCAGTCTTTTCAATCTTTTCAAGGTCGAGCACGACACCGCACGCACAGGCACCCCGTTCCGGGGGTGCCGTGCCTCACTGTGGCAGGAGGGACGGGGCGCTCGCGCCCCGTATGGATGGACGTGAAGCGCTACTTCCGTGGGCCGGTCATGTGGATCGTGCTGGCCGTCCTCGCCGTGGTCGTGTTGATGCAGGTCGTCGGCTCGTCCGGCGGCTACAAGTCGGTGGACACCAGTCAGGTCGTCCACGCGATCGACAAGAACCAGGTGAAGTCGGCCGAGCTGACGACCGGCGACGAGAACAAGATCAAGATCGAGCTCAAGAGCGGCGTCAAGATCAAGGGCTCGGGCAAGGTCCAGGCGAACTACATCGGCGACCAGGGCGTCGAGATCTCCAAGGATCTCCAGGCCAAGGCCGATGACGACGACACCAGCACGCTGCCCGACGGCTACAACGTCTCGACGTCGAAGCAGAACCCCTTCCTGGGCGTCCTGCTCTCGCTCCTGCCGTTCGTCCTGATCGTCGTCGTCTTCCTGTTCCTGATGAACCAGATGCAGGGCGGCGGCTCCCGGGTCATGAACTTCGGGAAGTCCAAGGCCAAGCTGATCACCAAGGACACCCCGAAGACGACCTTCGCCGACGTGGCCGGCTCCGACGAGGCCGTCGAGGAGCTCCACGAGATCAAGGAGTTCCTGCAGGAGCCCGCGAAGTTCCAGGCCGTGGGCGCCAAGATCCCCAAGGGTGTGCTGCTCTACGGCCCGCCCGGTACGGGCAAGACCCTGCTCGCGCGCGCCGTCGCCGGCGAGGCGGGCGTGCCGTTCTACTCGATCTCCGGCTCCGACTTCGTCGAGATGTTCGTGGGTGTCGGTGCCTCCCGGGTCCGCGACCTCTTCGAGCAGGCCAAGGCCAATGCCCCCGCCATCGTCTTCGTCGACGAGATCGACGCCGTCGGCCGGCACCGCGGTGCGGGCCTCGGCGGCGGCCACGACGAGCGCGAGCAGACGCTGAACCAGCTGCTCGTCGAGATGGACGGCTTCGACGTCAAGGGCGGCGTCATCCTGATCGCCGCCACCAACCGCCCGGACATCCTCGACCCGGCGCTGCTGCGCCCGGGCCGATTCGACCGGCAGATCGCCGTCGACCGTCCGGACATGCAGGGCCGTCTGGAGATCCTCAAGGTCCACCAGAAGGGCAAGCCGGTCGCGCCCGACGTCGACCTGGCCGCCGTCGCCCGCCGGACCCCCGGCTTCACGGGTGCCGATCTGTCGAACGTGCTGAACGAGGCCGCCCTGCTGACGGCCCGCAGCGACAAGAAGCTGATCGACAACCACATGCTGGACGAGGCGATCGACCGCGTCGTGGCCGGACCGCAGAAGCGGACCCGGATCATGAGCGACAAGGAGAAGAAGATCACCGCGTACCACGAGGGCGGACACGCCCTGGTCGCGGCGGCTTCCCCGAACTCCGACCCGGTCCACAAGATCACGATCCTGTCCCGGGGTCGCGCGCTCGGCTACACCATGGTCCTCCCCGACGAGGACAAGTACTCGACCACGCGCAACGAGATGCTCGACCAGCTGGCCTACATGCTGGGCGGCCGCGCGGCCGAGGAGCTGGTCTTCCACGACCCGACCACGGGCGCCGCGAACGACATCGAGAAGGCCACCGCCACGGCCCGCGCGATGGTCACCCAGTACGGCATGACCGAGCGCCTGGGTGCGATCAAGTTCGGCTCCGACAATTCCGAGCCGTTCCTGGGCCGCGAGATGGCGCACCAGCGGGACTACTCCGAAGAGGTCGCCGCGCTGGTCGACGAAGAGGTCAAGAAGCTCATCGAGACCGCGCACAACGAGGCGTGGGAGATCCTCGTCGAGAACCGCGACATCCTCGACAACCTCGTTCTGGCCCTCCTCGAGAAGGAGACGCTGAACAAGGAGGAGATCGCCGAGATCTTCAAGCACGTCGTGAAGCGCCCGGCCCGCCCCGCGTGGACCGGCTCCTCGCGCCGTACGCCCTCCAGCCGCCCGCCGGTGCTCTCGCCCAAGGAGCTCGCCCCGACGAACAACGGCGCCGCGCCGGTGGTCGACTCGGTCGAGCTGCCGAAGGACACGCCGAGCACCCCGGAGAGCTGACCGGCGGCTCCCGAGCCGCCGCCCGGGGCCGCACAGGGCCCGGAATGGATGCCGCGCCACCCAGGTTTTAGCCTTGGGGGCGCGGCATCGCGCTTTTCCCCCTCCGGTGGGGCCGCACGCAGCGCATAGGCACGAGAGAACGAGGCAAGCCCATGACCGACCCGGTGACGCTGGACGCCGAGGGCTCCATCGGTGAATTCGATGAGAAGCGGGCCGAGAACGCCGTCCGTGAGCTGCTGATAGCGGTCGGGGAGGACCCGGACCGGGAGGGCCTGCGGGAGACCCCGGCGCGGGTGGCCCGGGCGTACAAGGAGATATTCGCCGGCCTGTGGCAGGAGCCGCAGGACGTGCTGACCACGACCTTCGACCTCGGTCACGACGAGATGGTGCTGGTCCGCGACATCGAGGTCTACAGCACCTGCGAGCACCACCTGGTGCCCTTCCACGGCGTGGCGCACGTCGGCTACATCCCCTCCACCAGCGGAAAGATCACCGGCCTGTCGAAGCTGGCCCGGCTGGTGGACGTCTACGCCCGCCGCCCGCAGGTGCAGGAGCGGCTGACGACGCAGATCGCGGACTCGCTGATGGAGATCCTGGAGCCGCGCGGCGTCGTCGTGGTCATCGAGTGCGAGCACATGTGCATGTCCATGCGCGGCATCCGCAAGCCGGGCGCCAAGACGCTGACCTCCGCCGTGCGCGGCCAGCTGCGCGACGCGGCCACGCGCGCCGAGGCGATGAGCCTGATCATGGCCCGCTGACCCGGCGGAACGCACCCGGCGGTACCGGCCCCGGACCGACGCACCGGGCCGGACGTGACGCGCCCGGCCCCGGACATGGAAAGGGCCCGCACGACGGCGGGCCCCGGGCTGGTGGCGGCTAGGCGCTCAGGCGGCTGCTCATCCACTTGAGGGTGGGGTTCAGCTCGCGGCGCCAGGTGTTGAAGTTGTGGCCGCCGCTCTCGAGGATGATCGAGGAGACCCGGGTGGGGGACTTCGACGCCATGTCGATGAACTTCAGGGTGTCCTTGTAGTTGTGCTCGCCCTTCTTGCTGGAGGTCACCAGCAGCGAGACGGGCGGCAGCTCCTTGTTCTTCAGGCGCCACAGCAGGTCGTTCTCCTGCTCCAGCTTCTTGCTGTTGCCGAAGAGGTTGCCGGTGGTGGCGTCCTGCGGAGCCTTGTAGTAGCCGGACAGGGAGGCCGCGGCGGAGTAGGCGTCCGGGTGGCGCATGGCGAACTTCAGGGCGCAGTAGCCGCCGGTGGAGTCGCCGATGATGCCCCAGTTCTTCGCCTGGGTGCCGACGCGGTAGTGCTCGGAGACGGCCTTGCGCAGGTCCTTCGTGAAGAAGGTCTCGGTCTGGGGGCCGTTGGGTATGTCGATGCATTCGGTGTCGCGCGGCGGGGCGACGGTGGGCCGCATCATCACGAGGATGGTGGGCTGCATCTTCTTGTCCTTGGCCAGCTTGTGCGCGCGCACCGGGTAGTCCAGGCCCTTGACCAGGGCCTCGGCGGTGCCCGGGTAGCCGGTCAGGGCGACGGAGGCCGGAAAGGTCTTGTTCGCGTACTCCGGCTGGAAGTACTCCGGCGGCAGGTAGACGTAGGCCGGGCTGCTGATCTTCGACTCGGTGCCGACGATGTTGATCTTCTCGATCTTGCCGCCGACGCGCGGAACGTCGCCGCGCGGGACCTTCACGGCCTGGGCGCTGACGACCTGCACGCGCTTGACGCCCGCGCTGTGGTCGACGACGACGCCCTCGTTCTTGACCTGGCCGAAGAGGTCGGCCCAGGATCCGTAGAAGCCGAAGGACTGGTTGGCCCACAGGCCGATCGCGGCGAACAGCGACAGCTGCGTGGCCAGCATCATGCCCACGCGGGCGCTGACGGAGCCGATGCCCTTCTTGCCGAGCCGGGGCCAGAGCCAAATGGTCAATGCGAAGAGCACTACCGCAGCCACGATGGCCAGCAGAAGTACTGGCATGCTGGTGAGACCCATGAGGTGCTTTCTGCCGAGCGACCCGGCGCCCGAGTCGCGGAATGGTTACTTCTTTCCGGGCTCGGCCCCCCGCGGAACCTCAACCCCGAAACCGTCGTCCTACAGGGCGCACATTGTCCGGGCGCTGCCGCCGAACGGCGCAGGTCCTCTCGACATGGACGACGGGAAGAGATGTCTGTCAGGGTAGATGGCAAAAAGTCCGATGGGGTTCCCTCGGGGCCCAAGTGGCTGTCGGGGCTTGCGCGTATCGCCAGGGGACCCAGGCCGGAGCGCGTTCCGGCGGTCGTGGGCACGGTCGCTGCCCTCATCGGTCTGGCCGACATCGCGGCAGGGGTCATTCCCCGGTTCCGCTGGAGCAAGGTCCACTCCCTCGCCGAGGTGCTGCCCGGCACCGTGACCCAGCTGGCCGCGGCCGGCTCGATCATCGTCGGCATCCTGCTGCTCATGCTCGCCCACGGCCTCAAGCGGGCCAAGAAGCGGGCCTGGCTCGCCGCCGTCGTCGTGCTGCCCATCGGCGCCGCCGCCCAGCTGCTCTACCGCCACTCCTACGCCGGCGCGATCCTGTCGCTGCTGCTGTTCATCTACCTGGTCGGCCACAGCAAGGCCTTCTACGCGCTGCCCGACCCGCGCAGCCGCTGGAAGGCGCTGGCCAACTTCATCCTGATGGGCGCCTTCAGCTTCGGCCTCGGCTGGGTGATCGTCGGCTCGCACCCCAAGCAGATGGTCGGCGACCCGCCGGTGCTGGAGCAGATCGAGCACGTCATCTGGGGCCTCTTCGGCTTCGAGGGATCGATCCGCTACACGGGCGGCGTCGACTACACCGTCGGCTACTCCCTGGGCGCCCTCGGCCTGCTGACCGTGGCCACCACCGCCTACCTGGCCTTCCAGCCGGCGTACCCGGCCCCCCTCCTCACCGAGGAGGCCGAGGACAAGCTGCGCGAGCTGCTCGACAAGCACGGCGAGCGCGACTCGCTCGGCCACTTCGCGCTGCGCCGCGACAAGAGCGCCGTCTTCTCCCCCAGCGGCAAGGCCGCCGTCTCCTACCGCGTCGTCTCCGGCGTGATGCTCGCCAGCGGTGACCCCATCGGCGACGTCGAGGCCTGGCCGGGCGCGATCGAGCAGTTCATGGAGCTGGCCAAGCGCCACTCCTGGACCCCCGCGGTCGCCGGCTGCAGCGAGACCGGTGGCGAGGTGTGGACCCGTGAGACCGGTCTGGACGCCCTGGAGATGGGCGACGAGGCCATCGTCGACGTCGCCGACTTCAGCCTCTCCGGCCGCTCCATGCGCAACGTCCGCCAGATGGTCAAGCGCATCGAGCGCAACGGCTACTCCACCAAGACGCGCCGCGTCGGGGACCTGAGCCCCGAAGAGCTCGAGATCGTCCAGAAGGCCGCCAACGCCTGGCGCGACACCGAGGACGAGCGCGGCTTCTCCATGGCCCTGGGCCGCATCGGCGACCCCAAGGACCTGGACGCCATCATCGCGACCGCCCACAAGGACCCGGAGGAGGGCGAGGACCTCCCCTTCGGCGACCTCCGCGCCATGCAGCACTACGTGCCGTGGGGCAAGGACGGCAGCTCGCTGGAGCTGATGCGCCGCGACCGCAGCGCCGACCCGGGCATGAACGAGCTGCTGATCGTCGCCTTCCTGCAGGCCGCGCCCGAGCTCAAGATCAAGCGCCTGTCGCTGAACTTCGCCTTCTTCCGCTCCGCCCTCGAGCGCGGCGGCAAGCTGGGCGCGGGCCCGGTGGTCCGCATCCAGCGCTCGGTGCTGATCTTCCTCTCGCGCTGGTTCCAGATCGAGTCGCTGTACAAGTTCAACGAGAAGTTCCGGCCCCGCTGGGAGCCGCGCTTCATCGTCTTCCCGACCAGCCGCGACCTGCCCCGCATCGGCTTCGCGATGATGCAGGCGGAGGGCTTCCTGGAGCTGCCGCGCCTGCTGCGCCGCCGCCCGACGGAGCCGAAGCCGGGCATGGAGGACGAGGCCGACCTCGCCGAGCAGCGCGAGGTCACGCGCGCGGCGTGACGCCGCGCCCGTCGCCGACGGCATCCGCGAAGGCCCTCCCGGACACGTTCCGGGAGGGCCTTCGCGCCGTCCGGGCCCGTTTGTGGCCTCCCCGCGGGCGGTGCCGGGCCGTGCCTACGCCCTAGGCTGGTCGGTATGAGTACGTTGCGAGGCCCCGTCGGGCCGGTCGGACTGCCCGCGTGGGACCGGTGTGCGGTGATGGGCGTGGTGAACGTCACCCCCGACTCGTTCTCGGACGGCGGGCACTGGTTCGACACCGCCCTCGCCGTCAAGCGGGGCCTGGAGCTCGTGGCGGGCGGCGCCGACCTGGTCGACGTGGGCGGGGAGTCCACCCGTCCGGGCGCGGTGCGCGTCGACGAGGACGAGGAGCTGCGCCGGGTGGTCCCGGTGGTCCGCGAGCTGGCCGGCGAGGGGGTGGTGGTGTCGGTGGACACCATGCGCGCCTCGGTCGCCGAGGCCGCCGTCGCGGCCGGCGCGGTGCTGGTCAACGACGTCAGCGGCGGCCTGGCGGACCCCGCGATGGTGCCCGTGGTGGCGTCCGCCGGGGTGCCGTTCGTGGTCATGCACTGGCGCGGCTTCAGCGCCGACATGAACAGCCGCGCGGTCTACGGGCCCGATGTGACCGGTGAGGTCCTCACCGAGCTGCGGCGGCGGGTCGACGACGTGATCGCGGCGGGCCTGGAGCCGGACCGGCTGGTGGTCGACCCTGGGCTGGGCTTCGCCAAGAACGCCGAGCACGACCTGGCCCTGGTGGCCGGGCTGGCCCGGCTGCGCCGGGAGCTGGACCTGCCGCTGCTGGTGGCCGCCTCCCGCAAGCGCTTCCTGGGCCGGGTGCTGGCCGGCCCCGACGGGGATCCGCCGCCCGCCCGCGAGCGGGACGCCGCTACGGCGGCCGTCTCCGCGCTCGCGGCGCGCGAGGGAGCCTGGGCGGTGCGGGTGCACGAGGTGCGGGCCAGCGCGGACGCGGTGCGGGTCGTGGGGGCCGTCCAGGCCGCAGGGGCTGCCGGGGGGGCCGAGTGAGCGCCGCCCGTACGGACAGCGAGCGGGTCGAGCTGGCGAACACCGCCCTGTACGAGGCGGTGGAGCGCGGGGACACCGCGGCGATGGACCGGCTGTGGCTGAACGACCCCCGCACCGACGTCTCGTGCGTGCACCCCGGCTGGCCGGTGCTGCGCGGGCGGAACGAGGTGCTGCGCTCGTACGCCCTGATCATGGCCAGCACGGACTACATCCAGTTCTTCCTCACCGACGTCGAGGTGTCCGTCTCCGGCGACACCGCCCTGGTGACCTGCACGGAGAACATCCTCAGCGGCGCCCCGGCGGAGAACGAGGGCGAGCTGGGCCCGCTGGTGGGCCAGCTGGTCGTGGCCACCAACGTCTTCCGGCGGGCCGGCGACGAGTGGAAGGTCTGGTCGCACCACGGGTCGCCGGTGCTGGCGGGGCGCGAGGAGGAGGACGAGGAGGACGAGGACTCCGGGCCGACGGAGCCCGCGGGCTGAGCCGGCGGGCTGGGCCGATGGGGTGACGGGCGGGTACGACACGTCAGCGTGAAGGGTATGTGACCACTCGTTCGAGCTGCTTGCTGCCCGGGTAGGGGTGGATCGCGGAGCTCCGGGTAAGCGCGGCGGGAGCCGGCTAGCACCCTCGGCGTCCTTTGTCCATAGCACCCGTGGACGGGCACTGTCGGTGCCCGCAGGTAGATTCGAATGTGGGCGACCCGGTCCGGGACCGGGTCCGGGCGCCGCGCCGGCCATGGCCGGTGTGCTCCCGTACCGGCCCTTACCGACAACCAGCAGGAGTGATTCGTGTGGATCGTGTCGCGCTGCGCGGCTTGAAGGCTCGCGGGCACCACGGGGTGTTCCCCCGGGAACGCGAGGAGGGCCAGACCTTCATCGTGGACCTGGTGCTGAGCCTGGACACGCGGGCTGCCGCGGCCGACGACGACCTCGCGAAGACCGTGCACTACGGCATCGTGGCGGAGGAGGTCGTCGGCATCGTCGAGGGCGAGCCGGTGGACCTCATCGAGACGCTCGCCGAGCGGATCGCCGAGCAATGCCTCAAGCATGATCCGGTGCGGGAGGTCGAGGTCGTCGTGCACAAGCCCGACGCGCCGATCACCGTGCCGTTCGACGACGTGACCATCACGATCACCCGGAGCCGAGTATGAGCAGCAGCGACCCGACCGTGCAGCCGGTGCCCGCCTCCGTGGTGGAGCGGGTGGACGCCGCCGATGTGACGCTGAGCAACCCCAAACGCGCCGTGATCTCCATCGGCAGCAACCTGGGCAACCGCCTGGAGATCCTCCAGGGCGCGATCGACGCGCTGGAGGACACGCCCGGCCTGCGGGTCAAGGCCGTCTCCCCGGTGTACGAGACCGAGCCCTGGGGCGTCGAGCCGGGCACCCAGCCGTCGTACTTCAACGCGGTGGTGCTGGTGAAGACCACCCTTCCGCCGGACTCCCTGCTCGAGCGCGGTCACGCGATCGAGGAGGCCTTCGAGCGGGTGCGGGAGCGCCGCTGGGGCGCGCGCACGCTGGATGTGGACATCGTCACGTACCAGGACGTCGTCTCCGACGACCCCACCCTGATGCTGCCGCACCCGAGGGCGCACGAGCGCGCCTTCGTGCTCGTGCCGTGGTACGACGTGGACCCGGAGGCCGAGGTTCCGGGCCGGGGTCCGGTGGTGGAGCTGCTGGCCGAGATCGGCAGTGCCGGGGTCGAACCCCGTGCCGACCTGGAACTCCGACTGCCGGAGTAGCCGTTCGGCGGGTGTAGTGGTCGAGGGAGAACGACGATGAGGGGCGACGGCTCGGTGAAGCAACTTCGGATCGGGGTGCTGGTCGGGCTGTTCGCCGTGGCCGGGGTGCTGTCGTGGGCCGGGGCCCGGCTGTGGGACTCCTTCGGCACGCTCCCGAGCGTGCCGGTGGCCGCGCCGATCGTGCTGGCGGTGATCGCCGTCGTGCTCGCCGCGACGGCCCTGTCGCTGCGGGCCCGGCTGCGCGCCCAGCGCGAGCGCCGGCCCGGCGCGAAGGGCGTCGACCCGCTGCTGGCCGCCCGTGCGGTCGTCTTCGGGCAGGCCAGCGCCCTGGTCGCCGCCCTGGTCGCGGGCATGTACGGCGGCGTCGGCGTCTTCCTCCTCATCGACGGCCTCGACGTCCCCGCCCGGCGGGATCAGGCCATCTACGCCGGTGCCTCCGTCCTCGCGGGCGCGTGCGTCGTGGCCGCCGCCTTCTTCATGGAGCGGGTGTGCAAGCTCCCGGAGGACGACGACGAGAACGGCGGAGCGGACGCCTCACGCGCGTGAACGCCTCCCGCGCGTGAGCCGGTGCCGGGCGCCTACAGCCCCGGCACCGTCTCCACGTCCACCTCGCTGCGCGCCCCGCCCCGCGCGTCGGCCTCGATGGAGCGCCGCAGCGCCTCGTGCAGCCGGGCCGGCGTGAGCACGCCCAGGTAGTGATCGGCCTGGTCGCCGTCCAGCACGGCGATCCACCCGGCGTCGTGCTGCAGCATCGTGCTGAACGCCTTCTTCAGCGACGCCCCGAGCGGAAGCCACGCGTCCATGCGCCGGGCCCGCTCCCGCACCCGGACGGCGGGATCGGCGGAGGCCACCGCGTCCGCCGACACCCAGCCGTGCAGCCGCCCCGAGTCGTCCACGACGACGGCCCAGCGCGCGCCCTCCTCGGCGAGCCGCTCCGCCACCGTGGACAGCCGGTCGTCCAGCCGCACCACCGGCGGCTGTTCGAGGTCGCCGGCCTCGATGGGCGTCACCGACAGCCGCTTCAGGCCCCGGTCGGCCCCGACGAAGTCGGCCACGTACGGCGTGGCGGGAGCCCCCAGCACCGCCGCCGGAGCGTCGAACTGTTCGATGCGCCCGTTCCCGTAGACCGCGATGCGGTCCCCGAGGCGGACGGCCTCCTCGATGTCGTGGGTGACGAACAGCACGGTCTTGCGCACCTGGGACTGCAGCCGCAGGAACTCGTTCTGCAGCCGCTCGCGCACGACGGGGTCGACCGCACCGAAGGGCTCGTCCATCAGGAGGACCGGCGGGTCCGCCGCCAGCGCGCGGGCCACGCCGACGCGCTGGCGCTGCCCGCCTGAGAGCTGGTCGGGGTAGCGGTCGCCGTAGACGGACGGGTCGAGCCCCACGAGGTCCAGCAGCTCGGCCGCCCGGGCGCGGGCGCGCTTGCGCTGCCAGCCCAGCAGGTGCGGCACGGTCGCGGTGTTGTCGAGCACCGTCTTGTGCGGGAAGAGCCCGACCTGCTGGATGACGTAGCCGATGCGGCGGCGCAGCTGGACCGGGTCGACGGTGGAGATGTCCTCGCCGTCGACGAGGATCCGGCCGCTGGTGGGCTCGATCAGGCGGTTGACCATCTTCATGGTGGTCGTCTTGCCGCAGCCCGAGGGTCCGACGAGCGTGACCAGCTCGCCCTCCGCCACCTCGAAGGACAGGTCGTCCACGGCGGTGGTGCCGTCGGCGTAGCTCTTGGTGACGTGCTCGAAACGGATCATGGTTCCCCATTGTCGCCGGACTGCCGCTCGAACAATGGTGGCAGGGATGTGCACGGCCGGAGGCGAATGTCAGTGCCCCGGGTTAGGGTCGCCAGTGACAGACCGTGAAGGCCGAGGGGGAGGTGAGGCACGGATGGCGGACGGGAATTGTTTGATCGCCAATGACTGGATCTGCGGCGAGTACGTGCGCACGCGCGGTCAGGAGCTGACGGACGCGACCCTCCAGCACATCGGCATCACCCTGGCGTCGGTCGCCATAGGCCTGCTCGTCGCCCTTCCCCTGGCCCTGCTCGCCCGCAGGTGGCGGCCCGTCGCGGGGCCGGTCCTCGGCGCGACCACGATCCTGTACACCGTGCCGTCGCTGGCCATGTTCTCGCTGCTCGTGCCCGTCTTCGGGCTGTCGGCGGCGGTCGTGGTGACCGGCCTGGTGCTGTATTCGCTGACGATCCTCGTGCGGAACATCCTCGCCGGCCTCGCGTCGGTGCCCCAGGATGCCCGCGAGGCGGCGCGCGGCATGGGATACGGCCCGGTCCGCCTGCTGTTCGCGGTGGAACTGCCCCTCGCCCTGCCCGCCCTGATGGCGGGTCTGCGGATCGCCACGGTCTCGACCGTCTCGCTGACGACGGTGGGGGCCATCATCGGGTACGGCGGCCTGGGCAATCTCATCTACGAGGGCATGCGCAGCTACTTCAAGTCCCAGGTGCTGACCGCTTCGGTGCTGTGCGTGGTGCTGGCGGTCGTCGCCGACCTCGCCCTGCTGCTGGTGCAGCGGCTGCTGACGCCCTGGGCGAGGCCCAAGCGTCGTACGAAGCCCGGGAAGCCCGTGGCCGGCGGGGCCGGCCGGCCCGAGAAGGCGGTGGCCTGATGGGAGTCCTCGAGCGCACGTGGGACTGGCTGGCCACCGCCGCCCACTGGAGCGGCACGGACGGCGTCTGGCACCGCCTGGGCGAGCACCTCTTCCTGACCGTGGTGTGCCTGCTGATCTCATGCGCCGTGGCCCTGCCCGTCGCCGTGGTGCTGGGCCACCTGGGCAAGGGCGGCGCCCTCGCGGTGAACATCGCCAACGTGGGGCGGGCGGTGCCCACGTTCGCGGTGCTGGTGCTGCTGCTCCTCAGCCCGCTCGGCACGCACGGCTCCTGGCCGACCGTCATCGCGCTGGTGCTCTTCGCGATACCCCCGCTGCTGACCAACGCCTACGTGGGGATGCGCGAGGTCGACCGCGACATGGTGGAGGCCGCGCGGGGGATGGGCATGACGGGCGCTCAGGTGATCGCCCGGGTCGAGCTCCCGCTGGCCTTCCCGCTGATCGTGACCGGGGTGCGGACGGCCGCCGTGCAGGTGGTGGCCACGACCACGCTCGCCGCGCTGCCCGGCGGCGGCGGCCTCGGCCGGATCATCACGGCCGGCTTCCGGCTCACCGACACCGCGCAGGTGGTGGCCGGCGCGCTGCTGGTGGCCGCGCTCGCGCTGCTGGTCGAGGGCGCCTTCGTGCTGCTGCAGCGGTTTCTGGACCCCATGCGCGGGCATGTGACGGCTGTTCAAGATCGACCCGCCTGACTGGATGGAGAATCGTATGGCCAGGACCCCGCGCCGGGCGCGGACCGCACGCGCCCTGCTGGCGGCGGCCGGCGTCACCGCCCTGACGGCGGGCCTCGCCGCGTGCGGCGGCGACAGCCTGGAGAAGTCCGGCGGCGGGGCGGGCGGCCCCGCGAAGCCGGGACAGGAGTCCCTGGTCATCGGCTCCGCTTCTTTCACGGAATCGAAGATTCTTGCGGAGATATACGCGCGGCTGCTCAGGGACGCCGGATATTCCACGTCGATCAAGACCGCGGACGCGCGCGAGCTCTATGAACCGGAGCTGGAGAAGGGCGAGATCGACGTCGTTCCCGAGTACGCCGCGACCCTGGCCGAATTCCTCAACAAGAAGCAGAACGGCAAGGACGCCCCCCAGGTCGCTTCGGCCGATGCCGAGGCCACGGTGAACGCCCTCCGTAAACTCGCCGGGCCGCGCGGCCTGAAGGTGCTCGACGCGGGCCGCGCCGTGGACCAGAACGCCTTCGCGGTGACGGCCGAGTTCGCGAAGGAACACCAGCTCAAGACCCTTTCCGACCTCGGAAAGGCGAAGCTGCCGGTCAGGCTCGCGGCGGGCGACGAATGCTCCCAGCGGCCCTTCTGCAAGCCCGGCCTGGAGAAGACCTACGGCATCGAGGTCAGCGGCATCGACCCGCTCGAGGTCGGCAGCACCCAGGCCAAGCAGGCGGTCAAGGACGGCAAGGACCAGCTGCTGCTGACCACCACCACGGACGCCACGCTCGAACAGTTCGGACTCGTTCTCCTCGAGGACGACAAGAAGCTCCAGAACTCCGACAACGTCCTGCCGGTCGTGAATGCCGAGAAGGCCGGCTCGCAGAAGATCACCGACGCCCTGGGGAAGCTCACCCGGGTGCTGACCACGGCCGATCTCACCGAACTCAACAAGAAGGTCGACGCGCAGCGCCTCAAGCCCGCCGACGTGGCCGCCCAGTACCTCAAGGAGAAGCGGCTTCTGACGAAGTGATCGCGTAGGGGAGAAGTAAGATCAAGGGAACAGTTTGGTGGTGGAGTCCCACGGTCGTGGCAACGCACGGTAAGTTTCAGGCCATGCCACGAGGACGCCACCGCCATTCCGCACCCCTGCACCGGCTTCTTCCACCGTTGACGGTCGCCGCGACATCAGTCGTCTGCGCCGCCGGCGCCCTGGTGGTGGGTGAAACGGTCGTCATACGGGGCCTCGCCGTGGCCGCCGCGGCCGCCACCGTCGTGGGCTCGGTCCTGACGCGCCGCTGGGACCGCGCGGCCGGCAAGCGCGTTGCCCAGCTCACCGCCGCCCGTACGCGCGAGGAGTGGAAGACCGAGGAGCGCATAGCCGAGCTGGAGACGGACCTCGAGGAGACCCGTCTGGCCCGGACGCGCCTGGAGTCCAAGCTCCGGGGCAAGCGCGCCGAGCTCGCCCGGCTCCGTACCGAACACGCCGACCTGCTGCGCCGTTACGCCGCCGCCGAGACCGGGCGCGCCAGCGCGCTGGAGGGCCGCCGTCTGCTCGCCAAGGGCAAGGCGCCGGGGAAGGCGCTGGAGCTGGAGGCGGCGGGTGCGGCCGGTACGCGCTCCGAGGGCACGGCCCCCGGCGCCGCCGCGTTCCGCAGGGCCGCCGACGCGCTGCGGGACCTCGAGCGCAACGCCGCCGCGCAGCGCGCGCGGGCGGCCGCGAAGCCCGAGCCCGAGGCCGTGGAGGCGAAGGCGACCGAGTCCAAGCCCGAGCCCAAGTCCGGGCTCAGGCCCGAGCTCAAGCCCGCGTCCACGTCCGGCCCGGCGCCCGTGCCCGCGTCCCTGCCCGCGCCCAAGGCCGTCGCGCCCGCCAAGGCCCTCGCCCCCGCGAAGGCCGCCGCTCCCGCGGCCGGCACCGGTGCGGCGCTGCCCGCCGCGCGGCGCCCGGCGTCCCGGGCGCAGGGCGGCTTCGACTTCTTCGGAAACAAGAAGGCGTCCCCGGCCCCCAAGCCCGTCGAGGAGCAGGACCTCGCGGACGTCGTCGGCGAGGAGGCCCTGGCCGACGCGCAGGCCGTCCGGGCCGTCGGGTCCGTCGAAGCCGTCGAGACGGACGAGGTCATCGATCTCACCGCGCACGACGAGACCGAGCAGATAGACGTCGCCGAGCTGCGCACCGCCATTTCGTAGCGCGCGGCTCCCGCCTCGCAGGGCCGGCCCGTACGGGCCGGCCTTCGGCGTATCCGGGGCCCGGTCCGCGCCGGTCCGCGCCTGCCTGCGGGGCCTTCCGGTCTACTTGTCGATGTCGCCGACGACGAAGAACAGCGAGCCCAGGATCGCGACCATGTCGGCGACGAGCGTGCCGGGCAGCAGCTCGGTCAGCGCCTGGATGTTGTTGAAGGACGCCGAGCGCAGCTTGAGCCGGTAGGGCGTCTTGTCGCCCTTGGAGACCAGGTAGTAGCCGTTGAGGCCCAGCGGGTTCTCGGTCCACACGTAGGTCGAGCCCTCGGGCGCCTTGAGCACCTTGGGCAGCCGCTGGTTGATCGGGCCGGGCGGGAGGTCGGCCATCCGGTCCAGGCAGGCGTCGGCCAGGTCCAGCGCGTTGTGCGTCTGCTCCAGCAGGCACTCGAAGCGGGCCAGGCAGTCGCCCTCCTCGCGGGTGACGACCTTCAGGACGTCGCCCAGCTCGCCGTAGGCGAGGTACGGCTCGTCGCGGCGCAGGTCGAAGTCGACGCCGGAGGCGCGGGCGATCGGCCCGCTGACCCCGTAGGCGTGCACGGCCTCGCGCGAGAGGACGCCGACGCCGCGCGTACGGCCCCGGAAGATCTCGTTGCCGAGCACCAGCCGGTCGTAGACGTCCATCCGGGAGCGGACCTGGGCCACCGCGTGCCGGGCCCGGCCGAGCCAGCCGGCGGGCAGGTCCTCCTTGAGGCCGCCCACGCGGTTGAACATGTAGTGCATCCGGCCGCCGGAGACCTCCTCCATCACCGTCTGCAGCTCCTCGCGCTCGTGGAACGCGTGGAAGACGGGCGTGATGCCGCCGAGCTCCAGCGGGTAGGAGCCGAGGAACATCAGGTGGTTGAGCACCCGGTTCAGCTCGGCCAGGAGCGTGCGCGTCCACACCGCCCGCTCGGGGACCTCCATGCCGAGCATCCGCTCGACGGCGATGACGACGCCCAGCTCGTTGGAGAACGCCGACAGCCAGTCGTGGCGGTTGGCGAGCATGATGATCTGCCGGTAGTCGCGCGCCTCGAAGAGCTTCTCCGCGCCCCGGTGCATGTAGCCGATGACCGGTTCGGCGTGCTGGACCCGCTCGCCGTCCAGGACGAGGCGCAGCCGCAGCACACCGTGGGTGGACGGGTGCTGAGGCCCGATGTTGAGCACCATGTCGGTGCTCTCCGCCGCGCCGCCGATGCCGACTGTCGTCTCCGTCATGGGCCTAGTTTCTCAGCCTCCGGCGCCCGGCTCGTCCGGGGCGCCGTCGAGCAGTCCCGCGCAGGCCCCGCCCACCGGCTGCAGCAGCCAGCCGAAGCCGCCCAGTCCCGCCGGGGACGTCAGCTCGGCCGCCTCGCCGGCCGTCCCCAGCGCCCGTACGTAGGCGGCCGGGTCGGCCGAGGCGAGCGACAGGGGCGGGCGGGTGCCGTCCACGCCCAGGGCGCGCAGCGCCTCGCGCTGGGTGGTGACCGATCCGCCCGGCAGGGTGGCCGCGTCGAGGGCGACGTGGGCGGTGATGTCGCACGAGCCGTCCGGCACCGGCCGCACCTCGCGGCCGTCGCGGAAGCCGGTGAGGGTGCCGAAGGGCGGGCGGGTCGCGCGCTCGTGCGCGTAGTCCACGGCCACCGCGAGCCCGGCCCGCAGGCCGCCGGCCGCGCGGGACCACGCGGCGTCGCGCGGGTGGCCGATCTCGGCCCGGGAGCCGGGCGGCGCGCCGTCCAGCGGCCACCAGCGGGCCAGCCAGCCGGCGTCCTCGCCGGTGACCGGGTCGCCGAGCAGCTCCTCGCCGTCCGGCCGGACGAGCACCTGGCGGGGGGTGCCCTCGCCGTCGGTCTCGGCGACGTCCAGCGGCACGTTGTCCAGCCACTCGTTGGCGAAGAGCAGTCCCTCGACGCCGTCGGGGGGCGCGTCCAGCCAGTCCACGCGGGCGTCGAGGCCGGGCGGGCGGGCGGCGAGCTCCACGGCGTACGGGCGCAGCCGCCCGGCGAGCTCCGCCGGGCAGCGGTCGAGCACTCCTTGGACGAGCTCGCCGCGGCCCGCCCCGACGTCGACGAACGCCAGCTCCGCCGGGTGCCCGAGCGCGGCGTCGACGCGGCGCAGCAGCTCCACGACGGCTCCGGCGTAGAGGGGGGAGGCGTGCACGGACGTACGGAAGTGACCGGCGGGGCCCTCGGGGCGGCGATAGAAGCCGCCGGGGCCGTACAGGGCGGCCTCGGCGGCCTCCCGCCAGGTTCTCGTGCCGTTCGTTCCGCTTGCCATACGCACACGGTAAGCCGGGGTGGCGGCGGGAGGGCCTCCACCTTGGGGAGTAGAAGGAAAGCGGCCGGATCGATCGCCGGGCTGACCCGGGCGGCGATCCGGCGTGCCTACGCTGGGTGACGTGCACCGCCTCTACGACTTTCTCCGCAGGCACCCGACGGGTGTGGACAGCTTCTGGGCCCTGTTGCTCCTCGGGCTCAGCGGCATGTCCGTCATCTGGGAGTCGGACGGGCACGGGCGGCTGGCCTTGCAACTGCTCACGGCGGTGGCGCTGAGCGCCGTGGTCGCCCTGCGGCGGCGGTGGCCCGAGAAGATGCTGCTGCTGGCCACGGCGGCCGGGCTGCTCCAGCTGGCGTTCGACGTGGGCCCCAACATCTGGGACTTCGCCTTCCTGGTGATCATCTACACGGTGGCGTCCGGCCACACCCGCTGGGCCTCCCGCTACGCCCTGATCGGCGGCCTGCTGGCGCCGCTGCTGGCCACGGTCCGCTGGCCGGACCCCGTGACGTCGGCGGGCCAGCACGTCATGGGCGCCGTCTTCCTGACCGTCCCCTTCATCCTGGCCTGGGTGATGGGCGACTCGGTCCGCACCCGCCGCGCCTACTGGGCGCAGCTGGAGGAGCGGGCCACCCGCCTGGAGAAGGAGCGCGAGCAGCAGGCGCAGATCGCGGTCACCGCCGAGCGCGCCCGCATCGCCCGCGAGCTGCACGACGTCGTCGCGCACAACGTGTCGGTGATGGTGGTGCAGGCCGACGGCGCCGCCTACGTCCTGGACTCCTCGCCCGAGCAGGCCAAGCAGGCCCTGGCGACGATCTCCGGCACCGGCCGCCAGGCCCTGGCCGAGATGCGGCGGCTGCTGGGCGTGCTGCGCACGGACGATGCCGCCGAGGGCGGCGAGTACGTCCCGCAGCCCGACGTGGAGCAGATCGGCGAGCTGGTCGAGCAGGTGCGCGGCGCGGGGCTGCCGGTGGAGTTCCGGGTCGAGGGCGCGCCGCGGCCGCTGCCGAGCGGGGTGGAGCTGACCGCCTACCGCATCGTCCAGGAGGCGCTGACCAACACCCGCAAGCACGGCGGCCCCGACGTCGGGGCCAGCGTGCGGCTCACCTACTTCGACGACGGGCTGGGCCTGCTGGTCGAGGACGACGGCCGCGGCGCCCAGCACGAGCTGTACGAGTCGGGCGGCGCGGACGGCATGGGACACGGCCTGATCGGGATGCGCGAGCGCGTGGGCATGGTCGGGGGCACGCTGGACGCGGGGCCGCGGCCGGGCGGCGGCTTCCGCATCAGCGTGCTGCTGCCCATCAGGTCCGGCCGCTGAGCGGCTGCGTAGTCTGCCTGTACCACTACTTCGAGAGGGACCTCGCATGTCGATCCGCGTGATGCTCGTCGACGACCAGGTGCTGCTGCGCACCGGCTTCCGCATGGTGCTGGCCGCCCAGCCCGACATGGAGGTCGTCGCCGAGGCCGGGGACGGCCAGGAGGCGCTGGAGGTGCTGGCCGGCACGGCGGTGGACGTCGTCCTGATGGACGTCCGCATGCCGCGGCTGGACGGGGTGGAGGCGACCCGCCGCATCTGCGCCCAGGACGACCCGCCCAAGGTGCTGATCCTGACCACCTTCGACCTCGACGAGTACGCCTTCTCGGCGCTCAAGGTCGGCGCGAGCGGCTTCATGCTCAAGGACGTGCCGCCCGCCGAGCTGCTGGGCGCGATCCGCGCCGTGCACAGCGGCGACGCGGTGGTCGCCCCCAGCACCACCCGCCGCCTGCTGGACCGGTTCACCCCCATGCTGCCCAGCGCCGGCAAGGAACCCACCAGCGCCGAGATCGGCCGGCTGACCGAGCGCGAGCGCGAGGTGATGCTGCTGGTGGCCCAGGGCCTGTCCAACGGCGAGATCGCGGCCCGGCTGGTGCTGTCGGAGGCGACGGTGAAGACCCACGTCGGCCGGATCCTGACCAAGCTGGGCCTGCGCGACCGGGTGCAGGTCGTGGTGATGGCGTACGAGAGCGGGCTGGTGCGGGCCGGCGGCAAGGGCTAGCGGCCGGCGGCCGGCCGCTAGCGCAGCACGCCCTCCACGAAGTCGCTGCCCAGCCGGGCCACCACCGTCAGGTCCAGCTGGTGCAGGACGTACCGGCCGCGGCGCCGGGTGGTGACCAGGCCGGCCTTCTTGAGCACCGCGATGTGCCGGGAGACCTCCGGCGCGCTGATGTCGAGCGCGGTCGCCAGCTCGCCCGTGCTGTACGCGGCCCGCGCCAGGTAGCGGCACATCCGCATCCGCATGTGGTGGGACAGGGCCTCCAGGCGCAGCTTGAGCAGGTCCAGGGAGGCGGGGCCGGGCAGCTCGGGCGCGGCCACCGGGTAGTGGACCACCGGGCGCCAGCCGGGGGCGTGCAGCACCCACAGGTGGGGCCAGCCGATGGCGGACGGGACGAAGGTGACGCCCGCGCCGACCGCCGGGTCGACCGCGTTCGTCCGGCCGCTGCCGAGCTTGTCGACGACGATCCGGGCGCCGTCGTCCGACAGCGCCATGGCGGGCGACACCTCGGCCAGCGCCTCGGCGAGCCCCTTGTGCCGCAGCACCTCCGTCTTGTGCCGGGCGTCGGCGGCCAGCTGGACGCGCACCCGCTGCCAGAGGTCGTTGAAGAACGCCTCCGCGCAGTCCTCGAAGAGACGGCGCAGCCAGGCCCGTACCGCCGGCGGGTCCTCCAGCAGCCGCTTGGCGAAGTCCAGCTGGCGCGGGCCGCGCGCGGTGGCCCGCTCCAGGGCCAGCTCCCTGGCCCGGGCGTTCACCAGCGGCGACGGGCCCTTCTGGGTGTAGAGCCGGGAGCAGGAGATCTCCAGGGCGGCGTCGGCGAAGAGCTCGTCGTCGAGCCGGTCCAGCTGGTCGAGGTCCTCGGCGAGCGTGGCTCCCGGCTGGCCGTGGGCGTCCGGCAGCGCGGCGAACGGCAGGCTGATGTCCGAGAACGTCGAGGTCCACAGGAAGTCCGCCTCGCACAGCCGGTCCGCGAGGTCCGGCTTGAGGGAGGAGTTCGTCGCCGTCGTCCAGCCGTGCAGGCCCGGGTGGTGCCCGGGCTCGGCCAGGGCGTGCAGCGCGGTGCACAGCTCGGCGAGGGGCGAGGGGCGGAACACCAGGCGCTCGGTGGGCAGGCCCGCGATGTCGATCATCACGCTCATGGGGCCATCGTGCCTCTCTTTTCGCAGGTCGGGCCGCCGATTGACGTTCCTCGTCAATCCAGGGGGCGAAAACGGCCGACGGTTCGCACCGTAGAGACATGGACGCCACTCAGCAGCACATGTTCGACCTCTACCGTTCCGCCCGGCACGACCTCCCCGCGCCTCCCGCCCCCGGGACCGGCGAGTGGCACCTGGTCCGGGAGTTCCGCACCCGGCGGGCCTTCCGCGCCGTCGTCGACGAGCGCGTCGCCGCCCGGCGGGCCCGGTGGGCCGCCGTCCTCGGCCGCCTGCGGCGGCCGGCCGCCCCGGCCCGTACCGCCCCCGCCCGCACCGCCGCTCCCGGGCCGGCCGGCGCCGGCGACACCGCCCGGCCGGTGCCCGGCGCCCGGCGCTGAACACGTCGTCCACAGGGCTGGGGACGAGCGGAGGAGGCGTGCGGGTCCTCGCGTAGCATGACAAGGGAATCGTCCGGTACCCCCGCGGACTGGAACGGAAGGCATCCCGCCGCGTGAACGCACACCTCTCGCCCGAGCATGCGAGCCCCCAGGACCGGCCCGCCCGGCTCACCGTCGGCGTCGTCGGCGCCGGCCGCGTGGGGCCCGCCCTCGCGGCGTCCCTGCAGCTCGCCGGGCACCGCCCGGTCGCCGTCTCCGGTGTCTCGGACGCCTCGCTGCGGCGCGCCGCGGCCATGCTGCCGGACGTGCCGGTCATGGCCCCCGCCGATGTGCTCGCGCACGCCGAACTGGTCCTGCTGACCGTGCCGGACGACGCCCTGCCGGGCCTCGTCGCCGGCCTCGCGGAGACCGGCGCCGTGCGCCCCGGGCAGCTCCTGGTGCACACCTCGGGCCGGCACGGCACCGCCGTGCTCGACCCGGCCACCCGCGCCGGCGCCCTGCCCCTGGCCCTGCACCCCGCGATGACCTTCACCGGCACCCCGGTCGACGTCCAGCGCCTGGCCGGCTGCTCCTTCGGCGTCACCGCCCCCGAGCCGCTGCGGCTGGCCGCGGAGGCGCTGGTCATCGAGATGGGCGGCGAGCCCGAGTGGATCGAGGAGAGCGCCCGCCCGCTCTACCACGCGGCCCTGGCCATCGGCGCGAACCACCTCGTCACCCTCGTCGCCCAGAGCATGGAGCTGCTGCGCACGGCCGGCGTCGGCCACCCCGCCCGCATGCTCGGCCCGCTCCTGGGCGCCGCCCTCGACAACGCCCTGCGCAGCGGGGACGCCGCCCTGACCGGCCCCGTCGCGCGCGGCGACGCCGGCACGGTCGCCGCGCACGTCGCCGAGCTGCGCGCGCACGCCCCCCAGGCCGTCGCCGGATACCTGGCCATGGCCCGTACGACCGCGGACCGCGCCCTCGCGCACGGCCTGCTCAAGCCGGAACTGGCGGAGGACCTGCTCGGCGTCCTCGCGGACGGAGGCAACCAGTGACCATCCAGCTCACCCGTACCGCCGAGGAGCTCCACGCCCTCCCGCGCACGGGCCGCCGCGCCGTGGTGATGACCATGGGCGCCCTGCACGAGGGCCACGCCACCCTCGTGCGCACCGCCCGCGAGCTGGTGGGCGGCGACGGCCAGGTCGTCGTCACCGTCTTCGTCAACCCGCTGCAGTTCGGCGCCGGCGAGGACCTCGACCGCTATCCGCGCACCCTGGACGCCGACCTCGGGATCGCGCGGGAGGCCGGCGCCGACGCGGTGTTCGCCCCGTCCGTCGACGAGGTCTACCCCGGCGGCGAGCCGCAGGTGCGGGTCAGCGCCGGCCCCATGGGCGAGCGGCTCGAGGGCGCCTTCCGCCCCGGCCACTTCGACGGCGTGCTGACCGTCGTCGCCAAGCTGCTGCACCTCACCGCGCCCGACCTGGCGCTGTTCGGGCAGAAGGACGCCCAGCAGCTGGCCATGATCCGCCGCATGACGCGCGACCTGAACTTCCCCGTCGAGATCGTCGGCGTGCCCACGGTCCGGGAGGCCGACGGCCTGGCGCTGTCCAGCCGCAACCGCTACCTCTCCGCCGCGGACCGCACCACCGCGCTCGAGCTCTCCCGCGCCCTGCTCGCCGCCCACAACGTCGTCGAGCTCGGCCCCGCGGCCGTCCGCCACGCCGCCCACGTCGTCCTGCACGAGGCGGCGGGGATGACCCCGCCGGCCGACCTGGACTACCTGGCCCTCGTCGACCCGGCCGACTTCACCGAGGTCCCCGACGACTTCACCGGCCCGGCCGTGCTCGCCGTCGCCGCCCGCGTCGGCACGACGCGCCTGATCGACAACGTCCCGCTGGAATTCGAGGCACCTGGAGCAGACCGATGACCGGTATACGACTGCACGCGCCCCGCCCCGGCTGGGCGGCCAGTGCCGACGTCGTCGTCATCGGCTCCGGAGTCGCCGGCCTCACCGTGGCGCTGCGCTGCGCCGCCGCCGGCCGCAAGGTCACCCTCGTCACCAAGGCCCGCCTGGACGACGGCTCGACCCGCTGGGCCCAGGGCGGCATCGCCGCCGCCCTCGGCGACGGCGACACCCCCGCCCAGCACCTGGACGACACCCTCGTCGCCGGCGCCGGCCTGTGCGACGACGAGGCCGTACGGACCCTGGTCACCGAGGGCCCGGACGCCGTGCGCCGCCTGATCGCCGCCGGCGCCCGCTTCGACACCGACGCCGGCACGGGCGAGATCCTGCTGACCCGCGAGGGCGGCCACCACCGCAACCGCATCGCCCACGCCGGCGGCGACGCCACCGGCGCCGAGATATCGCGCGCCCTGGTCGAGGCCGTGCGCGCGGCGGGCATCGAGACGATCGAGCACGCCCTCGTCCTGGACCTCCTCAAGGACGCCGAGGGCCGGGCCGCCGGCGTCTCGCTGCACGTCATGGGCGAGGGACAGCACGACGGGGTCGGCTCGGTGCGGGCCGGAGCCGTGGTGCTGGCCACCGGCGGCATGGGCCAGGTGTTCTCCGCGACCACCAACCCCGCCGTCTCCACCGGCGACGGCGTCGCGCTGGCCCTGCGGGCCGGCGCGGAGGTCTCCGACCTGGAGTTCGTCCAGTTCCACCCCACCGTGCTGTGGCTGGGCCCGGACGCCGAGGGCCAGCAGCCGCTGGTGTCGGAGGCGGTGCGCGGCGAGGGCGCCCACCTGGTGGACGCCGACGGCCACCGCTTCATGGTCGGCGCGCACGAACTGGCCGAGCTCGCCCCGCGCGACATCGTCGCCAAGGGCATCACGCGGCGCATGCAGGAGCAGGGCGCCGAGCACATGTACCTCGACGCCCGCCACTTCGGCGCGCGGATGTGGGAGCACCGCTTCCCCACGATCCTCGCCGCCTGCCGGGCGCACGGCATCGACCCGGTGACCGAGCCCATCCCGGTCGCGCCCGCCGCGCACTACGCCTCGGGCGGAGTACGCACCGACCTGCACGGCCGCACCACGATCGAGGGTCTCTACGCCTGTGGGGAGGTCGCCTGCACGGGTGTCCACGGCGCGAACCGGCTGGCGTCCAACTCGCTGCTGGAGGGGCTGGTCTTCGCCGAGCGCATCGCCGCGGACATCGCCGCCGGCGTCCGCCCGGCGGGTGAGCCGGTGGCCGGCACGGCGACGCTGCCGCTGCTCGCCCCCGAGGCCCGCCTGGCCGTCCAGCGCGTGATGACGCAGGGCGCCGGCGTGCTGCGTTCCCGGCAGAGCCTGGAGCACGCGGCCGCCGAGCTGGCCCGCATCCAGGAGGAGGCCGACAAGGCGGCCGAGCCCGGAACGGAGGCCTGGGAGACCACCAACCTCCTGCACGTCGCCCAGGTCCTGGTCGCCGGAGCGCTGCGCCGCGAGGAGACCCGCGGCTGCCACTGGCGCGAGGACCACCCCGAGCGCGACGATGCCGCCTGGCGCCGTCACCTGATCGTGGCCCTGCGCCCGGACCGTACGCTTACGGTTTCCGCCACGGAATCGGCCGCCTTCCCGCCCCTGACTCCCGCCCCCAAGGAGATCCGCGTGAGCACCAACGACGACCGTCCGCTGCACCAGATCGGCCGGTCCGGCCAGGAGCCCGCCGAGGACGCGTCCGGTGGCTGCGGCGACGCCTGCGGCTGCGGCGGCGACGCGTACGACGTCGAGGCCTACGAGTGCGGGCTCGACCCCGAGCTCGTACGGCTGCTGGTCGCGGCCGGGCTGGACCCGCTGCAGATCGAGGACATCGCGCACCTGGCCATCGAGGAGGACCTCGACGGCGGCAAGGACATCACCACCTTCGCGACCGTCCCCGAGGACGCGGTGGCCACCGGCGACTTCACCGCCCGCGAGGCCGGCACGATCGCCGGCCTGCGCGTCGCAGAGGCGATCCTCTCGGTGGCCTGCACCGACGAGTTCGAGGTCGAGCGGCACGTGGAGGACGGCGACCGGGTGGAGGCCGGCCAGAAGCTGCTGACGGTCCGCGCCCGCACGACCGACCTGCTCACCGCCGAGCGCAGCATGCTCAACATCCTGTGCCACCTGTCCGGCATCGCCACCGCCACCCGCGCCTGGGCCGACGCCCTGGAGGGCACCGGCGCCGCGGTCCGCGACACCCGCAAGACGACGGTCGGGCTGCGCGCCCTGGAGAAGTACGCGGTCCGCTGCGGCGGCGGCGTCAACCACCGCATGTCGCTGTCGGACGCCGCCCTGGTCAAGGACAACCACGTGATCGCCGCCGGCGGCGTGGCCGAGGCCTTCCGGGCCGTGCGCCGGGAGTTCCCCGACGTCGCGATCGAGGTCGAGGTCGACCGCATCGACCAGATCCCGCCGGTCCTGGCCGAGGGCGCCGACCTGGTCATGCTCGACAACTTCACGCCCGAGCAGACCCGCGAGGCCGTCGAACTCGTCGCGGGCCGCGCCAAGCTGGAGTCCTCGGGCCGCCTGACGCTGGCCAACGCCCGCGCCTACGCGGACACCGGCGTCGACTACCTGGCCGTCGGCGCCCTCACCCACTCCGCCCCGATCCTCGACATCGGGCTGGACCTGCGGGAAGAGGACCACTGATGCTGCTCACCATCGATGTCGGCAACACCCAGACCGTCCTCGGCCTGTTCGACGGCGAGGACATCGTCGAGCACTGGCGCATCTCCACCGACCCCCGCCGCACCGCCGACGAACTCGCGGTGCTGCTGCAGGGGCTGATGGGCCGCCACCCGCTGCTCGGCGACGAACTGGGCGAGGGCATCGAGGGCATCTGCATCTGCTCGACGGTCCCCTCCGTGCTGCACGAGATGCGCGAGGTGACCCGCCGCTACTACGGCGACGTACCGGCCATCCTGGTCGAGCCGGGCGTGAAGACCGGCGTGCCGATCCTCATGGACCAGCCCAAGGAGGTCGGCACGGACCGCATCATCAACGCGGTCGCCGCCGTCGAGCTCTACGGCGGCCCGTGCGTCGTCGTCGACTTCGGCACGGCCACCACGTTCGACGCGGTCAGCGCGCGCGGGGAGTACGTCGGCGGCGTCATCGCCCCCGGCATCGAGATCTCCACGGAGGCGCTGGGCGTCAGGGGCGCCCAGCTCCGCAAGATCGAGATCGCCCGGCCGCGCAGCGTCATCGGCAAGAACACCGTCGAGGCCATGCAGTCCGGCATCCTCTACGGCTTCGCGGGCCAGGTCGACGGGGTCGTGAGCCGCATGGCGCGCGAGCTGGCGGACGACCCCGACGACGTCACGGTCATCGCGACGGGCGGCCTGGCGCCGCTGGTGCTGGGCGAGGCGAGCGTCATCGACGAGCACGAACCGTGGCTGACGCTGATCGGCCTGCGGCTGGTGTACGAGCGGAACGTCGCCCGGGGCTGAGGTCTGAAAACACCTCACCCGCGCCCGCCCGCCGCCCCCTTGAGGCAACCAACCGGCGCCCAGGACTGTCCTGACTGCTGTCAGAGCGGATCAGGGCACCGGATGGGCTGGGGCGTGGGCAGCGTGAAGCGATCACTGCGACTGGTGGCGGCGGCCGCCCTCGTGGCGGCGGCCGGCCTGGCCCCGACCGCCGCCGAGGCGGCCGGGACGGCGACTGCCCGCGCCGACTACCAGGCCGTCGCCCACCCGGTCACCGGCCGCGTGGGCGAGACGGTCGACGTCGAGCTGGGCGTGCGCAAGGCGGGCCCCGGCCGGGCGCTGGCGGACCGGGCGTACGAGGTCACGGCACCCGAGGGCACCACGATCGTCTCGGCGGCCGCCTGCACGCCGGGCGAGGGGAACGCCCGCACGTACCTCTGCGCCCTCGGCGCGGATTTCCCCGCGGACGACCTGGAGACGCTGAGCTTCCAGGTCCGCATCGACGAGAAGATCGACGGCGCCGAGGGCTGGGTCCGGGTGGTCGACCGCGACGAGGAACCCGACCCGGACGCGGATCCCGGCAACGACTCCGCGCCGATCCTCGTCGACGTGAAGGATTCCGGTACGCCGTACCGCGCGACCGGGGGCCGGGTCGCCTCCGGCACCCTGCTGATCGCCGCCACGTCCGGGACCGCGCTCTCGGCCGGCGCCATCGCCCTGGGCGCCGCCCGCCGCCGGGAGCCCTGAGCCCGCGGGCGGCCGCGTCCCCGGCGTCATCCCGGCGTGCCACATCCCGGCGTGCCACGCCCAAGATCGTGTGCTAAGCGAATTTTGTCCGCTTAGCACTTAAAGTCGGCCCATGCCCACGCCCTATGGAACCCGCGGCGGCATGGCGTTCAGCGCGGACGAGCTGCGCGTGCTGCGCCGTGCCCTCGACATCGCACTCCGCCCCCACTGCGTCCCTGCCCGCCCCGGCCCCGAGCGGGACGCGGAGGTGCGCGACTGCCTCCGGCTCACGGAGGCCATGACCGAGGCCGCGAGCGAAGGCGCCCGGCTGCGCGACTTCCTCCTCGCCGACCTCGCCCGCTACCGCGACGCCCTGCCGGGCGCCGCGCCCGGCTACGCGCGGCGGCTCCAGGACGCCCTCGCGGACGGCTACGGGCCCGGCCCCGAGGACCTCGCCGCCCTGCGCTCCCTGTGCGCGGCCCCCTCCGGCGAGGCCGAGGCCGCCCGTCGCAGGGCCCTGCTGCTGCGCTGCGAGCGGCTCGCCGAGCGGGCGGTACGGGCCCGGCTCGCGGCCCGCACGGCGCCCGCCGTGCCGGGTGCCCGGCCGCAGCCCGCGGGCGGCCGCCTGCGCGCGCTGCCCGGCGGTTCGGCCCCGCACGCGGCCGAACCGCAGCCGAGGCCCGGCCCCAAGCCGGGGGAGAGCCCCGCGCCGCCGAACAGGCCCGCGGCGACCCCGCCGCCGGCCGCTCCCCCCTCGGCGCCCAGGCCGTCGCAGCCGGGCCGGCCCATCCCGACGCCCGGCGAGGTGTTCCCGCCGCGCCGCAAGCCCACTCCGCCGACGGTCCTCGCCCTGCCGACGGCCCGCCCCGCCTGACGCCCCCGGACCACTGTCTGACCGACCGGCCGGTACGTATTGCCGGACCCCGTCCCCGTCCGACTCGCCCCGTTCGCCCCGGCCCCACCCGGCCGCTCCGGCGCGCGGGGCGGGCGCGTAATCTGGACGCGTCGCTCAGCATGCGCATGCGCAGACCCCGATCCAGAAGGAGCCGACGGCCATGGATTATGTCGCCGCGTTGGTCCCGCCCGTGGTGATGGCGGTGGCTTTCACCGCGCTGGTTGTGACGATCATCAAGAGCCAGGGCGGTGCGAACAAGGCCAAGGAAGACGCCATTGTCGACGCCGCGCTGGCCCGCGCCGAGTCCGCCCGGCAGGCTTCCAAGGGCACCACGGCCTGAGGCACGGGACGACCGTCCCGCACCGGGGCGTACGCACCGAGACCGAATTCTCGGACCGTGCGCCCTTTTTTAGTCGGGGGATTGCCGCCCCGATAAACCGGCATTCGAGACATCTCCCACTATTATTCGCGTGTGGTTCGACGCCTGGGTGATCTGGAAGACGCCGTGATGACGCGCGTGTGGGAGTGGAACCGACCGGTCACTGTTCGGGAAGTGCTGGAAGACCTTCAGCAGGAACGGTCCATCGCCTACACCACCGTGATGACCGTAATGGACAACCTGTATCAGAAGGGCTGGCTGCGGCGGGAAGCCGAAGGCCGCGCCTATCGATATGAAGCGGTCTCCAACCGGGCCGCCTACTCGGCCGCACTGATGAACGAAGCCTGGTCCCTCAGCGACAACCCCGCCGCCGCTCTCGTCGCCTTCTTCGGCATGATGTCGGCCGAACAACGCGAAGCCCTCCGCGACGCGATCCGGGTCGCCCAACTCGACGGGCCCGACGAGGCTCCCGGGACCCCGGGACGATAGCGTCCGGACATGCCCGCTCTCACTAAAGTCGTCACCGTCCGCAGGGCCCGCACCAGCGATGTACCCGCGCTGCGCCGCCTCCTCAACAGCTACGTGCGCGACCGCATCCTGCTCGACAAAGCCACGGTGACGCTTTACGAGGACATCCAGGAGTTCTGGGTCGCGGAGCGGGACGAGGACGGTACGGTCATCGGGTGCGGCGCGCTCCACGTGATGTGGGAAGACCTCGCGGAGGTACGCACTCTCGCCGTCGACCCGGATGTCCGCGGCGGCGGAGTCGGCCACCTGCTACTGGACAAGCTGCTGCGCACGGCTGGCTGGCTGGGAGTGCGGCGCATTTTCTGCCTCACCTTCGAAGTCGACTTCTTCGCGAAGCACGGCTTCGTCGAGATCGGTGAGACCCCGGTGGACGGTGATGTGTACAGCGAGCTGCTGCGTTCCTATGACGAGGGCGTTGCCGAGTTCCTGGGTCTCGAACGAGTGAAGCCGAACACCCTTGGCAACAGCCGGATGCTTCTGCATCTGTGAAGCGCGGTCTCTATGTCCGAATCGCGCCCCTATCGTGCGGGCCCGGAAGCCATCGTTCCCACGCCGAAGGCGGGCTGAACCTTCCCGGGGGGTTTGTGTTTTTCCGAGAAAGGCGGTTTGCTATTCCTCCGTAATCCCTTTTACGCTGATGAAAGGAATCCCCCGTGGCGCAGAAGGTTCAGGTCCTTCTTGTCGACGACCTCAACGGCGGCGAGGCCGACGAGACCGTGACGTTCGCCCTGGACGGCAAGTCCTACGAGATCGACCTCACCACCGACAACGCGGACAAGCTGCGTGAGGCGCTCGCGGACTACGTCAAGGCGGCCCGTCGTACCGGTGGCCGCACGGCCGGCGCCCGCGGCAAGGCCCGCGCCGGTGCCACCGCCGCCGGCAGCCCGGACACCGCGAAGATTCGCGCCTGGGCCAAGGAGAACGGCTACAACGTCAACGACCGTGGCCGTGTGCCCGCCGAGATCCGTGAGGCGTACGAGAAGGCCAACGCCTGATCGTCCGGATCACCCGGCCCCGCGGGCCGGTCCGGCGGCTGGTCCCTGCGCGCCCGAGCGGCGCGCAGCAGCCGGTTCCGGTGGCACTCCGTGGCCGCCGCGCTCACGAGCCGTACGAGATCGGGGGCGCCGCCGTCGCCCCCGAGGCCGGCCACCGGCAGCGTCGGCTCCACCGCGCCCCCGGGATCGGGGGGCCGCACCCATACGGCCTCCACGGCGTTCCCGGGCCCGTACGGCCCCCTGAGCGCGCGACGGACCCCTGAGGGCTCCGGAGCGACCAGCCGGCCTCCCGGGCCCAGCACGGACAGCTCCAGGGCGATCCCGCCCCATTCCAGCCAGGCGAGCAGCCCCGGCAGCTCGTCGGCGCTGCCGACGGCGGTCAGGAACCACATCCTCCGGGCCCGCCCGTCCAGCGCCACCGGCCCTGTGGCCGGCACCCGGCCGAGCACGGCGAACCCGGCCTCGGCGGGCATTCCCAGCGCGTCGAAGCGGACTCCTGTGATCAGCTCCAGGGGCCGGCCGCCCTCGGCCGGCCAGGTGGGCCAGCCCAGGACGCACTCGTACCACTGGCGCCATCTCCGCCGACTGCGCGGATCCTCGGGTGACGCCGCGTCCGCGGCGGAAACCGCAGGTGGGCCCGCGGGCGGCGGCGCGTGCGGGTCGTCCGGGGGGCGGCACGGGCGCGGGAGGGCTACCGTCATGAACGGTGCAACTGTGGAAAGCCCAAGAGGTTACGCTGGGTGGATAGTTGGGCACGCTCCGTATAAGAGGACAGGGGCGCACAGGCGCTCCGGATGGCGCGAGGGTGTTCGCCCGTAGCGGATGGGAAAGCCCCGCGCCGCATGGAGTGTCAGTCCCCACGGGTAAGACATTCCCCGTGGGAAGAGGCTGTACAACGGGGCCCGGACCGCGTCATCAGGGGTGGCGGCGGGGCCGTGGACGGGCGTGTCGGCCCGGCCGGGCGTTCGCCATGGGCGTAGTGGTGGTGGGCGTATATGCCTGGCCTGCGGGAACATCGTCTCCCACCATCGGGTTGGAGGAGATGTCGGCTGTTCGGCAGCAGGTTTCCCCGCCGGCGCGGGGGTGATCCGGACGGGTGTCGGCAGTTGGAATGAGCTGTCCCGCCCAGCGGGACTAGCATGCGGAAGGACAGGGAGGGGACCGACCCCTAACTGCCTGACCGCTCTGAGGAGCGATTAACGATGTTCGAGAGGTTCACCGACCGTGCGCGGCGGGTTGTCGTCCTGGCTCAGGAAGAAGCCCGGATGCTCAACCACAACTACATCGGCACCGAGCACATCCTCCTGGGCCTGATCCACGAGGGTGAGGGTGTCGCCGCTAAGGCCCTGGAGAGCCTCGGGATTTCGCTCGAGGCGGTCCGCCAGCAGGTGGAGGAGATCATCGGCCAGGGCCAGCAGGCCCCGTCCGGGCACATCCCCTTCACGCCCCGTGCCAAGAAGGTCCTGGAGCTGTCGCTCCGCGAGGCCCTCCAGCTCGGCCACAACTACATCGGCACCGAGCACATCCTGCTCGGCCTGATCCGTGAGGGCGAGGGCGTCGCCGCCCAGGTCCTCGTGAAGCTGGGCGCCGACCTGAACCGGGTGCGGCAGCAGGTCATCCAGCTGCTCTCCGGCTACCAGGGCAAGGAAGCCGCCACCGCCGGCGGCCCGGCCGAGGGCACGCCCTCGACCTCGCTCGTCCTGGACCAGTTCGGCCGCAACCTGACGCAGGCCGCCCGCGAATCCAAGCTCGACCCGGTCATCGGGCGCGAGAAGGAGATCGAGCGGGTCATGCAGGTGCTGTCCCGCCGTACCAAGAACAACCCGGTCCTCATCGGCGAGCCCGGCGTCGGCAAGACCGCCGTCGTCGAGGGCCTGGCCCAGGCCATCGTCAAGGGCGAGGTGCCCGAGACCCTCAAGGACAAGCACCTCTACACCCTCGACCTCGGCGCCCTGGTCGCCGGCTCCCGCTACCGCGGTGACTTCGAAGAGCGCCTGAAGAAGGTCCTCAAGGAGATCCGCACCCGCGGCGACATCATCCTGTTCATCGACGAGCTCCACACGCTGGTCGGTGCGGGTGCCGCCGAGGGCGCCATCGACGCCGCCTCGATCCTCAAGCCCATGCTGGCGCGAGGCGAGCTGCAGACGATCGGCGCCACCACGCTCGACGAGTACCGCAAGCACCTGGAGAAGGACGCCGCCCTCGAGCGCCGCTTCCAGCCCATCCAGGTCGCCGAGCCGTCGCTGCCGCACACCATCGAGATCCTCAAGGGTCTGCGCGACCGCTACGAGGCTCACCACCGCGTCTCCATCACCGACGAGGCGCTGGTCCAGGCCGCCACCCTCGCCGACCGCTACATCTCCGACCGCTTCCTGCCGGACAAGGCGATCGACCTGATCGACGAGGCCGGCTCCCGGATGCGCATCCGCCGGATGACCGCGCCGCCGGACCTCCGCGAGTTCGACGAGAAGATCGCCGACGTGCGCCGGGAGAAGGAGTCCGCGATCGACTCGCAGGACTTCGAGAAGGCCGCCTCCCTCCGCGACAAGGAGAAGCAGCTCCTGGCCGCCAAGGCCAAGCGGGAGAAGGAGTGGAAGGCCGGCGACATGGACGTCGTCGCCGAGGTCGACGGCGAGCTGATCGCCGAGGTCCTCGCCACGGCCACCGGCATCCCGGTCTTCAAGCTGACGGAGGAGGAGTCCTCCCGCCTGCTGCGCATGGAGGACGAGCTGCACAAGCGCGTCATCGGCCAGAAGGACGCCATCAAGGCGCTCTCCCAGGCCATCCGGCGCACCCGTGCGGGCCTGAAGGACCCCAAGCGCCCCGGCGGATCGTTCATCTTCGCCGGCCCGTCCGGCGTGGGTAAGACGGAGCTGTCCAAGACGCTCGCCGAATTCCTCTTCGGCGACGAGGACGCGCTGATCTCCCTCGACATGTCGGAGTTCAGCGAGAAGCACACCGTCTCGCGCCTCTTCGGCTCCCCGCCTGGATACGTCGGCTACGAAGAGGGCGGCCAGCTCACCGAGAAGGTGCGCCGCAAGCCGTTCTCCGTGGTCCTCTTCGACGAGGTCGAGAAGGCCCACCCGGACATCTTCAACTCGCTGCTGCAGATCCTGGAGGACGGTCGCCTGACCGACTCCCAGGGCCGCGTGGTCGACTTCAAGAACACCGTCATCATCATGACGACGAACCTCGGCACCCGGGACATCTCCAAGGGCTTCAACCTGGGCTTCGCCGCCCAGGGCGACGTCAAGACCGGGTACGAGCGGATGAAGGCCAAGGTCAACGAAGAGCTCAAGCAGCACTTCCGGCCCGAGTTCCTCAACCGCGTCGACGACACGGTGGTCTTCCACCAGCTGTCGCAGGAAGACATCATCCAGATCGTCGACCTGATGATCGCCAAGGTGGACGAGCGGCTCAAGGACCGCGACATGGGCATCGAGCTCAGCGGGGACGCGAAGCTGCTGCTGGCGAAGAAGGGCTACGACCCGATCCTGGGCGCCCGCCCGCTGCGCCGCACCATCCAGCGCGAGATCGAGGACATCCTGTCCGAGAAGATCCTCTTCGGCGAGCTCCGTCCGGGCCACATCGTGGTCGTCGGCACGGAGGGCGGAGGCGAGGAGAAGAAGTTCACCTTCCGCGGCGAGGAGAAGTCGGCACTCCCCGACACCCCGCCGGTGGAGTCCGCGACGGGCGGGGCCGGGCCCAACCTGTCGAAGGACGCGTAACGGATAAGTGAGTGGGGTCGGCCCCGGGACCGTGGAAACACGGTTCCGGGGCCGATTTCTTTGGGCTCAGAGGTTGCCGTCCGAGACGGTCAGCTCAAGGTCGCCACGGACCTGCACATCCAGGGCGGTGAGGCAGGTGGCAGAGGTCACCGTGACCTTGCAGGGATCCAGCGCCTGAAGCTCGAGGCGGCAAAGGTCGGGGAAGGCCCGGAAGAACGCCGCGTCAATCGTGCAGTCCTCGTGGAGGAAGACGCTGGCAGATCCGTAATGTTTCAGCGGCGGCACGCTGTCGAGCCCGGCAATAACGCCCACGTCCAAAGCGAGATGTGTATTGAGAGGCTCGAGGCCACCCAGTACGCGAAGTTGCCCAGCCTCTGTGATGTAGAGGGTGAGGTCGTCCAGCCTCATGGTAGCGAGGACTTCTTTTGCGAAAGCTTGGAGCTCCATGCTGGTCCACACTGCGACGACCCTGGCGCGGATCTCGGGGGATTCGTGCTGCCCGTACCTCTTCAGGCAGGGAAACGCCGCACGTCCCTGATGCGCCAGGACAACCATGATCATCGTGGCAATAGGGAGGTCCAGCTTCTCCATATCCGGTAGGTGTGGCAGGACATCGGGCCCCAGCGAGGACAGGTGTATGACTTCGCCCGGATCGAGTGGGGGACCCAGTGCCCTGATCCCCTTCCACACCGCCTCCCGCTGTGCGTCCCCCAGGTAGGTCGCCGCGATCGCGCACCCGGCCGCGAGGCTGCGCAGCCGCCATTGCGACGCACGGTCCGGTGCTGCCGCGTCGCCGGCCGCGATCAGGCCGTCGATGACCCCCCGGACCTCGCTGCGCCCGCAGTGCCCGACGACCAGCCGGATGACGTCCTGCCACTGCTCGTCCGCCGCGTGGCTCAGCAGCTCGTCCAGTGAGTCGCTCTCCTGGAATTCCTTGGCCGCCAGATAGTCCTGGAAGGTGCGGTGGATGAACTGGAGGGAATTCGTCGTGCGCTCCTGCAGCAGGCCGCTGCGGTTGAGCAGGTGCGTGAGGACCTGTTCCGCCGTGCCCTGCTCCCGTACGTGCCGCAGGCCCTTCATGGCCGATTCCAGCTGGCGCACCGCCTGCGTGTGGGAGAGCTCGGCGCGGTTGTTGCGTACCAGCCAGGCCGCGATGTGCTGGAGGAGCTGGCGGCTGTCGTCGACGGTCAGCTCGACGCCTTCGGGGGTGCCCACGCGGCGGTAGGCGTCGCGGTTGCCGAGCAGCATCGACAGGGCGGCCTGGTAGAGCTGCCAGCGGGTGCGGGGGAGCAGGCCGCTGCGGCGGCGGTGCAGGGCGCAGATGACCGCGCACAGCAGCGGGGTGCGGGCGAGGTCGCGAAGGCCGGCGCTGCGCTGGAACTCCGAGCGGAGGTCGCGCTCCAGGGCGGTGAGGCGTTCGCGCTCCTGCCCTGCCCGCAGCTCGTCGGCGAAGACGCGGCATTCGAGCCGCGCGGCCTTGTGCCAGGCGGTGACGAACGCCTGGATGTCGGCGTCGCTCATGGGCAGGAGCTGCAGCTCCTCGAAGCCCTCCGACTCCAGCCAGGCCTGTTCGACGGCCAGCGGGCGCACGGTGACGAGGCAGCGGGTCCCGGGGTACATCCGCAGGAGCTGGGCGAGCCATTGCCGGGCCGGGGCGCGGTCGGCCTGGGGCAGCTCGTCCAGGCCGTCGACCAGCAGGAGCCCGCGGCCCGCCGCCAGGACCCGGCCCGCCCAGCCCGTCGGCGGGTCGTCCACGGGCAGCTGCGCGATGGTCGGGAGCTGGGCGGGCGTGGGGCTGGTGATGCCCTGGGCGGCGAGGCTGCGCATGGGGATCACGAAGGGGATCAGGCCGTCGAGCTCGCTCAGCTTCCTGGGCATGGTGCGGCAGACGGCATGGGAGGCCAGCCACCACACCAGCGTGGTCTTGCCCGCGCCGGCCTCGCCGCGCAGGACCGTTCGGGGGCGCGAGCCGAGGAGATCCTCGATGCGCTGCCGCTCCGGCCGGAGGGACGTCTCCGGACCCGTCTTCCGCGCCTCCAGGCTCAGGTACGCGGTGTCCAGGTCCCAGCTGTTCTCGTTCGTCCCCAGGTCGTCGAGCCCGAAGACCTCCATGCGGCTGTAGCGGGCCTTGACGGCCTTCGCGTACTGCTCCTCGTGGGCGAGGTCCCGGGGGTCGGGGCCGCTGAGCTCCTCGAGGGCCGGGGCGGCCGGCCAGTACTGCTTCAGCACCTCGCTCAGGCCCTCGGCGAGGATGCGGGAAACCGGTACCGCGTCGACGGCCGAGTGTTCCCAGCCCTGCGGGTCCTCGGTGGCGATCCCCAGCAGCACCGGCCCGGCGAAGAGCGGGCCGCCGGACAGGCCCGCCCAGGGGGATCCCTCGGAGTAGGCCCCGGGCGGGTGGTGGTCGCTGTGCAGGACGTATCTGCCGCGCATCCGCCCGGACAGGGGTGTCAGCGTGCCGAGGATCTGTGCGGCCTCCAGCTCGTTGCCCCGGTATCGCTGCACCTGCGGGAAGCCGAGGATCTGGCAGTCGGCCACCGGCTGGTCGGCGGCGAGGGTGCCCCAGCGCAGGGGTGGCAGGCGTTCGGCGGGGACCAGGTCGCGCCGGGCCCGCAGGAGCGCGGCGTCGCAGCGGTCGGGGTGGCCGGCCCACAGGACTTCGCAGCTCACCGTGCCCGCGCCGCCCGGCGCGGCCGCCTCGGCCACCGCACTGCCGCTGAAGTCGAAGATGTGGCAGCTGGTGAGGATGAGATTCGGGGTGAGGAGCACGCCGCTCCCCTGCTGCGCCGCCAGCACCACCACCAGCCGGTCCTCCACCGACCTCACTGCTCAGCCCTCACTGCTCGGCGGTGGAGCCGAATCCCGACAGTCCCGCCGCCCGGTCGTTGCCGACCTTCCAGCCGTCGCCCGTGTGCCGGTCCCTGGGGGTCAGGGTGAAGGCGACCCGGTGGGTGCGGGTCGAGCCGCGCGTGGCCTCCGTGCCCGCGTCGACGACCCAGGCCTTCACGCCGCCCTTGCCCGTGGCGTCCCGGCGGAGCTCCACCGTGAACTCCAGGGCGATCTCGCCGACGTCGAACGCCAGCCGCTCGGCGGCCCCGGCCGCCGCCGCGTCCACCAGGCCGTCGCGGATCGCCCGTACCGCCTCCGCCAGCTCTATGTCCTCGAAATCGTTGCTCACTGCGAGACCCCCCGCACGATGCGTACATGTCTGCCGTCCGGAGCGTACCGCCGATCTTGGGTCTCCGACCGCGGAATGCGGGGTCCGGACCGGCCTCCGCGGTGACATGGCGCACAGGCGATTTCGCCGCTACTACGCCGCATAGCGGAAAAGTCGATCTCGGGAATTGCCCCGAAATTCCGGGGGAGGCGGCGGTCGGCCATTCACGGAATTCATTCTCCGGCTACGGCATCCGCTAGTAGGAGGGGCACTCGACAGCCCCGGGAAGCGCTGGTTACCAAGGTATGGCGATCCCGGCCCGCAGTCGGGACCTGTTTATTGCCTGGAGGTTTATCCGTATGTCGAAGCGCACCGCTTTCCGTAACTCGAGCAAGGCCGTTCTCCGCACCCGTGCCGCTGTCGTGGCCGCCGGTCTGGGAGCCTCGGTCGCGCTGGGTTCCGGGGTCGCGCTCGCAGCCGACACCACCGCTACGGTGAGCGAGTTCCCCGCGTTCGCGTCCGTCGTCGCCCTCGACGACGCGCTGAACACGCAGGCCGCCACCCAGCTGAAGGTGGCGGAGAAGGAGAAGCAGGCCGCCGAGCAGGCCAAGCGGGACGCCGCCAAGCGTGCCGACGAGGCCCGCAAGCAGGCCGAGGAGGCCCGTAAGCAGGCCGAGGCCTCGCGCAAGCGTGCCGACGGCTGGGTCGCCCCCGTCGCCGGCTACCAGATCGGCCAGCCCTTCGGTAAGGCCGGTTCCATGTGGGCCCACAAGCACAGCGGCCAGGACCTCGTCGTCGGCACCGGCACCGCCGTCATGTCCGTCCACGGCGGTACGGTCGTCAAGGCCGGCCCCAACGGCGGCGGCGACGGTCCGGCGTACGGCAACGCCATCGTGATCAAGCACGACAACAACACGTATTCGCAGTACGCCCACCTCTCGCAGGTGAAGGTGTCCGTCGGCCAGACCGTGACCACCGGCCAGGTGATCGGTCTCTCCGGCTCCACCGGCAACTCGTCCGGTCCCCACCTGCACTTCGAGATCCGCACCACCCCGAACTACGGCTCCGGCATCGAGCCCGTCGGCTTCCTGAAGGCCCACGGCGAGAACCTCTGATCCCACCGGACGCCTCCCCGCGGGCAACGCCCGCACAGCGTCACGAGCCGGCGCACCGCCTCACCCGCGGTGCGCCGGCTTCGTCGTGCGCGCCCCACGCCGCGGCCGGTACGCACCCGGCCGACAGGCCCCCGGCCGGGGCTACGTCCGGGCGCGGTAGGCCCGCATCGCCACCGGTATGAACACCGCCGCGATGCCCGCCGCCCATGCCAGCGTCCACAGCACCGAGCGGCCCGTCGCGTCGCCGAGCAGCAGCCCCCTGAAGGCGTCCGACAGGTGGGTGACGGGATTGACGTGCACCCAGGCCTGCAGCCAGCCCGGCATGGTCTCCACCCGCACGAAGGCGCTGCTGGTGAATGTGATCGGGAAGATCAGCACGAACGCGAAGACCTGCACCTTCTCGGCGTCGCCCGCCAGCATGCCGATCAGCACCGCGATCCAGGACACGGCGGCGGCGAAGATCAACAGCATCAGCGTGGCGCCCAGGAAGCCGCCCGGCCCGCCGGTGATCCGGAAGCCCAGGGCGACGCCCAGGGCGATCATCAGCAGCATCGCCCACAGCTGTTTGACGAGGTCGGCGGCGATCCGGCCGAACAGCGGCGCGGATCTGGCGATCGGCAGGCTCCGCAGCCGGTCGAAGACGCCCTTGGTCAGGTCGGTGTTCAGCGACATCGCGGTGTACGTGGTCATGAACAGCGTGTTCTGGACGATCACCCCGGCGAGCGCGTACCGCAGATACTCCTCGGGCGAGCCCGCCATCTGCCCGCCGAACACGTAGGTGAACAGGAACACGAACATGATCGGCGTGATGCTGTAGTCCACCAGCTCCAGGGGGTTGTGCTTGATGGACACCAGGCTCCGCCAGGCCAGCGTGGCGGTCTGCCGCAGCGCGTCCAGGGGACGCACGCGGCCGCTCCCGCGCAGCCGGGGCGAGACGGCGGGGGCGGTGGCGGTCATGACGGCCCCCCGCCGTCCGGACCGCGCCCGCCTGGGCCCGGCCCGCCCGGATCCTGCCCGTCCGGGTCCCCGCCGGGCCCCGTGCGGTGCCCGGTCAGGGCCAGGAACACCTCGTCCAGGGAGGAGCGGCGCAGGCTCAGCTCGCCGACCGCGATCGACGCCTGGTCCAGCCGTCGCACGACCGAGGGCATCAGGGCCGGGTCGTTGACGGGGGCGGTGATCCCGTCGCCCTCGATCCGGGCCTGGGGGCCCGCCGCCTCCGTGATCAGGGCGTGGGCCGTGGCCAGATCGGCCCGGTGCACCGGTCTGAGCTGCAGCACCTGCCCGCCGGCCTGCGACTTCAGCTGGTCCGGGGTGCCTTCGGCGATCACCTTGCCCCGGTCGATCACGACGATGTCGTCGGCGAGCTGATCGGCCTCGTTCAGATACTGCGTGGTGAGCAGCGCGGTGACCCCCTCGGCGACCAGGCCGCGCAGCATGTCCCACAGCTCGCCCCGGCTGTGCGGGTCGAGGCCGGTGGTCGGCTCGTCGAGGAAGAGGACGCGCGGCCGGCCGACGAGGCTGGCCGCGAGGTCGAGGCGGCGGCGCATGCCGCCGGAGTACGTCTTGGCGGCCCGCCCGGCCGCGTCGTCGAGGTGGAAGCGCTCCAGCAGCTCCCTGGCGCGGGCCCGGGCGTCGGCCCTGGCCATGCCCAGCAGGCGGCCGATGAGCAGCAGGTTCTCGGAGCCGGTCAGCTGTTCGTCGACGGCCGCGTACTGGCCGGTGAGCCCGATCATGGCGCGCACCCGGCCCGGCTCGCGCACGACGTCGTGGCCGGCGACCTCGGCCCGGCCGGCGTCGGGGCGCAGGAGGGTGGCGAAGACCCGTACGGCGGTGGTCTTGCCGGCGCCGTTGGGCCCGAGGAGGCCGAGGACGGTGCCGGGGCGCGCGGCCAGGTCGACCCCGGCCAGCGCCGGGGTCTCCTTGAACCGCTTCACCAGTGCTTCGGCCCGGATCGCGTACGTCGTGCCGGTCGTCATGGCAGTCCCCCTTGGAGCGACTCCCTCAACTGTGACCCATGCCACTGACACCGCGCGCGGTGGTGGACGACCGGAGCTTCCCGCCCCGGTTCCTAGTCCGGCACCTGAATGATCGGGAAGCTGCCCGTGCTCGTGGGGGACGACTCCGGGAGCCAGAGCACCGCGATCGCGCCGCCGCCCCCCTCCGCCTCCGGGTCGGCGTTGCGGAAGGTCAGGCGGGCGCCCAGGACGCGGGCCTGCCCGGCGGCGATGGTCAGGCCCAGGCCGTGGCCCTTGCCGGCCCGGTCCTTGCTGCCCGTACGGAAGCGGCTCGGCCCCTCCTTCAGCAGCTCCTCGGGGAAGCCGGGGCCGTGGTCGCGCACGCGCAGCACCCGGCCCTCGACCGAGACCTCGACCGGGCCCTTGCCGTGCTTGGCGGCGTTGGCCAGCAGGTTGCCCAGGATCCGCTCCAGGCGGCGCGGGTCGGTGGAGACGTAGGCGTTGCGCACGACCGTGACCTCGGCGTCGGGGGCCACGGACCGCACCCGGCGCAGCACGAACTCGCCGAGCTCGATGTCCTGCATCTCGGCGCGCTCGGCGAAGCCGTCCAGCCGGGCGACCTCGAGCACGTCCTCGACGAGCGTGCGCATGGCCTGCGCCCGGTCCCGTACGAGCTCGGTGGGCCGGCCCGGCGGCAGCAGCTCGGCGGCCGTGAGCAGGCCGGTCACGGGGGTGCGCAGCTCGTGGGCGATGTCGGCGGTGACGCGCCGCTCGGCCTCCAGCCGGTCGCGCAGCGCCTCGGCCATGCCGTCGACGGCCCGGGCGAGGTCGTCGGTCTCGTCGCGCACCCGGCCGCCGATGGCGTCGCGCACCCGGACGTCCGGGTCGTCGCCGTCGGCGAGCTTGCGGGCGGCGGTGGCGGCCTTGCGCAGGCGGCTGGAGAGCTGCCCGCCGACGAGGATGCCGAGCGCGCAGCCGCCCAGGACGACGGAGACCGAGCCGATGATCAGCGCCCGGTCGAGGTCGTTGAGGATGTCGTAGCGGTCCTTGAAGCGGGTGTGGATCGACAGGATCCGGCCGTTGCGCAGGGGCGTGGAGGCCCACACCTCGGGGGCCCCGCTGCCGTTGTCCTGCAGGTAGGTGGCGCGCAGGCCCACGTCGGCGGCGTCGCGCAGCGGCTTGGGCAGCGCGGGGTCGTCCACCTTGGCGCGCAGCATCAGCTTGCCGCCGGTGGATTCGTAGTACCGCTGGGCGATCTGTACCCGGTCGTCCATCTGGTCGCGGCTGCTGTTGAGCATGGAGACGCGCGCCGCGTTGTGGACGACGAGGCTGAGCGCGACGGCGACCAGCGCGCCGACGCCCGCGATGGCCAGACTGACCTTCCAGCGCAGACCGCTGCGGAGGGCGAGCTTCACCACGAGGGGTTCACCGGACTACCCACGTCGGGCTCAGCCTCTGAGCTTGTAGCCGAAGCCACGGACCGTCTCGATCCGGTCCTGGCCGATCTTTCCGCGCAGGCGCTGCACATGGACGTCCACCACGCGGGTGTCGCCGCCCCAGCCGTAGTCCCAGACCCGCTCCAGGAGCCGGTCGCGGGAGAGGACGGTGCCCGGCGCGGACGAGAACTCCAGCAGCAGCCGCATCTCGGTGGGGGTCAGGGCGACGGGCGTGCCGGCCTTGCGGACCTCCATGCCCTCGGTGTCGACCTCCAGGTCGCCGAAGCGCAGCACTCCGCCCTCGAGGGTCTCGTTCGAGGACTCCGCCCCGCCGTTGCCGGCGGCACCGCTGGCGTGCCCGAAGCGGCGCAGGACGGCGCGTATCCGGGCGACGAGCACGGCGCCGTCGAAGGGCTTGGTCACGTAGTCGTCGGCGCCGGCCTCGAGGCCGAGGACGACGTCGATGGAGTCGGCGCGCGCCGAGAGCATGATCACGGGAACGGTCGACTCGTCACGGATCCGGCGGCACAGGCTGACCCCGTCCAGTCCCGGAACCATCACGTCCAGCAGCGCGATGTCGGGTCGCCGGGCGCGGAAGCTCTCCAGCCCCGACAGCCCGTCCGGCACCGCGGTGACGACGAAGCCGTCGCGCTCCAGGGCGAGCTGCGTAGCCTCGCGGATGACGTCGTCGTCCTCGACGAAGAGCACATGCGTATCGGCCACGCTGCTCTCAGCCCTCCGTTCCTTCGCTCGGCACCTTGCCGGTGTTGCCGACCTTGCCGAAGTCGGTGTGGGTGCGGCCGGTCTCGCGGAAGACGTTGTCCGACCAGTGATAGGTCAGCACGTCCTCGCCCGAGGCGCAGCACACGGCGTCGCCCGGCCCGTACACCTGCTTGGTGATCGTGAGATCACGCCGGTCGATGTCGGCGTACACGGGCGCCTGCTCGGCCACGAACACATTCTCGTACGTGTTGCCCTTGGCACGGTACACATAGGAACCGACACCGATGGAATCGCCGCACGTCAGGACGTTCACCACGACGTCGGGGCGGGAGCCGCCGGTCAGCTGCCCGTAGATCACGTCGACGGGGTACTGGTCCTTCACACACGGCTTGAGGTTCTTCTTGACCTGCTCGCCGACCTTGGGGTCGGCCTTGATCAGCTTGACGGCGTCGACCTTGTCCTGGGGCGAGGCGGCCGACGCGGACGCCGAGGGCGTCCGGGGGGAGGCGGCCTTGGCCGCCGGCTGGGTCTGCGCGGGCCCCTCCTTGCGCACACCGTCACTGCTCGTACCGCATCCGGCCAGCAGAAGGCCGGCGGTGGCGGCCATCGCGGTGACCGCACCACCGGTGATCAGTGCCGGCGTGGCCCTGCGGCCCCTGCCGGGGCGGGAGCCCGCCGACCTGCTCAGGCCGCGCACCGTTCGCGCCCCCGATCGTTGCGCTCCAGGGCGTGGAAGTCCAGGTCGCGGCTCTCCAGCTCCTGACGGAGCCGGGCCAGCGCACGGTGCAGCGTGCTCTTGACCGTGCCGGTCGACATGCCGAGCGCCTCCGCGGTCTCCTCGGTGCTCATCTGCTCCCAGTGTCGCAGGACGACGACGCTGCGCTGCTTCGGCGCCAGGACGCCGAGGATGTCCATCAGCAGGGCACGGTCGGCGTGCTGCTCGGTGCCGTCCTCGACGCTGGCGTCGGGGAGCTGCTCGGTGGGCACCTCGTCGAGCTTGCGGGCGCGCCACCACTCCGTACGAGTGTTGATCATGACACGGCGCAGGTAGGCGTCGGCGAGCGACTTGTCCGCTATGCCTTCCCAGCGGCCGTAGGTGCGGACGAGTGCGGTCTGGAGCAGGTCCTGGGCGTCGATGGGGTCCGGGACGAGCCGCCGGGCGCTGCGCAGAAGGGCGTCCTGACGGTTGCGCACGTACTCTTCGAAGTCCAGAACCTTGCCGCTGCTGGCCATACTCGCAGCCTCCATTCCCGCTTTGCGTTCCCCGCGACGCTGGCAGTCGTCCAGCACGGGTAGGACGCTACGGACGGGCTGTTGCGGCGCGATGTGCGGGAGCCCTTCGGCTGGTGCACAGCTGTCCATAGGTTGTGTAACAGCTGTGAGCGCGGCGTGGGGAAAGGGCGGCTCTGTCCGATTCGGACGGGGCTGTGACGAGGGCTTTGTGACGGGAGTGGCGGCCCGTGTGACGTGAGTGGCCGCTGGGGCTACACGGGTGGAGTCCGACGCTCCGCGGACGGCGGCCGGGACTCCGCGGAGCGCGGTCGGTACTCCGCGGAGCGCGGCCGGTGCGACCCGGGCGGCCGCCGGCGCGACCCGGGCGGCCGCCGGTCTCACGTCAGGGGCAGCCGGTACATCCCGCCGGGGAGCGGCTCGACCAGGCCGTCCGCCACGAGCCCGTCCAGCGCCCGGGCCCGCTGCACCGGCTCGTGCCACACCGCGTCCAGCGCCGCCTGCGGAACGGGCGCCACCGCCTCCCGCAGCACGGCCAGCAGCTTGCCGCGCACCTGCCGGTCGGTGCCCGCGTAGGTCTGGCCCCGGCGCGGCGGCCCGTCGTGGGCGGGAGAGCCCGCGGCCAGCCAGGCGCACCGGTCCGCGATCGGGCAGCGGCCGCAGGAGGGCGTACGGGCCGTGCAGACCAGCGCTCCCAGCTCCATCGTCGCCGCGGCCCAGCTGGCGGCCACCGGCTCGTCGTCCGGCAGCAGCGCCCGGGCCAGCCGGCGCTCGGCGGCGGTGGTGGCGTTCGGCGGGTACTGGGCGCCGGTCACGGCGCGGGCGAAGACCCGGCGGACGTTGGTGTCGAGCACCGCGTGCCGCTGTCCGTACGCGAAGGACGCCACGGCCGCCGCCGTGTACTCCCCGACGCCCGGCAGGGCCAGCAGCTTGGCGTGGTCCCTCGGCACCTCGCCGCCGTGCCGCTCGGTGATGGCCGAGGCGGCGGCGTGCAGCCGCAGCGCGCGGCGCGGGTAGCCGAGCCGGCCCCAGGCGCGGACCGCCTCGCCGGGCGCCTCGGCCGCCAGGTCGGCGGGGCGCGGCCAGCGGGCCAGCCACTGCTCGTACATCGGCAGCACCCGGTTGACGGGGGTCTGCTGCAGCATGAACTCGCTGACCATCACCCCCCACGGACCGGCCTCGGGACGGCGCCAGGGCAGGTCCCGGGCGTGCGCGCGGAACCAGTCGATGACGGGGGCGTGCAGGAGGGTGGACGTCTGGGGCGTGGTGGCCGGCGGGGCGGGGGTGGCAGGCATCAGAGTCATGACACTTCGATCCTGGCATGCCCGCGCGGAGCGGCGAAACGCGCCGGGCCCGGCTCGGCCATACGCCCGTGCCCACCACGCCTCGATCGGGTGACCGGATCCGCCAACCGTGGGCGGAGGACCGGCGGACGGCCGGCCGGCGTTCGGCGCGGGGCCGGTGGACGGCCGACGCAGGTGCTCCCTCGGGCCGGCTCCCTAGGCTGGCTCCATGACCGACACGCAGGCCGCCCCGCCGCCGGCCGAGATCACGGCCGCCCTCCAGGCGCATACGACCCTCACCCTGGCCTACGCCGACGAGGACGGCCCGCAGGCGTGCGCCGTGCTCTACGCGGTCGCCGAGGGGCCCGTCCCCTCTCTTCTCTTCGTCACCTCCGCCACCACCCGTCACGGCCGCGCGCTCACCGCGGGCACCGGCACCACCGAAGGCGGCGCCCGCGTCGCCTTCACCGCACAGCACGACGGCCAGCAGTGGACCGAACTGACCGGTGTTCAGGGACGCGGCCACTGCCGCCCGCTGGAGGGCGAGGAGCGGGCGGCGGCCTGGCGCGCCTACAGCGCCCGCTTCCCCTACGTGGAGCGCGACGACCGGCTGCGCGCCGCGATGGAGCGCACCGCGCTGTGGCAACTGCGGCCCGACTGGCTGCGCCTGATCGACAACGGTCGCGGCTTCGGCCACAAAACCGAGTGGCCGCGCGCCGATTCGGCCTGAGGCAGATTCGGCCTGAAGCGGAGTCGTCCGGAGGCGGATTCCGCCTGATACGGATTCGGCCCGAACCCGATTCGGTCCGAAGCGGATTCGGCCGGAAAGCGACGGCGACGCTCCGAAATCGACGACAACGCTCCGTGTGCGATCAGCCCCGGGAGGGCGTCAACAGTCCCGCTTCCGTACAGATGATGGGAAAAGTAGGCACTCTTGCGGCGGGTACTGGCTGGTGCCCTGGCCGATCTCTCGTAGAGTCTTCGCGTGGGATCTCTGCGCAATCCGATCGGGCCGCTTCCCTCCTCCATCTATTGGCGGCGGAGGGCAGTTGCGCTTGGCCTGCTCGGCCTTCTCGTACTGCTGGTGTTGTGGCTGGTCGCCTTCGGAGGTGACGGCGGCTCCGAGGACGGGCAGAGCAAGGGCTCGGACGGAAAGGGCCGGACGGACACCACGATCACGCCCGGCCCCACCCCCTCCGGCCCGCACATCAGCCAACGCCCGGGCGGGCGTGGCGATTCGGGCAGCGGCGGCAGCGGCGGCGGCCCCGGGGGCCAGGCCGGCTCCGGCGGCGGCAACGGCGGCTCCGGCGGTACGGGCGCCGGTTCCGGCGGATCGGCCGGCGGCAGCGGTGGCGGCGGCTTCGGCGGAGGCGCCGGGATGCAGGTGACGGGCGAGGGCAGGACCGTCGCCGCGGGCACGAACCTGCCCGACTGCACGGCCGGCTCGGTGAAGCTGAGCATCCGTCCGGTCAAGGACACCTACAAGCCCGACGAGAAGCCCACGTTCGAACTGGTCGTCCAGAACTCCGGCAGCAGCGCCTGCAAGGTGAACTTCGGAGCGGCCGCGGCCCTGCTGAAGATCACCGACAGCAAGGGCGAGGAGCACGTGTGGGCGTCCGACGACTGCCCGCGCGGAAGCGGCGCCGTGCTCTTCGAGGTGCCGGGCTCGGGCGAGACCAAGCGCACGCTGGAGTGGGACCGCAGGCGCAGCGCCCCGCGCTGCGCGACGCCGTCCGGCAGTGCGGCGGCCGCGCCGGGGACGTACCGGGTCGAGGTGAAGGTCGCGGGCGTCACCGAACGGACGGAGTTCGTCCTGGAGAAGGCCTGAGGCGCTGCGCGCACAGCGCTACGGATATGGGTGAGGGCCCCGCTGAGGCGGGGCCCTCACCCATATACCGGAGAACTGATGGACGTACCGCTTAGACGTACCGCTCGAGGATCGAGGACTCCGCGAGCCGCGACAGCCCCTCGCGCACCGAGCGGGCGCGGGCCTCGCCGACGCCGTCGACCGTCTGCAGGTCGTCCACGCTGGCGGCGAGCAGCTTCTGCAGCCCGCCGAAGTGGTCCACGAGGCGCTCGATGATGGCGCCGGGCAGCCGGGGAACCTTCGCCAGCAGGCGGTAGCCGCGCGGGGAGACCGCCGAGTCCAGCGTCTCGGGGGAGCCGCTGTAGCCCAGGGCGCGGGCCACGATGGGCAGTTCGAGGAGCTCGGGGTGGGTGAGGGCGTCCAGCTCGGTCATGGCCTCGGCGACCGTGCGGGTGCGCTTGGCGGTCGGCTCGGGGACGTAGTCCCGTACGACCAGCTCGCGCTCGGGCTCGACGCCGGCGATCAGCTCCTCCAGCTGGAGGGAGAGCAGCCGGCCGTCGGTGCCCAGCTCGACGACGTACTCCGCGATCTCCGTGGCGATGCGGCGCACCAGCTCCAGCCGCTGCGAGACGGCCGTGACGTCCCGGACGGTGACCAGGTCCTCGATCTCCAGCGCGGAGAGGGTGCCGGCGACCTCGTCCAGGCGGAGCTTGTAGCGCTCGAGCGTGGCCAGCGCCTGGTTGGCGCGGGAGAGGATCGCGCCCGACTCCTCCAGGACGCGGCGCTCGCCGCCCACGTACAGCGCGATCAGCCGCATCGACTGGCTGACGGAGATGACGGGGAAGCCGGACTGGATGGAGGCACGCTGCGCCGTGCGGTGGCGGGTGCCGGTCTCCTCGGTGGGGATCGAGGCATCGGGGTAGAGCTGGACGCCCGCCCGCACGATCTTGCTGCAGTCCTTGTCGAGGATCAGCGCGCCGTCCAGCTTGCACAGCTCGCGCAGCCGGGTGGCGGTGAACTCCACGTCGAGGACGAAGCCGCCGGTGCACATCGCCTCGACGGTCTTGTCCATGCCGAGGACGATGAGTCCGCCCGTATTGCCGCGAAGGACCCGCTCCAGGCCGTCGCGGAGGGCCGTGCCGGGCGCGACGGCGCTCAGGGAGGAGCGCATCAGCCCGTCGCCACCGGAGGCGCCTCCGGCCTTGCCGGGGCCCGATGCCCGGTCGTTGGCTGCCACTGCACTCCTCCGGTCGCAAGGTCAACGGTGCCTTGGGCCGCCCGGCTGTCGCGTACGCGCCGTCGTACACGCCGTGCGCGTCGCGCGGGTCGTGTGCATCGGTGCGTACGTACGGGCGGGACCAGGGCAAAGTCTACTGGCGCCCAGCCTATTAGGGGGCTGTCCTCAGCTCTCCTCAGGCTGGGCTCCGGCCAATGCCTGGCGGCCGCGGCCCCGACCGCCCTCACGGCCCCTCTCACCGGAGGCCTCACCACGGCCTTCACCACGGCCTTCACCACGGCCTTCACCGCGGCCCTCGCCACGGCTTTCGCGGCGGGGTCTGCCGGGCAGCACCCGCAGGGCGTCGCCTATGTCCGAGACCTCCAGGACCCGCATGCCGCTGGGCACCTTGCCGGGGTCGCCCGGCACGAGGGCGTGGGTGAAGCCCAGCCGGGCCGCCTCGGCCAGCCGCCGCTGGACGCCGGTGACCCGCCGGACCTCTCCGGCCAGGCCCACCTCGCCGATGGCCACCAGGTTCTTCGGCAGCGGGGTGTCGCTGGCGGCGCTGGCGAGGGCGAGTGCGACGGCCAGGTCGGCGGCGGGCTCGGTGAGCCGCACGCCGCCGACCGTGGCGCTGTAGATGTCGCGCTTGCCCAGGGCGCTGATGCGGCCGCGCTGCTCGAGGACGGCGAGCATCATCGAGACCCGGGAGGTCTCCAGGCCCGAGGTGGTGCGGCGCGGGGAGGGGATCTGGGAGTCGACGGTCAGCGCCTGCACCTCGGCCACCAGCGGCCGGCGGCCCTCGAGGGTGACCGTCAGGCACGTGCCGGGCACGGGCTCGTCGCGGCGGGTCAGGAACAGGCCGCTGGGGTCGGCGAGGCCCGTGATGCCCTCGTCGTGCAGCTCGAAGCAGCCGACCTCGTCCGTGGCGCCGTAGCGGTTCTTCACGCCGCGCACCAGGCGCAGCCGGGCGTGCCGGTCGCCCTCGAAGGACAGCACGACGTCGACCAGGTGTTCCAGCAGGCGGGGGCCCGCGATCGCGCCGTCCTTGGTGACGTGGCCGACCAGGAGCGTGGCCATGCCGCGCTCCTTGGAGGCGCGGATGAGGGCGCCCGCCACCTCGCGCACCTGGGCCATGCCGCCGGGCGCGCCGTCGATCTCGGGGGAGGCCACGGTCTGGACGGAGTCCAGGATCAGCAGCGAGGGCTTGACCGAGTCGAGGTGGCCGAGGACGGCCGACAGGTCCGTCTCGGCGGCGAGGTAGAGGTGCTCGGAGAGGGCGCCGATGCGGTCGGCGCGCAGCCGGACCTGGCTCGCCGACTCCTCGCCCGTCACATAGAGGGTGCGGTGCTCTTCGGAGGCGGCCTTGGCCGCCACGTCCAGCAGCAGGGTCGACTTGCCGACGCCGGGCTCGCCCGCGAGCAGCACCACGGCGCCGGGCACCAGCCCGCCGCCCAGGACGCGGTCGAGCTCGGGCACGCCCGTGCCGCGCGCGGTGGCCTGACGGCCGTCGACCTGCGCGATGGGCACGGCCGCGGACGTCACCCGCCCCGCCGCGGTCGTACGGACGGCGGGCGCGCCGAACTCCTCGACCGTCCCCCAGGCCTGGCACTCGGGGCAGCGGCCGAGCCACTTGGCAGTGGTCCAGCCGCACTCGGTGCAGCGATAGGAGGGCCGGTCCTTGGCGGACGAGCGGGAGGTTCGGGCAGCCATGCGGACCACCGTAGCGGTGGGCACTGACAGCGCCGGGTCGTCGTCGTCCACCAGTACGTGCCGCATGCCGCTTTCGGGGCGGAATGGATGGCTCCTGTCCCCCTTTGAGGGAGAGAGTCACCCGTATGGGTTAAACCTGAGAGGGCAGGACGAACGAGGAGGCACCGCCCGCCTACCGTCGCCGGGATGATGACGCCCGAGCCCCCCACGCATGCCACCGGCGCGCACCGCGCATCCCGCCGTGCGCCGCGCGCGGCCCAGCCCCCGGTCGTCGAGAACCCCGCCGTCGGGACCGCGTTCTTCGGACGCCCGGCCCCTGCCCCCGTCTCCGCCCCAGCCCCTGAGCCGGCGGCCCCTCCGGCCGCCGAGGACGACACCCCCGACCAGGACGCCCCGGACCGCGACTCCCCTGAACAGCACGACTCCCGTGAACACCACGACGCCCCGGACCGGGCGACCTCCCCCGAGCACCGCTACGAACCCCACCTCGACGGCCTGTTCACCTACTGCCTGTCCGTCCTGTGCGACCACGACGCCGCCGTCGCCGCCCTCGGCGAGGTCCTGGCCCTCGCCGTGCGCCGCACCGACCGCGCCCCCGCCGCCGAGGAGACCCACCGCGCCTGGCTCTACGCCCTGGCCCGCTGGGAATGCCTGCGCCGCCTCGCCGCCCCCGGCGCGCCCCCCGCCGACCCCTCCTCCGCCACCGGCCCCCAGGCCCGCGCGGAACTGGCCCTGCTCGCCTGGCCCGAGGCCGCCGGCACCACCGCCGCCCAGCGCGAGGCGCTCGAACTGGCCGTACGCCACGGCCTCGCCCCCCACGAGGTCGCCGCCGTGCTGCGCATGGACCACGAGGCCGCGCGGGCCCTGCTGTCCAGCGCCGCCTGCGAGGTCGAGCGCACCCGCACCGCGCTCGCCGTCGTGGAGTCCGGCCGCTGCGCGACCGTCACGCGCTTCGTGGGCGACACGGAGGTGCTGCTGGGCGCGGCCCTCCGGCGCGAGCTGGTGCGCCACGTCGACGAGTGCGCCGACTGCCGGCGCACCGCCGAGCGGGCCACTGCCGGCGAGCCCTGGCCCGGCACCGCGGCGTCCTCCGCCCCCCTGCCCGTACTCGCGGCTCCCAGGGCCGCCGTGCACTCCGCGATGCTGCGCGCCCTGGGCCCGCGCCCCGCGCGCCGGCGCGGGGCCACGGCCCACGCCACCCCGCGCTTCGACCGCGGCGGCTTCCCGCTCGCCCCCAAGGACCGTGCCGCCCGCCGCGGCCGCCTGCGCAGCCGGGCGGTGACCACCACCGTCGTCGCAACGGTCGTCGCCGCGCCCGTCCTCGCGCTGTGGGCCGCCTACCGGGGCGGCCCGCTCGGGGAAGGACAGGGGGCAGCCTCGGTGTCCGCCCCCGACAGCCTGGGCGGCAGCCCGGACGAGAGCTCGTACGACCATCCGTTCGGATACGAGGAGGAGGCGGCGGCGGAATCGGCGCCGCCGACGGGACGGCCGGCGGTCCAGCGGCTGTCCGAGGTGTCGGTCGCCGTCCTGGGCACCGGGCCGGGGCGGCTGACCGTCGAGGCGCAGCCCGGCGGGGCCGCCACCCACATCACCCTCACGGCCAGCGGCGGTGAGCTGGTCAGCTGGTCCATGTCGGCGGACGCGCCGTGGCTGCGGCTGAGCCAGCCGGGCGGCGTGCTGCGGCCGGGACAGACGGTGACGGTCGTCGTGACCGTCGACCGCGCCCGGGAGCCCGCCAGGGCCTGGCGGGCGCGGGTGGCCATCGCGCCGGGCGGCTCGGTGGTCACGCTGGAGGGAAAGGGAGGCACCCTGCCGTGACGACGACGCCCGTCACCACGCGCCGTCGTCGAAGGAGCCCGGCCCCCGGAGCGGCCGGGTCACGGCCTCAGCGGGCGTCCGCCGGGTGGGGTGCCATCGGCAGGAGCGACGCCAGCCGCTCCTCGCACAGCTCCACCAGCCGCGCGTACGCCTTCTTGCCCATCAGCTCGATCAGCTCGGCCCGGTACGAGACGTACACCGGATCTCCGGCCCCGTGCGCGGACCGCGCGGACGTGCACCACCAGTGCAGGTCGTGGCCGCCGGGGCCCCAGCCGCGCCGGTCGTACTCACCGATCGTGATCTGCAGCACCTGCGTGTCGTCCGGCCGGTCGATCCAGTCGTACGTGCGGCGCACCGGCAGCTGCCAGCACACGTCCGGCTTGGTCTCCAGCGGCTCGCGGCCCTCCTTGAGGGCCAGGATGTGCAGCGAGCAGCCGGCGCCGCCCGCGAAACCGGGCCGGTTCTGGAAGATGCACGAGCCCTTCCAGCGCCGGGTCTGCCGCTCGCCGTCGTCCTCGTCGAGCTGCGTCCAGCCCGATTCCGTGCCGACGTCGTGGAACTGCCAGATGTCGGGCGTCAGCCGGGCCACGTGCCCCGCCACGCGCTTCTCGTCGTCCTCGTCCGAGAAGTGCGCCCCGAGGGTGCAGCAGCCGTCGTCGGCGCGGCCGGCCTTGATGCCCTGGCAGCCGCTGCCGAAGACGCAGCTCCAGCGGGAGGTGAGCCAGGTCATGTCGCAGCGGAAGATCTGCTCGTCGTCGGCCGGATCGGGGAACTCGACCCAGGCCCGGGCGAAATCCAGCCCGACCTCGTCCGGGGTCCCGACGGCGGCATCGGCGGCGACCGTCACGGTCTTGGGCGCCTTGCCGGCACCCTTTGTCTGCTTCTTGGAGGCCTTGTCCCGTGCTTTGTCCGGATTCGCCTTCTTCGTCTTCGCCACCCCTCAAGACTATGCGCCAGAAGTGGCAGCAGTAGCGTTCAGGCCATGAGACTCGGTGTCCTCGATGTGGGTTCGAATACGGTCCATCTCCTGGTGGTGGACGCGCACCCCGGTGCCCGCCCGCTGCCCGCCCACTCCCACAAGGCCGACCTGCGCCTGGCCGAACTGCTCGAGGACGGCGGCGCCATCAGCGACGCCGGGATAGACCGGCTCATCGCCGTGATCCACGAGGCCCTGCAGGCCGCCGAGGACAAGGGCGTCGAGGAAGTGCTGCCCTTCGCCACCTCCGCGATCCGCGAGGCCGCCAACGCGGACGCGCTGCTGGCCCGCGTCCAGCAGGAGACCGGCGTCACCCTGGCCGTCCTCACCGGCGCCGAGGAGGCCCGGCTCACCTTCCTCGCCGCCCGCCGCTGGTTCGGCTGGTCGGCCGGAAAGCTCCTTGTCCTCGACATCGGCGGCGGTTCCCTGGAGATCGCCTACGGCCTCGACGAGGACCCCGACGCCGCGGCCTCCCTCCCGCTCGGCGCCGGCCGCCTCACCGCCGGCTGGCTCCCCGGCGACCCGCCCGACCCCACGGACGTACGGGCCCTGCGCCGCCACGTCCGCGCGGAGATCGCCCGCACCGTCGGCGACTTCGCCCGCCACGGCACTCCCGACCACGTCGTCGCCACCTCCAAGACCTTCAAGCAGCTCGCCCGGATAGCCGGAGCCGCCCGCTCCGGCGACGGCCTGTACGTCCAGCGCACCCTCAGCCGCAAGGCGCTGGCGGACTGGGTGACCAAGCTGGCCGTCATGCCGTCCGCGCGCCGCGCCGCCCTCCCCGGCGTGTCGGAGGGACGAGCACAGCAGCTGCTCGCCGGCGCGCTCGTCGCCGAGGCGTCGATGGACCTGTTCGGGGTCGAGGAAGTGGAGATCTGCCCCTGGGCGCTGCGCGAGGGCGTCATCCTGCGCAGGCTGGACCACCTGCCGACGAACGGGGCCACCCCTGGGTGACGACGTCGTCGGCGGCGGGTGACGCGGCCGTCCGCGACGGGTGGCCCCGACAGGTGACACAGCCCGCACCCGGACCACCTGCCCGCCGCCGGAGGGGCGGGCATACGCTGTCCTTCGTGACAGAGCCAGTGGTGCGCATTCCGGATGCGAAGGTCGCGCTGTCAACGGCATCGGTGTACCCCGAGTCGACGGCGACGGCCTTCGAGATCGCCGCGCGCCTGGGCTACGACGGTGTCGAGGTCATGGTGTGGACCGACCCCGTCAGTCAGGACATCGCGGCGCTGCGCCGCCTGTCGGACTACCACCAGGTGCCCATCCTCGCGGTCCACGCCCCCTGCCTCCTGATCACTCAGCGGGTGTGGTCCACCGACCCGTGGGTCAAGCTCCAAAGAGCCCGCACGGCCGCCGAGAAGCTGGGCGCGAGCACGGTCGTCGTCCACCCGCCGTTCCGGTGGCAGCGCTCGTACGCGCGGGACTTCATCCGCGGCATCTGGCGGATGTCGGGCGAGACGGACGTCAGGTTCGCCGTCGAGAACATGTACCCCTGGCGCTACCGCGACCGCGAAATGCTCGCCTACGCGCCCGACTGGGACGTCACCAAGGACGACTACCGCCACTTCACCGTCGACCTCTCGCACACCTCGACCGCCCGCATCGACGCCCTGGAGATGGTCGACCGCATGGGCGACCGGCTCGCCCACATCCACCTGGCCGACGGCAACGGCTCCGCCAAGGACGAGCACCTCGTCCCCGGGCGCGGCAAGCAGCCCTGCGCCGAGCTGCTGGAGCGGCTCGCCGTCAGCGGCTTCGACGGGCACGTGGTGATCGAGGTCAACACCCGTCGCGCCATGTCCGCCGCCGAGCGCGAGGCCGACCTGGCGGAGGCCCTGGCCTTCACCCGCCTGCACCTCGCCTCCCCGACGGGCGTCCCGCGGTCATGACGGCCCGCACCGACCCGCCGCCCGCCCCCCGCCGGCGCGGCCGTCCCGCCCGTACGGACGCCGCCGGCCCCGGCGCGCGCGAGCGCATCCTCGCCGCCGCCCGCGCCGAGTTCGCCGAGCACGGCTACGACAAGGCCTCCATCCGCGGCATGGCCAAGGTCGCCGGGGTCGACCCCGCGCTGGTCCACCACTACTTCGGCCCGAAGGAGCAGATCTTCGCCGCCGCCGTGGAGGAGGCCGTCGCCCCCGCCCTCCGGGCCCCGGACGCCGTCGCCGAGGGGCCCGCCGAAGGGGCGGGGGAGCGGCTGGCCCGGTTCGTCCTGGGAGTGTGGGAGGACCCGGTCACCCGCGAGCCGCTGCTCGCGATCCTCCGCTCGGCGCTGGCCAACGACACCGCGGCCGGCGTCTTCCGCGACCTGATCAGCAGCAGGGTGATGATCCGCATCGCCGCCGAGCTCGGCGGCCCCGACGCCCGGCTGCGCTCCGAGCTGGCCGCCGCCCACCTGGTGGGGGTGTCCATGCTGCGGCACGTCATCAAGATCGAGCCGCTGGCCTCGGCCGACATCGAGCAGGTCATCGCGATGACGGCCCCGGTGGTGCAGCGCCACCTCATGGGCGGCTGAGCGCCCCGCCCCGCCCGGCCCGGCGCCCCGCCGTCCCACGGCGACGCCGTCTCGTATCCCGGAAACCCTGTCCGGATCCCGGATCACCGGCGTAGGCTCGAAAGACCCGTAAATCCCCAACCCGGAATCCCACGGTTCCAGGATTCGAGGAGTGGAGCAGGATGCCCGAGCTGAGGTCCCGCACTGTCACCCACGGCCGCAACATGGCGGGCGCCCGAGCCCTTCTGCGGGCCGCGGGCGTAGCGCGCGAGGACTTCGGCAAGCCGATCATCGCGGTGGCGAACAGCTTCACCGAATTCGTGCCCGGCCACACCCACCTCCAGCCGGTCGGCCGGATCGTCTCCGACGCGATCAAGGCGGCGGGCGGCATTCCGCGCGAGTTCAACACCATCGCGGTCGACGACGGCATCGCCATGGGCCACGCCGGCATGCTCTACTCGCTGCCCTCCCGAGACCTGATCGCCGACTCCGTCGAATACATGGTCGAGGCGCACTGCGCCGACGCGCTGATCTGCATCTCCAACTGCGACAAGATCACGCCCGGCATGCTCATGGCCGCGATGCGGCTGAACATCCCGGTCGTCTTCGTCTCCGGCGGCCCCATGGAGGCCGGCCAGGCCACCCTCGTCGACGGCACCGTCCGCAAGCTCGACCTGATCAACGCGATCGTCGACTCGGTCGACGAGAACGTCTCCGACGAGGACGTCCTGCGCATCGAGGAGAACGCCTGCCCCACCTGCGGCTCCTGTTCCGGCATGTTCACCGCCAACTCGATGAACTGCCTCACCGAGGCGATCGGCCTGTCCCTGCCCGGCAACGGCTCCGTCCTCGCCACCCACACCGCCCGCAAGGCGCTCTACGAGAACGCCGGCCGCACGGTCGTCGAGATCACCCGGCGGTACTACGAACAGGACGACGAGTCCGTCCTGCCGCGCAACATCGCCACCCGCGCCGCCTTCGAGAACGCCATGGCCCTCGACATCGCCATGGGCGGCTCCACCAACACGATCCTGCACCTGCTCGCCGCCGCCCAGGAGGCGGGCCTCGACTACGACCTCACGGACATCGACGCCGTCTCGCGCCGCGTCCCGTGCCTGGCCAAGGTCGCCCCGAACGTCGCCCCCGGCGGCACGTACTACATGGAGGACGTGCACCGCGCCGGCGGCATCCCCGCCATCCTCGGCGAGCTCTACCGCGGCGGGCTGCTCAACGAGGACGTCCACACCGTCCACTCCGCCTCGCTCGCCGACTGGCTCAAGACCTGGGACGTGCGCGGAGGCTCCCCCTCCGCCGAGTCCGTCGAGCTCTGGCACGCCGCCCCCGGCTGCGTGCGCTCCGCCACCGCCTTCTCGCAGTCCGAGCGCTGGGAGACCCTCGACGTGGACGCCGCCGGCGGCTGCATCCGCTCGGTCGAGCACGCCTACTCCAAGGACGGCGGGCTCGCCGTCCTGCGCGGCAACCTCGCCGTCGACGGCTGCGTGGTGAAGACGGCCGGCGTCGACGAGTCGATCTGGACGTTCGAGGGCCCGGCCGTCGTCTGCGAGTCGCAGGAGGAGGCGGTGGACAAGATCCTCACCAAGTCCGTCAAGGAGGGCGACGTCGTCGTCATCCGCTACGAGGGCCCGCGCGGCGGCCCCGGCATGCAGGAGATGCTCTACCCGACCTCGTTCCTCAAGGGCCGCGGCCTGGGCAAGGCCTGCGCCCTGGTCACCGACGGCCGCTTCTCCGGCGGTACGTCAGGCCTGTCGATCGGCCACGCCTCGCCCGAGGCCGCGTCCGGCGGCACCATCGCGCTCGTCGAGAACGGCGACCGCATCCGCATCGACATCCCGAACCGGTCGATCGAACTGCTGGTGTCCGACGCCGAGCTGACGGCCCGCCGGGAGGCCCTCGGCGGCACGTACGCCCCGAAGGACCGCGAGCGCAAGGTCTCGGCGGCGCTCAAGGCGTACGCGGCCATGGCGACCAGCGCCGACAAGGGCGCGGTGAGGGACGTCGGCAAGCTGGGCTAGCCGGCCCCCGGCCCCGGACGGCGCTCTACCGCCACCTGGACGGGTTCCGCCCGTCCACCGCGAACACGGTCCCGTCCGGTGCCGCCCCGAAGACCTTGCCGTCGGCCGTCACCGGCGCCGGCATCATCTCGAGGAAGCCCCGCCCGGCCCTGGCCAGGCGGGGCGACGTCGTTCCGAGCAGCGCGCCCTTCGCCGTGTCCACGGCCAGCAGCCGCCCGTCGGCGGCGGAGAAGTACAGCCGGCCCTCCGCCGCGACGAGCGCCGACGCGTTCGCCACCGACGTGTCCAGCCGCCAGTCCGTCACGCCCCGGCCCGTGTGCAGCGCGGTCAGGCCGCCGTCGGACGACAGCACGTACACCGATTCGCCGTACGGGACCGCACTCGTCGCCTCGAGCGGAGTCGACAGCGGAATCCGCCGCTCCCGCCCGATGCCCGGGGCGTACCGGACGACGGCCGCCACCCGCGTACGGGAATCGCTCGCCGTGAGATAGAGGATGCCCCCCGGCCCGGTGCCCACGGCCGTCAGGGCGCCGTCCGCCGTCCACTGCCACGACGTCGTGCCCCGCGCGGCGTCCATGGCGACCACGGTCGTGCGCCGGCCGTCGGCGGACGGCGCGAGCGCGTACGCGGGGCCGCTGCCGTAGAAGGAGAAGACCGGCTTGATGCCGCCGGGCAGCCCGTGCCGCCAGAGCTCCCGGTTCGAGCCGCCGTCGACGGCGGTGACCGTGCCGTCCGCGGCGACCAGCAGCACGGTGTCACCCGCGTGATAGACCCGGCCCCCGTACGAGGACACGTCCCGCGTCCAGCGCGGATCGCCGGTCGCCGGATCGAGCGCGACCAGCTCGCGCTTGTCGGGCGACAGCGCGTGCACCAGCCCGCCGGACACCACGGGCGCACTCGGCGTGCCGCCGCCGGCCCGCGCGGCCTCGCCCGGCCGCCGCCAGGCCACCTTGCCGGTGGCGGCATCGATCCGGGCCGCGTGCACCCCGCGCGCGGAGCAGTAGAGCGCGCCCCCCGTGTGCGTACAGAAGCCGGCGCGCACCTCGCCCTTGCCCGCCGCGTCCTCGGGCACGGACGTCTCCCACGGCTTCCACGACGCCCCGGCGGGGGCGGGCCGCGCGTGCGACGGCTGCCGGCCCAGGCCGTCGATCTCGTTCAGCGCCCACGCGCCGCCCGCCCCCAGCGCCACCACGACAGCGGCGGCGAGGGCGAGCCAGCGGACACGGCGGCGGCGGGGCTTGTCGATGTCCTTGTCCCCGTCGGACCCCGGCCGCGCAGGCGGCCCGTCCGTCCTCCTGGCGGCCGCCGGGATGGCCTCCGCGGCCTCCGCGGTCCTGGCCTCGCCGCCGCCGGCCTCGGACACCGCCGGCAGCATGGCCATGATCGCGTCCGGGGTCGGCCGGTCGGCCGGCTCCTTCGCCAGGCAGGCACGGATCAGCGGGACGAGATCGGCTGGCACCCCCGTCAGGTCCGGCTCGTCGTGCACCACCTGGTAGGCGACGATGTACGGACTCTCCGACTCGAACGGCCCCCGCCCCGTCGCCGCGTGCACCAGCAACGACGCCAGCGCGAACACGTCCGCCGCCGGCCCCACCTCGCGCGGCCGCTGGAACTGCTCCGGCGCCATGAACGGCGGCGTGCCGATCAGCTTGCCCGTCTCGGTGCGCAGCTCACTGTCATACGGACGCGAAATGCCGAAGTCGATGACCTTCGGCCCGTCCTCGGCGAGCAGCACATTGCTGGGCTTGAGGTCCCGGTGCACCAGACCCGCACGATGAATGTCGCGCAACGCCTCCGCGAGCCCGGCCGCCAGCCGTCGCACCTCGCCGGGACGCAGCGGGCCGTTCCGCTTCACGCGCTCGGAGAGGGTGGGCCCGGGCACGTAGAGGGTGGCCATCCAGGGCCGCTCGCTGTCCGGGTCGGCATCGACCACCGACGCGGTGAACGCCCCGCTGACCCGCCGCGCCGCCGCGACCTCCTGCCGGAAACGCGCCCTGAACTCCGGGTCCACCGCGTACTCGGCATGTACGACCTTCACCGCGAGCCGCAGCCCCGAGGCCGAGCGCGCCAGGTGCACCACGCCCATGCCACCGGAGCCGAGGCGCCGCTCGAGGCGGTACTGACCCGCATACTCCGGATCGTCCGCTTGCGGTCCCGTCCCGGTCCCGCGCAGTGGCGGCATGCCCCCACCCCCGTGTCACCCGTGCGTGTCACCCGTGTCATTTGGCCGCATTCGGCGGCTTGCGGAGCCTAAACGATGTGGCAGGTGGGAACCGGGAGGCGTGCCGGTGGCGTTACTAGGCCTGCACATGTCATCCACTCCACGGGGGGACAACCAGATGGCCTACTACCCGCTCGCGCCCGGTCACCAGGTCAACGTCCGCCGGGGCCCCAGCACCGACAGCGAACTCGTCAAGGTGCTCCCTCAGGGCTCCAGCGTTCCCATCCGCTGCCAGACCCGGGGCGAGACGGTCTCCGGCCCCTGCGGCACCACCGACGTCTGGGACTGCATCGCGCCCGGACAGTACGTGTCCGACGCCTACGTGAAGACGGGCAGCACCGGCTACGTGGCCGAACGCTGCGCGGGCTGACGACGGGACCGAGCGTTCGCGGGCCGGCGGGGGGCGGCGACGGGGGGCGGGGGAGGCCGGGCCCGGGGACGGCGCCCTGGCCATAATCGGCGTATGAGCGATGAGCACGCGCCGGCCGACGGCACGGCAGGCCCCCGCCCCGAACCGATCCGCTTCTTCGGCACCACGTGGGTCGAACACGACGGCGGCTACGCCCTGCGCCGGGCCGGCCTCGTGGCCGGCTCCCTGGTCGCGGCGGTGGTCGGCGCCTACGTCCTGCGCCTCGGCTACGAGGGCCTCGTCATCGCCGAGGTGGGCGGCGTCATCAACGCCATGGTCGTCGTCGCCTTCGCCGTGTGCAGCGCGCTGGCCTTCCGCAGGACATGGGAAGGCTTCGTACGACGCCGCCCGGACACGGCGGCGGACGCGGCGACCGAGCGGTCGATGCAGAGCCTGATGATGATCGGCTTCATCGGCACCCTCCTCGCCTACTTCTTCCGGGGACTCGTCGAGGCCCCGGGCGAGAAGCTCCACCGCGAGGAGTACGAGCAGGCCCGCACCCGCTACGACCGCCGCCGCTCGACCCGCACGGGCAACCCGGCGGCGAGGGCGACGAAGCGGCGGCGCAAGCACCCCTGAACGTCGTGTAGAGTTCTCCGAGTTGCCAGGCGGCAACGACCTCCACTACTTGCACGGCCCCTGAACGGGATGAATTCCGGCGTGCCCGGAATTCGGAACGGGATGGCTCGGGACTCCGATTAGGAGCCGCCGGGAAAATCCGCTAAAGTAGTGATCACGCCGGAAGGCGCGAAACACCCCGCTCCAACAGGGGGCCGGAAACGGAATTCAGACCGGAAACGGACTGGAAAACGGATCTGGTAAGGTTGGAAACAACGAAGGGAAGCGCCCGGAGGAAAGCCCGAGAGGGTGAGTACAAAGAAAGCGTCCGTTCCTTGAGAACTCAACAGCGTGCCAAAAGTCAACGCCAGATATGTTGACACCCCGTCCATCTCGATGGATGAGGTTCCTTTAAAAGTCCTGCCGGATCCGATTACGGGTCGGGTAGGCACACACAGCGAGGACGCTGTGAACGACCGGGCCTATTCCGCCTGGTTGTTCCGCTCT
>NZ_BNBL01000018.1:71537-129639 GCF_014655595.1 Streptomyces griseocarneus | reverse complement strand
GCGCCATCGCGATGCGGTTCGAAAGCTGCACACCAGCCAGATCGATCGGATCAAACGCAGTGGTCATAACTGTCCCCTCCAAAAGTTATTGGCCAGCCAAGTAATCGGGCCGGGAGCCACTGTAGCTCATTACTTGGCCAGCCAACATAATGGAGGGGAACCTTTCCCCAGCGAAGGAAGACCTCATGCCCGGCACCGCCCCGCAGAGCGGCACAGCCGCCTCTCCCGCCCCCTCCGCACGCCCCGCGTGCGGCGGCCAGGTCAGCCACGCCATCGCCCGCGTCGCCCGGGCCCACCGCACCACGGCCGGGCACCTGCTGCGCCGCCTCGGGCTCTACGCGGGACAGGAGCTGCTGATGATGCGCCTGTGGGAGGCCGGGCCGCAGCGCCAGTCCGAACTGATCAAGCTGCTGGAGCTCGACCCCTCGACCGTGACCCGCATGGTCCAGCGGCTGGAGCAGGCCGGGCTGATCAGCCGCTGCGCCCACCCCGGCGACCGCCGGGCCGTCCTCGTCGAGACCACCCCGGCGGGCGAGGCCCTGCGCGAGGAGGTGGAGCAGGTCTGGCGGGACCTCGAGGAGCGCACGGTCGCGGGCCTCACCGAGGCCGACCGCGCCGAACTCTCCCGGCTGCTGTCCCTCCTGGAGCGCAACCTCACCGCCGGCTGAGCCCGTTGCGCCGTCCGCGCGCGAACCCGCGCGGACGCGCAGGGCGCTGCGGAAGGCGGGCATGCGAAAGCCCCCGTCGGATACTCCCGACGGGGGCTTTCATGTGCTGTGGACCTGAGGGGATTTGAACCCCTGACCCCCTCGATGCGAACGAGGTGCGCTACCGGACTGCGCCACAGGCCCTTGCAACGAGTGAAACTCTAGCATCCCCATCGGGGTGCTCGGAAATCCGCTCCCCCGCGACCCCTCGCTGGTCAGCGCCGGGCCGGTCCCCCGGGGTCACTCGTTGGCGGCGCGGGGGCGGTCGTCGTCGGCGTACTGGTCGAAGAGCGGCGTGCGGCCGCGCTCGCGGCGGGGGCGGCGGTAGCGGGCGGGGCGGCGCTCCTCGACGGCGGGCTTGCGGTCGGCGGCCGGCTCCACGGTGCTGGAGCGGGCGGAGCTCCAGGCGTCCGCCGAGGCGCCGGTGGCACGCGGGGCGACCGGGGCCGAGACGTACGTCGGCAGCGGCACCGGCACGGGCTCCCAGCCCTCGCCGGTGCCCCGGTCGCGCTGCTGGTCGACCCACTCGGCGTGGTCGGTCTCCTCGACCACGGCGCGGCGCCCCGCGCTGTGGTCCGGCATCGCCGGCGGCGCGGGGGTCTGGTGGTGGACAACGGTGTCAGCGGCGGCCGCGTCGCTCTCGGGCGCCGCCGCGTGAGGGCGGGCACGGCCCTCACGCAGGCGTTGGGCGGCCTGTTCGGCGCGGCGCTGGTCCATGGTGAAGGCGAACCGGCGGCGTTCCTGGATCCGCAGATAGACGATGTACGCGCTGAGCAGCGCCGCGGGCGCCGCCGGGGCCCACAGGAACGCCAGGCCGCCGACGCCCGCGACGACCGCGCCGAGGGTGAAGGCGAGGAAGAGCAGCACCGTGGTGCGGCGGCGGCGGGCGAGGACCTTGGAGCGGCGGGCCCGCTCGGCGGCGGTCTGGGCGGCCGTCTGCGCGGCGGCGTTCTGTGCCGCGGACGGGGCGGCCGGGCTCGCGGGGGCGGCCTGCTGGACCGGCTCCGCGGCGGGCGCGGGCGCGCCGAAGGACCGGACGGCGACCGTGTCGGTCGCGGCGTCCGGCTCGGGCGCGCCGAGCTCGGACCCCGTGGGGTCCGTCGGCGCCGGGGCGTCGCCGGAGGCGCGCCCCTCGAGGTCCTTGGCGTAACGGCGCTCCATGCCCGCCCGTCCGGACAGAAGCCGGATGGCTGTGCTGAAGCGTTCCGTCGGACGGGCTTCATTGAGCTCGTCCTGCCTACGGAGCCACATCGGCACCAAGTAGGCGGCCCAGGCCCCGACGATGACTGCGTAGATCAGGCCGCTGCTGCTCACCCTTCACACGGTAGAGGGGTACGCGCGGGGGATTCCGCCAATTGGCGCGGTGTGTCGCACGATCCGGCTGATATCTCGAACTTTTTTTGTGATTGTTGAGACCGGAACGCTGCGAATACCGTCAATTGACAGTCGATTTCGAACGTTTATTTTATTTCCGGGGAGCGCCGGTGCCACCGGGCCACCAGCCCCTCCGGGACCTCGTCGGCGGTCAGCGCGTAGACCAGGTGGTCGCGCCAGGCGCCGTCGATGTGGAGATAACGGGGGCGCAGCCCCTCCTCGCGGAATCCGAGTTTCTCCACCACCCGGCGGCTGGGCACGTTCTCCGGCCGGATGCACACCTCGACGCGGTGCAGCCCGACGCGGTGGAAGCAGTGGTCCACCACCAGCGCCACGGCCGTCGGCATCACGCCCCGGCCCGCGACGGCCTCGTCCACCCAGTAGCCGACGTGGGCCGAGCACATCGAGCCCCAGGTGATCCCCGCCACGGTCAGCTGCCCCACCAGCCGCCCGCGGTACTCGATCACGAACGGCAGCATGCGCCCGGCGTGCGCCTCGGCGCGCAGATGCCGGACCATCTGCCGGTACGTGGGTCGCTGCGCCGGGGGCACGCCCGGCGGTGGCGGGGGGATCGTGGCCTCCCAGGGGCGCAGCCAGTCGCGGTTGCGCTGGTTGACCTCGCGCCACGCCCGCTGGTCGCGCAGCTTTATCGGGCGCAGGGCGACATCGCCGTCCGTCAGCGTCACCGGCCAGAAGTTCATGCGGTCACCCGCCCGACACCGCTCATGCGCTCACCCCGGTCACCGGCCGGTCGCTCGGGCCGGACGCTCATGCGGAGGGGCGGGAGTGGTCACCGCCGTGGATCTGCTCCACCGCGTGCACCAGCAGGCGCTCCAGCACGGCCAGCCCGTCGCGTACCCCGCCGGTCGAACCGGGCAGGTTCACGATCAGCGTGCGCCCCGCGACCCCGGCCAGGCCCCGCGAGAGCGCCGCCGTGGGGACCTTCGCCAGCCCTTCGGCCCTCAGGGCCTCGGGGATGCCCGGGATCTCGTAGTCCAGGACCCGCCGGGTCGCCTCGGGGGTGCGGTCGGTGGGCGAGATGCCCGTGCCGCCCGTGGTCAGCACCACGTCGTACGCGCTCGCCACCGCCTCGCGCAGGGCGGCCTCCACGGGATCGCCGTCGGGCACCACGCGCGGGCCGTCGACGGTGAACCCCATGGCCTCGAGCCCCGCCGCCAGCAGCGGGCCGCCCTTGTCGGCGTACACGCCCGCGGCCGCCCGGTTGGACGCCGTCACGACGAGCGCTCTCACGCGCGGCTCCACTTCCCGGACTTCCCGCCCGTCTTCTCCTCGACGCGGATGTCGGTGACGACCGCGCCCTTGTCCACGGCCTTGACCATGTCGACCACGGTCAGCGCGGCGACGGAGACCGCCGTCAGCGCCTCCATCTCCACGCCCGTGCGGTCCGTGGTCTTCACGGTGGCGAGGATCTCGACGGCGTCGTCGGCGACCGCGAGGTCGACCGTGACGCCGGAGAGGGCGAGCGGGTGGCACAGCGGGATCAGCTCGGGGGTGCGCTTGGCGCCCATGATCCCGGCGATGCGGGCGGTGGCGAGGGCGTCGCCCTTGGGGACGCCCTCGCCGCGCAGCAGCTCCACGACGCGGGGGGAGACGAGCACCCGGCCGCTCGCGCGGGCGGTGCGCGCGGTGACCTCCTTGGCGGAGACGTCGACCATGCGGGCCGCGCCCGTGTCGTCGAGGTGGGTGAGATGCTCCTGGGCGCTGCTCATCGTTCTCCCGGTCCGGGCCCCTGTGGTGCCTGTGGGCAGCCACCGTACCCGGCGGGGCGGGCGGTCAGTCGAGAAGGACCACGTCCACTTCGGCGCCCGCGGCCAGCGAGGTGGCCGCCTCGGGCACGACGATCAGGGCGTTGGCGTCGGCGAGCGCCTTGACCAGGTGGGAGCCCGCTCCCCCGACCGTGGTCACCTTGCCGTCGGCGTAGTGGCCGCGCAGGTACTGCCGGCGGCCCCGGGGCGAGGACGCGACCCCTTGCGGGCACACCGCGCGCACGGTCCGGCGGTCGCCGAAGGGCGCGAGCCCCATGAGCGCCCGGACGGCGGGCCGCACGAAGAGCTCGAAGGAGACGTACGCGCTGACGGGGTTGCCCGGCAGGGCGAACAGCGGGGTGCGGTCGGGGCCGATGCGGCCGAAGCCCTGGGGCTTGCCGGGCTGCATGGCCAGGCGGCGGAAGGAAACCTTCCCCTCCTCGGCGGTCAGCCCGGAGAGGGTCTCCTTGACCACGTCGTACGCGCCGACGCTCACTCCCCCGCTGGTGACGACCGCGTCGGCGCGCACCAGCTGGTCCTCGAGGGTGGACCGCAGGGTGGCGGGCTCGTCACCGACGGCCCCGACGCGGTACGCGATGGCGCCGGCGTCGCGGGCGCAGGCGGTGAGCATGAAGCTGTTGGAGTCGTGGATCCGCCCGGGCGCCAGGGCCTCGCCGGGCGGGACCAGCTCGCTGCCGGTGGACACCACGACGACGCGGGGCCGGGGCCGGACGGTCACGGAGGGCCGGCCGATGGCAGCGAGGAGGCCGATCTGGGCGGGGCCGAGGACCGTGCCCGCGCGGACGGCGATCTCGCCGGCGCCGACGTCGCTGCCGCGGTCGCGGATGTGGGCGCGGGCGGCGGCGGGGCGGTGGACGCGCACCTCGCCGAGGCCGGGACCGTCGCCGTCCGCGGCGGGCCGCCCGGCGGCCATCGCGTCGGCCGGGCCGCCGCCCGTGCCGCCGTCGGTCCACTCGACCGGCACGACGGCCTCCGCCCCGGGCGGCACCGGCGCGCCGGTCATGATGCGCACGGCCTCGCCGGGGCCGACGGTCGGCAGCTCGCCGCTGCCCGCCGCGATGTCGCCGACGATGGTGAGCACCGCCGGGAACTCCTCGCTCGCCCCCTCGACGTCGGCGACCCGGACCGCGTAGCCGTCCATGGAGCTGTTGTCGAAGGGGGGCAGGGCGGCGGGGACGGTGACGTCCTCGACCAGCACACAGCCCTGGGCGTCGAGCAGTTGCAGCTCGATCGGCTCCAACGGGCGGATCTTCCCGAGGATGTCGTCGAGGTGCTCGTCCACCGACCAGAGACGGTCCGTGTCCGCGGCGGTGGCGGTGGGCGTGCCCGTGCTGGTGCTCAAAGCGCTACATCTCCTCGGTGACGTAACTGCGAAGCCAGGCCCGGAAGTCCGGCCCCAGGTCCTCACGTTCGCATGCCAGTCTGACAATGGCACGCAGATAGTCGCCACGGTCCCCGGTGTCATAGCGGCGGCCCTTGAAGACCACGCCGTGCACGGGCCCGCCGAGGCCCGGCTCGGCGGCCAGCGCCTGGAGGGCGTCGGTGAGCTGGATCTCGCCGCCGCGGCCCGGCTCGGTCTCGCGCAGCACGTCGAAGACGGCCGGGTCGAGGACGTAGCGGCCGATGACGGCGTAGTTGCTGGGCGCCTCTTCGGGGTCGGGCTTCTCGACCAGGCCGGTGATCTGGACGACGCCCTCGGTGTCGGTGGGCTTGACGGCCGCGCAGCCGTAGAGGCCGATCTGGGCGGGGTCGACCTCCATGAGGGCGATCACGCTGCCGCCGTGCAGGCGCTGGATGTCGACCATGTGGGACAGCAGCGGGTCGCGGGCGTCGATCAGGTCGTCGCCGAGCAGGACGGCGAAGGGCTCGTCGCCGACGTGCGGGGCGGCGCACAGCACGGCGTGGCCCAGGCCCCTGGGGTCGCCCTGGCGGACGTAGTGCATGGTCGCCAGGTCGCTGGATTCCTGGACTCTGGCGAGCCGGGACGCGTCGCCCTTGCGGCGCAGCATTTCCTCGAGCTCGTAATTGCGGTCGAAATGATCCTCAAGCGGCCGCTTGTTCCGTCCGGTGATCATGAGCACGTCGGACAGACCCGCGTGCACCGCCTCTTCCACCACATACTGGATCGCCGGCTTGTCGACCACCGGGAGCATCTCCTTGGGGGTGGCCTTGGTGGCCGGGAGAAAGCGGGTTCCGAGCCCGGCGGCAGGGATGACAGCCTTGCTGATCCGAGGGCGCGATTGAGTCATGAGCCGAACACTATCCGTTGCGTTTGGGCGGAAGATGTTACTCCGCCGAGTATGACCTGAGGCGAGGAGTTTGTACGAACAATGATCGAAGGCAATGCGTTTCCAGGCCCTCCCCAGCCTAATAAGAGCGGGTTGCGGCGGTCCCTCCTGGCCGTGAGATCGGGGTTGACCTCGGATGACATCGCGGCGGCCGAGGCCGCCCTGGGGCGGCGGGCGCTGGAGCTCCCCGAGCTCGCCGGGGCGCGGACGGTGGCCGCCTACGTCTCCGTGGGGAGCGAGCCGGGCACCCGTGCGCTGCTGGACGCGCTGCGCGCGCGGGGCGTGCGCGTCCTGCTGCCGGTCCTGCTGCCCGACAACGACCTCGACTGGGCGCTCTACCGGGGCGCGGACCACCTCGTCCGCGCCTCCAAGGGCCTGCTCGAGCCCGACGGCGAGCGCCTGGGCCCCGACGCCGTCACCGGGGCCGACGCCGTGCTGCTGCCCGGGCTGGCGGTGGACGGGCGCGGCCTGCGGCTGGGCCGGGGCGGCGGCTCGTACGACCGGGTGCTGGCCCGCCTGGAGCGGACCGGGGCCGATCCGGCGCGCGTGGTCCTCCTCTACGACGACGAGGTGGTCGCGCGGGTCCCGGAGGAACCGCACGACCACCCCGTGCACGCGGTGGTCACCCCTGGCGGGGTGCGCCGCTTCGGCTAGCGCCGAGGCCGGCTACGGCTTGAGCGTGAGCGTCGCGTCGCCCGACTTCTTCACCGCGTCCGCGCTGAAGGCCCACGGCAGCAGCTCGCCCTTGGCCCACTTGTCCGTCTGGTCGTAGTAGTGGGCGTTGTACGCGTGGCCGGAGGCGCCGGTGAGGTTGATCCAGCGGGACTTGTCGAGGTCGTCGAGGTTGACGACCATCCGCATGGACGGCACCCAGATCACGTCGTAGCCGCCCGCCGCGTTCCAGCCCGCCGCGTTGACCGCGGCCTCGCCGCCGGCGAGGTTCCAGGGGCCCCGGTTGAGCATCCACTTCACGATGCCGGGGCCCTCCTTGCCGAGGGTCTGGTTCTTCAGCGTGAGCTGGTGCAGCCGGCCCCAGCTCCAGGACGTGACGTCCTTGCCGAGCTTGGAGGTGAGCTCCCAGCGCGCGTCCTTCATGGCCCGCTCGAGCAGCTCGTCGCGGTTCTTGGCGCCCGGGTTGGTGCGGGTGCCGTTGGTCTTCCACCAGGAGTCCCCGGGCTTGTCGAGGATGCCGCGGACGACCTCGAACCAGCGGTCGCCGCCGTCCGGCTGCGCGTTGTCGGGCTCCCGCTCGCCGCACTCCAGGACCAGGCGGGTGTTGCCGTCCAGGTCCTCCTGCGGACGCGAGTCGTCCGCAGGCCGCACCCGCAGGCACTGGTCCTTGACCCGCAGCTCCTTGGGGAGCTTGTTGCCGAAGGCCAGCTTGAGGGTGTTGCGCCAGACCGCGTTGAAGTACGCGGCGGCGGCCGAGTCGGCCTCCTGGTTGTAGTCCCAGTCCTTCAGCAGCTTCTGGGCCTCGCGGACGTACTTCGTCTCGCGCTCGTTGGCGCCCTTGACGTCGATCTTCAGCAGGTAGGGCGTCAGCAGCTTGGCGATCTCGCTGCTGTTGTCCAGCTGCATCTTCTGCATGTCGTCCGTCGAGATCTTCCCGCCGTCCTTGATCTTCGACTGGATGAGCTCGTTGATCCGCTGGCTGCGGGCGCCGTAACCCCAGTCCTGCGTGAGCAGGTAGGGGTACTTCTTGTCGGCGACGGCCTGGTTGGCGGTGACGATGTAGCCGCGCTGGGGGTTGTAGTCGTACGGCAGCGCGGACTGCGGGATCCAGCCGGTCCACTGGTAGGCCGGGTCCCAGCCGGGGGCCGGGTAGCGGCCGTCGGCGACCGGCGTCTGGGCGTCCGGCTTGCCGTCGGTCTTCGCCTCGTCCTTGGCGTCGTCCTTGGCGTCGATCCGGCCGTCGCCGTTGGTGTCGGTCCGGGCGGTCGTGCCGTTCTGGCCGGTCTGGGCGCCGTTCTGGCCGGTCTGGCCGTTCGCCTGGTCCTCGCCCTTGGCCTCGCCGGCCTTGCCGCGGACCGGGATGCGGCCCGGGGCCTGGTAGCCGATGTTGCCCTTGGTGTCGGCGTAGATCAGGTTCTGCGAGGGGACGTCGAAGTCGGCGGCCGCCTTGCGGAAGGACTGGAAGTCGTTCGCCTGGTTCAGCGCGAACAGGCCGTCCATGGTCTTGCCCGCGTCCAGCGCGGTCCAGCGCAGCGCGACGGCGTAGCCGTCGGCGCGGTCGGGGGCCGGGTCCTTGACGGGCGCCTTCGCGCCCACCTTGACGAGCTCGTCGTTGCGGTCGGAGACGATGGGGCCGTTGTTGGTCTCGCGGACGGTGATCTCGCGGCTCTTCTCGCCCGCGACCTTGATGGTCTCCTTGCGGGTGACGAACGGCTTCTGCTTGCCGTCGTAGAGGTAGGAGTCGGCGGTGACCTTCTCCAGGTAGAGGTCGGAGACGTCCGCGCCCAGGTTGGTCATGCCCCAGGCGATGTCCTTGTTGTGGCCGATTATCACGCCCGGCATGCCGGAGAAGGTGTAGCCGGCGACGTCGTACGGGCACTGGGCGCCGGTCTTGGTGCAGTGCAGGCCCATCTGGTACCAGAGCGAGGGCATCTGCGGCGCGAGGTGCGGGTCGTTGGCCAGCAGCGGCTTGCCGGTGGTCGTGTACTTGCCGGAGACGACCCACGAGTTGGAGCCGATGCCGTTGCCGCTCGGGCCGAGCAGCGCCGGGACCTTCTCCAGGGTGCTCGACAGCGAGGACAGGCTGGAGCGCAGCCCGCCGGCCGCGGCGCCGCCGGTCGCGGCGTTCTGGCCCGCGCCGGACTGGGTGCCGGCGCCCGCGGCGCCCTTCGGGTCGTACGTCTTCGTGGCGGTATCGACCGATCCGCCCTCGGTGATCGGCTTGTTCCGGTCGTACGGGTACGCCGGGTACAGCTGCTCGATCTGCTGCGGGCTCAGCCGCGAGGAGGCCAGCGACCGGTCGATCTCGTCCTGCATGTTGCCGCGCAGGTCCCAGGCCATGGCCTTGAGCCAGGCGACGGAGTCGACCGGGGACCAGGCCTCGGGCTTGTAGTCGTTCTCGAACTCCAGCGCCGCGTACTCGACGGAGAGCGACTTGCCCTTGTGGTCCTTGAGGTAGGCGTTGACGCCGTCGGAGTACGCCTGGAGGTACTTCTTGGTGGCCGGCGACAGCTTGGTGTCGTACTCCTGCTGCGCGACCCGGCGCCAGCCCATGGTGCGCAGGAAGGCGTCGGTCTCGACCTGGCCGGAGCCGAACATCTCGGAGAGCCGTCCCGCCGTCAGATGGCGGCGGACGTCCATCTCCCAGAACCGGTCCTGCGCCTGGACGAAGCCCTGGGCGCGGAAGAGGTCCTCGGAGTTGTCCGCGTAGATCTGGGGGATGCCGTGGTCGTCCCGGACGACCTTCACCTCGCCCGACAGTCCCTTGAGCTTCAGGGTGCCGTCCGTCGTGGGGAAGGAGGCGCGCACCGTACTGACGCTCCAGTACGCGCCGAAGGCGACGCCCGCCACGAGCAGCAGCACGAATGTGATCACGAGCAGGCGGGCGCGTCGCCCCTTCTTCTTCTTGCCGGGGCCGTTCTTGTTGGCGGGCATCGCTGTCCTTAGAGGGGCAGGGTGGTCCTGGAAATGCTGGAAGCAACCATAGGCGCAGGGCGACGAAGGCCCGGACGCGGTGCCGCCTCCCGTGCCCGGCCCGGGGACCTCCCCGTCGCGGCCGCGTCAAGAACCCGTAAAATATTAGATTAGGAAACGAACTTCCCATCGGCTGGCGAAACGTTCCGGTCGGTCGGCGGAAGAGACCGTGTCAAGACCTCGTGAAGGGACCGGCCCCTGACTGTCCACCACCTCAACGAACTCCTGCTGATCTGCTCGCTCGTTCTTCTCGTCGCGGTGGCGGCGGTACGGGTCTCCTCGCGCAGCGGGCTCCCCAGTCTGCTCATCTATCTGGGCATCGGCGTCGCCATCGGCCAGGACGGCATCGGCGTCTCCTTCAATGACGTCGGCCTCACCCAGGTCATCGGCTACGCCGCCCTGGTCGTGATCCTCGCCGAGGGCGGTCTCGGCACGAAGTGGCAGGAGATCAAACCCTCCCTGCCGGCCGCCGCCGTGCTCTCCACCTTCGGCGTCGCCGTGAGCGTCGGCGTCACCGCGGCCGCCGCGCACTACCTGGCCGGCGTCGACTGGCGCCAGTCCCTGATCATCGGTGCCGTCGTGTCCTCCACGGACGCCGCGGCCGTCTTCTCCGTCCTGCGCAACGTCCCGCTGCCCGGCCGGCTGACGGGCGTCCTGGAGGCCGAGTCCGGCTTCAACGACGCCCCCGTCGTCATCCTCGTCGTGGCCTTCTCGGCCGCCGGACCTGTCGACGACTGGTACGTCCTGCTCGGCAGGATCGCCCTGGAGCTGGCGATCGGCGCGGCCGTCGGCCTCGCGATCGGCACGCTGGGCGCCTACGGGCTGCGCCACGTCGCCCTGCCGGCCTCCGGCCTCTACCCCATCGCCGTGATGGCCATCGCCGTCACCGCCTACGCGGGCGGCGCGCTCGCCCACGGCTCCGGCTTCCTGGCCGTCTACCTCGCCGCGCTGATCCTCGGCAACGCCCGCCTGCCGCACTGGCCGGCCACCCGCGGCTTCGCCGAGGGGCTCGGCTGGATCGCCCAGATCGGCATGTTCGTCCTGCTCGGCCTGCTGGTCACCCCGCACGAACTGGGCGACGACATCATGCCCGCGCTCGTGGTCGGCCTGGTGCTGACCGTGGTGGCCCGGCCCGTGTCGGTCTTCCTGAGCACGGCGCCGTTCCGCACGCCCTGGCAGGAGAAGGTGCTGCTGTCCTGGGCGGGGCTGCGCGGGGCGGTGCCCATCGTCCTGGCCACCATCCCCATGGTGGCCGGGGTCCAGGACAGCCGCCGGATCTTCAACATCGTCTTCGTGCTGGTGATCGTCTACACCCTGGTGCAGGGCCCGACCCTGCCGTGGCTGGCGAGCCGGCTGCGGCTCGGCGAGAACGAGGCGGAGGACCTGGGCATCGAGTCCGCCCCGCTGGAGCGGCTGCGCGGGCACCTGCTGTCCGTGGCCATCCCCGAGGGCTCGAAGATGCACGGCGTGGAGGTCTCCGAGCTGCGGCTGCCCCCGGGCGCCGCCGTCACCCTGGTGGTGCGCGACGGGGCGAGCTTCGTACCCGGGCCCACGACCGTCCTGCGGCGCGGCGACGAGCTGATGGTCGTGGCCACCGACCCGGTGCGCGACGCCACCGAGCGGCGGCTGCGGGCGGTCGGCGAGGGCGGCAAGCTGGCCGGCTGGCTGGGCACGGGCAACGGCGTGGGCGATGCGGTCGCGAAGCCGAAAGCAAAGTGGGGTCTGGTGAAGAAGAAGTCGGTTAAGTAAGCTATTCACTTATTCACGTGCGTAACAGGAGCTTCGTTACGCACCGTGTCTGACCTACACACCGAACCAACTCTGCCTGATGCAGGGCTGGCGCGACCGCACGGCGGCCGCGGTCGCGTGGCCTTGAGCCACTAGGCGGCCGGATAGGCATCTACCACGGTCCTGCGCGAGAGGACAGCTCTCGGCGCGCTCCGTGCGACACCCGTCCGGAGCGTGCTACCAGGCGGCGGAAAGGCCAAGGCCGTGGCATCCACGGTCAACGACTCCGCTGGGGCCCGCCCCGGATACGGACAGCTGCTGCGCACCCGCGGCGCCTGGACGTTCCTGCTCCCCGGCTTCCTGGCCCGGCAGCCCTTCGCGATGCTGACCATCGGCATCCTGCTGCTGGTCAACGACACCACCGGCTCGTACGGCACCGCCGGCACCGTCTCGGCGACCGCCGGCGTGGCCATGGCGCTCTTCGCGCCGCAGAGCGGCAAGCTCGCGGACCGCTTCGGCCAGGCCGCGGTGCTGATCCCCGGCGTCGTCGTGCACGCCGCCACGATCTCGCTGCTGACGGTGCTCGCGCTGTCGCACGCGCCCCTGTGGGCGCTGCTGGCGGCCGCCGTGCCGGCCGGCGCCTCGACCCCGCAGATCGGGCCGATGGTGCGGGCCCGGTGGGCGAACAAGCTCGAGGGCTCGCCGCTGATGTCCACGGCGGCGGCCTTCGAGTCCGTCACCGACGAGTTCACCTTCGTGATCGGCCCGGTGCTGGCCACCGCGCTGTGCACCGGCGTCCACCCGGCCGCCGGCCTGATCGCGGAGGCCGTGCTGACCCTGGCGGGCGGCCTGCTCTTCGCCTCGCAGCGGCGTACGCAGCCGCAGGCGAGCCGCCTGGCACCCGGCACGGCGGGCGACAAGCGCGCCTCCGCGCTGTCCGTGCCCGGCGTGCGGGTGCTGGCGGTCGTCATGCTCGGCATCGGCACGGTCTTCGGCGGCATGCAGGTCTCGATGACCGCCTTCACCAAGGAGCTGGGCGAGCCGGGCCTGAACGGTCTGATGTACGGCGCCTTCGCGGCCGGAAACATGATCGCCGGCATCGTCTGCGGCATCGTGGCGTGGAAGATCAGCCCGCAGCGCCGGCTGCTGATCGCCTACCCCCTGCTGGTGCTGGCCACCACCCCGCTGTGGGCGGCGCACTCCATGCTCCTGCTGGGTGCCGTCGGCCTGGTCGTGGGCCTGTGCATCGCGCCCTCGCTGATCACCGGCTACACGCTGGTGGAGAAGCTGGTCCCGGCGAACGCCCGCACCGAGGCGTTCACCTGGCTGACGGGCGCCGTCGGCCTGGGCCAGGCGGCCGGCGCGACCGTCGGCGGCCGGCTGATCGACGCCCACGACGCGAGCACCGGCTTCCTGGTGCCGCTGGGCGGCACGGCGATCGCCCTGGTGGTGCTGCTGCTGGCGCGCAAGGCGCTCACTCCGCGCTCGGAGTCGGTCGTCGCGGCACGTGGAGTCGGTCACCGTGAGCCCGTTTCGGTGGACTGACGGACCGGAATACTGCACTATTGAGCATCGTTAGCACTCATTGAGTGAGAGTGCCAGGAGGAGCAAGTGCCGACTTACCAGTACCAGTGCACCGAGTGCGGCGAGGGCCTCGAGGCGGTGCAGAAGTTCACCGATGACGCCCTGACCGTGTGCCCGCAGTGCGACGGACGCCTGAAGAAGGTGTTCTCCGCGGTCGGCATCGTCTTCAAGGGCTCGGGCTTCTACCGGAACGACAGCCGCGGCTCGTCGTCCAGCAGCAGCCCGGCGGCGAAGTCGTCGACGTCCACGTCGGCCGGCTCGTCGACCGCGTCGTCCTCCGCGTCGAAGAGCGCTTCCTCCACGAGCACCGCCTCGTCGGGTACGAGCAGCAGCTCGGCCGCCTGACGCGCTGACGCGTCTCCTTGTGCACCGGAGCCCGTCGCCCCTTCGGGGGTGACGGGCTCCGTCGTATGCCCGGACGAGCTCCGGCGCATGCCGGGACGAGGCGGGGGCGGGCGGAGCGGGGCCGCTAGGGTGACCGCATGGCCGACACGATCAGCGCATCAGCAGGCACGGCGGAGATAGGCGTCATCGGCGGATCGGGGTTCTACTCCTTCCTCGAGGACGTGACCGAGGTCACGATGGAGACGCCGTACGGGGCGCCGAGCGACTCGCTCTTCCTCGGCGAACTGGCCGGCCGGAAGGTCGCCTTCCTCCCCCGCCACGGACGCACCCACACCGTTCCGCCGCACCGCATCAACTACCGCGCCAACCTCTGGGCCCTGCGCTCGCTCGGCGTGCGCCAGGTGCTGGGGCCGTGCGCGGTGGGCGGGCTGCGGGAGGAGTACGGGCCGGGGACGCTGCTCGTGCCGGACCAGCTGGTGGACCGCACGAAGGCCCGCACGCAGACCTTCTTCGACGGGACTCCGCTGCCCGACGGCACGGTCCCGGAGGTGGTGCACGTGACCTTCGCGGACCCGTACTGCCCCGTGGGGCGCGCGGTGGCGCTGGGCGCGGCGCGCGGGCGCGGCTGGGAGCCGGTGGACGGCGGGACGATGGTGGTGATCGAGGGGCCGCGCTTCTCGACCCGCGCCGAGTCGCGCTGGCACGCGGCGCAGGGCTGGTCGGTGGTCGGCATGACCGGGCACCCGGAGGCGGTCCTCGCGCGCGAGCTGGGGCTCTGCTACACCTCGCTGTCGCTGGTCACGGACCTGGACGCGGGGGCCGAGACGGGTGACGGCGTCACCCACGAGGACGTGCTGAAGGTGTTCGGCGAGAACGTGGGACGGCTGCGCGAGGTGCTCTTCGACGCGGTGTCGGCGCTGCCGAAGACCGAGGACCGCGACTGCCTGTGCACCCACGCCCACGACGGCTGGGACCTGGGCATCGAGCTGCCGTAACGCTTGCGGGGTGCGGATTGCCGCAACCGTTGCGGGCTGTGGACCGCCGTAACCGTTACGGGCTGTGGGCTGCCGTCACCCCCGCGGGGCATGAGGTTTTCCACAACCGGACGGTCGTCCACAGGCCCGGGCGGGGGCCGGGAAAAGCCGGGATCGTGAGGAGCGCCGAGAACGAGCTCGCGTTCCTCACGAAAGGCGGTGGCCCGGCATGCCTGCTCCCACTCCCCCTCTCCCGCCCCCGTGGACGCCCCCGCGCCGCCGGGTGCCGCTCTTCGCTCCGGTGCGCCCGGGCGGGCGGCGCGGCCGCCATCGCCGGTGGACGGCGGCAGCGGCGGCCGGGCTGACGGCGGTCGTCGTGTGCTCACCGGCGGTGGCGCGGCTGGCCCCCTGGCACCTGGGCTGATCGGCCATGTTTCGGGATGCGACAGGGCAGCCAGATTCTCTCGTATGTTATGGAATCGACCATTCCGTCACAGGTACGTACAGAGAGAGGTTGTTCGGTGAGCGAGAAGAAGACAGGGGTCCTTGGCGGCTTCAAGGCATTCCTGATGCGGGGCAACGTCGTGGACCTCGCGGTCGCCGTCGTCATCGGCGCGGCGTTCACCAACATCGTGAACTCTGTGGTCAAGGGCGTGATCAACCCGGTCGTCGGTGCGTTCGGCACCAAGGACCTCGATCACTACGCGGCCTGCCTGAAGGGCCCCTGCGCGCGCGGCGCGACGGGAGAGGTGACCAAGGGGGTCTACATCCAGTGGGGCGCGGTGCTCAGCGCCTCGCTCACGTTCCTGATCACGGCGGCGGTGGTCTACTTCCTCATGCTGCTGCCCATGAAGCGCTGGCAGGACCGCCAGGCGGCCAGGACCCCGGCGGAGACCAAGCCCGCCGAGCCGACGGAGATCGAGCTGCTGGCCCAGATCCGCGACACCCTGATCGAGCAGCGCCGGGGTCCGGGCTCGGACTCGGTGCCGGCCCCCCGCTAGAGCGGCGCGCGGCGGCCCCCGCCCCGCCCGTCAGACGTGGTGGGGCGGCTTCTCGTCCAGGAAGCGGGCCAGGTCGGCGGCGCTGTCGCCGCCACCGGAGGCCGGGCGGTCGCCCCACCCACGGTCGGTGTCGTCCGAGGACTGCTGCGACAGCGGGTCGTCGAAGATCAGCGCGGCTGCGGTGGCCGGGTCACGCCGGGGCGCGCGCGGTTCGGGGGCGGTACTCATGCCTCCAGGGTACGGGCGGCCCCCGCGACCGGCGTTCGGCGGGCGGCGGGCGGGCGCCCCGGCGACAATCGCCCTATGAGCGAGGAATCGCCTCCCGCCCGGCGCCACGGCCTGCTGCGCCGCATGACCGAGCGCGGGCGCGAGGAGGAGCACCGGACGGCCACCCCGCTGGAGCTCTTCTTCGACCTCTGTTTCGTGGTCGCGGTCGCCCAGGCCGGCAGGCAGCTGGTGCACGCGCTGGCGGAGGGCCACCCGGGCCACGGCATCCCGGGCTATCTGATGATGTTCTTCGCCATCTGGTGGGCCTGGGTGAACTTCACCTGGTTCTCGTCCGCGTACGACACGGACGACGCGCTCTACCGCGTGGTGACGCTGGTGCAGATCGCCGGCGTGCTGATCCTGGCGGCGGGCATTCCCCGGGCGTTCAACGACAGCGACTTCACGCTGGTGTGGTTCGGGTATCTGGTGATGCGCCTGGCGCTGGTCTTCCAGTGGCTGCGCGCGGCGCACGCGTCGGCGGGGGCCGAGCGGCAGACCGCCCTTCGGTACGCCGTCGGCGTGTGCGTCTGCCAGGTCGGCTGGCTGGGCCTGCTGCTCCTGCCCGACCACGCCAAGCCGTGGCTCTTCCTGGCGATGGCGCTCGTGGAGATGGCGGTCCCCGTCCTCGCCGAGCTCCGCCGGCAGACCGCCTGGCACCCGCACCACATCGCCGAGCGGTACGGCCTGTTCACCATCATCGTCCTCGGCGAGACGGTGGCGGCCGCCACGACGGCGGTCCAGTCGGCCGCGGACGAGGACGAGGCGCTGGGCACCCTGCTGCCGATCGCGGCGGGCGGCCTGCTGCTGATCTTCGCCGCCTACTGGATCTACTTCGCGGCCCCCATCCACCTCCACCTGGCCTCCAACCGCCAGGCCTTCCTCTGGGGCTACGGCCACTACGTGATCTTCTGCTCGGCGGCGGCCATCGGTGCCGGCATCGAGGTGGCGGTCGAGCAGGTCATCGGCAAGGCCCACATCTCCACCTTCGCGGCGTCGTCCACGGTGACCGTCCCGGCGGCCGTCTTCATGTTCTCGGTCTGGCTCATCCACTCCCGCCACTACAAACGCGGCCCGGCCCAGCAGTTGACCTTGCCGACCGCGTCCGTGGCAGTCCTGGCCTGCACGTTCGCGGGTGATGCGGCGGTGCTGCTGGCGGGGCTGGTGGGAGCGGTGACGGTGGGGGTGGGAGCGGTGCTGGCGGCGAGAGGAGAAACGGCCTTATCCGGGCGGGCACCCCGTGGTACGCATGCCGCATGACCACCACACGTCCCGCCCCGATCCCCGGCCCCCTCGACGCCCTCACGGACGTGCCCGGACTGCTCGTGGGCCACGCGCAGCGAATCGGCGACCGCGCCCTGACCGGCACCACCGTCGTCCTCACCGACCCGGGTACGGGCCCCGGCGCCGGCGGGGCCGTGACCGCCGTCGACGTCCGCGGCGGCGGGCCCGGCACGCGGGAGACCGACGCCCTCGATCCCCGCAACCTGGTCCAGCGGGTGGAGGCCGTCGTCCTGACCGGCGGCAGCGCCTTCGGCCTGGAGGCGGCGGCCGGGGTCATGGCGTTCCTCGAGGCCGCCGGCCGCGGCTTCCGCGTGGGCCCGGACCCGGCCCAGGTGGTGCCGGTCGTCCCGGCGGCGGCCCTGTTCGACCTCGGCCGCGGCGGCGACTGGCGCGCCCGCCCGGACGCGGCCCTCGGCAGGGAGGCGGCCGAGGCCGCGGCGAGCGGTCGCCCCGGTGACCCCGTGGCCGAGGGCAATGTGGGCGCCGGGACGGGCGCGGTGGCCGGCGGGCTGAAGGGCGGCATCGGTACGGCCAGCCTCGTGCTGCCCTCCGGGGTGACGGTCGCGGCCCTCGCGGCCGTCAACGCGGCCGGTTCCGTGGCCGACCCGGCCACCGGCGTGCTCTACGGCCGCTACGTCGAGGGCGGCCGCGTCGAGTACCCGGCGCCGGAGCGCCACGCCGCGGCCCAGCAGGCCCTGGACGCCGCCCGCCAGGAGTCGGCGCGGCGCTGGGCGGCGTCGGCACACCCGCCGCTGAACACGACCATCGCCGTGATCGCCACCGATGCCGTCCTCACCCGCGCCCAGGCGCAGAAGCTGGCGGGGACGGCCCACGACGGTCTGGCCCGCGCGGTGCGGCCCGTACACCTGCTGACCGACGGGGACACGGTCTTCGCCATGGCCACGGGCCGGCGGCCGCTGCCGCACGAGGAACACCTGCCCGGCAGCGCCGACTTCGCGGCCGGCGCGGTCAACGAGATCCTGGCGGCGGGCGCGGACGTGCTGACGCGGGCGGTGGTCAAGGGGGTGCTCGCGGCCCAGGGCGTGGACGGGCCGGGCGGCGTCTTCCCCTCGTACCGCGAGCTCTACGGCCCCGACTGCTGACGTCACGTCAGAGGCCGTGGCGCCGGAGCGGGGTCCTGTCTCAGGCCCGCGGCTTGCCCTTGACGAGGAGACCGGTCAGCGCGCCCAGGAAGGCCACGCCGGCGGCGACCAGAAGGGCCCGCTCCATCCCCTCGAGAAACGTCTGCTCGGCGATCCCCCGGAGCGCGGCCGCGACCCGCCCGGACACCGGCAGGTCCGGGGCCAGTCCGACGGAGACGGCCTCCACGGTGGACTCGTACCAGGCGGGCGGCATGTCCGGCACGGCGGCGTCGGCGAGCCGGCCCGGCAGAACGGACCCGGTGTGGGCGCCGATGACCGTACCGAGGACAGCCGTGCCGAGGCTGCCGCCGACCTGCATGGACGTCTGCTGCAGGCCGCCCGCCACTCCGGACAGTTCGACGGGTGCGCTGCCGATGACGAGCTTGGTCGCCGCGACCATGACGGGGCTGAAGCCCAGCCCGAGGAGGAAGAAGCACAGGCTCGTAAGGACGGTGCCGGCGTGCGCGTCGAGCTGGGAGAGCGCGACCATCGCCGCCGCGATCGCCAGCATGCCGGAGACGACGGGCACCCGGGCCCCGGCCCGGTGCATCCACATCCCCGCGAGCGGCGCCCCGACGATCATCAGCAGGGTCAGCCCGAGCACCCGGACGCCGCACTGCGCCGGGCTCAGCCCGAGCACGTTCTGCAGGTAGAAGACGAGGACGAACGGCGAGCCGACCATCACGAACGCCATCACCGTCATGAGGACCACGCCGGCCGAGAGCTGCACCGAGCGGAAGATCCGCAGCGGTACGAGCGGATCGGCCGCCCGCCCCTGCCACCACACGAACACCGCACCGAGCCCGAGCGCGCCCCCGATGCACCCCACGGTCCGCAGATCACCCCAGCCGTAGCCGGACGCCTTCGTCAGACCCCAGATCAGCGAGCAGAGGGACGCCGAGAGAAGCACCACGCCGGGGACGTCGAAGGCCCCGGACCGGGCCGGATCGTGCACCCGTACGTCCCGCAGGACGAGCAGACCGGCGACGATGGCGAGCGCGCCGACGGGGAGGTTGAGGAAGAAGACCCACTGCCAGCCGACGTGTTCGACCAGCAGCCCGCCGACGATGGGCCCGGCCGCCGTCGAAGCGGCGATCACGCCGCTGCGCACGGCGATGGGCATGTTGATCTTCTCGCCGGGAAACGCCGTGCGGAGCAGACCGAGCGTGGCGGGCTGCATCAGCGCCCCGAACACCCCCTGCAGCACGCGGAAGGCGATCACCCACCCGATGTCCGGCGACGCGCCGATCGCGGCGGACGAGAGCGTGAAGCCGGCGGCGCCGATGAGGAACACCGTGCGGTGGCCGAAGCGGTCGCCGAGCTTGCCGGCGGTGATGAGCAGCGCGGCGACGGCCAGGAGGTAGCCGTTGGTGACCCACTGCACCTGAGCCAGGGAGGCGTGCAGGCGCTCCTGCATGGCGGGCTGGGCGACGGTCACGATGGTCCCGTCGAGCGACACCATCATCGCGCCGACGGACAGTGTGATCAGGGTGAGCCAGGGGTGCCCCCGCAGCCCGCTACGGCCGCCGGGCGATGGCTGGGCGGCGTCGGCGGCATCGGCGTCGGCGTCGGCCGTATCGGCGTTCGATTGAGTCATGATCGAACATCCTGCCGGAACACGGACCGCGGACCGCGTGCGCCGCCGGCAGGAGACTCCGACGGCGCACGCCCGAGAGGGACCGTCGTCTAGCGCTGGACGTTGATGGTCGCCACGCCGACGGGCGCGGAACCCACCTGGTACCGGATCTCCGCGACACCCAGCGGGGCGTCGTTGTCCACGGCGACCTCGGCCCACAGGCTCGTGGTCCTGTCCGGGTCGGGGTAGGCGGCCAGGTCGAGGGGGACGCTCTCGACCGTGAGAACGGTGCCGTTGTTGGAGAGCGTGCCGGGGTACCGGCGCTCGGGGCGACCGTCCTTCTGCACGTAGAGCACGTTGTCCGTGAACCGCACGCCCTCGGGCGCGGTCAGGATGATCGTCTCGGTGCTGACGCGCTGCTTGCCGATGTTGGTCACATCCACCGACGGGTACAGGTACTGCTGCCCGCGCCTGGCCGGCTGCGGGTTCCGGTCCTGCACCGAGACCTCGAGCGCATGCGTCATCTGCACATCGGCGATGACGCCGCCGGTCCAGCTGACGGTCATGTTGGCGGCGGTGGTATCGGAGAACCTGATGACCGTCCACTGGCTCTTGGCCGTGAAACGGGTCACCACCTGACGCCACTGCGGGAATCGCGAACTGTCCGCGCGCAGTTCTTCCTTGCGGTCGATCCTGACTTCCTTCGCCGCCAGCACCAGCGTTTCGTCGGTGCCGTCCAGCGCCTCGGCCTTGATGCCCGCCCAGGCGACGTCATTCCCCGGCCACGGGGCGTACCCGGCCCAGAACGACACCTCGTACGACTCGCCCGGCTCGGTGGCCACCACCTGCTGCAGGTAGCCGGGGATCGTGCGACCGATCAGCTCGACGGCGTTGCCCTGGATCCCCTTCTTCTCCTCCTGCTCGAAGGCGTAGTCGCCCCTGACGATGTCGATCGCCTTGCCCGGGTAGTCGGCGTAATCGCCCTTGAGCGCGTTGAAGGTCCACCCCGGTAAGCGGACGCCCCATTCGACCGCGAGGACCTTCGACTTGCCGGCCTCGTCGAAATTCCAGACCGGATTCCTGGAGAAGTCGCCATTGAATATGAGGTTGCGCGCCATATCAGGCCCCTTTCGAACATGGGTTTTCCGTTTTCGGGCAGGCTCGAGCCCCGATGAATGCTGTCTTCACGCAAGTGAACGCGCAAGGCCGCGTCGCGGCGAGCAACGGATTTCGGTCTCGTCCCTTTCGGGACGCAACGAAGGATCTTCCGGGCCGAATTGTGGCCTGCGGTACCGACGCTGGGGCGTAAGTGGCTGCAGTGGCTCACGAGATTGAACGAGCAACGATTCCACTGAAAGCCACTGGCTTGAATACCGGCCTGACCAGCACAGTCCGGCAAGGAATCGCAGCCACCGAGCAGGGGGATCCATCAAGTGACGTCACTTGTACGGCACATCACCGACCTGGAGCCCGCCCGCGCGGCGGCCGCCACACGTACCGCACGTCCGGCTCGCGCTCCTCGTTGCGCAGGCCGTCCGTGAGCTCGGCCGCCACGAACCCATGGCGCTCGTAGAACCGTCGCGCCGGGCCGTTGACCTGGAACGTCCACAACGACAACCCGGCAGGACGGTGTTCCTTCGCCAGGCCGACCAGCCGGTCGCCGATGCCGTGGCCGCGCAGCGGCGGGTCGACGTAGAGCTGGTCCAGGTCCTCGCCGTCGAGGACCATCATCCCGACGACCGAGTCGTCGACCGTCGCCACCCACGTCTCGTGGCTCGGCACGACGACGTGCGTGATCCACGCCCTGACCTGCGCGTCCGTGTGCGCCCGCCGCACCTGCGGCAGCGCCGTCGCGAAGGAACGCAACCACACGTCGGCGACAGCACCCGCGTCGGCGTCCGCCGCACGGCGCACGATGAGGTTCTTCAGCTCCATGCAGCCGATGATGACTTGAGCGCCTCGACGAACGTTGCCCACCCCGCCGGTTCGAAGGTCAGCGGGGTGCGTTCGGGGCGCTTCGAGTCACGTATCGGTATGACGCCCGTGGGGGCCAGGGCGGGGGCCCATTCGACGCAGCCGCCGCCGTCCGCGTTGCTGTAGCTGGACTTGACCCATATCGCCTCAGCGAGAATCGAGGTAGTGCTCATGACGGTAGATCCTCCACGATGGCCTGGATGAATGCCCTCGAGTCGCTCGGTGAGAGGGCGAACGCGCCCAGTACCTCGAAGGACCGTTGGTGGCGACTGACGTAGCCCGGTTCTTCCAGCGACTCGATCGTGGTGATGCTCTCCTCGTAGGCGATGACCGTGTCGTCGTCCAGGGTGAACAACACCAAGTGACCGCCCATCAGTGGGTGTTCCCCGTGCGCGAACGGCAGAATCTGCAGGATGCTCGTCGACGTATTGGCCACCTCGGCCAAAGCGGCCAGCTGTGCGCGCCAGACGCGAGGCCCGCCGACCGGACGTCGAAGGACCGCCTCATCGATGATGTACGAGACGTCGGGCGGCGCATCGGACCGTAGGAGCGCTTGGCGGCCCATGCGGACCGCCACCATCTCTTCGATCTTGCTCTCGCTGCGCCTCGGGTCGCTCAGCCGGAAGATCGTGCGGGCGTAGTCCTCCGTCTGGACGAGTCCGGGGATGAAGCACCCGGCGTACTCCTGGATCAGCCGCGCCCGTGTCTCGAGCTCCATCCGGCGCCGGTACTTGTCGGGATGAACGTCATGCCGCGCCAGCGCGTAAATCCGTTCAAAGATGCCGTCCGTCCCGAACGCCGCGTCCAGCTTCGCCGCGAGATCCGGCGGTGGCACATAGTCCGCGATCTCGATGCGCGACAGGTGGCTGCGGCTGTACCGCACGACCTCCGACAGCCCGTCCAGCGTCATCCCGGCCTGCTCCCGGCGGCGCCGGATCTCCGCGCCGAACAGGTGCCGCGCCGACTTCTCCGGCGTGAGTTCCCGTACGCGCCGAGCCATACCCACCGCCCCCCTATCCCATGGTCGGGGTTGGGATCCCATCCCCCTACCGACGGTACGCACAGTGCGCAACCCTGGTCTCTGGCAAAGTAGTTGACCCGCTCGAACGAGTGAACACCCGAACACAATCCGAGGTATTCATGCCCACCCCCCTCCCACAGTCCACTCGCGACCCGTTCGACGAGCCCGAAGCCGCGCCGGTCATCCGTCCTGAGGGGGCGGGTCGCTGATGGGGGTCGAGGCCGAGATCGTGGTCGGGGCCAATGTCGTGGACACCGTCAGCGGCGGGCGGGGGAAGGTGACCGCCATCGACGCGAACCGCATGGCCAGCGTCCGGCACCCCAACGGGACGACGTGGCGTACGCCCGCGTCCAATCTGCGTCCGCCCACCGTGCAGGAGGAGCTCAGCCTGAAGGCGGCCGAGGTGACGTTCGCCCGCCGTTACGGCAGCTGGCCGGACTGAGGCGGGGGTAGGGGTGCGGGCGTGTCCCACCAGCGGGCGTTCGGTCCGGCGGCAGCGGTCGCCCCGCACACCTCGCGCACGACGCCACGCAGCGCGACGATCGCCGGCACTTCCCGCCGCGCCGCCGCCCAGGCGAGGATCACGCTGCACGGCGACAGGTCGACGACGTCGACGTAGCTGATGCCCGGGCGGGGCATCAGCTCGCGCACGTCGGCCGCCGCGAAGGTGATGCCCTGGCCGAGGCAGACGGCGGACATCATGGTGTCGAGGGTGGTCGCGCGGTGGTCCGTGGCCAGGACGGGCGAGCCGTCAGGGCGCGGGTCCACCGACCAGAAGTCGCGGTAGACGCGGGGGACGTGGTCCGGGACGTTGATGAGCGGGATGCCGGCCAGTTCGGCGATGGTCACCCGGTCGCGGCGGGCGAGGGGGTGGCCGTCGGGGAGGCAGACGAGCCGGGGCTGGGTCGCCACCTCCAGGGACTGCAGGCCCGCCGGCACGGGGCCGAAGCACAGGACCGCGTCCACTCGGCCCTCGAGGAGGACCTGCGCCTGCTCGGCGAAGGTGACCTCGCGGAGTTCGACCTGAAGGTCGGGGTGGAGTGCGCGCATGCGCTGGACGATGGCCCCTATGACGGGCAGTGCCACGGCGTACGCGCCGAGGACCGTCCGCCCCGACAGGGTCCGGGTCCGGCGTGCCGACTCCACGGCTTCCCGCAGTCCGTCGGCGGCGTCCACCATGGCGCGCGCGTGCGGCAGGACGGCCTCTCCGGCGGGGGTGAGTTCCACGCGGCGCGTGGACCGTTCGACGAGGGTGAGGCCGAGGCGTTCCTCCAGGGCCTGGATCTGCCGGCTGAGGGCCGGCTGGCTGATGAACAGCCGCTGTGCCGCCCGTCCGAAGTGCAGTTCCTCCGACAGGACGAGCAGCAGCCGCAGTTGACGCACGCTCGGGTCGGACGCGCTGCCCTTTGCCATGCAGGCAACGTTATCAATCCCGCCCGCCCTCGCATGAGTGCTCACTTCCACCCGCTACGGGCGGAAAGGGAGAATGGAACGGCGGGGGGAATCGGGGGGATACGGGGGAAAGCCGTCCGGGGCACCGCGCGTGAGGGCCCGGTCCCCACGGGGGAGGACCGGGCCCTCACGGCTGCGCTCAGTGCGCCGCGGCCGTTTCCTTCCCGGCCGCCGGGGCGTCGGCGGAGGCGTCCGTGCCCTCGGCGTCCTCCGCGCCCCCGGCCGGAGCCGAGGGCTTGCGGGGCAGCGCGAACATCAGGGCCAGGACGACGCAGAGCACCGCGGCCGCCCACCACATGCCATGGCGGAACGCTTCTCCGAATGCCTGGCCCGCCTTGCCCTGGGCCATCTTCTTCTCGTCCAGGGCGTTGAAGAAGACGACCGAGACCAGGCCGAGGCCGATCGCGTTGCCCAGCTGCTGCGTGGTGTTGATCAGGCCGGACGCGGAGCCGGAGTGCTCGCGCGGGACCTCGGCGATGACGGTCTCGGTCAGCGGGGCGACGATGAGGCCCATGCCGAGGCCCATGACGATCAGCGGGAGGGCCATCTGCCAGGGCGCTATGTCCAGCCCGAAGTGCTCGGACTCCCAGATGTAGAGGACGACGCCGGCCATCATGGCCAGCGCACCGGCCTGCAGGACCTTGCGGCCGAACTTCGGGACGAGCTTCTGCACCGAGATGCCGGCCGCCACCGAGACGCCGAGCGAGAACGGGATGCCGGTCAGGCCGGCCCGCAGCGGGCTCCAGCCCAGGCCGATCTGCATGTAGAGCGTCCAGATGAGGAAGAAGATGCCGCAGACGATGCCGAAGGCGATCTCGACGCCGATGCCGGCGGCGAAGCTCTTGACCCGGAACAGCGACAGCTCGACCAGCGGCGACCCGTCCTTGCGGGTCTTGTACCGCTCGTACACCACGAAGGCGGCGAAGACGAGCACGCTGCCGGCCATGCACAGGTGGCCCCACAGCGGCCAGCCCAGCTCGCGGCCCTGGGTGAGCGGGTAGAGCAGCATCAGCAGGCCGCCGGTGGCGAGGACGACGCCCACGAGGTCGAGCTTGAGGGCCTGCGGGGCCTTGGACTCGGAGATGTACTTGCGGCCCAGGATCAGGCCCGCGACGCCGACCGGGAGGTTGACGAGGAAGATCGGGCGCCACTCGAGCCCGAACAGGTTCCACTGGGTCAGCAGCGCGCCCAGGATCGGCCCGGAGACCGCGCCCAGTCCGACGATGGCACCGAAGAGGCCGAAGACCTTGCCGCGCTCGTGCGCCGGGAACGTGGCGTGGACGATGGCCAGCACCTGCGGCACCATCAGCGCCGCCGTCGCGCCCTGCAGGACGCGGGCCGCCACGAGCAGCTGCGGGTCACCGGCCAGGCCGCAGAGCATCGAGGCGAGCGTGAAGCCGGTCATGCCCAGGAGGAAGACGCGGCGGCGCCCGTATATGTCGCCGAGACGACCACCGGTGATCAGGCCGGCGGCGAAGGCGAGCGCGTACCCCTCGGTGATCCACTGCAGGATGCTGAAGGAGGCGCCGATGTCCTTCTGGATGCTCGGCATGGCGATGTTGACGATGGTGACGTCGACGAGGTCCATGAAGGACGCGGTCATCACCACGGCGAGCGCCAGCCAGCGGCGGCGGTCGGCGGCGCCCTCGAGGGGCGGATCGGTGGTCGCGGTGGTGGTCACAGAAGGTGCCTTCCTTGTCGTTCGCCGGGGTTCGTCCGGTGTCGTCCGTGTCGCTCGGAAAAAACTAACCCGTATGTAGGACAAAACGCGTCCTATATCGCTGACACTGTGGAGACCATGACGGACACCCCGGTACGGCTACTGAATCTGTTGTCCCTCCTCCAGACGCCTCGCGAATGGCCCGGCAGCGAGCTCGCGGACCGGCTCGGCGTCAGCGCGCGCACGATCCGGCGGGACATCGAGCGGCTCCGCGATCTCGGCTACCCCGTACAGGCAACGATGGGAGCGGAGGGCGGGTACCGGCTGGCGGCCGGAGCCGCCCTGCCGCCGCTGGTGCTGGACGACGAGGAGGCGGTCGCCATCGCGGTGGGGCTGCGGGCGGGCGCGGGCCATGCCGTGGAGGGCATCGAGGAGGCGTCCGTACGCGCCCTGGCCAAGCTGGAGCAGGTGCTTCCGTCCCGGCTGCGGCACCGCGTCTCCGCCCTGCAGGCGGCGACCGTGCCGCTCACCGGCGGCGACGGCGCGACCGTCGACCCGCGCACGCTGACCGTCATCGCCTCGGCCGCCACCGGCAACGAGCGGCTGCGCTTCGCCTACCGCACGGGCGACGGCACCGAGACCAAGCGGCTGGTCGAGCCGAACCGGCTGATCAGCACCGGCCGGCGGTGGTACCTCGTCGCCTACGACATCGACCGCGACGACTGGCGCACCTTCCGCGTCGACCGGGTGAGCGAGCCGTTCGCCACGGGGGCGCGCTTCGCCCCGCGCGAGCTGCCGGTGGCGGACGCGGCGGAGTTCCTCAAGCGGTCGATGGCCCGGCTGCAGCCGACGTACCGCCTGGTGGCGGCGTTCCGGGCGCCCGTGGAGTTCGTGGCGGCGCGGCTGCCGAACTGGCTGGGCTCCCCCACTCCGGACGGCGACGACGCCTGCCGCCTGGACGTGATGACGTCGGACGCGCTGGAGTGGGTGGCCTTCCGGCTGGCGATGCTGGACTGCGAGTTCACCGTGGAGGAGCCGCGGGAGCTGGTCGAGCGCCTCGAGGAGCTGGGCGCCCGGATCAGCCGCGCGGCGGCCGCGCGCTGAGGGCTCGTACGAGGGCAGGGCGGAGCGCCCGTACGAAGGCAGGGCAGAGCAGAGAAGGGCCCCGACGCAAGGGGGGGAGGCGCCGGGGCCCGGTCTATGAGGGTATGCCCTTTTATGCCGCCGCGTCGAACCCGGTGTCGTGCGCCATCTTCTTCAGCTCCAGCAGCGCGTGCTTCTCGATCTGCCGGATGCGCTCGCGCGTGAGGCCGTGCTGCTTGCCGACCTCGGTGAGCGTGCGCTCGCGCCCGTCCTCGATGCCGTAGCGCGCCTTGATGATCGACGCGGTGCGGTGGTCGAGGCGGCCGATGAGACCCTCCAGCTCCTCGCTGCGCAGCAGCGCGATGACGGACTGCTCGGGCGAGACGGCGGAGGTGTCCTCCAGCAGGTCGCCGAACTGGGTCTCGCCCTCGTCGTCCACGTGCATGTTCAGGCTGACCGGGTCGCGGGCCCAGTCGAGGACGTCGCCGACGCGCTCGGGCGTGGTGCCCAGCTCGGCGGCGATCTCGGCGTGCTCGGGATCGCGGCCGTTCTCGCGGTTGAACTCGCGCTGGACCCGCCGGATGCGGCCGAGCTCCTCGACCAGGTGGACGGGCAGGCGGATCGTGCGGGACTGGTCGGCGATCGAGCGCGTGATGGCCTGGCGGATCCACCACGTCGCGTACGTGGAGAACTTGAATCCCTTGGTGTAGTCGAACTTCTCCACCGCCCGCACCAGACCGGCGTTGCCCTCCTGGATCAGGTCGAGGAGGGGCAGGCCGCTGCGCGGGTAGCGCCGGGCCACGGCGACGACGAGGCGGAGGTTGGACTTGATGAAGACGTCCTTGGCGCGGGCCCCCTCGGCGGCTATCGCCTCCAGCTCCTCGCGGGAGGCGGCGCCGGCCTTGTCACCGCCGCCCTCCAGGCCGTCGAGGATCTGCTGGGCGTAGACGCCCGCCTCGATGGTCTGCGAGAGCTCGACCTCCTTGGCGGCGTCGAGCAGGGGCGTACGCGCGATCTCGTCGAGGTACATGCCGACCAGGTCGCGATCGGCGATCTCCCCGCCTGAGGACACGCGAACACTGCTTGCCTCGTCCGTTCCACCCTTGGCGCTGGTGGTCCGACGACGGGCGACGGCACGGGTTGCCATGCGTACTCCCTTGCGATGAGACGTTCGCGGGGTGGGCCGGGCGACCGGTGGGCGCCCCGTCCGAAGTAAAGAACGGCCGGAATCCGGACAGAATTCCCCGAGGGCTTCTTCTTTTTTGTGATCATGCAGTATCCTGCGCGGCCGCAGCCGGGGCGGCGCCCGGCCCGGCCGGACGGAAGCGCAGGTCAGGAGGGTGGCGGGACGGGCCCCGCATCCCCCGCTTTCCCCTACGGCCATGGCGCCCATGAGACGGCCGTCACATTTCGGCGCCGTCCGCCCGTGGCCGCCCTTCCCTTGCACAGACGCCGCCGGACGGAATCCGGTTGCCCGGAGAAGTCCCGGAAGGTCGGTTTCCCGGGCGGCGGGGCCGGTTTCCCGGGCGGCGTCGCACCAGGTGATCGAGTTGCCGGGCCCTGGGTGCGGGTGTGCGCTGGTGGGACGGAGGGTGAGTGAGAGGAGCCCGTCATGCCGACGCACTCGATCATGCCCGGGCGGCACGTCGCCCACGAAGGCCCCGGCCCGGTCCCGCGGACCGGCCATGTGCGCCATGAAGGACAGGCCTCCCGCGCCGGCCGGGTCGTCCCCGTCGTGGGCGGGGTGGTCCTCGGCCTCTACGCCGTCTTCCTCGCCCACGACAACGGCTACTCCGAGGCCGGCGGCTGGGTGCTGGGCATCATCGCCGGCGCGATCGCGGCCGCCCTGGGCTACGCCGTCATCCACGAGCGCAACCGAATGATCACCGAGGTCCGCGCGGCCGCGTTCGGCGCCCTGTTCGGCGTCTCGATGGGCTTCCTGCGCAGCCTGAGCGGGGCGACGGTCCTGGACTCCTGCTTCGTGGGGCTCGCCTTCGGCCTGGGCATGGGCCTCACGTCGTACTACATCTTCTACTGGCACGAACACTGAACGCGGCTACCCGCCCCCGGCGCACCCAATCGCGCCGGGGGCGGCGCCACGGGATCACCCGAACTGCACCGAGCGCTTGGCCAGCCCCATCCAGAAGCCGTCGATGACGCTGCGCTGGGCGCCGAGGTCGTCCCCGGCGGCGCCCAGGGCGACGAAGAGCGGCGCGAAGTGCTCGGTGCGGGGATGGGCCAGCCGGGCCGCCGGGGCCTTGTGCGCGAAGTCGGCGAGCGCGTCGACGTCCCCGGCCCCGAGCGCCTCGCGCCCCCACGCGTCGAACTCCGCCGACCAGGAGGGCGGTCCCGACCCGGCGTGCTTGAGCGCGGCCAGGTTGTGGGTGAAGAAGCCGCTGCCGACGATCAGCACGCCCTCGTCGCGCAGCGGCGCGAGCCGGCGGCCGATGTCCATCAGCCGCCGCGGGTCGAGCGTGGGCAGCGACATCTGGAGCACGGGTATGCCGGCCTCGGGGTACATCTCGGCCAGCGGGACGTAGGCGCCGTGATCGAGGCCCCGGTCCGGCAGGTCCTGTACGGGCGCACCGGCGCCCCGCAGCGTCCGGCGCACCCGGTCGGCGAGTTCGGGGGCGCCGGGGGCGGGGTAGCTGACGCGGTAGTAGTGCTCGGGGAAGCCCCAGAAGTCGTACACGAGGGGGACGGTCTCGGTGGCACCCAGCGCGAGCGGGGCCTCCTCCCAGTGGGCGGAGATCATCAGGATCGCGCGGGGCCGGGGCAGGCCGGCGGCCCAGGCGGCCAGCTGGCCCGGCCATACGGGATCGTCCGCGAGGGGCGGCGCGCCGTGCGAGAGGTAGAGGGCGGGCATGCGCATGAGGGCCTCCTCGGGCGACCGGGCGGATTTACTTGAACTCTCAAGTTCTACGTCCGACCTTAGTCCAGACTTATTTAGACTTCAAGCAATGAGCTCCGGGCACGCACCGGGGAGGCAGCGAGTGAAACAGTGGATGTCATGAAGAACCGACCCGCGGCGAGCGCCGAGGCCGAGGCCACGTCCGCCGAGACCCCCGGGGCCGCCGCCGAACCCCGCTGGCTGACCCCGGCGGAACAGGACACCTGGCGGGCGTACATGCACGCCTACACGCTCCTCGAGGACCACCTCGACCGGCAGCTCCAGCGCGACGCCGGAATGCCGCACATCTACTACGGGCTGCTGGTCCAGCTCTCGGAGGCGCCGCGCCGCCGGCTGCGGATGACCGAGCTCGCCCAGTCCGCCAAGATCACCCGCTCGCGGCTCTCGCACGCCATCGCCCGGCTGGAGAAGAACGGCTGGGTGCGCCGCGAGGACTGCCCCTCCGACAAGCGGGGCCAGCTCGCCGTCCTCACCGACGCCGGCTTCGAGATGCTGCAGCGGTCCGCGCCGGGCCACGTCGAGGCCGTCCGCGCGGCGGTCTTCGACCGCCTCACCCCGGAACAGGCCGCCCAGTTCGGCGAGATGTGCCGCATCATCGCGGCGGGCCTGCAGCCGGCGGGTGCGGACCTGCCCTGGCTGCGCTGACGCACGGACGTACAGACGTACGGACGCACGGACGGCTGGCTTACGGACGGCTGGCGTACGGACGCACGCGAAGGCCCCCGCCGTCAGTGGCGGGGGCCTTCGCGTGCTGGTAGGTGCCTGCGCGGTGCTACGGGATCAGTGCGCCATCACCGGGACGACGTCCTCGGCGCCCTCGCCGTCGGCCGAACCGGCGACCGGGCCGCCCTGGTGACCGGCGTTGATGGCGACGAGCGCGATGAGCGCGGACAGCACCAGGATGCCGACCGCCCACCACACGGCGGTGGAGTAGCCGTGCACCATCGACTGGAAGGTGAGCAGCTTCGGGTCGGTGCCGGACGCCATGTGGGACTTGAAGTAGTCCGTGGTGGCGCTGGCGGCGATGGTGTTGAGCAGCGCGGTGCCGATGGCGCCGCCGACCTGCTGCGAGGTGTTGACCATCGCCGAGGCGACACCGGCGTCACGGGCCTGGACGCCGTGCGTGGACAGGCTCATGGCCGGCATGAAGGCGGTGCCCATGCCGATGCCCATCAGCACCAGGCCGGGGAGGATGACGGTGGTGTAGGAGGTGTCCAGGTCGATCTGCGTCAGCACGACCATGCCGACGGCCGCGAGCAGGAAGCCCGGGCCCATCAGGAACCGCGCCGGGACGCGGGTCATGAGGCGGGCGCCGATCTGCGTGGAACCCATGATCATCGCGAAGATCATCGGCAGGAACGCGAGGCCGGTCCTGACGGGCGAGTACCCCCGCACGACCTGGAGGTAGTAGGTCAGGAAGAGGAAGAGGCCGAACATCGCGATGCCGGCGAGGGCCAGGGAGACGTAGATGCCGCCGCGGTTGCGGTCGGTGATCACGCGCAGCGGCAGCAGCGGCGCCTTGACCTTCCGCTCGACGAGCACGAAGACCAGCAGCAGCAGCGCCGAGGCGGCGAACAGGCCGAGGGTGCTGCCGGCGGTCCAGCCGTCGGACTCGGCGCGGGTGAAGCCGTAGACCAGCGAGACCAGGCCGAGGGTGGCCAGGATGACGCCGGGGATGTCGAGCTTCGAGGGGTTGCGGCTTCCGGCGGGCTCGTGGACCACGGCGATGGCGCCGAGCGCGGCGACGACGGCGAAGGGGATGTTCACGAAGAACGTCCAGCGCCAGTTCAGGTACTCGGTGAACACGCCGCCGAAGATCAGGCCGACGCCGCCGCCGGCACCGGCGATGGCACCGAAGATGCCGAACGCCTTGGCGCGCTCCTTGGCCTCGGTGAACAGCACGGCCAGCAGCGACAGCGCGGCCGGCGCGAGCAGCGCGCCGAAGACGCCCTGCAGGGCGCGGGCGCCCAGCAGCATGCCGGTGTTGACGGCGGCGCCGCCGAGCGCCGACGCGGCGGCGAAGCCGATCAGGCCGACGACGAACGCGCGCTTGCGGCCCCACAGGTCGGAGATGCGGCCGCCGAAGAGCAGCAGACCGCCGAAGGCGAGGGCGTAGGCCGTGATGACCCACTGCCTGTTGCCGTCCGAGATGCCGAGGTCGGACTGGGCGGAGGGCAGGGCGATGTTCACGATGGTCGCGTCGAGCACGACCATCAGCTGGGCCAGGGCGATGAATATGAGCGCTTTCCAGCGCTTGGGGTCGGGTTGTGTCAGAGCGTCAGGCATGGGTGGGGCCTACCTAGCAGTTGCGGAGAGGTGGAGAAGTCGGACGTGCGTGGTGCCGGTGGTGCGTGGCGCCGGTGATGCGTGGCGCCGGTGATGCGGTGGTGCTCGTACTGCGTGATGCGTGATGCGTGATGCGTGGTGCTCGTGACGCGTCAGCGGTGGAGCACGGAGGATTCCCGCGCCGCACGGCGCAGGTCCTCCAAAGTCGTGGGAGAGCCGGGAAGTTCCGAACGGACCGGGGTCATCAGCCCGTCCAGGAACAGCTGGAGATGGCGCCGCGAGAAGTCCTCGAAGCCGAGGCAGCCGGTGCCCGGCAGCGGTCTGGTGAGCTGAGTGATCGCCACCATCAGGTCACCGATGGCCACATCGGGGCGCAGCTGACCGGACGCATGCGCTGCGTCGACCAGCGCCCCGATTCCGGTCTCCAGGCGCTCGCGCGCCACGACGTGGTCGGGGTGGTCCTTGTCGACGCCGCCTTCGCGCAGCAGCGGACACAGTGCCCCGATCCGCTCGTCGGCGGCGGCGTGAACGAAGCGCCTCAGCGCGCGGAAAGCATCGGGCTCCTCGGCTCGTGCCCGCTCGGCCTGGTCCGCGATGCGGTCCATGACGGAGAGGGTGACATGGTGGATCAGCTCGCGGCGGTCCGCGAAGTGCCGGTACAGCGTGGCATTTCCGACCCCGGCGCGTCGAGCGATTTCATCGAGCGAGGACTCGACACCGTGTTCGACGAGCGCCTCCCGGGCGGCCGCGACGATCCGTTCGCGGTTGCGGAGCGCGTCGGCGCGAAGACGCGGCTGCGGGGCTGTGACCACGGCCGATCACTCCTTACCTGGGCTTGTCGGGGCCCGTGCGGGCTCTGGGGCTGCGTTCCGGATCGCGTTCGGACGGCGTTCCGGCCGCGTTCCGCAATCGGGGACCGTCTCCCCGTTTGGCAGGAACGCTCAGTTAAACGGGGAGCCACTCCCCGGATATTTCGGTTCCGAATGAGATCCACGTCACATACCGGCCGGATCCCACCCCGGGGGAACGTCTGCGGCCATCTGCCGCAACCCGACAGGCACCCCCCGGCGGCCCGGCAGAGGGTGGGCGGCATGAAGACCCTGGTCATCGCCGTCACGACCGCCGCGGTGCTGGCCCTGGCCGCGCCGGCCCCGACCCGGGCCGAGGAGCAGAGCCCGGCCAACGCCGCGCCGGCCGGCCCGGGCGTACGCCCGTACGGCCCCTGCGCGCTGCGCACCCTGACCCACGACGTCTCCGAGGGCGCCCGCACACCGCGCGGTTTCGCCCCCTCCAACGGCCGGGTCCGCGCCGTCACCTTCTTCATCGACTTCCCCGACGCCCCCGCGCGCATCAGCCCCCGGCAGCGGTACTCCGAGTTCTTCCCCGCCGTCGCCGACTACTTCCGCGCCAGCTCCTACGGACGGCTCGACTACCGCTCCACCCCGGTGACCCGCTGGATCCGCATGTCCCGCCCGTACCGCTCGTACGGCATCACGCGCGGCACGACCTTCGACCCGGCGCGCAACGACGGCTACCACGCGATCGCCCGGGAGATCCTCGACGCGGTCGACGAGGACGTCGACTTCCGGCGCTACGACCTGATCAACGTGCTGGCCACGCCCAACGCCGGGCCGCCCGCCACCCGGGACGTGCGCTCGGTCACCTTCGCCGGCGCGCCCACGGGGCTGGAGACCGACGACGGCGTCGACGTCCAGAACGTGTCCTTCATCTGGAGCCGCCAGACCGGCGACAGCCCCTTCCGCGTCCTCAACCACGAGAACGCCCACAGCTTCGGCCTGCCCGACCTCTATTACGGCGGCCGCGTGCGCGCGGGGCACACCCCGGTGGGCCACTGGGATCCGATGGACGAGGACTGGGGCCCCTCGAACGACTTCATGGCCTGGCACAAGTGGAAGCTGGGCTGGCTCGCCTCGCGCCAGGTCCACTGCCTGGCCCGCCCCGGCACCCGGACGGTGACCCTCACCCCCACCTCGGCGCCGGGCGGCGCCAAGCTGGCCGTGGTCCCCCTCTCCCGGACCCGGGCGATCACGCTGGAGGCCCGCGCCCCCGGCCGGCTCGACCACGCGGTCTGCCGCCCGGGCGTCGTGGTGAGCACGATCGCCTCGGACCTCTCGTCCGGCGCCGGCCCGGTCCGTACCGCCGACGCCACGCCGGGCAGCCGCGGCTGCCACCGGGGCGACCCCAATGTGGCGGCGGGCATGACGGACGCCGCCTACCGCCCGGGCCAGCGCCTGACGACGGCGGGCGTCACGATCGAGGTCCTGACCCGGACTCCGTCCGGCGCGTACCGCGTTGCCGTCACCCGCACCCGCCCGCCGGCCCACCACGCCTGACCCGCACCCGCCGCCCTGCCCCCGCCGCCCGGGCACCCGCTACACTGACGGCGGTCCAGCCTCCGTAGCTCAGGGGATAGAGCACCGCTCTCCTAAAGCGGGTGTCGGCAGTTCGAATCTGCCCGGGGGCACCATGCATCAAGGCGCCGGCCTGGGGTTTCTCCCCCAGGCCGGCGTTTTTGCGAGGCCCCGGACGAGCCCCGGACGGACCGGTAGGACGCCGGACGGATGCCGGACGCCTCAGGAGGGCCGGCCGGGCCCGCCGGCTCAGGCCGTCACGGTGTCGCCCGCAGTGTCGCCGGCGGCATCGCCCGCCGCATCGCCCGCGAGCTCGCCGGGCGCCGCCGCTCCGGTCTCCAGGGCGAGGCCCAGGCCGGCCAGCGTCTCGTGCACGCTGTTTCCTTCGGCTATCGCCTCGAGGGCGAAGGCACCGACCGATGTCGGCGGATAGCCGATGATTTCGATGGCCTTGCTGACGCTGAACAGGCTCTGCATCTGATCGGGCCGGTCCCACAGATAGACCGCGCCCCACACCTGCCGTTCGGCGTTGGAGAACCATGCCTTGAGCTTCATACCGTCCAGGGTGGAGTAGGCGTCGACGGCGTAGTCACGCAGGTAATCCCTGAGGCTCTCCACAGTGGCCTCCGACTTCTTCAGATCCCACATGACGATCGAAACGTACATAACCCAACGCCCCCATACGTACGGCTGACTTCGAAACTCCACGGTGTGGATTCCCTCCCGCAGACTACCTGTCATGACGTGCCCGCACGAGAGTCCACCGGGCATCAGAACCGGCTTATCCGGAGGGAGTTGTTCCGGTGACCATCACCGCCCCCACGTGCACCTTCGTCACGCAGGAGAGAACGGACGGCACGGTTCCGCCAACGCACCGCGATGAACTCGGGTGGTATACCGCAGGGTTAATCGGGCCGCACCGCGTGACATCGGCCTCATTATCCCGTGGTGACGAATAGAGCCCGATAGAGTGCGTCAGCAAAATTCCCTTGAGTTGCCAGCGGAGCAGAGCATGACTGACAGTCAGATCGGCGCTTTCCCCTATCCCAGGACCTGCCCCATGCAGCCGCCCAAGGAGTACGCCTCCCTGCGCGCCGAGCAGCCGATCAGCAAAGTCACCCTGGCCTCCGGGCGGACCGCCTGGCTGCTCACCCGGCACGAGCACATACGGCAGTTGCTCGCCAGTCCCGACGTGAGCTCGAATATGGCCCACCCCGGCTATCCGCTCCACTTCGACATCCCGGCGGAGGTCATGGAGCAGATGCGGCCGGTGATGCTCGCCATGGATCCCCCGGTGCACACCGCGCAGCGCAAGATGGTGATCCCGGAGTTCACCGTCAAGCGGGTGCTCCAGCTGCGCCCCCGCATCCAGGAGATCGTGGACGAGTGCATCTCCGCCATGCTCGCCGGCGAGGGGCCGGTCGACCTGGTGGAGGCGCTCGCCCTTCCCGTGCCGTCCCTGGCGATCTCCGAGCTGCTCGGGGTGCCCTACGCCGACCGCGCGTTCTTCCAGGACTGCTCCAAGAAGATCGTTTCGGTCGACACCGACCCCCAGGAGCGGAACCAGGCGCATCAGGATCTGCAGGCGTACTTCGCCGAGCTGATCACGGCCAAGGAGGCGGACCCCGGGGACGACCTGCTCAGCAGGCTCGTCCTGAAGAACCGCGAGACCAGCACCCTCGATCACGCGGGCCTGGTCGGGATGGCGAACGTCCTGCTGGTCGGCGGGTTCGAGACCACCGCGAACATGATCTCCCTCGGCGTCGTGGGCCTGCTGGAGAACCCCGACCAGCTGGCCAAGCTGACGGCCGACCCCGCCCTGGCCCCGCAGGCCGTCGACGAGCTGCTGCGCTACTTCAGCATCGCCGACCAGGTGACCTCCCGCGTCATGCTGGAGGACATCGAGATCGGCGGCGTGCTGATCCGCGCGGGCGAAGGCGTCATCGGGCTCAGCGCCTCGGCCAACTTCGACGAAGACGTCTACCCCGACCCGGACCGGCTGGACATCGACCGGGGCGGCAAGCACCACCTGGCCTTCGGCCACGGCATCCACCAGTGCATCGGCCAGAACCTCGCCAAGATGGAGCTGGAGGTCGTCTTCACGACGCTCTTCGCGAGGATCCCCGGCCTGAAGCTGGCCGCCCCGGTGGCGGAACTGCCGTTCAAGGACAGCATGGGCGTCTACGGGCTGCACAGGCTCCCGGTGGCGTGGTGACGCGACTGCCCTGACGGGCGCAGCCGAAAGCCGGGCGAGGTCGACTCGCCCGGCTTTCGGCGTCCGCTAGCCGACCAGTCCTTCGAGGCCCCTGCGGACGAGGTAGGCGACGAGCCCCTCACCTGCGGGGATCAGCCCCAGACGGTTGTTGGTGGTGTGCACGTAGTTCGAGACGCAGCTCAGGTACGGCGTGCCGTCGAGGCGCAGCTCGTGGACGTCGGCGTCGGGCTCGGCGCCGCACACGGCACGGGCGCGGGCGGTGGCCTCGACGCTCATCCGGTGGAAGACGTCGTCCGTGCCCTCGCCGCGCCAGACCGCGGCGCACAGGTTCGTGAGCTGCGACGAGACGCCTTCGTACATCTTCGGCCAGGCACGCTGCACGTTCTCGGGCGCGTACTTCCGCCAGTAGTCCTCGTACTCGCGCAGGAACCGCGTGGCGGCCTCCGGGCCGAGGCCCGCCCCGTGCAGGAACATCACCATGATCTTGGCGGCCTCACCGACCGGTGCCCGTCCGGCGCCCGCGGCCGCCGGCTGCCGGGCCAGCAGGTCGAGGACCGCCACGGACGACTTCCGGAAGACGGTCTCGGCGATCGCCACCCCTTCCGTGCCGCCGTACTTGCGGAACTCCGGCTCGTAGACCACCGGGGCGAGGGCGCCGAGGGGCTGCCCCTCCCGGGAGGTCTCCCCCTCCAGTCGTGCCAGCTCGTCCTGGAGCCTCAGCCCGACCGCGTACTCCTCGCGGGCCTCGGCATCGAACTCCGGCATGGCGCGGGCCAGGCCCTCGACGACCCGTTCGGCCGCCTCCGCCGGGCGGGCCTCCGGACCGCAGAGCATCCGCAGCCGCACGTGCGGCCCGCCCTGCCAGTACCGGAGGAAGAAGAAGTGGTCCTGAAGCCCCTCGTCCTTCAGCAGCGGGCCGACCACGTCGCACAGGAAGGAGGTGTGCAGCGAGGGCGGGATGTGGATGTGAACCGGACGCCACTGGGCCGTCCCGGTCCGCTCACTGCTTGTCTGTGTGCAGTTCAACGAAGAACTCCTCTGCTGCGGTCCAGCCCGTGTCCGGGCCGTAGTCGTCCACCGAAGGAAGGCACTCGCGGATCGACACGAGCACGTCGCCGCGCGACAGCGCGGACTTGGCCCAGCTCCGGACCAGGTAGGGGTTCCGGAAGTCGACGTACATCGGCTTGTGGACGCTGGCGCGGCGCAGGTGGGCGTAGTCCGCCCACTTGCGGGTCACCTTCCGGCCGCGTCCGGCCATCACGTCGCGCTCCTCGGCCGTCTGGCACAGCACGAAGGCGTGCCGGGGAAGGCCCTGGGACCGGCGCCACGCGTCGAAGGCCACGAGTGCTTCGTACGAGTCCCGGCTCAGGTCCTGGAGCATGGGGATGTCCGCGGCGGCCACGGTCCAGGACCTGCGGTCGGCCACGACGTCGCCCACGACGAGGCGGGGCGTCGTCCCCGTGTACTCGACGGAGCCTCCGACGTCCCGGATGTCGTCCAGGGGCTTCCACATGTAGCGGTTGGACGGGGACAGCGCCTCGAGCAGGCGGTAGAGGAGCGGCACCCCGACCGGGGTCAGGAAGTTCATGGGCACGAGGCCGAGGTCCTCCCCCGACGCGGGGTCGTGGAGGCGCACCGACCTGGTGGCGTGGTCCGCGCGGACCTCCAGGCGCTCCGGCGCGTACACCGTCCGGTCCGCGCCGAGCGTCACCGCACCGGGGTAGTTCACGACGCTCGGGGTCACCGGGGGGTGGAGGTTGAAGTTGAAGCCGAGCACGGAGTTGAGGTCGACCTGGCCGGGGAACCGGTCGGCCAGGTGCTTCCGCTGCGCCTCCCGCAGGGACCAGCCTTCGGTGCCCTCGACGAACGAGCCGAACCTCGAGAAGTAGACGCCGTATCCGGTGAGCAGGCCGTTCACGACCAGGGTCCGCTCCCGGTCCGGCAGCACCCCGCGGGCGAACTGCGCCCGGAAGGTCACGGACTCGGTGTCCAGGAGGTCGTCCACGCCCGCGCAGGCCCGCTCGATGTCCGCGGGGTCCAGGTGCACGGCGCCGTCCCCGGGCACGAGCCGCTCCCGGATCACGCTCAGGGCCTCGGCCCGCTGCGCCCGGTACGTCTCGGCCGCCGCCACGCCCCGGCCCATGAGCACATCGAGCTGGTCCTGGTCGCTCAGCGACGAGAACGCCTTGAAGAACTCCAGGAACGGCATGGTGCGGCGGTCCCCGAGCACACGGGTCGCGAAGGCGTGCAGGCCGATGCGCTTCACCTGGCCGTTGTCCAGCATCGAGGCCAGCCGCCACAGGCCCGTCAGGGCGGGGAGGCTCCCTTCCACCGTCGGCAGGCTCCATGCCTGGGGTGCCGTGGCGGCGGGGGTGTCCTCGAAGACCGGTGACTTCAGGACCGACTCGGGGGGCGGGGACACCTTGCACAGCTCGGCGATGTCGTTGATCGCCCGGTACGCCGAGTCGAGCAGCCGCTGGCGCTCCTCGGCCGTCGCGGCGGCGAAGTCCGCCTCCAGGCGCCTGAGTTCGGTGAAGTGCTCGCGCAGCGCCGCCGTCTCCGCCGTGCCGCCGGCGGCGAGCATCCCGTCGACCTTCGCGGAGTACTCGGGGTCGTGATCGTCGACCTCGGGGCGGAAGAACAGGACGCCGGCCCGGATCAGGCCGTGGACGACCTTGCGGCTCAGTTCGTCGTTCCTGGTGACGGCGGTGAGCGCGCGCAGCACGGAGGCGGCGGGGGCCGATCCGTCGGGCATCGCGGCCAGCAGCGTGTCGAACATGGCCTCGCGGCGCATCCGGAGGACCGTCTCGGAGGCGATGTTCTCGCCGTCATGGGTTCCGGGGGCGACTCCGATGAACTCGATCGCCTCGGCGCCGGCCCGCAGGGTCGAGTTCAGCAGCAGGTGCCCGGTCTCCAGGCCGCCCGGTATGCGCGGCAGTGCGGCGAGCACCCAGTTCACGAGCAGGCGGTTCAGCACCGTGACCGATGCGTCCGACGCGTCCGGCCCGTGGTCGCGGGCGGGCGCCGCGGCGGACGGGTCGTCCGGAGGGAACGCGCCGATCTCCGTGAAGCGCCCGAAGGGCGACGGCTTCAGGGCCGCCCGGTACGCGAAGTTGACGAGGGACGACTCCCGGAGTCTGGCCTTGCTGGGCTTGAGGGATCCGGCGTCGCCCGTGACGAAGTCGTGCATGCCGCGGTAGAGCTGGTCGCCGGAGAGCTGGATGCTCCGGGCCATCGCGTCGTGTTCGAAGAGCGCGCGGAAGCCCGCGACCGCCTGCTTCTTCTCGCTCTCGAGCGCCTCTTCACCCTCGCGCTCGCACTGTTCCGCGCGCACGCCGAGGGCGCACCAGGTCTCGAGCTCGTCGAGCGTCCCGGCGTCCAGGTGCGGGCGCAGCGGTTCCAGGCGTGCGGCAACCCGGTCGTGCCGCAGGTTGTGCACGTCGCGGCGCAGCCGGATCAGGTCGGCCCGGGGGCCGTCGTCGAGCGTGGGCACGGCCTCGCCGAGACGGTCGGACAGGCCGGCGGCCCGCTTGCCGATCTCTTCCCGCAGGGCGTGCAGCTCGTCGACGCGCGACCAGGCGGTGGTGAACGACATCCCCTCGAGCTCGCCCAGTGGGAGTCTGCTCCGTCGGTAGACGACGTACGGACTGACACTCACACCCATAGGAATCCCCCAGCTTCGTCACGCGGGCCCGGTTCACCACGGCGTGCGGACGTCGGGGGCCGGGCCGTGGAGAAGGGGGCCCGTCGCTTCGGAGCCCGCCTGTCATTCCACCGAACCGGTTAAGTTCGCGGTTTAAACATTTCTGATTACGCGCGTAAAAGAACAGCTGAGCCACCGCCGAGGTGCACCTCGACGGTGGCTCAACTATTTACTGGCCCTGGATCAGGACGAGGACGACGAGGAAGACGTCGAGACGCTGCTGGTCGTGCACGAGGCGGCCATGACCTGCGCCAGGTCGTCGTTCTCGCCGGCGCCGGCGATCAGGTCGGAGATCTCGAGGACGTTGAGGTCCATCTGCTGCTCCATTTTGAAGCACCCCCTTTTGGGTTTGTTGGTGTGCTCAGAAGTTAGCTATTCGATCGAGCGGCATGCAAGCGATATTCGAGGTGGCGTGGATCACACCACACTCTCCCTTCACGATGATGATCATGTGAGTTACGGTCGGCGGCCAGTACACGCGTCGGCCGATCTGGGCGGGCTCAGATCTGGGGGGATCTACCTGTGCATTTGTTTGTCACCATCCCGCAGCCCGAGGGTTCCACCTATAAGGAGACGTTCGCGCCTCTCATAGGAGAGCTCTTCTCGCCCGAGCGCACGAGCAATCACGGCCCTTACTACTTCGTCCGTACGTGGGACGGCCGGGCCGGCGCTGAGGTCCTGCAGATCAGCGTCGACGGGGTCACCGATCCCGATGCCTTCCGCGCTCAACTGCGCAGCGTGGCCCAGACCTTCGGTTGCACACCGCAGATCGAGGAGACGCCTCTGGACCAGGTCCCGTCGCCCCTCTGGAACGCTGGCTTCGACGGAACTGGATTCTCCGCTTCCTCCAAGCGGCTCTTCCAGGAAGCCGCACCGATCCTCGTTTCGTTCATGCATCGCACGATGCATGAACAGGATTCACTGACGCCGGCGCTTGATGCGATCCGCCTCATGGTCGCGCACAGCAGATCGACCCTGCTGAAGTCTCCGCAAAGAGACCTCGAGGGGTATGCATTCCGGGATCTGCTATCCCTGCGCCTATTGAGCTACCGCTCCCATTACGAGGCGATCTATGCGCGCAGTAAGGATCCGGAATCCTTCGAAGCGGCCTGCGCAAGGTTCTATGAACAGGTTGGATCCATCACTCGGGAATTCATCGCGGAATGCGGCGATCCAGGTAACGTACTGACCGTCGATACGCCGGTCCGGGATTGGTCCGAGTTCATCGTGTCCAGATCCGGCTCGCTGGCGAAGGACTTCCTGGACGGTACCGTCGTCAACGCCGGCCGAACGCTCGAGGATCTCGTCCGCGAGCGAGGCGGTCCGGTCGAACCGACGCGTTTCCATACGCCGCCCAGTGCCGAGCTGGATCGACTGATGAACCGCGACGCCGATTTCATGGCTTTCCGGCTGCAGACCAGCATGCTCTACAGCTGCCTGTACACCCTCGGCTTCAGCCTGGCGGAGCGCTACGTCTTCTGCTACGTCGCCGCCCGGGCCAACGAAGAGGTGGCCGGGAAGCCCATGCAGGTGCTCCAGGACGAGCTCGACGGGCTGGCCCGGCGCATGGCGGCGGTCTCCGCGCCGGCCGCGGAGTGACGCGGCGCGAGCACGGAGACCACACGACCGCAGGAAGAAGAACCACATGGATCTGAGCAGGCCCCAGGAGCACATCTCGGCCGAGCTGCGCGGTCTCAAGGACCTCGTCTCGCCGTACGGACTGGTCTCGCGCACCGCGTCACTGCCGGTGCGCGAGGGCGAACCGTCCTTCGCGGTCCACCTGGCGTACCTCGGCGTCCCGTCCCGCGCGCTCGCCAACCTCCACACGTGGGCCCACGACGAGGACCTGGGCAACGCCGACGGCGCCGGCACCGGGCTCACGCCCGAACGCGCCGAGCTGATCTCCATCGCGGAGGCGCTCGAGCGGTACTCCACGTGCGCGTGGGACGACGACGCGATGGTGGTCGCCGCCGAGAACGACCTCGACGAGGAGTTCGTGTCGCCGTCGCGGTGGCCCCGGCTGTCGCCCACGGAGCTGGCGCGCGAGGACTGCAGCCTGGCCGAGTACGACCCGTCGGTCCCGATCCGCTGGGTGCGCGCGTGGTCGCTGACCCGGCGGGTGCCGGTGCTCGTGCCCGCCATCTCCGTCTATCTGCACATGCCCTACGAGTCGGAGTCCGAGCGGTTCACCCGTGGCATCACCACGGGCGCCGCGGTCCACTCCGACGTGCGGACCGCCGTGCTCGGCGGGCTGCTGGAGGTCGTCGAGCGGGACGCCATCGCGATGGTCTGGCTCCAGCGGCTGCGGCTGCCCGAGCTGGTCGTGGACCCGGAGCGGCTCGACCCCGTCACCCGCGAGTACTACCGCGTCGGCACCTCGACGGACCTGCGCGTGAGGCTGTTCGACGCGACGACGGACTTCGGCGTGCCGGTGATCTACGCGGTGCAGCTCTCCGACGCCGATCCCACCCTCGCCCAGGTCGTCGCCGCCACCTGCGACATCGATCCGGACCGGGCCCTGGGCAAGGTCTACCGCGAGCTGTCCTCCCTGCGGGTCGCCCTGCGCGGCTACGTGTCGGCCTACGCCGGGCGCGAGCTCGACCCGGCCAAGGTGAGCGTGGTCGGCGGCGCCGTCCACAACGGGGCGCGCGCCCGCCGCGACGTCTTCGACTTCCTGCTGGAGGGCGAGCGCCCGTCGTACGGCCTCGAGGGCATGCCGGGCCTGCCGGCCGGGGCGGACCCGCTGGACACCGCGGTCTCCCGGCTCGCGGCGCGGGGCGCCGAGGTGCTCGTCGCCGACATCACCACGGACGAGGCGCGTCAGGTCGGCATGCGGGCCGTGAAGGTGCTCGTGCCCGAGGCGATGCCCGTGTCGTTCGTGCACGGCGAGCGCTTCCTCGGCACGCAGCGCCTGTACGACGCGCCCCGTGCGATGGGCCACCCGAGCCACCCCGAGGACGCGATCAACCCCGAGCACCAGCCGTTCGCGTGAGCGCGAAGAAGGAGCAGAGCAGCATGCCGCACGACCCGCGCCCGCAAGTCCTGTACGTCATCGGTGACACCTTCGGCCAAAGACTCATGGAGCACCGCGGTGTTCCTCCGGAGCGGCAGGTGTCCTTCGAGGAGTTCCGCGACGGCGTGGCACCGCCCGCGGACGTCGTCGTCGCCGTGCACTCCGGCGGCGACGAGGAGCTCCGCGACGAGATCGACCGGATCTGCGCGGAGCGGGGCACGCCGTCCGTCGGACTCCAGCTGCAGCCGACCCGCATCGTCTGCGGGCCCGTGGTGGTCCCGGGCAGGACGGCGTGCTTCGCCTGCCACCGCAAGCGCGCCGCGCAGCACGCGGGCTCGGCACGCCACTACGACATCGACGCGTCCCTGTCCGGCCTGTCCGAGGGGTTCGGCCCGCAGCACCTGGCCGTCGCCTCGGGCCTGGTGGAGCTCGCCCTGACCGAGATCGCCTCGGGCGTCACGGGGATCGGGGGCACCGTGCGGACCTTCAACCTCGTCTCGGGGGCCGTCTCGGCCGCGTCGACGGTGTCGGTGAACCGGTGCCCGCGGTGCGGGGACCGGTTCGCTGAGGAGCGCGCGGCGAGCGCGATGCCGGTTCCGGAACTGCTGCAGTAAAGAGGGGGATTGGTCATGGTTGCCGAGATGAAGGCCGAGCAGATCGGCCGGGCGGCGCGTACGGACATGCAGCTGACGGTTCCGGTCCGGCCCGTCCTGCGACGCGGGGTGCGGCTGCGCCGGGCCGGGGACTCCGTGGTGCTCGACGGCGCGGACCGGGGGCAGGCGTTCTCCGGCGCGTTCGCGCGCGAAGGACTGGTGCCGTTGGCCGAGGCGTGCGACGGCACCCGCGATCACGCGGCGCTGGCGCGCGAGCTCGGGCTCGACGAGGCGGCGGTCTACAAGTGCCTGGCCCTGCTGTGGACGGCCGGTGTGGTGGAGGAGGCCGCGTCCGGCGAGGAGCCGAGCGTGGCTCCCGAGCTCGCCGTCTTCCTCTCCCGGCTGGGCAACTCCACCGGGGCGAACCCGTCCTGGGCGGACGCCGTGGCGCGGCTGGTGCGGCGCCCGGTGCGGCTCGAGGGCGACTCCGCCCTCGTCACCGCCGCCCGGACGGCGCTGCGGGGGGTGTGCCGGGTGGTCGAGGACCCGGCCGAGCGGCCCGGTGCCGAGGACGAGCTCACCGTGTTCTTCGAGACGGCCTCGTCGGCCTCGCTGCTGGCCGCCACCGAGGAACGGTGCCGGAAGGACGGGCGTCCGCTGCTGAGGGTGCGCGCCGACGCGGAGACGGTCGTCGTCGGCCCGTACGTCGACCCCGCGATCACGCCCTGCCTGGACTGCGGCCGCCACGGTGAGGCGGCCCCGTCCGGCGAGCCGCCCGAGCACATGTACGACCTGGTCGTCGGCCTGGCCTCGCACCACGTCACCGCACTGGTCGCGCGGTCCACGATCACGCACCTGCCGATCGACTCCAGCGTGATCGACGCCGTGACCCTCGCCACGACCTACCGCCCGGCGGTCAGCCGCCCGGGGTGCCCGCGGTGCTCGTACGCGACGGGGCCGGTCGCGGCGCAGGCACCGGCCGGCGCCGTCTACGAGGCCTCGGTCGCGATCCCGCCGCGTGCGTTCCTGTCCCCGAAGGACCATCAGGCGCACTACTACGCGTCCAACCTGCGTCTGCAGTCGCAGTTCAAGGACTGGCCGAGCCGCCCGCACACGGCGCTTCCGGCCCCCGATCCCTCCGTGCTCGCCGGCGACGGACGGCACGAGGAGTCCCCCGGCGACGTCCCGCTCACCGTGGACTCCCTCGGACTGGTGCTGAAGATCGCCTTCGGCATCAAGGACGACGAGACCACGCCGGAGCGCGTCAAGCGCTGGACCGCGGCGGCGGGGAACATCGGCTGCACCACGGCCTACGTGGTGCTGCGCGACGACCGGGTGCTGCCCCGGGGCGTCTACGCGTACGCCGTGGGCAGCCACACGCTCGCGGCCGTCTCGAGCGAGGTGCCCCCGGGCGACGCGCCGTGCGACATCGTCGTCACCGGCGATCTGAAGAAGGTCATGACCAAATACGGCACGTTCGGCTTCCGGCTGGCGTTCCTGGACGCCGGCTGCGGGCTGACCAGTGCCCGGGAGGTCGCGCGACACCTGGGGCTGGGCTTCGCCCCGGCACCGGACTGGGACGACGCCGCCCTGGCCCATGTGCTCGGCACGTCACCGGCCGACGAGCCCGTCGTGGCCGTCGCGACCCTGGGAGGTACGGCATGAGGAGCGACCTGGACACCATGATGACCGTCCTGGAGGGCCTCACCTCCCGGACGAGCTCATCGGACGGCCTGGCCGCGGAGCGCCGGCCGGTGCCGTTCGCGGACGCCGTGCCCGCCGGGGCGGCCCCGTCGGCCGAGGACCTGCGGCCGGTCCACGACCTGCTGGACACGCTCCTGCGCCGGCGGTCCGTCCTGCAATACGGCGAGCAGCCGGTGCGCACCGACGTGATCCTCACGCTGCTGCGCGAGGCGCTGGGCCGGGACCGTGACGACTGGGGGCTCGACGGGGCGGCGGGCGCGCTGGAGGCCTTCGTCTTCGCGTTCCGCAGCGAGGGCCCCGCCGCGCCGGGCGTCTACCGGGTGACCGCCGAGGAGACCCAGTTCCTGGCCGGGCTCGACGAGCTCGGACCGGCCGAGGACCTCGGCGTCCAGCGCGAGTTCTCCACCGCGGCGGGGATCGTCGCGGTGTACGGCGACCTGGACCGGGCGGACAGCTGGGCGGGATCCCACGGCTACCGCGTCTGCATGACGCGGGCCGCGATGGCGACCTACGACTTCAACCTCCGGTTCCAGACACAGGGGCTCGTCGGCACGCTGTTCGGCGGATTCATCCCCTCGTCGGTGCGTCATCTGGTGCACGGCGACGGAGTGACCCGCCAGCCCCTCCTGGCCACCACGTACGCCCACCCCCTCGAGAGCTGACCGGCAGACTCGGCCCCACGGGAAAGAGCCCCTCCGCGCGGCCGCGCGGAGGGGCTCTTTCCCGTCGGGGGGAGATTTGCGATGCGGTGATCGTTTTGTCATACGGGCCGTTAAAGTCGGCGGGGACCGTAGTCGTTGGGGAAGGGACACATCCATGAGCCGCCGCTCCAGTGGGCTGATGGGCATCTGGGCGGAGGCCCAACGACAGCAGCAGCGCCAGCAGGAAGCCCGGCACCGGGCCGCCGTGCTCGACCAGCGGGAACAGGAGCGGCGACAGCGCGCCCACGAACGGGACTTGGCACGGCAGGACCGGGAGCGCCAGCGGGCGTACCGGGCCGGCCGGGAGGCCGAGGCGCGGGCGCTGACCGAGGAACTCGAGGAGAAGGTCGCGACGCTGGAGGGCATGCTGGCGGCCGGCTGCCGGGCGCCGGCGTTCACCACCGCGGCGCTGGCCCGCCCCGAGCGGCTGGAGCCCTTCAACCCCGGGCACCTCGCGCAGCCCGTGGTCATGCCGGACCCCTACGACCCCCGCTACCAGCGCGACCGGCGGGGGTTCGAGAACGACTGGTACGCCGCGCAGGCCGCCGAGGCCGAACGGCTGCGGCAGCTGGAGGCGTACCGGCGGCAGTACGACCAGTGGGCCGCGGCCACGCTCGCGGAGACGCGGGAGTACAACGCCGGCATCGGGGAGATGGCGGCGGCGCTGCGGGAAGGTGACCCCGAGGCGGTGGTGGAGTACTTCTCCGCCGCGCTGTACGCCTCCGGCGCCTGGCCCGAGGACTTCCCCCACCGGATAGCCGCCGCCTACGACCCGGCCGCCCGGCAGCTGGTGCTCGACTGGGAGCTGCCGGACGTGGACGTCGTCCCGGAGACGAAGTCCGTGCGCTACATGATCAACGCCGACGAGCAGAAGGAGGTGCCCCGGCCCGTCACGCAGCGCCGCGCGCTGTACCGGGACGTGCTGGCGCAGTGCGTGCTGCTGGCGGTGCACGAGCTGTTCGCGGCGGACGGGTTCGGGGCGCTGGAGTCCGTCGCGCTGAACGGGTTCGTGGACGGCAACGACCCGGCCACCGGACGGCCCGCGCAGATCTTCCTCGCGGCCGTCACCGTCTCGCGGAGCGTCTTCGCGGGGCTCCACCTCGAGCAGGTGAGCGCCGTGGAGTGCCTGACCGGGGGGCTCGGCGGGCAGCTGTCCGCCCGTCCCGAGCAGATGGCGGCCGTGCGGCCGGGGCGGCGGCCCGACGAGGTCGGCCGCGGCGTCGTCTCGCACGGCGGCGACGACGCCCCGGACCTCTTCGAGATGGACCCCGTCGCGTTCGAGGGACTGGTGGCCGAGCTGTTCCGGGCCCGCGGCATGCGCGCGGTGACCACCCAGCGCTCCAACGACGGCGGCGTCGACGTCGAGGCCCTGGACCCGGACCCGATCAGCGGCGGCCGGATCATCGTGCAGGTCAAGCGCTACCGCAAGACCGTGCCGCCCACCGCCGTGCGCGACCTGTACGGCACCGTGCAGGGGGCCGGGGCCAACAAGGGCGTGCTCGTGACCACCTCCGGGTTCGGCCCCGGCTCGTACGCCTTCGCCAACGGCAAGCCGCTGACGCTGGTCTCCGGCGAGGAGCTCGTGGAGCTGCTGGCGCAGCACGGCCTGCGGGGGCGGCTGGGAGGCGGCACCCCGCGCGGCCGCCGGGCGGCAGCCGCCCCGACCGACGACCACAACCTGCTCGGCATGTCCTGGTCCGGCGGCGTCGCCCTCGACGTCTGCGCGCTGGTCTGCGACGGCACGCGCGTCCTCAGCGACGATCACTTCGTCTTCTACAACAACCCCCGCACCCCCGACGGCTCGGTGCGCACGGCGGAGCCCACCCTCACCGACAGGGCGGCGCTGCGGGTCGCCTTCGACGCGCTGCCGGCCGGCGCCGACCGGCTGGTGCTGGTGGCGGCCATAGACCCGGAGGTCGACCCGGAGGCCGATCTCGCGCACTTCACCGACGCCCGGATACGCCTCGCCGACGCCTCCGGCGCCGACCTGGGGCACCTGGAGGTCTCCGACGGGCGGCCCGGCGAGAAGGCGCTGGTGCTGGGCTCCTTCCGCAGGCGGGCGAACGGCGACTGGGACTTCGTGATCGGCGGCAAGGGGTACCCGGGCGGGCTCGAGGCGCTGGTGCGGGAGTACGGGATCGACGTCGCCTGACCGCCCGGCCCGGCCCGATCGCGTGATCCACCGCCCCGTGTCGGCGGTGGCTCGTAGACTTCTTCAATGGCCGACCCCACAACGATCACCGAAGCCGCCGCCGGCAGCGACGCCCTGAGCTGCCTGCGCCGCGTCTTCGGCTACGACGCCTTCCGCGGCGATCAGGAAGAGATCATCGAGCACGTCGTCGCCGGCGGCGACGCGCTCGTCCTGATGCCGACCGGCGGCGGCAAGTCGCTGTGCTACCAGATCCCGGCACTCGTCCGGCCGGGCGTGGGCGTCGTCGTCTCGCCGCTGATCGCCCTCATGCAGGACCAGGTCGACGCGCTGCGCGCGCTCGGCGTGCGGGCCGGCTTCCTGAACTCCACGCAGGACTTCGACGAACGCCGCACGGTGGAGGCCGAGTTCCTCGCCGGCGAGCTGGACCTGCTCTACCTGGCGCCCGAGCGGCTGCGCGTGGACGCCACGCTGCGGCTGCTCGAGCGGGGCAAGATCTCCCTCTTCGCCATCGACGAGGCGCACTGCGTGGCCCAGTGGGGCCACGACTTCCGGCCCGACTACCTCGCCCTGTCCGCGCTGCACGAGCGCTGGCCCGACGTCCCGCGCATCGCCCTGACCGCGACCGCCACCGACGCCACGCGCGCGGAGATCGCGACCCGGCTGAACCTGCGCGAGGCCCGGCATTTCGTCGCCAGCTTCGACCGGCCCAACATCCAGTACCGGATCGAGCCCAAGAACGACCCGAAGAAGCAGCTGCTGGAGCTGCTGCGCACCGAGCACGCCGGCGACGCGGGCGTCGTCTACTGCCTCTCGCGCAAGGGGGTGGAGGACACCGCCGCGTTCCTGGCCCAGCACGGCATCGAGGCCCTGCCGTACCACGCGGGCCTCGCCGCCGGCACGCGCGCGGCCAACCAGTCGCGCTTCCTGCGCGAGGACGGCGTCGTCATGGTCGCGACGATCGCCTTCGGCATGGGCATCGACAAGCCGGACGTCCGCTTCGTGGCCCACTTGGACCTCCCCAAGTCCGTCGAGGGGTACTACCAGGAGACCGGCCGCGCCGGCCGCGACGGCCTGCCCTCGACGGCCTGGCTCGCGTACGGCCTGCAGGACGTCGTCCAGCAGCGCAAGATGATCGACGGCTCGGAGGGCGACGACGCCCACCGCCGCCGCCTGGCCACCCACCTCGACGCCATGCTGGCCCTGTGCGAGACGGTCTCCTGCCGCCGCGTGCGGCTGCTGGAGTACTTCGGCCAGCCGGGCACCGCGTGCGGCAACTGCGACACGTGCCTGACCCCGCCGGAGACCTGGGACGGCACGGTCGCCGCCCAGAAGTTCCTCTCGGCCATCTTCCGGCTGGCCCGGGAGCGGCGGCAGAAGTTCGGCGCGGGCCACATCATCGACATCCTGCTGGGCAAGAAGACCGCGAAGGTCATCCAGTTCGACCACGACGCCCTGTCCGTCTTCGGCATCGGCACGGAGCTGTCGGTCGCCGAATGGCGGGGCGTGGTGCGGCAGTTGCTGGCCCAGGGGCTGCTGGCCGTGGAGGGCGACTACGGCACGCTCGTCCTCACCGACGCCAGCGCGGACGTGCTCGGCTCGCGCCGTCAGGTGCCGCTGCGCCGCGAGCCGAAGAAGCCGGCCCGCGCGGCGAAGTCCGCGAAGGCCTCGGGCACGGGCAAGCGCGCCGCCCCCGCCGACCTGCCCGCCGCGGCGGTGCCGGTCTTCGAGGAGCTGCGCGCCTGGCGGGCGGCGGCCGCGCGGGAGCAGGGCGTGCCCGCGTACGTGATCTTCCACGACGCCACGCTGCGCGAGATCGCCACGGCCCGGCCGGGCTCGCTCGAGGCGTTGTCCGCGGTGGGCGGCGTCGGCGAGAACAAGCTCGCGAAGTACGGCGAGCAGATCCTCGAGGTGCTCGCGGGACTCGGCGAGGCCCCGCCGGCGGCGGACGCCCCGGCCGTGCCGGACGCACCGCACGCCCCGGCGCCGCAGGTCCCCGCGCCGCGCGCGACGAGCCGCCCGGAGAGCCGCCCGGCGCCCCGGCCGGCGGCCGGGGACGAGCCGCCGTGGCCCGAGGAGGAGCCGCACTGGGGCGACGAGGAACCGCCCTTCGAGGAGTTCTAGGGCGCCCTCGGGCCTCGGTTTCGGGCCGGGGCCTTCCAGTCGCCCGCCGGCCGGGGCGTCACGCGCACCCCGGTCAGGTGGGCGTAGACCACCACATTGCCCAGGTAGGCGTCGTCCTCCGGGGAGAAGCCGCCGCCGCAGGTGATCAGCCGCAGCTCGGCCCGCCCGGAGGCGCCGTACACCTTCGCGGACGGGAAGTGCTGCCGGTCGTACACCTCGATGGCGTCGATGGTGAAGACGGCGGTCCGCCCGTCCGCGCGGGCCACCTCCACGGTGTCGGCCTTCTTCAGGGCGCCGAGGTTGTAGAAGACCGACGGTCCGCTGTCGTTGTCGACGTGCCCGGCGACGACGGCCGTGCCGGCCGCGCCGGGCGCGGTGCCGGCGGCGTACCACCCGGCGAGGTTGGTGTCCGACTCCGGCGGGCTCGCCAGGCTCCGGTCGGGCAGCAGGCCGAGCGGCATCAGCGGGGCGTCGACCCGGATGGCGGGGACGACCACGCGCGTGGGGGCGGCGGGCGGCAGCGGCGGGGCGGACCGCGCGTCGCGGCGCGGGGCGAGCAGGGGTTCGTCCGGTGCGGCGAACGCCTCGGCCCTGGAGGGCTGGGGCGGCGGCGCCTGGTCCTTCGCGCCGTGCTCGATGAGCCAGCTGCCCACCAGCAGCGCGACCGTGAGCACGGCCGCGAGCACCGCCTTGCGCCGGGCGTCGCGCTCGACGCGGCCCTCCGGACGCCCCCTGGGCACGGGCGCGGCGCGCAGGAAGGCGCCGCTGCCCGGGAAGCCGCCGGGGCCGTCCCAGGTCCCCGGACGCCGCGCGCGCGTCCGGGGACCGAGGGGCGGACCGGCCGGCACCCGGGAGGGCCTCGGTCAGGCCCGGCTGCCGCCGCCGCGGCGGCGCAGGAACCAGGTGCCGGCGACCGCCGCCGTGGCCAGGACGGCCGCGCCCGCCACGATCTCGGCCGTGCCCGAGCTCTCGCTCGTACCGCCGACGCCCGTCTTCATGCCGCCCATGGGGGGCGAGGCGGGCGTCGCCGGCATGCTCGGCACGGCCGGCGCCGAAGCGGGGGCGGAGGCGGGGGCCGAGGCAGGAGCGGGCTTGGCGCCGGCACCCTCGGTGACCATCAGGTCGCCCGTGGCCTCCTTGCCGTCGTCGCACTTGGCGCCGATGCCGTACGTACCGGGCTTGGCCGAGTCGGGCACCTTGAACCGGCCCACCACGACCTCCTTGTGGGTGCCGGGCGTGAGCTCGAACGACGCCGGGCCGCCGACCGCGCTGGCGTCCCCCGTGCCGTGCCCCTTGGGGCCGCAGGCGGAGGTGTTCACCGTGACCGTCGCGCCCGGCCGCACGCTGCTCGGGCTGACCTCCAGCTGTCCGAAGGCTTCTTCGGCGAGCGCGGTGCCGCTCGACAGGACCGGTGCTGTTATGGCGAGGGCGGCCCCGGTGAGCACTCGTGCAGTACGCATGCTTCCTCCGTGAGCGCGGACGCGGCACGCCGATGTGCCGCAGCGGAGTCGGGTTTCCGCGCTCCTCTATGCCGAGCGAAGCCGCGATTCCCGCACCCCGCAGCCCGGCGGACGACGAACGGGTGACCGAGGCCTTACCCTCGGTCACCCGTTCGACTCATGTCCCGCTCGCGGTCCGCCCCGCGGGCGTCACGGCACCAGATCCTCCGGGCAGCCCGTGCCGCGCGGCAGCTTGTACGGCGAGGCGATGCGGTACGTCCCCGCGCGCGGGGCGCGCAGCAGGGTCCAGTCGTCCTCCGGCTCGCCCGCCTTCGCGGGCTGCACCTGCTTGGTCAGGCAGCCGTGGACGTTGACCGGCGGCTCGCCGCGCGGCCCGGCCTTGGGCGGCTGGAGCGGCTTGCCCTGCTGGTCCACCAGCGCCAGCCACGGCGAGTACGGGATGCGCACCCGCACCACGCCCGGCCGCCGCACGGTGACGACGATCTCGTTGGCCTCCACCTTGTCCACCGTCGCCGGCGGGTCCGCGAGCGGGGTGGGGTCCTTGACCTCGTAGAGCCGCCAGTTGTCGTCCGACCACACCTCGCGCAGGTACGGCTGCCCGGCCCGGACCAGCTTGGCCTCCTCGACGCCCGCGTTGTCCGGTTCGTCGGTGGGCAGCACCACGTAGTGCACGGCCCAGCGGGCCAGCCAGTCGCGGTAGCTGGCGGGGGTGAGCAGGCCCTCCTCGTAGAAGAGCGGGTTGCGCTTGAGGTCGGCCTGCCGGTTCCAGCCGCGGGCCAGGTTGACGTACGGGAACAGCGCCGAGGCCTCGCGGTGGCTGCGCGCCGGCACGACCTCGACCCGGCCGCGGGAGGCGTCCACCCGCTGCAGCCGGTCCACCAGGGGGGCCAGCTCGCGGGCCCAGGAGGCGGCGGGGGTGGTGTGCACTATGTCGCTGATGGAGTTGACGGACTGCCAGACCGTGAGGGTCAGCACCGCCAGCACGGACGCGGTCCAGACCCGGCCGCGCCTGAGCAGCTCGGCCCGCGACGGGACCTTCAGCTCCGTCAGGGCCGCGACCAGCACCACCCCGCCGAAGATCATGCCCAGCCGGGAGATGTTCGTCCCGATCTGCGAGGGGATCAGCCAGACCAGCACCACGCCCAGCACGTACAGCCCCGAGACCATGCGGACCGTGCGCCACGACGAGGGCGTGAACGCCAGCCCGAAGATGCCCGCGAGGAGGGGCAGGATCGTCGAGGCGAACGTCATCGGCTGCTGCCCGGAGAACGGGAACAGCCACGCCGACAGCGCCACGACCACCACCGGGGTGATCCCCAGCGCGTACGCCGCCGGGCGGCGCGCCCCCAGCCACAGCGCGGCGGCCACGATGCCCACGCACAGGCCCGCCACCGGGCTCGAGGCCGTCGCCAGCCCCGCCATCAGCCCGGCCAGCGCCGCCCGCCCCCAGCGGTAGCGGCCGTCCGCGCGCCAGGACGCCGGCCACGCGAAGATCGTCGCCACGGCCGCCAGCCCGAACATCACGCCGAGCCCGAAGGTCACCCGCCCGGAGATGGCGTTGCACAGCAGCGCGAACGTCCCGTACAGCGCCGGCCACAGCGGCCGCTTCACGACCCGGCTGCGCACGAGCAGCAGCGCGATCAGCCCGGCCGAGACCGTGCCCGCGATCATCATCGTGGTGCGCACGCCCAGCTGGGCCATGAGGTACGGCGAGATCACGCTGTACGAGACGGGGTGCATCCCGCCGTACCAGGCGAGGTTGTACGCCGACTCCGGATGCTGCAGCGCGAACTCCGCCCACGCGTCCTGCGCCGCCAGGTCGCCGCCGCTGTTGGCGAAGACCAGCACCCACAGCAGGTGCAGCACGGCGGCCACGAGGAGGGTGAAGGGTACGGTCCGGGTGAGGAGCGGGCGCTCGCCGTCGCGCCGGTGGCCCGGCACGACCGCCCACGACGGGCGGCGCCAGCCGGGCGCCCCGGGCGCCGGGTCCGGTCCGGTGTCGCCGTCGCCGGATCTCTCACTGTCCGGCTCTCCCGGCATACCGGCCCGCGCCGGCCCCACGGTGGTCACTGCGGCTCTCCCCGTCTTTCCCCCAAGGTCCTACTCCCCCATCTTCACGCATGCCCGCCCGTGGCGGGCGAACCCCCACGACCTCACACACTCTCCGCAGGTCAGCGGGGCCGTGCGCCGGCTTCCCGGTCCGTACGCGGAGTACGGACCGGGAAGCCGTCGTGCGGCCCGCGCGCCCCGGCCCGGGCCGGTCGGGCCCAGGCGGGTCGGCCCAGGCGCGTCAGCCCAGGCGCGTCAGCTTCGAGCCGAAGGACGGCTCGGCCAGCGGCGCCTTGAGCGCCACCGGCACCTTGACGGCGTCCGCGCCGCTGCCCACGGTCAGCTCGCCGACCTCGGTCCCGGCCTTCGCCGAGTGCGGGATCTTGCGGCCGGCGTCGCTCAGCGTGAACTTGGTCGTGAAGCCCGCCCAGCCCACGGCCGTGACGTCCTTGGTGGCCACGACCGGGGTGCGGCCGCCGAGGCCGTCCTCGACGTAGCCGACGACGTCGCCCTTCTTGACGACGGGCGCCGAGGTGAGGGACTTCTGGACGGCCAGCGTCTGCTGGTAGCTGTTGTCCAGCACCACCTTGAGGTGGGCGTTGGCGTCGGTCGACTTCGGGTTGCGCTGGTCCATGGTGGCGCCGACGATCAGCCGCTCCTTGCCGTCGATCGTCCGCTTGGCCGCCCACATCAGCGCGCCGCCGGCCGGGCCGCTGGAGCCCGTCTTGACGCCCAGGACGCCGGTGCCCTTGGTCAGCAGCTTGTCGTTGTTGTTGTAGATCGGCTCGCCCAGGCCCGGGATCGCCGCGTTGGGCTTGCCCACGATCTCGCGGATGACCGGGTTCTTGATGACCACCTCGGCCAGCTTGACCTGGTCGGTGGCGGTGCTCTTGGTCGTCTCCTTGAGACCGCTGGGGTCGGTGTACGTGGTGTTCGTCATGCCGAGGTCCTTGGCGGCGGCGTTCATCTTCGTGACGAAATCCGCCTCGGACTTCGAGTCCCAGCGCGCCAGCTGGCGGGCGATGTTGTTGCCGGAGGGGATGAGCAGCATCTGCAGCATGTCGTACTGCGAGAACTGCTGGTTCTCCGTGACGACCAGGCGCGACTCGTCCTTGGCCTGGGACTCGGCGGCCGCCTGGGCGTCGATGGTGATCGGCGAGCCCTTCTCGCCCGGCTTCAGCGGGTGGTCCTTGAGGATCACGTACGCCGTCATCACCTTGGCGACGCTCGCCGTCGGCACGGGCTTCTGGTCGCCGGACGTGCCCACGTCACCCGAGCCCAGCACCTTCACCGCGGACTGACCCTGCTGGGGCCAGGCCATGTCGGGCTTCTCGCCCGCGAAGGTGAACGACTTCTTCGAGCCCAGCGAGAGCTTCGGGTCCGGCAGCGGCCGGAACGACTGCACGACGACGAAGACGATCCCGAGCAGGATCACCAGCGGCGTCCAGATCTTCACCCGGCGCGCGAACGTGCGGACGGGCGTCTCCGGCGGCGGCGGAGTGTTGGTCAGCTGGGCCAGCAGGTCCAGCGGCGCCGGAGGCTGCTGGGGCCCCTGCGGCCGCGGAACGGCACCGCCGGGCGTCGCGGCCGGCGGCGTGACGGACACCGGGACGCCGGGCTTGGCGGGCGCGGGCGTGGGCACGGCCGGCTTCGCGGGCGCCGCCTTGGGCGTCGCGGGCTTGGGCGCCGCCGGCTTGGCGGGCGCCTCGTCGTCCTTCTTGAGCGGTACGAACTGGCTCTTGCGCTCCTGGCCGGGCGTCGGGAGCGGGGTGGGGGCCTTGAGCAGCTCGGTGGGCTGGTCGGCGGAGGGCTTGGCGGGCTTGGCGTCCTTGCCGCCGTCCTTGGCCGCGGAGTCGCCCTTGGCGCCGTCCTTGCCGTCCTTGGCGCCGTCCTTGGCGTCCTTCGGCGCGACGGTCTTGAAGACCGCGGTGGGACGGTCGACGGCGGGCTTGTCGGCGGCCGCAGGCTTGTCGCCCGCCTTGCCGTCGGCCTTCGGCGGCATCGTGCGGAAGACGGCGGTCGGCTGGTCGGAGGCGGGCCTTTCGTCCTTGCCGCTCTTGTCAGCCTCGTCGGCCTTCGCGCTCTTCCCGGCCTTCTCGGACTTGTCGGCGTTCTCGGACTTGTCCGTCTTGCCGTCGGCCTTGCTGTCGGCCTTCGGCGACATCGTGCGGAAGACAGCGGTCGGCTGATCGGCGGCAGGCTTCTCGCCCTTGTCGCTCTTGTCGCCCTTGTCGGCCTTCGCGCTCGCGGCGTCCTCGTCGGCCTCGCCGGCCTCGTCGGTCTTCTCTGCCTTCTCGGTCTTCTCGCCCTTGGCGTCCTTCGGCGTGACGGTCTTGAAGACCGCGGTCGCCTTGTCGACGGCAGGGGCGGGCTTCGCGGCGGGCTTCTCCGCGGGAGCGGAGGCCTCGGCATCGCCGGCGTCGGCGTCGCCCTCGGCGCCGTCCTCGTCCGCACCGGCCACCCACGCCTCCACAGCGGCCTTCAGGCGGTCGTCGCCGCCGGAGGCCTTTGCAGACGCAGAGGCACCGTCAGCACGCTTGTCGGCGCCCTTGTCAGCGCCCTTGTCGGGGCCCGATCCGGCGTCGACGTCGGCCGCGTCCGCGGCGTCGTCGGAGGAGTTGGGGGAAACGTCCTTGGAGCCGGACGCGGCCGACGCCGGCTTCTCCGCCGTCTTCACCGAAGACCCCGTTTCCCGGATGACTCCGAGCCTGGGATCGCGTTCGCTGCCGGTCGTGCCAGTCGTCTCCCCCGACGACTTCCGCTGCTCCGACTTGTCGGGGGACTCGCCCGCCACCGATGCCTCCTCGAATTCCCGCGCCATACGCCGAGGCGGGGCGACTGGTCGCCCCGCTCCCCGATGCTCTCAACGTGTACCAGTGTCCTCTGCCACCGTCGCGTCGCAGCGCACCGTACGTCAGAGGACATCGTCGGGTCTTCACCCACGTGCAAGACGAGACGACATACCTACCGGTTCCCGCCCGAAGCCACCACGCACTCTCGACAGACCAATGTGAGAGGGGTCACCCTGTCACTCATCCACGCGGGGAGGCATGGATGGGCAGGAGCCGCAGAACAATTCCGGAGGAGCTTCTGCTGCTCGCCTTGGACCCGGCCACGGGGACCACGGCGCAGCCGCAGTCGCTCGACCTCGGTCTCGCCGGAGCGCAGCTCGTGGAGCTGGCTCTGGCCGGACGGATAGCCCCAGACGGGGATCGTATCGCCGTGGTCCACCCACGGCCGACAGGAGATCCGACGCTGGACACCGCGCTCGAACTGCTGCGCCGTCGCGGCAGCCCGGTGCGGGCCGTCCACTGGATCGGCGGGCCCCGGCTGGGGCTGCGTCAGACGTATCTCACGCACCTGGAGCGGTGCGGCATGGTGCATGCCGTGGCGGGACAGATGTGCGGGGTGCTGCCGACCACGCGCTACCAGGCGACGGACACGGCCATCAGCCGGGAGATCAGGGCCCGGCTGGACAGCGCGATCCGCACCGGCGTCCCGCCGGACCCGCGGACCGCGGCGCTCGCCGCGCTGGCCCACGCGGTCGGTCTCGGAAAGCACCTCTACCCGGGGAACGAGGGACGCTCCTCGCGTTCCCGGCTCCGGGACCTGATCCGGCACGACCCCATGGGCGGGCTGGTGGCGCACGCCGTGATGGACGTGCAGAACGGCGTCGCGGCGCAGCCGCGGCGGGCGCCGGCGACGGCCGGCGGCAATGGTTCGGGACGCCGGGGCACGGCTGTGCGGCCCCCGTCCGAGGCGGCCGGGGTGGCCGCCGCGCAGCAGGCGCAGCACCGGGGCGTCATGGCTCGCGCGGGCGTCTCGTGAAACGGTTCAGCAGCCGCTGAACCACGCATCGCCTTCCGCTCCACCCGACCGCACCGCAGTCCCCACGAGCCGGTCCGGTAGCCGCGACAGCGCGCGGGGCGGCGG
>NZ_BNBL01000018.1:0-71506 GCF_014655595.1 Streptomyces griseocarneus | reverse complement strand
CTCGACGGCCCGGCCCCGCCGCCCCGCGCGCCTGTCCGCGCGCCCGTGCGTAGACGTCCCTACGCCACGCGCCCCCAAGTGCCGGTCGCCGCAAGCGGACTTGGTGTAAGCATTTTCCAGCGCCGCCCCGGCCAGTGGTGGCAGGCTGCGGAGCAGGAGAGAAGCAGCATGACGGAGCCGGAGGTGCGTCCCGTGGCGTCCAGTGTCAACCCCACCGTAAGGCGGCGCCGCTTGGGGCAGGAGCTGCGCAAGCTCCGTGAACTCAAGGGCATGACGGCCGAGGAGGTGGCCGAGCGGCTACTGGTCTCGCAGTCGAAGATCAGCCGGCTGGAGAACGGCCGACGCAGCATCAGCCAGCGTGACGTCCGCGACCTGTGCAGCGTGTACGGGGTCGAGGACCACCGCATTGTGGATTCCCTGATGCAGATGGCCAAGGAGTCGCGCCAGCAGGGCTGGTGGCACGCCTTCGGCGACATTCCCTACAGCGTCTATATCGGCCTGGAAACCGACGCCGCCTCGTTGCGGGTGTACGAGGCCTCACTCGTTCCGGGTCTGCTGCAGACCCCGAATTACGCCAGTGCCGTGACCGAGGGTTCCTGGCCGGAGGCGACGGCGGCGGATGTCGAGCGCCGGGTGCAGGTGCGAATGCGGCGCCAGGAGCGCATCACCGACCCGGAGAACCCGATGCGCCTGTGGGCGGTGATCGACGAGTCGGCGCTGCGCCGGATCGTGGGCAGCGGCGCCATCATGCGGGAACAGATGGAACACCTGGTGGAGTTCAGCCTCCAGCCGCACATCACGGTCCAGGTGCTGCCGTATTCGGTGGGTGCTCATCCCGGCATGTACGGAAAATTCTCGATTCTTGAATTCCATGACCCGCAGGACGCCAGCACGGTCTATCTGGAGGGGATCACCAGCGATCTCTATCTGGAGAAGCCCAACGACGTCCAGGCCTACAGCGTGATGTACGAGCATTTGCGAATGCAGGCCCTCAACGCCGAGGACTCCCGGCGGTTCATCCTCCAAATCGCCGAGGACTGGGCGGAGGCGGGCGAGGGCTGAGCGGGCCGCGTCACCGGCCCCGCCACCAGGCCCGCCTCAGGGCCCGCATGAGGCCCCGCCTCAGGGCCCCCACAGGTGCACGGCCGGCTCCGATGCCACCGGATTTCTTCCGTCCGTTCGTGAGGGAGGGAATGTACACCGCTCCCCCTCCCCACGGTAGAGGTGAATGGAATACGCCATCCGGTCGAGTGATGAGCCCGTTCATCAGGTGATGTTGGCGCGTAACGTCGATCTCGCCTCGGGAAACCGGCGGTCTGATCCAAGGGATCAGGGCTCATCAGCACACAGCTGTACCTCAATGGCATCGGAGCAACTCATGGCGATTCAGCAGGGAAAGACCACGTGGCGGAAGTCCTCGTACTCACTCGCCCACGGCGACTGCGTGGAGGTCGCCTCCCCGGTGCGGCACACGATCGCGGTCCGTGACTCGAAGGACCCGCAGCGTCCGTCCCTGGCCTTCACCCCCGGGAACTGGTCCGCGTTCGTGGCGGTCGTCAACGACGGCTCGCGCGCTCTCTGACGCGACCGCGGGCCTCCGGCACAGCGTCGCGATCGACGCGACCGCCGTGCCGACACCACCGCACAGAGCCCTCTCGCCTGGCACGCCGTCCCGGCCGAGAGGGCTCCGTCATGTCCGTCAGCTCTTCTTGTACGGCCGCACCGTGCCCATGATCTTGTCGATCTGGTCGGTGGACAGGGCGTCCGGGACGCCCTGGTCGGCGTAGAGGACCCAGCCGTGGAAAGTACCGTCGGGCATCTTCTGGGCGATGCTCTTGACGATCGCGGTGGCCGGCACGCAGGGGCTCGGGCGGTTGGCCACCGTCACCTTGGCCGTGGCGGTCCAGCCCTCGAGGCCGTTGCGCGTCCAGGCCTTCTCGTCCGTGATCTCGATCTTCGGCTTGTGGTCCTTGCCGCCGTAGGCGAAGAAGCCCCAGTTGCCCGCCCAGTTGCGGGCATTCGTCTTGAGGTCGCCGTCCCGGCCGCCGCCCGTGGTGCCGACCGTGGCGAGCTGGCCCTTGCCGGCCTCGCCGATCGTGTCGGGATTGGGGGACGAGGCGCAGCCGCCCTCGTGGAAGTTGGCGGTGCCCCTCATCACGACGGCCGGCTTGCCGTTCTCGGTGTAGGAGACGGCGGTGTCCGCGGGGAAGACCTTCCACTTGTCGGTCTTGCCCGGCACGTCGTACTGGAAGAAGTGCTCCGCGCCCGCCTGCGTCTGCCAGCCCGCGACCATCGGCTGGGAGCCGCCGGGGCTCGCCGAGGGGCCGTCGCCGCCCTGGCCCGGCGCGTCCGGCTGCTTGTCCTTCTCCTTCTCACCCGGCTTCGCGGGCGCGCCCTGGGCGTCGTCGGTCTTCTTGTCGCCGTCGTCGCCGCCGCCGAGGAGGAACACCGCGCCACCGCCGATGACGGCGAGCGCCACGACGCCCCCGACGATGGCGAGCAGCGTGCCGTTCTTCTTCGGCGGCCGCGGCGCGGGACCACCCGGCGGCGTCCCCGGCGCCATCCCCGGCTGCATCCCCGGCGGCATGCCGTACGGCGGCTGCTGCTGCGGCGCCTGGTGCGCCCCGGGCGGCGTGGCCATGCCCGGCCCGCCGTACGGCGCGGGCGGCGGCGGGGGCGGCGGCACCGCGGCGCCGCCGTTCGCCGGTCCCGGCGGCGGGGGCGGGGGTGCCGGCACACCCGGCTGGGAGACCATCGTGGGCGGTGGCACGGCCGGCTGGGAAACCATGGTGGGCGGCGGCACGGCGGGCTGGGAGACCATGGTCGGTTGTGCGTGTCCGTCGCCGTTCGGGCCCCATGTGGGCGGCGGGCCGAAGCCACCCCCCTGCGACTGCTGAGGGTTCTGCGGCTGCTCGGGCTGCTGCGGCTGCTGAGGATTCTGGGGCCAAGACATGCGGAAACCCTATGCGGGGACTGTCGCCGCCGGGTCGGCGGCAGGCGACAGTACCGCAACACTTGTGCGAATCAGGGCCGTCAGCCCTCCCCCAGCACCGGCAGCAGCTCGGGCAGATGCCCGTCCGAGGCCAGCGCCGCGTCCTGCCGCTCCTGGGACACCGTCCCGTACAGCGTCGTCCGCGGCCGCGCCGGTCGTCCCGCCGCCTCCGCTATGGCCACCAGGTCGTGGATCGAGCGGTACGAGCCGTAGGACGAGCCCGCCATGCGGGAGATGGTCTCCTCCATCAGCGTGCCGCCCAGGTCGTTGGCGCCCGAGCGGAGCATCTCCGCCGCCCCCTCGGCGCCCAGCTTCACCCAGCTCGTCTGGATGTTGGTGATGTGCGGGTGGAGCAGCACCCGGGCCATGGCAACGACCGCGCGGTTGTCGCGGTGGGTCGGGCCGGGGCGGGCGATGCCGGCGAGGTAGACGGGGGCGTTGGTGTGGATGAAGGGAAGCGTCACGAACTCCGTGAACCCGCCGGTCTCCTTCTGGATCTCCACCAGCGTGCGGAAGTGGCCGAGCCAGTGGCGGGGCTGGTCCACGTGCCCGTACATCATCGTGGAGGACGAGCGGATGCCGAGCTCGTGCGCGGTCTTGACGACCTCGATCCAGGTGGCCGTGGGCAGCTTGCCCTTGGTGAGGACCCAGCGGACCTCGTCGTCCAGGATCTCCGCCGCGGTGCCGGGGATGGTGTCGAGCCCGGCCTCCTTGGCGGCGGTCAGCCACTCGCGCAGGGACAGGCCCGTGCGCGTGGCGCCGTTGACGATCTCCATGGGCGAGAAGGCGTGCACGTGCATGCCCGGCACCCGCTCCTTGACCGCCCGCGCGATGTCGAAGTAGGCCGTGCCCGGCAGGTCGGGGTGGATGCCGCCCTGCATGCACACCTCGACCGCGCCCACGTCCCACGCCTGCTGGGCGCGGTCGGCGACCTGGGAGAGGGAGAGGGTGTAGGCGTCGGCGTCCGTGCGCCGCTGGGCGAAGGCGCAGAAGCGGCAGCCGGTGTAGCAGACGTTGGTGAAGTTGATGTTGCGCGTGACGATGTACGTGACGTCGTCGCCGACCGTGGCCCGCCGCAGGTCGTCGGCGATGCCGCACAGCGCGTCCAGCGCGGGGCCGTCGGCGTGCAGCAGGGCCAGCGCCTGGGCGTCGGTGAGGCGGGTGGGGTCGTCGGCGGCCTGGGCGAGCGCCTCGCGCACGTCGGCGTCGATCCGCTCGGGCACCATGCCGGGCGCCGCTGCCTCGCGCAGCGCCTCCCAGTCGCCGTACACCTCGTCGAAGTCGTCGCGCCGGTCGGCGGTGCGGCCCTCGGTGTCGATGGCGCGGTGCAGGTCCGTCCGCCCGCTGGGGACGAAGACCTCCTCGGGCTCCTGCCAGGGGTGGCCCTCGACGACGGCGTCCGGGCGGGCCAGGCCGGTCTCGGGGTCGGCCAGCGCCCGCACGTGCGGCAGCAGGCGCGGGTCCAGCCAGGGCTCGCCGCGCTGGACGAACTCGGGGTAGACCGCCAGGCGTTCCTTCAGCTCGAAGCCGGCGGCAGCCGAGCGCTCGGCGAGCTCCTCGATCTGCGGCCAGGGGCGCTCGGGGTTGACGTGATCGGGCGTCAGCGGCGAGACGCCGCCCCAGTCGTCGATGCCGGCGCCGATCAGGCGCGCGTACTCGTCGTCCACCAGGTTGGGCGGCGCCTGCAGGCAGGCGGAGGGGCCCATGATGTGCCGGGCGACGGCGACGGTGGCGACCAGCTCGTCCATCTCCGCGTCGGGCATGCCGCGCATCGCCGTGTCCGGCTTGGCGCGGAAGTTCTGCATGATGAGTTCCTGGATGCCGTGGTAGGCGCGGGAGACGCGGCGCAGCGCGAACAGCGAGTCCGCGCGCTCCTCGTACGTCTCGCCGATCCCGATCAGCAGCCCGCTGGTGAACGGCACGGAGCTGCGTCCGGCGTCCTCCAGGACGCGCAGCCGGACGGCCGGCTCCTTGTCCGGCGAGCCGTAGTGGGGGCCGCCCGGCTCGCTCCACAGCCGCGTCGCCGTGGTCTCGAGCATCATGCCCATCGACGGCGAGACCGGCTTGAGCCGCTGGAAGTCCGTCCAGGACATGACGCCGGGGTTGAGGTGCGGCAGCAGCCCGGTCTCCTCCAGGATGCGGATCGCCATGGCCCGTACGTACGCGATGGTGTCGTCGTAGCCCTCGGCCTCGAGCCACTCGCGGGCCTCGGGCCAGCGGTCCTCGGGCTTGTCGCCGAGGGTGATGAGGGCTTCCTTGCAGCCCAGTTCGGCGCCGCGCCGGGCGATGGCGAGGACCTCGTCCGGCGACATGAACATTCCGTGGCCGGCGCGCCGCAGCTTGCCGGGCACGGTGGCGAAGGTGCAGTAGTGGCACTTGTCGCGGCAGAGGCGGGTGAGCGGGATGAAGACGCTCTTGGAGTAGGTGATGACGCCGGGCCGGCCCGCCGCCTCCAGGCCCGCGTCGCGCACCCGGGCGGCGGAGGCGCACAGGTCCACCAGGTCGTCGCCGCGCGCCTGCAGCAGTACGGCCGCCTCGGTGACGTCGAGCGCCACGCCGTCGCGGGCGCGCCTGAGCGCGCGCCGCATCGCGTTGGCGGTGGGTGCGGGCTGCTCGGGTCGCGGTGCGCTCGAAGTCATTGTCCGAGCATACGAGCGGTCGCTGACACCGTGACGTACTGGATGCGCCGCTTCCGTGTGCCTCTCGTCACGTCATACGGAGGCATCCTCCGGAATACCTCCGGCCCTCTTCCTAGAGGAACTCCGCGTGCGCGTCCAGCGCCCTGAGCACCTCGGCCTCGGGTGCGGACGGAAGCCCCACCACCACCTCGGCGATGCCCAGATCGGCGTAGTGCGCGAGCTTGCCCGCCGAAGGATGCACGGCGTACGGCACCACCTCCGGCTCCCCCGGACGGCCCGCCTCCGACCACACCCGCCGCAGCTCCGGCAGCGTCTCCCGCAGCCCGCTGCCGCCGACGGGCATCCAGCCGTCCGCGTACTCCGCGATGTGCGCGAAGAGCTTCGGCCCCGCCGACCCGCCGACCAGCGTCCGCGGCCCGGTCAGCGGCTCGACGCCCTTGCGCTCGCGCGGCGCCCGCACCGGCTTGGGGTGCGCCCAGCTGGCCTCCACCGAGCCGAAGTCACCGGCGAAGGCCGTCGGTTCGCCCGCCCACAGCGCCCGCATCAGCGCCATCCGGTCACGCACCAGGTCACGGCGCGTCCGCCACTCCACGCCGTGGTCGGCGGCCTCCTCCACGTTCCAGCCGTAGCCGACGCCGAACGTGAACCGGCCACCGCTGAGGAAGTCCAGCGAGGCCACCTGCTTGGCCAGCACGATGGGGTCGTGCTGGGCGACCAGCGTCACGCCCGTCCCGAGCGCGATCCGGTGGGTGACGGCAGCGGCCTGAGAGAGCGCCACGAACGGGTCCAGGGCGCGCCCGTACTCGCGCGGCAGCGGATCACCCGCCGGAGCCGGCGTCACCCGGCTGACCGGGACGTGCGTGTGCTCGGGCAGGAAAAGGCCGGCGAAACCACGCTGCTCCAGCTCATGGGCGAGCCGGACCGGAGTGATCGTCTCGTCGGTGAGGAAGGTCGTGGTGGCGATGCGCATGCCGGGCACCCCTGTCGTCGCGTGGGACCAAAGGTAAGCCCTGCCGGGCCGCCGGGACCCCCGCGACAAACAGCCGACACACAACTGGCCCATACGGGCCCTCCTCCGCGACACTGCGGCCATGCGCCGCCGCGACGTCCTCAGAACGACGGCTATCGCCGGAGCCGCCACCGTGCTTACGCTCGAGGGCGTGAGTTCCGCCCACGCCCACGCCGACGGTCCCGTCCGGACCGCGGGCGAGGAGACCCGTACGCTCACCGGCCGGCTGCCGGCCGGCGCTCCGGACTTCGTCCACCTCCCCGTGGACGTACCGCGCGGGGTCCGCGAGATCGCCGTCTCCTATACGTACGACAAACCGCCCGTCCCACCGGGCACCCTGGGCAACGCCTGCGACATCGGCATCTTCGACGAGCGCGGCACCGCGCCCGGCGGCCCCGGCTTCCGCGGCTGGTCGGGCGGCGCCCGCACGGAATTCGCCATCAGCGCCGAGCGGGCCACCCCCGGCTACCTCCCCGGCCCCATCCACCCCGGCACCTGGCACGTCATCCTCGGCCCGTACACGGTCGCCCCCCAGGGCATGGCCTACGAGGTCAGGGTCACCCTGCGATACGGACGCCAGGGCACCACCCCGGAGCCGGTCTACCCGCCGCGGCGCGCGAGGGGCCGCGGCCGCGCCTGGTACCGGGGCGACAACCACCTCCACAGCGTCCACTCCGACGGCCTGCGCACCCCCGCCGAGATCGCCGCCGCCGCCCGCGCCGCCGGCCTCGACTGGATCACGACCACCGAGCACAACACGACCTCCGCCCACGCCGCCTGGCAGGGCCTGTGGGGCGACGACCTGCTGATCCTCACGGGAGAGGAGGTCACCACCCGCAACGGCCACGTCCTGGCCCTCGGCACGGACCCCGGCGTCCTCATCGACTGGCGCTACCGCGCGAGAGACGACCTCTTCGGACGTTTCGCCCGCAGAATCCGGCAAACAGGCGGCATGGTCGTACCGGCCCACCCCTACGGCTCCTGCGTCGGCTGCAACTGGAAGTTCGGCTACGAGCACGCCGACGCGGTCGAGGTCTGGAACGGCACCTGGACCCCGGACGACGAGATGGCCGTGGCCAACTGGGACGCGATGCTGGCCGCGTCCGTGACGTCCGGGGGCCGGTGGCTGCCCGCCATGGGCAACAGCGACGCCCACCGCGAACCGCAGGTGGTCGGCCTGCCGCAAACCGTCGTCCTGGCCGACGACCTCTCGCACGACGCCCTGCTCGCCGGCCTGCGGGCCGGCCGCAGCTGGATCGCGGAGTCCGGCGCGATCGACCTGACCTTCACGGCGACGGACGCCCGCGGCGGCCACGCCGGCCTCGGCGAGCGCTTGCGCACGGACGCCCCCACGACCCTCCGCCTGACGACAAAGGGCGTGAGCGGCTGCACGGCGTCCTTCATCACCGACCAGGGGACGGCGTTCACCGCCCCCATTCCGGCCGACGGAACGCTCGAGTGGCACACGACGCCCGCCCGCTCGGCGTACGTACGGGCGGAGATCCGCCGGCCGTCGGGATCGATGGCGGCCCTGACGAACCCGGTGTTCCTGGAGAGCCGCCGCTAGCCGCGCAGGTGCACCCGGGCAGGGGCGTGAACAGCGGCGCGTACCCCGCGCGCGTGGCGGCCGCCAGATGGGGTGCCGGCATGGCGGGCGGCCCGCCGACGTGCGCGAAGCGCACGGGTTGGGGCTTGGGCGGGGGCTGGGGGTGGGGGTGGGGCGCGTGCTCCGGCGCGGGGGCCTGCGCCCTGCGGCGCCCCCGGAACCACCACAGTCGCCGCCTCATGCCTCCTTCTGCCGCAGCCGCCGCTCATGGTGCAGCAGGTCCTCGGCGGCCCGCCCGAGGCTCCGGGCGAACGTGATCGCCGACGCGTACCCGTCCCCGGGCCCGAGCCCGAGCCGATGCCGCGCCTCCCGCACGGCGGCGAGCGCCTCCCCCCCGCACCGGATCGCCGAGCGCCCGCGCCCGTGCGGTGACCTCCACGTCGTAGGCCCGCTCCTGCACGAACACCCGAAGCCGCGCGGTCACCGCCCGCACCCGCCGTGTCTCGGGCAACCACCGCCCGGGGGCGGTGGCTTCGCGGATCACATCCTCGATGGCCTCGCGCCGGGGGCTGGGCCCGACGGTCAGCGGACCGCTGTTCGCGGTCCGGGGGAAGAAGGGCATGGCGGCTCCTTCGCCAGAAGTGGGGGGTTATCGCCGATGGCCACTTCACGGTCCCGCAGCCGGTCTTTGCGTTGCAACTTAAAGGCTCAATGCAAGGAAATTGGCATATGACAAAGCCGAGCAAACGCCGTCCCCGAGGGGAACAGGAGGTGGGAAACTCCCAACAGGGCGTCGCGGAGGGGTAACAGGGCCTCGCCAAGGGGCAACAGGACCCAGCCGACGGGGTACTGAGGCGCGTCGCCGGGTACAGCATCAGGAGGGTCAGAAGTGGCAGCACGACGTGGTCCGACATTCCGGCGGAGAGAGCTGGGCAAGGAGCTCCGCCGCTTGCGGGAGAGGAAGGGGTACGGCACCAAAGAGGCAGCCGCTGCCATCGAAAGCTCGGAGTCAAAACTCAACAGAGTGGAATCGGGCCACAATCAGCTGCCGCGAGTCCGCGACCTAGAAGATCTGCTCGATTTCTACGGCGTGACCGACCGCACGGACCGCGAGCACATGCTGGCACTGCACCGGGACTCGCTCAGCGATGACTGGTACAGGCCGTACCACAACTTCATGCCGTCCGGCCAACCGCTGTACGTGGGGCTGGAATCCGACGCCAAAGCGATGCGGGCATGGCACTGCCAAGTCGTGTTCGGGCTCCTGCAGACCGAAAACTACACGCGAGCCCTGTTCATGACATCGAAGCCGGTCGACGAGAGGACGACTGAGTTCGTTGAGGAGAACGTGGCTTTCCGCATGAAGCGCAAGGAGATCATCCACAGGGACGACCATCCGGTCGAGCTGCGGGTGATCCTGGACGAGGCGACGCTACGCCGCATGATCGGCAGCCCGGACATCATGCGCGAGCAGTACCAGGAGATCGAGAAGGTGGCGTCGCTCGATCATGTGACGGTCCAGATCCTTCCGCAGAATCTCGCAACGTACCGCGCGTTCCACAACTTCGTCATTCTGGACTTCGATGGCGGGCTCGATCCGGTCGTCATGACAGAGGGGTCCGTCATGACCGTCTCCGACAAACGGCGCGAGGTCTGGAAGCACGCGCGCCAGTTCGACGCCATGCGGGAGGGCGCGCTGGCCCCAGCCAAGACCGGCGAGTTCCTGCACCGACTAGCAAGAGAGATCGATGAATACTAACCACGGCACAATATGGTCCGAGCTGGCCGAGGAAGCGCGCTGGTTCAAGTCATCGCACAGCATCGACGACGGCGGCGGGTCCTGTGTGACTGTCGCGACGCTGGCCGACCTGGTCGGAGTCCGCGACTCGAAACGCGACAACAGCCCCGCCCTTGTGGTGCCCAGGGCTGCCTGGAACTCGTTCGTACACGTGCTCCGGTTCGTTGATCCGGAGGTCGGCGATGCCTGATGCACACGCCATCGCCGCAGCCACTTGGTACAAGTCCTCGCACAGTGGCGAGAACGGGGGAGGCGGCTGCGTCTCGGTGGCTTGGCTCAAGTCATCGCACAGCAACGCTGGGCAGAACTGCGTCGAAGTCGCGGGGCCTTCCGCCCGATGCGCTCGGGTCGGCGTCCGCGACTCGAAACACAGCAACGGCCCCGCCCTCGTCGTACCGGCCACGGCCTGGGCCTCGTTCATCCACGAGGTCCAGGCGGAACGCCTCAGGTGAGTACCGGGGTGGCCCACCGGGCTAACGGTCGCCGACGACAACCCTGAAGTGGCTGCCGTTGCGCGAGCCGAGCCGGGCCGTCACCCGGATTTCCGGCACCGAGCCGTCGACGGTGAACTCGGCGTGGCCCTCGCCCAGCCGGGCCGTGCGCTGCCCGCGATAGCGGAAGTACACGGCTAAGCGGTGCGTTCCGCCGTCAACGGCGACTTCTGTCGTTCCCCAGGCCGCTTGCCGTTCGACGCCGTCGACCTCCACCACGGGACGGGTGAAGGCGCGGTGAAACGGCAGGGCGATGAGAGAGGGGCGGATGTGGACAGAGATGTTCGTCATCAGCAAATCCTTGGGTCAGGACGTCAGGACGTCAGGGCGTCAGGAGGAACCGAGGACCGATTCCGGGCGGAATCCACGGGCGGCGCCGGCCAGGGCGCCCACCGCGATCAGGGCGGTGATTCCACCGGCGGTGACCAGCAGCCGGATCGGACCGAGTTCGCCGAGGCCGAGGGCCAGCGCCAGCAAGGCACCGAAGCCCGGTGCCATGGAGACGACGCTGACCAGCGCGCCGCCGTTGCCGGCGAGGCCTGCCTGGCCCGGCTGGGCCAGGCGCGGGAAGAGCAGGCTGAGCATGAGGGCGAGTGCCGCACCGGCCCAGGCGGCCAGCAGAGGCAGGCCGAGGGCCAGGGCCAGATAGCCGCCGTCCAGGGAAAGACTGTCGTGGTGGAGCACGCCGGAGATCGTCAGGGCGAGTGCTCCGAGCGCGGTCATGATGGCCCACTGGCTGGTGGTGACGACGAGGGCGTAGCCGAGCAGGCCGCCGGCGATGCTGGCCGGGGTGTACGGAGCCGCGAGCATCGCCTCCAGGGCGCCGACGCCGGCTTCGGCTCCGATGACGTTCCGTACGGCCAGGCCGGCGCCGAGGGTGGCGTGGATGGCCACCACGCCGGGGATCAGCACCAACAGCAGGCCGGCGGCGATCGCGTCGCCGGTGGCTCCGTACCGGAGGCCGAGTTCGGCGCTGCCGTCGGCGCCGTTCGTACCGCTGTCGTCGGAGACCAGGGGCACGACGACGGTGGAGGCGAGCGTCAGGACGAAGGGGAGGAAGACGGTGGCGAGGCTCCGTAGCCGTTCCCGTCGCACTCGCCACAGCAGCGCCGCGGCCAGGGTCTTCGACCGGGCCAGGTACAGCGTCACGTCACTTCTCATCACGTGCTGCGCCTTCCGTCTGGAGCCGGTGGTAAACGTCCTCCAACGGGTTTCGCACGGGCACCACTTCGTGTATTCCGATGCCTTCTCCGACCAGCTGCGCCACCAGTTTTTCCGCGGCCTTCTCGGAGGCCACCTCGACGACGACCGGACCTGTTCTCTGCCGCTCCCAACGGTGGCCCAGTCTCGCCAGGGCGGCGGGTATGTCACCTGAGCCGCGTATTTGCAGTCGGTAGGCGCTGCCCAGCAGGGCGGCCCGGAGGGCCGACGGTTCGCCGCGGGCGACGATCCGGCCGTCGTGCAGAACGGTGACGTCGTCGGCGAGCCGGTGGGCCTCGGTCAGGGCATGGGTGGAGGCGACGATGACGTGGCCATCGTCGGCCAACGTTCTCAAATAGTCCGACAGTTGCCCTGTCATCGTGGGGTCGAGACCGGACATCGGCTCGTCGAGCAGCAGGATCGACGGGCGGCCGAGGAATGCCTTGGCCAGGCCGACCCGCTGGTTCTGGCCGCGGCTCAGGCTGCCGACCCGCCGGTCGGCGAGTTCCACGAGTCCGAGCAGGGTCAGGGCATCGGCGATCCGCGCCTCCACCGAGGCCGACGGCAGTCCCAGTACGCGGGCCCAGTAACGCAGGTTGTCCATCACGCTCAGCCGGGGTGCCAGCGCGGACCGATGGCTGGAGAGGCCGATCGCGGACTTGGCCTCCGCCTGCCGGTGCGGGTCCTTGCCGTTGACCAGGACGGTCCCCCGCATGGGGGGCAGGAGGCCGGAGAGGACCCGGAAGGTCGTCGTCTTGCCGGAGCCGTTCGGCCCGAGCAGGATGTGAACTCCCGGGCCGTATTCGAGATTCATCTCCCGCAGGACGACATTGCCCCGGTACCCAGCACAGACATTTTCCGCCGTCAGCGTGGCCACGTGCCCAACCCAGCAGCGCAGATGATCAATTGTCCTTCCTCAGGCCGCGCCGGCTTCGGCCGGCGTACGGCCGAATGCGGGCTTTTTCTCGTCCGGCTCGCCCGGTTCCTCGGCGCGCGGGGCGGTCAACGCGGGCATGGAGGCGACGATCCCGCAGCCGATCATCACCAGGGCGAAGCTCCACAGCCCCATGGTCACAATGATCATTCCATGCAGCAGGATGTCGAGCGCCAGGGCGACTTTGCGCCATCGGTCCGATCCGAGGAGGCAGACGGCAATGATCATCTCCACGACCAGCGCCCCCCAGGTCATGCCGACGACCACCACGGGGATCTTGGACAGTTCCAGGAACAGTCCGTCCAGTGGTTCGCTCACGCCGAACATGTTGTCGCGCAGGAAGTAGTACTCGGCCGTGCCGTTGGCCCAGTCGGCGACGCCGAACTTGCTGATCGCGGTGTCGAGGTAGAGGTAGGCGAGCTGTATGCGGATGGCCCAGAAGGCGGCGAAGGAGATCGCGTGGCCGTTCAGCCGGAGGGGTTTGTCCGGGCTGCTCCAGTGCCACTTGCGGTCGTCCGCCAGACAGATCGGCGCCATGAGGAGCGAGATGATCAGGCTGACCGACTCGCCGCCGTCGGGCACGGAGATGCTCACGGCGATCGAGTAGACGGCCCAGAGCTGCGGGAGGACCGTCCACCGCGGGCGATACCCGCTGGCCGCCACCAGCAGCACGGCAACCAGCAGCCACCGGGCGTACTCGGGGTTCGAGTCGCCACCCACGCAGAAGGCGGAGGCGGCCCGCACCCCGTCGCAACGCGCACCCTCGGTGATGGTCAGGACGGGGATGAGCAGCGCCTTCGACGGCGTCAGCAGCACCACTGTCAGCTCCGCGAAACAGATCAGCGAACGCCCGACGCCGAACCAGCGGGAGCGGAAATCAAATCGGCCGAGGTGGCGCTGCAGGCTCGCGGCCTGTTCGTCGACGAATGCGGTCACGGACACGAGACATCCAGGTGGGCGATCTTGGTGACCCTCCGGTCGTACGTGACGAGATCCCGGTACGACCAGGGCACAACGGTTTCCTGGGTGATGAAGGAATCACCGCAGATGGTCGGGACGGGGCTACGGTTCTCGGCTTTCGCGGCCGGCATGGCCGCCGCCCTGGCGAGGCAGCGCTCCACCGTTCCGGAGCATTCGCTCCAGTTGGTCACCCCGGCTTCCAGGTAGGCGATCTCCGGACCCTGGGCCCGCTGAGTCCGGTCCAGGCCGAAGAGATTGGACGGGTTGCCCTGGGGGGTCCGCAACAGATTCTTCCCCTGCCCGCCCCGACCGTAGAAACCTATCTGAATTCCTTCCGGGTTCTTGGTGAAGAAAGCCCAGACCTGAGGCGTGACGGTGTTGAAGTACTGCCTGGCACCCTTTGAGTGCCGGCTGCTCAACGCATTGCTCGGTAACGTGTAGAAGAGCGATACCAGGAGATAGGAAAAGATCACCAGGCAGGCCGCTGAGAATACGAGAAGCTGCCGTCTCGCGACGGACATCGACATGAACGGTTTCCTTTTTCTGATGGCGACGAGATCTGTGGATTCCTGCCCCGTCGCGACGGGCCGGCCTGCCGTGCCGGAGGCGAAGCCGGCCGGCCCGTCAACGGGACTCACAGATCAGAGAGCCTCTGCGACTTCCGCCACCAGGTTGTTCTTGTCCAGCTTGTTCGGCTGCTGCAGGTCGAAGCCGTAGCTGGCCGCAGCCGGGACGATCACCACGATCACCGCGACCTCCGCGCCGGCCGCCACGTTGGTGCCCACGGCGACATTGATGCCGGCGGCGATGTTGGCCACGGCCACGATGTTGGACTTCTTCCACACCTTGCCGTCCGCGCGGTCGGCGGCATCGGTGCTCATGTCGACGTCGCCGGCGTCCTCGGCGATGTACTTCTTGAGGTCGTCGTTGAGCCGCTCCATGCCCTCCTGGACCACGAACGGATCCTTGGCCTGGACAGCCTCGGTCACGTTGGCGTGGAAGGCGGGATCGATCTTGTGGAGCTTCCCCATCAGGTACGACAGCTGCTCCTCGGTGACCGTGGAGTCCGCACGCCGGTCCCGGATCTTCTTGGCCAGCGCCGGGTTGTCGTCGGCGGCCTTGCCCCGCCCGAAGACGAGGAAGCTGACCACCTCACGGTCGGAGTACTTCGTCTTGCTCGTCGCCGGGCGCGAGGAGTCCGCGGCGCCCGTGTCCGACGAGGTCCTCGCTAATGCCGTGCCGGCGGTACCGGCCACCATCACGGCGGCGAGCGCCGTACCCATCAGCGATTTCGTGCCACGCTTCATTCTGAAAACCCTTGCCTGTTCGATGAAAAAAGACAGAATCGCCCCTGAAAACGGGCAGCAGGGAACGACAGAGAATGGCGTTGAAATGAGGGGCCGGATCGGCTCCGATTCGAATGAGGGTCGACCGAGACACCTACGATCGACGACCGTCTTTTCCGCACCCCCGTTTATTCATAAAGCCGCTTCGAGCATAAGTATGGGCATGATCAACCGTCAACGGACGCAGCGTAAGAGAGTAGTAAAGCGGACCGGAATTCCACTCATCACATGTCTCAAAATGCCCAGTAGTCACGGAGGGACTTCCGGTACTTCATGTGGCGAAGCCGCGCCCGGACCTGCGGGTGTGCCGTTCGTTCCGGTCCGGCGGTCAGTCCCGTCCGGGGTGGCCTGAATGTGCCGGGTCAACTGCCGTCCCGCTGTTGTACAGAGCCTCACCCACAGGGGAGCTCTCACCGGAGACGTGCGCACGGACAGAGGCGAGGTAGTCGTCGCGCACGACGCGTCCGTCGCCGTCGGCGTCCAGCGCGGCGAAGGCCGCTTCGATGTTGCCGACCGGGTTCCCCAGCGCCGTGCGCAGCGTCGTGAACTCCGGCAGGTCCAGGCGGCCGTCGTGATCGCGGTCGGCGAGGTCGAACAGGGCGCCGAGCACGGGCTCGCAGACGGTGTCGAACGCGTCGGCGCCGGCCCAGGCCGCGTACTCCTCGAAGGTCACTTTGCCGTCGCCGTCGGCGTCCATCGAGGCCCACGCCCGCCGGCCGGCCGTGCGGGCGACGACGACCAGGGGGTCGTCCGTGGTGCGTCCCGTGGCCCGGGCCACGCGCTCGGCGCGCGCGGAGTATTCGTCCGCCGAGATGACTCCGTCGCCGTCCGCGTCCAGCATGGCGAAGACGAGTCGCTTCGCGGTGATGTCGTCCACTACAGCACCTTTCCCTCTGTTTTGGTCACTCGTGAGCGCTGTGCGAGCGTTCGCCTGTCTCTACCCTGCGCTCCCGGGTGCCAGACCTCCGATGCGGCTCGCGCACCGGCGCACAGGACAGGGTGCGCGCGGTGGTGTGCCGCCAGGAGCCGGGGTCGGCGAAAGGGGCCCGGGGTAGCCATGCGCCGGTAGCGGATCCGGAGCCCTGGAGGATGCATGGTCGGCGGGCGTGGTGCGGCAGTGGCATTGAGTTCGCTGATGCTGGTCGCATCGTCGTGGGTGGGGGCTCAGGCCGGTCAGGCCGATGGGGGCGGGCACAGAGACGCGGGGGGCGTGGTGTGCACGGGGCCCAGCGACAGTACGTACGACCCGCCCCTGACGCTGGCGCAACGCGCGACCCGCGTGCACACCGAGGCCCGGTACGCGTGTGCCGTCGCACCCGGGCGGGTCGTAGCGGCCACCGGCTCGCTGGACGGGGTGTCCCCGACGGCGTCCTGCAACGGCCTGACCAACCCCCGCCTCACGGAAATCGTGCGGTACGCCGACGGCAGGAAGTCGGTGATCGTCTACGACAGCGGCACCACCGTCCGTGCCGCCGGCGCCGTCGACGTCAGCCTGTCGGGCCGGGTCACCGAGGGCCGCGGCAAGGGGCAGTCGGCGCAGCGGAACGTACTCCTCGCTCTGCCGCGCGGACTGCCCACGGAGTGCCTCTCCACCGGCCTTCAGGGGAACAGCGGCCACGCGCAGCTGGAGATCAAACCCTGACCCGGCCGACCGGACCGGCGCGTGCTCAGGACACGAGGGGCTGCTCTTCCAGTTCGGTCAGTTTCACGGTGCACAGTCCGCCGCGCTCGGTCTTCACGTCCGTCACCTTGAGCTGCGTGCCCGGCGAGAGGATGAATTCCTCCTCGCCGGCGAACGCGGAGAAACTGCTGATGCCCACCGCCCGGGCGGGGACCACCTCGAAGAGCGTCCGCTTGCCGCGGCTGCCGAGGAAGTTCCGGGCCACGTTGAGATTGGGCGTGCACGAGGAGACGCCCCACCAGGTCACGGTCCGGCCGAGCGGGTACTGCGCACGCAGGTCCAGCGAGACGCCGCGCCACAGCGGCTCCTTGCGGGCGGGAAGCTGCGACACCGCCGAGAAGAGCAGCCGCAGGTAGGGGAGATACGGGATGACCTTGGCCCGGTCCGGGGCGCGGAGGACGGCGTTGATCTCCCGGTAGAACGCGGACTGGCAGGTGTAGAGGTAGAGGGCGGCGATCGCGTCGGCGGAGAGGCCGGCGGTCGCTTCGTCCGCCCGCCTCTTGCCGAATTCGTGCGACCGGTTGACGTGCCGGTCGAGACCGGACAGCAGCTTGGCGACCGGGGCGACGGCGTCCTGGAATTCCATGAGCGGGGTGTCGAACACGCCGGTGATCGCGGGGAGGGCGAGACCCTCGTCCTTTACGCTGGCGAGCCGCTCGAGGTACAGCTGGTGCAGCTCCATGGTGGACGTGATGAACGCGCCCATGCGTTCGGCGATGCCGCCGTCCGCCCCGCCGGCCTCCGCCGCGGCCTCGTTCCACCGCTTGCTCGGCAGCCAGTCGATCGGATCGGCGCCCAGCGACGCGAGGGCGTCGTTCACCACTCCGAAGTGGTCGCCCTCGCAGAAGATGTCGCCCTGCGCCGCGGGGTTGGGGTGGTCGATGTGCCGGACGTCGACGTCGGGGTACTTCTTCTGGAGTTCGAGGACGACCTTCTTCAGGTTGCGGGCGTGGGCTCCCCACCACGCGAAGACGACACCACGGTCTTCCTCGTCGGCGTTCTGCTTGGCCTTGAGGATCTCCTCGACGATCCGCTCGGCGACCGGACGCCAGAATGCCGTGTGCCGGTCGGCATCGGCGCCCCTCCCCCCGTCGCTGCTGGCGGTGAGCGCCGCGTTCAGCAGCAGGACGCCCTGCGTGAGCATCGCCTGGAACCATTCCGGCGGCAGGACGGTGTCCTGCTTCTTCAACAGCGCGCGAATGTCGGCGATCGGGGTCTTCTTGGGTATGCCGTACTTCCACATCGCCGCCGCCTTGATGATGCAGCGGATGCTGACGACCCTGCCGAACTGACTGTCCTTCCAGTCGTGGAAGGTGTTGTCGAACATGGCGATGCCCGTGGCGCTTTCCGGGCGCGGGTACGGGTTCTGACCGAATACGACGACCTTCCACTTGTGCGGCGGATTGGGCTTGAGCGCCTGGAAGGTCAGTTCGCGGACGGGGACGACTTCCTGTCCGCGGCCCGGGCCGATGAACGCGGCCGCGTTCGGCTGCGCCTCGATGACCGGCTTCAGCAGCGGAAGCCACGGTTCACCGCCGCCCTTGAACAGTTCTGCAAGGGCCAGCGGGTCGTTCGCGTCGGGCTGGGCAGGGGTGTTGGCATCGATCATGGCCGGGAGGCTAGCAACGGGGTACGACAACCGGGCTCCAACCGGCTCCCGGCCGGTTGTCAGTGGTGGGCGGTAGCGTCGTGATCGCTGGAAGGACCGTTCCCGATGGGAGTGCACTATGGCCGTGAACCGCGAGCAGGCGCCGCTCAAGGTGGTGTTGACCGACATCAACACGCATGTGGTGGAGGCATGGCGGGCGGCGTTCGCCGATACCCCCGGCATCGAGATCCGCAAGGGCTCGATCCTCGACGAGAACGTCGACGCCTGGGTCACCCCGACCAACTCCCGGGGCCGGATGGACGGCGGAGTCGACGGGGTCATCAAGCGGCATCTGGGAGCAGGCATCCAGCTGCGCGTGCAGCGGGCGATCCGCGACCGGTTCGCCGGGAGCCTCCCGGTGGGAAGCGCGGTGTGCGTTCCGTCCGGGGCGGTCAACCCGAAGTTCCTGATCTCGACGCCGACGATGCAGACGTCCTCGCAGAACGTGAGCGAGACCCTGAATGTGGCTCTGGCGTGCGCCGCCGCGTTCCAGGCGATTCACCAGAAGAACCATGAGGCCCCGGGCAGCATCACGTCGGTGGCGCTGGTCGGCATGGGCGCCCAGACCGGCCGGGTGCCTGCGCGGGTGTGCGCCAATCTGATGTGGACGGGCTACACGCTGTTCAACGACCACTGCTTCGAGGACTACGACGACCTGCGCAGCACGATCGTCGCGCAGCTCGACGACATCGAGAACGCCCCCGCCGAGAAGCGCGTACGCATAGCCCCGCCCCAGCGCCCCGCCACGCGTCGCTGACCGAGCTCTCTCAGCGGCGCGAGTGTGCCGCGGCCGGCTGCTGAGCCGGCGGCTCAGTGCCCTCCCGAGGCCTGGGACCAGACGGTCGTCTCGGCCATGACGCCCGTACTGAAGCTGTTGCTGGTCGACGTCACGGTCAGAACGGCCGTGCGCCCGCCGGTTGTTCTGACGCAGATGACCGTGCCTTCCTTGACCTCGGTCATCATGTGCCCGACCCCCTGGGTGGAGACCAGGTCGGCGCATTCCTTCCGGCCGGGCTTGCCCTGACCCTTCCACTCGGCGAGGTTCGTCGGGTTGAGCGAGCTGTCGGCGCCGGCGAGCCGGGGCGGGTCGACCAGAGCCAGGCGGACGTCGCGCGCGTACTTCTCCGTCGTCGGCGGGACCGCGTCGAGCTTCGGGCCGGACTCCGCGATGCGGACGACCCCGGTCCACTGGACCGCGTCCGACGGCGCGGCGAGAACTCCCGACGGAGAGGCGGCGGGCCCGCTCTGCGCCGAGGCCGGAGCGGTAGCGAGCCCGGTGACCTGGGGCGAGGGCACGGCGCCCGGCGGGACGGCCTGGCCGCCCTGCGACGCTCCGCCCGAGTCGTCGCCGAGCCTGAGCAGGGCCAGGACGGTGCCGACGGTGAGCACCACGGCCGCGGCGCCCGTCACCATCAGCCACACCTTGCTGCGCGGCTCGGCGTAGTGGTTGACCTGGGTGTTGTGCTGGCCGGTCTGCGCGGCGGCGGGGCCGCGGAAGTCGTTCCCGGAAGTGCCGCCGTGCCCGGCCCCGGCCCCCGCCCCGGGCTCGCTCACGCCTTCCGCCCGAAGTAGTTGCGCTGCTGGTTGTGGTTCCCGGTCTGTACGGCGGTGGGGCCGTGGAAGGTGTTGCCGGACACCCCTCCGCCGCCGTCCGTACCGCGCCGGGTCTGTTCCTCGATCAGCGCCCTGACCTCGGCGGCGAACCGCGCGCGCTGCTCTTCCGGCAGGCTCTCCAGCAGGTCCGCGACGCGGGTCTCCCAGACGACCTGCTGGCGCTGCCGCTCCCGCTCGCCCGTCTCTCCGTCCGGCCCCTCGAGGGCGGCGGCCGTCCGGTCGAGCCGTTCCCGTTCGACGCGCTCGCGCCCGTCGTCCCCCAGCCCCAGCAGCCGGGCCAGCTTCCCCCGGAAGCCACCCCACGCGTCCGTACCGGCGGCCTGAACGACTGCCGCTCCCAACGCCGTTGCCAAGGCCGCCAACGACTCGCCAAGCATCTGCTTCCCCCTCCTCAACACACACGTGCGGGCATCGTACGGCGGTGCCCGCCGCGACATCCACGGATTGGGAAGGGGCGCAATGGCAGGAGCTACGCGGTCGCCCTGCGGTACCGCCAGGCCGCGACGCCCCAGCACGTACCGAACAGCAGCCAGTACGGCGACCACAGCACGAGGTCCCAGAACACCTGGTCGCGCACGAGGTCCTCGTAGGCGGGCGGTATGGCCCCCCAGCCGGCCAGCACGCGCACGTCGCCGGCGAATCCGTAGCCCACGAGACCGGCCGCGCGCGCCACCATGAACGCGCACCCCGCCCACGAGCCGGCGAGCAGCGCCGCGCGGCGGAACCTTCCGTGCGGACCGAAGCGGCCGGACAGGTGCAGCGCGGCGCCCATGCCCACCAGGGCCAGCGCCACGGACGCCCAGTGCCCGGCGACCGCGCCCGGGGTGCGGGCCAGCAGGTCGTCCAGGGCGGCCGCCGGCACCGGGGCCTGCCGGATCAGGAACTCGCCGCCCAGCGCCCAGTCGAGCTTCATCGCGCCGTAGAGGAAGGCGCAGACGAAGGCGACGCGGGCCGCGAGCGCCGCGCGGTCGGTCCGGGCGGTCACCGGCCCGCTCCGGCCGTCAGGCGGGCCGGGCCGGCGTGGGGCGCGCCCGTGCGGCTACGGGCACACGTGCGTGTCCGCAGCCAGTACGAGACGGCCACCACGGCCCACGCCAGGAGCCCGGCGCTCCCCGACACGGTCTCGTAGACGGCGCGCCAGCCGGGCCCCACCGAGCCGAAGTCCGCGCGCCAGACGGTGACCACCGCTCCCAGCGACTGCGTCACCGCCGTGAGCGTCAGGGCGGACATCAGCATCCACCGGGGAATCCGGCCTCCCCAGCGTGCGACGGTCGCCCACGCCACCAGCGCCGCCACGATGCCGAGCGAGGCGTTGCCCGCCTGCGCCAGGCCGGGGTGCTCGAACTGCGCCTGGACGGAGGCGGGAGCGGGGTGCCCGGGCATCCCGATCTGCCCGTGCGCGGCCATGTACATCTTCTCTCCCACGTACACCAGCGACCCCGCCACCGACACCCACGCGGCAAGCCGGACACGTAGCCGCGCGGGCACCGGCCGGGCCGGGCGGAGAAGCGTGCGGCGGATCAGGGCGACAACATTCATGCACTCCATGCTGTCGACCGCCGCAGCCGCCCACCTCCCGCTGCAGACCCATTCCGCTCCCCCACATGGGCGACCACTGTCTCCCTCTGAAGGCCGAGGGCCGGCCCGGTGGATTCACACGGCCCCGGGGGCGTCAGTCCTCCGCCACCAGCGCCGGCGTCGAGCGGGTCAGGATCTCGCCCCGGAAGAAGGCCGGGCTGCGGCGCTGCATCAGGAGCATCAGGACGAGGCCGAGGAGCAGCAGGCCGACGCCTATGACGAAGACCGAGCCGACGCCGGCCACCGCGCTGCCGCTGCCGTACGCCGGGTCCCACATGTCGTACAGCGTCTTGCAGAAGACGGCCGCCAGCAACACTCCGCCCATCAGCGGGAAGACGCCCTTGAAACACGCGTCCCGCACCGAATTGCGCAGCTCGTGGCGGAAGAACCACGCGCACGCGAACGCCGTGATCGAGTAGTAGAAGCAGATCATCAGCCCGAGCGCGTAGACCGTGTCGATCAGTACGTTCTCGCTGAGGAAGCTCATGACGGCGTAGAAGACGCCGGTGGCGACGCCGGCGGCGATCGTGGCGCGGCCCGGGGACTTGAAACGCGGGTGGACGCGGGCGAAGGACGGGGGCAGGGCCTGGTACGTGCTCATGGCGAGGACGGTGCGCGCGACGGGCAGGAACGTGGTCTGCAGGCTGGCGGCGGCCGAGGCCAGGACGGCGACGAAGAGCAGCACGCCGAGTGCCGTGCCGAGCACGGGGTCGGCCAGGGCGGCGAAGACGTTGCCGGCGGTGTCGGGGTTGCCGAGGCCGGTGCCCTTCTCCCCCACGCCGGAGAACATCTGCGCGGCGACGGCCGTCAGCAGGTAGGAGCCGACGAGCACGACCATGGCGACGAGCGCGGCCCGGCCGGGCGTCTTCGCGCTGCCCTCGGTCTCCTCGTTGACGGTGAGGCAGGCGTCCCAGCCCCAGTACATGAAGATCGACAGCGACAGGCCCGCCGTGAAGGCGCTGAAGGACTCGACGCCGAAGGGGTTCAGCCAGGTCCACGAGAAGTCGATCGAGCCGGGGAGGTCACCGGAGCGCGCCTTCGCGATCGCCATCGCGACGAACACGGCGAGGACGGCCAGTTGGAGGCCGACGAGCGCGTACTGCACGCCCTTGGTGGCGGTCATGCCGCGATAGCTGACGGCGGTCGCGACGGCGATGAAGGCCAGGCACGTGCCGACGTGCGCGATCCGGTTCCCGTCCAGGGCGGCGACCGCGTCGTTGCCCGTGATCTCGCCCAGCAGCAGGTAGAAGAAGGACGTCGCGACGCCCGCCAGATTGGACAGCACGATGATGGTCGCGATGACCAGGCCCCAGCCGCACATCCAGCCGATCCGGGGCCCGAAGGCCCGTACGGTCCAGGTGAAGGACGTGCCGCAGTCGGGCAGCGCGGCGTTCAGCTCGCGGTAGGCGAAGGCGACGAGCAGCATCGGGAGGAAGCCCGCGAGGAAGACGGCGGGCATCTGCACCCCGACCTGGCCGACGGTGGGGCCGAGGGTGGAGGTCAGGCAATAGACGGGCGCGACGGTGGAGATCCCGATGACGGCGCTGCCCAGCAGGCCGACGGAATTCCCGCTGAGTCCCTTGGCCCGCACATCTCCCGCGTCGCGGCCCGCGACGCTCATTACCGTGTCTCCGGCCCCTGGCCGCGCATGTAGCTGAACCATGGCGAGGACGTTAAGCGCTGCTGTTTCCGCAACCGGAGGACGAAACTCCGAAGCCCGGACCTTGAACAGACGCGCGATTCAGGGCAGTTGACCTTGCAAATAAAGGCCTTACGTGCGTTACGGTCGGTAACACCTCGGGTCGAGCACCCTCCGGGCCCGCTACGGTAACCGCAACCCCGCCCCATTTGTCCCGGTTCAAAATTTTCCCGTCCCCACCGTCTCCGTGTCCCGCCCCGACCGCAGCACCCGCCCCGGCACCGCCCCCGTCACCACGTCGTGCCGCACCGTCTCCACCCCGTTGACCCGTACGCTCACCACCCCCACCGCCCGCGCGTCGAGCCGCGCCCCGCCGCCCGGCAGGTCGCGCACCAGCGTCGCCGCCCCCGCGTCGATCCGCTGCGGGTCGAAGAGCACCAGGTCCGCGCACCAGCCCTCGGCGATCCGGCCCCGCCCCCGCAGCCCGAACAGCCGCGCCGGCTCGTCGCTCAGCATCCGCACCGCCCGCTCCAGCGGCACCAGCCCCCGCCCCCGCAGGCAGTCGCCGAGGAAGCGCGTCGTGTAGGGCGCCCCGCACATCCGGTCCAGGTGCGCCCCCGCGTCCGAGCCGCCGAGCAGCACGTCCTCGTGGTCCCAGGCTTGGCGGCGCAGCTCCCAGCTCGCGGGGTCGTTGTCCGTGGGCATCGGCCACAGGACCGTACGCAGCTCGTCGGCGACGCAGATGTTGACGAGCGCGGCGAAGGGGTCGGTGCCGCGCTCGGCGGCGATGTCGCGGACGACGCGGCCGGTGAGGCCGTCGTTCTCCTTGGCGTACGTGTCCCCGATGACGTAGCGGCCGAAGTCGGTCAGCCGCCGGAAGACGCCCGCCTCCGGGCTCGCCGCACGCCGCAGCATCCCGTCCCGTACGGCCGGGTCGCGCAGCCGGTCGATCCGCTCGGGCACCGGCAGCCCCAGGACGTCGCCCCAGCCCGGGAGGAGGTTCAGCGCGCAGAAGGTGCCCAGCGACATGTTCATGGGGGTGAGGATCGGCATGGTCAGGGCGACGATCCGGCCGCCACGCGCGCGTGCCCGCTCGCTCGCGGCGAGCTGGTGCGGCACGCGTTCGGGCACGGCGGAGTCGATGGTGAGGACGTTCCAGTTCAGCGGCCGCCGGGCGGCCTCCGTCATGCCCACCAGCAGCTCGGTCTCCGCCGCCGAGAAGCGGTCCAGGCAGCCGGCGACGATCGCCTCCAGCTGCGTGCCCTCGTGCTCCCCGACCGCGCGGGCGAGCGCGAGCAGCTCGCCGGGCAGGGCGTGCCGGGAGGCCACGGGATCGCCCGCCCCGTCGGAGTGGGTGTCCGACTGGGTGGTGGACAGCCCCCAGGCCCCGGCGTCCATGGCCTCGTGCAGCAGCGCGAGCATCCGCCGCAGCTGCGCCTCGTCGGGCGTACCGCCCACGGCGGCCGCCCCCATCGCGTACCGCCGCAGCGCGCAGTGGCCCACCATGAACCCGGCGTTGACCGCGATGCCGCCCTCCAGGGCGTCGAGGTAGTCGGCGAAGGTCGACCAGTCCCAGGGCGCACCCTGTTCGAGGGCGGACAGCGGCATGCCCTCGACCCTGCTCATCATCCGCCGCGTGTAGTCGGCGTCGGCCGGGCGGGCGGGGTCCAGCGGGGCGAGGGTGAAGCCGCAGTTGCCGCCGACGACGGTGGTGACGCCGTGCCCCATGGACGGGGTGGCGTAGGGATCCCAGAAGAGCTGCGCGTCGTAGTGCGTGTGCGGGTCGACGAAGCCCGGGGCGAGGACGAGCCCGTCCGCGTCCTCCTCGGTGCGCGCCCGCTCCCCGAGCCGCCCGCCCGCCTTCACGGCGGCCCTGCCGTGCCGGCCGCGCTGGATCACCGCGATCCGGCCGTCCCGTATGCCGACGTCGGCGACGTAGGAGGCCCCTCCGGTGCCGTCGACGACGGTCGCGCGGCGGTAGAGGTGGTCCAGCACGGTCGGGTCCTCTCACTCGTCCTCGTCGGGGCCTTCGTCCTCGCCGGGCCTTCGTCCTCGCCGGGGGCCTTCGTCCTCGCCGGGGCCGGGGCGGCGGCCCGGGAGGCGCCGCCCCGGTGCGCGGGGGCGCGGCGCTCAGGCCGTGGCGGCGGCCTGGCGGAAGCGCGTCGTGCGGTGGACCGGATCGGTGTCGATCTTCGGGACGACGTGCTCGCCGATGAGCCGGATGGTCCGCATCGTGTCCTCGTACGGCACGCCCACCGGCAGCCCGAAGGAGAGCTGGTCGGCGCCCGCCTGCTCCCAGCGCTTGCACTGGCGGAACACCTCGTCCGGGTCGCCGCAGATCATCAGCTCCTCGGCGATGAGCAGCTCGATGATCTCCTCGGTGTACTCGGGCAGCAGCTCGGGCCACTCGGGGATGCCCTCGGGGCGCGGGAAGGTGTCGTGGTAGCGGAAGAGCAGCGACTGCAGGTAGTGGAGGCCGCCGCCCGCCGCGATCCGCACCGCCTCCTGGTGGGTCTCGGCGCAGATGGCGGTGGTGGTCACCATGACGTTGTCGTTGACGTAGTCGCCCACGGCCTCGGCCTCTTGGACGGCCGTGCGGTAGGAGTCGACGACCCACTCCATGTCGGAGACCTTCTGCACGCTGAAGCCCAGCACGCCCAGCCCCTTGCGCGCCGCCATCGCGTACGAGGAGGGCGAGCCCGCGGCGTACCACATGGCGGGGTGGGAGGGGCCGTACGGCTTGGGCAGGATCCGGCGCGGCGGCAGTGACCAGTGCCGGCCCGCGAAGCCCTCGTACTCCCCCTCCCGCCACATCTTCGGGAACTCGGCGATCGTCTCCTCCCAGATCTCCTTCGTGGCGTCCATGTCGGTGACGCCCGGGAGGAAGCCCAGGATCTCGTGGCTGCCCGCGCCCCGGCCGGTGCCGAACTCGAACCGCCCGCCGGAGAGGTGGTCGAGCATGGCGGCCTTCTCGGCGACCTTGGCGGGGTGGTTGACCTGCGGCAGCGGGTTGAAGATGCCCGAGCCGAGGTGGATGCGCTCGGTGGCGTGGGCGAGGTAGCCGAGGAAGACGTCGTTGGCGGACAGGTGGGAGTACTCGTCGAGGAAGTGGTGCTCGGAGGCCCAGGCGTACTTGAAGCCCGACTTGTCCGCCTGAATGACGTATTCGGCCTCTTCCATCAACGCGTGGTGCTCGGCTTGCGGATCGGCCCGCGAGCGGCTCGCCGGTACGTAGCCCTGCACGAAGATCCCGAATTCCACGGTGGCCACCGCCCGTCTTCCGAGGTTTCTGACGTACCGTCAGATCAAGTAGGTGCGACTGTGGCACCGCACGCGGGGAGCGTCAAGAGGCCGCAAGGGCCCCGACGGAATCCCTGGGGGCGCCCTGGGGTCACCCCGGGGCCCGGGAGGCCGCAGAGGGCCCGTCTCCCCTCACCCTCCCGCCCACAGCCCCTCCGGCGTGAGCCCCAGCAGCTCGATGGCGTTGCCGCGCACCACGCGCTCGGTCACGTCGGGCGCCAGGTGAGCCATCTGCTCCTCGGCCACCTGCCGCGACCTGGGCCAGGTGGAGTCGGAGTGCGGGTAGTCGGTCTCGTAGAGGACGTTCCCGGCGCCGATGGCGTCGAGGTTGCGCAGGCCGAAGGCGTCATCGAAGAAGCAGCCGTACACGTGCTCCGCGAACGCCTCCGACGGCGGCCGCAGCACCTTGTCCGCGATGCCACCCCAGCCGCGGTTGTCCTCCCACACCACGTCCGCCCGCTCCAGGAGGTACGGGATCCACCCGATCTGCCCCTCCGCGTACATGACGCGCAGGCCCGGGAAGCGGTCGAACGTGCCCGACATCAGCCAGTCCGCGAGCGAGAAGCAGCAGTTGGCGAAGGTGAGCGCGGAGCCGACGGCGGGCGGGGCGTCCTCCGAGGTGGAGGGCATGTGCGAGGAGGAGCCGATGTGCATGGCCACGACCGTCCCGGTCTCCGCGCAGGCGCGCAGGAAGGGGTCCCAGTCGCCGGAATGGACGGACGGCAGGCCCAGGCGGGGCGGGATCTCGGAGAAGCACACCGCGCGCACGCCCCGTCCGGCGTTGCGCCGCACCTCCTCGGCGGCCAGGCGCGCGTCCCACAGGGGCACGATCGTGAGCGGGACCAGCCGGCCGCCGGCCGCCGGGCCGCACCACTCCTCGACCATCCAGTCGTTGTACGCCCGCACGCACAGCAGCGCCAGCTCGCGGTCGGCGGCCTCGGTGAAGGTCTGGCCGCAGAAGCGCGGGAACGTCGGGAAGCACAGGGCCGACTGGACGTGATTGAGGTCCATGTCGGCCAGTCGCTCGGGAACGCTGTACGAACCCGGCCGCATCTGTTCGTAGGTGATCCCCTCGAGCCGGATCTCATCCCTGGAGTATCCGACGGCGGTATCCAGCCGTGTGAGAGGACGGAACAAATCCTCATAGACCCACCAGTCCGCGACGGGCCCTTCGTCCCCCGGCGCGCCCATGACGGGCGCGAAGCGCCCACCGGTGAACGTCATCTCCTTCACCGGGGCCCTTACGATCCGCGGCCCGACGTCGTGGAATTTCGACGGAAGCCGGTTCCGCCAGACGTCGGAGGGCTCGACCGTGTGGTCGTCCACCGAAATTATCGCGGGGAAGCTCGCCATGGCCGACACGTTAGCGCCGATCTGACGGTTCGTCAGTAAATCGCGGGGAAGGCCCTTGGCAGGCGGAGGCGAGAGGCCGGACCCCTGCTGACGCAGAGGGCCTGAACAAGGCAGACTGGCCGGTGCGACCGAGCAGGACAGGCAGGGGGTCACGATGGCCGGTGATACAGGGCACGGGCTGCAGCTGCGTTTCGCTGTGCTCGGGCCTGTTCGCGCCTGGCGGGGAGAGGAACCGCTCAACACCGGGTCTCCGCAGCAGCGGGCCCTGCTCGCCGCCCTGCTGCTGCGCGGCGGGCGGACCGCCACCGCGCCCGAGCTCGTCGACGCCCTGTGGGGCGGCGAGCCGCCGCACGCGGCCCTGGCCGCGCTGCGCACGTACGCCTCACGGCTGCGCAAGGCGTTCGGGCCGGACGCGGACGCGCTGGTGAGCGAGGCGGGCGGCTACGCGATACGGGTCCCGGTGGACGGGCTCGACATCGACGTGGCCGAGCGGCTGGCGGCGGAGGCCGACAAGGCCCGCGGCAGCGGGGACCGCTCCCGGGCCCGCGAGCTGATGAACGACGCCCTGGAACTGTGGGACGGCGAACCGCTGGCGGGCCTGTCCGGGCCGTACGCCGACACGCAGCGGGCACGGCTGGAGGAGTGGCGGCTGAGCCTGCTGGAGACCCGGCTGGACGTCGATCTGGAGGTCGGCGGACACGCGGAGGCCGTCTCGGAGCTGACGGCCCTGACAGCCGCGCATCCGTTGCGCGAGCGGCTGCGGGAGCTGCTGATGCTCGCGCTCTACCGCAGCGGCCGCCAGGCCGAGGCCCTGGCCGTCTACGCCGACACCCGGCGCCTGCTGGCCGACGAACTGGGCGTCGACCCCTGCCCCGAGCTGTCGGAACTGCAGCAGCGCATCCTCAACGCCGACGCCGACCTCACCGTCCACTTCACCCCCGCCGACCGCGTCTCGGCAGGCCCCACCTTCATCCGGCCCGCCCAGCTCCCGGCGACCGTCTCGGACTTCACCGGCCGCGCCGCCTTCGTCGACGAGCTCAGCGAGCAACTGGCGACGGCCGAGGGCCGCATCATGGCGGTCTCCGCCGTCGCGGGGATCGGCGGCGTCGGCAAGACCACCCTCGCCGTGCACGTCGCGCACGCCGCGCGCAACCGCTTCCCCGACGGCCAGCTCTACGTGGACCTGCAGGGCGCCGGGCCCGTCGTCGCCGAGCCCGAGGCCGTCCTCGGCTCCTTCCTCCGCGCCCTCGGCATCCCGGACTCCGCCATTCCGGACGGCGTCGAGGAGCGCGCCGCCCTCTTCCGCTCCACCCTCGACGGCCGCCGCGTGCTCACCCTGCTCGACAACGCCCGCGACGCGGCCCAGGTCCGCCCCCTGCTGCCCGGCAACGAAGGCTGCGCGGCCCTGGTCACCAGCCGCAACCGCATGGTCGACCTCGCCGGCGCCCACCTCGTCGACCTCGACGTGATGAGCCCGGAGGAGGCGCTCGTCCTCTTCACCCGCATCGTCGGCGCCGAGCGCGTGGGCGCCGAACGCGACGCCGCCATGGACGTCGTCGCCGCCTGCGGCTTCCTGCCGCTCGCCATCCGCATCGCCGCCTCCCGGCTGGCCGCCCGCCGCACCTGGACCGTCTCGGTGCTGGCCCGCAAGCTCGGAGACGAACGCCGCCGCCTGGACGAACTGCGGGCCGGCGACCTGGCCGTGAAGGCCACCTTCGAGCTGGGCTACGGGCAGCTCGAACCCGGCCAGGCCCGCGCCTTCCGCCTGCTGGGACTGGCCGACGGCCCGGACATCTCGCTCGCCGCCGCGGCCGCCGCGCTCGACCTGAACCTCGAGGACACCGAGGAGCTGCTCGAGTCGCTCGTCGACACCTCGCTCCTGGAATCCGCCGCCCCGGGCCGGTACCGCTTCCACGACCTCGTACGCCTCTACGCGCGTGCATGCGCCGAACGCGACGAGCAGCCGCCCGCCGAACGCGACGCCGCCATGTCCCGCCTGCTGGACTTCTACCTCGCCACCGCCGCCGGCGTGTACGTCATGGAACGGCCCGGCGACCAGCTGCTCGCCCACCTGACGCCCACCACCCACCCCGGCCTCACCTTCACCGACCGCAGCGCGGCCGGTGACTGGCTCTACGCGGAGGCCGGGTGCCTGCTGGCCTGCGTGCGCCAGCACGCGGGCGCCGGCGGCGACACCCTGCGGCGCGCGGTCGACCTGCTGCTGGCGTCCAAGGACCTCGCCGAGTCCGGTGCCGACGCCCGCCAGTACGAGCTGGCCGCCACCGCCCTCCTGGCCGCCACCCAGGCGGCCGGCGACGCCCGCGCCGAGGGCCGCGCTCGCACGGTCCTGACCCACGTCTACAACTGGTCGGACCGCTTCGCCCTGGCCGACGAGCACGGCCGCCACGCGGTGCGCCTCGGGCGCGCCACCGGCGACCCCATCGCCTGCTGCTACGGCTCCAACAACCGTGCCATCGCCGCCATCTACCAGCAGCGCCACGAGGACGCCGAGGCCTTCGTCAAGCAGGCGCTGAGCTACTTCCGCGCCGACGGCAACCGCCCGGGCGAGGCGAGCACCCTGAGCAACCTCTCCCGGGTGCACCTGGGCATGGGACAGGTCCAGTCCGCCGTACGCCTCGCCGAGCAGGCGCTGGCCATCTACCGCGAGATCAACGTCTCCTGGCGCCTCGCCAACGGCCTGTACGCGTACGCGCTCGCCCTCACCAAGGCCGGCCGGTTCGACGACGCGCTCAAGCGGCTCAACGAAGCCCTGCCGATCTTCCGTGACAACCGGCAGCGGCTGTGGGAGGGCATGACCGTCTTCCGCATGGCCGAGCTCCACTTCGCCGCCCGCCGGCCCGCCCAGGCCGCCGCCCACGCCGAGCAGGCGCTCGCGCAGCTGCGCGGCATCGGCGGCGCCAGGCGGCGCGGGAACGTCCTGACCGTACTGGGCCGCTCCCTGGAGGCCCTGGGCCAGCCGGGCCGGGCCCAGGCCTGCTGGACGGAGGCGCTGGCCATCTTCGAGCAGCTGGGCTCGTCGGAGGCGATGGAGGTCCGCAGCCTGCTGACGCCGGTCGCGGCCGCGTAGCGCGGAGCAAGTCGGCGGCCGGCTTCAGGCCGGCTTCACTGCGAGTTTCTTCGCTTTCGAGGGGGCTCGGCATGCCCTGGCGCGGCCCGGTCGGCCCGGTCGGCCCAGTACATCGACCCCGCCCGAGGCCCCGCACAATGGCCCGGAAAAACGCTGTCACGTGCCCGTTCATCGATCGTTTATCGCGACGCGTCACTCTAGGAGATGTCGATCCGTCGCGTCGGGGGGCAGGCGGGTCGTAGGTGAGGCCTCACCTCCAGGGTGAACAGCCCTGATGTGCCCGTCCGGCGGTCCTCGGGGGAGTCGCCGGGCGGGTTCTGCAGTCCCCATCGAACCTTACGACTCGCACTGACCACCTGGAGAAGACGATGAGCGACGAGCGCCAGCTCAAGCCGGTCGAGGCAATACCGCAGGACGACCACCCGACGGGGACCGAACCGCTGGTCGCGGTGCAGGCACGGCCGGGGGACGACCACCCGACGGGGACCGAACCGTTCGTCCTGATGGACGACCACCCCACGAGCCCTCCGCCGCTCCGCCTGCTGGACGACCACCCGACCACCGAGAAGCCGTTCTGACGTACGGCTTCACGCCCACGGCTTTCCGACCCACGGCGTGAGCCGGGGAGCTTCCGCCACACATCGGCCGGAAGCTCCCGGGCCCACCGGGTCCCCTGGGGGCAACGGGGGAAATCAGGGGACGGGGTACGGAGACGGGGGCACGGGGGACACGGGGGCACGGGGGATCTAGAGCCACGGGGGATACGGGGGATCTAGGTCACGGGGGGATACGGGGGAACAGGGAAAACGGGGGGAACACCGGGGGGCGGTCCAACGGGGGAACGGGGGACCAGGTCCAACGGGAGTAACGGGGGAAACGGGGGCAGGGCAAGGCCCAACGGGGGGAAACACCGGGCCGAGCCCGACGGAGGAAAACGGCCCAACGGGGGAAAACGGGGGGCCAGGCTCAACGGGGACACGGGGGAACGGGTCCAACGGGGGACGGGGGTCCAACGGGGGGAACGGGGGAATCGGGGGAACGGGGGTTGAGCAACGGGGGATCGACAGGGGCCGGCGTCGACGGCGGGGAGGGGGAGCCGTCGATGCCGGCCCCTGCGTGCTGTCCCAGGCGGAGTCGCGCCCCACCGCGGCACCCGCCGGCGGAGCACCACGGACCACCAAGGACCGACCCAACCCACGCATCACAACCCCCGAACAGAGGAGTAGCGATGAACCGCACCACCACGATCGCCTCGACGGCCCGCAGCCGGAGGGCGCTCGCGATACTCGGCGTCGCCGCGGCCGCGGCGATCATCGGCGCCGTCCCGGCGGTGGCCGACGACGACCACCCGGCGAGCGAGACCGCCACCGTGCAGGCCCAGAAGGTCTTCGACGACCACCCCGCCGGTGGCGGTGACGACCACCCTGACGCCGTCACGAACGTCGGCTAGTACGTCCGCATCGCTGACGACCGACAGGCCGGACGGGCCGGACGGGCCGAGGGGAGCCCGTCCGGCTTCAAGGTGCCCGCGCCCGGGGTGAGACATCGCCCTGAGGGCGCTGTCGCAGCTGCCTCAGCCGTCACAGCTCCCGCAGCTCCCTCTTGAGCACCTTCCCCGCCGCGTTCCGCGGCAACGCCCCCACGAACTCCACCCCGCGCGGCGCCTTGTAGTTGGCCATCTCCCGCCGCGCCCACGCGATCAGCCCCTCCGCGGTGACCTCCGGCTCCGTCCCGGCACGCCGCACCACGAACGCCCTCCCGACCTCCCCCAGCCGCGCGTCCGGCACGCCGACGACCGCGACCTCGGCGACCCCCGGATGCCGCGCCAGCGACCGCTCGACCTCGGCGGGGTACACGTTGAAGCCGCCGACGACGTACATGTCCTTCACCCGGTCGGTCACCCGGAGATTGCCGTCGCCGTCGAGGACCCCGACGTCCCCGGTGTGGAGCCATCCCTGCGGGTCCACGACCCGCGCCGTGGCCTCGGCGTCCTCGAAGTAGCCGGACATCACCTGGTAGCCGCGCACCAGGATCTCCCCCGCCTCGCCGGGCGGCAGCGCGACCCCGTCGGCCCCCACCACCTTCACCTCAGTGCCCGGCACGGCCCGCCCCGACGTCGTCGCGACCACCTCCGCCGGATCACCTCGCCGGCACATGGTGACCAGCCCGGTCGCCTCGCTCATGCCGTACGCGGTCAGCACCGTGGGCACGCCCAGCTCGCCGCGCAGCCGGTCGACCAGCTGCCGCGGCACGACCGCCGCCCCCGTCACGACCACCCGCAGGGACGAGAGGTCGCGCCCGGCTCTCGCCGGATGATCGAGAAGGGACTGGTACAGCGTGGGCGGCCCCGGCAGCACGGTGATCCGCTCGGCCACGACGGTGGCCAGCGCGGCCTCCGGCGTGAAGACGGCCTGAGGAACCATCGTGGCCCCGCGCATCAACGAGGCGATGACGCCGGCCTTGTAACCGAAGGTGTGGAAGAACGGGTTGACGATCAGATAGCGGTCTCCTTCCCGCAGTCCGGCCAGCGTGCTCCAGTCCCCGAAGGCCCGCAGGGTCTGGGCGTGGGTGATGACAGCGCCCTTGGGCACCCCCGTGGTGCCGGAGGTGAAGAGAATGTCCGAGGCCTCATCCGGCTCGACGGCGTCGGCCCGCGCCCTTACGGACCGGGTGGGCACCGCGTCCCCGGCGGCGAGGAACTCCTTCCAGCTGTGGAAATCGGCGGGCGCGTCGCCGGCCAGGACGACGACGTCCCGCAGCTCCGGCAGCCCGGGCAGCGGGCCCGGTGCCGGCGCCGCTCCTGCCCCTGCTCCCGTTCCCGCCCTCGCCGCACTGCGCAGCGCGGCGACGTAGGAGGTGCCGAGGAACGTACCCGTGACGAAGAGCAGCCTGGCCCGGGTGCGTGCGAGCACCTGGACCGCCTCGGCGCCCTTGAAGCGGGTGTTGACCGGAACGAGCACCGCACCGGCCGTCACGGCCCCCAGGGCGGAGACGATCCAGTCCGCCGTATTCGGAGCCCATACGGCGACCCGGTCCCCCACTTCGACCCCGCCGGCCACGCACGCGGCGGCGGCCCGGTCCACCCGCTCGCCGAGCTCCCGGTACGAGACGCGGGCTCGGCCGTCGACGACGGCCTCGCGATCGGCGTACCGTGCGGCCGCCGTATGGACGAGCCGGGATATCGAGCCGAATTCCAGGTCACCGCGCATCGCACGCCCTCCCGGGCCCCCGGCATCCCCATGAGCTGACTGTTCGTCAGATTAGCGATAGCCTTCCGCGCTGTCAGTACTGACGGCGCGGGGCCGGCGAGGCAAGCGGCCGAGGCGGCACACAGCGCGATCCCGAACAGCACGACAGAGATCAGCACGGCAGGGATCTGCACGGCAGGAATCAGCGCCACAGCAGAGGACAGCGCAGCAGACGACAGGACAACAGGCAGCAGGACAGCGGACGACAGCCCGGAGGCCGCGATGACGGCAACCCTCAAGGACACCACTGCGATCGTCGGCATTGGACAGACCCCCTTCGCCCGGCAACTCCCCGAATCCGAGAAAACCCTGGCCTGTCACGCCGTCCTCGCCGCGCTGGACGACGCCGGCATTCCCCCCTCCCAGGTCGACGCCTTCGCCTCGTACACCATGGAGGAGACCGACGAGGTCGAGCTCGCCAAGGCCATCGGCGCGGGCGACGCGACCTTCTTCTCGCGCGTCGGCTACGGCGGCGGCGGTTCCTGTGCCACCGTCGCGCACCTCGCCGCCGCGATCACCACCGGTCAGGCGACCGTGGGCGTGGCCTGGCGCTCACGCAAGCGCGGCTCCGGCCCCCGCCCGTGGACCGACACCCGGGCCCAGCTCCCCACCCCGGCCCAGTGGACCCGCCCCTATGGCCTCCTGCGCCCGGCCGACGAGATCGCGATGCTCGCCCGCCGCTATATGCACGAGTACGGCGCCACCCGTGACCACCTCTTCAACGTCGCCCTGGCCTGCCGCAACCGCGCCAACCAGAATCCCGCCGCGATGATGTACGACCGTCCGCTGACCCGCGAGATGTACATGACCTCCCGCTGGATCAGCGAGCCGCTCTGCCTCTTCGACAACTGCCTGGAGACGGACGGCGCACTGGCCTGCGTCGTCGTCTCCGCCGACCGCGCCCGCGACTGCCGCCGTGCCCCCGTCTATGTGCACTCCGCCGCACAGGGGCTGCCCGCCCAGCACCACGGCATGGTCAACTACTGGACCGACGACCCGCTGACCGGCCCCTCCTGGACCGCTGCCCGGCAGCTGTGGAAGCACGCCGACTTCGGACCCGCCGACGTGCATGTGGCCCAGATCTACGACGCGTTCACCCCGCTGATCCCGCTCTCGCTCGAGGGCTTCGGCTTCTGCGGGCGCGGCGAGGGCGCGGCCTTCTCCGAGGGCGGCGCCCTCGAGATCGGCGGCCGGCTGCCGGTCAACACCGGTGGCGGCGGGCTGAGCGAGGCCTACGTCCATGGTTTCAACCTCATCACCGAAGGCATCCGGCAACTCCGCGGCAGCTCCACCGCGCAGGTGCCCGGCGCCGCGACGTGCCTGGTCACGGCGGGCGAGGGCGTACCCACTTCGGCACTTCTGCTGAGGAGTTGAGTGCTCATGTCCTCCATGATGAGGGGCACCACTGACAACGGCCTGCTGCTGCCCGTGCCGGACGCGGACGGCCGGCCGTTCTGGGAGTACGCCGCACGCGGTGAGCTGCGCGTTCAGGCCTGCGGGGACTGTCACGAGCCGCGTTTCCCGCCCCGGCCCTGCTGCCCCGGCTGCGGTTCGTTCGCCACCGAGTGGCGCCGGATGTCCGGGCGCGGGCACATCTGGTCGTACGTCCTGCCCCATCCGCCTCTCCTGCCCGCCTACGCCGCACAGGCGCCGTACAACGTCGTCATCGTGGAGCTCGCCGACTCCCCCGGCATCCGCCTGGTCGGCAATGTGGTGGCGACGGCCGGTGCCGGCCTCGACTCCGTACCGCCCTCGCGGCTGCGGATCGGCGCACCCGTCACGGCGGTGTTCGCCGAGATCGCGCCCGGCGTCACCGTGCCGCGCTGGGTTCTGGAGGGCCGATGACCGTCCGCACCGACATCCGGCCGGACGGGGTCGCCCTCGTCACGCTGGACCGGCCCGAACGCCACAACGCCATCGACCTCCCCACGGCTGACCGGCTGAAGCGGCTGTGGGGCGAGTTCCGCCGCGACGACGACGTGCGGGCCGTCGTGCTGACCGGTGCGGGGGACCGCGCCTTCTGCACAGGCATCGACCGCTCGGCGGACGTCCCGCAGCCCGGCTCCCCGTTCTCCCTGGACGACCCGCTCCTGGACATCGGTCCCAAGGCCGCCGACCTGTGGAAGCCGGTCGTGGCGGCGGTCGGCGGCATGGCCTGCGGCGGGGCGTTCTATCTGCTGGGCGAGTCGGAGTTCCTCGTCGCCGCCGAGAACGCGACCTTCTTCGACCCCCACACCTCGTACGGCATGGTCAGCGCCTACGAGGCCCTCCACATGGTGCAGCGCATGCCGTTCGGCGAGGCCGCGCGCACGGCGCTGATGGGCACGGCCGAGCGCCTCTCCGCCCGCCGGGCGTACGACATCGGGCTGGTCTCGGAGCTGACCCCGCCCGGCGGGGCGGTGGCCGCGGCGCTGCGCGCGGCGGCCGTGATCGCCGCTTACCCGACCGAGGCGGTGCAGGGCACCGTACGCGCCCTCTGGGCGGCCAGGGAGGCCGCCCGTGCGCACGCCTTCGCTGTGGCTCCCCACCTCGTCTCGCTGGGGAGCCTTCCGCCGTCGGACCAGGCGGCACGCTTCGCCGCCCGCACCCGCGAGCACCGCGTGCGGTGACCGCGAGCCGTCGCCGGCGTCACCGCCGCGACAGGCCCGTCCCCTTCGCCGCGTCCAGCGCGTAGACGCACCGGTCCTTGCTGCACGCGTACACGACGCCGGCGGCCGCCACCGGCGAGCCGGTGATCTCGCCGCCCGTGGCCAGCTTCCAGCGGAGCTGCCCGCCTGCCGCGTCCACCGTGTAGAGGCAGTGGTCGGCCGAGCCGAAGTGCACCCTGCCGTCGGCGACGACGGGGGCGCCGACGATCTCCCCGCCCGCCGCGAACCGCCACCTGGGCGTGCCCGTGACGGCGTCCAGCGTGTACAGCGCGCTGCCGCTGCCCAGGTGCACCGCTCCGGCCGAGACGAGCACCGGCTCGGTCGACTGGCGGGCCTCGGTGGCGATGCGCCAGCGGTCGCGGCCGGTCGTCGCGTCCAGGGCGTACACCGTGCCCAGGTAGTCGGCGATGTAGACGCCGCCGCCGGTCACCGCGGGCCCGGCGGCGAACGCGGGTGCGCTCAGGAAGACCGCCGGCGCCTCGAAGCGCCAGCGCACGTCGCCCCGCGCCACGTCGATCGCGAGGACGCGCGTCCCGGCGGAGACGTACACGACGCCGTCGGACGCCGGCAGCAGCCGCACCGGCACGCCGCCGCAGGCCGCCGTGTCGCCCACGGGGTACGACCAGCGCTCCACGCCCGTACGGGCCTCGAGCGCGCGCAGCCGCGCGTCGGCCCACACGTACACCGTGCCGTCGTGGACGACCGGCCCGCAGTCGGGAGTCTCGAAGTCGGTCTGCGCCCCGCTCATCTCCCACAGGAGCTCGCCGTTGGCGGCCTCCCACGCCTGCACGCCGCCGCCACGGGTGCCCGTGACCACGGTGCCCCGGTCGGCCTTGAGGGAGTACACCCAGCCGTCGGTCGCCAGCCGCCACCGTTCCGTACCGTCGGCGGAGTCCAGCGCGTAGAGGGTCGGGCCGTCGGAGGCGTGTATGCGGCCGTCGGCGACGGCCATGGCCCAGGCCACGTCGCGGGTCTTGAACTGCCGCCGTCCGCTGGCCACATCGAGGGCGTGGACCTCGAAGGACGTGACGTACAGCAGGTCCCCGGAGACGACGGGCGTGCCCCACACGTCGTTGGACATGCGGAACCGCCAGGGCCGCCAACGGCCGGGAGCTGCCTGCGTGTTGTCGCCGTCCGGCGTCGCTTCCGGCGCCGGCGCCGGCGGCTGGGCGGGAACGGCCGCGACCGGGGCCCCGGCCGGGGGGCGTACCCAGCCGGTCGTGGAGCTGGCGCCCGTGCGGTCGTGGGCGTCGCGCGCGTCGGCGACGCGCGGTCCCGGGCCGATCGGCACCTGCGAGCCCGCCAGCCGGACGGTCCCGTCGGGCGCGGCGGCCGCCGGGACGGCGGCGTGCCGGCCCTGCGGGCCGACGGGGGCCACCCCGGAGCGTGCGGCGTGCGGACCGCTCAGTCCGCCGCGGGGGTCGGGCGCGCCCACGCTGCCGGACCGGCCGGCGGCCGGGCCGCTCGCATGGCCGTCGGCCCAGGCGGCCGGGACACGGCCGCCCGGCGGGTCGTACGCCGCGACGGGCTCGGGCGCGCGGGAGGGGGTGGGGGGCTGGGCGGGCCGGGGCGGCGCGCTCGACCGGCTCCGGCCGCCGCCGGCCCCTCCGGCGGCGGACGGGCGGTGCCCGGCCCGGCGCTGCTCGATCAGGGAGACGGCGTTGTCGGGAAGCCACGCGGAGGCCGTGCCGCTGTCGTCGCCGCCGGAGGCGAACAGATGCGGAGCGAGCTGGGACTGCAGATCGGCGGGGCTGGGGCGGTTCTCCGCGGCCATCTGCATGCAGGACTCGATGAGCGGTCGCAGCTCGTCCGGCAGGCCGCCCAGGTCCGGGCCCTCCCGGAGCAGCATGAAGACCGTCTCGACGGGGTTCGCGCCGTGGAACGGAGCGTGGCCGGTCGCTGCGAAGACCAGCGTGGAGCCCAGGGAGAAGATGTCGCTGGCGCCCGTGACACTGCGGGAATCGCGCGCCTGTTCGGGTGACATGTACGCGGGCGTGCCGACGGCCACGTTGGTCATGGTCAGCCGCGTGTTGGACACACCCGAGGCGATGCCGAAGTCGATGACCCGCGGGCCGTCCTCCACCACGAGCACGTTCGACGGCTTGAGGTCACGGTGGACGAGCCCGGCACCGTGGATGGACTGCAACGCCTCCGCGATGCCCGCCGCCAGCCAGCGCACGGCCTGGGCCGGGAGCGGCCCGCACTCATTGACTATCTCCTCGAGCGAGGGCGCGGGAACGTACGCGGTGGCCAGCCAGGGCACGGCCGCCCGCGGATCGGCGTCCACGACGGCGGCGGTGTAGAAGCCGCTGACCGCACGGGCCGCTTCCACCTCACGGGTGAAGCGGACGCGGAAGAGCTGGTCCTCCGCGAGCTCCGTACGCACCGTCTTGATCGCCACGCGCCGGCCGGACGCCGAGCGGGCGAGATAGACCAGCCCCATGCCGCCGGCACCGAGTCGGCCGAGCACCTCGAACGGGCCGATCCGTCTCGGGTCGTGCTGCGTAAGCTGCTCCACCACTGACCTGCCACCTCCCCGTGGGGGCTTGAAGAGTTTCAGCCCCGTGCAGCGTCTCACCGCGAAATTATCCCGGGGTACGCACCCTGATTCTTCCTGGCGAAGCCCCCGGTTGCGAACCCGGGGCACGCTTCGCCGTGTCTCCGCCATATCCGGCCATATGCCACCACATGCGGAACACTCGCCCCTACGCCCCCCTCTCACCTCGCGTTTTGCAGTCCCACCCCCGCCCCAGCACCCTCGCCGGCCGCTTCTGCCCCGGCCGCTACCCCTGCCCCGGCTGGGAGACGTCCGAGACGTCGATCACGGCGAAGTCGGCCCCTTGATCGTCGGCGAGCACGGCGAAGCGCCCGTAGGGCGTCTCCTGCGGATCCCGGCGGACCCGGCCGCGCAGCCGCAGCGCCGTGCGCACCGTGTCGTCGCAGTCCTCGACCACGAAGTAGACGAGGAAGTGGGCGGGCATCTCCTGGGGGAAGCGGCCGTCCATGACGGCCCGGCCCGCTACGGCGTTCTCCGGGGCGGCGGGCTTTCCGGCGGGGGTCCATATCGCGAACTCGATGCCCGCCTCGTCGCTCACGTCATGGGTACTGAAGCCGAAGACCGCCTCGTAGAAGGGGTCGACCGCCTTGACGTCCCAGGTGAACACCTCGGTCCAGCCGAACGAGCCGGGCTCGCCCCGCTTCTCGAAGCCCCTGTGGCTGCCCGCCTGCCAGACCCCGAACACCGCTCCCCCGGGGTCGGCGGCCATGACCATCGTGCCGAACGGGCCGATCGCCATCGGCCCCATGATGATCTGTCCGCCCGCGGCCCGGATCCGGTCCGCCGCGGCGGCGGCGTCGGCGGAGGCGAAGTAGACGGACCAGGCGGTCGGCATCCGGCCGTCGGGCTTGGGCGCCAGCGCCGCGACGTTCTTACCGTCGTGGAAGGCCTGGGTGTAGTGGCCGTACTCGCCGCCGCTGTCCTGGAAGGTCCAGCCGAGGAGTTCGCCGTAGAACCGCTTGCCGGCTTCGACGTCGGGCAGCATCACATCCGCCCAGCAGGGCACGCCTTCCTGGATTCCGTCCGTGGCTGTGCTCATGGTCGGCTCCTTCCCGCGCGACCGGACTGCGCGACCGGACATGACACCCGCCGTACGGGGTGTTCCCGCACCGGTGTTCTCGCTGCCACGGTAAGGGGCTTTCACCGATCCCGCGCGGCCTGTGGATAGTGCCGGGAATGCGCTTGTGGATATCGCCGTCCACAGCTTGTTGATAGGACAATTCACCGGTACGGGCCAATCCACTTCAACTGTCTTCCCGGGCCCTCACAACCGCTCTGACCTGCGGCTGTACCCCACCGCAGACCCCCGCCCCCATTTGCATGCGGCCGAATCGCGCTCCGATCACCCCTCGGTAAGCTGACGGCATGACAGGACAAGTACGCACCGTCGACGGCCGGGTGGCCGGTCGGCGCGGCCAGGCGACGCGGCAGAAGCTGCTCGACTGCCTCAGCGAAATGCTCAGCTCCTCGCCCTACCGGGACGTCAAGGTCATCGACGTCGCCCGCAGGGCCGGTACCTCTCCCGCGACCTTCTACCAGTACTTCCCCGACGTCGAGGGCGCCGTCCTCGAGCTCGCGGAGGAAATGGCGAAGGAGGGCGCAAGCCTGACCGAATTCGTCGCCGGTCGCTCATGGGTGGGCAGGTCCGGCTGGCAGGCGGCAGAGGAACTGGTCGACGGCTTCCTGGCCTTCTGGCGGAAGCACGACGCGATCCTGCGCGTCGTCGATCTCGGGGCGGCCGAGGGCGACAAGCGGTTCTACAAGATCCGCATGAAGATCCTCAACGCCGTCACCAATTCCCTCACGGACTCCGTCAAGGAGCTCCAGGCCAAGAACAAGGTGGACAAGGACGTCAACCCGGCCGCCGTGGCCGGAGCGCTCGTCGCCATGCTCGCGGCGGTGGCCTCGCACCAGAAGGGCTTCCAGAGCTGGGGCGTCAAGCAGGCCGAACTCAAGCCCAACCTGGCGCTGCTGGTGCACCTGGGCATCACGGGCAAGAAGCCGACCAAATAACGCCCGCCGCCTACGGCCGGACAGGCCACGGCTCACGGCGATCCGGCGCGAGAGCGCCGCACCACGCACGTCCTGTCATCGCAGCGGCGGGCCGCTCGGGCTCGGCCCCGTGCGGCCCGCCGCGGTGCGACGCGACAGCGAACGCCGCTCGCGCGTTCCCTCGCCGTCGCGACTCACCCGCCGCGTTCCTCTCCCGCACGCCTCCCCCGGCCGCTCACCGCGTCTGTCGCCGCTCCAGCCGGAAGAGCCGGATCTCCCGCTCGATACGCGCCTGGTACCGCGCATACGGAGGCCAGAAGTCGAGCACCGCCGCCCACACGGCCTCCCGCTCGGCCCCCCGCAGTAGCCGCGCCCGCACGGGGATGTCCTGACCCTTCCAGCTGATCTCCGCGTCCGGGTGCGCCAGCAGATTCGCCGTCCAGGCGGGGTGACCGGGACGCCCGAAATTGCTGCCGATCAGAACCCATGTGTCATCGCCCGCACCCCGCTCCGGCATGCACGCCAGAGGCGTCCGCCGGGCCTGACCGCTCCTGGCTCCCGTGGACGTCAGGACGACTCCGGGCAGCATGCGCGCGCTCAGCAGCACCCTTCCGCCCGTCATCCGGTGCACCGCGCGGTCCACGGCCGGGATGAAGTGCGGGGCGACTCTGGCGAACGTACGGCTCGAGGAGACCCTCTGCACCAGGCGCACGACGGCGGCCATCACAGCACCACCGCTTCCCGGCCGTCCGTCGCGTCAAACAGCCCGGCCGCTGCCGCCGCCCGCGCGCGCAGGCCGTGCACCGGCCCGAACAGCAGCTCGTCCGACGTCGCCCGTTTGAAGTACAGCTGCGCGTCGTGGTCCCAGGTCACCCCGATGCCTCCGTGCAGCTGAATAGCCTCCCCGGCGACCTGCCGGGCCGTCTCCAGCGCCCTCGCGAGCGCCACACCCGCGACGGCCGCCCCGGTGCCCGCCTGCCCCGCCCCGGCGGCCCACGCCGCGTAGTACGCCGCCGAGCGGGCCGCCTGCACGGCCACGTGGAGGTCAGCCAGCCGGTGTCCCACCGCCTGGAAGGAGCCGATCGGCCTGCCGAACTGTTCCCGCACGCGCGCGTACTCCACCGTTCGCTCCAGCACCCGGTCCGCCGCACCGACCGCCTCCGCCGCCAGTACGGCCGCCACGGTGCCGCCCAGCGCCGCCAGGGCGCCGCACGCGTCGTCGTCCGTCGCCCCCAGCAGCTCGGCCCGCACGTCCCGCAGCTCGAGGCGGGCCTGGGGCCGGGTCTCGTCGAGAGCGGTCAGCCGCCTGCGGACCACACCGCGCGCCTCCTCAGGCCGGACGAGGAAGAGCGGCGTCCGTCCGCGCGCGTACCCGCCGGTGTGCGCGGCGACCACCAGGAGACCGGCACTGTGCCCGTCCAGCACCTGGGCGGCCTCGCCGTAGAGCCGCCAGCCGTCGCCCGTCCGCCGCGCCTGCACCCCGCCCGACCGGCCCCCGCCGGACCAGCCGGCCGCGGACCCGCCGTCCCCGCGGCCGGCTCCCGTACTGGCTGTGGCACCGGCCCGGCCGGTCAGGCCGAGGGCGGCCGGCAGGGTGCCGCTGGGCAGGACGAGCGTTCCGGTCAGCTCACCGGAGGCGAGGCGGGGCAGCAGCCCCTCGCGCTGCTCCTCGGTGCCGAGCGCGGCCACGAGCGGCGTGGTGAGCGCCGCCGTCGCGAACAGCGGCGACGGGCACAGCGCGCGCCCGGTCTCCTCGCAGGCCAGGGCGAGCTCCACCGGCCCGTACCCGGCTCCCCCGTACCGTTCCTCCACAGCCAGCCCCGCCAGCCCCAGCTCTCGCCCGAGCCGGCGCCACAGCCCTTCGTCGTAGCCGCGAGGAGTCAGAACCGCCACTCTGACATCACCGGGCCGGGCGTGCTTGAGCAGCACAGCACGCACGGTGCGCCGGATCTCCCGCTGCTCCTCGCTGACCGTGGCATCCATGAGCGGCACCCCTCTCGGCGAAACTGACGGTGGGTCATATTAGGTTTGCGCGACCGGCTTTCCCAGAGCACAGCTGATGTACCGTCAGTTTTATGACTCCAGGCAATCGCAGAGCCGCCGTCCTCGGTGTCGCCCTCGCGGACTGCGGCCGCCTCGACACGCTCACGCCGTACGCCCTGCACGCCCAGGCCGCCCGCCGCGCCCTCGCCGACTCGGGCCTCGGCAAGGACCTCGTCGACGGATTCGCCTCCGCCGGACTCGGCGCGCTCGCCCCCGTCGACGTCGCGGAATACCTGGGACTGCGCCCCACCTGGGTCGACTCGACCGCCGTCGGCGGCTCCACCTGGGAGGTCATGGCCGCCCACGCGGCCGACGCCATCGCCGCGGGCCACGCGAACGCCGTCCTGCTGGTGTACGGCTCCACCGCCCGCGCCGACATCAGGGCCGGCCGCCGCACCGCCGCCCTCTCCTTCGGCAACCGGGGCCCCGCGCAGTTCGAAGCCCCCTACGGCCACACCCTCATCGCCAAGTACGCGATGGCGGCCCGACGCCACATGCACCAGTACGGGACGACCCCGGCGCAGCTGGCCGACATCGCCGTGCAGGCCCGGGCCAACGCCGCGCACAACCCGCACGCCCTGTACCGCACCCCGCTCACCATCGACGAGGTGCTCTCCGGGCCCATGATCGCCGACCCCTTCACCAGGCTCCAGTGCTGCATCCGCTCCGACGGCGGCTGCGCTGTCCTGCTGGCGGCCGAGGAGTACGTCGCCGACGCCGCGAAGCCGCCGGTCTGGGTGCTGGGATCGGGCACGGCCGTGTCGCACACCGCGATGTCCGAGTGGGAGGACTTCACGGTCACTCCGGCGGCCGTATCGGGACGCCTGGCCTTCGAGCGCGCGGGCATCGCACCGCACGAGATCGACGTGGCGGAGGTGTACGACGCCTTCACCTATATGACCCTTGTGACGCTGGAGGACCTGGGCTTCTGCGCGAAGGGCGAGGGCGGCGCGTTCGTCGCGGACGGGCGACTGACCGTCCACGGCGACCTTCCCGTCAACACCGACGGCGGCGGGCTCTCCGCGTGTCACCCCGGCATGCGGGGACTGTTCCTGCTGGTGGAGGCCGTACGTCAGCTGCGCGGCGAGGCGGAGGAGGGCCGCCAGGTGCGGACGGCCGGCGGTCAGGCGCCCCGGCTCGCCGTCGCCTCGGGTACCGGCGGCTGGTTCTGCTCCTCCGGCACGGTCGTCCTGGGCCGCGACTGACCCCCCCCTCTCACGCCAGGGCCGGCCGCCCTACTCCGGCCGGAACACCGGCACCGCCACCGGAACGCCGGGATCCCGGCGGAAGGCGACCCGAAGCCGCATGCCGATGCGCAACTCCCGCTCAGGGCAGTCGATCACCTCACTCATCATCCGCGGGCCCTCCTCGAGATCGACCACGGCAGCCATGTACGGCAGCCTGGCCCCGAAGGGCGGAAGGTCGTTCACATGGATCACGGACCAGGTGTAGAGCCGGGCGCGGCCGCTCGCCTCCTCCCAGACGGCATCCGCGCTCCAGCACCGCGGGCAGAATTCGCGCGGATAGTGGTGCGCCTTCCCGCATCCGGCGGCGCGACAGCGCCGTATCAGCAGCCGGCCGCCGGCCGCGGCCTCCCAGTACGGCCGCGTGAAGTCATCGATCTCCGGCACGTCGGAGCGCGGCGATCCGTTCACGGTGCCCACCTCGTCATGTGTTCCGAACTGTTCGGACCGTTCCGACGCAAGACCGTTCCTGACGGCTTGTCACATCTGTAATCTGACTCAACGTCAGCTTATCGGCCAGCGAGCAGGAGTGGGCGAGAACGATGCTCGGATCGACTCACGGCACCCTCACCACCACCTCCCGGCCGGCCCGCGTGGTGGCCTGCGGCAATCGCCCCGGCCCGGTGGTCCACGGCACCGCTGCCGCCGAGGACGTGGACGTCAGCGGGCGTCCACTGCGGTCGGACGTCCCCGACCTGGACCGGTTCTTCCGGCCGGAGACCGTGGCCGTCATCGGCGCCTCGGAGACCGAGGGCCGCCCCAACACCGGCATCACCCGCCAACTGATCGCCTGGGCCGGGCGCGTCGGCGCCCGCATCCACCCCGTACACCCCACCCGGACCACCGTCTTCGGCCTCCCCTGTCACCCCTCGGTCCGCGATCTGCCCGAGCAGATCGATCTCGCCGTCCTCCTCGTCGGCGACCCGACCCCCGTCATCGAGGAACTCGCCGACTGCAAGGTCAAGTTCGCCGTCGCCTTCGCCTCCGGATTCGCCGAGGCCGGCGCCGAGGGCGCCACCGCCCAGGCACGGCTCGCCGCGGCCGTCCGGCGCACCGGCATCCGCCTCCTCGGCCCGAACACCAACCTCAACGCCTTCGAGCACTTCCGCGACGATCTCGAGGGCCCGGCGATCGCCCTGATCACCCAGTCAGGCCACCAGGGCCGGCCGGTCTTCGCCCTCCAGGAACTGGGCATCCGCCTCTCCCACTGGGCCCCGACCGGCAACGAGGCGGATCTGGAATGCGCCGACTTCATCTCCTACTTCGCCACCCGGCCCGAGGTCGGGGCGATCGCCGCCTATGTGGAGGGCCTCAAGGACGGGCGGGCCTTCCTGCTCGCCGCCGACCGCGCCGCCCGTCACAAGGTGCCGGTCGTCGCCGTCAAGGTCGGCAGGACCGAGACCGGCGCCCGCACCGCCGCGTCCCACACCGGCAAACTGACCGGAGCGGACGACGTGGTGGACGCCGCCATGCGGCAGTTCGGCGTGATCAGGGTGGACGGCCTGGACGAGCTCCAGGACACCGCCGCCCTTCTCGCCCGCGCCCGGCCGCCCCGGGCCACGGGCGTCGCCGTGTATTCGATCTCCGGCGGCACCGGCGCCCACTTCGCGGACCTGGCCACGGCGGCCGGCCTCGAACTGCCCGTCCTGTCGCCCGGCAAGCAGAGCGAGCTGCACCAGTGGATACCCGGCTACCTGAGCGTGGCCAACCCCGTCGACAACGGCGGTCACCCCGTCGGCGACTGGCGCGGCCGCAAGATCATCGACGCCCTGCTCGCCGACCCCGCCGTCGGCGTCCTCGTCTGCCCCGTCACCGGGCCCTTCCCGCCCCTGAGCGACCGGCTCGTACGGGACCTCGTCGACGCGGCGGAGACCACGGACAAGCTGGTCTGCGTGGTGTGGGGCTCGCCGGTCGGTACCGAGGACGCCTACCGCACCACCCTCCTCGGCTCCTCGCGCGTGGCCACCTTCCGCACCTTCTCCAACTGCGTCACGGCCGTCCGCGCCTATCTGGATCACCACCGCTTCACGGCCGGCTACCGCTCCCCCTTCGACGACGCGCCCCGCTCCCTTTCCCCCTCGGCGCGCAAGGCGCAGGCACTGCTGCGCCCGGGCGAGCAGCTCAGTGAACACGCGGCGAAGCAACTCCTGCGCGCCTACGGCATCCGCGTGCCCCGTGAACAGCTGGTGACCAGCGCCGCGGCGGCCGTGCGAGCGGCGGCCCAGGTGGGCTACCCGGTCGTCATGAAGGCCTCGGGACCGCAGCTGGCCCACAAGTCCGAACTCGGTCTCGTAAAGATCGCGTTGACCTCCGCCAGCCAGGTGCGCGACGCCTATCGCGAGCTCACCGACATCGCCCGCTACGAAGACCTTCCCCTGGACGGCGTCCTCGTCTGCCAGATGGTCGGCCCGGGCGTCGAGATGGCCGTGGGCATCACCCACGACAGCCTCTTCGGTCCCACGGTGACGGCGGGCCTGGGCGGTGTGCTGGTGGAGGTCCTCGCCGACACCGCCGTACGCGTACCGCCGTTCGACGAGGGCCAGGCGCGGGCGATGATCGGCGAACTCCGTGGACGGGCCCTGCTGGACGGCGTCCGAGGGGCTCCCCCGGCCGACGTGGACGCCCTCGTCGAGACCGTCCTGCGCGTCCAGCACATGGCGCTCGAGCTCGACGGCCTCGCCGAACTCGACATCAATCCCCTCGTGGTGCTCGAGCGAGGGCAGGGCGCCGTGGCCCTCGACGCGCTGGCGTTCTGTCGCTGATCGAAGGAGCCTTCCCATGAGCCTCTCCCCCCGTGAGACAACCGCCGGCTCCGGTGGACACGGCGAAGCCGACGGGTCCGCGACGTCCACCGAATCCGTTGAGTCATTGGTACTGCACACCACTGACAACGGGGTCTCGTGGATCACGCTCAACCGGCCCCACGCGCTCAACGCCATCACCTCCGACCAGCGCGAACACCTGATTTCCCGGCTTTCCCACGACTCCGCCGACCAGGCCGTGCGAGCGGTGGTCATCACCGGTGCCGGCCGGGGCTTCTGCTCCGGCGCGGACCTGCGCGCGGCCCCGGCCTCCGGGCTCGCCGAGCGCGTACCCGGCGATGTGGCCCGCATGATCAAGGAGGGTGCCCAGCGGCTGATCAGCGCGGTGCTGGACTGCGAGAAGCCCGTGATCGCCGCCGTGAACGGCGCCGCGGCAGGGCTCGGGGCGCATCTCGCGCTCGCCTGCGATCTGGTTCTGGCCGCGGAATCGGCGCGGTTCACCGAGGTGTTCGTGCGCCGCGGCCTGGTCCCCGACGGCGGCGGCGCCTATCTCCTGCCGCGGCTCGTCGGGCCGCGACGCGCGAAGGAGCTGATGTTCTTCGGCGACACCCTTTCCGCCGCCGAGGCGGAACGTTTCGGGCTGGTCAATCGCGTGGTGCCGGACGAGGAGCTGGCCGAGACCGCCCGCGCCTGGGCCGAACGGCTGGCGAGCGGCCCGACCCGAGCGCTCGCGCTGACGAAGCAGCTGGTCAACGCCTCCCTCGACGTGGACAGGGCGGCCGCCTTCGCCGCCGAGGCGGCCGCGCAGGAGATCAACGCGGCGACGGCGGACGCGGCCGAGGGCGTCATCGCCTTCGTGGAGCGGCGCGACGCCGCGTTCCGGGGGCGCTGAACGTACGCCGTGCGACGCGCCGGCCCTGACCGGTCCCGGCGCGGGCCGGCGCGTGCCGGAAGGGTTCCGATCTCATGGCGCATCGGATTCAATGGGCCGCATGATGGGACACGCCGGAATGGCGGCCATCGCGGTGCGCTGTCTGCGGTCCACGGGCTCACCGGCCCGCACCGCCCAGCCCCGCGACCCCTCGCCCCGGCCCCGGCTGCGGGCCGTACGGGCGGACGAGCCGCCCCCGCCGACGCCGGAGGAATTCCGGAACGTCCTCGGCCACTTCGCCAGCGGGGTCACCGTCATCACCGCGCCGGGCGAAGGCCGGGAACCCCCTGCGGGGTTCGCCTGCCAGTCCTTCTGCTCGCTGTCCCTCGACCCGCCGCTCGTCGCGTTCATGGTGGGCCGTTCGTCGACGAGCTGGCCGCGCATCGCGCGGGCCGGAGTCTTCTGCGCCAACATCCTCGGCTCCGGGCAGAAGGACCTCTGCAGAGGTTTCGCAACCAGAAGCTCGCAAACAGCCGACAAGTTCGCCGGGGTGGCGCACGAGCCGTCTCCGGTGACCGGTTCGCCGAGGCTCGCGGACGCACCGGCCTGGGTCGACTGCACGATTCACGCCGTGCACACCGGCGGGGACCACCTCATCGTGGTCGGCCGCGTGGAGGCCCTCGGAGCCGATCCGAGCGCGGCGGACGCCGGCCCGCTGCTGTTCCACCGGGGCGCGTTCGGCGCCTTCGACGCGTTCGGAACGTACGACGGCTGAGCCGAGCGACGCGGAAGCCCCGGCTTCCTCCCGCTACTTCGGGTGCCTGACCACCTTGGTCAGCACGTACCGCTTGCCGGAGCCCGGCTTGCCGACCTCGTGATAGATCCGCGGCCCCTTCTGCGTACCGGTGACGCTCCACTGGCGCGTGAGGTCGCAGGCGCCGATCCTCAGCGAGACGCCCTGCACCCTGCCGTCCGCCTTGACCGGTTTCCAGGTGCCCGAGCCGTAGCAGTCCGTCGGCCTGTCCTTGCCCGTGCCGTCCCAGACGAAGTTGTCGAGCCCCTCGGCCACCGCGTTCCCGCCGGACGCCAGTCTGACCGTGCCCCCACGGCCGTCGGTCCAGACGCCGGCGAGGTCCGACGATGCCAGCCGCGGCGGCTCGTACACGCTCACCAGACCCGTGCCGTACGCCCCCGCGCCCAGCGCGCCGACGGCCAGCCATGCCAGCAGGCCGTCGCGCATCACCCTCCGGGCCACGCTCCCCGAGCGGTCCTCGCGGACGCGCCGGACGGCGGCCCGGCCGGCCAGGGCCGCGGGCAGCAGCACGGCAGTGAGCACACCCCACCACAGGAGGTACGTGAGCGGCCGCGCCAAGGAGTGGCTGCCGAGCGCCGCCACGGCACCGAACACCGCCACCGTCGCGGCCGAGACCACGGGTACGGCACCGGCGTTCCACCACAGCCCCACGGTCCCGCCGCGGCCACGCGCGAACCTGCGGGCCAGCGCCAGGGCGGGCATCACGACGGCAGCGGTGACGAAGCCGCTGGCGAGCACGGTCAGGAGCAGCACACCCAGCGCGATGGCGATGAGCAGCAGGACGTTCCCCGGAATGTCGTCGTGCTCACGGGAGAGCATGACCAGTACGCCGGCGGTCCCGCCGATGACGGCTTCCGCGCACAGTGCGGCCATCGAGGCGCAGAACGCGGCACCGAAGCCGTCGCCGTGCGGCGCGCGCTTGGACTTGGCACAACACTCGGCGGACGCGGCGTCCGCCGCGTCGTCCGGTATCACATGCGGATCGGCCTGCTGTGTCATCTCCGCCCCTCCCTCTCCCGAAATGAGTCCCCCAGAGGTCGAGAGGTTCCGATGCGAGCAATCCGAGACAGCGCTCGGTGCTCACAGGCCCACCGACTGTGAGTCCGGATGGCACAAAAGGGCCGTCCGGACGGCCTATTCTTACCGAATGATCCGAGTTGACCCGAATCAGGGCGGCTCGGGCAACACTACGAGCCCACCCCGCACTCAGGCAGCGGCCTCCGCGAAAACTGCGGCAGGGATCACACGACGGGGAGCCCTGGCTACCGGTCGAAGGAGAGGACGCAGCGCGCCACCGAAGGGTTGTTCACCTCGGCCGCCGCACGATCGAAATCCTCGACCGGGTAGACCTTGGTGATCAGCTCGTCCAGCAGGAGCCGGCCCTCGCGGTACAGCCGCGCGTAGAGCGCGATGTCGCGCTGCGGACGGGAGGAGCCGTAGCGGCAGCCCAGGATCGACTTGTCGAGATAGAGCGAGGAGACGCGGAAGGACGCCTCGGCGTCGGCGGGCGGCACACCCAGCAGAACCGCCCGGCCGTGCCGGTCGAGAAGATCGACCGCCTGCCGGATGAGGCGGGTGTCGCCGACGCACTCGAAGGCGTGGTCGACGCCCGTGGGCAGGATCCGCCGCACCGCGGCCGGGACGTCGGGAACGGCGGAGGCGTCGACGAAGTGCGTCGCGCCGAAGCGGCGGGCCAGAGGTTCCTTTCCCGCGTCCACGTCGACGGCTACGACGGTGGAGGCCCCGGCGATCCGCGCGCCCTGCAGGACGTTCAGCCCGATGCCGCCCGCACCGATGACGAGTACGGACTCGCCCTGGCCCACGCGGGCGCGGTTGAGGACCGCCCCGACACCCGTCAGGACGCCACAGCCGATGAGAGCCGCCGAGAGCAGCGGTACGTCATCAGGAATCTTGACCGCCTGCACGGCCTTGAGGACCGTGCGCTCGGCGAAGGCGGAGTTGGACGCGAACTGGAACAGCCTCTCGCCGCGCCGTGAGAACGGCCTGCCGGGCCTGCCGATGGCCGTGCGGCACATGGTGGGCCGCCCGCGGTCGCAGTCCGCGCAGGCGCCGCAGTTGGCGAGCGTGGACAGTGCGACGCGGTCGCCTGGCGTGACGTGCGTGACGCCCGGGCCGACGGCCTCCACCACACCCGCTCCCTCGTGACCGAGAACAACGGGCACGGGGTACGGAATGGTGCCGTCCATGACCGACAGGTCGCTGTGGCACAGACCCGCGGCGGCGACGGCGACCAGTACCTCGCCGGCACGCGGATCGCGGACCTCCAGATCGTCGACTACCTGCGGCGACTTGCCGTCGAAGATGACGCCTCGCATGGATGGTTGTCCTCTCCGGCAGCTGGGTGGACGGGACGGCAGAGACGAGGGATGCGGGCGGCGCGGCCGACCCGGAGCGGCCGGGCGATCAGGACGGCCAGACGAGCGACTGGAGTTCGCTGTACGCGTGGAGGGCGAAGGAACCGCCGTCGCGGCCGATACCGCTGTTCTTGAAGCCGCCGAAGGGCGTCTCGGGGTGACGCTGAATGGTGTTGATGCCCACGTTTCCGCTGCGCAGCCTGGCGGCGAGCTCCCAGGCGCGACGGGTGTCGGCGCTGAAGACATAGTCGTAGAGGCCGTACGCGGTCCCGTTGGCGATACGGACCGCCTCGTCCTTGTCGTCGAAGGACATGGCCACGACGACGGGCCCGAAGATCTCCTCGCGGGCGACGGCCATTTCGGGCGTGACGTCGGCGATGAGCGTCGGGGCCACGTAGAAGCCGGGCCGGAGGGCTGGGCGACTGCCGCCCGCGAGGATCCGGGCGCCCTGGTCGCGGGCCCCGGCGACGTAGGCCTCGACGCGATCGCGCTGCGCGGCGGAGATCAGCGGGCCGACGATCGTGGAGTTATCCACAGGGCTCCCGATTGTCAGTGCCCCGGCGTAGCGTTGCAGACCGGTGACGACCCGCTCGTACAGCGATCGATGGACGAGCACCCGGGTCGGCGCTGTGCACACCTGCCCGCTGTGGAAGGACCAGACCGAACCGACCGCCCCGATCGCCGACTCGAGCACCTTGCCGTCGGCGTCCTCCAGGACGATGGCCGCGCCCTTGCCGCCCAGCTCCATCAGGGTGCGCTTCATCGACCTCCCCGCGGCCTCGGCGATCTTCCTTCCCACGCCGGTGGAGCCGGTGAAGCTGATCATGTCGACGCCGGGGTGGGCGACGAGCGCCTCGCCGGCGTCCGGGCCCGAGCCGGTGACCACGTTGAACACCCCGTCCGGCAAACCGGCTTCCTGGAAGAGGGGGCCCAGTTCGAGGCAGGAGAGCGGGTCCTGCGGGGCCGGCTTGGCGACGACCGTGTTTCCCATGGCCAGGGCGGGGGCCGCCTTGCCCGCGAGATTGACGACCGGAAAGTTGTAGGAGGTGATGCAGCCGACGACGCCCACCGGGCGCCGGGCCGCGGCGGCGCCCATCAGGCCGCCGGGAGCCAGCGGTCCGGCCGGGACGGGCCACGGCGCGAGCGGGACGACGTCCGGTTCTATGGCGCCCCGCGCGTAGCGCCGGAAGCGGTCCACCGCCGGGAGCACCTGCAGGCTCCTGGCGACGCGGAGGGTCGCGCCCGTCTCGGCCTGGAGAAGGGGGACGAGATCCCCTCTGCGTTCCGACAACAGATCAGCGATCCGGTCCAGGACGGCCGCGCGCTCGCGCGGATCGGTACGGGACCAGCCGCTCTGCGCGGCCTGCGCGGCGGCCACGGCGTCGGCGACTTCGGCGGGAGTCGACTCCGGGGCCTCCCCGACGACCTCTTCGGTCGCCGGATTGACAATTGGATAGTGCCCCTTTTCCGGCGCGCGCCACGCGCCGGCGATCCAGTGGCCGTACGTCGTCATGGCCGGGCCTCCTTCGGCAGGCCGAGTACGCGCTCGGCGATGATGCCGCGCTGGATCTCGTCCGAGCCGCCGTAGATGGTGTCGGCTCGGCTGAAGAGGAACAGCCGTTGCAGGGCGTCCAGTCGGTACGGCCTGTCGGGGTGCCAGTCGTCCGGTCCCAGGACGGCGGGCGCGCCGCGCACCTGCATCGCCAGTTCGCCGAGCCGTCTGTGCCATCCGGCCCACAGCAGCTTGGCCACGTTGGGCGCCCCCGGTTCGCCGTCGCCCCCCAGGGTCCGCAGGGCGTGCCAGCGCATGGTCTGCAGTTCGGCCCACTGCCGTACGAGCCGGTCCCGTACCGCCGGCTCCTCTGCGGCACCGGTCCCCACGGCGAGCCGGATCACCCTCGTCAGCTCCGCGGCGAAGCCGATCTGCTGGGCGAGGGTGGACACGCCGCGCTCGCGCGCCAGGAGGCCCAGTGCGACCCGCCAGCCGTTGCCCTCCCCGCCGACGAGGTGCTCGGCGCGGGCCTCGGCGCCGTCGAAGAACACTTCGTTGAAGTCGGCGTCCCCCGACAGCTGCCGGATGGGGCGGACCTCGATCCGGCCGGGCTGATCCATCGGCACGAGAAGAAGGGAGAGTCCGTGATGGCGTCGTGAGCCCTGGGTGGTGCGCGCCAGCACGAAGCACCAGTCGGCCTCGTGGGCATGGGAGGTCCAGGTCTTCTGCCCGCTGATCCGGTACGCACCGCCCCCGTCGGCCCGGACGGCGACGGTCTGTACGGCGGCGAGGTCCGAGCCGGCGCCGGGTTCGCTGTAGCCCTGGCACCACAGCTCCTCACCGCGGGCGATGGCGGGGAGGAAGCGGGTGCGCTGGGCGGCGTCACCATGGGCGAGGAGGGTGGGGGCCAGGAGGTTCTCACCGAGGTGGCCGAGGCGGGCAGGTGCGTGGGCCCGGGCGTACTCCTCGGCCCACACGACCTGCCCGCTGAGGGTCGCGGTCCGGTTTCCGTACGTGCCGTGGGCGTCGTTCCAGCCGAGGCCGATCCAGCCGCCTGTGCCCAGTTCGCGTTCCCAGGCACGGCCGGGGGCAGGGGGCGGGTCGCCGGCGAGGTGCTCGGCAAGCCAGGCACGCGCCTCGTGGCGGAACGCCTCGTCCTCCGGTCCGAATGCGAAGTCCATCCCTACTCCTTCGCCGTCCGCGGTCTCAGGCGTTGGGACGCTCGCCGGCGGCGGCCGCGTCGGCCATCGCCCCCAGCTTGTCCAGCATGGGCATCGGGTCGGTGCCGACCGTCCCCGGGAGAATCCCGGCGATCCGCTCGGGGGTCCAGGTGCCCTCCGCATAGGCGGCGCGCAGTTCGCGGGGCTGAGCCCAGACCGCGATCTTCGGTCCGGCCACGGTGTAGACCTGGCCGGTGATCCCTTCCTGACGGGCGCGCTCGCTGAGCAGGTAGACGACCAGCGCGGCCACGTCCTCCGGCTCGCCGATCTCCTTGAGCTCCATGGGGACGTTGGCGGACATGCGCGTACGGGCCACGGGGGCCACGCAGTTCGCCGTCACCCCGTATTTGTGCAGGCCCAGGGCGGCGCTGCGCACGAGGGAGATGATGCCGCCCTTGGCCGCGGCGTAGTTGGCCTGGGAGACGCTGCCCTGGTGGTTGCCGCTGGTGAAGCCGATGAGGGCGCCGCCACGCTGCCTGCGCATCACCTCGGAGGCGGCACGGAAGACGGTGAAGGTGCCCTTGAGATGAGTGGCGACGACCGCGTCCCACTCCTGCTCGGTCATGTTGAAGAGCATGCGTTCGCGCAGGATGCCTGCCACGCATACGGCACCGTCGATCCGTCCGTACCGGGCCAGCGCGGTGTCGACGATCCGCCGGCCGCCGGCCATGGTCGAGACGTCGTCGGCGACGGCGACCGCCTCGCCGCCCACGGCCTCGATCTCCTTGACCACGGCCGTCGCGACTTCGCTCGTGGGCTCGTCGCCCGTGACCGACACTCCGTAGTCGTTCACGACGACACGGGCGCCTTCGGCGGCGCAGGCCAGGGCCACCGCCCGGCCGATGCCCCGCCCCGCTCCGGTGACGGCGACCACCTTGCCGGCCAGGAAGTTCACCATGGCGCGCCCCCTTCCCGCATTTTCTGACGGACCGTTAGATTTTTGAGCAGGGCGGTCCCGAGCACAAGACCTGGAGAAGCGGAAAACGGCCGACACCGTCACGACTGCGGGAGGAATCGATGTCATTACCGGCGGAGTTCCACGAGCTGGCCAAACGGCTGAACAACTGGGGCCGCTGGGGGGACGACGACGAGATCGGCACGCTCAACCTCATCACGGACGAGGTCGTACGGGCCGCCGCATCGACGGTCACCAGCGGGCGCCGCGTCCCGCTGGCCCTGCCGCTCCAGCAGGACGGCGTGCAGACCGGGCTGATCCCCGGCAGGGTCAACCCCCTGCACACGATGGTCGCGGTCAACGCGGAGTTCTTCGGGCCGGGGACCATCGCCACCAGCGACGACGTCGTGACCATGGGCCTTCAGGCGGGCACCCACTGGGACGGCCTCTCCCATGTGTCGCACGGCGGCAGGCTCTACAACGGCCGGCCCGCGGATTCGATCACTGCCCAGGGGCGTGCCGCGTTCCATGGCGTCGAGAAGGCCGGGCACATCGTCTCGCGCGGCGTCCTGCTGGACGTGGCGCGCGCCAGGGGGGTGGAGCGGCTCGACGGCGATCACGCCGTGACGCCCGAGGACCTGGAAGCGGCCGAAGAGTTGGCGCGGGTGACCGTGAGGCCCGGCGACATCGTGCTGGTGCGCACTGGCCAGATCCAGCACTACCTGGCGGGTGACAAGCAGGCGTACGCCTATCCTTCGCCCGGCCTCTCGATTCGCACGCCCGAGTGGTTCCACGCCCGGGATGTCGCCGCCGTCGCCAACGACACCCTCACCTTCGAGATCTTCCCGCCGGAGATCGAGAACCTGTGGTTGCCCGTGCACGCGCTCGACCTGGTCGAGATGGGCATGCCGCAGGGTCAGAACTGGAACCTGGAGGCACTTTCCGAGGCCTGCGCCACATCAGGGCGCTACGCGTTCCTGCTGGCGGCGATGCCGGAGCCGTTCGTGGGCGGGACGGGAACGCCGGTGGCGCCGGTGGCGGTCTTCTGAGGGAGCCGCACCCGCGCACGGCCACCATCACGCGGGCTCCCGGGCCCGCTTGGAAGACGGGCGGGCGGCGGCGCACAGATGCGCACCCCGAGCACGGCACCGTGCGCCGCCACCCAGCTCCGGCGCCTGAGCCCTGTTGTCACGCCGGATCGCGACCCGCACTCGCCAAGCAGCCCGGACAGACGGGCCTCTCGACGTCCCCTCGCAACGAATCGCTGCATCCAAGGGTGATCACGTGACCACTTCACGTCAACACCTGGTCTGGACTTTGTCGACTAAGCCCGATTTGTCGCGGCGTGTTGTGGCTCAAAAGTGCCACTCCAGCACGGCTCCCCGCGATCGACCTCACACCAGATGCGCTTGCCGGCACCTTCGCGGTGCCAGCCCCAGCGGTCGGCGAGCCCGTCCACCAACTCCAGGCCCCTGCCCCCGGTCTCGTCGCCCTGCGCCCTGCGTCGTCGCGGCGCACGAGTGCTGACGTCGGCCACTTCGACGCGGACCGTTCCCACGCCCCCGGCCGCCGCGCCGGCGGGGCCGGCCGCACCGGGGAGGAGCATCCGCAGCACGGCGGGGCAGCCCGTGTGCACCACGGCGTTGGTGACCAGCTCGGAGATCAGCAGGATCAGGGTCTCGGCCAGCGGCTCGTCGGCCCCTATGCCCGACCCGGCCAGCCGGGACCGCGCCCACCTACGAGCCCGCCCCACTTCCGCGGGGTCGGCCCGAACCTCCATCTGCATCTGAAGCACCTGCACCGCTCACACCATCCGAACCGGCGGACACAACGCCTCGCGTCCCGAAGGGATCACAGAACGTGACCCCCTTCGAGGACAGCATGGTTGACGTACAGTTACCCCAACAAGCGCTTCGGGCATATTCCGGCGCAAAGGAGTATGCGTACTGCATACTGTGCGACGCGCGCTGCGGGGACTCGAACAGAGGGGCGTTCCACGCCCCGGAACATGGCGAGCAAGGGATTTCACCGCACTCGGTGCCGCCGCTCCGGCCGCACCGACTTTGTTCCATCCTTGAACCACTCGCACCCGACGGAGAGTACCCGAGGTCCGGGCCGACTCCACACTGTGACGAGTTGCGCGAAGAATACAAGTCGATATCGACGCAGAGTGATCATTTATCGGGTGGAAGGCGGTAATTCACCCACACCGATTACACAGCGCCATTCACCCGGTTCGCGGTTTCCGTCATGCAATCCCCTGCGCCTTCCAGAAGTGCCGCCGCCAGGGCCTCCTCGGCCCTCTCCGTCGACTGCCACTGCGCCTGCCGGACCCACGCCCGCTTCAGATGGAGATGGACATCGGCCTCCCAGGTGAAACCCAAGCCGCCATGCAGTTGCAAACAGTCACGGGCATTACGGACAGCAGCCTCATCAGCGAGCAGTTTGGCCCCGGATATGTCACCGAGCGTCATCGCCAAGGAGGCGGCGTAGACGCTACTGCGTGCGATTTCCGTACGTGCGAGCATGCGCGCGCAGAGGTGCTGAACGGCCTGGAAGGCTCCGATCGGCCGGCCGAACTGGGTGCGGCTCTTCGCGTGGGCAACGGCCATCTCCAGGGTGCGGGCCGCGCTGCCGAGTTGCTGGGCCGCGGTCAGCAGCGCCGCCTCGGCACGCAGGCGGCCGGGGTCCACCGCAGCGGCGGTCGCGGTCGCCGAAGCGCCGGCCACGGGCAACCTGCCTGTGCGCGACGCTCTTTCGGCCCCACAGGGGACCTCATGAGCCTCCGGCAGGTGATGGAGCGGGGTCGTCGGGTCCACCGAGCGCAAGGGCCTGGCCGTAGCCAAAGGGCCCGCGCCGTCTCCCACCGGGAACGCCCGGACGGTCGGACCCTCGCACAGCAGCACGGCGTCGGCCGAGTCGAGATGCTCGGCCAGCCCGGCCCCTTCCAGGGCCGTCACCACCGTCGTACCGTCGGCGGCGCCGGACACGAGTCCCGCGGCGAGGTGCGAGGCGGCCAGCGGCCCGGGCAGCAGGGCGCGGCCCGCTTCCTCGAAGACGAGGACCGCTTCGGGCAGTCCGAGACCGGCGCCTCCCTCCTTCTCCGAAAGGCGCAGGGAGAACACCCCGATCTCGCCCAACTCCCGCCACAGGGCCCGGTCGAGAGGCGCCCGCTTCGCCGGATCGGCCTCGGCCGACTCCCGGAGCTTCTCGCGGGGAAATCGTGCCACCAGGAGATCGCGCATTCCCGCCCGCAGAGCCCGCTGGTCCTCGCTCAGCCGGAAATCCATGGTCGCTGTCACCGCCCTCTGGGAAGGCCGAGGATGCGCTCGGCAATGATGTTCTGCTGGATCTGTGACGTGCCGGCGGCGATGGTGTACGAGAGGGAGGAGAGGCGCTCGAGGGTCCACTCATGGGATGCGTCCAGCGACAGCGGACCGAGGGCCTCGGAGGCCGCGTCGTAAAGCTCCTGACGGGCGTGGGAATAGCGCAACTTGAAGACCGAGGCCCCCACACCCGGTACACCATTGCCACCGGTCCGCAGTGCGTGAGCGGCCTCGCTCGCATTCCACTGGGCGAGCCGCCACAGAGCCGTGAATTCGGCGTTCAGGCGGCCGAGACGGCGGCGCAGGGCGGCGTCCTCCCACCGTCCGTTCTCCTTGGCCGCTCGGGCGAGCAGGGCCAGGGTGCGGCGACAGGCGACGACTTCTCCGGCGAAGGCGGTGCCCCGCTCGAAGGAGAGGGTGACCATGGTGACGCGCCAGCCGTCGTTCTCCGCGCCGACCCGTTGGGCGACCGGCACGCGTACCTCGTCGAGGAACAGCTCGGCGAATTCCATGGATCCCGCGAGGGTGCGCAGCGGGCGGACGGTGACGCCCGGGGCGTCCATGCGCATCGCGAGCCAGGACAGGCCCCGGTGGCCGGGGGCCGAGGGGTCGGTGCGCACGAGCAGCTCGCACCAGTCGGCGACCTCGGCGTGCGAGGTCCATGTCTTGCTGCCGGTGACGACGTACGCGTCGCCGTCGCGGACCGCGCGGGTGCGCAGGGAGGCGAGGTCGGAGCCGGCCTCGGGCTCAGAGAAGCCCTGGCACCAGACCTCCTCGCCGCGCAGGACCGGCGGCAGCCAGCGGGCCTGCTGGGCGGCGGTGCCCTCCACGGCGATGGTGGGACCGGCGTGCAGCAGCCCGACGAAGTTGGCCCCCACGTAGGGCGCACCCGCGAGCTCCGCCTCCTCGAGGAAGATCAGGTGCTGGGTGGGGGTGGCGCCCCGGCCGCCCGCGTCGGCCGGCCAGTGCAGGCCCGCGTATCCGGCGTCGTACAGCGCCCGCTGCCAGGCACAGTCGTAGGCGCGCCGGGCGGGCCAGTCGGCCGGGGACGGCTTGGGGGGCAGCGTGGGCAGCGTCCTGTGCAGCCAGTCGCGCAGCCGGCGGCGGAAGTCTTCCTCTTCGCGGGTGAGGGTGAGGTCCACGGTGTCACGCGCCCGCGCTGCCGGCGCCGCGATCCGGGTCCGGCGCCGAGGCCGGTCCCGGCGCGCGGGCCGCGTCGAGATCCAGGCCGAGCATCCGGATGGCGTTGCCGCGCATCAGTTTGTGGACGGTCTCCTCGTCCAGGTCGCGGACGTGGTCGAGGGCCACCTGCTTGGTGTGCGGGAAGGTGGAATCGACGTGGGGGTAGTCGGTCTCGAAGGTGGCGTTGTCGCGGCCCACGGTGTCGAGGGACGCGATGCCGTGTTTGTCGCGGAAGAAGCAGCAGAAGATCTGCCGGTAGTAGTAGGTGGAGGGCGGTTCGGGGATCAGGTCGCGGACCCCGCCCCAGGCGCGGTGCTCGCGCCAGACGTCGTCGGCCCGTTCCAGGGCGTACGGAATCCAGCCCATCTGACCTTCGCTGTAGGCGAGTTTGAGCCGGGGGAAGCGGACGAGGACGCCACTGAAGAGGAAGTCGGACATCGACGCCATGGCGTTGTTGAAGGACAGGGTCGCCTGGACGGCGGGCGGGGCGTCGGGGGAGGCGGCGGGCATCTGCGAGGAGGAGCCGATGTGCATGTTGACGACGGTGCCGGTCTCCTGGCAGGCGGCGAAGAGGGGGTCCCAGTAGCCCGTATGGATGCTGGGCAGGCCAAGGTGGGTGGGGAGCTCGCTGAAGGTCATGGCCCGCACGCCGCGCGCCGCATTCCGCCGGATCTCCGCGGCGGCGAGGCCGACGTCCCAGAGCGGGACGATGCACAGCGGGATGAGCCGCCCGCCGCTGTCACCGCACCATTCCTCGACCATCCAGTCGTTGTAGGCGCGGACGCATGCGAGGGCCACTTCCTTGTCGCGCGCCTCGGCGAAGGTCTGGCCGCAGAAGCGGGGGAAGGTGGGGAAGCACAGGGATGCCTCGACGTGGCTGAGGTCCATGTCCTTCAGGCGCTCCGCGGGGTCCCAGCAGCCCGGCCGCATCTCCTCGCGGGTGATGCCCTCGAGGGTCATGTCGTCGCGGTCGAATCCGACGGCGGCGATGATGCGCTTGTACGGGAAGCGGAGGTCCTCGTAGATCCACCAGTCGGCGGGCGGCCCGTCGGGGTCCATGGTGAGCCGGTACGCGCCGCCGGTGTACCGCAGCTCGCCGATGCCGTGGGTCAGGGGGCGGGGGCCGCGGTCGCGGTATTTGGCCGGCAGCCAGGTCTCGAAGAGGTGGGCGGGCTCGATGACGTGGTCGTCGACGCTGACGATGCGCGGCAGGTCCATGGGGACTCCCTCCACCATCTGACACTTCGTCAGTTCTAGCCCGAGGCTAGACCGCACCCCCTGGACCGACAAGGCGTGCCGCCCTACGCTCCGGCTCAATATGACGGTGCGTCAGCTGACAACGGAGGACGCCGTGCAGTCCAGTACCGCCCGCGAACTGGCCAGCTCCCGCACCCTGTGGGAGCTGCTGGACCGCCGCGCCGCCCTCACCCCACGGGCGCTCGCGCTCATCCAGGCCGACGAACCCGCGCGAGGGCGCACGGGCGGAGGTGCCGGCGAAGCCGGCGGGGACCGGAGCCTGACGTTCGGCGGCCTGCGTGCCCGGGCGGAGCGTGTCGCGGCGTGGCTCCACCTCCTGGGTGTGCGGCCCGGGAGCCGGGTGGCCTGGCAGCTGCCCACGCGCATCGAGACCGTTGTCCTGACGTTCGCGCTGGCGCGGCTGGGCACCCTCCAGACGCCCCTCATCCCCTACTGCCGCGACAGGGAGGTCGGCCACGCGCTGCGGGCCACGGGGGCCGAGTTCTTCGTGGTGCCGGGGGTATGGCGCGGGTTCGACCACCTCGCGATGGCCCGCCGCCTCACCCCCACGCTCGCCGTCCGGCCCCTGCTCCTCACGGCGTACGACACCCTCCCCGAGGCCGACCCCACGATCCTGCCGCCCCCGCCCGCCCACGGCACGCAGGTCCGCTGGGTCTACTGGACGTCCGGCACGACCTCCGGCCCCAAGGGCGCCCTCCACACGGACCGCGGCCTCATCGCCGCCGGATCCTGCCTCGCCGACGCCCTCGGCCTCACTCCGGACGACGTCGGGTCCATGGCCTTCCCCTACGCGCACGTGGCCGGACCCGACTACACGGTGATGTCACTCCTCAGGGGCTTCCCCGCCCTCCTGCTGGAGCATTTCGCCCTGCCGGAGTCGCTCGGCGCGTACCGGCGGCACGGCGTGACCGTGGCGGGCGGCTCGACCGCCTTCTACACGATGTTCCTCGCCGAACAGCGCAAGGACCCCACCCGCAGGCTGATCCCCACCCTGCGGCTCATGGCGGGCGGGGGCGCGCCCCGGCCGCCGGGGCTGTACGACGAGGTCGTCCGCGAGCTGGGGTGCGTCCTGGCCCACGGCTACGGCATGACGGAGGCACCCATGATCACGATGGGTTCCCCGGACGACCCCCCGGACAGGCTGGCCACCACGGAGGGACGGCCGCCCGCCGGGATGGAGATCAGCGTCGTCGGCGCGGACGGCCGGCCGGTGCCGGCCGGCGTCGAGGGGGAGGTACGGCTGCGGGGCGAATCCGTGTGCCAGGGGTACCTCGACCCGGAGCGGACCGCCGAGGCGTTCGACGCGGACGGCCGGTTCGTCACCGGCGACCTCGGCCACCTCACCGAGGACGGGTACCTCGTGCTCACCGGGCGCACGAAGGACATCATCATCCGCAAGGGCGAGAACGTCTCCGCGCTGGAGATCGAGCAGCTGCTCCACGGCCATCCGGGCGTGGCGGACGTCGCCGTCATCGGCCTGCCCGACCCCGCCCGGGGGGAGCGTGTCTGCGCGGTCGTCCAGCAGCCCCCGCGAGCAGCGCCGCTGACCCTCGACGACGTGACGGCCCACCTGCGGGCCGCCGGACTGGCGGTGCACAAGCTCCCCGAGCAGCTGGAGCTCGTGGAGGAACTGCCGCGCAACGACACGCTCCGCAAGGTGCTCAAGTACAAGCTGCGCGAGCGCTTCTCCGGCTGACCGCCCCGGCCGCCGCGTCCGTCAGTCCTGGGCGCGGTAGGTGTCCCTGGCGCGCTCGAAGTAGGCGTCGACCGAGCGCTGTTCGTCCATCGGGCCCCTGACCTGCACCAGGTGGTAACGGCCGGCCAGGATCATGGCGGCGTTGCGCACGTAGACCTGACGGCCGCTGCTGTCGTTCCAGTTGAAGGTGCCCTCGGCGGCCGCCGTGCCGCCGACGTCGGCGCGGCGCAGGCCGGAGGAGCCGGACCAGGAGGAGGACCGGTAGGGGGCGAGTTCGGGCTCCTTGTCCTGCTGGTAGACCATCGGGTCGCCGCCGAACTCCGCGACCTTGTCGCGGCCGGGCACGATGATCAGTTCGTAGTCCCCGCCGACGTAGACGACCTGGCCGCGTTCGTTCTCGCCGCGACGCCGCCAGTCCTCGGGCACGGCCACGGTGAATCCCTTGGGGTCCTTGCGCAGGGCGAAGTCCTTGGGAACGCTGCCCGCCCCGTCGGGCCGTGCGTCCTGGGCGCCGGTGGCGGTGGCCCGGCCGGTCCGGCCTTCGGTGGTGGGGTCGCCGGTGGCCGCGCTCAGCGCTCCGGCGGTGCCGGTGCGGTCGGCCGGGGCCCCGCCCGCGCTCTCCTCCGTTCGCGGCATGAACAGCAGGGCGTAGAGCACGGCTCCGATCAGGGCGAGCAGGATCAGGCCCACCAGCAGTCGTCCCAGGCGGTTCGGGGAGGGCGCGGTGCGTACGTACTGCTCCTGCAGGTGTCCCGTGGTGTGGAATCCGCCGGGGCCATGACTCTGCGCGGCACCGCCCCGCTCCTTGACCGTCCGCTTGTGACGCCCGTGACCGCCCGGCGTCGCCGGGCCTGCGGCGGAGGCGCGGCCCCGGCGCCGGGCCACCTCACCGCGTCGCCGGACCACCGGCAGGCGGCGCGCGTCGGCGGGGGCGGCGGGGCCGATCGACGGCACGGTGACCGTACGGCTGCCGATGTCCGGCTCCGGAGCCGAGCGGATCAGCGAGCGGAGCCAGCCGCGGAGCTCCTCGAACTCCGGCCGCTCGCCCGGGTCCTTGCGCATCAGCGATTCGACGACGGGGCGCAGGGCGCCGCACTCCTCGGCGTACGCGGGCGGCTCCGCGCAGACGACCTGGACGAGTTCGGCGGTGCTCTCCTCGGGGTAGGGGGCGTGGCCCTGGACGACGCGGAAGAGCAGGGCGCCCAGCGCCCACAGGTCGGCGGCGGGGCCGACGGGCGGGGCGAGCTGCCAGTTCTCCTGCACCGGCCAGGCCTGTTCGGGGGCCCAGCGCTCGGTGACGGCGCCGACGACGACCATGCGCGCCTGCCGGGCCCGTTCTGCGTCGAGGGCGCTGCCGGGACCGGCGGGCGGACCCCAGCTCTCGCCGGAGGGCCGGGCGGCGGAAGCCGCGGGTGGGGCGGCAGCGGCGGCCGTCCCGCCGTCGGGCCGGGCCTTCCCGGGCACGGCCGCATCCGGGGCTCCGGGCCGCTTGGGCCGGCCGCCCACCGGGGGCGGGGCGGCGCTGCCGGGGTGCCCGTCGCGGCTCGAGGGCGTGCCGTGCGCCAGGGATTCCGCGCTCCACGGCGGCTTGGCGCCAGGTGCGGGGGCCGTACCGCTGGCGGCGCTGCCGCCGCCCCAGGTGGACGCGCCGGTCGACGGCGTGGCGCCGGTCTCGGCCGCCGCGCGCGCGGCGGCACGGGCCGCCGCGTGGTAGGCGGCGATGGCTCCGGAGCGCACGGCGCGATCGCTGCGGGGTGCGTTCCGGTCGGCGCCGGCGGCATCCGTACGGGCGGCGGCGCCCGGCACACCCTGACGCGGCACGGCGGCACCGCCCTGGCCCGCGGCGTACGGAGGGCGCCGGGCCGCCGGGGGGCGGGGCACGGGGTCGTAGCCGCACAGCGCCTCCTCGGCGGCGCCGGCGGCCAGGCCCGTGAGGATGGCGCGGCCGTCGTCGCAGATGAGGACCGTGCGGGCGGTGATGTTGCGGTGGGTCCAGCCCTGGGAGTGGAGGGCGCGCAGGGCGGCGAGGACGTCGGCGGCCACCTCGGCGGCGCGGTGCGGGGAGAGGGTGCGTTCGGCGAGGAGCGCGGCGAGAGGGCGGGCGGAGACCAGTTCGCTGACGATCCAGAGACTGCCGGCCTCGGCGAAGACGTGGAAGACCTGGTCGAGCCGGGGGTGGTCGGGGATCTGCGCGGCGGCGGTCGCGGCCGCCAGCGCCCGGCGCACCGCGGGGTCGCCGGCGCCCTGGGCCGCGCGCCCGGTACCCCCGCTCCCCGCTCTGCCGCCGCCCCGGGGCCCGGCCCCCGTGCCGTACGGCCCCCCGTCGCCGATGACCTCGGCGTCCACGACCTCCGGCAGCGGAATCTGCCGGACCAGGACCTCCTGACCGCTGTATGTGTCGAAGGCCCGGGTCTCCACGAGGTCGAACGCCTCGGAAGGTGGCAACGGAAGGCGGTAGCGGTCGGCGAGCACCCGGCCCGCGTAGTCGTCCACGACGCCTCCCCAATCGTGCGATCCGCCCAAACGTGCGATCCACCACCATTGCCCGAACAACCGTCAAAGCCGGTCGTTCCGCTGCTTATTGCGGCTGCGTACGGTCCACGAGGACTCACGATACGTGCCGAACCCGCCCCTTCGGGCCCGTACGGCTCAGTACGTCCCCCGGCCCGGCAACGGGTATGCCTCGGGCACCGGTTCCCCCTGGAGACCGGGCCGGCTCACGGTGTTCCAGCCGTCAGTTTGCGCGCGGAACGTTCCCCGCGACGTGCCGCTCGGCACCCCGGGCAATGTCCTGTGCGTCGTCCGCCCCGGCGCCGTACACGGGCGCCACGACCATGACCGAGGCCTTCTTGTGCGGGGTGGAGCCGCTCTTGCCGTTGTCGCCCTTGTCGTCGCCGCTCAGGGCGAGGGCGAGCACGGTGCCGATGACGGCCAGCACGACGACGACCGCCGCGGCGAGCAGGACGCGGCGCGGCACGACGTCGGTGATCGACGCACGGCCGTACGTCGTGACGCGCCCGCCCCGGTTGCTGCGGGCACTGGCGGCGACGCTCCCCACGCGCAGGCGCACGGGCTGCCCCGAACCCTCCGGGTCGGCCGTGACGGACGAGCTCGCGGGGGTGTCGTCCCGCAGGGGCCGGAAGGCGCCGCGCGTCCGCTCGGTGGCCGCGTCGCCGGGACGCGAACCGCCGGCGGAGGCCGGGGACGACGAGCGGGACGACGGCCGGGAGGAGGGCCGCGTGGACGAGGAGCCCGCGGACGGGGCCGGCGAGGACGCCGACGACGAACGGCCGCCGTAGCCGTCCCTCTTCGCCCTGGACGACGACCAGGAGGGCGAGGCGGAGGGCTTCTCCGGTATGACCGGGACGGCGATCGCCTGGGTGGCGTCCAGGTCGGGGGTCGCGGGCTCGGGAGGCTTGGGCAGGCGCTCGTCCGGGGCGTTGACGGCGTCCGTCAGCAGTGCCCGCGCGCCGGGCTCGTCCAGCCGCTTCTGCGGGTCCTTGGCGAGCAGCCCGTACATCACCTCGGCCAGCGGCCCGGCGTTGCGCGGCGGCCCCAGGGGCTCCGTCATGACGGCGGTGAGGGTCGCTATGGCCGACCCCTTGTCGTAGGGCGGGACGCCCTCGACGGCGGCGTAGAGCAGGCCGCCCAGGGACCACAGGTCGGCCGGGGGGCCGGGTTTCTGGCCGCGGGCCCGTTCGGGGGATATGTACGAGGGGGCGCCGACGAGCATGCCGGTCGAGGTGACCGACGGGTCGCCCTCGACCTGGGCGATGCCGAAGTCGGTGAGGACCACACGGCCGTCGTCCGCGATGAGGACGTTGGACGGCTTCACGTCGCGGTGCAGGATGCCCTCGCGGTGCGCGGCGCGCAGCACGTCGAGCACGGCGAGACCCACCTCGGCGGCTCTGCGCCACTTCAGCGGCCCGTCCTCGCGGATGACGTCGGCGAGGGAGCGGCCCTCGATGAGTTCCATGACGATCCACGGGCGGTCGTCCTCGTGCACGACGTCGTAGACCGTGACCGCTCCGGCGCTGCGGATGCGGGCAATGGCCTTCGCTTCACGCAGCGTGCGCGTGATGAGGCGGCGCTTCTCGTCCTCGTCGATGTTGGCCGGGAAGCGCAGCTCCTTCACCGCGACCACCCGGCCCAGGGTCTCGTCCGTAGCCCGCCAGACCGTACCCATGCCACCGCGCCCGAGGACGTCCCCGAGGCGGTATCGCCCGGCAAGGAGGCGCCCTGCCGTGCCCTGCGTCTGCTCCGCCTCCGACATGCGTCCCCTCTGGCAATCAGCTCTGCGACCAACCGACCCTGGCAGAGCGACCATTGTCTCTCATCCGCGGACCGGCGGAAGGCCAGGGTCCGCGAGGCCATGGATGATGAGCGCATGCCGACGCGTGTCGCCTTCCCACGCCTCACGGCGGCCATGGCCGCGCTGAGCTGCGCCGTGGCGGTATCGGTGACGACGGGAGGCGGTGGCGCCGTCGCCCGCTCCCCTGTAGAGGACCTGGTTTCGGAGCGTACGGTTCCCGGCGCGGCCGAGCTGTCACAAGACACTCATGGGGCGGTCCGGTTCACCACGGCGGGCGTCGCGGACGTCGCCACCGGACGTCGCATCCTTCCCACGGACCGCTTCCGCGCCGGGAGCATCACCAAGACGTTCATCGCCACCGTCGTCCTCCAGCTCGCGGCCGAACACCGGCTCGATCTGGACGATCCGGCCACCGCGCACCTCCCGGCCGGCGCCGCGGCCGCCCTGCGCCACTCGGGGCGCGACCGCCCGGTCACGGTGCGCCAACTCCTCGGGCACACCAGCGGCCTCTTCTCCTACACCGACGACCGCGCCTTCTTCCGCCGCGTCTTCGGCGCGGGCTTCGCCGCCCACCGCTACGAGCGCCACACCGCCGGCGCCCTGCTGCGGACGGCACTCGCCCACCCCGCGTACGGGCCGCCCGGACGCCTCTACCGCTACTCCAACACCGACTACCTCCTGCTCGGCATGGTCATCCGTCAGGTCACCGGGCACTCCTACGCCGCCGAGGCCCGACGTCGTGTCATCACGCCCCTGCGCCTCACCGGCACCAGCTTCCCCGGCCTCCGGACCACGCTCCCCGCCCCGCACGGCCGGGCGTACAGCCCGTCAGGCCCCGGCCGCGCCGGCGGGCTCGCCGACGTCACGGACCTCAACCCGTCCGCCGCGGGCGCCGCGGGCGAGCTGGTCTCCACCCTCCCCGACCTCAACCGCTTCTTCGCGGCCCTGCTCGGCGGGGCGCTGCTGCCCCCGGCGCAGCTGCGCGCCATGCGGGACACCTCGGCGTCCGGCGGCCGGTACGGACTGGGCCTGTTCCCCGTCCGGCTGCCCTGCCACCGCACGGTGTGGGGCCACAACGGCGAGATCAACGGCTCGTACGTCCAGAGCCTCGCCACCGCCGACGGCCGACGCGTGGTCAGCTACCGCGTCAACAGCGACGCGCGCATCCCCCGAACGGCCGAAGCGAAGCTCCTGAGCACGGCGTTCTGCCCCACCGACGGGACCGGCCCAGCGGACCGGACCGGCTGGACCGGCTAGATCGGCTGGATCTCCGGGGCTCCCAGCCGGGCCGCGTCCGCCGTCAGGTCGTCGGGCTGGCGCTGCGACTCGCGCTCCGCCTCCACGCGCTTCTCGTAGTGCTCGACCTCCTTGTCGACCTGCGCCGCGTCCCAGCCCAGCACGGGCGCGATGAGCTCGGCGGCCTCCCGGGCGCTGCGCGTCCCCCGGTCGAAGGTCTCGATCGAGATCCGCGTCCGCCGCGTGAGGACGTCGTCCAGATGGCGCGCCCCCTCGTGCGAGGCGGCGTAGACGACCTCCGCGCGCAGATAGTCGTCGGCTCCGGTCAGCGGCTCGCCGAGCGAGGGGTCGGCCAGGACGTAGGAGAGCACCTCGTCCACCAGCGAGCCGTAGCGGTTGAGCAGGTGCTCCACGCGGGCCACGTGCAGGCCCGTGCGCCGGGCGAGCTGGGCGCGGCCGTTCCACAGCGCGCGGTAGCCCTCGGCGCCCACCAGCGGGACGTCCTCCGTGACGCAGTCCGCGACCCGCTGGGCGAGTCCGTGCACCGCCTCGTCCACGGCGTCCTTCGCCATCACGCGGTACGTGGTGTACTTGCCGCCCGCTACGACCACGAGCCCGGGCACCGGGTGGGCCACGGTGTGCTCGCGCGAGAGCTTGCTTGTGGCGTCCGACTCGCCGGCCAGCAGCGGGCGCAGCCCCGCGTAGACGCCCTGCACGTCGTCGCGGGTCAGGGGGACCGCCAGCACGGAGTTCACGTGCTCCAGCAGATAGTCGATGTCGGCGCTGGAGGCGGCGGGGTGGGCCTTGTCCAGGTCCCAGTCGGTGTCCGTGGTGCCGATGATCCAGTGCCTGCCCCAGGGGATCACGAAGAGCACGCTCTTCTCCGTGCGCAGGATCAGGCCCGTGGTGGAGTGGATGCGGTCCTTCGGCACGACCAGGTGGATGCCCTTGGAGGCCCGTACGTGGAACTGCCCGCGCTCGGCGATGAGCTGCTGGGTGTCGTCCGTCCACACGCCGGTGGCGTTGACGACCTGCCGGGCGCGGATCTCGAATTCGCCGCCCTGTTCCAAGTCCCGCACGCGCGCGCCGACCACGCGCTCGCCCTCGCGCAGGAAACCCACGACCCGCGCCCGGTTGGCGACGTCGGCACCGTAGGCAGCGGCGGTTCGCACGAGGGTGGTGACGTAGCGCGCGTCGTCCATCTGGGCGTCGTAGTACTGCAGGGCGCCGATCAGGGCGTCCTTGCGCAGGCACGGCGCGACGCGCAGCGCCTTCTTGCGGGTGAGGTGACGGTGCGTGGGCAGCCCGCGGCCGTGGCCGGAGGAGACGGACATCGCGTCGTAGAGGGCCACGCCCGCCCCGGCGTAGAAGCGCTCCCAGGCTCTGTGCTGGAGCGGGTAGAGGAAGGGCACCGGCTTCACCAGGTGCGGGGCGAGCCGCTGCAGCAGCAGTCCGCGTTCCTTGAGGGCCTCGCGCACCAGGGCGAAGTCCAGCATCTCCAGGTAGCGCAGGCCGCCGTGGATGAGCTTGCTGGACCGGCTGGAGGTGCCCGCGGCCCAGTCCCTCGCCTCGACGAGCCCGGTCGCGAGCCCGCGCGTGGCCGCGTCCAGCGCGGTGCCCGCGCCGACGACGCCGGCGCCGACCACCAGGATGTCCAGTTCCCGCTCCGCCATCCGGGCGAGCGCCTCACCGCGCTCGGCCGGACCGAGTGTCGCCGTCCTCACCATTGCCTCCCGCCTGACCGCTCTCGCCGTCGTTGCCGGTGACCCCGTCACTGCCGGTGCCGCACGCCGCCCGTCGCGCCCTCGCCGTCCCGGGCGGGCACCCGTCCTCCTTCGATGCTGCCCCAGATCCGCCGTGCGGGCCGCGCCGGAGCCACGCCACCACCCCGACGCAATCACTCCTGCCCCACGAACCGCACCCGATTCACCGCACCCGACGCACGCCCAGGTGCACGCCCGGATTCACGCCCGGAGTCACGCCCCGACGCGCCCCCGGATCCACGCCCGGTCCCACGCCCCGGCGCACGCCCCCATCCGCATCCCGATTCGGTGCCACCCCGGCGCGGCACCGACTCTCCCACGGCAATACCGGATAACAGTCATATATCCGCCTAACCTGATGTAACGGCCTACCCCGCCGGAAACCCGCCGGTAATCCCCTCCGGGAAGGACCGCCTCCCCCTATGCCCGCAGATCTCGCCGTCATCGGTCTCGGCCACCTCGGACTCCCCCTCGCCCAGGCCGCCACCGCCGCCGCCATCGCCACCGTCGGCTACGACACCGACCCCCGCAGGGTCGCCGAGCTGCGGGCCGGCCGCGTCCCCGCCGAGGTCTGCGACAGATCCCTGACCGCCGCCGGCATCCGCCGCATGCTCTCCGCCGGCTTCCGCGCCACGACCGAGGACGCCGAGCTCGGCAAGGTGCGTACGGCCGTGATCTGCGCCCCCACCCGGCTCGGCGAGGACCGGGCGCTGGACCTGAGCGCCGTCGGCGAGGCCGCCCGCGCCCTCGCGGCCCGGCTGCGTCCGCGCACCACCGTGCTCCTGGAGTCCGCCGTCTACCCCGGCACCACGGAGGACTACCTCCGCCCCATCCTCGAGGCGGGCTCCGGCCTGCGCGCCGGCCAGGACTTCCACCTCGCCTACTCCCCCAGCCGCCTCGACCCCGGCAACCGCGAGTACGGCTACACCAACACCCCCAAGGTCATCGGCGGCCTCACCCCGGCCTGCACGGAGGCCGCGGCCGCCTTCTACGGACGCATCTGCGAGCGGGTCGTCCGCGCCCGCGGCCCCCGCGAGGCCGAGGCGGTCAAGGTGCTGGAGACCAACTACCGGCACGTCAACATCGCGCTCGCCAATGAGATGGCCGTCTTCTGCCACGACATCGGCGTCGACCTCTGGGACGTCGTCCGCTGCGCCGAGACCAAGCCGTTCGGCTTCCAGGCCTTCCGCCCGGGCCCGGGCGTGGGCGGCCACGGGGTGCCCATCGACCCCAACTACATCTCCTACAAGGGCCGCAGCCTCGGCTACCCGCTGCGCATGGTGGAGCTGGCGCAGGAGGTCAACGGCCGGATGCCGCGCTACGTCATCCAGCGCTGTGCCACCCTGCTCAACGAGCACGGCAAGTCCGCGCGCGGGGCCCGCGTGCTGCTGCTGGGCGTCGGCTACAAGGCCGACGTGGGCGACCAGGAGGGCTCACCGGCCCGGGAGATCGCCTCCCGGCTGATGGAGATGGGCGCCCAGCTCAGCTATCACGACCCGCACGTGCCGCAGTGGCGCGTGCTGGGCCAGCCCGTGCCACGCGCCGACTGCCCCCTGGAGGCCGCTGCCGCCGCCGACCTGACGGTGCTTCTCCAGCACCACCGCTCGTACGACCTGCAGGGGCTCACGGTCAAGGCCCAGCTCCTGCTGGACACCCGCGGCGCGAGCCCCGCCGGCGCGGCCCACCGGCTCTAGGGCGTGTCCGCAAAGTCAGGGGAGCCATAGTCGTAGGCAGGCGAGGGTGACCATGGCCTGGTA
>NZ_BNBL01000017.1 GCF_014655595.1 Streptomyces griseocarneus | reverse complement strand
GACTTCGACCACCTGCGGAACTGGCTGCGGCGCCGGCAGATCGTGCCCCGCATTGCCCGGCGCGGCGTGGAGACCTCCGGCCGACTCGGCCGGCACCGCTGGGTGGTCGAACGCACGCTGTCGTGGCTGGGCGGCTGTCGCCGCTTGCACCGCCGCTACGAACGCAAGGCCGAACACTTCCTCGCCTTCGTCGGCATCGCCACCGCCCTCATCTGCTACCGGCGCACCAACTGAGACGACCTCTTAGCCGCGTCCAACATGCGGACACTGGGGGTGATCTACGCCACACACCTACGACGACCCCGGCCCCGGCGCAGCTATTTCTGCGCTAGACGCTTCGAGAACTCGGGACCGCGGGCCGTGCCGGGCAGTAATTCGCCTCGGTCGAGCTATCGCCCCGCAGCGATTCATCCTGGCCGGACCGAGACTGGCCGACTTCGAGCCGATCTCTAACGGGCACTTGCGCCGTCATTCGGGAGGGCGTCCGGTGGGGCGGGGAGGAGATGCCTCGGCTTCCGAGGTTGCGGCCCGGGGGCCGACTGTGGGCCTTTCTGGTGTGGCTAGTGGAGAAACCGCAAGGCGATATGGGGCTACTGAGCGTTCGGATGAACTGGTACGGACGCCCAAACCACATGCCCGGAATTGTCGCCGCGGTACTGCCCAATGTCGTCGACGAGACGGCGCACGAGATACAGGCCCGGCTCGTCATCGGGCTGCGGGAGCGGCCCCTGCTTCTCCCCTACGGAGACGGTGATGTGCGTGCCGTCGAACACGATGCGCCCGAGGATGTCTTCGCCGTGCCGATCCCGGCTGGTGATGTCGACGAGTTCGCGGACCACTGAGGTCACATCGTCGCTGGCCGCCTGGGCGGCTAGAGCATCTTTCAGCAGCATCGGCAGGGCCCGGTGGACGAACGCTGCTGCGCGTTCCATCGCGGTGGCCGGCGCAGCGCTCGGCCCCAGACAGAAGGTGATCTCCCGACTCATCGCCAACTGTCGCCACGGAGCCAGCGACGGCAGCAGCTCACCAAGTGAGCCGCGCTCGGTGGGAGAAAGCGTCACGTCTACCCGTCCCATCACTCGAGCGCGATCGAACTCTAGTTCGATCACGCTCTGATCACCAGAAGATCTTCCCTGCTCATGCCTCGCAGCCCACCCCGCTGAAGCCGGGGCGAGCAATCTGAGTTGCTATCGTATGCCAAGTGGAATCCATAGTTCCGCTTGGATCAACTGAGATGAACGCTCGCGAGACAGAGAGGGGGGACGCTGCCGTGACCCATGCCCACGGAGGCGAAGCTCCGCAGGACGAGCCAGACGGGGGCAGCTTCGCGGATCGGCTCGACTTCCTGTGCACTCACGACCCGCGGGGGCCCTTCACCAACCCTCAGGTCGTACGGATGCTTGAAGAGCTGGGGCTGCCCGCCCCGTCGTCTACGTACATGTGGCAGCTCCGAACCGGACGGGCGGACAACCCGACCAAGAAGCACATGGACGCCCTCGCCGACCTCTTCGCCGTGCCTCAGGACTACTGGTCCAACCGCGGTACCGCCACCACGGTGAACAGCATGATCGCCCGCCTTAATGAGCTCAAGGAGTCTGGCACCGACCCCGAGCAGCTTCACCGGCAACTCAGATCCTTTACGAAGCTGATGAGCCAAGGGGTTGCCCCGGAGATCCTGGACGAGCAGTTGCAGACCCTAATCCAGCTGCAAGAGGCGGGTGTGACCGCAGCTACGCTGAAGCGCTTGCAGGATGCGCGGGTCACCGAAATCGCGATGAGAGCCGTTGGCCTGTCCGACAAAGGTCTTACTGCGGCCGCGGCCATGATCGACCAGGTTCGCCGACTCGAAGGACTACCGGCCGAGTCCTAGACCTCGCCTGAACCCTGGCTGGGAATATCGGACCCGCCAGCACAGGAACCGGCCCCTGGGTTGTTACTCGCGCGTCTGCATTCATTATGCTATTGCGAGTCTTCAGCCATCAGGGGCCTTATTGATCTTGTAAGGCGCTCTGCGGGTTCTAGTTTCCTTGATCAATTAGGGAGGGGCGCTTTCGTGTCTGCGTCTGTACAGCGGGCCAGCGAGCGTTTCGTGCGCAGCCTGGGCCTTCCCTCGGTCACTGGAATTCGGGACCTTCTGCCAGAGGTTGAGCGCCGAACGCAACGGGCTGTCAAGCTCGAACCCGCCGAGGTTGGGTGGTCGGCTCCCTGTGGAATGTGGGTCGCGACTGCGGAGACGCACTACATCTTCTACGACCCGCGAACGAGCATCGCGCATCAGGACCACATCATTGCTCACGAGGTAGCCCACATCCTCAAGCGTCACCAGGGCCAGAGGAAGGTGCCGGCTGCGGCAACCGAGGGGCTTCTGACCCTTCTGGACCCGGAGCTGATCCAGTCGGTGCTCGGCCGTGCGCAGTACGACGATGCGGAAGAGCTCGAAGCCGAGTTGGTAGGCACCTACCTTCAGGCACACGTCCATCATCACCAGAAGTACCAGGTCGCGATCTCCGACGAAACGGAGTCCGATCGGGTTGCAAGAACGTTTCTACGCCGAAGGTCAAGTCCGTGAGTGAACTGCACCCCATATGTCTCGTCATCGCGAGTATGGGATTCCTCTTTCTTCTACGGGACTTGAAGAACAACAGGAAAGACCGGGCTCTCGTCCTGCTGAGTCTGGTCTTCCTCTCCTCAGCTCTCAGTTTCATCATTGCCCTGCCTCCCATCTGGAGGCAGATTGACGCCGCGCTCGGCGTACCCAGCATCGCAGTCCCTCTCGCACAGAGCTGCGTCATGCTGGTTCTGGTCTTCCAGACGAGCGTGGTTGCCTACTGGGCGTTCCCGCTGGCCGAGGCCCGCCGCAGGTCCAAGATATTCGGGATCGCCGGTGCCGCTGCCATCGCCGGGTTGTTCGCAACGTTCTCCCAGATTGATCCGGACGACTTCTCACACTTCCTGGTGCGCGGCCCCTTCTATAAGGCATACCTGGGCATCTACATCGCCGCATACACGCTCGCTCAGACGTACTTGGCTGTGAAGTGCTGGCAACAGGCGCGCCGGTCTGTAAATTCCTGGGTCAGCGCGAGCCTGCGCATCATCACTGTTGGTGCGGTCATCACCGTGGGGCAGAGCGTCATCCGCACTGCCGACCTGGTTGCAGACGCCTTCGGGTCCAGCGCCGACAGTTGGCTCGCCCTTGCGTGGCTTTGCGGCGACGCCGGGGCCCTGCTGACCCTCCTCGGCTACTTCCTTCCGACCCTGGTTGACCGCGTGCGCGGGGTATACGGGTGGGCGAACGAGCACTACGTGTACAAGCGGCTCGGCCCTCTGTGGGAGGCCCTCTACGCCGCGACTCCTTCGATCGCAGCGGTCCCGGCCAAGTCTCAGCTCCGGGCGCTCGTGCAGCTTCGGCCCATCAGCTTCTCTTTGTACCGTCGCATTACCGAGATCAGGGACGGCATGATCGAGCTTCGTCCGTATCTCAACGCCGATGTGCGGGAAGAGGCTGAGCACCGGCACGGCACGCAAGGTCTCAAGGACCCGGACCTGGCGGCGGCAGTTGTCGCAGAACAGATCCGTGAAGCTCTCGCCAGTCACAGCCAGAAGCAGGTGGCCGCCGAGCTGACGGAGTACGCCGATGTGCGGGTCAGTCCTGAGACTACCGACGAGGACAAGCACCTCCTCTTGCGTATTGCCCGGTACTTCACGCCGCCGCCGGCGCAGGTCACGACCCTTGCACCTAATTGACGGACGTTGCGGCCAAGGTGACCTGCACCTTGGCCGCTGGCACCTCCCGGGCAGACAAGCCGGTGCGCTCGGGCAGCCGGGACCCAAGCCTGCCCGGCCCCTACGGTGTGAGCTTTGAACAGATGCTCCAGGAGATCCTCATATGCCCTCCCAAGTTCCTGTGATCAAGACGCTCGCCAAGGGCGAGAGCGGCAAGCTGATCGACGTCTACCAGCCGGGCGACCGCCCCGAGCGCCCACTCCCTGTCGTCCTGATCTGGCACGGCCTCGGCCCTGATGAAAGGGACATCCTGCAGCCGCTCGCCGAGGAGACCGTGGCACGGGGGGCCGTCGTATTCGCCTCCGACTGGCGCTCCGATGCGCCGGACGGCGGCCGCTCCGATCTCCTGAACTCGATTCGTTTCGTGCTCGCTCAGGCGGCCTCCTTCGGCGGCGACCTCGAGCGCTTCGTGCTCGCTGGCTGGTCTGCCGGAGCCGGGGCCGCCGTAAGTGTTGCGCTGCGGCCTGAGCTGCTCGACGGGTGGCGGCCTGTCGCCGCGGTTGGGATCGCGGGCCACTACGGGCTCCCTGCCCGCACGACGGGCGAAACACCCCTGAACGACCTTGCGGCCACGAGTGCGGCCCCGGTACCGGTCCGGCTGATTCATGGCGCGAGCGACGTCATCCTGGACGTGCAGAATTCCCGTGAGTTCGCTGAGGCACTGGAGGCTCGCGGCTGGCCCGTTCACCTGGATGAAGTCGCCACCGACCACGCCGGCGTCATCATGTCCGAGTACAACCCGGAGCTGAACCGGTGCGTTGCGACGGCATCCCCGTCGGCCGTCCAGGGAGGCCGAGTCACGGCGGAGTCCCTCATTCTCGCGGCCGAATCCGGGGTGGCGACGAAGTAGCCACCCGCCGCTTTAGCGGCCCGGGGGCATCGACAGCAGTGGGGCCCATGCGTAGTACTACGCATGGGATCCTACGGAGCCGTGCCCGGAGACGGACGAGAGATGCGACCCGCTCTGTCCGGCCCGGCCGGAGTGCCACAGGGCGGCTGTGGAGGACTTGTTCCGGGCCCCGGCCGTCGTGGACTTCGCGGATGACGGGGAGGCGATATCCCGGGAGGAACGGTTCCTGGGTGCACGGGAACTGGCAGGACCAGCGGCCAGCCTGGACGACGTCCTGAAGCTGGCGCGGTTCCTGGAGGAATGAAAGAGGGAACATGTTCGGCCCCGGCCTGGCAGGGTCGCCGAGCCGGGGCCGCATTGCAGCAAGTCAGGAACCACGCGGCTTGAGCCTTGCTGATTTACCGATACACGTAGAGCAGTACGGTTACGCCCGAGGAGTGGTCGCGGCAGTCGTAAGACTTCCAGCGGCTGGGCTGGGCTGTTAGCCGTATGCCGGCGTTGTGGCAGGCCTCATAGGTCCAGTACCAGGAGTGGTACTCCTCTGAGCCGGGAACGACGTTCTGGTCAGCGGAGGACTGGCTCACGAAGCGCGCGGGCGCTGCAGGAGATTGAGTCTCGGTGGCCTGAGCTGCCGGTGCGGCCAGCAGGCCGGCCCCGAGAAGGGCGGTTGTGGCGGCTATCGTGGCCGTTCGGCGTATCGACATAGCGGGGGTACCTCTCTGTCGAGTTCCCACATCCGGCATGGACATGTCGGATCGTCGGTATTGCCATCCTGCGAGGCATAGGTAACTCGACCACCAAGAGCTGGGTCCAGCTCAAAACGCGCCATCGTCCCTCGGCCCCAGAATGGGATGCCGTCTCAACCTCGGCCCCCACTGCTTTGTCACTGGAAAACCCGGTTGCTCTCCGGCCAGGGGTAGAGGTCAGGGCAGGCGCACCATGCGGTGGCTGTCCTCGTCGTCGGCTTCCGGGCGGAAGCCGTGCCGCGGGTACCAGGCGGCGAGGGCTGGTTCAGCAAGGCCCTCCGGGGCGTGGCGCCACAGATGATCCGGCGTGAACGAGTCGCATGAGAGGGCGATCTGCGAGACGGGGTTCTCGTTGAGCAGTGCTTTCAGCAGGTGTGTGCCGTGCCTGTGGCCACGGTGGGCGGGGTGGACGCTGACCTCCATGACCCACAGTTCGTCGCCGCAGTCGATGGCGTTCAGGTAGCCGACGAGCGTGTCGCCGAGGTACAGCAAGAGCCACGTCTCGTTGTCGTCGGTCTCGCGGACGAGGAGGGGCGCGGACGCGGTGGTGGGCACGGCGGGCCTTTCGGTTCGGGTCTGCGGGGCCGGTTGCTCTCCGGCCGGTGATGGAACGGGCGGCGGGTCAGGCCGCCAGGTCGAGACGCCCCCGTGCGAGGCGGTCGAGGTACTTGCGAGTGGCCTTCTTGCCGACATAGCCGGAGAGCGCGGTGCCTCGCGGGGGCCGGCGCAGCTCGCCATACTCGGCGTCCAGGGCCTTGGCGCGCTCGACGATCGTTCGCATGGACAGGCCGTTCTTGAAGTCGGCGCCGACCTTCTTCTCGACGGCGACGTACTGGGCGGCCTTCGTCGGGCGCAGGCGCGGCGAGGACGACGTCCGCCTCACACCCGAGAACACAGAACGAGCAGGACAGGCGGCTCATGCCCCAGTCGTACGCCTCGTGGTACGGCAGGCCTGAGCGGGCGATCTCCTTCCAAACCTCGACGTCCGTCCAGCCGTGAATCGGCCGCCACGTCGTTACGTGTCTCTTGCCGTTGCTCGCCGGGCGGTCGATCTCGACGGCTGCGAGTTTGGCGCGCGGCGGGCTCTCGGCGGCCCGCTGGCCCATGCAGTTGAGGATGCGCACGGGGCGTCCGAGGTCGCCGAGTTCGGCCACGAGCCGCGTCATCAGCTTCCGGATCGGTCCCCGCTTCAAATCCGAAGTGCACCACCTAAGCTGCACTCGAAGGCCAGGCCGGAGCGACCTTCACTGTGGCGGGGTCGCGGCCCTCATCGCGGGCTTCCTTCTCCGCCTTCGCCTTGAGCTTGAAGAACCGGGCGACGGTGCGCGCCAGGAGGTCGCCGCCCTCGGCCTTGACCACCTCGAAGCGGACTCCGAGGCGGCGGGCCTGGTCCTCGGCGAGCTTGCGGGTGCCACCCCACTCGACGTCGCCGAGGTCGGCGTGAACGATCACAACGCGGTGGAACAGTCCCAGCTTCGCGGCCAGGCGGCAGACGTGGGAGGCCATCGACTGCGAGTCCTTCCCGCCGGATGAGTTCAGAAGTATCCAGTCGGCGGCGCGGAGCAGTGCAGTCGGGATGGTCGTGGCCGGCACTGCAGGCACGGAGGGGTGGACGCGGCGGGCTCGCTTCTTCTTCGGGGCGGGGGCTGTGTCGGCGAACAGGGTCAGTTGGGCGCTCACGGTGTCCTCGTCGGGAAGTGCGGGAGGGAATGCGGAGGGATGCCGGGGGCGTGGTGGCGGCGCCCCCGGCGGGGAGCGCTACGAGGGGTTCTCAACGAGCCAGTTCGCGAACGTGTTGCCCTGGATCGTCCACGCGTCCTCGCGGTCGACGAGCCCGTTTTTCCAGGTACGCAGCCAGGGCATGGGGACGTGCCCCTCTTCGCGGACTTCGTCGAGATTCCGGACGGTTCCGGACCAGGCGTAGACGGTGTACCCGGAGTCCGTGCGTGTGGTGCGGGTGTCGAGCCAGACTCGCATGCCGTAGGTGAGGACGATGTCGCCCTCGGCGAGCTGGCTGGAGTCCTTCACGGTGACGTTGGGGGCGGTGGTCATGGCTACCTCGCGATTTCGTGGTGGAGTGGCGGGGAGGGTGCCGGGGCGCGGCAGTCTGCGTCGCGCCCCGGCGGGCGGTGGTCAGGCCGCGAGTGCGGCGCGGGCGTCGGTGTCCCAGGCGGGGATAGTGAGGCCGAGTTCGACGTAGCGGGCGGCGCGCTCTGCTGCCTTGCCGGGCCCGGAGTACGGGCAGCCCTGTGGCGGCGCGGCGGTGCGGGCTTGGCGCCCTTCCGCTCCCGCATGTGGCTGTAGAAGACGTCGATGTCCTCGCTGCAGAGCAGGTCCGTCAGGGCCCAGCGGTGTTCGCTGCCGGGGTAGCCGTGGTGGACGCCCGCGCACCGGGTGCGCGTGCAGCCCTCGGGCTCGTCGGCCGGGGTAGTGCGGGGCGTGTAGCCGAGTTCGAGTATCCGCAGCCAGGCGGCGGCGAGGCTTTCGCGGTTGCGGGGGGTGTCGGGCAGGAACGTGGACAGGAACGGCGCTTAGAAGAGACCGATCCTGTTCTCATTGATCAAGGCTCTGACCTGGAGTGAAGTGGCCTGCGGCGGGCCCCTGTGGGCAACGTCACCGCGCATTCCCCGGAGGGAGGCCTTCCGCTGCGCTGTGTGAGCTCAGGCCTGAGCAGGTCCGACAGCAGGTTTCGCCGGCTAGCCCCGGGCCGGAATCATGCGCCTGAGAAGCTCGAAGTAGAGACAGGGGCAGGCTGGTTGCGGTAAGACGTTGATATCGAAGATGGAAGCACTGATCGGGGGCTCGACGCGGTTGTCTACTCCACCTCCGGCCGCAACACCTGGTGGTGCCAACGCGGCTAATCCCTCCAACTCGCCTCAATGTGGAGCTCTTGGTGTCGACGGTGCGCACCCAACGTCAGGGGGAGTCGCCGACCCTGAGCATACGCCTTTGCAAAAGCTCGGCACATGGTTTATGTGTGCCGTCGTCTTCGCGATTCTCCCGCCAATAGCGCAGCTAGTGCAAGAGAGCTCTCTTAAAGATCACCAAACTCCGGGTTTCTTCGAATTTTGCGCCCGAGCCGACTTGTATATTGTGTGCATGGGGCTAGCGGCTTCAGCGATCGCCCAGGCGCATATGCGAGCAAAGAGCGTTCCTCTCTTCTGGACCTTATGGAATGTGGCTGTTTTGCTTTTCGCAACCTTTCTTGCTGCGGGCGCGGACGATGAGAATATTGATCCGGCGGTACTTGGTAGAAATTCGTTTATATTGCTTATCACGACACTGCTGAGTGCCGGATTCACTACTTACCTCAGCGAGCGGGGGCCCAGTAATGCGCTCTGAGCTCATTATGACCCTCATCACCGTGGCCCTTGCGGGGAGCTCGGTCGTCGGTGCTGTAGTCACTCTGCTTCGTGAGAGTGGTCTAGAACTACTCAAGGTTTTGCGATCAGTGATGGGGTGGATAGGCGGCAAGTCCAAGGGGCCATAGCCGTGACTGGCCGGGCTTTTGGCCGCGTAAAAAATAGGTCCCACGCCATACCCCGAGCTTCGAAGATCGGTGCAGGGCAGTCCGGCGGCAAAGTCCGCCCCTCACGCAGGAGCCTTCCCCACTGCCAGAAGGTGCGAAGACGCTGCGAGGGTTCCGGGTAGGGCTCGGCCATGCGTGTCGCTGTTAGGACCGCCTCGAAGAGCTCATTGCTCGAGCCCGGCCCGGGACTCTGCTCGACGGCCGTCACCATGGACCAGGCGGGCCCCTCGATGCCGAACACGGCCACATCGGTCAGGCCGGCGGAGCGCATTTCCTCAGCCAGCTCTTCACCTCGGTGGAAGTGGGAGAGGGTGAAGCCGCGGTGACCGTCGTAGACCGCGGTGCGCAGCCTGACGAAGATCCTTCGCGAGCACATCAGGGCCGAAGGGCTGAAACCAGGCGACCGGCTGTTCCAGGGAGAGAAGGGCGGCATCCTCGCCGGCTCGGTCATCCGGCGCGCTTGGAGGACCGCCCGTCAGGAGGTACTGACTCCCCACGAGTTCGACTCACCCCTGGGTAGGCGGGTGTACGACTGGCGAAACACTCGCCTGACCAAGTGGCTCAACTACGGGGTGCCACCCGCTCAGGTCGCGGAGTGGGCTGGCACCAGCGTCGCGGTCCTGCTAGCGACGTACGCCCGCTGCATCGTCGGGCAGCTCCCCGATCTTAAGAGGCGTATCGAAGCCGGGGGAGACCTCCCCGAGCTGTCCGAGGGGTAACCGGCGGGCGAGGAGAACTTCTCCGTGTATTCTCCGAGGCCACCCGCAGAACCCCGGTGACAGCCGGAGTCAGCCGGAGATCACCGGAGAACAGTCTCCGGGGATCTCCGATTTGACGACGCCCCCGAACATGCCCCTGACCAGCAAAAACGCCCCTCCCGGAAGGGGGCGTGCACGATGGGGAGAGCGCCCCCGGCAGGACTCGAACCTGCGGCCAAGCGCTGTCATGGCGCTGGGCCTTTCGGTTTGGGTCTGCGGCGGTTGCTCTCCGCCAACACCTAAAATACTACAGCGTGCGTCACTCGGGTGGTACTGGTCCCCGGAATATTGGACCTACTCGCTCCCGCCGCGCCGTGCGCTGGGCCGAAGCGGGGCGCCCCGCCTAGTTGGTCATCATGCTGGTCAGATGCGGCCCGATGTACCCGACGACCAGACGGCCGGCGCTCCCGCCCCGCGCCCCCTTCACGTCATCCAGGAAGTACACCCGCGGCGCGATCCGGCCCCGCACGGCGAGCTTCAGGTGCGCCGCCGCGGCATACGAGTCGAGCGACACCATCGCCGTCCAGCCCTTCGCCGCCCAGGTGCGCGACATCGGGTGCTCGTCGAGCCCGAACGCTATCCGCCGGTCCGCGGTCACCGTCAGGTGCTCGAGCTCCCCCAGGCGCTCCCACAGCTCCTCGAACGACGACGGGATGCCCGGCAAGCTCTTCACGGCCTCGGCAACCTCTTTCGAGTGGCCCTGGCGCAGCAGCAGAAGCCGGAGCCGGTCCGCCTCAGCGCGCACCTGCTGCAACGTGTCCAGCGTCGTCAGATGATCCTCAAGCTCCTTGTCTCGCTCGGCGATGACGACCTGGAGCTGTTCCTGCATCGACGTGTTCGTCCGCTCGGCCAACTCGACGGTCCGCCCCAGCTCCGATAGCTCCTTGTCGGCCTGCTCCAACAGACCGTTCAACAGGGTCACCTCGGCGCGTAGCTCCTCGTCGTGCTCGCCCGTCCGCTGCGCCGGTACGGCCGTGAGGAGACGCGCCTTGTCCATGGACTCCCGGCGTTCCTGCCGGTGCTGCTCGGCGATGCGGTCGGGGAACGCCACGGCGGAGAGCTGCCGGGGCAGGGGACGCTCCAGGGCGAGCGCGTGCACGCGGCGGGCGACACCGCGCCACGTCTGGTCCGTCGGATCGGTCCACCGTCCGGACCCCATGAGCCGGTGACGGCCGCATCCGGCGCCCAGGCCGGATCGACCAACGGCAGGAACGTCCGCACGCAGCCAGGGCCGACACGGTGGTCGTGGCCGAGCGCCTCCCGGAAGGCGTCGACCGTGGCCAGGTCCCACAGCAGGTACGTGGACGCGTCCCCGGCGAGCTGCCGCATCATGCCGGCCACGCGCTCCGACCACAGTGGATCGGGCTGCATGGGCCGTGCGGCGACGACCGTGGGCATCTGCCGTTCGGGATCGCACAGCACGTCGACAAGGGAGTGCACGCGGTCGTGGGTGACGCGCAGCGCGTTGATGCTCAGCCTTGACATGCCGTCGCGCGGCTCCAGCTCCGCCACCAGTTCGCGGATGAGCCGGGGCTTGCTGGTGCGGAAGGGCTGTGCGCTGTTCGGGAAGCACTCCAGGTCAACGCTCACCGTGCCGCCCGTGGTGGAGCGGACTGCCGTCACCGTGGTGCGCCAGGTCGCCTCCGCCTTGTCCTCGCGGAGCTGGATACGGGTGGCGTACTCGGCGCCGTTGTCGTCGTACGCGGCCTGCGACATCAGCAGGGACGACTCGTCGAGCGCGTGCTGCCCGGTGCCAAGCTGCACGGCCGTGCGCGGGAACTTCTTCCTCAGCCACGCCCCCGATACCCCGCGGACGGTGTCAAGCAGCGTCTCCGTATCGGGCACGGCGAACACGGAACGATGGGCGAGTGTGCTGGCAGGTGTATTCAACGGAACCTCGTGGGGGCCTGGCGAGTGACCAGACCGGTCGGAAGGGCCCCGCACGCAGGTCAGAGAGCCTATGGGCGGTCACTGACAGCGCGCGGGGAGAACTGGGCAAGGTGGCCGACACTCGCCCCCGGCCAGGGGTCGGGCGGGCCGGCATTCAGCGGGTCAGTGGTGGATCTGCCGGATGTGGCGGTACCAGCGCAGGAGAACGCCCGTCGGCTGATCGTCGAGCCACGCACGGCGCTCCTCAGCCGATGCGTCCTCCCACACGATCGGGGCGCCGGTCGGGTCGACCACGGGCGTGAACGCGGACTCCAGAACGACGTCGACGACAAGAGCGCGTTCCCGGATGGGCAGGTGAGGGTCCGCCGACCGGTTGAGCGCGAAGATGTCGATCCGGCTGAGCATCCAATCCCGCTCGCTGATGTACGGACCGATCTCCTCGGCCGCCGCGCGCACGGCTGCCCATCGGTCGACGGCCTCGACCGTCGTGGGCGTCAGGCGGCGGGCGAACATGTCCTGCCACGCCTCTGCGTACGGGCCCAGCGAGCCGTCCGGCTGGAGCATGGCGCGGCCCGGGACGACGTGGAAGACCTTCCCACGCTGGTGGATGACGGTGAACGTACGGACGGCCTTGTCGAGCGAAACGGGCATGGTGAAGTAGTCCTTCCGGATGGGGAGCATGAGGGGGAGGGGCGCCCGCCGAGGAAACGAGCGCCGGGGCGTGATCAGGAGCCGAAGTGGCTACGCCCGTCGTGGCGCAGGTGGATGCCGTCCACGTGGAGGTGCTGAGTGTTCTCGTAGTCCCTCCACGTCCGGGCCGAGGCGTCCCAGCCGGACGTGCCAACGATGTAGCCGTAGAAGTAGCCGGTGCCGTACCGCTCGTACTGGCCAAGGCCCTGCTCGTCGGGATGAGCGGCGAGCACCGACTCGAAAATGGTCTGGATTGCACGCGTCTCGTACGAGTCGGGCGAGAAGCGGCGGGATTCGAAGTGGCAGTAGCCGTAGTTCTTCACGTCCGTGCGGGAGGAGGCGGCCATCCGCGCGGCGACGTCGTCGGGCAGCACAACGACGGGCCGGTCCCAGGTGTCGAGCGGGACAGTGATCTGCTCCGGAGTCAGGTCGACAGCGGCAGTCGGTGCGGTCATCAGAACGGGTCCTTCCAAGGGAGAGCAGACGGAATTTCGCGAGTTTTGAGAGACCTCTACGCGCGCGCACGCGTAAGAGCGCGTTGCTTCACGCTGCTTTGCGTTGTTGGGGTTGATGTGACTGGTGTGGCCTCGGTGTGCGGCGCCGGCACCGGGCCCAACGGGGGCGGGGTGTACAGCCCGCCTCCCCCGGCGGGCGGTGCGGCCCGTCAGGCGGTGGTGGGCTCGCCGAACTCGCGCATGGCCTCGATGAGCGCAAAGTGCTTGAGGGGCGCGTAGCTCTTGAGCACGTTGCTGAGCCAGGAGGCGCGGCCTTCGGGGGTCAGGGCGCGGGCCCATGTGCGGCAGTCCCGGTAGACAGTTCGGGCCGCGCTGTAGCTGACGCCGACGCGGTCCATGTAGTCCTCGATGGCGGTGGCCCGGTCGTGGGCGGCGATGGCTTGGATGCTCGCGGCGTAGCCGTCGATGGCGGTCACCTCGAACAAGTCGAGGCAGTCACCCCAGTGCGCGTTGAAGTGCAGGAGATCGCGGTCTTCCTGGGTGTCGGGGGTGAGGAGTACGCCGTGCACAGTGCCGTCCTGCATGAGGACGGTGAAGGAGCGCGGTGCCTTGGCCAGGGTGACGGACATGGATGTCCCTTTCGGTTCGGGTCTGCGCCCGGTTGCTCTCCGGGCTGTCGGCGCTGCTTCCCGCCAACACCTAAATAGTACAGCACGCGTCGCATCGCTGGGGGCCCCTCCAGAAATTCCACTTCACCCCGCATGCATGGCGCCCCAGACCACCGTTCGTGATGCGCCCTGTACTTTTTTATTCGGAGTGTGTAGCGTTCTCATAGCGCCACCGGCCCGGAGAGCAACCGGGCCGACAGACCCGAACCGAAAGGGACTTCGTCATGCGCAGACTGCGCCTGCCCACCCGCCGGCCTCGCCCCGCCGTGCTCCTCACCGCCGGACTGGCCACCGCCGCCCTCGCCACCTTCGGCCACACCTACGACGGGCAGAACGCCGGAGCCACCTTCGGCACGCCCGGCTGCTCCTTCGGCGTCGAATGGCGCGGCAGCCCCGGCCTCTTCGGCTCTTGTACCGGCACGGACCCGGGCGCCAAGCCCACCCCGGACGAGATCGTGACTGCGTTCAACGACGGCTTCACCGACGGCCGCGCGGACGCCCTCGGCGACGACAACCGCAACGGCCGGATCGACGAGGATGAGAGCGGCTGGGACTGCCACACCATGGGCAACCGCGTCTGCGGCACCCGCATCGTCGCCGACGAGTGCAAGGGCGCAGGCGCCGCCGTCGACCTGTGCGTGACGGTAGCGAGCCGTCCCCCGTACGGCTGGACCAACGCGGACGGCTCCCGCGCCGACAACCCTGACGGGCGCGCCCGGATCCGCGACCTCGAGGAGAAGCCCGGCACCCCGGGGTTCCCGGAGGCACTGCGCGCCCTCGACGCCGATCGGCGCGAGCACCACTGACCGCCCGCCGCCGGGGCGCAGCCGCGCCGCTGCGCCCCGACCAGCCCGCCAGTTCCTCGCCCGCCCCGGAAGGACCCGTCATGCGCACCCTGCCCTTCGACTCCGAAACCCTCCACCTCACCGACCGGCCGATCGATCCGGACTTCCCGCCCCTGCCGCACGGGCTCACCCTCGACCAGGCCGTGGCCGTCCACGCCCATGAGGTGAAGGCCGGTGACCTCGTGCTCGCCGTCTTCTCCGACGAGAGCGGCACCCGACGGGCGGAGCACGTCCCCACCCCGTACCGTGCCGACCCGCACGCGTTGCGGGACTGCCCGTGCGAGGGGTGCGAGGAGTGCGACGACATCGACCGCTGGACGCTCGCCGACCACGGCCGTGTGGCGGACGTGGGGTGGCGGTTCGTGTGCCTGGCCCCCTCCGAGCGCGGTGAGAGCGGCGAGGACGACGAGCCGTGCGCCATCGAGCTGCGCAACCGACCTGTGGCCGTGATCCTCGCCGACGTCGTCGCAGCCGTCGAGGAGGCCACCAGGGCCCCCGTGCGTACGTACGGCGTGATGTGGTCCGCCGACTTCGAGGCGTCCAGCCCGCAGGAGGCGGCACAGCTCGCCTACGAACAGCTCAAGAGCTACGCCACCGACGGGTGGCCGCCGGAGATGGAGGTCACGGACGAGGCTGGGTACATGGCCGTCATCGACTTGAACGCCACGCAGCAGGCGGAGGGAAGCCGGTGAGGGACTGGGGGCAGATGGGGCGCGGCGACTTCGACGAGTCGGCCCCGCTCGCCCTTGTCGACGAGCGGGCCGCGCGGGTCGGGGTCCGCGTGCCGGCCGCCCCGGACGCGTACGGCACCGCTGCCCTGTTCAGCGACGACGTACCCGTGCGCCCGGTCGCCCGCCGGGCCCAGGCCGAGCGACCCCGGGCCGACACCCTGTTCTAGCCAACCGGTTGAAGTACAGCGCGCGTCGCCGACGCCATTGCGTGCAACCTCGCGGCAGGCGCGAGGGTCGCACGTCTTCCCTTGTCAGATGCCTGTTTATAGCTCCTTGGCAACATCCGAACTAGACCCACCGCGACGCGTGCTGTAGTATTTTCCTTGTTGGCGGAGAGCAACCGCCGACAGACCCGAACTCAAAAGGGGACCCCGATGTCCACGAACTCCCGCCGCACCGCCGCCCTCCTCCGCGACCGCGCCCGCACCAACCGCGCCAAGTCCCGCGCACGCCGCGCCGCCTCCACCGCCGCCCGCCGCGTCCGCACCGGACCCCGCTCACTGGCCACCCACATCATCGCCACCGGCGCCCCGCTCGACGTGGTGGCCGGAGCCGCAGACGCGCTCCGAACCCAGGCCCGCAAGGCAGGCATCCGGGGCCGAGCCGTCCGCATCCGCCGCACCCTCAAAGGCCGCGCCCGCCGCGTCGTGACCGCCTACCGCTACACCGTCGAACAGGTCGCCCAGATCGTCGCGAACTACAAGCCGCGCAAGGCCGAGTACAAGGCCATCCGCGCCGCGCTCTCCGCCGCCTGACGGACACACGCCCTCGCCGGGGCGCACACTCCGCGCCCCGGCCCCCCAGACACCCCGGAGAAACGCACCATGAACGCCGTCCCCCCACGCAACACGCTCGCCCCCGCCGAGGCCGCCACCCTGCGCGCCCGCATCATCGCCCACGTCGCCCGTGACCGCTTCACCCCGCCTGCCACCATCACCGCGCTCCGCTTCATCGCCTCCCACCTGGACCGGGCAGCCGAGGCGTTCGAGCGATACACGCCCGACAGCACCACGTACGCGTGCTTCACCGACGCCGCCGAGGCGCTGAGCGACGCCCGCGAAATCGCACGGCTCCACCCGGACACCCGGTTCCCCGCGAACTTCACGGACTACATAGACGCCCCGCTCACCTGCGTCACCCTGCCGACGCTCGCGCCGCTCAACCCTGTTTCCCCCGCGCTCGCCCAGCTGGAGGCTGACCTCCGGCACCGACTCGCCCACGTTCACGGACTGCTCTTGCAGGCCACCAGCGAGCCCGCCACGGACGCCTGGCTCCGCAGCGCCCTAGCCCTCCAGCGCGACCTGATGAAGCTCGCCAGGGCCGTCCGCGTCGACAACGGCCGCCCCTGCAACCAGCCGACCACTGCCCCCGCGCCGGACACGAAGGGCGACGCCGCGAACTGACCACCCCGCTCCACGGGCGCACCGCCCCGACACACCCCACCCGGCCGGAGAGCAACCGGCCCAGACCCGAAAGGCACCACCCGATGAACACCGAGGTCACCCCGCTCGCCCCTGCCGCCCGCGCCGCCTACGGCGTGTACGCCACCTTCCCCCGCCGCCGCGACGCCGCGACCGAGCTGGCCGCCCGACTCGACCGGATGCTCGCGTACGCCTCCGCCCGCGCCCGGATGGCCGTCTGGGCCAGGGTGGTCCCCCAGCTCGACAGCGCCGTCGCCGACGTCCAAACCGCTGCCACGACCCGCCGGGGCCGCCGCGCCCTCACCCGCACCGCCCGCCAGACCGCGCAGGCCGCGATCGAGGCGTTCGAGCGTGCGTACGCCGCCTCCCTCCCGTACGACGACCACGGCCGCTACCACCCCGCCCCGGGCACGGAGTACCCGTTCAGCGTCTCCGACATCGGCCGCGCCGCCGTGCAGCTCCTCGGTCCCGACTGGCACGCCGAGTCCACCCCGTGGGGCGTCGGTGCCTGCATCGAGCACGAGGATGAGCCGGGCGCGAACTTCCTCCTCGCCGTCGACGAGGACGGCGACCTGTACCTCTGGGCGAACCTGCGCGGCGAGAGCCGCACGTACCTGACGGACGTGAGCTCCGCCTTCGGGCTGCCCGCCGTCGCCGCTCGCGTCGCCGACGCCGTGCGCGGCATCCGCGACGCCGACTGACCGCCCACTCGAACTCCGCCCCGGCCGCCCGGCCGGGGCCCACGGCCCGGAGAGCAACCGGGCCGGCACAGACCCCAACCGAAAGGGACACCCCGTGACCATCCTCGACTCCTCCACCGGCAGCCGTACCCACGCCGACGCCGCCCCAGCCAAGCTGTACTCCCGCGCCCAGGTCCGCACAGCCATCAACGACGGCGCGACCATGACGGCCGACGAGGCGCACGTCTCCAGCTACGCCGACCGGTTCGCGTGGGCCGTCACCGCCGTCATGACGCTCCTCGACGCGCCGTCCGCGCCATGGGGCGAGGTGAAGAACCAGCATCACCGGGAGGCACCCGCCGACGCCCCCGCCGACGACGACGCGCCGCAGTACACCCGCGAGCAGGTCTCCCAGGCCGTGAACAACGGCATCGATCTGGCCGCCGAGCACACAGGACGCCCCTACGCCGACGACCTGGACAACCTCGTCGTGAACGCGGCGCTCACCCTCCTCGACGACCCGGACGCCGACTTCTACAAGGTCACCACCGAGTGCTACTCGGAGAGCCCGCGCATCGTCCGCTCCTGGCTCTAGCCACCCCGACGGGGCGCGCCCCCTTCCCAGCGCGCCCCGCCTCACCACCCGGAGAGCAACCGGGCCAGCCCCGAACCGAAAGGCCAACACCCCCGTGATCACCCTCAAGTTCGCCCTCAACGAGGTCATGGATATCGCCATGCACTCGGCGCTCGCCCCGCGCCACACGCTGCGCGCTACCTCCGACCAGTGCGAGAACGGCGAGACCGTGCACGCCGCCCTGTGGTGGATCAGGGACGGCAGCGGCACCTACCTGACCGGGAATTCCACCCACAAGGGCGCCCCGCGCGACGCGTTCGCCGAGGGATACGGGCCGGGTGGCGACGACGCCTCCGGCATCCTCGGCGGCGACTCCCGCGTCATCGACGCGATCCCGCTGTACGAACCGGAGACCAGCGCCTGCCTGCACTCCGCTCTGATCCGGGCGCAACGCGAGGGGCACAACACGTTGGCCCTCACCCTGGACGGCGCGCACTTGGAGCTGCGCACCCTCGCCGCGCCGAAGCCGGTCGCCCCGTACGGTCTGACCGCGTACACGCGCGGCATCGTCGACCTGGCCGCCGCCAAGGAGCTGCGCCTGACCTGGAAGACCGGCAAGGCCAAGCACCTGCTGCACCTGGCCGCGCGCGGCCCGCACGGGGTGAAGGGACACGTCGTCATCGGGGCCCGCTCGGGCAAGGTGCTGCGCGCCGCCATCACGTACCCCTCGGACTACGGCGTCGTCCAGACCACGGCCGAGGGCACCAACGACGTCCGCACGCTCCTCGACCGGCTGTCTCCGTCGCCGTGCCCGTCCGGCTGCACCGCGCCCGGCGTCAACGCGTGCTTCGACCGCGCCCTCCAGAAGTAGCCCGCTCCCTCTCCGGCAGGGGGCGACGCAAGCCGCCTCCTGCCGGTCCACTTCCCGGCGAGAGCAACGCCGGAAGACCCGAAGGAACCACCTGATGGCCACTGCCACCGCCCCCGTGAGCGCCGCGCCGGCACTCGCCCACCGCGTCGCCGAGCGCCTGCCGCACCGCGACGGGAACGCCTGGACGGTCGCCCCGTACGCGGCCTGGTGGACGACCCGCCCCGCCGCCCGCCTCACCCAGGCCGGGCGGCCCGGCGCGCTCATCCTCGCCGAACATCCGTGGCGCACTAAAATCGCGTGGCAGCTCGACAACCGCGAGCCGTATGAGCCGGACCTCATCCTCGACCGGATGGCGCCGGAGCCCGTGGTGCGCGAGACCCTGCGGCTCGTCCTGCCGCGTCTGGATGACGCCGCCGCCCTCGCGTATGCCAACCGGCCCGCTGAGGCCCGGCACGCCCGGCTGCGGCACCTGAACTTGATCGGCGGCGCGGTGCGCGCCCACGGCGCGGCGACGGTCAACCGCATCGGCAGCCACCCGAACAGTGACCTTGTGGAGTGGAGCAGCCAGGGCGTGCGGTACGCGGTGACCCTCATCGGCGCGAACCCGGCGTGCGACCTGTCCGTCACCGGGCCAGTCGCCATCGTCGAGCAGGTGCTGCCGCTGTTCCTGCCGGAGCCCGCCGCCGAGACGCCCCGGTTCCCGCTGCGCGATGTGCGCACCCGCCTGGGCCGCCGTGTGGCCGCGCACCTGGTGCAGTACACGCCCGTCGACCAGCTCGACGACGGCGAAGTCACCTTCGGCGCAGCGACGGGGCCATTCGGCTATGTCTGTCCGCCCGCTGACCCGGTCGCCCGCATCCGCGACACCACGCCCGTGGTCGCCGAGCTGCACGGCGTCGGCATCGACCACCTGGTTCACCTCGCCGCGCGCCTCGCCCGCTGACCCAGCAAGGTCCGCTGCCTACACCCCGTCTGCTGCCGGGCGTGACTGACCTCACGCCTGGCAGCGGCGTTCCCGGCGGACAGAAGACGCCGCTGGCCGGCAGCCTTCCGACTCCTCGTGGCCTGGTTCGGTCCGGGCCGCTCCCTCTGGGAAGGAGTCCTCTTGACCCTCCGCGCCCCTGAGCGCGCCGCCCGTCTTCGCATCCCGCCCAACCCCCGTATCGGCTCGCTGTGCAGCGGATACGGGGGCCTGGACCTCGCGGTACAGGACCTGCTCGGAGGAGAGGTCCTGTGGCACTGCCAGTACGACCCCGACGATCCCGAGCAGCACGCTGCTCGCATCCTCGCCCACCACTGGCCGCACATCCCGAACTACGGCGACATCACCTGCGTCGACTGGAGCACCGTCCCGCCCGTCGACATCCTCACAGCCGGATTCCCCTGCACGGACGTCAGCCTCGCCGGACAGCTCGCAGGTATCGCACCCGGCACCCGCTCCGGCATCTGGGCCCACGTCGCCCGCGCCATCCGCACCCTCCACCCGAAATTGGTAGTGATCGAAAATGTCCGAGGTCTCCTCTCCGCACCGGCCACTCGCAGCATGGGACGAGGAGATGGGCCAGTGGATGTCCAGCAGCGAACCGGGCCTCTTCGAGGTCTCGGTGCCGTACTCGGAGATTTGGCCAGCTTCGGGTTCGATGCGGAGTGGAAAGTGCACCGCGCGTCGGACGCCGGAGCCCCACACCGTCGCGAGCGCGTGTTCGTCCTCGCCTGGCCGTCGTCATAGGGCGGTTGGGCCGGGGGTGACCTACCGGCGTGCGGCGACGGTACGCACCGCCGGTCGACTTCCGGTCCGGCAACACGCGGCCCCGGTTGAGCTTGCCGGCGAGTGCCCCTCAGCCTCGCTGCTCAAAACCCCTACGGCGCAGCTGGCGGTGAATGGAGGGTCGCAGCATCCCGACAAGAGGCGTGAGGGCGGTCACGGGCCGACCCTCGCGGACGAGGTTGAGCACCTGGTGCCGGGCGCTGCTCACTACGGCGAGACCCTGGCGGGCTGTCCGAAGGCGGCTGGAGGCGGCCAGCTTGCCATGCCGCTCACCGCGTTCCCGGGCGGCATCCGCACGCCGGTCCCCGGTGAAGCTGTGTGGGGGCCGTACGCCGCGACCATCGCCCGATGGGAAAGACGTCTTGGTCGGGCTGCTCCTCCGGCGGTCGACGGTCGCGGCCGCCTGGCTGCCTCGTTCGTGGAATGGATGATGGGGTTGGTTCCGGGATGGGTTACCGCAGTGCCCGGCCTTCCTCGTGCGGCGCAGTTCGCGGCTTTGGGTAACGGGGTGGTCCCCGCGCAGGCGGCAGGTGCTCTGAGCCTGCTGCTTGACCGTGCCCGCGGAGACGGCAGCGCGTAGAGCCTCGATTCGGCCGCGTCCTGGCTCCGCGCGGGTCGGGATGCGGCCTTGCGGGGTCTGACAGGCGAAGGCCATATGCGGCAGTGCACGTCACAATCAAGGCGTTGACCTGGCTAAATAGATTCACTATGACGCGTGCTGTAGTATTTGCCGTGTTGGTGGAGAGCAACCGCCAGCAAGGCCCGAAGCGAAAGAGACCGCCCCCGTGAGCGAGCTGACCGCAGCCCAACAGAGCGTCGTCACCACCGCCCTCTCCTACAAGGCCACCGGCGCCCCGATCCCCGCACACGTCATGGCCGAGCTCGACGAGATCGCCGCGCCATGGCCCGGCCGCTGGCTCCTTCCCTGGGAAGAGGGCGAGCCGGAGCGCGTGGTCGAGCTGTGTGCCGGTCCGGGCGGTTGGGGGGAAGGTCTGAAGACGGTCCTCGGCGTCACCCGCTTCGATGTCGTCGGCGTCGACATGGACGAGGACGCGTGCGCGACCGCCCGCGCAGCCGGCCACGCCCGCATCTGCGCCGACATCACCAAGCTCGACCCCGAGCACCCGGCACTGCGCTGCACGCACGGCGTCATCATCAGCCCTCCATGCCCCAGCTTCTCCACATCGGGTAAGCGCGCCGGACTGCTGGGAACCAACCTCGACATCCTGTGCGAGACCATCTCCTACGTTGGCGAAGCCGCCGGGTTCATCCGCCTCGACGAGGTGTGCTGCGACGAGCTGTATCCCGACCTCGAAGACGACTGCCCGCTGTGCGCCGACCTCGGGTACCACGAGGGCTACGCCCCGCGCTCCGGTGCCACCTGGGACGAAGTCCGCGCCACGCTAGACGGCCTCACCGACCCCCGTATCGGCCTGATGGCCGAGGTAGCGATCTGGCCGCTCGGCCTCCAGGCGGCAGGCGCACCGATCGTGTGGATGGCCATGGAGCAGTCCAGCAACCTGCCTGAGCGGGTCCTGGAAGAACTCTCGATCGAGTTCGGCTGTGCCGACTGGTTCCGTACCTCTTGGGCCGTCCTGGAGGCCGCAGACCTCGGTGTCGCCTCCCGCCGGAAGCGGACGTTCATGATCGCCACCCGGCACAAGTGGGTAGACATCGCCCCGCCCGTCCAGGCCCTGCCGGTCACGACGATGGCCGAAGCGCTCGGCTGGGACGAAGGCGAGCGGATCAATACCCGAGGCAACCGGCCCGTCGACCCGTCCACCGGCCGCGCCAAGGGCGGCAACTGTTTTTCCGCCGACAAGCCGTCCTGGTGCCTCACCGGCAAGACCCGCACCTGGGTCCGCGAACGGGACGGGCTGCGCCTGACACCCGCCGAGGCCGGGACCCTCGTCTCCTTCCGCGTCACCTACCCATGGCAGGGCTCCCGCTCCAGCCAGTTCCAGCAGGCCGGAGACGTCGTCTGCCCCGCCGTCGCCGCGTACGTCCTCGCCGTACTCCACGGCATCGACTGGGAGCCACGGGTCCGCGACTACCTCACCGGCCTCTACCACTACGACGGCCTATGGGGCGATGAGTACGACCTAGCAGTCTGACCTCCGCCGCGCCGCCCGGCCTCCCCAGCGGAGGCTGGGCAGCAGTCCTCATCGTGCAGCAGGTATGGACGTCGAGATCATCCAGAGCGGCTGTCGTGGTCTTCTGCCAGTCGGGGCCAATCGCTGTTGCCCCGACGCAACCGCGTGGGTTCCGAGAGGCTGAGACCGGTCGGCGTCAGAACTGGCACGCGGGCGAAACGAGTTGGGTGCAGATCCTCTGAAGTAAAGATCCACATCCTGTGACGGTTGCTGGCAGGCGTGTCACGGGCCCGTGCGCTGGGAGTGGGCCCCTGCGCGCCGGAGACGCATGGGGCCCTGGACGGGTACGGTCCGGCATAGCTGATGAACCGGGCGTCTTCGGGGAGGGGCCATGAGGATCGCCAAGGCAGCGATCACCGGTTGTGCGGCGGCCCTGCTGGCGCTCGTCCGCACGTCGGCGGCCGGCGCCGACGTGCGCTTCACCACCGGCAAAGGCTCCATCCTTGCCACCTCGGTCGCCGTTCGGGCACGGATTGCGCGAGCTCTCACCGATGCGCGCGTTTACGTGGCGACGGGAACAACGTCACCGTCCCGGACTGCCGTTTGTCCATAGCATCGGTCGGCTGCACGGGGCGGAGAGCATCGAAAGGGCTCGGTTCCTGCTTGCTCTGGACTTCGCCAGCGAGGTGAGGGGCGTCGTCGTTTCGCAGCCGTTCAGGATGCACTTCCCCGGCGATGCCGCCGCAACTCCTGGGCGAGGAAGCGAAAGGCAGAGCCGGACACGTCGATACCGGAAGGGTCGACAAGCACGTTACGTCTCTGGTGGAGAGGGTTCTCTTGGTCAAAAACCTATCTACCAGGGGCTTCATCACGTCGTCACGCCAACTGCCACCTCTGCCCTCAAGTTGGAAAGGGCTCACTGTGAAGAAAGACGAGGACCTTCGCATGTCCGATACCCGACCCAAGGCAGATCCGCAGCCCGCTGAGCTCCTGCTTGAGATCAAGGTCCACACAAAGCGGGACGGCTCGCATGGGCTGGAGCTTCGCTCCCTACCTAGTGGGCTGCACTCTATTACCGCCACCCAGCTTCAGGAGTCTGGAGCGGAAAACGTCGACTCCGGAGGGGGTTACTACGCTCCTCAAGCGCTCCACCCTACCGGGGGTTACATCTCCGAGTGGGTCTCGGCGGTGGTTCCGGGCGGGCTGACGGGGCTGATCGCCGTCCTGACGGCCTTCCTCTACCGCAACCGGGGCAAGAGGTTCGTCATTCGCCACGAGGAGCGAGAGTTCGAGATAGAAGACGTCTCAGTCAAGCAGGCCCAGAGGCTTCTTACCGAGTTCTTCTCCGATCCCCAGCCTGGCACGGCGGGGCTCAACACCGTCCGCCACACCACAGAACCAAGCACCCCCCGGGACACCGGGGAGGCCGGTACTGCCCCCTGCTTAGGCGCGGAACCATCGCCGAACGGCAAACCGGACCTGACCAACCCCGGCCTAGCCGATGCCAAAGAGGGACAGGAGTGAGCAGCATGCACCCTCTCCACCGGTCAGCAGGCGGTGGATCGGCCCCACGCCAAGCCTCGTCCAACTGACAACTATCCCGCCCAGTCACAGCCATGGGCATCTTGGCCGACGGGGCCGCTGAATGTCAGTGCCCGCTGCGACAGTGGCCCCATGACCGCGACCCTCACGGACGGGCAGTCCCCGGACGGCCAGGACCTCGTCGCGCGCCTCCGTGGCCCGGTGCGCGACGCGCTCTCCGGGCGGGCCGACGCCCTCCGGCGCGCCCTGCCGCCCCGTCCGCACGACGCCCGCGGCCGGTACCAACGGCTGCGGGCTCTCGGCGAGGACTAGGCCCGCCGCGCCGCGCTCCTCGACCGCCTTGACGCACTGTGCGCCCACGTCGCCGGGCGGCCGGCACTCGGCTACGACCCCGGCGACCTGCTGCCTGCGGCGGCGCTCGAAGAAGCCGATGGCTTCACCAGCGAGAGCATCGCGCTCCTCATCACCCAGTACCGGGCGCAGCAGACTGCCGACGCTGCTTGAGCGACTTCGGGGCATGTGAGAGGTCTCGCGGCCCCGCCGTCGCCGCCATGACGCTCGCCCTCTTTCACGTTGTTGGGGCGAGTGAGAACTGTTGGGGCGGCGCGGCTGTGCTCACTTCGGCGGACTGGGCAGGATGCCCGCATGAACGACTTCACCTCCGCCGACACCGCCTCCTCTGCCATGACTTGGCCGAAGCGGGAAGCGTTACAACGCCGCCATAGCCCGGCACAGCAGCACGAGTTGAGCGACCCCGATGACTTCCTCACGGATGCGGAACTCGACGCGCTGTACGCGCAGCCGTGCCCGCTCTGCGCCAAGACGGGCCGGTGGGAGAGGAGCGGCCGCACCGTGAGGTTCACGACGTGCGGACATGCCTTCCCCATGCCGAGTAAGCCAGCACCTCTACCGGTCGCATCAGCGCGTCGGCCGGGTGACTGCCTGGAGTCATACGACTGCAGAACTGGCACGCTCACGTTATCCGACGGCACGCTGCCCATGACCTTGAAGTCCATGTGGACACAGACCATCGAGCAGGGCGAGGAGCACTGGCAGATCACGACGACCGTCGGCACGATGAGCGTCGAGAGGGCCGAGGTGGAAGGGGTCGTGCCCTTCGCCTTGGTCAAAGCAGTCGTCGCCGTCGCCGGCGAGGAACCGGCCCCGCCCTGTCATCACCATCAAGTGGCGGGCCAGCGATCGACACGACGCCACATTAGGGCCCGATCCAAGGAAAACCGCAGGTCCTAGGCCCGTCCGGCTGAGTTGTCGTACGACTACCTCGTGTGAGGTTGCGTCCGGCCCATCGTTTCGCACACGCGGCAGATCTTCACCCGCGCCGACGGTTACTCTTAGTGTGGAATCAGGTACTTTCGGCAAGGAGTGCCGGCTGGTCGTCCTCGACAGCGGCGTCGCCATTCTCTGCGGACTTTAGGAGATCGACGGCGAAGGCTCTGACCTCTTCGCTCAGGCCGTCATCCGGCCACGCTTGACGGCCGTCGAGGGTCTGCACCCACATGATCCGACCTTCGTCCTGGCCGCTGATGCGCTTGGACATGTGCGCCTCCTCGCGTACTCCCTTTACTGTCGCACAGTTGCACGGCTCACAGAAGCCCTCGGGCCTTCTTAAATTCCGCCCGACACTCCCTCACCCATTGTGCCAAGGTGGATACGATACGTATCGCGGCTGGTATGAGGAGTAGTGCGAGGATCAGGCACTCCGCCCAGAAGAGAACTGTGAATGCGCATTCCATATTCCCGGACGTGTTGATGCAGAACAGTGTAAGGACGGCTGCGAAGCAAATTACCGGAATGCACCACGACACGCCACGTAGGCCGACGAGCATCCTGTCCTCGAGTGCGTGGGCGCCTGAAGATGAGCGAGCCAAGACCGTTATGGAGGCAGCCCCCACGGCGAGAAATATCGATGTGAGTAGCACGACCAGGTTGATTGCCGAACTCGCCCCGGTCTTGGCGATGACGAGGTCCCCGCTCTTCATGTACCCGACTACCAGAAGTACCAGTACCGTAACTGCAGTTACCAGGGTGGCGAGCATCCAGCCAACGGCTCTTGATCGAAGCTTCAGGTCGAGTCTGTAGTCTGTGTCAGATGTGAAGCCATGCGCTGCTGCATGGAAGCAGTGGCGGCCGAGGTACCCCTCATGGTATTTGAGTAGTTCTGGCGGCCGGGGTGTCAACCCTCGTGAGCGCGGGTGGATTTCCACTCCACCCGGCACCCATACCTCGCAGTGGTAGCTGCGGGGGTCTCCTGCCGGCGGGGTTGTCATAAACTTCCATGTCTCCCAGCCGAAGAGACGAAAAACTCCGCGCCACGGCCGCTTCCTGTCTGCATCCCAGTTGTTGGCCAGGTCCGTCGTGATCTTTACCATGCACTCGGTTCCTGGTTTCTTGGGAATCAGGGCGCAGAGAATATGGCAGCCCGACAGGACCTTGACGGAGAGTCGGAAGAAATCAGCTGAACCTCGTTCGCTGAACAGGCGATTGGCCTGTTCGAGGCTGAGTCCCCATGGCTGTGACCGCATTTCCTCATAGACACGCTCGCCGTCGCGATATTCGGACGTGGTGATCTCCCGGAACGCAGAGGCCAAACCGTCGGGGTGGTCAGCAAGCCAAGGAGTACGCGGGATTTTATCGCCGATGAGAGCTTCGGTGGCAGCAATCAGGAAATGGCGCTCCAGCATCGAACACTCGCGGCTGCGCAGCCGCGGAAGCGAGTGCCCTTCGTCATCACACATGCGGAACCGGTAGGAGAGGCTCGCTTTGTCTAGCAGCATGAGGGGAACCATGCTTTGCCGCTGTGTTCCTGACATGTTCTTGAGGACAGGTGCCTCGTCGGGAACAGTGATGTGGAAAGCTATGGTCGACCGCACCGTCCGAGCATCGACGAACTCGAATGTGTCCACCCTCCGGTGCATCCAATCCGATCGCGAAAGCCATAGGCGTCCCAGCCTCATCCCGACACTCGGCTGGTCGAACTCGTCCCGGCTGGTCAGTAGGAGGGGTGTCATCGTCTCTGCGCCTCCTGTGCAGCGGCGCGCTGACTGGGCCCCCATCGGAAGGCCTGGGCACACGCGGTGCCGTTCAGCGGCCTGATTCCATCGTGGACATGTACTCGGCGCTGCCGCAAGCCGGGACTGAACGCCTCCGGACCGTGATGGACTCCGTCTTCATGCTCGAGACAGAGCTGAGCCCGCCCCTGCAGTTCGACACACTCGTCGAGGCCGCCTAACTAATAGCGGCGTCCGAACAACTTGCACCTTGGGCGCCCTCCTGACGCCCTCGCGTAGGTCGCCGCGACGGTAGCCCTGACGGCCGGAATGCTGCCCTGCACTACCCGCCCGGCACGTTCCTGTGGCCGTGCCCGGTGATGAACGGAGCACCACATGCAGCCCGCCGTCCTCTTGGCCATCGATGCCTGGGAGCAGCACTGGCACCAGACGCAGGCCGCGGCCGTCGCCGCACTGAAGGCCGCCTTCCCCCGGCTCGGCGACCGTCCGCGGTACGTCGGCTGCAACGACATCCGCCTGGAGTACGAGGAGGCCGGGCTCGGCGGCGGGAGGGTCTGCCTCGACGACGAGGGGCGCGCCAACGTCGAGTTCGGCCAGGTCCCCAACGAGGTGATCGCGCGCGCTGTTGACGAGATCCGGCTCCCGTACCTCGACTACGCCGACGGGCCGCTGCGCGAGGCGCCGCCCGGCACATACGTCTACGAGTGCGAGGGGTCGACCGCGCAATTCGAGTTCGTGCTCGGCACGCGCGGGCACGGCCAGGTGATCATCTCGTTCGCCACCATCCCGGATGCCGTGGCGATCCTCGACACCCTGCAGCGCGCTCTCGACGAACACGACACCGGCGCGACGCGACACTGACCAGGCCGTTTCGTACGGTCCGCCCCCATGAACCTTCACCGCTTCCGATGGGCGCCCGACGTCTCCGTGCTCTCCAAGATCCTGACCGACAGTGACGGCATCAAGATCCGCACCTGGAGCACGAGCAGGCTCCCGGCCAGGTTGTACGTCTCCGTCATCCGGCAGACCCGAGAGGCGTACTACGGGCCCGTCGGCAAACGACCGCCGGGCCTGTGGAAGCGCGTCCTGCACGCCCTGGTGCTGAGCAACGGGTTGAGCTACCTGCATTTCTGCCCGGACCTGCCGCCCATCGTGCTCGGGATCGAGCTGTCCGTGCCGCGGTTCACCCTCCTGCTTGGGTGCGAGACGCGCCGGCACAACCAGGCGCTCGCCGAGCACTTCGCCCAGCGCTGCCCGGCATGTGTCGCCGCCGGGTGGGGCCCGCCGGAGAACGCGACGTAAGGCGCAGCCGCCGTCCACTCTCCCGTCGCTCGCCCCGCTGCTTCCCTCTGGGACCGCGCCCGCGGTCCGGCGGCCGGGCAGGACGGAGGCCCGATCGTGGCCCGACGACGCACCGGCCCCACGGACACAGTCCGCGACCTCGTCTTCCAGCGCGATGGCGGGTGCTGCGTCCGCTGCGGCTCCCTGCATCGGCTGACGATCCACCACCGGGTCAACAGGGGCATGGGTGGCGCGCGCGAGCCGTGGATCAACCAGGCGCACAACCTGCTGCTGGCCTGCGAGGTGTGCAACGGCTGGTTCGAGGACAACCCGAAGCCCTCGTACGAGGCCGGGTGGAAGGTCAGGCGCCCGCAGCTCCCCGACAAGGTAGAGGTCCGCTATGGGGACGGGCGGGTTTTCCGGCTCACCCCGGACGGCGTGCGCACCGCGGTCGTGGGAGCGGCCCGATGAAGCGCGGGGCAGCAGGGTTCATCGACTTCGGCCGGTGGACAGCCGGCACCTGGGCCACGAAGACGCCCGGCATCTGGTTCGCGGTCGGCTATACCTACAACCGCGACGAGCGGCCGTATGGCGCCTGCGGGCCCGCCTTTACGGTCGGTCGCCGCACCTGGGCCGTGTTCCCCCTGTACTCCCGCGCCGAGTACAAGGAGCGGAAGGGCGACCCTTGGGCGAAGGAGAGCGAGGAGTTCCAGCTGCTGCCGCGGCCTCATCGCCGTCTGCGGCGGCTGCTGTGGTGGCGGTGAGGCGGCTGGCCGGGCTCGGCGTTCTGCGGCGCAGCGCCGTCCCGCGCACGGCAGTCGGCCGGATCGCCCTCACTGACGCTCCACACTCCCGCGATCCAGGTATGCACGTCGACGTCGAGGGGCCGGTGATCCTGCTCGGCCGGTTGGGGTTTGCCCTGCTCAGAAGGGGTGCGTGGCGTACACCATGACAAGCTTATGCCCTCCGCTGTACTATTTGTGGGTTCGTTCGGCATGGGGTTGCCCCAGCCTTCGCCGGCACCAGCCCGGTGCCCTACCCGACGGAGGCCAGTCATGCCCGCTGCGCACCACAAGCTCACGGTTCCCGATCACAAGACGCTGCGCGACGAGGCCACGAGCCAGGTCAAGGAGGAGCTGGGCAAGATCGCCCGTCCCGACGACCGGTTCAAGAGGGCCTGCGAGATCGTGCAGCAGGCCGACCTCGAGATCGCCGCCCACACCGAGGAGCGCAACCAGGCTGCTCTGTCGCTGTGGTTCTACGACGGCGTCCGCGGCCTGGACAAGGTTCTCGGCATCCTCCCCAACGCGTACTCCGAGATGCGCCGCTTCGCCCTGCATGGCGACAAGAAGGCGACGATCAACCCCGGGGGCGACCTCAACGCCCGCATGACCGCCGAGGAGCGCATCGCGGCCGCGCAGAAGGCCGGCGTGCCGCGCCTCGACCCCGACGAGGCCAGCGAGCGGCTGCCGGCCCTCGCTGCGACGGTGTCGGTCGCCGCGGCCCGCAGGAAGGCCGCGATGCCGTTCCTGCAGGACGCCGCGCTCGCACTCACCGAGGACCCGTACGACTGGTCCACGGACCGCATCGCCAAGCTCGGCAACACCACCCCGAAGTACGTGCGGGACGTGAAGAACAAGGCGGCAAAGCGCCGCGGCCACTGAGCCGCCGCCCCTCTGGCCCGGCCCCGAAGCACCACCGGGGCCGGGTTTTCAGTCCTCGGTGATTGACCGGGGCCTGAAAATCCGGCGCCGGAGAACCCGGCTTCCGGTGGTCCGGGTCCCGGTGGACCGGGTTCCGGCAGATCAGGCGCCTTTAGTAAGAACATCAAGCAAGACCATCAAGTAGTTACGGTGCCTTCGCTTCGCTCAGGCACCGTCGGCATCCGGCGGTCAGCAACCGGCCCCTTCGACGAGACGGGTTCCGCGCCGTACTCCAAGCGGACGGCGCCACTGTCACAGATTCGGCAGAAGCGACGTTCCCCCTGGTATGACGACCATGCCCGACCCCGTCCCTCTGGCCCGCCACTACTACGAGACCCGCCGCGAGGTCTTGGCCGCTGGCGGCGCGCAGCTCACGCCCTGGTACCAGCTTGCTCCCGAGGAGCGGGCCGTCGCCGTCACAGAAGCCGTGATCATCCAGGAAGCGGTGCGCCGCGCGAACGAGGAGCAGGCGGTGCTCATGGCCGTCCTGGCCGGGCGCCTACCCGCCGCCGACGAAGTGACGACTCCTGGGTAACCGCCGGTCGCAGCCACCCGGAAAGCCTGATTCATCCTCTAGGGCTCGTCCGAGTTACGCACTAGGGTCCCATCATGATGGTGACGATCAAGGCAGAGTGGCAGCACGACGGCCGGGGCGTGCAGTGCGAGCTGGTCCTGAAGGACCCGCAGCGGGGCACGGTCACGCTCCCGGCCACCCTGATCATCGACGAGGATGACGTCGAGACCCCGCAGATGCTCGTGAAGGGCCCTTTGAAGATCACCGCCGAGGCTCCCGGTTTAGCTGGAATCACGCTGTCCAGCGAACCTGCGTAGGACCAGCCCCGACGGCGCGCCGTCGAATCGCAGCAGAGGGTCGTTGAGCCGGGTGTAACAGGATCGACCCTCCCGACGTACTACTGAGTGCTGAGGCCCGCGCGGCTCCCCTCACCCCCGGCTGCGCGGGCCTCGAGCCGGACCCCGGCGCGCGATTCAGTCTCGTCACACATCGCGCCGGAACGGCGGGCTGGCCGGGCGTCAGGGCATGGGCGCCCGGCCAGCCCGCGACACAAACCCGGCACGGGCGGCACCTTCCAGGCCATGTCCCGCCCGCAGCCTGAGCAGCCGACACGCACCCGCGTGGTCCCCCCGGCATCGAAGCTGCAGCACGCCCGCCCCGGCGTCGTCTCCCGCGACGCGGCCAACGTCGCCGACATCCTGCTGCGACTGCCGCCCACGGAACGCCGCAACGCCTTCAAGAGCCGTCTGACCGCCCGCGAGCGGCCCCACGTCATGCGGGAAGTCGAGCGCGCCACCGGCTCCTTCTACGGCCTGTGGCGGGATACGCCCTCCGGCTTCGTCGAAGACGTTCTCGGCGAATCGCTGTGGAGTAAGCAGCGCCAAGTCCTCGACGCCATCGTCGACCACAAGAGAGTCGCGGTCCCCGCTGGCTTCGGCGTCGGCAAGACCCACCTCGCCGCCCGCGCCGCCGTCTGGTTCACCAACGTCTACCCCGTCGGTACCGCGCTGTGCATCACCACCGCGACCCGCTTCCGGCAGGTGCAACGGCAGCTGTGGCCGCACATCCGCAAGGTCGTCCCCCGTGCCGGCCTGCCCGGTGCCTGCGACACCGTTCAGTACAAGATGCCCGACCCGTACGGCAACGACTTCGTGGCCGCGTACGGCTTCTCCGCTCCGGCAAATGACGAGGCGGCGATGCAGGGGATCCATATGCCTCACCTGCTGCTCATCGTCGACGAGGCGGGCGGTATCGCCCCGATGATTGGCCACGGCACCAACAACTTGCTGACTGGCGGGCACGCGGCGATGCTCGCCATCGGCAACCCCGCGATGGACGATCCGGCCTCGTGGTTCGAGGAGTTGTGCATTGAGGGCGACGACCCGAGCGAGCCGACCACCGTCACCATCCCGATCTCCTCGCTCGACTCCCCGGCGATCACCGGCGAGCTCGCCCCTTACTGCACCGACTGCCCCGAAGGCGGCGATCGGCACTCCCTCTCCGACCACATGCCCGACCAGGACTGGGTGGACCGCACCGTCCGGTCGTACGGCGAAGACCACCCGTACGTCATCGCCAAGGTCTACGCCCGCTTCCCCAAGGGCGGCGGCGGCATCGTCATCCCACCAAGCTGGGTCGAAGCCGCCATATCGTACGAGGACCCCACCGGAGACGGCTGGCACCGGCTGTGCGACCTCGGCCTGGAAGGCGAGACCGCACAGCACACCGTCCGCGAAGGCGCCTGGGTCCGCCTCGGCGTCGACGTAGCCGCCGACGGTGGCGACGAATTCACCGTGTACCGCGCCGTCGGTGACGCGTTGGAGTTCCGGCACGCCTCCGCTGGCGCCGCGAACGACAACCAAGTGTCCGTCGCCGAGGTGGTCCTCGAGGAGATCCATGCCGCGCAGCGCCTTGCCGACGCCCTGAACTCACCCCACCCCGTACGCGTCAAAGTCGACCAGAACGGCATCGGCCACGGAGTGGTCAGTATGTTGGAGCGATGGGCGGAGACCGGCCGACATGGCGCGCAGATCGTCGGCGTCATGGTGTCGGAGTCCCCGAGCCAGGACGACCCCGGAGCCGTCATGCGACCATGGCGTAAACGGGACGAGATGTGGTTGGCGACCAGGAGCCTCCTCCAGCCGGACCCGTCCTCCGGCCGCGGACGGTTGCGTCTCCACGTCGACAAGAAGGCCGCCGCGCAGCTCTCCACCCCGAAGCTGCTGTCAACGACCAGCGGGTACACCCAGATCGAGTCGAAGAAGGCCATGAAGTCGCGCGGCATGAAGTCGCCGGACCGAGCCGAAGCCGTTCTCTTGTCCCTGTACGAGCCGGAGCCCCTTCACAGGCCGCGCCGCCGCGGCCTCCTTAACTGAGCGGCGCGCTGGAAGCGCATAGGAAATTCTATTGGTGCTGCCTGAAGGGTGGCAGTGCCTGTTGGGCCGCCTGCAGCGTCGCCCACATACGCAACCGCACCCTCCAGGCCCGACCGCCGGCATCACACGTCACGCCTAGCGCGTGATCACTCCCGCAACCAAGTGAAGGTGAGTCGCTTGCCGAGATTTTCCGTGACGTCCAGGGTGCGTGCCGTAACCCATGCCCCGAGCCCCAGGAAGCCGCTCTTCCAGAAGTCAAGTTGGAGCGTGCCGCCGAGTTCGTCCAACGTCCGGTTGATGGTGCTGATGCGGAATTTCGAGTTGACGCCTAGCTCACCTACGGAGACCCAGGTGCCGCCGATATGGGTCTTCACAGGCATGGTCTTCCAGTACGAGCACTCGTCACCGAGCACGAGGCGGAGCGTAAGCTGATCCCTTGGCCCCAACGTCTCGACGCTCAGCCTCACTCGATTGCTGGTGTCGTCGATGATGTTGCCGTCAACGAGCCCAGCGGCGCCAGCCCGCACAAATTGCAGTCCAGGCCATTCACCTATCTCCTTGATGCCTTCTGTGCCATCCGTTCGCGCATGGTCAGACATGCGATCTCCGATTCGACGGTCTCACGCTTCGCTCACGTGTCCGTTTTTTGGATTGATGAACCTCTTCGCCAGATTGAAGTTAGACGATGCCGACCGGCTCGGCAATACGAAAAGATGTTCACCAGCAGGAAACAGTTGTGGCTGGTGAGCGACTTCCGGAAAGCCCTTAAAAAGCGTAACGATTTGAGCCAGGTAACATATCAAGTGGTTGTAGAGGTTTCTCTATCAGCAAGTTACCTACGAGGCATGCCGTTTGCGGCCTTCAGAGGCGCAACAGATATGTGCCGACGTTCCAGCGCCTGTTGATGAATCCTGACGGCTGCGTAACAGTAATCCGATAGGCGGGGATGGGCGAGTTGTGCATGCGAGGCAAAGGTGCTGGCAGCGGCAAGGACAACGATAAGCGCTTCACGCGCGTACAGGGGGCGCGGAACTGACTCGGCGGTCGGCAAGCACAGATAGCTGTGACGGATACCGGAGGCGTTAGATCAACGGATCCAACCACTAAGGCGAGGGTATAGCCGCGGCCGGAGATGCGAACTCCATGCCGAGCCCCCCGAATCACTCACACTGCGTTCAACAACCCGGAAGAACTATCACTTCTGATCAAATAGGACGTGGCCTCCTTGAACAGGAGGGCTTCGGCGACTCGAGCCGGTTGTGGTACTCAATCCTGTGTAGTAAGCGGAAGTTCCTGGTCCACCCGTAGGGCGAGGTGGTCCAGAAACGTGGCATGGAGAAAGCGGTAACTGTTCCCGACACGGTTCAGCAGGGCGCGCTCATCCCCGAAGGCGAGGAAGTAGCGCAAGCTGCGTACACCGATGAACAACGCCAACGCCCAACGTATGAGTGCCGGGACTATGACAGCGCGAAGCTCTAGCCATCCGCTGTACAGCAGCCACGTGCCAGGCAGGATCCACAAGGCATGCCACGGACTGAATAGGGACACCAGGGGAGGTGCCGCCAAGGTAGGTAACATCAGTAGCGTCCGGATGAAACCCCAGCGGATCACTATTGCGCGCTCGTCACGGCCGCGGGAACCGATTGGCCACGGCTGAGTATCGTATTTGAGTCGCATTCCGGACCAGGCCCCTCCAGCCAGGGCGGCACCGATCGCGACGCCCCATGCAAGTGGGTTCCCATTGGACCAGAGCAGGCAACTGGCGGAGCCGATAACTAGGCCGAATGCGGTGAATGCGGTAGCGCGAGCGCACGTCCATGCTCTGTCGTGGATGAACAGCGGCCGCTGCTTAATGGCCCGGTCGATCAATGGAGCTACTTTTATTCCATACATCGACACGGTGATGAAAGGGATAGGAAGGCTGATGAACTGCATGGCAGTGGGCAGGGGGTCATTCGGCATGAACTCGTCCGTACACAGTCGTTTAAGGATGACCGCGAATCGCGTGAGTGCTCGCCAGGATTTGTCCGCCCCGTAACCCGGCGAACTCTGACCACGTAGGCCCCGGTCCCGTGTCAGCATCCGGACTGTGTACACGTCGAAGATGCGGGCCCGTCGATCACGTTCGTTGCCAAGAGTGAGGGCGGGATCTGTGGAGCTGTCCCGGTAGGCGAGGACAGCCACCGAAAGCATGAGGGGTGAAGTCAGCAGGTGCGTGAGGATGCGATCAGATACCGCTGCCTCGTACAGGTTCTCCATACCTGAGGTCTCTCTCAGCGCACGGTGCACTTGCTCAGGGTTCAACGGTTCAATGACTACGGCGCCGCCTAGGCCGAGACGCTGGCGAAGGTCGGCGTAGTCGGCGCTGCGGCAGGAGACAACGACGCCGATCAGCGGGTATCCGGATCCAGTTGCTGTAGTAAAGGAGTTGATGGCCTTAACGCACTGGCCTCTTTTTGGTGAGGGGACCTCGTCCAAGCCATCCAGGATCAGGGTGATGTCACCGTGCTCCAGGAACTGACGTGCGACGGCGCGGTCGATGCGATATAGGCTCTCGAGTTCTCGAAGTACCCATGCTTCTAGGGAGGTACCAGGCCAACGGGATAGCAAAAGCGGTACGGGAACCGGCGTGCCGGGATCGGAGGCTGCTGTGAGTAGATCCCGAGTGAGTTCTAGCATTTGCGTTGTTTTGCCAGCGCCTGGCGCGCCGAGCACGAGAAGCCGCTGATCGTATTCCTCTCGGTACAGCTGGACCAGCGGTGTGCCAAGTGGGAAGCGCCGGTTTCCCTCCGCTGAGCGCAGCCTGATAGGGGTCCAGGGATCGGTCACGGAGTCAGGTCGGTCGGAAAGATCGAGTTCTACGCGTACGGTGTACTCCAGTGACCGGTCGAGAACGGGCAACCATTGACGGCCGATTTCAGCGATCAGTCGAGCGCGCGTGGTGGCCACTCGTCGCTCTGTCGGTGTATCAAGGAATCGCTGTGGCCGCAGGCGAAGGGCGGCGAAGAGCGCTGCGGCCACAAGTAGGGACCCCGCTCCGGCGAACAGCGGCCAGCCCGTACCACCGACGGCCTCCTTGTACAGGTCGGGCAGGAGCCCGGAGGCCGTCTCAGTGATGAGCCATGTACACGCCCCCAGTGCGAGCGTCCCCCAAGCTCCTTGCCGCCACCAGCCGTTACCACCCACTCCGCCCCCGAAGCTCGCCGGTGGGGGCATTTTAGGGCTCTCCACAGCGCTGAGGTGCTTGCCCGTCGGAATTGGTAGTCGGTGGCCCTCACCTGCATCCTGGTCGGCCTGCCTCGATTGCCGGCGGATGCGTATGGGGCTGTCGAGGCGCCGCGGTCGCTCACGGAGTGCACGGGTCCAAGAACGCGGCTACCGCGGAAGCCGCATCGTCGTCCGCCGGCACCTCGCCGCCCTCCGGGAAGGCACCGCTGAGCCGATCCGGGCGGACTGCTCCAGCCCCCACAAGATCACCTCATGGTTCATGCGGCCCCGCGAAACCCTGACCGAAAGCCAGGAAGAACGACTTCTTCAAGTCCGGCTCGCCTGCCCGGACATCGCCCGGACTTGCGACCTCGCCCGAACCTTCACCGACCTCGTCCGCCACCAGCGCGGGTACCTTCTGCTGAAGTGGATCCGCCAGGCCGAACAGGACGCCCCGAAACCCATGAGCGGCTTCGCCGGCTTCCTCCGCCGCGACCTCAACGCCGTCACCGCCGGGCTCACCCTGCCCTGGAGCTCAGGTGTCGTCGAAGGCCACGTGAACCGGGTGAAAGCGCTCAAGAGAGCAATGTATGGCCGGGCCTCCTTCGAGCTCCTCCGAACCCGGATCCTCACCTGACCATGGCCTTCACGGAACCGGTCACTATCAAGCAAGCTGTGAGCTATGGACGGAACTGCTGGTGGGACGGTTCTCGCCTTGATCGGTGTCCTTCTCGGAACGGTTGGCACGCTCGTTGGCCAGCACCTGGCGAGGCGTGTCGAGGCACAGCGTGACCAGCAGCATCGCGCTGCGGCCAAGTACGCAGAGCGCAAGGAAGCCATCCTCGGATTCCTGGCTGCCGCTCAGCGGGTTGAGTTAGTCCTGGACCGCAGGAACCGCGGCCTGCCCACAGTTGATGGCCCCGAAGACGAAAAGCTGCACGCACTGTGGTTGGCGAAAAAGCCGGTCGAGCTGACCTGCTCACACGAGGCAGCACAAGCAGCACATGACTACGCCAAAGCACTGCACGAGCAGATGCGCGGTGCTGTCGCAAACGGGCGCACCGCGAAGCGTGAACGCCTCCATTCCTTCATGGAGATAGCGCGAGGCGAGCTCGGCAGCGACCACCCTCCACTCCAACGATGATCCACCGCGACGCCTTGCTTGACTCACGGAATCGCGGTCAGAACCAGATTCACCGAGCCCCATCAACAGCAACTTCTGCGGGTGCGATTTGGTGGACCAGCAGGGCCTGGATGAAGGCGAGCATCGGTTTTCCACGGAGCCGCCGTCCCCCCGGGATGGCGCCGCTCGTCGAGTGACCTTGACGAGCGGCCCTTCCGACAGGTCAGGACGAGAGGCACGCGGAGAGCAGGAGTTCCGACTGGGGCGAGAGCGTAACGACGCGAACCTGGTCGCCGTCACGGTAGGTCAGGCTCCCCGGAACGTCGTCGACCGCCGGGTGATAGTCCCCGCGCGACAACACGGAGAGCACCCTGCTGGACAGACCCTCGCGAAGCGCAAGTGAGGGCCCGAGGGGCACAGCAAGGTCGAGCTCATCGTCCGCGAGCGCGGCGTTCACCAGCTCGCGGGCCTGCTCCACCGTCATGACCTCCGGCTGTTCCGTCATGACGCCAGTATGGGGGCGGCTCGACCCGTCGGACAGCGGTATCTAGCAAGGCCAAGCTACCCTCCGTACCCATGACGGATCCGTTCCTCACAGCCCTCGAGCACGCCACTCGAACCGTCGTCGCGCGCGCCCGCGGCGAAGCCCCGGCTGCGGCCCCCACCACGGCTATGCCGACCAGCGACATGATCAGCCACACCTACTGCTGTGACCCGGACCGAGCGCTGTGCGGACTCGACCTGAGCGGTATGCCGCCGGCCGGGGAAGGCGATCAGGGGTGCGTCGTCTGCGTGGACCTCGACGAGTGCAAGGCAGCCTGCCCACTGTGCGCCACGGACCAGAGCGCGGCCTGAACCCGCCCGTGGCCCGGCACACGCCTGGAGAACGCAGAAGGGCCGCCGGGAGACGAGGTCCGTCGCGTGCTCACCGCGAGAGCGTGACGGAGCCGGAGCGTGGTTCAGCGCCATGCTCAGCGCGCCGACGGCCCGCCTCGTAGCCGCGATCCCACGCGTCCTTCAGCTCTTGGCGAGGGGCGGCGGCGAGCCATGGGACCAGAACCTCCGCGAGGTACCGGTAAGACTCAGCCCGGTCGGAACGCTCCAGCTCCTCAACGCTGGCGCCCTGCTCCAGGGTGCGGCTGATGTAGTCGGCAAGGGCTTCCACCCGTTGATCGACGCTGCCCTGTTCCTCGGGCGGTGGCACCGACAACAGGACCTGCGAGAGGGCTGGGTGCCGATCGGAGGGGCCGACCCCATCGAGGTGGCAGTGCAGCTCGAGGTTGATCCAGCCCTCCAGCGGCAGCAGCTCCCCCATGAAGCGGGTCCGCCCTGACTGCGGCCCGATCTCCCCGCTCAGGCGGCGCACGACGTCTCGGCGAGGATCATCTCTGCCTTGGCCTGGCAGGCTCGGCAGGCGCCCTTGTTGTCGCCGCATATCGCAGCTGCGAGGGCGTCCGTGGGGCCCGTGCGAGCGATGTTCAGCAGGGCCGGAGCCTGGCTCTCACATGACGGGCATGATCGGATCTTGCCCTCCCGGCGGCCGCACGCGATCAGCGCTACCTCCCCCAGCAGCTTCGCGGACGGCTCGGTGGTGGCGCTCACGTGCGGCCTCCCTTCGGCGATTCGGGCTTGAAGTGGGCGATCGGCTTCAAATCGGCTGCTCCGGTCTGCTGGTAGACACGCGTCTCCTGGCAGGACGAACAGCGGTAGGCGACGAACCAGCGTAGCGGGTCGTCCTTCGCCAACGGGTTGCCCTGACGGCCGCCCGCCATCACGCACGGCCCGGGGTCCCCGCACCAGTCGCATGCATGAGACAGCTTCGGTGCTTCGCCCCACTCGGACCACCGGATCGGCCGCCCGCCGTGCTCGGCCGGCAGGCTTCGCTCGGCGTACGCAGGGAGATCCGGCATTGTCATCAGGCGACGTGCTCTCCGACCCGAGTCCGGTTCCGGCACGACCGGGACCGTGCTGGCAGGCACCAGCCGGGCCAGTTCCGGCTCAGGTTCTCCTCGCAGTACTCGCAGGCACGGCGTGCACAGCCGTCCCTCGTCGACCGGTCCGGTCCAGGGCCGTACGCCCGGCGCGGACTCGGCGTCCGGGCGGCACTCCACGGGCACGGTGAACATCGCGGCGGGGGGGCACCTGGGCGCCCTCGACGGCCACGTGCAGCGCCATTCGGCCTGCCGCCCGCACGATGGCGCGTCCGGTCCACAGTGGGGAGGGGTTTTCCACGGCCAGCGCGGTCATGTTTCGTCCTCCTTCCACAGCGGCGGCGCCATGACGAACACGTGTCGCCGCTGGCACCTCGCCCCGGCGATGAGCGCGCGATGCTCCATGCGCCAGAATCGCGACACCCGGCCGTCGCCGCAGGCCGGGCACGGTACCTCGCTACGGACCTTCACGGAGGTGTTGGGCAGCGGGGGAGGGAAGATCGGAAACCCGGCGGCGAGCGCCATCGCTTCGGCCGCCGTGGGCTGGAGGCGTATGTACACCGGTTTCCAGTGCACGGCTGAGGTGTCCAAACCGTCGACAAAGGTAGTGCTCATGGGAGGGGCATCTCCTATGTCGAGGGCTACTTCGGGCTTGGTACGGGGGCGTCAGGGCGGACAACCAGCCGAGTCAACGGCCGGTCCTCACGCACGGCGTTCCAGGCGGACACCAGGTAGGACAGGTGGCGCTCCCACGCGATCCGGCCTTCCTTGGCGCGTTCGGACGTGACCCGGGAACGAAGCGCGAGTATCGGATGCCCACTGGACAGTTCGACACCGTCACCCAAACGCTGGAAGAACCAGGTGCACTCATCAGGGTCGATGGCGTTAAAGAGGAAATGGGCAGTGCCCAATGCCGACTGGGGAATGTGCGGGAACGCCGCGCGAGTGCGCATGGCGATTTCGGCGGAGCGCCGGATCTCGGGGTGCTTCTCTAGGAGGTCCCGGGACTCCGTGGTGGTGGGGCTGATACGGCGGGTGAACTTACGGTCGCCCTGCTGCCACGTCCAGACCTTGCGGAGAATGGCAGCGACCGTGATGGCATTGGTTTCGTCCGTAAGAGACAGGGCGTCTGCCGTGGTGCGCCGCAGACCGGAGTCCATCGTCGTCTGCGCCTCTGGGGGCAGTCCTCCGACGATGAAGGTGGTGACCGACTCGTCCGCCTTAACGATGGCGTGCAGGCGGTGCTGGCCGTCGAGGACATTGCCCTGCACATCGAGCTTGATGGCTCCCCGTTGAGCGGCCACGTGCCCGCCTGGATGTCGCGCACGTAGTCCTCGACCACCGCAGTCCGCAGGTTGCGGTTCTTGGTGTTGCGGCGAAGAAGCCGGGCGGCCAGTTGAGGGGGCAGGACGATGATGTGGGCGCTCGGGCCGCCGGAATTCGACAGCAAGCGGTCCAGCTCCCGAAGCGTCTGAGGGGCGGGGTAGCTGGGAGCCTTGACGGCAGTGGCAGCGCTCATCGGAGGGGCATCTCCTGTATAGGAATTTGGACGGCACGGGGACTCCCAAGCAGAGCCCCGCGTCTACTAGGTACGCGCTGGTCGCGAATTTGTTACACCCCTCGCATCACCCCGGGTCAGGTACTTACCGACTTCAGCACCAGGACCAGCTCAGCCTCCGAGTGCTCAGGCCACCGGGGCCCCTCCACCGATGGCCCGGGCCCTCGGGAGCGCTTCCCGCGGCGCCGGAGACTAGCCCTCCTATCTCATCGTGCGTTCGACGACGGCTGCGCGCAGCCGCTCGGCGCAGGCCGACAGGTGGCGGATCAGGTCTCTCTCCCAGAACCGGAGCACCGTCCACCCGGCCGCGGTGAGCTTGCGGTCTTGGCGACCGTCGTTGGCCATGTTCCCGAGGACCCGCGGGTCTTTGCGATCCTCCGGGTGGAGGCCGTGCCAGTAGTCGCCGTCGGCCTGCAGCACCAGGTGCAGCGCGGGGATCGCGGCGTCCACGGTCCACCGGTCCAGCAGGCGCAGTTGTCGCTCCCATCCGATGTCCGGCGCGAGCTCGGCCATCAGCTCGTCGATGAGTCCGTACAGGATGCGCTCGGGCCGGGTCGGGGCCCTATTGGTGAGCATCTCGTGGCGGGCGCGGGCAAGAATCGCCGACCGCCTCGGATCGGTGCCCATCATCTTCGACCAGCAGGAACGCGAGCACGCGCGGCGGCTGTCCTTGAGGGACGCCGGGACGCTGAACTCGACACCGCACTGGGGACACGTCTTGGGGACCTGGTTCAGCTTGCCTTGGTCTCGACAGGGGTTCGAACAGTACAAGCCCGCTCCTTTGTCGGAGACTGACTGCTTCACCGAGAATTCGGACCCGCAAACCTGGCAGGCGCGGGTGACGCGTCGCGAGGTACAGGGCTGCGAGCAGAAGCTGCCCCAGCCCTGAGCGATGACGCTCAGGACTGCCCGGAACCTCTTCCCGCACCCTTGGCAGGTGCGCTCTTCCGTGCCGTCGGACCGGTGCATGCACGCCTTGCTGCAGTACCAGCCTCTTCCCTTCTCGACGCGGGACGGCTTGATCTCGAACTCGGTGCGGCACTCGATGCACGTGCGGGTCACGCGGGTGCGCTGGGCGAGCCCGGAGCAGGTCTTCGAGCAGAACTGCCCACGCAAGGTGCCGGCGGGGTTGTTGGTGTTCTTGGGGTAGAACTCGGTCCCGCACTGCCCGCACGTACGCGCCTGGCGGGCGGTCGCGGCATGGTGGCAGGGCCGCGAGCAGTACGAACGGCCGGCCTTGTGCTCCTTGCCGGTCACGCGGAAGGCGTTGCCGCAGTGCAGGCAGTTGTGGGTCGTCCACGCGGTCTGTTCGGCCTGCTCACTGCGAAAGCAGACGCGGGAGCAGTACTTCCTGTTGGCGAGGGAGGGCGGCATAGTGAAGTTCTGGCCGCAGCGGGCGCAGGTGAGCGTCACGGGCATGCGCGGAGTGTGGCAGCGGTCACTGACAATCAGACCACCGTCGAACGTGCGAACGGGGTCCGGTCTCCGCCGACTGCGACCGGATCATTCGCCCTTCACCGTCACGTCTTCTGTGTCGGCACCTTCACCCGGGTTGTCGGCCGCCGTGTCGTACTGGGAGGCTCGCAGGCTGTACAGATTCCGGTAGTGGCCGTCCGTGTCAGGCAGGGGCTCCTGGCGGGTGCCAGCCTCCAGCAGCCGGCCCTCGTGGAGGGCATAGGTTTCGTCCGCAGAGGTGGTCGCGGCGAGCCGGGGCGTGAACTTCTGGGCGATCTACACCATCACGGGGTGAGCGGGCTTCCCGACGTGTCAGTCCCGAAAGCCGGCCGACTGGGTTTCGACGCTCGTGCTGCCGCGCTTCGCCAGGACGGTGGCGGCCAGGGGCGCCCGGCAGTGGTTGCCCTTGGGGGCCGTCAGTAATCGCCGCGGGCTCATGGCGCCACCTTTTCGACCTCGATCGCCAGCACGCCGAGGGCCTCCTTCTCCGGCGTGAAGATCTCGCGGATTGCTTTGAGCTGCTCCTCGCGGGTGGCCTTCGGGTTGATGGCCTCAACCGCCTCGTGATCAAACATCTCATCGAAGGACCTATACCGGCCAACGCGCTTGACTTGGGTGAGGGTCTCGTCCCCCCGGCAGGTGAACCTGATCCTGTCGCCTTCCTTGATCTTCTGCATCGACGTGTACGCGACGCGAACCTCGATCGTCTTCGTACCGTCGGCGATCAGGTCGTAGTACTGCCTATAGATCGCCATGTCGCGGACATGAGAGGTCTTGCCGATCTGTGGAGGGCGCGAGGCCATGAGTCGTCCTAACTCTTGCTCACTGATCGAGGGAAGTGCCCCGCAGCAGGAGACAGATCACCTCGCCGGCCACCGTGACGGGCGGCACCTTCTGTTGTCCGCTCACCTCGTGCTCAGTGCGGGTTCCCAGCCGAACCGGGACCGTACGGTGCCTGCGGCGATGCTGGCCAGCGCCGCTGCGTGGTAGGGGACGGTGTTGTTCGGGATCTCGTCGAAGCCGAACCAGCCAATGCCGCCGCACTTCGCGGGCTCGGCGTTGTACGGCTCGCCTTCCCAGGAGCGGGCGCGGTAGAAGACCCCGAGTCGGGGTTCCTCGCCAGGCGCGCGGTGGTCGATGAAGTGCGCGAACTCCAGCTGGCCGTCCGGGACACGGACGCCGATCTCTTCCATGCCCTCGCGGGCGGTCCCGTCGTCCGTGGGTTCCTGTGCTTCGAGGTGGCCGCTGGGGACTTGCCAGAGGCCGGAGGCGTAGCCGCCCTTGCGCAGGCTGAGGAGGACCTTGTCGTCGCGGATGAGGAGCAGGTGGACGTCGCAGATACGGCGATGGCGCTGTGCGGTCACGGTGGCAGGCGGTCTCTCGTGGGGCGGAATGAGGCCACCGATTATGGCCCTGCGGTACGGCCGCAGGGGCCTATTTGGGTCAATTGGTGCCGGACGGTTAGCAGGGCTCGGTCCGCAGGAACGCTTCGGCCTGATCAAGTTGCTGGCGGACCAGCCGCATCACGCCGCGCGGCAGCCTGGTGAACAGAGCGAACCGCACGGCCCGGGTGCGTTTGTCCCATTCCCACGTTCCGGTGATCCGGCCGGCAACGGTGATGGCGGCGCGGACCTCACCGATCGGGTTGAAGGCCCGGGTCGTGTGGTCCGGGTCGTGGTAGCGGGTGCGGGTGGTGAAGTAGCCCTTGAAGGTGGGGTCCTCGAAGGCGAGGAGTTTCACGTGATCGGCGGGTAGCGGTTCGGCCGTCCGGACCTGATCGAGGTCCTCGTGGTGGATGAGAAGGTCCTCGGGCAGCCCCTCGACGCGCACCCAGGCGACTTCGGAGCGGAGGGCAACGAGGGCCGGGGTGATCTCGGCGCGGGTGAGTCCGGACCACCACAGCAGGTCGCCTTCGGCGGCGGGACCGTAGGCTCGCAGATAGCGGCGGACCAGGGCGACGGCCGCCGCGCGGGGGTCGCGCCCGTCCAGGCAGAGACTGGGGTGCGCGTGATCGATAACCGCGAAGTGACGCTGCTCGCGGTGGAGGGAGGAGGCGAGGTTGAGGCAGGCGATACGCCCGGATTCCCAGGCCCACTTGATGCCCAGCCGGACGGCCTCCGTGCTGGCCGTATGGCGCTCCTTGGCCAGGCGAGCTTGCAGGTCCCGGTAGGACAGGGGTCCGACCTTCAGCGCGGTGACGGCGTGGTCAGCCCAGCGCTCGAGGTCGCGGTCATCGAGGCCGTGGCGGCGGCCGGTGGCACTGGTCGCGCCGAGCCGCAGCCGCAAGGTGGCAGCGTGGGCGTCGGCGGCCTGGTCGAGCGGCCAGAGGTGGAGCGTGCGGCGCATGCACCGGATCTTCACCAGAGCGCCCGTCGGCGCGAGCGAGTCCCGCAGCTGCGGGGCGGCGAAGCCTGGAAGCCGGGTGTGGGCGGTGACGTAGGGGGTGAGGAGCCGGGCTGCGTGCAGCCCGGCCTGCACAGCCGCGAGGCTGCTGATGCTCTGTGGTCCGGCCGCGACGCCCCAGCCGTGCCGTGTGGCCACTGCCGCCCGTTCGACGGCCGCCGGCAACGTCGCGGTCAGACTCATCGTGTGCTCCTCACGCTCGGGGCGGCTGGAGGCCAGCGGGACAACAGCGGCACCCGAGCGTAGTGGTAGCGGTCAGGCGGCGGGAGCCGACGGGGTCAACTGGTGCCGGTCGGGCCATAGCTCCTCGACCAGAGCTGAAAGCGCCTCATACCCGGCCTGGACCTCGTCGAACTGCTCCTCGGTTCCCCACCAGTGCTTGTCGTTGTGGTGGATGTGGTACTGGCCCCAGTCCCCGCTCCAGCCCGCCTGGTGGCTCGTTCCGTGCAGGTCGAACTCTTCGGGGTGGTCGTAGACGTAGGTGCCCGGCAGGGGCACGAAGCGGAACAGCGAGGCGCGCTCGACATCCGGTCCGAGCTCGGCCAGCAGTTCCATGGTCTCCTCGGTGGTCTGCCGGTCCTCGCCCGGGAAGCCGTGGATGAGGAACAGCTTCACGTTGATCCCGGCCGCGCGGGTCCACCGCACCGCGCGGCGGATGTGATCGGCGGTGATGTTTTTCTTCATAGCCTTGAGGACCTTCGGGCTGCCGGATTCCATGCCGTACTTCACCTCCAGACAGCCGGCCCTGGCCATGTCTACGAGCAAGGCTTCGTCCACGGTGTCCACCCGGGAGAGCGCCGACCACTTCAGCGACAGATCGCTGATGCTGGTACAGATATCGCGCACCTTGTTCTTGTTGACGATGAAGTTGTCGTCCACGATCGCGAAGCCCTCGATGCCGTACCGCTCGATCATGCCCACGAGCTCACGGCGGGCGCTGGCGCCGGATCGGTACTGGATGCGGGTCTGGGCCGCCGCGCAGAACCGGCATGGGAACGGGCATCCCCTGCTGAACATGACGTGCGCCATGGACAGGTCCGTGTTCGACAGCCGGTCGGCCATCACCAGGTCCTCAGCGGGCAGCAGGTGTCGGGCCGGCAAGGGCAGCGTGTCGATGCTCTTGAGGAGCGGCCGGGACGGAGTACGCACGGTCTGGCCGCCGTGCCGGTAGCAGACGCCGCCGACGTCGCCGAAGCGGCGGGTACGGGCCTGGGCGATGAGCTGGAGGAAGGTCTCCTCGCCCTCGCCGACGCCTACGACATCAGGCTCGATGTCGAGCAGCGTCTGCTCGGGGTAGAAGTTTGGGTGGACCCCACCGGCTAAGACCAGAGGGTCGCCGTCGTATTGGCTGTCGCGGCGGCAGTCCCTGATGATGCCGTACGTGGCTGAGGAGGGGATGGTGAAGGCCACGACGTCCAGTCCGCTGAAGTCGCGTACGTGGTCGCCGTTGCTGACCTTGATCACCTTCACCTCGTGGCCAGCCTGTTCGGCGACGGCCGCGAGGTAGAGCACTCCGAAGGGCGGGAACTCCTTCCTGTTCTCCTTGAACCGTGCCAGGTCGAGCACTTCCGGATACACGAGAGCAACGCGCATCGAGCATCTCCTTCCGTGTTCGGCGGACTCGCGCGAGCCCGCGGCAGGACGCAGAACACCTGGTCGGCGCAGGTGATCGTGGCCACCTGCGCTGCCTGGGTGTCACGGCGTGCTGTGCACCACGTACTCAGTGCGGGCCGTCGTCCGGGCGCGCTGCACGGCGTCGAGGAGCTTCACGCGGTACGAGTCGGCCTCGGTCGCCCACGCCCGGGATGGTGCGCCCCGTCTAGAGCAGGTGCACTCGCATGGTGACTACTCCAGCGCTTGGAGGTCCTCAAGGTAGGCGCAGGTCCCATTGGCCACAGCCTGGATCACGGCCATGAAGAGTGCCTCATTCGTCGGGTCCATGAGCTTCACTCCGTCGTCGGGGGTGAACCAGTCCCAGCCCAGCAGTTCCCCGTCCGGCACCCGGATGCCGGCGTGCTGGTCGGGGTCCGTGTGGAGGGCGAAGACGAACAGCTCGTATGGGTCGGCGATGTACTTGTTGCCCCAGTGGCGGTCCGCGGTGAGGTGCTGGACGGCCAGCAGCCGACCGGGCCGGCCGTCGAGCCCGGTCTCTTCGCGGGCTTCGCGTACCGCGCACTGCCGGGGTGTCTCGCCCGGCTCAGCTTTGCCGCCGGGGATCACCCAACGTCCGGTCTTGGCGTGGTGGACGAGCAGGACGCGCCCGTCGTCGTGCTGGATGAGCACGCCGGCGCCCATGAGGAAGTGGTCACCAGAGGGCATCGGACCGCATCTCCAGGTACGCCGTCGCACCGGATTGCTGCGCGCGGTGGACGGCCGCGAGACGTTCCCACCATCGCGTGTCCATCGCCTTCGCCCATTCGTCCACCGACCGGACCGCGAACTCGTCGTGCTCGTCCGGATCAAGAACGATGCGGTCCAGCTCGTCTGCCGTGAGCTGCCCACCGTCGAATGCCAGCCCGAGCTTCGCCACCGGCCAGTGCCCCACGGACTGCCAGAACACCGCGAGGACCTTCGGCTGGCCGGTGAAGATGATGCCGGTCTCCTCCCTGCACTCCCGCACGGCGGTCTCGAACGGGGCCTCGTTCTCGTTGTCGGTGTTGCCGCCCGGCCACTGCCAGACCTGCGTGTGCTGCTTGACGCACGAGCGCAGCTGCAACACCCGGCCCTCGGTGTCGGTGAAGAACATGCAGCTGAAGGCCGCGTGCATCGGCAACCTCTTCACGTATTCCTCGGGCGGAACCCACTGGTTCGCCATGATCATTCCCTCCCTAGTTGACGACTGCGTGAAGCAGCTCGGCGGCCTCGGTGACCGTACGGATGGTGTGCTGGGGGCGGGGGCCCGTACGGGGCAGCGAACGGCCATCCGAGACCCACACGGTCGTCAGCCCTGTGATGCGGGCGCCCGCCACGTCGTGCTCGAGGCTGTCCCCGACCATCACCACGCGCGGCCCGGCGACGGCGTCGAGCTGGGTGAGAGCGTGACGGAAGATCCGCGCATCCGGCTTCCACACACCTACCGCTTCGGAGATGACGACCGTGTCCACCAGGTCATACAGCCCGGCCTGGTGGAGCTTGTTCGTCTGGGTGCCCACCATGCCGTTGGTGACTACCCCCAGTCGCCAGCCTGCTTCCCGCAGGCCGACGAGCATCGCGCACACCTGTGGGTCCGGCTCGACCAGCTCAGGCATCCGCCGCCGGTATTGGGCATGCAGTTCTTCCACCGGTGGCCGCACACCGAATGTGGTCTTCGCCAGCTCGAAGAATTCCGCCCGGCGCGACGAGTACTCGGGGTCGGCTTTCAGCAGCCATTCCAGTGGCACGCCGTGTTCGGCGGAGAACTCCGCCGCCCATTTCGCGAAAATCTTCTGGCGCGGGATCAGGGTGTCGTCGAGGTCGAACAAGGCGACCAGTTCACGCATCTGCGGGCTCCTCTTCCCTCGGGGCAGGCACCTTCGCAGTCGCGTACTGGGCTGCTTCGATTTCGAGCAGTTCGCTGTGCGAGGGTGCGGTGGTGTAGGTGAAGGGTTCGCTGACGTCCGTGCTGTGGTGGCTGGCGGCGGCCAGGGCGACGGTCAAGCGTTCGCGTGGTGCCAGGTTCGTGGATGTTGTGGCGTGGAGGGCTCCGAGGGCGAATTCGTTGCCGCAGCCCACGGCCGCGTATCCGTCGGCGGGCTCGGCCACCTGGTAGTCGCCGTAGACGATGAACAGGCGGCCGTAGATGCCGACGAGGAACGTCCCGCCCTGCTCCTGCTCGGATTCCTTACGCGCCCAGCCGGCCTCCTTCAGGCACGTGCGGAGTTTGTTGACGAACTTCGTGGTCATGAAGCGGTCGAGGTCGCCTTTGGGCTTGGGCGCTTTGAAGGCGTGGTGGAGCAGCTGGCCCATGCGGAAACTTCCGCAAAACCCCATGGCGTAGGGACCGTTGCGGAACACCTTGGGGTCCTTACGGATGGTGAGCCTGCTTCCGCCGACACCGGCGGAGTCTCCGCCGAGGTGCACCTGGTCTTCGTGGACCAGGCCGACGATCACGGTCATGGCTTCCCCCTACGCTCGTGCCTCGTGGATGATGTGACGGTGCAGGTGCACCGGGTTCCAGCGCGCTGTCATCGGGTGACCGGCCCGTAGGCCGCGGCCGGCGAGCCTGTGACGAGCGCCCAGTAGCGGTCATGGTGTGACCAGTGCCACCACTCGCTCGGGTAGTTCACGAACCCCGCGCTGGACATGGCGGTCGCGAGAACCTGGCGGCGCGCTCGATACAGGGAGCTGACGTTCGCGGCGCTCATGTAGCAGGCGCCCTCGCTCTCCTCCGGCGTGGCGTTCATTCGCGTCCCCAGGTCCAGCTCCGCCCCGCTGGAGTCGGCGAGGGTGACGTCGACGGCTGCGCCGGCGGGATGCGGGGCGACCTCGGGCGGCGAGACGTAGCGGCTGGCCGCCGAGTGAACCTGCTCGGCCGTCCATCGCGGGTTCTCCGCACGCAGCTGCTCGGCGTACTCGGCGAAGTACTCCTCCTGAAGCCGCGGCGGCCGATAGCCCTCGACCAGCAGCAGCCGCAGCCCATCAGGAAGCGCGGCCTGCGCGGACAGGAGCCGCTCGAGGACGTTCTTACGGACATGCGCGAAGTGCCCGGCCGCGTCCTGCCGGCTTTCGTCGATCAGCAGTCCGCTGCCGCGCGCGTCGACCAGTCGCTCGCCGCACTCGCGCACGGGTATGGCCGCGACCTTCGGGTCGCACATCAGGATGATCTCGGGCATCGGGTCAGTCACACGATCTCCTTACGGGGGTGGGGAACGGGCGCGGTGTTGTACTGGGCGGCCTGGAGTTCGTACAGCTCCCGGTAGTGCCCGCCGGTGATGGCCGTCAGCTCAGCGTGCGAGCCGGACTCGAGGAGGCGTCCCTCGTGGAGGACGTAGATCACGTCCGCGGTGGCGGTGGCGGCGAGCCGGTGGGTGATGAGCAGCACGGTGGTGACGCCGTTGTCGGTGAAGGAGCGCAGCGACTCGAACATGTCGATCTCGGCCTTCGGGTCGAGGGCGGCTGTCGGCTCGTCGACGATCAGCAGGTCGCGTTCGCGGTAGACGGCGCGCGAGACGCCGATGCGCTGCCATTGGCCTCCTGAGAGCCGTACGCCGCGTTCGAAGTCCTTGGCTGCGATGGAGTCCCGCCCGTGGGGCAGTTCTTCGACCACGGTGCGGATGTCGGCCCGTTCGGCTGCGGCTTCGATCTTCTCCTGGTCCAGTGGCCGGGCGGCGTCGCCGATGTGGATGTTGGCCCGGACGGTCATCGGCCAGCAGTCGACGTCCTGCGGGAGCAGGGCGACCCGGTCGAAGACGGCTTCGCGGTTGGCTTCGCGGATGTCGACGCCGTTGTAGGAGACCGTCCCTGTGGTGGGCAGGTAGAGGCCGGCGATGAGGCTGGCGAGGGTGGTCTTGCCCGACCCGTTCTCACCGACCAGGGCCACCACCTTGCCCTTCGGGAGGGTGAGCGACACGCCTTGGAGCGCGTCACGGTCGGCTCCGGGGTAGCGGAACGTGACGTCCTGGAGGATGACATCGACGCCCTCGCCCTCGACGCCGGCGCCGTGATCGGGGATGGCGTGCTGGGCGCCGAGCTGGATGGCGTTGTTCATGTCCGTCAGGTACAGCGACTCCTCGCACATGTGATTGAGCTGGGTGACAATCTGGTGGAGGTAGCCGGTGGCGTTACGGATCGCCAGCACAGCGGTCCCGGCTGCGGCCAGGGGCATCCCGCCGGCGACCAGCAGCCACCACAGCAGCCCGTAGGCGACGATGCGGGCCGTTCCGGACAACGCGGCCGTGACGATCTCTGTCTTCGCTTCGGCGCGTGCCAGGCGGGCCTTCTCCGCTGCTGCGGTGCGGCCCATGTCCTCCTGCGCGTGGATCAGGAGCCGACCGGCGCCGTGGACGCGGAGTTCCGGGGTCGCGCTAGCCCGGGTGATCGGCCAGAGCAGGACGTCGGTTGCCCGGCGGTGGTCGATCCAGGCGTGCTGAGAGGCATAGGCGCGGCGCATGACGACGACCGCACCCCACCAGCGCGGTGCCGCAATGAGCAGAAGTGCGGCGAGCAGCAGGGGGTGCAGTGCAGCCAAGACGACGGCGGCGGCACCCAGGCTCATCAGACCGCTGACGATCCATACCGAGCTGGAGAGCATGCGCCGTACGGAGTCGGTGCCGTACTGGCCGAGGGCGAGCTGGCGGTGGATGTCCTTGTCTTCCATCGCGGACATCTCGACCCGCGTCATCATGCCGTAGTACGCCGTCCGGCACGACAGTTCGATCTTCGGATACAGGCGCCCCTCGATCTGGACGATCAGACACCCCAGGAGCACCGACCCGGCTGAGGAAGCACCGCCGAGGAGGAGTGCGGGCAGAGCCTCGCGCAGCTTGTCCGGGGTGGGCCCGTTGTCGAAAAGATGCACCAATACTTCGTTCGTCGCCAGGAGCAGGAATGCGGACATGGCGCCGGAGGCCAGCTGCGCGGCCACCAGAACCACCAGGGCGCGGGGGTCTTCACGCCACGCAATCCGGCCGATCATCGCGAGCATGCTGGGGAACTGCCGAGCCATGGCCCAAAAGCTCATGCGCAGCAACGGGTCGGAGTACTTCGCCCATGCCTTGTCGTGCCGCAGCGCGCCGGAGAACAGCAGCTTCTCGCTCTCCGACAACGGCGCCCGCTTCTTGTTCGTCACCGGCGCTGTCCCCCTCGGTTCGGAGTGCGTTTGTCCAGTCCCGTCCTCAGCATCGACTCGACCACAGCGACGTCCATCGCCGTCGTCAGCTGCTCGACCGACCACGACACTGGCCCGTAGCCGACCACCGGTTCCAGCATCGGCGGCCGACCCGGCATTCGGGCCGGTTTGTCTCCCTGTCCACCTTCCATGAAGCGTCTCCCCTCCCCTTTGGGTAAAAGCCCCTGGTCAAAGACACCTGGCGCCTAACGAAGGCACTCAGTAGCGGGTCACGATCCGAGCGAGACCGCCCCATAGATCTGCGGACGCCGTCGGCCATTCATTGATGCGACTCCTCCCTCGCACGGATGATCAGCCTGGAGGCCAACTCGTAAACAATGCCTACAAACTGTCGCAAAGGGCCCCCTTGAGGGGCAGGCGCTCCGCTAGCCTTGCCGCCCATCCTTGAAGGACCGGGAAGAAGAGGATCATGTCTGTTCTTATCGCCGGGGGAGCCGGTTACATCGGAAGCACCGTGGCGTCGGCCTGCCTGGATCAGGGGATGGCCCCGGTGATCCTCGACAGTCTTGTCCGAGGCCGCAGGGAGTTCACCGACGGTCGGATCTTCTACGAGGGCGATATCTCCGACGGGGCGCTGGTCGACCGGATCTTCTCCGAGCACCCGGACATCTCCGCGGTGGTGCACTGCGCGGCGTTGATCGTGGTCCCGGAGTCCGTCGAGGACCCAATCGGCTACTACGAGGCGAACGTCGCCAAGAGCCTGCGCTTCGTCGGCCATCTCCGCCGGAACGGCTGTGACCGCCTTATCTTCAGTTCCTCGGCCTCCATCTACCAGGCCGATGACGGCTCCCCGGTGAACGAAGACTCCCCGCTCGCACCGCAGAGCCCCTACGCGCGCACCAAAGCCGTGTGCGAGGGGATGTTCGCGGACATCGCCGCGGCCCGCCAGATGCGTGTGCTGTCGCTGCGCTACTTCAACCCCGTCGGGGCCGACCCCAAGATGAGGACCGGGCTTCAGCTCAAGCGGCCCAGCCACGCCCTGGGCATGATGATCCAGGCGCACCGGGAGGGCACAGCCTTCCCCGTCACCGGGACCAACTACCCGACGCGCGATGGGACGGGGATCCGGGACTACGTGCACGTCTGGGACCTGGCTGCGGCTCATGTGGTGGCGATCGGCCGCTTCGACTCCCTGCTCTCGGAGTCGGAGCCGTCGATGGCAATCAACCTGGGCACGGGCTCGGGTACCACCGTGCGGGAACTGTGCGCAGCCTTCAACCAGGTCGTCGATACGCCGCTCGCCACGGTCGATACGGAGTCGCGGCCCGGTGACGTCGCCGGCGGCTACACCAAGAGTGACCGGGCCCAGAGGCTTCTGGGGTGGACGCCGCAGCTTTCCCTGGAGGAGGGAATCCGGTCGTCCTTGGACTGGATCCCGGTGCGCGACGTGATGCTGAAGGACTGACCGCTTATCCGTCATCGCCCCAGGTCTCCTTCCGGCCCGGGAAGCAGGCGGCCTTCCAAGTCGAGGAGGTACCGCATGGCAGGAGCCAGCCATGCAGCACTCCACCGGTGGTCAGCAGGCGCATCCCGGTAGGCAAGATGCGGGATGCCGGCCTCTTCGAGTAGCTGGTGGCCGGCGGTCCAGTCGGCCTCCAGGGTGCCGACTCCCCCCAGGGCGATCCGGCAGGCGCTGCGCAGGACGTATGCGTACTTGCGTAGGTTGCGGCGCACGTCGTACTCGTCCAGGCGCGCGTCGCTGCCGGCGACGTTCACGAGTTGCGGGTGCGGGGGCCGGTCGCTGAGGAGCGACGCGTCCCAGACGCTGGCGACGGCGAAGAGGCCGGGGTGCCGGGCCATCAGGTTGAGGGCTGCGAAGCCGCCCTTGCTGAACCCCAGCAGGTGTACCGGCGGCCGGGCCCGCCCGCCGAGGGCCGCGAGGACGGTCGGCACGACCACGCGGACGAGGTGGTCCTCCTGCTGGCAGTCGGCCCGGGTGGCGTGGTTGACGAGCCAGGGTGACTCGCTGAAGGTCGGCGCAGCGAAGGCGGTTCCGTCGCGAAGGTCTGCGGGAAGCCGTGCGATCTCGTCGAGGCTGTGGCCGTACTTGCGCCCGTCGTCCTTCTCGACCGGCAAGGCGAGCACGATCCTGCGCACGGGCTGCTCGGGCCAGATCACGGTGACCTGGGTGCCGGGCCTCTGGAACGGGCTCTCCAGGGAAATCCGAGTGCCCGGGAGGGCGGAGGCGGTGCGTTCAGGCCCGGAGGACGGCGACGGCATCGTGGTAGGTCTCCCAGTTGTCGCAGTTGAACCGGAGCTCGGCCTGCAGGAGGGGCACGGCCCGGAGTTCGTTGCCTGCGCAGATCCAGCGCCGCACCGCGTCGATGAGGTAGAGCTCGCCGTTGGGGCGCGGCGGGCATGCGCGCAGGGCCTCGAAGACGAAAGTCCCCAGGACCCAGCGGGCAGCGCAGGCGTGCACCCACCGGGCGCCGGTGTGGTCCAGGGGCTCTCTGCCGAAGGTGACGTCGCACGGACCGGGGTCCGTCCTGGGTGGGGCCGCCGGGCCCAGGATTGTCTCGTGCGGGGGGACGCTGCCCGCGGGGAACAGCCGGGTCAGGACTGAGCAGTTCGCCGTGCCGCCGTGTACGAGCCGCTGGAGGGGTGTCTCCCCTTCGGTGCCGCCGCGGATCAGGTTGTCGCCGAATGCGAGGACGAACGGCTGTTCCTGGGTCCATGTCTCGGCGTCGAGGACGGGCGCGCCGGGGCCGGTGCCGTCGTCCTGGATCCGGTAGGAGAAGTTCATGCCGTACGCCGCGCCGCTGCCGAAGTAGGCCGGGATCTGGCCCTTGCGTGAGGAGATGACGAAGAGGACGTCGGTGATGTCCGCCGCGCGCAGTTCGTGGACGAGGTGTTCCAGGATCGGCGTCCGTGCGACGGGCAGCATCTCCTTGGGGATGATGCGGGTGATCGGGGCCATCTTGGTCCCGGCCCCACCGGCGGCCACGACCGCCCTGGTGATCGTGCGTGTCATGGGTTCTCCCTCCCACCAGGCGCCCGACCGGACGGCTTGGCCAGCCAGTGGAGCCAGGTGCCGTAGACGTCGCAGTGGGCCACGACGTCGGAGCGGCTCATGCCACCGTTGTGGCTGGCCATGATCATGCGGGGGGTGTTGTGGCCGAAGTGGCCGATGGAGATTTCGTGGAGCGGGCGGTGCTGGCTCAGGCCGGCGAGGGTGTCGACGAGGCGTTCCCGGCCGCCGGGCGAGCCGAAGATCTGGTAGATCGACCATGAGAAGACGAAGACCAGGTGCCGGTCGGGCGGGGTCTCGGTGACGACGTCGGCGAGGTGGTCCTCGGCCCGGCCGGCCAGGATCGTCGGCGGGGTGCGGGCGGCCAGCGTCAGAGCCCTGTTCAGTGTGTGCATCCGCGTGGTTTGCTCGGGCCAGGTGAGGCTGACCAGCCACTCGGTGGCCTCGTGGTCGGTGATGTCCACTGGGTGGAGCTCGATCCCGACCGGCCGGACGAACCGCGCGACGTCCAGGGACAACGGCGGCGTCCCACCCTTGATCTCGCAGAACAGCTCCGTGTCCGGGTCGCTGGCGGGCAGGCTGAGCCGGTGGCCGCCGTAGTCGTAGGTGTAGCGGTCCCAGAGCAGGTTCAGGCCGGCGCTGGCGCCCACGTCCACGATCCTGATCGGGTGGCTGTCGTCGAGCTGCTGCTGGAGCGCGGCGAAGGCGGGGAGCAGGACGGCGCACCTGCCCACCTCGTTGGTCTGGACGGAGCGGGTTGAGATGGTCTGCCGGATCCGTTCGGCGTGGCGTCGGCAAAAGTCGGTGAGCAGGGCACCAGCGCGGGCCTCGGGCAGTTCCTCGAGGCCGGTGAAGTAGGTGGCCAGCGGGTGCTGGGAGCCGCGGCGGATGATGTGGTGGATGGCCCCGAGCAGCATGTTGGGTGCGGGCTGTCCCGGCTGCGTGTCGGCCGCGAGGTCGAGGAGTTCGGGGGTACGGGCGACCGTGCGGGACAGGGTCTCGTACAGCGGGGACTTGCCCGCCGCCTGCTGGATGGCGAACCGTTCGAAGACGTCCGCGAGCTTGGCGTGCTCGGTCACGGGGTCTCCTCAGATGATCGTGTAGCCGGAGTCGGCGAGTTGCTGAACGGCGCCGAGGCTCTGGCCACGGCGGCGCCACCACTTCTCGGCCTCGGCGCTCATGGCGGCCTGGGTCTTGGCAATCACGGCCGCGACCTGATCACGAGGGACGATCACGGTGCCGTCCTCGTCGCCGACCACGACATCCCCGGGGGCGATGCGGACGCCGTCGATGTCCACGGGGACGTTGACCGCGCCCTCCTCCCGGCCAGCCGGGTAGTCGTAGTTGAGCGGGGTGGTGCCGCGGGCGACTGTCGGGAACGCGATGTGGCGCAGCTCGGCGACGTCGCGGATCATGCCGTCGACCAGGACGCCGGTGATGCCCCGGCTCTGCATGTGCGAGGCGGTCACGCCCCCGAAGCAGGACCGTTCCTTGCTGCCGCCGGCCGCGACCACGACGATGTCGCCGGGCTGCGCGAGGTCGATCGCTGCGCGGCGCACGGTCACGTCTGGGCCGAGGGCCGTGACGGCGCTGCCGCACAGGACCAGGCCGGGGGTCTGGAGCTTCAGGCAGTACGAGAGGGTGCCGGTCTTGCCGAGGGCGTCGACGATCGCCGCGACCGGAAGACGGGACAGGGCACTGATCTGGCTGCGCGTCGGGCGGCTGATCTCGGTGTGGATCTCGCGAACGGACACGTTACGGCCTTCCTTCCAGGGCAATTGCGGGGGTGGGGGCGGACAGTTCTCGACGTGGCGCGAGGTCCTGCGCCATGAGGTCAAGCGGCGACGGCCCGGCCCCTGCGGCCGACGCGGGGCCATCTGCCAGCGCGGCTCGGGTAGTCCGGCACACCATGTGGGCGATCGACTGCACCAGGCAGGGCAGGCCGAAGTCGTCCACGGGCGGCAACCTCTGGCTGCGCTGGCCGGCCACGAGCGGGTCAGGACCGTCCCGGTGCAGGAGAAAGACGTGCGCGCCCGCCTGCAAGGCGGCGTCGACGGCCTGCCGGTTCGTCCTGCCGTTCGAGTCGTAGGCAAGGAGGAAGACGACGTCCCCGACGGAGGCGGAGTGCAGTTGGTAGCGGACTCCGTGCGCCGGGTCGGGGTGGTCGTTGTAGATCGCGCTCATGTCGGCGAGCGACGGGTCGGACATGACGACCGGCGGCCGGATCCCCTCGACACCGAGAGGGGCGTCCCAGTGCAGGTTGTGAGCGAAGTGTTCCCCGGCCAGAGCGAGGGGGCCGCCGTCTGGGCACAGCACGTAGATCGCGCTCCGGCGGCGGATGGCGTCCGTGACGGCCCGTGTGGCTGCCCCAATCCACTGGCCCAGGCGCCGGGTGTCCAGAGAAGCGAGGGCGTGCAGGTACTCCTCCAGGCGGTGCGACAGCGGTAAATGCTCTGGCTCCGTGCTCGCCGCGGCGGTCAGCGTCAGCGCGGTCAGCATGGCGTCCTCGCTGACCTGCTGGTCGGTGGCTCCCGTGGGCCAGACCATGCCGTCCACCGGTCCCAGCTGATCCCCGCGCCCGCCCACGGTCGCCAGCACCGGCACTCCGTGCCTGCGGCAGAGTCCGACCGCCTCGACGATGTTCTCCGACCGGCCGCTCACGCTGGCGACGAGGACCAGGCCCACGCTGTCGATCTCGTCGGCCAGCACCCCGCTGAACACCGTCCGGTAGCCCTCCCGCTGAGCCGTGTACGCCAGGGCGGCCAGGCTCACCATCGCCTCGTTCACGTCCAGCCCGGCGTGGCCGGCACGAAGCTGCGCGAGAACGGAGCGCACGATGGCCGAGCTGCCGCCGTTGCCGAATCCGCGGACAGAACTGCCCTCGGCGACCGTCTTCCTCATCAGTGCTGCCGCGGCGGCGCCTTCGCTCTCCAGCATCCTGGCGACCACGGCGCTCACCTGCGTCACGTACGCGTGGGCGAAGGCCCCGTACACAGAAGACGACACGGCAGATCACACCCTTCCATCATGTCGATCAAGGTCAAGCAGTACGCACCCACGGGGCGACCACCTGCGGAAACTCGTCAGTGAACGTGCGGCAGTGGTCCATGGGCCATCCGAGAGCCGCACGGAGGTCCATGCAGTCGAGACGGCAGTCGGCAGGCCGATCGCCGGATGCCGCGCCGGCCTTGACGTGGTCGGGGGCGATGCCGAAGTGCTGGGCGATCATCAGCCCCATCCGGTACTTCGTGAACCCGTGCTCGGCGCTCCAGTGGACGACGGAGGCGAGGTACTGGCCCTTGGACTGGGCCGCGAGCCAGCGGCAGACCTCCGCCGCCTCGTCCACATGGGTCGGGTAGCGCACGCAGATGTCGTCCAGCTCGACCGGCTCACCGGAGCCGACCTGGCAGGCGATCTGGGTCAGGTTCGTCTCGGCCGCGTACTCGGCGGGCCCGTACAGCACGGGAAGCCGCAGGATCACGGCCTCGGGGCAGGCCCTGCGCACTGCATCCTCGGCGAGGAGTTTCCACTGGCCGTAGGCGTTCACCGGGTTCCGCCGGGCATCGACCCGGTAGGGAGGATAGGCCCCGTCGAAAACGTAGTCGCTGGAGATGTGGAGCAAGCGCGCGCCGTGATGGCGGGTAGCCTCCGCGATCAGCCGGGCCGCCTCGACATTCAGCTCGTGGGCCCGCGCCGGCGCGTTCGTCCAAGCCTCGGGCCGCCGCTCGCCGACGCAATTGACGACGACGTCCGGCTCGAAGCGGCTCAGTGCGTTCAGGACGTCGTCGGTCGATGTCGCGTCGACCGTGACCAGCCCCTGGCCCTTCCTGCGGAAGCTAGTGCCCGTCACCTTCCAGTGCTCGAAGGCCCGCATCATCGAACGCCCGAGGAGCCCGGATGCACCGAAGATCACTGCTCGCACAATTCACCCCCAAGGAGTCCTGGTGGTTGGCTTCTCGTCGGATGGTCCCTGCCGTAGGTTCAGCCGCCTGGTCACGTCGCGAAAGCGGATCTGGTCGAGGTCTCAACTCTGTTGAGGAACCCGCAAGTTCGTTGCATGCGCCCTGCCGCGGGCTGCGTGGCGCGGCTACCGTTGACGCGCCGTTCCCGCGAGGAGGCACCGTGAGCGTCCATGCCATGACCGCTCCGCCCGGCCTCGATCTCGGCGCGCTCATGCGCAGCCGCCGGGGCGCCCGACGGCCGAAGATGACCCAGGAGGCTCTGGCGGGCGTCCTGGGCTACTCGAAATCGTGGGTCTGCCGTGTCGAAGGCGGACAGATCGTCCCCCAGATTGAAACGCTGTTGCACATCGCGGCCGTGCTCGACATCCCACCCGATGACCTGATCACCGCCGCTCACCCGCCGGGGCGAGACCCGGCACGGGATCCTCAAAGCCACGGATCCGGCGTCACGACGGCAGCTACGGTGAGCGCAGGGGACCACGAGAAGGAGGACGCGGTGCGGCGCAGGGGATTTCTCACCGGGGCTGCCGGACTGGGAGCCGTCATGGTCACCGGCAGCCCTGCCACTCCGGCAGGCCGAGCCCCAGCCGACCCCGCGGCCGCCTTGGAGGAGGGACTGTTCCGCCCGCCCACCGTCGGCCCCGTCTCGCTCAGCCAGCTCGACCGGGCACTCCACCGCGCCCGCGCAGACTTCCGCCATACCCGCTACCAGGATCTCGGCGCTGAACTGCCACTGCTGCTCGCCGCGGCCGACGCGACCCGTGACCACCTCACCGGCCACGCCAAGGAACGAGCCTGCGCGCTGACCGCGTACGCCTACAGCCTCGCCGGCGAGTTGGCCAGCAAAATGCACTCCGAGGCCGTCTGGGTCGCCGCCGACCGGGCCCTCGCCGCCGGCCGCGCCTCCGGCCAAGCCGCTCCACTCGGCGAGGCCGCTCGCATGCTGTCGGTCGCCATGCGCCGAGCCGGCCGCCACCACCAGGCAGCGGACCTCCTCGTCCACACCGACCGCCAGCTGGCCGATGACTCCACCGAGCCGGCCCTGGCCATCCGCGCCGCGATGCTCCTGACGTGCGGATACACGGTGGCTCACTACGGCGACCGCACGGCCGCACTCGACATGGTTGACGAAGCCGAGTCCATCGGGCAGCGCCTGCGCTACGGGCCTGGCCTGGAGAAGGTCACCATCCAGGCCACCCGCGCGCAGTGCGCGAGCTTTCGCCTGAGTATCTACAACAAGCTCGGCGCCCCGGACGACGCCGTGCCGGTCGTGGCCCGGATCAACCCGAGCGCCTTCCCGACCGCCGAGCGCCGCGCACGACTTCACACAGACGTGGCCCGCATGTGGCATCAGCTCGGAGATGATGCCCGCACCCTTGCCGCTCTTCGCGCTGTCGAGCACGAAGCACCCGAGGAAGCCCGTCGCCCTTCGGTGAAGGCCCTCACCGCGGACCTGCTGTACTCCTCGACGAGCCTTCCTGGGCTCAAGGAGTTCGCGGCGCGTACGGGAGTCCACAGCTGATCACTCCTCGGGGAGCGGCTGGTCGGGGAGGGCGATGGGAGCCGGCCGGGCCTGTAAGGACGGTGCGTCGTGTCCGGCGAGGACGATGGCGGCGGGCGGGATGAGTGCCCCGATGAGCAGGGCCACCGTGGCGCGGAACGGATGCGTGATGTCGATCTTGCTGTCCTGGTCTTCACGGGCGTGTAATCCGGTCACCGCCCCGCCACCCCCGCGTTCCTGCTCCGGGGCTTCGCGTGGGCGGTCGCCAGGCCGAGCAACTGGTCGGCCGACCGCGCGGACTCCTCCGCCCACCGCCGCGCGCACACCGGGTACCGGGCTGCGTCGGGCGGGTCGTACTCCAGTCGGCGCCCGACCGATGCCACCAGTGCCGGGTGTCTGCCGGCCGCGATAGGCATCAGCACTCCGAGGTGTGCCGTCAGGTCCGCGATGGTGGTCTTGATGTCGTCCGCGTCGAGAACCGCGCGGTGCGCGGGCTTGAGGATCTTGTGCACCGTCGCTCGGACTGCCTCAACATCGAGCGGGGCGAGCGCGGTTGTGCGGTCGACGGGCACACGCCGGGCCCGGGTGGCGGTCGTCATCGCTCCTCACCGGCCGACGTCTCGTCGACCTCGCTCTCGTTGCGCGACTCGTTGGGGGCCACGAGCGAGTACCGCCGCTGGAGCTTCTGCTGAAGCGTCGGCCGCTCGCGCTCGGGCAGCGGGGGCAGGTTCGGCACGGCAGTGCCCGCAAAGTTCGGCATGATCAGCTCCGGCACAGGTAGTTCGAGGTGATGGCAGCCAGCTGCTGCTCGGCTCCCGGCTCGACGAGCGCGAGAGCGAGGAGATCGCGACAGACGCAGGCCATCTCCTGGGCGTACACGCAGCGCACGACTGCCGGCCCGGACATCGGCTCCCCACTCAGCCGGTCCCGCACGAACCCGGTCACAAGGCGGATCTGGGCGTCGTCCTGGCCGTGCCTCGCCCAGTTCTTGGACTCGATCTCGGGCAGGAGCAGCTGGATGTGGCCGCGCAGCTGCAGCAGCAGGTGGTCGACGGTGGCGGCCAGCGGCAGCCGGTCGAGGGTGGCGCGGATCGTGCTCATGATGTCGTCGACGTCGATCGGGTACTTGTCGGGCCTGGCCCAGACAGCGCGCCAGCCGGTGCCGTGCCGCTGGGGGCGGGTGATCTCGGGGGTTCTCATGACACGACCACCGGGCTGGCCGCGGTCGCGTTTCTGGACGCGGGGGCGAATCCGCTGAGGAGAGCGACGTGGGGCTCGCCCAGGGCGCGCCAGCACAGGCGGTTGCCGGTGAAGGCTTCGCGGGCGTGGAGCCAGCGTTCGTTGTCGAGCAGGTATGCCTGGCCGGCGTCGAGCGGGAGGCGGATCTGGTAGGTGGTGAGCGCGTTGCGCAGGTAGGGCAGGTAGGGCTGCACGGTGGGGCTGAACCGGGCGAGGCCGTCGAGCCGGAGCCGGATGGAGATCCGGTCATCGGGGTGCCCGGTGAACACCTGTGTGGGGTGACCGTCACCGCCGCCGAAGTAGGCCGTGCGAGGCCGGCTGAGTGCGATGACAGCTTCGCGGCGGCGGGCCGCGATGTCCGCGTACACGGCGCGGCCGTCAGTCAGCAGGCAGGCGCCCCCATGGTGGGCGGGGGTGCCGCAGACCAGCAGCATGAGCCGGGGCGGGGCCGGGGTACCGGAACGCTCGGTGTGCGGGGCCAGCTCGCCACTGCCGAAACCCCCGTATCCGGCAAGGTGCGTGTGGCGGCGGGTGTCGCGGATGGTGGTGAGCCCGTCGGGGTCGCTGTCGCGATGCGGGGTGATGTCCATGATCCGGCTGGCGAAGTCGCGGACGACGGTGCGGGAGGTGAAGCCTGTGAGGGTGATCAGCCCGGTATCGCGTAACTGTTCGTGGGCCTGCTCCTCGGCCTGCGGCGACTGGATGTCGATGTAGTGGGCCGTGAAGGGCTGGGCCTCGCGCATCGGCGCGCTCCTCTCGTCAGGAATGGTGCGGCCAGGGTCCGGGGCACGGGGCGGCGGGGTACAGCGACAGATTGTCGACTCGGACAATTCGGCCAATCGGATGGCGAGTTGGAGGCCGCATGCTATGTTCCGCACGCCCCTTGGACCGGCGATGAACCGCGAAGGACAGCGATGATCTACACGCCCCCGACCTGGCCCGTCTCCGTCAAAGCCGTCGCCCTCGACATCCACCAGCGCGTCCTGCTGCTGAAGAACGAGAGACAGGAGTGGGAGCTGCCAGGGGGCCGCCTCGAGCACGACGACGACAGTCCGGAGACGACGGTCGAGCGGGAGCTGCTGGAGGAGACCGGCTGGGAGGTGAAGACCGGACCGCTCATCGACGGTGGCGTGTGGATCTACGAACCGATCCCCAGCCGGCGCGTCCTCATCATCACCTACGGCTGCACTGTGCTCACCCCGGACCGGACGCCAGTCGTCAGCCACGAGCACAAGGAGATCGCCCTGTTCACGGCCGACGAGGTGCCGGACCTGCACATGCCCGACGGGTACAAGCGCGCGATTGCCGCCTGGTACGGACAGCGACACCGCTGACCGGCCGGCAACACGATGCTTCCGGCGTCCCGTCCTGCCGCCCGCCATGTGGTGTGGCACTGGGCGACCCCGCAGGCCGAGGCCGTCCTCGCCACCCGCGACCTCGGCGTCATCCTGCGGTTTCACCGGGCCGTGCACCGGATCAACCAGACCGAACTCGGCGAGATCCTGGGCTACGACAAGACGTACGTCTCGGCCCTGGAGCTGGGCAAACGCTCGTTGGACGATGTCGGGTCCCGACGCCGCGTCGCGGAATGCCTCGGCCTCCCGCCGCACGTCCTCGGGGTGACGGACGTCGCGGACACCGACCACCGGGCGATGTTGCAGTTCGGCGAGTCCACCGTCCGGCTCGCCGAGATCGCCCGCCAGTCCGGCCACGCCTCCGAAGCCGTCGCCGAACTGTGGCCCCTCGTCGCGCGCCTCGAAGCCCGGGTCGAGGACGGCCACAGTGAACGCGACGTCGTACGGCTCCTCGCCCACGCCCGCGTCGGCCTCGGCGTCGCCCTCGGTAACGTGCTCCCCGAAGAGCGCCTGGCCACCGCAGCCCGATGGACCGCCCGCAGTCTCGAAGCGGCCCGCCACCTTGGCCACGACCCCGGACTGCTCTCCGGCATCCTGCGCATGCACGGCAACGAGCTGCGCAAGGCCCGTCTGACCGGAGCAGCTGTCGAGCGCCTGCGCCATGCCGCCGCCATCGCGCCCACGCTCGACGACCGGGCCGCCGTCCTGCCGCTCCTGGCCCGCGCAGCGGGTGCCCTCGGTGACCAGGAGCTGTTCGACACGGTGATGCGCGAGACCGGCCGGCTTCTCGACACCGCGGCGCACACCTCGCTGTTCAACCCGTACGCCCTGCACGAGATCCGCCTGCGCGGCCTCCTCGCGACGGGCCGCGCGCCGGCGGCAATAAGGCTCGCGGAGGACCGGCCGGCACGCTCGTCGACCGTAGCGCCGCAGTGGAGGGTGATCGAGCTGATCACCGTCGCCCAAGTCCGTCTGCTCGGCGGCGACGGCACGGGGGCGGCCGAGGCCCTGGACGTGGCGGTGGGTGAAGCGGTGGTGCAGCGGCTGCCGCACCAGTTGCAGCGCATCATGCGCGCCACCGGCCAGCGGCTGCCGGACATCCGGGACGCGGCAGGCGAGGCGCTGGACCGGATGCGACAGGAGATGGCCGCGTAGCAGCGGGGCTGCAGGCGCGGTCATCGGGTCTGCCCGGGGCCGAGGTCGGGGACGGGCACCACGCGGGCGAGGTCCCAGTAGACCTCGAAGTCGTCAGCAGGCCAGTCCGCCGTGTCCCCGTGAGCCTGCCGGTAGCGGGCGCCAATGGGGGACTCGGCGGGGCTCTCGTACTTCTGGGCGGGTCCAGACATGGCGGTACCAGGAAACACGGGCATGGGGAGGCTCCTGGACGAGCGGTGAAGGTAGTCGCTGGCAGCGGCGGCCCGCCGCTTCATCCTCGGGGGACGACGAGCCGCCGCGCACTGATCACCGGATGAGCGCGAACCGTGATGCGCATCACCTTGGCTCAGGCAGGATGCCCCTTCGGTGACGGGGTTTGCAACCTCGCCAACCCTAATTGGCACATGCCGTACCCACGTTCTATCGACGTGCACAACCCAGCGAGTGCACAATGCAACCTGGAGGGCCCAATAGGACACCCCAGCAAGGCAGTTCACCACCCGTGGAGGACGAAAAGTCCATACCGAACCAACCAGCCCGGCCGACCCTCAGAAGGCGGCGCCTCGGCGAAGCGCTCCGAAAGTTCCGCAACCAGACCGGCATGAGCCTGGAACAGGCAGCCGAGACCATCGGATGGGACCGCACCAGGCTCTCCAAGGTCGAGCTCGCCAAGGGGCACATCAGCGCCGCCGGGGCAGCCAAGCTCCTCAGCACCTACGGCGTGGACGCACCCGACGTCCTCGCGGCCATCGAGGCACTGGCCAGAGACGCGGGTAAACGGGGCTGGTGGAAGAACTACGGAGACGTCGTTGACGAGCTCACCAAGGACTACCTCTCGCTCGAGACGGACGCCGAGAGCACGCGCATCTGCTCCCCCAACCTGATCCCTGGCCTGTTCCAGACCGGAGCCTACGCGCGCGAGATCATTGCCGCCGGATCGTTCTGGCGACCGATCGATGAAGTCAACGCCTTTGCCGAGGTCCGCAAGGCTCGACAGGCCGTACTGACCGCGAAACGCGATGGCGGCCGACCGCCCTTGAGCTTCTGGGCGGTCATCCACGAAGCCGTACTGCACCAGCGTTTCCCGTCCCAGCCGACCCTGATGCGAGAACAGCTCCGTCACCTGCTCGATATGTCGGACCTGCCGAACATCACCATCCAGGTCATGCCAATGGCCATGGTGCCAAACCCGGCAATGATGGGTCTTTTCGAAGTTGTTCGCTTCCCCGCTCCGTGGCCGACCGTCGTCCTCGTCGAGAACCTGGTCGGCGGGCAATTCGTCGAGGGTACCGAGCACGTGGACATCTACGAGCAGGCATTCGAGCGCGTCGTTGCCACCGCACTTCCCGTGGCGGACTCACGGGAAATCATTAAGAGAATCATGGAGAAGGACTAGGCAATGAATCGCAACGAAGCCCTGCATACAGCAGACCTGACAGGCGCCGTCTGGCGCAAGTCACACGAAAGCAACGGCAACCAGGCATGCGTCGAGGTCACAGAGGTCCACAACCTCGGCACGCTCCTCGGTATGGCTGTCCGCGACTCCAAGGCCCCCCACCGCGCACAGCTGCGCTGCCCCACCGAAAGCTGGAATGCCTTCTGCGCCTTCGTCGCCACCGACAAGCTGTAGATGCGCAGTTGAGTGCCAACATCATGTGAACGCGCCCCTCCCCAGGGCATATGGGGAGGGGCGTGCCCTTGTCCGGACCTCGGCAGTGTAGGCATCCGGCCTCCCGCAAGGGCAGTACGTCGCTACGATCCCGCGCATGCCGATCGTCCGCCGCGCGATACCCGACGACGCTCCTGAACTCGTCCGGCTCCGCCGCGTCATGCTCGACGCCAACCACGACGAGCCCACCCCGGACGGAGACTGGCTGAAGCAGTGTGAGAACGCGCTGATCTCCATGCTGGAGACTCCCCGCTTCGCCATGTTCGTCCTCGACGCCCCCGACACACCCGGCAGGCTCGCCTCGTGTGCGGGCGCCGGCCTCTCCCCACGGCTTCCTGGCCATGCCTCGCTCGCCCTGTGGCACGGGGAGATCCACCAGGTCGCCACCGACCCCATGTACCGCCGTCGCGGCTACGCCCGCCGTGTCACCCGGGCCGCCCGCGACTGGCTCGCCGCCCAGGGCTGTTCCTCGGCCGCTCTCACCGCCACCGAGTCCGGCATCGGCTTATACGAGGAGCTGGGGTTCCGGCCGATCCCCTACCAGCGCATGGTCTGGCGACCAGCACGATGAGCCCGCCTGACCGTCGAGCCCTGTCACCCCGACCGGTACATCCTCCGAGAACACCGGACGACGGCGCACGCAGTGCGACTACCGTACGGGCGATGACGACCCAGCAGCCCGCCGACGGCTTCTATCTCCGCAACGCTGCCTCCGCCCTCGTCGTCCGCGACGGCCAGGTGCTGATGGTCCGCGGCACCTGGCCCGACCCGAACTCCGAGAACTACTGGCTCCCCGGCGGCGGACAGCAGCCCGGCGAGACCCTCGCCGCCTGCGCCGAGCGCGAAGTCCTCGAAGAAACCGGCGTCCGCGTCACAGCCGGCCAGATGCTCCTGCTGCGCGAGCACATCGCCGGAAACCACCCGGACAGCAACATCCCGGCGGAGACCGGCCATCACCGCGTCGAGGCCATCTTCTGGTGCGAGATCCTGCACGAACCCGACACCCTCGGTGGCACCCAGCACGACGCCCCCCAGACCGGCATCGAATGGGTCCCGCTCGAAAAGGTCGCCAGCCTGTCGATGATCCCCCCGTTCCTCCAGGCCCTGCTCCCCGGGCTCGCCGCCCAGGCCGCCGCTGGCACTGCGCACGCGTTCTACGCCGGAGACGTCGAGTGACGCCCCAGCTGTCCGGCCAGCCCCAGCCGGCGCCATTCGGAACCGAGGACACCCGGCTCATCATCCTCCGTGGGAACTCCGGCTCGGGGAAAACCTCGGTCGCCACCGAGCTGCGCGAGCGCTACGGCCGGGGCATCGCCCTGGTCGGCCAGGACAACCTCCGCCGCGTGATCTTGCGCGAGCGAGACACCCCCGACGGCGCGAACATCGGCCTCATCAACGTGACGGCGCGCTACGCCCTCGACCACGGCTTCCACGTCGTCCTCGAAGGCATCCTGTACGCCGCCCACTACGGCCCGATGATTGAAGCGCTGGTCCGCGACCACCGGGGCCACACCCACCTGTATTACTTCGACATCCCGTTCGAAGAGACCCTGCGCCGTCACTCATCCAAGCCGCAGGCCAGCGAATATGGCGAGAAGGAGATGCGGGACTGGTACCGGCCCGGAGACCTGCTGCCGGGCGGCCTTGAGACCGTGGTCCCCTCGTCCAGCTCGCTGACCGAGACGGCGAACCGGGTGATGCTTGAGTCCGGGCTAACCGCGGACAGCACCCGCCGGGAAGCCGCCGCGCTCCTCGACGAGTACGACTCCGGCACCTGGAACCCCGCCAACGTCGAGCGGGCCTTCGCCGAGGACCTGGCGCGCGGTGGCCTCTCGGGGCCCCAGCTGCGGGCCAGCCTGCGTGAGGCGCCTGCCGGCCGCCTGACCGACCTGATCACCCGGGCTACCCCTGTGTTCGAACAGACCCGGACGGACAACACGGCCGAGAAGCTGCGCCTGGCCTTGCGACCGCTCCTCGACGAACTCGCCCCGCCGCCGTGACCGCCCGGTCGGCCGCCTACCACGTGCCGGTCGGTCAACGGCGGCGGACGCTGAAGCGGTGGCTGCTCCGTTCTCCGTCCACCGGATCGACGCGCGCGGCGGGCGTCGCGTAACCGCTCGCCAAGGCGGCGTCGAACAACCGCTCGGTCGCGCCTTCCGCGATGCCGACCTGGTGGAGTTCATGCGGAGGGTCGGCGTGCAAGATCCCGAGCTGTTGCTGGACGACCCCGAGGCGGTGGAATGGCTCACCGACCCGGCACACCAGTGGACGCTGTCCGCATTGGGGTAAGAGCGGACTCGGCCAGCGGCCGGTGTAACAGATCACGGTCGCTTGACGTTCCGCGCTGTGAAAGGGGTCGGCTCTTGTGTCAACCCCGCCAGCGAAACGGCGCGGAGGAATGGGTGACGACTGCTACTGCTCCCCTCTCACGGGCAGCGGGCCGGGCTTTCTGGCAGGAACCGCTGTTCCCGTCAAAGCCCGCCCCGGCTTCACAGGCTCCGGTGCTGAAGGCGGCGACGAAGGCAGCGCCGCCCGCCCCTCCAATCCCACCGGCCGAACCGCCCCAGGACCTCTCTCACACCTGGGTCGTCGCCGCTGAGATCCAGGTGGAACCGCGCATCGCGAGCATCGCCGACTTCCGAGGCTCCTTCAAAGCGACCGCCGGCCAGCGCGTCGACGCCCTGGAGGTGTACTGCAAGGGCTGTCGTCGCCCGTACGACGAGGTCAAGGGTGAGGACTGCGCAGAAAAGGTGGACAACAGGCACCTGATCGGCGGGGACCAGTCGACGCGCAAGAAGCGCAAGGTCCCGCCGCCCCCGATGGGCACCAAGATCATCCCTGGTGAGAAAATCCAGCGGCGCGGCATCAGCGCCTACATGGCCGGAGTCAGCCGGCCCCGCTGACTGCGCACGTCCTCTCCCAGCCGACCCTGGACACCTCCAAAACCAGCGCGCGACACTAACGCCACGCTGACCCCATCGTGCGCGCCGTGAGTACACCGCCTGAGACACCCTCGCCGCGAAGCCTCGCCCGCGAAGCCGCCGGACTGCTCCTCGTCGCTGCCGGCGTCCTCGTCGTGCTCGTTGCCCTGGGCGCCATGCACCCGGTACTGAGCAGCAGCGTGGCGGCCGCGGGCACCTTCGCGGCCCTCCGCTTCCTGGCACCGCCGAGGACCAAGGTCTCCCGCGCCGTCACCTGCACTATCAGCACCATCGTGGTCGCGGCCGCCGTCGGTTGCGCCTTCGCGTACTTTCCACTGCTGGGCTGGGTCGAAGTCGGCACGGCCCTCGCCGCGGCAGGCGTGTGGCTGGCCAGTGAGGGGGCCTGATGCCCCAGCGCCAGTTCCTGCCCGGCCTCCGCCGCCTCCTCGTCCCGCGCTCGCATCTGCCGCAGGAAGAGAAGTCAGCCGGGCCGATCGGCAACTCGTACGTCTCCATGACCTACGCGGGCACCACGACCGTGTGGGGCACCGAGAACCGCGCCGCGGGCTGGGACCTCGACCGCGTCATCCAGGAGGGATACGAGCGGAGTATCTGGACCTTCAAGTCCGTCGAGGCGATCTCCAAACACCCCAGTGCGCTCACCGTCGAGATTGGACGTGGTGGTGACGAGCGGCAGTTCGCGGAAACGCTCACCGACCACCCGCTCCTGCACGTCCTGAACGTCCAGGCTAACCCGCTGGAGCGGGCCACCGTCTTCAAGAAGCGGCTCTCTGCGCAGCTCCTGTTGTCGAAGAAGGGTGCGTTCGTCGAGATCACCCGCAGCCGCGGAGGCACAATCACCCGCCTCGACCTATTGCCGCCCAACCGGGTCGAACCGGTACCCGACCCCCACCACGGCGACTACATCTCCCACTACGAGTTCACGACGTACGACGGGCGGGTCCGGGAGCTGGACCCCAGCCGCGTCATCTGGCTGAGAGACCCGCATCCAACCGATCCCTTCTGCGGCGTCACGCCGCTGGAGGCGGCGGGCCTGTCCGTCGACCTGGACGTGAAGGCCCGAACGTACAACATCACCTTCATCGACAACGACGCGCGCCCGTCAGGGATCGTTGGCATCGACGTTGATGGTCTGGATCAGCGCGAGATCGACCGAATTCAGCAGCGGCTCGCCCCGGGCGCCCAGCACGCCGGCGAAACCGTCGTCGTCGGCAGCGGACCGGGCGGTCTCAACTACGTGGACACCAGCACCCGGCCGCGCGACATGAACTACGAGACGCTGGCCAAGACCGCGAAGGACGAGATCCTGAGCGCGTTCGGCGTCCCGGAGAGCATCGTCGGCAATGCGAGCGAACGCACGTACGCGAACGCTGACCGGGAAGAGTGGAACTTCTGGCAGCACACCGAGCTCCCCCATCTCGCACTGCTTGCGTCCGCCTTCGACCTGGACCTCGACGACGGATGGTCGCTCCGCTTCAACACGTCCACCGTTGAAGCGCTCGAGTACCCCCGCCGCCAGCGGAGGGAAGAGGCGAGGCAGGAGTGGAACGCCGGGCTGATCACGGTCGACGAGTACCGCCAGATCGCCGGTCGCCGCCCCTTCAACGTCCCCCACACCCGAGCACTGTGGATCAGCCCGCAGAAGGCACCCGTCCCAGCCAACGAGCAGGATGCAGCCGCGCTCGGCGTCGCCCAGGACCCGGCTGCGGGAGGCATGCCCGACCTACCCGGAGCCGGCGACCCGCCACCCGCCATAGCTCCCTCCGGCCCTGCGGGCAGCTCAGCGGCCGACGCGGTCGCCGAGGCGCGCGGCCAGGCCCCGCGGGCAACCGCCGCCACAGATGTCGCAGCCGCCCGTGGCCCCGCCAGCGATCCGGCGGCCGAGGGCACCGCCGCAGCCGCCCTCGACCAAGCCCGCAGCAACGTTCCTCTCACCTTGCCCGGTGACGCCGCAGACGACGTCGCGGTCGCGCGCACCACGCTCGAGCAACCAACAGTTCACGGGGATGCCGCAACCGACGTCGACGCCGCGCGCAGCCGCATCGAGCACAAGGAGCTGCCCCGAGACGATGACGGATTCGAAGTCACCGACAGCAACTTCGACACGGCCTCCGCCGCCATCACGGCGGCACTCACCGCATTGCTTGCCCGGCAAGAGGGCGTCATCACCGCTCGTCTGCACGCACCCAAGTTCCGTAGGCACACCCGGTACTGGGAGCCGGACGGCGACACCGACCTACGCCAGGGTGACAGTCCGATCGACGGGGCGCGCATTGTCGGCGCGGCACGGTGGGAGGAGGAGACGGTCAGCACTCTGGCCCCAATCCTCCAGCAGACCGCAGTGACCATCGCGGCGACCCTCAGCAGGAGCATGACGGGCGAGGCCACCGTGCCGCCGAGCGCGGCCGCCGCTGGGCTCGCCGCCTCGACCATGGCCGGGCGCGCCCTCACCACGCTGCTCTCTGACTTGGCCGACGCCCTCGACACAGCACAAAGCGAGCCCGTCGCCCTCCGCGACCTCACCGACACGGTGGCCGCGTTCTATCGCGCGCGCTCCGCAAAGTTCATTGCCCTGCTCGCCGAGTCCTGCGCCGTCGCGACCGTCAACGGTGCGGCCGATGCCACCGCCGAGGGCGTGGGTCCTTCCGTGCTGCGCACCTGGGTCACCCGCGGAGACACCCGAGTCCGGCCCGCCCACATGGAGCTGAACGGCACCACCCTGCCCGTCGGTATCCCTTACACCGTCCACGGCTCCACCCTGCGTTACCCCGGGGACCCGTTCGCGCCCGCTGGTCTCACTCTCAACTGCCGCTGCCGCCTCCGATACCGCACTGGCCCCAGCTCCCGGGAGACCTCCTGACCTAGCCAGCCATCTGGTCTCCCTGAGCCGCCGTCCATCAGCACGCGACGCTAACCGAGTGCGATGTGCATGGTCCGCGCCATGGTGAATCGCACTTCCCCGGCAGACCTGAGTCGCACCCTTGAGGCCAAGTCCGTACGTCGGCCGTGGAACGCTGCCCTGCACCCCAGGGACTCGAAGGGCAGGTTCATCGAGACCGGCGGTGTCGCGAGGTTGTGGTCAGGCAAGCTCGCCCGCGTCGTTCGTGCCCTCCCGCATGACCGCGTGCTCGTCCAGGACCGCGCGGCCGACGGGACCTACACCGGGCGACGCCACAGCACCAGCGCCCGCTGGATCACGATGGTTGCGCGCCCCGACGGCAGCGCCCCCACCTCGAACCAGAAGAAGGTCGAGGCAGAGGATGCTCGCCGCGATCAGGATGAGCGGCGTGGCCTGGGTCTCTCCCGCGACGACCACGGAGACCCGGACACCCCCGATGAACCGCACGACGCCGACGACGAGGGCAACCCCATCGGAGGCGATGACGGCGACAGCCCCGCAGGCGACGATCAGGACGAGCCCGAGGACGGGCACCACGACGTCGACACCGCCGCGCTGCCCAACCGCAAGGCCCGCGCCGGAGCCCGGTTCGAGGACACCGCCGCCGTACGCCGCCACTTCCTCGACCTGGCCCAGCAGCCCGGCGCCAACGCGTCGGCGCTGCGCCGCTTGGCTGGTGACGAGGACCTACAGGTCACCCCGTCTGGCGGCCTAGTCACCACCCGCGACGACGCCACCGGCCGCTGGTACCTCACCTCCACCGGCACCGGCGGCTACCTCGACGTCGGCGACTTCGCCACCCGCGAGGAAGCCGAAGCGGCGGCCGATTACCTCAACGAGCACGTACGCAACGGGCACATCATGCCGGGCGAGTTCAACGAGCCGATCGACTTCTCCGACCCCAAGATCACCGACTGGCTCCTGACGTGGCGCTCCACGAAGGGTGAGGACGCAGAGCAGGCCATCCGCCGGGCCGTACGGGACTTCCACGCCTCCCGCGAGAACGACAACGCCCCGAAGGCCCCGGTTGCCAGCCAGCAGCGTGCCCAGGCTCGTGGACGGTTCACCACGCTCCAGCAGGTCCGCGCCAACTGGTCCCAGCGGGCTGATGCCCTGCGCGCCTCCGGCAGCGAGCAGGACCGGCGCGCGGCCCAGGACCTCGATGCCCTGGTGAAGGAGCAGCGCCTCAAGCTCGTGGGCGGCGGACAGTTCGTCGCTCGCCGGATTGAAGGCGACTGGTACCTGCACGCCACTGGTACGGGGCAGCAGATGCCATGGTGGTTCGACCGGCAGGGCGACGCCAAGGGCTTCGCCGAGCACATCGTCGGCGCGCTCAAGGACAAGGACGGGGCGCCGCTCGACTTCTCCGACCCCAAGTTCGCCGAGTACCGGCAGACCTGGCGCTCCGCGAGGGGCCGCGACTACCAGCAGGAGTGGACGGCTGCCCGCGCCCTGTGGGACCAGGACCACCCGCCGAAGCACAGCATCGCCACCGACCGGCTCGCCGAGACGCTGCGCCGCCGCCCCTTCGGTGACGACGACGGCCAGGCGCCGAAGGCGGACGCGCCCGCGCAGTCGACAACAATGCCCGAGGTCACCGACAAGCCCGAGATCCCGGAGCACGTGCGGGCGGGCTCCCAGGAGAGCGAGCAGGAGCGGAGCACGTCGGCCGAGGAGCCGGCGTCGGTTTTCGAGCCTGCCGCAGCCCAGCAGCGGGAGGAGGGCTCGGAGCCCGAGACCGACGGTCGGCCGGTAGGCGTACCCAAGGAGGCCGAGCCGGTCGAAGGCGTGCCCGGGTACTGGGCGACTTCCTGGAACCCCGGGCCGGTCACCGTGTACGGCCCGGACGGGGCCCGTATCGCCTCCGTCGTCGGCAGTTACAGCGACCGTCACGCCACGGTCGATGGCGTCTACGTGCCCATCGGCAGCAACGCGGACATCGCCGACCAGATCATCGCCCGCCACCACGTCGCCACCACCAACCCGGACCAGGCCGACCACGTGCACCTGGCGTGGACCACCCACAAGGGCAAGCGGGTCCTGGCCGTGCGCGGCACCATCAAGAACGACGCTCGTGATGACCGGGCAGTCGGTGCAGCCGGAAAGCTGGCCTGGTCCCCGGTCCAGAAGGCCCGCATCACGGGCACCCAGTGGAAGCCGGAGACCCGCGACCGCAAGGCCGCCGACATCCTCGCCGCTTTCGTCCGGCAGGGCCGCAACGTCCGCGTCACCGACGAGGACCGCTACAACGCCGGCGCTCCGGATACCGCGCAGCTGGACGAGGACGCTAAGAAGCTCCGGGCGATGCCCGAGGCGGACCTGCGCCAGCACCGCGACAACCTCAAGATCCACGCCGAGGTCGCGACCACCCCGGCCCGCAAGCAGCGAGCCCGCGCCGCCCTGCAGAAGGTCGAAGCCGAGCTCGAGCGGCGCCGCATCGACCAGGCCGACGAGGACAGCCACGACGAGCCCCAGCCCCCCAAGCCGAGCGCACAGGACCGCACGGCCGCGATGAGCGACGAAGACCTCACCGAGGCCATCAACCGCTCCGAGCGTGACCGCGGCACCTACGGCTCCCGCCGCGGCGACCGGCTCAATGAGGACGAGCAGGCTCTGTACGCCGATCGTCGCCGCCGGACCACCGAACGCGTCAACCAGGCCGAGAGCCCCCAGGACCTGAGCGACGAAGACCTCGCCACCCGCATCAAGGAGCTGCAGTCCCGGGAACGAGCCCACAAGTCCTCGGGAACGATCCACGAGGAAGAAGACCTCGCCCCCGAGCGGGACCTATGGAACCAGGTCACCGAGCGTCTGGCAGATGCCGAGACCGAGCAGCAGGCTCGCCGTCTCCACGCCATCCAGCAGCGTCCGCCGGTCCAAGGCCTCGACGACGACGCCTTGGAGAAGGAGTTCCTGAGCCTGCCCGCCCGCCTGCGACACCTGGGCGCGGAGCAGAACGAGATCCTGACGGCCCGCTGGCACGCGGTGTACGAGGAACGGCAGAACCGAAAGGCCGATGTCTACCGCAACGGCCCCGACCCTGCCGGGCTCAACGATGCGGACCTGGACACGGCGTTCCGCGACCTCCACAAGAAGCGGAACCTCACCACCGGCCGGGAGCGGGAGGCCCTGGAGGAGCGGCTGAAGGCCCTCTTCGAAGAACAGAACCGCCGTGGCGCCGAGGGCCGTGAGCAGAAGGTCAACCGTGCGGAGACCCGAGAAGACCCGCTCACCAGCTCGTACGGCATCTCCGTCCGGGTCGACGGCAACGCCTACGGCCAGATCAGCTACCACGAGCACGACTCCCCGTACGCGGGCGGCCACAAGGCCGGATGGAACGCACAGCGCCAGCGTCACGGCAGCACCCTGGGCGCCTTCCCGAGCATGCCCGAGGCTCTGGCCGCGATCGTCGACAGCTACGACACCGACCCCGCGAGCGAGCCGGTGCGCCTGTACGGCCCCGTGCGCCGCGTGTGGGTGCCGAAGATGTTCTTCGAGCTGTACCAGTCCTCCCGCCGGGTCGACGCCTTCCCGGCGGCGAGCAAGGAGCGCCAGACCCTCTACGGCCTGTTCAAGGGGCACGGTTACGGCTGGTCCGACAACACCAACCCGATCACCGGGAGGATCGGCAAGGGCGCGAACATCGACGTGCCCGAGGGCCTGCTCGCAGAGTTCCACCGGGTCACCGAGGATCTGTCGCGCGAGATGATGCTCCGGTCCAGCGACCGGGAACTGGACTCGTCGGATCGGTCGAAGGCCCGCTCCCGGCTGGCCTCCATCAACGCTGCGCTGCACGGGATCGACGGGCAGCGCACCGCAGTACGCAAGGATGGCGGGGACGACGACCGCAAGGTCATCTCCCGCGAGGAGATCGAGGCGCAGCAGGCAGCCCTGCGCGCGGCTCTCGGAACGGATGAAGGGGCTGACGGTGAGCATCTACAGCCAGACGGCCAGGGACCACTGGACGAAGTACCGTCCGCGGGAGCTGGCGGCGATGGACGACGCGGAGACGTTCTTCCTGCGCAAGGGCAGGGAGATCGAGACGGCGATTCTGGCGGCCGAGGAGGCGCTGGAGGCGACCGTGCCGGCGGCGACGGAGTACGAGGGCCGGGCGGGTCAGATCAGGCAGATCAGGGCGGACGCGACCGCGATGGTTCTGCGGGATCTGCTGCCCGAGCCGGAGCCGGAGACCGAGGAGCTGCCGGCGCTCAGTCCGGAGATGCGGGATCTGCTGGCGATGCAGGACGCGGTGTACGACATGTAGCGTCGCGCTTCCGGCCGAACCCTGCCGACGCCGCCACCAAGGGCCCGATCCAGCGTGCCGCCGCGAACGTCGAGGCCATCCGGGTCCTGAAGCGGCTCGAGCGGGAGAACCGCCCGGCCACCGAGAAGGAGAAGGTCACCCTTGCCCGCTGGAGCGGGTGGGGCGCGGTTCCGATCATGTTCGCCTCGGAGCCGAACGAGAAGGAACCCCGCTACCAGCAGGGTGGCGCACGGTACGGCAAGTTCGCGCAGGACCACGCCCGCTGGGCGGAGTACCGCGACCTGCGCACCATGCTCTCCGACGAGCTGACGCCGCTGGAGTGGCAGCAGGCCCGGCGCGGCACGCTGTCGATGCACTACACGCCGCAGCCCATCGCCGAGGCGATGTGGGAGGGCCTCAAAGCACTGGGGTTCGAGCGCGGTGACGTCCTCGAGGCCGGCTCCGGCTCCGGCACATTCTTCGGCGTCTCCCCGGAAGGCGCCCGCCTAACTGGCATCGAGCTGGACCCGACCACAGCGCGGATCGCGAAAGCGATCTACCCGGACGCCAACGTCCTGAACGAGAACTTCGCCGAGACCGACGCCCACCCCGGCACGTTCGACGCGAGCATCGGCAACGTCCCCTTCGCCTCGGTGCCTTTCGGCGACAAGCGGTACCCGGCGGAGTCCCTGCACAACGGGTTCATCACCAAGGACCTCGCACTGACGAGGCCGGGTGGAATCACCCTGCTCATCACCTCCCGGCACACCCTCGACTCCAAGGGCGACAAGGCCCGCAAGCAGATCGCCAAGTACGGCAACCTCATCGGCGCTGTCCGCCTGCCGTCCGGTGTCTTCAACGACGCCGGGACCAGCGTCGTCACCGACGTCCTGGTGCTGCGGCGCCGCGCCGACGGTGAGGACCCGGGCGACACCTCGTGGCTGAATGCGCCCGAGCGGAAGGTCGGGGACGTCCGCGAGCACGTCAACGCGTACTTCACCGAGCATCCCGAGCACATCCTCGGCGACCTGACCACCGAGTCGTCTCCGTTCGGGCCGCGCCTGACCGTCAAGGGCAACCCGGCCAAGGCCGCCGACCAGCTCCGGGACGCGTTGAAGAACATCGCCACCACGGCGAAGGCCGACGGCAACGGGTACGAGCCGCACCCCGACGGCGACAACCGGCCGCCCGTAGTCCTCCAGACCGCGCGAGAGAAGCACGCCAACGACTGGACCGGCCGTCTCTACGAGGGCGACGACGGCAAGCTCTACCAGCACGTCAACGGCGGGAACCCCGTCGTAGTCGAGCCGTCCGACGGCCGCGAGGACCAGCTCCGCGCCCTGATGGAGCTGCGCGACGTCGCTGCCGAGCTGCGTGTGCTGGACCGCAAGAACGCGGAGGACGAGCGCGCCGAGAAGCTGCGCGCCCAGCTCCGCGGCCTTCACACCGCGTACGTCGAGCAGTACGGACCCCTGTCCAAGCCCGGTCAGTTCCGCAGCATGAAGACCGGCACCCGGCCGGACGGAACGGAGGAGCGGACACCGACCGCGTTCGGATATTTCCGCTCCGACCCGGACGCCGGTTCGGTCCTCGCCCTGGAACGGTGGGACGCGGACAAGCAGGAGCCGATCCTCTCCCGCGTCTTCGACGAGCGTGCCGCCGCGCGCCGGCAGCCGCTCGACCGGACCGACGACCCGAAGACCGCTCTGTCCGCGGTCGTGGCCGCGACCGGCGAAGTCGACCTCGGCGAGATCGCCCGCCTGCTGAACATGGCCCCCCAGGACGCCCTCCGGGCCCTGGGCAACGAGGTCTTCACCGACCCGACCACCGGCCGCCTGGAGCTGGCCGGCGCCTACCTGTCCGGCCCCGTCCGCGACAAGCTCGAAGCCGCACGCCGAGCCGCCGCGAAGGACCCGGCGTTCGCCGTCAACGTCTCCTCGCTCGAAGCGGTCCAGCCACCCGACCGCACCATCGGCGAGTTCACGCCGGAGATGGGCGCGCACTGGACGCCGCCCCAACTGCTGCAAGGGTTCCTGCGCGAGTACCTGGGCGACAAGACCCTGCGCGTCGCACATGACGACCGCTACGGCTGGATGCTCTACACCGGCCAGGTCCCCAAGGCCAACAACGTCCTGCACGGCGTCGCAGCCGACGAGGAAAAGGGCACCCGGGGCAAGAACGCGGTCGAGATCGCCCGCGCCATCCTCGGCCACGGCTCACTGACCATCTACCGCGACGACAAGCGCCGAGACGTCGACGAAGAAACGTCACGGCTAGTCCGGCAGAAGGCCGACCAGATGCGGTCGGAGTTCGCGAAGTACGCGACAGCCAACGCCGACCGGCTCACGCGACTGACCGACTCCTACAACAAGATCATGAACGGGCACGTCGTCCGTTCGTACGACGGCATGAGCCCGTCCCTGGACGGCTTCACCCCAGACCGCACCCCGCACGCCTGGCAGCTCTCCGGCGCCGCCCGCATGCAGTTCGAACGGTCGGTGATCCTCGCCCACGAAGTCGGCCTGGGCAAGACCGGCACGCTCGTCATGGGCACCCAGGCCCTCAAGGCGTCCGGACAGATCGAGAAGCCGTACGCCGTCGTCCCCGACCACCTTGCACAGCAGTGGTACGACGAGGCGCGGTTCCTCTATCCCAATGCCGAGATCCACCTGATCACCAGCGGGGACCTGGCCGACGGGCGCCGTGACAGCACGCTGGAGTGGCTGCGCGCCAACAAGCCGGACCTCGTGATCTTCACCGAGCCGGCCTTCGGCTCTATCAAGATGAGCCCCGAGGCGCAGGAGCGGTACGAGTTCCGGGCGCTGGAGGCTCTGCGGGAACAGCTCGACCGGCAGTACGAGGACGCGACCAACCCTGATCACCCGTTCATCGTCGCCAAGATCGAGCAGCGGATCGCGACGATCCAGAACAAGATCAGCAAGAACGCGGCGCCGATGCGCACGCCGGGCCAGACGTACTGGGACGACCTCGGATTCGACTACGCGGTCATCGATGAGGCCCACCGGTACAAGGGCGTCGGCTTCCGCTCACGCGAGGGCGGCGGTGACCCCGCCTCCATCCGCGGCATCGACCTGCACCAGAAGCTCACCGACCTGCACCGCCGGCGTGCCGGCCGCGCCACCGTCACCCTGGCCACCGGCACACCCTTGTCCAACAGCATCACCGAGCAGTTCACGATGCTCGCCCTGGCCGCCCCGTGGGTCCTGGACTCCTACAAGGCCGGCGCCCCGGACCTGTGGGCCGCGACCTTCGGTCGCAAGACCCTCCGTGTCGAAAACGCCCCCGATGGGTCCGGTCTGCGCGTTGTGGAGCGCTTCTCCGAGTTCCACAACCGCCGTGCCATGAAGACCATGTGGGGCCTGGTCGCGGACACCAAGCGCGCTGACGACGTCGACATCCCCCGCCCGAAGATCGCGAACGGCGGCCCCAACCTGGTCATGGTCGATCCGACCAAGGACCAGACAGCCCGACTGAAGCAGCTCGTCGCCCGCGGACGCGCGATCCACAACGGCGACGTCGACCGCTCGCAAGACAACATGCTCGCCGTCTCCAACGAGGGCACGTCCGTCGCGCTGGACCCGCGGCTCGTCGACGCCAAGGCGCCCGCCGGCAACAAGCTCGCCGCCGTCGCCGCCCGGCATGTCGAGCGCTACCACCAGCACAAGGACCGCATCTACAAGACGTACTACGGCAGCACCGAGGACCACCCGACCCCCGGCGCCCTCCAGATGATCTTCCTGAACGAGGGCGTGCCGGGCGGCAACAACCGCGGCTCCTTCGACGCGTACGCCGAACTCAAGCGGCTCATGGTCGCGGGCGGCATCCCCGAAGAGAAGATCGCGTTCGTCCAGGACCACAAGAAGACGGGCAAGCCCGAGGAACTGGCCGCGCTGTTCCGTCGCGCCCGCGACGGCGAGATAGCCGTACTCATCGGCTCCAGCAGCGTCGCTGGCACCGGCATGAACGCCCAGAACCGCATGGTGTCGCTGACCCACGTCGACCTCGACTGGGGCGCCGCGCAGATGGAGCAGCGCAACGGCCGCGCCATCCGCTACGGCAACCAGAACCCCGTAGTCGACATCGACATCTTCGCCACCAAGGGCAGCCTCGACGGTTGGAAGGCCGGGTTCGTTGCATCCAAGGCCGAGGGCCTGGTCGACATCCAGCGCCCGGAGATGGCCGACAGCGACACGCGCGACACCGTCACCGAGCTGGACGTCGACTACCCCGACTACGAGACGATGGAAGCGGAGATCGGCGGCAACCCCTACATGAGCCAGCTCATGAAGGCTCGCCGCACGCTGCGCGACCTGGAGATTGACCAGCACAACGAGGCTGCCGAACGCGTCCGTCGCCAGGAGGCCCTGGCCGACCTGAAGCAGGAACTCGCCGACACCCGCGACGCCATCGCCCGCCGCGAAGAGGCCCTGCCCCGCATCCGCGACGTCCGCGACTCCTTCGCCATGAACCTCGGCGGCCTGTCGTACACGGAGCGCGCCGACGCTGCGGCAGCTCTCCACCGGCAGGTCACCACCCAGCTCCTGGAGCACAACCGCGACGGCATGGGCCCGTGGAAGATCCTGGGCCAGCTCGGCGGGCTCGACATCGGCGTGCGCACCGAGCGCCGCGCGGACGGCAAGCTCGTCGCACACGTCGGCTTCCCTGACCTGGCACGCTCCGACTTCGAGCGGGGTCCGGACGACCTGAAGAAGAAGGGCGCCGGGTCGGGCATGATCACCCGGCTCACCAACGCGCTGGAGAAGGCGCCTGTCCTTCAGCAGGCCGACCGTGCGCGGCTGCCCGAACTCGACGAGCAGATAGCCCTCCTGCAGTCGGCGCAGGCCGCTGCGGACTTCACCCCGCAGATCGAGCACGCGCGGGTGCGCGCGAACCTGCTGGACGACATCGTCGGCCGGATCGCCGACCTCGACAAGCTGCCCGAGATCGACGAGGACGAACTCGACAAGAAGCTGACCAAGACCCAGCGCCGCCAGATCGTCGAGGAACGGCGGGGGGCCCGCATCCCGCTCCAGGCCGCTGTCGGCGCCGCAGTCCTTACGCTCGAAGACTTCGACCGTAAGTTCCCCGAGCCCGAGCGCGCAGACAAGCCGGAGATATCGGAGGAGCGGCAGCCGGAGCAGGACCGGGTGCGGCTTTCCACCGAGGAGGTATCCCAGGCCCTCCGCCAGCTCCGCCCCGACAGCGACGACACCAGCGAGGAGCCCGCCGACGCGCCGGACACCGCAGCAGACGCGGGAGACGGCGACGGCGGTCGCGACCTGCCGACAACGCCCACCGCTTCCGGCGGCGAGAACCCGGAGGACGACGACACCGAGCAGCCTGCGTCGGTCCAAGGCGACGACGCGACCCAGCCGCAGGTCCCGGCCGACGAGGCCCAAGACGCCTCGGACGCCCCCACGGCCGCCGACGACACGGTCACCCTCGCCCGCGACGAGGTCACCCAGCAGCTCGACGACATCCGCCCCGAGGGGACCAAGGCGCCGTCTGCCATGACCGATCAGGAGATCGCGGACGAGATCGTGGCTCTGATGGGTCGGGAGATGGCCGACGGCGAGCTGACCGGCACCGACCGCACCCGCATGGCCGTGCTGGAGGCGGAGAAAGATCGTCGCGCCGGGCGTACGCCGAAGCCCGAGCCGAAGACACCAGCCCCCGCCGAGCCTGATGGCGGCCTCTTTGACGTCGACGAGCCGCAGCCGCAGAGCCCGGTCGCCGCAGATCCGAACAACTCGCTTGATCAGCCTGACGATCTGTTCGGCACTCCGGACATGTTCGCCGACCACGAGGGACGCGACACCCGCCGTCTCCGTCCGGTGCAGATGCGCAACCCCGAGGAACTGGCGGAAGGAGACCGGTACACCGACGCGGACGGTCGTACGCGCACGGTCGCTGAGCCGCCGCGACGTACCGGTCGGGGCCGCGTTCGGGTCGTCACTGGCGACGGCGAGGAGCGGTTCTACAACCGTGACGCCGAGCTCCGGCTGCGGTACCCGGACGAGGAGATTGACGACGACCGCGATGAACAGTCGACGTCTGGCCTCGGCACCGGTGACGCCCCCGCGACCCCTCAGGGAGACGAGACCGGCCGCGACGAAACTCACAAGCCCAACCAGCAGGACGACATTCAGCCGGAGGACGACGGCGAGCAGCCCCAGGGCGAGGAGCAGCGTGGCGAAGAACCGCGTCGCAGCGACCGCGAGGCGGACGGCGCGGCGCCGGACGTAGCCCCCGCAGGCGCCGGCGGTTCGCAGACGCCGGACGCCGACCATGACCGGGACGCCAACGGCGCGGACGCCGGCGAGCCCGACACTCAGGACGACGAGGACGACCGCGAGCGCCGTCGCCGTCGCGTCCGTCGTGGGGGCGGCGGCACCGGCGGAGGAGGCTTCGGCGGTCCGGGCGGCCCCGGGCTGCCTCGGCTCAATCTGCCGCACCCTTCGCGCATTCCGGCGGCCGGCAGCGGCGGAACGGACGGCGACGGCACCGACCGCGGCAGCGTGGCCCCCGACCGTACGCCGCCGCGTACCGTGGCCGACCTCCGCGACGCGTGGCGCCGCGGCCACCGGCTGACCACTGACGAGAACACCCCTGAGCGGCGGGCGTTCCTCGCGCAGCTCGCCGATAACCCGACGCTGACCCTGTCTTCCGGCGGCGGGCTGGTCACCTGGACAGACGACACCGCCCCCGATGGGATGCGGCGTTGGCAGTTCGCGCAGGCCCGCAATGGCGGCCGCTTCGGCAAGATCACGCTCACGGCGCGCACTGCCGACGACGCCCGTGACCTCGCTGACCTTTTCGAGATCACCACCAACGCGAACGGGGAGCCGATCGACTGGCACCAGCCGCTCACTCTGGACGTCATCGGCCAGTGGCGCGACCGTCAGGGCCGCACGCTGCCCGATGCTCTGCGCACGCTGCGTGACCTGTTCCAGGACGGCGACGAGCAGGACAGCGACACCTCGCAGCCCAAGCCGGTCGCCACTCTCCCGGAGGACCTGACCGACCTGAGCGACGACGACCTCGCCGCAGCATGGGGGCAGGGTCTTTCCGAGGCTGACCAGATGCGCGTCGCCGAGGAGATGGACCGGCGCGACAGCGCCGACCAGCGAGTGCGGGATGTCATCCCGACCGCGCAGGCAGCCGACGCCGAAGAGGTTCGACGCCGCGGCGAGGCGATGGACGCCGCGCTGGGCTTCGGGAATGCCGATGTCACCCGGCGCCCGCAGACCCGTGAGGAGCGCCTGCAGCGTGAATTCCAAGATGTCGACGAGGCCCGCTACTCCGCCGCGATCGACGCCACCAACGGCTACTTCTTCAGCAGGGCGAGCCGCAACCTCCTGCCGGTGAGCGAGCGCGACCTGTTCTCCGGCGGTTCCCTGTCCCAGTTCGGCCGGTGGCGGGACTACGCCAGCGAAGAACTGATCGAGTGGTTCGACAACAACGGCGGGCGCCTGACCTACAACCAGTACAAGCAGCGCCGCCGCGCGGACGAGAGAGTCGAGCGCAAGCGGTACGAGGAGGCGCAGCGGCGAGCCGCAGCCGCCAATGACACGGCCGCTCCCGAGGCGGTCAGCACCGCAGGACTCAGCACCGCCGACATCGACCTGCCGTCGTTCACCCTGACTCCTGAGTCCGAGGAGGACGCGAACCGCCGCTTCGGCGGCGCCAACCAGGTCCGTGCCCTGGCCGAGCGAGCCGACCTCCGCCCGGCTGCCGCCGACGCCGGCACGTTCGACGTCTGGATGGACGGCCGCCGCATCGGCACCGTGCGCAACGTGAACCGGAACTCGCCTGAGCGCGCGCAGATGTGGGACGCAACGCCGCTGCTGACGGTCGACCACGACCACAACAGCCGCTCCGCCAACCGGGACCTGGCCGTGGCCAACCTGGTGGTGCGGGCCGACCGGAGCCCCGCCGACGCCACGAACCCCAACGAGGGCACCTGGAACACGGTCAAGGTGCACCTCGCGGGCCGCTCCCCGGAGCTGCCGGAACTCCCCGGCAGCCTCAGCAGCGACCCGGCGGTCAAGGAGCGGTACGACCGGCTCGTGCAGCTCATCGAGTCGTTCCGTTCGCAGCAGTCGCCCAATGGGAACCTGGCGAAGGACCTGGCGCAGGCCCGCGACGAGTTCCAGTGGCTGCGCGACACCCTGGTCGCCACCCAGGGCAACCGACAGGACCGCGACGCTGTCAAGGACCTCGAGCGGCGGTCCCTCTGGGCGGAGCGCCTGCGCGATGGATTCGCACAGAACGACGAACACCGGGCCCCAGACGCGTCCGGCGACGAGCCGGACGGAGCAACCCCGGCGTCGACCGCCGCAACCCCCGGCGGCGCGAAGGAGCCGTCCGTCGACGAGGAGGCCGCGCCCACCCCCGGCGGCGCGGCCACGCCTACCCCGGGCGACGCGGCCACGCCTACCCCGGGCGGTGCGGCCGTCCCGCGTGCGGGCGCGGTAGACCAGCCGCGCCCGGCGGACAGCACCCCGGACGCCCCCGAGACCCCGCGCGGCGACAACGCCCCGGACGCCGGGGCCGCCCCCGAGACGAGCCGCGATGACGACTCGGATACCGCGCGCACTGGCGCCGACGCAGCGCCCGCCCTGGATGCCGGCCCGGCCCGCGAGCCCCGCCCCGCGCCGGGGCCGACCCAGGCGCCCGACCTCACCGACGAGGACGCGAACGAGCCCGAGCACCGTCCGGACCCCGAGCCCATCGGCGGGCAGCCCGCGCACTGGACCAGCGTCGATCAGCTCCAGCCCGGCGACATGGCGCGCATCGACGGCACGACCCGCCGAGGCCGCGCCGTGACCCGCGCCGGGTACGTCCTCGATGCCCCGCAGCGCGTCACCGTGACCCGCCGAGGCCGCACCGAGGACATGTGGCGCACGACGATCAGCGAGAGCCCCGACGGCCGAACCGGCAGCCGCGGCACCATCTACACGCCGCTCAACGCCAGCGCCGCCCGCGCCGAGGCCCCGAAAGCCAACGCACCCGGCCCCCCGGCGAGCGGCGCCCAGGACGACGTCGTCAGCGGCGACCTGCCCGACACCATCGCCACCGACACCCGCGGCATCGGCCTCTTCCCCGGCAGCCACGTCACCGGCAGCGGCGACCGCGAAGGCACGGTCACCGGCGTCACCGACACCACCGTCTCCGTTCGGTGGGCCGACGGCGAGACTGACAACGGAATCGCGCCGACTTCCCTCACGGTCGGTGACACCGACGACCGGCGCCCCACCGGCTGGACCCCCACCGGCCAGCGGCTCCGCCCCGGCCACGTCGTCTCCGACGAGAACGGCGCGCTCCTCGGCCCGGTCGACGAGGCCAACGGCGACAGCATCACAGTCACCACCGCGGAGGGCACCATCACCCACCACGCCGCGGACCTTCGCGTCGTCGGGGAAGTCCGCGACGACACCCCCGAGACCGCCCCCGTCACCGGCATCAGCGAGACGACCGCCGACGAGATCAACAAGGGCGACGTCGTCGTGCTCGACCTCGACGGCGCTCCGACCACCGTGGAAATCCTGGATACCAACCGCGACGGCGACCGCGTCACCCTCCACTACGTCGACACCACGACGGGCGAACTCGGCGCCATCGACATGGACGCCACGGCCGTCGTCCACAAGGCCGAAGGCCCGAACGGCGCCGCACCGGACCTCGGCCCGGACGATGCGCCGGCCGCCGACGACGAACTCACCATCCACGAGCCGCTGCCCTCGCTCGATCCCGTCAACGGCCCCACGGTCGACCCCGACCTCACCCCGGCCGACCGCGACGCTATCGCCGACAACGGCAGCAGCCCCGAGGACAACCCCGACGCCCAGCAGGCCGCCGCCCGGCTCGGCGCCGACCTCCCCGTCACGCCGGAGCAGGCCACCGCCCTCGCGACCCAGCTCCGGGCGAACGCGGACCCGGCGACCACAGAGGGGCGGGCCGCACTGCGCGCCGCCGACCACCTCGACCGCGCTGCCGGCCACGCCGCGCCGGAAGGACTCGACCGCCCCCGTCCGTCCAACGCCGCGCAGATCGGCGAGGGCGACATCATCGCCATGCCCGACGAGCGCCGCGGCGACGAGATCCACGTCTACCGCGTCATCGACGTGGAGGAAGGCCCCGGCGGGGTGCGCAGCCTGCTCCTGGAGGACGAGAACCGGCAGTGGAAGCGGCGCATCGTCCACGCCGCCATGCCCGTCTGGCAGCTCCCCGAGCCCGCCCCGGACACCACCGGCAGCGACACCCCAGACCCGGCTCCCGCCCCGGCGCCGCGCGACCCCACCCCGCCGATCGCCGCGGTGCGGCGCCAGATCGTCGCCGACCACAGCCGAACGGTGGCCATGCGCATCATCGACGAGGCCGTTGCCGGGACCGAGCCGCCCGGCGACATCCACGCCCTCCGCGAGCAGATCGCGCAGCGCCTGACCCCCGATGCCCTACAAGGCGCCCGCAACGCCGCCCGCCAGGACGCGAACGCCGCCCTGGACGCCGCAGGCATCACCGGCCGCGACCGCGCCGCCGTACAGCAGGCCCTCCGCCGGGCCCGCACGAAGGCGCACGAGCGGACAGTCCGGGCCGCGCTCCGCACGATCAACGACCTCGAACCCCTCCCCGGCGAGCCCAACGAGGACCTGGCGCAGCGTGCAGCTGGCCTGCTGCGGCTCATCCCGGACCAGTTCGACGCCCCGTCCCCGTCGCGCCCCCGCAATGTCCCGGACGGTGACGGGTCCGCCGACGCCACCACGCACGTCGACGACGCGGTGACCGCGCTCCTGCGGCAGCTCGAAGAGGCCGGGGTCGACCCGGTCGACACCGATGCACTGACCCGGCTCCTCACGGCGCAGCTCGACGGAACCCGGCAGGCCGCCGCTCGGCGCATCGTCGGCCGCGCCGCCGCCACGGCCCCGGACCGTGCCCGGCAGCCCGGCTTCCTCGCGCGCGTCATCGCTCTGCTGGGTCGCATGGGCCGTCGCCTCATCGAGCTGGTGAAGGCCGCCGCCGAGAAGATCGCCGAGCTGTGGCGCAACAGTCGTGAACGGCTCTCCCGCCTGAAGGCGTTCCTGCGGCGCCTGGTGGGCCGGGTGCGTAACTGGCCGGAGTCCCGCCGCCTGGCGCGTCTGCAAGCCGCGCTCGACTTCCCAGACGTCGAGGGCGAGTCGCTGGCCGCACGGGTGTCCCAGTGGGCGAGCCTGCTGCCCGAGCCGGGCCGCTTCGGGCAGGCATCCCGTCGCGTCTCCTGGTGGCGGCCGACGACGTGGGCGCAGCTCGCCGCGGGCAGGCTCCCCGGCCGCACCGCAGAGACCCGGTGGGTGCCGGACCGTGCCTCAGATGGCGGGCCGGGCCTCACCGCGTTGCGGCACATGGCCGCGTTGCGGGCGGCCGGCACGGACGTCGACCGGGGCGTGACCCGCCATCTGGCCGATGCGCTCGGCGACGACTTCGGCGGTGACCCGCACGGCACCCTTCGCCACGCAGACGACTACGTGGCCGCCACCGAGCGGCGTCTGCTCAACCTCCAGGCCGCGCGCAGCAGCAACGCCATCCAGGACCTGGACGTGGACGTGGAGATCGCTGCCGCCCGCATGGAAGCCGCGGCCGCTCGCCGCGAATGGGAGGAGCTGCGGACCCGCTACGCCGCGGCGGTGCCCGACGCCGTTGCGGCGGCCCTGGCCGATGTCCGCGATCTCGGCCCCCAGGGCGCCGCAGGCATCGTGTTCGGCCCGGACACCACCCCGGACGCCGAGCGGGCCGTGCGCGACGTGCAGCGCCTCATCCCCAGGGACTGGCTCGCCATCCCGGACGGGCGTCGGCTCACCGCCGTCACTGGTGAGGCAGGCCGGTACGAACCCGATACGGGCCGCGCCACAGTCGCCGACCTCGGCGATGCTGGCGTGGGCACGGCCGCGCACGCCTTGGCGCAGCACCTCGCCGGGCACCTGCCGGACCTGGACGCCGCGCAACGTGCCTTCTGGTTCACCCGCACGCACACCGGCCGTCCGGGTGCCCGCACGCTCCACCACAGCGCCCTGGGGCGTCTCCTAGATCAGCAGCAGACGCAGACGGACACGGGTGAGAGCCTCGCCCGGTCGTTGCAGGCCATGTTCACCGGCGACTGGTACGAGGACGACGACTTGAGGTCGTTCCTGCTCGGCCTGCTCGCCACACGATGAAGGAGAAGAGGATGCCCCACACTGTCACCGGCCGGTTCGATGACGGCTCCGCCTACCAGGTGCAGATCACCGGGGACGCGGACCGGCCGGTGGTTGGCTCCGCCCGCGCGGCAGCGCTCGTCGAGCTGCATGCAGGCGAGCCGATCCTGCTGACGCCGACGGGGCCGCTGCGGGCGGTGTCTGGGGACGACGAGGACACCGTTCTCGCCGTCATCCGCCGGTACACCGACGTCAACGGAAGCAGCCGCGCAACACGAAAGAAGGAGTGATGGCCCAGGCCGGAGGACACAGTTGGCAAATCCTGGCCGTTGCGAGACGTCGGCTTCCATGGCGCGTTGAGGATCTCGGAGGCCGATAGCCCTGGCGGGGGCTCTCAGACGCACCACCCACAAGAGGGACATGACGTCCCTCGCTCCCACTCTCGGCCTGATGAGCTGTCTGATCAAAGACCGACTTCTGACGACCGGCGCTCGCTCCCGTGCGGACCCGCGGTCCCCTCACCTCCGGAGAGCCGATGGACGACACCAACACCGCGCGGCGCATCATCACCGAGGACGAATACCAGGACACGGTCGAGCTGCTTTGCGAAGTCGCCGGCCGACACGGGACCAGGCTCTCCGCCGACGCGGTGGTCCACATCATGGAGGCCCTCCTGGCGAGCGCCGGTCTCCTCGCTCCACCTCCGGCTCCGGAGCCTGGCACGTGCACCGCGCTCCTCCCCGACGACCAGGGCATGTGGTGGCAATGCGAGGAGGACCCCGGCCACGCCGACACGTCCCACAGCGACGGCGAATTCCGCTGGACCGACGAGCATCCCGAGGCCGTGCCGCCGCAGGGCTGACCCACCGATGAGCAAGCCAGACACCACGGTGCCGTTGGCGTAGCAAGCGGCCAACAATTCGCCAAGAGTGCCCCGGAGTCCGGGGCCATCTACCGTTCGATGGACAACGTCATCTCGGTGGATGCGTTGCGATCCTCACCAGGGAAGCCGTCCCCGTGAGACGGGCAGCACAGGACACTAACCAGTCAGCCTCCTCACTGTGCGCGCCGTGAACAGATACGGAATCGCCATCAAGGCACTCCCGAAGGGCGGCAAGCCGTTCAGGGACGACGACGAAGACCAGGACAAGGACACCGCGGCCACCGACGGTGCCGACACCGGCGCGCCGACGGACGATGCCCACCCGAGCACGGAGCCCGCCGCCGTCTCCAGCGAAGAGGCACCGGCTCCTGAGTCCGCCGACGAGGAGGTGCCCAACGAGGCGACCCCAGGCGACGGAGCTGCCGCTACCGAGAGTGCCGAGATGCAGGGTGACGAGCCCGCCCCCGGCCCGGAGGACGACGCGCGGCCGTGGTCCGGTGACATGTACGACGAGGGCGACGAGACCGATCCAGCCGACGCTTTCGCTGCCTACAAAGGCACCGACGGTGAAGAGGCATGGCTGGACCAGGCCCCAGACGGCACACTGACGGGGTGGGTTCGCGACGTCACCGGCCAGGTGTGGCGGTATACGGACCCGGATGTCTGGGCCATCGACGTCGACGATGCCCAGATGACCCGCACCCACAGCCAAGCCAACGACAGCAGCGGGGACGCAGCAGGCGAACACGGCGGGCAGGACACTCTGTTCCCGCCGAAGCAGAAGGAGCAGAACAAGTGGAGCTGAACCGCCAGAGGTATCTGGCGCTCCTCAACGAGGGCAAGGTCGCGTTCGCGACAGGAGACCCCTCCGACGCCTGCCCCTACGACCAGTACAGCGGCGACCAGGCACAGCAGTTCGGCGCCCGCTACTGGACCAAGGGATGGATCGCGGCACGCACGGCCGCCGAGGCGAAGATCCCCCAGGACCGGGTCAGCACAGGACAGTAATCAGGCGAGCACGGCACGGTCCCCGGCGGCCAACAGTCCACCCGCCGGAGGTTCCTCGCCGTGCCGACCGCCCCCACGCCCCGAACCCCTGCGCCCCGCAAGGGCATCTGCAGGGCCATCTTCGCCGTCACCGGCGTCGTCGACGAAGTCGCGGACCTGATCACCCCCGGCGCATTCGCCCACACCCTGGCGACCAGGCCCGTCAAAACAGTCTGGCACCACGAGTGGAAGGAGCCTGTCGGCGTCGTCCTTGAGATTGCCGAATGGCAGCCCGGTGACCCCCACTTCGCCGAAATCCCGAACTGGCCCGCCGGGGCCGGGGCACTCGTCGCGACCATCCAGTTCAACCTGCGCACGTCGAAGGGCCGCGACGTGTATGAGCAGGTGCGGCAGTGGCATAACCACGGGGAAGCCCAGTTTTCCATCGGTTACCGCGTCCCGCCGAGCGGCGCGACGAAGCGCTCCGACGGTGTACGCGTGATCCACAAGCTCGACTTGTACGAGGTCTCCCCGGTCCTTCACGGCGCGCACCCCATGACCAGGTCGCTGGAGGTCAAGGCCGACCCTGGATCGGCCGAGCTGGAGCACAAGACCACCTCGTCCAGCGGCCACATCGACGTCAAGGCCGCCGAGCAGCAGGTGGGCCAGGGCGTCATGGTCGCGCTCTATGTGCCCGCTGGCATCGCCGGGAAGATCGCCCGCCGCGACGGCACCGCCGCACGCGACCTGCACATCACCCTGGCCTACCTCGGCGACGCCGACCAGCTTCCCGGCCACCCCGACGACCTCTCCGGCATTGTCGCCGCAGCCCTCGACGGTGCCGCCCCGCTCACCGGGAAGATCGGAGGAATCGGCCGCTTCCCCGACACCGGAGCCGGCGAACCGGTGTTCGTCCCCGTCGACGTGCCTGGCCTGAGCGAACTCCGTGAGCGCGTCGTCAGCGCCTTGGCAGTGTCGCCCCTGTCCCGGACACTGCGCACGGACCACGGGTTCACCCCACACATCACCCTCGGCTACGGCCTGCCGGCGGATATCCCGGCCGTGCCGCCGATCCCCGTCACCTTCGACACCGTGCACGTCGTACGCGGCCCGGACGCTACCCCCATCCGCCTCACCGGCCCGGCCGCCGATGAGTCCTCTGCGGGTCCCGCACCTGCACGATTGAGCACGACTGACCTGCAGGCAAGCATCGAGACCGCCCGCGCCGCAGTGCTCGAAGCCAAGGCAGCAGGCGGACTCGGCAGCAACCATGCCACCGCCATCTACCCGGCCACCCGCGCCGCCAAGAGCAACAGCGCTCGCGCCGCCGTCCTCGAAGCCAAGTCCCGCATCACTCCTGGAGCCACCGTGTCGCCGATCCAGCCGCTGCCCGCCTCGTACGAGGAGATCCGAGACCGCGTCGGTGCAGCCGTCCGCCGCTTGCTCGCCACCGAAGACGGCACCTGGACGTGCGTCGAGGCAACCTACCCGGACCGCGCGATCGTCTCCGTCCACCAGGAAGGCGGCGACCCCGTCAACTACGCCGTGCCCTACGACAGCGCCGGCCCCGAAATATCCCTCGGGGCCCCGCAGCTCGTCGAGCTGACCACCGTGGTCATTCCGGACCAGGGGCCAGCACGCACGGCCGATAGCAGCGAGACCACAGACGGCAGGGTTGTCCGGCCGACAATGCGCGCCCTCGCGGACGCCACCGCCCGCATCCAGGCCGCCGACGGCGCCGAGCAGCTTGAGCCCGTGCGCACTACCGTCGGTGAACTCCTCGCCGCCCTCTCCTCCAAGGGTCTCGACATCGACCCCGACGACGAGGCCCACCAGGAGCAGCCTGTGGCCGCTTCGTCTCCGATGGCCGGCAGCGGCATCGACCTGTGGGACGACGACCCGTACGACGAGCCCCACGACTCCACGCCCGGCCTCGACGGCGGCATAGACGAGGACCCGGACGACGGCGAAGACGACGAAGACACCGTCCGCCTCGACCCTGCGGAAGTGAAAGCACAACTCGCCGCGATCCAGGGCTAACCACGACGACTCAGCCTCACCGTCACGCCGATACCCCGACCGGCCCTTCCTTCAGCTCACCACCCCGCCGAGAACAACAAAACAGCAGGTCAAAGCCCGTGTGCTGCCTTCCTTCGACATGTGAGGAACGGCAGCACGCGACGTTAACCACCCCCGCTCTCTCAAATGCCCCGCGTTGTCGGGTCGTCCCGGTGCTGGCCGGGCGAGCGACGCACGTCAACCGCACCCAGCATCAGGAGAGAGCACCCCGTGAGCACCGCCGTCCTCGAGAGCAAGAGCCTGGTCAAGAACCTCAAGGCCCAGCTCGCCGAGAAGTCCGCCGAAGCCGAGCGGATCTCCCAGACGTTCAAGGTGGAGGACAACGGTGGCTTCGTTGTCAGCACCGAGCAGGCCAACGCCTTCAAGAAGGTGTCCGCCCAGGCGATGGAGCTCAAGCAGCTCATCGCCGACGCTGAGGGCATGAGCGAGGTCAAGCAGTACCTCGCCGCCCCCGACTCCATACCCGCCGCCGGCCAGCATTACGGCCAGAAGCCGCTGGGCGCCGCGGAAGGCAAGTCCCTCGGTGACCTGTTCGTCGAGAGCGACGCTTACAAGAACGCCGCCCAGGCCGGATTCCGTGACCGTCCGTATGTTCGCGCGGAGATGGAGGGCAAGTCGATCTTCAGCCTGTCCGCCGGGACCGTCACACACCAGACCCTCGGCTCGGCGCAGAACCTGGGGATCGCCGAGCGCGAATATCGGAAGTTCCACATCCGGGACCTGTTCCCCAAGAGCAGCACCAAGCAGGCCGTGCTCTACGGCGCGCGCGAGACCGGCTGGACGAACAACGCCAAGCAGGTGAAGGAACGTTACGGCTCCGACGGCGTCAGCCCCGCGACCGGTGCCGATACCGACACCTGGGGCCGGGCACCCCGCTCGAAGCTCTCGCTCGTCCCGGTGATGTACCCGGTCAGCGAGATCGCGCACCTCCTCGACGCCCACAAGAACATCCTGTCGGACGAACCCAGGCTCAAGACCTTCATCAACTCGCGGATGATCGAGGGCGTGAAGTACCAGGAGGACTGGGACCTCCTGCACTCCGTCGGCGACGGTCAGAGCCTCACCGGTATCTTCAACACTCCTGGCGTCCAGCAGTACAAGGGCTTGAACACCGACCAGTACAGCGTCCAGATCCGGCGCAGCATCACCAAGGCCCTGCTCGCCGAATACGACCCCACCGGCATCGTCCTCAGCCCCACGATGTGGGAACACGTCGAGGTCGAAGAGGACAAGACCGGCGCCTTCCGCGTCGCCCTGCAGATCGCCGTCGGCGCAACCAAGCGCGTCTGGCGCCTGGACGTCGTCGAGACGACCGCGATGGCCGACGACAACTTCCTCGTCGGCGCGTTCGGGCTCGGCGCCCAGCTCCACGACAGGGAGTCCGTCTCCGTGACCGTCTCCTCGGAGAACGCCGACAACTTCGAGAAGGGCCTGATCACCTTCCGGGCCGACGAGCGTGTGGCCCTGGAGGTCCCGCGCCCCGAGTCCTTCGTGATCGGCACCTGGACCCAGCCCACCACCGGCTGACCCCGGCGAGGGGAGGCGCCGCCCACCGCCCTGGGCGGTGCCTCCCCTCCGTCCCTCTTCTGCACGACCTGACACAGAGGAATGCCCGGTGGCGGACAAGGAACTCGTCGGACTCGCCGGCGACCTGGATGCGCTGACCGAAGCGCCGGCCACCCGCAAGGGCCCGCCGTGCAGCGTCACGGCCGTGCTGGCGTCGGTCGACACGGAGACCGCGGCCGCGCTGCGCCGCATCCTCTGAGCCGACCGGCTCAGCACGCACGAGGACTAGACCGACGTTATGCCCGGCATCACGGGCCACGAGATGCATGTCAGCCGGTGGCTGGCGAAGCAGCGTCAGCGCGCCGCCAGGCCGGGGCTGAGTGGACGGGCAACGCGATCGTCTGGAGTAGCTCGGCATCGTGCCACTGCCCCTGGAGGCGACCAGAAAGGCCAGCAAGGGCGGCACCAAAGCCTTCGGCGACGCCTGCGCAGCGGGCCCGTACGAGCTCTATGGCGACCCCAGGGAGCACGTAGAGAGGCTGGAGGACGGGACCGAGGTGAAGCTGGCGGTGGGAGTATCGCGCGCCTCACCCACGCGACAACTCATTGTTGCTGCTTGCTAGTTCTCGCTAGGATCTCCGTCCATCGGCCCAAGCTGGCCGGGTGACCGGGCTGGAGGAGGACTAGTGAGTGGAATCGACGCATCCCAGTGGGCAGCATCCGCCGCGCAGGCACTCATCGCGTCCATGACGACCGACTTGTGGGCGAGCACTCGCGACCGCTTCGCGCGTCTGCTGTCCCGACGTCCTGATGCCACTGAGGACGTAGCTGAAGAGCTGGACGAGTCACGGCAGCAGCTGCTTGAGGCCGGGGCAACAGATGAAGCCCGCGAAGAAACTTCAACCGAGTGGGTCAGTCGTTTCCGCAGGACTCTGACCCGGGACCCCGCACTCCTGGACGAACTCCGTTCTCTCATTGCCGAACATGGGCTGGAAACTCCAACCGGCACCGGTGGTGTCACACAGAATGTCAGCGCCACGGGGGGCGGCATCGTCTTCAATCAGGGCACTGGCACCCAGACGAACCAGGTTCAGGCGAAGTGACTTCCCCTGAAGAGAACCCACAGAACATCCGGCAGAACATCCACGCGGATGACTCTGGCGTGGCCTTCGTTCAAGGAACAGGTGCCCAACACAACAACGTCACACAGAACTACTACGGCTCGGCGGGACTGCCCGCCACACCGGAGAATCTGTATCGGCAGGGCAAAATTAAGCTGAACGCGGGCGACGAGGAGGGTGAGCTATTTATTCTGGCCGCCGCAGAAGCAGGTCACGTCGAAGCCGTCAAGGAAATGCGCAAGATGGCCTCCGTCAGGTGGGCATACCTTAGCGAGGAGCGAGACCGCTGGAACCTGAAGCTCATCGAATTGGGTGTGCCCGATGGCTACGAAGACCTTGCCGCCTGCAAAAAACTCAGAATGAGTCATGCCGATACGGCGGATGAGCGGATGGAGCTACTAGAGGAAGCCATCTCCTATTACAAAAAGGCCATTGATTGCGGTTTGGAGGGCGCCACAGAAAATCTCGGTATGCTTCTCCATGACGAGGGTATGCATGAAGAGGCGATCCCCTACCTGGAGCGCGCCATCGTGCACATCAAGGATGAGGGAGATTTTGTCTGGGATGACGTAGAAGCAGCCCTCAGATCGGCACGCAAGGCACTAAAGAGACAGCAGCAGAAGGCCGGGCGAGAGCAACTGAGGGAAAGCGGTGCGCGGAGATGGTGGCGCCGAAACAGTTAAGTCTTTCCAGTTAGCTGTGGGCGGTTAGCCTGTCAGGCGGGATTCGAAGAAGCTCCTTGCGACGAGGGCCTGATCCCGCTCGTCAAGGGCCTTGACCCGCTACCTGGCTAACTGCGCAATCATGGCCGCGTAGGCGCCCACCAGATCCGACAGCTCCCGCTTCTCCTTGCGGACACAGGCCGACTCCTCGCGGAACTTGTCGAGCTCGGCCTCGGCTTGACCGGTTCGCTCATGCGCCAGGCGGCCTTGAACTCCGCCTGCTGTAACACCCCGTGTCCTTCCCGTAGCACGCGACCCAAGCGAGCACCGGCGCGCATCCTCCCTCGACCACCGCATCCGGAGGAAGGACACCATGGGTCTGTATCGCCAGGACGGCACCCGCATCACGAAGGCAAGTTTCCCCGCAGTCGCGCTCGACGATCCGCCTGTTCGGGTCACCGAAGACGTCTACGTTTCCGAGCCGTACGGGCGCGGGGACGGGCAACCCGAGGGCTCCAAGCGCTTCCTGCTGTACCCCGCCGGGACCATCGTCGCGCGCTCCGCCGTTGGCCGCCTGTTCACCTCGGCATCGATTGACAGCATCAGCCCCGCCAAGGGCCCTGCTGCAGGCAGCACCGCCATCACGATCAAGGGCGCCCACCTCGACGGCGTCTCCGCGGTGACCTTCGGCGGCACCGCCGGCACGGGCCTTCACGTCCGCTCGGCCACCGAACTGACCGTGACAACGCCTCCCGGTGCGGCCGGGCCAGTGTCCCTGGAACTCGCCGACGACAGCGGTGCCATCACCAAGGCCGACGGCTTCACCTACGAGGCCGCGGCCGGTGGCTGACCGGAGCTACAGGGGCCCCGTATGAAGCGGGGCCCTTCTCGGCTTACCCGCACCGCGCGACACAAGCCGAGTCCCCTGTGCAGGGTGCGCGCGTTCGGACTGACACCGCTTCGAGGAGCTACCCATGGCCACCACCGCCCGCACCCGCAAGACCGCCAAGGCGGCCTCCGAGGAGGCCCCGGCCGAGGCATCCGCCCCCGAGACAGACATCCTGCTGGCTGACTCGGCCCCTGCCGCGCCGGACGCCGCCCCACTGGAGCCGCCGCACGTCGACGAGTCCCCGGAGCCTCCGGCGCCGAGCCCGTATGTCACCCCGACCGAGGTCATCCCGGACGAGGAGAACTTGTCGGACATCATCCTCGACGACGCCACCGGGCAGCCGCCCGCCGACGTCGACGCCGTGTTCGTGCCGCTGACCCCGTTCGGCTCGACCCTCCAGTGCACCATCCGCCTAGTCGAGCGCACCTTCCTCGGGCCGCACCACAACCCCGTCACCCGGCTCCTCCAGCCCAAGGGTGCCGTGGTCTCCGAGGGCATCGCCGCCCGCATCCGCGAACGCCTCGACGCGCAGGCCGCGCGGACCAGCACCAACCAGTAAGGAGGCGAAGGGGTGTCGGTCTACGACCACAAGCCCATGTGGGCCGGGGCGCACTACGACCCGGCCCCGTCCGGCGGCGAGGTGACGCGACTCGACTTGTACGCCACGCCCGAGCGTGACGGGCCGGTGGTCGCATCGGCCGCACCCGCTGTCCGCCTCCGGGCCGGGGTGTACCGGTTCGACCTGCCCACCGTCCCTCCCGGCCGGTACTGGGGTGCGGTCACATTCACCCCCAACTCGGCCGGGCAACCTGTCACGGACACGTCGGTGCGCCTCGACCTCCCGACCGGTCAGGGCCTGGTCGGGTCGCCGGAAGCGGTCGCGGACACCCTCGGCGTCCCGCTTCCCCTCACCTCCGCCCAGCGCGCCGCCTACGAGGGGGAGATCCGCAACGCACATGCGGATGTCGCCGCGTACCTGAACCGCCCTCTGGTGCCGACGGCGACCACGCTGCGCGGCGTCACGCCTCGCTGGGCGGGTGCCCTCGACGACATCGACGCCTGGCTGGTCCACGTCGATGACATCGCCGAGGTGGTCTCCTACCGAACCAATTCGGACGGCACGTACGACGTGGATCTCCTCGTCGGTCTGAACGGTGCCCAGGAGGAAACGGTGGTGCGGTATGTCGTCGCGCATGCTGCCGAGTCCGTCCGGCAGCGGCCCGACCAGAGCGCGGGACCGGGCCGCCGGGTCTCCTCAGTGAGTGCCGAAGGACAGTCCATCTCGTACGACGCCGCGCCCACCACCGGGCAGGCGGGCGCCCTCCCCACGATCGACAGCCTCAACCGGCTGCGTCGCCTCGTGTTCCAGCCCTTGTCCCGCCCGTCGCGCGCCCCGTGGCCGTACTCGTCCAGCCGCACCCGCCGCTGGCGCTGATCAGAAGAAAGGAACGGGCCATGGGCGACCTGTACCAGTCGTACGCGGAGCTGGCGAGCGGCCAGATCGAAGGCATCCACTACCAGCGGACGTGGCGCATCTCCGCCTTCTCCAGCCTGCTGCACCTCGCCATCCACGGAGGCGGGATCGAGCAGGGCACCACCGAACTCGCCGACGCGGCGGCAGGCGACGTCCACGACTTCTACACCCTCGACGGATTCAAGGAAGCGGGCACCAACGCGGACCTGCACATCACGTCGACCCGATTCGACGAGCCGCAGGGCCTGGCGATGGCCAAGGCCGCAAGCCACATCGTGTCCTGGCACGGCGCAGCCGGCACCACGGCCATGACCTACCTCGGCGGGCTCGACTACAACCTGCGCGACCAGATCGGCGAGGCCCTGGCCCATGCGGGCTTCGCCGTCAGCGTGGCCGCCGAAGACCTCAACGGGAACGACCCGGCGAACATCGCCAACCGCGGCACCCGACGCATGGGCGTGCAGCTCGAACTCACCAACGCGCAACGCGCCCAGTTCTTCGAGAACGGCGACATGAGCCGCGCGAACCGGAAGAACACCACCACCGCCTTCACCACGTACATCACCGCAGTGACCACGGGCATTCGGCAGGCCCTCGTCACCCCGGGGAAGGGTTGACCCGGTGGCCGTCGTCCTCCCCAACCGGCTGCTGACCTTGTACGCGCTCGAGCACCCGTGGGCACGAGATGCGAACGGCGTCCCGGTGCCACCGGACCCGAACCAACGGTCCGAGCCGCGTGGCACCCGGCCCGGCTCTGCGCTGGAGCAGCCGGACGGCACATGGTCCCTGCGTCTGGACCCTGCCGCCTGGCCCGTGGAGCCCGGCGACGTCGTCGGCGACGAGACCGGCATGACGTGGACCGTCACCACCGCCCGCGTCCACCGGGTGCCCGGCTGCCCGGCCGCCGACTACGTCCAGGTAACCGCCACCCGCAACCCGCCGGAAGCGCCGTGACATGGCGAAATTCACCCCGAATCCCGCGCTGGAGACGCTGCTGGCGCGAATGATCGCCCCCCACGTCCAGCGCATCGCCTACCAGGTCGAAGTCGAAGCCAAGCGCCTCGCCCCGCCCACGAAACGGTGGGTCACGATGGCCGACGACAAGGTCCGGCCCACCCACATCCAGGCGCAGGGCCAAGTCGTGCCCGGCAACCTGCGCTTCACGATCAACAGCATGGACTGGGACCGCAAGCACCGCGGCGTCGGCCTGAACACCTACATGCTCCAGCCCCGCGACCAGTCCTCCCGCGCCGTTGCGAACCTGAAGAACTGCCGATGCGCAACGGCGATCGATCCGGAAGGCATCGCCCGGAACATCAGCACCGGCCAGCCGATCATCACCGGCAATAAGGTCACTGTGACCGTCACCGCGCGCGGCCCGATGGTCGTCGAGGCCGAAGTGGGCACCGTCTATCCGGGCAACCTGATCGCCGACGGCGCCCACTTCATGGCCCGCGCCGCGGCGATCGTGGCCGCCCGACACTGACACGGCCGGAGAGGGTGCCGTGCAGTCGCCCCCTCCGGCGGGAGCCCGCGACGCAAGCACCCACCGCTGCTCACAGTGCGCGGCATGACTACGAAGAGCCCCACCAAGACCGCCACGCCGGAGGCCCCGGCCGACGAGGTCAAGACCGGCCACTCCACCCCCGCCCTCGGCGCGGGGATGGAGACCATCACCCTGTCTCACCACCTCAATATCGAGGGCACCAGCTACCTGCCGGGCGCCAAGATCCGCGTGCCCTCCGACTACGCCCGCCGCCTGCGCCGGCAGGGCTACGTCGCCCGCACCTGATGGCCGCGACGTACGAACTCGCCCATGCCGATCCGGTCTCGGTGCTCCTCACCTGGCTGCAACAGCACCCGCGCGTGGCCGAGGCCCTGGGCGGTCCCGGCCGCGTGTCCGGGATCTCCGAGGCGCCGTGGCCGCACCTGCGTGTCACCCACGGGCCCGGAGGGGACATGCGCACGTTGACGTGGGCGACGGAGCCCGAGGTGACCCTGGAGGTGTACGGCGACCCCGGCGGCTGGCCGGGGCAGGCCGAACTGCGGCGGATCATCCTCGTTTGCGCGGCCGCCGCCACCGAGTTGCCCGGCATCCCGCACACGCCCGGCCAGCCGGTCGTCAGCGGTGTCCGCCCCTCCGGCACCCTCCTGTGGTCCCCGCTCGTCGACGGGCAGCCACGATGGCTCCTCGGCCTGCTGGTCACCCTGCACCCGTAGGCGAGGGCCCGGCTGTGGACACCTATGACGAGGGGGTGCGCCTGCACCTCGTGCCCCTACGGCAGAAGCAGACGAAGGAGTTTGTCGCCGAGTGGCACCGGCACCACCGGCCGCCGCCCGGCGCCGTCTTCACCGTCGGTGCCGCCGATCAGCACGGCATGCTGCGGGCCGTCGCGATCGTCGGGCGCCCCGTCGCCCGGCACCTCGACGACGGCGAAACCCTGGAGGTCACGCAGGTTATCTAGACATCTCACGGGGCTAAGGCGTCAAGCGGCGAGGTCCACGGCGGGCGCGAGGGCCGCCACGGAAGGCGGGTCGGGAAGGGGCTCCCTTCCCGACCCGCCTACACGAGAGGCACCCTCTCCTGTTGACCGGATGGGCTACCGAACGTCGTACGACATACCCGTTGCGCCGATTCCCGACGGGCACTCGGCCTTGTTGTACTCCCAGCGCCAGTACGGGCTGCTGGCGTAGGAGCGGCCGTTGCCGCACTTCACGTAGACACTCACGTCAATCCCCATGCCCTGACAGTTGGCGTGGGCCCGCCCCCGGCCGTACGCGTAATCGATCCAGGTCGAGCAGGCAGCAGCAGCATCCCTCTGCGTCCCCGTGGCCGAAGCCGCAGTGGCCGTTCCCGGGGCAATGATCCCCGCCAGCATCAGGCCGGCAGTTGCTGCGGATATGCGTCGGAAGTTCATGATTCTCCCTGGTCTCGTTGATGAGCTCGTCGCAGCGCCGACGACAGAACTGTGCGGCGCTACTGCGCGGCGTTGTTTAGCCTCGCCTGGTTCTCGCCGTGCAGTGAGAGCAAAACGCGCCGTTGCCATCGCTCCACGCCGACTTCGCCGCCTCCAAGCCGGCGAAGTCCTCGGACTCCGCCTCGCCCTTCCTGACCGAGCGTGATTCTGATTACAAGTAGCCACTTGTTACTTCGCCGTAGCTTCGGGAAGGCTGGGTCGGTTCGACCGAACCAAAGTCGGCACCTGCCAGACATGGCGCACATGCCTGACAACCCCTCGGATACCTGTGAGGCATGTACCTGAACAGGGCACTTGCCTCACATGCCTGACACCCACTTCTCACCCGAGATAACTCGCACGGCAACCGACGGCGTCCGCAACGCCAACAGCTTGCCTACGGGGCCTGCTGGCGCGCGGCACAGGCCCTGGGCTACTCCCGTCTGATCACGTACACACAGGACGGCGAGTCCGGTGCAAGCCTGCGCGGTGCCGGGTGGCGGATCATCGCGCAGCGACCGCCCCGCGGCGGCTGGCACTGCGCGAGCCGCCCTCGTACGCCGCGTGGAACGGAGAACGTCGCTCGGACCCTCTGGGAGGCCCCGTAGCGCTCCGGCCAGCGCGCGACGTTAGTCTCCCGCTCTCCCCAAGGTTCCGGGGCCCGATCACCGGACCCCCAGGGAGCAGCCCCTCATGGCAGGCGAGACCGCCAACAACAACGAAATCGTCATCCCCTCGCTCACCCGCGTGTGGCTGGCCGAAGTCGGTACCGCAGCGCCGGCCGACGCCACCGTCGCGATGCCCGCGGGCTGGCGCGCTGTGGGCCTCACTACCGAGGACTCGCTGAAGTTCAACAACGAGCCGAACTTCGAGCAGGTCCGCAGCGCTCAGTCCTCGTACCCGACCCGGACCTTCCAGACTCAGGACGCGTCGACCATCGAGGTCGACCTCCAGCAGTGGTCCGGCGAGAACTTCCGGGCCGTGTACGGCGGTGGTCAGATCGACACGGTCACGGCCGCCGACAGCAAGAAGCACTACAAGTTCACGCCGCCGCGGATCGGCTCGCGTACCGAGATCGCCGCGTGCATCGAGGTGATCGACGGTGGCAAGAGCTACCGCTACATGGTCCCGCACTCCATGCAGATGGAGGGCGTGAACACCGAACTCGCCAAGACGAAGGAAGCAGTCCTGCCCCTCCGGCTGGCCGTGCAGGGCGGCGACGACTCCGACGCCTGGTACGTCATCACCAACGACCCGAGCTTCGCGCCCGCCCCGGCCGCACCCCCGGCGGCCGGCTGACCTCTTGCTGCGGCAGCGCGCGACACAAGCTCCACCGGCTTGCCAGTGTCCGCGCGCTGTCGCACACCGCGACTCAGCCCGCACACCCGAGAGGCCAGCGCTTCATGTCCTTCGTCATCGACCTCGACGCCGCCGAGCGCCGGGAGGTCCAGTACCCCCACGGCATACCGGTCAAGTACCGTGAGGAGCAGTTCATCTACCCGGCGGAGCTGCCGGCTAAGACGCTCGACCCTCTACTTTCCGACGACCTCGACCTCGTCGGACTCCTGCGCGACGTCGTCGAAGCCAGTGAGAACCCGACCGCTTCCGTCGTCATCGACCTCATCTTCAAGCGCCCTCACCTGCCGCGCCGGTTCGTCGAGGCTATCTACGAGGTGCACCGCATCCTCCTGGGCAAGGAGGAGTACGAGCGGTTCGAGGCGCTGGGCCCCTCTCTCCCCACTTACGTCCGCCTCACCATGGGCCTGATCAAGGTCTACGGCGTTGACCTGGGAAAGTCCTTCGGACTGGTCGGCTCCTCCGAGAGCGCTGGGGAGACGTCGAGTCCGACCTCAGCCGATTCCACGGGCTCGACGCCCGCGGACTCTGGCGACAGCCAGGAGAGCCCGGCTTCCTCGGACTGAGGCGTCTGATCGTCCTGATCGACGGCCTCCCCGAGGACTCCCGCGTCCAGTCCGCCCAGATCAACGGGTGGACCAAGGAGACAGAGCTCCTGGCGCAGCTGATCGAAGAGGTCAGCATCCTGGCCGCCGACCGGCGACGTGACGAACCAACGTCCATCCCTCGCCCGTTCAACCCCGCCGACGCCGCCCCCCAGCGGTCCGGCGCGCAGCCGCAGCCGCAGCCCGCCCCCAAGCTCACGGGGCACCGGCAGATGCTCACGGCCGCGATGCAGAGAGGAATGGTCCGCAGTGGCTGAGGGCCTGCAGGCCGGCCGCCTTGACGTGCCGGTCGTCGCCGACCTCGCCGGGTTCGCACGCGAACTGCGCACAAAGGTCGAGGCAGCCGCCGAGGGCCTGGCCGTCAAGGTCAAAGTCAAGGTCGACTCCAAGGGCCTGCGCAAGAAGCTCGAGTCCGCCGTCAAGGAGGCGTCGAAGGGCGTCAGCGCCAAGGTCAAGATCAAGGTCGACGACCAGCGGCTCCGCGCCGAGCTGGACAACATCGCGCGGCGCATCGCCAGTACAGACGTACGCGTCCCGGTCCGGCCCGACGGTGACTCCGACGGCAACGGCCGCGGCGGAGGTCTGCTCTCGGGCATCCGCAACCTGATCCGCGGCGCGCAGGGTGAGGCCGACCGCACACCGGTCAACGTGCCGGTGCGGATGCAGATGCCGCGCGGCCGCAGGTCGATGCGGATGCTCGGCATCGGTTCCCTGCTCGCCCTGGCACAGCCCGCCGTCGCCGCACTCACCCAGTACGGAGCCGGGCTGACCGCACTCGTCTCCGCAGCCGCGCCCGCCGTCGGCGTCCTTGGCGCGATACCCGGCCTGATCGTCGCGACCGGCACCGCGGCAATCGGGACGAAAGTGGCCTTCAGCGGGTTTGGCGAGGCCCTGAAGCAGACCCTCAAGGCACAGCAGCAGGCCGCCTCCGGCGCCCAGCAGACCAAGGCCCAGCAGGAGGCCCTGACCCAGTCCCTCGACGGGCTGTCCGCCTCAGCCCGCAAGACCGTTACGACGGTCGGGAGCCTGAGCGGCGCATGGCGCAAGATGCGCCAGTCCGTGCAGGAACGTTTCTTCTCGCAGGTCGCGAACGAGATCAAGCCGCTGTCGTCCGCGGTGCTGCCCTTGCTGAAGGACTCGCTGGGCGACACCGCAGGCCAGATGGGCAACCTGGCCAAGCGCGGCGCGCAGTTCATGCAGTCCGGCCCGTTCCGCCGGGACTTCAAGAAGATCGCGGCCACCAACAGCACGGCCATCGGGCACATGACCGATGGGCTCGCGAACCTCGGCCACGCGAGCCTCGATTTCCTGGTGGCCTCCGGCCCTTTCGTCGAGCGGGTCAGTGGCGGCGTCGAACGCTTCACGCAGTGGACGCGCGCCTCTGTCCAGGCCGGACGCGAGACCGGCTCCCTGGCCAAGTTTCTTGATCACGCCGGCGACAAGGCCAGTCAGCTCGGCCGCTCCACCTGGGATCTGGTCAAGGGCCTCGGGGGTGTAGGCAAGGCCGCGCAGGACAGTGGCAACGCTCTGCTCGACGGGTTCGAGGGCACCATGATCCGCTTCAAGCGGTGGGCGAACTCGGCCAAGGGTCAGACGTCGATGAAGCAGTTCTTCAGCGACGCGGGCCCCACCTTCCACGAATTGAACCGCCTCGTCGGCGACTTCTTTCTCGGCCTGGGCCGGGCAGCGAAGGACAACGGCGTCACCGATCTGATCCGGCAGATCAGGACGCAGCTGATGCCGGCCCTCGGGACCTTCTTCGATTCGATCGGTCATTCGATCGGTCCCGCGCTGATCAGTCTGGTCTCCAACCTGGCCATCGCAATCGGAAACCTCTCCGCCGCCGGGACCGGCCTTGGCGTCCTCCTGGCCGCCTTCAACGGCTTGCTGCACGTCTTCAACTCGCTGATGGGCGCGATCCCTGGCGCGAACACCGCGCTGGCCGCCCTCCTCGGCACGATGCTCGCGCTGAAGGTGATCAGCGGAGTCACGAGCATGCTGCGCGGCTTCGGCACGTCAATCATGGCCGCGGGCCAGTCCATGAACGCCACGGTGGGCGTCCTGCGCAACGGCACTGCCGTGGCCGGGCAGCAGGTCTCCGTCTGGAACCAGATGCGCACCGCCTACCGGGGGGCAGCCGCCGATGGCGGTCGGCTGTCGGGGACCCTGCGCGGCATCGGAGCCGCGAACCGGGTGGCGTCGAGCGCCGTGGGCGGCATGGTGTCCGCGCTCGGCGGCCCCCTCGGTATCGCCATTGCCGGCGTCACCATCGGGCTCGGGCTCCTCGCCGCGAAGCAGGAGGCCGCAGCCCGTGCGGCAGCCGCGCACGAGGAACGCATCAACTCCCTGGCCCAGGCCCTCGCAGACTCGAACGGGCAGATCGACGCGAATGTCAGGGCGCAGGCGGCGCAGTACCTCCAGGACGTCAAGCTCTCCAGCGGCAAGGGCAAGCTCGTCGATGTCCTCCGCAGTGCGGACGTCTCCCTCAAGCAGGTCACGGACGCCTACCTCGATCAGGGCGGCTCCATCGAGGGGCTGGAGAAGAAGCTGCGCGGCCTCGCGAAGGAGACGGAGCACTACGTCTCGATGGGGCCCAAGGCTGACGTCCTGAAGATGACGCCCCAGGGCGAGAAGTACAAGGCGGCCGCCGACGCCCTCAAGGACATGAGCGGTGAGCTGGACAAGTCGAAGTCCAAGGCGAAGGAACTGAACGAGGCGGTCAACGGATCGGCCAGCACCGGCACGTCCGCTTACAGCCGGCTCCAGGCCGCCGTGCAGGGCTTCAGTGACAAGACCAAGAGCGCGGACGAGCGGGTGGACGCCCTGCGGCGCGCTCTCAACGCCCTCAACGGCAACCAACAGTCGTTCCACGACGCAACAGCCCAGCTCAACAGCGTGATGCTGCAGATCGACGACACGATGAAGGGCAACATCGACAAGGCCGAGGGCTGGGGCCAGGCTCTCGTCGACAATGACGGGCTGGTGAACACTGCCACCCGCAACGGCCAGAGCCTGAACAGCCAGCTCTCCGAGCTGCGTGACGCGATGCTCGGAGTCGCTACCCGTGCGCAGGAAGCTTCCGAGCAGGGCCTTATGCCCATGTCCGAGGCCATGAACAAGGGGCAGGAGGCCATGGAGCGGGCCCGCGCGAAGGCGATCCAGCTCGCGATGGACATGGGCATTCCCGAGCAGCAGGCCAAGGCGCTCGCGGACCAGATGGGGTTCATCCCGGAGACCGTCACCACGCTGATGACCACCCAGGGCATCCCGCAGGCCACCGCCGAAGTCCTCGGTCTGCGTGGTCAGCTCGAGGGCCTCGGCAGCGGAAAGTCGATCACCGTGTCCGCGCCCACGGCGGAGGCGCGGGCACAGCTCCAGGCGCTCGGCTTCCAGGTGCAGGTGCTGCCCGGCGGCAAGCAGGTGACGATCACCGCGCCGACCGATGGCGCGCGCCTGAGCATCGCCGCCCTGGCCCAGGACATCGCCAACGCCCCGAACCGGAAGGACGTGACGGTCAACGCCATCGTCCAGCAGGCGACAGGCGACCTCACCTCGATCCGCAACCAGGTGGCGGGCCTGCCCCCCGGCAAGACGCTGAAGATGGAGGCGCCGACCGCGACGGCGCAGCAGGCGATCAGGGATCTCGGCTACAAGGTCAAGGAACTCAAGGGCAAGCAGATCGAAATCACGGCGCCGAACTCGACACCGATCCAGCAGGTCCAGGCGATCCAGAACAAGATCAACAGCCTGACCGGCAAGACGGTCACCGTCACGGTGGAGTACACGACGTCGGGAAAGCCCTACGTCTCCGAGCACGCGGACGGTGGAATCCTGCGGTTCGCCAACGGTGGCATCCGCCGCGCCGGTAGTCGCATCCAGGCGTTCGCCTCCGGGAGCGAGCGGCACGTCGCGCAGATCGCGCGGCCCGGCGAGTGGCGCCTGTGGGCCGAGCCGGAGACCGGGGGCGAGGCGTACATCCCCCTCAGCTCCGCCAAGCGGACCCGGTCCAAGCAGATCGTCGAAGAGGTTGTGCGGCAGTTCGGCGGTGTCGTCGCGTGGGCGAACGGCGCCCTTCGCCAGTACGCCGGCGGCGCGGTCGCTGTCAACCGCGGCACCCGCTCGGCGGCGCCGCGGGCCTCCGTTCCGCAGGCGGCCACTCCCGCCCTCATCGGCGGGGACCTCAACCTCACGATGACCGGCCGCCCCATGAACCCAGGAGAAGCCCTGAACGACGCGATGTTCGAGCTGCGCCGCATACGTATGGGAGGCGCACATGTCGCTGGCTGAGGGCGAGTGGAAGCTGTCGTACAACTCCAACGGGGTGCACCCCGCCGCCTCGTTCACGTTCGGCACCGTCCGAACCGGCTACTACCTGACCGATGCGTTCGAGATCACGTACGGCGACATCGACACCGGGGACACCCCCATGCCACGCGCCGACGGCGTCCGCTTCGGCCAGGACTTCAAGTCCGCGGCCGCCATCACGTTCGAGGTCGGCGTCGACGCGGTCGACGACGCCCCCACGCAGCAGGGTCGCCATGGGGCGAACCTCGACCGGCTGTCGGTGATGGGCCAGGCGTGGGATGCCGAGGCGCTGCGCCTGCGGTTCGCCACGCCGGCGGTGCTGTCCACCGTGCAGGGCGGCCGCGCCCGCCGCTTCTACGGCCGTCCCCGTAAGTGGGCGCCGGCCGCGTCGAAGCTGACACGCCAGGGCTACACACCGGTGGCGTGCACCTTCGTGTGCCAGGACGACACCGCGTACGACGAGGTCGAGCAGGTCGCCCGCGTCGACATCCAGCCCCCGCCGCACCCCGGTCTCGTGGGACCCCTGACGACGCCGCTGACGATGACTGGCCGGAGTAAGGGAGTGGTGCAGGGTGACCGGATCGTGGGCGGCACCAAGGCGACCTGGCCCGTGATCACGATCTACGGGCCCATCACCCAGCCCGCCTGCGAAGTCGTCGACCGGTGGAAGGTGAGTTTGGACCTGACGCTCAACGTGGGCGAGCGCGTGGTCATCGATCCTCGGCCGTGGGCACGGACGGTGCTGCGCAACGGCAACGCGAGCGTTGCCGGGCTGCTGTACCGCGGCTCGCCGCGCCTGGAGGACATGCGACTACCCGTAGGCCGACAGGACTTCGTGCTGCACGGGACAGATGCGACGGCAACCGCGTACATGACGGTGGCCTGGCGGGACGCCTACGCGCACCTGTAGCCGGGCCAAGATCATTCCTGCCCAATTGTGCAAGCTGCCCGAGCTCGCAGCCAGGGCGCGACGTAATGGCCGCGCGCCCTCGACAGTCCCTCCGTTCGATGCGTACAGCAGAGGGAGTAGCAATGGCGTGGGACAGCGTCCCCTGGTTCACCGAAGGCGGAGCGGAGCACAGCTCGGAGGTCGCGAGGCTCTTGGCATACGCGGCTTTCGGTGGCGCCGAGGGCATCGTCGGCTCCGGCGACCTCCAGGTCAGGGCGCTGTCCACGCCGGCGGCCGCCGTGCAGGTGCTGCCCGGGGCGTGTGCCGTCACCAACCGGGCACCCGGCTCGGCGTACCAGTCGTATGCGGCGCGCTTGCCCGTCGCCGAACAGGTGCCCATCGCCGCCACCGGCGTCGCGGCCCGCTCCGACCTGATCGTGGCCCGAGTGGAGAACCCCTACTCCTACGGAGAGACCTGGCCCAACCCCGCCGACCCGAAGGTGGGCCCGTACGTCTTCACAAGGGTGATCAGCGGCGTACCCAAGACGACGACGAGCGTCCGGCAGATCCGCTCCGGGGACTCAGCCATCCCCCTCGCGCGCATCGACATCCCGCCGAACACCTCCACGATCACCCAGGCCATGGTCACGGACCTGCGTGAAATGGTGAGCCCCCGTCGGGACCGGCGCCTGTACACCGGCTTCCCCGACGACCTGAGCACGCTCGGCTACTCCGACAACCAGTGGCACAACTGGCCAGGCCCGCCCGCCCGGTGGAACATTGCCGTGCCGCTATGGGCAACCCAGGTCAAGATCATCACCACGCTGGCCGGCTTCCGGATGACCAACGCCAACGTGTACGCCTCGATGCAGCACAGCTTCGGAGGCATCCTCGGCCAGGACACCGACATCGACGACGACCAGGGCAGGACGACCCGCCGCAGCACCGTCGTGATCGCCGACTCCTTCGGCATCCCCGCTTCCATGCGCGGCACGGTGCAGCCCCTCTTCCTCCAGACGTACATGCACCGCAGCGAAACAGGCGACGTGTCCGTGGACGGCTCGACGTCGATCATCTGCGACATCGACTTCACCGAAGCTCCGACCGCGGAGGAACGCTGATGCCCAGCGGCTGGCGCTTCATCGCCCAGCGCGCGCTGCCCGAAACGATCCTCGACTGGGAGGTCCCGTTCGCGCTGTCCTCAAACCCCAAGCGCGCCCTCAGTGGTCCCGGCACGATGGCCGGCACCATCGAGCCCGAGTACGCGCGGATGATCGGCGCGGACGACAAGCCGATCATCCGGGAGTGGGACACCAAGCTGTACCTGGAGATCGACGGTGTGATCCGGTGGGGCGGTCTGGTCACGAAGACCGCCTTCGACGGGCCAAAGGCCAGCATCAGCTGCGAGGGCTTCAGCAGCTACGCCCAGGGCACGCCGTACGAGGACTACATGGTCTCCGGCGCACTCATCACCCCGCCAGATCCCTACGCCGGGAAGGACAAAAATTATGACGGCTGGGTCGACGGGCAGAAGGGCAAGCAGCGCGTCCCGCCACCGCCCAAGCCCTACGGTGGCCCGCGCATCGACGCCTTCGACGCCTTCCGCAACATCTGGTCGCACATCCAGAACCGGCCGTACGGCGACATCGGTCTGAAGATCGACACTCACCGACTCGGTGAACTTCTCGGTGCCGAGGACGGCTCCAGCCCGTGGGAACTGGCCTGGTGGGACAACCCCGACTGCGGGCAGTCGCTCGACACGCTCGCCCGCACCACCCCCTTCGACTGGATCGAGACCCACGCCTGGGCCGGGGGCGGCAACGCGATCGAGCACCGCATCCGGCTCGGCAACCCCCGGCTCGGTCGGAAGCGAACCGACCTCAGATTCGCTGACGGCGAGAACATCATCGCCATCGCCAAGCCCGAGGGCATGGGCGACGACTACGCCAACGAAGTCGTCGTTCTGGGCAAGGGCGAGGGCCGCAAGATGAACCGCGCCCAGGTGCACCGCTACGACGGACGGCTGCGCCGCGTCGCCACCGTCACCGACAAGACGCTGGCCACGGACACGGCGCTGCGCACCCGCGGCGAGCAGGAACTCGCCGGCCGCACACAGGCCCTCCAGATTCCCGCCATCCAGATCGTCGACCACCCGAGCGCGCCCTTCGGCTCCTGGCAGCTCGGCGACGACATCCGCGTCCAGGTCAACGTGCCCTGGGTCGGCGACGTCGACGTGTGGCACCGGATCGTCGCCGACGAGATCAGCGCCGACGGCGCCGTGGTCCTCACCCTGAAGCGCTCCGACGCCTTCCACTACTGATCCAGCACGCGACACAAACAACGGCGGCCGCGCAGCATCCCGCGCCATGGTCAACTTCCTGGACACGCAGTCCGACGCTCGGCGCTTCGCGGCGCTGCTGGCCGACTACGACCGCCGCCTCCAGGCCCTCGAACGGTCCACGCAGGCCGCTCACACCAGCATCGAGGGCGGCACCATGGACATCTACGACACCGGGGGCACCCTCAAGGGATCTGTCGGCGTCCAGCCGGACGGTGGCGTCGCCCTGGTTCCCGTCAACACCGTCCCGCCGCCCACTCCCACGCCGCCGACCGTCCAGCCAGTGCTCGCCGGCCTCCTTGTCGGCTGGGACGGGCAGTGGGACGACTCCTACCAGACGCCCACGGACTTCTCACTCATCCAGGTCCACGTCGGCCCGGCCCCGGACTTCACGCCGAACGTCAGCACGCAAGTCGCCACAATTACCGCTCCGCTCGGCGGCACGGCCACCATCGCCATCGAGGGCTACGCCCCGGCGTGGGTCCGCCTCGTCGGACAGAACACCGCGGCCGTCATCGGCCGGCCGTCCACCGCCGTCCAGGGGCTACCCCGGCAAGCCGTCTCCCAGGACCTGATCGACGGCATCGTCACCGAGGTCAAGCTCGCCCAGAACGCCGTCACCCAGGCAAAGATCGCGCTAGGGGCAGTCGGGTCCGCTGCACTCGCCGCCGGAGCGGTCCTCGAGGACAAGCTAGCCAAGGCCGCGGTCACCGTCGGCAAGATCGCCGACGGCGCGGTCACCCTCAACGCCCTGGGAGGAGCGCTTTCGGACTCGGCCGCCCAGCGCTACGTCGACGCGATGGGCGACCCCGCGGCGTGGCAGACGCTCTCCAAGGGCACCGGGGCCGTCTGGAGTCACCTCACCGGCGTCGCCACCGCCCCGACCGGCCAGACCGTGGGCCAGGCCCAGGGGTTCGTCCAGCTCCGCGGCACCACCCTCGTCCCGTACGAGCCCGGCACCCTCTACCGCATCAGCGCCCGCGTCCGGCTCACCGCTCCCGCCGGGGGATCGGACTCCTTCTACGTCGGTGTCCTCGGTATCGGCGCCGACAAGGCGACGCTGGTCAACCGCAACGGCGCCAACAGCCCGAACGCCCACTACTACGCAGCCGCATCCAGCATGCCGCTCGCCACCGCCGACGGCTGGGTGACCGTCGTCGGGTACCTGAAAGACCGGGCAGCGGCGGGCGCGAACGGCTCGGCCGGCCCGAACAACGACCCCCGCTCGGCGGGCACGGTCCACGCCGACGTGCGCTTCATCACCCCATACCTGTGGCTGAACTACAACGGCCTGGACGGCAGCCCGAACGCCAGCGTCATGCAGGTCGACATGGTCACGATCGAGGCCCTGAAGACGGGCCTGGTCGACTCCACGAACCTCGTCGCCGGCAGCGTCACCACCGCAGCGCTCGCCACCGACGCGGTGACCGCTGGCAAGGTGGCCGCCGACGCGATCAGCGCGCGCGAGCTGCAGGCCGGTTCCGTGACCGCCACAGAGCTGACTGCGGGGGCCGTCACCGCCAACGCGGTCGCCGCCGGGGCCATCACGGCGGACAAGATCCTCGCCGGGGCCATCACGACCGAAAAGCTCGTCGCCCTCGCCGTCACCGCAGAGAAGGTCGCCTCCCTCGCGATCACCACGGACAAGCTCGACGCCCTGGCGGTGACCGCCGACAAGCTGGCCGTCAACTCGGTCACTGCCACCAAGATCGAAGCAGGAGCGGTCACCGCGAGCCACATCAAGGCCGGTGCGATCACCGCCGACAAGCTGTCGCTCGGAACCGACGGCAACCTGATCGCCGATCCGTCCTTCGAAGGCGCCGTCACCGACCAGCGACTCCTCGACCAGACGTGGTGGACGACCATCACCCCCGGCAACAGCACCCCCCGGGCCGTCCAGGTCAACGCCGCCGCGACGACGGCCACCACCCGCACACACACCCTTGCGCTGGCCCCCGCAGTGCCTGGTCAAAAGATGTTCCTGGCCACCGACTACTTCGCCTCCAGCGACTGGGCTGGGACACGGGTGAGCATCTACGCCCGCTGGGAGGACGCAGCAGGCGGCACACTCGGGTTCAGCACCGTCACCACCGGCGACAGCAAGTTGACCCGCGGCTCCTGGCAGCGCATCCAGGGCGTAGCACCCGATGCGGCCCCGGCGAACACCGTCCGGGTCCGCATCATGCTGTCCACCGTCGACTCGACGGCCGGCACCGTGGCCTACGACAATGCCGAGGCTCGCCCCGTCCTCTCTTCCGGCCCCGCCGGCGGCCGCGCCGAGCTGTCCCCGCTCGGCCTGCTCCTCTACGACGGCGACGGCCAAGAGTCGGTGTCCCTGGTCACCGGGCGCCCCAACTACGTCACTCTGCAAGCCGACGGGGTGGCGGTCGCCACCATCGACCAGCACGGCAACGCCGCCTTTCAAGACCTGGCCGTCGCCGGCAAGCTGACCGTGGGCGGTGACCCCATCAGCGCCCTGCTCGACGCCGGACCACGCGGCATCGTCGCATCGGCCCGTATGACCTCCACCGTCACCACGAGCGGCAGCGAGCTCGGATTCGTCGAGCTGGCCTTCACCGCCGACCCGACGCGCATGTACCGCGTGGTGCTGGACACCTACGCCGACGCGAGCGTTGCCGGTGGCGAGCTCCAGCTGTTCCTGCGCGACGGCGGAAACGGCGCACCCCGGATCACCTCTCCCCAGATCCAGTCGGCAATCCACCAGCTCACCACCGCCGACTGGATGCGCGTGCGGCTGGAGACCATCCGGTCCGGATCGGACTTCGGCGCGGGCCCCCACCGGCTACTGGTCACCTTCGTGAACTCGTTCGGACCCTCCGGGCAATCGGTGTCCCTCAAGAGCGGCAGCACGTACCCCGCGTTCATGTACGTCGAGGATGTCGGTCCCACCATCCCCGAAACCGGCGTGTACAGCACCGGCGGAGGGACAAGCGCACCCCCGCAGCAAAAGTACGTCCGCACCTATGACGCCTCGTGGTCCGGAAGCTACGCCAACCGCAACGCGTACAACTCTTACTACGGCAACAAGGCGCTCCAGGGCTATTACTCGTCGACCAACGGCATACAGGCCGCGTTGATCGGCTTCCCTTCGAGCGTGCCCTCCGACCTCAGCGGCGCGACGCTGCTTAAGGCCGAGGCTTTCGTCTACTTCGAGCATTGGTACGACAACGCCGGCGGCCGGGCGATCATCAAGACACATGGCCACAACTCCCGGCCCAGCACCTTCTCCTGCGACTCGAAGTCGATCAGCGTCAGTTTCGCCCGCAACGAAGGCAAATGGGTCGACATCACCAGCATCTTCGACCCCGGGTGGTTTCGCGGCATCGCGCTCGACCCGAACAGCTCGTCGCCGGCCTACTACGGCATCGCTCGGGGCTACGACGCCACCAACCACCCCCAACTCCGCCTCACCTTCACCAGGTGATCGCGGCATTGAAAGGAAGTCCACCACATGCCCGTGCTGTCCCTCCTGCAGGAGCACGAACTTCTGGCCAACCCGGTCTTCTGCCAGCGAGTCCGCATGGCCTTCTCCCGGATCGCCCGGGAGGTGCTGGCCGAAGACCCACAGACCCCCGGCCACCCGCTCCGGGTCTCCCTCGCCCGCACCGTCCTCACGCCCAACGACTTCACCAGCCCCGGCCTGACCCCCGTCATCGCCTCCGACCCCGTCGTCTCCGGCGCCGCAGCCGCCGGTCACGTGACCGGCGAACCGGACAGCGCCCAGGCTGCCGTCACCGACGAGCAGATTCTCACCGCCGTCCGCGACGCCTGGAACCTGACCTCCGGTGTCACCCCGACACCGTGACCCCGGCAACGCTCCGCCAGCACGAGACACAAGAACTCGCGGGCGTGCACCGTACGGCCCGCGGGGAGCCGTGGGCCCTCGGGCCCCGGCTCCCGCGCACCTACATGACCCGACGACCGAGGGGACCGCCAGTGGAAGCGCTCGTCTCGCTGGCACCCGTACTCGCCCCTCTCTTCGGGATGCTCGGCGCGTTGGGCGGCGCGTGGCTGGTATACCGGCAGAACAAGAAGAACACCGAGGCGACAGCCGTCAGGAACCTCACTGACGGCTTCACCAGCCTTCTCGAACAGCAACGCGCATCGACGGACCAGACCATGGAGCGGATGGCCACCCTCGAAGCGAAGTACGACACCCTTGAGCGCCGTGTCGAGCACCTCCAGGAGGAGCAGCGGCAGTGGCGCCGGTGGAAGGCGGCCGCAGTCGAGTACATCCACGACCTTCGCGACCTGGTCCGCGGCACCCTCCGCAGTCCGGCGCCCGAGCCGCCTGCCGAGATCGCGGCCGACATCGAGCGGCGCGATCTCCAGTAGAGCCAGCGCACGACACAAACCCGCTGGCACCCTCACGCTCTGCCCTCCACGTCACCCATCGGAAGGGCAGAACCCCTATGTCGACCCTCGACTCCATTACCACCGGCGCCCAGGTCGGCGCTCTCCTGCCGCTGCTCACCGCGATCGTGCAGCGCCCGGCCTGGTCGGCGGAGGTGAAGAAGGTGGTTGCCGTCGTCCTCGCCCTGGTCGCGGGCGTCGTCACCGTGGCGGCGTCCGGCGGCTGGGCACAGTTCCAGCACGGCACCCTCACCTTCGCCACGCTCACCGCCGTCCTTGCCGCCTCCCAGGCCACGTACGACCTGCTCTGGAAGCCGAGCAAGGTCGCCCCGGTGATCGAGTCGGTCACCAGCCCGAAGCCCTCGGGACAGGCCGGATAGCACTGCGGCCGGTAACCCGCCGGGACGCCGGCGGGTATCATCCGCATCAAGGTGGCCGCTTCGCCGCCGAACCCACTGCGTTGAGGGTTGCTGCTGGTTCCAGGGAGTTTGGGTCTTCCTTTTCCTCCTGGGTCTGGCCAGCAGACACACAGCCCGAGACCACTGCACGCGTGTAGAGCGTCCAGGGCCGGAGAGTGGTTGCTCCTGCGATGACCCGGCACACGGAGTGGGTTCGGTTGCGAGGCGGCCATCGCCTACTACACGCCGGCCGCCGCGTGCGGCACCACGGCTTGATCAGCGACCAGGAGGAACCGCGGGGATGTCCGACGCGCAGCCACCTGCCGAGAAGGTCACGGCAGAGGTCAAGCGCCTGAAGGAGATGTCGCACCAGGCGTTCTTCGAGGCATGGACCACGTACGTACAGGGCGGCACCGACGAGAATGCCCCGCGCGAGGTGCAGGCGGCGGCCTTCCGCTCGCATGATCTGGCCAGCCGTACGCTCACCGCAGTCGACCGGGCCGCCCGCGAGCTCAAGACGGTGGTCGCGCGCCGGGAGGGCGAGTCGAAGCGGGAGCACCAGGCCCGCATCAGCACCTTCCGCCAGCAGCTCCACGACGCGCGGCAGCCCATCGTGGACGCGGTGGAAGACCTCGCCGCCGACGAGGCCGAGTACCTCGCACAGCTCGACGACGAGGCGTTCGCCGAGGAGTGGACCGCGTTTGTCCAGCAGGCCGCCGGCAGCACACGGTCCGGCCGCGACTACGTCCAGGGGTTGGCGTTCCGTTCCCCGGAGGTGGCGCCGCGCACCCAGGCTCTGTCCGTGCAGATGATGCGGACCCCGGAGAAGTTTCTACCCGCGGCGGAGGGCGAGACCCGCAAGGCGCACCTTGCGCGCGTCACACAATTCCGCTCACGGTTGGAGGCCGAGCTGCGGTTCCTCCAGTACACGCTGAACTACTCGGTGGCGCGGTGGGGGCGGATGCCGACCGCGCCGAACTACCGCCTCCAGGCGATGCGGCTCCTCGTCGAGAGGCACCCGGAAGAGTTCTCCCAGTTGCGCAACGCAGTGCGCAACGACGCGCAGAAGGCGCGCGAGGAGGTGCGTCGGCAGCGGCGCGCGGAGCGCCGGACGCAGGCGCGCCCCGCGACCTAACCAACGCACCCGCACCCCGGGGCGCGCCCGACCGGGCGCGCCCTTCTTGATGTCCGCGCGCGCCTGCGCCACCGTGGCGCGCCGCCGGCCGATGGAGGCCGTGACCGCGCCCCCTGCAAGGGCGGCAGCAGAACCCGGCGCGCCTGACCGCGGCGCGCCGGGCGAATCCGCAGGTCCAGGGCATGGCGCGCCACCGAGTAGCGCGCGTTCGAGCGCGGGGCGCGCCTTCGGGATGGCGCGCCACCGTCATGTCGGCGCGCCACCGGCAAGCGCGCCGTGGGAGAGGAGAGGCGCGCCATGGGGGCGCGCGGTAACGGGCGCCCGGTTCTCCACGGCGGCGCCGGGGCGCGCCCGCCCGGGGTGGCTGCGGCGCGCTGTCGTTGCGGCCGGGGCGCGCCTACGAAGTCAGATGGCGCGCGCTTGGACACGACGAAGGCGCGCCCGCGCGGCGGCCGGAGTCGCGCGGGCGCGCCTTCGGCAGGTGGCGTGACGGGATGCGGCGGGCGCGCCTCACCCCGGATCGGGGAGGTTCAGGCGCGTCCGGAGCACGTCACTTCACCCGACGGTGGCGAGGTCGGTGTAGAGCGTCGCGAACATCTCGGCGATCTTCAGCTCCGGCTTGCCCGCGAGGCGGTAGGCGTTGGCGATGTCCCGCTCGCCGCGCTCCTCCAGCAGGCCGATCACCATGGGGCGGTGCTCGATGACATACGTCCGCAGCTTCGTCATCGGCGGCGGCGTGCCCTCCTGCGGGCCGGAGATCGGCTCCAGGTGCTCCTGCATGGTCACGCCCAGAATTCGGGCCTGGATCTCCGCCTCGGTGAGCAGCACGGCCATCACCTTGTTGACCTTGTTCGCCTGGGCGGGGCGGGGCCGGGGGAGGTCCTGCGGCTCCTCCGCCTCGCTCACCTCCTCCGGCCGCTCGGCGGTGGGCAGCTCGGCGGCCGGGTCCGGGGGCGGCGGCGTCCCCTCTCCGACCAGCTCGGGCGCGTCCGCGACTATCGGCGCGTTCTCCGCCTCGTCCGCGTGGCCTGGCGGAGCCTGCTGTTCACCGTCCTCCAGGCCCACCTGCGCCTGCGCGGCCTTGACCTTGAGGTGGTCGAGCGACTTAGTGATCAGGTCGTCGGCACTCATCACACCCCACCCGGTCTCCGTCTTCACGGCCGTCAGCGTGCGACGGCCGTGCTCCTCGCGCAATTCGAGCAGGGCGTTCTCCGGGTCGGTGGGGTGCATCAGGGCGTCGCGGATCAACGCGGCGGCCTGCTCGCCGGTCAGGCCCAGGGCCTGTCGGCCAGGCGACTGGCGCGGCGCAGGCTGCTCGGGCTGCTGTCCGTACTCCTGCAATTCCGCGTCGGGGCGCAGTTCGGAGGCGGAGCGGGACTCGGCGGCGTCCTGCAAGCCGAGGCGGCGCAGCAGGGCGTCCACGGTGAAGTCGTGGAACCGCTGGGTCTCGCCGGGCTGGATCTTCATGTGGAGGGTCCGCACGCCGGTAAGCCAGGCTTCACCGATGGCGTGAAGGTCCACGATCGCGTCGACGGCCGCGGGAAGGTTCTTCTCCGCCTTCACCTTCCGGGTCGTGTTGCGGGTCGGCTTGTCGTTCTCGAACGCCGTGACGATCTCTGTGCGGGCGAGCAACAGGCACGGGCCCTGGTGGCGGCGCAGGAGCCACAGCACCTCGCCCCACCGGTCCTTGGCCCGGTTCCATAGGTCCGAGTCGATGACGACCGGGTCGTCGAGGGTGGGCACGCGGGAGCGGTTGCGCTCCGCCTTGCGGATCGCACGGTTGCGCGCATACATGGCGATCTCGTCGCTGAGCATGTCCCACAGCGAGGTCATGGAGTCGATGACCAGCATGTTCGGCTTGCCGTCGACGCGCGGCTGGTGGTTCACCCAGCGGATCGCGTCGAGGATGTCCTGGTACGAGCCGTCGTGCGGGACGATCTCGTAGGCGGCGCCCGGAACGCGGCCGTAGTAGTCGGCGGTGCCTTCGCTGCCGCCGATCTCGATCCAGTACGTCTTGCCGATGAGGTCGGAGCCGGAGCCGCGTGCGGCCTCGTAGGACTTGCCGGTCTTCTCCGGGCCGGTGAGCAGGATGATCGGCGGGTTCGGCTTGCCGGTGGGCTTCCGGCTCTTGCGGGTGCGCTGGGGCGCGGTGATTCCAGCCACGGAACGGGCCTTTCGCTTCGGGTCTTCCGGGTTGCTCTCCCGGATGTTGCGGCGCGAAGGGCCTTAGCCTCTCGCCCTGACGCGCGCTGTACTATTTTAGCGCCTTTGGGCTGAGAATCAATCCGCTTGCAGCAGGTCAGAGACCGGATTCTCCGCAGGTGGATCAGTGTCCTCCCGATGCCGCCGGTACCAGGCATCCAAGTCCCGCGCGTCGCCCACGACTCCGTGGAGCGCCGTAGCCGGCACCGCCTGCCACTGGGTGATCGCGTCGTCGTACTCGGCCCGGACGGCCCCGACGTCCCGACGGCACAGGGCACACGTGATCTCCTCCCACGGCTCGCCGCCCAGAGCCTCGCCGAGCACGACCAAGTCGAGGAGGTCGTTGACCATCACTCGCAGCCGTCGCGCCGCCTCGATCCGCTCACGGGCCACTACGGCGGAGCTGATGCTGCCCACGCCCTGCCGGGCCAGGTCGGACAGGTCGCGGTGCGCGCGGGCGGCTGCGAGACGGGCCAGGTTCTCGGAGGTCATGAAGGTCCGATCGTGCCAGCGGCAGGCGCCCTGTATCAGGTGCGCCCGCCGCGAAGTCGTGCAGGTGCCGTACGTCAGGATGCCTGAGCGGTCTCGCTACCGGCTTCAAGGCCGACCAAGTCCACGCCGTCGCCGCGCTCCTCCTGCTTCTCCGCACGGTAGCGGGAGTCGAGACGAGGGCCGACGTTCTTCCGGCCGTTCTGCGGGCTCTGTCCGAGGCGGCGGCCGAGCTGGGTGGGATTCAAGTCCCCGCGCGGGCCGAACCGGTGATGCTCGTGCGCATCCCTGGCCGCCTTGTAGATGGCGTACAGCTCCTCCTCGGACAGCACCTTTACCGGCTTGATCTCCGGAGCGGGCTCCGGCTCCTGCTCGGTCTCCTCCGGCGCCCCGCCCTTCGGATCCGGCGCCGAGGGCTCGGCCGGCTGCTCGGGTGCGGGGGCCTTGGCCCTCTCGGCGGGCACCTTCGCCATGGGACGCGGTACTGCCGGCGTCTTCCGCGGCGCCGCGGGCACAGGCGTCGCAGCCTCGAGCAGCGCGCCGGTTCCGTCCTCGTCGACCCAGTCGGAGCCCGCGCCGCGAGCACGGACGAACCCAGAGATGTGCAACCCGAAGCTGCCGCCGAGGGGCACCATCGCGGCGACGGCGCTGCCGATCACGTACACGTACATGCGGTTCTCCGCCATCACGGCCGGAGCGCCGCCGGTACTGAACCACTCGGACAGCGCGACCATGGCGTGGCCGACGTTCGCGGCGATCGAGATGCACAGCAGGAACGCGAAGATGCACCACAGCGACCAGTAGTAGCCGCCCTCCGCGCCCCGCTCCGTGCGCTTGCGTATCGAGGTGACGGCTCCAGCGTTGAAGGCGAGGAGCAGCTCGAGCGAACCAGCCATCGCGGCAGCCGCGAAGGAAGGGAAGCCGATGAGCGTTCCGGCCCAATGGAGTTGGTACAGGGAGGCGAGCATCATTCCAAAGCCGGCGGCCGCGGCTCCGATGCGGAGGTTGCGGTGCCAATCTCGCAGGTCCCGTTCACCCTGGGTAATGGCGCGTATGGTGGGCAACTTGGGCAAGACAGGTCTCTTTCATTCGGGTCTTCCCCGGGACCTATGCTCGTCGGCCCTCGGGTTCCCAAACGATATAACCTCCACCCGCCGGCGCGCTGCCCTCGTTCGCGCAGGCCCCGTCACAGGCCATACGGCGGGTGGCTGTTCACCAGTCCAGCGGCTTATGGGGCATGCGCCGGTCCTGCCCCACGACCTTCGCCAGGTACGCCCGGTCCTCGATGCGCGACAGCAGTCGCTCACCGAGGACGGTCTTGATGCCATCGCGCCGCAGGTTGGTCGAGAAGACCGTCGGCCTGCCCGACGCGAGGCGGGAGCCGACCAGGTCGGTGGTCTCCCGACGCACGAACTCCGTCTGCACGCCGTCCATCTCGCCGCACAGCTCGTCCAGGATGAGCAGGTCCGGGTCCTCGACGTGGCGCCTTCGGATCTCGTACCGGCTCATACCGTCGGGGCCCCCGTCCGGGCGACGCCAGGTGAGGTACGTGGCGTGCTGCACGAATCGCACGAGCAGGCCCCGGTCGCTGGCCTCGTTGCCGAGCGCCGCCACGGCGGTGGTCTTCCCCGAGCCGATGTTCCCCGACACGATGAAGTGCATCGTGCTGGGGCGGGCCTTCTGCCTCTTCGCCTCGACGACCGAGTCGAGCCAGTCACTCAGCGCCTTGGGACGCTGGTTGTCGTCCAGGTCGGGGAACCGCCACTTCAGGTAATCGTCATGGTCGGCCGCTGTCATGCTGTTCTTCCAGGCGAGAGTGCGGGCGCGGGCCTGGGGGACGGAGACGTCCTCCCACAGGTCGGTCTCGCCGTCCTCGGGCGGCGCGGGCACGCCCAACTGCGAGAGGTCCGCCCCGCCGCGTCGGAGCGCCGCAAGTGTGCGCTCCGTGATCTCGAACAGCCGCTTCGGCTCGCGTTCGGGGATGAAGCGTTCGGCGGCCATGATGCTCACCGCTCGTTCTCCTTTCGCATCAGGCGGGGACGATGCCAAACGTGGCGCCGTCGTCGGGGGCGGTCAGAGCGGGCGGCCCGCACGGGCCGTTCGTCCCCCAGGTCGCTGCATCGCTGTAGGGGGCGGGGCGGCCGCCGTACTGGGCGGGCATCGGCTTGTTGTTCCGCTCGTCGCTCAACGCGCGCTGGAACTGATGTGCCGTGGGGAAGTGCACCCCGGTGCGCTGGAATGCCTTGGCCACCTGCTTCTGCGTGTACTCGGCGTCCAGGGCCTGCTGGCTGAGCTTGACGAGTCCGAAGTACCACCCGGATTTCTGCTTGCCCGCGTACGGGCCGAGGTGCTGTATGGCGTGGTCGTAGTACCAGGTGGCGACTTCCTGGGCGGGCGTCTTCACCTTCGTCTCCCCGGCCATCTCGCCCTGCTTCTCCGAGGGGCTGGGCTGCTGGGCCTTCTTCGCGGCGGCGCGAGCGGCGGCCGGCGGGACGCGGCGCGGCTTCTTCTCCGGCTCCGGCTCGGGCTCCGGCTCCTCCCACTCCGGGGCATCCTCAGCGGGGACGTCGTCCGGCCTGGCATCCGGGTCGGACGCGAAGCCGTCCGAGCCGAGGCTGTTGTCGGGGTAGCGGACGCGGAACGACCCGTCCTCCTGCTCGACGACCGGGACATCCAGCTTGTGGCCGAAGGTGATGTAGTCCTTGGCCCACTGTTCGACGGGGTACGCGCTGACCGCGGCGCCCATGGCCGTCTTGCCGTCGAGGAAGCGGCGCCGCTCCAGGCGGTAGTAGCCATGCGCGGCCAGTTCATGGAGAGCTTTACGAACGGCGTCGCGCCCCTCGCGTCCCTCGCCGCGTGCGAGCTGTTCGGAGCGGACGTTCCAACTGTCGTGCTGGTCCAGACAGTACGTGAGCAGGCCGAGCGCACGGTAGCTGATGCGAATGTCGCGGGCCGTCGCGGACTCGACCGCGACGAAGAGGGGGCGGCGGTTGTGGCGCACCGCGCTGCGATTGGTCACGCTGCTGCCCCGCTCACCGTCTCCTGCGACAGCCGGAAGTGGGTGTGCCACGTCTTACGGCCATGAGAACCCATCTCGTACACGCGCCGGGATTCGGCCATGCCCTCCTTGCGGAGTTCAGAGAGGGGTTCGCGGGCCTGGTGGTTGGTCAGGTTGCACGCATCGGCGGCGTCCTGCACGGTGACCCACCCGCCGTCGCTCTCCAGGACGAGGTAGCAGTACAGGCGGAACGCCCGGTCGGATATGCCTTCGGCAAGCGCCGGGGCGATGTGGGTGTGGGTGGACAAGGCAGGGGTCCTTTGAGGGAAGGGCCCGGCCGCCGCAGCGGGGCGGCCGGGGCAGTCGTTCGACGGTGCGCGCGTTACTGCTGGGTGTCGCGGGCGGGCGCGGCGGGGAGCATCGGCACACCGCGCAGCAGACCGTCGAGCTGCCCCTCGTGGAACGCCTCCATCACGGCTTCCTTGCCGCCCTCCTTCCAGCGGAGGGAGACGGAGCCGGTCGGCTTGCCCCCGGGGATGCGCGTCAGGCCAGGAATCACTTCGCCGGTCAACTTGTCGACAATTTCGCCCGTCGCCTTGTCGTACGTCGCCCGCTTGATCATCGCGTCACGGAAGGCGGGGCGCGCCTGGATGATGGCCTCCGCCTCACCCTTCTCCTCGGCGAACTCGTTGAACGCGTCCTCGTCGCCTACCTCGTACTTGTCCTTGGAGATGGCCACCGTATGCGTGGCGACAGCAACGCCGTTGACCTTGGCGTCGACAGACTTGGTGCTGCTCTCGGGGTTGTCGTAAGCGGCGAGGAGCGGACCCTTCACGGCGGCGATCTTTTCGTCAAGCGCGGGCACGACGTGGTCCTTGAACAGCTTGGCGAAAACCGAGAGGAGCGCGGCATCACCCAGGGACAGGGCAGGCTCCGGCGCCTGGTTGACGTCGTCGTACGACATTGGGGTCCTTTCTCACCCAAGGCACGGCCCAGGGCTTTTCGGGTCTGTCCCGGGCGGGGTGCAGAGGGTGCCGCCAGTAGGTACGTCGACTGGCGAAATCTGTGACACCAAGGCCCAGGTGGCTGGGTTGCTCTCCCAGCCGCAGCAAATACTACAGGACGCGTCGCCGCATGCGCTACGCCTCCTCCCGAACTCACCGAGAGCCGCCCCAAGCTGTGCCGCCGTGCCGACCGAGACACCGCGACATAAGCAAGATGCGCCGCCTACCTTCGCCGGAGCTCGCCCACCCCTGGTGACGTCGCCAGGGGTGGGCGAGCTCCGGTACTGCCCCATCCGGAACGAGGGCGGCACCGGCCCGGCGGCGGGCGCGGCCCGGCCATGACGGCATGCCCCGCTTGCGAGGCGGGGCGCCGCGGTTGAAGTCCGCGGGCTCGCAGACCGCGCCCACCGCCGGCACCACGAACCAGAAGGACAGCCGTGACCGAGACCGTGCCCGCCCCCCGCTACACCACCTACGTGCCGCTCACCGACCTCGCCCCCGCGCCCGGCAATCCGAAGAAACACGAAGTCGAGCGGATCATCGAGAGCATCCGCACGCACGGCTTCGTCGACCAGCCCATCGCCGACGAACGCACCCAGACCATCCTGGGCGGCCACGGCCGGCGCGAAGCCCTGATCGAGATGCAGGCCCGCGGCGAACAGCTCCCCGCCGGGCTCCTCCTGGACAACGACGGCGGCTGGCTCGTCCCCGTCCAGCGCGGCTGGGCCTCCCGCTCCGACGCCGAGGCCAAGGCGCTGAACATCAAGCTCAACAAGATCGGTGCCGACGGCGGTTGGCGACCCCGCTCCCTCGCCGCTTACCTCGAAGACATCGTGACTGAAGACGCCGAGCTGTATGACTCGCTCGCCATCTCCGAGGACGAGCTGGACAAGCTGCTGCGCCAGGTCGACCCCGAGACGCTGCCCGGCGCACTCAACGAGGACCAGGCACCCTTGCTGCACCTCCCGGACGACGGTGCTGGCGGCCTGGGCGGCGACGGCCTCAGCCCGGACGACGAAGGACGCGCGCGCCTGACCGCCTGCCCGGCCTGCGGCCACGCATTCACGCCCGGACGCTGAGGAGCAACCCCATGTCCAACCGCCGCAAGCCCCACCGCTCCGGCGCCGGACGCCCCACTCTGCTGTCCGAAGATGTCGAGAGCCGCATCATCGCCGCATCCCGCACCGGCATCGCCGTCGAACTCGCCGCCGAGGCGGCCGGCATCTCAAGCGCCACCTACCACCGGTGGATGGCCCGCGGCCGCGCCGAAGTCGCCGCACGCGAGGACGGGCAGGCCCCGAACCGGGACGAGGACCCCTACGTCGAGCTGTTCGAAAAAGTCCGCACCGCCCGTGCCATGGCCGGCGCCCGCGCCATGGCCAACATCCGCCGGGTCGCCGACGGCGGGATCGTCACCAAGGTCACGACGAGGAAATTCCGAGACCCGGAGACCGGCCAGATCGTCGAGGAAGTCACCGAGGACCGCACGGCCCCGGACTGGCGCGCCGACGCCTGGTACCTGGAGCGGCAGCACCGTCACCACTACGGCAAGGATGCCGCGATCGCCGTCGAGATCACCGGCATCGACGCCGGCGTACCCGAGGAGGAATCCAGCGTCGACCTCGCAGCGATTGCCGAGCGGCTGAACAAGAGCCTTTTCGCGGTGCAGTACCCCGAGCCGCCCGAGCTGGAGGACGGCAGCGTCCTGGACGCCGAGGTCGTCGACGGGTGAGCCCTGCGTTCCGGCCAGCCCGGCCCAACGCCCTGTTGATCACAAGCGATACGCTCCACCGGCAAAACGATCACTCATCCGGAAGGAACCAGCAGTGGGCGTTGTCAACAGCTTCACCGGCGGCACCGTGACCGGCGCCGTCATCCAGGGCGGCGACATGGTCTTCACCACCACGGCACCGTCGACCACCAGCGCGGCGACCGCCACCACGGCCACGCGCCCGATCAAGTCCCCCGACGGCACCGTGATACTCCCCCCGCCCCACGGCGAGCGCATCGCCGCGCTCCTCGAGCACCTCAAGCTCGTGCCCGACCTCGCGGCCGAGGCGGAGACGTACGCCGCGCAGATGCGCGGCCACTGACTGGCCACACGAGCACGGACCGGTGGGCCTCCTCACCGGTTCGTCGCCCCCTCGGGCGGGGCTGCGCCAGCCTGTGCACGCGCGTTGGCACGGCGGCCACCCTCACGTCCGGCGTTTCGGTCGCACAACGTCGTCGGCCCCCAGGCAGCACGCGACACTAACCCGCACCACCGGTCACGGTGCTCCCTCCCTGCTCACCAGCACTGGAGGAAGCACTGTGACCGTTCTGTACTACCCCGGCGCCAGCCGCGCGTACGACTACTCGTCCCGCTACGAGGGCAGCGAGATCAAGCCCAACTGCGGCGTCATCCATACCACCGAGGGCACCTCCCTGCCCTCGTACGACCAGGGCGCCGAGGCGCCGAACATCACCGCCGTGCCCAACTTCGCGAAGAAGCGGCTGGAGTTCTACCAGCACTACGCCTTCGACCGTTCCGCCCGCGCCCTGGTCAACCGCGCCGGCGGCGTCGAGACCAACACGCTCAACTGCATCCAGATCGAGCTGGTGGGCACCTGCGACCCGGAGAACGAAACCAGCTGGGACGGTGAGACGGCGGGCGAGGACTACATCTACTGGCCGGACGCCCCCGACTGGGCCCTGCAGGACCTCGCGGCGTTCATGGCCTGGCAGTACAAGAACAACAACATCCCGCTGACCGGCCCGGCGACGTGGCTTCCCTACCCGTCCTCCTACGGCGACACCGACGCCCGGCTGTCCTTTGCCGAGTGGAACAACTTCCAGGGCTGGTGCGGCCACGCCCACGTCCCGGAGAACGACCACGGCGACCCCGGCAACATCAACTTCGCCAAGCTCGTCACCCTGGCCAAGGCCAAGGTCAACGGCAGCTCCAGCTCCGACTCGGGCACCACCGGCGCCACGCCCCAGCCCGTACCGCCGTTCCCCGGCACCTCCTACTTCGGGCCGGGCAAGAACAACTCCTACATCACCCTGCTCGGCAAGCAGCTCGTGAAGAAGGGCTACGGCAAGCACTACGCCTCCGGGCCCGGCCCGAAGTGGTCGGAGGCCGACCGCCTGAACGTCCGCGACTTCCAGCGCAGCCGAGCGGAGCTGCGCGGTGACGCGGACGGCCTGCCCGGCCCCCTGACCTGGCGCCTGCTCTTCTCCTGACCCCTGCCCACCGGTCGGCTCACCCCTCGGCGAGCCGACCCCATTCCGAAAGGCCCGCTCCCGTGGCAGGCGAGACCGTCATTACGGTCGTCGGCAACCTGGTCGACGACCCCGAACTGCGCTTCACCCCGTCCGGCGCCGCGGTCGCGAAGTTCCGCATCGCATCTACCCCCCGCACCTTCGACCGCCAGACCAACGAGTGGAAGGACGGCGAGAGCCTCTTCCTGACCTGCGCAGTGTGGCGCCAGGCGGCGGAGAACGTCGCCGAGTCCCTGACCCGCGGCACCCGCGTCATCGTCCAGGGGCGCCTCAAGCAGCGCTCCTACGAAGACCGCGAGGGCGTCAAGCGCACCGTGTACGAACTCGACGTCGAGGAGGTCGGCGTGAGTCTGAAGAATGCGACCGCGAAGGTGACCAAGACCGGGGCGCAGCGTCCGGTCGTCACCTCGGTAGGCCGCCCCATGGGCGACGATCAGTGGGCGACGGAGCCGCCCTTCTGAGCCTGTCCCAAACCGGGAACGTGCCGCGCAGGTGGTCTCCTGCGCGGCACGTTGTGCTACGCGGCCGGGGCGATCCAGGCTTGCGGCAGCGCCAGCAGCTCCCCGTCTTCGCCATCCGGGGACGCCTGCCCGCCGGAGGCGGGCGGCTCCTGGGCAGCACCACCAGCGGGCGGCTGCGTCTGGGCGGCGTCCGGTTCCGACGGCGGTGCCGGCGTTTCAGTGACCGGCGGAGCCGGATCGACCGGCGCAGGTTCGACGGGCGCTGGAGAGGGATCCTCCGGCTCAACCGGCGTCGGCTCAGGCTCAGGCGTCGGCTCGTCCTTGGACTGGGGCGTCGGCTCCGGCTCGGGCGTCGGCTCGGGCTTGGGCTCCGGCTCCTCGGGCTTCTGCGTTTGCTCGCTATCCACTGGCTCCCGGTCCGGCGACGGAGCAGGGGCCGTAGCGGGCGCAGTCTCCGTCGACTCCCCGGACGAGCCACCTGTCAAGTTCGTCCCTGACGCCGGGTCGTCCGGTCTGGCTGTGGCCGTACGCGTGTCCGGCCCGGTTGCGGGCGGCGGCTCAAGCCCTGCGGCGAGCGCCACGATGTCCTCCTCGCCCGGCTTCACGACGTCAGGCGACGCGTCAGGCACGCCCAAGACGGCCCGTGCCGCCAGTAAAACTGGCGCGTCGACCGTAGCGTCCTGTGGGGCGTAGAGGATGGTGCGCACCTCGTGCTCATCGAGCCCGAGAGTGCCCAGCGTGAGAGCGGCAAGGCGGGGCGGCAGCGGCTCGGCGTGACCCATCGCGGTCGCCTGATGGGCTGCGCCGGCAGACGTCTTCGCCGCAGCCAGCAGTTCCCCCTCGTAGTCCTTCAGCCGCTCCTCGTCAGTACCCCACAGCACGTACCGACCTGAGAGAACCATGTTGGGGTACAGCTCACGGGAGGCGTCCTGCATCGCCCACGTCTTCGCATATTCAGCTGTCCCGAAGATGCGCAGGCCAAGGCGTTCCTTGCCGTACGAGAACGTAAAGATGGTGGAATCCGGTCCCGTCGCGGCCTTGGTCGCCATCACCATCCCGTCGGAGTCAGTGCACTCCGCTTCCAGGTCGTCGATGGGGCTGCAACTGATCTTCCCCGCAACGGAGAAGTCCTTGAAGTCGGGAGCTGTGAACGGTTCCGGCCCCAGGTTGCGGTTGTCCTTGGCCGCCTCATTGCGCGCGGTGCTCCTGTCCGGTGCGCTCGCGGCAGTCGAGGCCGAGTTGACGCCCGTGAAGTGCCCAAGCGCCCAAGACCCGGCAAGTGCCGGCAGCAAAGCGGCAGCGATAACCCACTTCTTCGCACGGCCACTCGGGCCTACCGGCGCAGGCGGTTCCTCCGTGTGCGGCGGCAGGTCGACAGGCGGAGCAGGCTCGGTAGATCCCAGCAGCTCGTCGAAGTCCTTGAACTCACAGTGATCACGCACCAGGCGCTCGACCTGTTCCAAGGGCAGGTCCGGCATGGCGGCGCTGACCTGCCGCACAGCCGAGTAGAACGACTGCGGGCTCAGGAACAGGTGGCGCTCGCCGTCCACATTGACCACGCCCACATCGGTGAGCGGAACATCATCGTCGTGCGCGTCCGGAGCAAGGACGTGGATTTTGATGCGCGGCACGGAGGGGTTCACGGCCGCCCCTCCGCACTCGGGCAGCCGGATATGGCGCTGCTCAACTCAGCCGGTCTCTTTCTTCACTGCTCTGCAAGATGCGCGCGATGCGGGCGGCCGTCTTCTCGGCACGCTCGGGAGTGATGGCCTCGATGTCGGTGAGGACCAGGTGTCCGCCTCCGGGCAGGTCCATCTCCTCGCGATGGATCTCCGGCTCGTCCAAGCCGTCGCCCGTCCCGGCGTCATCGCGGGTTTCCTGCGGATTCTGCGCACGCTCGTACTCGCGGAGCATCGCTTCCTTGGCGGCGCGCACGCGCGCGGGACTGCGCCGGTAACCGGGACGCAAGGCGCCTGCGGCCGCCAGCATCCGGCGGGTCTCCTCGTCGTGAGGGATGGGCCCGCCGTCTAGCGCCCGCTCCAGGCGCTCGCTCTGGTCAGCTCGTCGCGACATGCGCCCTCGCCTCTCGTGTCTCAACCCGTGTACCGACGTATCTGTTTCTGCCCACTGCCGCTGTCAGCAGCTCCTCGATCAATTGAGAAGAGGACTCCCCGGCCGGCATGACCTCAGCGAGCTTGCGCAGCGACCGTACCGTCAGGGTACGAACAGCACCGTCCGTCTTCCCCATGATCTCCGCGGTACGCCCAGGACTCTCGCCGTCGAAGAACCGCAGGATCAGGACCTGCTGCTGCTGGGGTCTCAGTTTATGCAGGTGGGCTGTAACGGCTTGGGCCAGAGCACGGTTCTCCGCGTACTCCTCCGGGCTCTGGCCGATGCGTGGCCGGTCCAGTTCCAGGTGGTCGGCGTACAGCACTTCCGAGGGACGCCGCTGCACGGACCGCAGGTAGTCCAGCGCAGTGTTCTTCGTGATCGTGCGCAGCCAGGCAAGGAAGCTCGTGCCGGGCCGGTACTTGCTGACGTTTTGGGAGACCTTCAGCCAGACCTCTTGGCTCAGGTCCTCCGCAACGTGCCCGTCGCGGATGTAGAACCGCACCCAGTGGTAGACGGTGTCGCTGAGCTCGTCGTACAACGCCGAGATGGCGTCGGCCCCGTCCGCCCCGCCTGCTGCGGCGCGTGTGACCAGGGCTTCCAAGATGTCAGCCACGGCGTGTTGTCCCCCCTAGAGCGTTGTGCTGCGCTGGTCCGCTACAGCGCCGCCCTTGGGCTGCCTTCACGTTCCCCTCACAAGAGGAAGATCACATTCCGTAGCGACGCGGAGGCAGCATAACCGGACACATACGGAATGTGCCGAACAGGCCAGCGACACCCTGCGACGCACACTGTGATATATGGTGCGGGCACGCGCCGGGAGAGCAACCCGGACACAGACCCGAAGCGAGAGGACCCGCGGCCATGCCCGCATTCATCAGCGACACCGATCGAACCTTGATGCTCCTGCCGTTCGAGGAGTGGATCTCCATCAGCGCGGCCGCGCAGCGCGCTGACATCGACGAGGACGCTGCCGCTAGCGTCGTACGCGTGGGCCGCCGCCGCGGCGTCCTGCGCACCCGCGGGAAGGGGCCCGCCCAGCAGGTCCGGCGGATCTACCCCGCCCCGCGCCGCACCCCCGCCCCGCCGAAGCGATAGCGACCAGTCCGCAGCAGACACCTTGGACTTCTCCCGGGTGTAACAGATTCCGCTGATCCACGTACGTGTCAGTGCCGGACTGAACGCAACCGGCTCCACCCGGCCGGTTCGGGCCGCCGGGGGACACGCACGAATGGACAAGGACAGCTATGGCTCGCGGTGGCTCCAATGCATTGCTGAGTTTCGAGACGATTGCCGAGCGAATGGAAGTTCCAAAGCGCACCGTGCTCGACAACTACAGGAATTGGGACATCCCCATCGTGCGCATCAGCGACAGGATCCTGCGTGTACGGGAGCGCGATTTTGAGGCATGGGTTGATGCCCGCACGGAGTGAATTCGAATAAACGAGGCAGGCACTACTACCGCGATTAGCAGGCGCATCACCGACCGCCCCGCCTCCCGCTCGGCGGCTTGACCTGCCGCGCCCCGCCCTACGTACAGTCCAGCTCCCTGGCCAGGGCATCACCCATGAACCGACCGAGATCGCGAGAGGCGTCCCGTGGCACGCAAGCCCACTGTCTACAAGCGGTGCGACTGCCCCGATCAGAACAGGCCCAAAAAGGGCGGATGCAAGCACAGCTGGTCCTACAACCTCACGAGCAGCGAGGGCAGGCGAACCCGGGCCTCCATTCCCGACTCGGTCGGCCTGACCCAAGCCCAGGCTCAGGCGATTCTGGACAGCCTGCCCTCCGGCGCGGCCCCGGAACCCGCCGAAGTGAACCTGACCTTCCGGCAGTGGGCGGCCGACTGGCTCAGCAGGCGCCGGCCCAAGGAGATCACCCTTGTGAAGTACGAGATAGCCATCCGCAGACACCTCAATCCACGCTGGGGAAGTCAGCGCCTGCGCACCATCAAGAGAGCGCAGGTCGAAGCCTGGGTGCAGGAGATGGAAGCCAACAAGGGCATCGCCAACTCCACCGCGGATAGCCACTGGAAGGTCTTCCAGATGATCATGAAGGATGCGCTGCAGAACGGGAAGATCACGGCCAACCCCACCTACGAGGTCGAAGGACCCTACGTCGGCGAGTCGACGTACTACGTCTTCAGCCCAGAGGAATGCTGGGCAATCTACGACGAGTTCCCGGAGCGCTACCGCCCCATCCCCATGGCCGGCTTCGCCTGCGGCACCCGACAGGCAGAGGCGTTCGGTGTATGCGTCGACGCCATCGCCCCAGACGGCAAGCTGCTCACCGTGCGTCGGCAGGTGCTCAGAACGAAGGAGACCGGCTACAGGCCCCGGCTCATAGACCGCCTCAAGACGAGCCCGCGCCTCAACACGAAGGACGTGCCTGTGCCTCCGTACTTCCAGGACATCCTAGGGGAGCACATGGAGCGCTTCCCGCCGCTCGCCACAGAGACCATCCTGTGGGAGCACAGGAAGAAGACTGGCGACTGCAAGCGCGGCTCGGCCCGCGCGCTCTTCTGGACGCCGCGCGGCAACCTTGTGAGCCGAGACACCTTCAACGATGCTCTATGGAAGCCCACCCTCCGGAAGCTGGGCATCAAGGATGAGAACGGGGAGCTCCCCACATTCCATGACCTTCGGCACACCTTCATCTCCGTGTGCCTCCAGGGCGGAATTCCCGAGCACACTGTGGCTGCCTGGGTCGGTGACACTGTTGAGCAGCTGCGGCGCACGTACAGCCACCTCCTGAATGACCACGCTGACACGCACGGGGCGGTGGCCGCCAGCCTGACAGCGCGGCCGGCGGCGGCCTAGGTATCACTCGCCACCTGCGCGAGCTGAAGCTATCCGTCGTACCACCATTTTCGAAGAGCCCGAGCAGCCGATGCTGCTCGGGCTCTCGCGCGTTCCCGAGAACACGCGGAGAGAGCCGTGAGCAGCACACCTTCGCAGCGGCAGGACGAAACCGGCCTCGACCAGGCCCTGCAGAACGTCACTGAGTCGCTTGCCCAGACCGACGGGAAGGCCGCTCTTCGGCCCGGACACGGCGTTGGTCACGCTGTCCCGCACTTAGACGGTGTCTTGATTGGTGGTAGTTCGTTGGGTCGAGCATGGGGATAGTTGAGCGGCTGGTGC
>NZ_BNBL01000016.1 GCF_014655595.1 Streptomyces griseocarneus | reverse complement strand
CCAGCGCCAGCGCCATCGCGATCATGATGCGCTGCCGCATGCCGCCCGAGAACTGGTGCGGATAGTCGTTGACGCGCTCCTTGGCCGCCGGGATGCGCACCCGGTCCATCAGGTCGATGGCCTTGGCCTTGGCCTCCTTCTTGGAGAGGCCCTGGTGCACGCGGTACATCTCGCCGAGCTGGTAGCCGACGCTGAGCACCGGGTTCAGCGAGGACAGCGCGTCCTGGAAGATCATGGCGATCTTGCTGCCACGGATCTTCCGGCGCTCCTCGCCGGACATCTTGAGCATGTCCTGGCCGCGGAAGAGGATCTCGCCCTGCGGGATCTTCCCCGGCGGCATGTCGAGGATGCCCATGATGGCCTGCGCGGTCACGGACTTGCCGGAACCGGACTCGCCCAGCACGGCGAGGGTCTCGCCGGAGCTGACGGAGTAGTTGACGCCGTTGACGGCCTTGGCCACGCCGTCGCGGGTGTGGAACTCCACGTGCAGGTCGCGGACTTCCAGCAGGGGTGCAGTGTCGTCGCCGGCCCTCGGCTCGGGGACGTTCGCGGTCTTCTCCATGGTGGTCACGTACGCCTCCCTCAGCGCAGCTTGGGGTCGAGGGCGTCGCGCACCGCGTCGCCGAGCAGGATGAACGCGAGCACGGTGAGGCTCAGGAACGTGGCCGGGACGAGCAGGACGTGCGGGGCGTCACGCAGCTGGCTCTGGGCGGCGGAGATGTCCACACCCCAGGAGACCACGGGGTCCTGGAGGCCGATGCCCAGGTACGACAGGGTGGCCTCGGTGGAGATGTAGCCGCCGAGCGCGATGGTGGCGACGACGATCACCGGACCGAGGACGTTCGGCAGGATGTGCCGGAAGAGGATCCGGCCGGTGCCGGCGCCCAGGGCGCGGGCCGCCGTCACGAAGTCCGCCTGCTTCTGCGTGATGACCGCACCGCGCATGACGCGGGCGATCTGCATCCAGCCGAAGGTGGCGAGGCCGAGCGTCACGGTCCACACCGTGCGGTGGGTGAACGCCTGAAGCAGCGTCAGACCACCGAGCAGCAGCGGGATGCCGAAGAAGATGTCGGTGACGCGCGAGAGGACGCCGTCGACCCAGCCGCCGAAGTAGCCGGCGAGCATGCCCACCAGACCACCGAAGACGGTGACCGCGATCGTCACGCAGACGCCGACGATGATCGAGGCGCGGGCGCCGTGGACCGTACGGGCGTAGACGCTCTGGCCCTGGCCGTTGTAACCGAACCAGTCGCCCTGGAAGAAGTGGGACCAGTTCGGCGGGGCCAGGTAGTGGCCGCGAAGGTCCGCCTGGCGCGGGTCGACGTCGGTGAACAGCGTCGGGAACGCCGCCATGACGACGAAGAGGATCAGCAGCACGCCGGACGCCCAGAACAGCCAGCTGCCGCGCAGCTCGCGCCACGCGTCCTGACCGAGGGAGCGGGGCTTGCTGCCGCTTTCCTTCTTGTCCGCCAACGAGGCGAGTTCGGCGACAGCAGCGACATCGGTGAGCGAGGCGTCCACGCTCACACTGGCGGAGGCCACCTGCTGGGGCTTGTTCTCAGGCATAACGGATCCTCGGGTCCAGGACGGCGTACAGCAGATCGACGACCAGGCTGCTCACGAGGTAGACGAGAACGAGCACGGTCACGATGCCCACCACGGTGGGGCCTTCACTGGTCTGGATGGACCGGAAGAGCGTGTTGCCCACGCCCTGGATGTTGAAGATGCCCTCGGTGACGATGGCGCCGCCCATCAGCATGCCGAGGTCGGTGCCGAGGAACGTGACGACAGGAATGAGGGAGTTGCGCATCAGGTGCACCCCGATGACCCGCTTGCGCGGCAGGCCCTTGGCCACGGCGGTGCGCATGTAGTCGGCGCGGAGGTTCTCCCCCACCGTGGTGCGCGTGAGCCGGGTGACGTACGCCAGCGAGAGCGCGGCGAGCACGATGGCCGGGATCATCAACTGCCCGAGGTTCATGGAGTCCTGGACGGTCGGTGTGATGACCTTCCACTTCAGACCCAGCAGGAACTGCGTGACGTAGCCGATGACGAAGACCGGGATCGAGATCACGACCAGGGTGAGCACGAGCACGATCTGGTCGAGGAACTTGCCGCGCTTCAGGCCGGTGAGGACACCGAGGGCGACGCCCACGACGACCTCGAAGGCGAAGGCGAGCAGGGCCAGCCGGATGGTCACCGGGAAGGCCTCGGCCATCAGGTCGGCGACCGGGCGGCCGGTGAAGCTCTGCCCGAAGTCACCCTTGAAGAGGCCGGAGAGGTAGTTCCAGTACTGCTCGAGCAACGGCTTGTCGAGGCCGTACTGGTGGCGCAGTCTCTCGACTGTCGCCGGGTCGGCCGCCTTGGGGCCGAAGAGCGATTTGACGGGGTCGCCCGGCAGCGAATACACCATCAAGAAAATGAGCAAAGTGGTCCCGATGAAGACCGGGATCATCTGGAGCAGTCGCCTCGCGACAAAGCGCCCCATGGTTCCTCCTGTCGCCGACGGGGCCCGGCAGCCGCCCCCGTGTTCCTGTGGGAGGAGGGCGGCCGCCGGGCCTTACGTCACTGCAAGCGTGTCCCGGTTACTTCTTGACCTCGACGTCGGTCCAGATCGCCTGGCGGAAGGAGTCGAACTTCACGTTCTGCACCTTCTTGGAGTAGCCGGCGAGCGTGTGGTCGAAGAACAGCGGGATGGAGGGCATGCTCTCCTGCAGGATCTTCTTCTCGGCCTCGGCGTAGAGCTTGTTCGACTCCTCGATGGTCTTGGCCGCGTCGGCCTTGTCCATCAGCTCGTCGACATCCTTGTTGCTGAACTCCATGTCATTGGCACCGGCCTTGGTCCGGTACTGCGCGGAGATGAAGTTCTGGATGTTCGGGAAGTCCTGCACCCAGGCCATGCGGAAGGCGCTCTTCATGTGGCGCTCGGTGATGTCCGTGCGGGCCTGCTGGAAGGTCGGCTTCGGGTCGGTCACGCACTCGACGCCGCCGTTCTGACGGATGTCGTTGCAGACCGCGTCCGCCCACTCCTTGTTGGCGCCATCGGCGTTGTAGGTGAGGGTGATCTTGTTGCCCGGAACGCCGCCACCCTCCTTGATGAACTCCTTGGCCTTGGTGGGGTTGAACTTGCAGAACTCACCACAGGAGTTGGCCTGGTAGCCCTCGACGACCTTCGGGGTGATGCCGTCGGCCGCGTCCTTGCTGCCCTTGAGCGCGGTCTTGGCGATGGTCTCGCGGTCGATCGCCATGGACAGGCCCTGACGGACCTTGACCTTCTCCGGCTTGCCCCAGTCGCCCTCGTACAGCGGGAAGGAGATGTTGGTGTTGCCACCGAACATCTGGCTGATGGCGCGCTTGCCCAGGTCGTTCTTGAACTGGCCCGCCATGGAGTTGGGCACCTGGTACATGATGTCGAGCTTGTCGGAGACGAGGTCGTTGTAGGCCGCGTCGTCCTTGTTGTAGAACTTGAAGATGACGCCGCCGTTCTTCGGCTTGTCGTCACCCTTGTAGTCGGCGAACTTCTTGGTCTTGAACTCGACCTTGTGCTGCCAGTCCCCGTCCATCTGGTACGGGCCGTTGCCGATCGGGTGCTCGCCGAACGCCTTGGTGTCCTTGTAGAACGCCTTGGGCAGCGGGGAGAAGGCGTCGTAGAAGAGCTGCTCCTTGAAGGTGGAGACAGGCTTCGTCAGCTCGATGGTGAACTCGAGGTCGTTGACGACCTTCAGGCCCTCCAGCTTGTCGGCCTTCGGGTCGCCCTTCTCCGGGTGGACGTCCGCGTAGCCCTTGATCGGCTCGAACCAGGAGGCGTTCAGCTGGGCGTTCTTGCCGTTGGACGCCCAGTTCCACGCGTCGACGAAGGACGCGGCGGTCTGCGGCTCGCCGTTGTGGAACTTCCAGCCCGGCTTCAGCTTGACGGTGAAGTGCTGGTTGTCCGACGTCTCGATGCTCTGGGCCGCCTCCATGCGCAGCTTGGACTTCTCGTCGAAGCCCACCAGGCTGCGGAAGAGGTTCTTGACGATGTAACCGCCGCCGACCTCATTGGTGTTGCTCGGGATGATCGGGTTCTGCGGCTCGACGTTGTAGTACGTGTAGGTGCCGTCGGGGTTGACAGCAGCGTTGTCGTCCCCGCTGTCACTTCCACCGCCACCACAGGCCGTAGCTGTCAACGCAACGGCAATGGCTCCCGCGACCCAGGTAGCGCTCTTGGCACCGCGCATGGGAATGCCCTCCTCATGAGTCCACTATCACTACAAGATGAGGCGCCGGCCCCACGCTGACACCCCTGACAGCGGAGACGGAACCGGCACCTCGAGTGTGCTCGTGAGTCGGCGCTCCCCACAGCGCGTGACCCATTGACCCGAGCTCAGTGAACCCAACTATTGGGTACGACCGCCCTTTAAACCACACTTATAGGGTCTCGCTTTGGTCACATCGATCACCTCGTGAGGTTCGAAATCCGGACAAACGCAGCGCAGACAGACACCCACGAAACGGACTGTTAACACGACATCCGGTGCACTGAGCGCGTTATCCGGACACGGGAACGCCGAAGGCCCGGCACCCCGCGTGCTGCGGGGTGCCGGGCCTTCGCCGGAAAGACTTAGCGCTTGGCCGGAACAGGTCAGCGCTTGGCGCGCGAAGCCGTGCGGCCGCGCTCCTTCTGGTCCAGGACGACCTTGCGGATGCGGACCGCCTCCGGGGTCACCTCGACGCACTCGTCGTCGCGGCAGAACTCCAGGGACTGCTCCAGCGACAGCTTGCGCGGCGGGACGATCGCCTCGAAGGAGTCGGCGGAGGAGGAGCGCATGTTGGTGAGCTTCTTCTCCTTGGTGATGTTGACGTCCATGTCGTCGGCGCGGGAGTTCTCGCCGACGATCATGCCCTCGTACACCTCGGTGCCCGGGTCGGTGAACAGCACGCCGCGCTCCTGGAGGTTCGTCATCGCGAAGGCGGTGACGGCACCGGCGCGGTCGGCGACCAGCGAACCGTTGTTGCGGGTCTTCAGCTCACCGAACCACGGCTCGTGGCCCTCGTGGATGGAGTGGGCGATGCCGGTGCCGCGGGTGTTCGTCAGGAACTCCGTGCGGAAGCCGATCAGACCGCGGGACGGGACGACGAACTCCATGCGGACCCAGCCGGAGCCGTGGTTGGACATGTTGTCCATGCGGCCCTTGCGGGTGCCCATGAGCTGCGTGACCGCGCCCATGTGCTCCTCGGGGACGTCGACCGTGAGGCGCTCGACCGGCTCGTGGACCTTGCCGTCGACCTCCTTGGTGACGACCTGGGGCTTGCCGATGGTCATCTCGAAGCCCTCGCGGCGCATCTGCTCGACCAGGATGGCCAGCGCCAGCTCGCCACGGCCCTGGACCTCCCAGGCGTCGGGGCGCTCGGTGTCCAGGACGCGGAGCGAGACGTTACCGATGAGCTCGCGGTCCAGGCGGTCCTTGACCTGGCGGGCGGTGACCTTGCGGTCCTTGACCGCGGACTTGGCGTCCGCGCCCTTGCCCGTGCCGCCGCGGCCGACCAGCGGCGAGGTGTTGGTGCCGATGGTCATGGAGATCGCGGGCTCGTCGACCGTGATCAGGGGCAGCGCGACCGGGTTCTCCGGGTCGGCCAGGGTCTCGCCGATCATGATGTCGGGGATACCGGCGACCGCGCAGATGTCACCGGGGCCGGCCACCTCGGCGGGCTTGCGGGTGAGCGCCTCGGTCATCATCAGCTCGGTGATGCGGACGTTGGAGACGGTGCCGTCACGCTTGATCCACGCGACCGTCTGGCCCTTGCGCAGCTCGCCCTGCTCGACGCGGAGCAGCGCGATGCGGCCGAGGAAGTTGTCGGCGTCGAGGTTGGTGACGTGGGCCTGGAGCGGCGCGTCCTCCTCGAACGTCGGGGCCGGGACGTGCTCCAGGATGGTGGAGAAGAACGGCTCCAGGTTGGTGCTGTCCGCGGGGACGGTGCCGTCCTCCGGCTTGGTCAGCGAGGCGACGCCGTCACGGCCGCAGGCGTAGACGATCGGGAACTCGATCTGGTCCTCGTCCGCGTCCAGGTCCAGGAAGAGGTCGTACGTCTCGTTGACGACCTCGTCGATGCGGGAGTCCGGGCGGTCCGTCTTGTTGATGCACAGGATGACCGGCATCCGCTTGGCGAGCGCCTTGCGCAGCACGAAACGGGTCTGGGGCAGCGGACCCTCGGAGGCGTCCACCAGCAGCACGACCGCGTCCACCATCGACAGACCGCGCTCGACCTCGCCACCGAAGTCGGCGTGGCCGGGGGTGTCGATGATGTTGATCGTGATCGGGTCCCCGCCGTCCTTGGGGTGGTACTTCACCGCCGTGTTCTTGGCGAGGATCGTGATGCCCTTCTCACGCTCCAGGTCGTTCGAGTCCATGACCCGGTCGTCGACGGAGTCGAGCTGGTGGGCGGCGAAGGCGCCGGCCTGCTTGAGCATGGCGTCGACGATGGTCGTCTTGCCGTGGTCGACGTGGGCGACGATGGCGACGTTACGAATGTCGTGGCGCGTGGGCATACTTGCGGCGCTTCTCCCGGAATCGTGGATGGCGGCGCGTACGGTCCGGCACGCGCGCCCTGCCGGGCAGAATCACGCCGCGGCCTCTTCCATGGTACGGGGCGCGGCCGCATTCGGCCGCCCAGGGCCGTATGCACCCCCTGTGACCTGCGGTTATACCCTCAATGATCAGGGGCTTCAGCGCAGGAAACCCAGGTCCTGGTAGCGCGGGGTCGCCAGTCCGAAGGCGCCGGCGTTGGCCACCGTCTTCCGGATGCCCACCAGCTCCGGGCGCTGGTAGAGCGGGATGGCCGCGGCCACCGCCCAGATCCGGGCGTCGGCCCTGGCCATCAGGTCGCGGGACACCTCCGGGTCCAGCTCGCTCGAGGCCTGGTCGAACAGCCGGTCGATCTGGTCCGTGCCGACGCGGGTGTAGTTCTGCTCGACGATCAGCGAGCCGTCGGCCGCCGGCTGGGGCTTGGCGAAGATCGGCCGGGCGTCGGTGGCGGGGTAGGCGCCGGTGGGCCAGCCGTAGAGGGCCAGGTCGAAGTCGCCGGAGGCGATGTGGTCCTTGAAGAAGCTCGTGTCGTCGACCTTGACGATCTCCGTGCGGATGCCGATGGCGTCGAGCTGGCGGGCGATCCGCTCGCCCACGGCCCGCAGCGGCTCGCCCCCGGCGCCCTTGGGCAGGACGAAGCGCAGGACCAGCTTCTTGCCGTCCTTGTAGCGGGCCGGGGCGGCCACGGCCTTGCCGCCGGTGTCGCGGGCGCCCTTGCCGTCCACGCCGTCGAGCCCGTCGGGGTCCTCGTCGTCCGGCTCGGGGCTGTGCCCGGCCGGAGTCGTCCGGTCGGCCAGCGGGACGGCGGGCAGGCTGCCCACCGCCTTCTTCTGCGGGGCGGTGCCGTGCCCCTCCTTCCACCCGGCGTCCGCGAGCAGGGCCTGGGCGGCCTTGGGGTCGAGGGAGCCGAGGGCGGAGCTGGTGTCCGCGTAGCCCGGCTGCCCGGCCACCAGGACGTGGCTGCCGGGGGGCGCGACGGGCAGCCCCAGCGGCTTGAGCACGTACTCGGCGATGGCCTTGCGGTCCACGGCGCGGGCGATCGCCCGGCGGACGCGCTCGTCGGCGAGCGGGCCGGAGGCGCCGTTGAGGGCGAGCTGGGTGTAGGCGGGCTCCAGGGAGCGGCGGACGACCAGGCCGCGCAGGGCCGTCACATCGGCGGCGAGGGGCTTGTTGCCCTTGTTGCCGCCCTCGGCCGTGGCGCCGGGGCTGGGCTGGCGGCCCTTGCCGGATTCCTTCTTCCGCGCGGCGTTCGCCTTCGTGATGCGTTCGGCGGCGCCCGGGGTGATCTCGGCGAGGTCGAGCCCGCCGGACGCCAGCGCCTCGACGCGCTTCTCGCGCGGCACGGCCCGCAGCACCAGGCGGTCCAGCTTGGCCCGCTCGCCCCACCACCGGGGGTTGCGCACGAGGGTGAGCGTGCCCTGCTTGTCGTCGCGCGAGCCGACCTTGAAGGGGCCGGCGGCGAGCGGCGGCTGCTTGCGGGAGGCGTCGTTGAAGGCGCCGGCGGTGCCCATGACCGCCTTGGGGTAGAGCGGGGTGAACAGCGCGGCCCAGTCCGCGCAGTTCTTGGCGAAGGTGACCTTGACCTCCCGCTCGGTGGCCCCGCGCTCGACCCGGTCGATGCGGTCGTAGCCGGCGTGGTGCGCGGCCCAGAAGGCGCTGTCCTTGCCGCGCAGCGCCTTCCACTGGGCCTCGAAGTCGGCCGCGGTGAGGGCGGTGCCGTCGCTCCAGACGGCCTTGGGGTTGAGCTTGTAGACCACGACCTGGCGGGGCTCGCGCTGCTTGACCTCGGCGGACGCCAGGTAGTCGGGGTCGCGCTGCGGGCGGCCGCGGCGGTCCAGGGTGAACAGGGTGGGCAGCACGGCCCCCGCGACCCGGTGGGCGGCGGCGTCCGCGTCGGCCTGGAAGGTGTTGTAGGTGGCGGGCAGCGCGTCCACGCCCCAGTTCAGGGTGCCGCGGTCGGCGACCTTGGCGCGGGGGGCGACGGCGATGTCCTGGGCGACGGACGGGGCGTCGTCGTCATCGCCGGCGCCGCCGCCGGAGCTGCAGCCGGCCAGGACGGGCAGGGGCAGCAGCGACGCGGCCGTGACGAGGACGGCGAAGCGGCGGGTGCGCCGCGTGGGCATGGACGACATGGGTGCCACCTCCGCCGGGCGTCCGGCGCCCGTGCCGTGTGTGCTGCCTGTGTTGCCGCCCACTGAAAGCGAGAGCGCGTGCGAAGGCGTGCCGACACGTCGCCGTTCGCGGCCACGCCACCCACCTGGGGGAACGATCGGCGGCCGGCGGCGCCACGCGACCGCGTTCCCCCAAAGGCCTGATCCCGACGGCTATCTTCCCCTCGAGGGGTGTGACGCGCGACACTCTCTGTCGCATGACCGGGCGCCACCCGCAATCGCCGAAGCGGAAGGCCACATCATGTCCGTTGAAGATGAACTGACCACCATTCAGCGCTGTCTCGACGATATGGACCGCTCGATCCGCCGGCTGGAGCAGCGGCTGGGCAAGGGCGGCCTGGAGGTGCGGCGGGTCCGCACGGATGCCGGACACCTGCGCGAGAGCGTCGCCCTTCTGCGTGGCAACGGCGCGGCCCGGCCCGCCGACCAGTCCCGTCAGGCCATGGTGCTGGTCTCCGACGCCCCGTACGACGCCTCGCTGTGGAAGGACGCGGAGGACGAGGGCCTCGGCTCCCGCAGGCACGCCCCCTGACCGCTTCCCGGCAGCGGCGTTCCCCCTTCGTCCCACTCCTCACCGGAGTCCTTCTTGGCCACTGGAACCGAACCCGAGACCTCCGCGGCCGGGGATCCCGCCGCACGCGGCGTCCACCACGCCACGCGTGCCGCGATCCCGGCCCGCCACCTGCGCCGCGACCGCTGGTGGCTGCAGCCCGCCGCCACGGCGGCCGGCCTGCTGGCGTTCATCGTCTACTCCACCTGGCGCGCGTTCGCGGGCAGCGACTACTACGCCGCCCCCTACGTCTCGCCCTTCTACTCGCCCTGCCTCGCGGAGAACTGCGAGGCCATGCCCGCCGGCGCCGACTGGGAGATCGTCGGCTCGTGGTGGGGCCTGTCGCCCGCCCTGCTGGTGCTGATCTTCCCGCTGGGCTTCCGGCTGACCTGCTACTACTACCGCAAGGCCTACTACCGGGGCTTCTGGGCCTCGCCCCCGGCCTGCGCGGTGCCCGAGCCGCACGCGAAGTACACCGGCGAGAGCCGCTTCCCGCTGATCCTGCAGAACATCCACCGCTACTTCTTCTACTTCGCGGTGCTGGTCGCGGGCATCCTGACGTACGACGCGGCGCTGGGCTTCCGCGACGAGAACGGCGCGTGGGGCCACATGGGCCTGGGCACCCTGGTGCTGCTCGCCAACATCGCGCTGATCTGGGCGTACACCCTCTCCTGCCACTCCTGCCGGCACATCGTCGGCGGGCGGCTGCGCACCTTCTCCAAGCATCCGGTGCGCTACCGCATGTGGACGTGGGTGAGCGTCCTGAACGGCCGTCACATGCAGCTCGCCTGGGCGTCCCTGGTGAGCGTGGCGGTCGCCGATCTCTATGTCTACCTGGTCGCCAGTGGCGCCTTCGACGATCCGCGCTTCTTCTAGGAGGCCTACTGATGACACGGGTGGACCGGCAGGCCTGGGACGTGGTCGTGGTGGGCGCGGGGGGCGCCGGGCTGCGTGCCGCCATCGAGGCCCGCGAGCAGGGGCTGCGCTGCGCGGTGATCTGCAAGTCGCTGTTCGGCAAGGCGCACACGGTGATGGCGGAGGGCGGCATCGCCGCCTCCATGGGCAACGTCAACAGCAACGACGACTGGCAGGTGCACTTCCGCGACACCATGCGCGGGGGCAAGTTCCTCAACAACTGGCGGATGGCCGAGCTGCACGCGCAGGAGGCCCCCGACCGGGTGTGGGAGCTGGAGACCTGGGGCGCGGTCTTCGACCGCACGCCCGACGGGAGGATCTCGCAGCGCAACTTCGGCGGCCATGAGTACCCCCGCCTCGCGCACGTGGGCGACCGTACGGGCCTGGAGCTCATCCGCACCCTCCAGCAGAAGATCGTCTCGCTGCAGCAGGAGGACCGGCGGGAGTACGGCGACTACGAGGCACGGCTGAAGGTCTTCCAGGAGTGCACGGTCACCCGCGTGCTCAAGACGCGTTCCGGCAGCGGCTCCGCCGAGGGCGGCCGGGTCTCCGGCGTCTTCGGCTACGAGCGCGAGTCCGGGCGGTTCTTCGTCCTCGAGGCCCCGGCCGTGGTGCTGGCCACCGGCGGCATCGGCAAGTCGTTCAAGGTGACCTCGAACTCCTGGGAGTACACCGGCGACGGGCACGCGCTGGCGCTGCTGGCGGGGGCGCGGCTGATCAACATGGAGTTCGTGCAGTTCCACCCCACGGGCATGGTCTGGCCGCCGTCCGTCAAGGGCATCCTGGTCACCGAGTCCGTCCGCGGCGACGGCGGGGTGCTGCGCAACAGCGACGGCAAGCGGTTCATGTTCGACTACGTCCCGGACGTCTTCAAGGAGAAGTACGCGGAGTCCGAGGCCGAGGGCGACCGCTGGTACACCGACCCCGACAACAACCGCCGCCCGCCCGAGCTGCTCCCCCGCGACGAGGTGGCCCGCGCCATCAACGCCGAGGTCAAGGCCGGGCGGGGCTCCCCGCACGGCGGGGTGTTCCTGGACGTCTCCACCCGGATGTCCGCCGAGGCCATCCAGCGCAAGCTGCCCTCGATGCACCACCAGTTCAAGGAGCTGGCGGACGTCGACATCACGGCCGAGCCGATGGAGGTCGGCCCGACCTGCCACTACGTGATGGGCGGCGTCGAGGTCGAGCCGGACACGGCGGCGGCCGTCGGGGTGCCGGGGCTGTTCGCGGCGGGCGAGGTCGCGGGCGGCATGCACGGCTCCAACCGGCTGGGCGGCAACTCCCTCTCCGACCTGCTGGTCTTCGGCCGGCGCGCCGGGCTGCACGCGGCCCGCTACGCGGCCGCCTTCGCCACCGGCGCCGCGCCCGAGGTCTCGGGCGCTGACATCGAGCTGGCCGAGGCGGAGGCGCTGCGCCCGTTCGGGGCCGAGGCCGCCGGGAACGCGGCCGGGGGCGTGGCCGAGAACCCGTACACCCTGCACCAGGAGCTGCAGCAGACCATGGGCGACCTGGTCGGCATCATCCGCAGGGCGAGCGAGATGGAGGAGGCCCTGCACCGCCTGGCCGGGCTGCGCGCGCGGGCCCGGCGGGCGGGCGTGGAGGGGCACCGGCAGTTCAATCCCGGCTGGCACCTGGCCCTGGACCTGCGCAACATGCTGCTGGTCAGCGAGTGCGTGGCGCGGGCGGCCCTGGAGCGCGAGGAGAGCCGGGGCGGGCACACCCGCGACGACCACCCGGGGATGGACCGGCGCTGGCGGCGGGTCAACCTCGTCTGCCGGCTGGCCGACGAGTCCGCCGAGCCCGCCGCCGCCGACTCGGTCCTCGGGCTGATCCGGCTGGAGCGCCGGGAGATGCCGCCGATCCGGGGCGACCTGCTCGAGCTCTTCGAGAAGGAAGAGCTGAGGAAGTACCTGACCGACGAGGAGCTCACGTCATGAGTTATCAGGCCCGCTTCAAGGTGTGGCGGGGCGATGCGGACGGCGGCGGTCTCGTCGACTACGAGGTGACCGTCAACGAGGGCGAGGTCGTCCTCGACATCATCCACCGGCTGCAGGCCACGGCCGCGCCCGACATGGCCGTGCGCTGGAACTGCAAGGCGGGCAAGTGCGGCTCGTGCAGCGCGGAGATCAACGGCCGGCCGAGGCTGATGTGCATGACCCGGATGTCGGTCTTCGACCAGGCCGAGACGATCACGGTGACGCCGATGCGGGCGTTCCCGGTCGTGCGGGACCTGGTGACGGACGTGTCGTACAACTACGCCAAGGCCCGTGAGGTGCCGTCGTTCGTGCCGCCGGCGCACCTCAAGCCCGGCGAGTACCGGATGCACCAGGAGGACGTGGGCCGGGTCCAGGAGTTCCGCAAGTGCATCGAGTGCTTCCTGTGCCAGGACACCTGCCATGTGGTGCGTGACCACGAGGAGAACAAGACGGCCTTCTCCGGGCCGCGCTTCCTGATGCGCGTCGCCGAGCTGGACATGCACCCGCTGGACGCGGCCGCCGAGGAGGGCGTCGACCGGCGGCGCGGGGCCCGAGAGGACCACGGACTGGGGTACTGCAACATCACCAAGTGCTGCTCGGAGGTCTGCCCCGAACACATCAAGATCACCGACAACGCGCTGATCCCCCTGAAGGAACGGGTGGTCGACCGGTCCTACGATCCACTGGTCTGGCTGGGGAACAAGATCCGCCGCCGGGGCGCCGAACACGCTCCGTAGTAGCTCAGGCCCTCCCGGTAGCGGGTCGGCCATTCCGGTCATACGCTCCAAAACGTGACGCGGCTTTCGTGGCGGTACGGGCCGGGGGCGCGGAGCTGGGCTATGGTCAGCGCCTTCTTCGCGCTGTGCGCCCTGCTGCTTCCGGCCCCGCCCGCCGCCCGTGCCGACACCCCGCTGGACCTGGACCCCGCGAGCCGCGTCACCGACACGGTCGGCGCCCTCGGGCGCCGCCGCGGCCAGGTCGAGGCCGCACTCGACCGGCTCAACGCGGCCCACCACATCCAGCTCTACGTCACCTACGTCCACGACTTCTCCGGCCGCTCCGGCACCAAGTGGGCCGACGCCACCGCCGACCGCAACGGCCTCGGCCCCCAGGAGGTCCTGCTCGCCGTCGCCACCGGCCAGCGCATGTTCGCCGTCTCCGCCGACAAGGACTCCGGCCTGCGGGGGAACCAGCTCGCCCTCGTCGCCGCCACCGCCATCGCACCCGCCGTGCGGGAACACGACTGGGCCGGGGCCGCCATCGGCGCCGCCGACGGCTACACCGCCGTCCTGCGCGGCGAGCCCGTACGCCCGCCCGCCATCCGGCCCGGCACCCGCGACCCCGGCGGCGACGGGCTCGTCCCCGGCGAACGCGGCACCTGGATGCCGGTGGCCGGGGGCGCCGCGCTGTGCCTGGGCGGGCTCTACGCCTGCACCCGACGCGGCCGGGCGGCGCGCCGCCGCCGGGCCGGGGTCACCCGCGACCGCCCCGTCGTCGCCGCCACCACCGAACCCGGGCTCGCCCGCCTCGCCCAGCCCCTCACCCCGCTGCCGGAACTGGACGCCGAGGCGGCGCAGAACCTCGTCGCCACCGACGACGCGGTCCGCACCAGCGCCGAGGAGATGGTCTTCGCCACCACCCAACTGGGCGAGCGGGCCACCCGCCCCTTCGCCGAGGCCGTCGCCTACGCCAGGGGCGAGCTCGCCGACGCCTTCCGGCTGCGCCTGCGCCTGGACGAGGCGGGGCACGAGGACGACGACGTCCGGCGCCAGGTGCTCGACGAGATCTGCTCCCGCTGCACCAGCGCCAACCGCCGCCTGGACGCCGAGTCCGAGGCCTTCGACCACCTGCGCGGCCTGAAGGCCAACTCGGCCCTGATCCTCGAGCGCGCCGAGGCCGCGGCCCGCGCGCTCGCGCCGCGCGTCACCGCCGCCGAGGCCGCGCTCACCGCCCTCGCCCGGTGCCGCGCCGGGCCCGCCCTCGACCTCGTCGCCGACCACCCCGCCCGGGCCCGCGAGCGCCTCGCCTTCGCCGACGCCGCCCTCGCCGAGGCCCGCTCCGCGCTGCTCGTGGGCTCCCCCGCCCGGGCCGCGCTCTCCCTGCGCACGGCCGAGGTCGCCCTCTCCCAGGGCCGCGCCATCGCCTCGGCCGCGCTGCGCCGCGCGCACGCCCTGACCCGTACCGCGCCGCCCTGCCGGGCCGCCCGCGCGGTGCTCGCCGCGCGCGACGAGGTGGCCGCGGCCGAGGACTACATCGCCACCCACCGCGGCGCGGTCGGCTGCCCGGCCAGGACCCGCCTCGCGGCGGCCGGACGACAGCTCGGCGCGGCCACGACCCTCGCGGCGGCGCTGCGCGCCGGGGACCTGGCCAGGGCGGCGCGCGCCCTGGCCGAGCAGGACGTCGCCGGCGCCGCCGAGCTGGGCGGCGTCGTGCTGGCGGGGCTGCTGCCGGCCACGTTCGGCGGCGGGGGCACGCGGGCGCGGCTGACCGAGTGAAGCGGGCCCCCGAACGGTCTAGTAGAGACTCAGCAGGGCCTCCACCGCGTCCGGCGCCGGCGAACCCTCCTCCGGCAGGCCCAGCTCGAACCACACCGTCTTGCCGTGCGGGATGCGCCGGCTGCCCCAGGCCGCGCTGAGCAGGCCCACCAGCTGCAGGCCGCGGCCGCCCTCGTCGGTGTCGCGGGCCCGGCGGCGGCGCGGCTGGACGTGGCCGCCGTCCCAGACCTCGCAGACCAGGGTGCGGTCCAGCAGCAGGCGCAGCCGGATCTCGCCCTCGCCGTAGCGCAGCGCGTTGGTCACCAGCTCGCTGACCAGCAGTTCGGTGGTGTCGACCAGGTCGGTCATGCCCCAGCTCTCGAGCTGGTCGCGGGCCAGCTCCCGGGCCCGGGCGACCGAGCGCGGCTCGGGCGGCAGGGTCCAGTCGCCCACGCAGTCGTGGCGCAGGCCCCGCAGGCGGGCCATGAGGAGGGCGATGTCGTCCTCGCCGTGGTGGGTGTCCAGGGCGCCCAGGACGTGGTCGCAGACGTCCTCCAGGGGGCGCTCGGGGTCGGAGAGCGCCTCGCGGAAGGCCTGCAGGCCCTCGTCGAGGGGGTGGTCGCGGGACTCGACGAGACCGTCGGTGTAGAGGGCGAGCAGCGCGCCGTCGGGGAGCTCGATCTCGGTCTCCTCGAAGGGCTCGCCGCCCACGCCCAGCGGCATGCCGGGCGGCACCTCCAGCAGCACCGCCGGCTGGCCGGCCTCGACCAGGACCGGGGGCAGGTGCCCGGCGTTGGCGACCGTGCAGCGCCGGGTGACCGGGTCGTAGACGGCGTAGACGCAGGTGGCGAGGTAGACCTCGGAGAGGTCGGCCGGGCGGACGCTGCCGCGCACCCCGCGCGAGGCGGACTGCTTGCCGCCGGGGCGGCCCAGGCCGTGGGCGATCTCGTCGAGGGCGGAGAGCACCTCGGCGGGCTCGAGGTCGAGCATGGCCAGGGTGCGCACGGCGGTGCGCAGCTCGCCCATGGCGACGGCGGCGCGCAGGCCGCGGCCCATGACGTCGCCGACGACGAGGGCGGTGCGGTGCCCGGGCAGCTCGATCACGTCGAACCAGTCGCCGCCCACCTCGGTCGCCGCGTTCCCCGGCAGGTAGCGGCAGGCGATCTCGACGCCGGCGGCCTCCGGGTCGCCGGGGGGCAGCAGGCTGCGTTGCAGTATCAGGGCGCGCTCGTGCTCGCGGCGGTAGAGGCGGGCGTTGTCGATGCAGACGGCCGCGCGGGCGGCGAGCTCGACGGCCAGGGCGGTGTCACGTTCGCCGAAGGGCTCGCTGCCCTTGGTCCGGGAGAACTGCGCGAGGCCGACGACGGTGTCGCGGGCGACCATCGGCACGGCGAGGGTGGACTGCACGACGGCGCCCAGCTCGGCGTCGTCGCCCTCGCGGCCGGGGACGACCTGCACGTGGGCCGTGCGCAGGGCCTGGGCGCAGGGCGAGTGGAAGGCGTAGCGGTGCACCTCGCCGACCTGGATGGGCTTGGCGTCGGCCTCGTCGAGGGGCGCCCCGGACACCGCGCTGGAGTAGGCCACGCGGCGCAGCTCGGCGCTGCCGTCGGCGAGGCCGGGCGGGGCCTCGTCGCCGACGAGCAGGCCCTGGTAGAGGTCGACGGAGGCCAGGTCGCAGAACTGCGGGACGGCGACGTCCAGCAGCTCGCGCGCGGTGGTCTCCAGGTCGAGGGAGTTGCCGATGCGCGCGCCCGCCTCGTTGAGCAGCGCCAGGTTGCGGCGTACGCCGGCGGCCTCCCGCTCGGCGCGGCGCCGGCCGGTGACGTCGGTGGCGATGGCGGCGACCCCGATCGGCCGTCCGCTGCCGCTGTGCAGCCGGTACAGCGAAACCGACCAGCGGCGCCGCTCGCTGTGCCCGGGGACGGGGCCGACGAGCTGAATGTCGGCCATGGGCTTGCCCGTGTCGAGGACTTGGCGCAGCGCCGCCGTCAGCCGTTCGGCCTCGGTGCGGGGCAGGAAGTCGTGCGGGGTGCGGCCGCGGTGCCAGGAGGCGGGGCGGCCGAAAGTCTGGGCGAAACTCTCGTTGACGCGCAGCAGGGTGAGGTCGGTGCCGAAGAAGAAGAAGCCGAGCGGAGATTGGCCGAAAACGGCTTCCGACGCCGCGATGTCGGTCTCTATTCCCCGCAGGGCCCGGACGTCGACGGCCACGCAGAGCGCGGCGCGCTCGCCGTCGGCGTTCTCACTGGGCATCACATAGATCTCGGCGAGGCCCTGTTGGCGGTCGTTCCCCCGCTGGTACGGGACGAGCCCGGTCCAGGCCCGCCCGTCGAGGCCGCCCTCGGCGAGAAAGGGCGGGGCGGGGCGCGAGGGCCGCTCGTCGACGGGGGTGAACACCTCGAGGGGGTTCCTGCCGACGGCGTGCCGGGCCGCTATTCCGAAGAGTTCGGTCGCGCGCTCGCTCCACTGCTCGATCCGGCCGTCGGAGCCCAGGGAGAACGACGCCACGCGGATGTAGTCGTACAGCGACCCGGGCGGGCTGTTCTGCCACAGCGAAGTGGAGTCCGTACCCTCTGGCCTGCCCGCAGTACCCGCTGGCTTTTCGCTCACGTGCCCGTCCCCTCCGGCTCATGTGCTCGCACCGGCATCAGAAGGCCGAGTATCCAGCACAGGGGCCCTTCGGAACACGGACTTCACGATCACAGCACGGTCTCAACCCGCTATGTCTTCTCCCCGGGTTACTAACCGGGCAGACTGAGCTCGAACCACACCGTCTTTCCGGTGTTGCCCGGGCGGGTACCCCAGCGGCGGGAAGCCAGTGCCACCAGCTGCAGTCCGCGGCCGCCCTCGTCGTCGGGTTCGGCCACGCGTTCGCGGGGCGGATCCGGGAGCGGGTCGGAGACCTCCACGAGCAGGCTGGGGCCGGCGTGGGAGTACATCCGTACGCCGATGGGCCCGCTGGCGTACCGCAGGGAGTTGGTGACGAGCTCGCTGACCAGCAGGACCGTGACGTCGGTGACGGCCTCGAGCCCCCACTCGCGCAGGGTGTCGCGCACCAGCGTGCGGGCGGTGCGCACGGCGCCGGCCTCGGCGGGGAAGCTCCACTCGGCGAAGCCGGGCGTCCATTCCAAGGTCCCTGCGCTGTCGCTCACGCCGACCACTTCCCAGACCGCTGGCGACCCCACACCGGCATGTCCGGCTTTGGGGCTAATAATCAGCACATACCCGGAATGAGGGTCGGACTATCTTCACCGCCCGGCTCCGTCCGCGAGAGTTGCCGCATTCGGCGTACACCGGGCGTAGGCCGCCCAGGTGGGCGGCGGTACGGGCGGTTCACCGCGGCGGGGCGGGATCCCCGGTGGCGAGCCGCCGGGCCGCGAGGGCCACCGCGGGGCGGTCCTGCTCCAGCCAGTCGACGTCGTCGACGCGGTCGGGGGTGAGCCAGCGCAGCTCGTCGTGGTCCTGGAGGGGGCGGGGCTCACCGGCCACCAGCCGTGCCGTGAAGACCTGGAGGACGTAGCCGGGCTTCAGCGGCCACTCCCCCGCGAGGCGCTCCAGCGGTTCCGCCTCGACGCCGAGCTCCTCGCGCAGCTCCCGTACGAGCGCCTGCTCGGCGCTCTCGCCGGGCTCCAGCTTGCCGCCGGGCAGCTCCCACCGGCCGGCCAGCTCGGGCGGGGCGCTGCGCCGTGCGGCCAGCAGCCGCCCCTGATGAAACACCGCTCCGCCCACCACCACACGCACTGTCGCCATGGTGGGCAAGCGTAGGGCCCGGCACCTGAGGTGCCGGGCCCGGGGCGACGCCGGGCCTGGGAAGCGCCGCCCCGGGGGCGCACTCCCGGGAGGCGGTGCGCGCCTTCGCGCGCCCCGGCTCCGGGAAGCGGCTAGGGGATGGCGCGCCCGACCCGCTCGACTATGTACAGCCGGCGACGGCCTTCCGCGTCCAGCCGGTCGGCCACGCGCTCCGCCTCGGTTCTGGTGGCGTAGCGCCCGACGCGGTAGCGGTTGCCGTTCTCGTCCTGGCGGATCACCAGCCAGGGCAGGACCGGTCCGGTGTCGTTCATCGCCCCTGCCCTCCCGTCGCCGCGCGCACCGGCGCACGCCCTTCGGTGACTTCCGAAGAAACCGCAGTCCGCATATGCCCGAGCGTACGCCCGGACTTTACGCAGCGGATACGGGTTTTCACGAAGAGGTACGCATTCGGCCACCCGTGAGGGTTACTTGGCCTCGGCGAGCTCCGCTTCGGTCTGCTCCTCGGCCGACTGGGCGTCCTTCATTTCCTTCTCGACCTGAACAAGCGTCGGGTTGCGCCACGCGCTGCTCACGCCCCACGCGTAGAAGGCGAGCGCGATCAGGACAACCACGACGATGTCCCAGCCCGGGGCCAGGTAGCCCTTGCCGCCGAACTCGGTGCCACCGGCCCACGAGACGAACGCCATGACCAGCAGGTAGGTCACCATCCAGGCGCCGGCCTGCAGGTGCGGCTTCAGCTCGGCCCACGGCTTGCGCAGCTCGTACCAGGCCCAGATCGGCAGGCCGATGGCCATGATGAAGATGACCTTGCCCGTCAGCGGCCAGCGCGCCCAGTACATGACCAGCGAGCCGAAGATCATCGCGATGGGGGCGATGACCGGCATGGCCTTGAGCTTGACCGGGCGCTTCATGTCGGGCGCGATGCGGCGCAGCGACATCACGGCGACGGGGCCGGTGATGTACGAGATGACGGTGGCGACACCGACGATCTCGGCGATCGAGCCCCAGCCGCGGAAGACGGCGAGGAAGACGAAGGAGATCGCCAGGTTGAGCAGCAGGGCCGGCTTCGGGACACCGGTCTTGGGGTCGACCTTGCCGAAGACCTTCGGCAGGTGACCGTTCTCCTGGACGCCGTGGATCATGCGCGAGGTGGTGGCCGCGTAGATCATGCCGGTGCCCGACGGGGAGATGAAGGCGTCCGCGTAGAGCAGCAGCGCCAGCCAGTTCAGGCCCCAGGTGATGGAGAGGTCCGCCAGCGGGGACTTGTAGGCCAGCGTGTTCCAGCCGCCGGAGAGGTCCGCGGCCGGGACGGCCATCAGGAAGGCGACCTGCAGCGCGATGTAGATGACCAGCGCGATCAGGATGGAGCCGACGACGGCCTTCGGCAGCGACTTGCCGGGGTTGCGGGCCTCGGCGGCCATGTTCAGCGGCGACTGGAAGCCGTTGAAGGCCCAGACGATGCCCGCGACGGCGACGGCGCTGAAGACGGCGCTCCAGCCGTTGGGGGCGAAGCCGCCGTGGGCGGAGCCGACGTTGCTGGTGTCGAAGTGCGCGAAGATCAGCGCGCCCGCGGTCAGCGCCGGCACCACGACCTTGAACACGGTGATCGCGTTGTTCGTCTTGGCGAACAGCGTGATCGCGAACCAGTTCAGGAAGAAGTAGAAGACCACCAGGACGCTCGCGGCGGCGAGGCCGGTGCCCGTGAGCTCCTTGCCGTCGAAGAGCTTGCCCGCCCAGTCGAACTTCCACGAGCTCATGTACTGGATCGACGCGGTGGCCTCGCCGGGAATGACGGAGACGATCGCGATCCAGTTGGCCCAGGCGGCCATGTAGCCGGCCAGCGAGCCGTGCGAGAACTGCCCGTACCGCACCATGCCGCCCGCCTTGGGGAACATCGAGCCGAGCTCGGTGTACGTCAGGGCGATGGTCAGCGCCACGATGGCGCCGATGACCCAGGCAAAGATGGCGGCCGGACCGGCCAGCACAGCGGCACGTTCGGCACCGAACAGCCAGCCGGAGCCGATGATCGACCCGAGGCCGACGGCGGTCAGCGCCGTCGTGCCGAGGGTCCGGCGGTAATTGGAGTTCGAACCCTGTTCGGTACTCAAGCCCCGGATCTCCTTTGCTTCTAACTCCCCCACGGACAGGACACAAACCGCGCCATCGTACGAGCGATTTGGCCTGCTTGATTCCGCCAAAGGGCCCTGACCTGGGACTATGTGAGTTTTACAACAGTAAGGAGGGGCTCACCAAAACCCTTGAAACTCGGACAAAGGGAACACTTCCTACCCGCTGGTACGGACCAGCGGGCAGGGTTGCGACACTGACTCCGGAGTCAGTTCACGTGCGATTCACGCCTACTTCACCGGGAGGTGGTAGGCGACCCGGAACCGCTCGGCGAGCATCACCACGTCCGCGGTCTCCACCGGGCAGCCGCCCGCGAAGTACGTCCGCGAGACCACCAGCACGCAGTGTCCGGGCACACCGCCCAGCGCGAGGGTCTCCTCGGCGAGCCCCGGCCGGGCGCCGACCTCCTCGGTGACGTTGTCGACGATCAGGTCGATGGCGGCCATCCGCTCGACCACCCCCCGCCCGGCCAGCGGCCCCTCCTCCGGCAGCATCACGGGGGTGCGCCCCGTGAGCGCCAGCGGCTCCCAGGAGGTGGAGAGCATGCTCGGCTCGCCGCCGGAGCGGAACAGATAGTCGGTGCGCATCACCCGGTCGCCCGGCCCGATCCGCAGCCGCCGCGCGATGGCCGTATCCGCCACCCCCTGCTCGCTGCGGGACTCCCACGTCCCCTTGACCCGGTCGTCGGCCTGCTCCTGCCGGAACGGCGTGGACTCCCCCACCGCCCGGTACCCAGTCCGCACCACGGCCCGCGGCACGGGCTGCTCACGGACGTACGTACCCGACCCGGAACGCCCCTCGACGAGCCCCTCGGCCATCAGGACCTTCCGCGCCTCCAGGGCGACGGTGTCGGAGACGCCGTACTGCTCCCGGATGCGCGCCTGGGAGGGAAGGCGGGTGTGCGGCGGCAGCTCACCCGCGACGATTTTCTGCCGGAGATCGCCGGCGACGCGAAGGTATGCGGGCTGATCACCGAAGGCCACGTCCACTCCCAAGGGGTTGACAGTCCGCAACAGCTTGGCAACCGTGGGTTGCGATCCGCAACTCTAGGCCAAGGAATCACCGGAAGTGGTGAATTGCAGCTCAGCGGTGTGTAGGTGAGACCCAGGGGCACATGCGCAGAGCACTCTCCGGCGGCAATTCCGCAACTATGCAGGGATGCCGGGACAAGCAATGACAAATGTCCGCGCCCCCGCACGACGCCACACGGTACGGCTACCGTGCGTCCATGACCGCACTGCCCGACTGGATGCGCCCACCGCGGGCGGAAGGCTGGCTCGCGGAGGATCTCGACCACCTCCCCGAGGCACCGCGCCACACCGAGCTGATCGACGGAGCCCTCGTCTTCAGGATGTCGCCGCAACGGTCGTGGCACAGCCACCTCGTCACCGACCTGACCTCGGCCCTCAAGGGGCAGGCTCCGACCGGCTTCGAGGTGGGGCTGGAGATGACCATCCGGCTCGACGAGCGCAACCGCCCCGAGCCCGACATCCTCGTGACCACGGCCCCCTTCGACCGCGACCTCACGTGGTTCGCGCCCAAAGACGTCCAGCTGGTCGTCGAAGTGGTCTCCCCCGAGTCCGCCCACCGGGACCGCACGGTCAAGCTGCGCAAATACGCGCAGGCCGGGATCGCCCACTACTGGTGCATCGAGGACGAGGGCGGCGCTCCCGTCCTCCACGTCTACGAGCTGGACGTCCCCACCATGGCCTATGCGCCCGCCGGCATCTTCCGCCACGTCCTCAAGCGCCCCGTCCCGTTCGAGATCGGCCTCGACCTGGACAGGCTCACCCCGGGCGGCAAGGGCTGAGGAACGCCGAAGGGCCGCACTCCCCGAGTGCGGCCCTTCAGTGTGGTCGTCAGACGTTGAAGCGGAACTCCACCACGTCGCCGTCGGCCATCACGTACTCCTTGCCCTCCATGCGGGCCTTACCGGTGGCGCGGGCCTCGGTGACGGAGCCGGTGGCGACGAGGTCCTCGAAGGAGATGACCTCGGCCTTGATGAAGCCCTTCTGGAAGTCGGTGTGGATGACACCGGCCGCCTCGGGGGCCGTGGCGCCCTTCTTGATGGTCCAGGCGCGGGATTCCTTGGGGCCGGCCGTCAGGTAGGTCTGCAGGCCCAGCGTGTCGAAGCCGACGCGGGCCAGCGTGGCCAGGCCGGGCTCCTCGGCGCCGACGGACTGCAGGAGCTCCATGGCGTCCTCCTCGTCGAGCTCGGCGAGGTCCGCCTCGAGCTTGGCGTTGAGGAAGATGGCCTCGGCCGGGGCGACCAGGGCGCGCTGCTCGTCCTTGAAGGCGTCGTCGGTCAGCTCGTCCTCGTCGACGTTGAAGACGTAGAGGAAGGGCTTGGTGGTGAGCAGGTGGAGGTCGTGCAGGAGCTCCGCCTTCTCCGAGCCCTGGACGATGCCGGCGGAGAAGAGGGTGGTGCCCTCCTCGAGGAGCGCCTTGGCCGCCTCGACCGCCGCCACCTTCGGGGCGACGTCCTTCTTGATCCGCGACTCCTTGACCAGGCGCGGCAGGACCTTCTCGATGGTCTGCAGGTCGGCCAGGATCAGCTCGGTGTTGATGGTCTCGATGTCGTCCTTGGGCGAGACCTTGCCGTCGACGTGGACGACGTTCTCGTCCTTGAACGCGCGGATGACCTGGCAGATCGCGTCGGACTCGCGGATGTTCGCCAGGAACTTGTTGCCCAGGCCCTCACCCTCGGAGGCGCCGCGCACGATGCCGGCGATGTCGACGAAGTCGACCGTGGCGGGCAGGATCTTCTGCGAGCCGAAGATCTCCGCGAGCTTGTTCAGCCGGGCGTCCGGGACACCGACGACGCCCACGTTGGGCTCGATGGTGGCGAACGGGTAGTTGGCCGCCAGGACGTCGTTCTTGGTCAGGGCGTTGAACAGGGTCGACTTGCCGACATTCGGCAGACCGACGATTCCGATCGTGAGCGACACGTGGCGACTTCCCGTTGTTCCCGTAGTAGCGAGGGTTCCGCGCCCCGTGACGCGCCCGGTCATCCAGTCTACGGGTCCGCGTCGCGCACGGTCCCCGCACGGAGGATTCCCCGAACACACGGCCAAGGCGGTGCATCCGGCGTGTCCAACGCCGGTTTCCCGGTCCGACCCCACCTAGTTTGGTCGGGTGGAGCAACCCAGCACGCGTATCCCCCAGCGCAAGGTCCGGCGCGGGTCCCCCGTGCCCCGCCCCGCCGTGCCCGTAGGACAGCGCCAGGGCGCCGCCGCCGAGCGGCCCCGGCCCCGACGCCCGGCTTCCCCGCTGGTCCGGCGCCTCCCGTCGCCCCGCCTGACCGGGCTGGGCAGCGGGCTGCTCACGGCGCTGGCCATGCTGGCCGTCGGCGCCCTGGACGCGGCCGTGCTGGGCGGCTCGCCCCGGGTCTACGGCGTGTTCTTCGTGTTCGCGAGCGCGGCCTGCGCGCTGTGGGTGCGCCCCGCCGAGCTGATGACCGCCCCCGTGAGCGTGCCGATCGCCTACGCGGTCGGGGCGGTGGCGGTCAGCAACGGCACGGGTGGCTTCGGCAGCCGCCTGATGAGCCTGGTGACCATGCTGTCGCTGAGCGCCGGCTGGCTCTACGCGGGCACCCTGCTGGCCGCGCTGATCGCGCTCGTCCGGCGGGTGGTGCTGATCAGGCTGCGGAGGAGGGCGCGGAAGGAGCAGCGGAAGCGGCCATCGCGGCCCCCACGATCCCCGCGTTGTTCTCCAGCTGAGCGGGCACGACCTCGGCGCTGACGCCCTCGATCAGCGGCAGGAACTTGTCCGCCTTGCGGCTCACGCCGCCGCCGATCACGAACAGCTCGGGCGAGAAGAGCATCTCCACGTGCGCCAGGTAGCGCCCCACGCGCTTGGCCCAGCGGCCCCAGCTGAGGCCCTCGTCGTCCTTGGCCCGGGTGGACGCGCGGGTCTCCGCGTCGTGCCCGCGCAGCTCCAGATGGCCGAGCTCGGTGTTGGGCACCAGCCGCCCGTCGATGAAGACCGCGCTCCCGATGCCCGTGCCGAAGGTGAGCACGACGACCGTGCCGGTGCGTCCCCGCCCGGCGCCGTGGGTCATCTCGGCCAGCCCCGCCGCGTCCGCGTCGTTCAGCACGGTCACCGGTGTGCCGAGCTGCTCGCCGAGCAGTCCGGCGGCGTCCTTGCCGATCCAGCCCTTGTCGACGTTGGCGGCCGTACGGGTGGTACCGCCGATCACCACGCCGGGGAACGTCACGCCGACCGGCCCGACGGGCCGGCCGAAGTGCCTGACCACCTGCCGCACGCAGTCGGCGACCGCGTCCGGAGTGGCCGGACGGGGAGTGAGCACCTTGAAGCGCTCCTCCACGACCTCGCCGCGCTCCAGGTCCACCGGAGCGCCCTTGATGCCCGATCCGCCGATGTCCACGCCGAATACGTCCATGCCCAGCAGCCTAGGCGCGGAGGGGCCTGATCACCCTTCGGTGGCGGCCCTGGCCTCGGCGCGCAGGTCGCGGCGCAGCTCCTTGGGCAGCGAGAACGTGATGTGCTCCTCCGCCGCGCGGACGAGCTCGACGTCCTCGTAACCCCGCTGCGCGAGCCACTCGAGCACGCCCTCGACGAGGATCTCCGGCACCGAGGCGCCCGAGGTCACACCGACCGTGGAGACGCCCTCGAGCCAGGTCTCGTCGATCTCCTCGGCGTAGTCCACCAGGTGCGCGTCACGGGCGCCGGCGCCCAGCGCCACCTCGACCAGGCGCACCGAGTTGGAGGAGTTCTTCGAGCCCACCACGATGACCAGGTCGGCCTCGGCGCCCATCTGCTTCACGGCGGTCTGTCGGTTCTGGGTGGCGTAGCAGATGTCGTCGCTGGGCGGCGACAGGAGGTTGGGGAAGCGGCCCTTGAGGGCGTCGACCGTCTCCATGGTCTCGTCCACCGACAGCGTGGTCTGCGACAGCCACACCACCTTGTTCTCGTCGCGGACCTCGACCTTGGCCACGTCTTCCGGGCCGTCGACGATGGTGATGTGGTCGGGCGCCTCACCGCTGGTGCCGATGACCTCCTCGTGGCCCTCGTGGCCGATGAGGAGGATGTCGTAGTCGTCCTTGGCGTAGCGGACGGCTTCCTTGTGCACCTTGGTCACCAGGGGGCACGTGGCGTCGATCGTCGCCAGCTTGCCGCGCTTGGCCTCCTCGTGCACCACCGGTGCGACACCGTGGGCGGAGAACATGACGATGTTGCCCTCGGGCACCTCCTCCGTCCTGTCGACGAAGATCGCGCCCTTCTGCTCCAGCGTCTTGACCACGTACTTGTTGTGCACGATCTCGTGCCGTACGTAGACGGGGGCGCCGTACTGCTCCAGCGCCTTCTCCACGGCGATCACGGCACGGTCCACACCCGCGCAGTAGCCACGGGGGGCGGCGAGCAGAACCTTGCGGGCGGGGGTAGCAGTCATGCGGTCCATCGTAAGGGCCCGCGCGGCCCGGCGTGGCCCGGCCGCCGCCGGGCCGGAGCGCCCGAATACTGACCCCATGGCCGCACCCTCCCCCGCAGCCGGCGGCGGCACGCTCCGCCGCACGCTCTCCTTCCGCGACCTGGTCGTCTACGGCCTGCTGTTCATCGCCCCCATGGCGCCGGTGGGCGTCTTCGGCACCCTCTCCGCGAAGGCGCACGGGGCGATCGCGCTGGTCTACCTCGTGGCGACGGCGGCGATGGCCTTCACGGCGTACTCCTACGCGCAGATGGTGCGCGTGGCCCCCCGGGCGGGCTCGGTCTACACGTACGCGCGCGTGGGCCTCGGCGAGGGACCGGGCTTCATCGCCGGCTGGATGGCGATGCTGGACTACCTCCTGATCCCGGCGGTCGCGTACCTCTTCTCCGGCATCGCCCTGCACGCACTGGTGCCGGCCGTGCCGCAGTGGGTGTGGACGGCGATCGCGGTGGTCGTGACGACGGGCCTGAACCTCACGGGCGTACGGGCCGCCGCGCTGGCGGGCTTCCTGGTGCTGGCCCTGGAGCTCGCGGTGCTGGCCGTCTTCGTGGCCTCGGCGGCCGTCGCGCTGGCCCAGGACGGCCCCCGACGCGGCTGGCTGTCCCCGCTGACGGGGGAAGGGGGCTTCGACACGGGGGCGGTGCTGGGGGCGGTGTCGGTGGCGGTCCTGTCGTACCTGGGCTTCGACGCGATCGCGTCCTTCGCCGAGGAGTCGGCGGGCGGCTCCGAGAAGGTGGCGCGCGCGGTCATCACCTGCCTGGCGGTGGCGGGCGTGCTCTTCGCCGTGCAGACCTACCTCGCGGCGCTGCTGGCCCCGATGTCCCCGGCCGAGCTGGCGGCGCGCCCGGCCGAGCAGGGGGCCGCGTTCTACGACACGGTGGACGCGGCGACCGGCAGGTGGCTGCACGACCTGGTGGCCGCCAGCAAGGCCATCGGCGCGGCCTTCGCCGCGCTGGCGGGCCAGGCGGCGGCGGGCCGCCTGCTCTTCGCGATGGCCCGCGACCGGCGGCTCCCGGCCCCCCTGGCCAAGGTGGACCGCGGCTCGGGCGTCCCCCGCCCCGCCCTCCTTGGCGCGGCCCTGGTGACCCTGACCGCCGCGATCTGGGCGGCCCGCCGCGACGACGGCCTGGACCGGCTGGTGTCGGTCGTCGACATCGGCGCACTGGTGGCCTTCGGCCTGCTGCACGCGTCAGTGATCGGCTGGTTCGGGGTGCGGGGGCGGGGGGATCGGGTGGGCATCGTCCGGCATGTGGTGATTCCACTGCTGGGGTTGGCGGTGGTGGTGGCGGTAATCGTGGAGGCGGCCGCGACGGCCCAGCTGGTGGGGGCGATCTGGCTGGCTGCCGGGCTGGGGGTACTGGCCGTCCAGCGGGGGACGGCACCGGGGACGCCGTAGGGGGTGGGTGCGGTGTGGCTGACCGCCGGGCTGGGGTGCTGGCCATCCAGCGCGCGACGGCACCGGGGGCACCGTAAGGGGTGATGCGGCCCGGTGGGCCGGGTTTGTGCCCACCCTCCCCCAGCTACCGCTGGGAGGTACCCCCAGCCCAGCGGAACGACTGCCCACAAACAGGTCGGCGGGGCGACTGCCCACCCACCGGCCTGCGGTCGGCTGACCGCGGGAGGGGCCGGGGTGGGATGGGGCGGGCCCTGGAAGGGGCGTAGGGGTTATTTGCGGCCCAAGTGCGGGGCACCATTCCCATCTGACGGCTCCGGGCCGTAAATAATCCAGCCCCGGAAGGGCCCGCCCCATCCCGCCCCGGCCCCGCCCCACAACGCACCCGCGCCCGCACCCCACCCCACATGTCACCCCGCCCCGCTACGCTCAACCGCATGGCCGTCACCACCTCCCCCGACGCCCCCCTCCCCGTAGGCCAGGTCTCCCGCCTCATCGGCGGATGGATCGACCGCCTCGGCGCCGTCTGGGTCGAGGGCCAGATCACCCAGCTCTCCCGCCGCCCCGGCGCCGGTGTCGTGTTCCTGACGCTGCGCGACCCCTCCCACGACGTCTCCCTGTCGGTCACCTGCTACCGCGCCGTCTTCGACCGCGTGGCCGACGTCGTCTCCGAGGGCGCCCGCGTCGTCGTGCACGCCCGCCCCGAGTGGTACGCGCCGCGCGGCCAGCTCTCGCTCCGCGCCGCCGAGATCCGCCCGGTCGGCGTCGGCGAGCTCCTGGCGCGCCTGGAGCAGCTGAAGAAGTCCCTGGCCGCCGAGGGCCTGTTCGCCGCCGACCGCAAGCGCGCGCTGCCGTTCCTCCCCCAGCTCATCGGCCTGGTCTGCGGCCGCGCCTCCGCCGCCGAGCGCGACGTCCTGGAGAACGCCCGCCACCGCTGGCCCGCCGTCCGCTTCGAGGTGCGCAACGTCCCCGTGCAGGGCGTGCACGCGGTCCCGAGCGTCATCGAAGCCGTCCAGGAGCTCGAGGCCCACCCCGGCGTCGACGTGATCATCGTGGCGCGCGGCGGCGGCAGCGTGGAGGACCTGCTGCCGTTCTCGGACGAACAGCTCGTACGGACGGTGGCCGCCTGCCGTACGCCCGTCGTGTCGGCGATCGGCCACGAGCCGGACACCCCGCTCCTCGACCTGGTGGCCGACCTGCGCGCGTCCACGCCCACCGACGCGGCGAAGCGGGTCGTGCCGGACGTGGGCGAGGAGCTGACCCGCGTACGCCACCTCCGCGAGCGCGCCCTGCGCTGCGTCACCGCCCACCTGGACCGCGAGGAGCGCGGCCTGGCGGCCGCGCGGGCGCGTCCGTGCATGGAGCGGCCGCAGCGGATGGTGGACGAGCGCGCGGAGCAGATCGACGCCCTCACCGACCGGGCCCGTCGCACGCTGGGCCACCTGCTGGACCGGGCGCACTCGGAGCTGACGCACACCCACGCGCGCGTGGTCGCCCTGTCCCCGGCGGCGACGCTGCGGCGCGGCTACGCGGTCCTGCAGCACGCGGACGGGCGGGTGGTCCGCGCGGCCGACGAGGTGGGGCGGGACGAGGAGCTGCGGGCGCGGGTCGCGGAGGGCGAGTTCGCGGTACGGCCCGTTGTCGCACCCCCCGCATAGGCTGTCCGGCATGGCGACGACATCGGACCGGAACGAAACAGCCCCGGCCACGGCCACCGGCGACGCGCTGGGCTACGAACAGGCGCGGGACGAGCTGATCGACGTGGTGCGCCGGCTGGAGGCCGGCGGCACGACGCTCGAGGAGTCGCTGGCCCTGTGGGAGCGCGGCGAGGAGCTGGCGAGGGTGTGCCGCCGCTGGCTGGACGGCGCCCGGGCCCGGCTGGACGCGGCGCTGGCGCAGGAGGATCAGGAGGAAGGCGCGGAGTCCGGCGCCGCCACGACGGGGGAGTGAACCGGCGAGTGATCAGGCACTAAACAATCACCATCTGTGACCTGTGTCTCTCCGACCCTCCATTTAGTTGAAATTTCACATACCGCTTCTCTACAGTGGCGTCATGACTCTCGCCCTTGACTCCGCCGCCCAGGACCTCCTCTTCCGCGAGGCCCACACCGCCAACGCCTTCTCCGACGAGCCCGTCACCGACGAGCAGGTCCAGGCGATCTACGACCTGATCAAGCTCGCGCCGACCGCCTTCAACCAGTCGCCGCTGCGCATCGTCCTGGTCCGCTCCGCCGAGGCCCGCGAGCGCCTGGTCCCGCTGATGTCCGAGGGCAACCGGGCCAAGACCGCCGCCGCCCCGCTGGTCGCGATCCTCGCCGCGGACAACGAGTTCCACGAGGACCTGCCGGCGCTGATGCCGCACTTCCCGCAGGCCAAGGACCTCTTCTTCAGCGAGCGCCCGGTCCGCGAGCAGTCCGCCGCCGCCAACGCCGCCCTGCAGGCCGGCTACTTCATCCTCGGCGTCCGCGCCGCCGGCCTGGCCGCCGGCCCGATGACCGGCTTCGACTTCGCGGCCGTCCAGAAGGAGTTCCTGGACGACGACCACACCCCGCTCATGATCATAAACGTCGGCAAGCCGGGCGAGGACGCCTTCCGCCCGCGCTCGCCGCGCCTGTCCTACGAGCAGGCCGTGACGACCGTCTGACGACGGCGGAACAAGCGGAACAAACACAGGAGCCCGGGCCACGGCCCGGGCTCTCGTCATTCATGTCCGAAGGTCAACCCACCCCTGGGCCCCCTCAGCGGCCCTGGGCCCCCTCGGCAGCCTTGGTCGCCTTGAGCGCCCCGGCCATCTCCCCCAGCCGCTCGTACGAAGCGGTCCCGGTCACGACCGTGGTGACGCCCCGCTCCTCGCGCACCAGCGCGTTGTACTTCGGCCCCTCGTAGCGCTGCCACGTGGCGTCGCCGACGCGCTGGGTCTTCCCCGTCTTCTCCGCCCGCTGGCTCACGCTGTCGATGAAGGCGCGGGCCGGGCCGTCGCTCTGCTCGACGGCGACGTACTCGGTCTGCGGGTCGAGGAAGCCCAGGTGCCAGACCGAGCCCATCTCGCCCTTCGGCTTGTACGACACCGACGTCGCGCGCCAGTCGTCGCCCAGGCCCTCCGGGGCGGCCACGGCGTACGGCGCGGCGCGCCGGGCCGTGTCGAGCTCCACCCGGTAGCCGACCGTGCGGACGGGGTCGCCGCTCTGGTCGTGCGGGATGAAGAGATAGCTGATGCCCGCGACGGGGATCACCACCACCATCGCGAGCAGCATGTTCCGGATCGTCTGAGCCTTCGGGTTCCTACCTGCCACGCCCCCTATGGTCCCCCATGCCGTTCTTGATCTTGACAGCGACCTTTACGCCGCTCATGCGTGGGGCGCCCTGCTCACTCTCGCAATGAACCGATAAAGTCAGCAGCACCCTCACCCTCCTGGCCCAACCGGGGAAGGAGGGGCCCCACGGCCGTTGCCGTACAGAAAGGTGCGCCCCGATGAGCGATCATCACTTGCCGTCCCAGCTCGTAGTCAGCCCGGAGGCGCCCGACCGCAACCTGGCGCTGGAGCTCGTCCGGGTCACCGAGGCGGGCGCGATGGCGTCGGGCCGCTGGGTGGGCCGTGGCGACAAGAACGGCGCGGACGGCGCGGCCGTGCGGGCCATGCGCGCGCTGATCCACACCGTGTCGATGAACGGTGTCGTCGTGATCGGCGAGGGCGAGAAGGACAACGCCCCGATGCTCTACAACGGCGAGCGCGTGGGCGACGGGACCGGCGCGGAGTGCGACGTCGCCGTGGACCCGGTGGACGGCACGACGCTGACCGCCAAGGGCATGGCCAACGCCGTCTCCGTGATGGCCGTGGCCGAGCGCGGCACCATGTTCGACCCGTCCGCGGTCTTCTACATGGACAAGCTGGTGACCGGCCCCGAGGCCGCCGACTTCGTCGACATCGACGCCCCGGTCGCGGTCAACATCCGCCGCATCGCCAAGGCGAAGCGTTCCTCCGTCGAGGACGTCACGGTCGTCGTCCTGGACCGCCCCCGCCACGACGGCCTGGTGAAGGACATCCGCGAGGCGGGTGCCCGCATCAAGTTCATCTCCGACGGCGACGTGGCCGGCGCGATCATGGCGGCCCGCGAGGGCACCGGCGTGGACCTGCTGCTGGGCGTCGGCGGCACGCCCGAGGGCATCATCGCGGCCTGCGCGATGAAGTGCCTGGGCGGCACCATCCAGGCCAAGCTGTGGCCGAAGGACGACGAGGAGCGCGAGCGCGCCCTCGCCGCCGGTCACGACCTGGACCGCGTCCTGCACACCGAGGACCTGGTCAGCGGCGAGAACGTCTTCTTCGTCGCCACCGGCATCACCGACGGCGAGCTGCTGCGCGGCGTGCGCTACCGCGCCGAGACGGCGACGACGCAGTCGCTCGTCATGCGCTCCAAGTCGGGCACGATCCGCCTGATCGACTCCGAGCACCGGCTGTCGAAGCTGCGCGCCTACAGCTCGGTCGACTTCGAGCGCCCCAGCTGAAGCGTTTCCTCCTGAGGCTCCACAGCCACTGACGCTCCGCAGCTGCTGAGGCTCCACAGCGAACGTACGGGCCGGGCCCTGCCGTGATCGACGGCAGGGCCCGGCCCGTACGCACGCGTGGTCGACAATCGGCCCGCGAGAGGCGGGCCCGCACGACGCGAGGCCGCGGGTCTCAGCCCGCGGCCGCGACGCGCGTGGCGCGCTGCAGCTCGGCCTCGCGCCGCCGGCGGCGGGCGAGCACGACCCGTCGCTCGGCGGCCGTGAGCCCGCCCCACACGCCGTACGGCTCCGGCTGGAGCAGGGCGTGCTCGCGGCACTCGACCATGACGGGGCAACGGGCGCAGACGCGCTTGGCCGCCTCTTCCCGGGAAAGACGCGCGGCGGTTGGCTCCTTTGATGGTGCGAAGAACAGCCCGGCTTCATCCCGGCGGCACACCGCCTCCGAATGCCAGGGGCCGGCCTGTTCCCGAGCGGAAATCCGCTGGGACGGTACGGCGGCTTCCTGCAGGGGCTGATGCGGTAGCAGCACGGTCTACTCCTGACGACGGCTTTGCTGGGCCGATTTGAGTCACCTTTGCCCGCCTCGGCGCGCACGGCCATTCGCACCCGCAGCCGTACGAGAGACGATGCACCAAGCTTTACCCGCTGTGCGCGAGCTTATTCACACCGTTGCCATGACCGGAATGCCCTCGGTTACCGCGCGGCGACGGTCAGTTGACCGCCCGGAGGTTCTTCAGCCGCTTGCCCCGGCGGGGCTTCGCCTCTACACCGCCGAAAACGGCAAAGCCCGTGACCACGACGACCGGGGCGTCCGGGTCCGGGGCCTCGCCGGTCTTCACGTCGAAGCCCCCGAAGACGCCGGATCCGGCGCAACGGACGGAGATGTTCTCCGGCACCTTGATCTCGACGCCGCCGAAGACGGCCCAGACGTTGAGGACGATCTCCCGCTGCTCGAAGAACGCCTCGGTCAGGTCGATCTCGATGCCGCCGAACAGGGCCAACGCGTTCGTGCGCGGCGCGGGCCGCCAACGGCCCCGGCGCGTGGCGCCGCCGAACACGGCGACGAGGTTCTCGCTCGCGCCCCAGGCGGGGCGCACGGAAGCACCGTGCGGGCGCACGGAGGCGGTTCCGGAGGCGGTTGCGGCGGCGGTCCGGTCGGCAGAGCCCTGCCCGCCGGGGAGATCGCGCACCAGTGGCGCGAGATCGCCGAGCGTCCTGGCCCCGTACACCGCGTCGATCCGCTCGGCGTGCTCCTCGGCGGTGAGCCGTCCCTCGGCGAGGGCCTCGCGCAGGATCCCGGCGGTCCGGTCGCGGTCGGCGTCGGAGGCGCGCAGTGATGAGTCGTCCACCGGGGCAGCGTAGCGAAACGCGATAGATCGCGATAGCCCGTAGAGAGGCGGGTGCCGAGTGAGTCTTACCTCACCTCCTGCGCCCCTCGTCAGGGTTCTACGCTGTTTCAGTGCTGTCGAAGATGCCGGCACACAGCCGTCTGCCGAGTGAGGAATGGCCTCAATGTCCGCTAGCCCTGAGTTCGCCTACACCGACCTGCTCCCCGTGGGTGAGGACAACACCGAGTACCGCCTGATCACCTCCGAGGGTGTCTCCACCTTCGAGGCCGACGGCCGTACCTTCCTCAAGGTCGAGCCGGAGGCGCTGCGCAAGCTGGCCGCCGAGGCGATGCACGACATCTCCCACTACCTGCGCCCGGCCCACCTCGCCCAGCTGCGCAAGATCCTCGACGACCCCGAGGCCTCCCCGAACGACCGCTTCGTCGCCCTCGACCTGCTGAAGAACGCCAACATCGCGGCCGCCGGCGTGCTGCCGATGTGCCAGGACACCGGCACGGCGATCGTCATGGGCAAGCGCGGGCAGAACGTGCTCACCGAGGGCGAGGACGAGAAGGCCCTCTCGCGCGGCATCTTCGACGCCTACACCCAGCTCAACCTGCGGTACTCGCAGATGGCCCCGCTGACCATGTGGGACGAGAAGAACACCGGCTCCAACCTGCCCGCGCAGATCGAGGTCTACGCGACCGACGGCGGCGCCTACAAGTTCCTCTTCATGGCCAAGGGCGGCGGCTCGGCCAACAAGTCGTTCCTCTACCAGGAGACCAAGGCGGTCCTCAACGAGGCCTCCATGATGAAGTTCCTGGAGGAGAAGATCCGCTCTCTGGGCACCGCCGCGTGCCCGCCGTACCACCTGGCGATCGTGGTGGGCGGCACCTCCGCCGAGTACGCGCTGAAGACGGCCAAGTACGCCTCCGCGCACTACCTGGACGAGCTGCCCGAGGAGGGCTCGCCGCTCGGCCACGGCTTCCGCGACAAGGAGCTGGAGGAGAAGGTCTTCGAGCTGACGCAGAAGATCGGCATCGGCGCCCAGTTCGGCGGCAAGTACTTCTGCCACGACGTCCGCGTCGTCCGCCTCCCGCGCCACGGCGCGTCCTGCCCGGTGGCCATCGCCGTCTCCTGCTCCGCCGACCGCCAGGCCGTCGCGAAGATCACCGCCGAGGGCGTCTTCCTGGAGCAGCTCGAGACCGACCCGGCGCGCTTCCTGCCGGAGACCACCGACGAGCACCTGGAGTCGGAGGGCGACGTCGTCCGCATCGACCTCAACCGTCCCATGGACGACGTCCTCGCCGAGCTGACCAAGTACCCGGTCAAGACCCGGCTCTCGCTCACCGGCCCGCTGGTCGTCGCCCGCGACATCGCCCACGCGAAGATCAAGGAGCGGCTGGACGCGGGCGAGGAGATGCCGCAGTACCTCAAGGACCACCCGGTCTACTACGCCGGCCCCGCCAAGACCCCCGAGGGCTACGCCTCCGGCTCCTTCGGCCCGACGACGGCCGGCCGCATGGACTCCTACGTCGAGCAGTTCCAGGCCGCGGGCGGCTCCAAGGTCATGCTCGCCAAGGGCAACCGCAGCAAGCAGGTCACCGACGCCTGCGGCACGCACGGCGGCTTCTACCTCGGCTCGATCGGCGGCCCGGCCGCGCGCCTGGCCCAGGACTGCATCAAGAAGGTCGAGGTGCTCGAGTACGAGGAGCTCGGCATGGAGGCCGTCTGGAAGATCGAGGTCGAGGACTTCCCGGCGTTCATCGTCGTCGACGACAAGGGCAACGACTTCTTCGTCGACCCGTCCCCGGCGCCGACGTTCACGTCCATTCCGGTGCGGCCCGGCCAGTAGGAATCCTCGAACGCCGGACGGGCTGAAGGCAGCCCGTCCGGCGTTGGGGCAAAGCGAGGCGGGGCGGGGCGGCGCTACGACGCGAAGCGCTGGCTCGCCGAGCCGTCACACTTCTGCAGCCGCAGCGGGTCCTTCGCCGACGCCAGCGTCAGGCAGAGGTCCTGCGCCGCCACCGGCCGGAACGCGGCACCGGCCTGCGTGAACTGCTGGTTCGCGCCCCCGTGGCAGTTCCACAACGCCACCGCCGCCCCGGCGCGATACGCGCCGCCCGGCACGTCCACGCACCGGTCGTGCGTCAGCGCGGAGTGCAGTGACTTCTGCCCCGCGTCGTACCACCACTGCTGGTTCCGGCTCCCGGAACACGGCCAGCCCCCGACCTGCGTGCCGTTGGCGGAGGCCGCCCCGTACGCGTCCACGCACGTGCCCGTCGCCGCGCTCTTCATCGGCTTGTACGCGTCGTCCCAGGCGCCCTTGTACAGCACGGGCTTCCCGGTGCTCGCCGGGTCGGCGCAGCCCGCCTCCCGGTAGCCGGACTGGTAGATCTGCGTCAGGCAGGATGCGAAGGCGCCGTGGCCGCGGAAGTTGGGGTGGAAGGACTGCCGCACGGAGTTCTCGTTCGGCGGGATGGGGTTGGTGACGTCGACGTAGAGGCCGCGCGCCCAGGTGTCCTCCATGCAGACCTCGTGGCCGTGGAAGAGCCGGGAGTTGTCGAGGTAGACCGCGCCCGTGTCACGGGCGGCCTTGCGCATTCCGCGCTCGAAGGCGGGGACGGCGTGGTTGCGGCCCCAGGCGGAGTCGGAGGTGTGGCCGACGCAGCCGTCGAGGAGCTTGCCGCGGAAGCCGGGGTTGTCCCCGAAGTCGGGGCCGATGGGGCTGGGGTAGCCCATGACGACGAGCTTGTAGTCGCCGCTCGCGTAGCCGGCGTCCGTCATCACCTTGCGCAGGTCCCGTACGGTCTGCTCGACCTTCGGCACCAGGCCGTCGACGCGCGCCTGCCAGCCGGGGGCGTACTTCGGCTCGCAGGGGCCCTGGAGGGTGAGGTAGCGGGTGACGCAGTCGGTCATGACGGGACCGAACTGCAGGTCGTCGTTGGCGCCCGCGACGAGCAGCACCATCTTCACGCGGGTGTTGCGGGCCTTGACGGCGAGGGCGTCGCTCTGCACGAGCTCGTCGGCGTACTGCTTGCTGCCGCCGATGCGGATGTTGGCGGTGGAGGCCCCGGAGCAGGCGACGTTGTAGGTGACGTCGGCGCCGATGGCGGTGCGGTGGACGGCGGCGTCGGGCGAGCGGTGGCACCAGTTGGTGGGGCCGTTCGTGCCCGGCTCGTACGTGCCGACGCCTTCGCCGGATATCTCGCTGTCGCCCAGGGAGACGAGGGAGCTCTTGCGGGCCTGCAGGGGGCGCTCGGCGGCGTCGCCGTAGAGCCGCACGGCCTCGGCGGCGCGGATGCTCTCCAGTTCGGGCGGCAGGGGGGTGGAAGCGGTGGCGGCGGCGGGCCGGGACTGCGCGGCCGCGCCGGGGGCGGTGACGGTCAGTCCGCCGAACGCGGCGGCGAGGGCCGCCAGCGCGGCGAGGGAACATCGCAGGGTGGGTCTGCGTGTCATGAAGCCTCCCCGAGTTCTGTTGTTACCAGCGGTATTTACTAGTCGGTTGTGGCTTTGGGAACAGGACGGACGAGACAAACGCTGTGTTTGTCAGGAGGTAAGTGACCATGACCGACAGCGAGCAGTACCGGCTCGAGCACGACTCGATGGGCGAGGTCCGCGTCCCCGCACATGCCAAGTGGCGGGCGCAGACCCAGCGGGCCGTCGAGAACTTCCCCGTCAGCGGGCAGCGCCTGGAGCGGGCGCACATCGCCGCGCTGGGCCGGATCAAGGCGGCGGCGGCGAAGGTGAACGCCGAGCTGGGGGTGCTCGACAAGGACGTCGCCGGGGCCATCGCGGACGCGGCGGCCGAGGTCGTCGAGGGCCGCTGGGACGAGCACTTCCCGGTCGACGTCTTCCAGACCGGCTCCGGCACGTCCTCGAACATGAACGCGAACGAGGTCATCGCCACCCTCGCCGGCGAGCGGCTGGGCAGGCCGGTCCACCCCAACGACCACGTCAACGCCAGCCAGTCGTCCAACGACGTCTTCCCGTCGTCCATCCACATCGCCGCCACGGCCGCCGTGACCGCCGACCTCGTCCCGGCGCTCGAGCACCTGGCGGCCTCGCTGGAGCGCAAGGCGGAGGAATTCGCCGAGGTCGTCAAGTCCGGCCGGACGCATCTGATGGACGCGACGCCGGTGACGCTCGGTCAGGAGTTCGGCGGGTACGCCGCCCAGGTCCGGTACGGCGTCGAGCGGCTGCGGGCCTCCCTGCCCCGGCTCGCCGAACTCCCGCTGGGCGGAACGGCCGTGGGCACCGGCATCAACACCCCGCCGGGCTTCTCCGGCGCGGTCATCGCCGAGGTCGCCCGCACCACGGGCCTGCCGCTGACCGAGGCCCGCGACCACTTCGAGGCGCAGGGCGCACGCGACGGCCTGGTGGAGACCAGCGGCCAGCTGCGCACGATCGCCGTCGGGCTCACCAAGATCGCCAACGATCTGCGCTGGATGGCCTCCGGCCCGCGCACCGGCCTCGCCGAGATCAATCTCCCCGACCTCCAGCCCGGCTCGTCGATCATGCCGGGCAAGGTCAACCCGGTCGTCTGCGAGGCCGTCCTGATGGTGGCCGCCCAGGTCACCGGCAACGACGCCACCGTCGCCACGGCCGGCGCCGCCGGGAACTTCGAGCTCAACGTGATGCTCCCGGTCATGGCGAAGAACCTCCTGGAGTCCGTCCGGCTGCTCGCGAGCGCCTCCCGCCTGCTGGCCGACCGCACGGTCGACGGCATCACCGCCAACGTCGAGCGGGCCCGCGAGTACGCCGAGTCCTCGCCCTCGGTCGTCACGCCGCTCAACCGCTACATCGGCTACGAGGAGGCCGCGAAGGTGGCCAAGAAGTCCCTCGCCGAGCGCAGGACCATCCGCGAGGTCGTCCTGGAGTCCGGCTACGTGGACCGCGGCCTGCTCACCCTGGAGCAGCTCGACGAGGCCCTCGACGTGCTGCGCATGACCCGCCCCTGAGCCGCCGGCCGCCCGGTACGGGCCTTTGGCCCGTACCTTTGCGGCACACATCACGGCGGACTTCACCGCGCATCGGTGCCCCGGGCACCTAAGATCTCCGCATGACAGCGGACACGACGGGGACGACGGGCACGGCGGGCGACGCCCACTGGTCGCCGGGGGAGCACATCCTCTGGCGCTACCGCGGCAACACCAGACCCGGCGCCGAGGGCCGCATCCACATCTGCCGCCCCGTCACCGTCGTCGAGGACACCGACGAGCTGCTCGCCGTCTGGATGGCCCCCGGCACCGACTGCGTCAAGCCCGTGCTCGCCGACGGCACCCCCGTCCACCACGAGCCGCTGGCCACCCGCTACACCAAGCCGCGCACCACGTCCGTCACCCGCTGGTTCGGGCCCGGGGTGCTCAAGCTCGCCCGGCCCGGCGACCCCTGGTCGGTCTGGCTGTTCTGGGACCTCGACTGGCGCTTCAGGAACTGGTACGTGAATCTCGAGGAACCGCTCGCGCGCTGGGCCGGCGGCGTCGACTCCGAGGACCACTTCCTGGACATCGCCGTCTACCCCGACCGCAGTTGGGAGTGGAAGGACGAGGACGAGTTCGCGCAGGCGCAGCGCGCCGGCCTGATGACCGCCGACCGGGCCGAGCGGGTACGGGCCGCGGGGCGCGCGGCGGTCGAGCTGATCGAGGCCTGGGACGCGCCGTTCACCGCGGGCTGGGAGGGGTGGCGGCCGGACCCGGGATGGACGGTTCCCGAGCTGCCCGGCGACTGGGACCGCACTCCCACGCGCATCGGGGCGTGAATCGAAGCGGTAAACGCTTGCCGACTCCCCGCGAGGCAACCGTAGGATCGGCCTCCGCGATACTCGCGAGACGGCACGGCACGGCACGATGAAGGAAAGTCACGGTCACAGAAGGGGCGGAGCCGTGAGCGGTGAGGACCGGCGGGACTACGACGGCTACGCCCGGTTAGGGCTGGACCGCAATGGACAGGCCGAGGCGTTCGACGCCATCGGCGACCGCTACGACGAAGCCTTCCCCCACAAGGAGGGCCAGCTCGCGGCCGGCGCCTGGCTGGCCGCCGCCCTGCCGCCGGGCTCCCGCATCCTCGACGTCGGCTGCGGCACGGGCCTGCCGACGGCCCGTCAGCTCGTCGCCGCGGGCCACGAGGTGACCGGCGTCGACCTCTCCCCCGGCATGCTCGACCTCGCCCGCGTCAACGTGCCGGACGCCACCTTCCACCGGGGCGACCTCGCCGATCTGCGCGACGGGCACCTGGGCACGTTCGACGGCATCGCCGCGTTCTTCGCGCTGCTGATGCTGCCGCGCCCGGAGATCCCGTACGCCCTGCGCATGCTGCACGACCTGCTCAGACCCGGGGGCCTGATGGCGCTCTCGATGGTCGAGGCGGATGTCGACGACTACGCGATCCCGTTCCTGGGCAACACGATCCGGGTATCGGGATACCTGCGGGAAGAACTGCGCCAGGTCGTGCGCGACGCGGGATTCGACATCGCCGGGGAGAGCTCGCCGGCGTACGCCCCGGCGAGTACGGACGTACCACCCGAGATCCAGCTCTTTCTCAACCTGCGCCGCGTCTGACCCACGTGTGTCCCGCCCCCGGGCGGGCACACGGCCCCGACGGATGGAACCCCACGCGTGACGGAGCACTCCAACTCCCACGGAAGACACCCCTTGCCCCTGCCGGGCCAGGGACACCGTGAGCCCGGTGACGCCGCGGCCGCCGACCGGCGCCGCGAGGCCGTCGCCGCCCCCGCCGCCCGGCACGCCGACGGCGAAGCCCACGCCCCCGCCGGCACCGGCACCGGCACCGAGGGCAGCCGGGACGGCCACCGCGAGCCGGAGCGGCGGGTGCGCGCGAGCGCCGAGGCGCACGCCTCCGCCGGGCACCCGGACGCCACCGGGCCCGCCTCCGGCGAGGACCGCGCATGCCGTCCCGGCGACGTGCCGCCACCCGCCGGGCCGCCGGACGGCGGCAGCGGCGGCACCGGCCCCGCCGACGTCGCCCGCGCGCCCGCAGGCGGCCCCGGCGGCGGGGAGCGGCTGCGGTTCGTGGGCGCGGCCACGCGGCGCATCGCGCGCGGGATCGACCTGGACGAGATCGTGCTGGGCCTGTGCCGGGCCACGGTGCCGACGTTCGCCGACGCGATCCTGGTCTACCTGCGCGACCCGCTGCCCGTCGGCGACGAGCGGCCCGTGGGCCCGGTGGTGCTGCGGCTGCGCCGCACCGACCGGCTGCCGGAGTACGTGCGCGAGGACCGTGAGGACGCGGACGCCCCGCCGGAGCGGCTGCCCGACCCCGGCCCGGAGCTGGCGGAGGCGGCGGCCGAGCGCTGCGAGGTGCGCATAGGCGGGCCGCTCGCGGAGGTGCTGCGGGGGGTCAGGCCCGTGTTCGGGGACTCCTCGGCCGCGCGGGCGGCGCTCCCCGAACTGCTGGGCGAGGGCCGGCACATACCGCTGTGCCAGCGCACGATCCTGGCGCCGCTGCGCGGCCGCCGGCGGGTGATCGGCGCGGCGGTCTTCATCCGCCGCATGGACCGGCCCGCCTTCGAGGGCGACGACCTGCTGGTCGCGGCGCAGCTGGCGACCCACACCGCGCTGGGCGTGGACAAGGCCGTGCTCTACGGCCGCGAGGTCTACATCGCCGACGAGCTGCAGCGCACCATGCTGCCCGACTCCCTCCCCCAGCCGACCGGCGTCCGGCTGGCCAGCCGCTACCTCCCCGCGGCCGAGACCGCCCGGGTGGGCGGCGACTGGTACGACGCGATCCCGCTGCCCGGCAACCGGGTGGCGCTGGTGGTCGGCGACGTCATGGGCCACTCCATGACCTCCGCCGCGATCATGGGCCAGCTGCGCACCACCGCGCAGACCCTGGCGGGCCTGGACCTGCCCCCGCAGGAGGTGCTGCACCACCTCGACGAGCAGGCGCAGCGCCTGGGCAGCGACCGCATGGCCACCTGCCTGTACGCGGTGTACGACCCGGTCGCCCACCGCATCGTGATCGCCAACGCCGGCCATCCCCCGCCCGTCCTGCTGCACCGCGGCGGCCGGGCGGAGGTGCTGCGGGTGCCGCCGGGCGCGCCGATCGGCGTGGGCGGGGTGGACTTCGAGGCCGTGGAGCTGGACGCGCCCGCCGGGGCGACGCTGCTGCTCTACACCGACGGTCTGGTCGAGTCGCGGATACGCGACGTGTGGACCGGCATAGAGCAGCTGCGCGAGCGGCTGATCGACACCGCCCGGCTGACCGGCCCCAACCCGCCGCCGCTGGAGCCGCTGTGCGACGAGGTGCTGGGCATGCTGGGCCCGGGCGACCGGGACGACGACATCGCGCTGCTGGCGGCCCGCTTCGAGGGGATCGCGCCGAGCGACGTCGCCTACTGGTTCCTCGACCCGCGCCCGCAGACGGCCCGCCAGGCCCGCCGGCTGGCCCGCCGGGCGCTGACGCGCTGGGGCCTGGAGGAGCTGACGGACTCGGTGGAGCTGCTGGTCAGCGAGGTGATCACCAATGCGGTGCGGTACGCGGAGCGGCCGATCACCCTGCGCCTGCTGCGGACGGACGTGCTGCGCTGCGAGGTCGGCGACGACGTCCCGCAGCTGCCCCGGCTGCGCCAGGCGCGGCCGTCCGACGAGGGCGGCCGGGGGCTGTACCTGGTCAACAAGCTCGCGCGGCGGTGGGGGGCGACCCGGCTGAGCACCGGCAAGGTGGTCTGGTTCGAGCTGCCGCTGCCCTCGCAGGGGCGCTGAGACCGAGTTCCGGACAGAGTCCGGTCTTCCGTTGCCGACGTCCTGTCGGCAACGGAAGACTGACTGCGCCGCGGGCGGGCAGGCACCCGCCCGTCCCACCGTCATCGTTCCGGGAGGCGTCCCATGACCGATTCGGCGCAGAGCGTTCCGTACACCACGAACAACGCCGGCATCCCGGTGGAGAGCGACGAGCACTCGCTCACCATCGGCGACACCGGGCCCATCCTGCTCCAGGACCACTACCTGATCGAGAAGATGGCCCAGTTCAACCGCGAACGGGTTCCCGAGCGCGTGGTCCACGCCAAGGGCGGTGGCGCCTACGGGTACTTCGAGGTCACGAACGACGTCAGCCGCTACACCAAGGCCGACCTCTTCCAGCCCGGCCGGCGCACGGAGATGCTGGCCCGCTTCTCGACGGTCGCCGGCGAGCTGGGATCGCCGGACACCTGGCGGGACCCGCGCGGCTTCGCCCTCAAGTTCTACACGCGGCACGGGAATTACGACCTGGTCGGGAACAACACCCCCGTCTTCTTCGTGCGCGACCCGCAGAAGTTCCAGGACTTCATCCGCTCGCAGAAGCGCCACCCGCGCACCGGGCTGCGCAACAACGACATGCAGTGGGACTTCTGGACGCTCTCCCCGGAGTCCGCGCACATGGTCACCTGGCTGATGGGCGACCGGGGCATACCGAAGACGTGGCGGCACATGAACGGCTACGGCTCGCACACCTTCATGTGGGTCAACGAGGCCGGCGAGAAGTTCTGGATCAAGTACCACTTCACGACCGACCAGGGCATCGAGTTCCTCACCCAGGCCGAGGCGGACGAGCTGGCCGGGCACGACGCGGACCGGCACCGCCGCGACCTGTACGAGGCGATCGAGGGCGGCGACGCCCCCTCCTGGACGATGTACGTCCAGGTCATGCCCTTCGACGAGGCGGCGGACTACCGCTTCAACCCCTTCGACCTCACCAAGGTGTGGCCGCACGCCGACCATCCGCTGATCGAGGTCGGGCGGATGACGCTCGACCGCAACCCCGAGGACCACTTCGTCCACATCGAGCAGGCGGCCTTCGAGCCCTCCAGCATGGTGCCCGGCATCGGCCCCTCCCCGGACAAGATGCTGCTGGGGCGGCTCTTCTCCTACCCCGACACCCACCGCTACCGCATCGGCCCCAACTACCAGCAGCTCCCGCCCAACCGGCCGCACTCCCCGGTGGCCTCGTACGCCAAGGACGGCCCCATGCGCCACGAGCCCGCCCGCGTGGCCCGGCCGTACGCGCCCAACTCCTACGGCGGGCCCGCCGCCGACACCCACCGCTTCGGCGAGATCGCGGGCTGGGCGGCGTCGGGCGAGATGGTCCGCGAGGCCTACCGGCTCCACCGCGAGGACGACGACTGGGGCCAGGCCGGCACGATGGTCCGCCAGGTCCTCGACGACGCCGCGCGCGAGCGGCTGGCCTCCAACGTGGCCGGCCACCTGTCGGCGGGCGTGAGCGAGCCGGTCCTGGAGCGGGCGCTGCAGTACTGGCGTGCCATCGACAAGGCGCTGGGCGACCGGATCGCCGCCAAGGTCAACGGCGGCTGAGCGGCCCCGGAACGCGGACCGGCCGCCGTCCCCTCGCGGGGGACGGCGGCCGGTTCGGCGTCGCACGGGGCTACTGCGGCGGGACCTGGGTCTCCCGGCCGCCGTTGGGCCGGGCACCGTCGCTCGAGCCGCCCGTGGGGACCGTGGGAGTGGTCGGGACCGGCGGCGTGGGCTTGTTCGTCGGCCTGCCCGACGGCTTGCCCGAGGGCTTGTCCGAGGCGGACCTCGAGGGGGTCGACGAGGGCGACTGCGTGCTCTTCGACGGCGTGGCCGAGGGGGACGGCGAGGCCGGGGCGGACGGCTTGCCCGAGGCGGTGGGCGCCGGGCCCTGCACCGCGGTGAAGCCGCTGTCGGTCTCGAGGTCGAACTTGGTCTTGTCGTCGTCGCCGTCGCCGTAGACGGACGAGGTGTACTCGGCCCAGATCCGGGCCGGGTACGAGCCACCGTTGACGCGGCCGCCGCCGCCGGTGCCCTGCAGGGTGACCTGCGTGCCGCCCTGGCCCTCACCGAACATGGCCACGGTGGTGACCAGGCCCGGGGTGTAACCGGCGAACCAGGCCGACTTGTTGTCATCGGAGGTACCGGTCTTGCCGGCCACCTGGTACGCGGGGTTGGCCACGACGCTGGCCGTACCGTCGTCGACCACGCCGGTCATGACGGAGGTCAGGCCGTCGGCGGTGTTGCGCTCGACGACGCGGTCGCCGATGGCGGCCGGGAGCTTGAACTCCTGGCCGCGCAGGGTCGCCGACTTGATGATGCTCGGGGTGACCTTCTTGCCGTGGTTGTCCAGCGTGGCGTAGACGCCGGCCATCTCCAGCGGGCTGGCGCCCATGGAGCCCAGCGCCATGGCCGGGGTCTCGTCGAAGTCGCTCTTCATGCCCAGGTCGACGGCGGTCTTCTTGACCTTGCCCATGCCGACGTCGACGACCATCTGCGCGAAGACCGAGTTGATCGAGTCGTTCATCGCCTTCTGGACCGACACCGGGCCGTAGCTGACGTCGTCCTCGTTCGGCGGGGCGTAGGGGATGGTGCTGCCCTGGACCGGACGGCGGGTGGTGCCGTCGTAGGTCGTGGAGGGGTTGATCGGCTGCCGGTCCTGGGTCTTGGAGTCGTTCTCCAGCGCCGAGGCCAGGATCAGCGGCTTGAACGTCGACGCGGGCTGGTAGTCCGCGCGGGTCGCGTTGCTGATCTGGTGCGTGGCGAAGTCCGAGCCGCCGTACAGGGCCACGATCTTGCCGGTCTTCGGGTCCACCGAGACCGCGCCGGCCTGCACGTGCTTGTCGACCTCACGGGCGCTGGGCTGGAGGTCGTCGAGCAGCCTGGTCTTGATCGCCTTCTCCATGGCCTGCTGCTTCTTGGAGTCGATGCTCAGCGTGATGGTCCAGCCGCCGGCCGCGAAGGCCTGCTCGGCGTCCTTGGCGCTGCGGCCGTCGCCCTCCTTCATCAGGTCCCGGATGATCTCCTTCTTGGCGGCCTCGACGAGGTAGCCGTTCTGGCCCTTCAGTCCGGCGGAGGCCTTGGGCTTGCCCGGCTCCTTGAACGTCATGCCCCGGCGCTCGTCGGCCTTGAGCCAGTTCTGCTCGACCATCTTGTCGAGGACGTAGCCCCAGCGGGCCTTGGCGTTGGCCTTGCCCGCCTCGGTGGACGAGGGGCCGAACTCGTACTGGCTCGGGGCCTGCAGCAGGGCGGCCAGGTAGGCGCCCTCCTCGAGGCTGAGCTTGTCGACGTCCTTGTTGTAGTACGCCCGCGCCGCGGCCTGGATGCCGTAGGCGCCCCGGCCGTAGTAGCTCGTGTTGAGGTAGCCCTCGAGGATCTCGTTCTTGTCCTTCTCGTCCTGGACCTTCAACGAGATGATCAGCTCCTTCACCTTGCGGGTGACGGTCTGACTCTGGTCCAGGTAATAGTTCTTGACGTACTGCTGGGTGATGGTCGAACCACCCTGCTTGCCACGGCCTATGACCGTGTTGAAGATGCCGCGGGCGGTGCCCTTCAGGTCGACGCCCGGGTCGGTGTAGAAGTTCTTGTTCTCGGCGGCGACCACCGCGTGCTGGACGACCTCCGGCACCTTCGCCAGCGGCACTTCCTCGCGGTTGACCTCGCCGATGCGGGCGATGGTCTTGCCGTCGCTCGACTTGTAGACGTTGCTCTGCAGCTTGGCCGCAGAGTTCCCCTTCGGCACGTCCACGGAGAGGTACAGCGCGTAGAACGCGCCCACCCCGAGGGCGATCACGGCTATGAAGTAGGCCAGCAGCTTCTTCCAGGTGAAGAACCGGCGTATGCCCTTCTTCTTGGGCTTGTTGCCACCCTTTGCGGGGCGACTGCCCTCGTTCTGCGCCTGTCGCGCTTGCGCTCGGCCCATCTCTCCCGTAGCTCCAGTCCGTCCGCCCCCAACCCAGCTCACGAAGCTAACACCGCAACTGCCATCAAACGCCCATCGATCACGGCAATAACGGACGTGACATACAGCACCCCGGTTGGCGGGAACCGGGTGCGGCGTAGTGCGGGGAAACCGTACAGGGCGATAATGTGCTATCACTTTGATAGACAGCCGAGAACGTGCGGAGGACCGCCGCGCGTCGAGCGAAACGGGGGCCCACCATGTCCACGACCACCACCGAGAACCCGCCGACCACGCCCAAGCCACGCGTGCGGGAACTGCCCGCCAACGACATCGGCGGCGGCCTCGCCCTGCTGATGGGCCTGGTGGGCCTGGTCGCCGGGGCGGGCCTGGTGGCGGCGGGAGTCGTCACCAGCTCGCACGTCGCGGGCGGGGTGACGGCCGCGCTCGTCGCCGCCGGAATCCTCGTCGCCCTCGCCGCGATCACCGCCATGAGCGGGCTGAACACGGTCGCCCCCGGCCAGGCCAAGGTCGTCCAGCTCTTCGGGCGCTACCGCGGCACGATCCGCACCGAGGGCCTGCGCTGGGTGAACCCCTTCACCAGCCGCGAGGAGATCTCGACCCGGGTCCGCAACCACGAGACGGCCGTACTGAAGGTCAACGACGCCTACGGCAACCCCATCGAGCTGGCCGCCGTCGTGGTGTGGGAGGTCGAGGACACCGCGCAGGCGATGTTCGCGGTGGAGGACTTCCAGGAGTTCGTCGCCACCCAGACCGAGGCGGCCGTGCGGCACATCGCCATCGAGTACCCCTATGACGCGCACGACGAGGACGCCCTCTCACTGCGCGGCAACGCCGAGGAGATCACCGAGAAGCTCGCCGTCGAGCTCCACGCCCGGGTCGAGACCGCCGGCGTGCGCATCATCGAGTCGCGCTTCACCCACCTGGCCTACGCCCCCGAGATCGCCTCGGCCATGCTGCAGCGCCAGCAGGCCGGAGCGGTGGTCGCCGCGCGCAAACTGATCGTCGAGGGCGCGGTGGGCATGGTCGAGCAGGCCCTGGAGCGCATCAACGAGCAGGGCATCGTCGAACTGGACGAGGAGCGGAAGGCGGCCATGGTGAGCAATCTGATGGTGGTGCTGTGCGGTGACCGGGCCGCCCAGCCCGTCCTGAACACCGGCTCCCTCTACCAGTGACGGACGACGCCCCCCGCGGTGGACGGCCGCAGCAGCGCAAACAGGTACTGCTGCGGCTCGACCCGCTCGTCCACGACGCACTGACCCGCTGGGCGAACGACGAGCTGCGCAGCGCCAACGCGCAGATCGAGTTCCTGCTGCGCAAGGCCCTGACCGACGCCGGGCGGATGCCCCGTCAGGCGGCGGCCATGCGCCGGCGGGGCCGGCCGTCGAAGGCCGAGCAGGAAGCCGGGCGGGATGCCGTACAGGAGGCGGAAGCCGAGCCGGGAACCTCATAGAGCCAGTCGGCTGTACACCGCGTCTATACATCCTGTGTATAGACGCGGTGTACAGTCCTGCTCATGTCAATCGGACACACGCTGCTCGGCCTCCTCGAGGCCGGTCCGCGGCACGGCTACGACCTCAAGCGCGCGTTCGACGAACGGTTCGGCCAGGACCGCCCCCTGCACTACGGGCAGGTCTACTCGACGATGTCGCGGCTGCTGAAGAATGGGCTGGTCGAGGTCGAGGGCATCGAGCAGGGCGGCGGCCCCGACCGCAAGCGGTACGCCATCACCGACGCCGGCGTCACGGACGTCGAGCGCTGGCTGGCGCAGCCCGAGAAGCCCGAGCCGTACCTGCAGTCCACGCTCTACACCAAGGTCGTCCTCGCCCTGCTGACCGGCCGTGACGCGGCCCGGCTGCTGGACGGGCAGCGCGCCGCCCACCTGCGGCTGATGCGCGGGCTCACCGAGCGCAAGCGCGGCGGCGACCTCGCCGACCAGCTCATCTGCGACCACGCGCTCTTCCACCTGGAGGCCGACCTGCGGTGGCTGGAACTGGCCGCCGCCCGGCTGGGTCAGCTGGCGAAGTCGGTGGGGTCGTGACGCCCGCGGGCTCACTCCTCGCGGGCACCGGCCTGCGCAAGGCCTACGGGCCGACCACCGCCCTGGACGGCGCCGAGTTCTCCGTCCACCCCGGCGAGGTGGTGGCCCTCATGGGCCCGTCCGGCTCCGGGAAGTCGACGCTGCTGCACTGCCTGGCCGGCATCGTGCGCCCCGACGCGGGCTTCGTCGGCTACGACGGGCAGGACCTGACCGGCATGTCGGACGCCGAGCGCAGCGCGCTGCGCCGCACCGACTTCGGCTTCGTGTTCCAGTTCGGCCGGCTCGTACCGGAGCTGACCTGCCTCGAGAACGTCGCACTGCCGCTGCGGCTGTCCGGCGTCCGGCGCCGGGCGGCCGAGGCCCGCGCCCTGGAGTGGCTGGAGCGGCTGAAGGTGGAGGACGTACGCACCCGGCGTCCCGGGGAGCTCTCCGGCGGCCAGCAGCAGCGCGTCGCGGTCGCGCGGGCGCTGGTGACCAACCCCCGGGTGATCTTCGCCGACGAGCCGACGGGCGCGCTCGACTCGCTCAACGGCGAGCTCGTGATGGACCTGCTGTCGGACGCCGCGCGCAAGGCCCACGCGGCCGTCGTCCTGGTCACCCACGACGTGCGCGTCGCCGCCTACTCCGACCGCGAGGTCGTCATGCGCGACGGCCGCGCGAACGACATGGCGGGAGCGATATGAGCGGCCCCCGTGCGTGGGCGCGCGACCTGGCCATGGGCGCCCGCTGCGCCGTCACCGGCGGCCGCGAGGGCTGGCTGCGCACGGCGCTGACGGCGGCGGGCGTCGGCATCGGGGTGGCGTTATTGCTGGTCATGGCGTCGGTGCCACAGGCCCTCGAGGCCCGGGAGAGGCGCGCCGCGGCACGGGACGTCTCCCTCGACGGTCAGCTCACGCGGCCGGGGCCGGCGACCCTGCTGGTCCAGGACGCCGGCACCGAGTACCGCGGCCGGGACATCACGGGCAGCCTGCTGCTGCCCGAGGGGCCCCGGGCCCCCAAGCCGCCCGGCGTGGCGGAGTTCCCCCGTCCCGGCGAGATGACGGTCTCCCCCGCCCTGGCCGCCCTGCTGCGCTCCGGCGAGGGCGAGCTGCTGCGCGAGCGGCTCCCGTACCGCATCACGGGAACCATCGGCCGCGCGGGCCTCCTGGGCCCCGACGAGCTCGTCTACTACGCGGGCGCCGGCCATCTCGTCCCCGGCGACCCCGACTCCCGGTCCAGGCAGGGGGCGGTGCGCGTCGACGACTTCGCCCGCGTCCACGAGCCGCACCCCATGCGGACCGAGCTGCGGCTGCTGGCCGCCATGGCCTGCGCCGTCGTGCTGATGTCGGTCGCCGTCCTGATCGCCACGGCCGTGCGGTTCGGCGGCGAGCGCCGGGACCTGAGGCTGGCCGCGCTCCGGCTGGTGGGGGCGGACAGCCGCATGACGCGGCGGGTGGCGGCCGGTGAGGCCCTGAGCGGCTCGCTGCTGGGGCTGGTCGTGGGGACGGGGCTGTTCTTCGCCGTCCGGGGGTTCGCGCCGTGGGTCAGGGACCATCGCGTCGGCGTCTTCCCCTCCGACGTCGCGCCGGGCGTCACCGCGGCCGTGGGCATCGCGCTCGCGGTGCCGGTCGCGGCCGTGCTGGTGTCGCTGTTCGCACTGCGCGACGTCGCGATCGAGCCCCTGGGCGTGGTCCGTGAAACGGCGCGCCGGCCGCGCAGGCTGTGGTGGCGGCTGCTGCTCCCGGCGGTGGGCCTGGCCCTGCTGATCCCGGTGGACGGCAAGGCTCCCGGGCTCTACGGCGGCTGGCTCTTCGGCTACCAGGTCGCGATCGGCTCGGCCCTGATGCTGGCCGGTGTCACGGCCCTGCTGCCCTGGCTGGTGGGCGCGTTCGTCGCGCGCCTGCGCGGCGGCCCGCCGTCCTGGCAACTGGCCGTGCGCCGCCTGCAGTTGGACGGCGGCCCGGCGTCGCGGGCGGTCAGCGGGATCATCGTCGCCGTGGCGGGGGCGATCTCCCTGCAGCTGCTGCTGGCCGGAACGAACGTCTCCTTCCCCCTCGTCGAGGAGGACGGCCGCGGAAAGGTGGTGACCGCGACGGTGCCGCTCCCCCGGGGCGGCGACGCCGGGTCCCTCACCGAGCGGCTGGCCGGCACCGCGGGGGTCCGCAAGGCGGCCGGACGCGTCACCTTCGACGCCTTCCGCGACGGCAGGGGCGGCAGGGGCGGCATCGTGCCGGTCTCCGTCGCCGACTGCGCCTCGCTGCGCGACCTCGCCGGCATCGGCCCCTGCCGGGACGGGGACGTCTTCGTCGGCCGGTTCGCCCGCCCCGGCATGGAGTTGCAGTTGCAAGGGGTCGATGAGAAGTGGCTTCCCTGGAAGGTGCCGGACTCGGCGCCCGCCGCTCCGGAACCCGTACGGGATGACGCCTTCCGCAGGACCGGCGTCGACGGCGTGCTGGCCACCCCCGGCGCCCTCGACACCCACCGACTGCGGGCCGCCTCGGCCGTCGTGACGCTCCGCCTCGACCCCACCACCCCGGAAGCGCTCGAGTACCTCCGCAACGCCGCGGCGCGGACCGGCCCCAGGGTCGACGTCGTCGACACGGGCCAACGCCCGCCGGAGGAGACCACCGACTACTGGCCGCTGCTGCGCGCCCTGCCGGCGGGCGCCGCCCTGACGCTCGCCCTGATCGCCGCGAGCCTGACGCTGGCCACGTACGAGCAACTGCGCGAACGCAAACGAGTGCTGGCCACGCTGTCCGCCTTCGGCACGCGCACCTCCACCGTGGCGTGGTCGGTGGTCTGGCAGACGGCGATCCCGGTGCTGCTGGGCATGACGCTCGCCGTCACGGGAGGCCTCGCCCTGGGCTGGGCGATGCTGCGGGTGGTCTCGAGGCCGGTGCGCGACTGGTTCGCCTTCCTGCCCGTCGTGGGCTGGGGCCTGGGCGTCGTCGCACTGATCACGGCGGCCGCGCTGCCGGCGCTGTGGCGGCTGACCCGCCCGGACGGGCTGCGGGCGGAGTAGCCGTACGTCACTTCTCCACGATCCGCACCGGCAGCCGCGCCAGCTCACCGCGCAGCGCGGCCGCGAACTCCTCGAACTCGCCCTGGCGCGCCGCTCCGCTGCGCATCGCCAGCGCGATGCGCCGCGAGGGGGCCGGCTCGGCGAAGTCGCCGGTGGCGAGCCGGTCGCTGCGGCCGGTCTCGACGCGCAGGGCGGTGCGCGGCAGCAGGGTGACGCCCAGCCCGCCGCCGACGAGCTGCACCAGCGTGGAGAGCCCGGCGGCGCTCGTCGTCATCGCCGCGCCCTCGGCGCGCCCGGCCTCCCGGCAGATGTCGAGCGCCTGGTCGCGCAGGCAGTGCCCCTCGTCGAGGAGCAGCAGGTCCAGCTCGCGCAGCGCCTCGCGCGGGATGTCGCCGCGCCCGGCCAGCCAGTGGTCGCAGGGCGTGACGAGCACGAAGTCCTCGTCGAAGAGCGGGATTTCGGTGATGCCGGGGGCGCCCAGCGGCACGGCGAGCAGCAGCAGGTCGAGGCGGCCGTGGGTGAGGCCGTCCAGCAGCGAGGAGGTCTGTTCCTCGTGGACCTGCAGGTCGAGGGCCGGGTAGGCGTCGTGGACCAGGCGCAGGACAATGGGCAGCAGGTAGGGCGCCACCGTGGGGATGACGCCGAGCCGCAGCACGCCGGTGAAGGGCGCGCGGGCCGCCTCGGCCTCCTCCATGAAGTCCGAGACGGCGTCCAGGACGGTGCAGGCGCGCGCGGCGAGCCGCTCCCCCGCGGGCGAGAGCAGCACCTTTCTCGTCGTACGCTCGAGGAGCTGGATGCCGAGGGACTCCTCGAGCGCCGCGACGGCGCTGGAGAGCGCGGGCTGGCTCATCCCGATGGCCGTGGCCGCGTCGCGGAAGTGCAGGTGCTCCGCCACGGCGACGAAGGCGCGCAGCTGGGCGAGGCTGGGCTGGCGGGGCCGTGCCGACGGGACCCTTCCCGCCCCGGGCCGGGCCACTGCGGCCCGCTCCGGTCCCGGTTCCGGCTGCCCCTGGGCTATGGACGACGTCACTGATAACCACCTCCGATCAACACCACCCAGTCTAGCTATTTCCGCTATCAATGCCTCCTGTGGCACTGTGGTGGACGTCCAACCCGCAGGAAACCTTGTGAACAGGGGTTTCCTCAGTTGCAAGGAGAGCGCGTGCTCACTGTCGGTGACCAGTTCCCCCAGTACGACCTGACCGCCTGTGTGGACCTCGACGCGGACAAGGCCTTCAAGCAGATCGACCACAAGTCCTACGAGGGCAAGTGGCGCGTCGTCTTCTTCTGGCCCAAGGACTTCACCTTCGTCTGCCCGACCGAGATCGCCGCGTTCGGTCAGCTGAACGACGAGTTCGCCGACCGTGACGCCCAGATCCTCGGTGTCTCCGGCGACTCCGAGTTCGTCCACCACGCCTGGCGCAAGGACCACAAGGACCTGCGCGACCTGCCCTTCCCGATGCTGGCCGACGCCAAGCACGAGCTGATGCAGGCCTGCGGCGTCGAGGGCGAGGACGGCTACGCCCAGCGCGCCGTCTTCATCGTGGACCCGAACAACGAGATCCAGTTCGCCATGGTGACCGCCGGCTCCGTCGGCCGTAACCCCAAGGAGGTCCTGCGGGTCCTCGACGCCCTGCAGACGGACGAGCTGTGCCCCTGCAACTGGACCAAGGGCGAGGAGACCCTCGACGCGGTCAAGCTCCTCGCGGGCGAGTGAGCTGATTCCCCATGGCCCTCGATGAGCTGAAGTCCGCCATACCGGACTACGCCAAGGACCTGAAGCTGAACCTCGGCTCGGTCATCGGCAACTCCAACCTGCCGCAGCAGCAGCTGTGGGGCACCGTCCTGGCCTGCGCGATCGCGAGCCGTTCGGCGATCGTCCTGCGCGAGCTGGAGCCGGAGGCCAAGGCCAACCTGTCGCCCGAGGCGTACACGGCCGCCAAGGCCGCCGCCGCCATCATGGCGATGAACAACGTCTACTACCGCACCCGGCACCTGCTGTCGGACCCGGAGTACGGCAACCTGCGCGCGGGCCTGCGGATGAACGTCATCGGCAACCCGGGCGTGGAGAAGGTCGACTTCGAGCTGTGGTCGCTGGCCGTCTCGGCCATCAACGGCTGCGGGATGTGCCTCGACTCGCACGAGCAGGTGCTCCGCAAGGCCGGTGTGGACCGCGAGACGATCCAGGAGGCGTTCAAGATCGCCTCCGTCCTGCAGGCCGTCGGCGCCACCCTGGACGCCGAGGCCGTGCTGAACGGCTGATCCGCCTCGTACGACGAAACGGGCCCCGACCTCCTTGGAGGTCGGGGCCCTTTTCGTCATGCGCCGCGCGTCATGCCGGAGGGGACGGCGGCGGCGCCTTCACGGCCGCCGTCTCCCCGGGCGAGACCTCGAGCACCGCCCGGGCCGCCTGCTCCTTGGCGTACGCGCGGAGGTAGCCGACCACCGTGTTGGTCACCGCCACCAGCGGGACCGCGACCACCGCGCCGCCGATGCCGGCGATCATCGAGCCGGCGGCGACGGAGAGGACGACGGCCAGCGGGTGGACCCGCACGGCGCGGCCGAGGATGAAGGGCTGGAGGACATGGCCCTCGATCTGCTGCACCGCCAGCACCACCAGCAGCACCATCATCGCCGTGAAGACGTCACGGGTGACCAGCGCCACGACGACCGCCAGGGCGCCGGAGACGACCGCACCCACCAGCGGGATGAAGGCGAAGAGGAAGATGAACACGGCCAGCGGCACATACATCGGCACTTCGAGGAAGAACAGCCCTATGCCGATGAAGATCGCGTCGATGAGGGCCACTATCACCGTGCCGCGCACATAGGCCGTCAGCGTCGCCCACGCGCGCGGGCCCGCGCCCGCCACGCCCTCGCGGGCCCCGGACGGCACCAGCTTCAGCAGCCACTGCCAGATCCGGGGGCCGTCGTAGAGCAGGAAGAGCGTCGAGAACATCGCGAGCAGGATGCCCGTCAGCACCTCGATGATGACCTGGACGCCCTCTATGCCGGCTGTGGTGATGTCCTTGGTGTTGGTGCCGATCGCCTCGCTGAGCTTGTCGGCGATGTTGTTGATCTGGCTCTCGGTGACGTGGAAGGGGCTGGTGAGCAGCCAGCGCTTGAGCTCGGAGATGCCGTGCTGCACCTGCCGGGACAGGTCGTCGAGGTTCTCGGTCACCTGCCAGACCACGAACCACCCGACCAGCCCCATGACGACGAAGCCGGAGATGAAGGTCATGGCGGTGGCCAGCCCGCGCGGCACGCCGCGCCGCCTGAGCAGGGCCACGGTCGGCTGCAGCAGCGCGGTGATCAGCAGGCCGGCGACGAAGGCCAGCACGACCAGCCGCACGGCGCTGATGACGCGCATCAGCACCCACAGCGTTCCGGCCAGCACCAGCAGCCGCCAGCTCACCTCGGCCGCGACCCGCACGCCCCACGGGACGGCGGCGACCGGGTCCTGACGTGCCGCCACGGCGGGCGCGTAGGCGGGCGGCGGCGGGACGTGCTCGGGCTCCGCCGCCGGCTGGGCGGCCGGATCGGACGCATGGACGGAGGACGGCGTGGGTACGGGCTCGGGCGTGGGCGCGGGTGCGGGCCCGACGGCGGCCTTGTGGCTCTCGAGCCGCTCCGCGAGCCGTGTGAGCCCTGCCCCCAGGCCACCCACCCATCGTGGCAATCTGGACATTTCTCTTCCTCTACCCCCACTCCCCCGTGGCCATCCGTGCTGACGTTACCTCTCCCCCGGCACGCCGAAGCCCCCGGCCGCTGCGGGCCGGGGGCTTCGGGGAGAAAAGTGCCGGTCAGGCAGTGGTGCCTAGTACCACTGGTTGGCCTGCCAGAACGACCAGGCGCCACAGGGGCTGCCGTACCGCTCGTTCATGTAGCTCAGGCCCCACTTGATCTGGGTGGCCGGGTTGGTGCGCCAGTCGGCACCGGCGGACGACATCTTGGTGCCGGGCAGCGCCTGGACGAGGCCGTACGCGCCGGACGAGGGGTTCGTCGCCGTGTAGTCCCAGGTGCTCTCGTTGTTCACGATGTTGCTGAAGCACTGGAACTGGTCCGAGGGGACCATCTGCCGGGCCATGGCCTGGACCTCGGAGACGGAGTACGAGCCCTTGACCGCGAAGTCCGAGGCGTCGCGCGTGGCGGAACGACTGCTGACGTCGTCGTCCTTCTCGCGCTCCTTGGCCTTCTCCTCGGCCTCCTTCTTCTTGGCCTCTTCCTCCGCGGCTTCCTTCTTCGCGGTGGCGTCCTCGGCGGCCTGCTTGCGCGCGGACTCCTCGGCGTCCTTCTTCGCCGCGGTGTCCGCGGCGTCGGCCTGCGTGTCCGCCTGCTGCGTGAGGGATGCAGTCTGCACCCGGACGTTATGTCCGGCGGGGATGTCCGCGAGGATCGTCGCGTCGGCCGCGGTGGCCTCGACCCGGTCGGTCGTGCCCTGCTCATGGCCTGCGGCGACGCCGACAACGGCGCCAACGGTGGTGACCGCGGTGGCAGAAGCCACGGCGAATCCCCGGACCGAAATCCGGCTCACACGATTTCCTTCCAGCATCGCCCGCATAGGTGACCTTGCGGACGCAATCGTGCCCCTGGCGCTGACCTCCGCTAGGACGGCCGCCGGAATCGGGACCGTCTGGTCACTGGAGGCACTGACCCGGTGGGCCCTCCCGCATGAGGAGGTCCGCAAAGTGCTCGGGCGGCGTACGGCGACGCTGTTCAGTTATCGGTTCCGCATCGCCCCCGGAGGGGCCCAAGTGCCGTACGCGGGGCCTGACAGGACCCAGACTCTGCCTGAACGGCACGCTCCGAGGCAATTCTTGGTTACGTGTGAAAGCTCACACGCCGTTTACTCCTGCGGTTTCGCGGAAACTGCGGCGCGACACGACAGCGCGCGGCTAGGCTCCTCCGCCCGCCGCGCGCCCCCGGGTTGCACATCCCCTCAGATCCGGCCGTCCTCCAGCATTTCGGTCACCAGCGCCGCGATCGGCGAACGTTCGGAACGCGTGAGCGTGACATGTGAGAAGAGGGGGTGCCCCTTCAGCTTCTCCACCACCGCCACCACACCGTCGTACCGCCCGACGCGCAGATTGTCCCGCTGTGCCACGTCATGGGTGAGCACCACACGCGAGTTGGCGCCGATCCGGGAGAGCACGGTGAGCAGGACGTTGCGTTCCAGCGACTGCGCCTCGTCCACGATCACGAACGCGTCGTGCAGCGAACGGCCCCGGATGTGGGTGAGCGGCAGCACCTCCAGCATCCCGCGCCCCACCACCTCCTCGATGACCTCGGAGGTCGTCACGGCCGACAGCGTGTCGAAGACCGCCTGGGCCCACGGGCTCATCTTCTCCGCCTCGCTGCCCGGCAGATAGCCCAACTCCTGCCCGCCGACCGCGTACAGCGGGCGGAAGACCATCACCTTGCGGTGCTGCCGCCGCTCCAGCACGGCCTCCAGCCCGGCGCACAGCGCCAGCGCCGACTTGCCCGTACCCGCCCGGCCGCCCATCGAGACGATCCCGATCTCCGGGTCGAGCAGCAGGTCCAGCGCCACGCGCTGCTCCGCGCTGCGCCCGTGGATGCCGAACGCCTCCCGGTCGCCGCGCACCAGCCGCACCGAGCCGTCGGCCGTCACCCTGCCCAGCGCCTTGCCGCGCTCGGACAGCAGCACCAGGCCGGTGTGCACCGGCAGTTCGGCGGCCTCGGGCACGTACGCGCGCTCGTCGGCGAAGAGTTCGTCGACCTGCTCGGCGGTGACGGTCAGCTCCGCCATCCCCGTCCAGCCGGAGTCGGTGATCGCCAGCTCGGCGCGGTACTCCTCGGCCAGCAGCCCCACGGACGACGCCTTGATGCGCAGCGGCAGGTCCTTGGAGACGACGGTGACGTCGTACCCCTCGGCCTGGAGGTTGCGGGCGACCGCGAGGATGCGCGAGTCGTTGTCGCCGAGGCGGTAGCCGGCGGGCAGTATGCCCGGATCCGTGTGGTTGAGCTCGACCCTGAGCGTGCCGCCGAGCTCGCCGATGGGGATCGGCGAATCCAGCCGGCCGTGCCGCATCCGGTAGTCGTCCAGCAGGCGCAGGGCCTTGCGGGCGAAGTAGCCGAGCTCCGGATGGTGCCTCTTGGCCTCCAACTCCGTGACCACCACGACGGGGAGCACGACCTCGTGCTCGTCGAAGCGGGACATGGCTCCTGGGTCGGCCAGCAGGACGCTGGTGTCGAGAACATAGGTGCGCCGGTCGCCATCACGGCGCTTCTTGCTGGTCACCACGGGTGGACGAACCCCCTCGTGCAGAGGTAAGGGCGCGACGAAGTCGCGGGGAATGGGCCGGGTCCGTGCCCCACCAGGGTTGCCGGTCGTCCGGCCCGCCGTGCCTGCCGTGCGGCCTGTCGGGGCCGCTCGGTGCGCACGGTCGTCGTCCTGGTGCAAAGGGCCTCCCGGGCGGACGGCCCCATGCCGCCCGCTGGCAGAGCGACGGTCCCAGTACCGACCGTCGGCCTGGAGGGGATATTCCCGCTGGACCGCTTGACCATGCAACGGCATATGCGACGAGCAGGTGAACGATTGATCCGTCGTCACTCGTACTGGCGTTCAGCCCGCTGGGGGGCCACCGCCTGATGCCGGGCTACCACCCGATGCGTGGCCACCGCCCGAGGGGTGGCCACGCCCCGCGGCCCGTCAGTTCCCGTAGCGCCGGTGACGCGCCGCGTAGTCCCGCAGCGCGCGCAGGAAGTCGACCTTGCGGAACGCGGGCCAGAAGACCTCGCAGAAGTAGTACTCGGAGTGCGCGCTCTGCCAGAGCATGAAGCCGGACAGCCGCTGCTCGCCGCTGGTGCGGATGATGAGGTCCGGGTCGGGCTGGCCGCGCGTGTAGAGGTGCTTGGTGATGTGGTCGATGTCGACCTTCTCGGCCAGCTCCTCGAAGGAGTCGCCGTGGTCCGCCGCCTCCAGCACCAGGGAGCGGACGGCGTCGACGATCTCCTGGCGGCCGCCGTAGCCGACGGCGACGTTGACGAGTATGCCGTCGACGTCCAGCGTGTCCTGCTCGGCTTCCTTCAGGACCGTCTGGGTCCGGGACGGCAGCAGGTCGAGGGTGCCCACGTGGTGGACGCGCCAGCGGCCGTCGGCGGCCAGGCCGCGCACCGTGTTCTCGATGATGTTCAGCAGCGGGCCCAGCTGGTCGGCCGGCCGGTCGAGGTTGTCCGTCGACAGCATCCAGAGGGTGACGACCTCGACGTCGGTCTCGGCGCACCAGCCGAGCAGCTCGGAGATCTTGTCGGCCCCCGCCTGGTGGCCCTGCTCCAGCGTCCGGCCGTCGGCCCGGGCCCAGCGGCGGTTGCCGTCGAGGATGACGCCGATGTGCTTGGGCACCTGGGCGTGGTCGAGGCGGCCTTCCACCCGGCGTGCGTAAAGCCTGTACACCAGGTCGCGCAACTTCACTCTTCCTGCCCCTCCATGCCACGGCGGTCGCCCCCGAAGGCGCCACACTACTGCCAGCGTGTCGCGAGAACCCAACTCGGCCTGTCACAGGACCGTGATAGTCAGATGCACATGACCGATCCCTCGCTCTACCGCGCGGCCGAGACGCGCTACGACTCCATGGAGTACCGGCGTACGGGCCGCAGCGGGCTCAAGCTGCCCGCCATCTCCCTGGGACTGTGGCACAACTTCGGCGACGACCGCACCCTCGACTCGCAGCGGGCCATCCTGCGCCGGGCCTTCGACCTCGGCGTCACCCACTTCGATCTGGCCAACAACTACGGTCCGCCGCCAGGGTCCGCCGAGGAGAACTTCGGCAAGCTCTTCGCGCAGGATTTCCGGCCCTACCGGGACGAAATCATCGTCTCCACCAAGGCCGGCTATCTGATGCACCCCGGCCCGTACGGCGAGTGGGGCTCGCGCAAGTACCTGCTGTCCTCGCTCGACGCCTCGCTGCGCCGCATGGGTGTCGATTACGTCGACATCTTCTATTCGCACCGTTTCGACCCGCACACGCCGCTCGAGGAGACGATGGGCGCCCTCGCGTCCGCGGTCCGGCAGGGCAAGGCGCTGTACGCGGGCGTCTCGTCCTACAACGCGCAGCAGACGCGGGAGGCCGCCCGGCTGCTGCGCGAGATGGGCGTGCCCGCGCTGATCCACCAGCCCTCGTACTCCATGATCAACCGCTGGACGGAGGACGACGCGCTGCTGGACACCCTGGAGGACGAGGGCATGGGCTGCATCGCCTTCGCGCCGCTCGCCCAGGGACTGCTCACGGACAAATACCTGCAGGGCATCCCCGAGGGCTCGCGGGCGGCGCAGGGCAAGTCGCTGGACCCGGCGCTGCTGAGCGAGGAGGTCGTGGGCCGGCTGCGCGGGCTGAACGAGATCGCCGCCAACCGTGGCCAGTCGCTGGCGCAGCTCGCGCTGTCCTGGGTGCTGCGGGACGAGCGGATGACCTCGGCGCTGATCGGAGCCTCCAGCGTGGCGCAGCTCGAGGCGAACGTCGGCGCGCTCGGCTCGGACCCGCTCACCAAGGAGGAGCTGGCCGAAATCGATGCCCTGGCGGTGAGCACGGAGGGCGTCAACATCTGGGCGCGGCGCGGGGATTCCTAGGCCGGTTCACGACCGGCCGGCGGCGCCCGGACCGGTGGGGGGCGGACGCCGGTTCAAGATCAACTCCCGCGCCTCACACGCTCCGACACGGACAGTGACGACCGGGAACGAAAAACGGGCCGGTCCGTGGGGGGGATACGGACCGGCCCGAGGGGGGGTTTCCACCATAACCGGTCGGCGGCCGTGATTCACGCACCGACGGGGGTGACAGTGCGTGGCGTGCTGACTTGTGACCTTCTTTTTGATCTTGAACGCGGCGGCGCGCAGGGCCCCTTCGGGGTTCGCGGATCCCCGCAATCCCGGGCCCGAGGGAGAGAACCGGCCATGCGGCGCACGGCCTGTGCGGGGGTCGGATCACCTCGCCGAAAGGTCGTGCAAAGTCATCATCGGCTTGACGGCATTCCCGACGTCATTGACGTCACACGTGCGAGCGCGGCCGATTTCGTGCACGAATCGTGACATCCGCCGGGGCCCGGCGCGTACGCCGGGCGAGGTCGGGGACCAGGGTCAGCGCCCCGGCGGCGGCCAGGACGGCCCCGAGCCACAGCGGCGCCCGGAGCCCGAAGGCCCCGATGGCCACCCCGCCGGCCCAGGAGCCGATGACGACGCCGAACGTGATGAAGGAGGCGTGGACGGTGTTGACCAGCGGCCGGGCGTTGGCGGCCCGCTGCACGCGGGTGGCCATGGCCGGATTCATGGTGACGCCGACCAGGCCTATGCCCATCATGCACACCACCGCCGGGGCCTTCAGGTGGGCCAGCAGGGCGAACCCGGTCAGGAACAGCGCATTGAGCAGCAGGCCGCACAGCAGTACGGGCACGGCGTACCGGTCGGCGAGCCGGCCGACGACGTGGTTGCCGGCCACGGTGGCCGCTCCGTAGGCGATGAGCAGGACGGGCACGGCGCCGGTGCCGAAGCCGGTGACCTCGGTGAGGATCGGGTTGAAGTAGCTGAACGCGCAGAACGTCGCGCCGATGATGAACGTGCTGGTGGTCAGCGCGAGCCACAGACGGCGGTTCCGGAACACCTGCATCTCCTCGCGCAGGCTCCCGCCCCCGTCGGCGTGTCCCACCGCCGGCACCCCGGCCGCCGTGCACAGTGCGGCGACGACGGTCAGGGCGGCGATGGCCCAGAACGCGGCCCGCCAGCCGAAGGCCGCCCCGATCAGCGTGGAGAGCGGGAGCCCGAGCAGGGTGCCGAGCATCAGCCCGTTCAGGACGACGGCCATCGCGCGCCCGCGCACCTCGGGACGGGTCAGCTGGGCGCACAGGGAGATGGCGACGCCGAAGAAGGCCTGCGAGGCGACGCCGGTCACGACCCGCGCCACCAGCATGAGCGCGTAGCCGGTCGCGGTGGCGGCCAGCACATTGCCCACGAGGAAGATCAGGAAGAGCGCCATCAGGGCCGGCTTGGGGCGCAGCCGGAGCACCGCCACGGTCAGGAAGGGCCCGCCGAACGCCATGGCCATGGCGAAGGCGGTGATCAGATAGCCGATCTGCGGAACGGTGACACCGAGCCCGCCGGCCATCTGCGGCATCAGCCCGGCGACGACGAACTCGCTGGTCACCATGGCGAAGATGCCGAGGGCCAGCACGTATACAGCGCGCGGCATGGAGGGTCCTCCGTTTTGGATTGATCAGTACAAAATCTGGCCATGCGAGGGCCGGGCGACTGCGGTGGGGCCGCGAAGGAGTAAGGAGAGAGGAGTCAGGAGTAAGGGGAGAGGAGTGAGAGGTGAAGGAGTAAGGGGGTAAGGGGGGTAAGGAGTGGGGCGGACGGGCGGGATCAGATCGCGTCGAGCGCCGTACGGGCGATGGCGCGCAGCGCCATCGCGTCGGCCCCGGCGCGGGCCGCGACCCGGATTCCGCTGACGGTCGCGATGACGAAGTGTGCGAGCGCCCGGGCGTCCCGGTCGGCGGCGATGTCGCCGTCCCGCTGCCCGGACGCGAAGACGGCGGTCAGGGCGTCGAGCCTGCGCGCATAGTCGCGCTCCAGCTCCCGCGCCACCTCCGCGTCGCGCGCCGCGAGCTCCACGGCGGTGTTGACGTACAGGCAACCCCGGCCGTCGCCGTCCCGCGCGGTCTCCTCGGCCACGATGCGGCTCAGCAGGGCCTCGACCCGCTCCCGGGCGGGCCGGTCCTCCTCGAGCAGCCCGGTCAGCTCGTCCGTACGACGTGCCATGTAGCGGGCGAGGGCGCGACGGAAGAGCTCATGCTTGCTGTGGAAGGTGTTGTAGATGCTGCTCCGGCCCAGGCCGGTGGCCTCGCACAGGTCCTGGGTCGACGTCGCCTCGTACCCGGTGGTCCAGAACGCCTCCATCGCGGCGTCGACCGCCCGCTCCTCGTCGAACTTCCTCGGCCTGGCCATGACGCGACGGTACCAGTTTTTGGATCACTCAGTCCAATACCCCGTCCAATACCTCGGCCCAATGCCTCAGCCGCCGCAGCGGGCCCCCGCCAGCAGCCCCGCCCACGCTCCCACGATCATGAACGGCCCCAGGGCGAGCGCGTCGCCGCGCCGCGCGCGGCGGGCCAGCATCAGGCCCGTGCCGTAGAGCGAGCCCAGCAGCAGTCCGGCGAAGGCCCCCAGGAACAGCACCCCCCATCCGTACCAGCCCAGGGCGCATCCCAGCCCGGCGGCGAGCTTGACGTCGCCGAAGCCCATGCCGCCCGGGTGCAGCAGGAACAGGGTGAAGTAGCCGGCCGCCAGCGCCAGCCCGCCCAGCAGGGCCCGCGGCCAGGACCCCGCCGCGCCGGGTATCAGCGCGGCGACGCCGAGCAGTGCGGCCGTGCCGAGGGCCAGCGGCACGGTCAGCACGTCCGGGAGCCGTCGCACCGACCAGTCCACGCCGGCCAGCACCACGGCCACCGGCGTCGCGAGCAGCCACACCGCCAGCTCCGGCCGCACCCCGACGGCCGCCGCGAGCGCCGCGCACACCAGGGCCGTCACCCCCGCCGGCCACGTCGCCCCGGGGCCATACCTCCCCCCGCACACTCCGCACCGCGCCCGGCCCGCCCACCCGGCAACGGAATGGCCGCACGCCCCGGCCGAGCGCCACTCCTCCTCCGGCTCCACGGCCAGCCGGAACCGCGCGCGGGGCACCAGAGCCCCGGCCAGGGCGCCGTACACGGCCGCAGCGGCGATCAACAGCGAGTACATGCCCCGAGGTTACGCACGATCACCGCACTCCCGCCGGGCCTGTGGATAACCTGTCCGCATGACCCTCCGGCAGGACGGACCCGGCCAACTCCGCGTCACCGCAAGCGGCCTGACCGTCCCGCTGGAGATCGCCGCCTCCTTCCGCGCCCGCTCCCGCGGCCTCCTCGGCCGCGACGCGATCGAGGGCGCGCTGCTCCTCACCCCCGCGAGCGGCGTCCACACCTGGCGCATGCGCTTCCCCATCGACGTGGCCTACCTGGACCGGGACTTGACCGTGCTGTCCGTACGCACCATGCGTCCCAGCCGCCTCGGTGCACCCCGCCCCAGGGCGCGGCACGTCCTGGAATCGGCCGCCGGAGCGATGGCGCAATGGGGTGTGCACTCCGGCGTACGCGTGGAAATCCTTCCGCGCGGAGAAAGATGACGGGAAGGCATTTTCTCGCCGCGAAAATACGGTGAGATTATCAAATGTTTTCCAAGTTTGGAGATTGGTCCAGTATCGGTAAATCGACAACGGACTTAATCTGTGCTGCACAGGCCCAGCGCTGAGCCTCTGAATTCTCCACCCCTACGGGAGAAGGACGATGAGCGAAAACACCAACGGCAGTATTGCCGCGGAGGGCCTCGCGGCCCGCGATCCGGCAGTGCGCGACGCCCCCAGGACCGAGCCGGCGGTCGTGCCCGCCGACGCCGTGATCGAGACCGACGAGGCCGGCGGCGCCCGGCACCGGCCCGGGCGGGTGGCGGCATCCGGCGAGCGCCGGCTGCACTCCGGCCCCGGCGACCGACTCGAACCGAACGCGGGCTGAAAGGGCGGGAAAAGCGATGCTGCGACTGTGCAACAACTATTCCTCCCTCACCTCCACCGCATTCATCATGCGGGACCCGCGCTGCCCCGAGGGATGGCTGAAGTTCGGCTGGTACAACCTTCAGCCGGGCGAATGCCGGGACATCTACACCGGCTGTGCGTCGGCGGTGAACCGCTTCTGGTACTTCCACTCGGAGGCGACCGACGGCGCGGTGTGGGCCGGGCCGTTCGAGTTCTGCGTGCAGGACCCGGCGTTCCAGTGGTGTCTCAACAGGTGTGACTCCGGCGGCTATATCGTCGGATTCCGCGAGCTCGACGTGAACAGTTTCTGCAACTTCACGCTCACGCTCTCGGCGTGATCGCACCCGCCCCGCGTCCCCGGCCCCCACCGGCCGGGGACGCGGGGCTCCCACGCGCCCGTACGGTGTGCGCCCCCTAGCCGTCGCGGCGGCGGGCCGCCAGGGTCCAGGCGCCGAGGCCCAGCAGCAGGGCCGATCCGGTGCCGATGCCGGCGTAGCCGATGATCCGCAGCCGTCCGTTCCGGGGGCCGCCGCCCGCCGCGGCCACGAGCTCGCCGCCGACGGCGCCGCCGCGCCCGATGTCCTCCTCGTGACCGGCCTTCCGGGCGCCCGCCACCTCGACCTTGAGCGTGACGGGTACGCCACGGCCCCGTGCGTCCCGTGCGTCCCGGCGGACCTTCGGGCTGAGGCTGACCTGCAGGTAGTACCAGCCCGCGAAGTGCATGCCCCGGGCGGCCTCGCCGCCGGCGCCGGCGTCGCCGTACGCGGCCGGGGGCGTGGCCAGCGAGACGGTGGCGGGCTTGCCCTGGTAGCCGCCGGTGCGGTTCATCACGTAGCCGCGGGCGGAATTGCTGAGTCCCAGCCGCACCCCGCGCACCACATACGGCCCCGCGTCCGGCGTCGGCCCGAACTCCGCGTCCGCGAAGAGCTGTTCGCCCGCGTCCACCGACACCCGGTAGAAGCGCGTCTCACCCGGCCGGAGCTCGTCCTTCCATACGCCAGACCGCAGCTCGGCGGCGTCGTTGAAGCCCGTTCCGCCCGTGACGCCCTCCCCCTCCCCCAGCGGCGGGCCGGACGGCGCCCGCGAACTCCAGCCGCCGGGGGCGGGCGGGGCGTCGGTCTCGTTCTTCCGCGGCGCCTCCGCCACGTACTTCAGCTCGACCGGTACGGCCGCGTCGTCGCCGCCGGTGGCGTCCCCGCGCTGGACGACGAAGCGGTACGTACCGGCGCTCGCGCACGGGCCGCCCGCCCGTACGACGCGTTCCGCGTAGTCGGCCACGGGGTAGGCCCCGCCCGCCGACAGGAACGATCTGTTCCGGCCGCTCCCGCACGGGGTGCCGTCCGGCGCCTGCAGTGCCACCTCGATCCCGTCCCGCAGCCCCATCGAACCGCCGGGCCTCGGGACGGCGACGGCGGACACGAACGCGCTGGACTGTCCGTCCAGCTCCACGCTGTAGTACTTCTTCTCGCCGGGCCTGATGCTGTCCGTGTACGTGCTCGCCCCGGCCTTCAGCAGGGGCCCGTCGCCGCTGCTGCCCGACCCCGTCACAGCCGTCGCTCCGGAGGCCATCCGGTACGCCGCCGGCCCGTCGGCCGCCTCGGCCGTCCCGGTCGCCAGCGCACTGAGTGCGACCGCCGCCCCGACGAACCGCCCGCCCCTCATCTCCCGCCTCCCTCAGCACTCCCCGCCGCTCCCGGCGGGGCCCATCCTGCCGTGACCGGGGGCGAGTTCGCGACAGGACGGCCGCAAGTGTGCGGTCGCCGGGGGGGTGGCTAGCCGCCGCGGGGGAAGCTCACCTCGACGCGGCGGTTCTTGCGGCGGCCGTCCTCCGTGGCGTTGTCGGCGATGGGGTACTGCTCGCCGTAGCCGCGGATCTCGTAGCGCATCGAGGACGAGCCGAGGTTCTCGGCGAGCTGTCGCTGGACGGCGTTGGCGCGCTCCTTGGACAGGGCGGTGCCGTGGTCGGCCGAGCCGAGGTCGTCGGTGAAGCCGAAGATCCGCAGGGCGGTGGCGCGCTGCTTCCTGACCTCGTCGGCGATGGCGCGGATGCGCGCGTTGGCCGTGTCGCCGAGCCGGGCGCTGTCCTTGTCGAAGAGGACCTCGGCCTGCAGGGCGAAGGTGACGTCGGCGTTGGTGTCCGCGCGGCGCTCCTCGCCGTCGCCCGTCTCGACGACGGACTTGATGTCCAGGACGCGTCCGGGCGCGAGCTTCGCGCCCGGGCGCAGCCTCAGGCCCGGCGCGGTCGCGTCGATCTTCACCGGGGGCGTCGTCCGGGCGGATCCGGCGGGACCGCTGCCGGGGCCGCCGTCGGCGTACGCGGGGACGACGGCCGTGAGGGCCGCCGCGGCGGCGAGAACCGTGCCGCACAGGGAGCGGTGGGTCGGCCACATGACGCGCTCACCCGGAGATCGGGATGCGGACGGACGGCATGGTCGGCAGTTGGAAGTCCACCGTCCTGACGTCGTCGGGCGGGGCGGGGAACTGGGCGAAGACGGCCCGGCTCTCGCTGGGCCGGATGTTGACCAGGCCCGTGGTGCACAGGCACTCCCCGTCGGTGTCGCGCAGGACGAGGTAGCGCTTCTTGCCCGCCTGGTCGATGAGGGAGGCTCCGGACACCGAGGACTGGGACTTCATTTCCGTCTCCTTCGACCGCCACGTCAGTGACGTGTAGGGCTTGGTGCCCCGGTTCGCCACCGTTCCGTTGACGGTGACGAAGCCGCCTTTCTCGCGCACGGCGGAATGGAGGACGACCACTATTCCGTCCGGGCCCCTGATCTCGCCGATCGTCGCCGTCGGCCGCGGGCCGGGCTTGTCCGTGGCGGTGCCACGGGAAGCGGCGGAATTTCTCGCGGAATTCACGTCGGGTCTCTTCTCCCCGTCGTCTTCCCCGCCCCCGCAGCCCGTCAGGGCGAGGGCCGTGACGACCGCGAGCGCCGTTCCTGCCATCCGAGAGGTCATGGGTGCGTTGTCCGTCCGTTCGTTCGTCCGTCCGGGATTCGGTGGAAAGCCAGTCGGCCGGTCAGCCGCTGGACCAGAGGGTGGGCCGGCGGGCCGGTCGGTCACTCGGTCAGTCGTACGGTGAACAGGTCCGCCGCCGTCACGACGGCATCCGGCCGCTTCGGGTCGACGACCACGGTCCCCCCGTCGCAGGCCAGGGTGCGGCCGTCGGCGGCGCGGGGCGCGCAGCGCGGTGCGACGACGGCCTCGGCCGTCGCCGTGGCGTGCCGGTCCTCGGTGCCGGGCACCACCGAGGCGCCCACCGTCCGCGCGGAGGTGACGCTCACGTGGAACGAGCCGGGGGCGTCGCCCTCCTCGCAGGTGATCGCCGGCCGGGCGCCGTTCGCCTCGGCGTACGCGGCCGCCGCGCGGCAGGCCCGGTCCCGGTCGGCGCCGCGTCCCGCGAGCCAGCCGACCCAGTCGCCGCCGGTGCCCGAGGCCGCCGCCAGGAAGCCCGTGCGCAGCTGGTCCCGGTAGTCCTGGGCGGCCGCCAGGGCGGCGGCGTCGGCGGCGGTCTGGGTCGCGTTCTTGGCCGCCCCGGCCCGGCCGACGACGAAGAAGGCCAGGGCGAGGAAGAGCAGTGCCGCCACGGCGGTGATGTAGAGGGGGAACGCCTGTCCGGCGTCCCGGCTCAACCGGTGATCCGCTGGATCTGATTGGTGATGGCGGTGGCGATCATCGTGCCGAAGTCCGTCGTGGTCAGGACGAGAATGATCGCCACGACTACCGCGATGATGCCGAGGTATTCGACCGAGGTCTGTCCCCGGTCGTCCGCGCGGAGTTCCCGGGACACTCGACGTCCCCGAAAGCGCTTTCGCATTGTGTTCCCCTCCATGGGTGGTGTGCTGCCGACCCTTTTCCCTTCCCTCACAGGGCAGTTGGGACACCACACGCCTCACCCCCAGTTCCCCGAAAACTGTCCCACAGCCCATTGCACCCGCGAAGCGTCTTCACGTACTTCGCGCATCTCACCCCCGGCCGCCGAAGAGGTCGCTCCCCTGGCACCCGGGTTCACTCCCCGGTGATCGAGCCGAAGTCCATGCCCGACCCCAGGAAGAATCCGGCGATCAGCAGGATCATCGTTCCCGGCACCATGAACGTCGTGATGACCATCGTGGCCTTCGGCACCGCCCGGGCCGCCCGGCGGCGGGCCAGCTGGGCGTCGGTGCGGCGCATGTCGGTGGCGATCTCGATGAGCGTGTCGACGATCGGGGTGCCCAGCTCCTCGCCCTGCTGCAGCGCCGTGACGAACTGGGCGACCTGCTCCGAGTCGTTGCGCTTGCGCAGTTCGTCGAAGGCCTGGCGGCGGCTGACGCCCATGTCCATCCGGCGCAGCGTGATGCGCAGTTCGTCCGCCCACGGGCCCTCGTACCGCTCGGAGACCCGGTCGAGCGCCTGCCGGAAGCCCAGGCCGGCGCTCACGACCACCGCGAGCACGTCGAGGAAGTCCGGCAGCGTCCGCTCGATGGCGTCCCGCCGCTCGCGCACCGCGGCCCAGATGCCGACCTCGATCCAGAACAGCCCGAAGCCGACGAGCAGCAGCGCGAGCACGCCCTGCCCCTTCAGGAGCATCACCAGCGCCCCGCCGAAGCCGAGCAGGCCGTAGACCGCGCGCCGGGCGGCGTACCGGTCGACGGTCAGGCCGCCCGGATTGCCGGCCCGGTCGATCCTGCGCCGGACCTTCGCCACCCGCTTCTCGCCCATCATCCGCAGCACCAGCGGCGCGTAGCGCATGCCGAGCCGGTCCACGGCCGAGCCGACGGCCGTCGTCCGCGTCGAGCCGACCTCCAGGGCCACCGCGAGGTCCGGCGGAAGCCTGGCCTCGCCGCGGCACAGCAGGACGCCGTAGCAGATGCCCACCGCCGACGCCCCGGCCAGCAGTGCCAGTACGAAGCCCACGTTCCCCACCTCTCACACGTCCCGCCGGCACGTCCCGCACGTCTCGCAGTTCCCACCCGCTCAACAGGTGGCACCCGCCTAACAGGTGTCACCCACCCCACAGGTGTCACACGTCGATCTTCGACATCCGGCGGATCAGGAAGAACCCCAGCGCGTACAGCCCGAAGGCCGCCACCACCGCCAGCTGTCCCGGCCAGCCGGCCGTCATCCGCTCGATCGACCCGGGCGCGATGCGGTCCATCAACAGCAACGTCCCGATGCCCATCAACGGCACGACATAGGCCGTCACCGTCACCTGCGACAGCTGAGTGCGCACCTCGCGCCGGGTCTCCTTGCGTTCCTCCAGGGTCGAGGTCAGGTTGCGCAGCGAGCTGACGACGGTGCCGCCGGCCCGGTGGGAGAGCACCAGCGTGGTGACCAGCACGACCAGTTCGCGCGAGGGCAGCCGGCGGCCCAGCTCGCCCAGGGCCTCGTCGATGGAGTGGCCCACCGCCAGCTGGTCGGCGACCTTGGCCAGCTCCTCGCCCGCCGGGGCCTCCATCTCCTCGGCCGCCATGCCCAGGGCCGTGCGCAGGGCCAGCCCGGCCTGGGTGGCGTTGGCCAGGATGCGCGAGAGCTCCGGCAGCTGGTTGATGAACTTCTCGATCCGCTTGCGCCGCTGCCAGGCCAGGAAGGAGTACGCCGACCACACGGCCACCAGGCCCGCCAGCGGCCCGAAGAACGGCGCCAGCGCCGATGCCGCCACCAGCCACAGCCCCGCCGCCGCGCCCGCCGTGCACACCGCGAACTCGCCCACCGTGACGTCCAGGCCCGTCGACGCGATCCGCAGCTCCAGCCGCCTGCCGGCCGGCGTGGCGCGCAGCCAGCGGTCGGTCCGCGCGAAGTAGCGCGTCCGCCCGGCGGCCGGCAGGGGCGGGGCGTCGGAGAGGCGGTCGACCAGCGCCTGGTGGCGGTCGCGCCCGGTGGCGTACGTCCGTACGCCCGCGACGGCCAGCGCCCCGCACAGCAGGGTGGCGCCGACGGTCAGCAGTGCCAGGTGATCCATGTGCGGCTACCTCTGTCCGGTGTGGCGGGTGTGGAGTTCGCCGGGGAGCGCCGCGACGCCGTAGGCGGCCGGCACGGATTCGTTGGCCAGACGCAGCCGCTCGGCGGCGCGTGCGGGGAGCGGGAAGTGCGTGAAGGCGCCGCTCACGACGCGGTCGGCGCCCATCGGCTCGGCGTCGAAGCGGGAGACGGTGGCGAGCTCGTACCCCTCGCCCCGGCCCTCGCCGTACGGGTCCGGGGAGAGCAGGGCGATCTCCGCGACGCGCCGCGTGCCGTCCGCGTGCCGGGCGAGCTGGACCAGGCAGTCGACGGCGCTGTCGATCTGGTCGCGCAGCGCCTCGTAGGGGATGCGGACCTCCGACATCGACGCCAGCGTCCGCAGCCGCAGCAGCGCGTCCTCGGCGCTGTTGGCGTGCACGGTCGCCAGCGAGCCGTCGTGGCCCGTGGACATGGCCTGCAGCATGTCCAGGGTCTCGCCGCCGCGCACCTCGCCGACGATGATGCGGTCGGGGCGCATGCGCAGGGAGTTGCGGACCAGGTCGCGAATGGTGATGCGGCCCTTGCCCTCGACGTTGGGGGGCCGCGACTCGAGGCGGATGACGTGCGACTGCTGCAGCTGCAGCTCGGCCGCGTCCTCCACGGTGATGATGCGCTCGCCGTCGGGGATCAGCCCGGACAGGGCGTTGAGCAGCGTCGTCTTGCCCGCGCCCGTCGGCCCCGAGACCACCACGTTGAACTTCGCCCGCACCAGCGCCCCGAGCAGCATCAGCATGTGCTCGTCCAGCGTCCCCATGCTGATCAGCTCGCGCAGGGTGTACGCGCGGGGGAAGCGCCGGATCGTCAGCGTCGCGCCGTTCAGGGCGAGGGGCGGAATGATCACGTTGACGCGTTCGCCGCTCGGCAGGCGGGCGTCCACCATCGGATTCGACTCGTCCACGCGGCGGTTGACGGTGGAGACGATGCGCTCGATGGTCTGCATCAGCTGCTCGTGCGAGGCGAAGCGCACCGGCACCGGCTCCACCCGGCCGGCCCGCTCGACGAAGATCTGGTCCGGGCCGTTGACCATGATCTCGGTGACGGAGGGGTCCTCGAGGAGCGGCTCCAGCACCCCCAGGCCCAGTGCCTCGTCGACCACCCGGCGGATGAGGCTGTCGCGCTCGGCGGTCGAGAGCACCGGCCCCTCGCGGCTGATGATGTGGCCGAGCACCCGCTCGAGGCGGCCGCGGCGCTCGCCGGCGGCCAGGGCCGACATCTCGGCGAGGTCGATCTCCTCCAGCAGCTTCGCCCGGTAGACCGGCACGAGGTGGCCGGGCTCGCGGCCGTCGGGCCGCGCCTCGGGGGCGACGATGCGGTCGCGCAGGCTCATCGGGCCACCGCCGGCTCCGCCGGGCAGGGCATCGTGGCGCGCCGGGTCACCGTGAAGCCGGTGCCGGGAAGCAGCGGGGGTACGTCCACGGTCACGGTGGCGGTGACCTCGCCCGCGCCGGCGGCGCACCGGGGCGCGTCGACGGCCGCGCGGGAGGCCACCCAGCCGGTCATGGCGGCCCCGCCGGCGCCGGCGGGGGTCGCTCCGGGCGCATCGAGCGTGGCGGTACGGGCCGCCGCGCGGGCGCCCGTACCCGCCTGCTGCACAGCGAACGCGGCGAGGCCCAGGTGGACCGCCGCGAGGCCGACGAGGAGCAGGAGCGGCAGGAACCCGAGGAACTCGACCGAGGCCGAGCCGCCGTCCGCGGTCCGCCGTCTCCCGTGACCGCGCCCGCCACTTCGTACGTCGCCGTGTGCGGAGCCCGGCCCCCGGACGCGGCACCCCCGGCCCGCGGCCGCCCGGCCGAGCGGCCCCCGCCGGGCCGTCACGCGCCCGCCGGGCCGCCCGGAACGCGTCGCCGCCGTCACCACGCCTCAGTCCTCCCGCGCCACACCGGCCGTACTTTCCACCGGCCACGGCCAGTTGACCGAGCCGGGGAAGAGCACCGGCACCCGCAGGCGCACGCTCGCCCGGTACACGGCCCCGTCCGGCCCGCAGCGCGGCTCGCCGCGCCAGGCGCCCGGCAGGTCCGAGCGGGCCGCCGCCGCGCAGTCTCGGCCCACCGCGCCCGCCCGCGCGGCCTTGTCGGCGGCGTGGCCGGCCAGCGAGAAGGAGTAGCCGACCAGGACGCACTGCCAGACGACCGCCAGCGCCACCAGGATCAGCGGCAGGACGCCCGCGAACTCCACCGCCATCTGGCCGCGGTCGCCGCCCCCGCGCCTGCGGAAGCGGCTCATCGGCAGGAGCGAGCCGCTCGGCACGGGCGCCAGCTGGTCCGGGCCCGTGCCACCACCGCCGCCGCCACCTCCTATGGCCCGGCGCCGCCCCGCGTGGGCGCCGGGCGAGCCGCCGCGCAGGGCCCGGCCGCCGCCCGCCGGCGCGGCCAGGCCCAGCTCGCCGGCCAGCGCCCACAGCGCCTGCCGGACGCCGGAGCGGGCGTCCAGGTCCTGCATCCGGCCGGAGTCGACCGCGCTCTGCAGTTCCTTGTAGCCGGCCGGGACCGTGGTCCGGGCGGCCCGGGTGCCCGTGGTGCGGGCGACCAGCGCCGGCTGGATCTCGGCGTTGCGGGTGTGGCGGTTGACCACGGTCGTCGTCTCCTCGGCCTTGCGGATCTGCAGCCGCTCCCACATCCGGACCATGCGCTTGGCCGCCCGTACGGACACCACGTCCGGCGTCGTGACCAATAACGCCACGTCCGCCGTTTCGATCACGGCGGCGCCCGCGGCCGTGATCTGCGTTCCGCAGTCGACGACCACGACTTCGTAGCGGCCGCGCAGGGCGGCGGCGATCTGCCGGGAGGCGAGGTCGCCGACCTCCTCGCCGCGCTCGCCCTCCGCCGGGGCCAGCAGCAGCCCGAGGCCGGTGGGGTGCGGGAAGACGGCGTCCCGCAGCACCCGCGGCGAGATGTCGCTGATGCCCGCCAGGTCGGCCACCGACCGCCGGAACTGCACGTCCAGATAGGAGGCGACGTCACCGGACTGCAGGTCCAGGTCGGCCAGGGCGACGCTGCGCCCGGCGGCGCACGCCGCGAGGGCGAGCTGCACGGCGGTCACGGTCGTACCGACCCCGCCCTTGGCGCCGACGACCGCGACGAGCCGGCCGCCCGCCCCGCCGCCGGCCGCCGGGGCGTCGTCCACGGCGCCCAGGTGCCGGCGGACGCCCGTGGCCCACTGGGCGGCGGCCTGGACGCGGGCGGCGAGTTCCTCGTACGAGGGCGGCAGCGCGGCCAGGCCGCGCGCGCCGCAGTCCATGGCGGCGGCGTACAGCGCGGGGCCGGCCTCGGCGCTGAGCAGGATGACGCCGGTGGCGGGGAAGCGCAGGGCGATGTCGCGGACGAGTTCGAGGGCGGGTACGGGCCCGATGCGCTCGTGGACGAGGACGACCTCGGGCAGTTCCTCGACCGAGGCGGCCGCCAGCACGGCGAGCGTGTCCAGCAGACGGGTCGAGTCGCCGACGGCCCGCAGGGGCTCGGCACCGGGGAGCCTGCCGAGCAGCCCGCCGACGGCGCGGGCGGCGTCCGGGTCGCCGACGGCCGGGAGGATTCTGATCGTCACCGTGGGCCTGCCTCCATCCACAACAACCGTTGGACCTTGTTCCGTTGGGATCCTTTGGGATCTGCTGGGACCTGCCGGGATCCACTGACATCCGCCGGGATCCGCTGCCGCGGGCGTGCCGGCCGCATGCCGGCTATTTGTCGCCGTCGAGCGTGTACGTGCGGTCGCCCCCGGCCACGCCCTCCCCGCCGCCGGGGGCGATGAGGGCGAGCCGGACGCGGGAGGCGAACGACTCGGCGTACGCCACGCGCTGGGCGTCCTTGGTGCCCAGCGCGAAGGTGATCGGCACGGCCTCGCCGGCCTGCCGGGTGGTGGCGCCGGAGCCGCGGCCGTCGCCGTCCCGCTTGAGGGGGGTGAGCTTGCCGACGTCGATGACCCGGGCGCCGCTGACGATCACCTTGGAGACCGGCTTGGTGCCCTGCTCCTTGGCGTCGAAGGTGGCGTAGATGTTGACCTTCGAACCCGGCAGGACCTTGCCGGCGACCCCGGTCGCCGCGTCGATCATGATGGCGATCTCCTGCTCGCCCGGGGCGAGCGCCGGCCGGGCGACGATCATGTCCTTCTGCAGCAGGGATCCCTTGCGCAGCGGCGTGACGGCGATCTTGCCGCGCACGGCGGCGAGGTCGGTGACGGCGGTGGAGGGGAGCCAGCGCCTGGGCATGGAGATCCTCTCGAACTCGTCGGTCTCCAGGTCCCGGTAGGCGGGGATGTCGGCCTTCAGCCGGTAGGCGGTGACCTCGGGGCCGACCTTCGCCTCGGCGTCCTCGACGACCGAGAACACTCCGGCGAACGCGCCGAGGGCGCAGAGGACCGACAGGAGCAGCAGGACGATCCCACGGCGCTGACGTGAATTCATGGGACGACGAACCTCGTTCGGGGCCTCGTTCGGGGGATATGGCGGATGTTCGGCATGCGGGGGTCCACGACGCGTACGGCAGGCGGCTCAGCGGCCGGCCGGTGCCCGCTCGCGGGTGCCGGGCGGGCCGATGGCGCGGTCGCCCTCGCCGCGCGGCACGGGCGCGGCGCAGAACCCGCAGCGGTCGCCGATGAGCTCGAGGCCGCACCAGTGGCACTCCTCCCGGCGCACGGAGGCGACGAGCTGGTAGAGCACGGAGGGGTCGGGGATGGCGGCGGCGAACTCGACGGCCCGCTGGGTGCCCCACCAGCGTCTGGACTCGGCGGGCAGCGGGAGGATCTCCTGGACGCCCTGGACCCGCCAGTGCGGGGCCACGGCGTCGGTGACCCAGTCCTCTCCCTTGCGGGGTCTGGAGCGGGCGACGGTCATGCGGGTGGCGAAGGCGGGCCCGGCGGGCAGCTCGCCGGCGCCGACCCGGACGACCTGCGGCGCCGGGTTGACCACGACGCCGAAGTGGGCGCCGGGCAGGAGCGAGGCGATGTGCGCGCCGAGCCCCACGTCGACCCTCTCGAGCCGGGCGACGGACGCCAGCTGGGCGCCGGCGTGGATGTAGTGGGCGAGCAGCCGCGCGGCGCAGGCGAGCACGCCGGGGGTGAGGTCGGAGACGGACAACTGGCGTAACTGGCGGGCCAGTACGCCCACCGCAAGCGGCGGCAGGGCCACGGGCAGGAGGGCGACGCGGTCACTCTCCAGGACCGAGCGCACGGCGTGCAGGCGGTGGACGTACGCGACCGGGAGCGAGTCGGGGTAGAGCACCACGAGATGGCCGCACCGCTCGAGCAGGGCGGCCGCCTGGGCGACGGCGTCCTCCAGCGGCTGGGCTTCTGGCGGCTGGAGCACGGCGGCGGTGGGAACGGGCCCGCCGGGCGGCGGCAGCACCAGGTCGGAGCTGGTGACCGCTATCGCAATCGGCACGTCGGCTTCCCCGTTCACTCCGGCCGCGGGGGGCTCCGGCGGTCGCAGATCGATACTGCCCTGTGCTGGTGCCTCCGCACTTTATCCACGAATGGAGCGGCTGAGAACCGTTCTTCGGTCTTTGCCCCACGAGCCGGTGGCGGTGCCGGCGGGCCTTGACGGATGGACGGGGTCCGGCCCGCCGCACCCTTGGCGTCCAGGTGCGCGGTGCGCATCAAACCGGCCTCGCATCACCCCAGTTGGGCGGCCGAGGGCACGAACCGCCGATCGTTCAAGCCCGCCAGAACGTATCCGGCCATCCGGGGCGCCGTGACCTGGCCCGCGACCTGGTCCGCGATCCGGTCCACCGACCGCGACGTCGCCGGGCGGACCGCTTCGGGCCCGCCCGGCGTCCGGGAGCGGTCGGTTCAGCTCAGCGGGTCCTCTTCCGTCGGCCGCGGCAGCTCGCAGCCCGGCAGGTCCAGGTCGAGCTTGTTGCCGGCGGCGAAGCACTTGGCGATGCCGTACGTCTGCTGGGCGTAGTTGATGCCCTTTCGGACCGTGACCTGGCCGTTCTCGTCGACCTCGCACGGGTTGTTGACCGTGCAGCGCCCGCCGCTCTCGTTGCCCGTGTTGTTGACGGCGACGACCTTTCCGGTGTTCGCGTCCACGACGGGCGAACCGGAGGTGCCCCCTATGGTGTTGCACGACGGGGTGTAGCGGAGCGAGTCCTTCCAGGTCCAGTCGCCCTCGCGGAGCTCGTGCACGAAGCCGTCGGCGTTGCAGGAGTAGATCCGCTTCCAGTAGCCGGAGACGACCTTGATGGCCGTCCCGGCCGTCGGGTGGTCGGCCGACAGGCTGAGCGCGTTGATGCCGTACTGCTGCTTGATCTTCGCGTACGTGGTGTTCAGCTCGTACAGCGAGATGTCGGTGTCGGTCATCGTGGCGTACGAGACCTTGGTCGCGCGCAGCGTGGCGACCTTGCCCGCGGTCGAGTTGAGCAGGCTGAACGTACGGCTGGAGGGCTGGTCGGTGATGACCTCGCCGGCGCCGGGCATGCCGGTCTCGAGGCAGTGGCCGTTGCTCAGCACCAGCGCCGGGTCGTTGTCGCCCGAGCCGGGCAGCCGGATCAGCGAACCGGAACAATTGCTGAGCGCGACGGTGCCGGCGAAGTCGACGGCCTTGGCCTTCGCGGAGGCGGCCTGACCCTTGGCGGTGGCGGCCTGGGCGGGCGCGGTCGTGGATTCGCCCTGCGGGGCGGCGGTGGCGGAGGTGGTTCCGGCGCCCGCGACGCCGGCACCGGCGAGCAGCAGCGTCGTGAGCGCACCGACGAGAGGTCGTCTCATGGGGGGTGGTCCTCTCAGATCAAATGCCCATCGGTTTTGACGTGTGCATTGTTGATTCTGGTGGGGCCGCGGGGCAATCAACCGGTCTGAAGTCATGGAGAAGTTGGCCTGATTCACCCATCCGGCAGCTATTGACCGGTGCATGTCATCGCTCGAACACTGGTGAGGCTCACCCCCCTCATTCGTCGCACGAACGGACCCCTCAGGAGGTCTCATGCGACCCCCCACCCCCCGCTTCCGCAGGCCGAACGGCAGAGTGACGACTGCCGCCATCGCCGGCCTGCTCGCCCTCGCGGTGGCCACGCCCGCGTCCTCGAACAGCACGCCCGGCCCGGACGCCCGGGAGCGCGTCCACGAGTACGAGGTCACCGGGCCCCGCACCGCCGCCCAGCGCACCGCCGTCGCCGCGACCGGAGCATCCGTCGACGCCGTGCGCCGGGACTCGATCGTGATCACCGCGGACGCCGGGCAGGCCGAGCGCGTCCGCCGGATGGGCTACCTGCTGCGCGTGCTGCCCGGCCCGCCGGACCGCGGCGACGGCCGGAAGCCCACGCCGTTCGACTTCCCGCCCGCGGACGCGAAGTACCACAACTACAAGGAGGCCATGGCGGAGATCGACGCGGACATCGCCGCGTACCCGTCCCTGATGAGCAAGCAGGTCATCGGCAAGTCCTACGAGGGCCGGGACATCATCGCCGTGAAGATCACCGGCAGCGCGAAGGCGGCCGGCGCGGCGCAGCCGGGCGCAGCGCGGGAGGCCGACGGCGAGAAGGCCGCCGCCAAGCCCGAGGTGCTGTTCACCGCCCACCAGCACGCCCGCGAGCACCTGACCGTGGAGATGGCGCTCTACCTGCTCAAGGAGTTCGGCTCGCAGTACGGCAAGGACGCGCGCGTCACCAAGATGGTGGACAGCCGCGTGATCTGGGTCGTGCCCGACCTCAACCCCGACGGCGGCGAGTACGACATCGCCTCCGGCAGCTACCGCAGCTGGCGCAAGAACCGCCAGCCCAACAACGGCTCGTCCTCCCGGGGCACCGACCTCAACCGCAACTGGGACTACAAGTGGGGCTGCTGCGGCGGCTCCTCCGGCAGCACCGGCTCCGAGACCTACCGCGGCTCGGGCCCGGAGTCGGCGCCCGAGGTGAAGGTCGTCTCCGACTTCGTCCGCAGCCGGGTCGTGAACGGAAAGCAGCAGATCAAGGCCGCCATCGACTTCCACACCTACAGCGAGCTCGTGCTGTGGCCGTTCGGCTGGACGTACGACGACACCGCGCCCGGCATGACCCAGGACGAGCGCGACGCCTTCGCGAAGGTCGGCACGTCGATGGCCCGCAGCAACGGCTACACGCCGGAACAGTCCAGCGATCTCTACATCACGGACGGCACGATCGACGACTGGCTGTGGGGCAACCAGAAGATCTTCGCCTACACGTTCGAGATGTATCCGTCATCCGCCGGCGCCGGCGGCTTCTACCCACCGGACGAGGTCATCGACCGGGAGACGGCGCGCAACCGGGACGCGGTGCTGCAGCTGCTGGAGAACGCGGACTGCATGTACCGGTCGATCGGCAAGGAGCAGCAGTACTGCACATGAGCGACGCACGGACCGGGGGCGGGCCGGCGGGATCCCCGTCCGGCCCGCCAGCGGCCTTCCCGGACAATGACACCCCTCAGACGATTGGATCTTCAACCACCCCCTGGTGTAGAACACATCGTCGATCAAGCATGATCACGACAAGTTTTTGCTTCTACGGGGGAAATCACATGCGCTCCATTCGGCATGTCATCGGAACGCTCGCGGTCGTCACCGCGCTCGGCAGCGGCCTCACCGCCTGCGGGCCCGAGGAGGACAAGGCGGCGGACACCTCGGCCGGCGCCTCCGCGACGGCGAAGCCGTCGCAGGCGGGCAAGGGGGACAAGGGAGCCAAGGGCGACGGCAAGCACGACGACCAGGAGGGCGAGCTCGACTGCGGCAAGCCGCCGACGCTGCCCGCGGGCATCAAGATGATCCAGGTGGGCCTGCACCGCGACGCGAGCGTCATCGAGACCTTCGAGGCCAAGCCCAAGTGCACGCCCAACGACTGGATCTACCACGGCGACGAGAGCCAGACGCCCAAGGCCTACAAGCTCCCCGCGAACGTCAAGGGCGAGCTGGCCATGGGCCCCGGCAAGCACAAGCAGGTGAACCGCGACGAGCTGTCGAAGCACATCGACGGCTGCCTGCGCAACGACTACAACGTCGTCAAGGAGCCCTTCTCCTGCCACGGCAACGTCTACGAGATCACGCTCAACGCCAAGGGCGACGAGGTCAAGACCATGCGCGAGCGCTGGTCCGTCTGATCCACGCCGTGGCCGGGGGCCGGGCGTCGGGGCGGCGCCCCGGCACCCGGCCCCCGGCCCGTTGTGCGCGTGATGTGCCGTTGACCCTTTACCTGCGGGGATGTTAGACAGCAGCGGTCGCCCCCGGGATGAAGGGGGCGGACGGGTACAGCACGATCCGACGGGAGGCCCCATGGCCGCCACAGCCGACATAGCCCACGACGCCGTGGACCACCTCGCCCAGGAGCGGGTGGACCACCGTTTCAAGGGCCTGCCGCCGGACGCGGAGGGCACCACCGTGGCCGAGCTGGCCGCCGAGCGCCGGTCCCTGTTCACCGGCGGGTTCACCACGCCCGTACTGGCCCTCTCCGCCGAGGCGCTCGAGCACAACCTCGACGTCATGGAGCGGTACTCCTCCGGTCAGGGCCTGGCCTTCGCCCCGCACGGCAAGACCTCCATGGCCCCGCAGCTCTTCCGGCGCCAGCTCGAGCGCGGCGCCTGGGGCATCACCGCCGCCGTCCCCGCCCAGGTCCGCGTCTACCGCGCGTTCGGCGTAAGACGGATCTTCCTCGCCAACGAGGTCGTCGACGCCGCCGCGCTGCGCTGGCTCGCGGGCGAGCTCGCCGCCGACCCGGAGCTGCGGATCATCACCTACGTCGACTCCGTGCGCGGCGTGGAGCTGATGGACGCCGCCCTGCGCGAGGCCGGCTCGCCCCGCCCGCTCGAGGTCGTCATCGAACTCGGCGCCACCGGCGGGCGCACGGGCGTGCGCGACGACGCCGAGTGCACGCGCATCGCCGACGCCGTCGCGGGCACCGCCACCCTGCGCCTGGTGGGCTTCGCCGGCTACGAGGCGGAGATCCCGGACGCCGACGGCGAGCTCGTACGGGCCTGGCTGCGCCGGATGACCGGGCTCGCGGTCGCCTTCGACGCGGCGGGCCGCTTCGCCGGGGTCGAGGAGATCGTCGTGAGCGCGGGCGGCAGCGCCTGGTTCGACGCGGTCGCCGAGGTCTTCGCGGAGCTGCCGCCGCTGTCGGCGCCGGTGCTCAAGCTGCTGCGCAGCGGCGCGTACGTCACCCACGACGACGGGCTGTACCGCGGCAAGACGCCCTTCAACCGCCGGCCCGGGGACGACGGGCTGCGGCCCGCCTTCCGGCTGTGGACCCAGGTCGTCTCCCGCCCGGAGCCCGGCCGCGCCTACCTCAACGCGGGCAAGCGGGACGTCTCCTACGACGCGGGCCTGCCGGAGCCCCAGGTCGTGCGGTCCGCGCGGGACGGCTCGCTGCGCCCGGCGCAGGGCATGAGGGTGATCGGGCTGGCCGACCAGCACGCGTTCGTCGAGCTGGGGCCGGACGCGGAGCTGGAGGTCGGCGACTGGGTGGGCCTGGGCGTCTCGCACCCGTGCACGGTCTTCGAGAAGTGGCCGATGATTCCGCTGGCGTCGGCCGACGGGACGGTCACGGACTACGTCCGGACGTTCTTCTAGAGGCCGGTGGCCCCATGGACCTCGTCATCCGGGAAGCGCGCGTCGTCGACGGGAGCGGTGGTCCCTCCTACCGGGCCGACGTCGGCCTGGCGGGCGGCCGGATAGCCGAGGTCCGGCGCGAGGGCGAGGGCCCGAGGCCGTCGGGCCGCCGCGTCCTCGACGCCCACGGGCTCGCCCTGAGCCCCGGCTTCATCGACATGCACGCCCACAGCGACCTGGCCCTCCTGCGCGACCCCGCGCACGAGGCGAAGGTCGCGCAGGGCGTGACGCTGGAGGTCCTCGGCCAGGACGGCCTGTCGTACGCGCCCGTCGACGCGCGCACGCTGGCCGAGGTGGGCACGGCGATCGGCGGCTGGAACGGCGACGCCGCGGACGTCGGCGTCGACTGGCGCACGGTCGGCGGCTACCTGGACCGGCTCGACCGGCAGGGCATCGCCGTCAACGCCGCCTACCTCGTGCCGCAGGGCACGGTCCGGATGCTGGCCGTCGGCTGGGAGCGGCGGCCCGCGGGGGCCGACGAGCTCGCCCGCATGAAGCGGCTGGTCGCCGAGGGGCTGGAGCAGGGCGCGGTGGGAATGTCGTCCGGGCTCACCTACGCCCCCGGCATGTACGCCGACGACGCGGAGCTGACCGAGCTGTGCCGGGTGGTCGCGGCGTACGGCGGCTACCACTGCCCGCACCACCGCTCGTACGGGGCGGGGGCCCTGGCCGCGTACGAGGAGATGATCGCCGTGGCGCGCGGGGCGGGCTGCGCGCTGCACCTGGCCCACGCCGTCATGAACTTCCCGGTGAACGAGGGGCGCGCGCCCGAGCTGCTCGCGCTCCTCGACTCCGCCCTGGCGGCCGGCGCCGACATCACCCTGGACTCCTATCCCTACACCCCCGGCTGCACCACGCTCGCCGCCATGCTGCCCGGCTGGGCGAGCGAGGGCGGACCGGCGGCCGTGCTGGCCCGGCTGCGCGACGACGCGACGGCCGAACGCGTCCGGCACGCCGTGGAGGAGGAGGGCGCGGACGGCTGTCACGGCGTGCCGATCGACTGGGACGCGATCGAGGTCTCGGGGGTGGGCGAGCCCGCCCTCGCCTCCTACGTCGGCCGGACGGTGGCGGCCGCGGCCCGCGAGCGCGGCGAGCGGCCGTGGGCCACCGCCCGGCGGCTGCTGGTCGAGGACCGGCTGGGGACGACGATCCTGCAGCACGTCGGCCACGAGGAGAACGTCGTCGCGATCATGCGCCACGCCGCGCACACCGGTGGAAGCGACGGAATCCTGCACGGCGCGAAGCCTCATCCGCGCGCCTATGGCACCTTTCCGCACTACCTCGGCCGGTATGCGCGTGAGCTGGGCGTGCTGTCGCTGGAGGAGTGCGTGGCGCATCTCACGTCGCGGCCCGCGAGGCGGCTGAGGCTGCCCGACCGGGGTCTGATCAGGCCGGGGAACGTCGCCGACCTCGTGCTCTTCGATCCGGACTCCGTAGCCGCCGGCTCCACTTTCGAAGCCCCTCGCGCGCTTCCGACCGGCATTCCTTATGTCCTGATTGCCGGACGCTTTGCGATGGAAGACGGACGCCGGACGGACGTCCTGGCGGGGCGCACGATCCGGCGCGCCGGCTCGTCCTGACCGGCGCCACGCGGGCGGCGTCAAGCGGGCAACAAAGGACGCGCGGGGCGCGTGACGTCCCCGTAGGGTGGCCGTCATGCAGGTGATCCAGTCAACGAAGCTCGCCAACGTCTGCTACGAAATCCGTGGCCCGGTGCTCGAGGAGGCCATGCGGCTGGAAGCGGCAGGTGAGCGCATCCTCAAGCTGAACACCGGCAACCCCGCGATCTTCGGGTTCGAATGCCCGCCGGAGATCCTCGAGGACATGCTGCGCAACGTCGGCGACGCCCACGGCTACGGCGACGCCAAGGGGCTGCTCGCGGCCCGGCGCGCGGTGGTGCAGCACTACGAGACCAAGGGCATCGAGCTGTCCGTCGAGGACGTCTACCTCGGCAACGGCGTCTCCGAGCTGATCCAGATGTCGATGCAGGCGCTGCTCGACGACGGCGACGAGGTCCTCGTCCCGGCCCCCGACTACCCGCTGTGGACGGCGTCCGTCTCGCTGGCGGGCGGCACCGCCGTGCACTACCGCTGCGACGAGCAGGCGGACTGGATGCCGGACCTGGCCGACATCGAGCGCAAGGTCACCGACCGCACCAAGGCCATCGTCATCATCAACCCCAACAACCCCACGGGTGCGGTCTACGACGACGAGATGCTGCGCGGCCTGACCGAGATCGCCCGCCGCCACAACCTGATCGTCTGCTCCGACGAGATCTACGACAAGATCCTCTACGACGGCGTGACCCACACCCCGACCGCCGCCATCGCCCCGGACCTGCTGACGCTCACCTTCAACGGCCTGTCCAAGTCCTACCGCGTGGCCGGCTACCGCAGCGGCTGGATGGCGGTCTGCGGTCCCAAGGCCCACGCCGACAGCTACATCGAGGGCCTGACGATCCTGGCGAACATGCGGCTGTGCGCCAACATGCCCGCGCAGTACGCCGTCGCCACCGCCCTCGGCGGCCGGCAGTCGATCAACGACCTGGTCCTGCCGGGCGGCCGGCTGCTGGAGCAGCGCGACGTCGCGCACGAGCTGCTGACCCAGATCCCGGGCGTGACGTGCGTGAAGCCCAAGGGGGCGCTGTACGCCTTCCCGCGCCTCGACCCGAAGGTCTACAAGATCAAGGACGACCGGCAGATGGTGCTCGACCTGCTCCGGGCCGAGAAGATCATGGTCGTCCACGGCACGGGCTTCAACTGGCCGGAGCCCGACCACTTCCGCCTGGTGACGCTGCCGAACACCAAGGACCTGGCGGAAGCGGTGACCCGGATCGGCAACTTCCTCGAGGGCTACAGCCAAGTTTAGACACTGTCTAAGTTAGGATGGCCTTCAGAGGTAACTCAGGAGGCCATCCCATGTACGAGCCGATCCACACCAAGTCGGTCCGCGCACACGGGCCCCACCGCTCCCGCGAGGAGGAGCTGGAGATCCGGCTCGCCGGACACCTGACGGCACTGCTCACGGTGACGGACGAGCTCCGGGCGCTGCAGCCGTCCGCCGCGCTGGACGAGGCCGCGCGCGGCCTCAGCCTGCGGGTGGAGCGCCTGGGCGGCGGCACGCCGCTGCGCGCGGCGCCGACGACGAGCTCCGCGACCCCGGCCCGGATCGCCGCCCTGCACCAGCGGGCGCACACGCTGGCCGGCCAGGCCCTGGTGGTCGCCACCCAGCGCGGCGACGCGGCCGGGGCCGCCCTCGCGGCCGAGCGGATGCACGCCCACGCTGCCGCACTGGGCATCCCGGACGCGGCGTGACAGGCGCGGCCTGACGAGTGCGGCCCGGCAGGCGCGGCACGACGAGCGCCGGGCGGGCCGAGGTCGTCCTCGGCCCGCCCGGCGCTCGTTCGGACCGTCAGCCCAGGCGCTCGACCAGCGCGCGGTACTCGTCCCACAGCTCCTTGGGGGTGTGGTCACCGAAGGTGTCGAGGTGCTCGGGCACCAGCGCCGCCTCCTCGCGCCAGACCTCCTTGTCGACCGTCAGCAGCAGGTCGAGGTCGGCGTCGGCCAGTCGCAGGCCGTCCGTGTCGAGGGCCTCCTTGGTCGGCAGGATGCCGATGGGGGTCTCGACGCCCTCGGCCTGGCCGTTCAGGCGCTCGACGATCCACTTCAGCACGCGGCTGTTCTCGCCGAAGCCGGGCCAGACGAAGCGGCCGTCGGCGTCCTTGCGGAACCAGTTGACGTAGTAGATCTTCGGCAGCTCGGCCTCGTCGCGGCCCTGGCCGACCTTCACCCAGTGGCCCATGTAGTCGCCCATGTTGTAGCCGCAGAACGGCAGCATGGCGAACGGGTCGCGGCGCAGCTCGCCGACCTTGCCCTCGGCGGCGGCGGTCTTCTCGGAGGCGACGTTGGCGCCGAGGAAGACGCCGTGCTGCCAGGAGAAGGACTCGGTCACCAGCGGCACGGCCGTGGCGCGGCGGCCGCCGAAGAGGATGGCCGAGATCGGCACGCCCTTGGGGTCCTCCCACTCGGGCGCGATGATCGGACACTGCGAGGCGGGCACCGTGAAGCGGGCGTTGGGGTGGGCGGCGGGGGTGTCGCTGCCCGGCGTCCAGTCGTTGCCGCGCCAGTCGGTCAGGTGGGCGGGCTTGTCCTCGGTCATGCCCTCCCACCAGACGTCGTTGTCGTCGGTGAGGGCGACGTTGGTGAAGACGGAGTTGCCCCAGAGGGTCTTCATGGCGTTGGCGTTGGTGTTCTCGCCGGTCCCGGGGGCGACGCCGAAGAAGCCGGCCTCGGGGTTGATGGCGTAGAGGCGGCCGTCCTCGCCGAAGCGCATCCAGGCGATGTCGTCGCCGATGGTCTCCACGGTCCAGCCGGAGATCGTGGGCTCCAGCATGGCGAGGTTGGTCTTGCCGCAGGCGGAGGGGAAGGCGGCGGCCACGTACTTCGCCTCGCCCTGCGGCGGGGTCAGCTTGAGGATGAGCATGTGCTCGGCCAGCCAGCCCTCGTCGCGCGCCATCACCGAGGCGATGCGCAGGGCGTAGCACTTCTTGCCCAGCAGGGCGTTGCCGCCGTAGCCGGAGCCGTAGGACCAGATCTCGCGGTCCTCGGGGAAGTGCGAGATGTACTTGGTGGAGTTGCACGGCCAGGGCACGTCGGCCTCGCCCTCGGCGAGCGGAGCGCCGAGGGTGTGGACCGCCTTGACGAAGAAGCCGTCGGTGCCGAGCTCGTCGAGGACGGCCTGGCCCATGCGGGTCATGGTGCGCATCGAGACGGCGACGTAGGCGGAGTCGGTGATCTCGACGCCGATGGCGGAGAGCGACGAGCCGAGCGGGCCCATGCAGAAGGGCACGACGTACATGGTGCGGCCGCGCATGGAGCCGCGGAAGATGCCGCCGTCGCCGTCCTTGCCCGCGAAGACCTCCCGCATCTCGGCGGGGGCCTTCCAGTGGTTGGTCGGGCCCGCGTCCTCCTCCTTCTCGGAGCAGATGAACGTACGGTCCTCGACGCGCGCCACGTCGCTGGGGTCGGAGGCGGCGTAGTAGGAGTTGGGGCGCTTGACCGGGTCGAGCTTGCGGAACGTGCCCTTGGCCACGAGCTCCTCGCACAGGCGCTCGTACTCGGCCTCGGATCCGTCGCACCAGACCACGCGGTCCGGCTGGGTGAGGGCGGCAATCTCGTCGACCCAGGAGATCAGCTCCTGGTGGTTGGTGGGGGTGGTGGGAGCCGCACTGGTGCGCGCCACGATCGCTCCGTTCCGCCGGGACCCGCTTGCCCGGCGTCAGATGGTTGAGGGTGGTACGGGCCCTACGGCGTCCGCAAGGTCCGTCTCTGCACATGTATGCCCCTTGGGGGCTGCGACCCAGACGCTTCGTGACCGCTCATCCGGTGCCGCCCGCACTCATTTGATCATCCGACTACTCATCCGATCTGTCCAGGGGGCACCTTCGTGAGCATCACCACGTGGTACCTGTACGTAACCTACGGTCCCGTAGGTAGCATGACCGACATGACTCCCGCGCCCGACGCAGCGCAACCCGCGCTCTCCGCGCCCTCCGCGCCCCTCACGCCCACCGTGCCGGACGTCCCGGCCAAACCCCGGCTGCGCGGCTGGCTGCACGCCGGGATGTTCCCGGCCGTGCTGATCGCCGGCGTCTTCCTCACGGCCCTGGCCGACAGCACGCGCGGCCGCGTCGCCTGTGCGGTGTACGTGCTCAGCGCCTGCCTGCTGTTCGGCATCAGCGCGCTGTACCACCGCGGCGACTGGAGCCCGCGCACCACCGCCCTGCTGCGCCGCCTCGACCACGCGAACATCTTCCTGATCATCGCGGGCACCTACACCCCGCTGACCATGCTGCTGGTCCCCGGCGGCCGCGGCCAGCTGCTGCTGTGGGCCGTCTGGGCGGCGGCCGCGGCCGGCATCGTCTTCCGCGTCTTCTGGGTCGGCGCCCCACGCTGGCTCTACACCCCCTGCTACATCGCGATGGGGTGGGCCGCCGTCTTCTTCCTGCCGGACTTCCTGCGCAAGGGCGGCATCGCGGTCCTCGTCCTGGTGATCGTCGGCGGCCTCCTCTACTCCGCGGGCGGCGTGATCTACGGGCTCAAGCGCCCCAACCCCTCACCCCGGTGGTTCGGCTTCCACGAGGTGTTCCACTCATTCACCCTGGCGGCCTTCGTCGCGCACTACGTGGGCATCTCCCTGGTGGCCTATTCGCACGCCTGAGAGCGGCGCGCCCGCACGCGGCGCACGCCCCATGCGCGGTGGCCGTGGCCTGGAGGCCACGGCCACCCGCCATGTCAGGCCGCCCACACCCGCCAGCACCACCGCGACCACGGCGATCTCACCCAGCAGCACATACCCGCCGACGCACAGCACCGCGGTCAGCACAGCGGCAATCGTCATGCCCCTCCCCTTTCCGGTCCTTACAACCGGTTCCCTGCCCCGCACACAGGGTCACACACCCCACTGACAATCAGGGACTCGTCAGCCTCCGCGCCCGGAACGCCGGGAATGCCCGCCGGGGCCGCAAGATCGATGCCGGAGAATGCTGTTCATGGCCTCAGTACAGACCTCCTCCGGCCCGCAGCCAGGCCCCCGGCTCGGGCTGCGCGAACGGAAGAAGATCCAGACCCGCCAGGCGATCCGCCGCGCCGCCTACCGGCTGTTCGAGGAGTACGGGTACGACGCCACGCCTGTCGACCGGATCGCCGAGGCCGCCGACGTCTCGCCCAGCACCGTCTTCCGGTACTTCCCCACCAAGGAGGACATCGTGCTCAGACGCGAGTACGACCCTCTGCTGGCCGCCGCGGTCCTGGGCCGCCCGGCGGAGGAGCCGCCCATGGAGGCCGTCCGGCAGGGCATCGTGGGGGCCATGCGCCAGGCCGTCGAGGGCGACATCAGCGAACTGCAGCAGTGCTCCCGGCTCATCCGCGACGTGCCCGCGCTGCGCGGCCGCGCGGCGGAGAGCGGGGTCGAGACCTGCCGCCTGTTCGCCGGCGCCCTGGCCGAGCGCACCGGCCGCTCCCCCGACGAGCTGGAGCTGCGCGTCGCGGCCGCGGCCGTCCTTGCGGTGATCAACGAGGCGATCATGCACTGGGTCGACCAGGGCCAGCCCAGGGAACTGCTGGTGCCCGCGCTGGACCGCGCCCTGCGCACGCTGGCCGGCGGCCTCACGCTCTGAGGGCCCCCGCCCCCTCCCTCACCCGCCCAGCTGCGCCGCGAGGCTCTTCGGGTCGGCCGTCGGCGCGGCACACGTGAAGCGGCGGCAGACGTAGGCCGCCGGACGGCCCTCGAGCAGCGGGCGGTCCTTCAGCAGCGGCACCTCCTCCGAGCCCGGCTCGCCGAGCGCCACGGCCAGGCCGGGCGCGGTCGACAGCAGCGCGGTGTGGTGCAGCTGACGGGTCACCGGGTGGTCGACGGGCCCCACGACGGCGACCTCGCGGGGGCCGTCCAGCAGGGCCTCGGCGACCGCCAGACCCCAGCTGATGAAGCGCGGCGCCTTCGGCCCCAGGGTGCGCACGACGCCCAGCGCCTTCTCGGCGGCCTCGCGGTGCCTGGCGCTGCCGGTGTAGGCGGCGTACGTCAGGAGGGCGCCGGCCGCCGCCGTCCAGCCCGAGGGCGTGGCGCTGTCGGTGGGGTCCTGCGGGCGGCGGATGAGGATCTCGGCGTCGTCGGCCGTGTCGAAGAGCGCGCCCTTCACGTCCGTGAAGTGGACCAGCACGGTGTCCAGCAGCAGCCCGGCGAAGTCGACCCACACGCCCTCGCCGGTGACCGCGGCGAGCGCCAGGAAGCCCTCGGCCACGTCGGCGTAGTCCTCCAGGACGCCCGCGTGGCCGCCCGCCGCGCCGTCGAGGGAGGTGCGGAACAGCCGCGCGTGCCAGTCCATGTGGGTGCGTACGAGCAGGTCGGCGGCGTCCGTGGCGGCCTGGACGAGGTCCGGCCGGTCGAAGTAGGCGCCGGTCTCGGCGAGCGCGGCGATCGCCAGGCCGTTCCAGGCGGCCACGATCTTGTCGTCGCGGCCCGGGCGGGACCGCCGCTCGCGGGCCGCCAGCAGCCGCTCCCGCACGGAGGCGATCTTCGAGGCGTCCACGAGCAGATCGGTGTCGGGGAGCTGCAGCACGGAGGCGCCCTCCTCGAAGGTGCCCTCCTCGGTGACGCCGAAGTACGCGGCGGCGAGCGTCGCGTCCTCCTCGCCCAGCACCTCCCGCAGCTGCCGGGGCGTCCACACGTAGTACGCGCCCTCGACGTGCCGGCCCGTGCCGTCGTCGCTGTCCGCGTCGAGCGCGGAGGCGAAGCCGCCCTGGAGCGTCCGCAGTTCGCGGACCATGAAGTCCGCCGTCTCCAGCGCGACGCGCCGGGCGAGGGCCGAGCCCGTGGCCCGCCACAGGTGGGCGTACGCCCGGCACAGCAGGGCGTTGTCGTAGAGCATCTTCTCGAAGTGCGGCACGGTCCAGGAGGCGTCCACGGAGTACCGCGCGAAGCCGCCGCCGAGCTGGTCGTAGATGCCGCCCCGGGCCATCGCCTCGCAGGTGGCGGCCGCCATCTGCAGCGCCGCCTCGGAGCCCGTGCGCACGTGGTGGCGCAGCAGGAACTCCAGCGTCATGGACGGCGGGAACTTGGGCGCCCCGCCGAAGCCGCCGCGCGTGGCGTCGAACTCGCGGGTCAGCCCCAGCAGCGCGGCGTGCAGCTCCTCGGGGCCGGGCGGGGTGGAGGTGTCGACCGCCAGGGCCCGTTCGGACAGGTCCCGTACGATCCGCCGGGCCACCTGCCCGACCTCGTCCCGGCGGTCGCTCCAGGCGGCCCGCACGCCCTCGAGCACCTGCCCGAAGCCGGGCATGCCGTGCCGGGGGGCGGGCGGGAAGTAGGTGCCGAAATAGAAGGGCTCGGCGTCGGGGGTGAGGAAGACGGTCATGGGCCAGCCGCCCTGGCCGGTGGCGGCCTGGACGGCCTCCATGTAGACCGCGTCGATGTCGGGCCGCTCCTCGCGGTCGACCTTGACGGAGACGAAGTGCTCGTTGAGGTAGCCGGCGACGGCCTCGTCCTCGAACGACTCGTGGGCCATCACATGGCACCAGTGACAGCTGGAATACCCCACGCTGAGCAGCACCGGCACACCCCGGCGCCGGGCCTCGGCGAAGGCCTCGGGCGACCAGGGCCACCAGTCGACCGGGTTGTCGGCGTGCTGGAGGAGGTACGGGGACGTCTCGTGCGCCAGGCGGTTCGGCATGACCCCATCCTTACCCACGGGCAGGCCGGGGCGGCGCTACGGCACCCACGAGCCGTGCCGGTGCGCCGGACCCGGCCGCGGCGGCCCGGCCGCCCGGCATCGATCGACCGGCGTCCTAGCCCGGGCTGTGTGTGCGCGTGCGTTCGGACCACCTCACGACGAGCGGTACGAACTGGCCGGCGACGAGGAAGAGCACTCCCACGGCGAGCCAGCCCGGCTCGCCCCAGCCGAGGCAGAGCAGGCCGAGCACCGGCGGGCCGATCGCGTTGGACAGGCCCTGGCCGATGGCGAACAGACCCGAGTACTGGCCCTGTGCGTGCTCGGGAGCGAGGCCGAAGGACAGCTCGAACGAGGCGGCCGCGTACCACAGTTCGCCCACGGTGAAGGAGATCACACCGAGCAGGACGACGACCATGGCGACCCACCCGGGCGCGCCGCCCGCCAACGCGATGAGGGCGGTGGAGAGGAGGAGCGCAGCCCCCGCGCGGCGCATGGTGCGGCCGGCCGACATGTTGTCGACGACGCCGCGGCTGACCCGCACCTGCAGGCAGACCACGATGGCGGTGTTGACGGCCACGCTCGCACCGACGAACCACCGTGGTGCATCGGTGTGCCCGATGATCCACAGCGGCAGGGCGAAGCTCAGCATCTGGTTCTGGATGGACATGATGCCGTCCAGGACCGTGAGCGCCACGTACGGCTTGTCCTTCAGGGCCGGCCAGCGGCTGCCTCCCACCGGGACCTCCACCGGTGGCACGGACGGAACGCGGGAGCAGGCGACCGCGGAGGCGAGGAACAGGACGGCGGTGCCGAGCATGAGGCACACGTATGCGGTCCTGGTGTCCAGCTGCACGACGACGCCGGCCGCGAGGGCTCCGCAGCCGATGGCGATGTTGTTGAGGGCACGCAGGTAGGAGCGGTAGCGGGTGGGGTTCGGGGCGCCCAGGGCGCGGTTCAGCGGGCCGCGGGCGGCCGTGCCGGCCGAGACGGCGAGCTCGGCCACGCACAGGCACGCGACCAGCGACGGGAAGGAGCGCACGAGCACCAGTCCCGCCACGGCGAGGGCCTGCACGAAGAGCGTGAGCCGGAAGACCTCGCGCGGGCCGTACCGGTCGGCCAGGTGGCCCACGGGGACGCCGGCGGCGAGTCCGATCAGGGCGGCGGCGCCCAGGGCGAGTCCGACCTGGGCGACCGGGAGGCCCACGGAGCGGGTGAAGAACAACGCGGCCCCGGACATGAAGAGACCCTTGCCGATCAGGCTGATGAAGGTCGCGACGGCGAAGGCGCGCTTGGGGCTCGTCTCGGGTACCAGGCCGCGGGCCACCAGCCAGGCCAGTAGCCCTCGTTCGAGGCCCTTCCCGGCCGTCGGCTCGATCTGTTCGCTGGGCTTGCGCTGAATGGTGACGCCCAACTGGCTGTCCCTCCAACTCCGTGATGGCTGTGCCCGGACGCCCTCATGCGTCGAGCCCTCCACGCCTGATGGGCCGGGTGGTGAGCACGGTCCGCGCGTCAGGCGGCTCTGTGGCGGGCGCCGCCCTCGGTCGTACTCAAGAGAGCCGCTGGGCCGGTCACCCCGTCACGACCCGCGCCGTGCCCCCGACTTCGACTCTCAAGTCCGGTCCCGCCGTGGCGGTGACGGTGGCCGGGCTGCCGAGGGAATCGCCCATGTCGACGGCGATCCGGTGGGTGCCCCGGCCGGCCAGGTGTGCGGCGAGACAGGCCGTGCTGTTGGCGTTGGCGAGGTCCTCCGGAACGCCGATCGAAGGGGCGAACATCCGTGCCGCGAGCGCGCCCTCGGGCGAAGGTTCCGAGTGGACGTACGCGCCGAGCAGGCCGAACCGGTCGCAGACCGCCCTGAGGCGGTCGAGGTCCGGACGCAGCGCGGCGAGCGCGGCCCGGGTGGTGACCGGCACCAGAATGCGTTCGCGGCCCACGCCGGCGATCCGGACGTCCGGCCCGGCCTCGTGCGGCGCGAGACCGAGGGCCGGAAGAACGAGGGCGCGTTCCTCCGCGGTCGGTTCGCGCTGATCGACGGGGCCGGGGTCGAAGGCAGCGGTGATCAGCTCGCCGACGCGCTCGGCCCGCCCGGCGAAGACGCGCCCCCCGGCACGGAGGGTGGGCCGGTAGGGCCCGCCTCCGCCGTGCCGTGCCGAGAGGAGGGCGAGGGCGGCGACCGTGCCGTGCCCGCAGGCGGGCAGTTCCTCCTCCGCGGTGAAGAAGCGCAGCTCGGTCGTGTCGCCGACGTGACGTACGTACACGGCGTGCGAGACACCGTGTGCGACCGGGATCCGGCGCCGCTCGTCGTCGCCCAGCGGCGCGCCGTCCGCGTCGTCCTCCAGGACGACGGCTGTGGGGCTGCCGCCCTCGCCGCCCCGCAGGCAGGCGCGGACGACCGTCACGTTCGGCGTGCTCATGGGGTTGTCACTTCGCCTTGTCCACCGTGGCGTACCCGGTGGTCGCCGCGTCCGCGGTCTGGTTGGCGCCCTCCTGGAGCTGGAAGAGCGAGCCGAAGGGGCGCTCCGCGAGCGGGAGACGCCACGCCCCGGCCTCCACACGTGCCGTGTCCGACACCTGGCCGCGCAGCAGCCTCACTCCGGCCTCGTTGTGACCGGCGTGCGGGCCGAAGTGGATCGGGTAGGCGTCGGCCGCCCGGTAGGCCGGCAGGAAGGCGCGACGGTACCGGTCGGAGCGGTTCGGGGAGGAGTAGTGCAGGAGCAGGGGGTGGATGAAGACCACGCTGCCCGCGGGCGCCTCGATGGCCACGGCGAGCTCCGGGTCGGGAGCGTCGGCGCCCACCACCTTGCCGCGGAAGTGGCCGTCGACGTAGTGGTCGGCGAGGCCGCGGAGGTGGGAGCCGGGGACGGCCTGGAGGGCGGAGTTCTCGGTGGTGGTGTCGTCGAGGTAGACGAGGGCCGTCACCAGGTCGGTGTTGGTGTGGGGGTAGTAGGCGAAGTCCTGGTGCCAGTCCACGACACTGCCCACCTGCGGGGCCTTGAGGTGGAGCTTGCTGTAGTGGAACAGGATGTCGGGGCCGATGAGCGCCTCGACGTGGTCGAGCAGTCCGGGGTGGGCGGCGGCCCGCTCGAACGCGGAGTGCTGCTTGGTGGGCGACCAGATCCGGCGCGCCATGCCCTTGTCGCCCGGCTCCACTTCGGCGACGGAGCTGACGTCGGAGACGTCGAGGATCTCCGTGATGGCGGTGTTGAGCTCGGCGACCTCGCTCGAATCAAAGAGACGTTCGACGACCGCGAAGCCGTTCTCGCGGTACTCCTTGGCGAACGTGGCTGTGTCGGCTGCGGACATGGCGGGGTTCCTCTCTGCTGCGTTGCGGGGGCGCGGTGAGGGTGGGACGGGGCTCGTACGGGTCGGGGAGGGCGGCCGCGAGCGTCCCTCGGCCGGGGCGCTCGCGGCCGCCCGTTGTGTCTCCGGTCCGAAACGGGGACACGGAAGGTCCCCGTGAATCCCTCGACCGGTTCACCCCTCAGGCGCCCGACGTCCCCGCGTGCCGGTTCTGTCGTCGGCGCGGGGTCCGGGACGTACGGATCACTCGGCGGTCTGCGCGTGCTTGGCGACGGTGTCCTCGTAGATCTCCCGGAAGAACAGCGCGAGGATCTCCTGGACGTCGTCGATGTACTTGAGCACCTTCTGGAAGTCCTCCTCGCTGAAGAGCAGCTGGTGGAGGATGTCCCACATCTCCTGGGAGTGGTCTTCGGTGGTGTCGACGTGAAGGTGGGCGGCCTGCCCCTTGACGTTCTCCTTGCCGAGGCGCTCCTGGAGGTTCTCGACGATGGCCGGCTGGAGCTTCATCTGGGTGTATTCCACCAGGTAGTTCGAGACGACCGGGGCGAGGGCCGACTCGTGCTCCAGGGTGTAGTAGAAGAAGCCCTCCAGAAGACGGGTGGAGAGGTAGGGCTCGGTGGCGAGGATCTCTTCCTCGGTGATGCCGGCGGCCGCGGCGTCGGCGATGTACAGCTTGTCGTGGAGCATCTCATCGGCCTGGTACTGCGCGTAGTCGCGGGCGGCCCTGGGCGCGACCTGGGCGATCTTGTAGATGGCCTTGGACTGGCTGACCCGGGAGAGGCGGATGCGCCACACGTGCTCGATGAGGGTGCGGCGGTAGTAAGCCTGGTGGAGCTCGGGGTCGGTCAGGTGGGACGCGAAGGGGACGGTGGCCTTCCACTCCGCCATCTTCTTGTCCATGTAGCGGTCGAGCTCGGCCTTCTTCAGACGGCTCTGCTCCTCGTTGTAGAACGGCTTCGGGTGGGTGATCCCGGAGTTCTGCACGCGGTTCATCGCGTTCTCCTTCACAAGAGGGTTCGCAAGGGATGTTCAATAAAGGGGCGGAGTGTGGTGCCGTGGTCAGCGGTAGCTGACGTGGAAATGCTCCGTCGCGTGTCGGTCGAGGAAGTCGGTCTCGGCCTCGAGGTCGTCGGCCGCCGCGTCCCACAGGGCGTCCATCAGGCAGATGCCCCGGTCGGACGCGTCGAGTTCGGTTCCCTCCGCCACGTGGACTCGCAGGATCCGGGGCGGGCGGGTGGGCGGCTCGAAGCGGATCGCGTCGACGGTCCGCCCCTTCTCTCCGTACTTGCTGAGGAACACGGTCGCCCGGGTGGGTGCGCCGGTGCGCAGGGCCTCCAGCTGGGAGGCGCCGGTGAGCCGGTCGTGGAAGGCGTCCCGCTCGCCATCGGGCAGCAGCAGGGACTCGGTCCACAGGTCCAGGAGGGAGTGCCCGGTGACGGTCTGGACACTGGCGTCGATCAGGCTGCCGCCCATCCGGGGGTTGATCTCGATGATCTCCCAGCGCTTCTTCGACTCCCAGTACTTGACCTCGATGTGGAAGACGCCGGCGACCATCCCGTGCTCCGCCAGCGCGGCGAGGCAGCGGGTGACGTGGTCGGCTCCTTCCAGGACGAGTTCACGGTCGAGGCTCACGGGCGGGCTGACCGACATCCCCTCCAGGACGGTCCGCTCCAGGCGTTCCACGCGGGCCTTCTCGTGGACGCACAGGTGGTGGACCCGGCCGTCGAGGACGAAGGTCTCGAAGCTGAACTCCGGGCCCTCGACGTACTCCTCGACGAGGAAGTCGTACCGGTCCATGAAGATTGCCTTCATGCGCTGGTCGGCGCGCATCTGCTCCTGAAGCGCGGGCAGGTCGGCCAGGTCGTCGACGTCGTTCAGGACGAAGGTCGCGAAGGACGAGGCACCGCGTACCGGCTTGACGAACCACTGCGCGGAGGGATCGAGTTCGGGGGTCACACCGGGGGTGAGCCGGTGGAGCCGGACCTCGCTCAGCCCCTCGGCGAAGAGGTGGCGGCGCAGTTCGTACTTGTCGAGGCAGAGGCGCAGCACGGCCTCTGCGGAGTCGTCCACGCCGAGCCGGTCGTTGAGCTCCGCCATCAGCAGCCGGTAGCCCTCGAAGGTGGCGAGGGCGGCCTCGACCCGGTAGCCCCGGTCGGCGAGTTCGAGAACGGCCTTGTCGAGGTCGCCGGAGCCCAGTTCGGGTTCCTCGGTGACCACGCAGTCCGCCAGGTGCCGGCGGCTCGCCTCCAGCACCCCCGGCGTCTCCGGCCGGGAGCTGAGGGCGACCAGGGCCAGATCGAGCCCGGCGGCGGCCGCGGCGATCTCCTCGGTGTACGACTTGCCCTGGTGCATGAGGAGCAGGATCGCTCGCTTCATCGGTGCATCTCCTCGAAGTTCCCGGGTCGCCCTCAGCGCCGGAGGTCGGACAGCCGGTCGAGGGTCTCGCGCTGGTGGGCGCGCAGGATCTCCACGAGCCGGGCGCCGCCCTCACGGACCGGGTCGACGACGGGCAGTCCGGTGTCGACCTCCAGCTTCTCGGCCTCGCGGCGGTAGTCCTCCTCGGAGTAGCCGAAGCTGTTGACGCTGATGGCGGCGACCTTGGCGGGCCGCTCGAAGACGGAGAGCTCCTCGTTCAGGCGGATGAGCTCGGGGATGGGGATGATGGGCGTCTCCCAGACCTTGGTGCGCTCGGCACCGAGGCGGTGGCAGAAGACCAGGGCGTGCGGCAGGGCACCGTGGAGGATGGCGAGGGCGACGCTGCTGAACCCGATGTGGTTGAGCGAACCCTGGCCCTCGACGACGACCCATTCCTTGCCGGCCGCGGCATCCATGACGACCTGCTCGACGGCGCCGGCCATGAAGTCGCCGGGCACGCCGTCGACCGCGATGCCATGGCCGGAGATCAGCATGCCGCTCTGGCCGGTGGCGGCGAAGCCGGTGCTGATGCCGATGCGGTTGGCCTCTTGCCAGATCTGCAGAGCGGCCGTCTTCTTGCCGATGTTGGAGTCGCTGCCGCAGGTGTGGATGACCCAGGTGTCCAGGTCCAGGACACGGGCCTTGTTGAGCTGCACCGGCGGGGTGTCCTTGGTCTCCCAGACGGTGACGCCCTTGTCCCGGATGGCACGGGCGATGTCCGGGTCGCCGGCGAGGCGGTAGTGGATCGAGTTGATCAGGTGCAGGCCGTTCTGGACGGCGGAGAGGATGTGCGGCTTCCAGGACTCGGGCAGGTCGGCGGAGTGCAGCCCCTTGCCGATGATCAGGACCTCGGGGGACAGGTGCAGAGCGTCCTCGACGCGGCTGACGATCGGGATCGGGCCGCCGTAGCCGAGGACGTCCTGGACGGTCCGGCCGGCCTGAAGGCTGTCGATCACGGCGACGCAGCGGTCCCCGTTGTAGCGGACCAGTGAGGCGGCAATCTTGCTCGTGAAGAGTCCGAAGCATTCATCGGCGAACAGCACGAACTTCTTCTCAACCAGCTCCGCATGGCTCAACTGGGCCACGTCTTCCTCCACGGACTCGATGGTTCTCTGGCCTATGGCACGCAATGGTTCGGGCGGTCTACGGGAGGGGCTCGGTCGTCAGGCGGTACTGCGCACTCGCCTGGCTCACGGCCTCCTCGATCTGCTTCTGGGTGCCGCCCCGGAACAGGAAGCGGCCGCCCTGGAGCGTGGCGTACGAGCCGGGCCTGGATTCCAGGACCTCACCCGGCCTCGGCACCAGCTCGCGGTACACATACGGAATGTGACCCAGGAGCGGGGTCGCGGCGGTGACCTTCCGGGGCAGCGGCTTGGGACCTTGGATGATCAGCCAGCCGCCGCTCAGCGACGGATCGGGGACCGGAAGGTACACCGAGCGGCCGAGCAGCACGTCGACCCACAGCCGCCAAAGGTTCACGCCGTGGACGTCGTTGATGACATAGGACACGTCCGCGCCCGGCACCCGGGCCCCGACCTCCAGGAACACCAACTCGTCGCCGGTGTCGAAGAGTTCGAGATGGAAGGCGGAGCCGCGCAGACCGAGCGCGGTCAGGCAGCGCACGGCGAAGTCCTCGCAGCGGTCGCGCACCTCGGGGTCCGTCTGGAAGACCGAGCCGAGCGGCGTGCCCAGGGCCTCGTAGTCCAGACAGGTGGAGATGTAGCGCGAGGTGCACAGGAACAGCGGTTTGCCCTCGGCGTCCAGGACGCCGTCGACGTGCAGGATATCGCCCTGCACGAACTCCTCGATCTCGAGGTCGTCCAGGCTCCGTTCGGCGCACAGGGCCCGCAGCTCCTCGGCCGAGGCGATCTCGCGCACCCCCTGGCTGGACGCCCCTCGCACCGGCTTGACGATCACGGGGTAGCCGAACTCCTCGGCGGCCGCGAGGGTCTGCTCCTCGGTGTGGCAGGTCGCCCAGCGCGGCACTCGGAGGCCGGCCCGCGACACCCGCTCCTTCATGACGCTCTTGTCGCGGAACCGGGAGGTCTCCTCGACACCGGGGCCCGGGATGCCGTACCGCTCGCGCAGGGTCGCCGCGAGGTCGAGCAACATCTCGGAGAAGCCGATGACGTGGTCGAACGGGCCCTCGTCGCGGACGATGGCGTCGACGAGCTCCAGCACACCGTCCACGTCACCGAAGTCCGGTACGACGTGGACCCGTTCGGCATCGGAGGGCACTCCGCTGCGGCCGCCCTCGTCGCAGAGGTACGTGACGCGGTCGGTCTCCGGGTCGAAGACCAGCTCGGGGGCGGCGAGGCGGTTCTCCCAGCGCCGCTCGTCCTCGTACAAGGACCAGCGGTTCAAGAACAGGATTGCGCTGGACATGGATGTCGCCTCACGGTTCACAGGAAACATGGATGTGCCCGGCCGCGGGGACCGTTGACGGCGGTGAAAGGCAGGCCTTTCGGAACCGAAGGATGAACCCGAACCCCGGGGACAGCCCTCAATGCGTTGATCGCGCTGCCACAGCCTCGCACGGGACCGGGCCGGCCAGAATAGGACCTAGGTCCCCCCCTCCCGGCCCCGGTGATGCCGCTGAGCGCCGACGACAGCGCCACACCTCGGCAAAGGAGGCTCCGGACCACCTTGCGCCGGAAACGCCATGGGCAGATGGACCTATTGCCGCTCCCGCCCCACGGGACGCAGAATTCCCATCGCGCCCTCCAGGCCGGCGGAGGGTTGCCATGCGCGCCAGGAGAGTTTTCCGAACTCCCGCCCCGACATCGAAGCGCCAAGCGGCGGGACGACATGTTCCCGCTCCGCGAATATCGCCGGCCCAGACCTCAAAGCGACATCGCCTGCAAGACATCAGGCGGCGAACGATGCGAAACGGGAGACATCAGGATGCTGCTGAAGGTTGATCCGATCGATTCCTTCTCCGGAACTTTCCGCGTCCCTTCCTCGAAGCCGGAGACGCAACGGGCCATTCTGGTAGGCACGCTGGCCGAGGGAACGTCACGCGTCTACAACGACCTCCGTTGCGACGAGACGGAGACGATGAAGGCCGCCTGCCGTGCCCTGGGCGCCGAGATAACCGAGCACGAGGGTTTCCTGGAGATCAAGGGCATCGGAGGGACCCTCCCGGACATCCGGCGCGTCGTCCAGTCCCGCGGCTCGGGTCTGGTGTTCCGCATCGTGACGGCGCTGGCCTCCGCCCTGCCGTCGCCGACCGTGGTGACGGGCGACGCGACCCTGCGCAGGCGCGTGATGGCACCCCTGCTGGACGCGCTGCGCGAACTCGGCGCGGACATCGAATCGATCGCCGACGAGGGCAAGGCCCCGGTCGTCAACTGGGGAGGCGGCCTGAAGGGCGGCACCTGCCGGCTGCCGGGCGACATCAGCTCGCAGTTCATCACCGCCATCCTGTTCGCCGCGCCGCTGGCCGAGGGCCCGGTGGAGATCGAGGTGACGGGCGAGGTCTACTCCCAGTCGTACATCCGGCAGACGCTGGCGAGCCTGACCGACGCGGGCATCAAGCTGGCTGCGTCGGAGGACATGCGCCACTTCCACGTGGAGCCCTCCCACTACCAGACCCAGGACGTCACCATCCACGAGGACTACACCTCTGCCTCGTACCTGCTGGCCGCCGCCGCGCTCTTCCCGGGCCGGACCGTCCTGACCAACGTGTACGGCGACAGCCTGCAGGGTGAGTTCGCGATCGTCCCGATCCTGGAAAAGCTCGGGGTGAGCGTCACCTTCGACGAGGAAACCCTGTCGATGATCGTCGACAACCCGGAGGGCAGCCTGTGCGGCGACTTCGAGGTGGACGTGATGGACTGCCCCAACATCGTGCCCACGCTCGCCGCCCTCGGGGCGTACGTGCAGGGCAGCCTGAAGGTGACCGGCGGACGCCTCACCCGGTTCCACAAGGCGTCACGCATCGAGGCCATGGCCGCCGAACTGACCCGCGCGGGCGTGGACATCGAGGTCCTGTACGCCGACGGGGTCTGCGACGGCTTCCTGGTCCGCGGCGCGAAGACGTACCCCGGCGGAGTGACGCTGTCCAGCTGGGGTGACCACCGCATCTTCATGTCGCTGTTCGTGGCCGGCCTGCGGATGCAGTCCGCCAACAAGTTCTCGGGCTTCGAGGACGTCAAGCTGTCCTTCCCCAGCTTCATGGAGGAGTTCACCAAGGCAGGGGCGCGGACCACCGCTGTCGAGGAGGAGGACGCGCCCGCCGGGGCCGTCGCCTGACCCTGTCCGCGGCAATCCCGGCGGTCCGCCCTGCCTCAGCAGCGCGTACCGCCGGGCCCGGCAGGCGAGCGACGCACCCGCACGACCGTCCGCTTCCCCCGTTCAGGAAGTTCCCCCAATGCCCTCTGCACCTGCCCCCCGGCTGCGCGCCGACGTCTCCGGGTTGCCTCGCTACGTCCCGGGCCGGGCCGCGCCCAGCGACCTGGTGGACAAGCTGTCGTCGAACGAGAACCCCTACCCCCCGCTGCCGTCGGTCGTCGCCTCGATGCGCGAGGAACTGGGACGCGTCAACCGCTACCCCGATTCGAAGAGCAGTGAGCTGATCGCGGAGCTGTCCGCCTCCCTCGCGGTGCCCCCGGAGCACCTCGTGCCCGGCACCGGATCGCTCGGCGTCATCAAGGACTTGTTGTGCGCCGCGGTCGGCGAAGGGGACGAAGTGCTCTTCGCCTGGCGCTCGTTCGAGGCGTACCCGATGCTCGTCTGGGCCACTGGGGCCACCCCCGTGCAGATTCCGCTGCGTGACGAGCGGCATGACCTGGAGGCCATGGCCGATGCGGTGACGGACCGCACTCGCATGGTCATCGTGTGCAACCCCAACAACCCGACCAGCACGGCCGTGCACCGCGGTGAGCTCGAGCGCTTCCTCGACCGGGTGCCGGACGACGTGCTGGTGGTGCTCGACGAGGCCTACCGCGAGTTCGTCGACGACACCGACGTACCCGACGGCATCGAGCTCTACCGCGACCGTCCCAACGTCGCCGTTCTGCGCACCTTCTCCAAGGCGTACGGGCTGGCACGACTGCGCGTCGGCTACGCGGTCGCGCATCCGCCGGTCGCGGCCGCGCTGCGCGCCTGCAGCCTGCCGTTCGGCGTCAGCGGACTCGCCCAGGCCGCCGCGCGGGCCTCGCTGAAAGCGGAACCCGAACTGCTGGAGCGGGTGCGGACCCTGGTGGCCGAGCGCGCTCGGGTCACCGATGCCCTGCGGGCCGCGGGCTGGAGCGTTCCCGAAAGTCAGGCCAACTTCGTCTGGCTGCGCCTCGGTTCGCGCACGCAGGCGTTCGCCGACGCGTGCGAGGCGGCGGGAGTCATGGTGCGCCCCTTCGGCGACGAGGGGGTGCGGATCACCATCGGCACTCCCGAGCAGAACGACCGCCTGCTGAAGATCGCGGGCGACTGGCGGATGTGAGGCCCCCGCCGCGGATCCCGCGCGGCAGCCCTCGCTCGGCAGAACATCAATAGTGCCCATTCCGTGCGCCTGTTCGGGCTAGCATGAGGAAGCCTCATGACACCGCGCGCCGCCCACATGCCCCGTGTGCCCGTTCGAAGGACGTCGATGACCGAACACGACCGGCCGGCCCCGACCTTCGCTCGCGCCCAGGACGGCACGGCCTTGGCGTATCAGCACCGCGGGGAGGGGCCGCCGCTGGTGCTGCTCGCCGGGCAGGCGAACGACCACCACTGGTGGGACGGCGTGCGCGAGGACTTCCACACCGTGCGCTCCACCGTGACCCTGGACCTGCGCGGCACGGGCGACAGCGACAAGCCCGAAGGGCCGTACTCCGTCGCTCAGTTCGCGGACGACGTCGTCGCGGTCCTGGACGCGATCGGTATCGAGCGCGCCGACGTGTACGGCACCTCGATGGGCGGCCGGGTCGCGCAGTGGCTCGCGATCCGCCACCCGGAGCGGGTCCGCCGGCTGGTCCTGGGCTGCACCTCCCCTGGCGGTCCGCACGCCGTGGAACGCGACGCGTCGGTACGACGGTCCCTCGCACAGCCGGATCCGGAGGCCGTACGCCGAGTGCTGGCCGACCTGATGTACTCCCCCGCCTGGCGGGCCGCGCACCCTGGCCCCTACCGCACCCTCGGCGACCCGCGGATGCCGGCCCATGCGCGCCGCGGCCACCTCATCGCCAGCAACGAGCACGACGCATGGAGCGAACTGCCGGGCATTGCGGCCCCCACCCTGATCCTCCACGGCGACCAGGACCGGCTCACCCCGCCGGACAACCTCCGGCTGCTCGCCTCCCGCATCCCCGGTGCCCGCGCACACCTCTTCCCGGGCGCCCGGCACGCCTACTTCGAGGAGTGCCGGGACGAGGCGGGCAAGCTGGTGCGGAGGTTCCTCGTCGAGGAGGGATGCTCGCGGGCGACGGAACGCGACCGCGGGAGAGCGAGCGCACCGAGCGACAGCGGAGATCCCCTCGGAGAAGAGGTCCGGCCGCGGGCCGCTCAGGAAGCGAGGTCGACGTATTGGGCGTAGAGCGCGGCCTGAGTGCGGTGGGCGGCTCCGATCTTCAAGTAAATGCTGCTGAGGTGGTTTTTCACGGTCTTCTCCGAGATGCCCAGCCTCCGAGCGATGACCCGATTACTCAGCCCCCGGGCCAGTAGATGGAGTACGCCCCGCTCGCGCGCGGTGAGGGCGTGGCCCGTCGGTGGCGAACCCTCCCTGGGGACGGGATCGGAGGCCGGAGCAGACGCCGGGGCGGACGGAGCCGCTTTGCCGGGGTCGGTCAGGCCGACGTGTTGGGCGTAGAGCGCGGCCTGAGTGCGGTCGGTGGCACCGATCTTCAAGTAAATGCTGCTGAGGTGGTTTTTCACGGTCTTCTCCGAGATGTCCAGCCTCCGAGCGATGAGCCGGTTGCTCAACCCCCCGGCCAGCAGGCCGAGCACATCTAACTCCCGGTAGGTGAGTTTTTCGGCCAGCGCTTCTTCCATGTCCTGTCTCCTCTTTCCCTCTCAAAGAGCATGAGAAAAACACCCAAGGGCTTCAGTCACGCGGCACCCCCGGCGCTGAGCGGTGAGCGCCGGCAGATCACCCGACAGGCGGCGGTCACGGCAGGCGGCCCAACGTCTCGCCCGGTCCCTGCCGTCCAGGCCGGCAGGGCGTCAGAAGGGGCGGGGAGAGGCGGAGGCTGCCTTGGAACCGGGCAAGGAGGCGGAAGTCCTGGAGGGTGGCGTCCACGACGATTTTTCGCCACTCGCCACGGGGGGCATCGGCCAAGGTGGCGGCCTCTCTTCCGGCCTCCCCCGGTCAAGCCATGCCCTGGCATTGACCAAGCCGTAACCCGCCGGGTGGATCGACTTTCACTGCTGGACCAATGGCTCCCGGATGGGGAGCATCACCGTGAATACAGGAGCCCAGCGAATCCATGGAAAGTACGCATAAGTAGGACGTCAGTGCAGCCTCCCCCGTGCTAGCGCACCAAAATATTCGCGGGCGAAAATGGCAACACCGTGAAGAATCGGTGCGCGACCACGAAGCAGCGCTTCATGGCCAGGCGCAGGAGCCCCCCTTGACGCATGCTGAAACTAACTTCAGGCTACACGGTGGCGCAATCGGTTGACCAGCACTCTTTGCCAAAAATCGACGTTTACCCAAAGCCGCCGACACCCCGTCATGAAGCGAGGGCCGGCGGAATGGCGAATTCCCCAGCGGGGTCGGCCCCGCGACCTCATTCGTAGTTGACCGGGCTCTGGTGTGGGGCAGCCGTTGGATTTCGCGGAAGCTGGTGATCCAGTCGCGATCGCCGACCGGGCCTCGGTGCGGGTGGCGAGTGTGCGCCGGTGGACGCATGCGACCTCGAGGACGCTGCGGAACGCATGGCTGGCGGCATTGCCGAGGCGAAATCCAGTCGGATTCCGCGGTGGGGGTGATCCGGGCAGGCCGGGGCGGCGCTACGGCACCCACGAGCCGTACCGGTGCGCCGGACCCGGCCGCGGCGGCCCGCCCCGGGCCGTCCGCCGGGTCCTCAGGCCGTCCGCGCAGTCCTCAGGACGTTCGGCCCTCAGGCCGTCCGCCGGGCCCTCAGGCCGTCCGCTCGACCTTGCCGCCCTCGCCGGAGGGCTCGGGAGCCTCCTCGAAGTCGACCCGCTTCATGTGCTTGTTCATGCTCTTCATCAGCATCCACACGGCTCCGCCGATGACGGCGAAGACGAGGAAGCCGAGCACACCGGGCGTGACCTTGTTCTTGTCCAGTTCCTCGGCGGCGAAGGGCACGAGGTGGGTGGCGGCGAGGGTTGCAGTCGCGCTCATCATGGGGTCAATTGTTGCGGATGCCCGCGAAGAGGTCGTCCTCGGGGAGGGAAGTGTCGACGAGGGACCTCGCGAGCTCGTACTCCTCGGTCGGCCACACCTCGCGCTGGATGTCCATGGGGACCTTGAACCAGCCGCCGTCGGGGTCGATCTGGGTGGCGTGGGCGATCAGGGCCTTGTCGCGGATCTCGAAGAAGTCCGCGCACGGCACGAAGGTGGTCAGCGTGCGCTCGCGGCCCATGTCGTCCCAGCGCTTGAGCCACTCGCCGTAGGGGGAGTCCAGGCCGCGCTCGATCAGGGCGTCGTGCAGCGCCTGGGTGCGCGGGCGGTTGAAGCCCTGGTTGTAGTAGAGCTTCAGCGGCTGCCAGGGCTCGCCGGCCTCGGGGTAGCGCTCGGGGTCGCCCGCCGCGTCGAAGGCCACCATCGTGATCTTGTGGGTCATGATGTGGTCGGGGTGGGGGTAGCCGCCGTTCTCGTCGTACGTGGTGACCACGTGCGGACGGAACTCGCGGATCAGCTTCACCAGCGCGCCGGCGGCCTCGTCGACGTCCTGGAGGGCGAAGCAGCCGTCCGGCAGCGGGGGCAGCGGGTCGCCCTCGGGCAGGCCGGAGTCGACGAATCCCAGCCACTCCTGCTTGACGCCCAGGATGTCGCGGGCCTCGTCCATCTCCTTGGCCCGGACCTCGTGGATGTGCTCTTCGATGTAGGGGTCGCCCTGGAGCTTGGGGTTGAGAATGGAGCCACGCTCCCCACCCGTGCAGGTGGCGACCAGCACGTCCACCCCCTCGGACACGTACTTGGCCATCGTGGCCGCGCCCTTGCTCGACTCGTCGTCGGGGTGGGCGTGAACGGCCATCATTCGCAACTGCTCAGTCAAGGCTCGATCCTCAGTCACAGGTCTTGGGCCCCTCCATCGGTGTCCGGGGCCGCCTCCTATAGTGACCGAAGCGGGCGTGTTTTCATTCCGAGTTCGCGGGACAAAGGCCCCCGCCGGTGAGGGATGCGCCCGGAACCGGCCCTACCAGGAGGAACGATCATGGCTGCGGACCGCGGAGCCCCGCCCGAGGGCCGCTACGGCCGCTCGGCGGACGAGCGCGCCGACCGCAAGCTGAAGATCGTCGGGGCCGTGCTGGGCGCCGTGCTGCTCGCCTTCATCGGCTGGGCGGCTGTGCACTACATCACGAAGTCGGACGGCGGCACCCAGCTGATCCGTTCCAAGACGGTCAGCGACGACACCGTGCAGGCGGTCCTGGAGATCCGCAAGGACCGGGACGCCGTCGCCGTGTGCACCCTGCGCTCCCTCGGCGCGGAGGGTGGCGAGGTGGCCCGCAAGGACTTCCGCTTCGACCGGGCCGAGACGCACTTCACCGAGCTGGTCACGCTGCGTACGACGGCCCACGCCGCGGCCACCGAGCTCGAGGGCTGCCGGATGGAGAAGCGGGGCTGACAGGCCGGGGGCCCAGGTCGGCATCAGGCCGGCGTCAGGCCCCTGACCTGCGTTGACGCGATTCTTGCGCAGTTTCTCCCCGTTACTTCTTCCCCCTTTCCGGACGTAATTGTTAGGCTCGTGGTTTCGCCCACCTTTGAAGGTGCACCCTTCTGAGTAGGGCGTTCATTTGTATCGAGATGCATCCCCCAGCATTCCCCAGTACCGACGAGGAGCACCTGTGACCCAGACCAGCGACAACGTCACCTGGCTGACTCAGGAGGCGTACGACCAGCTCAAGGCCGAGCTGGAGTACCTGTCTGGTCCCGCTCGCACCGAGATCGCGGCGAAGATCGCGGCGGCCCGCGAGGAAGGTGACCTGCGAGAGAACGGCGGTTACCACGCGGCCAAGGAGGAGCAGGGCAAGCAGGAGCTCCGCGTCCGTCAGCTGACCCAGCTGCTCGAGTCCGCGAAGGTCGGCGAGGCCCCGGCCGCCGACGGCGTGGTGGCCCCCGGCATGGTCGTCACCATCGCCTTCGACGGCGACCCGGACGACACCCTCGACTTCCTGCTGGCCTCGCGCGAGTACGCCAGCTCGGACATCGAGACGTACTCCCCCCAGTCCCCGCTGGGCTCGGGCGTCCTCGGCAAGAAGATCGGCGAGGACGCTCAGTACGAGCTCCCCAACGGCAAGAAGGCCATGGTCCGCATCCTCGAGGCCAAGCCCTACTCGGGCTGACGCCCTCGCGGACGCCGGACGAGAAGGCCCCGGCCCCCGGATCTCCGGGGGCCGGGGCCTTCCGCGTGCCCGGCCGTCCCCTACGCCGCCTCCTACGCCGTCGCCGAGCGGTATTTGCGCACCGACAGGGCCCGGAAGACGGTGATGATCACCACGGACCAGATCAGCGACGCCCACACCGGGTGCTGCATCGGCCACGCCGACGGCACCGGATAGCCGGGCGGCAGGTTGCCGAAGAGCTCGCGCGCCGCCTGGACGGTGGCGCTGAAGGGGTTCCACTCCGCGATCGTGCGCAGGACGGTGGGCATGTTGTCGGCGGGGACGAACGCGTTGGAGATGAAGGTCAGCGGGAAGAGCCAGATCAGCCCGCCCGACGTGGCGGCCTCCGGGGTGCGCACGGACAATCCGATGAGCGCGCCGATCCAGGAGAAGGCGTAGCCGAGCAGGAGCAGCAGGGCGAAGCCGGCCAGGGCCTTGAGCAGCCCCTCGTGGATCCGCCAGCCGACGATCACGGCGACGATCGCCAGCACCACGAGCGTGAGGGCGGTCTGCACCAGGTCCGCGAGCGTACGGCCGGTGAGCACGGCCCCGCGCGCCATGGGCAGCGAGCGGAAGCGGTCGATGAGGCCCTTGTGCATGTCGTCCGCGATGCCGGCCCCCGCGCCGGCCGTGGCGAAGGTGACGGTCTGCGCGAAGATGCCCGCCATCAGGAACTGGCGGTAGGTGTCGGGGTCCGTGCTGCCGCCCACGGCGATGGAGCCGCCGAAGACGTAGCTGAACAGCACCACGAACATGATCGGCTGGATCAGCCCGAAGATGACCACTTCGGGGATGCGCATCATGCGGATCAGATTGCGCTGGGCGACGACGAGGGAGTCGCGTACGGACTGGACGGCGCCGCCGCGTGCCCTGGGCACCGGCCGCCGGGAGAGGGTGTCACCGGCCGCGGTCATGTGGCGGCCCCTTCCTGTTCGCGGGTCTCCTCGCCGGCCTCGGCGACGTGCCCGGTGAGCGAGATGAAGACGTCGTCGAGGGTGGGGCGGCGCAGCCCGATGTCGTCGATCTCGATGCCCCGGGTGTCCAGCTCCCGGATGACCTCGGCGAGCAGCCTGGCGCCGCCGGAGACCGGAACGATGACCTTGCGGGTGTGCTCCTCGACGGTGAATCCGCCCTTGCCGAAGGGCCGCATGACCTCGACGGCGAGCGGTATGTGCTCGCGTTCGTGGACGACGAGCTCGACGCGCTCGCCGCCGGTGCGCGCCTTGAGCTGGTCGGAGGTGCCGCGGGCGATGACCTTGCCGTGGTCGATCACGCAGATGTCGTGCGCGAGGTGGTCGGCCTCCTCCAGGTACTGCGTGGTGAGCAGCAGGGTCGTGCCGCCGGCGACCAGTTCCTGGATGACCTCCCACAGCGCCTGCCGGTTGCGCGGGTCCAGGCCCGTGGTGGGCTCGTCCATGAACATCACGGGCGGGCTGACGACCAGGGCGGCGGCGAGGTCGAGGCGGCGGCGCATGCCGCCGGAGTACGTCTTGGCGGGGCGGTCGGCGGCGTCGGCGAGGTTGAAGCGCTCCAGCAGCTCGCCCGCCCGCGACTTCGCGTCGCGCGAGCTCATCTGGTACAACCGGCCGACCATGCTGAGGTTCTCACGCCCCGTCAGATATTCGTCGACGGCGGCGAACTGCCCGGACAGGCCGATGGCGTGGCGGACTTCGTTGGGCTTCTTCAGTACGTCGATGCCCGCCACGACGGCCTTGCCGCGATCGGGCCTGATGAGGGTGGTGAGCACCCGCACTGCGGTGGTCTTGCCGGCGCCATTGGGGCCGAGCAGTCCTAGAACGGTTCCTTCCGGAACGTCGAGATCGACGCCGTCCAGAGCCGTGACGTCGCCGAAGGTCTTGACCAGGCCTTCGGCGTATATAGCGCCTGGCATGGAGGTTCTCCCCGTTGAGGTGACGTAATACACGATTTTACGTTCGCGGGCTCCGTCCCGCCCCGTGAATGATTCCCACCGGATGTTCACCGGAAATCCGTGACCGCTGTCCGCATGTCATTCCGGTCGTCCGCCACGGGCGCGATATCAGGACATCACCGGATAGCCGGCCGCCCGCAGCGCGGCCCGTACCTCCGCGCAGTGCCCGGGCCCCGTCGTCTCCAGGTGCACCTCGACCTCCGCCTCGGCGATCCCCAGCCGCGGGTCGGTCCGTACGTGGGAGACGTCCACGACGTTGGCGTCGGCCGCCGACAGCACCTCCAGCAGCGCGGCCAGCGCGCCCGGCCGGTCCGTCAGCAGCAGCCGCAGCGACAGGTACCGTCCGGCCGCCGCCATGCCGTGCCGCAACACCCGCTGCAGCACCAGCGCGTCGACGTTCCCGCCCGACAGAACGGCCACCACCGGCCGTCCCTCCTCCTCCGCCCCCTCCCCGGCGCCTCCTTCCGAGGCCCGGAACGCCGCCGGGTCGGACAGCAGCGCCGCCACCGGGCTCGCGCCGGCCGGCTCCACCACCAGCTTCGCCCGCTCCAGGCACAGCAGCAGCGCGCTCGCCAGCTCGTCCTCGGACACCGTGCGCACCTCGTCGACCAGTTCCTTCACGATCCGGAACGGCAGGTCTCCCGGGCGCCCCACCCGGATCCCGTCGGCCATCGTCACCGGCGCCTCCAGCGTCACCGGGTGCCCGGCGGCCAGCGACGGCGGGTACGCGGCCGCGCCCGCCGCCTGCACCCCCACGATCCGCGCGTCCGGCGACAGCGCCTTGACCGCCACCGCGATGCCGGCCACCAGCCCGCCCCCGCCGACGCCCACCACGACCGTGCCCGCCCGCGGGCACTGCTCGAGGATCTCCAGCCCCACCGTGCCCTGGCCCGCGATGACGTCGGGGTGGTCGAAGGGGTGGATGAAGACCGCGCCCGTCGCCCGCGCGTACTCCCGCGCGGCGGCCAGCGCCTCGGCCAGGTCCTGCCCGCACACCCGCACCCGGGCGCCGTAGTCGCGGGTGGCGGCCAGCTTGGGCAGCTGGGCGCCCTCCGGCATGAACACCGTGGCCCGCACGTCCAGCAGGGAGGCGGCCAGCGCCACCCCCTGCCCGTGGTTGCCGGCGCTCGCGGCGACGACCCCGGCCGCCCGTTCCCCGGCACTCAGGCCGGCGATCCGCACGTAGGCGCCGCGCACCTTGAACGAGCCGGTGCGCTGCAGGTTCTCGCACTTGAGCCGGACCGGCGCGCCCACCAGCCGGGACAGGTGGCGGCTGGGCTCCAGCGCGGTGCGCTGGGCCACCCCCGCCAGCGTCCGCTGCGCCCGCCGGACGTCGTCCAGGGACACCGCTCGTGCGGCCATGACGTCAGTATCCCGCCGCGCCCGCGAGCCCGCGTGGGCCACGCGACGGCACCGCGGCGACACCTCGGCGGCGTCGCACGGGGCGTCGCACGGGTACGGCGGACCGCCGGCGCCGGATACCGGCATACCGACCGGTTTGCCGAGCACTGGTACGAACGGGCGCCGGGCCGCGTACTCTGTCCCCCATTCTCAGCAGTTCCCCGCCCATTCCCTGCCGTCGTACGAAGTGAGTCCCAGCCATGCCCACCCCTCAGGACATGACGACCGACCTCGCCCCCGGCGTCCTCGACGCCCTCCAGCACCAGGTTGCCGTCTTCGCCCGCCGTGCCGAGCAGACCCGGCTCGGCGGCGTCGGCCGGGTCCACAACTCCATGGACCGCGCCGCCTACCTGCTGCTCAACCGGCTCGACCAGGAAGGCCCGATGGGCGTCAAGGCGCTCGCGGCCGGCATGGGGATCGACTCCTCGACCGTCACCCGCCAGGTCGCGCCGCTGGTGGACACCGGCCTGGTCAAGCGCACCTCGCACCCCGAGGACGGCCGCGCCGTCGTCCTGCAGCTCTCGCCGCGCGGCAAGGCCCGCCTGGAGGAGGTGCGCGCCTCGCGGCGCGAGCTGATGGCGCTGGTGACGGAGGGCTGGGCGGAGGACGAGCGCGAGATCTTCTGCAACCTGCTGACCCGCTTCAACGCCGCGCTCTCCGAGATCCACTTCACCCAGGCCCCCCAGGTGCCGCCGGCCTCTTGACCCGGCCGCACGGCCTGCCCTGTCCTGGAGGGGTGCGTGAGCGGCAGTCCGCCCGGGAACGCCGCCGGGCCCGGGAGTTCGAGGCGTTCGTCGCGGGTGCGGGCGGCAGGCTGCTGCACGCCGCGCGGCTGCTGACCGGCGAGCGGGCGGCCGCCGAGCACCTCCTGACCGCCGCCCTGGCCCGTACGTACGCCGCCTGGGACACCCTCCGCGGCGAGGACCCGTACGACCGCGCCCGCCAGGAGCTCGCGCACCGCTACGCCCGCACGGCCTGGCGCCGCCGCCCCGCCCCCGGCGGACCGCTCGGCGCCTTCCCGCCCCGCGAACGCCTCGTGCTCGTACTGCGGCTGTACGAGGACGTGCCCGAAGAACAGATCGCGGCCCGGCTGGGACTGTCCGTACGGCGCGTACGAGCCGTCTGCGCCCGGGCCGCGGCCGCGCTGCCATGACCGGCCGCGACCGCGTGGTGCGCCCCGGCCCCGCCGCCACGACCGGCGCCGCGCCGCCATGAGCGGCCAGGACCGCCGGGAGACCCGGCTCCGCCACCTGCTGGACGGCCCGCGCGCACAGGTCCCCACGGACCTCGCCGTACGGGCCGCCGAACGCGGGCGGCGGCTGCTGCGGCGCCGCAGGGCGCTGCGGGCGGCGGGGTGGGCGCTGCTCCTGGCGGCGGCGGTGGCCTTCGGCGTCTGGGCCGCGACCGCCGAGCCGTGGTCGGCCCGGCCGGCGTGGCAGGCCCCGCCGCCGCGGGACGGATGAGGACTCCCGCAGCGGCGCCGGGGAGCCGGGCTCCCCGTGCGCGTTACGGCTAGCCCAGCGCCTGCGTGAGGTCGGCCAGCAGGTCGTCCGCCGACTCGATGCCCACCGAGGCGCGCACCAGGTCCGCCGGGACCTCCAGCTGGGAGCCGGCCACCGAGGCGTGCGTCATGCGGCCCGGGTGCTCGATGAGCGACTCGACGCCGCCCAGGGACTCACCCAGCGTGAACAGCTTGGCGCGGTTGCAGACCTCGACCGCCGCCTCCTCGCCGCCCGCGACGCGGAAGGACACCATGCCGCCGAAGGCGCGCATCTGCTTGGCGGCCACCTCGTGCAGCGGGTGCTCGGGCAGGCCCGGGTAGTACACCTGCGTCACCTTCGGGTGCGCGACCAGCAGCTCCACCACGCGCTCGGCGTTGGCGGTGTGCCGGTCCATGCGCACGGCCAGGGTCTTGATGCCGCGCAGCGTCAGCCAGGAGTCGAAGGGGCCGGCGACGGCACCCATCGCGTTCTGGTGGTAGGCCAGTTCCTCGCCGAGGCCGGCGTCGGAGGTGATCAGCGCGCCGCCGACGACGTCCGAGTGACCGCCCATGTACTTGGTGGTGGAGTGCACGACGACGTCCGCGCCCAGCGCCAGCGGCTGCTGGAGGTAGGGGCTGGCGAAGGTGTTGTCCACGACCAGCTTGGCGCCGGCCTCGTGGGCCACGCCCGCGACGGCGGCGATGTCGGTGATGCCGAGCAGCGGGTTCGACGGGGTCTCGACCCAGACCGCCTTGGTCTGCGGACGGATCGCGGCGCGCACGGCGGCCGGGTCGGAGGTGTCGGCCACCGACCACTCCACGCCCCAGCGGCCGACGACCTTGGCGAAGAGACGGAACGTACCGCCGTAGGCGTCGTTCGGGATCACCACGTGGTCACCGGGCGCGAGCAGCGTGCGCAGCAGGCAGTCCTCGGCCGCCAGACCCGACGCGAAGGCCAGGCCCCGGACGCCGCCCTCGAGGGCCGCCAGGTTCTCTTCCAGGGCGGTGCGCGTGGGATTGCCACTGCGGCTGTACTCGTAGCCGCCGCGCAGCCCGCCGACACCGTCCTGCTTGTAGGTGGAGACTTGGTAGATGGGCGGCACGACGGCCCCGGTCAGCGGGTCCGCCTCCTGCCCGGCGTGAATGGCGAGGGTCTCGAAGCTGTGCTGGTCGCTCATCCATCCGAGAGTAGTGCCCGTAGCCCAGAACGCTCCTGTTCACTTGTAACGTGCGGATGAACGATCCGCCGGTTTGTCGCGTTGTACCCTCGTCGGCCTTCGTTCCCAGCATTCAGGACAATCATGGAGTTCCTCTTCATCCTGCTCGCCGTCACGCTGCTGTGCGGCCTCGTGGTGATGCCCGCGCTGCGCCGCCGGCGCGCCGGACAGGCGGCCGCGGCGGGCGCCGGGCCGGCCGTGGACCCGCTCGGCGCGCACGGCTTCGTACCGCCCGGGCAGCTGGACCTGCGCCTGCCCGGCCCCGACCCGGACCTGCTGGCCGCCGTGGACGAGGCCCGCCGCACCCAGGACTGGAAGCCCGCCGCCGACCTCCTGCGCCGCACCGACGCCACGACCGCGGCCGAGCTGCGCTGGCAGCGGGTGCAGACCCTGGCCGGGGCGGCGGTCCACGAGCTTGCCGCGACCCCCGGCACGGGCGGGATGTGGCTGCGCCACTGGCGCGTGGTGGCGCCCGAGGACGCGGGCGGCGCGATGGTGCAGGCCGAGTTCCTGGTCCAGCAGGCGCTGCGCGACCCCTCCTCCCAGGACTTCCGGATGATCCTCGAGGAGGCCCGTACGGTCTGCGCCGAGGCGGAGCGGCTGGCGCCCGGCGACGTGGTGCCCGCGATCATCGGCCTGGGCGTGGCACGCGGGCTCGGCGCGAGCGAGGCGGAGTTCCAGTCCGCCTGGGAGGCCGTCGCGGCCCGCGCCCCGCAGCACATGGGGGCGCACCTGGCGGCCCTGCGCTACTGGAGCTCCAAGTGGCACGGCTCCCAGGAGAAGGCCGAGGCCTTCGCCCGGCGGGCCGCGGCGAGCGCGCCGCAGGGCAGCCTGCTGCCCGCGCTGCCGCTGTTCGCCGTCCACGACCACCTGCCCGACGTGCAGCTGGTGCGGAGCCTGTTCCGGAGCGCGGTGATCCGCGACGCCATCGAGGCCGCGCAGTACGCCGTCACGCACGCCCCCGACGACCACCCGGTGCTGCCGCACGTCCGCCACCTGCTGGCCTGGTTCCTGGTGCGCGCCGAACGCTACGGCGAGGCCCTCGAGCAGTTCCGCAAGATCGACGGCCACATCGGCGCGATCCCGTGGACGTACGAGCCGGATCCCGTCGCGGCGTACGCCTCGTACCGCGCGGTGGCCGTCGCCGGCTGGGAGTCCGGCCGGAATTCCGCGTGAGCGGGCGCCGTTGTAGCCGGTGACGCCCGCCGCCCGCCCCGTTGGACCGACGTTGGAGACCACCATGCTGTTCGGCCGCCGCGAGACCCGCCTCCCCACCCCCGACGAAGCCCTGCCGGGCCGCCCGGCCCCGCAGTTCCCGCTCCAGGACCGCCACACCGTCCTGGGCACGCCGCTGGCAGCCCCCTACCCCGAGGGCCTGGACGTCGCGGACTTCGGCCTGGGCTGCTTCTGGGGCGCCGAGCGGATCTTCTGGCAGGCCGAGGGCGTCTGGACCACCCTCGTCGGCTACCAGGGCGGCCACACCCCCCACCCCTCCTACGAAGAGGTCTGCAGCGGCCGCACCGGCCACACGGAGGTCGTCCGCGTCGTCTTCGACCCCTCGGTGATCTCCTACGCGTCCCTGCTCAAGCTCTTCTGGGAGTCCCACGACCCCACCCAGGGCCACCGCCAGGGCAACGACCACGGCACCCAGTACCGCTCGGCGGTCTACACCCACTCCCCCGCCCAGCAGAAGACCGCCGAATCCTCCCGCGACGCCTACCAGCCGGTCCTGGACGCCAACGGCTACGGCCCCATCACCACGGAAATCCTCCCGGCGGGCCCCCTTTTCCATGCCGAGCCGTACCACCAGCAGTACTTGGCGAAGAACCCCGCCGGCTACTGCGGCATCGGCGGAACGGGCGTGAGCTGCCCGATCGGCGTGGCCCAGGCGCCGTCTCCGGATGCCTGAGGGGCCGCGTACGACCCGCTACCGGCTGCTTCGGGGCCCGTGGGGCATCTGGATCGAGCTGACGGCCTCGGCGACGGCGACGCCCGGGCCGCCGGCTCGCGGTGAGCAGGTCACGGACGGGGTCTGGCTCGACGCCGGCCCCGTCCTGACCCATCCCCCCACGGACCGCGAAGGCAAGCGCCTGACCCCCGCCGAAGCGACCTGGCTCCACCACGGCCTGACCCTGGCCACCCCAGCCCTCACCGCCGCCTCACCGGGCCCGCACACCCTCATCACGATCCACCGCGTCCAGCTCCCGGAGACGGACTACCAACCGGAGGGCCTGGCAGCGGCCCTTCTCCAATGGACGGAACAGGAATTCGACCTGCCGCCCCACGCGGTCCCGGTCACCTTCGACCGCCCCGCCAACCGCTACGTCTACGAGTGGGCGGCACCTGCGTAAGCGGGGCCGAACGATGCGCCCTGCCAGGTGCTCGCGGAATAAGCAGTACTGGAGCAGCGCTTCGCTCCGTAAGGTTCCGGCATGAGCATGAATGTGAGCCTTCGGGGCGATCAGGTGGACGCGCTCCGGCGTTGTGCGAAGCGGGAGGGGCTCGAGGTGCACGACGTCGTGCTGCTCGCTGTCGACGAGTACCTCGGCGCGGCCCACCGGGCGATGGTGCGTCAGACGGCGCAGGAGCAGGCGGAGAAGTGGCGCGAGCTCATGGACCGGCTCAAGTGATGCCCGCCTACCTGACCCCCGAGGACGCCCTGACTGTCGCCGGGTATGCCTGCGCCGATGACACGCCTGTCGTGCTCCGCGACACGGGACAGCTGGAGTCCGCTGTGCACCGGCCGGCTGCCGAGATGTACGGGCACGAGGTGTACCCGGACCTGACCGGCAAGGGAGCCGCGCTGCTCCAGGCCCTGTCGATCAACCACCCGCTGATCGACGGCAACAAGCGCACGGCCTGGCTGTCGTGCGTCACGTTTCTCGCGATGCACGGGGTCCAGCTGCGCCCGGAGATCGACGCCGCGGAACGCTTGGTCCTCGCCGTGACGACAGGGCGGATGCGTGACGTGGAGGAGATAGCGCAGGGTCTCAAGGCGTTGCTGGAGCCCGACGCGATGCGGTGAGGGGCGCAGCGGGGCACCGCACGGGTGCCCCCATGGCGTCGTCAGTCGTCGTCGTGGCAGAGCAGGATGCTGACGCCGCTGTTGTCCACGCTGTGGCCGAAGGCCTGCCGGGCGTCGTCGTTCTCCTCAGGCTTCATGGCCTGCAGGTCGAGGAGCACCATCCGTCGTCATCCCCTTCCGAGAGGCTGCCCTTCCGTGAGGCCGCCCTTCCGATGGTGCCACCGGCCGGCAGCGCCCCCACAGGCGCGTGGCAGCGGCGCCTGACGCACTCGCCCGCGCCCCGGCGCCGGCCGGCGGAGACGTGCCGACGGAGGCGTGCCGGCGGCCTGAGATCATCTGCCGGTGATACCGACCATCCCCTCCTCCACCTCCCCCACCTCTTTCAGTGGCGACTTCGAGGCGCACCTGACCGTCCGTGCCGACGACCCCGCCGGCGTGGCCGCCCTCGAGGCGTACGCGGCGGCGCGCGGCGTGAAGTTCACGCACATCGTGCTCGAGCGGGGGCGGACGCCGAGCCAGCCGATGCTGACCCTGCGCGGGCGCGGGGGGCTGGACGGGATGCGGGGGACGGTCGAGGAGGCCGCTCACGGCCTGCGGGAGGCCGGGTTCGGCGTCGTACGGACGAAGATCGAGTCGACCCCGTGGGCCGAGGGGGTGCCGGGCACCGACGAGGAGGCCGTGGTGCTCGGGGGGCGCTACTACTTCGAGCACCACCTCAAGCTGCTCCTCGCGCCCGGCGCGGACACCGTCGCGCTCGCGGACGTCGTCTCCCGCCACGCCGCGCACCTCTCGCGCAACGCCCGCCGCGTCCGCGCGGACGGCCGTGCCGAACGGTTCGTCACCCAGCGGTGCCGGCTGGTCGGCGACCGTACGGCGCGGGCGCGGCTGGAGGGGCTGGTGGCGGCGCTGCAAGCGCGCGGCGATGAGATCGTGTCCGTCGAGCGGGAGTTCGTCGTGCACGACAGCGACGAGTCGCTCGACGCGGGGTGGATCGACGAGGAGGGTACGGGGAGATGACGGCGACACCGTGGGAGCGGTTCGACTACGGGCCGTGGGACGACGACGCGGTCGTGCCGCAGACGCCGCCGGACGAGGAGACGCGCGCGAGGCGGGACCTGCCGCGGACGCTGCGCCCGGTGGCCGGCGACGGCGTGCTGCAGCGCGCGGCGTACGACCCGGCGGTCAACCACCGCAGGATGGGCATGCGGCTGAGCGAGCCGCAGTTCGCGGACGAGGGCAGGGGCGAGGCCTGGTACGCGGCCCGGCGCCGGGCCCTGGACCACGTGCTGGCGGCGGTGGCCGGGTCCGGGTGGGCCGGGCACCTGGTGCTGCGCGGCAGCATGCTGCTCAGGGCCTGGTACGGGGACGCGGCCCGCGAGCCCGGCGACCTGGACTTCGTGGTCGTGCCCGACTCCTGGGAGCTCGACGACGAGCGCACCGACGCGATGCTCGACGACATCGCCCGCGCCGCCGAGGCGGCGACCGCGGGCGGGCCGGTGCGCATCGACGCGGCCGGCGCGGTGAGCGACGAGATCTGGACGTACGACCGGGTGCCGGGCCGCCGCCTCGTGCTGCCCTGGTCGGCGGAGGCCGAGGGCATACCGGCGGGCACGGTCCAGCTGGACTTCGTCTTCAACGAGACCCTGCCCGCCCCCGCCGTGCCGGGCGAGGGCACGGCCCTGATGACGGCGAGCCCCGAGCTGTCGCTCGCGTGGAAGGTCCTCTGGCTGGTGACGGACCATCACCCCGAGGCCAAGGACCTCTACGACGCGGTGCTCCTCGCCGAGGACCCGGGCACGCGGCTGTCGTACGAGCTGCTGAACCGGGTGCTCCTGGCCGAGGGCGAGCCCTGCGACCTCGGCTGGATCCTCTCCCAGGCCACCGAGGCCGACTGGGACGAGTACCGCAAGGACCGCCCCCCGCTCGACGACACCGCCACCGGCTACCTGACCCGCCTGGCCATCGCCATCGCCCCCACCTTCGCCCCCGCCGAACACAGGCCGTACGCACAGCTGGCCGCCGCCTTCGCGGACCTGACGCGGACGCTGCGCGACGAACACGAGGCGGGCGGCATGAAGGCCGTGGAGGAGTGGTTCGCCTGCCGGAGCGTGCCCGTCGTGGAGGCGCTCGTGGCCGTACGCGAACTCCTCGGCCGCGCGGAACACACCCCGCACGACGCCGCCGACGTGCTCGCGTCCTTCCGCGACACCCGCTTCGGCCGCGACAACCCCAAGTACCCGGGCGGATGGCCCGGCGGCCCCCACGAGACGGCCACCCGCCTGGAGGCGGCCGAAGGCGGCCGCTCCTGACCCACACGGGAACGCACCCCGTCCCACCAGCGGGAATGCGCCACCCTCCCGCCGTGGTTGGAGGGGCCATGAGCGATCCCTTCAGCGTCAGCGTCACCGTCCGTGGCTACGAGACCGACTCCCAGGGCCACCTGAACACCAGCGTCTACATGCAGTACGCCGAACACGCCCGCTGGGCGTTCCTGGAAGCGGCCGGGGTCCGGCAGAGCACGCTGCTGGAGAAGGGGGTGGGGCCGGTGAACCTGGAGACGAACATGCGGTTCCACCGGGAGCTGCGGGCGGGCGACGAGGTGCGGGTGAGCTGCGCGTTCTCCTGGGAGGGCGGGAAGACGTTCCGGGTGGAGCAGCGGCTGACGAAGGCCGACGGGACGCCGGCCGCCGACGTCACCAGCGTGGGCGGGCTGCTGGACCTGCAGACGCGCCGGCTGGTGAGCGACCCGGCCGAGCACTTCCGGGCCCTTGCGGCCGACATGGACGTGCTCGGCCTCTGAGGCCCCCGGGGAGGCCCCCGGCCGGGCCTCCCCGGCGAGCCGCCGGGACGGCGTCAGGCGCCCTTGCGGCGTGAGATCCGTGCCTCGTCCGCGGCCCGGCGGCCCTGCTCCCAGCCCTCCGCGTCCCGGCCCTTGAGCCGGTGCGAGGTGGTCTCGGGGAACAGCCGCCCGGCCGTCTCCCCCACCGCCACGTCCCGCGCGGCCAGCACGGGCAGCACCTGGGGGCGCGCCTCCTCGGCGGCGACCTCCCGCACGGCCGCCGAGAGCCGGTCGCCCACGCGGCCCGCGTAGGCGATCAGGAAGGACTCGCGGAAGTCGCGCGTGCGGCGGGAGCGGCCGCGGGCGTGGTGGTCGTCGGCGGCGCGCCGCATGGCCGTGGTGGCCTGGACCAGCAGCGAGGTGTAGAGCAGCTCCACCAGCTCCAGGTCCGCGTCGAAGCCGACGACCGTGGAGAAGCCGTACTCGGACGACCACACGGCCTGGCAGTGGTTGGCGGCCGCCACGGCGTCCAGCAGCAGCGCCTTGGCGGACTCGTACGGCCCCTCGATCCCGATCCGGCAGGCCCCGGGCCCCTCGGCGGGGGCGCCGCCCTCGACGGCCAGCAGCGCCTCGTCGATCGAGTGCCGCGCCATGAGCTCCTGCGCCTTGGCGGAGAGGGCCTCCGCCTCCTCGGGGAACTGCGTCGACTCCGCCTTGGCCAGCAGCGCGCGGATGCGCCCGAGCATCCGGGGCGCGGCGGCCGCCGTCCCGGGGCGTATGTGCGCGGTGCCCGGCAGCGAGCCCACCGCGCCGATCCTCGGCAGGGCGTCGATCAGCCGCAGCGTGCCGAGCGCGCACGCCGCCGTCTCGAACCGGCTCAGCCGCTCGCGCCGCGCGAACCCCTCGAGGAACGCGTCGTCCCCCTGCCACCACTCGCGCGCCTCGAGGTCCCGCAGCTGGGCGGCCCACCGCGCGCCGAGCGTCTCCGGCGCGTAGCGGCGCGCCTCGGCGGCGATGACGTCGACGGCGAACCGCGTCCCGTGGCCGTCCAGTTCGCGGCGTACGAGCCGGACGACGTCGGCCGGCTGCCATCCGTACTCCCAGCACCGCCGCAGGATCCCCGAGCCCACCCGCAGCACGGCCCCGCTGACGGCCTCCCACCCGGCCGGCGCGGCGGCGACGACGGAGGCGGCGGCGTACACCGCGTCCTCGAGCGCGTCCCCGCGCACCGCCCGCAGGCCGCGCAGGGCGGCGGAGACGGTCTCCAGGGGCGGCTCATTGCTCTGCACGGCGGCGGGCTCTCTTCCTTCGGGGGAGCGGGAGACTCCATTTTCCCGCACGCCTTCCGGCACGCCCCGGAGCCCTCCTCCTGCCGGAGGGGGGCCTCGCCATCACGGTGCGGCGAGGTCACATCTCCGCGAAAGGGGGTACGACCCGCAGGACGGCCACCAGCCGGGCGCGGGGAAGCGGCAGGGCGTAGAACCAGCCGTCGGCCAGCAGCGGGATGCGGCGCACCCCGCCGGGCACGCCCCGGCGCGCGCCCTCTCCGACGTCGGCAAGGGTCACGAGCTCGCCCGCCAGCCGCTCGACTTCCGCCACGACGTGCGGGGCCAGTCCCCGGACGACGTGCTCCGCGTCAGGGTCGTACTCCCACCGCCACACGTCCTCGTCGCTCACAGGACGTCGTCGTCCTGCCGCTCGATGCCCGCTTCCCGGCACGCGGCGTCGTAGATGCGCCCGATCTCGGCGGTGAACCTCCGGACGTCCTCGAGGTCGCGGGATCCGGCGGCCTTCGCCTCGAGCTCGCGCAGGCGGGCGGCCCGGTCGGGGTGCCGTTCGATGGCGACGTAGACCGCCCACTGCCCGGCGAAGCGGCGCAGGGGGGCCGAGCTGACCGCCTCCCCCGCCGACTGCCGTGTCGTTCATGCCGCCGTGCCCCTCCGGGTTCTTCCGGTGGGCGTGTCGCGCCCGGACCCCGACCGTAGACACCCCCACCGCCCGTGGGCAAGCGATGGCCTGGAGTGTCCGGGCCGGCGATCGCCGGAAAGGAAGGGCCCGTCCCGCGGAGGATTCCGCGGGACGGGCCCTTCAGGAACGCACGAGACGCTCAGCGGGGGTCAGGAACCGGTGGCGCTCCCGGCGACCCACTTCGCCCAGTCCATGTTCCAGCCGTTGAGGCCGTTGTCCGGGGCGATGGTCTTGTCGTCGGAGTTCTTGACCTCGACCACGTCACCGATGAGCGAGTTGGTGTAGAACCAGGCACCCGAGGTGTTCGGGTCGTTGGCGCCCTGCTTGTCCTCCAGGCCCACGCAGCCGTGGCTGGTGTTGGCGACGCCGAAGACGCCGCTGCCCCAGTAGTTGCCGTGGATGAACGTGCCGGACGTGGACAGGCGCATGGCGTGCGGCACGTCCTTGATGTCGTACTCGCCCTTGCCGTCGGCCTTGGAGAAGCCGACGGTGGCGCCGTCCATCCGGGTCTCCACGAACTTCTCGGAGATCACCATCTTGCCGTTGTACGTCGGGCTCGACGGGCTGCCGGCCGAGATCGGGATGGTCTTGATGACCTTGCCGTCCCGCACCACCGTCATCTGGTGGGTCTTGGCGTCGACCGTGGAGACCTGGGAGTGACCGATCTTGAAGTTGATGGTCTTCTTCTGGACGCCCTTGATGCCCGGGGCGCCCTCGACGCCGTCGAGGTCCATCTTCAGCGTGACCTGGGAACCGGACTTCCAGTAGTCCTGCGGACGGAAGTCCAGGCGCTGGTCGTTGAACCAGTGACCGACGACCTTCTGGCCGCTGCTGGAGGTGACCTCCAGGTGCGACTGGACGGCCTTGCGGTCCTTGATCGCCTTGTCGAAGTTGATCGAGACCGGCATGCCGGCGCCGACGGTCGAGCCGTCCTCCGGGGTGAAGGAGCCGATGAAGCTGTTGGTGGGCGAGACGGTGGAGAAGGCGGAGTTCTCCGCGGCCTTGCGGCCCTTGTCGTCCTTGGCCTCGGCGACGACCTTGTACTTCGTCGAACGCTCGAGCTGCTTGTTCGGCTTCCAGGTCTTCTTGTCCGAAGATATTGAACCCTCGACGGGGGTGCCCTTGTCCGTCGTCATCTTGACACTGATGAGCTCACCGTCACTGACGGTGACGTTGACGGCGTCCGACGTGATGCCGGCGTTGGTGGTGCCACCCTTGGGCGTGATCTTGATGTGCGCCTTGGAGGCATCCTTGGCGGCCGCGGCGTCGACCTGACCCTGCGACTTGCCCTTGCCGTCGCTGCCGCCGCCGCTCTTGGCGTCGTCGTCCCCACCGCAGGCGGCCAGAGTCAGTACACCACCGAGCACAGCGGCCGCGGCCACGAGGCCCTTGCGGCGCTTGCCGTACGTCATCACACGCTTCTCCATTGCTCCTGGACCCCGGAATCCCCCGAGCCGACCGTGGGGCTCGTAGGGCTACACGTATCCCGGCTACTACTTAGGGAACGCCTGCGCCCCCCGGTCCGTTCCACGCCGCGAGGGATTGTGGGGAAGACCACCCCAGTAAATCCCCTCCAGGAGCAACAGCGGCAACCGGGGTCTTGACAAAGGCCGTACGTGCGCTCAGGGCACCGTCCCGCACCGCGACTTCCCCCTGGGCCGCCGGTATCACTAACATCGTGTCAGTCGGGACTCACCGAAGCTCCACGACCCCCAATCTCCATCGCCGCAAGGGGGATTCATCCCGTGACCACCCGCCGCCCGCTGCTCACCGCGATCGCCGCCGGCACGCTGCTGAGCGCGATGTGGTTCGTACCGAGCGCCAACGCGACGCCCGAGCACCGCCAGGCGCAGCGACAGCCCGCGAGCGCCGCCCCGCACACGGCAGGGCTGGCCCTCGCGGACAGCGGCAGCGTGGACACCACGCCGTACCTCTTCGGTGGCATCGCGTTCGTCGCGGCCGGCGGCGCAATGGTCACGGCCGCTGTGCGCAGATCACGCACAGCGGCTCGCTAGACACGACCTGGGGTCAGGGGCCCGTAAAGGCCGGGCCAAGGACCGGCTGGACGCGCCCACCAGGCCCGTTGGACACGGCGACCAGGCCCATTGGACATGCCAACGGGCCCGTTGGACACGCCGCCGGGCCCGTTAGCCGCCGGGGGTTCAGGCCAGGGGCCCGGTCACGGTCTCGGCGGCCTCGACGAGGCCGCCGGCCCGGACGAAGACCTCGGCGGCCGCCAGGTCCGGGGCGAGGAAGCGGTCCCCGCCCGGGCCCTCCACGCCGGCCGCACGCACGGCGGCGATGACGGCCTTCGCCGCCGGACCCGGCTCCAGGCCCTCCCGCAGCTCGATCGCCCGCGTGGCCGCGACGAGCTCCACCGCGACGACGCTGCCCAGCGCCTGGACGGCCGTGCGCAGCTTGCGCGCCGCCGACCAGCCCATGGAGACGTGGTCCTCCTGCATGGCGGAGGAGGGGATCGAGTCGACCGAGGCGGGCACGGCGAGCCGCTTCATCTCGCTGACGAGCGCGGCCTGCGTGTACTGGGCGATCATCAGCCCGGAGTCCACGCCCGCGTCCCCGGCAAGGAACGGCGGCAGGCCGTGCGAACGGTTCTTGTCGAGCAGCCGGTCGGTGCGCCGCTCGGCGATGGACGCCAGGTCGGCGGCGGCGATCGCCAGGAAGTCGAGGACGTAGGCGACCGGGGCGCCGTGGAAGTTGCCGTTGGACTCCACGCGACCGTCGGGCAGCACGACGGGGTTGTCCACCGCGGCGGCCAGCTCCCGGTCCGCCACCAGCCGGGCATGGGCGAGCGTGTCCCGCCCGGCGCCCGCGACCTGCGGTGCGCAGCGGATCGAGTACGCGTCCTGCACGCGCGGCGCGTCGTCCTGGTGGTGTCCGGTGAGTCCCGAACCCTTCAGGACCGCGAGCATGTTGGCGGCGCTGGCGCCCTGGCCGGGGTGCGGGCGGATGGCGTGCAGCTCCGGCGCGAGGACCTTCTCGGAACCCAGCAGCGCCTCGAGCGAGAGCGCGGCGGTGATGTCGGCGGACGTGATCAGGCGCGCCAGGTCGGCGCAGGCCATGGCCAGCATGCCGAGCATGCCGTCGGTGCCGTTGAGGAGGGCGAGCCCCTCCTTCTCCCGCAGCTCCACGGGCTCGATGCGGTGCTCGGCGAGCAGCTGGGCCGCGGGCCGCACGACACCGTCGGGGCCCTCGGCGTCGCCCTCGCCCATGAGGGTCAGCGCACAGTGCGACAGCGGTGCGAGGTCGCCCGAACACCCCAGCGACCCGTACTCGTGCACCACGGGGGTGATGCCCGCGTTGAGGATGGCGGCCATGGTCTCGACGACCAGCGGCCGTACGCCGGTGTGCCCGGAGGCCAGCGTCTTCAGCCGCAGGAACATCAGCGCCCGCACCACCTCGCGCTCGACGCGCGGGCCCATGCCGGCGGCGTGCGAGCGGACGATGTTGCGCTGCAGCTGAGCGCGCAGGTCAGGGCTGATGTGACGGACGGCGAGGGCGCCGAATCCCGTCGACACGCCGTAGACCGGGTCGGGCTTGGCGGCCAGGTCGTCGATCACCTGCCGCGAGGCGGCGACGGCGGCCAGCGCTTCCTCGGAGACGACCACGCGCGCGGCTCCGCGCGCTACGGAGATCACGTCCTCAGCGGTCGTTCCGTGCGTCCCCACCACCACAGTGTGCATATCCATATTCAGGCACCCTAGGGACTGAATCGCGAACTGTCACTACCCCTCTTTCAAACACAACGCCGACGAGCCACGAAGCCCTACCCGGAGAAACAAGAGCGCACCGCCGGCCATCACCCGCAAGCCGGACAGGAGGGGCCGGGGTGGGACGGGCCGGGCCCTGGCAGGGGCGTAAGGGTTGTTTGCGGCGACGTTCCGGGCTCCCGCGACGCAAGAGGGGGGCCGTAAATAATCCAGCCCCAGAAGGGCCCGGTCCGTCCCGCCCCGGCCCCGCACCCAGGCCAGACGGACGCACGGACAGACACACGCGGGCCCCCTACCCCCGCCGCCCCCGGAACCGCCGCCGCTCCACCCCGCCCCCGGGAACCGGCGTCGGCGGCCGGTCCGCCATCCGCACCACCGGGTCCTCCAGTCCCCCGTCCCGCCCCGCCACCACCGGCTTCGCCGACCGCGCCGCCTTCGCCCGGTACTGCGCGGCGTCCGCCAGCCGGAACAGCCGCCGCGCCGACCGCACGTCGCCGATCGGATCCCCCGTGGAGGCCACCCCGCACGCCACCCCCTCGCCGAGCTCCAACTCGCCCGCCCGGCGACACAGTTCGTCGGCCACCCGCACCACCTCGTCCGCCGCCGGACCCACCGTCAGCAGGCAGAACTCGTCCCCGCCCAGCCGCGCCGCCAAGGCGCCCGGTAGCTGCGCCCCGCACACCGAGAGCACCGACCCGAAACGTTCCAGCAGCCGGTCGCCCACGGCGTGCCCCAGCGTGTCGTTGACGGTCTTGAGCCCGTTGAGGTCGCAGACGACCAGGCTCACGACGACGCCGTCCGCCAGGTGCGACTCCACGGCCTCGTCCAGCCGGGCATCGACGGCGCGGCGGTTGGCCAGCCCGGTCAGGGGGTCGGTGAAGGCGAGCCGGCGCACCTCCTCCAGCCGCTCGGTCTGCGCGATCCCGGAGGCCGTCACCGCCGCCAGTACGGTCGCGAAGTCCGCGTCCGTACGCCCGAACACGGGCGCCCCGACCCGGCGCGCCACGTACAGCTCGCCCCAGGCGCGCCCGTGCAGGACGATCGGCGCGACCACGCAGCACCCCCGCCCGCGCCGCCGCAGATCGGAGACGCGCTGATGGCGGTAGGCGGCCCCGGCAAAGGTCCCGGCGGCACTCCCGGCGAAGGCCCCGGCGGCGGCCCCGGCAGCCCCGTCCGGCCCCTCCCCGCCACCCCCGTCGGCGGTCTCCACCCAGGCCTGGGGCTGTCCGCACACCCTCCCCCAGCTACCGCTGGGAGGTGCCCCCATGCCGTGCAGGAACTCGGTGATCTCGGGGTAGTCGTTGACCGGATAGGACTCGTCGGCGGGGAAGCGCTCCTCCCCCTCGACCCGGTCCCCGGCGTTGACCAGCACGCGCAGGCGGCCCCGCTCGCGCTCCCAGACCGACACCGCCGCGAACGCCCCGCCCAGCGCATGCCGCGCGCACTCCGCGGCGACCTCCACGGCCTCCGTCAGCTCCACCGTCGACGCCATGGCCTGCGCCAGCTCCACCACGGCCCGCAGGCGGGCGTCGCGGTCGTCGCGCTCCCCGTCACCCACCACCCGAGCCTCACATTCAGCCACCGTGCGCAGATCCTGCACTCCAGCGTAAGAACGTTGGGCTCATTCCGCTTTGTCAGCGCCCGAACCCGGGGCCGGGCCGGGCTGGGCCCGGCCCCCGCGTCACTCCCCGGGCCAGTTCGGCTTCCGCTTCTCGTTGAAGGCGGCCACGCCCTCCGCCCGGTCGCCGGAGAAGGCCACGGTCCGCCAGGCGGCGTCCTCGACCTCGAGCCCGGCCCGCAGGTCCAGCCCGTGCCCGAGCCGCAGCGCCCGCTTGGCCGCCCGCAGCCCGACGGGCGAGTTGGCGGCGATCCGCGCGGCGAGGGCTAGGGCTTCCTCGCGGTCGCGCCCGGCCTCGACGACCAGGTCAACCAGCCCCAACTCCCCGGCCTCGGCGGCCTCCACCCGCCGCGCGCTGAAGATCAGCTCGGCCGCCCGCGCGGCGCCCACCCGGCGCGGCAACAGCTGGGTGCCGCCGCCGCCGGGGATCACACCGACCGACACCTCGGGCAGTCCGACCACGGCCGTCGCGTCCGCGACGATCACATCACAGGACAGGGCCAGCTCGAATCCGCCGCCCAGGGCGAAGCCGTGCACGGCGGCGATGGCCGGCACGGGCAGTTCGAGGACGCCGGTGTAGGCGGCGCGCGTGTACGGGCGCTGCCGCCCGAGGTCGGCGTCGGTGAAGGAGTTGCGCTCCTTCAGATCGGCCCCCACGCAGAAGGCGCGCTCGTGGGTGGAGGTGAGGACGACGGCCCGCACCTCGCGATCCGCCGCCAGCGCGGAGGTGGCGTCCGCGATGCACCGGCCCATCTCGGTGGACACGGCGTTCATGGCCTTGGGCCGGTCCAGCACGAGCTCGGCCACGTGACCGTCCTCGTGGCGACGAACGGCGACCCACTCCCCGAACCGCTGCTCACCCGTGCTCATACGACGACCTCCGGCGAAAAGTGAACGATCGTGAACTGCCGCAGGCGATCATCGCAGCCGCACGCCCCGCCCGGAAGGTCTCAGCAGGCCTTCGGCACCAGCCGCTCCGCGTCAGCCGCTCCGCCGCGTCAGCAGCCACGGCTCCACGACGCCCAGCCCGCGCACCGGCCGCTGCCACATCGGCTGCAGGGCGAAGCGGTACGTACCGTGCTCCTCGCCGGCCTGTTCGGCCGCCGCGACCTCCGCCTCCGACTTGGGGGCGTCGCCGCTGCGCGCGAGCTCCTCCGCGAGGGCGCCGTCGACGAGCACGGCGTCCTTCGGCGCTATCGACGTCAGCCGGCTCGCGAGATTGACGGTGGTGCCGAAGACGTCGCCCATCCGCGTCGTGACCGTGCCGAAGGCGATCCCGACCCGCAGCTCCGGCATGGTCTCGTCGTGCGTGAGGGTCTCGATCAGCCGCAGCCCGATCTCGGCGGCCGTGCCGGCGTCGTCGGCGGCGAACAGCACCTCGTCGCCCAGCGTCTTGATCAGCCGTCCGCCGTGCGCGGCCACCAGGTCGGCGGCCGTGGTCTCGAAGGCCTCGACCAGTTCGCCGAGCTCCTCCTCCTCCAGGCGCCGCGTGAGCCGGGTGAAGCCGACGAGGTCCGCGAAGCCGACGGCGAGCCGCCGGTCGACCATCTCGACGTCGTCGGCCGCCTGGACGACGCGGCCGGTGGCGGCGGCGAGCTGCCGCCGCCAGACGTAGATGAGGAACTCCTCCAGCTCGGGCAGCAGCAGCTCGACCAGCGGGTAGGTGATCTCGGTGCGGCTCATGCCCTCCTGAGGCTCGGTCAGGCCCTCCAGGAAGGAGTCGATCTGCCAGTCGGCGAGCCGGGCGGTGGTCTGCCCGGTGGACCGGGCGACCTGCACGGCCATGGGCTCGCTCAGCAGCCCCGCCTCCACCAGGCCCGCCAGCCGCCGCAGCGCCAGGACGTCCGCCTCGGTCAGCGCCCTGGCCTGGCCGATGTCGGCGAAGCCCATGGCGCGCCAGAAGCGGGCGGCCAGGTCCATGGAGACGCCGGCCGCGCGGGCGGCCTGGAAGGGGGTGTAGCGCCGCTCGGCGCCCAGGATCAGCGACTCCAGCCGGAGCGCGAGGGGGTCGCCGGCCTCCTCGCCGCCGTCGTCGCCGTAGTCCTCCTCGGCGGCCTCGCGCGCGGCACTCTCCTCTCCCATGGCCTTGCCGGCACGGGAGGTACCCCCTTCGTCGGCGGTCACCGCCCGCCCCCTGTCCGATCCGTGCGCACTGCCCTGCCGATCGCTGCTCGCCTAGGTTCCGCGCACAACGATACGTCAGGTGTGCCGTAGCTCACTCTCCCGACGGCACGGCGCTCACTCTTTACGACCTCTACGGCACTCCTTTACGTCTCTTTACGTCCGGACCGGCACACAAAATGCCCCGAACCAGTCCGGATCGCACCCCTCCCGGCTACCTCCTGGTCTACGCCCCGGCCGGCCGCAGATGAACGATGTCGCCCGCGCCCACCGGCTCCTGCACCCCGTCCTCCGTCGCCAGCACCAGCCGCCCGTCGCCGTCGACGGCCACGGCCTCGCCGACGAGCTCCCGGCCGCCGGGCAGTTCGGCCCGTACGGACCGGCCGAGGGTGGCGCAGCCGGCGGTGTACGCCTCCTGCAGGCGGCAGCCGACCGGGTCGCCGCCCGCCGCGCGCCACCCCTCGTACCACTGCTCCAGCGAGCGCAGCACGGCCCGCAGCAGCGGATCCCGGTCGAGCACCTTGGCCCCGGCCAGCGCGAGCGACCCGGCGGCGGGCACCGGCAGCTCGTCGGCGCGCAGCGAGACGTTCAGCCCGATGCCCACGACGACGCTGTCGCCGGCCCGCTCGGCGAGGATGCCGCCGGTCTTGCGCTCGGTGCCCTCGACCGTCACCAGCAGGTCGTTGGGCCACTTCAGGGCGGTGTCGACGTCGGCGGCCCGGGAGAGGGCGGTGGCGGTGGCGACACCGGCGAGCAGCGGCAGCCAGCCCCAGCGCTCGACGGGCACGCCGGGGCCGGGGGTGAGGCGGACGGAGAAGAAGAGCCCGGAGCGCGCGGGCGCGCTCCAGGTGCGGTCCAGCCGGCCGCGGCCCGCGGACTGTTCCTCGGCGACGAGCACCGCTCCCTCGTCGCCGCCGGCGGCGACGAGATCGGTGTTGGTGGACCCGGTGCGCTGGACCACGTCGACGGAGGTCCACAGGCCGCCGGGGCGGACGAGCCCGCGCCGCAGGGCGGCGGCGTTCAGCGGGGGCCGGTCGAGGTCGGACCAGCGGTTGCCAGAGGCGTCGGAGGGCGTCATAAGGCCCACCATAGGAGCCCGGGAGGGTGGAAACCGGACGGTCGCGATGTGGCCAACGACGCACTGCCGCACCGCATCCGCGCGACTACCCTACGAACCGGTAGCACAGCCTGTCCCACCCCTCTGGACGAGCAGGAGCCGCATCCCGTGTCCGAGCCAGAAGCCAACGGATTCGACATCCACACCACCGCGGGCAAGCTCGCGGATCTGCAGCGCCGGATCGAGGAGGCGACGCACGCCGGTTCCGCTCGGGCGGTGGAGAAGCAGCACGCCAAGGGCAAGTTGACGGCGCGCGAGCGGATCGACCTGCTGCTGGACGAGGGCTCGTTCGTCGAGCTCGACGAGTTCGCCCGGCACCGCTCGACCAACTTCGGCATCGACGCCAACCGTCCGTACGGGGACGGTGTGGTGACCGGTTACGGCACGGTCGACGGCCGCACGGTGTGCGTCTACTCGCAGGACTTCACGATCTTCGGCGGTTCGCTCGGTGAGGTCTACGGCGAGAAGATCGTCAAGGTGATGGACTTCGCCCTGAAGACCGGTTGTCCGGTCGTCGGCATCAACGACGGTGGCGGCGCCCGCATCCAGGAGGGTGTGGTGGCCCTCGGCCTGTTTGCCGAGATCTTCCGCCGAAACGTCCACGGCTCCGGCGTCATCCCCCAGATCTCCCTGATCGTGGGCCCCTGCGCGGGCGGTGCGGTCTACTCCCCGGCGATCACCGACTTCACGGTGATGGTCGACCAGACCTCGCACATGTTCATCACCGGCCCGGACGTCATCAAGACGGTCACCGGCGAGGACGTCGGCTTCGAGGAGCTGGGCGGCGCCCGGACGCACAACACCACCTCGGGCGTGGCGCACCACATGGCGGGCGACGAGAAGGACGCCATCGACTACGTCAAGGCGCTGCTGTCCTACCTGCCGTCCAACAACCTCTCCGAGCCGCCGGCCTTCCCCGAGGAGGCCGACCTGGAGGTCTCGGACACCGACCGCGAGCTGGACACGCTCATCCCGGACTCGGCGAACCAGCCCTACGACATGCACACGGCGATCGAGCACGTGCTGGACGAGGGCGAGTTCCTGGAGACGCAGGCGCTGTTCGCGCCGAACATCATCACGGGCTTCGGCCGCGTCGAGGGCCACCCGGTGGGCATCGTCGCCAACCAGCCGATGCAGTTCGCCGGCTGCCTGGACATCAACGCCAGCGAGAAGGCCGCCCGCTTCGTGCGCACCTGCGACGCCTTCAACGTCCCCGTGCTCACCTTCGTCGACGTGCCCGGCTTCCTGCCGGGCACCGACCAGGAGTACAACGGCATCATCCGGCGCGGCGCCAAGCTGATCTACGCCTACGCGGAGGCCACGGTCCCGCTGATCACGGTGATCACCCGCAAGGCGTTCGGCGGCGCGTACGACGTCATGGGCTCCAAGCACCTGGGCGCCGACCTCAACCTCGCCTGGCCGACCGCCCAGATCGCGGTCATGGGCGCCCAGGGCGCGGTCAACATCCTGCACCGCCGTTCGCTCGCGGCGGCGGAGACGCCGCAGGAGCAGGAGGAGCTGCGGGCGAAGCTGATCGCCGACTACGAGGACGCGCTGCTCAACCCGTACGCCGCGGCCGAGCGCGGCTACGTCGACGCGGTGATCATGCCGTCGGAGACCCGCCGCCAGATCGTGCGGGGGCTGCGCGCCCTGCGCGAGAAGCGCGAGGTGCTGCCGCCCAAGAAGCACGGCAACATCCCGCTGTAGGACGCTGGAATCCACGGGGCCGGCGGGGACCCGCCCGGCCCCGAGCCCGAGGCAACGGTCACCGACGAAGGGACGCTGACGTGATCAAGGTCGTACGGGGCAATCCGACCCCGGAGGAGCTGGCCGCCGCACTGGCGGTGGTTCAGGCGCGCGCGGCGGCCGGTGCCGCCGTCGCGCCCGCTGCCCCCGCACGCTCGGAGTGGTCGAGTCCGGCCCGGCTCGCGGCGGCGCACCGCGCGCCGCACCCGGGCCCGCGCGCCTGGCGCACCACCTACTGGCCCGCCTGAGCCCCTCCCCGTACCGCACCCGTGGCGCCTGAGTACGCGTACTCAGGCGCCACGGCCTTTCCGGCCGGAGCATGGAGGTCATGCTCTGGTCAGACCCGTCCGATGAACCGCCCGAGGAACTGCGCGAGGCGCAGGCCATGCTCCGCAGGGCGGGCGTCGTGCTGGCCGTGGGGGTCGTGGTGCTGTTCTTCCTGCTGGGAACGCGCTGAGGTCACAGCAGTCACATAGGTTTGCCCCGACCGCAACCGCATTCGCCCGATTCGCGTCATGCCCAGTGATATGCCGCGAACCGGGGAGTCAGTCACACCATGAACAAGCCCGTACGCCACATAGCGGTCCTCACCGGCGCGCTCGTGCTCTCACTACTGGTCCGGGCGACCTGGGTGCAGTTCGTCCGCGCCGACGAGCTCTCGAACCACGAGAAGAACCGCCGCGTCGCCATCGCGAGCTTCTCCCAGCCGCGCGGCGACATCATCGTCGGCGGCAAGCCCGTCACCGGCTCGGCGGCGACCGACGGCGACCTGAAGTACCGGCGCACCTTCACCGACGGCAAGATGTACGCCCCCGTCACCGGCTACTCCTCGCAGAGCTACGGCAGCTCCTACCTCGAGGGCGTCAACAACAAGCTGCTCAGCGGCACCGACGACCGCCTCTTCCTGCAGCGCACCACCGACATGATCACGGGCAAGCAGCGGCGCGGCGGCGACGTGGTGACGACCATCGACCCCAAGGCGCAGAAGGCCGCGTACGAGGGGCTCGGCGACCGGAAGGGCGCGGTCGTCGCCCTCGACCCGCGCACCGGCAGGATCCTCGCCCTCGCCTCCACCCCCTCGTACGACCCGTCCGTCTTCTCGGGGAGCGGCAAGAAGGACCAGGCCGCCTGGGACGCGCTGCAGAAGGACCCGGACAAGCCCATGAACAACCGGGCGCTGCGGGAGACCTACCCGCCCGGCTCCACGTTCAAGATCGTGACGGCTGCCGCGGCCCTGGAGAACGGCCTCTACACCGACGTCGACGCCGCCACCGACTCACCCGACCCGTGGGTCATGCCGGGCACCGTGACGCGACTGCCCAACCAGAACCCCAACGCCCCCTGCAAGAACGCCTCGCTCAACGTCGCCATGCAGAACTCCTGCAACACCGTCTACGGCAAGGCCGCCTCCGACCTCGGCAAGGACAAGCTGCGCGCGACGGCCGAGAAGTTCGGGTTCGACCAGGAGTACTTCGTCCCCGTCCGGGCCAGCAAGAGCACGTTCCCCAAGGACATCAACAAGTCCCAGACCGCCATGGCCGGCATCGGCCAGGGCAGCCTGACCGCCACCCCGCTGCAGGTCGCCATGATGACCGCCGCCATCGCCAACGACGGCAAGCTGATGAAGCCCTACATGGTCGAGGAGCTGCGCGGCCCGGACCTGTCGACGATCGAGAAGCACAAGCCGGAGCAGATGTCCCAGGCGGTCTCGCCCGAGGTCGCGCGGAAGATCCAGCGGATGATGGAGGACACCGCCACCAAGGGCACCGGCAAGGCCGCCCTCATCGACGGCGTCACCGTCGGCGGCAAGACCGGCACCGCCGAACGCGGCGAGGGCCAGAAGAACCTGGCCTGGTTCATCTCCTACGCCAAGGCCTCCGACGGCTCCCCCGTCGCCGTCGCGGTCATGGTCGAGCCCGACGACAGCGTGCCGGACGACGAGATCTCCGGCGGCAAGCTGGCCGGCCCCATCGCCCAGAAGGTGATGCGGGCGGTCCTCGGCAGGTGAGCGCCCGCGGCGCCCGTAGGCTGGCCCGCATGACCGACAGCACCCGCCGCCGCCTCGTCCTGGCCTCCCAGTCCCCCGCCCGCCTCGGCCTGCTGCGCCAGGCCGGGCTGGCACCCGAAGTGATCGTCAGCGGCGTGGACGAGGACGCCATCGACGCCCCGACCCCCGCCGCCCTCGCGCTGGTGCTGGCCGAGGCGAAGGCCGCGGCCGTGGCCGGCCAGGAGGCGGCGGCCGGGGCGCTGGTCGTGGGCTGCGACTCGGTGCTGGAGCTGGACGGCCAGGCGCTCGGCAAGCCCGCCGACGCCGAGGAGGCCACGGCGCGCTGGAAGTCCATGCGCGGCCGCTCCGGCGTCCTGCGCACCGGACACTGCGTCATCGACACCGCCACCGGCCGCCGGGCCTCGGCGACCGCCTCCACGACGGTCCGCTTCGGCGAGCCGACCGACGCCGAGATCGCCGCCTACGTGGCCTCCGGCGAACCGCTGCACGTCGCGGGCGCCTTCACCCTCGACGGCCGGTCCGCGCCGTTCGTCCGGGGCATCGACGGCGATCCCGGCAACGTCATCGGCCTGTCGCTCCCCCTGCTCCGCGAGCTGCTCGCCGAGCTCGGGACTGGCATCACCGACCTCTGGGCCTAGTCCCCACCCAGGCCCCTATCCAGGCCCCACGCCGTCGCTCCGCTCAGAGCGGCAGCGCCTTCGTGGCCGCGCCGACCTGCCTCAGCTGGCCGAGCTTGCCGAGCCCCTTGATGAGCCCGGGGTGCAGGCTCTGGTCCTGCGAAGGCATGGCGTCCGGCGCCTCCGGGACGCCCGCCGGCGTCTGGGGCCTGGCCGGGCCCCGCTTGCCGGGCTTCCCCGGGTTCGCCTTGGCCGGCGCCCCCTTCGCCGGCGCGGTGACGTGGACGGGGCCCGCGTTCGAGGACGGGGGCGGCGAGACCGGCGTCGGCGCGGCGACGGCGGGGGCCGCGGAGGACACGGACAGAGCGGCGCCGGCCAGGGCGGCAGCGGCAGCGATGCGCTTGATCATGACTTCATCAACGATGTCAGGGTATTTCGGTCACGACGCGCTGAGCCGCCCGGGGGAATTTCCGGCCCGGCAGGCATAGTTCGCGAACGGTACGCCCGTGCGCCGCCCGCCCCTCTCACGCCACTCGTACCACTCGTACTGCTCGCACCGCCCACACAGCCGAAGGAGCCCGCCCCGCCATGCCGCAGTCCCTGGACCGCGCCCTGGACCTCCTGGACGCCGTCGCCGCCTCCGACGGGCCCGTGCCCGCCAAGGCGCTCGCCCGCCGGCTGGGCTGCGGGCTGTCCACGGTGTACGAACTGCTGGGCACCCTCACCGCGCGCGGCCACCTGGTCCGTACGTCCTCCGGCTACGTCCTCGGCTACCGGCTGCCGTCGCTGCACCGTGCCTTCCAGCGGCAGATGCGCCTGGCCGACGAGGTGCAGGAACTCCTGGCCGAAGCGCGCCGCGCGGCGGGCGTGGACACGTACTTCAGCACCTACCGCGACGGCGGCGTCGCGGTGCTCGCGGGCGCCGCCGCCGGCCACCCCGCCACCGGCGGCTTCACCGTCGGCCAGGACACCACGCCGCACGCCACCGCCCACGGCAAGGTGCTGCTGGCGGCCCTGCCCCGGGCGGCCCGGATGCGGCAGCTGGCGACGACCGGCATGCCCGCCCTCACCCCGCACACGATCACCTCGCCGGAACGGCTGGATGTTCAACTGCGGCGGGTCCGAAAGGAAGGTGCGGCGGTGGAGATAGAGGAGTGTGCGCCCGGAGTCGCCTGTGTGGCGGTGCCCGTTCCCTCACCGGGGCCACCCACGGCGGTGTCGGCGGCACTGCCGCTCGCCGACTTCCACCGCCGGGGGCGACAGGTGACCGAGGCGCTCCGCCAGGTGGCCGCGGAGGCCGCGAAGTTCCAGCGGGCCTTCGACATCAGCCGCCCTACCGGCGGGTAAATCTGTGGGAACGGGGGCTCACCGCCCGGGACGGCACGCAAACTTTGTGTCACCCGTTCGTAGGGACTCCACAAAGAATCGGCGCCGCCGCTCCCGGGTGCGCGCCGAGACCTTGACCACAACATCAGGCGACCGGTGCGCGGGAATCCCCGGCGTACCGTGGAGGACCTGGGGACTTCGGCCCGGGAACGGCTCCCCCTTCACGCTCCGTGTGGGCAAGGTCACCCCGGAAGTCGGGTCGGCACAGAGTGTCGCCAGTACCTAAACTCACCTTGTTTCAAGGAGGGAGCCATCGTGCGCAAGGTGCTTATCGCCAATCGTGGCGAAATCGCTGTCCGTGTCGCTCGTGCGTGCCGGGACGCGGGGATCGCCAGTGTGGCGGTCTATGCCGATCCGGATCGTGACGCGTTGCATGTCCGGGCGGCCGACGAGGCGTACGCGCTGGGTGGTGAGACCCCCGCCACCAGCTATCTGGACATGGCCAAGGTCCTCGCCGCGGCGGCCGAGTCCGGAGCGGACGCGGTCCACCCCGGCTACGGCTTCCTCTCCGAGAACGCCGAGTTCGCCCAGGCCGTCCTCGATGCCGGTCTGACCTGGATCGGCCCGCCCCCGCAGGCCATCCGCGACCTCGGCGACAAGGTCGCAGCGAGGCACATCGCCCAGCGGGCCGGTGCGCCTCTGGTCGCCGGCACCCCCGACCCGGTCTCCGGGGCGGAGGAGGTCGTCGCCTTCGCCGAGGAGCACG
>NZ_BNBL01000015.1 GCF_014655595.1 Streptomyces griseocarneus | reverse complement strand
CGGTCCCGCCCGCGGGGACCTCGAGTCGGACCGTCATCGAGTACGAGACGCTAGGCGCCGTTGCCATAAGGGTGTTTCTTCCTTCTCGGGTGGTTCGGGAACGGTCTCAGGCGCGGGCGGTCGTGGCCGTGCGCGTGTGGGGGCGGGCGAGGTTGTCCGGGTGGAGGATCTCGCGCAGCCGCTCCTGGGTGAGCAGGCCCTTGGCCAGGACGAGCTCGTGGACCGCGGCACCGGTGGTGAGCGCCTCCTGCGCGACGGCGGTGGCCTGCTCGTAGCCGATGTGCGGGTTGAGGGCGGTGGCCAGGCCGATGGACTGCTCGACGAGGCGCGCGAGGTGCTCGCGGTTGGCGGTGATGCCGCTGACGCAGCGCTCGGCGAGGGTCAGGCAGCCGGCCCGCAGGTGGCCGATGCTCTTGAGCAGGCTGTGGGCGATGACGGGTTCGAAGGCGTTGAGCTGGAGCTGGCCGGCCTCGGCGGCGAAGGTGACGGTCACGTCGTTGCCGATGACCTCGAAGGCGATCTGGTTGACGACCTCGGGGATGACGGGGTTGACCTTGCCGGGCATGATGCTCGAGCCCGCCTGTACGGGCGGCAGGTTGATCTCGGCGAGGCCGGCGCGCGGGCCGCAGGAGAGCAGGCGCAGGTCGTTGCAGGTCTTGGAGAGCTTGACGGCGATCCGCTTGAGCACGCCCGAGAGCTGGACGAAGGCGCCCATGTCCTGGGTGGCCTCGACGAGGTCGCCGGCGACGGTGAAGGGGATGCCCGTGATGGTGCCCAGGTGGCGGCAGGCGAGCTCCGCGTACCGCGGGTGGGCATTGAGGCCGGTGCCGATGGCGGTGCCGCCGAGGTTGATCTCGCTGATCAGCGCGCAGGCCTCGGCCAGGCGTGCGCGGTCCTCGGCCAGCATGACGGCGTACGTGGCGAATTCCTGGCCCAGCGTCATGGGCACCGCGTCCTGCAGCTGGGTGCGGCCCATCTTCAGGACGTCCGCGAACTCCTCCGCCTTGGCCGCGAATGCCTGGCGCAGGACGTCCATGGCCTCCAGCAGCCGGGCGGCGGCGAGCTGCAGGGCGAGCTTGACCGCGGTCGGGTAGACGTCGTTGGTGCTCTGGCCCGCGTTGACGTCCTCCAGCGGGTGCAGGTGCCCGTAGGCGCCGCGCTCGTGGCCGAGGAGCTCCAGCGCCCGGTTGGCGATGACCTCGTTGGCGTTCATGTTGGTGGAGGTGCCGGCGCCGCCCTGGATGACGTCGACGACGAAGTGGTCGTGCAGGTGCCCGGCGCGGATCTCCTCGCAGGCCTGGACGATCGCGTCCACCTTGCGCTCGTCGAGCAGGCCGAGGTCGCGGTTGGCGAGGGCCGCGGCCTGCTTGACGGAGGCGAGGGCGGAGACGAGGTCGGGGTAGGCGGAGATGGGCGTCCCGGTGATGGGGAAGTTCTCCACGGCGCGCAGGGTGTGGACGCCGTAGTAGGCGGAGGCCGGGACGTCGCGGTCGCCGAGGAGGTCGTGCTCGCTGCGGAAGGGGCCGACGGCGGGGGCGGGCATGGTGGGGGATCCGATCACGTGAGGCGGGGGAGAGGAGGGAGACGAGCGGCGGGGAGGGGGAGCCGCGGAGGAGTCGTCTACGCGGAGGCGGAGGCAGGGGCGGAGGCAGGGGCGGATGCGGGCTCGGCTCCAGGCTCGGTGGGCTCGGCTCCGGGGGTGGCGACGAGCTGCCGCAGTACGCGCGTCCGTACGTCCGCGGCGGGGGAGGCCAGCGCCGCGCTGAGCACGGCGATCCGGGACTGGCCGGCGCGCAGGGTGCCGGTCAGTACGGCTCCGGCGGCCGCGAGGTCCACGGCGCCGCCCTGGGTGTAGATCTCGGCGACCGGTCCGGAGGGGACGCGGGTGGTCAGCGCGACGAGCACGCCGCGGGCGACCGCGGCCTCGACGGCGGCGACGACCTCGGGGGTCGCGTTGCCGGCGCCCGTCGCGACCAGGACGATGCCCTGGGCGCCCGCCTGTACGGCGGCGTCGAACAGCAGCGGGTCGGCGTCGCAGTGGTGCATGACCATGTCGACGCGGGGGAGGGTCTCGCCGCCGGCCGGAAGGGGAAGCGGCGCCGGGCGCTCGGGCCGCCCGTGGACGAGGACACGGCCGTCCTTGACGTCCGCGACGGGGTGGCCGGAGGGGTCAGCGAACGCGTCCGCCGCCAGGGTCTGCACCTTGATCGTGCCACGGGCCGCGTGTATCCGGCCGTCGAAGGCGACCAGGACGCCATGGCCGCGCAGGCCGGCCGAGCTCGCCGCGAGCAGGGCATCGTGGAGGTTGCGCGGGCCGTCGCCGTCGACGGCCTCGAGCGGGAGCTGGGCGCCGGTGAAGACGACCGGCCGGGGGTCGTCGTGGTGGAGGTCGAGCAGGAAGGCCGACTCCTCCAGGGTGTCCGTGCCGTGGGTGACCACGATGCCGTCGACCGCGGGGTCGGCCAGCACCTCGTGCACGGTGCGCAGCAGGGCGAGCTGGTCGGCGGTGGTGAGGCGGGCGCTGTTCACGCTCATCAGGTCGACGACCCGGACCGTCACGCCCTCGGGTACGGCGGCCGTGGCCAGGACGTCCCCGCCCCGCGCGTCGGCTGCGAAGCCGGAACCCTGCCAGCGGCTGGCGATCGTACCGCCGGTGCTGATGACGACGACCTGTCCCACGTGTGCCCGCCCATCTCGAGATCAGTACGGCCGTCGACGGGGGCGTGACGACCGGGCAGGGGAACGATAGGACGAATCGCGCGCAATTGGATCGCCAAAAAGAGCGGGGTAGCCCAAGAGGCGTGGTGGAAAATTGCGCCGTGGAGGGCAGCAGTGGAAATATCTTGCGCCGGCTCCAGAACGACGGCTGCCTGGCCGTCTCAGGAGCCCGCCAGAGCCGGGCTCCGACAGGAGTCGCATCACCGCCCGGCGGGGCCGGGTCCGAGATCGACTCCTGGGCCGGTGTTGCCTCCGTCTCTGCCTCCGTCGCGCCGGCGGTTCTGCCGCCACGTCGCGACGACCTCCTCGACGTCGAAGAGGCCCAGGAGGAGCGGCGGGCCGGGCGGCGGCATCTTCAGGGCCGCGCCGATCTCCTTGTTGATGTCCTCGATGACGCGGCGCGCCTCGGATTCCGAGCGGGCCTCGAGAGCTTCGGCGAGGGCATCCTCGGCCGCCTTGCGCAGGGCGAGCGCCGGCGGGAGGAACGAGACGTGCTCGCGCCGCATCTTCTCCTTGATCCACCAGTCCTCGTCGTAGGGGCGGCTCACCCCGGCCAGCGGCTTGCCGAAGCCCGGTAGATCACTGAACTCGCCTCGCTGCTGTGCCTCGCGGATCTGCTTGTCGACCCAGGACTCGAAATCAACTCCGTGAGGTTTGCGCTCGGTCACCGTGTGCTCCTCCCGTTGTTCCCAGCATCCCACCGCCGCGCGCGTACCGGCACGTGTGCCGGTACGTGGGAGCTGGTACGTGGGAGTCGGCATGCGCGAGGGGCGCAGCTCCCGTGCGGGTGCTGCGCCCCTGGCGCGTTCTGTGCGGGTCGCGTCCGGATCAGTACGCGGAGTTGACGTTGTCCATCGAGCCGTACTTGTCGGCCGCGTAGTTGCAGGAAGCGGTGATGTTGGCGACCGGGTCGTAGATGTCCCAGGACGTGCCCTCGACGTGATACGCCTTGAAGGTGGGGTCGATGATCTGCAGCAGACCCTTCGACGGCACACCGTTCACGGCATTGACGTCCCAGTCGTTGATCGCACGCGGGTTACCGGTGGACTCACGCATGATGTTGCGCTTGATGCCCTCGTACGAAGCCGGGATGCCCTTGGCACGCAGGACGTCCAGCGACTCGCTGATCCAGCCGTCCAGGTTGTCCGCATAGGCCTTCTTCACCGGAGCGGCCGGCTTGGCGGCCGGCTTGGCCGGGGCGGGCTTGGCGGCGGGCTTGAGGGCCTTGCGCTCGGTGGAACGGCTGGCGCGCTCACGGTCGGCCTTGGCCTTCGCCTCGGCGTCCGCCTTCGCCTTCACCGCGGCCTTCGCGTCCACGCCCGCCTTCACGGCGGCGTCGTCGGCGGCCTTGGCCAGCTCGCCGTCCTGCGTCACACCGAACTCCTGAGCGCTCAGCGCCACCGGCTTCACACCCGCGCTGTGAGCGTCGGCGGCCGAGGCCTGCGGGACCAGCGCGAACGTCAGCGCAGCGGCACCAGCAGCGGTCACGAGACCAGCGGCGGAGAACTTGTGGGCCTTGGACAGAGCGGTATAGCCGGAGACGGTGGAACGCATGAGGAACTGAAACCCTTCCGATCGCTTACGTCGCAGTGGCCGTCGTTGGCGCAAAGAAGAAGCGCCGTTTCTCGGTCGACGGCGCCGTGCGACTCCGCAATTGTTAGCGGCCCGAAAACCGCCTGACAAAGGGTGTGACCTACGACTAAACCTCGTAAAACACCCACCCGAACGTGCCGGAATGCCCTATTCGGGACCTTCGGCACCACGGCCCTGCTTCGTATGTGACGCAGGCCCCATGAGGGGCCTCACAGCCCGGGCCGGGTTCGCTGACGCAAGGTGACGGCTTGTGCGCGCTCTTGGTGCGTCGGGGCGGGTGGCGGCGCAGACTCGTGCTCATGGAGGTCGGTGTGCGGTGGTCGGCAGCGCGGTGGTACGTACTGGTGCCGGTGGTGGCGGTCGGCGTCCTGGCCGCGACCTGGGGGCGTGAGCCGCCGGCCGGGGTGATGGCGCTGGTGGGCTGCTGCCTGGCGGGGGCGGTGCTGGCGGCTGTGCACCACGCGGAGGTGATCGCGCACCGGGTGGGCGAACCGTTCGGCTCCCTGGTCCTGGCACTCGCGGTGACCGTCATCGAGGTCGCCCTGATCGTCACCCTCATGGCCGACAGCGGCGGCAAGGGTGCCACGCTGGCGCGCGACACCGTCTTCGCCGCCCTGATGATCACATGCAACGGGATCGTGGGGCTGTCCCTGCTGGTGGGCACGCTCAAGCGGCGTGTCGCCGTGTTCAACGCCGAGGGCACCGGTGCGGCGCTGGCGACGGTGGCGACGCTGGCGGGGCTGAGCCTGGTCCTGCCCACCTTCACCACCAGCACGCCGGGGCCGCAGTTCTCCTCAGCTCAGCTGGTGTTCGCCGCGCTGGCCGCGCTGGTGCTCTACGGGCTGTTCGTGGCGACCCAGACCGTGCGGCACCGCAGCTACTTCCTGCCCCTGACCAGCACCGGCGAGGTCGTCGACGTCGAGGATCATGTCGAGCCGCCCACGGCACGCGCCGCGCGCGCCAGTCTCGCGCTGCTGGGACTGGCCCTGGTCGCGGTCGTCGGGCTCGCGAAGGTCACGTCGCCCACCATCGAGCGCGGTGTGGCCGGTGCCGGTCTGCCCCAGTCGGTGGTGGGGGTCGTGATCGCCCTGCTGGTCCTGCTGCCCGAGACCATCGCCGCCGTGCGGGCGGCTCGGCGCGACCGGATCCAGACCAGCCTCAACCTGGCCCTCGGCTCGGCCATGGCCAGCATCGGCCTGACCATTCCCGCGGTCGCCGTCGCGTCCCTGTGGCTGGAGGGGCCACTGGTCCTGGGCCTCGGGGCCACTCACACGGTCCTTCTCGCCCTCACGGTCACCGTCGGCACGCTCACCGTGGTGCCGGGCCGTGCGACCCTCCTCCAGAGCGGCGTACACCTTTCCTTGCTGGCCGCCTACATCGTCCTCGCCGTCAGCCCGTAAGTCGTAGCCCGCATTCACGCCAGAGCGATGGACCGGGACATCTACGCTCCGAGCACCTCCGAGCACCTCCGAGCACCTCCGAGCCGGACGAGAAAGCGGACGACGAGGCGGAAACAGCCCGGAAGCGCGCCGAGCTGGTGGCCGACCCCAGCCCGCTCAGCCCGCCCGTCGATCGCGCCCGCGCCCAGGTCCTCGCGCTGGCCGCCGCCCCCGGGGGGCGCTGGCTCTGCACCATGCTCATGGGCTCCCGCCCAGGTCTGACCAAATCGCCCCGCTCTACGACCCCGACAACTCCTCGTGGCAGCACGCCATCGGCTATCGCATGCCCGATGACCTGCTGCCCATCTTCCGTGCTGCCTTCAGCAGGATCGATCGCAGGACGTGGGCTCGGCACGCGAGAGGATGGGGCCGTCTTGATGAACGAGGGAGACTGCCATGAGTGAGAATCGTGCCGCGCCGGGTGGATCCGTTCTGCTCGCTCCTGGGCTCGAGGTGAGCCGGATCGGCCTCGGTACGAATCGGCTGCTCGGGCCTCACGGTTTCGGACATCCCAAGGACCGCCTGGCGTCTCTGGCTGTGCTGCGGCGCGCGGTGGAGCTTGGCATCACCCACATTGACTCCGGTGAGCGATACCGCCCCCGCGTGGCCAACGGACTGATCCGAGAAGCGATTCAACCCTGCCCGGCCGACCTCGTAGTCGCCACCACGGCAGGCGTCGAGGAGGACGGGTGGCGGTCGCCGTACGCCTACCGCGAGGCCCGGGCGCTGGCCGGGAATGTCGACAATGATCTGTCCGAGCTGGGCAGAGAGCAGCTGGACCTGGTGCTGCTGTTCGGCGGCGTCACGAGCGACAACGACGGTGTTCCGCTCCCGCAGGGGCTGGAGGTCCTCGCCGACCTGCGTGAGCGCGGGCTCATCCGGCACATCGGTCTCAATGAATGCTGGCCCGAGGGAGTGTCCCTGGCCTGTGGGATAACCCCGATCGCCGCGGTGCAGGCCGACTTCGACCTCTTCCGCCCGCAGGACGACGATCTCCGGGCCGCCTGCCGGGAGCGCGGCGTGGTGTTCGTAGCGCGTTACGAATCCGCCGATGAGATGCTCCGCACAGCCGACGAGGAACAGCTGCGGGCGCTCGACGCGGTGGCCACCCGGCACGCAGCGACCCGGGCCCAGACTGCCCTGGCCTGGCTCCTCGCCCGGTACCCCTCGGACGCGGTCCTCCTGGGCGCCCGGACCGTGGCCGAGTTGGAGGAGAACGTGGCCGCAGGCCGTCTGCGCCTGACCCCCACCGACCTCGCCCGCCTCGCACGGCCATAGGCACCCAGGCACGTTGCGAGCCACAACTGTCCAAGGCCCGGTTCTCCTCTGGGACGTGGCCCGTGCTCGCCGGCGGATGTTCCGCACTCTGTCCAGGACCCTGTCGCCGGCACTCGGCTCATCGACCGCGTGGCTGCGGACCACCCCGCAATCCGCAAGGTCTGGGTCGGCGGCTACCGCGGGTACCTCGTCGAGCACGCCGCCTCTCGGTGCCGAGGCGTCCTAGGCTTGTTGTATGCGATCAGCGTGGGGATGGGTAATGGGCGGTGGGGCCGCTGCCCTGGTCTGGGGCGAGTGTTTGAACCGGCGTTGGTCTCGAACGCTCGTCGGGAACAGTGTCGGAGCTTCCGAGGCGGTGGTTGTGCTGGGCTACCGCAATCCGCACGCGGCGATCAACACCATCAACCGGTGGCGAGTCCGTGCTGGGCTTCGATCCATTGCCTCCGGCAAAGCGCGCGACACCCGGGTGATCTTCAGTGGCGGTGCAACCGGCAGCGGTCCGGCTGAGGCCCAGCTGATGGCCGACTACGCGAAGTCTGTGCTCAAGTTCGATGGCCACGTGCTCATCGAGGACCAGAGCAGGACGACGTGGGAGAACGTGACGAACGTGATCCCATTGCTCGAAGGCGTCGACCGCATCAAGATCGCCTCCCAGCCGGCTCACGCGCTCAAGGCCCGCGCGTACTTGCGCCGGCAGCGCCCTGATCTTGCTGAGCGACTCGTGGCCGCGGATGACTATCGCCCCGGCGAGTGGGCAGTTCTCAAACCGCTGCTGGCCCTCTACGGACTGTGGACGCTTCGTGGTCTCAAAGCCGATGAACGGAAGGTCTCGCTCTAGCCAGCCGCTGTCGCGCCGGCGTCATACAGGCGGTGGCTCTTGAGCCGACGCCAGCAGATGGCCGTGGCCACCTGGACTCAGCCCCACCTCGCGTAACTGCTGCCAGGTGACCAGGCTCCCGGGCAGGCGCCGCGGTCATACGCCGGCGGGCTCGCGCTTGTGGGGCAGGGTTCAGGCGCGGTTGAAGATCTGCTCGAGGACGTCGGCCACGCCGTCCTCCTCATTGGATGCCGTGTGCCGCTTCACTGCGGAGAGTACGGCTGGGTGGGCATTGCCCATGGCGTAGGCAGTGCCCGCCCACTTCAGGACGGTCAGGTCGTTGGGCATGTCGCCGAAGGCGATGACCTCGGCGGCGGCGATGCCGCGCTCGGCGCAGAGCGCCGAGAGAGTGCCGGCCTTGGTGACGCCTGGCGCACTGATCTCCAGCAGGCCGCGACCGCCGGAGTGGGTGAACTGCGCCTCACTGCCAGCTGATTCTTCCGCAACGGCGAGCAACAGGTCCGTGTCGAGCCGCGCCGACCAGGCGAGCAGTTTCACGATGGGAACGTCCATCGTCCACAGATCCACCAGCGACGGCACGGCCGATTCTGCTTCGGAGTCCTCGGGAAGACGCAGTCCGTAGCCGGGCTCGTAAAAGACCTGATGGCCCGTCTCCACGGCAAAGCCCACCCCCGGTATGGCATCCGACAGTGCGACGGCCACCTTGCGGGCGGCGCGAACAGGCAGGGCGCGGGACTCGATGACGGTGCGCGTCTCGACGTCATAGACGAGTGCACCGTTGCTGCACACCGCTGTCCCGACGAGGCCGGCCGCGGTGGCGAGCGCGTCGACGAACCGGGGCGGTCGGGCGGTGACGAAGACAACCTCCGCGCCGGCATCGGTGGCGGTACGCAGGGCGTGCAGTGTGCGTTCGGAGAGGGTGCCGTCGTTGCGCAGGAGAGTGCCGTCGAGATCGGTGGCGATCAGCCGGGGACGAATCATCGCCCGATGCTACTGAATCGTTTCGGCCTCATGCCGATGCGAGGCGAAGGACGAGGACGACCTTGACGACTGCCGGTGATCCGGGCGCGGCCGCCCGGGCCCGCTCCAGAGGCGCGAACGCTTTTGCGGGGCGGAGACAAGAAGGGGAGGGGGCCGCGGAAGGCGTGGCCCGGGGAAGGGGAGGTCCGTGGCAACGGACGAGGAACTGCTGGCGCGCTCGGGAACCGACGCGTCGGCCTTCGAACCGCTCGTGGAGCGCCATTCGAGGGCGTTGCACGGCTACTTCGCGCGCCGGGCGCCCGGTGCGGCGGACGATCTGCTGGCCGAGGCGTGGCTGCGGGCCTACGCGGGGCGCGGCACCTATGACGCGGCCCGTGGGCCGGTCCGGGCGTGGCTCTTCGGTGTGGCCCGCAATGTGCTGGCCGCGCACTGGCGCGGACAGGAACGGCCAGGGGCCGCCGCCGCGCTCGCCGGCGAGGCGAGCAGCGACCCGTGGCACGCCGTCGACCGCAGGCTGGACGCGGCGGCGGTCGCGCCGCTGATGCGCCGGACCCTGGCCGAGCTGCCGGCCGTGGAGCGGGAGCTGCTGCTCCTGATCGCGTGGGAGCAGCTCAGCCCCACCGAGGCCGCGGCCGTCGTCGGCGTTCCCGCGGGCACGGCCAGGTCCCGTCTGCACCGGGCGCGCACCCGCCTGCGTGCGGCGCTCGGCCCCTCCGCCCCGCTTTCCCTGACAGGAGACCTCGCATGACCGGACAGGACAGGAACACGGACGACAGGGACCTCCTCGACTTCCCCGGTGCCGGGCGGTTGAGGGCCGCGGGCAAGGTCGCGCCGCCCTCGGCGGACGTCGTCGCCGCGGCGCTGGCCGCGGTGCGGTCGGCGGCGGCCGGCCAGGCGGACGGGGAAGGGCCGGCCCTCGAGCTCGAACGGGAGCCGCTGGCCGAGGTCGTCCCGGTGCGGACGTGGCGGCGGCGCCTTCCCGTGCTCGTCTCGGCGGCGGCGGTCGTGGCGGTCGCGCTGGGTGTCGCGCTCCAGCCCTGGTCGGATTCCGGGAACGGGCACGGCAGCTCCCCGGCGGCGGAGCGGACGGCGGTACAGGAGCGGACGGGGACGGCACCGTACTGGAAGGTGCGGACCTTCCAGTGGAACCGGAGCAGCGAGAAGGACCGGCGGGACGAGTCGTACGAGACCGTCTGGCTGAGCCGGAACGACAAACGCGGGCAGTTCGGTGACGGTCCGGTCCGGGAGTACTCCGAGGCGGGGATGGCGGGGACGGCCTTCTGGATCGGCCGCAATCCGATCATGTGGGACGAGCTCGAGAAGCTGCCCACCGACCCGGACGCGCTGCGCGCCCGGCTCCTCGGGAAGGCCACCGGGGAGTCGGCCGAGGAGGGGCTCTTCAGCGGCATCGAGGACCTGCTCGCCCGCTCACCCGCCGAACCGCGGCTGCGGGCCGCCCTGTTCAAGGTCCTCACCGGGATTCCCGGGGCACGGGTGACCGAGCAGGTCAAGGACAGCACCGGTCGCCCCGGCACGGCCGTCGACCTGGACGCCGACACCTGGCGCCTGCGACTGATCATCGACACCGGGACGTTCCACGCGCTGGAGATGGTGACCACGGCGCGGAACGACGGCCTGTCGTGGGGGACACAGAAGCTCCGGGCCGGCGACCCCCTCCTCCGCACCACCTACCTGTCCGTCGGGCCCGCCTGGGAGGCCCCGAACCCGTCCCCGCGGAGGTAGCAGCCCCCCTTCTGCATCAGGCAGCAGATTCACCTGCACGGCCTTCGTCGCGCCCCCTCACCCGCCTCCCTCCAGGCTCTGGAAGGCCGAGGCCTGGAGGCGGAAGAAGTGGGCGTAGGTGCCGTCGCGGCGCATCAGGGATTCGTGGGTTCCCTCTTCGCTCACCCGGCCGTCCTCCAGTACGTAGATCCGGTCCGCGTGGCGGACGCTGGAGAACCGGTGCGAGATGAGGAGGACCGTGCGGCCGGCGAAAAGGTCGCGGATGTGGGCGAACAGGTCGGCTTCGGCCTGGGGGTCCAGCGCCGCGGTGGGTTCGTCGAGGATGACGAAGGGGGAGTCGCGGTAGAAGGCGCGCGCCAGCGCCAGGCGCTGCCACTGGCCGCCGGAGAGGTCGACGCCGCCGGTGAACTCTTTGCCGAGGAGGGTGTCGTAGTCGGCGGGCAGGTGCTCGAGGAAGTCGGCGGCACCGGCGTGGTGGGCGGCGTACACGGCTCGTTGGCGGTCGGGGGATTCCTCGGGGCGGCCGAAGGTGATGTTGTCGACGGCGCGGAGTTTGTAGCGCGTGAAGTCCTGGAAGACCACCGTGGTCTGACGGCGGAGCGGATCCAGATCGTCCACCGGCGAATCTCCCTGGAGGAGGACGCCGGTGTCGGGCCGGTACAGCCCTGCGAGGATCTTGGACAGGGTGGTCTTCCCGGAACCGTTGCTGCCGACGAGCGCGACGACCTCACCCTTGTCGAGCGTGATGCTCACGTCGCGGAGGGCGGGTGTGGCGGATCCGGGATAGCTGAATCCGATGTGCTCGGCACGCAGGCCCCCGAAGGGGAGCGGGTCGCTCGTGTGCCGGGCCGTCGGGTGCACTGCGCCGAGGGCGGCGAAGAGGCGCAGGTCCCGCAGGTACAGGATGGATTCGCCGACGTTGTTGAGCATGCCGCCCACCGCCTGGACCCGGTTGGACAGCAGCCAGAGCCCCATGAGGCCGGCCACCGCGGTGGACAGGCCCATCCGGTGGGCCTGCACCAGCCACCAGACGCAGAAGATGACGATCCCGGTCCCGGCGTCTCCGGCCAGCCGGGCCGTGATCCTGCGCCGCATGTGGGTGCCGATCAGGGTCGCGGTGCCGTGGATCTCCTGCCGGTACGCCTCGTCCCACCGGGAGTGCAGCAGCGGGCCCAGGTCCAGCGCGCGGATCTCCTTGGCCTCGTCCCGTCCGGTCAGCAGGTGCTCGAGGTAGTCGCGGACGCGGCGGTTCTCGGCCAGATCGTGGTGCAGGCCGTAGCGGGCGTTGCGTTCGTTGCGGGCGGCCCGCAGGGCCGGGAGGGAACAGAGGACCGCGAAGGGCAGCAGCCACCATGCCATGAGGGCGAAGACGGCGGTGACCGCGGCGGCGGTCAGGGCCGCCTGGAGGAGTGCCGCCATGGTGCTGACCACCATGGCGGGCTGGCTGCGCGAGGCGAACACCGCTCGCTGCAGACGGTCGTGGAAGCCCGGTTCCTCGAATTGCGGCAACTCGGCCCGGGCCGCCGCTCGCAGCACCAGGGCGATGACGTGCCGGTCGACGTACGCCGCCAGGGTCCGCTGCCGTGCGGCGGTGAAGATCTGCACCGTGCCACCGATCGCGCCGACGACGATCAGGGCCGTCATCGCGGGAATCATCCTGCCGGCCCCTGCCGCAGAGTGACCGCCTCCGACAAGGGGCACACCGGAGACCACATCGCGGAGCAACAGCATGGCTCCGGCGAGCCCGGCCGTGGTGAGCAGTTGGGCCAGTACCACTTGGGTGAGCCCTCGGCGGTCGGCCTGCCACACCAGTCGTATCGCGAAGGCGGCGGATCCGATCAGGTCGCGGATGCGCACCGGGGCCGTCGATGTCCCCTCTCGAGTCCCCTCCGGCACGACTCACCACCTCTTCGCGTCGGTGGCCCAGCGGGCGAGCCATGCACGGTGTTCCGTGGCGAGATGCTGCTGGCTCTCGCGGTACTGAACGGTGTGGCCCTCGTGGGGCAGCAGGACCAGGCGGGCCCGGCCGCCGGCTGCGACGATCGCCGTGTAGAGGCCCACCGCCTGGTCGGCCGGGGTGGCGGGGTTGGCGTCCTCGACACCGTGCGCGATCAGCACGGGCCCGCACAGGCGGTCGGCGAAATGCACCGCGCTGAAGGCCCGGTAGACATCGGGTGCCTCCCAGTAGCGGCGTGCCTCCTGCTGGAAACCGTTGGGCGTGAGGGTGCGGTTGTAGCAGCCGCTGTGGACGATCGCCGCGGTGAACCCGGGGACGTGAGCCAGGGCGATGAGGGCCAGGGTGGCGCCGAAACTGTGGCCGCCGACGATCAGCTTGCCGTTGTGGTGGCCGGCGAACGGTCCGTTGAGAACGGTCATGGCGTCGCGGACGGCCACGGTGATCTGGGCATGCAGCATCTCCACGGTGGCATCACCGGGCCAGTGCAGCGGCAGGTCGAGATGCGCGACCGCACCACCTCCGACGGTCGCTGCCTCTCCGGCGGTCATCGCTCCTCCGGCGCTCACCTCCCCGGCGTCCGAAGCACGTATCCACAGCACCGCCGGGGCCGAGGCACGCCCCTGGGAGGACGTCACCGTCAGACGTGCGCCGCCCGACAGTCGTACGGAACGCGGCTCGGGCGCCGGCGCCGCCGGGCTGGTGACGGCCCGAGGGCCGCCTGCCAGGTTCGGCGGAACTGCCGGGAGGGCCGGTCCCGGCACGCCGGTCGTCACCCGGACCGTACGCCAGTGCAACCCTGCCGGTGCCTCCGGAGGAGGGGCTTCGCCGCGTGTTCCTGCCGGTACGGCGTCGTCGTCCTCGGCGTACTCGATGTCCAGCGCGTCGCCCGCGGGCGTAGCACGCAGCCCACGCACCAGCAGGGGACCGGTGAGCGGCACGGGGGTGCTCGCGGAGTGGTCCCGCGGTACGGCGAGGACGGCGACACGGGCGGCGGCCAGTGCCTTGAGCTCCGCCACTGGGGGAGCGAAGGTGACGCTTTGGGGTCCGGACGCCTCGAGGACCACCGGCCGCGGCGTGCCCGGTACAGCTGCCCCGGTGCCTCCGGAGGCGGGAACGAGCAGGGACAGGCGGCCGTCGGCACACCACGCGAGCGGGGTGCCTCCCAGACCGGTGAAGGCCGTGGCCACCCGGATCCGGTCGAGCACGGTGAGGGTCTGGGCCTCGTAGTCCGCGATCCAGGGAAAGGCACGGTGGTCCCGTACGGTCAGTCCGGCGACCAGGGGGCGATGTGGGTGCCAGGCCAGGGCTGTGGCCAGCACGTCATGGACGGGTACGGTCCACGCGTGGCCGTCGCGGCCGGCGGTGATGTCCACGCGGTGGGGGCTGGGGCGGCCGGTGACGAGTCCGCACAAGCCGGGGTCCACGGTGCAGCCGCGCCACTGGACCGTCCCGGGGTTGTGCTCGGCGAGTGAGGGGAAGGCGGGGGCGGTGACGTTCGCCCAACGACGGTGACCGGGCGCGTAGTCCCGCCAGCTGCGCTCACCGTCCATGTCCTCGGCCCGTCAGCGGGTCGGGGGTTCGCACGGTGACCGAGTCGATCAGCGACTTCACCGCGCCGATCCCGGACACCGGCGCGCACACGGGTTCGCCGGCCGCGCCCACGCCCACGGCTGCCGGTACGCCGAGCCCAACCAGGTGAGCGGGAAGAGGTTCCCCGTCCCGTAGGACGGTCGTGGTCACCGCGGAGCGGCGAGCCGGTTCCATGGCGTCCACCAGCTGCCGCAGCGCCTGGCAGGACGGACAACTCGCGGTGGTGTAGAGCCGCACGGCGTCCACACGCTCCCCGCACGGGGTCCCGGCACCCTCTCCGTCCGCGCCGCGCCGGTCGAGGACCGCCACGGCACCCAGCGTCGCCAGGGCCGCCAGGGCGGCGGTGCCCGCCCGTAGCCCGGAGTGTCCCGTGCCCGGTCCCGCGGCCAGGGCTGCCGCGGCGGCGAGTGCGCCGACGGCGTTCGCCACGAGGTGCCCGCGGCCCACCGTGGCCAGCCGGGCCGCGCCGAAGCAGGCGCAGTTCCGGCCCCGTACGGTGTATGCCACCGCGGAGAGCATCAGGTAGCAGGCCAGTGACACACCGGCCGCGGCACGGCCGGGAGTGATGACGACGGCCGCGCACGCGGCCACTTCGGCGGCACCGATCAGGCGGGGCGCCCAGGGTGCCGCGAGCACGCCGTGCCGGAAGGGCCAGTCGAGCCTTCCCGCCGGCGTGAGCGACTTGGCCGCCCCGGCCAGACCGAGCGGCCCGGCCGTCAGGGCTATGGCGACATCCGGCCATGACGCAAACATGGGTTCCTACCTCACAGGTCGGGGAGCGAGACGGTCAGCCATCCGCCGTGGATCAGTTCCTCGCACACAGCGCGCGCCGCGGGAATGTCCTGGGGATCCGGCATCCCACGGACCAGCAGCCGGTCGATGATCCGGGAGTGGTACTCGCCGCATTCGGCCACCTCCAGCGTCACCCCATTGACCAGGACGCCACCGCCGTGGGGAAGCGAGGTGTACGTGACGTGCGGCGCAAGCCGGAGAGGGCTGCCGGCAGGACGGGACACCGGGCCGCCGGTCATGACCTGCCCCGCAGCCACTGGTCCAGCCACACCGCGCGCAGCAGTGGCAGCGCGTGATCGGTGAGCCGGTGGGCATCGCGCAGAATGTCCGTCACCTTCCGCGGGTCGACCAGCCCCATGTCGGCCAGGGGAGACGAGTACGTCATGCGGGCGATGACCTTCTCACGTTCACGACGCAGATGGACGGCGGCCGCCACCCGCAGCCAGTGGCCCGGCGCGCTGCGCCGCACCCCGCTGATCCGGTGCCGTTCCAGGGCCTCGTACAGCGGAAGATGAGTACGGAACGAGCCGCGGTGGATCCGGCCCAGCCTGCCACGGCGCAGTGAGGCGACAGTCGCGATCACCGTCGGGTCGAGCGCGGGCAGCACGGCACCGCCGCCGCCCCCGCGTTCCGCCAGGCCTGCCACCACCCGGCCGAGAGCCGTCGGGAGGAAGTCCAGATGCTCCTTCCACAGCGCCATCGTGGCCAGCTGTGCCGAGGCGTACGCGGCCTCGCCGGCCTCGGTGAGGACGGGGACCAGGGCGGCACCCAGGGGTTTGGGCGGAGGGGGCATGCCCACCGGCTGTTCGTCCGGGATCTCCCGGCCTCCCAGTCCCGGAGCGAAGACGGCGCCCCGGGACATCAGTTCGCGCGCTTCCGACAGGCCGCGCAGGGTGCCGGTGATGTGGAAGGGCTCGCAGGCCAGCAGCCGCCGGCCGCGCACGCCGGCGTCGGCCTCGGGCAGGGTAATGGCCGTCAGGTCCTCCAGGAGTGCCCCGGCGGCCACGGGAAGGCCTGCCGCGCCCGACAGCCGCGCCACGAGGCGTGAGGAGACTTCGGTGTCCGGCAGCGGAGGGAAGGGCTCGTCGCCGGTGATCGAGCGGTGGTCCAGTAGCTCCGAGGGATCCACCGGGACACGGCACGTCGTGAGCCCCGGCACGTCCGGCACGTCCGGCAGGTCTGGCACGTTCGGCACGGGCGCACGCCGGAACGCTTCGCCGAAGTCCGCGTGCAGCAGTACGGGCCGGTGCCCTGCCTCCAGTGCGCTCACGGCGGTGAAGGCAGATGAGAGCCCGCCGCTGTAGGCGATGGCGTACTGGGCACCCAGTTCGCTCAGGGCGTCTCCCACGGCCTGAGCGAGACCGGGTGCCGGGGCCGGCATCTCAGGCACGCGTCGTGTCACGGTGACGCCGGAGGCGTCCACCCGTGCGACGGTTCCCACGGCCAGCCGCTGGACCTCCGGAACCGGTGTGGCGTCCGGTGCCGGCGCGGTGCCATGGACGAGCGTCAACAGGTGACCGGGATCCAGGCGCGGCCAGGCCGCCCGCGGTACCAGGGCACTGAGGTCGTCGCTCCATTCGAGCCGCCCGTACCCCACCCGGTAATAGAAGGGATGGGCGCCCGGAAACTCCCGGCGCAGGGTGAAAACTTCGCCGGGCGAGCGCTCGATCCGTACCCCCTGCGGCAACTCCGAAGGCTCTTGGCCCACACAGCGTGCGCCGCCCTCGGTCATCTCCCATACGCCCCGCACCACCGCTCACCCCTCACCCGTCCTCACCCGTCCGATGGGCCTCGACGTACGTCTCATGCACTGGCAGGGAGGTGCTCACCACGCGTCCCCCGTGCTCCACCCAGGCGTAGAAGCCCGCGGGCGGCGTGGCCGGGGTCAGCTCCCGGCCGATGTGGAAGGTGGCGGGGACGCCCATCGCGCGCAGTCCGGCCGTGAGGAAGAGGGCGTCTTCGACCGGGTCGAGGAAGCCCATCGTCAGACGTTGCGCCACCCTCAGCCGGGCGACGGCGGAGTCGATTCCCCGCACCCGCTTCCTGGATCCGCCGGAAACCCCCGGCCAGGCATTGATCCGGTACAGCCCGTTCTCGCCCCGGACGGATTCGACGAACCGACGGGCGCAGAGCGCCGCCGTTATCAACACGCGGGCACCCCCTCCCTTTCCCTGTGTGTCCTCTTCTGCGAATGGCGGGCCAGGGTCGGCCGGCGGGCCACGGTCTGCCGTGCGACGCGCACTCGAGCGCACACGTCGCACGACGGACACGTCCTGGCGCTCTTCCGCTCACGGCCGTGCGCACGCGGTCGTGAACTACTTCGGCTACTTCGAACTACTTCGGGTTGCAGGTGAACAGCCAGTCACACCAGCCGCTGCAGCACTGGGCCGAGCTGATGCAGTGGTAGCCGTTGGGCTTGCACGTTTCGGCGGCGGCGGTGGGCGCTGTGAACAGGTGCTGCTGGAGACCGTCACTGGCCAGTCGTGCGGCGATCGACACGGGTGTCACGATGCGCTTCCTTTCCGTTTCTCCGGGATCCCGGCGGGTCACACGGGGTTGCAGGTGAACAGCCAGTCGCACCACAGGCCACTACAGCACTGGGCCGAGCTGATGCAGTGGTAGCCCCTGGGCTTGCACGTCTCGGCCGCGGCGGTCGGTGCTGTGAACAGGTGCTGTTGCAAGCCGTCACTCGCCAGCCGCGCAGCGATCGACGAAACCTTCATGTCCTGACTCCTCTCGCTCTGCCGGACTTCCCGGCACAGGCCGCCGGGAGATCCGGGTATGAACCGATCCGGTACGAGAGCCCCGGAGCGCGCACGGTGACAGTCGACCGGCCGGGCGCACCCATCGTGTGAGCGGGAGCCGAACGGGACAACAGCCTCGGGGTGTCCCGGACAGCCCGTCCCTGTCCCAGCAGGTCAGGCCGCTGTCCCGTTCTGTCCGGACGATGTCCGGGCCCCTCGCGAAAGGGCCCGGCCCCTGCCGTGTGCCGGCTGGCTATGCTGCTTTCCATGTCGGGCTTGCCGCAACACCCCAACATCGAGACCGCCGTCCGCTACCACCAGGCGGTCGCCCAAGGAGCCGTCGGCGCTGAACTGGTCCGCTTCTTCCACGAGGAAGCGGTGCAGCAGGAATACCCCAACGCCCTTTTCCCCGACGGTGTCCGGCGCGATCTGTCCGCAGTGCTCCAGGCCGCGGAGCGGGGCCGCGACATCCTCAGCCGCCAGCGGTTCGAGGTGCGCAACGCGGTGGCGGCCGGCGACCAGGTCGCCTTGGAGGTCACCTGGACCGGAACGCTCGCCGTTCCGCTGGGCGCGCTCCCCGCCGGTCACGTGCTGCGTGCCGACATCGCGGTCTTCCTCGAATTCCGCGACGGCAGGATCTGGGCCCAGCGCAACTACGACTGCTACGAACGCCCGGACCGCACCTGAAGTCCGTTGCGTCGCCCCTGTCCCTGTCCCTGTCCTTGTCCCTGTCCTTGTCGCGACCCGGAGCGCTGTGCCCCGGCCCGTATCCGGACGGCAGCACGCGCGACTGAGCGCAGTGGCCCGACCACTTGTCAACGAGCGTTGACAGCAGCCCGGCGTGTCAACCATCATTGACAGCATGGCCGGAACGGATGCGGAAGCGAAAGAGGCGGCCGGCACCGCCGAGGCTGCCCTGCACGCGGATCCCCGCGTGGGACTACGGGCTGTCGCCGCGCTGCGGCGGCTGGTCGAGCACCTGGAGGCCCTGCAGGTCGGCCGGGCGCGGCAACTGGGCTGGTCCTGGGAGGAGATCGGCGGCGCCCTGGGCGTCAGCCGACAGGCCGTCCACAAGAAGCACGCCAGGAGGGGATAGGCATGTTCGAACGGTTCACCAAGGACGCCCGCGCGGCGATCGTGTCCGCGCAGGAAGAGGCACGCGCACTGGGGCACGGGCGCATCGGCCCCGGGCACCTGCTGCTCGGCGTCGCCACACAGTCCGGGGCCCCCGGCATGACGACCCTGGCCCGGCTGGGCGCCACGCCCGAGGCGCTACGCAGTGCGCTGTCGGCCGCGGGCACGCCCGCAGCACCCTTCGACGAGGAGGACGCGGAGGCGCTGCGCGCCTTCGGCATCGACCTGGAGGCCGTGCGCGGACAGGCGGAGAAGGTGTTCGGGCCGGGCGCCCTGGACACGCCCCCGCCGCCCCCGGCGGAGGAGGGCCGCGGGTTCCTGCGCGGTCGTAAGGGCGGCTCGCCGGCTGCCCGCAAGCCGCACATCCCCTTCGAACGCGAGGCCAAGAAGGCACTGGAGCAATCGCTGCGGGCCGCCCTGGAGCGCAAGGACCGTTCCATCGGGACCGAACACGTCCTGCTGGGCGTGCTGGACGCCGGGGGCGGGGCGACGGCGGACGTACTGAGCCGGCTCGGCACCGACCCGGCCACCGTACGGACAGGGCTCCTGTCGGACCTGGACCAGGCAGCCTGAGCCACCGGCCCGACGGCGCCGCCGACCGGGTGGTGGGCTGGTATGCCCCGCGCACCGTCAGCAGCGGCCGGCGTCCCGCGGGCCGAGGACGCGCCGGATTGTCTTCCGGCAATGACATCGGGCGCCGGCCCCACCAGAGATGAAGTGGCGGATGCCGGCCCTTGGCGGCCCCTCACCGGTCCCGGCTCACCCGTCCTGGCTCACCAGTCCCGGCGGTGCCGCCACACGTCGTACAGCGGCCAGTAGTACGGCGACGTCTCGTCGACGGTGTCGTCGAGGGCCTCGAGAAGTGCGTCACCGCGATGGTCGTCGCGCAGAGCCAGCTGCACCGCGGCGGTGACCCGTACGGCCTCTTCGGAGTCGGAGAGGCAGGCGGCGAGGGCGTCGCAAGGGGCAGGGTCGTCGGCCTGGGCCGGGAGGAGGGTCCGGCAGGCGACTTCCCGGACCTGGGCGTCCGGGTCCCGGGTGCAGGCCAGGACGGCGGCCAGGGCATCGACGTTCGCCTGCTGGACCTGCCACTGCAGGCCGCCGACCGCCCAGGACCGGACCTGGGCGTCGGGGTGACGGGTAAGGGCGAGCAGCGGCTTCTCGGCGCGGGGGTCCATGGCGCCAGCCAGTCCGCCGGTCAGGGGCCGCATCACGCGGGGGTCCTCCTCCTGCTCCATCCAGGGGAGGAAGAGGTCGACGAGCAGGGTGTCGAAGGGGGGTTCCTCGTCCTCGCCGCTTTCGTCGAAGAGATCGATGCAGCGCAGCACGTCCGCGCCGAAGTAGCGTGCCAGCGGATCGGGGTGGTGGCGAAGAGCGGCGGCGGCGTCCCAGACGGGCTGCAGTGCCGGGCCCTTGCGTCCGGCGGCCTCGACGACGGCCGCTCCCCACACGGGGTGGTCGACCTCGGGCTCGGCCATGACCCGGTCCAGCAGTTCGGCGAAGGGCGTGACGATTCCGCAGCACCGTTCCAGGCGGGTGAGGATCGCGGTGTGGCCGTCGCGGACGGTCTGCCCGCCGATCACCAGCTCGCGGCAGATCTCGCTGTCGCCGTCGCGCACGGTCCGCAGTTGGACCCCCGCTCCGGTGCCGGTGATGTGCCAGTGGCGGGCCAGTGCGAGGGCGTCGCGGCCCTCGCGGTCCGTGACTCGGGGGTCGGCCCCGGCGAAGAGCAGGGCGGTGGCGATGTCGTGGGCGCCGCGGTCGACGGCGCGCAGCAGGGGCGTGCGGCCGTCGGCGTCGATGCCGTCCAGGTCCAGCGCGTCGAGGTCGGCCCGCATCAGCAGGGCATCGAGAACCCGGTGGTCGAGGGCGTCCGCGGCCAGGCGCAGGGCGGCTGCGACGTGCGGGCCGCGCGCGTGGGTAGTGCCGTACGCCTCCTGGATCAGGGCGGCCACGGCCTTGGTGTCGCCGTTGCGGACAGCTGTCAGGAGCGGGTGTTCAGGGGAGGTCATGCGCACAGAGGGTGGGGGAGCCTTTCAGAGATGGGGGATGGGGGATGGGGGATGGGGTACGGCCGTTGTCGCGGCAGCACAGTGACCTGCACCCTGGAGCCATCGCGCCGGGCATGGAATCAGAGCTCATCAGCCCATCATCCCGTCTCCCTTCACCGGACCCCACTGATTAAACGACAAGCTTGGACGGGCGCCTTCGCGGAGACCGTACGAGCGGGTAGCGCGGGGGAGTACCCGGGCGTGCCACGGGCCCGGGCGGTGTGGGTTGGCGGTCCGTGGCGCGCTCCACTGTGTCGGATTCCCTGCTGGGCCGGATTCCTACGAGCCGGTGATGCGACCGTTCGGCAGTCACGCACTGCCGGATCTGCAGGCCGCTGAAGAGATGGCGGACTGGGACGCCACCGTCGAGATCGTGATCCGGCAGATCGCCGGCCTCGACACGGCGCATGTCGAGACCCTGTGGGCCGACCGTCAAGGATGGGCGGCCTTGCGACACTTGAGCAGGCCGGCGCGCGCCGAGCTCGCCGCTGACCCCCGCCGGCTTGCCGGCGCCGCGTCGCGCGGGATCGGCGCGCCCTGCATACAGCAGAGCGTCAGCAGACTGCTGACGCCACTGCGGAGCGTGCGATCTCTGGGCCCTAGGATTCCTTGGTGATCAAGGACAGAGCTACCAGGGGGAAGTCTGCGATGAAGAGTAAGTGGGGGGCTCTGGCCGCCGTCATAGCCGCCGGCGTACTCGCGGCTGGCTGCGGTTCCGGCGACGGCGACGAGAAGGGCGGCCTGCCGAAGGCGGACAAGCTCGCCGCTGACAACGGAGCGCGCTACAAGAAACTGAACGTCCCCGCGCTGGACGGCCTGACCTGTGATAAGGGAGACGGCGGCTTCCGCTTCGGCAGCGACAGGGACATGGGCGTCTACGGAGACGACGACCTCAAGGAGATCGAGATCTCCGACGAGGACAAGGTCGCGTGCTTCGGCGCGTCACGCATCACGCTCACCAAGGGCAGCAGACAGGCGACCGTTCCGCACTTCACCACCAGGACGACCCTGTACGAAAAGGTCGCAGACCCCGCCGCCTCGCTGGACAAGGTCTTCGAGCACACCATGCACCTGGAGAAGGGCTACGGCCGGACCCCGGTCGGCGAGCCCAAGTCCTTCACCACCAAGGACCTGGTGCTGAAGTGCCGGCAGAACGTCTCCGACACCTTCCCCATGACGACCTGCTTCTGGGCGAACTACGGCGCGATCGGCGTCGTCGACTTCTTCCCGCCGGACGGCAAGCACGTGCCCGTTGACGAGGCGGCCGCCCGGACACACAAGTTCGCCCTGGGCATTCTCTCGACCGGCACCCCGTAACGGCCGGCGGGATCGTGCCCCGGCGCCCGTTGCGGCGTGAACGCGAAGCGGACTCGGGCCGGCGCACCCAGGGTCTTCACGGCGGTTCCGGCCGTTCCTCCCGAAGGCATCGTCGCCGTATGGCGCACGAGGTCGGGCCGCCGCTACGGTCGGACCGCTCAACTCACCGAGTGGGCATATTCCGTCACTGTGTGGTGAAGGAGGCCGGCGTTGACGAAGGACAAGAAGGACAGCGGAGGCGATGGGGCGCACCGGAAGCCGGATCCGCCGTTGTCCGGGGGGACACCGCCCCCGGGAAACTCCGACGGGCAGGTCTCCTCGCCGGACACCGGCTCGGGCAAGCGCCGGAAGTAGGGCCAGTGCCGCGCCTGGAGGAGTGTCAGCGCCGGCTGACGGCTGCCATGGATGCTCAGGGATTGTGGCCGTCGGACAGCGACTCGTCGTGGATCCGCCCGGCCGTCCTGGGTCTGCCCCGTGACCGGTTCGCGCCGGACCGGGTCTTCGTATGGGACGGAGTCTCCGCGTACGCAGCGGTGGACCGGGCCAAGGACCTCTGGGAGTGGGCGGATGCCGTCTACCCGGCAAGCCCGTACGAGGCGACCAACACGCAGATCAGTGAGATCGACGGCCTGCCCTCCTCCAGCATCTCCTGTACTGCAGTCGTCGCCGACATGCTCGACTCCCTCATGCTCGAGGAAGGGCACCGGGTCCTGGAGCTGGGTACCGGGGCCGGATGGAACGCCGGCCTTCTCGCCCGGCGGGCCGATCTCGTGGTCAGCGTGGAGATCGACCCCGAACTGGCCGACGCCGCGGCCGTACGGCTGAAGCAGGCCGGGCTGGACGTGGAGGTGCGCACCGGGGACGCGGCCCGGGGCGCCGCGGACCGTGCCCCCTTCGACCGGGTGATCGCCACCTACGCTGTCGAGCGGGTGCCCTGGGCATGGGTGGAGCAGACACGGCCCGGGGGGCGGATCGTCACCCCCTGGGGGCGCCTGGGACACGTGGCACTGACGGTTTCCGACGACGGCCGGGCGGCCGTCGGTTGGGTACAGGGCCTTGCCACCTTCATGCCGGCGCGCGGCGTCGACCAGGGCCTCGCATTCCACGCAGTCCAAGCCGAGGCCCCGGTGTCGCGAAAGGCGACGGTGCACCGAGACCTTGCGCTCTTCGCCGAGCGGCACCTGCTGTTCGCCGTGCGGGTCAGCCACCCCCACCTGCGGGTGACCACCACGCCGGTCGACGGCGGCGTCGCGGTGAACGTGCACGATGGCGCCTCGTCCTGGGCATGTGCCGTGCCTCAATCCGACGGGACAGCCTTGGTGACAGGAGGCGGGCCGCGTGACGTCTGGGCAGAAACCTCCGAGGGCTGGGACCACTGGGAAGCCCGTGGCCGACCGGAGCTGTGGGACTTTGGGATGACCGTCACTGCCGAGGCGCAGTTCGTGTGGGCGGGTCGTCCAGAGCACGGACCGTACACCCCCTGAGCAGGGGTGAATGTCTTTCCGCCGGTCGACCCGGCCAAGGAGCAGCGCCTGCACCGGGCGCTGGTCCCCTTCTTCGAGGCCACCTGTACCGAGCCGGTCGAGTACGTCACGTCCTTGACCAGGCTGGAGGCCCTCGACCTGGTGGGGATGACGCCGAGCGCACGCCACCTGAGCCCTGCAGACCTGGACGGTGACGGCCTCCTGCCCGACCAGGCCACCGTCTCCGTGCCGGCCACCGCCTACCGGCCTCGGTGACCACGAGCGGGCGCACGCGCCCTGCTGACGGGGAGGCCGTACCGTCGTGTGACCCACATCATGGGAACCCGCACCTCCCACCGGACATATCAAGACGTGACGTCAATACACACCCGCATCAGGGACGGCGACCCGGATTCCTTCCGCCATCTCTTCCGCTCACACGCCCAGATCGTCCATCGCTACGCCATCCGCGCCACCGGCGACTGGGCCACCGCCGAGGACGTCGTTTCGCTCACGTTCCTGGAGGCCTGGCGCCTCCGCGCCAAGCTTCCCGAGGAGCCGGACGGCGCGAAGGCCTGGCTGATGGGCATCGCGGTGAACGTCCAGCGCAACACCAACCGTGCCGCCCGCCGCCATGAGAAGGCCCTGGCCCGCATGCCCGCCAAGGAAGCCGTGCCGGACATCGCGGGTGAAGTGGTGGGCAGGATGGCGGACGCCGAACAGCTCACCGCCGCGAAGAACGCCCTGGGGAAGCTGCGCCGGTCGGAGCGCGAGGTCGTCACCCTCTGCGTCTGGTCCGGCCTGAGCTATGCGGAAGCGGCCGAGGCCCTGGGCGTGGCCGTCGGCACCGTACGGTCGCGGCTGTTCCGGGCCCGCGAGCGCCTGCGCAAGCTCGCCGAACACGAGCTCCGGCAGCACGCCGACGAGACGGCGGCCCGGCGGCGGCCCGAGCACTTCCACCTGCACCTGAACCGGCCGAACGAGAAGTGGAACCGATGATGCGTATCTCCCGGCGGCCCCAAGCGCCGCTCGACCTCGGCGACTTCGACCTCCTGCTCCCCCGGCAGGTCGAGACCGTCCTGCCGGAGGCCCGGCAGGACCTGCTCGAAGAGGCCCTGTGGGCCGAGGCACACCGGACCGCCCCGTGCGCGCCGCGCTCCCGTGCGCGCCGCACGGCCTGGATCGCGCTCCCGGCCGCCGCAGCCGTGATGGCGGGCGCCGTGATCGTCGCCCCGGACGGCTCAGGTACCTCGGGTACCTCGGGTACGGACACCCGCCCGCCGAAGGCCGACGCGAAGTTGGAACCCGGCACCACCATAGGACTGTCGGCGACCGTCGACCGCATCTCACTCGCGGCGGCACGGCAGCCGGCCCTGGAGCCCCGGCAGGACCAGTACATCTACGTGGAGAGCAAGGTGAGGGGCGGGCGGGTCGACAGGGCGGGCGGCAAGGAGAAGCTCGTGGTGACTCCGCTGCGCTCGCGCCAGGTCTGGCACTCGCCCGACGGCCTCAAGAGTTTCATCTATGAGCCCGGCCATGAATTCATGGACAAGAACGGTGAGGACCTCGACCTCGACTCTGCCGACGAAGTCACCGACCGGGGCTCCTACAACAGCGTCAAGTCGCTCCCCACCGACCCCGACGCCCTGCTCAAGCGCCTCTACCGGTGGGGCAGGATGGGCGACCCGCAGGCCGACTGGACGGCGTTCGGGGAGATAGGCCAGCTGTTGGAGGAGCAGATCGCAACGCCGCGGATCAGCGCCGCACTGTTCAAAGCGGCTGCCAAGATCCCGGGCGTCACGCTCGTGGACAAGGCCGTCGACGCGACCGGCCGGACCGGCGTCGCGATCACTCACACCGGGCCCAACAGCCGCCAGGAGTGGATCTTCGACAGGAACACCTATGAGTACCTCGGCCAGCGCGACGTGCTGGTCAAGCCGTATCGGGGCCTCGAACCCGGCGCCGTCACCTCCGAGACCGTGGTCATCAAGCGGGCCGTGGTCAACGCGAAGAAGGAACTCCCCGACGGCACGACGCTCTGAGCCGATCCGGATCCGATCCCGATCCGGATCCGGATCCGATCCTGACCTCGAGCATCCGGATCGGCAGCCACCGTTCCGCCGGCTTCGAGGCGACGATCAGCACGTAGCCGACCCCGGCAGCACGGCCTGACGCCGCTTCCCGGCGGTCCGCCACCGGGCCGGCGCCTCCCCGCGGCCCACCGGGTTGCGCCGTACCGGGCGCGTGGTTCGATGGAAACCGGACCGTATGACGTCCGCGCTCCCCTTCCCTTCCCTTTGCCGAGACACCTGGAGGGAGGAGGGGCGATGACGAAGGTGGTCCGGCGTCCGCCCGGCAAGGAGCGGCCGGGCAGGGTTCCCGTGGCGGGGCTGCGGGTGCGCCGGGCGGCGGCCCGCAGTCGGTGTACGGCGCAATCGTTCCGGCACGGTCTGACGCTTCGCCGGGAGGTGCGCCGGGAGCGCACCCGGCCCGCGAAGTGGCGTCGGTGGGGTTCCTACACCAGCTTCGCGAGGGCGTTGTCCGTGGCGGCCGGCCTGCTCGTCCTCGCCTGGTGCGCCGAGGGTCTCTACGGCGTCTTCCACGGCACGACCGCGTTCGAGAAGTGGGTGACGAGGACCACGGGGCTGGAGGCCATCCTGCGCTTCGTGGGGCCCGTCCTCACCGCCGGGGCCGCCGCCACCATCTTCCTGTTCGTCTGGTACGGCTACACCAAGCACCGGTACCTCGCCAGAGCGCGCAGAAGTCCCCGCACCCTGGTCCCCACGGCCGGGCCGAACACCGGCCAGGTCGTCGGGCGCCAGGAGATCGCCCAGGTCATCGCCGAGCGGCTGCGCGACCGCGCCACGCGTCGGCCGTATCTGCTGGTCGGCGGGGTGGGCACCGGGAAGACCGCGGTGATGGTGCAGCTCACCGAGCTGCTGGCCCGGCAGGGCGCCGTGCCCGTGCCCGTCCGGCTGCGGGACGCCGCCGGACAGGCCGACCTGAACTTCGAGGAGATGGCCAAGCGACGCTTCGCCGAGGAGGCCCCGCAGGGCATCCTCGCCCGCAGCAAGAACGACAAGGTCTGGCAGCAGCTGCTCGCGGACGACAAACCGGTCGTCATCGCCGACGGGCTGGAGGAGGCCCTGCTGGACGAACAGCTCCAGGACGACCGGGACAACATCATCCGCCGTGCGATCGACCGCGCGTACGAGGAGAAGCTGCCCCTGGTCATCGCCTCGCGCCCACACAGCCCACTCGAAGGGACCCGTGCCGCGATCATCGAACTGGAGCCGTTGAGCGAGGAGGCGGCCCTGCACTTCGTGGAGGCGCAGGCCCCCGAGGCGGACGAGCGCCGTCTCGACTGGATCGTCGAGACGGCGGAGGTGACCGAGTCGCCCCTCTACCTGCAGATCGCGCGGGAACTCCACGACCACGGCGTCCTCGAACGCGACCGTCCGCAGACCGACCGGCGGCGGCTCGACACCCGCAGCTGGGACCGCTCCACGCTGCGGCTGTGGCTGCTGGAGACCTGGGAACAGGCGTTGGCGGAGGGGCGGCTGCGCCAGGAGGTGGTCCTGTCACCGCAGGACCGCCGCGACACGATCGAGGTCGTCTCCGCGCTGGCCTGCGTGGGGCTGCTCCAGGACAAGCTGGAGGTCGGATTCACGGACCTGCTGGGGGAACAGGTCCGTCCCACCCCGGTGCACCGGGCCGGCGCCGAGGCCGAACGCCTGTGGAAGCGGGTCCGCAACTTCGACCCGACCGGCAGACGGGGAAACGCCCTGTCCGAGTGGCAGCGCGAGCAGATCTGGAGCTCGCTGTGCGGGCGGGTCAGCAGTGAGGAGAGACGGTCACTGCTCGGCGGGACCGTCAGTCAGCGCCAGGCCGCGCTCGCCCGGTGCGTGGCCAACGCGGACGCGCTACGGCTGGTCGAGGGATTCGAGAAGAAGGTGCGCTTCCCGCACAGCATCCTCCAGGTGTACTTCGGCTTCCGCGCGCTCCACGAGCTCGGGGAGGACCGCGCGAACGAACTGGTCGACCAGGCCCTGCAACCACCCGGCCCGGGCCGGGAGCTGCTCATCGCCCTGGTGCTGCTCTCCCGCCGGTGCGCGGCCGAGGCGGTGGCCCCCGAGGCCGGCGTCACGGCGGCGGTGAAGAAGGACCTCCGGCAGCGGTACCGGCGCTTGATGCTGAACGGCCGGCCCCTCGCCCCGCGGCTGTGCCGTGCAGCCGGCCGACGCGCGGACCCCAAGGCCCTGGACATCTACGCGGCCGCCCTGGAGATCGAGAGCGTGGCGGAGCGGCCGGAGCACCTGGACGAGATCACGGGCACGCTCGTGGGACGCTGGCACGACATCAAGGGCGACGCACGGACGCTCGACGAGGCGAAGCTCGGCTGCGTGAAGCAGCTCGGCGCGGCCTTGCGCACGGCAGCGGGCAGGACCGACACCACGCCGCTGTACACGAAGCTCTTCAAACTCGGCATCACGGAGACCTCGTACTCCATCCGCATGGCCGTTTCCCAGGAGTTCGGGAACGGTGGGGACCCGGCGTTCGCGATGATCCGCCCGTGGATCCACGACATCAACCGGGACCCGATGGAGGAGTACATCCGCAGGATCGAAGCCGCCGACGAGGTGCAGAGGCGGCGCTTCGACGCGTGGGCGGCCGAGATGCAGAAGGCGGCGGGGACGGAGGGTTCGTCCCGGGCGGCGCACGAGGAGCATGTGGCCCGGCTCTACCGCGCGCGGCACGTCATCGTCCAGGAGCACCGGCAACAGCGGGTGGACGTGTGGCGGGAGTTCGTCATGCGGGCCTGGGCGCTACCGATGCTCCTGGGCTCCGTGAGCGACGGGCTGCGGGACGAGGCCCGCAGCCGCCTCATGCTATGGCTGCGGCATCTCGACCCGAAGTACACCGACGGCAGACCCGACCTGCCGCTGTCCCTGGAGAACGCACTGGCGCAGGGCTTCAAGTACGCGGCCAACCGCCGCAAGAGGCATCCGTTCACCTACCCGGGCGGCCGGGCGGACCTCATCCGGCAGGCGGAGACCATGCTCCGGCAGACCCGGTGCTGGTACGCGCAGCTGTGCCTGCTCCACGCCCTGTGCCTGTGGGAGCTGCCGGACACCGCGGCCCGCCACAAGGGCCTCGACGGACAGGGCCGGCAGCGCGCCGAGGGGAGCGCCGAGTGGACTGCGGGGTGGGGTGCCGAGGGGAACGGCCTGTGGAAATCCGGTGAGACGCGCCCCGCGACGGCGGTGCAGAGCGTGGAACGGTGGCTGTCCATGGCCGGTACGAACCACACCGTCACCGCCCACGCGGCGGTCGACGGCAGGGCGCCGCGCCAGCCCCTGCACCCGTTCGTCGCGGAGGCGGGCGATCTGGCGGCGCTGGCCCTGGAGAGCGGGAGACCGGAGCGGTTCATGTGGATCGACGAGAAGGGTGTCGCCGACACCATCGGCTCCCGCAGCAGCGGCCGGCAACGCTACCGGAAGCACAATCTGTGGATCCCGCCCTCGACCGGCTGGGTCGCTTTGGACGCGCGCGCCCAGCGGCTGGTCGCCGAGGTGCTCGTCCTGCTCAACCTCATCGAGCGCGACGGGCATCCGGACGAGGTCGAGGACCGCCTGGCCGCCTCCAGCAGGCCGGGTACGGGCCTGCCTCCCTGCATGACGACCGACCGCACCCCGCTGCACCCGGAACTGACCGCCGGCTCCTCGGGCCCACCGGCGCCGGGCACCACCTGCCTGCCCAGCTGCGTCTTCCAGTTCTGCCCGTACCCACCGCGCGGCACCCGGCCCCGCTCCGAGATCCGGGAGCCCTTCTGCCGCCAGCAGCAGGTCCTGCTCCGCCGGCGGGTCCGCAGAAGGACCCCCGACTGGGCCGGCATGCGTGCCCCCGAACTCCACGGCTTCTGGGAGGCCATGGCTCACCGACTGCGCGGCTAAGCGGCCACGGCTCCGGATCTCCCTCCTGTGCCGGTCAACAGACCTCTGCGGTCATGTTGTCCGCCTGATGGCGGGTCAGCCGCCAGATCTGGTCCTCGCCGGTCTCGGCCGGGGCGAGGCGCTCGGCGGGGCGACGCAGGTGTTCCGTGAAGCCGAGGCGGGCCGGGACGGCGCCGCTGGCGCGGTTGGCCCGGTCATGGACGACCTCGACGTAGTCGACGCCGTTAAGATGGAAGGCTTGCGTGACCAGAGCGCGGGCGGCCCGGGTGGCCACCCCGCGGCCGGTGGCGGCGGGGTGCAGCCAGTAGCCGATCTCGCGGCCGTTGCCGGGGTTGTCGTCGCGCCGCAGGAGCCAGCAGACGCCGACGATCGCGCCGTTCAGCACGATCACGTAGGTGAACTCCTCACCCCTCGCCCAGCCCTCAGCGTGGCGGATCAGCAAGTCGGTGGTCCTGGCCGGGCTGTGCTCAGCGACCCAGGCCATCCACGGGCGCAGGTGTTCCAACGACTCTTCAATGACCCGCAAGAGCTCCGGAAGGTCTGTGCCGCCGTCGAAGCGGCGCAGCGTCAGGTCGTCCAGCTCGATCACCTGCTGTGGAAGTTCCATGCCGGGAGGATCGTATGTGGCCGCTTCCGACGGCAACGGGATTTCGAACCCTGCGGCCCTCTCGAGAATGCCGCCCGTCTCGAGAGTCGGCCCAGGTGACGTTTGCGTCCGATGAGGCTCCTGTGTCCCCTGGGGTACTTCGCACCGGGACGAAACGCTCAGTCAAGGCGTAGCGGAAAACCACACGGGGAGTGCCTGCAACTCCCGGAACATGGTGCCGCGCCAGCGGAGATCGCCCTCGTCGCAGGCGAGGTGGATCTCGGGGAATCGGTCGAGCAGGGCGGTGAAGGCGATGCGTCCCTCCAGGCGCGCCAGTGGTGCGCCGACGCAGTAGTGGATGCCGTGGCCGAAGGCGAGGTGACCGGTGGGGGTGCGGGTGATGTCGAGGCGGGTGGCGTCGGGGAAGTGGGCGTCGTCCCTGTTGGCGGAGGTGAGGGCCACGGCGACCAGGCCGTGCCGGGGGATGGTGACTCCGCCGACGTCGATGGGCTCGGTGGTGTAGCGCAGGCTGGCGGTATTGAGCGGGCCCTCGTAGCGCAGGAACTCCTCGACGGCCGAGGGCATCAAGGACGGGTCGGCGCGCAGGGCGGCGAGTTAGCCGGGGTGGCGCAGGAGTGCGAGGGTGCCGTTGCCGATGAGGTTGACGGTCGTCTCGTGGCCGGCGACCAGGAGGAGGAAGGTCATGGCGACCAGTTCCTGGGGGCTGAGCCGGCCGTTGTCGCCCGACCTCACGCGGCTCCTCGCCGACGGCCGCTACCACGAACGCGTCCGCCGCATAGGGGCAGTGATCGAACAACAGGACGGCACTGCGGGGGTCGTCCGCGCACTCGACCACGCCGGGTCGGCCCCAGCACCTGCCTGACGAGGCTCCGCTTTCGATGTTCCTGAGTACGGACAGCACGCTGATAGGCGCCAGGGCGCAAGATCATCTCTAGTGCTTCGTGAACCCACCGCAGCCCCTTGTGCCGCGGCTCAGCCCCGGTGACGGCGGCTTCGGAAGGGGCCGCTGTCACCGGAGGGGGCACGTCAGGCTGCAACCCTCGCCTGGTGGCCAGCAGCCGTTCTGGCGTTCCTGCGGCAATTCATTTGCATGGGAGCGGGTGGACGTGGAGGGTTGCGCAATGAGTTTCGAGCTTTCCCCCAGGCGTCTGAGCTGGGACGAAGTGGATCCCGCCCGTTATCCCTTTGACGGCATGTCGGCGGAACACACGGTGTCAGCGCTCGGGCCGGCTCGACGGGTACCGCGCCGCCCCGACGTCGACATCATCGATCCGGCGATGAGCTCCTGGAGCGATGATGAGGCCAGTCTCTGGGCCGATGCCATGTCGCATGCTCTTGCCGAAACGTACGGCCCTTGGGCCGTGGGATGGCGTTGGGCACACGACGAGGGCGACGTGGGCGGCGGCCCGGTCGGGGCCTGGTGCTGCCCGCTGCACTCGATCACCACTGCGGAGGAGACGCCCGCCCGTGTTGTCGCAGCGTTGTGCGAATGGCGCGGGTGGCTGGAGAGTCTTGCCGGCTGGTTCGAGGCGTACCCGCTGGAGCTGGCCACCATCGAGGACCAGCGGATCTTGTGGGAGCGCGCGGCCCGGAACCTGATCCTGCAGGTGGCCGACCGCACCGACTGCGGCAGTGGCTGGCACGGCCACTGCCACCAAGTGCTGACCTGGTTTCTCGCCCGCTGGGGAGTCGCACCCGACGTCGCGGAGGACCTGGTCGACCAGGCAATCGGCGGGCGGTTCCGAAGCTGGACCGGCCCCGACGCGGTGCTGGTCGATGATGTCGCGGAGCAGCTCGCGCTGTCGCTGCGGCCGGACGACGATGCCTGGTCCACCGAGCCCGCCCCCGACCACCTGGAGACCTGGCTGGCGGTGCGCGAGGCCGTGCAGTGGCAGGACGCCCCGGGCGACGGCGCGGACGGACCGGTGCCCCCGTCGCGCGATGGTGCGGCGGAGGACATCCGTGCCTTCGACGGCGCCCTTGACCCCGCCCGCGCACAGGGCCTGCTCGCTGCCCTGGAAGTGCTGCGGGCCGACGCGGCACGCGGCGCTGCGCTCGACTTCGAACTGCTCAGCAGCTGGCAGCAGCACGTCCTGGACACACCGTATCCGCCGCCGTTCCGCAGTTTGCCCGCCTTCGCCAAGCAAGGCCGGGAACGCTACGGCATCGGCCCCCGCACCCGCACCCGACTCGACGCCTGTCTCGCCGACAGCGGGCCGAACGGCACGCGGTCCCTTCCCCTGACCGCCCGCGCCGCACGCGCCTATCTCGACGTCTGCTTCTTTCACCCCTTCGACGACGGCAACGCCCGCTCCGCCTTCCTCGTGCTCGTCTTCGTCCTCGCCCGCGAGGGCGTCGCCCTCAACAGCGTCGGCCTGCTCCGCCGCGTCGCCTTCAGGGCCGACGACCCCCAGGAGTCACTGAGGCTCGCCCGTTACATCGACCTCCATCTCTCGGAAACCCGACGCACCACTGCGTCCCTTGGCTCCTAGAGCGTGTCCGATGGGTCGCGTGAGCTGACCAGTACCAGGTCACGCGACCCAACTGGACAGGCAGCCCGCTGCAACCGTTAAAGGCACGGTCATTGAGCGTTTCGTCCCGGTACTCATGTCTGTCTCGGGAATCAGGTGCTTTCGCCAGTTCGGGGTTGATTCGTTGGTGAGCCGGCGGGCCATGAGGTCGATCATCGCGAGGTGAATCATCGCTTCGGAGCGGTGCGGGTGGGTCTCGTAGTCGCGGGCGAGGTGGCGGCGATGCATGAACCAGCCGAAATTCCGCTCGATCGTCCACCTTTTTGGAGGCCAGCCGGAATACGCCGGAAACAGGCAACAGCCATGATGGCTGCTCCGTCCGGGTGATGCTGTAGAGGCGCTTGGCTGGAAGACTTGCCAGGTCAGCGTGGGTCTACTGGCCGTGCGGCGTGCGGTGGTCGTGCGTTGTGCAGGCGGGTGGTCGCGATCATGCGGCGCATGGCTTCGGTGGAACGTACCGCGTACCCGCGTTTCAAGCGCACGATCTCGTCCCGTGAGTTGCACGAGGCGTTTACCCCGGGGCCGTCCGAGGTGGCGTGGGCGCGGGGGAAGGCGCGGCCGGCGGAGCATGTGCTGGCGCTGGTGGTGTTGCTGAAGAGCTTTCAGAAGCTCGGGTACTTCCCAGACTTGGCCGAGGTTCCGGAGCCGGTGGTTGAGCATGTGCGCGGCTTGCTGGGGATGGGTGAGGAGGTGGAGCCGGTGCACGATTCCGCTCGTACGTTGCGGCATCACCGTACGGTCGTGCGTGAGCGGCTGGGTGTGGTCTGTGACAAGGAGCGGGCTCGTGAGGTGGCGTCGAAGGCGCTCTACGAGGCGGTGCAGACGAAGGACAATCCGGCTGACCTGATCAACGTGGCGCTGGAGAAGCTGGTCAAGGAGCGGCTGGAGCTGCCGGGGTACACGACGCTCGATGAGATGTGCGCGTCGATCCGCACGGAGGTGAACGAGGAGTTCTTCGCCCGCATCGTGGCGCGTATCGATGAGGCCGGGCGGGAGCAGTTGCTGGGGCTGCTGCGGGTGCCGGTGGGCGGGCGGAGCCGGTTCGATGAGCTCAAGCGGCCGGCGAAGGCGCCGTCGGTGGCCCATCTGCGCGAGCACCTGGCCCATCTGGCGAAGCTGGAGCTGCTGGGGCTGACGGCGAGGTGGCTGGAGGGTGTGCCGCCGGGGAAGGTGGAGCACTTCGCGGGGCAGGCGAAGGTGCTGGACGCCGCCGAGGTGTCCAAGATCGGCGTGGTGAAGAGGCTCGCGCTGCTGGCGTGTCTGCTGCACATGGCAAAGGTGAGGGCGCGCGATGAGCTGGTGACGATGATGTGCAAGCGCATGGCGTCGGTCACGAAGAAGGCCAAGGAGGACCTGGAGAAGATCCACGCCCAGCACCGGGCGCAGTCCGAGCGGCTGATCGCCGTGCTGGGTGAGGTGCTGGAAGCGGCCAAGGAGGCGGTCGGCTTCGATGGCGATTCGGTCACTCTCCCCTTCGCCCCGCGGAAGCGGAACGGGGTGCACGCCAAGTGCGGGAAGGCCGTGCTGGAGAAGCTGGAGGCGGCAGGCGGGCTGGCGAAGCTGTCGGAGGAGCACGAGCTGGTCTCCGCCCACCACGGCGACAACTACTTCCCGCTGATGTGGCGGCACTTCAAGAGCCACCGTAAGGTGCTCCTAGACCTGACCGGGGCACTGACGGTGGTAGCCACCTCCACCGACAGCACCGTGTTGGAGGCGGTGGAGTTCTGCCAGGCGATGCGCAACCGCACCGGGGCATGGGTGCCCATGACGTACACCGTCACCAAGGACGACGGCACCAAGGTGACGAAGACGGTCTCGGCGGAGTTCGCCTCGCAGATGTGGCAGCGCATCCTGTTCGACAAGACCCGCCCCGGCAGGATCAGCCGACGGCATTTCGAATCGTGCACCCTGTTCTATCTCGTGCAGGAGCTGCGCAGTGGTGATGTCGCGGTTGTCGGTTCGGAGTCGTACGCCAACCTCTATGACGAGCTGCTGCCGTGGGAGGAGTGCGAGCCGCTCATGGCGGAGTACTGCGAGCAGGCGGGGCTGCCCGCCTCCGCGTCGGAGTTCACGGCGGCGCTGAAGCAGAAGCTGACGGCGGTGGCGGCGAAGGTGGACGCTGGCTATCCGGACAACGCGGACCTGACGATCGACCAGGCGTCGGGGAAGATGGTACTCACGCCGCGCAAGGGCAAAGACCGGCGGAGGTCCGCGCAGGACCTGGAGGCGGAGATCCTGCGCCGGCTGCCGGAGTGGAGCCTGCTGGACGTGCTGGCGCGCACGGCGTACTGGATCCAGTGGTGGCGGCACTTCGGGCCCGCCTCGGGGTCGGATCCGAAGATCCGTAACAAGCTCGCCCGGTACTGCTGGACCGTGTTCACCTATGGGACGAACGCCGGGCCCGCCCAGGTCGCGCGGCACATGCGGAACCAGATGTCGGTGCATGAGATCTCGCTGGCGGGCAACCAGCACATCACCGCGGAGAAGCTGAACGCCGCCTCGGCGGACGTGATCGACATGTTCATCCAGCTCGACCTGGCGCACGTGTGGGGCGACGTGGGCAAGGCTGGGATCGACGGCTCTCAGGTGGACACGTGGGAGAACAACCTGCTGGCGGAGTCCCACATCCGCTACGGGGGCTACGGCGGGCTCTGCCTCCGGCACGTCTCCGACACCTACATCGCCCTGTTCAGCCACTTCGTGCCGTGCGGGATGTGGGAGGCCGTCTACCTGTTCGAGGGCCTGCTGAGGAACCAGTCCGAGGTGACCGTGGATATCGTCCACGGAGACACGCAGGCGCAGAACCTGCCTGTCTTCGGGCTCGCGCACATGCTGGGCGTGGAACTGCTGCCCAGGATCCGCAACTGGAAGGACCTCACCTTCTACCGGGTCAGCCCGACGGTGAAGTACCGGCACATCGACCCGCTCTTCGGCGACCCGGAGAAGGACGTCATCAACTGGCAGCTCATCGAGAATCACTGGCCCGACCTCATGCGCGTGGTCCTCTCCATCCGGGAGGGTCGGCTGTCGTCCTCCGCGCTGCTGCGGCGCCTGGGCAACGAGTCACGTCGCAACCGCATCTATCAGGCATACCGCGAGCTCGGACGGGTGATCCGCACGATCGTGCTCCTGCGATTCCTCTCCGAGCCCGAGCTGCGGGAGTCGATCCAGTCGATGACAAACAAGGTCGAAGCCTTCCACAAGTTCAGCAACTGGCTGATGTTCGCCTCCGACGTGATCCAGGACAACGACCCCGTGCACCAGGAGAAGATCATCAAGTTCAACGAGCTGCTGGCGAACTGCCTGATCTTCCACACGGCCGTGGACATCACGAAGGTGGTCAACGACCTCATCGACGAGGGCTGGGAGGTTGATCCGGTGGACCTGGCCACCATCAGCCCCTACATCACCTGCAAGACCCGCCGCTTCGGCACATGGCACCTCGACACGGAGCCCCCGGACGGGCAGGCGGTCGGGCAGCTGCGGCTGGCCGCATAACAGAGACAGCCCGCGAGGGTCGGTACGCGGGTATCGGCTCTCGCGGATCACTGCCAGCTGCGGTCCCGCAGAACCCGCTCGAGGATCCTGCGGTGCACATCCGTGTTGATCGGTACGGTAAGCCGCATGTACGGGTCGCCGGACGCGTCCAGCGCCTCCTCCACCTTGTAGTTCCGGCCGGCCTTGATGCCCATCCGCCCGAGCCTGGCCCCTTCCCCCGGCGCGATGACCAGCTTGTCCACGGCGACGGAGTCGGGCTTGCCACGGGTGAGGAAGGTCAATATCACCCCGGGCACATGGCTCAGCTCAAGGAGCCGAATGTCGCGCATCGCCATTTGTGCGCGCAGCTTCTTGCCCTGCCCCCTGCACTTGAACTCGAAGGTCACTAGGAGTTCCTGCCCTTGGGCGTTGCGGTAGAGGTATGCGTGGTCGACGTACTGGGCTCCGCGGGGCTGTTTTTCGGGCACCTTGAGCCAGGTGTCGGTGATGATCCTCTTGCTGGTGAACTCCGAGGTCACCTTCACTGTGTCGAGGCGGCCGTTAACGAAGACCGCCCGGCGGCCGTGGACGGCGAGGTTGACCAGGTCAACGTGCTCAGCCGCCATGGCGTCCATGACAAGCCTCACCTCGGGGAGGTTGGGCGCGAGGACCTCCAGGAGTTTGCCCACCCAGGCGCTTGCCGTGACGTGCTTGTCCGTGATCTGGCGGTAGGCCCTGATGACCAGGCGGCGGTACTCCTCCACCGTCGCCGTTCCCAGTTCCCACTGCGCGGTGGCCTCGCGGGAGATCGCATCGGTGAAACTCGCCGTGAACGCCTTCGCCAGCAGTCGTGTCGGGGCGATCACTCGACCCTTGAGGGAGCCGCCTCCTTTCGGAACCGCAGATCTGACCTTGACACCACGCTTCTTGATCGCAGCCGCGGCTGCGGACTTCGCGGCCTTCGGTGGCCGTGGCGGCTTAGGTTTAGCCACCTTCGGACTCCCCTTCCTTGGCCACCGCAGCCTCCTCAGCGTCTGGTCCGAACGCCGTTCCCACATCGTCGAGGAACTCGTCCAGCTCCAGAGCAAAAGCCAGAACCTTTAGCTGTGCCAGACCCAGCCGTACTGCCGTGGTGAGCAGCCCCTCCCCGAGCGAGCGCCGCAGCACATGGCTCTCCCCGAGCAGCGCGCCGATCTTCCGGAACGCCTCGGGGTCGTCCTGTCCCAACCGGAACAGGAGATCCTGGGCGTTAGCCTCCAGCTTGCCCGCCTCCTGGAGGGTGCCGATGATGCCGTGCGCAACCAGCATGACCACGCCGAGGGTGGCGGCTGTGTGCCCGGCGGCCGTTAGCACGACGCCGAGTGCCGGCGCGACGGCGCCCTCCCCAAAGGGGAAGCTGGCCAGTAGTGCGAGCAGGGAAAGTGCGGCCACGACCCGGCCCAGCCAGTTCCAGAAGATCTGCCAGGCCGCGTCGCGCTGCTCCTGCAGCTCGATGGCTGAGCCCAGTCGCCGACGGTACTGGAGCAGCACGCATTTCTCCCAGCTGCCGGCTGGTACCTGTTCTGCGATCGCTGCCAGCAAGTACGGATTGGCAAGGACCCGGTGTTCCGCTTTCCCCCGGTTCGTCAGATGCTCGATGAGCTCCTGCTCGAGGCCGCCTTCTTTGAGTTCTATCGGGGGTACGGGGCCGTGCTCGAAGCGGGTGAGTCTCTCAGTTCCGGCGGGTGCGGACAGCGAGGCGATGAGGGTGTCAAGGTCTTTGATCACGCCGGCCAGCCGGAAGTAGATCTTCTTGGCAAGCAGGGAGAGTGCCTGCGAGTGGTTGGGATCGCTGTGGATCTTCTCCGGAAGGTCGTCCAGGATCAGTGCGGTCGGCGGGAAGTCCTGGAGGATCTTGGTGAAGAAGCCGGTCATCTTCTCCAATTGCTCCCTCTGCGGTGCGGCGTAGAGCTCGTACCACAGGTCCTGCCCGCTGCCTTTCTTCCGTTCCGCGGGCGGTACAACCCAGTTGCGCTTGGCAACCTTCTTGCCTAGGCGTACGGCTTCATCGCTCGCCAGGGCGTATTGGTGGCAGAGCGACAGCAGTCGGTCCCCCTGCTTCTTGTCCCGGAAGGACGGGAGCACCGTGTTGATCTCGACTGTGTTGAAGGCGGCTTTGAGGTATCCCTCCATCTGCCGCAAGGATTCCTTCCACTCCCTGCCGGCATAGGCTGCAGCGAGCCGCTCGATGCGCATCAGCCCCACCGCGACCATCGCGGCGGCCACGTCACGGGTCCTGCGGTAGAAATCCCTGACCGGCTCGAGTGCCCGGGGAAGCTCTGCCAGGTCGCTCTCCAGACGTTCCAGCGCGGACCAGCCGAAGGAGGCGTACGCGGAAAGCACGTCCTCCAGTGTCTCCGGCCCGATCCGGACCACAAAATCCACCCGGTCGTCGAACAGCGTGGTGTGCCCCGTGACGTAGTCGGTGCGCAGGATGTCCTTGCGTGCCAGGAAGGGGTCCAGTACGTGCGTCGCCCACCACTGGGCCAGCTCGTCGATCCGGTTGCCGCTCTCGGTCTCCCTTGGGATGTCCGCGACAGCCCAACCGTCGGTGTCGGGCGCGTCCCGGCCGAGGTCGAGCTCGACCACCACCCGGGTCATGAATTCTCCCGCTCGGCCTTCAGGTCGGGCAGCGGAGTATCGCTGCCGTGCAGGTACACCAGGGACGTGGGCACAGTGAAGGTCCATGGTTTGCTGACGGGCTTTCCGCCTCGGCGGTCGTCCTGTTGCTGGCGGATCTCCTCGTAGAGCGGAATGAACAGCTGACTTCCGATGACGGGTGAGAAGTCACCACCGGACCAGGGCTCCCTTGTGTCCAGGTAGTGCTGCACGGCACAGTCGTACTTGGGAGTCACCGAAACGAGAACACGTGCCATGCCCGCGCGCAGAAACGCGGTGAAGGTCGGATCGGCATCATCTGCGCGGTTCATCAGATCGATCCAGCGTGGCTCAGCAGCCCAGAAGTAAGGGTAGAAGATGTAGCTGATCTTCTCCCATTCGAAGGCTTGCTCCAGGAATTGGACGATGAGCCCCTTCTTCCGCGCTTTATCGAGATCAATGGCCGGATAGGCGACTTCACGGGGAGGATTCAGAGGCTTGAACTCTGCCGTGGTGCGCGGAACTTCAGGATTGTCCTCGGTGATCGTGAAGCGGGTTGAATCCGCCTTGACCTTCCGTGAACCCATCGCCGAATTCCTGGACAGCACATCGTCAGACCCTTGCTGGTCGAACTCCTTCGTGATCATGGTGAGACAGTGCTTCTTAAGCTCTTCGCTGATGACAGCCCGGTTGGCTGCCTCGGAGCCGCCTCTGAGTGCTTCTGCCACGGTAACGGCGTCCAACTGGGCCAGGCGGTTTCGATACTCCGCGAGTCGCGCGTCATACGCCAGTTTGCGCTCGGCGTTGATCGCATCCACGCGCCTCCGCTCGACTGCAAGGATCGTATCGAAGACCCTGCGCTGCCAGTCGCTCACTGCTGATTCGGTGCGCTTCAGTGTGGCACTGATACTCAAGGCGTAACTCTCAGCCCACCGGAACGAGAAAGCGATCGTCAAGCCGTCTCGGTCGAGCACAAGCGGGCCTGGATCCGGCTTTGGCGCTGATGTTCCATCTTGGTAGAAATCGGGGAAGTCGAAAGACGTCAACGGCGCATCCCCCGTATCGTACGTGTAGCATTTCATGCCGTTGATGATTAGGCGGAAGAACTGACTCTTCTTCCCTTCGGTATAGTCGATCCTCCCGTCGATCCGCAAATCATCGATTTCGTATCCGGCCACCCCTTCCGTCTCGCACTCATAGATCTTCCCATGGAAGTTGCCCGCACTCTTTACCGAGGATTCCCTGAAGTACGTGCCCTGTGATCCGGGGGACTGAAACACGACCTTCCGCTTGGAGGTGGGGTAGGTAAATCCGGAAAGATCGTATTTCTTCTGAAGTTCCTTGAAGACTGCTTCCGTGATCTGGTCCGGGGTGAGTTTCAGATTTACTTCGTCCGGCTTGGGCGGATCCGGGGGTTGGGGTACGGCCAGTTCGGACTCGTATGAACGCAGTCGAGCTGTCACCCAGAATGCCGCAGGCTCGGGCACAACGAACTCGAACATCATTCGCCTGCCGTAACTGAAGACCTGGGCGGTGTACTCCTTGTCGACCCAGCGGTAGATGCCAGATACGTGCCCTTCGCCTTTCTTGTTATCGAAGATCTGGCTGTTCTTCTCTTCGGTCTCGAAGATCTTGGTTGTGGAGCGGACGGAGGCGGCTCGTGCCTCCACGCGGCTAACCGCCTTCTCTACGACATCGCGGGCGAAGTTCTGGGCGGCCTTCTCGTGATCTTCGGAGGCGCGGCTGTAGGCGACGCCGAAGCCCGCGCTGGCGGTCACATGGACGGGGGTTGTCGTGCTGGCTGTGACATTCGCAGAGGCGTTGACGCTCAGTGAGTCACGCAGGACGTGCTCGGCCTCTGCCTTGACCTCGAAGCGTTCAGTCGACTGCGTGTCTTTTGACGTGTCCTCAGTGCGTGAGGTTGTGAAGCTGAACGTCTCCTCGGTCTTCTCCAGGCGCCGGTGGTCACGCCCCCGGCTTTCACCCTCCATGATGTTGTGGATGTGCGAGATCTCGCCAGGTCGATACGCGGTGAGCCATTGCCGTACGACTTTGAGATCGCCGATACCAATCGGTTTGATGTCGTTGAACGGTGGCCTGCAGTACCAGAAGAGCTGTGCGAACAGCCGATGGATTACCGGGACAGCGAGAAGATGCTCTTGAAGATCACCCACAGCACTGATGAGCGGGAAGTTCGGAGGCTGGCCCTTGCGTTGCCACTTGGTCAATTCGGGCCAGGAAGTCACCAGAGCCTGCAGCATTTGCTCCTGCTCGGCCGTCAGCTCGGGCGGAGGCTTCCCCTTGCCCGGAGAAGATGCCAGCGCGACCACGGCATCGGCAGCCAGGGCTTCGATCGCGTGGAGGGTGCGCAAGGCTGCCGTCACCGGTTCCAGGTTGACCATGGTCCAGCGCCGCATGACGTACAGCAGATACAGGGTGTCGAAGAGGATCCGGTGGGCGCGCCCCCAATGTTCTTGCAGGCTGTCTGTTCCGAATACGAACTTCTCCACCGTGCGCCCCAGCGCGTTGGCAAGTTCTTTCCTGAGCTGGGATGAGTCGAACCGCTTCTCATCCGTGGCACGAGAGTGGGCTTCGATGACGTGAGCGGCTTCTGTTAGCCGTGCGAAGAGCCATGCTGGTTGCAGCCGGTCCAGACGCTCAGGCAGCAGGTAGTAGTCACCGTCGTCGCCAGTGAGGTAGGCACCTGCCTCGAGTTCTCCGAGCGCTGGTGTCGGCAGGCTCGGACCCGCCTGGCTGGCGCGACCCCGCCGGCGGACTATGCCAAGGGGTTCGCCAGCTGCGAGGAGGGTGGCCCTCAGGTGTGGAAGGGCGGCGGAGTCTGCCGGCTCGCCGTCCCAGACCATGACCTTGTCAAAAATGATCTCGGTAACCTTCGAGACGGCGACGAGCCCGCGCACCGCAGGACCGTGTGTCGACATCGTGGGCGGAGCCGCCAAGCCCCGGTCGTGGACGTAGTGCCTTCGCAGTTGACGACCGGAGAGTTCGTCAGGTGATCGAATCACCATGAAGTCAAAAAGCGGTATCTGCTCTGCCGGTGCGACCTCAGCCATCACGCCCCCACCCGTGTGTACTGGTTGGCCAAGGTCTCACCCGAACGGCATGGTGGTAAGCGGTTTATCTTCAAACCCCTCGTTCCGGTGACCCTCTGACGCGGTAAATGCCGGATTTACTGCGGCAGAGCCCCTACCGTGATCACCGCGACCTGCGGCCGGGGCTTCCGGCCGCCGGGGTGAGGTGTACGCATTTACTGCGGCAGAGCCGGAGGGGCGGGGGCAGGCGTGACGATCGAACCAGTGACCGAACTCGGGGCCGGGGGTGCGTTGCGTGTGCCGCGCGCCCGGGTGGTGCCCCTGTCCGCCCCGCCGTCGTCGTACACCGCGGCGGTCGAGCGGTACCTGGGGTCTGAGGAACATCGGTGTCAGATCGTGCGCTAAGCCCTCATCGGCCCTGGCGGGTGGCCGGTAGGTCGCCAACGGCGGGGGCGGCCTGAAGTTGTCCCACAGATAACACCCCAATATCTGCGGTAGCTTGATTCGTCACCTGCGGTGACGTTCTCCGAGGGCTGCACGAAGCAGCCCTGTTATCTGTGGCAAGGGGAAAACGGTGCCCACGCTCGTCCAGCTGCCGACCGGGAAGGCGGTGACCGTCCGGATGGCGGCCGACCTGTTCCTCGACTCGCTCGGAAACCCGAACACCGCCCGGAACTACGGCATCGCCGTCGGGAAGACCGCCGAGCGCCTCGGCGAGAGCCGGCCGCTCGCCTCGGTGGAGGACGCGGAGATCGGGGAGACGCTGGAGCTGCTGTGGGGCCGCTCTGCAGTGAACACCTGGAACGCCCGCCGCGGCGCCGTGCTGTCCTGGACGGGCTGGTGCTCCGAGCGCGGGTACGAGGGCCCGACGGTCCCGGCCTGGGCGAAGCGGCTGGCGGTGCCGGACTCCGAGACCCCAGCCCGCTCGAAGATGGCCGTTGACCGGCTGATCGCCCGGCGCGAGGTCCAGCTGCGGGAGAAGACCCTGTGGCGGATGCTCTACGAGACCTCCGGGCGGGCGGAGGAGATCCTCGGCGTGAACATCGAGGACCTGGACTTCGCCGGGCGCCGTTGCCCGGTCAAGGCGAAGGGAGCCCGGACCAAGGCCCGGCGTCGCGGCCAGGCCCGCGAGGACTACGTGCTGGAGACCGTGTACTGGGACGCAGGCACCGCCCGGCTCCTGCCCCGGTTACTGAAGGGCCGTACCCGTGGTCAGGTGTTCGTCACTCACCGCAAGCCCGGCCCCGGCAAGGTCGTCAGCCCGCGCGACGTGTGCCCCGACACCGGGTTCGCCCGGCTGTCGTACGGGCAGGCCCGGGCGCTGCTGGACGAGCACACCGCCGTATGCGGGCCGGGTAGTGGCTGGGACCTGCACGAGTACCGCCACTCCTCCCTGACCCACCTCGGCGAGCAGGGAGCGTCCCTGCTGATGCTGATGGCGAAGTCCCGGCACAAGAAGCCAGAGAACGTCCGCCGGTACTTCAAGCCGTCACCGGAAGCTCGCCGAGCTCACCAGCCTGCTCGCCCCTCACACCAACCACAGGTAAGCAATGCCGCCATGCCCAGCAGGGTTCCGCTGTGCCTGCGCTCTACCCGGGATTGCTCATCTTCAGGACACTGGCTCAGGACGTGCTCATCGTAGGAGGGGCCCTGTCGCCAAGACATAGTGGCTGGAGCCGACCGCTACCGATCGGCGATCCCCATGCCGCTGATCAAGCCCACTTTGTGGCGGCACCGCTTTTGGCTGGTGCCGCCGTCGCTACCACGGGTGTATTGGGGGCGGACGGCTCACAGTTTCGCTGGCCCGGTCCGGCGATGCTATGCCTGACCCTCGCCGCAATTTCCCTGATTACCAGCATCCAACTGGCTTTTCGCGGCCGTGGCTACATCTACAGTCCGGCCGAGCTCCGTGACTGGTGGGGAGACGAACCGGCACCGGACGAAGGACTGCTACAGGAGGAACAGCGGGAAGACTTCAGGCGATGGGTCCGATGGATGCACCGTGCTGCTACCGCCTACAACGTAGGCATCATCCTCCTCGGATGCGGCATGCTCGGACTTCTTGCTCCTCCAGAAGGTGCCTCCCTGACACATGCAGGGGTCCGGTGGCTCGCCGTCGCGGCTACCGCGTTGGGCACCGGATGGGAGTCTGTCTCGCTCACGCGCCTCTTATGGAATCGCCGCCACACACGTCACCTGCGCGAGGAGGATCCTTGAGCTTCAACGTGGGCCCCGACCCCGACCATGTCGAGCTCAATGCGGGCTATGTAAACCCTGAGACTCGGTGCCCCTTGTGCGATCGCCGTCTGGTTGACAGAGGCAGTAAGCATGATCGACGGTGCCTAGCTTCCGGTCTATCCCTGGTGCTGCTCTACAACAATGCCGGGCATGTACTGGACTGCGCCCTGCACTACGCCCGTAGATTGCAGCCCGCGCGGCTACGCGCTGCCCGAGTGCGGAGAAGTCTCGCTGGCTGCCTGCAATGTGGGGCCGCTCTCCGCCTCGATTGCGTGTCGGCAGGGCGAAGGCGGCAGACCGATCTGGCGTTCGTGCTGCATGAGGAGGGCTGCGGTCTGTCGTTGGTGCCGGTGTCCGGCGTGATCGGGCTAGCCGAAGTTCATGGGCAGGTGCCGAGTGATCTCGCCGCCGCTCTGGCCCTCAGTGAGCTGTCGCATATCGATCGTCGTGCGGTGATACAGGCTGCCGAACGGACTGCGGCGTACGTTCCGGACGAGAAGAAGCGTTGTCCGCTGTGTGCCGGAAGATTGGTCACGCCTGGGGGAGATGCTGACCACCTGCGAAGTTGCGCTGCCCAATCGGTGCCGGGGGCTGCTTCGATGCTCACAGCGGGCCAAGTACTGAGCGCCACACAAGAGGTCAGATGAGCCCGCTGCCTGGCGCCGTCGAGACCTTCACGGCAAGGCCAAGCAGCCAGCTCATCGCCCCTTGGGTTGCCGTTACTGATCGGGAGCGTCCGGATCGCTCAGGGGCCGCAGGCCGCCCGGCAGGTCGGGGAGCTGGAAGGAGTACCGGCCGAGCATGTTGATGTGGTGCCGGACGAACGGGGAAAGGCGGGCGACGTCCTCGTCGCGGACGTCGAAGCCCTCGGCCCGCAGCTGGTTGACCGCGGCGTCCATGTACCTGGTGTTGAACAGCACGAGGGCGTTGAGGACCAGGCCGAGGGCGCCGATCTGGTCCTCCATGCCGTCCTGGTAGCGCTGGTAGAGCTGTCCGGCGCGGCCGTGGAAGATCTTCCGAGCGAGCGCGTGCCGGCCTTCTTGAAGGTTGGCCTGCACCTTGATCTGGCGGCGGTAGCCGGGCTCGTCGGCCAGGCGCAGGATGTGCAGGGTCTTGGAGATCCGCCCGTAGTGCGCGATCGCGTCCCCGAGCGGGGTCGGGCGCCCGTCCCGGGAGAGCATCCGGATTACGTCGTAGGCGCGGACGGCGCCGGTGTGGATGGAGCCGATGATCCGCAGGATGTCCTCCCAGTGCCGCTCGATCCGGGCCAGATCGACCCGGCCGCGGGCGGCGTCAGTGAAGGCGCCGTAGTCGGCCCCGCGGTCGATGCGCCACATCTTCTGGTCCGGCAGGTCGGCCAGCTGCGGCGCATACGCAAACCCCGCCAAGGTGAGCAGCCCGAAGACAATGTCGCTGTAGCTCGCGGTGTCGGTGACGATCATCTCCGGGCGCTTGCCGCCGTCGCGGTCGTAGAGGACGTCCAGCACGTACAGGGAGTCGCGCGGGGTGCCGGCCACGACCTTCCCGCCGAGACCTGCGGCCTGGTCGTTGATCATGTTGAGCCAGGTGGCTCCGCCCCGGCGTCCGAAGTACTTGGGGTTCGGCCGCGCGTACACCGACGGCACGGGGACGACGAACCGCATCCCGTCGACCGAGGCCACCATCCCGTCGCCCCACGCCTGCGCGAGGCCGATGGATGCCTGGTGCTCGATCAGCGTGGCGTTCGCGGCCCGGTACGTCGCGAGCCGCAGATACGTCTGGTCGACGTGGGACAGCCGCCCGTACTTCAGCGCGTCAACCCCGCCGATCACGGGGGTGTAGCCGACGTTGCAGCCGTGCGCGACCAGGAGCGCGGCAATCGTGACGTGCAGGTCCCTCAGGCGGGCCTCACCGCCGGTGACCGAGGTGAACGCCTGGTCGGCGCCGGTCCAGGAGAACACCTCCAGCAGCACCTCGGGCAGGTCCACGCGCGGCAGCATCGCGTTCACCGCCGCCCGCAGGTCCAGCAGGGAAGCCGGTTCGGGCTCCGGCTCCAGGGCCGCGAAGTGCAGGCGACCGTCGTCGTCGAAGACGATCTGTGCGTTGTCCGGCAGCCGCCCGGCGACTCCCGGTACGTTCCGTCCAGCAGCGCGGCCCGCGCCGCCAGGTGCTCGCCCGCCTCCCCCGGCAGCCCGAGCGAGGCCAGCACGGTCGGCCGGGCCTGCTCCCACGCCTCACTGGCCAGCAGCTTCGCCCGCGGGTCGCCCCACTTCGAGGAGTTCCTCGCGAACACCTGCTTGCTCCGCAACATCCGGTGCAACTGCTCCAGCACGCAGAACGTGTACGCCTTCCAGTCCACCGTGCCCGGCTCCAGGTGCGGCGCCGCCAGGACCAAGCGCCGCCACGAGCCGACAAGCAGCCCGGTGTCGATCTCGGCCGGGCCGACCTTCTTGCGGCCCATCAGCTCCGGCAGGGACTTCAACGCGGTCAGGACCGGCAGTCCTTCCGGGGTGGCGCCGAAGTCGACGACCTTGACCAGGAGCTTGAGGAACGGCCGGACCGTGCCGAACCGGCTGACGAGCATAGACCGCCACGCCTCGTCCGCATCGGAGTCCAGCGGGGGCGTCAGCTCGAACAGTGCGGCGATCGCGGCAGCCTGTTCGTGCCGGGGCACGACGGCCTCGATCCGCTCCCACATCGCCTCGAACGACTCCACCGCTGGGCCGGTGACCTCCCCGGTGTCGGTGTCGACCAGCTCGCTCGTGGTGTCGAAGACGACCTGGAACGCGGTCGCCAGCTTTGCCGAGGCCCGCTCGACCCTCGGCAGCGTCTTCATCTTCTCCTTGACGGTCTCGCGCTCGGCTTTGGCCAGCAGCTTCGTCGCGATCAGCACCTCCAGGAGGTCGAGCGCGTCGTCGACGGCCCGGGTCGTCAGGTAGACGGTGGTGGCCAGCAGCGTCGCCAGCCGGCGGGAATCGCCGTGCCGGCGCAGCAGTGACGCCTTGCCGTCGACCCCGTACCGGGAAAGCTCCGCCAGCCGCCGCGGCGGGACCGCCGAGACATCGAGGACGCCCATCCCGAGGGCGGCGATCTCCTCCGCGCGCTGGAGCGACCACTTCATCTGCGGACCCGACACCCGTACCGGACCGCGTCGCAGCCGGTCCAGCTCCGAGATCCGATCGCCGGGCGGGACCGTCAGCAGCGAGTCCAGCACCGCCCGCTGACCAACGTTCAGCAGCCCGTACAGCGTGTCCCACAACCGCTGGTTCGCCGCCTCCCGCACCGTGCCCACCAGCCGGGCCAGACGACTCGCCCCGGCAGCAGCACTCGGCCCTCGCGCAGCCAGCCCGCCGCCGCGTCGAACAACGCCTTCGGCCCGTCGCCCGTCGTCCACGCCCGCGCGTCCAGCCAGACCACCAGTTCCTCGCGGACGTCGGCGAAGTCTCGCCAGCCCCCGGACTCCTGGATCTCCCCGGCGTGCATACGGGCCGTGCCATCCCGCTCGCCGTACAGCTTCAGGCACGAGGCGTCCGCGATCTCCAACTGCTCGGCCAGGTACTCGGCGACCTCCGCCGGCACCTGCCGCGGGTCCGGCATGAACCGCCCCAGGAAACGCACGCTCGTGAGCTGGACCGCGAACCCGAGCCGGTTGTGGGCCCGGCGCTTGGCCTGCACCGCCTCCCGGTCTGCGTCGTCCAGGAAGAAGTACCGCTCCAGCTCCGCCCGCGAGGGCACCTCGCGAAACGACCCGTACCGGGTCGCCTGCTCATCCGTCAGGAACTCGACCGCCACAACAGCTCTCCGAAGATCGACAACAACGACCCACGAAGGCTCCGATGCTCAATCACCCCAGGTCAAAGGCCCAACCAGCCGGAAAAGCCTTAGCGCACGATCTGACACGGATGTTCCTCGGACCCCTACCTCACTGGCGCGGGCATCGCGAAGTCCTCCGCACGGATCTACCGGATCTCGCTGACGACGTGGGGATGGATGCTCGCCGGCGAACCTGCGCCGACTGGGCCCGCCCGCCGCGGCGCGAAGCCCCCCGTCTTTCCGATCGCCGCCGTCGACGACCCGGTGCTGCCGGAGGTGCTGGCCGAGCTCGCTGCCGCGCGGGCGGACGAGATGGACGCCGACACCGTCAACCGGGAGCTGTCCATCGCGCGCAAGGCGATCGGCTGGTGGCAGCGCCAGGGCTGGATCGAATGCGATCCGACGATCGGCATCAAGCGGCGGCCGACGCCGCCCGACCGCACCAAGGCCCGGAACTCCGACGCTCGACGTGTGTCCGGAGACCGGCCGGGCCCGGCTCTCCTACCGGCGGGCTGAGGAGATCTTCGAAGAGAACACCCGGCTGCTGGCCAATCCGCTCGCCTCGCCCGAGGACATCGAGGATCTGGACGGCTGGACGCTCCACCGGCTGAGGCACAGTGCGTTGACGCACGACGCCGAGGACGGCACGTCCACGCCGATGCTGCTGGCCCGCTCCCGCCACGCCTCCGTGCGCTCCCTCGAACGCTATGCACGGCCCAGCGTGGACGCGGTCGCCCGGCACGTCGCTGAACGCGACCCGGCCGCCCGACGCAGGAGTCACTGAGCAGACGCATCACCGGTGTTCAGGGGCCTGTTGCCTGTTTCCGGCGTATTCCGGTTGGCCCCCTTTTTGGAATCACCTTGAATCCTCGGGTGCCCGGGTGCCCGGGTGCCCGGGGGCCGCTGGACGGGGTGGACGTCGAGGCCGAGGCGGGCGCCGTGGTCGATGGCGGTGGTGCGGTAGCCGCCGTCCACCCTCGCCTTGCGGATCCGCGGGTGGGCTGTGGTGATGCGGGAGAGCAGGCGGACGCCGACGGTGGTGTCGGACATGCTTGCAGTGGTGACCACGGCGGTCAGCAGCAGGCCGAGCGTGTCCGTGCCCAGGTGGCGTTTGCGTCCGATGACCGTTTCCCGGCATCGGTGCCCTGGCCTGCGAGGTGCGCGTTGGCGGAGGTCTTGACGGTCTGGGAGTCCAGCACATACGCGGACGGCTCGGCGTTTCGGCCCTCGGCCTCGCGGACCAGACGCCGCAAGAGCCCGGTGAGCTGCTCGAAGATGCCGTCTTCCTGCCATGCCGAGAAGTAGCCGTAGGTCGTGCGCCAGTGGGGGAAATCGTGGGGCAGGTAGCGCCACGGTATGCCGGTGTGGTCCACGTAGAGCACAGCGTTCATGAGGGAACGCAGGCCATGCTCGGGCGGACGGCCGACTCGCCCGCCACCACGGACGACGTGAGCACCAACCCGAAACCGCCCAGGCCGTCGCCGCGGTCCTGACCGCACAGCAAACCGCCGACCGGACACCGACCGCCATCGGCCCCCGACGGCCACGATGAGCAGAACACCGCATCGTGGCCCACGACGCCCCAAGCGTGCGTCTCTGTATCCCTTCCTATGGGTCTTGAGGATGGATGGATCGACGAGCAGCGGAGGCTGTTTGGGCTGGTGTGCAAGGAGTGGCCGAGCGAGGTCCTGGAGTCCTCACCAGGCGTCTACGAGTGGCAGCGCCGAGCTGCTGCCAGGCGGCGCCAGCAGACAATGGGGCATCCGAGGGTGAGGAAGGCTTCGTGGATGTCGTCGCGGATCTCTCAGCGGATCCGTAGGCGGCGGAACCAGTACAGGTGGGCGAATGCGCGCTCCACAACCCAGCGTTGGGCGCCGAGTCCGGAGCCGTGCTCGGCGCCCCGGCGGGCGGTCAGAGGCTTCACGCCGAGGTCCCAGACCAGGCGGCGGTACTTGTCCTGGTCATAGCAACGGTCGGCCAGCACCACGCCGGCGGAGGCCCTGCCGTGGCAGCCGCCGACGGCCCGCAGGTACCTGCGCGGGCGCTCCCTCGGGTGCGGCATTCCGGTGCCCGAGGGCGAGCTGGTGCCCCGGCAGGCAACGTTTGCCCGTGAAGGAGCGCCCGCCGCGGAGCGGCTGTGTCACCGCGGTGCGGCGAAGGGGTATCTCCCTGCTCGAGTGAAGCCGAGAGCTCGGGGGCGCGTGCCGGGCGTCGCGGCGGGGCGAACGCTTTCTGCCAGGGCGCTAGCGTGTGGCGAGCCGCTCCAGCAAGGCGGTGCTCCGTGCCAGCAACGCCCGCTCCTCATCCGTGAGTTCGGCCTCGATGGCCTGGGCGAGCCAACCGGCCCTGCGGCCGCGTTCCGCTTCGAGTGCGGCCCGGCCCGCGTCCGACAGTTCGACCAGCGACTTGCGGCCGTCCGTGGGGTGCGGCCGGCGTGTGATCAGGTTCTGTTCCATGAGCAGCCCCACCGCCCGCGCCATCGACTGGGGGCGTACGCGCTGATCGGCGGCGAGGTCGCTGGTGGTCATGGCGCCGTTGCGGTCGAGCGCACCGAGCACGGCGGCCTGGCCCAGCGGGATGCTGTCCTCGTGTTTGACGCGTCGGGTGAGCTTGCCCATCGCGGTACGCAGTTCGGCGGCGATGGCGGCGGCTTCCGGGGTGGGCATAGGGCATTTTACTCCGTTGGTCAGCAAAGCTGCGCACCTGGCCTGCACAGCAATGCTGTACAGCAAAACTGTGCAGCATTGCTGTAGTGTTTGGCGTTGTCGGGCTCAGCGCCAGCGTTGTCGCAGTCGGGGCCACGGCACACGACAACGGGAAGGACCTCCCATGTCCGCAAAGGCAGACGGAACCGTCAACGCCGCCATCGAGACCGTCACCGCCCGCCGGATCATCGACAGCCGGGGCAACCCCACGGTCGAGGTCGACGTGGTCCTGGCGGACGGGTCCCTGGGGCGCGCGGCTGTCCCCTCCGGTGCCTCCACCGGTGCCCGGGAGGCCGTGGAACTGCGCGACGGAGACTCCGCGCGCTGGCACGGCAAGGGCGTCGACCGCGCGGTGGCCCACGTCAACGGGGAGATCGCGGCGTCCGTGCGCGGCCGGGACGCGGCGGACCAGGCGGGTCTCGACGCCGCGCTGGTCGCCCTCGACGGCACCGCAACGAAGTCCCGGCTCGGCGCCAACGCGGTCCTCGGCGTCTCCCTCGCTGCCGCCAAGGCCGCCGCGGCGGCCCACCGCCAGCCCCTTTACCGCTACCTCGGCGGCGCAGACGCCCACCTCCTGCCGCTGCCGATGATGAACATCGTCAACGGCGGCGCCCACGCCGACAATCCGCTGGACTTCCAGGAGTTCATGATCGCGCCAGTGGGCGCGGACACCTTCGCCGAAGCCGTCCGCATGGGCAGCGAGGTCTTCCACACCCTGCGCCGCGATCTGCTGGCCGCCGGGCACTCCACGGGCGTCGGCGACGAGGGTGGCTTCGCGCCCTCGCTGCGCACCGCTGAGGAGGCGCTCGACTTCGTGATGACCGCCATCGAGCGCACCGGCTACCGCCCCGGCACGGACATCGGCCTGGTCATGGACCCGGCGTCGTCGGAGTTCTTCCGTGACGGGGTGTACGACTACGCGGGCGAGGGGGTGCGCCGCACCCCTTCCGAGAACGCCGACTACCTGGCCAAGCTCATCGACGCCTACCCGGTCGTCTCCATCGAGGACCCGATGGCGGAGAACGACCTGGACGGCTGGCGCGAGCTGACCGCCCGCGTCGGTGACCGCTGCCAGCTCACCGGCGACGACGTGTTCTGCACCAACGAGACGCTGCTGCGCGAGGGCATCCGCACCGGCGTCGGCAACTCGGTCCTGGTCAAGGTCAATCAGATCGGGACCCTGACCGAGGCGCTGGCCGCGGTGGCCACGGCCCACCAGGCGGGCTGGACGGCTGTCATGTCGCACCGCTCGGGCGAGACGGAGGACACCACCATCGCGGATCTGGCGGTGGCGACCGGCTGCGGTCAGATCAAGACCGGCTCGCTCTCCCGCTCCGACCGCACGGCGAAGTACAACCAACTGATCAGGATCGAAGAGGAGCTGGGCGCCTCGGCGCGCTTCGCGGGCCGCTCCGCACTGCGTCGGGCGTGAACAGCAGGCAGAGGTAGAGACCACACGGCCCCCCGATCACGATCGGGGGGCTGCTCGCGTGCCGAGGAGAAGATCGACGGCGACCGCCTGGAACTGCGCCTGGTCATCACCGAAACCACCGACAGCAAGCGTGCCCTGCTGCCCTCGCCCGGCGCGCCGCTGGAGCCGCCGCCGGCACGACCGGTACGCCGCGAGGTCATCAGTCGGCAGCCGTCCCTGGCACCCGCGATGACCAGCGCCGCGCGCATCTCGACGGGCTTGCGCGAAACCCGGCGACAGTCCTCAGCCGCCGAATGGGGTGGAGGAGGGCTCATCCGGACCAACAAAAGATCCCTCGGCCTGCCTCACGGGATGACGATTCACTTGGCAGTCTCGACGCGGTTACCGGCGGGGTTCGCCCCGTGCCCCGGTCATGCCCGTAGAGCGCCATCAACATGAACTCGAAATCGAACTCGAACTCAACAAGACGAGGGCGCTTCCTTCCGGAAGGAAAAGGGGACATGCGGTGAAGGTCGGCTTGTTGGCCCCGCCAATGATGGACGTCGTCGACGGCACCCTTCGGACGATCTCGATGGACGCCGAGCGGGAATGCCCGCCCTACGGCATCTACCTGCTGGCCGCGGCGCTGCGCTCAGCCGGACACGAGGTCGTTCTCATCGACCTCATCGCCGAGCAGAGTGTGGACCTCGCACCGCACGAGCACGAGCTGCGGGGCTGCGAGCTCATGGGTGTGGGCGCCACCTCCTTGTCGTGGCCGAGTGCCCGCGTCGTGCTGCACCAGATCGAGAAACTGCTGCCGACCGTCCCCATCGTCCTGGGCGGCATTCACCCCACGATGTTCGACCGGTACGTGCTCGAGACCTCTCCGGCCACCTATGTCGTGCGCGGTGAGGGGGAACGCGCGCTCCTGCAGCTGTGCGAGTGCGTCGCCAAGGGCGGATCCGTCGCGGACGTGCCGGGACTGACCTGGAAGGCGCCGGACGAAAAGATCGTACGCAACCCTGTCGCCACGAGGATCGACAACGAGGAACTGGGCGCCTTTCCCGTACCGGACTACTCGTCCCTGGCCCCGAACGTGTACAAGGGGCTCGCGATCGAATCGTCGCGCGGCTGCGCGTTCGACTGCTCTTTCTGTTCCACCTCGTACCGACGCTCGTGGCGGCCGATCCCGCCGGAGGAATTCGTCAACCGGCTGACGACCGTCATGCCGCACCTCCCCCTGACCAGGTACGGGACCACACACATCATCGACGACGAATTCTCCATGAACCCGCGGCGGGCGGTGCGCATCACCGAGGTGCTGCGCGAACGCGGCCTCGAACCCTGGCTGGTGTACGACTCGCGGGCGAACGACCTCCTCTTCCCCGGCTACGTCGAGGGCATGGCAGACCTGACCTGCCAGTTCCTGGTGGGCGCCGAATGCGGCTACGACGAGGGGCTCAAGAAGATCGGCAAGGGAACGACGACGGAGAAGCTCCGGCTGGCCGCGGCCAAGCTCGCACGGCACGGCATCGGCGAACGCGCCGACTTCTCGTTCATCCTCGGCCTGCCGTGGGAATCGATGGACGAGATCCGCGCGACGATCCGGTTCGCGGCGGGGCTGCACGCCGAGTTCGGGGTCCGGATCCTCCTGCAGTGGTACCTGCAGATCCCCGGATCCCGCTTGTGGGAGGCCGACCGGGCCGCCGGACTGGTCAACGAGTCGATGTACAACGAATTCGGGTTCTTCCGGAACCTCTACCTCTTCCGTACCGGCGTACGCCTCTCACCGGACGAGTTCTACGAGGTCGCCCAGATGGTCGAGGCCCTCCAACGCGCGACACGGGTCCGCCACCCCGACCGGCGCATGGTGGAGTTCACCTTCCCCTCCGCCATCGCCACCTATTTCCCGGTCGGCGTCATGAACTCCCGTCACTCCGGACTGGTGCGGCTGCGCGAGGTGAGCCGGCCAGGAAAGGCCATCACGGTGGAGGAGCCGAAACCGGTCGACCTCGGTGTTCCCGTGGGCGTGCCGCGCCGGCATTTCGTCGGATACCAGTAGTCGAGGAGGGCCAACGGTGACCACGGACAATCGCAAGGCCGAAACGGCCGGGTACATCCGCCTCATCGAGCGGTCGATCGATGACGGAAAGTTTCGTGACCTCCTCGCGGAGGATCCCGATTCGGCACTGAAGGACATCGGTCTGTGGGTGGATGACCCGGAAGAGCGAGCGCTGATGGCCAAGCGCTTGAAGGAGACCATCAAAGCCCCGGAGAGGGTCGGGGAAGAGGGCGCTCACGTCGCTGTCCTCGTCGTGGTCGGCGTGTGCATCGGCACGAACCTCTCCGTGCCGGAGATGGCCGACCCAGTGGCCTACCGCCAGGAAATCCGGAACCGCGCTGCCAGGGCTGTCGAGGAACAAATCGAAGGCTGACCCGGCAGCTGCTCCAGGCCACCCCGGTGCTCCCAGCCGAGCGCGCTGCAGTGCGGCGGCGCCGGCCGGGGCCACGGTGTCTCCTGACCGACCAGGTCGACGCGCTGCGCCTCGACCACGTGGCCACTCTCCGCCGGACAGCTGCCGGGACAGCCGCCGGACAGCCGCCGGCCGTCCGTGGTCAGACGGCCGCGGTCAGACGGCTGCGGTGACCCGCGCCTGGGTGATGAGCCGGTCCAGCAGCGAGAGCAAGCAGCTGCGGACGTCCTCCCGGGAGCGGGCGTCGAGGAGGAGAACGGGGGTGTCCGGGTCCCTCAGGTGCAGGGCCGCCTTGATCTCCTCGGAGGTGTACGGCTGCTCGCCGTTGAAGCAGTTCGCGCCGACGACGAACGGCAGTCCGCGGTTCTCGAAGAAGTCGATGGCGGGGAAGCTGCGGTCCAGCCTCCGGGTGTCGACCAGGACGATCGCCCCGAGAGCCCCGTGCAGCAGATCGTCCCACATGAACCAGAAGCGTTCCTGGCCCGGTGTGCCGAAGAGGTACAGGACCACTCCGGCGTCGGTGAGGGTGATGCGGCCGAAGTCCATCGCGACCGTGGTCGCCGTCTTGTTCTCGATGCCGTCGAGGTCGTCGACCCCGATGCCCGCGGATGTCAGCCGCTCCTCGGTGCGCAGCGGATCGATTTCGGAGACCGCTTCGACCAGAGTCGTCTTGCCGACGCCGAAGCCCCCGGCGATGAGGATCTTGACGGGGGACGCTTCCGGTGCGGCGGCGGTGTCATAGGCGGGCAAGGTTGTCCCTGATTTTCATGAGCAGATGGACGTTGGAGGTCTCGGAGGCGTCCAGCGGCGACCGGTGGCGGATCAGGCCGCGCTCCAGCAGCTCGCCGAGCAGGACCACCATGGGAGTCAGGCGCATCCGCATCCGGGCGGCGATCTCGGCGACCGCCCGTCCGTTCGGCGACGGGCACATGGCGAGGATCTCCTGCCACTCCGTGGGCAGGCTGCCGTGACCGTGGTCGGCGCCGACAGCCGTTGTGATCACGGTGTCCATCGTCAGGCCGTGGCGGGACGCGGCCGTACGCCCATCGGTGAGGGCGTACAGCCGCGTCCGGCGGCGCCGTCCGGGCTGCTGGTCGGCCTCCATTACGACGTGGGCGTCTGTGAGCGCTCGGGGGTGCCCAGCCACTCGCCGAGCGCCTGCGCGGCGCGGACCGTCTCGCCGCCCAGCTCCCCGAGCCGTGCCTTGCGGGAGGTCACCACGATCAGTGTGCTGCCCGATCCGCACCCGACGAGGCACAGGTACCGGTCGTCCATCTCGACGAGTTGGCGGATCACCCCGCCGCCGTCGATCTCCCTCGAGATGGCCTTCATGGTGGACGCGATGCCGGAGGCCGCCGCGGCGACCCGTTCGGCCTGGTCCCGCTCCAGCATGTAGGCGCTGAGCTTGATCCCGTCGTTGGCGAGGAGCACGGCTCCCTGGATCCCCGCGATCCTGCTCAGATTGTTGTCCAGGATGCTGTAGATCGCATCGTTCTGTGCCGTCGTCATGGCTGGTCCTGTCGGAGTTCGAGTTCCACTTGTCTGGTGCTGTCTTCGTAGTCCGCCCAGGCGTCGGCCACCTCTTCGGGCGTGGCCCCGTCCTGGCCCACCGCTTCGGCCGCCTGGGGCTCGCGGAGTTGCTGGGCCAGGTGGGCCTGCGGGACGCGCTCAGGGAGAGCCGGCCGGGCGGGTACGTCCCCGGAACCGGACCGGGGCGGTGCCTCCGGCGCCGCGTTCCCGGCCTGCCGGACCTGCTCCTTCCGCTGGCGGCGCGGCAGCCCCGACGCGCTGGGAGCGGAGTCGTCCGCCGGATGGCCGGACGGCCGCTGCGGGACGAGTTTCGGCCGCCGCTCCTCGGTGGACCGCGGTTCGGGCGCGGGCTCCTTCGCCGGTTCGGGCACCGCGGCGCGCTCCTGGGTCGCCACGAGGTGCTCATCCGGGACGATCACTACGGCGGACGTTCCGCCGAATGCCGACCGGCGCAGCGTGACCGTCACCCCGAGCTGGTCGGCGAGGTGGCCGACCACGAAGAGGCCGAGCCGGTGCGCGTTCCGGGCCAGCACGGAGTACGGCGGGGCCGAGTGCAAGCGGCCGTTCATCTCCTCGTACCTCTCGGCGGTCACCCGCGGGCCACGGTCCTCGATCTCGATGCAGAGACCGCCGCCGACCAGCTCGGACCGGATGGCGACCCTCGTCGTCGGCGGGGAGAAGCGGGTGGCGTTGTCCAACAGCTCTGCCAGGAGGTGGCTGAGCTGGCTGATCACGCCGGGCTCCACGCTGGTCTCGTCCATGGCGTGCCGGTCGATGCGCCGGAAGTCCTCGACTTCGGCGGCCGCTTCCCGCAGCAGGTCGGCGATGCGCATGGGCTCCGTGTGCGGGTCGGGGACCTCGCCGCCCGCCAGGATGAGCAGGTTCTCGATCTGCCTCCGCATGCCCACCGTGAGCTGATCGGATCTCATGAGGTCGGCGAGGAGCGCCTCGTCCTGGCCGAAGGCGTCCTGGATGTGCTCGGTGAGGGCGAGCTGCCGGCTGACCAGGTTCCCGGTCCGTGCGGCGATGCCGGAGGCGAATACGCTGAAGCCCTGCCGCTCGTCGGCGAGCTCCCGGTGTCCTTCGACGGACACGGCGACGACGCGGGCGAAGGCGTCGCTGATCCGTCCGACCTCGTCCTGTTCGCCCCCCGGCCGGGGCAGTGTGCCGGTGCCGACAGCCTCTCCGCGCCGGAGGCGGGCCACGACGTCCGGGAGGGTCTCCTCGGCGACCACCACCGTGCGGTCGTGCAGGTCCCGCAAACGGCGCAGTACCGAACGCGTGGTGAAGACCACGACGGCGATGACCAGCAGGAGGGCGGCACCGCTCGCCGCCACCAGAAGGACGACCTGATTCTCCAGCTGGGCCGCCCGGTCGTCGGCGTGGTCGAGCAGCTCCTGCAGCTCGTTCTCGTTGAGGGTGTTCAACCGGACGGAAATGGTGCCGTAGGCCGCTCGCCAGTCGCTGACATCCTGCGGCAGCGCGACGCCGGACGAGATGTCCCGGTGCTCGGAGACGACGGACTTCTCGATGCGGGACTTGGTCTGCCAGGCGTTCGAGGTGAGGATCCACTGGAGGGCATCCTGGTCGTCAAGGGGCAGATCGAGAGTGACCGTGTCGTACAAGTAGTCGCTCGCGCCGACGGCTTCGACGAACTCGGTGAACCTGGCGGACGTCAGCTTCCCGGAGGGGCCCGCCAGCGCGAGGATCGAATCCTCGCGAGCCACCACCTCCGCCGCCGAGAACAGAGCCACGAGCGACGTCGACTCCTGCGTGAGCCCGCCGTCGTCGACGTGGCTGAGGTCCCCGAAGCAACGGATCGTTCCGCTGATCACGTCGGTGTAGTAGTCGACGGTGTCGTCCGGGCTGCCGTGGCGCGCGTCGGCGCGTTCGCGCTGGGCCCCCAGGTCGGTCAATCGCCGCGCGACGTCGCGGAGGCGCTCCTTCGCCCGGTCGGAATGGACCTGATCGGGGTCCGACGACTTCAGGAACACGGCCACGGCCCGGTCGGTGTCAGCCCGGCGGCCGCGCAGATCGGCCCCGGACACGGGCATGCCCGACCACCACGCGGCGGTGATCGCGCGCTCGGACTGCAGTTTGGTGATGAGCTGGTACAGGGGTACGCCGGTCTGCCGGCCGGCCGCCACGTCCTTGCGCAGATGCCGGGACTCCTGCACCGACCGATCGGAGCTGATGAGAACCTGGGCGCCCATCGCCACGGTGGGCACCACCGCGAGCCAGACGAGCAAAGTGCGCAGGCGCACGGCCCGTCGTCGGCTTCTTCGTACCGGCTCGCCCGAGCCTTCGGATCCCGTGGGAGTCATCAGTCCTCGTCAACACAGCCGACCATTTCTGGGTGGGTGCCGATCATAACCAGCCAATTTCAGAAACGGTTGTTGAGGTTGACGTACGGGAATGGCAAAGGCATGCAAGAGCAGTTCGTCGCCGGTTGCGGTGATTGTCGACTGTGCCCGGAGATTGAGCGGATTGCGCGCCGAGCCGTCAACGCACCCGGCCGACGGACCCATGACGTCGCCCCCTACGCAGCCCAGGCCCCGGGTCCCGGCGTCCGTGCGCCGGGACCGAGCCGGCCGGTCAGGCGTCTCCGATGTACGGAGTCGGCCAGCGGGATACGACCGCGAAGGCCGACCCGCCCGCCAGAAACGCACCTTCGCGGGCCACGGCGGCGTTGCGAAACACTGCAACACCTGCTGACCAGCAGAAAACGCTCGCGCACACCGGGACCACCGCCCGGGCCGAGCCCCCAAGTGGGGGCGGGAGCCCTCAGCTGGCGACCTGCCCCGTTCCCCACGCCGCGTGAAGTGCAGGTCCGCCCGCGCGCGGCGCCTTCGGGATGCCGCTCCCGCACGCCCATTCCGGCGAGGTCGATCCGGGCCCACTATCAGGGCAGGTACTGAGAAGAGAGGCAACCTCATGAAATCGAGGGCATTCCGCCTCATCCCGGCAGTGGCGGCGCTCATGGCGGGTCTGCTGCTGGCCGGAGCGTCGGGGGCGGCCGTCGCGGCTCCGCCGGAGGATTCCCCGAGCGCGACCAGCGACACCGCGAACAAGTCGAACGACGAGTTGGCACAGGCGAACTGGAAAAAGCGGGGCGAGTACTACCACGACCAGGACTGCTGTTATGCGGCAGGCAACCATGGTCAGCAACTCCACGTATGGAAGCAGTACAAATGCCAGGCTCACGGTCACTGGTGGTGGCTGTACACCAAGTGAACGACGAGCCAGCCCTTGTGTCCTCCGGGCAACTGACCGGAGGACACAAGGGCTGGGGCACGGTCTTAATCCGTCGTAGCGGTCATGTCCTTGCGCATCAGGTCGCGCACGGTCCGGAAGTTGTCCTCGAGCTCCATGCGCACGGCGTGTGCCTCAGCGTCGGCGGGCTCTCTGCCTGCGGCGTAGTGATCGCGCAGATAGCGCATGGACCGGAACGCGGCATACGCTGCGGCCTCCACAGCCGGCGGGGCAACGAGTCGCAGACGCTCAAGAGCGGCGTGAACTCCTGAGGACCGGAACGCCTCTCGCACCACGGAATCTCGTGACATGCCACCCTGATGATCGCCAAGACTGACGGCACGGATGGCCTCTCCGGCCTCATTCATGGCCGTCATGAACTCCGTGTACGCCTCCCGGCGCGTCTCAAGAGCCCGGCTCGACACCTCCCGCCGCCAGCGGTTGCGGTCCGCGACGAGCGTAGCCACGATGCCGATCGCCGCGCCGATGGAGGTCGACAACGCTGAGCCCCAGTCCATGCGCATCACCTTCACACCAACGCTCCACACATGTCATGCAGGCATTGGACACGGCTCCCTGCAGCCCGGAAAAGAGCGCCAGCCATCGCCGACCCCGCCGGACGACGCCCGCAGGACATCGGCCCTACAGTCGCGGTCACCCACCACCTGCAGCGCCCGTAGCTCACGAAGCATCTCACCGGCCCGTAGGCGGCGAACGGCAGCTGCGGCAGGTTCCCTTTGCGCACCGGCCCCTCGCCGACGAGCTCGCGGACTAACGGCGCCGGCAGGCCGTGACCGCGGAACTGGCATAGGCAGCGAACACGCCGATATGGCAGTTCTCGGCGCGGCCCGGCGGTGGAGCAGGGGAAAGGCCTGGGGGCGGTAGCGGAACCGCGCCCAGGACAGACGGCGTCATCGTCACGGCCCGATCTCGAACTGGGGCGGCTTGAGGCCGCTGAGGCATCCGGTGTTCGGGGCGGTCGGATTGTCGAAGAACGAGACGGTGATCTCTTGGGCGCACCGTGACGTGGCGAACACCACATGGGGCTCGTAGGGGACCGTCACGACGGTGGCGCGGCTCAGCGTACGGGCGACGTACGGGCCATTGTCCGCCCCGGTCTGGGAGTCGAAGCCGCCCGAGACGGCAAGGGTGGGGATGTCGCTCCGCGTGACGTCCCGGATCGAGGGCGGGGCCGCGGGGACGTTCCAGACGTCGCAGTCCGGACGGAGGAAGGTGAGCTGCGGAGCCTGGGCCAGTACCGAGCGGGGGAACGACGGGAACGCCTCCCGCCCGTCCCGGATCGCCTCGGCCTGGCTCTCGTACGGCACCCACTCACTGCAGAAGATGCCGTAGGCGAGCCCGTGGGCCTCCCTGCCGAAGGCCTGGGGGCTGAGCTTGCCGCCCGCCCACTGCTCGGCGATCCGCTGCGGATTGCCGTGGGCCAGCTCGTCGAGGGAGCGGGGTACACCCGGCGCCACGTGGGTGGCGGAGGTCATCCAGTTCACCAGGGCTACGCCGTCCAGGACGACTTTCACCGGCTCCGGGTGACCGGGGACGGTGACGGTCGTGGTGACCGGGTGGGCTTCGAGCTCACGGACGAGGCGTTCGAAGGTGGCGGACAGGTTCGGATAGCGGCGGTTGCACGCGGGATCCTCCGCGCAAGCCTTGAACAGACCGTCGAAACCCTGCCGGGCGCTGCTCCAGGTCAGCGCCGATCCCCCTCTGGACGGCGGCAGGATGCCGTCGATCCCGACCGACCGGATTCCCTGGGGGTGCTGGCGCATGTATATGAGCGCCAGGTGGGTGCCGTAGGAGATGCCGAACACGTTCCACTGGTCGATGCCCAGCGCTACGCGCAGGTCCGCGTAGTCGGCGGCGCTCTCGGTGTCGTTGTAGGCGCTGAGGTCGACGCCGCGGCCCGCCAGCTGGTCACGGCAGGTGCGCGTCGCCTCGACGTGCAGGCGCTCGGTGGACGGCGCGCCGTAGACGAGACCGACCGCGCGTGCGTTGAACTCGTCGATGTTGCGGCAGGTGAGCACCGGGTCGGCCGAGTACGTGCCCCGCTGGGACATGAGGATCACGTCCCGGTCGCGGTTCAGGCCGCCGTCGACGGCCATCTTCGCCTCCCCGACGGCGTCGTCGCCGGGCCCGCCGGCGAGCCACACGATCGGGTCGGGTTTCGGTTCGGCGGCCGCCGCCGGCACGATCGCGACACCGAGGGTGATCTTTCGACCGTCGGGCTTCGCACGGTTCTCGGGCACGGTGAGCGTTCCGCAGCGGGCTTTTTCGAGCGCGGCGATCGGCTCCGGCGTCTTCGGGCAGGGGCCCGGCTCGAAGCGGGCATCGCCCACCGCCCGGGCGACCGTGCCGATCGCTGCTCCGGCGAAGGTGCCGGTGCCGGAGCCGGTGCCGTGTTCTGCGCGTGCGGGTGTCGCGAGCAGGCCGGTGAAGAGGATTCCGGTCGCCACCGCGGCCGGCGCGGCGTGGAGCCGGTGCACGGTACGGCGACGGCGGGGTGCGTGGTCGAGTGTCATCTGCCCTCCCGGTCACTTCGGGTTGATCGTGAACGGTTTCGGGGTGAGACCGGCCACGCAAGCGGTGTCAGGCGCGGTCGGACGGGCGAGGAATGAAGCCAGCACCCTTTGCGCGCAGGGCGATTGCGGGACCACCCAGTGTCCGATTCCGGGGATCTGTACGGAGGTCGAGCGGGACAGCGTACGGGCCGCGGTTCGCGCCCAGCTCGCTCCGGTCTTCGTGTCGAACGTCCCGGAGATGATGAGCGCCGGCACCGCGCTGACGGTGGCCACCCGCTGGGCGGAGGTGCGGTCCGGTACGTCCCAGATACGGCACACCTGGTGCTGGAACGGAAGCTGCGGCGCCTGGGCCAGGACCGTGTCCGGCCACCCGGGGAAGGCGCGGCGCCCCGCCTTCAGCACGTCGGACGGCGTGGAGCCCGGCACCCACTCGCCGCAGGCCACCGACTCCGTCAGGCCGTGGGCAGTCTGGCCGACGACCTGGACCGAGTCGGCCGCGCGGGCCTGCGCGAAGCGCTCCGGACGTCCGTGGGCGAGCTCATCGATCGCCGCCGGGACGTCGGGAGGCTTGACGGCATTGGCGACCAGCAGGTTCAGCAATGCGCCCCCGTCGAGGACGACCTTCACCGGGTCTCCTCCGCCTGGCGGCCGGGCGTTCAGCGTCAACGGCTGCGCTTCCAGCCTGCGCACCTGCTCGGTGAGGGTCCGGCGGAGGTTCGGGTAGCGGCTCTTGCAGGCGGGCTCGGCCGCGCATGCCTCGAAGAGGTTCTCGATGCCCTCCCGGGCGCTGCTCCAGGTCCACGGCAGGGTTGCGATCTGCGGAGGTGTGACCGAGTCGATCGCCAACGCGCGAATCCCTTTGGGGTGCTTGCGCAGGTAGGTGAGGGCCAGGTCGCTGCCGTAGGAGTAGCCGTACACGTTCCACTGGGGGATGCCCAGTGCCGTGCGCAGGTCGGCGAAGTCGGCGGCGTTCTCGGTGGTGTTGTAGGCGCTCAGGTCGGTCCCATCGGCTGCCAGGCGGTTCCGGCACTCCTTCACCGAGTCCAGCAGGAGCCGTTTCGCCTGTGGCGAGTCGTAGCCGAGCCCCACGTACTGCGCGTAGAACCGGTCCAGCTCCGGGCAGGCGAGGTTCGGCTGATCGTAGAGATTTCCCCGCTGGGCCATGATGATCAGCGCGCGATCCCGGTTCAGGCCGGAGTCGACCAGGAAGGGAATGTCGTCGAACGTTTCGCCGCCGGGGCCGCCCGCCATGAACACCACCGGGTGCTCGGAGGGCTTCGCCGACGTAGCGGGAATGACCGCCGCGGCCAGCCGGATCGTCCGGCTGCCGGGGCGGGCGCGGTTCTCGGGGACTTCCAGGAATCCGCATCGTGCGGTGCTCAGCGCGGCGATCGGCTGGGGCGTCTTCGGGCAGGGACCGGGTATGAACCGTGGCGGGGCTATCGGCCGGGGCTTGCCGGAGGGTGGTGACCCGGCAGTGCTCGGTATCGGGCCGGCTGCGCCCAGGCAGGCCAGAGTGGTTGCGACGACCGCCGCCATGGTGAACGCGCCCCGGGAGCGTCGCCGGGCGCACCGGCGGTGCGCCCGCGTTCGCGCGGACCTGCCGCTCTTTCGGACGGACGACAGACTGCCCACATTGTTGCCCTGCTCTGCCATGCGATGATCCCGTCTTCCGCCGACCACGGCTGTGGGCGTCGTTTGATGCAAACGACGTCGACACACGCCCGCCCCGGCCGGGATGTCACCGCGTGGTTCCGCACGCCGCATTGTCCGGACGGGCACCGTGTGGCTCAGGATGCGGCTCCGGGGACACGTCCACACCTCGTGGGCCCGACTCCGGGGCAGCCCGCATCGCTTATCGGGGCCCCTTGGGCGTACCGATCGCCCAAGAACCGGTACGCCCTCGAGGGCAACATCAAGCAGGTGTGTGGCGGTGGGAACCGCTGAGCCGAACGGGTGGCGGGTCAGGCCTTCAGGGCTTTGAGGACGGGCCGGCGCCGGTACACCGTGCAGCAGATCGCCGACGACCTCGGCGCCGAGCGCACCACCGTGTGCGGGCACCTCGGGTGACGGGGGCGGATCTTCCTCAGTCGTCGAGCAGCCGCCATGCGGTGAGGGCGAGCCTGACCCGCATCAGTCCGGTGGGTTCAGTGAGTTCGATGCCCAGGGTCTTTGCGATCTGTTCGAGTCGGCGGGCGACGCTGCTGTGGTGCAGGTGGAGGAGGTCGGCGGCCCGGCGCAGGGAGCCGGTGGCGCAGTAGGTCTCCAGAGTCTCCATGTCTTCCGGGTTGCCGGAGATCCGGGCGATGGCGGCCACGTCGGCGTTGTCGCGCGAGGCGTCCTTGGGTACCTCGGCCAGGAGCGCCAGCGCGCCCAGGTCGGCGTAGCGGACGACCGGTTCGCGCGGCCCGGTGAAGCGGAGGGCGGTGCGGGCCTGCCGCCAGGAGCGGTCGGGACTTTCCGCGGCGCCGATGCCCGCACGTACGCCCGCCGGAAACCGGGCCGGGTCGATGGCGGTGGCGGTGGCCAGGATGACGCCCACGTCGGCGAGAGGTGCCGCCTTCACCGGGCCGGCCGGGCACAACAGACCGCCGAGCCGGCAGAGCGGGAGCCGAGACCGTACGGCGACCACGCGGACCGGCAGGTCGGCGGCGAAACCCAGCAGCCGTAGCGCCCGGGCTCTGGCCGCCTCGTCGCTGTCGGCGCTGATCGCCAGTTCGACGAGGGCGGGGTCGGCCATGGTGGTGCGGGCCGGGCCGTACTGCTCGGCGACGGCCGCGGCGGCGATGGCGAGCCGGTCGAGGAGCACTTCGTCGAGGGGATTCGGCGGGCCGGGGCGTTCCAGCCACACCGTGCCGATCTCCTCCTCATCGAGAGTGATCGGCACCGTCGTGGACGCGGGTGCCGGCGGGGCGGACGCCTGCCTGCCGTCGGGCGCGACGCGGGTCACCCGCCCCGTGCCGTGGAGCCGAATCCCTGCCACGCACTCGGACAGGCCCGCCGAGGCACGGGCGAGCGCGGGGAGATCCACCCGCCGGCGCATCAGCGTGTCGTAGAACGCGACGATGTGCATCGCGCCGTCGACGTACGGATCCAGTCCCGACAGCCGAACGGCCAGTGCTTCCATGGCAGAAGGATAGAAGGACCAGGGTGCGCCGATCGGTGCGTGATCGCGGTGGGATGCGCGACGGATGGCGGGTGACCCACCGGGCGACGACCGTGAGGATGGTCGTCATGGATCCCGAACTCGAAGCATTCATCCCGTTTCTCCCGCAACTCGACATGAACGACCCGGTCACCTCGCGCAAGAACTTCTCCGAGCGTGCCGCCGCGGCGCCGGCGCCGGACACCTCGAACATGGAGGTCGAGGACCGCACGGTGTCCGCCGACCCGGACGTGGCGGTGCGGGTCTACCGCCCGCACCAGGCGCAAGGCGCCATCGTCTGGCTGCACGGCGGCGGCGGAGTCTTCGGTGACCTGGACACCGAGCATCCCTGGGCCGCCCGGATCGCGGGCCTCTCCGGGGCGACGGTGATCTCGGTGGGCTACCGCCTGGCGCCCGAACACCGGTTCCCGGCCGCCCTCGACGACGCCTATGCCGTACTGACCTGGACGGCCGAGCACGCGGACGAACTCGGCATCGACCCGGCGCGGATCGCGGTCGGAGGACACAGCGCCGGGGCGAACATCGCGGCCGCGACGGCCCTGCGGGCGCGCGACGAGCAGGGACCGGCGATCCGCTTCCAACTGCTCAACCAGCCGGGACTGGACGACCGGCAGGAGACGTGGTCGGCGCGGAACTTCACCGACACGCCCTGGTTCAACCGCGACAAGCTCGCCGCAGCGTGGCGGCACTACCTGGGCTCCCAGCCCGCCACACCGTACGCCGCCCCGGCCCGGGCCGCCGATCTCTCCGGCCTGCCACCGGCCTACATCGCCACCGCCGAGTTCTGCCCGAACCGCGACGAGGGCATCGCATACGCGCTGCGCCTGATGCAGGCGGGCGTGTCGGTCGAACTCCACCAGTGGCCCGGCACTTTCCACGGCTCGCAGGCGATCCTGTCCGCCGAGGTCTCGCAGCGGCAGATCACCGAACTCGGCGCCGCCCTGCGCCGCGCTCTGGCCACGTGAGCCGTGGATGCCGAAAGGCACGGGGAGAGCCCCCGTTGCACTCATTGATCATGAAAGGACGAATGCCTTGAAGATCCGACTGGCGGTATGCGGAAGCGTGGCCGCGCTGAGCGTCTGTGCGGGCACGGTGGCGGCAGCTCCCGCGCCCGACGGGACAAGGGCCGCGCCGGTCGCCGGCACGAGCCCGGCGACCGGCCTCGATCCCGTAGCGCTGAAGTCCGCCATGGACGGTGTCCACCGCGCCGGCGTGCCTGGCGTGTACGCCGAGGTACGCGATGCCGGCCGGACATGGCGCGGCGCCTCCGGGCTCGCCGATGTCACCACCGGCCGTCCCGTCACGCCCGACATGCGCCAGCGCGTCGGCAGCATCACCAAGACCTTCACCGCGGCCGCAGTCATGCAGCAGATCGAGCAGGGCCGCATCCAGCTCGATGCACCGATCGGCGGCTACCTGCCGCAGCTGGTGCCGGGGGAGCGCGGCAAAAAGATCACGGTGCGCATGCTGCTCAACAACACCAGTGGCCTCCCCGACTACATCCGCTATGCCTTCCCTTCTCTCCAGGACATGTCGCCCAAGAGCCTGGACGACAACCGGTTCAGGCAGTTCCGCCCGGACGAGCTGATAGCGATGGGGGTCAATGCGCCTCCCGCAGGCGAGCCCGGAGCCACTCCGGGGGTGTACTCCAACACCAATTACCTGCTCCTCGGTCAACTCCTCGAGCGGGTGACCGGTACCACGGCCGAGGAGTACATCACCCGGAATGTCATCGAGCGCGCCGGGCTCCAGCACACCGAGTTCCCGTCCGGGCCGCGTATCGAGGGACCGCACTCGCGGATGTACGAGGCTCTGTGGGGCCTGAACGACCCGCCGCGCGACTACAGCGTCTACAACATGTCCTGGACGGGGACCGGGGCCTCTCTCGTATCGACCACGGAGGATCTCAACCGTTTCTACGGCAAGCTGCTCGACGGCAAGATCGTCAACCGGTCGTCGCTGGCGCAGATGCAGCGCACGGTCCCGGTCGTCGCCCTGGACGGATCGATGATCGAATACGGCCTCGGCCTCCACAAGGTCGCCATCCGGGATTGCGGCACCTTCTGGGGCCACGACGGCACGGTGTGGGGGGCCGGAACGATTTCCCTGACCCGAGCCGACGGCAAGCGCCGGATGTCCGTCGCGGTCAACCTTCAGAGGTGGAACAAGCCGGACTCCTCGGGGAAGCCGCAGCACCACCCCATCGACGACGCGCTGAAGACGCTGTACCGGCAAGCGATGTGCGGTGACGCAAACGCCCAGGCCAAGAATGCGTCATAGGTCCCGGCATTTGTCCCGTAGCCGTATTGCAGCCGGATTGCAGCCGGGTTGCCGCACGCTCGCTGACCAAGGGCGCTGGATGAACGGCGGCAAGGCCGCCGCGGTGGGGCGGCGCTACCTGGGCGATGAAGGACCACCACAGGAAGGACATCTCGACATGAAAGTCACCCCGATCGATCTCTTCGCGTCCTTTATCCGCCTTCACCAAGGCGGCCAGGTGCACGCAGAGCAGCCAGTGTTCGACCCCGAGTGGGACGGCTGGCAGCTGATGGCCTTCCACGTGGAGACCGACGCCGACGTCCACGCCGACCACTGGGAAGTCCACCCCGACGCGGAAGAACTCGTCTCCTGCCTCACCGGCGGAATACGCCTCTACCTCCGTCCGGAACAGCCGGAAGAAGAAGAGGAGGAGATCAAGCTTGCGGCCGGAACGGCGGTCATCGTGCCGCGCGGGCGGTGGCACCGCATCGAACTGGACGCGCCCGGCGACATCGTGTCCATCACCCTGCCACGTGGCAGCCGCCTGCAGAAGCGGACCGAAGCCTACGCCAGGGCCTCGGCCCCGGACCCCGTAGGCGCCCTTGACGGGCTGTCGGCGCCCGAACACTGATCGATGGGGGCAGCGAGGATTTCCTCCCGGGTGCCGTCGACGGCCCACCGGATCAGCTGCTTGTGAGCGGTGCGGAACGAGCCGAGCTCATCAGGCAAGTCCCGCCAGGGCGAGCAGGTGCGGTACTTCCACACGATCGCCTCCAACGCGCGGCGATGGTCGGCCCACCGCCTGCCGCGGACGGATCGGCCGGCATCAGCGGCTAATCCGGCCGGCCGACGCGGTACATCCCAGCGTGCGGTACCGCATCGACCGCACCGCGCGCGGCGATTCTCCGTACCGACCGGCGCTGCCCTCATGACGCACCGGCAGCGCAGCAGCGGCGCCGCCTGTTCGCGGGCGGTCCCGGGGCTACTCGGCGCGCTCGCGGCGGAGTCGGGCCGTGAGGTGGTGCTGGAGCGGTTTGCCGACCGCCGCGAGGTCGTGGAAGAAGTCGAGGGTGTCCTCGTCGACCAGGGTATAGCGACGGCGGGTGGCAGTGACCTCCTTGGCGGTGGGGGCGAGGGCCACCTGATCGGTGGCGAGGTCGATCACGCCTTCGGCCGCGCTGCCGACCGAGATTTCCGCGATGCCGGTGGGCTGGGTGATCAGGGCCTCGACACGCCCCTCGGGCTGGATGCGCCACCAGCCGCTCTCCCGGGCCGATGGCCGCAGCGGGGCGCCGTCCGCGTCGATCAGCCAGGCGCGCGCCTCGTAGTGGAGGAAGGGCCGTCCGTCATGGCTGAAGATGACCTCCTGCGCGTACACGAACTCCTCGCCGATCGTCGGATACCCGCCTCGGCCTCGGCCGGCCCAGGTCCCCAGCAGCCCGCTCACCGGGGCGAGCAGTGCGTGTGGTGCGGGCGCTTCGTCCAGTCCCATGGCATCGGGAAACGGGTACTTCCGGGCGGGGTCGAACATGCTGTGCCCTCCTGGGTGGGTCGAGGCCGGTACCGGCCGGCACCGGCCGAGGGTGTGTCTTTCGGATCATGGCAGGCCCGCGACGCCTGGCACCGTGCCTTGTCGTACTCCGCTCGCTTCGTCTCGGCTCCTCTTCGAGAGCCTTGGAGGCCGATCCTCTCGTCAGTCGTCGGTGCTCCGCATGGATTCCATCCTCGGCCTTGCGATGCACGGCACCAGACGCCGAGGGCTCATCCATCCGGATCCGAAAGATACGCGCTCGTCGCCACTTCCGGTCTCCCTGAGCGTGGGGTCGACAAGACCAGGGCCAAGGGCCAGCGGCTGGGCTCCTTCGTCGGCACAGGGCTGAACTCTGCGGACGTGGAGGCTCGCCCCCGTGACACAGGAGCTCACGGCGCACGACCTCCCGGTCACCGGGACGATCCCGCCCGAGCTCGGCGGCTGGAATCTGCGCAACGGCCCCAACCCGCAGGACGCCGCCTCCAGCCACCGGTTCTTCGGGGACGGCATGATCCACGGCGTCCGTCTCGAAGACGGCCGGGCCACCTCCTACCGCAACCGCTGGGCCCGGGCGCGAGCTGGAGACCGCCGGCCCGTACGACTCCGCGGCTGGCTCGTCACGCCGATGACCGCCTACCCCAAGACCTGCCCGGAAACAGGAGAGCTGCACTTCTTCGGCTACGGAGGACTCTCCGCGCCCTACCTGGCCTACCACCGGGCCGGTGCGAACGGCGAGCTGACGGTCAGCAGGCCCGTTGAGATGCCGCGCGCACGATGATGCACGACTTCCACCTCACCCGCTCCCACGTCGTCTTCATGGACCTGCCCGTCGTCTTCGATCCCGACCGCGCCAGGCAGCCCGGCGGCGGCATGCCCTACGCGTGGGATCCCCGCTACGGTGCCCGGCTGGGCGTGCTGCACCGCGACGACCCCTACGGCGAGGTGCGATGGTTCGCCATCGACCCCTGCTACGTCTTCCACTCCCTCAACGCCCACGACGAGCAGCACCCCGGCGGCGAGCGCATCGTGCTCTTCGTGGCCCGCTATCCGCACTACGGCAGCGAGGGCGGCCGCAGCCGCGCCCACGCCACCTTGTGGCGATGGACCAGGGACTTGGCGGCGGGAACGGTGACCGAGGAACAACTGGACGACCAGCCCAGCCCTGCGAGTTACCCAGGGCGGACGATCGGCTCGCCGGGCTCCCGGCCCGGTACGGGCACGTCACCACCACCTCGCTTCCCGGTACGCCCGTCGACCGTGGCGCCCTGCTCCGCTACGACCTGAGAACGGGATCCGCCGCCCGCCACGACTTCGGGCCCGGCCGGATCCCGGGCGAGGCGGCGTTCGCCCCCGCCGACGACCGGCCAGGCGGTCCCGGATGGCTGTTGACCTATGTCCATGACGCCGCCACCGAGCGCAGAGACCTCGTGATACTCGACACCGATGATCTTGCCGCCGAGCCGGTCGCCGTCGTCCATCTGCTGCAGAGGGTGCCCTACGGCTTCCACGGCAACTGGCTCGCTGAAACCGCTGACCGCCCCTGAGGACGGAACACCCACAGCCGTGCCCCCGCAGCCGCGGCCGCCCGGCCCCGGAGCAGACCACCAGGACGTCCACGGCGCGATCCCGCGCCCCGCGTCCTGCGCCTCGCACTCCGCCGCGGGCCGCTCTGCTGTCACCGGTCTACGCGCAAGAAGCGATGACTCAGCGGGCTCAAGTGGAGACTTCCCTCAAGGCTGCGTATCGTCGGTTAGGCGTTTTTGGCCAGATATGGCCGGGTGCGCAGGTAGGTGGCATCAAAAGTCAGGCCGATACGCCTCCAATGGCCACCCCCCTGCATTTCACTTCAGTATTCACGCCCCGATTCCCCAGCGCTGTCGAACAGGTGCCGCTCGATCAGCGGCAGACTCCCGTGCTGTCTTCGGAAGGGGAGAACGATGCGCTCGATGCGATCCCTCACGCTGCTGGCAAGCCCCGTCGTTGCCGCCGCGGCCCTGGCGTTCTCGCCGGTTGTGACACCGCAGGCCGTGGCCGCTCCTGCCCAGGCCGCGGTGGCGGCCGTGCCACAGGTCGCGTGGGAATACGCGACCGTGCCGCTCCTGCCGGGGTCAGCCAAGCAGATTCTGGATTCCTGGGGCGCGGACGGCTGGGAGCTCGTTCAGGTCGTCGTAAACCCGGCCAACCCGGAGCAGCTTGTGGCCTATTTCAAGCGGGCGCTGCCGGCGTGAAGGGTGCGCAGCATCCCGGGCGTCGCCGCATGCGACGGATATCGCAGATTTCCGCGAGGCCTGGGTCAGCTCCTGCGGGAAGGGCCGGCACCGGGTGCGCGGCGTGAACAAATCTCGGAGATGAATGGCCGGCCCGGAGACCAGTGGCTCCTGGCTGCACTGACAGTGCTGGTCACCTCCGGCCCGGCGCCTGCCGGCAGCAGGGCCTGCTGTCGTCGGAGGGAAGCGGCGGCGACATGCCGCGCGACTCGCTCCGGCGCCCCCCCTGTACACCAGCGGGACAAATGCAGGCGAAACGCATCAACGCCACTCTCCGCATCCGGAAATAAGCGTTCCGTACCTCTTTGGGGGGTGCTGCACGTTTCGTGCGCCTGTGTGAGCCTGGAGGTGTCTCCGGAGGCGAGAGGTGGGATCGGTCATGACCTGGCTGCACAGGAAAAAGCAGAAGGATGTTCCTGCTGCCGAGGGCAGGCGTAAGCAGCAGGACAAGGCGGCAGATGCCAGGAAGGCGTCGGAGGAGACGACGGAAGGTCCTTACAAGCACCCGGCCGAGAGGGACGTCCTCGGCTGGGGTCATCGCCGCGATTCCGACTCCTCCTTCTGACCCGGCTCCGCCGCCCCGAAACGTTCCACGCCGGCCCCCCGAGGGTTCAGCCCTGCGCGTGCGAGCGTCGCGGGCGGCGGCGCGTTCCGGGTCCTTGCCCAGGCCACCCTTCCGGCGGACGCCGGCCATGTGCTGCCCGACGGGCACGCGCTCGCCTCCTGCATCGGGGTCCGGCGCACCGTGGCCACCTGCACGGGGACGGCCGCGTTGCGCGCGTTGTACGCGGCCGCCGGCATCGGCCCCGGCGACGAGGTGATCGTGGTGGCTCTGACCTTCCACGTCACCGCCGTCCCGCCGCTGATCCATTGCCGGTGCCCTGCCCGAAATCCGGTGGCAGGAGGAACTGCTCCTGTGTCAGACTCCAGCCACCGAAGGGGCGTAGCTCAGCCCGGCCAGAGCAGCGGACTCCAAACCCGCTAGTCGCAGGTTCGAATCCTGTCGCCCCTGCGCGAACGGCACAGCGGCCAGGTCCTCGTGGGACCTGGCCGCTTGCTCATGGGCCTACGGGCTGGGCTTCCTCTTCCTCACTTGGTTGCTCAGTCGACGAGGAACCGGATTCAACCGCCGTAGGAGCCTGATTCCGATGCGGGATCAGGTGATGTCCAGGACCGCCTTGCCGTGGAGTCGGCGCTGGAGAAGGGCGTCAATGGCGTCGGCGGCCCCCTCCCAGTTGCTGCGCCATGAGATCTGCGGGTCGAGTTCGCCGGCGGCGACGCGGTGGGCGAGCCAGGTGAGGTCGGGCGCGAGGCCAGTGCAAGCGGGCAGGGAGAACGCGACGATCGAGCGGTTGTGCCGGCCCTGGTCGCCGAAGAGAGCGCCGAAGGGGAAGTTTTCTCCCTGGTGCGCGGAGTGCCCGACCGCGACCAGGGTTCCTCCCTGGGTGAGCATGCTGTAAGCGTCGACAAGTTGCCGGCCGCCCACCAGGTCCACGACGCCGTCCACCGGTTCGCTGACCTCGAGTGGCCCGGCCACGACCTCGTGCGCCCCGTTTGCCAGCAGGCTGTCGCCATGCCTGTCCGGGTCTCCGGTGGACGCGATGACGTGCGCTCCACCGAGGCGGGCGAGCCGCACGGCGTACCGGCCGGTGCCGCCCGTGGCACCGGTGACCAGGATTCGCCTGCCCAGGATCGGGCCAGTGCGGTGGAGGGCGCGCAGGGCACTGGTTCCGGCGACCGGGACCGTGCTGACGGCTCCTGGATCGGCTCCGGGCGGGACTGTGCCGATCCAGTCGGTGTCCACGGCGCGGAGTTCGGCCCATGCGCCGTCGATGCCGAGCGTGACGACGGCCGTGCCTGCTGCCGGGCCGGACCCGTCGGCGGCGGGTTGTTCCACCACTCCGGCCGCGTCCCAGCCGAGGACGGCACCGTCGGGCGCTTCTTGCAGGCTGAACCGCACTTCGCCGTAGTTGAGGGAGGTCGCCGTCACCCGGATCAGAGCCTGGTGTGGGGCCGGTTCGGGATCGGGGACCTGGCCAAGGCGCAGTCCGGTGGGAGCGGAGCGGTCGACGAGCAGAGCACGCATGGGGGTGCACCCTTCGATAAGGATCAAGAACCACAGATATGCCACTCAGTGGCATTAGTATGCAAGGGGCGCTTGCCTCTCGAGTACGATCGCGTCATGACTGCTGAGCTTCCGTCAACCGACAACGGCCGGCTCCCGCTGCGCGAGCGCAAGAAGCTGCGTACGCGACAGGCGCTGATCGACACTGCCCTGGAGCTGTTCACCACGCGAGGCTTCAGCGGGGTGACTCTCGACGAGCTCTGCGATGCGGTAGACGTCTCCAAGCGCACGTTCTTCCGCAACTTCGCCAGCAAGGAAGACGTGGCCATGGCGCCGGCCCACGACTTGTGGCGGACCTTCCTCGACGAACTGGAAACCCGCGAGCCTGACGGCCGCCCGGTAGCGGAGATGCTTCAGCAGACCCTGTTCGCCGCGCTCGAGCGGATGACCGAAGAAGGCTGGGCCCGCCGTGTCCTCCTCAGCCGACGGCTCGCCGAGAAGACCCCGTCCATGGACGCGCACGGCCTGCACTTCTGCCACCAGACCAACCGCACGGCGCTTGACACCCTGCACCGTCGGCTTCACTTCGCCGCCCCCGACGACCTGCGACCGCAACTCGCCCTGGACCTGCTGGTTGCAGCCTTCCACTGCGCGCTCGACAGATGGGCATCCCGACCGGACACCCCCACCCGCGCTGACCTGGCAACCGACCTGCGCAACGCATTCGCCGCGCTTCCCGGCAGCCTCACGCTGACCGTCAACCTGCGGACTCAATAGCATGTCAGGGGATGCACTCGGCCCCAAGGCGCCTCACGCGGGCTCTCACCGGCGCCCGAGGGCCACCCCGGAGTCGGGGCATGCAGGCACACCGCGGCGGGGAACAGGGGCGAGCAGGTGCGGGGAGGCCCTGAGCAGGGGGCGGGGCTTCCCCCAAGAGCGCCATCAGCCGTGGCAGCACCCGTCAGGAAGAGCTCAAGCCAGCGCCCAACACCCCTTGCGGGACACCATTTAGTGATCTCGACGGTGATCAATAGGGGAGGCATACGGCGGCGAGATGCCCAGGCCAGGCGGATGGCGGAGGCCGGGGCCGGGCCGGGGGCGCAGTCCCGTACGGGCGTGCTTCGCCGCTGCGTCAGTCGTCCCGGTCGTTCTCGAGCGCCTCGGCCACCACGGAGTGAAGGTGGCGCAGTGACGAGGGCAGCCGGGTCAGCAGCCAGTGCTCCAGGGACCGGTCCGGGTCGGTCCGGGACGTGGTCCCCTCGGTCACCCGGCCGGCGAAGACGTGGATCACGCGGTCGGCGTCCGTGACCGTGAAGCCGCGGTAGCCCAGTCCCGGAGAGGGGGGCCGGGCCACCGGGCCCGCGGGTGGGAGACCGGCCGTCAGTGTACGGAATTCCTCGGCGGCCCTTGGACCGAGGCGCCAGCGAGGATTGGGGCGCCCGCTGAACAGGTCCACTTCCACCAGCATTGGTCTCTCTTCATGATCTCTTCACACTGCTCGGCTTCGGCTGATGACGTCCGGCCTGCTCACCTGATGACATTTCACCTGATGGCGATTCACCTGATGCTGACCGAGCGTCCGGCATAGAAGTACCCGCAGAAATCACGGTAGCCGCCGCGGTTGCAGGTTTCCGGGTTTGTGATCCGGTTGCCACTGTTGTCGTAGTCCCGGGCCTGCGTCCTGCCGGGCTTGTGGCCCCAGAAATTGCCGCTGTGGAACCTGTACCAGTGGTAGTCCTGACCCGGCCAGATGACGAGTGCCGTGAGCCAGCGGGGCTTCTCGCTGTCGGGCAGGCACTGGAAGCGCCGGACGAAACCGTCGGCGAGGGCGGCCTGGGTGACGTTCGGGCAGGCCATGGTCCCGGTCTGGGCGCCATGTGCCCGGCCGGGCTGGGCGAAGGTGTCGGTGCGGATGTTGCGCGCGTAGTTGTAGCAGTTGTTGTTGGGCTGGACTGCCGGGGTGTTCCAGAAGCCGGGGTTGAACGCGCCGAATTCGATGTAACAGGTCGCGCTCGGTGCGATCTCCTGGGCGGTTGTGCGCAGGGGGTGCGCGGGAAGCGCCGGGGACCGGGTCCAGGCCGGCGGCTCGGCCGCGAAGGCATCGATCTCACCGAGCACCAGCTCGCGCAGCTCATCGCCGAGCGGGGTCTGGTCGTGTTCGGCCAACCGCGTGTCCGCGTGGCGGGTCATTCCTTCCACGACCTGGCGGGCCAGCTCGGCCGAGCGGACCGGGTTACGGGCGCCCAGGGTGCCGAGGGCGAAACTGCGGGGTACGGACTCGGGCCAGGGCTCGTCGTCGCTGACGGCGGAGACCACGACCTCGCGGTACCCCAGGCCGTCGTACCCCGCCCCGGGTATCCCCACCGCTTCTTCCGCCGCATCGGCCACGTCCGATAACAGACTTCTCACCGTGCTCTCGTCGGTGATGATCCAGGACGGGTCGGGACGGCCGGAGAAAATACTGACCTCAATGCGCAGCATGCCGATGCTCCTCATCTGTTTGGGCCCCTTGTTGGTAGCAGTGCCCGGCGAGCAGGGTCAATCACTTCCACAGAAGTGATATCGGCCCCCTCCGATTGACGGTCCGTCCTGCCGCCGGAAGATCGAAATAATCCGGCTCGCTTGAATTCTGAATAACCGCACCGGTGCCTGTCGGCGCCTTTGCGGCGGGGCCTGACGGTTGAGTATCCGAAGCCTCTGAAAAATGCTCTGACGGAATAAGCTGATCTGTCTGAAGCTGATGAGACAGCAGGCGAGGCGGAGGATCCCTTCCGGTTGATCCGCCGTAGTCACGGCGAACCGCCAGTTCGGGCCCGTCACCCCCTCGCCTGCGCCAGTTGACGCCGAGGTGAGTGGGTGTGTCCGGGTCTCGTGGGCCAATGGTCTGGACAGCGGCGGCGGCGATAAAAGCGTCGAGGGCGTCCCGTAACTCTTCTTCGCGTGCAGTCAGATCAGCTCGCGTTGACGCACTACGGATTGGACCGATGGCATCGAAGGCCGCTGAGGCAAGAGCGGCGAGCATGACGTCTGCGGCGAGGAGCCGGACGCGGAACTGGGCATTCTCTGCGGCGGCACCAAGCCGGTCACACTCTGTGACGGCGTTTCGCGTCTCAGGGCTGTCGGCACCCCCCACTGCAGGCGGAACCAGATGACGACGGTTCCTTGCCTGAGTGCCGTATCAGCCCCCGCCCTTGCGCGGAGATGGGTGCTGCTCTCGAGGCGTCCGGCGGTATCGCCTCTCCGCGGCTGCTGGGCAAGATCCGAGGGTTCCAGCGGGCCGCGGCCCGGGTCGACGGCATCGCGGCCCGTGAGTGCGGCGAGCGCATCCGCGAGACTGTCCGGGGAGGTAGCACGTGACGCAGCAAGGGGCCATTGCGGTGGAGCGCAGATGGTACGGTGGCTGCGTGCGCCGCGTCTCTACAGGTCGTAGACCGTGACGGCCAGGCCCTTGCTGGTGAGCCGGGTCTGGATCAGTGGTTCGATCTGTTCCCAGCGGCCGCCGGCCAGGCCTGCACCGATGCGGGGCATGTGGACGGAGGCGCCGAGCCGCAGTGCGGCGTCGGCGAGGTGCTGCAGTGCCTGGTCGATCGCCTCGTAGCGGATGGGAACGTGGTCTGATCCGCGGGTGCGGATGCCGTGCTGGCCGATCATGTTCGCCACCCACAGGCCGGGCTCGGCCTGGACGAGCTGTATCGCGCCCAGGGCGAAGTCGTTGCCGGACCGCTCCTTGTACCAGCGCCGGTACGCGGCTTCCGGCTGCGGCCACCGGCGGGAGAGGGCGACGACGAATCCCCGGCCCCAGCCACCGGTGTCGTTGCAGACGTGAGCGATGACCTTGGGGCCCTCGCCCTGCGGGCGGGTGGCGTCGCCATGCACGTACACGATCTCGTTGCTCATGGCCGTCACCCTAGGTGCGGGCACTGACAACGGGTCGGCCTCTTACTGATCGTTTCAGAATGATCTGCGGTACCGGTTGCGGAGGCCTTTGAACTGGCGGAGGGGCCTGAGCCGTGCGGGGCGCCACGTCGGGCGATCTTCGGAGTGATTCCCCGGCCGCGCAGGAGTCGACGGTGCTTGTGGAAGTCGTATCCGCGGTCGGCGAACAGCCGCCGAGGGCGGTGGAGGGGACGGCCACGCAGGCCCCGGATGCGGGGAACAGCATCAAGCAGCGGTATCAGCTGGGTGACGTCATGCCGGTTCCCGCCGGTCAGTGACACCGCAAGTGGGGTGCCATGCCGGTCGACGATCAGATGATGCTTGCTGCCTGGGCGGCCCCGGTCGACCGGCGACGGCCCAGTGTGAAGCCCCCTTTGAGGGCGCGGACATGCGAGCCGTCGACGGCGTAGTCGTCCTTCTCCAGCAGGGCTGCTGCCGGCAGCTCGGTGAGCAGGGTGGCGTGCAGCCGGGGCCTGAGGCCCGCTTCGGTCCCGTCCTGCAGACGGCGCCAGGCCGTGACGCCGGGGGAGCCCACCAGCTGGCGTGGCACATCAGGCCAGGCCACGCCAGTGGCAGGCCATGGAGGATGCCCGCCAGCGCGATGCGGTCGGGTATCCGGCGCCGCTCCGTGTGGCGGTGTCGCCGCTCAGGGTATGGCGGCAGCGGAGGAGCCACGCGCGCCCACAGGTCATCGGGCACATGATCGTTGTTCACGCCCGGAAGCGCGCCAGAACAACGCGGTTGAGATGGACGAGTTCTACCCGGCACACTCGCCCGATGAGCGAGAGCACACAGCCGGGCAGCTGGGACGGCCCCTGGTACCGCGTCCACACGGATCAGTTCGAGGCCGCGTTCCTGCCGGATGCCGACGAGGACCTGGAGACCGTGGACAACATTGACGTCGAGGTGCGGCTGCGAGATGGCTCGCGGTGGAGCGCGACCATCTTCACCGTTGCCCGGGTCGAGGTCTTGATGAAGCGTTGGGCCGCAAGCGGCGAGGCCCTGGGAGGCCGCTACTTCTGGTGCCCGGACGGGCTGATCGTCCGCGACGCCGGCATCAGCAACATGACCCAGGTACTCACCGGCCTGATCGAGAACGGCGAGTTCACGCAGGTCCTTCACCGCCTCGACGACTGATAGCCGCTCGCCGAGCCTCCGCAGATCATTCTGAAACGATCAGTTATACGGCCTTGAGCCTGGTGAGGGGTGGCAGCACGAAAACCCCGAGTGTGGAATCCTTGAGAGGGTTGTCGTGCCACTCGTCACCGTCCTGTCGGCGGAGTACTGGCCTTTCTCACGGCACGCGCTGAGGCACGAGCACAGTTGCGTCGCCAGCAGCGCCTCGACTACCTGCTGAGCACATACCGCACGCTTACGGACTGCGCCCATCGAGAGTTGTCTCCTGAATGCTCCTATGCCTTTGAACAGGCCATAGCTGATGTCCTCTTGCTGGGGACCCCTGCCAGTGCTTCTGGTCTTTAAGGTGTTTCTCTTCTCCGAATGGCTGCGACTGGTTCAGAGACCGGGGAGCCTTGATCACCGAGCTGACCGCATCCAGCTGACACGTGCGCTCGTATGCTCCCAGGCTCAGCTGGGGTGGGTTCACGCTGGGACCTTTGCTGCCCACGCGTTGTGTGGGTACGGGCGGGCCGCCGACACAATGCGCGACCGGGCAAGGTCCCTCGCACGGGCCATGAGCCGCCCCCCCCGACAGGGTGGCTAGGGCTGGGCCTTGCCGGCCGGGTCCGAGCTGGCGCCGTTCTCGCCGCGCGCTGCCGCCCGGCGTCGGCGCCGGCTGCAGGGCAGCGTTCGTGAAAGGCTCGCCTCTTGCTCGTCAGGCCACCGCCCTACGAATACATCGCGGAATGGGCAATCAACAACACCGTTTGAAGCGTAGTAAGCGGACCCTCCGCTTCTGTGAAGCGTCCGGGACTGTCCCGGACAGTGCTCTGACCAGCTGGGACACCGAAGCAGGGGCCGGGACATGTCCAGGCCGTTGACTGCCCTTTCTTGGGCATGGCAGGTTCGACCACCTCCGAGCGACAACAAATTCAGCAAAGCTTTCCGAACAAGGTCGGATTCGCCTGTCCCTGGAATCGTTCTTGCTCCATGGCGGTGATGCCGACCTGGGAACCCTGCCGAGGAAGGTCGATGAAACGTCGTAGATCAAAGAAGGTCAGCAGACTCGCCATATCAGCCCTCGCGATGGCGGCGGTGTCTCTGTCTGCTACTCCGGCCACAGGTGCCACATCCATCGGGACGAGCGCCGAGGCTGCCCCGGTGATCCCCGTATCGCCCCGGGAAGTACGCAACTACACCTGGTTCAACAAGAAATTCGACCCCGACCCGCACGCCGACGTCGTGGCTCATGTAGGCCGGCTCATCAACGCGGCTCCACGAGGAGCGACGCTCTCCCTCACCCTCTACTTCTTCGACAGGAAGGCGATCATCGCCGCTCTCCGCAGTGCCGCGGACCGTGGAGTGCACGTCCGCGTTGTCGTCGACGGCTACATGGTCGGGAATGACTTCCACAAGGCTCTCAAGGCGATCCCGAAAGCCAAGGTCGTGGAGTGCGACCCGACGCCCTCCGGCGGGAAGGCGGACCGCGGCTGCATGAGCAACCGTATGGGTTCCAGACCACTCGGCAAGCCGCCGGTCATGCACAACAAGTTCATGACGATATCCAGCGTGAAACTGGCTGGAGGAGGGACCGAGAAGAACGTTCTCTACGTCGCCTCGGCAAACCTCGACACCAAGTTCCGCGCATACGAGAGTGCCCTCACTATCAGTCATGCGGGCCTGTACGAGAATTACCTCACGTACTTCAAGGCCCTCATGTACTACGGCAGCCGCCAAGAGATCAACGACAACTACGGCAAAATCTCCAAGGTGGGCGCGCATCGCGTCTATACGTTCCCCCGCAAGGAGGCCGGCAGCCAGCCGGACAGTGCGAGCAACGATCCGATCGCCGACATCCTGAGGCATACCACTTGCGCGCGCTCGGGGAAGACGCAGATCAGCGTCGCCAACTTCAGGATTCAGCGCATGGCCGTGGTGAACGAGCTCATAGCCGCCAGTAAGCGTCACTGTCAGGTCAAGGTCGTCACCGGTGACGGCTCGATGTCGGGGGCGAAGACCCTTGCCCGTGCCATGCCCGTCCACCTCTGCGCCGAAACGGAGGCCGGCGGAAGGCCGGTGCACGAGAAATTCATGATCGTGCGCCAGGGTGCCCAGTCAACGCTCTACGCGGGCAGCCACAACCTCACGTACAGGGCGCTGCGCCAGAACGACGAGAACATCCTCGCACTGCGGAACCACCCGGTCGCCGGCCCGTATCAGGAACGGTTCGGCTACCTCTACGGTGAATGCAAGCCCATGAAGCCCACGTCGAACGTCGCGCCCCCGGCGAACGCGGACGACGAAGAGGACACCGACTGAACACCGCGGTGCACTTGACCATGATGCTCGGTCCCGGACGGCCTCGTCCGGGACCGATGCCCAGTGTCAGGACGTGGTCACCGGCGCCTGCAGTTCGGTCACCCAGTCGTCATGGTTGCCCGGGCACTTCAGGGTGATCTCCCGGGGGTATCCGGTCGACTGATAGCCATTCGGGCGTGAGTAGTTGAGACACCCGGCGCTGTCAAAACGTCAATCTGCGGCAGCCAGCTCAGTGGGGAAGGCGATCTTCTCGTCGAACAGGGCCCCGTTCTTAAGGCAGTGAGATTTTGTCAACCTGTCGTTGAAGATGGTCAGTTGGGCTGACAGAGAGGTGAAGCCTCTGGCAGATGGGTTTCGACCAGGAAAAAGTCCAGGCCCTCGTGCTCCACCTTCACTGGCAGCGCGGTCATCGGGTAGGGCACGTCGAGCGCGTGGTGGGAGCCGCGCATCACGATGGGGACGGGTTGCTCGGCATGCCACAGCTCGGCGCCCTCCAATACGGCCGGAATCTTGGCCAGTGTGTCGGTGGCGCCTTTGCCTTGCGAGGTGACGAGGCTGTGCGAGCGCGGGCGGATCGCTGTCCATACGGGAATGCCGAGATAGTCCAGGCCGGTGAGCCAGGCGACGCGCGTGATGCCCCACCGCTCCAGTTCGGGCTCCAGCACCTGCCATGTCTCTTCGGGCATCCTGGCCCGTACGTTCCATCGAGAATAATCACAGCAGCCGGCGGGCTTCGCTGTCCTTGATCGCCTCGGGGAAGAGGCCTCGGTACGACCGGGACGTGTCCTCGTTCACGGCGATGTACTGGGCGACGGCGCAGCCCGGTCGGCGGCCGTCTCGGGCGCCAGCAGCCGGGCGACCGTGTCCTGGTCGGTCAGGTTGGTCTCCGGGCGGATGACCGCGCAGGCGAGCACGTACGGCAGGTCGCCGGTCCCGATCGAGGTGACATAGTTCCATCACAGCTGCTTGAAGTACGGGTCGAATACCTGCTGGTAGAGGACCAGGTGACGTGTTGCCGGCTCACCTGTGCCTCGAAGCGCGCGGGCAAGGCTGAGGGCAGAGGACGCCTGATGTGTCGGCAGAGCAACAGCGCGCGGGGCCATGTCAGGGAGCGTGTGGGTGAGGGTGTGGCATGCCACGCATCAGTGCGCTGGCTGCCGGGCGTTCGTCTGATCACGATATGGATAGACACCTTCCGGATCTCTGGTGTGCGCCCTGGCCGTCCGGGATCCCGTCACCGGGCGCCCGCCGTGGTGGCGCTCTTCCACTGGGGAGGCTCAGCCATGAACCGATTCCACCGTGCCTTAGGCACGCTCGCAGCGGCCATCCTGCTGAGTGGGGCAGGCGCCGTGCTCGCCTCGCCTGCCTATGCCGACAGCACCGACGACAGTGCACAGGTGCTGGTCAGCGCACAGCAGTGCGTCGACAGCGGTGGCCGCATCCGGCAGATCTTCTGGTTCCCCCCGATGTACATGTGCGTCGGCGGCCCGCACAACGGAGAGGCCATCACCAGCTGGTGATTAGCCGGCCCGCCGCCAGTCGACACTCCGCATCGGGCTCAGCGCCGTGCTGGCGAAGAGTCTCCGGTGGGCTGTTGCCGAACTGGTCTGGCACCGCCCGAGGAGGCCGCTGGGACAACGCCGGCCTTGGGTGAGGACCGGGTCCAGGAACCGACGCGGTCGGCACCTCGCGGCCCTCACGGGGTGCCGCAGGTGCTGTGTGCCTTGCCGATGCCGATGCCGATGCCGATGCCGGTCGCGGTCCTGGTCGACGCCGTGCCGCTCCTGGCTGGGGGGCTGCCGTAGTGCCCGCCGGCGCCGCGGTGATGCCCGCGCCCGGCGGGGACGTGCGGCCTTCCGATGCCCGTCCCGGTCGGGCTCGGCATGCGTGGCATTGTCCGGTCCCGCGTTCCTGGGTGTCTGGCGGGGGCGCCGGAGGCGATGGTCTCCGGCGCCCCCGAGGGTGTTGTGCCCGGCCCACGGCCGGTTGTCCTCGCCGGCGCCGATCCGGTGCCGGGTTGGCCGCACCTGGCCGTGGGCCTGTTCTGGTGGAGCCGTGCCCGTGGCCGGTGGGGGAGTGGCTGCTGTTGTGACGTCGGATGTCCTGCCCCTGCTCGCGGCCGCGGGCCCTGGCGGTGATGCTGCCCGGGCACGACCGGCCCGTCATCACCACTCCGCTCGCGCCGCCGGTGCAGAGCTGGGTGGCGGACGGGCTGATGATGCTGGCGGAGGACGACCGGCCCCGGGCCGGCGTGGGGGAAGGGCTGTACTACGAGTCAGGGCCGCCGAGCCTGGGGGTGGAGGTCGGGCACGGTACGACCGAGCGGCACGCCACCACGAGCGTCGTACGAGTACACGGGGGAGTAGCGCCCGGGGTGATGGGGATCTCTGAAATCGGCCAGGGGTACTCGTCGCCTCACTCGGTCCCGTTGTTCAACCGAGTGGGAAGTTCAACGAGCACTGCACGCATCACCGTCCGGGGACCCGGCCCGCTCAATGCCTGTTCCGGATACTCCGTGCATGCCAAACGCGTCCGTGACCGCGGTCTTCCCCTCGTCCGGCGCCACCGTGCCCTGCGGGACGCTCTGGGGCTCTACTGCCCGCTCGGCTTCCACGGCACCTGGGCCTACCTCAGCTCAGCAGGGGACCTGCGCAACGACGAAGAGGCACTGCTGCGCGCCCTGGAGACGCTGGAGGCCAGCCGGGCCCTCGTTGGTGCTGATGACGATGAAGCTTGGCAGGTCGGCGAACGAATAATTGGTTGCCTGTTGGCGATGGTGGTGGATCCAATGACCGGCAATGGTCACCGGGCGCGCCTGCCTCGGCGAGACGTGATGAACGCGAATCACCTGCCCCGGCCGCGCGCGTTCCGGGCGGACCGCGACCGCATCGTCCAAGGGGAGACGCCACCCGATGAACACGCCACCATCGCCGTCCGGAGCGGAGCACACAGACAGCTCGTCCGTCCGCCTGGGCGCTCTCGTCCCGCTGTCGCGGCCCGGCTGGGTCGAGGCGGGCCGGCACCTGCTCGCCGGACTCGACCTGGCCGTTCGCGAGGTCAACGATGCCGGCGGGATCGACGGCAGACCGCTGGAGCTGGTGGTCCGGGACACCGCGGCCGATCCGGAGCGGGCTGCGGCAGCGGTGGACGAACTGGCCGGCCTGGGCGTGGCCGCCGTGGCGGGCGAGTACCACAGCGTCGTCGCCCGCGCCGCCGCCGCCCGGGCCGACGCCCTCGGCGTGCCGTTCGTCTGCTCGTCCGCGGTGCTCGACGCGCTCACCGAGGAGCCGACGGAGTGGGTCGCGCGCCTGGCCCCGGTGCAGTCCCGCGGCTGGCGGATCTACGCGGACTTCCTCCTCGGCGCGGGCCGGCGTCGGATCGCCGTGGCGACCCAGCCGAGCGTCTACTGGGCGTCCGGGACCCGCCTCCTGCGGGACCACCTCGCTCCCCGCGGCGGCACCGTCGTCGAACTCGACACGAACGCGCTCACTCCCGGGGCCCTGTGCGACGCGCTCGTCGACCACGGCGCGACGGCGCTCCTCCTGCTGGCCGGCCATCCCGAGCCGGCGGTGCCGCTCGTCAGGGCCGTCCGGGGCGACCGGCGGCTCGCGGAGATCCTGATCGGCGCCCCGGCCGGACAACCGGAGTTCGCCGAATGGACGGCGGCGCTGGGTGAGGACGGCGCCGGGATCCCGTTCCTGCGCTACCTGCCCGAGCGCCTCGGTCCGCTCGGCGAACGCGTCGGGAAGGAGCTCCGCGAGCGGCTGGGCGAAGCGCCCTCCTTCGTCGCCTTCGAGGGCTGGGACACCGTCGCCGTCCTCGCCGAGGTGCTGCGTTCCCACGGCACGGACCGGGCGGCCATCGCCGAGGCATGGCCGCGCGTGTCGGTCGACGGCACCCGCGGGCCGATCCGGTTCTCCCGCACGCCGGGCATCAGCGTCTGGCAATGGACTTGGACACCAATCCAAGTCGTTGACCGCGACCCGGCGGAACCCGATCGCTTTCGGGTTCTCCACGTCGGCTGAGAGTGCAGGGAAGCCCGACTGCCCAGATCTGTCTGAACTTGAGGCTGTTTACCTGTCTACCTGTCTACGTGTCCATACGAGCTCTCAGCTTCGCGGCGGGGGCCACGGCCATACTCTTGGATTGTCGCGCGGCGTCGGCGCCTGGCCGGCCGTTCGCAACCTCCCGGAGGGAACACCTAGCTCGCTGGCAGGTCCGTGGGGTCGGCCTTGCCGGGCGAGCGGTTGAAGATGAACTCGCTGGCGTGGGCGCGAACCTGGGCGCGGGTGCGGCCGGGGTGATCGGCGGCGAGGAAGTGGCTGCCGATGGCCATGCAGAAGGCGAGCAGGCTGCGGGCCTCGGCCTCGTCGGGGTCTGTGCAGAGAGTGCTGAATGCGTCGCGTAGCAGCTGCATGCGCCGGTTGTCCACGCGGCGCAGGCGGTCGGCGACCGCCTGGTCGCGGCGGGCCCAGTCGCGGATGGCCAGGTCTATGGGCAGCAGGCGGTCGCTGGAGAAGGTGAGTTGCCCGGCCAGCCGGATCTTGTCCAGAACGCCGCCGCTCTCGTGCTCGATCCGGTCGAGGACGTCGTCGATGCTCTCTCGCTCCCAGGCGTCGAGCATCTCCGTCAGCAGCGCGTCACGGTTGGCGAAGTAGCCGTAAAACCCGCCCCTGGTGACGCCCAGTGCCTTGGCCAGGGCCTCGACGCGCACCGCATCCACGCCGCCCGTGGCCAGCGCCCGAAGTCCCTCTTCGACCCACACCCGCGCGGTGTGCGCAGCCTGCCCATCGTGTGATCCACCTTGCATTTCCGTTGGTTGTACATAGCTGTATAACCAGAGAGGGCCATGGCTGCGGTTCCGCCGCCTCCCACTGCCCCGCTCCCGAACGCATCGAGGAATTCGGCGGAACGGCTTGTTCGGATGGCTGTACACGGCGGGGATCCTCCCGTTCCGGTACCTGTTCGTCCGCCCGGTCGGCTTCGAAGTGAGAACGGAGAAATCGGATGGTTAAGTGGGCAGGTTGGATCATCGCCCTCGCCGGACTCGGGCACACGCTGGGCAGCCTCGTCGAAGCAGCCCCGGACCACGCTGGAGCATGGTTTGGCGGGGTCTGGAACTTGGGGGACTACCCCGAGATGAGTGACGCCACCGTCGCGTGGTGGTACTCGGTGTTCAGTTTCGGACCGCCGCTTCTTCTGATCGGTCTGACCGTGCTGTGGCTGGACCGCCGCGGTATGACGCCGCCGCTGTTCATCCCGTGGGCCATGGTGGCGTGGGTCGTCGTGGGCTTCGTGGTCGACGGGCCCTCGCCCTTGCTGGTCCTCCTGGTCGCGGCCGGCCTGCTGCTGGCCGGAGCCCGGCGCACCAGGCGCCGCGAGAACGCGTCGCTCCGGGCCGACACGGCTTCCGGGGCGCGCATCGAGTCGTGATCAATATGTAGGGCTCGCCCTCGCGGTGGGGTTTGGGGCGTTAGGTCTGCTGGCGTGAAGCGCGTGCAACTAGCAGATGTGGAACGTGAGTTCAGTGGGTCGTGCCTGCCGGTCGGCGGGTACGGCCCGTATCCCGAGCACGAGGTCAAAGGGGGCGGTCTCGGGGAACGAAACGGGCAGGACACCGAGGCGGATCCCGGACGGGAGGAGTGACGACGTATCCGGCGCCGGTGCAAACTCCGGCTGAAGGCCGCCCTCCTCGGACGTTCCAGAGGTGGGCAGACCAGCAAGGTCCATCTCGCCGCCGACCGCGAGTGCCGCCCGTCGGCGTTCGTCCTGACTGCGGGCCAGGCGGCGGACAGCCCGCAGTTCGAGTGTGCCATCAACAGGATGAAGGCATGCCGGGTATCGCCACCCGCTACGACAAGACCCCGGGGAGCTGCCTCGCCGGCCTCCACCTCCGCGCCGCGATGATCTGGATCAAGGACCTCACGCGAGCCACTCCTTGATCACAACCAAATACGCGCCCTGGGTCCCCAGGCTCTCCTGTGTGCATGGCGTGATCGCCTGCATCCCATCTATGCTTTTTGACTGTAAACACCTGGAATTCCCTCTCCAAGGCTGTTGGCCACCAGTTCGGCCATCTTGAGCAGGGCATGGAAGTATCTGAACGCCTCGGGAAAGTTCGACGGGTGGCCCAGCCGGGGCAGATACCGGCGTAGTTCGGGCGCCCGCTCGGTGACAATGCGCCGACGGCCAGCGTCAAGGCTCCCGTCGTTTGCGAGGTACGTCGAGATGCACCCGGCCAGCCACGTGTCCAGCTCGGCCAGGACGCTCTTGTCCTCGCGCGGGATGCTGGGAAACGGTGCCCGGGCGAAATCGGTCCACAGCCGCCTGACCTCTTCGAGCATCGCGGGCTTGCCCTGGGGGCCGGGCCAACGGGGCCCGTACACGTAACGCACCTGCGCCCGCGGCGGGGTACGCCGGTGCCGGGTCTTCTCCCCGCGGCGGTGCTCGGCGAATGCCTCGGTCTCCCTGATCCATACTGTCCGGCTGGCCTCCAGCATCTCCAAGGCGCGCAGCAGTGCCTTTTCGTCGTTGCGCAGGTCCCCTGCTGTGCTGAGGTAGGCCCAGGTGCCGTGGAAGCCGAGCGGGCAGTAGAGCCCCACAGCGTCCCGCAGGGCGCGGTGGCGCCGGACGAGGGGAAGACCGCGGTCACGGACGCGTTTGGCATGCACGGAGAAGCTCACGCACCGATCATCCCCCAGGCGCTGGGCGCAGCTTCACGCGGAGTATCCGGAGCAGGCGTTGAGAGGGCGGGGGCCCCGGACGGCGATGCGTGCAGTGTTCGTTGAACTCCCCGCTTGGTTGAGCAACGGGACCGCGTGAGGCGACGAGTACCCCTGGCCGATTTCAGAGATCCCCATCGGTGAGTCGTTCACCCGCCGCCGTGAGATCCACCAGACCCCGTCGGCCGCGTAACGCCAGCATCTGCACGAACAGTGACTTCAGGGCATCACGGTGGCGTCGCACGAACCGCGCGACGGTGGAGTGATCAACCCTGCGGTTGGCAGTGATGACCCGGCAGCCCACGTCATCCCAGCAAGCTTGCTCGATTCGGCGGGATGCCCACACTCCCTTGCTGCGGCAGTACAGAATCAGCGCGACCGTGCTCGAGGGAGAGTAGGCGGCCCCTCCTTGCCTGTCGGCGCGGTAGCTGCCGTCGAACGCCGAAAGATCGAGTTTTCCGGCGACGTCGAGGGCCTTCCAGCACAAGTGCTCGGGCGGCAGCCAGCCCCGGGCGCTCCGCGGCATCCCAAGATCGCCTTCACGGTCACACCACAGGAAGTTCCGCCCCACGGAGCAAGATTCCGGGGCTGGCGTGGTGATCGGAACCGAATAGCGACTCGCTCTTGATTACCGCCAGGGGGAAGTCGTGCGACAGCCTCCCGGCTCGCCGCCCGGTGCACCAAAACCTCCCCGCCCGGGGCCAGGTCGGCCGCACGGCCAGTGGCGAGGACTCGCCCGACATCGTGACAGGGCGCCGGACGCCGGTTCTTCGAGACCCCCAGGCCTGGGACTCGTCGGCTTCACTGGAGTGGGCCCGCGACCTGTTCACGCCCCTGACAGAGTTCTTCCGGGGTGCCGCGTCCACCGGCCACGCGATGCTGATCTGACTTTCTGAGGCTGCCGACGCACCTGGGCCCTGGAGCAGGGGCGGTTCGGCGTGCCTGATGGTCTTCCGGCCACACAGGCGTCCACACACCCATTCGATGGAGGGGCGCGCTCGTCATGTCCCAGGACATCCAGCTGCTGGACAAGGCCTTGACCCGGACAACGCAGCTACTCGGCAACGTCACCCCGGACCAGTACGGGGCGGCCCACGCCGTGCGACGACTTCGATTTACGAACCCTGGCCAATCATGTCGTGGCCGGCAACCCCTACTACGTGATTCTTGCCCAGGGTGGTGCTCCCGACTTCTCCCTGTTCGCCCAGGACCACATCGGCGAGCGGCAGCCCGGGGAGGTCTATGCCGAGGGAGCCAAGGAGGTCCTGGCTGCCTGGCAGACCCAGGGTGCGCTGGAGCGGCGGATGCCGCTTCCGGGCGGCGGGCTGGGGCCGCGCCTGCCCGACCTGCACCTGCTGGAGGCCGTCCTGCACGGCTGGGGCCTCGCCACCGCCACCGGCCAGGACCGCGTCGGCGACCCGGGCGCCGTTGAGGCGGTCTTCCGGACCTGATACGGCAACTACCCCGACGAGATCCGCTCCCGGACGGGCACGTTCGGCCCGTCCAAGACCGCTGCGCAGGATGCCCCCGCCCTCGACCGGCTCGCCGACTACCTCGGCCGCACCGTCTGACCGGACGGCACTGTGGTGGCCTGACCGGGACCCTGGCAGTCACTCGCGCAGGGCAGGGGCGTCGGGATAGCGTGTGTGGGTACAGCCATATCGCGGTTAGCTGCGCAGCCCGTGGTGTGGATGCTGGCGAGGGTCGGCCCGGAACCGGGCCTCGCCAGGACGCAGAAAGAGGCCCCCGCCGCCGGCCGGAATCCGAGGGCGAGGGCCAACCATAGGTGACGGTTCTGACCGTCAGCCCTCAGGTTGTGTGAGGACTGGCGGTCACCGTCCGGTGAGCCACCTCCAGTTCCCGGATCACCGCTGCGATCCGTTCGTGGACAGGCTCGGAGGGCCCGGCGGGCGGCAGGCGAGGTGCGTGGCCAGCGCCACCCCGCCCCGTCCGGCCTGCCCCACACAGAATGCTGGTGAACCTCGCGCTCACGCCAGAACGCCGCCTGAGTCACCATCAGGTAGGTAGTCATGCCAGGACAGAGGCAGGGCCAAGAGCCTGATCCGTCCCACCGTTCCGAGCGCTGCATACCCACCAGCGATGGATCGCAGGCGGACCACCGCCCGCGTACTGAGCGCGCTCGGGTGGTGCGACAACGCCGTGAGGTACGGCATGCCTGGGGGCACCTCCCAGCGGTAGCCGGAGGAGTCGCAGGGCCCGCGTTGACCCGTCGGACACGCCTTAGGGCGTGTCCGATGGGTCAGCCGGGAGTCGCGGGGCTGATTTTTGCCAGCGCTGCACTTGGGCTGGTTTCGGCGCTGCTGGGTGACGCTTCCACAGGCCACTGTGAGGGCAAAAGGTCTGTCGAGAAGGGTGAGGATCATGCGCGAACGCAGTCGGCGCGTCGTCGCCGTTGCAGCACTGACCGCCACGCTGGGGGCCATGGGAGTCGCCAACGCTGCGACCTCCGGTGCGAGACCCGCCGCCGAGGGGCGGCTGCTCGATACGTACAGCCTTTTCACGTCCCGCTACAGCGGCCGGTGCCTCGATGTCGCGGGTGGCAGCAGCCTGGACGAGGCGAATATTCACCAGTGGGACTGTGTGGGCGTCGCGAACCAGCGCTGGAAACTCGCACCGACCGGTGACGGCTACTACTACATCACCGCTCAGCACAGCGGTAAGTGCCTGGACGTCGATACCCGCGCCGCCAACGGCGACTACGGCGGCAACGTGCACCAGTACCACTGCTGGGGAGGTGCGAACCAGCAGTGGCGCCTGGACTACATCGGCGATGGCTACTACTACGTGATTTCACGGCATAACAGCAAGTGTCTGGACGTGGACACCCGCCGTGGCAATGTGAACGGTGCCAACGTTCACAACTGGACCTGCTGGGGCGGAAACAACCAGATGTGGAAGATCTCGCCAGCGTAGGGCTTCCTGACAGGGCGTAAGGGGGCCGGAGCCGACAGCTGCAACGGCCTCCCCCTCACTGCTGCCCGACGGCACCGTGATCATCGGTCAAGTCTCTGCAGACTTCGCCGGAAGGCAGCGCCCAACGGCACTGCGGCCTTCAGCCATCCCCTCCAGACCGTGCGTGCTCGATGGGCTGCTGACGCGCGCGGCGATCCTCACGGGAGACGCCGGTCTGCAGGCGCGGCTCGACCAGTTCGCCACCCGGATCCTGCGGCTGCGTACCGGTGAACGATGGCGTGAAGCCCTCTCCACCGCGCTGCTGGGCGACTGGGTTGCCCCGCCGGCGCAGGAGCGCCGCCTGCTGCCCGATGCCATCGGCGTACTGCGGACGGAAGTGCGCACCATCCACCGGCAGCTGGTGCCGCTGTGGCGGCGCCGGGCCGGCGGCCTGTCCCGCGACGGCCACCGTATGGAACGGCGCGTGCTCCCGCTGGAGACGCCCTGCGGCAGAAGGCCTCACTCTGCGGGGCCTCCTCGCCGAAAGCACCTGCTCGGGCGACGCGGTGCTGTCCGACGCGACAACCCTGGGAGGCCCTGCACTTCGTCGAGCAGGTCCTGGCTGGTCATGTCGGTGTGCGCCTGTCACGGCGGCCGCCGCCGCGGACCCGGGCCGGGTGTGGGTCCTTTTCAGCTTGGTGTGACGGGTGTTGCGCGGGGTGGGGCACATGGCCGGTTCCGAATTATGCGGGTGAAGGTACGTGCAACCTCTATGGGGTGTGGAGTGTCTGGGGAGGCACGGGGACAGCCGTCCCCGCGTACGTCCTCAACCGGCACCATGCGACTCATCCACGGAGGAGATCAGTGAAGCGTGCTGTAAGTACCCGTGTTGCGGGAGCTGCGCTGCTCGCCGCTGCCACCACCGTCACAGGGTTGGTGGCAGGCACCGGGACGGCCGTCGCCGCTCCGGCCCGCGCCGCCGCCACGTACAACAAGGAGTGCGGCACCGGATACACAAAGGTCAACGAGATCCCGGTCCCGGGCCGCGGGACGGTCTTCCTGACCTACAACGCGGCCACCGGCAAGAACTGCGTGGTCACCAAGCGGAACACCTCGGCCGGCTCGCCGCTGTGGGTGGGCTCCTGGCTCCAGCGCAACCAGGAACTGAAGTCGAAGCAGGAAGAGTACGGCTTCTTCACCTCGTACGCGGGGCCGGTCTACCTGGACGCCAAGGGCAAGTGCGTTGACTGGGGCGGCGAGATCGACGGCTACGTCGTGGCCCGCTACAAAACGAACTGTAGCGCCCTGGCCCAGACCGGGCAGCAGGCCGACTGACCCGGAACCACGGCGGCGGGCGGCGGGACGTACAGCCAAGCCCCGCCTGGGGTCGCCTCCTGGAAGCAGGACGGCACTGACCGCCGCCTCCGCCGCGGACCGGCTCCACTGGTGAAAGGGCCTTGCGCCCCGACCCCCGGCGAGCAAGCGTTACGACCACGGGGCGGGGCCGTCTGGGCCCGTGTGCTGTTCCTCCCCGGCTGGTCGGTGTCCGTCGTTGTCAGTGCTGTCCTGCGGCCAGTTGTAGAGCTGCGCGGTCGTCGGCGGTGAGTATCCCGGCCGGCAGGGTCTCGTCGTTGAGCAGTGCGTGCACCAGGTGTGCGTGTTCGGCGAACGCGGCTCTGCACTGTTCGTGGTCCGGGTGGTCGCCGTCGGTGCCCCACAAGGTGCCTTTCTGGCCTGGTTCGAGGGGCCGGGACAGCTCGGCGGCGATGGCCAGGAAGCCGAGGAGGTCTCCCCGTGCCGGGACTTGCGGGTCGGCCGCGAGCCGCAGCAGGAACGGCAATGCCGCCGGCGTGGCCGGGCTCAGCAGGAACATGTGACTCATCAGGACGGTGGTCAGCACGCTGTCGGCTTCCGGTGCGGTCACCGGGTCGAGCAGTGCGTGCAGCAGAGCCGGCATCTCGGGGGTGCATCCGGGCAGCTCGGACCAGGGGATCTCGTTGCAGCCGCGGAGTGCGGGGTGTTCGGTGCCGTCGGTCCGTCCCGCCTGCGGGTACTTCTCCAGGAACCGCGCCACTCCGGCCTCTTTGGCCTCGGCGCTCATCTTGCACATCCGCCTGCCCCCCTCTTACTTGGTACCGACTTGGACGGGCAGCATCGCACGGGGGCAAGCCCTTGAAGGTGTGGGGGCGGCTTTAGCGGTTCCTGAACGGACGGGGCGAGGGTGACGGGGGTGTCGCTGGCCCGGGGGGAGTCGTGAATGTCCGGCCGGACGCGCCGGCCGGTGGCGGGGGAGGGTCACATCATGGCTTCCACTCCCGCGATGAGCATGGTCAGGACGGATTCGAACAGTACGTCCGGGGGCTCGTAGGCGGACTGGGCTGCGACGCGTTGCAGGTGGGGGAGTTCTCCGGTCGCAGAGTTCGGTGGCACGCCGGTCCATCCGGGCAGGTCCGAGCCGGGCGGCGGCCGGTCGTGCCAGGCGTCCCAGATTTCTGCGAACCCGGAGACCTGGAGGACGGTGATCGACCAGGCCCGGTAGGCGTTCTGCGGGGACAGTCCGAGGTCGAGGAAGAAACCCACGAGGATGTCGTCGGGCCGCATCAGGTCAGCGGACGCGAAGGGGGTCAGGTCCTCGGCACGTGCGAGCGCGAGCATTCCCGGGTGCACGCGGTACCAGGCGCGCAGGTCCCGGCAGTAGGTCCGCAGGCTTTCCTGCCAGCGGCCGGTGTCCAGCCGGGGCTGCGGCCGGTCGCTCTGGCAGACGGCCACGATCTCCCCGAGCAGGTCATGCCGGTCGGTCACGTAGTTGTAGAGGGCCCGCGGCGACACCTCGAGGCGTGCACCGACAGCGCGCATCGTCAGCTCCGCCGGTCCTGCCTCGCCCAGGATCTCCAGAGCTGCCCGGGCGATCCTCTCCCTGGTCAGAGTAGGCCGGCCCTTGCGGAACTCCGGGCGCCTGCGGCCTGCGGCCGCATGCCCGTCCGGGGGTGCAGCCGCAGGCCCGGCATCGTCTGCTGTTGTTGCCACGGCAGCATCGTAACCCTTGAACTTCACAGTGCGTTGACTTCATGGACGGCGGAAGGTTAGGTGAGCCTTACCAAGTTCGGGAATGCTTCGGGAGGTTGGCATGCAGTGGTCGGCGGTCCTCGGGTACGGCCTGGGCTACGGGCTGGCGCTCAGCCTGCTGTTCACCGCGGCGGTGTTCGCCGGAGCGGCCATGAGCAGGGACTTCCTGCTGGACGACTATCCACCCGCGATCCAGCGCCGGTACGGCAGGCCCAAGAGCGCCCGCGGCCGCCGGGTGGCGGTGCTCTTCGGCGTGTTCGTCTGGGCCGTCTGTGGCCTTCCCCTGATGACCGCGGCGATGACCGGCCTCGACGGCGCACTGGACGACGGCCTGGAATTCCTGCCCGCCGCTGTCTGCGCGGCCCTCGTCTTCGCCACGCTGACTGTCTGGGACCTGGTCGTCCTCGACTGGATCATCTTCGCCGGGCTGCGCCCCCGCCTGCTGGTCCTTCCCGGCACCGAGGGTATGGCGGAGTACCGCGACCTGCGATTCCATCTCAGCGCCGCCCTCAAGGGCAGCCCGCTGATCATCGTCGTGGGTCTGCTCACCGGAGGCATTGCCGCCCTGATCGCCTGAAACGAGAACCGGGGATGGCGGTGCCGTGCCGCATGAATCGTCATCGCGCGCAACGAGGTTCCGCGTGCTGCCTTGCGCGGCGGCTGCTCGTACTCAGGCTCCACGTGCGCGTTAAAGCAGGCGTGAACCGCCCCAGCGACGGGGCCGTTGTCCGCTTCACTCAAGCCGGCCGCCGCGCCATCGAAGCCGCCGAGTGGCGTTCGGTGTCATCGACCGTAGCCGTCACAGGCCGGCCCCGGCCTGGTGGCGGACACGACTCCGCCCGTGACGGGCATCGGGGCCCGCGTCCCTGTGCCGGGCCGGCTCCTGGCGGCCCGGCACAGGGACTTGCGGGGTGGTGTCAGCTGATGGGGTGGAGGTAGAAGGCTTCGTTGTCCGCGGGGTAGGGCAGTGGCCCGTACTGCTGGGAGTACTGGATGACGGGGGTGCCGTCGGCGGTGCCGTTTCCTGCGACGTTCAGGAAGTAGGAGGTGGCTTGGTTCGTGATGGTGGTCAGGTTCGGGAAGAGGGGCAGGGGGTGTTCCAGGGCGAAGTTCTGGGTGTCGTTGTACGGGCCGTGGCGGTGGCAGTCCCAGATGTTCATCCGGGAGCCTTGCTTGCTGGCTTTTCCGTAGTCGACGTCCATGCACTTGCCGCTGTTGGTGCTGACGATCCGGTTGAAGAGGTTCCGGAAGCCGTCGGGGCGCAGTGTCCACTGCTGGTTGGTGGCGCCGTTGGGGTGGTAGAGGATGACGTGCGTGCCGTTGGCCTTCTGTCCCTGGTAGACGTCCAGGACACCGCCGTTGCCGCCGTTGTCGCTGAGGGTGAACCGGGCGGGGCCGGCTCCGGCGCGCAGTGAGGAGAAGGTGATGGGCCAGTGGTCGCTGCCGCGGGGGTTGCCGCGGGCGGCCTGCCAGTTCTGGGTGTAGACGTTGGAGACGGCGTAGTCCAGGCGGCCGCCGCTGAGCTGGGTGGGTCCGCCGCTTTCGTAGATGTGGGAGTTGGCGGGTATGCCCGTGCGGCCGCCGACGGGCAGGGAGCGCGGGGCGCGGTTGAAGTCTCCCAGGACCACCCAGTTCGCCAGGCCCAGTGCCCGGGACCGGTCGGCGGTGCGACGTACGAGTGAGGCGGCGTCAGTGCCGCCGCTGGCACTGGCGTGGATGGAGGCGAACAGGGTGTTGTCCGCCCTGCGTACGACGCCGAGGGCGGAGCGGTAGACGCCGGGGATCTCCTCCACCCGGTCGGGGCGGAATGAGGTGATCATGGCCGGGTTCACACCCCGCTCGGGGCGGGCGCCCTGGTAGAGGATGTACAGGTACCGCACGCCCCGGGTACGGGTCGCGGGGATGCGATAGGCGCGGACGTTGCGGCCGATGCGGCCCAGCGGCACCGCGCCGGCGGGCGGCGTGACGGAAGCCTCCTGCAGGGCCACCACGCTTGCCCGGTCGGACAGTTCCAGGGCGTTGGCCCACCGGCCGGACGAGCGCTGCATGTTCCAGGTCGCCATCCGGTTCGAGTCCGGTGGCGCGGCTGCCGCGGTGCCCTCGCCTCCCAGCAGGAGTGCGGCGCATAAGGCGCCGACCGCCAGTGCTGTCAGTCCCCGTCGGCCTCGAACGTGCCGTTCGTTTGCTTCTGTTCTCTTGTCTGGGTGATGCATGCACGCCAATATCCTGCTGCCTCGTCCGCGACGGCCACTGCATTCAAGGCAGAGTTGCCGTGGGGCGAAGGGGCCGCTGTCAGCCGCTGTCAAGCGCCCTTCGATGCCGGGAGAGGGTAACTCGGCGTGCGTCCGGACTTGCCCGGCCTGCGCCACCTGGCTGCGGCTGATCGCCGCCCGCCTTGTTGCTGCAGCGAATGACAGTACCGGTATTCCCGATCATGCCTTCCTGGATCCCCGCCCCCTGCCCCGCGCGCCACGGCGCGGACGTGCGCCGGTGGCGCGAGATGACGGCGGCCCGCTTCGTGGGCCTGTGCCCGCCACATGTACGGGTCCATGCATGACCGTTCCTCGTCCGCTCTGGTCGGCCTGCTGTTCGCCCCGTTTACCTTGTCCGGGTCCCTCCTGTTTTCGGAAGTCGTATGAACAGGCACGTCTGTTGACGTTTTGTGTTCATCAAATTTAAGGTCGCCGGACTCTTAGGAGATCAAGACGACGGAGACCAATGACGCCCTCTCCCGACGTGCGGTCGCGCCCCGGCCGCCTGTCCGCCCTTCTGCTCGCCGGTGCGCTTGTCGCTTCGGTACCGCCCGCGGCCGCCGCGCCGGCATCACACCCCCCCACCACTGATCGTTCCTCCGCCTCCACCTCCCCGTCCCCGGGCAGTTGCCGGACCGGCGACGGCTGGACACTTGAAACAACCCGCGCCAGTGCCGACGGCACCCATCACGCCTACCTGGGCAACGGCTACCTGGGGCAGCGCGTACCGCCCAACGGTGCCGGCTACACCGGCACTGACGCCAAGACGGGCTGGCCGCTGTTCACTCCGAGCTACGACGGCTCGTTCGTCTCCGGGCTCTACGCGCACAACAAGGAGACCGCCGGGGACCGACAGGCTGTCGCGGCTCTTCCCACCTGGTCCGCGCTCACTGTCGGCACCGGTGGTGAACACGGCGATACGTTCAACTCTTTGACACAGTCGGACCGAATATCCGGATATCGTCAGACCCTCTTCCTGCACTGCGGCATCGTCCGGACCTCCCTGACCTGGACCGCCGCCGACGGGCGGAAGACCGACCTGGTCTACGAGGTCCTGGCCGACCGCAACGATGCGCATGTGGGTGCGGTCCGGCTGAGCATGACGCCGCGGTGGAGCGGCGAGGCCACCGTCACCGACCTGCTCGACGGGCGCGGCGCCCGGCGTATCCGGCAGACCGGCGGCGGCGATCGGACCACGGGGACCGGCCAGGGCAGCCCGACCACCATGGACGTGGCCTTCCGCACCGACGGCACGGACACCGACGGTGCCGTCGCCTCCTCCCTGAGCGCCGGGCCCGGCGTACGCACCGCCAAGGCCCAAAAAGCGGGCGCCGCCCGCGACTTGAGCGCCCAGCAGTCGCTCACCTTCCCCGTGCGCAAGGGCCACGCCTACGACCTCACCAAGTACGTCGGCGTCGACACCGCACTGACCTCACGCTCGCCCCGCCAGGGCGCCACCACCACCTCCCAGCGCGCCGCCCGGCGCGGATGGCAGACGCTGCTGCGCGCCCACACCGCCTCCTGGGCCCGGCTCTGGCGCGCCGACATCGAGGTGCCGGGCCGGCGCGAGCTGCAGGCGTGGGTGCGCTCCGCACGGTACGGGCTGCTCTCCAGCACCCGTACGGGCGCCGCGAACAGCATCGCCCCGGCCGGGCTGACCAGCGACAACTACGCGGGCCTGGTGTTCTGGGACGCCGAGACGTGGATGTACCCCGCCCTGCTGGCCACCTCACCCGAACTCGCCCGGACCGTCGTCGACTACCGCTACCGCACCCTCCCCGGAGCCCGCGAGAACGCCCGCAAGCTCGGCTACCAGGGCCTCTTCTACCCCTGGAACAGCGGCAGCAACGGCGACCTGGCCCAGGAATGCCACAGCGTCGACCCGCCCCACTGCCGCACTCAGATCCACCTCCAGTCGGACATATCCCTCGCCGCCTGGCAGTACTACCTCGCCACCGGCGACACCGGCTGGCTGCGCGAGCGCGGCTGGCCGGTGATGAAGGGCATAGCCGAGTTCTGGGCCGCAAGAGTCACTCGCAACACGGACGGCAGCTACTCCATCAAGGACACCGCCGGCCCCGACGAGTACAGCAACGGCGTCGACGACGCGGTCTTCACCAACGCCGGTGCCGTCACCGCACTGCGCAACGCCGCCCGTGCCGCGCAGCTGCTCGGCGAGCGCGCCCCGGGGGAGTGGACGGCGATCGCCGACCGGGTCAGGATCCCGTACGACGCGCAACGCAAGGTCTTCCAGCAGTACGACGGCTACAAGGGCAGCAAGATCAAGCAGGCCGACACGGTGCTGCTGATGTACCCCCTGGAGTGGCCGATGCCCACGGGCGCCGCGGCCGGCACCCTCGACTACTACGCCCAGCGGACCGACCCCGACGGCCCCGCCATGACGGACTCCGTCCACGCCATCGCCGCCGCCGGCACCGGCGAGCCGGGCTGCTCCACGTACACCTATCTGCAACGCTCCATCAGGCCGTTCGTCCGCGGTCCCTTCGCCCAGTTCTCGGAGGCCCGCGGCGCCAAGGCGGGGGCCGAGGACCCCCTGGCCGGCACGCCCGCCCACGACTTCCTCACCGGCAAGGGCGGCTTCCTGCAGACCTTCACAAACGGCCTGACCGGCATGCGCATGCGCGAGGACCGGCTCCACCTCGACCCCATGCTGCCCCCGCAGCTCAGCCACGGCGTCACCCTGCGCGGCATGCGCTGGCAGGGCCGCACGTACGACATCGAGCTGGGCGCCCACCGCACCACCGTGCGGCTCACCGACGGCGCGCCCATGACCCTCGAGACACCGCAAGGGAAGCAGGTCCTGACCAAGGCCGCCCCGGCCGTCCTCGAGACCCGCCGCCCCGACCTCACGCCCACCAACAACCTCGCCCGCTGCACCACGGTCACCGCCTCCTCCGAAGAACCCGGCCTCTACGCGGACGCCGCCGTCGACGGCAACCCGGCCACCGCCTGGGTTCCGGACGGCCCCAAGGGCAGCCTGACCACCGACCTCGGCAAGACCGCACGCATCGCCAAGGTCGCCCCCACCTGGAGCGGCCCGGAGCCGGTCTCCTACGACGTTCAGCTGTCCGCCGACGGACGCCACTGGCACGCCGCCCCTGCCGGTGCGGCCGCCGGCAGCGGTACGCCCGAGCCGGCACGGTACGTACGGGTGGTGGTGCGCGGTGACGCCGACGCCATCTCACGCACAGGCATCGCTGAACTGACCGTCTCGTAGCGGACGGCACCTTCCGCGCGCCGATGCGGCTTGCGTCGTCGGGTCCCCTTCCCCAGGGGAAGGGGACCCGACGACGGGCAGGTGACCGGACCGGTGCGGCCGCCGTGCGCGAGTGCCCGCCCGCCCGGACGAAGACGAAGGCGGTGTGTTCCTCGCGTACGAGGCTGTTCCTCGCGTACGAGGCCGGCGCGTTCCGCGACGGTGAGTGCGGCATCGCCCGGCCTCTCGGTTCAGCAGGCGCCGGTCCAGGTGGTCCAGGCGGTCAATGCGGCGGCCCTGCCGGCGTGAAGAACGCGGGGCTCGGTCGTGCGGGTGGCCCAGGCGATGTGGCCGTCGGGCCGGATGAGGATTTCGCTTACGTTCTTCAGGTCCGGGTGGTCCCCGTGCCCCAGCACGCTGACCCCGCGGACACGGCCGGACGAGGCCGGGGCGGTGGCAGCACGCGGGTGCTGTCCGCCGTCGAGGCGGAGCAGGACGAAGCGGCCGTCGTGCAGCAGCTCGTAGACCCGGGTTGGCCCTGCCGCCGTGGTGAGGCCGAGGTCGGGCATGCGTCGGCCGGTGAGCGGGTCGGCGTCCGGGGTGGTGGGGGGATAGGTGGTGTCAAGGGCGGAGATGCGGCCGGCCAGGTGCCGGTTGACGTCCTCCATGTCCAGGAGCGTGTCAAGAAGTTCGCACAGGTGCCTTGCGGGGCCCGCGTACTGTTCGGTGAGGGGGAGTTCCACCAGCAGGGTCTGGGCGCGGGTGGCGGTGGTGACGGCGTGTCCGACCGGGTGGCGCTCGGCGTGGTAGGTGTCCAGCAGGCCGGGGGGTGCCCAGCCTCGAACGGTGGCGGCGAGCTTCCAGCCGAGGTTCATGGCGTCCTGCAGCCCGGTGTTCAGTCCCTGGGCGCCGACGGGGAAATGGATGTGTGCGGCGTCGCCGGCCAGCAGGACGCGGCCCCTGCGGTAGGCGGCGGCGAGGCGGGTGGTGTTGCCGAAGCGTGACAGCCAGCGCGGCTCGCCGATGCCGCAGTCGCTTCCGCAGACCCGCATCAGCGAGGTGCGGAACTCCTCCAGCGTCACCGGTTCGGTGGAGGGCACCCGGATCCGCTGCGGGTCCATGACCACGTACCGCGTCAGCCCGGCCTCCAGGCGGGCGACGAGCACGCCGTGCCGCCGGGCCTGCTCATTGTGCGCGTGGTCGGCGACGGCGAAGTCCCCGACCACCGCGGTCATCGACTCCCGCGTCCCCGGGAAGCCGATCCCGGCCGCCTGCCGGACCAGGCTGCGCCCGCCGTCGCAGCCCACCACATACGCGGAACGGATCGTCACGCATCCGTCCGGGCCGTACACGTCGGTCTCGACGCCCTCGGCGTACTGCCGGAGGGCGACGGCCTCGTGCCCGCGACGGATCTCCACACCCAGCTCACGGGACCTTTGGGCCAGCAGCGCCTCGGTCCGGGCCTGCGCGAGCAGCAGGGCATAGGGGTGCCGGGTGTCGAGCGCGGTGAAGTCGAGCGGCCTCTTGAGGCTGACGGCGAACTGCCAGCCCGGCACCGTACGGCCCGCGGCCAGGAAGCGGCCGGCCAGGCCGCGCATGTCCATCAGCTCGATGCTGCGGGGGTGGAGGTTGAGCGCCCGTGACTCCCGGTGCGGCTTCGGGCGCTTGTCGATCACCACGGTCCGCACGCCCGCCAGGGCCAGCTCGCACGCCAGCAGCAGCCCTGTCGGGCCGGCGCCCACGAGGAGCACGCCGGTGTCCATGTGTGAGCCGGGGGACGTCACGCCCCCACCTTTCGGTGCGGACCGTTTCCCGTCAAGGCACCCTCCCGGAAGGTGTGTTCCCCGGAATGGCCGGGCCTGGGCTAGGCGGCGCCGCGGTCCCGTACTGGAATGTCGGAGGTCCGGACGGGAAGGTGTGGGAGGAGTCCGCTGGTGATCCACATGACCGAGACCCTGGCCGTGCAGACTGTTGAAGGGTTCCTCACGCCCGACGAGACCGCCGAGCTCACCAAGGTGCTGGACGAGCATCTCGCGGTCACCGGCTGGGTTCCCGCGCGTCCCAGCGAGGGACTCACCCCGCCCGAGGCGGCGCAGGCCATCATGGACGCCGGCCTGCAGCGTGCCCTGCCCGCCATCCGCCGGGCCTTCCCCTCCGCCACGGGCATCGAACCGTGGCTGTACCACGACCTCAAACCCGGTGACGAGATCCGTCCGCACGTGCACGGCGTGGGCGACCCGCAGGCCCGGCCGCAGCGGATCGCCCGGGTCGGCTTCGATCTCCAGGACGCCCGGCGTGGCGGTGAGTTCTACCTCGACACCTGCTCCGCCGACGCCCTGTGGAGCGACGTCACCGCGACGGGCAGCGACTACGCGCCCGGGACGCGGTTCGTCCACGAGATCACTGCCCGCACCGGCCCGGTGAAACTGGCCGACACCGCGCACACCCGTTGGACGTGCACCCCGCCACCCGGAACGACCGTCGTCTACGGCATCCAGCTGGTCCACGGGGTCCGGCGAGTCGAGGAAGGCAGGGTACGCAAGCTCATCACCACGCTCCTGGCGTGAGCCCGCACGGCATGGTCACCCTGACACCCCACGGCCCTGCCGGAGAGCCTGCAGGCCCCGGTCCAACTGGGAGACCGCCTCGTCGGCGGCGCCGTCGAGCAGTGTGCCGTCAGGCAGGGCCCGCAGCCAGGCACGCGCCGTGTCCCCGAGGCGTTCGGGGACCTTGAGCACCGGCCGGTGGAACCCACGGACGCAGGGCGCCGGGTTGAGCGGACTGCCCGGAAAGCACAGCAGTTCCGTCCCGCCTGGTGCGGGTGGCAGCGCCGCGCCGTTGGGTACCGGCAGCTCGAGCGCGACCAGGCCGGCCCTGGGCCTGCGAGGGGTTTGGCCGAGCGCGGCCTGTGCGTACGCCTCGTGCGGATCACAGCCCGTACTCGCCCAGCTCATGTTGGACACGCCGCTGAGCCGCCCGTTCACTTCGATCACCTTCAGCCGGCCGTCGTCCGTGACAGCGAAGTCGATCTGCCAAGGCCCCAACGGTCCGAAGGCGTCCGTCATGTCGGCGATCGTTGCGGCCAGTTCCCCTCGCGCGTCGGCTGGCAGTGCCGCGGGGGCGACCCTCACCCGTCGGCCCGGGTCGCAGTCGCTGCCGAGACGGCCCAGGGAAGCCACCGGCCACGCCACCGTGGAGGATGAACCGGACAGGAGCTCGACCGCGTACTCCTCCCCTGCGACGGCCTCCTGGACCAGCACCGGATACGTCACCTCGGCGCCCGCCCTGCCGAGACCCACCCCGTCCTGCACATAGTGGCGCCCCGAGCCGAACTCGCTGCGGGCTTCCTTGACCAGGACGGGGAAGCCGAGCTCCTCCACCGCGGCCTTCACCGCCCCGGGTTCTTCGCACACCACGCCCCGGGGCACGGGCCATCCCCGCTCCTCCGCCAGACGATGCAGCGCCACCTTGTCGCTGGCCAGCAGCGCGAACTCCTCCGCGTGCACGGGCATACGACAGCCCGCCTCCCGCACCCGGGACGCGGCGCGCGCGTAAACGGGCAGGAACTGTTCCTGCCCGTGGCACCCCAGGTTGGGCAGAGCGACATCGGCCCGGCAGGCGTGAAGCAACCGCAGCAACGCATGCCCGTCCAAGGCGGAGGGCAGCTCGGCGCACGCCACCCCGGGGCCGAGGAACGGGGCGAGGTCGGCAAACCCCAGCACGGTGACCTCCGCACCGCCGCGCCTGAGCGGCGCAACCACGCGGTCCGCACGAAACTCCCCCAGGACCACCACGCGCACCATCCGCACCACCCCATCGGTATGCCGGACACCGCCTCGGCAGGCTAATCCATCCAGCTTCCTCCATCACGACGCCAGTGACAGGGAGGCGTGGAGGCCGCATTCTCCCGGTGTTCCATCCCACAACTGGTGATTGATTCTGTGATGCGGGCTCATGTCAGCGCATCCCGCACACCTTCAGTGTTTTGATGTGGCAATGCCAGAATGTTGATCATGAGTGACCGTCAGCCCGAGCAGCCCCCGCCACCCCAGGAAGCCCCGCCGTCCGAGCCCGTCGATGCCCCGGAGCCGGCGAAGGCGGCGGATGCGGACTCCGGTACGGGCCCGGCGGAAGCGCCGGAACCCACGGGTGTGCGCGATACGGGCGCTGAGCAGGCGGACGACGCTCCGGAGCCGGCGGCTGCACAGGAAGCGGACAGCGCGTCGGAGAAGACCGGCACCCCGGAACCGGAAGCCGGACAGGCCGACATCGACGCCCCGGAGCCGAGGCCGTAGCGGAAACCGACAGCGCGCCCGAGGAAAGTTACACTCCGGAGCCGGAAGCCGAGCAGTGGGGACGATGAGGCTCCGGAACCGGCGACTGCTGAGGACGCAGACTCCGAAACCGGCCCGGCAGCCGCGCGCGAGGCGGATGCCGACCAGGGAGACGACGCCCCGGAACCGGCGGACGCAGAAGAAGCCGACATTCCGGAGCCGGAGGCTGAGCAGGCCGACGCGCCGGAATCCGTGAACGCGGCGGACGCAGATTCCGAATCAGGCCCCGTAGATGCGCACGACGCGGGCGCCGAGCAGACGGACGACGCTCCGGAGCCGGCGGCTGCGGAGGACTCACAGGAAACAGCTGAGGAGTCGGAGGCCACGGAGGGAGGCGACGACGAGGACGATACTGAACGCAAGGCCGAGACAGATGCCAAGATCGCAGAGTTTGAAAGCCAAGGCCACGGTCCGCAACGGCACCTGCACCCGAGTACCGAGGCTCTGAAGGCCCGAAAGGGCGAGCCGAAGGCCGACGACAACGGCAACGTGAAATTCAAGGGCAACGGCCATGTCGAGACCAAGCGCCACGTGAACCCGGAGACCGGCCGCTTCAACGACGTCAAGGCGAATGGTGGAACCAGGCCTCACGGTTGCGGGGATTACGCGACCAAGTTCGATAATGCCGAAGACTACGTCAAAGCCGAGCAGTACCTGCGCCAAAAGGCGGAGCAGACCGGAAAACCAAAAGTCAACGCCACTATCGAGGAGATATTCGGCCCCGGCGACCATTCGGATAAATTCGAGGGATATTACGTCGATCCCGCGAACCCCAAGAATGAGGACGGAACCGTCAACCATCTTCTCGTGGATTTCCGCAAAGGACGCATTATCGCTGAATTCAACGAAAGTGCCGGCGGACTGCATGCGATGTACCCCGACCCCAGGGCCGGACGACAGCCTTAGGAAAGCTACATGGACGAAAATACTCAAGACTTCATCAGCAGCGCATTCGGTCCCTCGTATATCAATGAGCCCGAGGTTCTCAAGGCGAACCTGGTGCACAGCCTCAGTGCGCCGGGCATCTTCACGGCGACCCGTAAGGCTCAGCGCGACGGGTTCGCCGAGGTGATCCGCAACCGCGAGATGTCGCTGACGGACTGGGACATCATCACGGAGGGCGTGATCCGCTTCCCGACCGAGGACGAGATGTACGCGTTCCTTCAGGCGTCGTACGACTACTTCTTCGGCGACGCCCTGGAGCCGCCGGACTACCCGGAGAGCGATGAGGACTGAAGTGGGCGAGCGCCAATCTGTCACGGCGATCGAGTTCGGGACCGATGAGGCCCTTTACGGATACCTGCGGGATGTCTACGACTTCCTGTTCGGGAGAAGCGGAAAGCAGGCCGTCCTTCCGAAATGCTGACGGTCATGGGATTCGCTGCGGAGCATGGTCCGGTCCTGCCCGGTGGCGGGGCCGGCACCCCCTACTCCAGTGAGGGCTCCGCCCAGTTCCTGGAGGTCCGGCACCGCGGACACGCCACCGTCGAAGACCACATCCGGTGCGGCAAGGACGCCGGGTTCGGCCGCTTACCCTCCCGCCACTTCGCATCAACACGGCCTGGCTCGAACTCAGCCTGGCAGCGATCGGCCTCCTCGCCTGGACCCGCGTCCTGCTACTGGTCGGCGAGCTGGCCGACGCCGGGCCCAGGAAACGGTGTTACCGGCTGCTGCACGTCGCCGCCCTCACCCGCGGCGGCCGCCGACTCCACCTGCGAATCTCCTCCACGTGGCCCTGGAGACACGAAATCGCCGCCGCGTTCCACCGACTCGCGGCCTTGCCCCGCCCGGCCAGCCTTCACGACTCAACGACGAATGAGACGTAGAACTGGCTTGCGGCATAGCCGACATAGCGGTATGCCCGACCAGGCTCACGGCACTCGTGCTGGTTCACCCGTTGCCCCCTGAACCGGGCTGACCGATCCCGCTGCCACCTCCGTCAACGCGTCACGGAAGCTGCGGGACGGTTCGGCTCGGGTCCCATGGGCCGGGCGCGCGGCCACCCGCCGCCGTACCTTCGGGCGCGGCGTGCCCGCCCTGATCCCCGCGCCGCCCTGGCAGCGGTCCGCCCGCCCCGTGCCGCTGCTCGTGCTGGAGGGCGTGGCCAGTAGCACCCGGCTGCCCTGGCCCTACTGGAATGCTCCGGGTCCCCGGCCCAGATCCGCAAGGCGGGACGGCGCCGGTTGGTGAACCTGCTCCGGCCGAAAGCACCCAGAATGGCCGAACGACTGGTCGACGACATCTGCACCGCCCTGGACGAACGACCGTCGTCGTCCCCGGGCCGCTGAACAACGTCACAGCCATTCGAGGACGTTGTCTGGACCGCTGACCGGGAGGTGGAGCGGATGGAGCGGGGTTGCCATCCACGCTCCCGAACACTCTGGTGTCGCACCTCTACGGTGGGCGGCAGGGGCAGTTCCAGGGCATCCCGCATCCGAGTATTGCGCTGGCCGGCCACCTGCTCAGCGCGCTGCATGGGTCCTTGCCGGCGGAGATGTTTGAGGACCTGCTGGCCGGACTTGTCGATGCGGTACATGCGGTGATCGCCGACGAGCGTCAAGAGAACGTGTTGCGGGTGGCCGGGTGCCTGGAACCGAGCGTCGGGTGACAGCTGGGTCGACCATGAGGCCCGGACCGTGGTAACCGCCACCCCGCCATGCCAAGCGGTCAGCGTGACCAGCGTGACGGCCACCATGGTGTACGCGATGATTGCCCGGGCTTTCATGCAGCCCCCTGTTCGTTTCTCGGCACCGCCCAGGGCCGCGTGCCGGGCCAGCGCCCGTGAGGCACTGCCGGTTGCAGGCTTTGGTCATCGAGGCGGCGGTCTCCGGTGCGGTCCCCCGTCTGGATCTGTCGCTATCGTGCTTCCGTGACTGGCTCTGTGCAGCGTTCCTTGTTGTTTCTCGATGTCGATGGGCCACTCATCCCATTCGGCGCGGTGTCCCAGCCGCATCCGACCTACGCGACGAGCCCTGAAGTGCCTGGTGCTGACGCGAATCCGCTCCTGACCAGGATCAATCCCGAGCACGGGCCCCGGCTGGCGACGCTCCCGTGCGAGGTGGTTTGGGCAACGACATGGATGGCGGACGCGAACGAGTGCATCGCGCCCCGCATCGGTCTGCCTCAGCTGGCAGTGGTGGTCTGGCCGGACCCGTCCGACATCGATGACCAGGATGAGCGGAACGGACTGCACTGGAAGACCCGCGCGCTTGTCGAATGGGCGGCAGGGCGTCCATTCGCCTGGGTCGACGACGAGGTCACAGATGTCGATCGGGCCTGGGTAGCTGCCCACCACCAGGGGCAGGCCCTGCTTCATCGTGTCGATCCCCGCCATGGCCTGACTGACAGCGACTATGCGGTTCTCGACTCGTGGCTGCGACAGTTGGCCTGAGACTCGGCTGGAGCCGCGAGGAGGACCGGCAGCATGTATGGGACGGCCCGCCGCCCGTGGGGGCGGCGGGCCGTCGAGACGGAACCCGCAAGCGTCAGCTGGCCGTGGTGGGGTCTTCGGCTCGTGCTCGGGTGCTTGCGAGGTGGTAGGAGTTGGTGCCGGTCTCGATGATCGCTCGTCGATGCAGAGGAGATAGACGCGGCCGTAGCGGGCGATCGTCTTGTTCAGCTGCTTCTCGTCGGCAGCCTCGACCAGCTCGTTGACCAGCTTCGTGGCGAGCGAGTAGTGGACGCGATAGTCGAGATCGAGCTGGCCGCGGTTGTCCACCTCGGCGAGGACGGGGTGGGCGCCGAGGCGGAACAGGGACGTGGCGGTGGCCTGGAAGGCCAGGGCCGGGACGATGACCTCGTCGCGATGCTGCGCCGCGTGCTGGTCTGACGGGATCCGCCTCACCGGATCAGCTTTTGAGGCTGTAGAAGTGGATTCGTGTGTTCGGCTTGAACCCGATGCGCGGGTATACGGGGGCTCCGGCAGCGGTGGCGTGCAGCGTGGCGCGGGTCAGTCCGGTGGCCCGCGCGCCTTCGTACAGCGCCTTGCGGGTGACCGCCTCGCCGTAGCCCTTGCGCTGCCACTGCGGGTCCGTGGCGACGAATGCGACGAACAGGCGGCCTTGTGCTTCGACCGTGGCGGCGCACGCCACCGGTTCGTCGCCTCGCATGGCCAGGTAGGCGTACACCTCATTCTTCCAGAGCGTGGATCCCACCAGGCCGTCGCGGCCCTCCTCCAAGGGGAAGCCGTACGCTCGCGATTGGAGGTCGGCGTAGGCCTGCAACTGCTCGTCGGTGCGCACGCGGGCGAACGTCAGGTCGGGGTGGTCCGGCTCGGGGATGGGGAGCAGGTCGCCGGCCATGCCCGTACCGGGGAAGGCGTACTGGAGGCCGGCCTGCTCGGCCGTCGTTTCCAGGGCGGAGCGGGCCTCGTCGTCGAGGAGGTCTTCGAAGAGCCACACGAGGCCCGGGTGCTTCTTTGTCCGCATGATGGCCGCGGCCTGGCTCAGACGGTGCCTGAGGAGTTCTGCTCCTACTTCCGTCTCGGTCAAGACGATGCAGTTCCAGAACCCGAACCGGCTGTCGGCCCAGCGGACAGTGATGCCCGGAAGCTCGCGCACGTCCGCGTCCGCGTCGCGGTCGAGCACCATGGTCCGCCAGACCGTGGTGAGCTGCTGTACCGATTCGATGGACTCCGCGGAAGCGGTCACCATGCCTCCATCACTCGTTGTGCTGGGAGAGGACCCTGAGCAGGGATGGGGTGCCGCTGGCGCCTCTGCGGCAGTGGGGACTCTACTGGCGACATGCGGTTCTGATGTCATCAGATGATGTTTTCGGCCTCTTCGGTCTGGTCGTGGGCGTTCGCCGTGCCGGCGCTGGGCACACCGTAGGAACGGCGTCCGAAGTGCCACCACAGGGCGGCCATGACGAGGGCCACCAGCAGGGCGACGGGCGTGTAGTTGAAGCTCGTGGCCGTGACCGGGCTGGACTGCGGCAGCAGGAACAGCACCGTTACCCCGGCTGCCCAGAGCACCGCCACCCAGCCGATCGGCCGGCTCCAGCGGCCCAGGTGCCAGGGACCGGGGGTGAACCGGTCCCGGTGGCGCAGTCGCAGCAGCACCGGGATGGCGTAGGCCGGGGTGAAACCCACGACGGAAATCGCGGTCACCGCCGAGAACGCCGTGGCGGAATACTGGGACGGCAGGGCCAGCACGAAGGCGACACCGACCGCGAGCCAGACAGCGTTGGCCGGGACGGCCGTACGACGGCTGACCTTCTGCCAGCGCGCCGAGCCGGGCAGGGCGCCGTCCCGGGCGAAGGCGTAGATCATGCGGCTGGCGGAAGCAGTGACGGTGTAGCCGCACAGGAACTGCGCAACGATGATCACCAGCAGCAACGCCTTCGCCATCGCCACGCCCAGAGCGTCCAGGAAGATCTGCGCCACCGGCACCCCGGTCTCGCTGCCCAGCGTCGCGGCGTAGTCCTGGACGGCGAACAGCAAGGCGCCCAACAGGACACCACCGGCGATCCAGGACACCGCCACCGAGCGGACGATCCCGCGCGCCGCGGCCACGGAAGCCCCACTGGTCTCCTCGCTCAGGTGGGCCGAGGTGTCGTAGCCGGCCAGGGCGAAGCACGGCAGCAGCATGCCCAGCAGGATCACGTACACGGGGCTCGACCAGCCGGTGTTGTTGGTGAACTCGGAGAATACGAAGCCGGCCGGCTGGTGGTGGGAGGGGAGGAGAGTCAGGGCGCCGATGATGACGACGGCCCCGGCCAGGTGCCACCACGCGCTCAGGGACGTCAGGACGTTCATCAGCCGGGTGCCGAAGAGATTCATGACCGCGTGCAGCGCGAGGATGACCGCGTACATGACCAGCAGGGATTTTGGCGTCGGCTCGTAGTCGAACTGCAGGTTCGCCCAGGCAGCGGTGAAGGTCGCGATGCCGTAGTCCTGTGCCGCGATCCCACCGAGCAGCCCCAGGAGATTGAGCCAGCCGGTGTACCAGCTCCACCGCTCACCGCCGAGCTGGCGGGCCATGTAATACAGGCCGCCGCTGGTGGGGTAGCGGGAGGTGATCTCGGCCAGCGCCGCGGCCAGGCACAGCACCAGCGGCCCCACGGCGAGCCACCCCCACACCACCACCGCGGGTCCACCGCTGTTCAGGCCGTAGCCGAAAAGCAGCAGCGTCCCGGACATGATGGAGATGACCGACAGGGAAGCGGAGAAGTTACCGAAAGCGCCCATGCGCCGGTGCAGTTGCTGGGTGTAGCCGAGCTCCTTGAGTATGCGCTCGTCGTCGTCCTGAGGCTCGGACCGCTTCCATCGTGCATGTGCTGATGTACGCATCGGGATTCTCCGCACATGAAAGAGCCGAATGGGAAAGGGGGCAGGGGAAGGGGGCTGCTGGGCTGCTGGGCCGTCAGCGCGGCACGGCGGAGCCTGCCGGCGGCCAGGGCCGGCAAACAGATCGGGGCCACCGGGTCCCCGGGGCTCAGCTCATCCGCCCTGCGGCATGCCTGTCGGGCCCTGTCCACCGGCTCATCCAGCTGCTGAACCCGCCGCGGGTCATCCACCGACTCTGCGCTGCGATGGGCATCCGGTGCCCGCTCGGTGGTCACCCTGGCGTACATCACCTGGGCAGCGGCGCTCCGCGGCTCCTCCTGCAACCACAGCTCGACCACATTGCGCCGGGCAGCCACTACGCCCAGCACCTGCGTGCGAGCGATCCGCTCCCGCCACGTGCCGCCTGGGTCGGCACCTGCCGCATCTGCATCCAGTGTCCCGCCTTCACGCCCTGCACGGCCGCGTAGAGAGCGGTGTCACGGCCGGCCGGGTGGTAGCTCACCATCAGCGGATACCCCCAGTCGGCCACGGAGCTGGCTGTACGGCAGGCACCAGGTGCGGCGTGGCACGATCAACCGGCCGCCGGGGCGTGGCGGGAGGAGAGATGAACCGGCCACCGCCGCGGGGTCCGGGCGTCCGGAACTGCGCCGTCCCGCACCGTGACCGGCGAAGGCCCGCGGCGGTGGGGATCGATAAGCACGATGCTGCGGCGCTTCGGGACTGAGACAGGCCGCCTGATAAAGGCATCAACGCTCCGAGGCAAGGGCGGAGGATGAGGGGGAGAACTGGGACACGCATGCCGTGGCGGGGCTGTCGCCTGACAGCCGCCGACGACGTGGGGCACCGTAGCAGTCCAGCACGTGCATGATGAAGCGAATCACCCGGCTTTTCAATGTAGTTGAGAGCCCTCGTGCTGCCGTACGGCACCGTCGGCCACCCGCCGTGCTCCTGGTCGCCGCCGCTCCGTGGCTTCGTCCTCTGCCGCCGACCGCTGCTGGTCGCCGCCGTGTCCAGGCTGGGTGAGGCCGGGTACCTCGGAGTTCTCGCGCGTGATAGATGCCGATGGTGCTTCGTCGGCGTCGATGGCGCCGTCGGCAGCAGGCATGCCGGGCAGTAGATGACGTCTTCGAGGAACACGCGGCCGCGGCCGTCGGTGCGGGCGGCGTGCACAGCTGGACTGCCAGGCCGAGCCGGTCCTTCGCGCTACGGCCGCGGCCGGGATCGATGAACCCCAGGTCCGCCGGGGTGAGCTGAAGAAACGGATCAGCTCTTCCTTGCTGATCTTTGGGAAGCCCCGCAGCCGGGCCGGCCCGTCATCCGAGAACACCCGCGTCGCCACCGAGACCCCCACTGTTCTCCCAGCAGCCCGGCCAGCTCCTAGTTGAGTTGCGCGGTTTTGCTGGCAACGAGCCGGCTGCCGGCGAAACCCTCCACGCGGGCGGAGCGAGCGGTGGCGGCGTTGGGGATGGTGATGTCGGTCTGGCCGTCGGTGAGGTCGACGGAGGCGCGTGGGCGCTGGTCGACGTAGACGTCCAGCCGGTCGATGTTGGTGGTTTTGATCTTGAGTTGCAGAGACCCGTCGGCTGTGGTCGCGTCTGTGATGGACACGGGGTGTGGCGTCAGGCTCTTGAGGATCTGTCCAGCGCGCTCGAAGAGGTCGGCGTTGCCCTCGAGCAGGTCCCGGCGGGTCATCCGGTGGAGCACCTCTGGGGTGATGCCGAGGTCCTCCACCGGTGTGCCGGAGTTGGCGCCGACCCGCAGGGTGCGGCGGATCGACACCCGCATGCCGGCTTCCTTCGGCAGTCGCACGTACGGGGTTTCGGGGTCGTCCACGAGGAGTCCTACGAGGCGCTCGTGTTCCCAGACGTTGGCGCCGCCGGCACCGGTGTTCTCGTCGGTGCCGAGGACGGGGCCGATCTGGTGGTCCTGGAAGCCGGCGGCGAAGATGTCGGTGGCCGAGTAGCAGCGAGCGTTGGTGATGAGGACAACCGGGCCGAAGTACTGCTGGCCGATCGCGTTGGCTCCCTCCTCGGGTGTGATGGGGACGGCGCTCGAGAAGGTGGTGCCGGTCTCGACGGCCTGTTCCATGGAGGGCATCCAGGCGCCCAGCTCATCCTGGTGCTTGCGGCAGATTTGCAGGTTGAGCGGCGTATTGATGAACTGCGACGGCTCGGGGGTGATGCGGCGCGGGGTGAGCGTCTGCAGGATGAACTCGGCGTTGAAGATGATGCCACCGCCGTTGTCCCGGACATCCAGGATCAGTCCGCGGTCCGGCATCAGGCCGAGCAGGCGGATGAACTCACTGACGAACCCTTCCACGTCGCGCTTGAGGAAAGTGAAGATCCGGATGTAGCCGAAGGTGCCGGAGGAAGTCCGTACCTCCTGTGCCCGGAACACAGCGGGCATCGAGGTGGAGATCTCGCCGGCGCGTACCTCGGGGGCGGCCTCGTCTGCTTCGAGAGCTTTCGCCCGGGCGACGACCTGCGGCGCGAACAGCATCACCTTGGCACGGTTGGCTTCGTCCATGTCGAGATCCAAGCCCTCGGCCAACGCGGTGCCCATCGGCGCCTGCGCCGTGACGAAGCGCGGGAGGTTCTCCACGATCCGCCAGGTCTCCCGCAGCTCGCGCTTGGTGCTGCTGTTGTCGGTGTAGCTGACGGTCACCCACTCTTCGAACGGGGGAAGATGCATGACGAGCGGCCGCACGGTCAGCGACTGAATACCACGGCTGCGGCGGGCGGCGGTGTTACTGCCCGCGAAACGGGCGGCGTTGAGATCAACGGCCTTGGCGATGGGGATGCCGCTCCAGTGGGTAATCTCGATGCCGGGCTCGAAGCCCGGAGCGGAGAATCCCTGGGCCACATGGGTGACCATGAAATGCTCGCCCCGCTCATCTTCGTACCGCTCGACGAGGAACGGCAGGTAGGCGACCTTGCGAGCGTAGGGGGCGGGGAGCAGATAATTGGTGTGGAGGTCCCTGACCGAGTGGAAGATCTCCGACATCTCGGCGTGGAACATCCACTCCGGAGGTTTCGTCGTTTCGGTCTGGCGCTCCAGTCGGCGGCGCAGAACCCGTAGACGCTGCACCGGGTTGACGGCGTGCATCGCCGTTTTGAGCGGCAGGTGGACGTAGTTCTGGTCCAGCATGAGCTTCGCCTGGTCGACAATGAGCTGGCGCTCGGCCAGCGTCAGGGTGCCGGCGTCGGCGAGGAACTCGGCCAGTCCGGTGGAGGTGGCCAGGTGTTCCCGGACAGGTTCGGCGGCCTGAGGAACGAAATCCGGGGCGGAACTGTCGGCTGGATGGGCCATCACGTCTCCCGAGGTTTTTGGAGTGGAGTCTCTGGGGCTTTTGACCTCAGTTATCGGGCGGCGTCCGCAGGAAAGTGAGTGATACACCCATCATTCGCCTGAAAAGACCTGCTCGTCGCGAGTGCCTGAGGTAAACGGCGCCGGGAGCCGACATCCGGATTCCGGCGGGGCGGGACTTCGAAGCCCACCCGGACGCCGACGCTGGAGCTGCTGACCAGCCGGCTCTCCGACTCCGGCCGATGCTCGTGTTCCGTAGCTTCGGCTCCCGGCCCTGCGCCGATGTCATCCGCGACCTCGCCTCTGTACTACGCCTCGATCTAACCGATGAGATTCGTGATGGCTTCAGCATCAAGCTTGCCCGGTGGATCTGCACCATGTCCGCCGTCTTCTCTTCCTCGTGGTGGCGTCCGGCAGCGCGTTGAGGCCGCGGTTCAACTACCTGGCCTTCCTCGGCCTCGCCGCGGCGATCTGCTGCTACAAACGAACCCACAAACTCACCATGTAGGACACGGCCTGACAACGGCTGACACGATGACTTCAGTTGCTGGTGGGTGATGAGGCAGCAGGCGAGTTTGAGGAACGCTTCGTGGATGTCAGTCCGTCGTTCCCAGCGGACCCGCAGGCGCCGGAAGCCGTGCAGTCATGCAAACGTCCGCTCAATTACCCACCGGTAGGTGCCCCGGGCCAGTCCCGTGCCAGGTGCCGCGGCGGGCGACGGCCGGCGCGATGCCGCGGGCGTGGACCTGGTCGCGGTAGATGCGGTAGATGTCGTGGTCGTAGCCGCGGTCGGCGAAGTGAGTGGGGCTTGCGGCGGGGACGGCCGACGCGTCCGCGGACCGGCGGGGTCCGCGTCGGGCAGTGGCAGGAACTGGGTGACGTCATTGCGATTGCCGCCGGTCAGCAGGACCGCGAGTGGGGTGCCGTGCCCGTCGGTGATGAGGTGGTGTTTCGAGCCGGCCCGGCCCGGCCCCGGCCGGCCGGCGACGGGCCCAACCCCGCAGTCGGCGCCAGCACGTCATGCCCGAGCCGAAACCGAGCCCCTTCGGCCGGTACTCCCACTGGATACCGGTGTGCAACACATACAGGATCCCGCACAGCACCTCCCGGTCAGGCAACAGCCTGCGGCCCGGATAGCGAAGACGCCGCTCGCGCTGCGGCGGCTCCAGGCGATCCCACAGCTCATCCGACACGATCCACGGCGACACCCCCCACCGGATCGAACGCTCGACGCCTTGCTGGACACGGCAACCAGGAGCGATCCACCTCATTGTGCTGGCCCTTGCAAGGGCACAGGCTCTGGCCTCTTTCGGCGCTGTGACCTGCTGTTGTGCTGCTCGTTGACCTGGTATCGGGGGCAGTACTCGGCTGCGGCGGGCTCGGGGGTTGAGAATGCGGCGTCGGTGGACCGTGACGTGGGCGTTGTGTGGTGCCTTGACCGTCGGGCTGGGGATGGTCTGGGCATTGCTGGGGTCCGGCGCGGCTGCCAATGCCGGTTCGGTGGTGTCCGCTGTCATCGGGCTCTTCGGCGTACTGGCGGTGTGGGTCTGGCGCCCTGGCACAGGCAGGTGTTCCAGCGCGGGGCAGGTGACGGATGCGGTCCGGGTGCTGGCTCGGTCGGTGCGACGGCAGTGGGAAGCCGAGGCGGTGTTGCGGCAGCTGTTCGATCCGGCGCCGCTGCCGGTGGTGTGGGCGGACTGTCCGCTTCCCGGAGTGTCCGATCACCGGCAGTTGATCGGTGATCCCGTCTCCTGTCGGGCAGACGCAGCAGACGAGTTGGCAGCCGCCTTTCGCAGGCTGCCGCGCCGTCGCCTGGTCGCCGTGGGGCCGGCCGGGTCTGGCAAGACCACCCTCGCCGTCTTGCTCACGCTCGCCCTGCTGCGTGACCGCGACGCGGATGATCTTGTGCCAGTGGTGTGCTCGCTGGCTTCCTTCGACCCGGACCGGGACAGCGTGCGGAGCTGGCTTGCCCGCCGGATCGCCGCAGACTAACCGGCGCTGGCCGACGTGGAGGTCTTCGGCCCCAGCGTGATCGAAGTCCTGCTCGACGAGCACCGGGTGCTGCCGGTCCTGGACGGTCTGGACGAGCTGCCCCCGCCCGCCCACGCGAGGGTGCTGGCTGCCCTCAACGACACCCTCGACGCCCATACCCCTTTGGTGCTCACCTGTCGCACCGCGGACTACACCACCGCCGTGGCCCAAGCCGGCGTGCTGGCCGGCGCGGCGGTCATCGAACCTGCCCCTGTCCGCGCGACCGATGCCTTGGCCCTGCTGCGCATGGCCACCCCGCCAGGAGTCCGCCAGGCACGACTTGGTGCACTGGCCGAGCACCTGGCCTGCCACCCGCAGGGTCCGACCGCTCAGGCCCTGGCCAGTCCGTTGATGGTCGCCCTGGCCAGAGCCGTCTACGCTGACGCTCCCGCAGACCCGGCCGAGCTCACCGACTCCCGCCGCTTCCCGACCGCGGCAGCCGTCGAGCACCACCTGCTGGACTCTCTGGTCCCGGCCCTGTACGCCCGCGCCCACCGCCAGGACCCGACCGCACGCGGCCCCGATCCGGCGCGCGCTCGCGATTACCTGACGTACCTCGCCACAATGCTGGACCGTCACGGTATCCACGACCTCGCATGGTGGCAGCTTTACCGCTGGACTCCGGCCCTGGCCCAACCCTGGACCCGCGCCATGGTGTGGGCCCTCGCCGCCGCGGCGCTGAGCCCGCTAGATGTCCTGTCTCCCGAGATCAATCTGCCGATCGTGCTACTGGCAGGAGTTGTGGCGCTGGTCTGTCTGCAGGGTGCCGGGGCCTGGATGGCGTCCCGCACCACCCTCACAGCCCGGCCGATCGCTGCGGCCGGCTTCACCGCTGCATGCGGCGGACTGGTCGCCGCCACAGCAGGTGGCACTTTCTATGCCGTGCGCCACGACCGAGGGATAGACGGATTTGCCGGTTCGGTCGGAACCCTCGCAGGTGCCTTGGGGTTCCTGTCCCTGATGGTGATGTTCGGCTCTGGCCTGCCCGTGCCGCCGCGCATGCCCAGCCGTGGAAACCTCAGCCTGCGCAACTGGCGCCGCCGGCTGCCGCGAGCCGCCGCAACCGTTCTCAGCGGCGCCGTGCTCGGCGGCGCGGCCCTGAACCTCTCTGCCCTGAATTTCACCCCTCACAGCCACGAGATCCTGACGTGGAGGGCCTGGCAGTACGGCCTCGCGTTCGGCGCCGTACTTGGAACAGGACAGGCTGTCCTGCAGTGGACGAGGCACTCCGCGAACTTCCACGACGTCACCACCGCCCGGTCATCAATGCGGGCCGACCGGTTCGTCACGCTGGCCAACGGCGTGACAAGCGCGATCCTCGTCACCCTGGCCTCCCTCATCCTCCTCGTCACATACCCGCCACCTGGATGGGGAGAAGTACGGTTCCAGCTGCTCTTCGCCCTGCCTGTCGTCGGCCCCTTTGGGCTGACACTCGCCGCAGTCGCCCACGCCTGGCCCCACTACACACTGACGAGGACCGTCCTGGCCCTGCAGGGTCGGCTCCCTTGGCGGCTCCAGGGGTTCCTCGCCCACGCCCATCGTCTGGGAATCCTGCGCCAAGTCGGTGCCGTCTACCAGTTTCGTCACGCCCGCCTGCAGCACCACCTCGCCCGGCCCGGCTCCGTGCCCCGCCCACACACTTCCCCCACACGCTCCGATTCCCCCTCCCTCAGGTGAACCCGACGCCGCGGGCACGAACCCGCTCTGCCTGCTGACCTCTACGAGCTGGTCAGCAAACAACGACGAACGACCGGTATCCGGCTGAGCCGCATACCCGGAGGCCGGTTTCATCGAACCTCTGGGCGGCGACGCGCCCAGAGGGGGTGTGGTATCGCAGGGTCAGCCCCCCCCGGGCTGGCACGGTCCGATCCGGGCGTGACACGTACGCCTCCCGTCGCCGTCATCAGCGCACCCACGCCGCTGGGTGACGAGTCGGCGATGAAGTGGGCCTCGAACTGGCGTGTGAACGGCGGTCATCCCTCCGGTCGTCGTGCTGTCGGCCGTGCCCAAGCCGACGGCGCCCCAGCCGGTAGGGTGCGCGGCCTCGGCGAGACGGCAGGCCGCCTTCGCCGTGGCATCGGCGTGTTCCTCGACTCCCGGTGCGGCACCGGCGGAGAGATCCGTTGTCTTCTCGGCGACGGACGGTTCGGGGGCGGAGGTGATGACGAGGGTGCGGAGTCCTCGGCCGAGGGCGCGACGCGGCTGCGCTGTGTCACGGCAGGAGTCCGCCGTACCGGTGGGACCGTCGGGTCGTGGTCCGGGGCGGGACGCCGGGGATCAGGCGATGGTGAGCGGCCCGTCGATCAGGTAGGCCACCAGCGCACCGGTCATCGTGTCCCGTGCCGGCGGATGCAGGGCCAGTCCGTTGGCGCAGCCGGCGAGCCGGCTGACCTCGTCGGAGGTCGTGGAGTCGAGGTCGCCGAGGAGTTCGACCGCGCGCGGGACGACCCGCGAGAGGGTGTCCTGCACGCTGTATCGGACGTACAGCGCGTGGGCGAGTGTGGATTCGTCCGTGTCGCCGTCGTCGATGCGGCGGGCGACGCCCTGCGCGGCCGACATCGCACCCTCGACCTCCACCAGCAGCCCGACCCGTTCGGACTCGGGCACCCGGTCGTCGCGCAGCACCCGCTCGACCATGGCGTCGGCGGCTCCAAGACAGCCGCCCGTGGTCAGCAGCTGGAACCAGGCGAAGCCCGCGGTCAGCGGGTCCGGTTGCCCGTCGGGGGCCGGGGTCGTCACCAACAGCTCCGGCGGCACCAGGACGTCGTGGAGGGTGACCCGCTCGCCGTCCGTCCCCGCCCCGTCGATGCTCAGGCTCTCGCTTTCCGCCGACACCAGCGCCACCGCCGGTTCCTCGCCCGGCTCGCCGTCCAGGCGCGGGACCATGACGCCGGTGGCGAGCAGGTCCATCGACCGGGCCAGACCGCGCGGGCAGGTTACCCCGCCGACCCGCAGCCCGTCGGGCTCCACCGTCGCGGTCGTCGCAGGGGCGAGGATTCCGGCGTCGGCGCGTTCCTCGGCGAAGCCGAACGCCACGAGGCGGTTGTCGACGGCCATCTCCTCGGCCAGCATCCACCACAGGCCTTCCTCAGTAGCGGCCTGAGCGAGCAGCACGGCCACCGAGAAGTGGTGCAGGGCGGTGGCCGCGGCCAGCGACGGCGCCCTGCCGCCCAGTGCGCGCTGCACCCGCAGGGCCTCCAGTGCGGTCGCTCCCCGCCCCCGACGGGCGGCGGGCACCAGCAGCCCGGGGCCGCCGCTGTCGCGGAAGAGCTCGATGCCGGGGCCGCTCGGGTTCTCCAGCTCCCTGAGGGGCATCGCCCGCAGGCTCTCGTCCAACCCCGGCAGCAGCTTCGCCACAGTGGCGCGTTCGCACTCCAGAAAACGCATGTCTTCCCCCACTCCCACCCGCACGACCACCCGATCGCCGGCCCGGGTCCGCCCCACGGCGCGTCCGGCCGCCGCACCGCCCCCGGGTCGCGCCGGCCCCGGAAGGCAATGTCCCGGGGCAGCACCGCGTGCGGCGCCCGTTTCTGCTTGTCGTCGAGTTTGCGTCGCAGTCGGATGGATCCCCGTGCCGCGGCCCGCCGGCAGGCGCACACAGCATGCGAAGGCGCGGCTCGCGGACGGCGGTTCATGCTCCACACCGGGCCCACCGGGCCCACCGGGCCCACCGGGCCCACCGGGCCCACCGGGCCCACCGCGCCGCCCGACTCACGCAACGCCCGCGATGATCGCTCCAGCATGAAAGAGTGCGACTGTGGCGATAGAGAGTCTCCGTGACCTGTGCACGGCCATGGATACGGCAGCGGTAGACACCTGGGGACGCATCGAGTTCGGGCGTCTTCCCGGGCGCAGGTTCGATGAGGCGTCTGTCACGGACAACCTGCTCTTCACGCTCCAGAACCAAGTCCCTGGACTGCTGACTTACCAGAGCAGCCAGGTGCAAGAGCGGGATTCGGGCGCTGACTGGGAGTGGTGGATCGGAGACGACCAGGCGGGGTGGATCTGCCTTCGCATCCAGGCCAAGCGCGTCTACGAGGACAACACCTACCGGATGCTGAAGCACCATGGAGCAGGCGAAGACGCGTTCCAGTACGACACGTTGCTCAAGGGCTGTAACCCTGATCAGGCCCGCTACGCGTTTCACGTCTTTTACAACGGCTGGCCCGAGGGCACCTTCGAGGAAGGAACGTACTGGGCGCCGCCGGCCCGGTGGAACGCCTGCCCAGGGCTGAGTTCGTACAAGGACTGCAAGCACGCCGAGCCTCGCCACTACGGCTGCGCCATCATCTCTACCCTCGACGTCAAGAAGCTCAGCGACAGCGACCTCGCCACGCCCGCCGCCGCCAGATTCCGCGTACAGAGGTACCTGTCGGCAGCCGTTCCCTGGTCGTACGCCTTTGGTTTCCCGCCCTGGGACCCCAAGCGAGAGGAGGAGCGCTGGCACCCCAGGCTGGACCGCGGTGACTGGGTCGACCGCATCCACGGCACGCTCGAGGTGCTCACCCGGCGAGGTGGCGCCCGCGGGGCCCGGGACGCCTCGGGGCACCTCGGAGAGATCCCGATCGATCGAAACCAGCGGGCCTTCGAGCTTCCGCCGTACGTCGAGGCGATGCGCAGGAGCACCCCGGGACGCTTTGAGCCGGCTTCTGAGGACGAGGCGCCTGCCGCGCCTCAGACGGTGATCGTTGAGCGGAAGCCGAAGCGGGCACGGAAACGGAAGTAAGAGCGCTGCCGCCTGCGGCAGGAACCCTCCTGCTTCAGGACCGCAGCGGTGCCGGCCAGCTTTCGCGACGGCCAGGGCTGGCGTGCTCAGTCACACCGGTGTGCCTCGTTCGGCTCAGTCCGCGCAGCGCAGGACTTCAGCCGGTCCGCGCCTCTGCGGAAAGAGGAAGCTGATGTCACTTCGAGCCGACCACGTGCTGCGTAACAGTGGTGCAGCAGACCGGCCTCCACGGCCCGAAAATCCCGCGGCTGATCTCATCTCGATCGCTACCCTCATGTGCCTCTCACGATCACTGAAGGTGCACCATGCAGCGTGATGAGCAGCAGGCACTCGCCATCGCGACAGGTCTTTTGCTGCTGGTCGGCGGAGTGCTCGTAGGCTGGACCTGCCGCGGTTGCGGAGCCTGATCGATGGCGTGCTCCTCACGCTGTGCCAGCGCTACCGTCACCAGGACTTGCCGACGCTGTGCGAGCGCCTCGGTCTTCCGCCGCGTCCCTCCGGTGACGGCTTGAAGCGCGCGGTTAGGGCTGGAAAGCGTACAGGTCAAGGATTCCTGGTCCCCAAGGCCGGGGTCGGATTAGGGAAGCGGAGGGCCCCGCACGAAACCGGGAGGTCGGGGGTTCACGTGCGGGGCCGCTCACGGGGTGAGGGTCGTCAGACGCCGGTCAGGGTGTACGTACCCGTACCGTCCTGCCTGCCGCTGGAGTACTGGCGGATCAACTCCCCGTCCGCGTACCGGTCGTGGCCCATCATGGAGCCGGTGTACTTGTTCTGTACACCGATCTTCGAGCTGCCGGGTACGTCGCGGTAGATGTAGAACCGCTGGAGGTCGTCCTCCCCGCAGTTGGCCGTCGTCAGGTAGGCCTGCTCCTGGTTGGCGATGCTCGCCGGGATGGTCGCGCATCCACCGTTGCCCCAGTTCTTCAGGGACGCCTCGAGGACCCCGTTGTTCTCCGTCACGTTGCACAGGAACCAGTTGTCCAGGTGGGCGCTGAAGATTGTAGATACCCGCAGGCGGATGCCGTCGTTGGCCAGGAGCGGTGCGCTCCAGTTCAGGGGCTTGCCGGGAACGTCGATCCTGTAGGCGCCGGGTTGGCAGTTGAGCGCGGCCTGCGCGCTTCGCCCGGTGGCCTTGGGCTGTTCGGCGGACGTGCCGCTGGTGGGAGCCGGGCGCTGCACGAGGCGGTCCTGCGTCTGCTTCGCCGTCGGGGCCACCGCACCCGCCGGGTGCTCGGCCTTCGCGGCGGCCGAGCCGCAGTCGAGGAGGACTTGTGCCTTGGCCATGATGCTGTTGGCGGGCACCTTGTCCTGGCAGCGCACCGCGCCTTCCTCGAGGGCGGTGTAGGTGGTGAAGCTGCCGCTGCCGGCCCCCTCGATCCACCTCAACGCCCAACTGCCGTCGCCCTGTTGGGCGCGGTTGCAGTTGAGGCTTGCGTACGTACCGGTGACCTTCTTGGTGCCCTTGTAGACGCCGTAGTAGCCGGGCCGGTTGAAGTTCCACGTGACCGAATTCGACACGCTGCTGGTGGAGGAGTAGTTGACCTGTACGTTCAGGCCCAGGCTCGCGCCGACGGTGCCGAGGGTCTCGACGGCGAAGCTGCCCTGGACGTTGCCGTTGAGGCCGACGGAGACCGAGATGGTGGTCTGGGTGCTGGTGGTGACGTTCTGGTAGCCGGTTGAGCCCTCAGTGACGTACCAGCCCTTGAAGTGGGTGATCTCCGGGGTGACTTCGGTCGTCTTGATGTACGGGTGGCGTGTGCCGAGGTCGGCCGTCGTGCAGGTGTCGCCGGGCTTGACCTGCGTGGCGGCGGCGGACTTCGCGGGTGCGGCCGAGGCCGGTGAGGCGGCAAGGCCGACGGTGGTTACAGCGGCCGAGGCAGCACAGGCCATGAGCGTTCTGCCTATGCGGCTGACGGGTCTTGTGGGGCGCATCGTTGCCCTTTCCCCCTGGTCGTGTGTGTTCGGTCAGGGGGTGAACGTAGCGGCCACGGGAGTGGGGGTGTGAGCCCGCAACGGGCCAAAACTGATCATGGAGGGACTTATTCCGCCCCTGGCGCGCACGGGCGCCGGACCGGTTCCATCCCTCACGGGCCCGTACGCCACCGAACAGGGGGATCACCCTTTGAAACACGTCATACGGCTGCTCGCGGCGACAGTCTCGCTCGCCCTGACCGCAGTTCTCCTCGCCCTGGGCGTCTCACCGGCCGCCGCCGCACCGCTGTCGGCCGGCCGGGCGGCCCCCGAGGGCCACGGCACCTGCACGGCCACTACCCCCGGCTCCAAGCTCGCACGCCAGGGCGCCGCGTGGACCTGCATGAAGGAGCGGCCCGTCACCGCCGGGGATCTCGCCCGAATCCGCGCCCGCACCGCCGCTGTCCCCGGGGTCGCCGCCGCCCCCCGGCATGGCGGCGGCGACCCCGGGGACAGCCCGGAGGCGCTGTGCGCCTCCAAGAAACAGCAGGATGTCGTCTCCAACCGCCACGCCTACTGCGCGCGGCACGGCATCCTGTACACGCTTGAGAACCGCGCGGGCGGCACGATCGGCACCGCCGAACTCCTGGTCACGGCCCGGTCCGCGCCGGACCCCAACAGCGTGAAGTGGCAGGAGAACATCGCCGTCTTCGCCGGGGTGTACACCAACGTCTCCGCTGTGAGACTCGCTCTGTCGTCGTCGTGCACCTCGTGCATACCGGGGCCGCCCGCCTGGGGCGGCGGGGCCATCGAGCTGCGCGCGGGCGAGGAGAACCAGACCGGACACCTCTCCTACGAGACCACTACCCGGGGCGGCGGCGAGCGCTCGCGCAGCATGATCGCCTACCAGAGCCAGACGGAGAGCCCCGACGCGGACTACCCCGTCATCAGCTATGGGCAGTGGGCGGGCCCCTCGGTGGCCTGTGACGGGCAGGTCGGCAATACCCCCGGCTGCATCGTCACCGAGGACCTGGCCAGGGTGACCCTCAGCAAGTCCCAGTACGGGGCCGCCGCGGTGGCCTACGAATGGGCGCAGAACAACCTGAGCGACAACAACGCCATGGGCGCCGCAAAAAGGCCGCTCACGCGTGACGGCGACGAAAAGCGGGCGGACAGCAGGCGTTACTACACCTGCAAGGCTCCCCCGAAGCCCTTCGTAGCCGACCCCACCGTCGTGGACGATGAATGTGACGAGTTCCCCTTCGCCAGGACCCGCCAGGGCGGCACGATCGGCTCCATGTGCTCGGAGATCATCCCCCGCTACGTGGGCGGCGGCACATGGCGGGTGGATGTCGTACGTGACGAACCGGTCGCGCCCTGCATCAGGGGCCATGTCCCCTCAGGCGAGAACCAGAACGCGGGGCGGTCCCTGGGCCGTCAGGTTCAGTCCGAGCGCATCCTCCAAGGCGAGGCGTACCAGGTGGTCATCACCCCATAGGCGCTGGGCCTCCCTCCCCGGGTGCCCGGGGAGGGAGGCCCCTGCTCGGTGAGCGATCTCGCCGAAGCCGTCGGCATGGAAGCCTCCTCCTGCTCCCGCCGGCTGCGCCTGCTGCGCAACCTCGGACTGGTCACCGGCGAACGCCACGGCCGGTCGGCCGTCTACGCGCTCTACGACAACCACGTCGCCGAACTCCTCGACCAGGCCCCCAACCACGTAGAGCCCCTGCGCGTGACGTCCCTGCCGTCGTGCCGCAGCCAGCTGTCGCCGACTGACCGTGCCGGTTTCGTTCGCAGCTACCGCGGCAGCTTGGCGGTCCGCTCGGGGTGGGCGGTGACGACGTTGCGCATGGTGGTCTGCTCGGTGATGCCGAACACGCGCATCAGCCGGAGCGGGTCGGCGCTTTCGGCCGCTTCGTTGAGGATGTGGTCCTGGCGCAGATCGCCCAGCGTCAGCCGGCGGGGGAGGACTCCGCGGAGAAGTACGAAGGTGACCGCGGGTGGTCCGGGTCGACTGCGGTCTTCCGGCTGACCAGGAGAGCAAGCGCGTTGTGCTGGAAGTCGACGGCATGCAGCACTTCACACGCAACGGCGGAGCCGAGCCAGCCGGCGCGAAGTACGCCGCGACCATGGCTGGTGACCGCGACCTGAAGTTCCGAGGGTACGAAGTTTCCGCTTCGGCCACGACGAACTGCGCGAAAGTGAGCGCGCACGGCCGATGGTCACTGACTTCTTCCGCCAGCTCCTGAACCGACCACCCGACGGTCACTTCTGAGACGGTCAGGGTGTTTCGGCGACGGCTCAAGAGCGTGCGGTGACCACCGTCGCGAGACACGGTGAAAGGCCCGGACCACTTGGTCCGGGCCTTCGGCGTATAGAGACCTGTTAGTTGGTGTAACGCCTCTCAGCAAGTGGTGTCTGGGCCGGCCGGGGGCGCTACGTCACGCCCCGGTGGTGGTCATTGTGAGGACCACCAGGTCGACGAGGTGACGGCGGTGAAGCCCAGCGACTCATACAGGGGCCGTCCGAGCCGTGAGGCGGTGAGGGTCACCGGAAGGTTCGCCATGGGCGCGAGCGAGCCGAGCATGACGGCCCGCCCGGCGCCGCGGGAGCGGTGCGCCGACGGCGTGCCGACCCAGTAGTGGCTGCCGAACCCGTCGTGGACGACGGTGACACCGGCTCCGACCGCCTCGCCGTCGAGGACGGCGAGGAAGACGTCCACGCCTGGCTGCTCGGTCAGTGTCGTGGGGAACATCTCGCCGGGACGGTAGGGGGTGAATCTGGTCAGCTCGAAGCCCTCGATCACGATCTGCTCGGCAGTCTGCAGCTCGTGCGTCCGCTGGACTCGGATCACCTCCATCGCGGGGGCGGGGACAGGGCCAGGCGGGCGCATCATGATCGGCATCTGCCAGTTGCGCATGCCCAGGTGACTCAGGTCGGTGGAACTGAACGGATCCTCAGCATCCACCGGTCCGGTCGACCGGCCGGCCAGCTCGGTCAGCTCGGCGAGCTCGTGCGCGTCGAGGTCGGGTTCCTGCAGCAAGATGCGTGTCCCGGCGCGCTTGCTGCCGAGCACCGCGAGGAAGCTGCGTCGGCGGATCACCTCGTGGCCACGGGATTTCCCGGTTGCGGCCCAGAGCGCGGCGGAGTTGCGCGCCTGGCGTATCACCGCGTCGTCGAAGGCCGCAGGGTGATCTGGATGGTCCTGCCTGCTTCGATCCTCGACACGAGCGTCGGGGGTGGTCTGCCAAGTGTTGGCCACGGGTGGCTCCTGTTCAGTAACTGCGCGGTGATCCAGGCGAAGGGGCCGGCGGGGCCCAAGCAGAAGTCGACTCGGGTCTCCGTCATGCCCCCAAACGACGCAATGTCTCTGATAGCTGGGCCGATCTCAACCGAGATTGCTGAGCCATTCGCCTTCTGCGATCTCGCCCGAGCCCGCATGACGCTGTCGTACTCGCGCGATCCGTTCTGCTCCTTCACCACTGGCCAGGACCTGCAGACCTACTGTCGACTGCCACCGGCGGGCGCGCCCACATCGGCGGGGTGGCGATCATGATCGTCTACGACCGTGCCAAGACCGTCGTGCGCCGCCATGTGCTCTCCGGGCGTGCAGCGATGGGCCTGAAGACCGAGTGACTCGTCTTCAGGGGACGACTGGGGCGCTTGGATCCTTGGTCCGTCCGCACGTGCGTCAAGCGAGGGAAGGCGCCGGTGGCCTGGGTGACCAGGACGACGGCGCCAACTCGTACATCGAAGGACCTGCCAAGCCGCCCAAGGAAATGTCCTTGGCGCAACGCAAGGCGCAGATGCAGGCTTTGTAAGGCAGCTACTCGCCCATGCGTGAGTTCGCTCGCCCCAAGGCGCCGAAACTGCCGGCAGTACCGGCGCCAAGCCCGACAGACCGCTGAAGAGCGGCCCCGCGGCGGCGCCCTCATCCGGTTCAGCATCGCGTGCAGCGCCCGTGGTGCCCACCCCGGATTGGGTGTCCGCCTTCGCGAGCGCCTGCCCCGGCATGCTCTCCATCGGTGGGCGGACGAAGTTGCCAGGCCGTCCGGCGGCCACGTTCACCACCCCACGGTCCAGCACCTCTGCTCTTGGCATGTCGGCTTCAGCAGCAGGTTCTGAGCTTGTCTTTTAACCTCCGGTGTTCTGTGACGGTCCCGCAGTTGGATCGCCCGAGATGTTGCCCGGGGTGTTCATGCTTCTATGCGCAGCCAGGTGTTGCCTGCGCGGAGCCAGAGGGAACCGTCGCGGCCTTGGCCGCAGTGCATGACGACTCGACCGGGCAGCCGTAGCCGACGGCGGCTGGTGACTGCCCAGGTGGTGCCGTTGAGCTCGGCCCGTATGAGTTCAACGGACCGCTTGTTGTGGTCGCGGCGGGTGAGTACTGCCCTGTTGCCGCGGACCGCGAATCCGTCCGGGGCGGGGACGGGGCTGGGGTAGCTGGCAACCTCGCCGGTGGACGGAGTGATCCGTGTCAGGAAGGTGCCGCCTCTGCCGCTGCCGGAGTACCAGACGAGCCATACCTGTTCGTTCTCGGTTGCGGCGGTGCAGCCTTCCAGCGGGTGGTCGGGCAGCCGGCCCTTCGGAGCCCAGGAGTTCCGGCCCTGGGTGTCCCAGCCCGCGAGGCCCGCTCCCGACTCGGGGTGGCCGCCGTAGATGCCCTCATCGCCGTAAGCCGTCCAGATGCCTCCGTGGACGTCGGTGACCAAGGCGGGAACGTCATCACCGACGCAGAACTCGGCCTCAGGTGTCCCGGACGGGGAGAACACCACAGCGTTGGACGCCCAGGTCCCCTCGGTCTCGTTGCGGAACGTACGCCCGCTCACCAGCAGGAATCGAGAATCCGGAAGCAGGGCCAAGTGACTGGGCCGAATCCGAATGTCCTTCACCAGGATGCGCCGCTCCTCCTGTCCCGTGACGGTGACCAGCTCACCCGTGAACGGGACTCGCGGCCCCCACCCGATCCACCCCTTGATGTAGCGGGAGTGATCAAGGTATCGCCGGTGGACCAACAGGACAGCAAGCTCCCCGGCGGGACCGACGCTCCACCAAAGGGCTCGGTGCCCCCGCATCGCGTCAGCAACGGGAAGCCGCCACACGTTGTGTATCGCAGCATCGGAACCAGCAGCCAGGGGGCGGAGATTCATTGGCAGTCGCCTCTAGGACTCCGGAGCCGAGCAGCCCGAAGAGCACTACCTTACCGGCCCTTCCCAGTCGAACTCCGGTGGCGATTCGTCCAGCGCCCGTGCCACGGGACATCCGGTGCCGAAATGTACCTCGAACTATGCCGCTGACCTGGGCATTCTCCGGACGCTGAGGCGGCCTTCGTCTGATCATGCGCTGCGACCAGGGTGCACCGATCGCCCGAACTGCTCCATCTTCTCGCCGACGTACTCGCTCTGGGCGACGAGGTGACCTGGGGTATCGATCTGGCCGACGGCGGAGCCGCCCTGGCCATCACGGTCCTGCTCAACCGCGGCCAGCCAGTCTACGAATGACCGCCTGAGACCCACGCTTGGAAGGTAGGACAAGCTTATGGCTTCCCGGCATACGGGAGGCCGGATCGAGGGCTGAGCGCAGCAGGGGAAGGATAGCGTCCTGTCTGGGAGATGCCGCAGTGCCGCCCCCGCGCGCAGACGGAGCGGTCCACGCCGAACCAGCAGGCCAGTACTTCCTGCGTCGTGCCGTGCCGCAGATGGGCGAGAGTGGCCGGCAGCCGGTCGACGAAGACCAGCTTGTGCCGAGCCCCGGCCCCGGCAGCTCGCTTCCGGTCCCGGGAAGCGAGCTGGGCCTGGTGGCGCTCCTGCCACAACGGACCGACCTCGGCGACGAATTCAGTGACCACCGTCCACGACAGCCCTGTGATCCGCTGATTTTGAGCGATCGCCGCACGCGTCATGACCTCCACCACGGCCGGCACAACGATCAAGGAACGGACGCGCCACGGCCAGCCGTGCACAAGCTCGTCAGGGCGCCGACTTCTCGGAACACACCCTGAGCATCTAGACATTGTTACCACCGAGCTTCTTGAGTCATCCAACGCAACCTTGCCTTCTGGCAGGGGCAGACAGGGAGGTCTGCGCATGGAGGAGCTGACGGAGCTGACAGACATTGAGGCAGTGGTGGCCGGCGAGGGGCATGTGGCCTGGGCAGCGCAAAGGCACAGGGGCTGCGGGTTGGGTGCCGGGGTACAGGCATGGCGTTGTGGAGGAGCTGTGGCTGTGGCGAGTCCGGGCGTCTCCGGACGGGACCGGATCGCGGTCGCCGGTGACTCCCGCGATGCCGTTCGGTTGATCCGGCGCGTGCTTGAGGCGGTTGGCCCTGCGTACCGTCCATTCGGTGATGCTCTGCTGATCGCCCGGCTCGCCGAGCAGATCCCGTCCCTCAGCATGGTGGACGAGTTCTACTGGGCGGAGACCCGCTCCCCGACTGGAGTGTGCCAGGACGGTGTGCGCTGGCTGGACGAGAGCCTGGAACGGGAAGCGGCGCTGTTGTTCGACCGCTGCTTCCCGCGTTCGTACGCGCGGCCGGGAATGAAGGATGGGGCGGCCCGGTGGGCCGGGGTGGCCGATGGGACCGGACTGCTTGCGGTGGCGGCGGATGCGTGGTCAGGGACGGGATGCGGTTTTGTGGCTGGTGTGGTCGCCGCGCCGGAGGTGCGAGGCCGGGGGCTGGCCCGTGCGGTGTGCGGGTTCGTCGTAACGGAGCTGGTGCGCCAGTACGGCCGCGCGGCACTCATCGTGGACGCCGACAATCTGCCGGCCGTCGCCATGTATAAACGTATCGGGATGGCCAAGCGACTCTTTCGCGCGGCGTATGTGACCCTCTGTGATGGCACTTCGTACGGTTTGAACGGTGGTCCGGACGCCCGGGAACCGTAGGACCAGTCGGTCCGGTGGTCCAGCATTGCCCGCCCGCCCAGCGGCGCTCAGACCCTCATGCGGGTGAGTGGCTCCCCGAAGCCCCCCGAGGACTGTCCGCATATCAATACCATTGAGGGCATGAAAATCCGCCGGGTCTGTTTTGATCACCCTGACGCCGTCAAGCTGAACGGGCAGGTGCAGCGCGAGTACGCCGAACGCTACGGGGACAACGGCGATATCACGCCGCTCACCCCGGCCATGTTCCAGCCACCCAGGGGCCTGTACCTGATCGTCTACGACGATCGCGGCGCCCCGGCCGCCAGCGGTGGCTGGCGCGGCCAGGACGCCAACGAGGAGGGTTACGCAGACGGCGATGCGGAAATCAAGCGGATGTACGTCATCCCCCAGCTACGCGGACGTGGCCTCGCCCGGATGATGCTGGCGGCCCTCGAAGACAACGCCCGCGCCGCGGGCCGTACCCGGATGGTCCTGGAGACGGGCATCAAGTTGCCGGAGGCCGTCTCCCTCTACACCTCCAGCGGGTATCTGCCCTGCGCCGGATTCGGCCCCTACCGCTTCGACGAGCTCAGTCGCTGCTATGCCAAACCGCTCGTACTCGGCGCCGAATTCGCACCTACGCCCGTGACCGATACCGGGTCTGGATATGACGCGCGCTGAGCCAGCGGCACGGACTCGAAGTCCTGGTGAGCGCGCGCCGCCGTTGCCACCGCCGGGGGAGGGGTACCGCTGTCCGGCTGTAGAGATGATGCGCCCGATGCTTCCGCTGACAACCGAGCGGAAAGTGCGGTACAGCCCTTATTGATCCGTAACGGCTGGCGTTCTATTCGAGGGTGTAGCGGACGTAGGGGCCGCCGAAGTAGCCGCGGACCACGTGGGGTTACCATCGGTCTCAGTGGAAGAACCTGCGGGTTTCGGCTGCGAGCAGGGTCTGGTCACGGGCTCGGCTGCACATCGGCAGAGTGCGTTCTGGACAGGCTGGCCGGGGCCGGTCTGCTGGAGATTGGTAGTCGTCGTTTGACGGGCCGTTCGGGTCCGGGTGGGCCGTCCCGCCAAGCTGTACGCGCGGGTCCGGGCGGAGCGGGCGGTGTCGCTGCCGGCCCGCGATTACCGCACCGCTGCATGAGTTGCTCGCCGAGGCCGCCGAGCAGGCCGGCCTTGACGCCGGGCTCTGCATGGCAGCGCGCCGCCGGGGTGAGGCCCTGCGCGGCTCGGCGGCGCCCTGCGGGGGCTTTGAGGAGGCCAAGGAGACGCTGGCTGTCCGCGGCTACGAACCGTACCTGGAAGGCGCCGGGGATGCCCGGGGTGCCCGGGATGCCGAAGGTGCCGAGGGGGCGGCCAGGGCTCCCGAGCGCGTTATCCGTATGCGCAACTGCCCCTTTCGCGCTGTTGCCGAACGCTTCCCACCGCTGGTCTGCGGCATGAATCTCGCGCTGCTGGAGGGGTTGCTCGGCGCTGACGGTCCCGTCCGCGCTCGCATGGACGCCCGGCCGGGGGAGTGCTGCGTGGTGGTCGAGACTTCTAAAAACGATGGTGATTGACTTAGAAAAGCGGGCCGTGCTGGGATGAAGCCATGACCGCATCCGCGCATGCTGTTCACCTCGCCGAGCTCAACGTCGCCACACTCCGACACCCCTTCGACGACCCGCGCATGGCGCCGTTCGTCGAGATGCTCAACCCGGTCAACGCATCCGCCGACAAAGCGCCCGGATTCGTGTGGCGGCTCGCGGAGGAGGGGGCGGCTGACGCAACCGGCCTGCGCCCGGCGGGCGAGGACGTCATCGTCAACCTGTCAGTGTGGGAGACCCGCGAGGCCCTGTGGGACTTCACCTACCGCAGCGGGCACCTGGAGGTGATGCGGCGGCGCCGCGAATGGTTCGAACGGCACGTCGAGGCGCACCTGGTGCTCTGGTGGGTCCCCGCCGGTCACCTCCCGACCGTCGGCGAGGCTCTGGAACGGCTGGCGGACCTGCGGGCGCACGGGCCGTCCCCGCGCGCGTTCACCTTCTCCTCTTTCTGCACCGCGGCCGAGGCTGCACAGCACCGCCAGGCCTTGCCATCGGTGCAGCCTGTGGAGCCCGCCCAAAGTCCGCGGGCGACGCTGGCCGGGGACGCGACGGCGGTATAGGGCAGGATGCTCAGTCCGGCAGGGCTGGGCGGCAGCGATGTGCTGCGCGGCATACCTGCCCTGCGCGGAGCGCACTCGCCTCGAGCCTGGCCGCCCGGAGGTACATCAGCCTGCCTCCACCTCGTCCCGCGTCTCGCTGAGCTCCGCATGACGGCTATGCGCTGGGACGGCACCGGAAGGGCCGCAGATCATGTCCGTCTCTCAGTGCGTCCACCAGGCGCCAGGCCGCCTCGCCACCCGCCTGCAACAGGACCCGAACATCGCGTACGTACAGCCGCGCATCGCCGACCCGGACACCGGCGTCACCATGCGCCGGTGGGTACCCTGCCTTCCTCTTCCAAGAAGGCATTGACCTCGCCTGGCGATGCTGGGACCACGGCTATACCGGTTACTGCATGCCAGGCGTCACCGTCCACCATCCGGCCACCAACCCGGCCCGGCATGCCACGTTCCACTGGATGAACGCCCTGGGTCTGGCTGGCCCGCCGCAACCTCCCGCGCGTCCTGATCCCTGCCAACCTCACCCTCTGGACACTCCTGACCCTGCTGCCTGGGATCAGCCTTTGTGGTCAAACCGTAGGGTGCTGACCGGGGTTGATCCGTTCGGATGTGGGATCGCTGCGGAAGGAGGAAGGGGACGATGGCCGTTGCTGGCTGGGATGTCGGTGCACGGTGGCTGGGCGGCTTCGCCACAGAGAGGGCCACGCAGTGTGATTGCAGTCTTTTCGCCGAATCCGGCACCAAGACAGCCTGCGGGGACGCGACCGCCCGACGCCGACGGCGGCTACCGGGGCACCGGACTGCCCATCCCGCACCGCCGTCAGGCCGGGCGGGAACGGTGCTGCGGTGGAAAGAGGAACACAACACATCGAACCGCCGGTTGCGGGCACGCGTCGAGCACGTCTTCGCCCATATGAAGAACGGGAGGACCCTCCGTGACTGCAGGCTCAAGGGCAACGGTGTCTGGTGGGCCGCCAGCAGCTTCGCCCACATGCGCAACCTCGCCCTCGCCGGCTGATCTCAGCCCCGAATTCCACAACGCCCGTATCGCCCCAGCATAGTTAGGGAGGTACGAAAAGATCTTTAGTGACCGCCGCGCGCGTCCTGATCCCCACCGCGACCGACACAACAATCAGAGAATGGGCGCGCCACGGCCAACGGTGCACGAGATCGTTAGCCTCTGTATGCAGTACCGATTGCAAGGTCGGACGCGCCACTGTGTTCATGCATCGACAGCGTCGACCAGTCATCTCTCTGGAGGTATGTTTGTGTACTCATCCCAGACGGGCGTGGCAACTTCTACCGTTGGAGCTGCTGTTGCATGGTGCGAGTACGGTTTTGCGCTGGGTCATGTAACGAACCCCCGTGGCTTCATCGGCAAGACGATCAGTGCCCCTTTGTTGTTTGCCCTTAGGATTCCATGGCGTCGCTCCTCTTATCGCGAAGCACCACTTCAGGCCCAACATAGCCGGAACCTTGAACTTACCGGCCTGGCACTGGCCACCACCGTGGGCGTGGCAGTCTTCTGCTTGCTGTTCGCTACGATCAACCCGCTTCTTCAGCTCGATTCCATGGACAGCGACGAGATCAGACGGCAATGGAACAGCGGGATTCTCGCCCTGCGCGCAGCCTCCGTGATCTTTGTGGTGTTTGTTCTGCGGAATTCGGTATCCTATCTGCGCTGGCTGGCTGAGCTGGGATCCAAGAAGAAGCTTCACGAATCCAAGATCGAATCACCGCTTGATATCCCCGCTCGTCTCAGCGAGGAGGACCGGCAGCTGCGCGACCTTTGCCAGTCTGCGATCTTCACTGCGGCGCTGTTTGTCATGTGGGTGCTCTACGCGCAAGGAGTGCGCACTGCATGGACAGCAATCATCGCCTGGGTGTTCACTTTCTTTAGCGACGACTGGGTAATCATGTCGGACTATTCCCGCGTGCTCAAAGGGCAGCTGCTACGCTGGCACCGCTTGCGTATCAACGTTGCCAATGCGCTCCTAGTGGTGATTCTCGGCATTGTTGCTTGGCAGCAGTGGGTCTGGCTGGGCGCCTTCTATTATCTTGCGAATACGACAATCCTGGTGGCCCGGTACAGAATTGATCGGTAGAAGAGCCTGGATCTTGCGAAGTGCGAGTTGTGGACCGTGGCATATGTAAGTCCGGCACTGCCATTTTCTGCCCCGGGTCATCGTCGACCGCACTCATGGGCGCGCTCTTCCTTGTCGGCCGTAAATCCACACCCCGGGCCCGGTGGACGCGGTGGTGGTTGATGTCGTGGGGTTCAGCGGCTGCCGCAGCGCCGTGCTCGTCCCGACGGCCCCGGGCTGGACCCCACGGCGTACCGAAGGGTGGGCGTCGCCTGTGTATGCCCGCGTCCCCGTGAGCCAGGCCCTGCCGTCCTGGTCCACCCCCACCACCATGTCCGGCTTGTCGCGTCGGTGAGCAGGATCCCTGCTCGGGCTGCCCGTTGCTGCTCAACAGACCCAGAGCAGCAACTTCTCGGGGTGATGGAACGTCTCTTCGAGCATGACGTCCTCGAGTCCGCACGGGTGGCCGTCCTGCGGCCACGAAGCCGGGATCGCGACCGATTCGGTCGGGTGTCGTGGCAGACGCCTCCCCGGACGTATTGCCTGCTTGGCCCATGTGAGTGAGGGTGAACGGAGCGACTACTTCTCCACCCTGTCTTCCGGTGCCGACATCGATCACCGCGGTACTCCCTTTACGGAACAACTGCTCACCGACCTGCTGGGCGCTCTCACGGTTCCTGCAGGCCCGCCACGTCTCGGCCACGCTCTGTTCGACCGAGCCGAGTTCAGCGATGACGTTCGATTCGACGGGGTCGAGTTCAGCGGCGACGCTCATTTCGACGAAACAGAATTCAGGGGCGAAGTTCACTTCGACGGGGCGATCTTCAGTGGCAACATCCACTTCAATGGAGCCGGTTTCAGCGGCGACGCCTGGTTCCGGAGAGCGGTGTTCGAGCGCGCTGTGGTAGTAGGGCCTCTGCGGTGCACGGGAATGCTCGATCTGTCGGAGGCTGTGTTTGGATCCCCGGTCACCATCGAGGCGGCAGCAGCGTCGGTACGTTGTCGACGGACGCAGTGGGTCTCCACTGCCGTGCTGCGATTGCGTCATGCCGCCGTTGACCTGAGTGACGCGGTCCTGGAACACCCGGTAACTCTCGCCTCCGCCTCGCGGCCCTTCACTGAGCGGAATGGTTTCCAGCTGGCCGAACCGAACCTGCCCGTTCGCCAGGTACGGGTCATGTCGCTGCGAGGGGTGGACGCGGCGCACTTGGTACTCAGTGACATCGACCTCAGCGAGTGCCGGTTTGCCGGCACCATCCACCTTGACCAGCTGCGGCTGGAAGGGAGATACCGCTTGGCCGCCACACCCTCCGGGCTGCGTCGGCGGGGAATGTGGCCAGTGCGCTGGACGCCACGCCGGACGATGGCCGAGGAACACTACTGGCGTGCCGCCCGGCGCGTCGGCGCAGAGGGCTGGTCACCAGCTCCCGAAGGGGAAGAAGTGCTGATGCCGACCGCGCTGGCACCGGTGTACCGACAGCTGCGCAAGGCCTTCGAGGACGGCAAGCATGAACCTGGTGCGGCAGACTTCTACTACGGCGAAATGGAAATGCGACGCCATGCCGATGACATACCCTGGGGCGAACGGAGCCTGCTCACCGTCTACTGGTTACTCTCCGGCTACGGCATGCGTGCTTCCCGCGCCTTCGGATGGTTGCTCCTGGCCATGATGACCACCGTGCTGGCGATGATGCTGTGGGGTCTGCCGCAGAGTGATATCAAGTCGGCCCACACTGGCACCCTCACCGGACGCATCATGACAATGACCACTGAGACCCCCGATCCGGTGAATCCCAATGGGTCCTATCCAACGCGCCTGTCGACAGAACGGTTCGACAAGTCCCTGCGTGTCGTGCTGAACTCAGTGATCTTCCGGTCCTCCGGGCAGGACCTGACGACCACCGGAACCTACGTCGAGATGGCATCTCGCCTCTCCGAACCCGTTCTGCTGGGCCTGGCCGTCGTCGGTATTCGGAGCCGCGTCAAACGTTGAAACCTGCCAGTTGGTCGATATCGCGGCCGTGGGCGCCCCACTTGTCCGGATCGGCAGCCGTCGCCCCGTCCAGTCGCCCCGGCCCGAGTGCGTCGTTGAGCGCAGCGCGGTTGGTGGCGTAGTCGGCCGCCGTGCCGCCCATGGCGGCCGACGGGGGTCTGAGGGAGTACCGGTGGTCGAACTCGGCCGCCACGCACAGATGGTCGCGGTGGTCAAGGACCCCGGTTCGGATCGCGGCGACGAGTGGTCACCTCTCCTGAGCTGGTACTAGGAGGCGGACCGGTGCGGCACTGGCCCGGGCACGCTGATCCCTGACGAACGTACGGTCGCGGAGAGCCCCGGGCCATCCGTGCTGAGCCTTCCGGGCGAACCGGGATTCGGTCCCATCCGGCAGGCTCTCAGCCCTCGGCATGGAAACCGCGCGGGTGCAGGTTGTCGCCGACAACAAAGACCGACGAGGAGGCTATGGCCGACTCCGTCGGCCATAGCCTGGGTGCGGTCCCATCTGCACAAGGCCCAGGCGGTCTATCGGAGGCCTCCAGTCCCGCCTGGCGGGATGTTCGTCCATCAGTCCATCGGAGTGATGACGCCGTCCTCGTCCAGGAAGTAGCTGCCTTTCGCGAGGTCTTCCACGGTGTTGTCCTTGAGCCACTGCCGGGACATCTTGTGCACTGTCTGGGCCCGGCGCTCCCAGGGGATCTGGTGGCCTGCGCAGGCGATGCGGAACATCAGCTTCTGTGCGCCGGGGATGGCGTCGTAGAGCGCAGGCACCGAGAAGTGCAGCAGGCCGAGGTCGGCCGGCGTGTTGACCGTGGAGTCGAGGTCTCCGTAGATGATGAGCACGGGGACGTCGGAGCCGAGGATGCCGTCCAGCGGCACGGTGGTGGAGTTCCAGCCCCACCAGTACGGATTCTTGACCCGCATGACGCCCTCGGGCACCCCGGGCGCCCCCTCCGCCTCAGGGCCCCATGTGGCGCCGATTGCGTCGTTCTCCATGATCGCCTTCCACGCCACGTCGACCATCCCCTCCTCCCGCTGTTTGTGGCACTTCACGTCTCTGTCCCACGCGGCGGTGAAACCGGCCTTGGTGCCGAGGGTCATGGGAAAGCCGAAGACGGCGGCGGGTACGCTCACGGGCATCGGCAAGGGCGGATCCCAGCGCGTCCCGGGTTTGCTCTGTCTGCCGTTCGGCGGAAAGATCGGCGCGAGCAAGAGCAGGCTCTTGACGTTCTCCTTGTGCTGGATGGCATAGGGACCGAGCTGTTGCGCGGCGGCCGACCAGCCGATGAGGTCGAGCTTGGAGGCGCCTGTGAGGTCCTTGATGTAGGTGACGACCTTGTGCACCTCGTCCCAGTTGCTCTGGGAATTGTCCAGCTGGGACGTGTATTGCACAGGGCCCGATGCACCGCCCGGGTGGTCCTGCAGGAGGTACTTCTGGGCAGGGTTCACGTTGCGCGGGTCGTCCATTTTCGGGCGCGTGGACCGGCCGGATCCCTGGAGGTCCATGACGAACACGTCATAGCCCGCGTCGGCCAGGAATTCGGCCCAGCCGTACTTGCCGTGCTGGAGGTCGAAGCCCGCCAGGGCCGGCACACTGCGGCCGTGCAGCATCAGGACGGGCTCGCGTGGTTTGTTCGGCTTGGTGCCGTTGCGCTCCCTCACGAAGAGCGTGGCGGGCTCGTTCTTGTTCGCGGGGATGGTCGACGTCCACGGGATGCTGTGGTCTGTCAAGACCGGTGCTGCCATGACTACACTCCGACGGTGCTCGGCCCGGGACGGGTTCCCCGGCCCAGTCAGCATCGGAAGGCGGGACGGCAGATGTCGGGAGACCGGCCGGGCGGCCGGGCCCGCTGACACCATCGAGTGGCAGTGACGCTGCCGATCGGCCGCCCCAAGGCAACCTGCGCGCTGTCGTATGGGAGGGGGCATCCAGAGGGCCGCGGCCGAGGCTGGAGAGGGCGGGGATCTGGCCGTTTCATGTACTGGAACCCAGGAGGCCATCATGCGCCACGGCCAGCCGCAGACCGTTGGCGTCGGCCACCACCACATCAACTCCCTCACCGACGCGGAACTGGACGGCTACATCCACGCACTCGACGTGCTCCGGCAACGTTCCGAGGTGGACGAGAACGATCCGACCGGGTACGCGTTCCAGGCGGCTCTGCACAACGGTTCCGCGGGATCCCCGCGCATCGCCTGCGAGCACGGCAGCGATCTCTTCCTGCCCTGGCATCGGGCCCATCTGCACTACTGCGAAAAGCTGCTCCAATCGGCCGACCCGCCGCGCACGCCGAACGTCACTATTCCGTACTGGGAATGGATCAGCGAGCAGACACCCGAGAAGTTCCCCCTCGGGCCCAAAGTGGGCACGATCGGCCGTTCGTCGCCTCGCCCCCATGGCCCGGCGAGGCCGCCCGGCTCGTCACCGATCACATCGTCGGCGCCATGCTCACCCTCGAGGACGACATCCGCGACCTGCGCCGGCTCCAGCGCCGCCGGCCGACTGCTGAGGGAGCCGCCATCGCCTCCGCGGTACGGTTCCTCTCCGCACACCTCGACTGGGCTCTGACCGAGCGCCCCGCCGCCGCAGAGGTGCACGACCGACTTTCCGCCAACCCCGCCGCGCAGATCCACTCCTGGCACACCGCCGCGATCCACTTCACCCGCCGGGACACCGGAGTGGAGCGCTATGCCGCGCCCTGCCCGCGCTGCGATCTGCTGGGGCTGTTCCGCGCGGACGGTGACGACTACATCGAATGCCGCAATGTCACCTGCGGCCTGCTCCTGACCCCGGCCGAGTACGCCGCGCACACCGCCACGCTCGCCGCCTCCTACGCTGCCTGGCCGTTCAACGGCGTTACGCGTAACGTGATCGCCAGGTACATGTGTGCCCGCTGACGACCACCCCGGACTCATGAGCCCGGGGTTTTCGCGTTCGTGGGAGGCGAGAATGGTGGATCTCGACGGTGACCTCCAGACAACGCTGTGGACGACCGCGCAGGCAGCCGAGGCAGCTGGCGTCACTCGCGAGGTCATTAGGAGCTGGGCACACCGCGGTCACCTCGTCCGGGCGAACTCCCCACGATGCAAGGTCCCCAAGTACCGCGCCATCGACGTGGTGAAGGCCGAGCAGGCCACGCGTCAGCGAGCGCGGCGGCACTACACCGCCGCTTGATCAGCTGTCGAAGACCGTAGCTGAGCGCCCCTGTTCGCAGGACTGGCTCAGGTCATTCGGATTCCGATGGCCCACGCTTTGATCATGGCGGGAGACGGCTTCACATGGTCCTTGGCCGATGCCGTCACACCCTGGTTGAACGGCTCGATCTGCCACAGCAGCGAACCGGGTTCCCCCCAACGCGCCTCCGCGCCGATCCCGGTCAAGGCGAAGGCGCCGTGCAGCGTCGCCGTGGCGGATGGATGGGCGGCTGGACCGCCGATGCTGCTGCTCGCCCGGCGTTCAACCCTTCCCGCTCCAGGGATATGGGCCCTGAGCCCGACGGAGAAGACATCAATGGTGCAGGGTGCCGGCTCGATGTGGTCCTTGGACCGGGCCGTCCACTGTTCATCAAACTCGGGGAACGACGCTGTGGCCAGGTTCCCCGCCCCAGGTCGCCAGTTGACCCGAAACCCTCCACTGATCAGGGCAAAGCCCTCGGACGGTCCTCCGGAAGCGGTGGGGTGCTGCGCGCCGCCGCTCGTGACCTGGGTGAACTGCAGATGCTGCCTCAAGAGGTCCCGCCGGCTCACACCGGCGATCCTCATCCCGATGGAGAATCCCACCAGCCGGTGGGGTTCCGGGACGAGGTGGTCCTTGGAGGACACCAGCCATGCCGACCGGTTGCTGTCCGGGTAGGAGGCCGTCAGGAGCGCTCCTTGCGGAGCATCCACACCTGTCGCCCCACCGCCGATCGCCACCATGTCGGGATCGACGTCGACCTGAAAGTCATGGAAGTGAGCCGCCGGGGCTGATGCCTGCCGCCGGAACACCGCGATGGTGACCTTGCCTGAGTCGTCCGTTCGCTGAAATATCTTGTCCGCCACACGCGTCCCTCTCATCGGAGCAAGAACGGGCTACGCCAGGATCGGCTCGGTCCGACACCCCCATCAAGCAGCGCGTGACGGCGCACCACTGGGCGTGTGAGGCTCGACCCCGGCACACATTCTTCTCAACGCTCCGGAGCCCAGGGCCTGTCAGGACATGGAAGCGGTCTGGTCGGCTTGCCAGGCTCTAGAACCCCTGAACCGGGGAGGTGCCCGTGGCCGGACTCCCCATGCGGTGGACCACCTGGGCGGTATCCGGGTCGCAGTGGGCCGTGACCTTCGAGCTGCGCGACGACAACGGCGGCCCCATGAACATCAGCGGCAAGGCCTTCGAGTTCGTCGTCTGCCCCACCGCGGCCGACACCACCACGCCGCCGCTGATCAAGGTCACCACCGTCAGCAGCGCCCAGGGCTACATCACCGTCGACACCACCACGGCCACTGTGCAGGTCGTCCTCAGCCCGGCCGCGACCGCGCTTCTGGGGCGCGGGGCCCATGGGCATGCGCTGTGGATGGACCCGGGTCTACCGACGGCGGAGAACCTCGTCGAGGGCACCTTCAATTCCCTCTCCGCCTCTGCAGCTTGAAGGGGGTGCCGTGTGGCAACTGTCATCGTCCTGGCTTTGTTGGTGGGTTACGGTTCTGGTCCAACTTCTGTGGTGTTCCTACTCCTTGTGACTGTTGATCTTGCTGGTAGATCTCGCGAGATCGTCTGGAAACTGCTGGTGCCGACAACGTTCGGGCTGATGGTTCTGGGCTGTGCGCGAGGTACTGCTCCGGCTGGAAGAGCTACTCTTCCTGGCGGATCCGGGGATCAGGGTGGAGTCGGTGCAGGACGATGGCGAGGTGATTCGGGTCGGTGTCAGATGCCGGACGGCTGGGGCTCGGTGCCCGGGTTGTGGGAGCTGGTCGGGGCGGGTGCACGGCTCCTACCTGCGGTTTCCAGCTGACCTCCCCGTGGCGGGACGGCGGGTGGTGCTGCGGCTTCGTGTCCGGCGCTTCACGTGCGAGGACGTCTCCTGTGTGCGGCGGACGTTCGTCGAGCAGGTCGCGGGCCTGACCCGGCGATACAGCCAGCGGACCGAACGCATGCGGTCAGTCCTGGCCGAGGTCGGCCTCGCATTGGCCGGCCGTGCCGGTGCCAGGCTGGCCGACGTCTTCGGGGCGAGGATCAGCCGGAATACGGTCCTGCGGCTGGTCGACGCCCTCCCGGAACCCCAGCCACAGGTCCCGCGAGTGGTCGGCGTCGACGAGTACGCGATGCGAAAGGGCCGCGTCTACGGGACTGTGCTGGTCGACGTCGAGACTCGCAGGCCGATTGATCTGCTGCCGGATCGTGAGGCGGGCACTGTCGCGGCCTGGCTGGCCGAACGCCCGGGGATCGAGGTCGTCTGCCGTGACCGTGCTCCGTTCTTCGCCGAGGGGGCCAGGATCGGGGTGCCCACTGCGGTCCAGGTCGCCGACCGGTTCCACCTGTGGCGCAACCTCGGCGAAGCGGCCGAGCGGTGTGTCTCCCGCCACCGCCCGTGCCTCCGTGCGGCCTTCGTAGAGTCGGTGCCGGAGAAGGCGCCGGCCCCGGCCGAGAGCGGGTCGCCATGGCCGACCGGGCACCGTTTCGCCGATCGCACCCGGGCCAAGCACGCCACCGTCCACGCGCTGCTGATTGCCGGCCACAGCCGACGCTCGATCCAGCGCCAGCTCGGCATGACCTACCGAACCGTCCAACGACTGGCCGACGCCGCCAGGCCGGAAGACCTGTTCCAGGGGCAGTGGCAGAACCGCCTGACCAAGCTCGACGACTTCAAGCCCTACCTGCACGAGCGATGGGCCGAAGGCTGCACGAACGCCTGGACCCTCTGGGAAGAGATCAAGGCTCACGGCTACACCGGCGGCTACGGAGCCGTCCGTGCCTACCTCCAGCCGTTCCGCACAACCCCGACCGCACCAGCAGCCCGCCGCCGTCCCCACGCACGGTCACCAGCTGGATCCTGACCCACCCCGATACCCTGCCGGAGAGCGAGCGCCTGAAGCTCAAAGCCGTCCTCGCCGGCTGCCCCGAACTGGATGCCCTCACGGGGCATGTCCGCGCGTTCGGGAAGATGCTCACCCAGCTCCAGGGCGACCAGCTCCCGCAATGGATCAAGGTGGTCCGCGCCGACGACCTGCCCAGCCTCCACACCTTCGTCAACGGCCTCGAACGCGATCTCGTAGCCGTCACCGCCGGCCTCACACTGCCGTGGAGCTCCGGCGTCGTCGAAGGCCACGTCAACCGGATCAAAATGATCAAGCGCCAGATGTACGGCCGGGCCGGCTTCGGCCTCTTGCGAAAACGAGTCCTGCTGGCGTCCTGACGGGCCCGTCACGAGCTCTGCTGGAGTCGCTCCGCAGCCTGAGCAGGGGTGTCGTAGTAGCCAGGCCGTGCCAGCAGGACCGAGCTGAAGTGGTAGCCCTGCTCTTCCTCGGGCTCATCGTCGGCTGCGAATGGACGCCAGAAGCTCAGCAGCAAGTCCGGGGCAATGAATGAAGCATCGTCGTCAGGATCTTCCTCAATCGAGGTGAACTCGCCCATGCGCTGGACAACCTCGCGGGCCGGAAGCGCGAACACGTCCACACCCTGAAACAACACTCGGTCCGTCTGGGACGACGGCCTTCCCAACTCGATGGCTTCAAGCATGTCTCGCATGCAGTGGATGCTGATCATCAGCCCGCTGGGACGGAAGACGTGCTGGCCCGGCCGATCAGACTCCGAGACCGCAGAGAGATCGCGGAGCGAGTCCAGCGCCGTGTTGGCCGCGTGCCGAGTCATACCGATCCGCAACGGCCCAACGCCGCTCGGTGGGGCGAGGTCGAAGTCCATGTGGGCATGATCCCAAACAGGTCTGTCAACGAGTCACGAAGGGCCATCCAGTCCCGGCAGGTTACAGAGCGTGAGAGCTCCACAGAAGTTGGACCAGAACCCGATCTCACCTACGCAGCCACCCAGGTGGCGTTTGCGTCCGATGATCCGTTTTCCTGCGTCGGTGCCCTGGCCCGCGAGGTGCACGTTGGCGGAGGTCTTGACGGTCTGGGAGTCCAAAACGCTCGCGGACGGCTCGGCGTTTCGGCCCCAGGGTCCCTTGCATGATCGAGGTCTGTCCGGTTTCATCCGGTGAGTCCGAGGGCGGCCAGGGGCCTTCGCCAGTCGCGGGCGGTGTGACGTAGAGCGGCGGCGATGTTGGTGTGGCCGTCCTGACGGTGGACGCCGATGGCGAGGTTGCGCAGGCCGGCCATGCTGCGCGGGAGATGGCCGACATGGATCTTGGAGTCGTCCTCGCGGAACGTGCGGTCGCGGACGTGGTGCAGAAGATTTTCGATCTTCCAGTGCCCTCTGATCCAGTCGGCGAGCTGGGCGTCGGTGACCGCGCCGGGCGGCAGGCTGGTGATCAGGTAGACGCGCTCGATGGTGAGCTTGCCGCTGGTGAAGTCCTTCCTCCAGCGCACGACTTGCAGGGCCTGGCGGGCATCTGGTTAGCCGAGGTGGGCGAAGGCGGTGGCCTTCAGCCGCCGGATCTCCAGGCGGTGATGGGCCCGCGTACGGTCGTGGTGGTCGGGCCTGATCTCACGCCATGGCAGGCGGCGGACTCTGTCGAACAGGCCGGGATGGTTGGCCTTGGCCTGGGCGATGTAGTGGGTATCGCGCTCGCGGAGGTAAGT
>NZ_BNBL01000014.1 GCF_014655595.1 Streptomyces griseocarneus | reverse complement strand
CAAGGTCGAAAGCGAAGCCCGTAGTAGTGACATCGGCGAAGAGCCGCCGCGCCGCCCCCGCCTCGAAAAACTTGAACCCGCACTGGGTGTCCCTGACCGGCCCGGAGAACCGCCGCGTCGCCAGCCGGAACCCCACCCCACCCAACCGCCGCAAGGCCGGCTGACGCACAGGCATCCGCGCCCCGGCACAGCGACGCGAACCGATGACGACCTGCCAGCCATCCCGCAGGAGAGTGAGCGCGTCGTCGACGGCGGCGGCGGGAGTGGCCAGGTCGGCATCGCAGAACCCGACCCATCTGGCCCGCGTGGTGACCATTCCCCTGGACACCGCGGCTCCCTTGCCACGGCGGGAGCAGCCGGTCACGGTGACGGGAATGCCGGAGGCGGCGAGCCGGTCCACGCACTCGGCCGTGCGGTCGCTGCTGCCGTTGTCGACGACCCGCAGCGAGGCGGTCAGAGGCTTGCCACGCAGGTGGTCGGCGAGGGCGAGCACGGTGGGGGCGAGGCGCTGCTCCTCGTTGTAGGCGGGGATGACCAGTTCAAGATCACAGGCAGAGGCAGTCGGGGGCGCTGCCGTACGGGGGTGTTCCACTGTGGTCTCTCCTTTTCGCGTTCTGCGGGGGCGGAGTTTTCCTGGAACATGTGCAGGAGGGGACAGCCAAGAGCCAACCGGAGCCGCGCAAGGAATTGCTGAACGGGTAATTGACGAGGCCGCAACGCGGGCGGGGTCGCGTGTATTCGTGCTGCTTGAGGGCACGTACGACCCAGGAATGTGTCCCATGACACAAACTGCGGGCGAGCGTGACCCGCGGACCGGCCAACCGGATTGCGGAGCGGTCCGCTATCGCCCGTCGTACGAGTCGAGCCGGCAGCCTTGCGGTGGAGCCGCAGCGACGCCAGAGGATGCGACGGTTCCGGGGAGGTGCCCATCAGTTACTTGAGCGGTGTTGGCCGAGGCGACCTTCGGTGGTGCGTAGGCGGCAACGGTAGTGCCGGCCAACGCGGCCACAGCGTTCCTGCGGAACGTGTGCATTGCAGCCCCCTCGTCCCGGTGGATGCGTCATTCCACTGGGAGCTACTCCGGCAGCCGATAGTTCATATGTAAGTCCGCCTGGGTGGGTGACCACCCCTGTCATGCGTTCGAGCCCTCTCCTCGATAAAAACGCCGACCCATTCGGGGTCGGCGAGCAGTTTCTGGATCATCAGCGTATTGACGAAGGCCAGAGCAGTCCGGAGGGGACGCAAGGAGAGGAAAAGGAGAGGAATGAGAGTTCCTGTCGGTCCTCTCGGGGACGAGCTACGCGGCCGGCAGCACATCCGCACTGCCGGGCCGAAGCGCCACGGGTGGCGGGTGGCGAGGCCAGCCGTCGCGCGGGCCCGCCAGACGGCCACGGCCTGCACCCCGATGCCGGCAAACGCGCCCGCAGACGGCGCCGATCCGCTCCTCTCGGCGCCGTCCTGCGGGCGATCACGCCAACGCGTGCGGCGCGACCCGGACACGCGGCCTCACGGGGAATGAAGACGTCGGCGACTGTGGCCGGCGACGGCAGAACTGGGATGGAGGTCAGCTAACTGACGCTGAAGTAGGTCGTCCCGGTGGTGCCGTCGATGGTGATGCTGCCCTGGACGGGATCCGGGGAGGCCTGTACGTCGACGGAGTAGAAGCATGCCGTCGAGGAGGTGATCTCCGGGGCCGTGACACTCACGGACCCGTCAGGGTTGACCGTAATGGGCAGTGGCTCGTTGGTGCCGTTGGCGGGGCAGATGTAGCGGACAACGCCGCCCTGCGCCAGGGCCACGCCTGACGGAAACGTGAGGGTGACGGTCAGGCCGGCGGCAACCGTGATGTCCGAGGACACCGTGAACGCCATCGCCGTGGTGACGCCCCGCTCCATGACCACTGGATTCGGGTCGACCTGAGCGACCGTGAAGACGGGCGCCCTCCACTGCAGCAGCACCTGCCCGGGCTTTCCGGCGTCCCCGATGCCCGCCTGATACAGGGGATCGTTCTTCCTCGCGGCGCTGGTGCCCGAACCCGGGATCGTCTCCCCTCCCGACACACCCGGGCCCGACGCGAAACCAGAACCACCGCCGCCGCCTGCGAGACAGTAGTTGTCGCCGGTCCCGACGGCCATCCCGCCGCCACCGCCCGCGTAACCGCCACCACCGCCCACGGTGCCGCCGTAGCAGGTGCCGCCGCCACCACCCATACCAGGCTGTGGCAGCTGACCGCCCGGAGTGCCGACCTGGTCCGGGCTGCCGTTCTGCCCAGTGTCGCCCCCCTTGCCGCCGTAGTTGCCTACCCACTGCGCGCCCTGGCCGCCGGTCCCGCCCCACCCGCCACGCGCCGCGGAACTGCTGCCGATGGAGACAGCGGTCCCAGCACCTCCGGAGGCACCGCCGCCCGCGCCACCCGCGCTGCCCCTCGAGCCTCCCCCTCCACCGCCGCCGGCAATGAGGAGCGCCCGGCCGTGCCGTGGGCTGTACACCCCGCTCATCCCGCCACCGCCCACGGGGCCACCGCCACCGTATCCCCCGTTGTTGCCCACCACGATCCGCAGTGTTTCCCCGGGGATCACCGCGATGTTCCCGGACGTGAAGCCTCCGCCGCCACCTGTGTCACCTGCGCCGCCGCTGCCCCACATGCGGGCGTTCACCGTGGTGACCCCCGCAGGCACGAGGAAGTCCTGTGCCGCACCGGTGGCGTTGTACCGCCGACTCCGGTTGTAGCCGGCGGCGAGCGTACTGGCCGTCGCAGCCATGCCTTGGTCCATCTCCCGTCCCCCTCCATCCACGGCCACTCCCGGAACCGGCGTGACAGGAGATCCCGAGACCGGCTCATGCTGCTAAAAGCCGAACTTTCTGCACACATCCGTGCTGTCGGACATCAGAATCTCCCACCGCTGAGCGGGCCTGTCCAGGAAGCGTTTTGAGCCGCAAGCGCACTGGCCCCAGGTCGTGGCGCCCCGCAACCGCCTTGCAGCGGAGGCAGAGTGGGCAGGGAGAGAGGAGTGCCTGGAGATTCGCTGCCGTCGGCGTCACTCATCGACGGTGGTGGCTCAAACCGCCTGGACGTGACGACACCCCGGCCGCCGCACCCCGACCAGGTCCGCGAGAGCACCCGACGCCGAGCAAGGCGGCGGCGCAACGTGCCCGAGCCAACACTCCCGCAGCCGCCACCTGCCTCGATACTGTTCCCGGACCCGAGAGCCGACAGCCCGCCCGCCCAACACCCGTGGAGCCCCGCATGAAAATGCTCATCAACGTTCCCGAGACCGTCGTCCCCGACGCGCTGCGCGGCATGGCCGCCGCGCATCCCGAGCTGACCGTGGATGTGGAGCGGCGCGTCATCGTGCGCAGGGACGCGCCGGTGGCGGGGAAGGTGGGGCTGGTGTCGGGTGGAGGGTCCGGGCATGAGCCGTTGCACGGGGGGTTCGTGGGGCCGGGGATGCTGGATGCGGCCTGTCCCGGGGAGGTCTTCACCTCGCCGGTGCCCGATCAGATGGTGCGGGCGGCGGCCGCGGTGGACAGCGGGGAGGGCGTGCTGTTCATCGTGAAGAACTACACCGGTGACGTGCTCAACTTCAACATGGCCGCCGAGCTCGCCGAGGACGAGGGCATCCGGGTCGCCAGCGTGCTCGTCAACGACGACGTCGCGGTCACGGACAGCCTCTACACCGCCGGCCGGCGCGGCACCGGGGCGACGCTGTTCGTGGAGAAGATCGCGGGGGCTGCGGCCGAGCAGGGCGCGCCGCTCGAGCGGGTCGAGGCGATCGCGCGGCGGGTGAACGAGGCCTCGCGCAGCTTCGGGGTCGCCCTCGCCGCCTGTACGACTCCGGCCAAGGGGAGCCCCACCTTCGACCTGCCCGCCGGGGAGCTGGAGCTGGGGGTGGGCATCCACGGCGAGCCGGGCCGGGAGCGGCGCGCGATGATGACGTCGGGGGAGATCGCCGACTTCGCGGTGCAGGCCGTGCTGGAGGACCTGCGGCCGGGCGGGCCGGTGCTGGTGCTGGTCAACGGCGCGGGCGGGACGCCGCTGCTGGAGCTCTACGGGTTCAACGCGGAGGTGCACCGCGCGCTGCGCGAGCGCGGCGTGCCGGTCGCGCGGACGCTGGTGGGCAACTACGTCACGTCGCTGGACATGGCCGGCGCCTCGGTGACGCTGTGCCGGGTGGACGACGAGATGCTGCGGCTGTACGACGCGCCGGTGCAGACCCCGGGGCTGCGCTGGGGCCGGTGACGCGGCGGGGCCGGCGGGGCGGGTCTCACGCCCCGCCGGGCTCCGCTCCGTACCAGACGGTCGTGGCGTTGCAGAACTCGCGGATGCCGTGCCCGGACAGCTCGCGTCCGTAGCCGGAGCGCTTGACCCCGCCGAAGGGCAGGGCGGGGTGGGAGGCGGTCATGCCGTTGAAGAAGACGCCGCCGGCCTCCATGTCCCGTACGAAGCGGCGCTGTTCGTCCTCGTCACGGGTCCAGACGTTGGAACTGAGGCCGAAGGGCGTGTCGTTGGCGATCTCGACGGCCTCGTCGAGGCTGTCGGCCCTGTAGAGGGTGGCGACGGGGCCGAAGGCCTCCTCGCGGTGGATGCGCATGCCGGGGGTGACGTCGGCGAGCACGGTGGGTTCGTAGAACCAGCCCCGCGGCAGCTCCTCCGGCCGCCGGCCGCCGCACAGGACCGTGGCGCCCCGGCGCACGGCGTCGTCGACGAGCTCCTCCAGGTCGGCGCGGCCGCGTTCGGTGGCCAGCGGGCCGACGTCGGTGGTCTCGGCCAGGGGGTCGCCGACGGTCAGTCCCGCCATGAGGGCGGTGAAGCGCTCGGCGAAGGTGTCGTAGACGTCGGCGTGCACGATGAAGCGCTTGGCCGCGATGCAGGACTGGCCGTTGTTCTGCACCCGGGCGGTGACCGCCGTGCGGATCGCGCGGGCGATGTCGGCGGACGGCATCACGACGTACGGGTCGCTGCCGCCGAGCTCCAGGACGGTCTTCTTCACCTCGTCCCCGGCGACCGCGGCGACGGCCCGCCCGGCCGGTTCGCTGCCGGTGAGCGTCGCGGCGGCGACCCGGGGGTCGCGCAGGACGGCCTCGACCGCGCCGGAGCCGACCAGCAGGGTCTGGAAGCACCCCTGCGGGTAGTCGGCGCGGCGGAAGAGGTCCTCGAGGTAGAGCGCGGTCTGCGGGACGTTCGAGGCGTGCTTGAGCAGCCCGACGTTGCCCGCCATCAGCGCGGGGGCGGCGAAGCGCATGACCTGCCAGAGCGGGAAGTTCCACGGCATGACGGCCAGGATCACGCCCAGGGGGCGGTAGTGGACGCGGGCGCGCGCGGCCCCGGCGTCGCGGACGTCGGCCTCGGGGGGCAGCTCGTCGGCCAGCAGTTCCTCGGCGTGCGCGGCGTACCAGCGCATGGCCTTCGCGCATTTGGCCGCCTCCGCGCGGGCGGCGGCCAGCGGCTTGCCCATCTCGGTGGTCATGGTGCGGGCGATGTCCTCGCGGTCCTCGTCGAGGAGGCCGGCGGCACGCTCGAGGAGCCGCGCCCGCTCGGCGAAGCCGGTGGTGCGGTACTGCCGGAAGGCCGCGTCGGCGGCGGCCAGGCGCCGCTCGGTCTCCTCCGGTCCCAGTGCGTCGAACCTCTTGATCGTCTCGCCGTTCGCGGGGTTCACCGTTGCGATGGGCATGCCTCGACTCTGCGGCGCACCGCCCCGCCGCGCAAGACGTGTGCCCGCCGGGGCGTCCCCGGTCACCCGAACGAGCGCGGGGCCTGCGGCGAACCGGACGGCCCCGGACCCTCGGCGTCCGCCGTGGCCGGGGCCCCGGGGGCCTCAGGCGGTGCGAGCCGGCGCTCGCACCGCCGTCGCCGTCACAGCGGAGGCTGCTCCGCCGCGTCGTCGCCGGCCCGGGCCGGGCCGGGAAGCCGGGCCGCGTCCTGTTGCCGGACGCCGTCGTCGGCGGAGCCCGACGGTTCCAGGGCCGGTGAGGAGGCCTGGGGCGACGGGGCGGGGGCCATGGGGACCACCGGGGCCGCCGCCCGTTTGACGATCGCCGCGCCCGCGCCGCCGGCGGCGGCGGGCTTGGCCACCACCGGGCCCTCGGCCACCGGCGCTCCGGACAGCGCGGGCAGCACGGGGAGCATCCCGGCGCGGAAGAGCAGGGCGACCGAGCCCGCCGAGGACAGGCCGAAGGCCAGGCAGCACACCCAGGGCAGCCAGTACATGCCGGCCTGGTGGCCGAGGTCCATGGTCCGCCCGACCACCGCGTTGCCGGCCGTGGCCGCGACCCCGGAGAAGACGTAGAAGAGCCCGAAGTAGGTGCCGGTCAGGCTCTCGCGTCCGAAGCCGGGGATCATCTCCATCGCCGTCGGGTGGGCGATCATGATGCCGAAGAAGAGCAGGACCGAGCTGGCCACCATGACGGCCATCCGCGCCACCGCCTCACGGGTGCTCCCCGGCGGCTCGGTGCCGCAGACGAACAGCGGGGGCAGGAAGCTCACCCCCATGATGACGAGCCCGGAGCTCACCCAGCGCGTGCCGCCCCCGTTGCGTCCCAGCGCTCTGGTGATCCGCAGCTGGAACAGCATGTTGGCGATCGCTCCGGCGGCCAGCAGCACACCCGCCGCGCCCTTCCACCCGGAGGCCCGCAACGCTCCCTCGGGCAGCAGGAGGTAGAGCTGGTTCTCCATGGTGAACATGCCGGTGGTGGCGAGGCAGAACAGCAGGAACCGGCGATTGGAGAAGGCCTCGCGCCAGTCTCCGAGCACCGTGGCCGAGGGGCCCCTGGGGGCGGCTTCGCTGATCGGCAGGACCATCGCCTGGGCGACCGTCAGCACGCCGAACACTCCCGCCACCACCACCGCGCACAGGCGGAAGTCCGCCAGGAACAGCACGCTGCCCAGGAGCAGTCCGAGCAGTGAGCCGATGGTGGCATAGACGTTGAGGAGCGCGAACGCCTCGGCCTTGCGGTCGCCCGACTCCAGTGCGACGTAGGTGCGTACGGCGGGATAGAACAGCGCCGCCGCCAGACCGGTGAGCACCGAGGCGGAGAGCAGCAGCCACAGCGAGTTGCCGAAGGCGAAGAGACCGAAACCCACGGTCCGCAGCGCGCACCCGGTGATGATCACCGCCCGTGGGCCCAGTCTGTCGGCGGCGGAACCGCCGAGGATGAACAGGCCCTGTTGGCCGAGATTCCGCGCACCGAGTACGAACCCGACGAGCGCGGCCGACATGCCGAGGCCCTGTTCCAAATATGCCGCGAGAAACGGCAGCAGGAGGTAGAACCCGATGTCGATGCCAAACTGATTGAGCAATAGCAATCGCAATGCGAGGGGGAACTCGCGGGTCGCCCGAATGTTTCTCATGCGCGTTCCTGATTCCAGCCCGGGCAGGCGAGAACACCCTGAACCAAGGGCGCGCCATACGGCCGGGGGGTTTGCCGGTGCGCCGAGCGGCAGGGACGGCGGACGGAGCGATCTGAGGTTTCTACCTGGTCACAGGCCTGACCAGGGGTCAGAGCGCCCCGGCGTCCGGCTCGTCGGCTCGCGTTTCCGTTCGCAGGAACGGCGCACTCGCTGACTTTTGCGTGGGCGGTCGATCATATGCTTTTGCGGTGCATCCTCACTGACCCCCGACTGCTCTCGGAAGATGAGCAGAGGACACTTTAGCAAAGCAAGCTCTTTCCCAACAGTGCGGGAACGCGCCCGGTATCACCCTCGGAGTCAAAGGATCTGCACTGAATTGCTTCCGGTTTTTTCTTCGAGCGCTGGAACGACCGCCCTACGAACTGGCCTACGGGGAACCTTTGACGCCGTGAAGGGTGGCGAGGGTCGTCGGAGCGCGGCTCGCTGAATTCAGGATTGACGATACGTCAGAAATGAGGAAAGGAAATTGACATGCGCTCAATTTCCTTGTGGCGCACCCCCGGAGGGTCAGCGCTCTCCCGTGATGCCGTCGAACCACGTCGGCCCGCCCGCCGCGGCCTGCTTGATCCGCGTCAGCGCGAAGCTCTGCATCGGCGGCAGGGCGTCCAGCTCGAACCAGCCGACCTCGAGCGACTCGTCGTCATTGACCCGCGCCTGACCACCCACCGCGCGGGCGAGGAAGCAGACGTCCATGTACTGGCAGACGTCACCGTTGGGGTAGGTGAACGGCTCCAGGGCCTCGACCAGCAGGACGCGCTCCGGCACGCAGTGGACGGCCGTCTCCTCGTACACCTCGCGCACCACCGCGGCGGCGGGCTGCTCGCCCGGCTCGGGGATGCCGCCGATGATCGACCACTGGCCCGTGTCCGAGCGACGGCCCAGGAGCACCCGGCCCTCGTCGTCGAGGACGATGGCGCTGACGCCGGGCAGCCAGAGCAGCTGGTGGCCGGCGGTGGCGCGGAGGGAACGGAGGAAGTCGGGAATCGGCATGTGCCGAGCCTAATGGGCCGGTACGAGCGCACCGGCACCCGCCCTGGACGGAATCGGTCCAGGCCAGGGCATGCGCAGGGGCCGCCGGCGTCAGGCGGAGGCCGGGCGGCCGCCGAGCGGGCGCAGGCGGTCGCGGATCACTCTCACCGCCGCCTCCGCGTCGTCGACGGTGACGGTGATCGTCCGGCCGTCCCCGAGCCGGACCACGAACCCCTCGCCGCGTCGCACCACGACGCCCGTGCCCTTCCCGGGGCGCCACCGGTAGCCCCAGCCGCCCCACTGGCGCGGGGTGACGCGCGGGTCGAAGTCGGCGCCGACCACATGGCTGAGCGGGATGCGCGTGCACGGAACGCCGATGTGGCCGCAGCGGATCTCCAGGGTGTCCTTGTCGACCCGTACGGCGACGTGGACGAAGGCGAGGGTTCCGTAGAGGATCAGCAGGCCCGCCGCGACACAGCCGACGACGGCCATCACCAGCGGGGCGGGCCCCGAGGTCCACGCGCTGTCGACGGCGAGCTCGATGCCGAGCGCCAGACAGGCGGCGCCGATGGCGGCCATCAGCCACTGGGCCCGGTTGGTCGCCCGCCCCGTCCAGACGGCGGGTGTCTCGGACCCCTGCTGGTCGTCGTCCCCGACGCCGTGCGAACCCTCGTGCCCCTGCGGGTCCTGGGAGTGGTCCCTCATACTGGGCAGCCTACTCACGTTCCGCCGCCGCGGCAGGGGTGCGCGCGGGGATCCCGGACGGGTGCGTCAGGGGCGCGAGGCGCCGACGGCGAGGAGCGAGCGGCCCTCGGGGTAGGTCAGCGAGGCCGGCTCCAGCTCCCCCACCCGGCCGCTGAGCAGCACGGTCAGGGTGCCGGACGGCTCGGCGTCGGGGGCCGGCGCCGCGCCCACGCGGCGCAGGGCCTGGGCGGCGACGGCGTCGGCGGAGCCGTACAGCTCCACGGGCGGGGCCGCCGGGTCCTGGACGGCGGCGCGGATGCGCTCGGCGACGAGCTCGTAGTGGGTGCAGCCCAGGACGACGGCGCGCACCCCGCGCGGGGTGGCGGCGGCAGCGGCCTTCACCGCGATCTCGACGGCGTCGGCGTCCGCGCGCTGCACGGCGTCGGCCAGGCCCGGGCAGGGCACCTCGGTCACCTCGACGCCGGAGGCGAAGTCGCGGATCAGCCCGCGCTGGTAGGGGCTGCCGGTGGTGGCGGGGGTGGCCCAGACGGCCACGGGGCCGCCGCCGGAGGCGGCGGGCTTGATCGCCGGAACGGTCCCGATGACCGGCAGGCCGGGCTCCAGCTCCGCGCGTATGGCGGCCAGGGCGTGGACGGAGGCGGTGTTGCAGGCGACGATCAGCGCCTGGGGGCGGTGCGCGGCGGCGGCGCGGGCGCAGGCCAGGGCGTGTTCGACGACGTCCTCGGTGGTCCTGGGGCCCCAGGGCATGCCGTCGGGGTCCGAGGAGAGGACGAGATCGGCGTCGGGCCGCAGCCGGTGCACGGCGGCGGCGGCCGCCAGAAGTCCGTTGCCTGAGTCCATGAGCGCGATCTTCACCCCGACACTTTAATCGATGTGGCCGTCGGCCCCGCCGTCCGTGCGGCAGACTGCGGCCGGTGAGCGTGCTGACGTGGATCACCGCGGGCTCCCTGGCCGCATGGGCGTGGCTGCTGGCGGGGCAGGGATTCTTCTGGCGTACGGACGTCAGGCTGCCGGACCGCGCTCCCCCCGCCCGCTGGCCCGACGTGGCGGTCGTGGTGCCCGCGCGGGACGAGGCGGAGGTCCTGCCGTCGAGCCTGCCGTCGCTGCTGGCCCAGGACTATCCGGGGCGGGCGGAGATCTTCCTCGTCGACGACGGGAGCACGGACGGCACCGGCGAGCTGGCCCGGGCACTGGGCCGGGAGCACGGCGGGCTGCCGCTGACCGTGGACTCGCCCGGCGAGCCGGGGCCGGGGTGGACCGGCAAGCTGTGGGCGGTGCGGCACGGCATCGCCCTCGCCCGCGCCCGTACCGACGCCGAGTACCTGCTGCTGACGGACGCGGACATCGCGCACGGTCCGGACAGCCTCCGGGAACTGGTGGCGGCCGCCCGGACCTCGGGGCTGGACCTGGTCTCGCAGATGGCGCGGCTGAGGGTGGCGACCGGCTGGGAGCGGCTGATCGTCCCGGCCTTCGTGTACTTCTTCGCCCAGCTCTACCCCTTCCGGTGGGTCAACCGGCCGGGCGGCCGGACGGCGGCCGCGGCCGGCGGGTGCGTGCTGCTGCGCCGGGAGGCGGCCGAGCGGGCGGGGATCCCGGACGCCATCCGGCAGGCCGTGATCGACGACGTGTCGCTGGCCCGGGCGGTCAAGCGCGCCGGCGGCCGGATCTGGCTGGGGCTCGCCGAGCGGGTCGACAGCGTGCGGCCCTACCCGGGGCTGCGGCCGCTGTGGCGGATGGTCTCCCGCAGCGCGTACGCACAGCTGCTGCACAGTCCGCTGCTGCTGGCCGGGACCGTGGCGGGACTGACGGTGGTCTATCTGGTGCCGCCGCTGGCCGTGGCGGCCGGGGCGGCGGGCGGTGCCGTCGTGCCGCTCGCGCTGGGGGCCGCGGCCTGGGCGGTGATGGCGGGGACGTACCTGCCGATGCTGCGCTACTACCGGCAGCCGCCGTGGCTCGCGCCGCTGCTGCCGTTCACGGCCCTGCTGTACCTGCTGATGACCGTGGACTCGGCGGTGCAGCACTACCGGGGCCGGGGCGCGGCCTGGAAGGGGCGTACGTACGCCCGTCCCGAGCGGCCGGAGGCCGCGCCCTGACCGGCCGGGCGGTCATTTGCGGCCGGGTGTCCAGTTCATGCCCCATCCGTAGGCCCGGTCGAGGGTGCGCTGGGGGCTGACGCCGCGGTCGGGGACCAGGTAGCGGGCCTCGCGCTGGACGACGAGGTCCTTGCCGGTGTTGGTGATCAGGGCCAGCGCGCAGACGTTGGAGAGCACGGTGCACTCGTCCAGCGAGAAGTCGATGGGCGCGCCGTGCTGGGGGTGGAGGGTGACGGTGGCGTGCAGGCCGGCGAAGCTGCGGGCGCCTTCGTAGATGGTGACGAAGACCAGGATGCGGCGGAAGGCGCCGATGTGGTCGAGGTTGATGGTGAGGTTCTCGCCGGTCTCCACGGCGCCGGTGCGGTCGTCGCCGTCGAGGTGGATGTAGGGCGGGTGGTGGAGCGCTCCGAAGGAGTTGCCGAGCGCCTGCACGACGCCCTTGCTGCCGTCGCTGAGCTCGAAGAGGGCACCCAGGTCGAGGTCCAGGTCGCTGTGCACGGCCATGGCCTTGCCGAGCCTGCGGCCCCAGCCCTTGAACTGCTTGTGCACCTCCCAGTTGAGGTTGACGCGCATCGTGCCGGAGGTGCCGCCCTGCTTGGCCAGGGAGACGGCCGGGGCCTCCTTGGTGAGCGTGACCTTGGTGAGCCGTACGGGCGCGGGCCGGTCGGCGGGCGCCGGAGTGCGCGCGGGCTCGGGCGCCGGAGCAGGCGCCGGAGGGGGCGGGGCCACGGGCGACGGAGCCGCCGCGGGGGCGGGGCCCGGGTCGTCGACGGTGATGCCGAAGTCGGTGGCCAGGCCCGCGAGGCCGCTGCTGTAGCCCTGGCCCACGGCGCGGAACTTCCACTCGCCCTGCCGGCGGTAGAGCTCCCCCAGGACGAGGGCGGTCTCGACGGTGGCGTCCTGGCTGTCGAAACGGGCCAGCTCCGCCCCGCCCGCCGCGTCGAGGACGCGGATGTGCAGCCCGGGCACCTGGCCGAAGCTGCCGCCGTCGGCGGAGGCGGCGAGGACCACCTTCTCCACCTCGGGCTCGACCGCGCCGAGGTCGACGGTGAGGGTGTCGGCCACCGTGTCGCCGGCGGGGCTCCTGCCCTCGTGCCGCACGGCGCCGGAGGCGTGGCGCGGCTGGTTGTAGAAGACGAAGTCGGCGTCCGAGCGGACCCTGCCCGCCGTCAGCAGCAGCGCCGACGCGTCGACATCGGGCACCCCGGGGCCGGTGCGCCGGCCCAATTCGATCCGTACCACCTGCGCAGGAATCCGGACATTGGCGCCTTTGAGCATCCCCATGCTGCACCCCTCCCGAGGCCGGTCTTTACATGATCCCAACGTACCTTGGCGACCGTTTTTCCCAGGTTCGATCGCTTTAGTGATCCGCAGCCCCTCCGAGCACCGCAATCAACCCCCATACCGCCCTCCCCAACCGGCACACCATGGGCTTAACTTATGGGCTATGACCTCCCCCCGCAGCACCTACGGCGGCGGCTACTACGCCTCGTCCTCTTTTCCGGACACCCCCATCTACGACAGCCTCGTCGCCGAGCGCGGAACGCCGCAGATCGCGCCGATCCAGGTGTCCTCCCCGTACGACTTCCGCGGCGGCAGCAACCTGCCCGCGCTGCCGGCCCTGCCCTCCGGCCCGTCCTCCCACCCCGGGCCCCAGGCCCCCCAGGGCGGCTACGCCCAGCAGGCGCCGCAGTACGGCGGCGGCAACCACCCCGCCCCGGCGCAGCCCGGGGGACTGCAGCAGGCGGCCGCGCCGTACATCCCGCAGCAGGCCGGGCCGCCGCGCGGCTACCCGGGCCCGCAGCAGTACCAGCCGCAGCAGCAGCAGCGCCCCGCGGCGTCCGCGAACCCGGGGGGCTTCGACGCCATGCGCCCGGTCGCGCCCCGCCCGGCCGGGGGCCAGTACGAGGAGCCGAACAACGGCCGCGCCTGGCCCGACCAGGGGGGTTACTGACCGTCACCCGCCGGGAGCCCGCCGTCGCGGCGGCTCCGGCGGATCCGGCCACCCAACTGTCATATCCGGCTGGCAAAATGACCGCATGCCCGAGCCTGTGCTGACAGCGGTCCACTTCTATCCGGTCAAGTCGATGGCGGGGTGCGCACCCGGTGAGGCGGCCGTGGAGCCGTGGGGGCTCGCCGGGGACCGGCGGTGGACGGTCGTCGGGCCGGACGGCCGCATCATCACCCAACGGCAGGAGCCGCGGCTGGCGTTGGCCTCGGCCGAGCCCCTGCCGGGCGGCGGGGTCCGGCTGACCGCCCCGGGGGCCGGCCCGGTCGAGGTGGCCGTGCCCGGCCCGGCGGACGGGGCGGGCACCCTCGTCGCGGAGGTCTTCAAGGACAAGGTGGAGGCGGTGCCCGCCGGCGCCGCCGCCGACGCGTGGCTGAGCGCCTTCCTGGGGGTCGAGGCGCGCCTCGCGTACATGGACGACCCGGCGCGGCGGCGCCCGGTCGATCCCGATTACTCCCTGCCGGGCGACACGGTCTCGTTCGCCGACGGCTTTCCCCTGCTGGTGACCACGACCGCCTCGCTCGAGGCGCTCAATGCCCTGATAGCCGCGGGCGGCCACGCCGCCGAGGGGCCGCTGCCCATGGACCGCTTCCGGCCCAACCTGGTCGTCGGGCACACCGCGCCCTGGGCCGAGGACGGCTGGCGGCGGGTGCGCGTCGGGGAGGTGACCTTCCGGGCCGTCAAGCCCTGCGGCCGCTGCGTCGTCACCACGGTCGACCAGAGCACCGCCGAGCGCGGCAAGGAACCGCTGCGCACGCTCGCGCGGCACCACCGCATCGGCAGCAGCCTGGTGTTCGGCCGGAACCTGATCCCGGAGCACACCGGAGTGGTCCGGGTCGGGGACCGCGTGGAGGTACTGGCCTGAGGTACCGGGGGTACCGGCCCGCGTCGCGGAGGTACCGGCCCGAGTCCCTCCTTGTCCCGACCCGTCACCTCTTGTCCCGGCTGTCGTCAACGTGCCGCCGTTGTCGGCCTCCGCGAGGGGTGATTTTGGTCTCCGCTCCCCCTTCCCCCGCATGCGCCGCGCCCCGTGAGGTATCTACGGACGGGTAAGGGGGTGAGCACTGTGCGTGCGATGGCGTTCGTGTGGCGCTGGCGGCGCAACCCGCTGCGCCGCCGCAGCGATGTCCTCGAGGCGTGGGCCGGGGTGGCCGCCGTGGTGCTGGTGCTCATGACGGCCCCGGTCGTCGGCTGGGTGACGGGCACGGCCGCCCACCAGGCACTGCGCGAGACCGTCCGCGAACAGCACCTGCACCGGCATCTGGTGACCGCCACCACCGTGCGGGCCGTGCACGGCGGGGCGGAGGGCGCCGGCCTCGACACGGGCGCGGGGCGCGAGGGGTACCACCGCGTCGTGGCCCGCTGGCCCGGCCCGGACGGCCGGGAGCGCACGGGCGCGGTGGCCGCCCGCCAGCCCGCCGTTCCCGGCAGGCGGTTCCCGCTGTGGACCGACGACCTCGGCCGCGTCGCGCCGCGCCCCCTGGACGACGCGACGGCCACCGTCCACGCCGTGCTCGCCGGCGCCGGCGCGGCCGCCGCGACGGCCGCCCTGGTGGAGGGCGCGCGCCGGCTGGTCGTCTGGCGCCTCGCCCGGCGCCGGTTCGCGCAGTGGGACCGGGCCTGGGAGCGGGCCGGGCACACCTGGGGCCGCGCGGACGCGGGAAGTTGACAACGGACCGAGCGGCCGACCCCCGTGCCCCGCGCGCGCTACGGTGGTGCGGCCGGTACGCGTCCTTCCCGGATGCACACACACTCGAGGCGGGGGCACAGCAGCGCCATGGCACAGGGCTCGGTGGTCCAGGTGACGCACGCCGGCACGGCGCGCTGGCGGCGGCGCACGGGAGAGTACGACTCCCTCGCCTCGGCGCTCGAGGCGGCGGCCGACGGCGACGTGCTGTCCGTGGCGCCGGGCACCTACCGCGAGAACGTGATCGTGGCCCGGGCCGTCACCCTGCGGGGCAGCGAGGGGGCGCGCGGCGCGGTCCGCATCGCCCCGACCGAGGGCGTCGCCGTGACCGTGCGGGCCTCCGCGACGCTGGCGGACCTGCTGATCGAGGGCCATGACGCGGCCGAGCCCGCCCTGCTGGTGGAGGGCGGGGCGCCGGAGCTGACGGACGTGCGGGTGGTGACGCGGTCGGCGGCCGGCATCGAGGTGCGCGGCGGGGCGCGGCCGACCGTACGCCGCTGCGTGGTCGACAACCCCTCGGGCGTGGGCATCAGCGTGCTGGACGGCTCGGGCGGCGTCTTCGAGGACTGCGAGGTGGTGGCCGCGGGGCAGTCGGGCGTCGCCGTGAGCGGCGGCGCCGAGCCGCGCCTGGAGCGCTGCCGGGTGCACCACTCCCGGGGCGCGGGGCTGTCGCTGACGGGCGAGGGCAGCGCGCTGGAGGCGGTGGACTGCGAGGTGTACGAGATCAGGGGCACCGGCGTGCAGGTCGCGGCGCGCGCCGCGGGGCGCCTGACGGACTGCCGGGTGCACCGCACCTCCGCCGACGGCGTGACCCTGGACACCGGGGCCGTGCTGGCCCTGGCCGGCTGCGACATCCACGACGTGCCGGAGAACGGCGTGGACCTGCGCTCGCGTTCGGTGCTGACGATGACGCGCTCGACCGTGCGCCGGTTCGGCCGCAACGGCCTGTCGGTGTGGGATCCCGGCACGCGCGTGGAGGCGGAGCAGTGCGAGATCCACGACAGCACCGGCGACTATCCGGCGGTGTGGGTGAGCGACGGAGCCGGCGCCCGGCTCGCCTCCTGCCGGGTGCACGACGTGCCGGACGCGCTGTTCGTGCTGGACCGCGGCTCCGGCGCGGAGGTCACCGACAGCGACCTGACGCGGGTGCGGGGCACCGCCGTGTCGGTGAGCGGCGGCGCGACCGCGCATCTGACGGACTCCCGGATCCGGGAGGCGACCACGGGGGCATGGTTCCGCGGCGACGGCAGCGGCGGCACGCTGGCCGGCTGCGCGATCGACGCGACGTCGACCGGCGTCATCGTCACCAAGGGCGCCGACCCCCGCGTCGAGCGCTGCGCGGTGACCTCGCCCGCCGAGGCGGGCTTCTACGTCTCCGCGGAGGGCCGGGGCACGTTCGAGGACTGCCGGGTGACGGGCAGTGGCGGCTACGGCTTCCACGTCATCGACGGCTGCCGCGCGACGCTGACCGCCTGTCACACGGAACGGTGCGCGCGCGGGGGTTACGAATTCGCGGAGGACGGGCCCGTCAGCGAGCGCTGTACGAGCGACGACGGCGCGGGCCGGGGCGCCGTGGCCCGGGCGACCGCCGTCGCGACGGCCGTCCGCCCGGCGCCCGCCCCGCCCGGGCCGCGCTCCCCCGCCCCGGCCTCCCCGGCGGGCGGGGACGCCGCGGGGCGTTCGCCGGCGGCCGTGCTGGGCGCGCTGGACGCCCTGGTCGGCCTGGACAGCGTCAAGCGCGAGGTCCGCGCCCTGACCGACATGATCGAGGTGGGCCGGCGCCGGCGCCAGGCGGGGCTCAAGGCCGCGTCCGTCCGCCGTCACCTGGTCTTCACCGGCTCCCCCGGCACGGGCAAGACCACCGTCGCCCGGCTCTACGGCGAGATCCTGGCGGCCCTCGGGGTGCTGGAGCGCGGGCACCTGGTGGAGGTGTCGCGGGTGGACCTGGTGGGCGAGCACATCGGTTCCACGGCCATCCGTACGCAGGAGGCCTTCGACCGGGCCCGCGGCGGCGTGCTCTTCATCGACGAGGCGTACGCCCTGGCGCCGGAGGACTCCGGGCGGGACTTCGGGCGGGAGGCCATCGACACGCTGGTGAAGCTGATGGAGGACCACCGCGACGAGGTGGTGGTCATCGTCGCCGGGTACACCGCCGAGATGGAGCGCTTCCTGACCGTCAACCCCGGGGTGGCGTCCCGCTTCTCACGGACCATCACCTTCGGCGACTACGCCCCCGAGGAGCTGCTGCGCATCGTGCGGCAGCAGGCGGACGAGCACGAGTACCGGATCGGCGAGGGCGCGGCCGAGGCGCTGCTGCGGTACTTCACGGCCCTGCCCAAGGGCCCGGCGTTCGGCAACGGCCGCACCGCCCGGCAGACGTTCGAGGCGATGGTCGAGCGGCACGCGGGCCGGGTGGCGCAGCTGGCGGCGCCGAGCACGGACGATCTGACCCTGCTCTACCCCGAGGACCTGCCCGGCCTTCCCTGAGGGCGCCGGACGGCGCGCGGAGGCGGGCATCCGGTCACGGGGAACGCGGGCCGTCGTTGTCGTACCCGCGTGGGAGGATGTGCGCGCACGACGGGCGGCGGTCGACCGGGAAGGACGGTTCGGGTGAGCGACAACCAGAATCTCCTGGCGGAGCAGCGTCGCGCCCTGATCCTCGACGAGGTCAGGCGGCGCGGCGGGGTGCGGGTCAACGAACTGACGCGGCGGCTGAACGTCTCGGACATGACGGTCCGGCGCGACCTGGACGCGCTGGCCCGGCAGGGCGTCGTGGAGAAGGTGCACGGCGGTGCGGTGCCGGTGGCGGAGGCGACCACGCACGAGCCCGGTTTCGAGGCGAAGTCGGCGCTGGAGCTCAGCGCCAAGGAGGACATCGCCCGGGCCGCGGCCGTGATGGCCGCGCGGGGCAGCGCCATAGCGCTGGCGGGCGGGACGACGGCGTACGCGCTGGCCCAGCAGCTGGTGGACATCCCCGATCTGACGATCGTCACGAACTCGGTACGGGTGGCGGAGGTGTTCCACAGCGCCCAGCGCACGGCCGCGGCCTCCGGCGCGCCGCCCCGGCCGGGCGCCGCGACGGTGGTGCTGACGGGCGGTGTGCGCACCCCCTCGGACACGCTGGTCGGTCCGGTCGCGGACGCGGCGATCCGCTCGCTCCACTTCGACGTGCTGTTCATCGGGGTGCACGGCATATCCGCCGAGGCGGGCTTGTCGACGCCCAACCTCGCCGAGGCCGAGACGAACCGGCACTTCGTGCGCTCCGCCCGGCGGGTGGTGGCGCTCGCGGACCACACCAAGTGGGGCACGGTCGGGCTGAGCTCGTTCGCCACGCTGGAGGAGGTCGACGCGCTGGTGACGGACGCGGGCCTGCCCGCCGCGGCCCGTGCGGAGATCGCCGAACGGCTGCCGGAGCTGGTGGTGGCGGGCGCTCCGCAGGCCGGCGCGGACCCGCGGGGCCCGGCGGCCGGCACGGGCGGGTTCCGGCCGGTCGGCTGAGCCCGGGCGGGCCGGGGCGTCAGCCGGGCCAGCGGCCGGTCGCCAGGAAGCCGGTGATCGCCATGGCGTACGGCTGGATGTCCAGGCCCTGTTCGGCCAGCCAGGCGTCGGAGTAGTAGGTGTCGAGGTAGCGCTCGCCGGGGTCGCAGATGAGGGTGACGACGCTGCCCGCGCGCCCCTCGCCGACCATCTCCGCGACGATCTTCAGCGAACTCCACAGGCCGGTGCCGGTGGAGCCGCCCGCCTTGCGGCCGATGGCCTGCTCGAGCGCGCGGACGGCCGCGACGCTCGCGGCGTCGGGGACCTTCATCATCCGGTCGATCGCCCACGGCACGAAGCTCGGTTCCATGCGGGGGCGGCCGATGCCCTCGATGCGCGAGCCGCGGTCGGTGCTCGCGGTGGGGTCGTTCTCGCGCCAGCCGTCGAAGAAGCAGGAGTTCTCGGGGTCGGCGACGCAGACGCGGGTGTCGTACTGCATGTAGCGGGTGTAGCGGGCGATGGTCGCCGAGGTGCCGCCGGTGCCCGCGGTCGCGACGATCCACGCGGGCTCGGGGTGACGCTCCAGCCGCAGCTGGTGGTACACGGACTCGGCGATGTTGTTGTTGCCGCGCCAGTCGGTGGCCCGTTCTGCGTAGGTGAACTGGTCGATGTAGTGGCCTCCGGACCGCTCGGCGAGGGCGGCCGCCTCCGCGTACATCGTCCGGGGGTCGTCCACGAAGTGGCACCGCCCGCCGTGGAACTCGATCAGGCGGCACTTCTCGCGGCTGGTCGTGCGCGGCATGACGGCGATGAAGGGCACACCGATCAGCTGGGCGAAGTAGGCCTCGGAGACGGCGGTGGAGCCGCTGGAGGCCTCGATGACGGCGGCCTCGGGGCGGATCCAGCCGTTGCACAGGCCGTAGAGGAACAGCGAGCGGGCCAGGCGGTGCTTGAGGCTGCCGGTCGGGTGGGTGGACTCGTCCTTCAGGTAGAGGTCGATGCCCCATTCCGGGGGCAGCGGGAAGCGCAGCAGGTGGGTGTCGGCCGAACGGTTGGCGTCGGCCTGGACCTTGCGGATCGCCTCCTTGAGCCAGGCGCGGTACGCCGGGTCGCTGTGGTCGACGTCGACGGTCGGCACGGCCGGACCGGCCGCTCCCGTGTGCCCTGTGCTGTTCACGCGCCGCTCCTAGGGGGTGTTCCGTACGGGCTCAGGCGGACCACTCGGGCGTTCCGATCATAAAGGGGCACTGGTGTCCGGGCCCGCGCACGGGCAGACTGCGCACGGGACAGCGACATCCGGCAGGAGAGGCGGTGCGCCGTGGCGGAACCGGAGTTCAGCGCGACAGGGGTGAGGATCGAGCGCTCACACCGCTCCCTGACGCGGGCCGGACAGGTGAGGATCCGCGACGGCCGGCTGGAGCTGCTGACGAGCTACGGGCGGGAGATCGACAGCGCTCCGGTGGACTCGGTCGAGGCGGGCAAGCCGTGGTTCGCGGGCCCGGACCAGGCGCGGGCGACCGTCAACGGCCACCGCTACCGGCTCACCCTGGGCCGGCCCGGGGACCACCCGTCCGCGGGAGCCGCCTGCGAGGACGAGGGCGAGGCGGAGGTCAACCGCTTCCTGGAGGTCGTGCGGTCGGCGCACGGAAGCACGGCGAAGCACTGAAGGATGCAGGAGTTGCGAAGGTGGCCGCGAGAGTCGACCCTTGACTCGTACCGGCATCACTGAGGGTTTTCGGCGGTCACGCTCGGGATCAGTTACCGCCGATCGGCCCGGTGGCCCGCACCGCCGGACCGGAACAGGCGCGTACCGCACGACTTTCGCAACGCCATCTGCATCAGGCTAGCCCTACTTCTTCAGGGAGTCGCAGCCGTGATCAGCCGAGTGAACAAGCACTGCACCGTTGAGCTCCAGGCTCTGCCCCAACGGATCGGCCAGGTCCGCAGAATCGTATCTGCGCAGCTGCGCTACTGGCATCTCGATCCCCTCATCGACCCCGCCGCGCTCGGTGTCACCGAACTGCTCACCAACGTCCACCAGCACGCGGAACCCGACAAGCGCTGCACCGTCGAGATCGAGCTCGTCATGAACCGCCTCACCGTCTCGGTGAGCGACCACGATCCCCGGCTGCCGCGCATCGCGGACGCGGACATCGCCAGCACCCACGGCAGGGGGCTGGCGCTGGTGGCCGCGGTCAGTTCGAGCTGGGGGGTGCGCGAGCGCCACGGCGGCGGGAAGGTCGTCTGGTTCACGCTGACCGTCCCCACCCCCGGGCCCGCCGCGCCCCGCACCGCACGCGGCGACCGGAAGGCCTTCGCCTTCGAGCGGCCCGCTCCCCTGTCCGCCCTGGAGGAGGCCGCGTTCGTGGGCGCCCCGGCCGGCCTGCGCCGGACCGCGGCGCGCCGCCGCCCCCGGTCCGTCGTCCCCGGCTGACCGGCGACCGGTGCGGGCCGGGTGCTGACGACGTGCACGCGTGCGCGTACGCGCGTACCGCTCGCGAGGCCCGGGGCGAGGGCGCCGCGAGACCCGTCGCGGGGTCAGGCGAGCGCCGCCAGGGGATCGTCCAGGACCGGCTGCCAGGCCGCTTCGGCGGCGCCGATGAGGCTGTTGAAGTCCAGGGTGCAGGCGAGGATCGGCACGCTCCCGCTGCGGCCCCACAGGCTGCGGTCGGCGACGACCGCGCGCAGCCGCTCGGGGTCCGCCTCGAGGAGCTCGCGGTGGAGCCCGCCCAGCAGGATGCGGTCGGGGTTGAGGATGTTGACGAGCCCGGCGAGCCCGAGGCCCAGCCGGTCGACGATCAGTTCGGCGGCGGCCCGCACGGACGGGTCCGCGTACTCCGTGCGCAGCAGGTCGCGGGACTGCTGCAGCAGTGACACCTCGGGGCCGGGAGTGCGGCCGGCGGCGGTGAGGAAGGCCAGCGGGTCGGTCTCGACGTCGAGGCAGCCCCGGCTGCCGCAGTGACAGGGCACCCCCGCGGGATTGACGGTCAGGTGACCGACCTCCAGCGCCAGGCCCGAACTCCCGCTGTGCAGACGGCCGTCGAGGACGAGCGCCCCGCCCACGCCCCGGTGGCCGGTGGCCACGCACAGCAGGTGCCGGGCGCCCCGGCCGGCGCCGTGGCGGTGTTCGGCGAGGGCGGCGAGGTTGACGTCGTTGCCCGTGACGCCGGGCACGGGGGCGCCCGTGGGGCCGGTGACCCCGCACTTGGCCAGCGCCTCGGTGAAGAGCTCGTGGACGGGGGCGCCGGCGGGCCAGGACAGGTGCAGCGGGTTGAGGGCGGTGCCGTCCGGCTCGGCGATCGCCGAGGGCACGGCGAGCCCGGCCCCCAGGCACCGCCGCCCGCTCGAGCGCAGCAGCCCGGCACCCGCCCCGACGACGGCGTCGATGATGTGCGAGGGGTCGGCGGGCACCGTCATGCAGCCCGGCGCGGTGGCCACCACCCTGCCGCCGAGGCCGACGAGGGCCGCGCGGTAGCCGTCGGCGTGGATCTGCGCGGCGAGGACGACGGGGCCGTCCGGCGCGACGGACAGCCGGTGCGAGGGCCGGCCCTGGGAGCCGGCGGGAGCCGTCGGGCGGGCGTCCACCCGGATCAGCCCGAGTGCCTCGAGCTCCGCGGCCACGGCTCCGGCGGTCGCGCGGGTCACACCGAGTTCGGCCGTGAGCACGGCGCGCGTGGGGGCGCGGCCGGTGTGCACGAGCTCCAGGGCCGGGCCGAGCGCGCCGCGGCCCCGCTCCAAACGTGTTGTCCGAGTCTGGGTCACACCCCTATTCTGACTTTGTGCCGACGCTAAACAAAATACGGACGGCCCTTTCAGGGGAACGACGACCGGCCCCCGAGGAGACCGTACTCCCCCGCCTGAGAACCGCACTCACCCTCTTCTTCGCCCTCGACGGCTTCCTTTTCGCCGGCTGGGTGGTCCGCATCCCCGCCATCAAGGAGCAGACGGGCGCCTCCGCGGGCGACCTGGGCCTCGCCCTGCTCGGCGTGTCGGCGGGCGCCGTCGCCACCATGACCGTGACCGGCCGGCTGTGCCGGCGCTTCGGCAGCCACCCCATGACGGTGCTGGCCGCCGTCCTGATGTCCCTGGGCATCGCCCTGCCCGCCCTGACCGGCTCCGCGCTCACCCTCGGACTGGTCCTGCTCGTCTTCGGCGCCGCCTACGGCGGCATCAACGTCGCCATGAACAGCGCCGCCGTCGACCTCGTCGCCGCTCTGCGCCGGCCCGTGATGCCCAGCTTCCACGCCGCCTTCAGCGTCGGCGGGATGCTCGGCGCCGGGCTCGGCGGGCTGATCGCCGGGCACCTGCCGGCGGACCGCCACCTGTTCCTGCTGACCGCGGCCGGACTCCTCGTCTCCGCCGTGGCCGGACGGGCGCTCCTCGCCCACCCCGCACCACGTCCCGCCCCGCGCGCCACGACCCCGTCGGCCGCCCCGCGCGCCACCGGCCGCGAACGCCGGCTGGTCGCCGTCCTCGGCCTGATCGCCCTGTGCACCGCCTACGGGGAGGGGGCGCTCGCCGACTGGGGCGCGCTCCACCTCCAGCAGGACCTCGCGGCCCGGCCCGGCCTGGCGGCGATCGGCTACTCCGTCTTCGCGCTCGCCATGACACTCGGCCGCCTGGCCGGCAGCGCGCTCCTGGAGCGGCTCGGCCAGACCCGGCTGCTGGTCGCCGGCGGAGCGACGGCCGCGGCGGGCATGCTGCTCGGCGCCCTGGCCCCCACCCTCTGGGCGGCCCTCGCCGGCTTCGCCGTCACGGGCCTGGGCCTGGCCAACATCTTCCCCGTCGCGATCGGCCGCGCCGGCGAGCTCGCCGGCCCGGGCGGCGTCGCCGCCGCCTCCACGTTCGGCTACGGCGGCATGCTGCTGGGGCCGCCGGCCATCGGCTTCCTCGCGGACTGGTTCTCCCTGCCCGTGGCGCTGACCACGGTCGCCGCGCTCGCGGCGGTGGCGGCGCTGATCGCCCGTACGACGCGGGAGACGGCGCGCGAGCCCGTTGTCAGTGGCCGCTGACACCATGGGGGACATGGCGGACACCGAATGCGGAAGCCGCGCCGGATGGCGCTGCGCCGGGCTGCGCTGGAGCACGGCCGGCGGCGCCGGTGCGGCCGGTGCCGCCGGTGCCGCCCCGGAGCCGGCGCTGGTGTGGCGGCATCCCGTGCACGGGGAGCGCCTGTCCCCGCTGCCGGCCGGGCGGCAGCTGGCGTTCACCACGGGCGAGGGGCGGGCTTGCGTCGGGGTGCGCAGGGGCGGGCGGCACACGCCGTGCCCGGACGCGGCCGCGGTGCCGGAGCCCGCGGTCTCGGCCCAGTGCCCGCAGTGCGCGCGGCTCGACCGGTCCCATTCGGTGGCGGCGGACACCATCGCCGACGACCCCCGCCCGTACGACGTCTACCTCGCCTGGTTCGCGGCCGGCCTGATCAAGGTCGGCATCACGGCCGCCGAGCGGAACGGCGCGCGCCTGCTGGAGCAGGCCGCGCTGTCCTACGCCCTGCTCGGCCGCGGCCCGCTGATGGCGGCCCGCCGGGCCGAGGCGGTGCTGGGCGCCGCCCTCGCGGTGCCGGACCGCTTCCCGTACGCGGCCAAGCGCGCCGCCCGGCACCCGCTGCCCCCGCCGGAGCGCCGCGCGGCGGAGCTGGCGGAGCTGCACGAGCGGGCGCTGGGACTGCCGGGCCTCCCCGAGTCCCTGGCCGTACGGGCCTTCGCGCCCGTCCACCACGACGCGGCCTTCCACCTCGACCGCGTCCGCCCGTCCCCCGGCACCGTCGCTCTCGCCCCCGGCTGCACGCTGGCGGGCCGGGTGGCGGCGGTGGCGGGGCCGGACGTGTACGTGGACACGCCGGACGGTCAGCTGCTGCTGGACGCCCGACACCTGGCCGGGTGGGCGCTCACGGCGGCGGCGCCGGACGCGACGACTACGGTGCCGGTGGCCGTGCGGCCGGCCGAGCCGGATGCGCTGTTCTGACGTCGTGGGGCGGGGGCGGGGAGGGAAGGGCCCTTCTGGGGCTGGATTATTTACGGCCCCCGTCAACCGTGAGGCTGAGCGGAAATTCGCCGCAAATAACCCTTACGCCCCTGCCAGGGCCCTTCCCTCCCCGCCCCCTTCCGTTCGGCCGGCGGCTGCCCGGCCCGTCCGGATGACGGATGGGTGTGACTCAGCCCTTGTCCATCGCCGACAGGGTTCGGCGGGCCAGGGGGTGGGTCCGGACGATCTCGGCCAGGGTGGTCGTGCCGCGCACGATGCGCGCGAAGGCGTTCCACGCCGGGCGGAAGCCCGTGATGGCGGCGTGGATGAGGCCCGGGCGGCGCTCGAAGAGGGTGAGCATGCGGCGTCCGACGCCCATCTCCACGCCGAGGCCGGCCTTGATGGCGAAGGCGTAGTTCAGGGCCTGGCGGCGGGCGTCGACCGCGTCCTGCGCCTCGGCGATGCGCACCGCCCACTCCCCCGCGAGCCGGCCCGAGCGCAGGGCGAAGGAGATGCCCTCGCGGGTCCACGGCTCCAGCAGCCCGGCCGCGTCGCCGCAGACGATGACCCGGCCGCGCGAGAGCGGCGAGTCGTCGGCCCGGCAGCGGGTCAGGTGGCCCGAGGAGATGCTGGGCTCGAAGCCCGCCAGCCCCAGCCGGGCGATGAAGTCCTCCAGATAGCGCTTGGTGCCCGCGCCCTCGCCGCGCGCCGAGATCACGCCGACGGTCAGGGTGTCGCCCTTGGGGAAGACCCATCCGTAACTGCCCGGAATCGGACCCCAGTCGATGTGCACCCGGCCGGCCCAGTCCTCCGCGACCGTCGCCGGCACCGGAATCTCAGCCTCCAGGCCGAGGTCCACCTGCTCGAGCTTCACCCCGACGTGTGCACCTATGCGCCCCGCGCTGCCGTCCGCACCCACGACCGCACGGGCGTGGAGGGTCTCGCCGTCGGAGAGCACGACGGCCACGGTGCGCCGGTCGGGCACGGCCGGGCCGTGCTGCTCGACCTTGGAGACGGCCACGCCCGTGCGCACCTCGGCGCCCGCCTCCTTGGCGGACTCGACCAGGGCGGCGTCGAACTCCGGCCGGTTGATGAGCCCGAAGAGCATCCGCTTGGAGCGGCGGGTGCGCGTCATCTTCCCGTTGAGCGAGAACGTGACGGCGTGCACGCGGTCCCGCAGGGGCAGTTGGAACCCGGGCGGCAGGGCGTCCCGCGAGGGGCCGATGATGCCGCCGCCGCAGGTCTTGTAGCGCGGGAGCTCGGCCTTCTCCAGGAGCAGCACCCTGCGGCCCGCGGCCGCCGCCGCACGGGCGGCCGACGCCCCCGCGGGCCCCGCGCCCACCACCACGACGTCCCACACCGGCTCGTTCGCCGCCGGTCCGTCCCGGTCCGCTTCCCGGGCTGCGTTGTCGCTGCTCACCTGTGCTTCTACTCCCGCTCGCTCACCGGCTACGACTACCGTGCGCATCCTACGGCCCACCGTCCGGCGGCCCGTTCGGGGGAAGGTCCCCCGAGGCGCGCGCACCGGCCATGGGAGGATCAGTGCGCAATCGCCCGTATGTACGGACACAACGTCGCGCCCCCAAGGAGCGTTCCATGGACACGTCCTCGAGCCGCCAGCCCGACCCGGCCGCGCTCGCGACGACCGTCGCCTCCCTGCAGTCCCGTGCCCGGACCGAGCTGGCCGAACTGGTCGCCTTCAAGTCCGTCGCCGACGAGGCGCAGTTCCCCAAGAGCGAGTGCGAGGGGGCCGCGAACTGGGTGGCCGACGCGCTCCGCGCCGAGGGCTTCGAGGACGTGGCCCTGCTCGACACGCCGGACGGCACGCAGTCCGTCTACGGCTTCCTGCCCGGTCCGGCGGACGCCCCGACCGTGCTGCTGTACGCCCACTACGACGTGCAGCCCACCCTCGACGAGGCCGCGTGGATCTCCCCGCCCTTCGAGCTGACCGAGCGCGACGGGCGCTGGTACGGCCGCGGCGCCGCCGACTGCAAGGGCGGCGTGATCATGCACCTGAACGCGCTGCGCGCGCTCAAGGCGCACGGCGGCGTCCCGGTCAACGTCAAGGTCATCGTCGAGGGCTCCGAGGAGCAGGGCACCGGCGGCCTCGAGCGGTACGCCGAGGCGCACCCCGGGCTGCTGGCCGCCGACGCCATCGTCATCGGCGACGCGGGCAACTTCCGCGTCGGCCTGCCCACGGTCACCGCGACGCTGCGCGGCATGACGCTGATCCGCGTCCAGGTGGACACGCTCGAGGGCAACCTGCACTCGGGCCAGTTCGGCGGCGCGGCCCCCGACGCCCTCGCGGCCCTGATCCGCGCCCTGGACTCGCTGCGCGCCGAGGACGGCTCGACGACGGTGGACGGACTGCCGGCGGACGAGAGCTGGGCCGGGCTGCAGTACCCCGAGGAGGACTTCCGCAAGGACGCCAAGGTCCTGGACGGCGTGGAGCTGACCGGCTCCGGCACCGTGGCCGACCGCCTCTGGGCGCGCCCGGCGGTCACCGTCCTGGGCATCGACTGCCCGCCGGTGATCGGCGCCACCCCGTCCGTCCAGGCGAGCGCGCGGGCCCTGATCAGCCTGCGCGTACCGCCGGGCCAGGACGCGGCGCAGGCCACGAAGCTGCTCATGGCGCACCTGGAGAAGCACGTGCCGTGGGGCGCGAGGACCGCCCTGGAGCAGGTGGGCCAGGGCCAGGCCTTCCAGGCGGACACCACCAGCCCCGCGTACACGTCGATGGCACAGGCCATGCGCGTCGCGTACCCGGGCGAGGAGATGCAGGCCGCGGGCATGGGCGGCTCGATCCCGCTGTGCAACACCCTCTCCGCGCTCTACCCCGACACGGAGATCCTCCTCATCGGCCTGAGCGAGCCCGAGGCGAAGATCCACGCGGTCAACGAGAGCGTGAGTCCCCAGGAACTGGAACGCCTCACCCTGACCGAGGCCCTGTTCCTGACCAACTACGCGGAGAGCAAGCGCTAGAGCCGGGGAACGAACCCGCACGCGCCCACCGGCGGAAGGGGGCGGGTGCGGGCCGGGAAGGGAGCCTGGCAGGGGCGTAAAGCGGTTTCGCGGGCACGTGCGGGGCGCTCACAGGAGCGTCGGCAGGGCCCGCGAAATCGCAGCCCCAGAAGGTCCCTTCCCGGCCCGCACCCGCCCCCGACACCGCCCCACAGACGGGCGCACCGGCCCCTGACCCCCGCACCACAGACGGGCGCGCCCACCCACCCCCCGTCACCCCACCGGCTCACCCGCCTCAAGGTTCAACGCCCGCCCCCGCTCCCGCGCCCGCAGAGCCCACCGCAGCCGACTGAGCCGTACCGGCGGCAACATCCCCGCCGCCTCCTCCTCGGTGACGAACCGCCACCCCCGCAGCTCCGCCCCGGGCAGCAGCAGCCGCCGCGCGTCGGCCCCGGTCAGCCGCCCCCCGTCGAAGAGCAGGCGCAATCCGCCGTATCCGGGCGGCTTCGGCGGCTCCCAGTCGACGACCAGCAGCCGCGGGACGGACGTGAGCTCGATGCCGATCTCCTCGGCGACCTCGCGCATGCCCGCCCGGGCGGGCGCCTCGCCGGGCTCCACCACTCCGCCCGGGAACTCCCAGCCGGCCTTGTACGTGGGGTCCACGAGCAGCACGCGGTCGTGCTCGTCGAAGAGCAGCACCCCGGCGGCGAGCGTCTCGGCCCGCGGTTCGGGGGTCTGGACGATCGGGCAGAACGCGGCGCTGCCGTCGCGTACGGCCTCGGCGACGCGCCCGGCCACCTGGCGCGGGGTCAGGCCGGCGGTGTCGACGGCGAGGGCGTCGTCCCCGAGCCAGGACGCCAGCGCCTCCCGGTAGGGCGCGACGTGGTCCCGCGCCCACTGTCGGACGGACTCGCTCCGCTCCTCGTCGCCGGGGAACTCCACACGGTTCTCGATACGCTCCCGCAGGATCGTTTCATCGACGGTGAGCACCACATGCCGCACCGGTATCCGACGCGACGCCAGCGCCCCGAAGATCTCGTCCCGGTACTCCTGGCGCAGCAGCGTCATCGGCACGACGAGCACCCCGCCCAGCTCCGCCAGCAGCGCCGCCGCGGTGTCCACGACCATCCGGCGCCAGATGGGCAGGTCCTGGTAGTCCGTGACCTCGCCGAGTCTCTTGGGCGGCAGCAGATGCCGCAGCGCCCCGCCCGTCACCTCGGGGTCGTAGAGGGTGCTGCCCGGGACGAGTTCGGTCAGCAGCTTCGCCGTGCTGGTCTTGCCCCCACTGAACGCACCGTTCAGCCAGACGATCACGGTTCCCCCTTCTCCGTAGCCCCCTGTGGCATGCGGAACACCTGGCGCGGAACACAGCCCCCGCAACGCGGCGCGCGCGGCGGGGGATACGTGCCGGAACACGTGCCCGCAACACCTTGCCACGGAAACGTGTACGAGCGGCATGGGGCGCGGACTGGCCACGCGGCAGGTGACGGAGGCCACAGCGCCCTGTCACCTGCCCGTCACCTACCCGCGCCCGGCCCCCACAGTCCCAGCCGCTCCGCCGCCGCGGCCGCCGCCCCCACCAGCCCCGCGTCGGGGCCCAGACGCGCGGGCAGCACCTCGACGGCCGAGGTGAACGACAACGCCGCGTAGTCGCGCAGGCGTTCCCGCAGGGGAGCGAAGAGCACGTCCCCGGCCCCCGCGACGCCGCCGCCTATCACCGCCACCTCGATCTCCACGAGGGCGGCCGTCGCGGCGATGCCCGCGGCCAGCGCCTGCGCGGCGCGCGCGAAGGAGGCGAGCGCGACGGCGTCGCCCGCCCGGGCGGCGGCGGCCACGGCCGCGGCGCCCGCCTCTTCGCCGGCGCCCGGCCGCCAGCCCCCGGCGAGCGCGCGGCGCGTGATGTTCGGCCCGCTGGCGATGCGTTCCACGCAGCCCCGGCCGCCGCAGGGGCAGGGGTCGCCGTCCAGGTCGACGCTGATGTGACCGATGTGGCCGGCATTGCCCGTGGGTCCTGGGTGCAGCCGTCCGCCGAGGACCAGCCCTCCGCCGACTCCGGTGGAGACCACCATGCACAGGGCGTTGGCCCGCCCGCGGGCCGCACCCCGCCAGTGCTCGGCGGCGGTCATCGCCACTCCGTCGCCGACCAGCGTCACCGGCAGCCCGCCCACCGCCCGGGCCACCTCGGCGACCAGCGGAAAGTCCCGCCAGCAGGGCACGTTGACGGGGCTGACGGTGCCGCGCGAGGCGTCGACGGGGCCCGCGCTGCCGATGCCCACGGCCCGTACCCGCGACCAGTCCCCGCACCGGCCCAGCTCGGCGAGCACCCCGGCCACCGCGCCCATGACCGTCGCCGCGTCCTCCGTCGCCGGGGTCGGCCGCCGGGCGCGCGCGAGCAGGTTCCCGCCGGCGTCCACGAGCGCCCCGGCGATCTTGGTGCCGCCGAAGTCGAGAGCGGCGACGAGGTCGCCCTGGTCGTTGCGCACGGTGCGATCGTCTCCTGGTCGACGGGCGGTGGGGGGCTGTTCAGGGAGGTCAGTCTGGCCGTGCTTGACAACGTTGTCCAGGCTCTATGCTCGACGTCACCTCCGAGATGCCCGACGTCGCCTCAGGGAACTCGACGTCACCCGCGGGCATCAGACGGCTCTCAGCGCAAAGGACGGGCGTCCATGGCCGACTCCGCCGATACCCCCCGTGCCGCCGGCTCCCCCGCGCCGGCCGCCCCCGGCGGCCCGCCGCCGCGCTACGGCACCCGTCCGACGATGAAGGACGTCGCCGCCCGCGCGGGCGTGGGCCTCAAGACCGTCTCCCGGGTGGTGAACGGCGAACCGGGCGTCACCCCCGACACCGAGCGGCGCGTTCAGGAGGCCATCACCGCCCTCGGCTTCCGCCGCAACGACAGCGCCCGCATCCTGCGCAAGGGCCGCACCGCCTCCGTCGGCCTCGTCCTCGAGGACCTCGCCGACCCCTTCTACGCCCCGCTCAACCGCGCCGTCGAGGAGGTGGCGCGTCGTCATGGCGCCCTGCTCATCAACGGCTCCAGCGCCGAGGACGCCGAACGGGAGCGGGAGCTGGCGCTCGCCTTCTGCGCCCGCCGCGTCGACGGCCTGATCGTCATCCCGGCGGGCGGCGACCACCGCTATCTGGAACCCGAGATCGCGGCGGGCGTCGCCACCGTCTTCGTCGACCGCCCCGCCGGGCTCATAGACGCCGACGCGGTGCTCTCGGACAGCTTCGGCGGCGCCCGCGAGGGCGTCGCCCACCTCATCGCGCACGGCCACCGCCGCATCGGCTTCATCGGCGACCAGCCGCGCATCCACACCGCCGCCGAGCGACTGCGCGGCTACCGCGCCGCGATGGCGGACGCCTCTCTGCCCGTGGACGAGAGCTGGGTCTCGCTGGGCTCCACCGCCCCCGAGCGCGTACGGGCGGAGGCGGAGCGCATGCTCGCCGGCCCGCGCCCGGTCACCGCGCTGTTCACGGGCAACAACCGGGTGACCGTCACCGCCCTGCGCGTCACGGCCCGCCTGCCCCGCCCCGTCGCCCTGGTCGGCTTCGACGACCTGGAGCTGGCCGACCTGCTCTCGCCCGGGGTCACCGTGGTCGCCCAGGACGCGGCCCGGCTGGGCCGTACGGCCGCCGAGCTGCTGTTCCGCCGGCTCGAGGGCGCCGGCGAGGCGCCGCGCCGGGTGGAGCTGCCGACCCGCCTCATCGTGCGCGGCTCCGGCGAACTACCGCCCGCCGGCGACTGACCCGGGCGCCGCACGCCCCGCCAGCGCGTGGAGCTCCTCGCGGCCCAGCCCCGTCAGCGCGGCGACCTCGTCCGCGTCCACCGCGCCGCAGTCCAGCCCGCGCAGCAGGTGGCCGCTCAGCGCCCGCGCGGTGGCGGGCTCGTCCAGCACGGCGCCGCCCCCGGTGCGCGCGACATACGCGGCGAGGCGGGCCGCGTCCCGCTCGAGACCCTCGCGGTGGAAGGCGTAGACGGCGGCGTAGCGGGTCGGCAGATGGCCGGGATGCATGTCCCAGCCCTGGTGGTAACCCCGCGTCAGCGACCGCCGTACGAGCCGGTGGTGCAGCCGCCACGCCGCGTGGACCTGTGCGGTGTCCCCGACGGGCAGCACGTTGGTCGAGCCGTCGGAGAGGCGGACGCCGGTGCCGGCGGCGGCGACCTGCATGACGGCCTTGGCGTGGTCGGCCACCGGGTGGTCGGGCGACTGGTGCGCGGCGTCGATGCCGCAGGAGGCGCTGTAGTCGAAGGTGCCGTAGTGCAGGGCGGTGGCCCTGCCGTCGGCGGCGTCGATCAGCCGGGCGACGGTCGCCCGCCCGTCGGCCCCGAGGATGGCCTGGGTGGTCTCGATCTGGATCTCGAAGCCGATCCGCCCGGGCGCCAGCCCGCGGGCCTTCTCGAACTCCCCCGCCAGCTGGGCCATCGCGGCGACCTGCTCGGGATAGGTCACCTTGGGCAGCGTGAGAACGAGCCCCTCCGGGAGCCCGCCCGCGGCCATCAGCCCGGTGAGGAAGACGTCGAGGGTCCGTATCCCCCGCTCGCGCACGGCCGCTTCCATGCACTTCATGCGAATGCCCATGTACGGCGGGGCCGTGCCGTCCTCGAAGGCCGCCGCGACGAGCCTCGCCGCCCGTGCCGCCGCCGCGTCCTCCTCGGCGTGGGGGCGCGGCCCGTACCCGTCCTCGAAGTCGATCCGCAGGTCCTCGACGGGCTCGCGCGCGAGCTTGGCCCGTACGCGCTCGTGGACCGGCTCCGCCTGCTCGGTGGGCAGTCCGAGGGCGCGGGCGAACGCCCCGGCGTCGGGGGCGTGTTCGTCGAGCGCGGCGAGCGCCCGGTCGCCCCAGGACCGGACGGTCGCGGCGTCGAAGGCGTCGGCCGGGACGTAGACCGTGTGCACGGGCTGGCGGCTGCCGGGGTCGCCCGGGTACCGGCGCGCGAGCTCGGCGTCCACGGGGGCCAGCAGCGCCGCGACGCGCTCGCCGGCCGCGCTGGTGAACGTCGTGGCGACGCCCTGCTGCTGCCCCATGCGACACCCCTTCGCACTTCCGCTGCACGGAATCAACTGTCCGTCGGGCGAAGCTATCCGGGCCCGCGCGGACGGTCAACGGTGCCGTCACGTCCGGCCGGCGTCAGGCGGCGGGCGGCTCGAGCCCCAGGGAGCCGGCCAGGTCCAGCATCTCGTCGCGGTAGAGCGCCCCGGGGTCGGCGGCGACGGGCGACAGATGGCCGTAGAGCTCGAGCGCCAGCAGCCCGTGCATGCGCCCCCATGCGCGCAGCGCCAGCGCGATGGCCGCGGGCGGCAGCCCGGGGTGCTCGGCCCGGACGCGGGCGCCCAGTTCCTCGCCGAAGTCGGACCACTGGTGACGGTCGTGGCGGTGGGCGGCCCGGGCGTGCGGCCACGCGTCCGCGATCAGTCCGACCAGCCCGTCGCAGGCGCGGCCGCGCGCCAGGGCGCCGGGACCGCCTTCCGGCGGCCGGTAGCCGGGGACCGCATCGCCGTAAATGAGGCGGAAACCCTGGGGGTTGGCGAGCGCCCAGGTGCGCAGCGCCTCGGCCCAGGCCAGCAGGCGGCCGGCCGCGTCGTCGGCCGGCCGGGCGTCGCGGGCCGCCTCCACCGTGTCGACGAGGTCGGTGTAGACCTCGCCGATGAGCGTGGTGACGAGGTCGTCGCGGGTGGCGTAGTAGCCGTAGATGGCCCCCGCGGTCATGCCCATCTCTCGCGCGATCGCCCGCAGGGAGATGGCGTCCGGGCCGCCCTCGCCCATGAGCTTCAGCGCGATCGTCCTGATCTCCCGGGCCGTCTCGGCCCGCAGTCGCTCGCGGCGATTCAGCGTCTCGTTCCCCACCGTTGACACTTTACGGCACGGAGTTACTATCAGCCGTACACAAACTGAACGGCGTGTAGTGAATGCACACCGTGCACTGGGGAGGGGATTTCCATGGACATCGGGGTTCTCGGCGCCACCGGTCTCATCGGCCGGGCGGTCGTGGCGGAGGGGCTGCGCCGCGGCCACCGGGTCACCGCCGTCACGCGGGATGCGGCGCGCGTTCCGGCGGACCGCGGCGGCGCGACGTGGCGGGTCGCGGACGCCGGCGACGCGGAGGGGGCGGCGCGGGCCGTCGCCGGGCTGGACGTCGTGGTGAACGCCATCGCCCCGGGGGGCGACATCCCCGACCAGATCGCGCACGCCCACGTACTGCCGGACACCGCCCGGGCGTTGCTGAAGGCGCTGGAGCGCCACCCTGCCACCCGGCTCGTCGTCATCGGCGGCGGTGGCAGCCTGGAGTCGGCGCCGGGCGTACGGCTCCTGGACGACGAGGAGGGCTTCGCCCGCGTCCTGACGGATGTTCTGCACGTGCCCGCCGCATACCGCGCGGTCGTGCTCGCCCACGCCGAGGTGCTGGACCTGTGCCGGTTGTCGGACCGGAACTGGACGTATCTGAGCCCGTCGGCCGGCCGCATCGAGCCCGGCGAGCGCACGGGCCGCTACCGGGTGGGCGGCGACCAGGCGCTCCCACCCCTGGAGGGCGCGGGCGACATCTCCACCCAGGACCTGGCCGTGGCCGTGCTCGACGAGATCGAGACGCCCCGCCACGTCCAACGCCGTTTCACCGTCGGCTACTGAGCCGGGCGTCCGCCGTCCGCGCGGCGGGGCCCGCGAGGCTCGGGCCCACCGGGGCCGAGCGCCGGGCTCAGCGCGCTCCCAGCACGCTCAGGCCCGGCACGAAGGTCACCAGCACCGGTACGAACGGGACCAGGGCCGCGACCGCCGTCAGCCGCAGGCGACGGGCGGCCGTCAGGCGGGGAGCCGGGGACAGGAGGCGGTGGACGCGGTCGGGGACGTGGGAGAGGGGGGTGGGACAGGGGCCGAACACCCCCCGGTCCTCGTTGAGTTCGACCAGGGCCAGGGCCGTGGCGAGGCGGCCGGAGCGGCGGGAGGCGCTGTCGTCGGCGGCCAGCTCGACGAGGTGGTGGACCTGGTCGCGGAACGCGGCGAACACCGGGACCTGCGGGAAGCCGTTGGCCAGGGCCGCCGAGCAGTGCAGGAGCCAGTCGTGGCGGGCGCGGGCGTGGCCCTGCTCGTGGGCGAGGACCGCGTCCAGCTGGGAGTCGTTCAGGCGGCGCAGCGCGGCCGTGGTGATCACGAGCTGGGGCGCGGTGCCGGCCCGCAGCAGCCAGGCCTCGGGGTGGTCGCCCTCGAGGACCACGAGCGGCTCGGCGCCGCGGTCCTCGCCGGGCAGCCGGGGGGACCGTACGAGCAGCTCGGCGCGGCGGCGGCGCCGGCGGGCGCGGGCGTCGCGGATCTCGCGGGTCAGCATGGCGGCCGTCCACACGGCGCCGGAGGCGAGGGCGACAGCCAGCGGGGCGGCCCAGGGCCCGTAGGCGGTGAGGGCGTAGGCCTCCATCACGCCGTGCGGGGCGGGCGCGAAGACGTTGCCGCGTACGGCCTCCCAGGCCGCGGCGGCGCTCAGCGCCATGGCGAGCGCACAGCACAGCAGCACGCCGGCCACCACGCATTGCCAGACCCACAGGGCCAGGACGGGTTCGCGGTCGGGCCAGTCGGCGCGGGTCAGCACGCGCGGTGCCATCGCCGCGGCCAGGCCGCCGAGGACCAGCAGCGCGAGCGGGACCATCATGCGTTCACCCTATGAGGAGGCGGCGGGGCCCGGATACGCGTCGGCACGTTAAGTGACGTACACCACGCGAGCCGTGAGGCGCTCACATGGTCAGCAGCATCGCCAGCATGCCGATGCCCATGGACAGCCGGCAGGCGTCGGTCAGCTCGCGGCCGCAGGGCCGCTCGCGCGGCGGGCCGGGCCAGGGGGCGTCCTGCGAGGCGATGGCCGTCACCGGCACCATTCCCGCCGCGGTGCGCACGACGTAGACCGCGAAGTAGACCAGCAGCAGCCCGGTGACCAGGGGGTTCCCGGCGGGTTCCCGGAGGCCCGCGCCCGCGGCGCCCGCGGTGTGCCCGGCGTGGGCGGCGCCCGGGGATCCCGCCATCGCGAGCGCCATGTAGACCATGGCGAAGGCGCCCACCGCGTGGTGCAGATGGTGCATGCCGGCGCGGCCGCCGCGGGCCAGCGCCAGGGCCCGCAGCCCCACCGCCCCGAAGACCAGGGCGAACGCCACGTGCCCCCACGGCCGGGTGTCCAGGGCCGCGGCCGGGACCGCCATGACGGCCATGCCCAGTCCCATCAGCGCGTCGCCCCCGGCGGCCCGGCGCTCCCCCGCCGCGCCGGCCCGCATCCTGAAGAGGCAGTACGCGCCGGTGGCGGCGCACAGTGCGACCAGCAACCACCCCACCAGCGGCGGTCCGTGCACGGCACACCTCCCCGGCTCCCCCGGACGCGACCCACCCCCGGAGAATGCCCACGGCGACCGCCGCGCACGGGAGCGCACGGGCGCACAGGGGGCGCGCAACGCCCTCCCGCCGCGCGCCCGCGCTGCTCCGGGGCCCGTCAGATGCCCGGGCGGTAGCGCATCGGATGGCCCTCCGGCACCTCCACCACCGCGATGCGCACGCCGTCGGGGTCCGCGATCCACATCTCGATCAGCCCCCACGGCTTGCGCTCGGGGGGCTCGATCACCTCCACCCCGCGCAGCAGGAACTCCTTGTGCGCCGCCGCCGCGTCCGCGACCTGCATCCACAGCTCCAGCCCCGGCCCGGGCGGCGTGTCCGACCGCCCCGAGACCTCCAGGAAGCCGCCGCCCAGGAAGTAGACGACCCCGCGTTCGGGGCCCGTGCCGAACTCGCGGTAGACCGCGAGGCCCAGGGCCCCGCCGTAGAACTCCCGCGACCGCTCGGGATCGGTCGGCCTCAGCAATACCCTGCTGCTCAGTACGTGCACCATGCCCGCGACTGTACGCACGCCTCCTCCGTTAGGGTCGTACATGCGCCCGAAACCGCACGGAGAGGACCACGGGACACCATGGAGACCGCCAGGAGCCGTACCGCAGAGCCGACCTTCCGGGCCGCGACCGCCGTCGACGTGCCCGCACTCGTCGAGCTCGTCGAGTCGGCCTACCGCGGGGACGCGAGCCGCGCCGGCTGGACCACCGAGGCCGACCTGCTCGAGGGCCAGCGCACCGACCCCGAGGGCGTCATGGCCGTGGTCACCGACGAGAACAGCCGGCTGCTGGTCGCGGACGTCGACGGCGAGACCGTCGCCTGCTGCCACGTCGAACACCGCGGCACCCACGCGTACTTCGGCATGTTCGCCGTCCGCCCGACCGCCCAGGGCGGCGGCCTCGGCAAGCTCGTCATGGCGGAGGCCGAGCGGCTCGCGCGCGCCGAGTGGGGCGCCGCCGAGATGCACATGACCGTCATCAGGCAGCGCGACGAGCTGATCGCCTGGTACGAGCGCCGCGGCTACCGGCGCACGGGGCGGATGAGCCCCTTCCCGTACGGCGACGAGCGGTTCGGCATCCCGCAGCGCGACGACCTGGAGTTCGAGCTGCTGGTCAAGGACCTGGCCGCGTAGGGCCAGGCCCCGCCTAGAGCCGCCCCGCCTCCGTCAGGCGCCGCAGGAAGCGCCTGGTGCGCTCCTCGCGCGGCGCGCCGAACACCTCGTCCGGCGTGCCGCGCTCGAGCACCACCCCGCCGTCGAGGAAGCACACCTGGTCGGCCACGTCCCGGGCGAAGCCCATCTCGTGCGTGGCCAGGACCATGGTCATCCCCTCGTCCTTGAGGTCGCGCACCACGCCCAGCACCTCGCCGACCAGCTCGGGGTCGAGCGCCGCCGTGATCTCGTCGAGCAGCAGCAGCCGGGGGCGGACCGCCAACGCCCGGGCGATCGCGACGCGTTGCTGCTGGCCGCCGCTGAGCCGGTCCGGGTACTCGCCGGCCCTGCCCCCCAGGCCCAGCCGCTCCAGCAGCTCGCGGGCCCGCTCCTCGGCCTGAGCACGCGGCACGCCGTGGACGCGGCGCGGGGCGAGGGTGATGTTCTCCAGCACCGTCATGTGCGGGAAGAGGTTGTACGCCTGGAAGACCACGCCGATGCGGCGGCGCACGGTGTCGGGGTTCACGCGCGGGTCGGTGATGTCCTCGCCGTCGAGGAGGATCGCGCCGTCGTCGATCTCCTCGAGCAGGTTCGCGCACCGCAGCAGCGTCGACTTGCCCGAACCCGAGGCGCCGATCAGCGCGGTGACGGTGTGCGGGGCGACGTCGAGGTCGACGTCGCGCAGGACGACCGTGCTCCCGAAGGTCTTGCGCACCGCTTCCAGGCGCAGCACCGGCTGCCCGTCCAGCGGTGCGGGCCGCTCGCTCATACGATCCCTCCCTGGGCCCGGCGGCGGTCCATCCGGGCGGTCACCGCGTCGGTGAACCGGGTCATCGGGATGGTGAGGGCCACGAAGATCAGCCCGGCGACCACGTACGGGGTGTAGTTGAAGCTCTTGCTCGCGCTGATCTGCGCCGCGTAGACGGCGTCGACCGCGCCCGCGACGGAGACCAGCCCGGTGTCCTTCTGCAGGGAGACCAGGTCGTTCAGGAGCGGGGGCACCACGCGCCGCACGGCCTGCGGGAGGACGACGTGGCGCAGCGTCTGGCCGCCGCTGAGCCCCAGCGAGCGGGCTGCGGCGCGCTGGCTGGGGTGGACCGACTCGATGCCGGCCCGGAAGACCTCGCCGACGTAGGCGGAGTACGTCAGGACCAGGGCCGTCCCGCCCAGCAGCACCGGGTCGGTCGTCACGCCTTGGAGGCGCAGCGCCGGGACGCCGAAGACGACCATCAGCAGGCAGATGATCAGCGGCAGGCCGCGGAAGAAGTCGGTGTAGGCGGTGGCCAGGGCCCGCAGCGGGAAGAACACCGGGCCGCGCAGGGTGCGGGCGACGGCGAGCAGCATGCCGAGGGCGAGTACGGCGGCGCCGCAGACGAGGAGCAGCCGGACGTTGAGCCAGAGGCCCTCGAGGACGTGCGGGAGGGCCTCGCGGGCGTAGTGGGCGTTGAAGAAGGTCTCGCGGGTGCGCGGCCAGCCGGGGGAGTTGACGACGACGAGGAAGAGCACGACGACGGTGGCGAGCGTGCTGACGGCCGCGACGGCCGCCGCCCGGCGGGCCCGGGCCCGCTTGAACCGTTCGCGTTCGAGGCGGCGCGCGGACGGCACGTACGCGTCGTGCGGCTTTGCGGGCGGGTCGTGGGGGGTCCGTGCCGCCGGCACGGTGTCCTCGGGCGTCACTTCAGCACCGGTGCGTCGGCGGCTTCGGACAGCCACTTCTTCTCCAGCCGGGCGAGGGTGCCGTCCCGGCGCAGGGAGTCGACGGCGTCGCTCACGCAGCCGGTGATGCCGCTGCCCTTGTCGAGGACCAGCCCGAAGCGTTCGGCCGCGGCGCCCTTGGCCTCGAACTGCCCGACGATCTTCGCTTCCGGTACCTCCGCCGAGGTGATGTAGAAGGCGGTGGGGAGGTCGACGACGATCGCGTCGACCTGGCCGTTCTTGAGCGCCGTCTTGGCGAAGTCGTTCTTCTGGAACACGGCGGGCGCGCGGTCGGGCCTGATGACGTCGTTGACGACGTCGAGGCTGGTGGTGCCCACCTGGGCGCCGAGGCGGGCGTGCTTGAGGCCCGCCACGTCCTTCGCCCCGGCGGCCGGGGAGTCCTTGAGGGCGACGACGGCCTGGCGCACGTCGTAGTAGCCGGAGGAGAAGTCCACCGCGCGGCGGCGCTCGTCGCTGATGGAGACCTGGTTGATGTCGAAGTCGAACTTCTTCGCCCCGGGGGCGACGGCGCTGTTGAACGGCACGGTCTGCCAGACCACGTCCGACCGGTCGTAGCCGAGCCGGTCGGCGACGGCGTAGGCCACGGCCGACTCGAAGCCCTTGCCGCCGGCCGGGTCGTCGTCCTGGAACCAGGGCGCGTAGGCGGGCTTGTCGGTGCCCACGGTCAGCTTTCCGGGGGCGCGGGTGTCGAGCCGCCCCTTGGCGCAGGCGTGCGCACCGGGGGCGGGGCGGTCGGTGGACTTCGCGGCGTCGGTGTCGTCCTGCGGGGCGCAGCCGGCGGCCGCGGCGAGCAGCACGGCGAGTGCGGCGGCCAGGCGTCCGGCGTGGGTGGCGGCGGGCATGGCGCGAGACTGGCAGCGCCCTCGATGATCTGTCCAGGTCAGGACCGGGGATCGTCCGAATGGCGGAAGGTTGTTGCGGCTTCGTGAATTGCGGCCGGGCCGGGAAGGTGCTCGCGGCGGCCGCCTCGCGGCTCCGCCCGGGGCCGCCGGTCATGGCCGGAATCCGACTAGGACGCCGTCCGTGACGGGAGTGTCAGGAGCGACGGAAAGCCGCTTTCGCTCCCTCGGACGGGGGAAGCCCGCAGGAAAAACAGCGGTGCGACCCGGGGGTCCGCAGGATAATTTATCGCTCAACCCCTTGAGCCGGAGAAGCTGACACAGATACGGTGTCTTAACGCCAGGTTCTCCCGAGGAGGGTTAGTCGTGACGGAAATTATTGCGTCGACCGCAGCAAAATCCGACATTTTGTCTGTGGATCGCGTAGTGGAGCACCCGGCCTGGGGCACGCTCAAGGCCGCGGTGGAGACGATCCGGCCCTGGCAGTCCGCCGACGGCTCCATCGACCTCGCCGCGGAGGGCGCACCCCCGGGCCAGGCCGTGCGCGCCGAGTTCGACACCGTCATAGCCGCGATCGAGCAGCTCTCGCCGCTCCTGCCGCACGACGCCGCCTACCACTCCGCGCTCGTGGCCGACCTGCGCCGCTGGGCCGACACGGGCTTCGGCGTGCCGGACTTCCTCGACTCCCTGCTGGCCTTCCAGCCCGCCGCCCAGCGCGCCGACGGCCTGCAGCACCTGGTCGTCTTCCCGATGTACACCCAGAACGGCAACCCCGACCGCAACCTCGAGGCCGTCGTGCTGCGCGTGGTGTGGCCGGAGTGGCTCGCCGAGCTGGAGCGCACCCGCTACGACAACCCCCTCTTCCTCGGGATCACCTTCGAGGACTTCACGGCCGGCTACGACACCAACTCCGCCGTGCTCTTCCCCGAGACGATCGCCGTGCGCGAGGCCCCCGAGCGCTTCACCTGGGGCGGCATCTTCTGCGACCGCGAGGCGGCCCGCTTCCGCCGCATCACCGAGGCCGCCGTCGAGACCCTGCGCCTGGACCTGCCCGCCGACATCGCCGACATGATCGACGACCAGGAGCGCTGCCAGCAGGCGTTCGTCCTGTGGGACATGGTCCACGACCGCACCCACAGCCACGGCGACCTGCCCTTCGACCCGTTCATGATCAAGCAGCGCCAGCCGTTCTGGATGTACGGGCTGGAGGAGCTGCGCTGCGACCTCACGGCCTTCAAGGAGGCCGTCAAGCTCGAGGCCGACGGCTACGCCCAGGCCCGTGACGTGCAGTTCGCCGTCCTCTTCGACCGGATGTTCCGCTTCCCCATCACCGGTGAGCGGGACCGCAACTACGACGGCCTCGGCGGTCAGCTCCTCTTCGCGTACCTCCACAAGCACGACGTCGTACGCTGGACGGACAACACACTGCACATCGACTGGGAGCGCGCCCCGCAGGTCACCAACCAGCTGTGCGGCGACATCGAGAAGCTCTACCGCGACGGCATCGACCGCCCCAAGCTCGTCCACTGGCTCGCCGCCTACGACCTCGTCTCGTCCTACCTCTCCCCCCACCCCGGCTCCACCTGGGCCAAGGGCCCCGACGCCCTCGACCTCTCGCTGCCGCCGCGCAAGCTCGTCGATGACGTGCTTCCGGACGAGTTCCCGCTGAGCATGTTCTACGAGGCCCTTGCCAAGAAGCTGCGCGGCGTGATCGTCTCCACCAAGGGGATCACCGCGGCGGACATGGAGCGGGTGGCCGCGTGAGCGAGGGACAGAAGGAGGCGACGACCATGAGCACTCCCGGCAACGGCAATGGCCGGCTGGAGGGCGCCGTCGTGGCGGTGGCGGGAGCGGCCGGCCCGGCGGGCCGCGCCGCGCTGCTGGCGCTGGCGGAGGCCGGGGCGACCGTGGTCGCCTCCGACGCGGACGCCGCGCGCCTCGCCGAGGCCGTGGACGCCGCCCGCTACGCCCACGGCGGTGCGACCGTCACGGGCGACACCGTGGACCTGCTCGACGTCGAGGCCACCCGTGCCTGGGCCGACCGCACCGAGAAGGAATTCGGCCGCGTCGACGGCCTGGTCCACCTGGTCGGCGGCTGGCGCGGCTCGGCGACCTTCGCCGAGACCGACCTCGCGGACTGGGAGCTGCTCGAGAAGCTGCTCATCAAGACCGTCCAGCACACCTCGCTGGCCTTCGAGGGCCCGCTGGCCCGTAGCGGCAAGGGCCGCTTCGTCCTGGTCAGCGCCGCCGGCGCCAGCCAGCCGACCGCGGGCAACGCCGCCTACGCCGCCTCCAAGGCCGCCGCCGAGGCGTGGACCCTCGCGCTCGCCGACTCCTTCCGCAAGGCGGGGGGCGACGACGCCCCGCCGGCCGCCGCCACCATTCTGGTGATCAAGGCGCTGGTGCACGACGCGATGCGCGCCGAACGACCGAACGCGAAGTTCGCGGGCTTCACCGACGCCAAGGACCTGGCCCAGGCCATCGTCGGCGTCTGGGAGCGGCCCGCCCAGGAAGTGAACGGAACCCGTCTGTGGCTCACCCCGCAACCGTGACCGAGGCCCCCTCGGCCCAGACCGACGCGATACGCCGCCATGACCCGCGGGTGCGCGGCTTCGCCAGCGACAACTACGCCGGCGCGCACCCCGAGATCCTGGCCGCGCTCGCCGTCGCCAACGGCGGTCACCAGGTCGCGTACGGCGAGGACGACTACACCGCCCATCTCCAGGACGTGATGCGCGCCCACTTCGGGCCGACCGCCGAGGCGTTCCCGGTCTTCAACGGCACGGGCGCCAACGTCGTCGCCCTGCAGGCCGCGACCGAGCGCTGGGGCGCGGTCATCTGCGCCTCCTCCGCGCACATCAACGTCGACGAGTGCGGCGCGCCCGAGCGCGTCGGCGGGCTGAAGCTGCTGCACGTGCCCACCGAGCACGGCAAGCTCACCCCCGAGCTCATCGACCGCGAGGCGTTCGGCTGGGACGACGAGCACCGCGCCCAGCCGCAGGTCGTCTCGATCACGCAGACCACCGAGCTGGGCACCTGCTACACGCCCGAGGAGATCCGCGAGATCTGCGACCACGCCCACGAGCGGGGCATGAAGGTCCACCTGGACGGCTCGCGCATCGCCAACGCCGCGGCCACGCTGGGCGTGCCGCTGCGGGCCTTCACCACCGACGCCGGGGTGGACCTGCTCTCCTTCGGCGGCACCAAGAACGGGATGGTCTTCGGCGAGTGCGTCGTCGTCCTCAACCCGGGCGCGGTCAGGGCGATGAAGCACCTGCGCAAGATGTCGATGCAGCTCGCCTCCAAGATGCGCTTCGTCTCGGTGCAGTTCGAGGCGCTGCTCTCGGGCGATCTGTGGCTGCGCAGCGCCTCGCACGCCAACGCCATGGCGGCGCGGCTGGCCGAGCGCGTACGGACCGTGGAGGGCGTCGAGGTGCTGCACCCCGTGCAGTCCAACGCCGTCTTCGCCCGGCTCCCGCACGACGTGAGCGAGCGCCTGCAGAAGCGCTACCGCTTCTACTTCTGGGACGAGACGGCCGGCGACGTCCGCTGGATGTGCGCCTTCGACACCACCGAGGCCGACGTGGACGCGTTCGCGGCGGCGGTGGCGGAGGAGATGGCCAAGCGCTAGCCGGCCCTGCCGTACGAACGAGCGAGCCCCCTGCCATGGGTCATGGCAGGGGGCTCGCTCGTGGTGCGGCCGGGCGCTAGCTGCGGTCCGGGCCCCCGGCCGGGGCGGGCGCCGTGCCGCCGAGGTGTGCGGGGATCCACCAGCTGTCGGCGGGGCCCTCGGAGCGCACGGGGTACGCCCGCTGCGCGGCCTCGAGCAGGTCCTGGACGCGGCCGCGCACCCGCTCGGTGACGGAGTCCGCGCTCTCCTCCCGGCCGGCCGTGAGGGGCTCGCCCACCCGGATCGACACCGGGATGTGCTGCCGGCTCAGATTGCGCTTCTGCCCCTTGGTCCACAGCCGCTGGGTGCCCCACAGCGCCATCGGCACCAGCGGCACCCCGGCCTCCTGGGCCAGCCGCGCCGCGCCGGACTTGAAGTTCTTGAGCGTGAAGGAGGTGGAGATCGTCGCCTCCGGGAAGACGCCGATGATCTCACCGGAGCGCAGGGCGGACAGCGCGTGCTTGTACGCGTCCAGGCCGGCCGAGCGGTCGACGGGGATGTGCTTCATGGCACGCATCAGCGGACCGGACACCTTGTGCCGGAAGACCGACTCCTTGGCCATGAAGCGCACCAGCCGTTTGGCGGGCCGGGCCGCCAGACCGCAGAAGACGAAGTCGAGGTAGCCGATGTGGTTGCTCACCAGCACCGCCCCGCCGCGCTGCGGTATGTGCTCGGTGCCCTCGACGTCGAAGCGCAGGTCCAGCGCCTTGAACATGGTGTGGGCGAAACCGATCACCGGCGGGTAGACGAGCTCTGCCATGCGGGAAGATCCTTCCGGGCGGGGCGGGGGAGGGTGCTCCCGGCTGAAGTGTTCACAAAGCCGCGACGCGGGGGTTACGCGAGCGTAGGATTCCGGCTTTCGCCAGATCGTGCCTGAATGCCCGGGCCGGGGGCCAGCCGGGACGCCCCGGCGGCCGGGAGATCCTCATCACGTCGGGAAATTTCCCCGCTCCCCCGGGTGCTGCACCCTGGAAACCGGACAAGTGCGGGGACAGCCGCGGGAAGGGACGAGCGTGCCGGAGCGGGACGGGGAGACCGTGCGGCTGAGTGCCGCCGACATCGGCGCGGAGCTGGGCGAGCGGGCCACGCTGGTGCAGTTCTCCAGCGCCTTCTGCCAGCCCTGCCGGGCGACGCGGCGCGTCCTGGGGGAGGTCGCGGCGATGGTCGACGGCGTCGCCCATGTGGAGATCGACGCCGAGGCCCGGCTGGAGCTCGTACGGGCCCTCCAGGTCCGCGCCACGCCCACCACGCTGGTCCTGGACGCCGGCGGCCGCGTGGTGCGCCGCGCCGCCGGACAGCCGCGCAGGGCCGACGTCATCGCGGCCCTCGGCTCCGCCGTCTGACACGCCGTGGCGCCCGGGGCCTCAACGGTTCGCGGGGCCGGGGCGTCCCCTTTCGCCGCGTTGGGCAGATCACAGTCGACCGGCCTTGCGTTCGCTGGACACCCTCGGTGTACTGACGAGTAACATTCTGGTCGGGGGCCGAGCCCGCACCCGCCGGAGTCCGCCCCCACAAGGCGCCTATGCTGCCTGCCAAGGCAGCTTTGATAGAGACGATGCAGTAGGAGAGCCGGCGTGAGCTTGAGGATCGTTGTCACTGTGAAGTACGTGCCCGACGCCACCGGCGACCGGCACTTCGCCGAGGACCTGACCGTCGACCGTGACGACGTGGACGGTCTGCTCTCGGAGCTCGACGAGTACGCGGTCGAGCAGGCGCTGCAGATCGCCGAGGAGGCGGACGACGCCGAGGTCACCGTTCTGACCGTCGGCCCCGAGGACGCCAAGGACGCCCTGCGCAAGGCGCTGTCCATGGGCGCCGACAAGGCCGTCCACGTCGAGGACGACGACCTGCACGGCACCGACGCGCTGGGCACCTCCCTGGTGCTGGCCAAGGCCCTCGAGCACGTCGGCTACGACCTGGTGATCTCCGGCATGGCCTCCACCGACGGCGGCATGGGCGTGGTCCCGGCGATGCTCGCCGAGCGCCTGGGCGTGCCGCAGGTGACCCTGCTCTCCGAGGTCAAGGTCGAGGACGGCAAGGTGACCGGCCGCCGCGACGGCGACTCCGCCAGCGAGCAGCTCGAGGCGGCCCTGCCGGCCGTCGTATCCGTCACGGACCAGTCCGGCGAGGCCCGCTACCCCTCCTTCAAGGGCATCATGGCCGCGAAGAAGAAGCCGGTGCAGTCCCTGGACCTGTCCGACCTCGGCATCGAGGCGGAAGAGGTCGGTCTCGAGGGTGCCTGGACCACGGTCGACGAGGCCACCGAGCGCCCGGCCCGCACCGCCGGCACGGTCGTCAACGACGAGGGCGAGGGCGGCAAGAAGCTCGCCGAGTTCCTCGCGGGCCAGAAGTTCATCTGAGCTCCTGACACCCGATTCCTCAACCGCCCTCGCAATTCCCGCAGGAGAGCAGATCCATGGCTGAAGTCCTCGTCTACGTCGACCACGTGGACGGCGCCGTCCGCAAGCCCACCCTCGAGCTGCTGACCCTCGCCCGCCGCATCGGCGAGCCCGTCGCCGTGCACCTGGGTGCCGGCGCGGACACCGCCGCCGCGACGCTGGCCGAGTACGGCGCGGTGAAGGTGCTCGCCGCCGACGCCGCCGAGTTCGCCGACTACCTCGTCGTACCGAAGGTGGACGCGCTGGAGGCCGCGTACAACGCCGTCTCCCCGGCCGCCGTGCTCCTCCCCTCCTCCGCGGAGGGCAAGGAGATCGCGGCCCGCCTCGCCGTCCGCATCGGCTCCGGCATCATCACCGACGCCGTCGACCTCGAGGCCGGCGACGAGGGCCCGGTGGCCACGCAGTCCGTCTTCGCGGCCTCGTACTCCACCAAGTCCCGCGTCACCAAGGGCACCCCGGTCATCACCGTCAAGCCCAACTCCGCCGCCCCGGAGGCCGCCCCGGCCGCCGGCACGGTCGAGCAGCTGGCCGTCTCCTTCGGCGAGAAGTCCACCGGCACCAAGGTCGTCTCCCGCACCCCGCGCGAGTCCACCGGCCGCCCCGACCTGACCGAGGCCGCGATCGTGGTCTCCGGCGGCCGCGGCGTCAACGGCGCCGAGAACTTCGCCATCGTCGAGGCCCTCGCCGACTCCCTCGGCGCGGCCGTCGGCGCCTCCCGCGCCGCCGTCGACGCCGGCTGGTACCCGCACACCAACCAGGTCGGCCAGACCGGCAAGTCGGTCTCCCCGCAGCTGTACATCGCCGCGGGCATCTCCGGCGCCATCCAGCACCGCGCCGGCATGCAGACCTCCAAGACGATCGTCGCCATCAACAAGGACGCCGAGGCCCCGATCTTCGACCTCGTCGACTACGGCGTCGTCGGCGACCTCTTCGAGGTCGTCCCCCAGCTGACCGACGAGATCAAGACCCGCAAGGGCTGATCGGTCCCCATCGCTGTAGCCAGGAAGCCCCGCCGAGTGATCTCGGCGGGGCTTCCCTCGTGTTGCGGCTCCAGCACCATGCCGGCTGCCGGGCGGTGCGCTCGCGCCGACTGGTCGAGGGGCGGCCTGAGCTCAGGTCAACGAGCTGCGAGCCCGCCCCGGCCAGCGCGGAAGTCACGCCTGGTTCGCACCTGGGGGCCATGTGAACGAGTCCGGTGGCCGGACCAAACACGCGACGGCCGACTTGATGTCCTCATCCGTAAGAACAATCAAGTTCCAATCGACCACCCGGATCCAGAGCATGCCGACCCGGGGGGGCCGACTCCAGCGCTTCGAAGAACCCGTTCCATCCGAATCTTCCGTATCGGACGGCGTCGATGCTGGTGTACCTGTACCAATAGTTCATCGAATCACCGCCGCCGCCCAAATGGTGACCTCGTCGGCCGACATACTCAGTTCCCGGCCGTTACCGACAACGCGCCACTGCCCGTCCCATCGCACCATCCACTTCTCGTTCCGGTGGTTCCGCAGCTCAAGATAGGCATCCTGGGCACCCTCAAGGAGCCGCAGCTCGTGCAACAGGTAGTCCGGCGAGACGAAGGCCGGCAGCTCACCGATCGTTCCTGCCCCGGTTTGCGGGTTGTTGAAGCGCACCAGCACAAACGGACTGGGCTTGCGGTTCAAATCCGAGGACTTGAGCATGCGACTGAATCGCTCGGCAGCCTGATCCGCCGATTCAGTACCCGAGATCTCGGATGAGTAGCCCGGAAAAACACCGAAAACAACGCTGTTGAGATCCGGATCTCCCGGGAAAAGCCGATGGACCTCCGGCCTGATCCGGCCGATGACATCGAAATCACGTCCAGGCCAGGAGAAGCCCGGCAGGGCGATCAACGGTTCCAGCCGCCCAACGATCTCGTCCTCCCGTTCACGTACGAACTCAAGGACGGCGCGACACAGTTCCGCATCATACGAATCCTTTGTGTTCAGCCTGAACACATGCCGACGGTCTGAACTCAATGCCGCCAACAACACGAATCCGGGGGCGGGGGACCACTCCCAGGCGTCCGAAACACCTGGAAGCGGCCCCGCATTGGGAAGCGCAGACAGTTTGGCGACGATGTCCATCATCAGGATTCCCCTGCTTCTAGCTATAGCGGCTGTAATGACGCTGGGCCGACAAGGAGCAGGAATCTGGCCCACATGCGCCTGAAGTCTTCTTCCTCGCTGTCCTCAAGCATGGAAGAAGACTTCGCCTGCCAGTGTGCGGCCGTTAACCCAGCGCCGCCACCAGTGCCTCTACGTAAGCAGACCCAACACGCCTGGATGCCGCCATCACTTCGCGCAGATTGACGAGGCCTCCACTTGTTCACCTTGTCATTCGCGCACTGTCAAGGTCACGCCCATGGACTCTGCGGAAGGTCGTCCACCAAGCCCTGAACCACTCCGAACACCTCCTGCATCGCAGCCACGAGATCATCTGGAGTCAGCGCCTCTCGCTTGAAGGCGTTCCACGCGGTCTCAAGTTTTTCATGCTCTTCCAGAAGCGCCTCGAGAAGGTCCAGCAGATCGCCTTCCGAGTGAGACTGCGACGTGTCCCCGACGGCCGAGAACCACCAGGTGATTCGGACGTCGTAAGTGATGATCCGCCCTGCGAGCTCTCTGGGGCGATATCCCATGGCCTTGGGCCATGTGAGGAGCTCCACCATCATCTGGGTAAAGGAGGGATGTTCGACCATCACTGCCCCGCACCTTCCGGAGGAAAGTTCTTCCTGATCCACGGGACCACGTATTTGTGTGGGTGGGCCTTCGCCCCCACCTGCTTCGATGACTCTGCTGCAATAGGTGATGCAGTTGTTGGTCAACCTGTCGTACGCACCTTGGCCCTTGCTTCCTCTGTGCGCCTTCTTCGCATAGGCGATCGCTGCCTCAGGGTTGGGCAGATCGAATTCCGCGGCTCCTCGATACGTACCGGCTATGGAGGAGGTGTGCGGCATCGGCTTGAGGATTCCGCCAGGGTCCATGGCATGGGTGTTGAATGACTCCCCTGACCCTGTCCGAATCTCCACCGTGTAGTGAGGGCCGTCCGCCAGCTCGTACTTGTGCACGGTAGCAGTGCCGCAGTTGTGCACCAGCACGGGCGCAGCCCCCGCCAGCACGTAGTACGTGTGCAGTCCGTCGACAGTGAGGTCGCGATAGTTGCGGGCAGTGCCGTTGCTTCGTTCGCTGGCGACACGAGCGGGGGGTCTATGACCAGACGCGGGGTGCTCTACCACATCGTCTGCGCAGCGGGTCCTGCTGCGGATGCGGTGCGGCTGGTATCGGCTGCGACGGAACACGGCTGGGATGTCTGCGTCATCGCCACCCCGGCTGCTGCCATGGAGCAGCTGGCGTCGCGCGGGCGAGCTGAATCACAACCCTCCGGCTGATGCGGTCATCGTCGCGCCGATGACGATGAACACGGCCAACAAGTGGGTCGCCGGCGTCGCCGATACCTGCGCCCTGAGCGTCCATGGCGGAGGCCGTGGGGCTCGGGATACCGGTGGTGGCGCTGCCGTTCTGGCCGACGGCGCTTGATGGAGACCCGGCAACAGAGCGCTCCGTGGAGGTGCTGCGGAGCACGGGGATCCGGGTGCTCTACGACGAAGGTGAGTCGACACCTCACCTCCCCAACACGGAAGCCTCGTCGAAGCAATTGATCCGACGAGGCTTCCCCACGTCTCAACGAGAGGTGTTAATCGATCGGATCAAGCTCCGCGCCCTCAGCAACCGACTCCGACTCGAGAAAGTACCTGAGGCCCTTCTCTCGCTCAGGCCACTCGAAGGTCTGGGAGAGCTCCGGCCACATGTCTGGGGTCAGCTCCCAACGGCCGATGTCATCGTCAGAGCCGCCCAAATCGAAAAGAGAACGGGCAATGGCCAGTTGCTTGCGGTTGGAAAGAATCCGGCACTCTACAGCACTGTCCTGACCGTACCCCACAAGAACGTAGCGTACCCCGCTTACCCTTACCACCCCATTTCTTCTCTCTTCTACTGTTCCTACTGATCCACCTGATGTGATCCAACAGGCTCGCGGCATTTGGATGCGGAGCATCCAAGCCTCCCTCTCGACGTACTGAAATGCAGTAGGTCAGGCAGTCATTCACTTACACGACGTACGGGCTACCGGTCGATCCCAGTCCCTCTTGGTACGGCATCGCACCACCGCATCAGGAAGATTGAAGACATGAGTCTCCGTCGGCTGCTTGGATCCGCCGCGAACCTTGATGATGGTGTCGGTTTCCGCCTTGTTCGGCACGAGATGGGTGTGGGAAGCGGAGCTTCCGTCCGAGAACTCAATGCTGAAATGGACGTCGTTACCTCTGCCGTACTGATGCAGTCGTGCGCTACCCGTGTTGTAGTTGTGAACCAGGACCGGCGTGGCGCCCGCCAGCACATAGTACGTGTGCAGCCCGTCGACCGTGAGGTCGTACGTGACGGCGTCCGCGTGGTAGAGGCGAACCCCCGGACCTCGACGTTGGCCGTCTCCGTCTGGAGAAGGTCACCGTCGTGCAGATCCTTCGCCTCGGCGAAGGAGGACTGCGTCTGGTCGTAGCTGTGCGCCGTGCCACAACTGGTGGACGGGCGCTTCACATCAGCCGCGATGGCGCCACCGACCGCGCCTGCCACCGCACCGCTGGCTGGTACCACATGCCAAGGGCTGATCGGTCCCTTCGGGATTCCGATTACTTCTCAGGCCCCCGCTCCGGCTCACGCCGGGGCGGGGGTTCGTCGTTGGCCCTGCGACGCAGCCGCTGGGCGGCTGACTCCAGCGCTTGGCGTAGATCGTCAGGGGCGGTGAGGGCGGCCGTCGGCGTGTCAGCGTCCGACTCAGGAAGAACCCACACCCGCTTTCCGAGGCACTTGTCGGGCGGCGGTACGAAGAGCTCGGCGCCGACCGGGTAGACATGGAGTCCTGGTGCTCCGGCAAGGCGGTACCCGGTCCCCAGGGGAACCAGCCACCACATGGCACGCTCGGCGCCGCCCATCACGTAGGGGCCGATGTGCCGACACCGGGCTTTGAGCTCGGTGATCACAGCGGTGGCCAGCGTGAAGTCGATCCATGCCAGGTCCCATCGGCGTCCGACGACGAGCGGCGCGGTCCGGCCGGCGGCCCAGAGCATGGTGGTGAGGTCGGGGTCTGCCGCCGCCTCGTGCAGCCAGTGAGCGAAGGGAGTCTTGATCCGCATGCTCAAAGGACACCGCTGATCACGGCCGTGGCCAGGCCGGACATGCGGACGCGTGACCGGACACCTGGCAGGACATTTCCGAGTTGCCCGGTGAGCCGGCGGACCATCTTGGGGGACAGCACTCACGGAGGTGACCGTGCCGGGGCAGACGGGGAATCCCGTGTTCGTACAGGCTCGCATCGCGGCAGGACTCCACACTCAAGAGGAGTTCGTCGAAGAGTTCGACGACATGGGCCGCCAACTCGGACTCAACGTGACCATCTCGGTCCGTCAGGTGCGGCGTTGGGAGTCCAAGCGGCCGGGGTGGCCTCACCCTGCGGCCCGCGCAGTCCTCCGGGCCCTTCTCCGCCGGGATGCCGAAGCGCTCGGATTCAGCCGGCCCGTCCGGCTGCTTCGGCACACTGCATGCGCCGGGACGTCGGACGATGGTCCTGTGAAGAGGCGCGAATTCGTGACGTACTCATTGGCGGCGATCACGGCCGTACAGGCCCCGGCTCTGCCGGAGGATCTTCTGGCGGAACCAGTGGTTGACCCGTTGGACCAGTTGCGAGACGTTCTGACCGGACAGGTAGTGCCACCAGACCTCTTGTTAGCCCTCAGTACTTGGCTCGCGCCACAGCTGCGGCGAAGAGACAAATTCAACGCTGCGACTACATAGGGGTGTCGCAGCGTCTACCGCGTCTCCTCGCGCAGTTGGAGCCCGAAAGCAGACGAGGGGCCGAACAGCGGCGGGTCGACAGACTCATGGTGGATGCCTACCACACTGCGGCGTCACTGCTGCTGAAGAGCGGTGACGCACCTTCGGCCTGGATCTCGGCTGAGCGCTCCATGGCAGCCGCCCGGCGAGTCGGAGACCCAACAGCGATTGCTACGGCGTCACGCATTCTCACCCATGCGGTGGCGGCGGTAGGACACCATCGTCAAGGCGTCGGAGTGGCCGTGCGGGGAGCGGACGAGGTGTCCGCGGCAGTGAACAGCTCGCAGCCTGACATGGTCGCGGTCTTCGGAGCGTTGTTGCTGCGGGGCCGCCTGGGCTGCCTCTGCCTCGAACGACAGGGATACGGCCTCGGCTCTCCTGGATGAGGCAGAACGAGCGGCAGCCCTGATGGAGGAGTCCAATCGCCGGTGGACCGCGTTCGGGCCGAACAGCGTCCTTCTTCAAAAGGTCACCATCGCTCTGACTTTGGGAGATGCCGGCAAGGCTCTGATGGAAGCGCGGAGGGTGAAGGTGAGGACATTGGCCGTGGCGGAGCGACGAGCCGTCTTCTCGACGGATGCAGCGCGCGCCCTTCACGCATGTGGGAGGACGCAGAAAGCCACGGCTGCGCTGCCGGCTGCGGAGCGGGAGGCACCGCAGGAGGTGCGGTCTCGTCGCGTGGTTCGAGAGCTGATCGGGGAATTGCTGACGCCCGACCGAAGGGGAGAAGCAACCTTGCTTCGGCCGCTGGCGTCGCGAGCAGGGGTTCCGCTATGACGGATACCCGAGTGCTCTACCTGCGCTGCTGGACCCGCCTGCGATGCAGTGCGGCTGGTTCTTGCGGCGTACCCCTGGTGTCTGGCACTGAGCACAGTGGAGGATCTGCTGTAAACACCATGAAGCCCCTGCCGGAGGGCACTCCGGCAGGGGCTTCAGGACTTCCTTATCCAGGTATTGCGGTCACCTTGCTGAGCTTGTGTTTGGCCAGTTGGCCCTCAACGACTGCGGACAGCGACTCCACGTCCTCAGCCCTTGCGGACAGACTGTCGAGCCACACGCTCGCACCCGGCCAGTCAAGGGGCAGCCTGTCCTTCGGCCAGAGGGCCACGAGCGCCTCTGCCAGACGCAATCCGGACTCCACCAGGTCGACCCTTGCGGCAGCAGCGGAGAGGAGGACACTGTCCTCGACCTCCACCACAGCGGGCGGGATCCCTTGGCTCTGCCGCTCAAGAGCAACCGAGTGGTAATTCCCGACGATTTCCTCCAGGGTCGGAGGTTCGACAAGGGAAAGGACGCTCTGTTCAGTCAGCCGGTCGGCCATCAGGCGATATTCGCTCTCATGGTGGGAGAAACGAACACATTCAGGCCGACCGGACGTCCCCTTCAATCTCTGCCCGAGGGTCAGAGACACCACTGGGAAGTCACGGGTAAGTGCGTGGACGTGAGCGGTGGGAATGTATTCCTTACCTGACGTGGATCCATCCAAGCAAATACCTTGCACGACGGGCCCGACTCTCCTGAGCAGACGCATCGGCCGCCAGCGGGTGAACCCAGGGAACACTGCAGCCCAGTCTGACGTGACACGCTTGGCGGTCACTACACCCGACCTTGTCACGGATTCACCTCAATCGTGAGCGATGCACCGGGCACATGATTGGCGTTCAGGTTAGCCTGCCGCTGACCGATTCCCCTGCCGGGGTTCTTAAGGAATTTGTAATCGTAAATGGTACCAGACGCCGGATCATACACGTCGGGCCGAGCACTCCCCGCAGTCCCCTTTGGAACTTGAACTCCGTTCAAGAAACTCTCCTCCACCAGCAAGCCTCGACTTCCGTAGATTCCCTGATAGCGATTGAGAAGCTTCTCTGCATAGGTGTGCTTCTTGGTACCAGGGACTGCACCGCTCCCACCGATCCGTGCCTCTGCCCGGGTGGCTATCGCTTGGATGAGCTCCAAGTCAGAGGGGTTCGTGGAACCATTACACGCGCACGGATTTCCGTTGGGTGCAACACCACCGTTGCAGTTGTGCACGAGGACAGGCGTGTCCCCGGCCACAACGTAATACGTGTGCAGCCCGTCGACCGTGAGGTCGTACGTGACGGCATCAGCGTGGTACAGCCGGACCGCCTTGACCTCGACGTTGCCGTCTTCGGTCTCCAGCAGGTCGCCCTCGTGGAGGTCCTTGGCCTCGACGAAGGAGGACTGGGTCTGGTCGTAGAAGGGGTGGTGGTAGGTGGTGGTGATGGTCGACGGGGAAGGCGTCGACGCGGTGGCCGTGGTGGGGGTCAGGACCGCTGCCGCGGTGGCCACCGTGGCAGCGGCGGTCGCGGCCTTCTTCAGGACTCGGGATCCCAGGCCACCGGTCTTGGTGGTCGGGGCGACCGTGACGTCCACGAAGTCGCGGTCGGTGCGGGTGACGATGACCTTGTCGACCTTGTGGGTCTCCGTGGTTCCCGGCTTGCCCGGTACCGCGTTCTTGACCTGGTCGCCGGCCTTGATCTCGTCGATCCGCTTCGACGAGCCGTCGGCCATGGCCACACGGGTCTCGCCCGTGAAGCTGTGCGCCGTGCCGCAGTTACTCGACCGGCGCAGGGCACCTGCGAGGGCGCCGCCTATCGCACCGCCGATCGCCCCTTCCGCCGCACCGCTGGCTGCCGCCCTGCCCGCACCCGACCAGGAGCAGCCCGCTCCGCTGCGGGAGCAGCTGATGCCGTACTCCGTGGCACCGACCGAGCCGCCCGACAGGCCGCCTACCGCGGCACCTTCAAGCGTGCTGGTGACGACCTTCGGCAGGATGCTGCCGAGCGCCGACTCCGCGAGCTTGCCGCCGAGTGCGCCGCCCAGGGCGCCGCCGATCGCGCCGCCGGCGGCGCCCATGCCGACCGCGCCCGCGAAGGCGCTCACCGAGCAGCCGCCGGACTGGCCGGACATGCACTTCGCGCCCTGGCTGATGGCTCCGCCGACGGCGCCGGCCAGTGCGCCGCAGCCGGCGACGCCGATGATTCCTCCGACACCGGTGGTGACGGTGAGCGCGGCTTCACAGCCGGCGAAGACGGCGGCCGAAGCGGCGAACGAGGCGATGGCCGCCGCGTGGTTCTTCACGAAGACCGCGGCCGTACGGACCGCCTTCGCCGTCGCGTGGTACGTGGTCTTCACCGCTTGGACGGTGTGGTGATAGGCGTGGCTCACCACGTGTTTGGTCACGTGATAGGCGTGACTCGCGGTGCGTCTGACGTAGCGGTAGCCGTCGTGGACCACCCGGCTCACCCGGGACACCTGCCGGTGCGCGTAGCGCGACGCCGCGTGGTAGGTGTGCTTCACGTACGACGAGGCGCGGTGGTACGAGCTGGAGACCCAGCTGGAGGCGTGCTCATAGGCGCTGGTCGCCCAGGACGAGACGGTGCTGGTGACGCTGCTCGTCCAGGACGAGAAGCTGTTCCAGCCGCTCGAGACGGCGGACGTGGTGCTGTGCCAGGCGCTGGACGCCTTCTTCTTGAGGTTGCCCCACCAGCCGTGGCCGGAGGGGTCGGTGCCCTTGAGGGGGTTGTCGTCGACGTAGGCGAACGGGTTGGCGGTGACCGAGTTGGGGACCGGGTCGAAGGCCATCGTGTCGCGGTTCATGAACTGGCCGGTGGACGGGCTGTACCAGCGGGCGGCCATGTTGACCTTGCCGGTGGTGTTGTCCGTCCAGCCCGACTGGTAGCCGAGCCGGCCCTGCGGGGCGCCGGTGGTGCCCGTGGGGTTGCCCAGCGGGTCGTAGCCGGTGGAGCCGGTCAGCTCCGTGCCCGTGGCCGTGAAGTTGCCGATGACGTCGTCGTGCTGGTCGGTCAGGGCGAGCACGCCGCCGGTGGACGCGCCGGGCGTGCCGATGCCGGTCAGGCCGCCGTCGGGGGTCCAGGTGTAGGTGTTGCCGCCGTCCGAGGCCACGGTGTTGCCGGTACCGGTGTAGGCGAAGGAGGTCTTGGCCCCGTTCGCGCCGGTGGCGGTGACGACCCGGCCGAGGGCGTCGGTGACGTAGGTCTGGGTGCCCTGGGTGAGCTGCTGGTCGAAGGCGTCCGAGGCGAAGGCGGTCGGCGTGCCGGTGGCCGTCGACTGCTGGGTCATGGTGCCCCGGGCGCTGTACCGGTAGGTGTTGGTTCCGTCGCTGGTGAGCTGGTCGCGGGCGTCGTACGTGTACACGTTGGACCCGGCCCGGATCCGGTTGCCGGCGTCGTCGTAGCCGTACGCGGTCGTGGTGGTGCCGTTGTTCCAGGAGGTGAGGCGGTCGGCCCAGTCGTAGGTGTAGGTGTTGTTCGACGGGCCGGCCAGGCCGTTGGTGGTCTTGCTGGTGGTGTTGCCGTTGGTGTCGTAGCCGTAGCCGATGGAGGCGACGGTGGCACCCGCGGCGGTCTTGAGGGTGTCGTCGGTCAGCCGGTTCAGCTTGTCGTAGCCGAACCTGCGGACGTTGCCGTCCTTGTCGCCCTGCGCGTACTGGATGCGGGACGGCTTGGAGAGGGCGTTGTAGGTGTAGGTGAGCCGGCTTCCGGTGGCCGGGTCGGTCAGGGTGGACAGGCGGCCGGCGGTGTCGTAGCCGTAGCCGGTCGTACCGGCGGCGTCGGTACGGGCCGTGACCAGGCCGTCGCCGTTGTAGGCGAAGGAGCTGGAGCCGGAGGTTCCGGCGGTGGTCAGCAGCAGGTCCCGGTCGTTGTAGGTGAAGGTGTTGGACGTTGCCGGGACGGTGACGCTTCCCGTGAGGGCGCTGGTCGCGGCGGAGGTCATACGGCCCTCGGCGTCGTAGCCGAAGCTGCGGGTCGCCGTGCCGATCTCGGCACCGCTGCCGGACTGGATCGTCAGATTGCCCAGTGCGTCGTACTCGGAGGTGACCTTCACCCCGCCGGGCGCGGTCTGCGTCACCGGCCGGCCGGCCGCGTCGTAGGACGTGGTGAACGTCGAGTCCGCAGCGCTGGTGTAGCTGTAGGTGGACGTCGACACCGGCGGCTCGACGACCGACTCGGGCAGGTTCCAGGAGTTGAACGTGTAGTAGCGGGCGTTGCCGCGGCCGTTGGTGAAACGGGTGCGGTGGCCGGCCGGGTCGTAGCCGAAGCCGGTCGTGATCGAGTGCGTCGCGTCGACCGGCTGGACCTGGCCGGTGACCTGGCCGAGCGCGTCGCGCGTGAAGGTGCTGGTGTGCTGGTTGGCGTCCGTGGAGGACAGCAGCTGACCGGCGGCGCTGTAGGTCGCCGACCGCGTCGAGAGCACCGTCTTCTTGTCGGTGTCCAGCGACTGCGTCCGGACCGGGTTGCCCAGCTGGTCGTAGGTGACGGTGTTCCACGTGCCGTCGGGCAGGCCGACGGCCGTCTTCTGGCCCTTCAGGTCGTAGGTGTTCTGCGTGGTGTTGCCCGCGGCGTCGGTGACCTGCGTGATCTCACCGACACGGTTGTAGCCGTAGCTGGTGGTCACACCGTTCTGCGAGGTGGTGAAGGCGAGGAAGGCGCCGCCCGGGTTGCTCGCGGAAGCCGCGTAGGAGTGGGTGGTCGTCGACGTGGTCGGGTTGGGGAAACGGTCCAGGACCGTCGTGGTGAGCTTGCGGCCCATGAAGTCGTACGTCGCCTGGGTCTGCGCGCCGGTCGGTGACGTCACCGACAGGGCCTCGCCGTTGGCGTCGTACACGGTGCGGGTGACGCGCTTGTTGGCGTCCGTCACCTGCACGACGTCGCCGAGCTGGTCGTAGACGTACCCGGTGGTGTGCTTCAGCGGGTCCGTGATCAGCGTGACGTTGCCGAGTGCGTCGTACGTCCAGTTCGTCGTGGCACCGGTGATGGGCGTGCCGGCGCCGGGCGGCGTGTAGCCGGGCAGGGTCTGGGCGGACTTGCGGCCCTCGGCGTCGTACGACGTGGTGACGGTGTTGCCGTTGGGGTCCTGCGTCTCCGTCTGGTCGCCGAAGGTGTCGTAGCCGACCATGGTGGTCGGGTGCACCAGGGCCGGTGCCCCGCCGTTGATCTCCGCATTGACCGCCGGAGCGACGGTGACGGTCTGGTGACCGGCCTCGTCATGGGCGTAGCTGGTGACGTTGCCGTCGGGGTCGGTCATGCTCACCGGCAGGCCCCGCTTGTCCAGCTTCCAGCTCGTCGTCGCCTGGTCGCTGGACGCCGTGGTGCCGCCGGAGCGGTCGGCGCCGTACAGGCGGGTGACCTCGTCGCCGGACAGGGCGCGGGGATAGGCCTGGACGTTGTCGATCGCGCCGTTGACCTGGTTGTACAGGCCGCCGCCGATGGTGTGGAGTGCGCCGAAGGTCGTCTGGCCGGGGGCGTTCCAGGGGCTGGAGTTGGTCGCCGTGCCGGCCTGCCGGCCGTTGACGTAGAGCTTCATCGCGCCGGTGTCCGAGTCGAACGTCGCGGCGAGGTGCGTCCAGGCTCCGGCGGCCGCGCTGCCGGCCGGCGCGAACGCGGCCGGGTAGGCGGCGGTGGGGCCGTCGTTGGTGCTGGTCGCGAAGGCCCAGGCCTTGGTGGCGGCGCTGTAGCCGAGGTAGAGGGACTGGTGGTTGGCCCCGCCCTGACCGACGAACGTCTGGTCGTTGGAGGTCTGGCTGTTCAGCTTGACCCAGGCGGAGACGGAGTACGACGAGGCGGTGTTGAGCGCGGGACCGTTGGTGCCGATCACGCTGCTGGTGCCGTTGAGCGAGGCCGCTCCGTCGTTCCAGGCGACGCTCGTCGCGACGGCCGTGTTGCCGGTGCCGGAGGCGTCGGTGACCGTGCTGCCGGACGTCTGGTTCAGCTGCCACCATCCGGTCGGGCGGCCGACGCCGTCCTGCCGTATGGAGCGACCGGTCAGGTTGCCCATCGCGTCATAGGTGGAGCTGGTGGTGTGGACGGTGTCGCCGCCGTCGCTCAGGGTGCTGGTGGCGACCCGGTCGTCGGGCGTGTACGACACCGTGGTCGTGCGGTTGACGCCGGCCGGGTCGACCGTGGTCGCGGTCACGCGGTCGGCGGCGTCGACGGTGGATTTGGTCACCGTGGCGCCGTTGTTGGTGGCCTGCTCGATGAGGTTGCCGGCCGCGTCGTAGGTGTTGGCCTGCTGGACGAAGGTGTTCTTCCCCGCCGCGTCGGACTTGGCGATCGTCGCGGTGAGGTCGTTGCCCGTGTAGGTGTACGCGGTGGTGTTGCCCATCGCGTCGGTGATGGACTGCAGCCGCCCTGCCGGGTCGTAGGCCCGGGAGGACTGGACCAGGTCCTTCGCCGGCGAGGGGTTGACCGGGTCACCCGTGTAGCCCTTGAGGGTCTGGGTGAGCAGGTGCCCGTTCGCGTCGTAGGCGTAGGCGAGGGTGCTGCCGAGCGGGTCGCGCTCCGTGGCCTTGTTGCCGTACGCGTCGTAGGTGAAGGTCGTGGTCGCCTTCGTCGCGTCGGTGCTCGTCTCCAGCTGGTTGTACTGGTTGTACGTGGAGGAGACGGTGCGCGGCGCGTCGCCGCCGGAGAGGTCGGCGACGGTCTGCGAGGTGACCAGTCCGTCCGCGTCGTAGACCGTGGTGGTCTTCGCCTGGTGGACGGCACCGGTGACGCGGTTGGTCACCGCCGGATCGGTCTGCTCGACGACCTGCGACTCGGCGTCGTAGGTGTACCGCGTGACCAGGCCGTTGGGGAAGGCGTCGGAGACGGTCTTCTTGGTGACCGGCCGGCCGAGGTTGTCGTAGCCGAAGCTGGTGACCAGCCCGTTGGGGTCGGTGGTGGAGGCGACGTCGCCGTTCTTGAAGTAGCTGATCGTCGTCGTGGCACCGCCCGGCGAGACCGTCCTGTACGGCAGGCCCTTGGGCGCGAAGCCGCCGTCGGCCGCCGCGATCGACGTGCCGTCGGTGTAGGCGACGGTGGTGGTCCGGCCCTTGGGGGAGCCCGGCACGGCCGGGGTCGTCACACCGGTCTTGTTGCCCGCCGCGTCATAGGAGAACGACGTCAGGTACGTGTCGTCCGTCGCGGAGGACGAGCGGCCGTCGCGCACGGTGGCCGGCAGGTCGTTCTGCGGGTTCGGCGTCAGCTGTGCGCTGGTGTCGTCCGGCAGATACGTCATGTACGTCGTCGAGCAGGCCTGCGCCGCCTGGTTCTGGCACGTGGTCCGGGCGACCTCGTTGCCGCGCACGTCATGTCCTGTGGTGACGACGTTGCCGTTGGGGTCGGTGACCGTGTGCTGGAAGCCGGCGGTGTCGTAGCCGTAGGTGGTCCTGGACCCGCGGCCGTCGATCTGTGCGACGGTGCGGTTGCCGTTCCACAGGTCGTACTGGTAGGTGACCGTCTTCGTCCCGGGGTCGGTGACCTTGACGACCTTCAGCGGGGACAGCCCGTTGGCGTTGCGCCCGGCGGACCAGTGGGCGGCGGCGTCGCCGCCGCTGAGCTCGGTCCGGTAGAAGGCGGCTTCCGCGATCGAGCCGGGGAAGTAGCCGAGGGCGTTGGCGGGGCGGGCGGGCCAGCCGTTGGACTCACCGGCGCCGATGTAGTTGTATCCGGCGGCCGAGCCCTTGAGCGCGGCCGTGGTGGAGCCGACCTGGACGCCGTCGAGGTACAGGTGCTGTCCCTTGCCGGAGCCGGTCAGCAGGGTGTGGTGCCACTTGCCGTCGTTGACCGGTGCGGACGAGGTCATGCCGCCGGAGACGCCGTTGGTGTCCCAGAACTTGCCGTGCAGCTTGCCGTCGGTACCGACGTAGAGCGCGGGAGTCCAGTCGTTGGCGGTCGGGTTCGGGCCGTTGACGGCCGCGCCCGACTGGCTGAAGAGGACGCCGCCCGCGGTGTTGCCCTGCGGGTCCTGAACCACATCTCCGCCGAGTTCGGTCCCGTCTGCACCTGCTGGCTCGCGGGCAGCTGGACGAACGAGGACGACCCGTTGAAGGCCGCGCCGGTGGAATCGGTGAAGGGCCCCTCGGAGCCGAGCGTGACGTTCGCGTATGTCGCCGCGCCGGAGTTCACCTCGTTGGCTGCCTGTCCGGCACCGGCCGAGTCGTCGAGCCGGTAGTAGGCGGCCGGGGCGGAACCGAGGACGGAGGAGCGGTAGACCTCGCTGGAGCCCTGCACCGTGGGCGCGCCCATGGCCCAGGTGCCGCCATTGGAGTCCGTCAGGCGCGTGACGTCCGCGGTGATGGGGTCGTAGGAGACCGAGGCGAAGGTCTTGCCCGAAGGGCGCACGACCGAGCTCAGCAGGCCGGCCGGCTTGGTGGCGGCGCGGTACAGGTCGGTGACCTCGGGCTGGCCCAGCGGCTTCCCGTAGAAGGAGACGTTGGACAGGGAGCCCTTGAAGTAGCTGCCGTAGAACGTCGTCGAGTTGGGGTGCGGCTGGTCGGGCCAGGTGTGGCCGAGGTAGCCGGTGCCCAGGTAGACGTTGCGGTACAGCCAGGGCATGGCGTTGCCGTTGCTGCCGATGGACTGGTAGCCGGGGGCCGTGCCGATCTTGTTGCCGTCCAGCCACATGGTCTGCGCGGTCCAGGAACCGGCGAGCACGACGTGGTGCCACTTGCCGTCGGTGACCGACGCCGAGGTGGTGATGGGCTTGGTCTGCATGTCGTACCAGAACAGACCGTTGAGCTTGCCGGAGCTGCCGACGTACAGCGTCGGCATGAAGTTCCCCTGCGTGGAGGTGTCCTTCACCGGCTTGTCGGAGGAGGAGAAGAGCACTCCGGCCGTGCTCGACGTGGTCCTGAACCACAGCGAGACGGACTGGGACGACGACGCGTACAGGCCCAGGTTCGGCAGCTTGACGGACGAGGACGTGCCGTTGAACTCGGCGGCGGTCATGCCGCTGCCGGCCAGCGGTCCGGGCGCTCCGAGGGTGACGTTGCTGTAGGTGGCGTTGTCAGCGCCGGCCTGGGAGAGCACGGCGCCGGCGGCCGTGGTGCCGGAGGTCTCGGCGAGCGGCCAGTACGAGGCGGGGCCCTGGTCGAGGACCTGGTTGTGGTACTGGGAACCCGAGGCGTAGCCGTAGCGGGCACAGCCGGTGACGTCGACGGGCGAGCACACCTGGGTCAGCTGGTCGCCGGTGTAGGAGTACGTCCAGGTGGCCGCGGTCGACGGCTGCCCCGCGGTGGCCGGGTCGGTGGCCACGGTCGCCACGTGCGGCGCGGTCGCACCGGAGGGCGTGGACCAGGTCAGGAACAGGGACCGGCCGGAGACGGCCGAGGTCATGGTCGTGATGCGGCCCGAGGACCAGGTGAGCTTCGTGGCGCGGCCGTTGGCGTCCGTGATGGACGTCAGTCCGTACCCGCCCGATCCGAGGGACTGGGTGAAGGCGTAGACCGTGGCGCTCTTGTCGGTGAGCGTGTAGCCGCCGCCGGAGACGGGCGCGAAGGTGGCGAAACGTCCCTGCGGTGGGGAGAACGAGCCGTCCGGGTTCTTGCCGTAGCCGACGGCCGATCCGTCGGGGTAGGTCACCTGGACGCTGGTCACCGCGCCGGAGGAGTCGTACTGCTCGGCCGCCCTGGAGTCGAAGATGCTCGACCAGCTAGCGCCGAAGGCACCGGTGACCCGGGGGTCACGGGAGTTGTAGTCGCGGGTGACCGTCAGGGACGGACCGGGGGTCGAGACGTCGGCGTCGGTGGCCGAGGTGGTGTAGTTGCCGATGGCCGGGCTGTAGCCGTGGCCGTCGGTGTTCTGGGACAGGCTCGCGGTCACCGCCGGCTGTGGCACCTGCGTGGTCATCTGCTGCCAGTTCGGGCCGGCCGAGTAGTTGGTGCCGTCGAAGGACTGCACTTCCCAGTAGTAGGACCTGCCCCACTTCAGCTTGCCGGCCGGCACGGTGTAGGAGCTGGAGCTCGTCAGGCCCGAGTCGGCGAGCTTGTTGCCGTCGGTGTCGTAGACCTGGAAGTTGAACTTCGGCGCACTGCCGAGGTTGGGGTCGGTGGACCCGACCGCCGTCAGCTGTGGGGTCAGGGTGTTCACCGGGGCGTTGTTCGCCGGCGTCGTCCGGTGGATCTGGGGCAGGGTGGCCCCGGTGTAGGTGATCTGCAGCGAGGGGAAGCCGTCGACGTTGTTCATCGACCCGAACTGCTTCCAGTGCAGGTTGTCCGAGGTGGACGCGTAGACGGCCAGGCCGTAGTCGTTGGTGGCCCCGGAAGCCGAGGCCCAGTTGTTGAAGACGCCCGTCGACAGCGGCACCGTCAGCCGGTCGCCCTTGGCCGTGTCCCCCTTGGTGTTGCCGCAGCTGTTGGGGACGTTCGGCGTCAGGTTGCCGATCGAGGAACCGTAGGAGGGGCCGGGCCAGCTGGTGACCTGCTGCGGCGCCCATGCCTTGGTGACCGGCGCGACGTCGAAGCGCTGCGGAGTACAGGTGGAGGACCAGATGGCGAACAGGCTCAGCTTCGCGTCCGAGACCGTGACCCGGGAGTTGTCCAGGCCCAGGTTGGGGAACTGGAGGTACGACACCGCGGAGTGCGGACCCGAGTCGAAGGAACCGACCTTCATGGTCAGCTCCATCGAGTGGTCACCGGGCTCGCCGGACTCCGCGTAGGTGGTGATGGGGCTCTCGTTGTTGACCGACGGGTCGACCACGACGGGGAAGACGCGCTTCTTGTCGTGCAGCCAGGAGGCGTCCAGCGTCATGCGCAGCGCCGTCCTGCCGCCGGACTGCACCAGGCGGTAGGTGACCGCGTGGGTGGTGGCGTGGTCGCCGGAGGCGCGGTCCACGTGGGAGTCGTAGGCGTAGGCGGGCGGGATCACCACCGAGGCCTTGCCCTTGGCGTCGAGCAGCTGGACGGAGCCGTTCTTGGTGAGGACGGGCCGCAGGCCCTCGGCCTGAAGCGGGAACGTCCACTCGTTGCCGGCCTTGGCCGAGCGCAGGACCAGCGCCTCCTTCAGGCCGACGGGGCCCGAGTGGAGGTCGAGGTCGGTGTCCGGCAGGACGTTGCGGTAGTGGGCGGTGGATCCGGAGACCTCCGGCTCGACCGCCGCCGCACCCTGCAGACCGTAGGCCAGCGCGTGCTTGCCGTCGGGCGCGACGCGGGCCAGCGCGGAGTCCGTGGCGCGGGGGGCGAAGTCGACCGCGATGGAGTTCGCGCCCTGGTGCAGGCGGCCGTCGGAGCCCTTGCGCACCGTGGTGTCGATGCGCTGCCAGTCGCCGTGGCCGTCCCGGTAGTTGACCGGCGCCGGCGTGAGGCTACGGGTGTAGGACCCGTCCTCGTTCTCGTAGTAGTCCGAGGTGGCCGTGGACTTCGAGGCGACGCGCTTGCTGGTCCTGGCGCTGAAGCCCAGCCCGCCCTTGCTCGGGCCCTTGGTCACCTTGCGCGCGTAGGGCTCGTAGGCCGGCAGCTCGCCCTTGCCGTGCCGCGGCTTGGTGCCGGCGCCGCGGCCGGCGCGGGTCGAGGCCGCCGAGGCGTTGTGGCCGCGGCCGGCGGCGCTGCCCGACGCCTGCTGCGGCGTGCGGTCCCAGTGCGGGGCCTTACGGCCGGTGAACCAGGAGGTCAATCCGGACAGACCGGGCTGGGACAGCGGCTCGAGCCGCGCTCCCATGGCCACGGCCTGTTCACCGGTCAGAACCGTGGCGAGGGCCATGAGGACGGCCATGGCCACAGTGCGGAAGAGACGTGGATATCGATGTCTCCACCGGCCTGGCCGGTGGAGAGCTCGGGGACGCATGAAAACGACTCCATTGAAGATCAACTGCAAAACAGCTGACCTTCACCCATGGGGGTCGTTTCACGCCAGAGTCATGATCATGACCTTAAGATTTCTTTATCTCCCCGAGACCTGCCATGACCTGCGAAAACGGACCATTCACGAATGGTCTACACCAATCGGTCAGTCCTTCGGCTTGTCCTGAACCGCCTCCTTCACCACCCGCGCGGCGGCGGCCCGCGTGCCTTCCGTCCGCGGAATCACCGTCACATTCCCCTCGGTCCTGCCGTCCCCGACCACCGCGAACCGCGTTTTCGGGGTCCGTCCGGCGACGTCACGCGTCGCCGCCACCGGTGTCCCGCCCACGGCGATCACGACGTCACACCGTCGCTGGACGAGGGTGTTCACGTAGGGCACGGCGTTCGCGGTGGTGTCCGGACCGAACACCGGAAGGTTCATCACCTTCGCCTTGGTGGCGAGGGAGGCGTCCTCCATCCCGGCCCAGACCGGGGCCGCCTCACGCCCCGTCACCCCCTGACCGTCGGTCAGCAGACAGGCGCTGTGAGCGCTGTACTGGCGAGCCCTGGGCGCGGGATCTCCGTCGTCGCCCCCGCTCAGCACGACGGCCGCGATCACCCCGCCCACCAGCACCACTGCTCCGGCCCCGGCGGCCGCCCATGACCTGCGACGCATCGCGCGTGTCCTCTCTGTGGGACCGGGCCCGCTGCCCGGTCGTCGATCCGCGCGAGCATAGGCACAGGCCGCGGGCGAGCCGCTCGCCGGGGGTGCGGCTCCTTGGCACGCGGGGGGGGGGCGTCCGGCGGCAGGCGGGGGCACCGCGCTCCGGTCCGCGCTCAGGAGGCGGGGACGTTCGCGTACCGTACGGCCCATGGCATCGGAGCCCGCACCCTCGCGCTGGATGGTGAAGGCATCGGCAGTCGCATCCGCCGTCGCCTGCCTCGTCGTTCTCGCCGCGTGCGGAGGTGGCGGCGGGCCGGCGGACGAGGACGAGGGCCGGGGCGAGGAGACGGCCCGGTCGGCGTTCGAGGAGGGCTTCGAGGCCGGCCAGGAGGTGCTCGAGGAGCACGGCAAGGGTGCGGCCGTCCGGGAGACGGTGTGGGGCGGGTGCGAGAAGCGGGCCGAGGAGGCCGGGACCGGGTATCCGGACGACTGGGTGCGCGGATGCAGGAAGGGTGTTCAGACCTTCTCCGGCGGTTGACGTCCCTCGCGCGCCAACGGGTGGCACAGTTGCCCCATGAGCAATCTTGATCTTCACCCGGCGGCCACCCGGTGCGGTGGTCGGGACGGGGTGGGTGCGGGGCCCGTGCGGGAGTTGTCGGCGGGCAAGGAAGTGCGGCTCGGGGAGAGCACGATGGTGCGGCGGTTGCTGCCCACGCTCGGGCGGCGCATGGTCGGGGCGTGGTGTTTCGTCGATCATTACGGGCCCGACAACGTCGCGCAGGCGCCCGGGATGCAGGTGCCGCCGCATCCTCACATGGGGTTGCAGACCGTCAGCTGGCTGCACGACGGCGAGGTGGTGCACCGTGACAGCCTCGGCAGTGTGCAGACGTTGCGGCCGGGGCAGTTGGGGCTGATGACGTCGGGGCGGGCCATCAGTCACTCCGAGGAGTCGCCGCGGGAGCACGCGCCCGTGCTGCACGGCGCGCAGCTGTGGGTGGCGCTGCCGGAAGCGCACCGGCACACGGCGCCGGCGTGGGAGCACCACGCCGCGCTGCCGGAGGTGACCGGCGGCGGAGGTCTCACCGCCACCGTCATCATGGGCGAGCTGGACGGTGCCGCCTCCCCCGGCACCGCCTTCACTCCTCTCGTCGGCGCGGACGTCGCCCTCGCCGCTGGGGCGTCGGCGCGTCTGCCGCTCCGGCCGGACTTCGAGTACGCCGCGCTCACCATGTCCGGTGAGGCCGAGGTGGACGGCGTGCGGCTCGCGCCCGGCTCGATGCTGTATCTGGGGTGCGGGCGGACCGATCTGCCGCTGCGGGCGGACGTGGACAGTTCGTTCCTGCTGCTCGGCGGCGAGCCGTTCGAGGAGCGGATCGTCATGTGGTGGAACTTCGTCGCCCGGACGAACGACGAGATCGCGCAGGCGCGGGAGGACTGGATGACCGGCGATCGCTTCGGTGACGTCCACGGCTACGACGGCGACCGGCTCGGCGCTCCCGCCCTGCCGCCGGTGCCGCTCAAGCCGCGGGGAAGGGTGCGCTGACCTCGGGCGCGGTTTCAGGACATGGCGGTGAAGGCGAACCCCCGGTCGCTGTAGTAGCCGTCGTCGTCACAGGTCACGATCCGGGTCCCGAACCGGTCCCGGTGCCGGACGACGGCGGTCTGCCTCTCGCCCCCGTCCGCCGCGCACACCACGGACACCACGGTCGGGGCGGAGGCGAACGGGCCGTCGAAGTAGACGTCGTACGTGCCCGTGCCGGCCTTCTCCACCCGGAACCCCGCGCCCGAGACGACCTGCCCGTCGGCGCCGACGACGCCGTGGACGACGGTGACCGGCCCCATCTCCGCCCCTCCCCCGCCGGCTACGGGGCCGTGACGCGCCGGACGGCGTCGGTGATGATGTCGACGGCGGTGTCGATGTCCTCCAGGCTCTGGGCGGCCGTGACGTTCAGGCGCAGGCGGGCCGTCCCGGCGGGGACGAGGGGCGGCACGGCGGCCAGGACGTACAGGCCCTCCTGCTGGCACAGCCGGCTCACCTCGATGGCGACCGCGTTCTCGCCCAGGATGACCGGCACGATCGCGCTGCGGCTGTCGGTGGTGCGCAGCCCCTCCTTGCGCACGCGCTGGCGCAGGTGGTCGAGGTTGCGGTGCAGCCGCGCCCGGCGCTGGTCGCCTTCCCGCCGGACGAGGCGGATCGCGGTCAGGGCGGCGGCGGTGTTCGGGGGCGAGGGGGCGCCGGTGTAGACGTAGGCGCGGGTGGTGAAGCGCAGGGCCTCGATGATGTCCCGGGGGCCGGCGACGAAGCCGCCGGAGGCGGGGATGGACTTGCTGAGGGTGCCCATGACCAGGTCGGCCGCGTCCGGCAGGCCGTAGTGGTCCTGGGTGCCTCCCCCGTGGGGGCCGACGACGCCGAGGCTGTGGGCCTCGTCCAGGAACAGCAGGGCTCCGTAGCGGCGGCAGAGGTCCGAGACGGCGGGCAGGTCGACGAGGTTGCCGTCCATGCTGAACACGCCGTCGGTCACGACGAGTTTGGCCGCCTCGGGCGGGGCCTGGGCCAGCAGGTCCTCGAGGTGGGCGGGGTCGTTGTGGCGGTAGACCTTGACCTGCGCGCCGGCGTTCTTCGCCGCCAGGCAGCCGTCGACGATGCTCGCGTGGTTGCGCTGGTCGGACAGCACCCAGTCGCCGGGGCCCGCCAGGGAGGCGATCGCGGAGTAGTTGGTGACGTACCCCGAGGCGAACACCAACGCGGCCTCCCGGCCGACCCATTCGGCGATCTCGTGTTCCAGTTGCCGGTGGAGCGTGAGGCTGGCTCCCCAGACGCGGGAGCCGTGTCCCCCGGTCCCGAAGGTGTCGATCGCGTCCTTCGCCGCCTGATTGACGCGCGGGTCGTCGAGCAGGCCCAGGTAGTCGTAGGTGGCCAGCATGATCGGGTGGGTGCCGTCGGTGAACCGCACCCGGGAGCCGTCCAGCGCCGCGATCGTCTTCTCGTACATCCGGCGCGCGTCCCCGGTCTGCAGCGCGTTCCGCAGCAACCGGTCGATGATTCCGTGCGATGTGTTCGTGGCAGGAGTGATGACAGGCTGGTTCGTCATGAATCCCCCTCGAGAAACGGCACAAGGCCATGAGACGGGAACGCGAATATGCGTCCCGCATCGCGCGCCGCGGACTCCACACGCGCCGCACCATTGATTCACGACACTAAGGACAGGCTTCAAGCGGTGTCAATACCGCAGCATTCCCGCCGAATTATGAGATGAATTGAGGATGTCGCCCGGCGGCCGTCAGCAACCGGCCTCTCCGTACATGGCGTGTTCCCAATCGGTGACGGTACTGCAGAAACGGCCCCATTCATCGGCTTTCAGTTCCATGAACAGCCGTGAGATTTCCGGTCCGAGTGCCCGGGTGACGACCGGATCGGCGGCGTACCGCTCGAGCGCCTCCCCGAGCGTCAGCGGCACCGTGCCGAAGCGGTCGCTCCCGTCGCCGGCGACGGCGCCCTCGGGCGGGCCGGGATCCGTTCGGTTCACCAGGCCGTCCTCGATCGCGGCGATCAGGACCGCGTGGGAGAGGTAGGGGTTGACCATGGCGTCGGGCAGCTTGAACTCCAGGCGCCCGACCGCCGGCACCCGTACGGCGCAGGTCTTGTTGTCCATGCCCCAGTTGATCCGCAGGGGGGCGAGGTGCCCCTCGTCCGCGTAGCGCTTGTACGAGTTCACGGTCGGCCCCATGACCGCGGTGGCGGCGACGGCGTGGGCCAGGACGCCGCCGAGGGCGTGCCGGGCCGTCTCGGTGAGGTGCAGCTCCGACAGGCCCGGGTCCACGAAGACGTTCCGGCCGTCGCGCCAGAGGCTGATGTTGTGGTGGCAGCCGTTGCCCAGCTCGGCGGCGGCGCGCTTGGGCAGGAAGCTCACGGGGACGCCGGTCTCGCGGGCGACCTGCCGGCAGATCTGGCGGTGGACGATCAGGCGGTCGGCGGTCCGGTCGGCGCGGTCGAACATCCAGTTCAGTTCCAGCTGGCCGGGGGCCTCGCAGTTGCCCTCGGTCATGTCGATGCCGAGGGCCCGCCCGTACTCGATGACCTTCTGGTAGACCGGCCGGTACTGCTCCATGTGGTCGACGTGGTAGATGGTGCTGACGGCGTGCGGGTCGCGGCCGGCGGCCGCCCCGGGGAGCGCCCAGGTCATCTCCGGCTCGCAGCCGCTGCGCAGCTCCAGGCCGGTGCGCTCGGTGAAGCCGGCGTGCACCCGCTTGAGGTTGCCCCGGGCGTCGGCGGCGAGCGGCCGGCCGCTGACGTCTTCCGGCATGTGGGCGGATTCGTACAGGTCGCAGAAGAAGAAGCCGGTACGGGTGTCCCACGGCAGGACGCCGAAGGAGTCGAGGTCGGGCATCGCGGTGCACTCGGTGCCCTCCACGCCGGCGCCGAGCATGGTGCCGGACCGGTCGACCCGCGCGTCCGTCAGGATGGCGCGGTGCATCTGCACGCCGTTCTCGATGTGACGGACGAGCTGGGCGGCGGGCGCCACCTTGCCGACGACGCGGCCGGTCAGGGTCACGGTCTGGTGGTACACGTACTCCACCCGCGACTCGGCGATCCGCTCCTGGACCGTCCTCACGGCCGCCGCGCCGGCGTTCCGCTCACGGTGCTCGTCCAACCCGGTGGGAAGGCTGCCGGTCCTCATGGGCGTCTCCCGCTGAATGAAGCCATGCCGCACAAAGTGAACATATGGGAACCAGGCAAAGCTATGTCCCTACGACCGGAAGCGCGACCGCAGGGGCGTAGCCCAGGTCCCGTACCGCGTTGCCGATGGAACAGCTCCAGTCGGCGGCCCGCAGGTCGCCGAGGCGGTCCCGGGTCATCGAAGGGCTGCGGCCCCGCCGGCGGGCGGACGATTCGGCCCAGCTCGCGGCTGCCGCGGCCAGCGGGCGGGGCATTCCGGCGATCCACACCCTCCGGCGGCGCAGGACCCGTGCGACGGCGGCACGGATGTCCTCGGCGCGGTGGTCGGCGCCGTCGGAGATCTGGTACACGCCCTGCCCGGGCGTGCCGGGAGCGACCGGCCTGCCGTGCTCCGCGGCGGCCAGGAGGGCGGTGCACACGTCGTCGACGTGGACGACGCTGAGGAGGCGGGGGGCCGCGGCCCATGTCACCAGGACGGCCGGCGCGGCCGTGGCGACCGCCAGGCCCGGCAGGAACCCCAGGTCCTCGCCGGGCCCGTGGACGAAGGTGGGCCGCACGATCACCCCGGGCACCCGGCCGGCGGCCTCCAGCAGCACCCGCTCGCCCCCGAGTTTGCTGCGCCCGTACCAGGAACGAGGAGCGGGACGGTCCCCCTCCGCTCGCCGGCGCCCCGGAGCCGAGGGGCCGCCGGCCGCCAGTGAGGAGCAGTAGACGACGCGCGGCGGACGGGACCGCTCGGCCGCGGCGGCGCACAGGCGGGCGGTGCCCTCGGTGTTGACCGTGAGGTAGTCGGCCGCCCGGGCGGCGTGGGTGACGGCGGCCAGGTGCAGCACGCGGTCGACGGCGCCGAGCGCCCGGGACAGCGCCTCGGGGTCGGTCAGGTCCCCGACGACGACACGGACGACCGCGGGGGAGGCCGGCAGCCGTCGGCGGTCGCGGACCAGAACGGTCGCGTCGTCTCCCCGGGCCGCGAGGTGGTCCAGCAGCCGCCGGCCGATGAACCCGGTGGCGCCGGTGAGGAGGTAGTGCATGCGGCGGCTCCCCTGCTGCGTACGAAAGGCTCCGACCGTCCGTGGGGCCGGCCGCGACCAGCGTGACCCGGCCGTCGGCGCCCCGCACCCGCGGCGGCGAGGAGGCGTCCGACGGGTGGCACTCCCGGAGGAACACCGATTCCCCGGGAATTGGTTCGCCTGCGGGGAATTTCAGTGAATCCTCAACGACCGCATCACCCGGACGGCCCATCGGACAATCTTCCGCGTTTACCCCGCCATTCGCTGGAGATTCCTATGGAGGGGGAGTTCGTGGCCGCGGCCGAGCACTCGGGATGCCACTGAAGCCGAGCCCCCGTATATCTGCGTCCCGCATCACGTCATACGTCGGACCGGAATACTCTCCGGCGATTTCCTCGCCTCCGCGCCCGGAACGCATCGCACGCACAGGGCGAACACCCGCCGAATTCGCAGCCGACTACCGGTTTTGACGACCCGCCATGCCATCAGAGGGGGATTTCGCATGAGCGACAGCATGACGACGACCCATTATGTGCACCGGCAAGGAGATGCGGTGACCCGCTTCTTCGTGGCCGCGCCGGACTCGGGCCGGCGCCCCGCGAACGGCGGGCTGCGCCTCGCCCCGGGGCTGGAGGACAGAGCGGCACGGGCGCTGGCCGAGCGGCTCGCCCATGAGATGGCCGTCAAACACGACCTGTACGCCACGGGGTTCTGCGGCGCGAAGATCGTGGTCGTCGGCTTCCCGTCGCGCTCACGGTTGTGGCCGGCCGTGGCCGACGCCCTCAACCGCTTCGGCGGATCCGTCCTGACCGGATGCGACATGGGGGTGGAGTGCGAGGACATGCGGTCGCTGTCCGGTCTGACCCCGCACGTCCTGTGCGGCTTCCGCAATCCGTCCGTCGACGTGAACACCGCCACGGCCGCGGGAGTGGTGGGCGCGGTGGACAGCGTCGCGGACGCGCTGGGCAAGGAGCGGTCCGGCCTGTCGGTGCTGGTGCACGGCGTGGGGAAGGTGGGCGCGCGGGTGGCCGCGATCCTGCGGGACCGCGGGGCCGAGGTGTTCACCCACGACATCCGGCCGGAGGCCGTGGTGGACGGCTGCGTGCCGGTCGGGGACTGGCTGGGGCGGCCCGTGGACGTGCTGGTGCCCTGTTCGGGAAGCGGGCTGATCGACGAGCGGACGGCCGAGCGTCTGCCCTGTCGCGCGATCGCGGGCGCCGCCAACGCGCTGCTGACCCGCCCCCAGATCACCTCCCGCATCCTGCGCCGGCGTGGCATCACGCACCTGCCGGGACCGATCGTCAGCTCCGGCGCCGTGATCTGCGACTCCATCGAGTACTACGCCCCCGCCGCGTTCCACGGCGCGCGCCCCGAGGAGCTGTACGCCTTCGTGGGGCAGCGGACCTCGCGGATGGCCGCGCGCTTCCTGCGGCGCGTGCGGGACGACCGGCACGGCAGCGCGGCGCGCATCGTGAAGGAGATGGCGCAGGAGGGCAGGAACGCCCCGCCGTGCTCGGCGCTCTTCGCGCCCGTGGGATCCGCCGCATGAGCGCGGGCATCGTCGTCGTGGGCGGGGGCATGGCCGGATGCGCCGCCGCATGGGCCCTGGCGGAGCGGGGCGAGGCGTGCACGGTGGTCGAGTCCACGCACCCGGGCAACCCGGCCGGGGGATCGTCCGGCACCAGCCGGATGTTCCGGCGCATGTACTCCGACGCCTACTACGCGCGCCTGGCCCGGGCATCGCTGCGCGCGTGGCGGCGCCTGGAGGCGGACAGCGGCAACACCCTGCTGGCGGAGTGCGGCCTGCTGTTCTTCGGCGACCGCGGCGAGAAGGACTCGGTCGAGGGCAACATCCCCGGCGCACGCCGGGTGATGAGGGAGCAGAACGTGCCGTTCGACGAGCCGGACACCGAACGGATCGCGGCCCGCTGGCCGCTCCGGCCGCCCGAGAACTCGGAAGGGCTCTTCGAGGCCACCGCCGGCACGTTGCACTCCCGGCGCGCCCTGGAGGTCATGGCGGGTCGCGCGGTGCGCGCCGGGGCCGACTTCCTCAACAACGAGACGGTCACCGGCATTCACGGGGCCGCCAGCGGCCGGCGGCCGCTCACCGTGACGCTGAGGAGCGGGCGCGTCCTCGCGGCCGACCGCGTCGTCCTGGCCGCCGGGGCCTGGACCAACCGCCTGCTCGCCCACCTGGGGTTCAGGATCCGCATGGAGCTCTGGGGAATGCTCTGGGCCCACTACGCGGTCGACGCCTCCCTGGCGGCGTCCTACCCCCAGTGGTTCTGCTTCAAGCCGCCGTCCGGCGCCGACGAGGGCCTGTACTACGGCTTCCCGGCCGAGGGCGATCCCCCGGTCATCAAGACCGGCGTCGACTGGTGCCCGCCGGCCATGCGGGCGACGGATCCCGACCGGCTGCCGGACGCCCCCGACCCCGAGGTCGCGCGGCTGCTGGACACGTTCCTCCACACCCACCTCACGGGCGTGCGGCACTGCGTCGGCCGGTACGTCAGCCCGTACGCGATGACGGCGGACAACGGATTCGTCCTGGATACCGTGCCGGCCGACCGGCGGATCACGGTGTTCGCCGGCGACTGCGGCCACGCCTTCAAGTTCGCCCCCGTCCTCGGCCACCTGATGGCCGACCTGGTGCTCGGCCGGCCGCCCGCGATCGATCCGGCGCCGCTCAGCATCACCCGCGACGCCGTGGGCCTGACCGCGATCTGACACGGGAACACCCGTGCACCCCCGCCCCGTAGACACCCGGACACACGAAGGAGGCCACGCGATGCCTCTTCCCTCCCGGCCCACCACCCCGAATCCCTCCCGGCCCGCCGCCCTGAATTCCTCCCGGCCCGCCGCCCTGACCGAGTACGTCCTGGAACACGCCCCGCGACCCGGCGGCCGGACGGCGCTGATCGACGCGCACACGGCGGCCACCACCCCGTACGACACCCTGCTGACCGCCATCGCCCAGGTGCGCGCCGGTCTCGCCGCCTCCGGCGTCACACGCGGCACCGTGGTCGCGCTGCAGATCCCCAACGGCGCAGCGCTCCCGGTCCTGCTGCACGCCGCCCTGTCCCTGGGCGCGGTCGTCACCCCCATCGGGGTGCTCAGCAGCCCGCAGGAGACCCGGCGCCAGCTCGCCCACAGCGGCGCGGCCGTCCACGTGACCTGCCCGCCGGGCCGCCCGGCCCACGGCCCGGGGCGGCCGGGCCCGCGCACCTTCACCCTGGCGTCCGCCGGCGCCGACCACGACTTCGCCGGGCTGCGGCACGACACGCCCCCGGCCGCCGGGCCGCCGCCGTGCACGGGCCGGGGCGGGGACATCGCGCTGCTGCCCTACTCCAGCGGCACCACCGGCCACCCCAAGGGCGTCATGCTCAGCCACGCCTCCCTGGTCGCCGGCATGGCCGCCATGGCCGCGGCCCACCGCGTCGGGGCCGACGAGACGGTCCTGGCCACCGGGCCCCTCACCCACGTCTACGCCCTGCAGTGCGCTCTGCACCCCGCGCTGCGCGCCGGTGCCCGCGCGGTCACCATGCGGCGGTTCGAACTGACGCTGATGCTGCGGCTGATCGAGGAGTACGGCGTGACCCGGATCTACCTCACGCCCGCCGTGCTCGCCGCCCTGGCCAGGGCACCCGAAGCCGCGGCCCGGCACGACCTGTCCACCCTGCGGCTCGTCGTCTCGGCCAGCGCGCCCCTGGGAGCCGGCCTGCACCACCGGGCCGAGGCCCTGCTGCGGGCGCCGGTCGTCGAGGGGTTCGGGATGACCGAGACGGGCAACTGCACCCACATCGTCCCCGACGCGTGCCCTCCGGCCGTCGGCACCGTCGGCCGCGCCCTGCCCCGTACGGAATGCCGCATCGTCGCTCTCGGCACCGGCTCTCCCCTGGGCCCCGGCTCCGTGGGCGAGCTCCAGGTCCGCGGCCCGCAGACCATGACCGGATACCTCGCCGACCCCGGGGCCACGGCCGCCGCCCTCGGCCCCGACGGCTGGCTCCGCACCGGCGACGTCGGGCTCCTCGACGGGGACGGCAACCTCCGGCTCACCGGACGGGTCAAGGAGATGATCAAGTACAAGGGCTATCAGGTGGCGCCCGCCGAGCTGGAGGACGTCCTGCGCGGCCATCCGGACGTCGCGGACGCCGCCGTCGTCGGCGTGCCCGACCCGGTGGCCGGGGAGGTGCCCAAGGCGTACGTGGTCCTCAGGCGCCCCACGTCCCTCGAGGCCGTCCGGCAGCACGTCGCCGAGCAGGTGGCCCCGTACAAGAAGATCCGGCAGATCGAGAGCGTCGAGAGGATCCCGCGCTCCGCCACCGGCAAGATTCTGCGCCACCGGCTCACCGCTGCCCCGCCCGCCGGCGCGGCGCCCGGCACCGCGCCGGCCGGAGTCCGGTCCCGCCAGGAGGGTGGCTTGCCGCGGCCCGCCCGGTGAGCCGCCCGCCGGCCCCGGCCCTCGTCGAACATCCTCGCCCCACGGCCGCGTCCACCGCGCACGGGACGGGCCGGACGCGTCGACGCCCGTTCGGAGGCAGGGATGGTTCTCGGTTCACGCCCGGCAGTCGTCCGGGGGCTGGTCGCCCTGGGTGCCGTCGCGCTCCTCGCGACCGGGGCCGCCCCGGTCCACCCGGCGGCGAACCGCCCGGGATCCGCGGCCCCGGCCAAGAACGCCGTCGCCACCGGCTACGGCGGCGCGGTGGCCAGCGTCGACGCCGACGCCACGGCCGCGGGCATCGAGATCCTGCGCCGTGGCGGCAACGCCGTCGACGCGGCCGTCGCCACCGCCGCCGCCCTCGGGGTGAGCGAGCCGTACGCCGCCGGCATCGGGGGCGGCGGGTACTTCCTCCACTACAGCGCCAAGAGCCACGAGGTCCACGCGATCGACGGCCGTGAGACGGCTCCGAGGAGCGCCGACCGCCGCCTCTTCCTCGAGCACGGCAAGCCGATCTCCTTCGCCGACGCCATCACCAGCGGTCTCGCCGTCGGCGCGCCGGGCACGCTCGCCACCTGGGACCGGGCCCTGCGCGACTGGGGCAGCCGCTCCATGGGGCAGGTCCTCGAGCCCGCCGAACGACTCGCCCGGCGGGGCTTCGTCGTCGACGACACGTTCCGCCGCATGACCGCGGTCAACGCCAAGCGCTTCTCCTCCTTCCCCGACACCGCCCGGCTGTTCCTGCCGGGAGGGCGTCCGCCCGCGGTGGGCACCGTCCTGAAGAACCCCGACCTCGCCGCGACCTACGCCGAGGTGGGCCGCAAGGGAGTGGGGGCCTTCTACCGCGGGGCCATCGGACGCGACCTGGTCCGGGCCGTGCGCAAGCCGCCCGCCCGGCCCGCGGACCGCCGGCTCGTCCGCCCGGGCCGTCTGACCACCGCCGACCTCGCGAAGTACCGGGCCCTGCGGCAGAAGCCGACCCACGTCCGCTACCGCGGCCGGGACGTCTACGGAGTCGCTCCGGCCGCGGCCGGCGGCACCACCGTCGGCGAGGCGCTGAACATCCTGCGGCACACCGACCTGTCCTCCCTGAGCGAGGACCGGTACCTGCACCGTTTCATCGAGGCCGGCCGCCTCGCCTTCGCCGACCGGGGGCGCTGGGTCGGCGACCCGGCGTTCGAGCGCGTCCCCACCGCCGGGCTGCTGTCCCCGCGCTACGCCGACTCCCGCGCCTGCCTGATCAAGGACGGCAGGGCGCTCACCAGCCCGCTCGCGCCCGGAGACCCCAGGCACCCGAAGCCGTGCGACGGCACCCGCGCCCCGGCCCGTGCCGCTGCCCGCGCCGCGCACGAGGGCAGGAACACCACGCACCTGACCGTCGCCGACCGGTGGGGCGACATCGTCTCCTACACCTTCAGCATCGAGCAGGCCGGCGGCAGTGGCATCACCGTGCCGGGCCGGGGCTTCCTGCTCAACAACCAGCTGACCGACTTCTCCTTCGCCCCCGCGAACCCGGCCGTCCACGACCCGAACCTGCCCGGCCCCGGCAAACGGCCGCGCTCGTCGATGGCCCCGACCATCGTGCTGAAGAACGGCCGGCCCGACTTCGCGATCGGCTCACCCGGCGGCGCGACGATCATCACCACCGTGCTCCAGGTGCTCATCGGCCACGTGGACCGCGGCCTGCCCCTGGCCAAGGCCATCGCCGCGCCACGGGCCAGCCAGCGCAACGAGGTGGCCACCGAGCTGGAACCGGCGCTGTACGACAGCCCGCTGCGGGCCCGGCTGGAGAGGATCGGCCACCGCTTCGTCGTGAATCCGGCGAACTACTTCACGCTCAACCCGGAGATCGGCGCGGCCACGGGAGTGCAACGGCTGCCGGACGGGCGCTGGCTCGCGGCCGCCGAACCGGTCCGTCTCGGCGGCGGATCCGCCATGGTGGTACGCCCCTCGCCGGCGCACTGAGCACTGAGCCCGGATCCGGTCGGGCGATTGCCCCCGGGCGGGAGCGCCGACGACGCCGTCCGGGCGATACTGGCCGCGTTCCTGCCCGACGGGGGGTCACGTGACGGGCACGCCGATCGAACGACCGGAGGGGAGAACGTGCGGACGAACGGGAAGGACCAGGAGGCCACGGAGACGGGTGTGGTGACGGGGGTCAGGGGGGTTCTCTTCGACTTCTCCGGGACGCTCTTCCGCGTCGAACCCACCGCATCTTGGCTGCGCGCCGCCCTCGGCCGTGCCGGCGTCGCGGCCGGGGACGAGGACGTCGCGCGTCTGGCGGCCCTGCTGGAGGAGGCCGGCGCCCAGCCCGGCGGCACCCGCCCGTGCCGTGTGCCGCCGCACCTCGCGGACGCGTGGGCCGGGCGCGACCTCAGCCCCGAGCAGCACCGGGCCGCGTACACGGGCCTCGCCCGCCAGGTGCCGCTGCCGGGTGCCGGGCTCCACGAGGCGCTCTACGCCCGGCACATGGAGCCCGCCGCCTGGCGGCCGTACGCCGACGCCGCCGACGTCCTCGGCGAGCTGCGGCGGCGGGGCGTGCGCACGGCCGTGGTGAGCAACATCGGCTGGGACCTGCGGCCGGTCTTCCGCGCGCACGGCCTGGACGAGCTGGTGGACTCCTACGTCCTGTCGTACGAGCACGGGGCGCAGAAGCCGGAGCCGCGGCTGTTCCGCGTGGCGTGCGAGGCGCTCGGGCTGCCGCCGGGCGAGGTCCTCATGGTCGGTGACAATCAGCGCGCGGACGGGGGTGCCGGACGCATCGGGTGCGCGGTGCGCTTCGTGGAGCACCTGCCGGTCGAGGAGCGGCCGGAGGGCCTGCGGCCGGTGCTGGGCCTCGCGGTCTGACGTCCGGGCGCTGCGCCGGCCTCACTCCGCCTCGCGCGCGGCGCCCGCCCACGCCCTGAGCGCCGCGCGGTCGGCGAAGCGGCCGACGTTGCGGTCCAGGCCCCCGTCCCAGCTGTACTGGTGGAAGGTCCACGGGTGCTGTACGGCCGGGTGGCCGGGGGCGTGCGCGGGATCGGCGATCCACAGCCCGTCGCCCGCGTCGCTGGTGGTGTCCCGGTTGAACCAGTAGTCCCGGTTGCAGTAGAGGACCACCTTGTGGCCGCTCGCCTCCTGGCGCACGTGGCTCAGCCAGCGGTCCTTGTCGCGGCCCCAGACGTCGGGGTGTTCCCAGTCGAGGGCGAGCACGTCGCCCTCGCGTAAGGCTATTTTGCCGAGGAAGTAGTTCCCCTGCGCCGACATGGAGCCGGGGGTGACGTAGTGGTAGTAGCCGACGACCAGGCCGGCCCGCCGGGCCCGGTCGCGCTGCTTGACCCATTTCGGGTTGGTGTACGACGTTCCTTCCGTCACCTTGACGAAGACGAAGTCGTAGCCGTCGACGGGGTAGTTCTCGCTGTTGTGGCTGCTGACATCGATGCCGTGAAGCATGCCGGTCACCTCCGGTACCGCGGACGAACGACGGAGCGTGGGCAGTATCGGTCCGTACCGGCGCTACAGCGAGAGCTTTGGCCCTACGTTTTTCCGCCGTGCGGCGTCACGGGCCCACCGGCACCCGGGGCCGCCGGCTGCCGGCCGCCGTGTGCAGGGCCAGGGCGGCCAGTGCCTCGGGGGCGCCGCGCTGGCCCCTGATGCCGGGGAAGGCGTTGATGTCGACGATCACGGGTGCGCCGCCGCCCGCGTCGAGCAGGTCGACGCCGTAGACGTCCAGGGCGAAGACCTCCCCCACGCGCCGGACCACCTCGAGCCACTCGCCAGGCAGTTCGCCGAGGCCGAGCGTGCGGGTGCGCTTGTCCGCGCCGCCCTCGGCCAGTTCCGAGCGGCGGAGCCCGGCGAAGATCTCGTCGCCCACCACCCACATCTTGTGGTCCCAGCCGCTGTTGGGCGTGAAGGGCTGGATCACCACCGGCTCGTCGGGCCAGCGCGCGGCCAGCTCCCGCAGCCGCTCGGAGTCGTCGACGCGGGCGACGAGGTCGTGGCGGCGGCTGTGGCGGCTCTTGACCACCACGGGCCAGGCGGGCTCCCCCGCCGGCCCCGGCAGCCGCAGCGAGGGCTCGGTGCGGGTGGTGACGAACGGCAGTCCGGCGCGCAGGGCGACGTCCGCCATGGCGGTGCGGTCCTGGCAGAGCTCGGTGGCGGCGGCCGAGTTCAGCACGGGCGCGCCGTGCTCCTCGAGGTGGCGGGCGTAGGCCAGGGCGCGCGGTGTGCGCGTCTTCAGCAGGTAGACGTCGGCGAGCGTCGCCGGGTCGGGGAGGTCGTCCGCGGCGCCCGGGTCCAGCCATTCCACGGTGTGGTGGGACGTCAGCAGGTCCGTGGTCCGGGCCAGGAGCGGGTGATCGGGGGCGGGCGTCAGCAGGCAGATCCTCATGCGCGGCCGCCCAGGCCCCGGGCGGCGGCGACGGGCGCGGCCGGTGGCGGGACCGCGGGCGTCCGGTCCGCGCCGGCCAGCCTCAGGACGGCCCGGGCCACCCTGGCGACCGCGTCGGGCACCTGCCGGAAGCTGGGGAAGTCGTTGACGTCGACGACCACCGGGCCGTCGGGGCCGAAGACGATGTCCACCCCGTACAGGTCGAGGCCGAAGGCCGCGCCGACCTCGGCGGCGATGTCCGCCACCTCGCCCGTCAGCGGCACCTGGCGTTCGCGCGCGGGGTGGTCGGGGTGCAGGGGGCTGCGGCGCTCGGTGGCGTACAGCTCGCCGTCGACGCAGTACACCTTCAGGTCGACGCCCGCGTTGGGCACGTACGGCTGGGCTATCAGCATGCCGCCCGCCTCGGACGTCCCGGGCGCGGGCAGTCGCTCCGGGTCCGGTACGAGCCGTACCGCGCGCCCCGAGCTGCCGTCGGCGGGCTTGACCACCAGCGGGTACGCGCTCGCGGGCAGCTCGGCGAAGTCCTCGGCGCGCATCGCCGCGTACGTCGGCGGCACGGGAAGGCCGCGGGATTCGGCGATCACCGCGGCCAGGGCCTTGTCCCGCACGCCGCGTATGGCGCGGGCGTCGTTGACCGTGGTCAGGCCCACGGCCGCAGCGCCTTCCAGCAGCGTCAGCCCCGGGCCGCCCGACACCGTCTTGAGCACCCAGGCGTCGTGCCGCCCGGCACGCACGGTCTCGGAGAGCGTCATCAGCGAACCGCCCGGCCGCAGCACGTCCACCCGGTGTCCCCAGGCGGTCAGTTGGCGGATCACGTCCACCGGCATGCCGTCGTACCGGTACTGCTCCTCCACCAGGAAGCAGAGTCTCATGTGCTGCATCATCCTCGATATCCCGGACATCCGCCGATCCGCTCTCCCCGGCAGAACTTGACGGCTCAGGATGTCATGGGCGCGAGGGTGGAACGTACAGCGCCGACCGCGGCCGGTCACGGGGGCGAGCGGAACGCCTCCAGCAGCCGCTCGGCGGCCAGGCTCGCCGTCAGGGTGCCCTCCCGCACCCGCTGTTCCAGGTCGGGGCCCAGGCGGCGCACCCCGGGGTGGGCGCGCAGCTCCGCCAGGAGCTGTTCGCGGACCATGGTCCAGGTCCAGTCGACCTGCTGGTCGCGGCGGCGGGAGGCGAGTTCGCCGGTGGCCTCCAGAACGCGCCGGTGCTGCTCGATCCGCTCCCACAGGGTGTCCAGTCCGGTGTTCTCGCGGGCGCTGCAGGTCAGGACGGGCGGGTTCCAGGCGGCGTCCGGGGACTGCATCAGGCGCAGGGCGCCGGCGAGCTCGCGGGCGGCGGCCTTGGCGTCGCGTTCGTGCGGTCCGTCCGCTTTGTTCACGGCGACGAGGTCGGCCAGTTCCAGTACGCCCTTCTTGATGCCCTGGAGCTGGTCGCCGGTGCGGGCGAGGGTGAGCAGCAGGAAGGTGTCGACCATGTTGGCGACGGCCGTCTCGGACTGGCCGACGCCGACGGTCTCCACCAGCACCACGTCGTACCCGGCGGCCTCCATCACCACGATGGTCTCGCGGGTGGCCTTGGCCACGCCGCCGAGCGTGCCGGCGGTGGGCGAGGGGCGGACGAAGGCGGCCGGGTCGACGGCGAGCCGTTCCATGCGGGTCTTGTCGCCGAGGATGCTGCCGCCGGTGCGGCTGGAGGACGGGTCGACGGCGAGGACGGCGACGCGGTGCCCGAGTCCGGTGAGCATCGTGCCGAGGGCGTCGATGAAGGTGGACTTGCCGACCCCGGGCACGCCGGTGATGCCGATCCGCCGGGCCGCTCCCGCGTGCGGGAGCAGCTCGGTCAGCATGCGCTGGGCGAGGGCGCGGTGGTCGGAGCGGGTGGACTCGACGAGCGTGATGGCGCGGGCGATGGCCGCGCGCTTCCCGTCGAGCACACCCTTGACGTAGGCGTCGATGTCGATCGCGCGGGCCATCAGGGAAGCGGCCTCACAGCTCGTGGCCGAGGACCCCGGCCAGGGTCTTCAGCAGGTCGTGGGCGGCGTCCGGGATGACCGTGCCGGGCGGGAAGACCGCGGCGGCGCCCATCTCGAGCAGCGTCGGGACGTCCTGCGGCGGGATGACCCCGCCGACGACGATCATGATGTCCTCGCGGCCCTGCTCCTCGAGCTGTTCGCGCAGCGCGGGGACGAGCGTGAGGTGGCCGGCCGCGAGCGAGGAGACGCCGACGATGTGCACGTCCGCCTCGACCGCCTGCCGGGCGACCTCGGCCGGGGTCTGGAACAGCGGGCCGACGTCGACGTCGAAGCCGAGGTCGGCGAAGGCCGTGGCGATCACCTTCTGGCCGCGGTCGTGGCCGTCCTGGCCCATCTTGGCGACCAGGATGCGCGGCCGGCGGCCGTCCTGGCGCTCGAACTCCTCCACCAGGGCGCGCGTGCGCTCCACCCCGGACGACGGTCCCGCCTCGTCCCTGTACACACCCGAGATCGTACGGATCTGGCCGGCGTGCCGTCCGTACACCTTCTCCAGGGCGTCGGAGATCTCGCCCACGGTGGCCTTGGCGCGGGCCGCGTCGACGGCCAGCGCCAGCAGGTTGCCCTCGAGCCCCGGGCCGGGGGTCGCCTCGGCGGCCCGGGTGAGCGCGTCCAGCGACGCCCGGCAGGCGCTCTCGTCGCGCTCGGCGCGCAGCCGGCGCAGCTTGTCGATCTGCTGGGTGCGCACCGAGGAGTTGTCGACCTTGAGGACCTCGATCTGCTCGTCGCTGTCGACCCGGTACTTGTTGACGCCGATCACCGGCTGGCGGCCGGAGTCGATGCGGGCCTGGGTGCGGGCCGCGGCCTCCTCGACGCGCAGCTTGGGGATGCCCGCGTCGATGGCCTGGGCCATGCCGCCGGCCGCCTCGACCTCCTCGATGTGCTGCCATGCGCGGCGGGCGAGGTCGTGGGTGAGCCGCTCGACGTAGGCGCTGCCGCCCCAGGGGTCGATGACCCGGCAGGTCCCGGACTCCTGCTGCAGCAGCAGCTGGGTGTTGCGGGCGATGCGGGCGGAGAAGTCGGTGGGCAGCGCCAGGGCCTCGTCGAGGGCGTTGGTGTGCAGCGACTGGGTGTGGCCCTGGGTGGCGGCCATCGCCTCCACGCACGTGCGGGCGACGTTGTTGAAGACGTCCTGCGCGGTCAGGGACCAGCCGGAGGTCTGCGAATGGGTGCGCAGCGACAGCGACTTGGTGTTCTTGGGGTCGAAGCGCTTGACCAGGCGGGCCCACAGCAGCCGGGCCGCCCGCAGCTTGGCGATCTCCATGAAGAAGTTCATGCCGATCGCCCAGAAGAAGGACAGGCGGGGCGCGAAGGCGTCCACGTCGAGGCCCGCGCCGAGGCCGGCGCGCAGGTACTCCACGCCGTCGGCGAGGGTGTAGGCCAGCTCCAGGTCGGCGGTGGCCCCGGCCTCCTGGATGTGGTAGCCGGAGATGGAGATGGAGTTGTAGCGCGGCATCTTCTGCGAGGTGTACGCGAAGATGTCGGAGATGATCCGCATCGAGGGCCGGGGCGGATAGATGTAGGTGTTGCGGACCATGAACTCCTTGAGGATGTCGTTCTGGATGGTCCCGGCCAGCTTCTCGGGCGGTACGCCCTGCTCCTCGGCGGCGACGATGTACAGCGCCAGCACGGGCAGCACCGCGCCGTTCATCGTCATGGAGACGCTCATGCGGTCGAGCGGGATGCCGTCGAAGAGCTGCCGCATGTCGTAGATCGAGTCGATGGCGACGCCCGCCATGCCGACGTCACCGGTCACGCGCGGGTGGTCGCTGTCGTAGCCGCGGTGGGTGGGCAGGTCGAAGGCGACGGACAGGCCCTTCTGACCGGCCGCCAGGTTGCGGCGGTAGAAGGCGTTGGACTCCTCGGCCGTGGAGAATCCGGCGTACTGGCGGATGGTCCAGGGCTGGTTGACGTACATGGTGGGGTACGGGCCGCGCAGGTAGGGCGCGATGCCCGGGTAGGTGCCCAGGAAGTCCAGGCCGTCGAGGTCCTCGGCGGTGTAGAGCGGCTTGACGCCGATGCCCTCCGGGGTCTGCCAGAGCAGGTCCTCGACGCTCTTGCCGGTGCTCTCCTTCAGCGCCGCGCGCCAGGCGCCGGGGTCGGCGGGGCCGGCGTTCGCCGGGCCCAGGCCGATGCCGGAGAAGTCGGGGATCGGCATCACGCCACTCCCATCTGGTCGAGGGCGGAGGAGAGGACGGCGACGGCGTCGCAGCCCGCGAAGACGAACTCGTCGACTCCGGCCCGCCGGTGGGCCTCCCGCTGTTCGCCGGCGGGCCGGCCGGCGAGGAGGACCCGGCCGGCTCCGGCCGCCTTGAGGGCGGCGGCGACGGCGTCGGCCTGGTCGGCGTAGAGCGCGTCGCTGGAGCACAGGCAGACGAGCGTGGCGCCGCTGCCGGCGAGGGCCGCGGCGGCTGTCTCCGCGGTCACCGGTTCGGCCAGCGGCTCGATGCCGCCGGCCCGGAAGAGGTTGGCGGCGAAGGTGGCCCGCGCGGTGTGGGCCGCGGCCGGGCCGAGGGTGGCCAGCAGGACGCGCGGGCGGGTGCCGGTGGCGGCGAGGTGGGCGTCGGAGCGGGCGCGCAGCGCCTCGTACGCCTCGTCGCGGCGGACCTTCGGCAGGCCGCCGGCGGGGGCGGCGGGGGCCGGCTCGCGGTGCAGGGGCCGCTCGCCGAGGTGGGGGAACTCGCTGACGCCGGTGATGGGTTCGCGGCGCGTGGCGAGGTCGGCGGACCGGCTCTGCCAGGTCGCGGCGAGCCGTTCGGCGACGAGGCCGGAGCGCAGGGCGGCCGCCTGGCCGCCGGCGCGCTCGATCTCCTGGAACCACGCCCAGGCGGCGTGGGCGAGTTCGTCGGTGAGCCGTTCCACGTACCAGGAGCCGCCGGCCGGGTCGACGACCCGGGCCAGGTGGGACTCCTCCAGCAGGATCGAGGAGGTGTTGCGGGCGATGCGGCGGGCGAAGGCGTCCGGCAGGCCCAGGGCCTCGTCGAAGGGCAGGACGGTCACGGCGTCGGCGCCGCCCACTCCGGCGCCCAGGCAGGCGAGGGTGGTGCGCAGCATGTTCACCCACGGGTCGCGACGGGTCATCATCACCGGTGAGGTGACCGCGTGTTGGCGCTGGGCGGCCGCCGGGCCGCGGGCGCCGCTGACCTCGGCGACGCGGGCCCACAGGCGGCGGGCGGCGCGCAGCGTGGCGATGGTCAGGAACTGGTCGGCGGTGGCCGCGTAGCGGAACTCCAGCTGTGCGCAGGCCTCGTCGACGCTCAAGCCTGCGTCGGTGAGCGCGCGCAGGTAGGCCACGCCGGTGGCGAGGGAGCAGCCCAGTTCCTGGGCGGGCGAGGCGCCCGCTTCGTGGTAGGGCAGGGCGTCGACGGTCACGGCCCGGATGCCCGGGCGGTCGGCGGCGCAGGTGACGGCGAGGCGGGCGGCGGCCGCCAGCGGTCCGGCGGGGTCGTCCGCGCCGCCGGTGCGGGCGAGGACGCCCAGGGGGTCGGCGCCGAGGTTGCCCCGGGCCGCGCCGCGCGGCAGGCCGCGCTCGTCGTGGAGGGCCAGCAGGTGCCGGGCGGCGGTCTCGAACTCCGCTCCGGCGTCGAGGACGACGGGTGCCAGGTCGAGGTAGACGCCGTCGAGGGCCGCCGGGAGGGCGTCGGCCGGCAGTCCGGCGGAGCCGACGGTGAGCCACAGGGAGGTGACGCCGTTCTCGAGGTCGGCCAGGACGGCCTCGTTGGCCCGGCGCGGGTCGGGGTCGCCGTGGTGCTGGCGTACGTCCCAGCCGTCGATCGCGGTCCCGGCGGTCCGGCCGCCGCGGACGAAGGGCGGGAAGCCGGGAAGGCCGGGCGCGCCGCCGGCGTCGTCGGCGGTGTAGAGCGGGCGGGTGGCGAGCCCGTCCTGGAGCGCCGTGGCCAGCGCGTCCTCGGCCGCCGGTCCCTCGGCCGCGGTGCCCGCTCTGCTCAGCACGCCCTCGACAAGGCGCTGCCACTGCTCGCGGGTCGCGTCCGGGAACTCGGCGGCCAGGTGGAAGCCGTCGTCGGGCAGGACCGTCATGGGGGGAAGGCTAGGGGAGCGGGCGCGCCCCGCAGCAGGGGCAACCGCTGTGACCTTGGCCTCTTCCTGCCGGGCGGGCCGGCGCGGGTCCGGGGGCGCTCTCGGGGGCGGGCGGCCGGTCTTCAGTCGGCGGCGTCGGCGGCGTGCTGCCCGTCGGTGACGACGAATTCGCACCAGACGGACTTTCCGGTGCCGCGCGACTCCACGCCCCAGACGTCGGTCAGCTCCTCGACCAGCAGCAGCCCCCGGCCCGAGACCCCCGCCTCGCCCGGCTCGCGGCGGCGCGGCAGGACGCTGGACTTGTCCTCGACCTCGACCCGTACCCGCCGTTCGGGGCCGGGCATCATACGGATCGTCACCACGGCGGCCCCGTCGGTGTGCAGCAGGGCGTTGGTGACCAACTCGTCGGCGACCAGCTCGATCTCGTCGGATCGTTCCCGGGCGCCCCAGGCCCGTACCGCCGCGCGGATCATGTGCCGGCCGGCCGAGAGGGCCTCGGGGTCGGCGGGGGCGATGTGCTGCTGCAGCCGTCCCCCGCCGCGTACGGCGGGGCCGTGGCGGCGCAGCAGCAGGACGGCCATGTCGTCCTCCCCGATGCGCTCACCGATCGCGTCGCACAGCAGGTCGGCCAGCTTGTGGAGGTCGTAGGGGCCCTCGCGGACGGCGGTGGAGAGCGTGCGGATGCCCTCGTCGAGGTCGGATCCGGGCTCCTCGACCAGACCGTCGGTGAACATCATCAGGGTCTCCCCCGGGTCCAGTTCGACGGTGGTCACGGGGTAGTCGAGGCGGCCGAACTCGGCGGACAGGCCCAGCGGCAGTCCTCCCGAGACGGGCAGGCGGCGGACGGTGCCGTCGGTGTGGCGCAGCAGCGGGTCTATGTGGCCGGCGCGGACCAGCTGGACGACCCCGGTGGCGAGGTCGGCCTCGGCGTAGGTGCAGGTCGCGAAGCGGTCGGTCTCGAGCTCGTAGAGGAAGGAGGAGGCGCGGGCCATGACGGTGGCGGGGGCGTGGCCCTCGGTGGCGTAGGCCCGCAGGACGATGCGCAGCTGGCCCATGACGGCCGCGGCGTGGGTGTCGTGGCCCTGGACGTCGCCGATGACGGCCCCGACCCGGCCGCCGGGCAGCGGGATGGCGTCGTACCAGTCGCCGCCGATGTCCCGGCCCATGCGGGCGGAGCGGTAGCGGACGGCGATCTGGGCGCCGGGGATCTCGGGGATGCGGCGCGGGAGCATGGCCTGCTGGAGGCCCTCGGCGAGGTCGTGCTCCTGGTCGAAGAGCATGGCGCGGGCGATGCTCTGGGCGAGGCTGCTGCTCAGCGCGATGAAGAGGTTGCGCTCGTGCTGGGTGAAGCCGCGCGCCTCGCGGTAGAGGAGGCCGAGGGCGCCGATGGGGCGGGCCTGGGCGACCAGCGGGAGGTAGGCGGCGGAGGCGATGCCGATGTCCTTGATGCGCTCCCACAGCCAGGGGTAGGAGGTGGCGAACTCCTCGCGGGACTCGATGAAGCGCGGGACGAGGGTGCGGATGACGTCGCTCATGGGGAAGTTGTCGTCGACCCGGGTGTAGCGGGTGCCGGGGATGAAGTGCTCGGAGGGGCCCTCGGCGACGAGGTGGATCCGGCCGGACTCGACGAGGCCGAGGACGAGCAGGTCGGAGCCGAGGTGCTCGACGGCCTGGGCGTCCTTGAAGAAGTCGATGACGTCCTGGACGGTCCTGGCGTGGGCCAGGGCGGCGGTGATGGCCTCCACCACGGTGGTCTGGTGGCGTCGCTCGAGGTCCTGCTCGCGCGGCCCGGCCTGGCCGAGCTCCTCGCCGGCGTCACGGACGATGCCCATGATGCGGCAGGGGCGTCCCTGCTCGTCGCGCCGGATGAGGCCCTGGGTGTACGTCCAGCGCAGGCTGCCGTCCTCCCCTCGGACGCGGTAGTAGGCGCCGTAGCTCTCGCGGCCCTCCTTCAGGGCGCGGGCGACCTGGGCGTCGAGCCTGGTGGCGTCGGGGCGGGGCAGCCGGCCGGAGAGGTCGGAGATGTTGCCGTGGAAGGCCTCCGCCGGCATCTCCAGGACCTCGAGGGCCACGGGGTCCAGGTGCAGGCGTCCGCTGACGAGGTCCCAGTCGAAGCTTCCCGTGCGGTGGAGGGCGTGGATCAGCTCCGGGCGGGCGGGCCAGTCGTCCGGCGGCGCTGCGGCGGCGGGCGTCGCTCCCCGATCAACCATAGGGCCACTCTGCCACCTTTTGTCGGTTTCTTCGATGGGACTGCGAGCTCCCGGCGGCAGCGGTGGTACGGATACCGGCATGGAGTGGTTCACGGCCCCCGGCTACTGGCTGAGCCGGCTCGTCCTGCAGCGCGCGCTCGCCGCCGTCTACCTGGTGGCCTTCCTCTCGGCCGCCCTGCAGTTCCGCGCGCTCATCGGCGCGCGGGGCATGCTGCCGGTGCCCCGGTTCGTCGCCTACGTCCCCCTGCGCCGGTCGCCCAGCGTCTTCCACCTCCACTACTCCGACCGCTTCTTCGCCGCCTGGGCCTGGGGCGGCGCGCTGCTGGCGGCCGCGGTGACGGCGGGGGCGGCGGACGCGGTGCCGCTGTGGGCGTCGATGCTGATGTGGCTGGCGCTGTGGGCGCTGTACCTGTCCATCGTGAACGTCGGCCAGACCTGGTACGGCTTCGGCTGGGAGTCGCTGCTGCTGGAGGCCGGCTTCCTGGCGGTCTTCCTGGGCAACGCGCGGACGGACCCGCCCGTGCTGGTGCTGTGGCTGGTGCGGTGGCTGCTGTTCCGCGTGGAGTTCGGCGCGGGGCTGATCAAGCTGCGCGGGGACCCCTGCTGGCGGAATCTGACCTGCCTGTACTACCACCACGAGACCCAGCCCATGCCCGGGCCGCTGAGCTGGTTCTTCCACCGGCTGCCCCGGCCGCTGCACCGCGTGGAGACGGCCGCCAACCACGTCGCCCAGCTCGTGGTGCCCATCGGGCTCTTCGCCCCGCAGCCGGTGGCGAGCGTCGCGGCCGGCGTGATCATCTGCACCCAGCTCTGGCTGGTCGCCTCCGGCAACTTCTCCTGGCTGAACTGGCTGACCATCGTCCTGGCCTTCGCCGCCGTCGACGGTCAGGCGATGGCGGACGTGTTCTCCGTGGCGCGCCACGCACCGCTGGGCCCGGCGCCCGTGTGGTACGAGGTCCTGGTCCTCGCCGCGACGGCGCTGGTGGTGGTGCTCAGCTGGTGGCCCGCGCGCAATCTGCTCTCCCGGCACCAGCGGATGAACATGTCCTTCAATGTGTTTCACCTGGTCAACACCTACGGTGCCTTCGGCAGCGTCAACCGCAGCCGGCACGAGGTGGTCGTCGAGGGCACCGACGAGGAGACCCTCACCGACGGGACGGTCTGGAAGGAGTACGGCTTCAGGGGCAAGCCGGGCGACCCCCGCCGGCTCCCCCGCCAGTTCGCCCCGTACCACCTGCGACTGGACTGGCTGATGTGGTTCGCGGGGATCTCACCGGCCTACGCGCGGGAGTGGTTCGGCCCCTTCGTCGAACGGCTGCTGACGGGCGACCCGGCGACCCTGCGCCTGCTGCGGCACAACCCCTTCCCCACCGCCCCGCCCACCCACGTCCGCGCCCGGCTCTACCTCTACCGCTTCACCACCTGGCGGGAGCTGCGGGAGACCGGCGCCTGGTGGCACCGCACCCTCGAGCGCGAGTACCTCCCGCCCACACGGCTGGCCAGGCGCTGACCGGCGCGCGGGCGGGGAAGCACGCCGGCCCCGCCGCGCGGCCGGTCAGCTGCCGGCCGGCAGCCGGTCAGCGGGCCGCCAGGCCGGCGCGGGCCATTTCGTCGGCAGTGACCGGCGGCTCGTGCGGCGGCCGGAGGCCGGGGCCGCGCGCCACGCGCAGCGCCACGTCGGGCGCGAACAGCCGCGACAACGGCGCCGACAGCGTCATCACGTCGAGCAGCACCCGGGTCACGGCGTGGTCCACCGTCCCCGTGCGCATCAGGCGCTGCAGATAGCCCCGCAGCAGCCGCGTGGCGGCCGGCGGCCGCTCGCCGACGGCGCCCGGGTAGTGGATGTCCTCGCCGGCCGCCATGGCCCAGGCCGCGTCCGCCGTACGGGCGAGGGCGCGCTGGGCACGGCGGGCCACCCGGGGGTCGGCGAGCACCTCCCCCGCCAGGACCTCGCGCAGCGCGACCGCGTCGAGGGCGGCCACCGACATGCCGTGCCCGTAGACGGGGTTGTAGGCGGCGACGGCGTCCCCGGTGACGACGAAGCCGGCGGGCCAGGCGTCCAGGCGCTCGAAGCGGCGGCGCCGGTTGACGGTGGAGCGGTTGAGGTGGACGTCGGTCAGCGGCTCCGCGCGGGCGATGAGGTCGGCCGCGATGGGGTGGCGCAGCCGGCGCGCGAACGGCTCGAACGCGTCGTTGTCCCGGGAGGGTTCGCCGCCGCGCGTGCCGGAGACGGTCATCAGCCACCGCCCGCCCTCGACGGGGTGCATGGTCATCCCCTGGCCCGGCAGGTCCCTGCCCGGCGAGGGCGCGACGCTCACCAGGGGGAAGTCCTCGGCGCCCGGCGGTGCCCGGAAGAGCCGGCTGGCGTAGACCAGGCCGGAGTCGACGGTCTCCTCCCGGACCGCGGGCAGGCCGAGCCCGGTCAGCCAGCGGGGGGCCCGCGAGCCGCGGCCGGTGGCGTCGACGACGAAGTCGGCCGCCAGCGTGCCCGGGCCGCCGTTCCCCTCGTCGGTCAGGCGCACGCCGGTGACCCGCCGGGCGTCGCCGGTCAGGCCGTGGACCTCGACGCCCTCCCGCACGGTGACCCGCGGCAGGGCCGTCACCCGCTGCCGGACGACCAGGTCGAGCAGGTCACGGCTGCAGGAGATGAGGAACTGCCGCTCGGCCGCGCGCGGGATCCAGCCCTGTGCCGACAGCGACACCAGGGCGGTGGGCAGCGCCATCCGCCGGGCCCCCGCCGCCAGCCAGGCGTCGGTGATCCCGGGCAGCAGCGACTCCATGGCCCGGGCCCCGCCGGAGAGCAGCACATGGGCGTGCCGGGCCTGCGGCAGGCCCTTGCGCGGCAGGGCCGTCGCCGGGAGCCGGTCGCGCTCGAGCACCACCACCTCGTCGGCGTGGCCGGTCAGCACGGACGCGGCCAGCATGCCGGCCAGTCCCCCGCCGAGGACCACCGCCCGGCGGGGCCTTGCGGCCGGCGGGCCGTGCCGCGGGGTGCTCGTCTCGGCTCTCTCCTCGACGCTCACGTCCGCCTCCTCGAGGTCGCTGCGCGGGAAGGTGCTCCGGGTTGGTCCTGCCCGTACGGGGCCCGGGCCGAACGCGTGCGAACGCGCGAGGGGTAGCGCACGGTGGTGGTGTGGAGGCAGAGGCCATGGAACCGGTGGAGGCGCTCGAGCGCATCGCGTTCCTGCTGGAGCGCGCCCAGGCGCCCACCTACCGGGTGAAGGCGTTCCGGACGGCCGCCGCCGTGGTCGGCGCGATGCCGGACGAGGAGGTGCGCCGCCGCGCCGCCGACGGATCCCTCACCGGCCTGAAGGGCGTCGGGCCCAAGACCGCGGCGGTGGTGACCGAGGCCGTGCGCGGCGAGGTGCCCGGCTATCTGGCCCGCCTGGAGGAGGAGGCCGGGCCGCTGGCGGAGGGCGGGCTGGAGCTGCGGGCGGCGCTGCGCGGCGACTGCCATCTGCACTCGGACTGGTCGGACGGCGGCAGCCCGATCGGGGAGATGGCCCGCGCCGCCCGGGCGCTGGGCCACGAGTGGGCCGTCCTCACCGACCACTCCCCCCGGCTGACGATCGCCCGCGGCCTGTCGCCGGAGCGGCTGCGCGAGCAGCTCGAGGTGGTCGCGGAGGTCGACGAGCTGTTCGGGGACGGCTTCCGGCTGCTGACCGGCATCGAGTGCGACATCCTGGCCGACGGCTCGCTGGACCAGGACCCGGAGCTGCTCGAGCGCCTGGACGTGGTGGTCGCCTCGGTGCACTCCAAGCTGCGGATGGACGCCGAGTCCATGACGCGCCGCATGGTGGCCGCCGTCGCCAATCCCCTCGTCGACGTCCTGGGGCACTGCACGGGGCGGATCCTGGGCCACCGGCCGGAGTCGGAGTTCGACGCGGCGATGGTCTTCGCCGCGTGCGCCCGCTTCGGCACCGCCGTGGAGATCAACTGCCGGCCCGAGCGCCTCGACCCCCCGCGCAGGCTGCTGCGCGAGGCGCTGGACGCGGGGGTGCTGTTCTCCATCGACAGCGACGCCCACGCCCCGGGCCAGCTCGACTGGCAGATCCACGGGTGTGCGCGGGCCGAGGAGTGCGGCGTGCCCGCCGACCGCGTCGTCACCACCTGGACGGCGGAGGAGCTGCTGGACTGGGCCGGGTCGACGTGACGCCGGCGCACGACCTCCCGGAGATCGGGCCCATGCTGGCCACGCCGGCCCCGCTGCCCGCCGAGGACGACGAGGCGTCCTGGGGCTTCGAGGTCAAGTGGGACGGCGTGCGCTGCGTGGTCGGCGCACCGGGCGACGGCACCCTGCGGCTGGTCACCCGGGCGGGCAACGACGCCACCCGGACCTACCCCGAGCTGCAGGGGCTCGGCGAGCGGCTGGCGGGCCGGCCGGTGGTGCTCGACGGGGAGATCGTGGTGGTGGACGAGCGGGGGCGGCCCGACTTCGGGCTGCTGCAGCGGAGGATGGGGGTCACCAACCCGCGCCGCGCGGCGCACCTGGCGATGGAGTGCCCCGTCCACCTGATGCTCTTCGACGTCATGTACCTCGACGGCGCGCTGCTGACCGAGCTCCCCTACCGGGAGCGCCGCGCCCTGCTGTACGGGCTGGGCCTCGGGGGGCCCAACTGGTCGGTGCCCGCGCATCTGGAGGGGCACGGCCGGCAGGCGTGGGACGCCACGCTGGCGAGCGGCTTCGAGGGGGTGCTGGCCAAGCGGCTGACGTCCCGCTACCTGCCGGGCGTCCGGTCACCCGACTGGCGCAAGACCAAGCACGTGATCACCCTCGACGTGGTCATCGGCGGCTGGGCGGAGGGACGGGGCCGCCTCTCCGGGCTTCCCGGCGCCGTGCTGACCGGCCTGCCGGAGCCGTCCGGCCTGCGCTACACCGGTTCCGTGGGTTCCGGGCTCTCCGAATACGAACGCGGGGAGCTGGCCCGCTACCTGGGGGTGATCCCGCGCGACGGTTCCCCCTTCACCGGCCCGGTCGACGTGAGCGGCGCGCACTGGGTCGAGCCGCGCCTGGTGGCGGAGGTCGTCTTCTCCGGCTGGACGGCCGGCGGGCGGCTGCGGCACCCGACCTGGCACCGGCTGCGCCCGGACCTGACGCGGCTGGGGTGAGTCCCTGTCAGGGCAGCGGCGCCCGGGTGTCGTCGCCGGCGAGGGGTGCCAGCGGGTCGCCGTGGGCGTCGAGGCGGTCGAGGACCTCCTCCGGGGTGAAGGCGAGTTCGCCGGGCTCGGCGCAGGCCGCGACCTCGTCCCAGGTGACGGGGGCGGCGACGCCCGGGCGGTCGGGCAGCAGGCGCACGGTGTAGGGGGCGGCGGTGGTCTTCGCGCTCGCGTTCTGCGACCAGTCGATGAGCACCTTGCCCTCGCGTTCGGCCTTGGTCATGGAGACGACCACGAGGCCGGGGTGTTCGTTCATCATCGAGGTGGCCAGGCGCTTGGCGTAGTGCCCGGTGGCCCGGCCGGAGGTGGCCTCGACGGGCGCGTACAGGTGCAGCCCCTTGGCGCCGGAGACCACCGGATAGGCCGTGAGCCCGTCGTCGGCGAGCAGCTGGCGCAGCCGCTGGGCGACGCGGCAGCAGACGACGAGGTCGGCGCCGGGGCCGGGGTCGAGGTCGAGGACCAGGCGGTCGTGGCCGTCGGGGCCGGCTTCGGCGGTCCACTGCGGGACGTGCACCTCGTACGCGCCGAGGTTCACCATGGCGATCAGGGCCGCCGTGGAATCGATCATCACCTGTTCGGCCACCCCGTCCTTGTGCCGGACCGGTACCCGGGGCACCCAGCCGGGTGATCCGTTGGGCGGGGTCTTGGCGACCCAGCTCTGCCCGCCGGTGCCCTCGGGGGCGCGGACGAAGGAGGCGGCCCGGCCCGCCGCGTGCGGCAGCATCGCCGGGGCGGCGCCGGCGTAGTACCGCAGGATCTGGGCCTTGGTGTGCCCGGAGGCCGCGAAGAGCACCCGGTCGAGGTGGGAGAGGGACAGCCTGCGGCCCTCGACCTCCACCACCTGCCGTTCCGGGGACTGCCGCTCCGAAGAAGTGGACATATGGTGATAATTCCCACGGAGGGACACGAGCTATGCGGACGATGTGGAAGGGCGCGATCGGGTTCGGGCTGGTCTCCGTCCCCGTACGGCTGTACGCCGCCACCGAGGAGCACGGCACCAGGCTGCACCAGGTCCACGACGCGGACGGCGGCCGGATCCACCTCAAGCGGGTCTGCGACGCGTGCGGCAAGGAGATCGACTACGAGCACGTCGCCAGGGGCTTCGAGGACGACGAGGGCAACACCGCCGTCCTGACCAAGAGCGACCTGGCCGGCCTGCCCCTGCCGAGCAAGAAGCTCATCGACGTCCTGGCCTTCGTCGACGCCGACCGCATCGACCCCCTGCGGCTGTCCGGCGCCTACTACCTGGCGCCGGACAACGCCGCCGCCGGCAAGCCGTACGTCCTGCTGCGCGAGACCCTCAAGCAGACCGAACGGGTGGCCGTCACCAAGATCGCACTGCGCACCCGGGAGTCCCTGGCGCTGCTGCGCGTCCACGACGACCTGCTGACCCTGCACACGATGTACTGGCCCGACGAGATCCGCGAGCCCGCGGGCCTGGCCCCGCCCGCCTCGGTCACCGTGCGCCCGCAGGAACTCAAGATGGCCACCAGCCTGATGGACACCCTCTCCGAGGACTTCGACCTGGAGTCGCTGGAGGACGAGTACGAGGTCGCCCTCGGCGAGCTCATCAGCGCCCACCTCGAACACCGGCCCGCGCCCAAGAAGGCCACCGCGGCCGCCCCCGACAACGTCATCGACCTGATGGCCGCCCTGCAGGCGTCCATCGACACGGCGGGCAAGAAGGGCGGGGCCGCCGAGAAGGCCCCGGGAAGGGCTCCGGCCGCCGCGAAGAAGACGACGGAGACGAAGAAGCGCGCGGCCGCGAAGAAGTCCGCCGCCTCCTCGACGACGAAGAAGGCCGCCACCGCCAGGACGACGAAGGCGGCCGGGACGGCCAAGAGCGCGACCAAGAAGTCGGGCCGCCGCGCGGGCTGACCCGCCCCGCGCCACGGCCCCCGGCCGACCGGTCCCCTACCGGACCGGCTGCCCCTCTTCCCCGGCGAGCGCGGCGACCTCTTCCCGGGCCGTCGCCGCGAGTCCCTCCGCCCCGCACTCCTCCGCGAGCACCAGCCCCTCGCTCAGCTGCGCCTCGGCCTCCCCGGACCGCCCGGCCCGCCGCAGCGCCACGCCGTGGTCCACCAGCGCGGCCGCGTACTCGGAGCGGCAGGGGGACCTGCGCAGATGCTCGAGCGCCTGCGTCAGCCGGGGCAGACCTCGTGCTCCTCGACCACCCGCGCGGACCGCCGCAGCGCCTCGCCCATGGCGGTGTCCGTACCGAAGAGGGCGGCGTTGCGCACCGCCTGCTCGGCCAGCGCCCGGGCCCGTTCGGGCTCCTCGGGCGCCACGGCCAGGGCCAGGTCGAGGGCCCAGGGCGCCCAGAGGGTGTTGTTGCGGCCGCGCTCCTCGAGCCGGCGCCCGGCGGCCTCCAGCTCCGCGACGGCCTCCTTCCGCCGGCCGAGCGCCAGCAGCAGGCGGCCGACCACGCTCGGCGCGTCGGGCATCACCATCGCCGGAGGATAGGGCGGCCCGAACGCGTACGTCTCGGCGACGACCCGGGCCTCGTCCACCCGGCCGCGGGCGAGGAGCGTGTCGATGAGCAGACAGGTCCCGTCCCACTGGATGGGCAGCCCCGGCCCCAGCCGGTCGGCCAGGCGCAGCCCCTCGCGCAGGAAGCCCTCGGCGAGGTCGAGCTTGCCGCGCCGCAGGTGGACCATGCCGAGGAACTCGTGGGCGAACGCCAGGTGGGCGCCGCGCCATCCGGAGATCTCGAAGGACCGCACGGCCTCGTTGAAGAGCTCCTCGGCCTGGTCGAGCCGGTCGGTGTAGGCGTAGGTGATGCCGACGACGCTGGGGATCTCGAAGCCCCACTCGGTGTTGGTCCAGGACATGCCGGGGTCGAGCCGGCCGTCCTTGAGCACCCGGTCGTTGAGCTCGGTCACCCGCACGGCGTCCTCGCCGCGGATCATCGCGTCGAAGGCACGCAGCGCGAGCATGGCCCGCTCGGCGTTGTCCCGGCCCTGCAGGGGGTCGGCGAGCCGGGCGAGCCGCCGCGAACGCTCGTGCGCGCCCTCTTCCTCCAGCTGGATGCCCTTCCAGAGGTAGTGCGCGGCCTGCAGCCGCATGCGTCCCGGCCCGTCCGGGGTGTTCGCCTCCTGCTCGGCGACCACCCGGGCCGCCTCCTCCAGCTGGCTGTTGTGGGCGTAGGCCTGCGAGAGCCGGTACGTGGCGTCGACGCGCACTTCCCTGGGCAGGCCGGGCAGCTCGAGGGCCGAGCGCAGGTGGTTGATGGTGGTGGGCGGGGACGTCAGCAGCGCGGAGCAGCCGAGTTCGTAGAGGACGGCGGCCCGGTCGTCCGGGGGCGGCGGCTCGGCCAGCGCGCGCTCCAGACAGCGGCTGGCCGCCTCGGGCGCCCCGACGGCGAGGTGCTCGCGGGCGGCCTCGCGCAGGGATTCCACGAGCTCCGCGTCGCCGTCGGGGTGGACCTCCAGCAGGTGCCGCGAGGCGGCGGCGGCGCCGAGGCCGGCGTTGGTGAGCGCCCAGGCCGCCAGGCCGTGCATCGCGGTGCGGGTGGCGGGCGGGACGGCCTGGTAGACGGCCGTGGCGATCAGCGGGTGGACGAATTCCAGCGTCTCGGCGCCGGTCAGGATGCGCGCCTCGCGCAGCCGGTCCGCGCAGTCGTCGGCCTCCGCGGGGCTCATCCCGGCGAGCATGGCGGCCCGGCGCGGCGAGATCTCGGTGCCGAGCACGGAGGCCGCCCAGGCGAACCGGGTGGCGGACGTGCCCAGCCGCTCCAGCCGGGTCACCAGGCCGCTGCCGCGGGCGGCGGCGCCGAGCTCGCGCAGCAGGACCGCCGACTCCTCGGCCGGCTTCAGGCCCCGGTCGCACGCCTTGGCGATCAGCTCCGTGGTCTCGTAGGGGTTGCCGCCGGTGACGGCCCACACCTCGCGGCAGAAGGGGTCGTCGGCCTTGTCCCCCAGGGCGGCGCGGACCAGCTCGGCCACCGCGCGCGGGGTGAGGGCGTGCAGCACGACCGGGCGGTGGCCGCGGCCGCCGACCAGCTCCTGGAAGGCGGGGGTGTGGGCGGGAAGTTCGTCGTGCCGGTAGGCGACGACCATCAGCAGCGGCAGGTCGCCGAGGCGCACCGCGAACGAGGAGAGCCAGGCGAGGGACTCCGCGTCGCCCCAGTGCGCGTCGTCGACGATCAGGATCAACGGGGCGCGGGTCAGCGCCATTTGCGTGACCAGCCAGTCGATGCCGTCGCGCACGCCCTGCGGGTCGGCGGGCGGGCCGACGGGCGGCGCGATGCCGAGCGCCGGGCCCGCGATGTCGAACCAGCCGCCGAGCAGCTCCTCGCGCTGCGCCGGCGTCATGGCGGCGAGGGCCGGCTGCAGGAGCTGCCGGACGATGTGGAAGGGGACGGTCTCCCCCGAGGCGCTGCAGCGGGCGTGGAGCACGGTGCAGCCCTCGTACCCGGCGGCCATCCGCCGCAGCTCGCTCAGCAGCGCCGTCTTGCCCGCTCCCGCCTCCCCGCTGTACAGCAACAGGCCGCCCTGCGCCGGCCGCCCCTCGGCGACGCCGGCGCACAGGGCCTCGACGGCCTGCCGGGTAGCGGTGATCTCCTGCTCGCGCTCGAACAGGGCGTTGTGCGGGCGTCGTTCACGCTGTTGCCCCGTCATAAGAGTGTCTCCCGTATGAGTGTGGTGCAGCGAGCCTAGACCCGTCGGCCGGGCTTGTGGACAGGGTTCCGCCAGCCGAACCACCCGGGAGCGTGACCCCACCAGCGAATCGAACGCCCATTCCGCTATTCAAAGATTTATTCGGCGGGCATGGTGCGGGGTCATTGTGAACCCTTTCGAATTCGCCTGTCAGCCCATTCTGCGAATATGACAACTTCACGTCGTCACACCGCACGACAGGCTACGCTCCATCTCGCACAGCTGGTTGCGGCAACCGCAGCACGCTGCTGCCCCCTGCTGCGCCGCGCAGCCGGAGAAGCCGCCGCGCATTTCGCGGCAGGGCGGCGCTCCCCTTATTTCCCCATGCCGCACGCACATCATTTCCCAAGAGCTTCGAGGACGTCGATGGCTGGTACTGGATCGTCACAGCAAGGCAGGCGGCCCGCCTCCTCCCTCATATGGCTGGTACCCCCTGTCGTGCTGGCGGTCTGCACGGCCGCCGCGGCCCTCCTCACGCCCGACGGGGCGCGCGTGCCGGCCCTGTGGTGCGGCACGGCGGCGACCCTGGCGGTGGCCGTCACCTCGTCCGAGACCGCGCGCCGGGGGCGGGTGATCGACGCGCTGCGCCGGCGGAGCGCCGAGCAGGAGGCCGTACTGCGCCACCGGCTCGTCCAACAGGAGGCCGAGACCCAGCGGTTGGCGCGCGAACTGCTCCCCGCGGCCGTCCGCATGCTGCAGCAGGGCGCGTCCACCGAAGAGGTCCTGCGCGAGGTGGCTCCGCGCACCTCTCTGGACCCGTCGTTCCTGGCCGCCCACCGCGCCGTGCTCCGTTCGGTGCTGGAGGCGGTGCAGGCCGAGGAGGGGCTGCGCGAGTCCGCGCACCGCGCGTTCGTCAACATCGCCCGCCGGGTGCAGGCGATCGTGCACCAACAGGCCACCGACCTCCGCGAGATGGAGGACCGGCACGGCAACAGCCCCGAGGTCTTCGGCGACCTGCTGCACCTGGACCACGAGACCGCGCTGGTCGGCCGGCTCGCCGACAGCATCGCGGTGCTCGGCGGCTCCCGGCCCGGCCGTCAGTGGAAGAACCCGGTGCCCCTGTACAACGTCCTGCGCGGCGCGATGTCCCGGATCATGGACTACCGCCGGGTCGACCTCCACTCGGTGGCCGACGTCGCCGTGGTGGGCCCCGGGGTGGAGCCGCTGATCCACGCGCTGGCCGAGCTGCTGGACAACGCCACCCGCTACTCCCCGCCGCAGACCCGCGTCCACCTGACCGCCGTGGAGGTCCAGTCGGGGGTCGCGGTCGAGATCGAGGACGCCGGCGTCGGCCTCACCGACGAGGCCCGGCGGCGCGCCGAGGCCGTGCTGGAGATCGCCGACCGCGGGCTCGACCTCAACGACCTCGGCGAGACCCCCCGGCTCGGCCTGGCCGTCGTCAGCAAGCTCGCCAAGACCTACGCCTTCCGGGTCTCCCTGCGCCCCTCGGCCTACGGCGGGGTGCGGGCGGTCCTGATCGTGCCGGAGGACCTCACCACCCCGAGCGCGACGCCGGGCGGCGAGATCGCCCGGGCGGCCACCCTGCCGCCCCCCAAGATCAGGAAGAAGCCGGGCCGGCCGCTCCCGGACCTCCCCTTCGACGCACAGGCCGTCGCCTCGCACAGCTCCGGCGGGCTGCCGCAGCGTCGCAGGCGGGCCCCCGGGCTGGCCGCGCGCGGTGTGCGGGCCGGCGCGGCGGCCCCGGCGGCCGCCCCGCGCCACCAGCCCCCGGCCGAGCCTCCCCCGCAGCCGGGCATGTGGCTGGCCGCCTTCACGAGCGCCGTCAACGGCGAGGCTCGTCCGGCGGGTTCCGGGGGACCGAACAGTGATGAATCGTCAGACGAGAAAGAGTAGCCAAGTGACGCAGCCGCGGTTCAACATGGACTGGATGCTCAAGGACCTGGCATCCAGCGTCCCTCAGACGCGCCACGTGATCGTGCTGTCCTCGGACGGCCTGCGCATGGCTCAGCACGGCTCGGACACGGATGCCGCGGACCGCCTGGCAGCCGCCTGCGCCGGACTGCAGAGCCTCTCCACGGCGGTGGCCGCCGAGTTCCCCAACGGCGACGGCCGGATGCGCCTGGTCGTGATCGAGGTCGACGGCGGCTTCTTCTATCTGATGGCGGCCGGCGCGGGGGCGTACCTGGCGGTGCTGGCGGACGACGACGTGGACGCCGGGCTGATGGGACAGCGGATGCGCGACCTGGTGGCCCGCATCGGCGAGCATCTCACCAGTCCGCCGCGCGTCAGCGGGCCGGTGGCATGAGCAAAGCCGGAAAAGCGTGGGACCCCGGCAATCCGGACCGGCTCTACATCATCACCAGCGGCCGCAGCCGTACGGGCAAGCAGGCCAAGCTCGACCTGGTGACGCTGGTCGTCGCCCGGGCCGACCCCGACCCCGGGCTCCAGCCCGAGCACTCCGCCATCGTCCAGATGTGCGACTACCCGCTCTCCGTCGCCGAGATATCCGCGTACCTCACGTTACCCGTCAGCACCGTGACCGTCCTGGTCACCGATCTGCTCAAGGAAGACCAGGTGGAGGCCAGGCCCCCCGTACCGGTCGCCGCCCTGCCCAATGTCCAGCTCCTGGAGGCGGTGATGCATGGACTACAAAACCTCTGACTCATACGCCGGCCCCAGGAAGGAGGACATCCTTCCCTCCTCGACGGCGGCCGCCGTCAAGGTGGTGATCGTCGGCGGGTTCGGTGTCGGCAAGACGACGCTGGTGGGCACGGTCAGCGAGATCAGACCGCTGACCACCGAGGAGACGATGACCCAGGCCGGCGTCGGCGTGGACGACCTCGCCGGCATCGAGCACAAGATCGAAACCACCGTGGCCATGGACTTCGGCCGGATCAGCATCAACGAGCAGCTGGTGCTGTATCTGTTCGGCACTCCGGGCCAGGAGCGCTTCTGGTTCCTGTGGGACGGCCTCTTCGAAGGCGCCCTGGGCGCGGTGGTGCTGCTCGACACCCGCCGCCTGGAGGTGAGTTACGACGTGATCGGGCTCCTGGAGGAACGCGGCGTCCCGTTCGTGGTCGCCGTCAACACCTTCCCCGGGGCGCCCGTCCACCCCATGACGGAACTGCGCTCCGCCATGGACCTGCCCGAGTCGGTCCCCATGTTCACCTGTGACGCGCGTGACCGCGTCTCCTGCCGGGACACGCTGATGGCGCTCATGCGCTACCTCTACCACCTCACGAACGAGATCTCGGAGCCACAGTGACCCCACCCGACGAGCACTCCCAGGCGGACACCACCCTGGCCGCTCCCCCGCCGCAGTGCCCGGCCCACGCCTACGGCCCCGGGGGCGTCGCGCGGCTGTACGGTCCGGCCGCGGAGGCCGACCCGATGGGACTGTACGAGCAGCTGCGCGACCGGCACGGCGGCGTGGCCCCCGTCCTGCTCCACGGTGATCTGCCCGCCTGGCTGATCCTGGGGTACCGCGAGAACCTCGACGTCACCCGCACGCCCTCGCGCTTCTCGCGCGACTCCCGCATCTGGCGCGACATGCGCGAGGGCAAGCTGACCCCCGATCACCCCCTGGCGCCGATCTCGACCTGGCAGCCCATCTGCGCGTTCGCCGACGGCCAGGTCCACGAGCGGTGGCGCGGCGCCATCAACGACTCCCTCGGCCGCTTCGACCGGCGCGGGGTCCGGCGCCACATCACCCGCTTCGCCGACCAGCTGGTCGACACCTTCTGCCTCAAGGGCAGCACCGATCTCGTGCACGAGTTCGCGGAGCCGCTGCCCATGCTGGTCATGACCCAGCTGCTGGGCATGCCCGAGGAGTACGGCCCCCGGCTGGTCAAGGCCGCCCGTGACATGATCAAGGGCACCGAGACCGCCGTCGCCAGCAACGAGTACGTGCAGGAGGCCCTGCGCAAGCTGGTCGCCCGCAAGCGCACGGACCCCGGCCCCGACTTCACCAGCTGGCTGCTGGAGCACTCCAGCGAGCTCACCGACGACGAGGTGCAGCAGCATCTGCGGCTGGTGCTCATCGCCGCGTTCGAGACCACGGCCAATCTGATCGCGAACACTCTGCGGATGCTGCTGACCGACCCCCGCTGCCGCGCCAATCTGGCCGGCGGGCACATGACGCTGCCCGACGCAGTCGAGCAGGTCCTCTGGGACGAGCCTCCCTTCACCACCATCCTCGGCCGCTGGGCGACCCAGGACACGGAACTCGGCGGGCAGAAGATCAAGGCCGGGGACGCCCTCGTGCTGGGCCTCGCCGCGGCCAACGTCGACACCGCGATCCGCCCCGACCCCACCACGCCCGTCCACGGCAACCGCTCCCACCTCGCCTTCAGCGGCGGTGCACACGAGTGCCCCGGCCAGGACATCGGCCGTGCCATCGCGGACACCGGCATCGAGGCGCTGCTGAACCGGCTGCCCGACATCCAGCTGGCCGCCCCCGAGGACGAACTGCGCTGGATCTCGTCCCTGATGTCACGTCATCTCGTGGCGCTGCCGGTCAAGTTCACTTCGCAGCAGCCGCTGCCCGCCGAGCGGACCGAACCGGTGACCACGACCGCGGCCATCGCGGATCACGAGTCCGGCCGGGCCTTGGCGCCCGAGCAGCCCACGGCGATCCCGGCGCCGCCGGTCCGCGCCTCCGGCACCCGCGCCTCCCGGTGGAGGTCGCTGACGCGGTGGTTCCGGCGCCGCTGAGCCGTGGCGTCGAGCTGATCCCACCACCAGGCCGCCGACGCTATGGGCAGCGGCCCGGTGCCGGGGTCGCTGGGGGTGTCGCGCCACGTTATGCCGTAGGTCGCGCCGGGGACCGGGAGGTCGTAACGGTTCCGCGGGCTGGCGTAGCGCGGCGCGGCGTTCATCCACCGGATGCAGCCGGAGATGTAGTGCCCCAGCGCCTCGAGGTAGCGCAGCAGCTCCGGGTCGGCTTCGCGGGCGATCTGTTCGCGGAGCCGCAGGAAGAGCGTCATGGCACGGTCCCTTATGGCCAGGGCGTCGCGCAGGGCCCGCTCCGGGGAGCTGCCGTCGTGGTGGACGAGGACGTTGACGATGTTCTGGTCCGTGGTCTCCTGGTTGTCCTCCTTGGCGTAGGAGAACAGGTCGTTGTCACAGCTGACGATGAAGCCGGCGGCCTCGGTGAGGGCCTGCACCGGGGCGGAGTACAGGTCGCTGTCCGGCACCTCGATGCCACTGGCGATCTCGCTCCAGGACAGCGAGAAGCGGGTTCCGTTGATGGACGGCCGCAGGGCGACGTAGTCGGAGAGCGTGGGCATGACGCGGCGCTCGATGTTGCTGACCTGCCAGGAGGCGCCGAGCAGCCAGTCCCGCATCCCCTCGGCCACGCGCCGGAGCTGGACCGGTGTGGCCATGGCGCGGGTGCGGGCCGCGAGGTCCTCCAGGGCCGCGTCGAACGGGCTGTCGCCGAGCATGGCGGAGCCCGGGGCCTCCAGGGAGCGGGAGATCCGCGCGTTGAGGTCCACGATGGCGGCCGTGCGGATGTCGGCGCTGCCGGTGTCGTGCCAGACGTCGTCGAGGGCGAACGCCCAGTGGTTCCACTCGATGAACAGCAGCAGCGGCTCGTCCCGGCCGTAGGGGATGATGCGGCAGCTGAAGTCGGTGCTGTGGGTGGCGATGCTCCAGGCCCGTTCGGTCTCGTCGCGGAAGATGCCGGTCGAGTCCAGCCAGGAGATGGCCCGTCGCTCCAGCTCGTCCACGCGCGGGTGGACGGGCGATTCGATCGGGCAGTAGAACGGCGGTAGCCGCCAGCCGATCGCCGAAGCGCGCACTGCGCCGTCGCTCATGTCACCTTCCTTCGAGCCGGAAGAGCAGCTGGCGGGTCTCGACGGCGTGGTCGCGCCACACCCGGAAGAGCTTGCCGTGGGCGAGCGCCGACTCCAGCAGCCGGTTCTTCGCGATGGGGGACTGCGTGCCCGCGTGTTCCACCCGGTCGAGCTCGGCCGTGGTCCAGGCCATGGACTGCACCCAGAACTCGGCCACGCGGTCGGTCAGGTCCTCGTCCTGTTCCAGGGTGAAGCCGGCGGCGTGGGCGGCCGCGATGTACTCGGGGAGCGTGCCCAGGCGGGTCTTGTAATAGCCGTCGATGAAGGCCGTCCACTCGGGGCGGCACAGGAAGTGTTCCTGGATGCCGAACCAGCCGCCCGGCTTGAGCGCCTTGGCCACCACCGAGAAGAGCCGCTCGCGGTCCATGTATCCCGAGCTCTCGATGGCGACGGCCGCGTCGTACGTCCGCTCCTCGCGCAGGTCGTGGATGTCGCCGAGGACCGGGGTGACGCGGTCCTCGACGCCGGCCTTGCGGACCAGTTCGGCCATCACGGGGACGTGTTTGGCGGTCACGGTGATGGCGGTGACGGAGCAACCGTACTCCTGGGCCCAGTAGATGGACCCGCCGCCGAGGCCGCAGCCGATGTCGAAGAGCCGGGCGGGTGGGTTCTCGGCCACGCGCCAGGCCTGGGCCGCGTGCGCGAGCGCGGCCTCCTGGGAGTCGAACAGGCGCCGCCTGAGCATGGTCTGCGACACCGTGGTGTTGGGGGTGGCACCGGTATCGAAGATGCCCACGTGGAAGTGCACCCGCGGTCCAGGCCCGTACTTGTGCAGGATGTCCGTGGTCTTGCGCGAGTAGTACGAAGGCACCTGGGTCTTATCACGTACCACGTCAGCAGCAGCGGTCACTTCAGCAACAAGGTGGTCCATGAAGTCCTCCGGGACATCGGCTGTCGGTGGATGGACGAACGGAACGGTCGGCTACGAAGGGGGACGGTCCCCTCCGGCGGGATACCTATTCGATCACGCGTGCGTGTCACGCCGCCCCCCAGCGACCAACGGCCAGCGTTCCTGTCCAGTTTTGCCCGGTACCTGCCCACGCCGGGTCAGCGATAACCCACGGTACGTACCGGCACGGGCCTTTCTGACGTGCGCGACTACGATCGATTCGCTTCACCTTAGATCAAATCAAGTCATTTTTGCCTTACTTGAAGACCAGAAAGACTGAAACTTGCGCACCGTTGTCGGGGTTTTGGCCTCACGGTAGGCGATATTCCGGCCGCCCGGCACATGGCCGGATCCCGCTGGAGGGCCTGGTGTGCGGACGATCGAGGGGGCGCTGGGCATGTGCCATTCGCGCCCCCGCAATGCCCCCGCAACGCCGTCGCAGCGTGTCGCAGAGGGCGCCCCCTGTGTCCCGCCGCCTCACTGGCGCACACTGGTGACCGGCCGGAACGAGGGAGACGCGCATGGCGGTGACTGCGGGGCGGCGGGAGCGGCTCCTCGCCTCGTCCTGGTGGCGGGGAGCCGCCGCGATCGGCGCGGGCGCGCTGCCCGCCCTGACGTTTCCGGCACCGTCCTGGTGGTGGCTGGGGTACGTGGCGCTCGTGCCCTGGCTGCTCGTGCTGCGTTCGGCCACGACCGCCCGCCGCGCCGCGCTCCTGGGCTGGCTGGGCGGCGCCGGGTTCCTGCTGGCGGTGCATCACTGGCTGCTGCCGAGTCTGCATGTCTTCATTCTCGTACTGGCGGGCCTGCTGGGCCTGTTGTGGGTCCCCTGGGGGCTGCTCGCGCACCGGCTGCTGGGCGGCTCGCCCGGGCCCGGGCGGGTGGCGGCGGCCCTGCTGGTACTGCCGTCGGGGTGGCTGCTGGCCGAACTGGTGCGGTCCTGGGAGTACTTGGGCGGGCCGTGGGGCCTGCTCGGCGCGGGTCAGTGGCAGGTCGCCCCGGCGCTGCGGCTGGCCTCGGTGGGCGGCGTCTGGCTGGTCGGCTTCCTGCTGGTGGCGGTCAACGTGGCGCTGGCGGCGCTGATTTCGGCCCCCCGGGCCCGCAGGACGGCGCTGGGCGGCGTCCTGGCCTGCGGAGCGGTGGTCGGCTGGGTGTGGGCGTGGGCGCCCGTGCCGGAGCCGGCGGGCACGGTGCGCATCGCACTGGTCCAGCCGGGCGTGGTCGACGGGCCGGGCAGCGCGGGGCGCCGCTTCGACCGCGAGGAGGAGCTCACGCGGACGCTTGCGGGGCAGCGGGTGGACCTGGTGGTGTGGGGCGAGAGCAGCGTCGGACAGGACCTGGGCAGCCGGCCGGACCTGCGGGAGCGGCTGGCCGCGCTTTCCCGCACGGTCGGCGCGGACCTCCTGGTGAACGTCGACGCCCGGCGCTCGGACCGGCCGGGCATCTTCAAGAGCTCGGTGCTGATCGGCCCCGACGGACCGACCGGCGACCGCTACGACAAGATGCGGCTGGTGCCCTTCGGCGAGTACGTCCCCGCCCGCTCGCTGCTGGGCTGGGCCACGTCGGTGGGGAAGGCGGCCACCGAGGACCGCAGGCGCGGGGACGGGCCGGTGGTGATGCGGGTGCCGGGCGCGGGCGGCGGGCTGCGGATCGGCCCGCTTGTGTGCTTCGAGTCGGCGTTCCCCGACATGAGCCGGCGGCTGGCGCGCGACGGCGCCCAGCTGCTGGTCGCCCAGTCGGCGACCTCTACCTTCCAGCACAGCTGGGCGCCGTACCAGCACGCCTCGCTGGCCGCGCTGCGGGCGGCCGAGACCTGGCGGCCGATGGTGCACGCGACCCTGACCGGCGTGAGCACGGTCGCGGACGCCCACGGCCACCTGATCGGCGAGCGGCTCGGCCCGGACCGCTCCGCGGCCGCCGTCTACGACGTACCGCTGGCGCGCGGGACGAGCCCGTACGTACGGACCGGCGACTGGGTCCTGTACGGCTCACTCGCGGTCCTGGCCGTCACCTGTGCCGTCGAGGGACTGCGAAGGATCCGACGGACCGTCAGGAAGCCTGCTGCTGAACGAGAGTGACGACGCGTTCGCACAGCTCGTGGGTGCGCAGCGCGTCCTCGGCGTCGAGGGTGGACCCCGCCCGGACGGCGTCGAGGAAGGCGTGCGCGACCTGTTCGATGCCCCGCTGGCGGGCGACGGGGACCCAGTCGCCGCGGCGGCGGACGGTCGGCTGTCCCTTGTGGTCGATCACCTCGGCGAGGTTGAGGACCTGCCGCTTGGAGTCCTGGCCCGACACCTCGAGGATCTCCTCGGTGGAGCCGCTCATGCGGTTCATGGTGCCGATGGCGGTGAAGCCGTCGCCGGAGAGCTGGAGCACGACGTGGTGCAGCAGGCCGTCGCGCGTCCTCGACCGTACGTCGACGTGGTCGACGGGGCCCGGCGCGAGGAAGCGCAGGGTGTCGACGACGTGTATGAAGTCGTCGAAGACGAGGCTGCGCGCGGCTTCGGGGAGGCCGACCCGGTTCTTCTGCATCAGGATCAGGTCGCGCGGGTGCTCCAGGCACTGGGCGTACCCGGGCGCGTGGCGGCGGTTGAAGCCGACCGCCAGCGAGACCCTGCGCTCCCGGGCCAGGTGGACCAGCCGCTCGCTCTCCGCGTAGGAGTAGGCCAGGGGCTTGTCGACGTAGACGGGGACGTCCGCTTCGAGGAGGCGGGTGACGATCTCGGGGTGGGCCTCGGTGGGGGCGTGCACGAACGCCGCGTCGAGGCCGGCCGCGAGCAGGGAGTCGAGGTCGGTGTGGCGGTGGGCGTCGGGCACGCGGTAGGTGTCGGCGACCCGGTGGAGGGTGGCCGGCGTGCGGGTCTGCAGGTGCGGCACGAGGCCCGGGTGCGCGGCGAGCACGGGCAGGTACGCCTTCTGCGCGATGTCGCCCAGACCGATGCAGCCGACCTTCACTGTGCCTCCTGTGACGTGCGATTCGTCCGTTCCGTCTGTGCAGCATACGTGCGAACGGGCGGCCGCCAGTCGGCTATGCCGTCGAATCCGCGCAGCAGCGCTCCCGGGGCGAATCGGCTGACGGCGGCGATCCCGACGTCGCGCAGGGCGACCGCGGGGGCGGCGGTGAGCATGAACAGCCGTGCCGCCGAGGCCGAGCGGCGCACGACGGCGGTGGTGCGGGGCAGCCGGTCGCGGGTGTAGGCGGCCAGCGCGGACGCCGTGTCCGGCCGGCCGGAAGCCAGGTGGTGGGCGAGGACGACGGCGTCCTCGATGGCCTGGTTGCCGCCCTGGCCGAGGCTGGGGGCCATGGCGTGGGCGGCGTCGCCGACGAGGGCGGTGCGCCCGCGGTGGTGGGCGGGCAGCGGGTCGGTCATGTGATGGACGTCGTGACGGAGGACGTCGCCGGGGGTGATCGCGGCGAGGATGCCGGGGACCGGGGCGTGCCAGGTGCCGAAGCGGCGCAGGAGTTCGGCCTTCTCGTCGTCGGGTGCCCTGCTTCCCGCCGGGGCGAGGGCGGCGGCGTAGGCGTAGATCCGTCCGTCCTTCAGCGGCTGGGTGCCCCAGAGCCGGCCACGGCCCCAGGTCTCGTGGGGGGCGAACGGCCCTACGGGGGCGGGGGTGACGACCCGCCAGGTGGTGAATCCGGCGTAGGCGGGGCCGGGGTGGCCGGGGAAGAGGGCACGGCGCACGGCGGAGTGGATGCCGTCGGCGCCGACGACGAGGTCCGCCTCGATCTCGCCGTCGGAGGCGGTGACGACGGCGGGGCGGCCGGCATCACCGGGGTCGGCCAGGGAGGCGTCCTCTCCTGTGCGTATGGCCCCGTCGGGCAGGCGGGAGGAGAGCAGGCCGGCGAGGGTGGCGCGGTGCAGGAGGACCAGGGGGCCGCCGAAGCGCCGGGCCGCGGCATCGCTGTCGGTGCGCGAGAGCCAGCGGCCGCCCGGTGCCCGCAGCCCGCCGTCGCCCTGCCAGGCGGCCAGGGCCCGGACCTCGTCGCCCAGGCCGATGACGTCGAGGGCGCGCTGGGCATTGGGGGCGAGGGAGATGCCTGCGCCGACGGGCTCGAGGGAGGCGGCGCGTTCGAGGACGGTGACCCGCCAGCCCGTGCGGTGCAGGGCCACCGCCGCGGTGAGACCGCCGATTCCGGCACCGACGATCACGGCGTGGGGCTGTTCCATGGCTCCTCCTCGGCATGGGGGCGCGGACGGTCGCGAGGGCTCGACCCACGGGAACCGACCACTACAGGTGTAGTTGCAGGTTACTACGCCCGTAGTGGAACGGCTAGGTTGGACTCATGACCACGGAACGTCCCGCCGCCCCTCCCCCGGGCGCCGCCTCCCGCACCGAGCTCATCGCCGACACCGCCCTGGCCCTGCTCGCCGAACGCGGCATGCGCGGCCTGACCCACCGCGCCGTGGACGAGGCGGCGGGGCTGCCGCCGGGCTCGACGTCCAACCGGGCCCGCACCCGCGCGGCACTGCTGGAGGCCGCGGTGCGGCGGCTGGCCGTGCGCGAGGCGGCGGTGCTGGGCACCGCGGAGCTGCCGGACCCGGCGGGCGGCCCGGACGCGCTGGCCGAGGCGCTCGCGCCCGCCCTGCACGGCTCGCTGACCGGGCAGCGGGAGCTGCTGCTGGCCCGCTACGAGCTGGCGCTGGAGGCGGCCCGGCGGCCCGAACTGCGGGAGATCTACGACGCGACGGGGCGGGGCCACTTCCGGGAGCCGCTGGTGGCGCTGATGGCGGCGGCGGGATCGGCCGACCCGGAACGGCACGCGCTGTCCCTCATCGCCTGGTGCGAGGGGCTGATGTTCTCGTGCGCCGCGGGGTCGTACCACGCCGAGGTGCCCGGCGAGGCGCAGCTGCGCGCGGGGATGGCGGAGCTGCTGCACGGCATGCTCGGGCGCGGGCGGCGGGACGGGGGGTGACGGGGGTGCGGGACGGCGCGCGCCGAGGGCCGTGATCCCGCGCCACTCCGGCGGGGTGTTCACAACCGCTGTTGTCCGCCTGCAGGGTTGGGCGGGTGCAGCGAATGCCCGCGGCGGCGGTCCTGGTGGCGGTGGCGATGTCGGCCGCCGTCGGCTGTGTCTCCGTCTCCCCGCCCACCGAACGTACCGGTCCGCACCGCCTCACGCGCGGCGCCGCACCGGAGGACGGGCCGGGCCCCGCCCGGGAGTCCCTGGTCACCGTCGGGGGCGGCCCGGCGCGGGAGGGGTCCACGGACCCGGCGGCGCCGTCACCGGCCCTGCCCCCGGGACCGTCATGGGGTCCGGAGCACATCCGGCCGTGGGATCCGCCGTGGCTGCCCGGGCGGGATCCGGCCCGGGGCGCGGACGCCGGGCCGCGCCGTCCGGCCGGCCAGGCCGCCCCCGGGGAGCCCGCCCGGGAGGCGGAGCGCCCGGCCGGCTCCCCCGGCTCCGCGGCTCGCCCGCCCGCCGCCGGACCGGCCCCCGCCTCGCGGGAGGCACCCCCGGCTTCCGCCCCGCAGCGCCAGGCACCGCCGGCCGAGTCCCGGCGCGTGGAGCCCCGGCCCGATGCCGGCGAGCGCCGTGAGGCCCCGCGTCAGGAGGCCCCGCGCCAGGAGATGCCCGCCCCCGCCCCGGACCGGCGCGGCCAGAAGGGCCGTGGCGTCTGCGCCTTGGGCGACACCTACGGAAAGTGGCAGAAGGGCGAGGACGCGTCGCGGATCTGCCACCAGGTGTACGGCAACTGACCGGCCGGGCGCGCCCCGTACGAAACGGAGCCGCGCGCCCGGCGCGACCGGACCACGATCGAAACGCGATCGGGCCGCCATCAATTCGCGATCAGACGGCGAGGTTGGGGATCCGCCAGTCGATCGGCTCGTGGCCCTGGCCCGCGACCGCCTCGTTGATCTGCGTGAAGGGACGGCTGCCGAAGAACTTCTTCGCCGACAGCGGCGAGGGGTGGGCACCCTTGACCACGATGTGGCGCTCCTCGTCGATCAGGGGCAGCTTCTTCTGCGCGTAGTTGCCCCACAGCACGAAGACGGCCGGGTCGGGGCGGGCGGCCACCGCGCGGATCACCGCGTCGGTGAACTTCTCCCAGCCCTTGCCCTTGTGGGAGTTGGGCTCCCCGCCGCGCACCGTGAGCACGGCATTGAGCAGCAGGACGCCCTGCTCGGCCCACGGCATCAGATAGCCGTTGTCGGGGACGTCGTAGCCGAGCTCCTCGCCCATCTCCTTGTAGATGTTGCGCAGGGAGGGCGGCGTCTTGACGCCCGGGCGCACCGAGAAGCACAGGCCGTGCCCCTGGCCCGCGCCGTGGTACGGGTCCTGGCCGAGGATGAGGACCTTCACCCGGTCGTACGGGGTGGCCTCCAGGGCGGCGAAGACCTCCCCGCGCGGCGGGTACACCGGCGCCTTCGTCCTCTCGTCCTCGACGAAGTCGGTGAGCTCCTTGAAGTAGGGCTTCTCCAGCTCCTCGCCGAGGACACCGCGCCAGGACTCGGGCAGCATGTCGGTGACGGTCACGGGGCAACCTCCGGGTTCGCTTTCGTTCTCGGAGGAGAACTTACCGGCGACCACTGACAACGCCCGCCGCGGAGGTCCCCCGCCCGCTCAGACCCCGGCGTTGAGGAAGAGCCCGCCGTCCACGACGAGGGTCTGCCCGGTGATCCACCCGGCGGCGTCGGACAGCAGGAAGGCCGCCGCACCCCCGATGTCCTCCGGCACGCCCAGCCGCCCGAGCGGGTAGGAGGCCGCGGCCTCCTCCTCGCGCCCCTCGTAGAGGGCCGCCGCGAACTTCGTCTTCACCACGGCCGGGGCGATGGCGTTGACCCGCACGCCCGGCGCGAATTCGTGCGCGAGCTGCAGGGTGAGGTTGATCATGGCGGCCTTGCTCACGCCGTACGCGCCGATGAACGGCGAGGGGGCGACCCCGGCGATGGAGGCGATGTTGAGGATCGCCCCGCCGTTGTCCTTCTGCCAGGCGTGCCAGGTCCGCTGGGCGAAGCCGAGCGCCGAGACGACGTTGGTCTCGAAGACCTTGCGGGCGACGGCCAGGTCGAGGTCGGCCAGGGGGCCGAACACCGGGTTGGTACCGGCGTTGTTGACCAGGTAGTCGACGCGGCCGAAGGCCTCCATGGCCCGCTCGACGGCCACCGCCTGATGGTCCTCGTCGTGCGCCTTGCCGGGTACGCCGACCGCCTGCCGGTCGCCGAGCCGCTCGACGGCCTCCTTGAGGGCCTCTTCGTTGCGGCCGGTGATGACGACCCTGGCGCCACGGGCCACGAGGGCCTCGGCGACGCCGAAGCCGATGCCGCGGCTGGCCCCGGTGACGAGGGCGACTCTTCCTTCGAGCTCGCGCTCCTGAGCGTTCATCCGTCCTGCCCCTTTCGTCAGTTGAGCGGGCCGCCGGCCACGTACATGACCTGGCCGGAGACGTAGCCGGCCTGCTCGCCGGTGAAGAAGGCGATGGCGTGGGCGACGTCCTCGGGCTCGCCGACGCGCTGCACCGGGATCTGGGTGGCCGCCGCGGCGCTGAAGTCCTCGAAGCTCATGCCGACCCGGGCCGCGGTGGCGGCGGTCATCTCGGTGGCGATGAAGCCGGGGGCGACGGAGTTGGCGGTGATGCCGAACTTCCCGAGCTCCTTGGCGAGGGTCTTGGTCAGGCCCTGCATGCCGGCCTTGGCGGCGGCGTAGTTGGCCTGGCCGCGGTTGCCGAGGGCCGAGCTGCTGGAGAGGTTGACGATCCGGCCGAAGCGCGCGTCCACCATGTGCTTCTGGCAGGCGCGCGACATCAGGAACGCGCCCCGCAGGTGCACGTTCATGACGGTGTCCCAGTCGCTGTCGCTCATCTTGAACAGCAGGTTGTCGCGCAGGACGCCCGCGTTGTTCACGAGGATGACGGGCGCGCCGAGGGCGTCCGCGATGCGGGCGACGGCTGAGTCCACCTGGGCGGAGTCGGAGACGTCGCAGCCGACGGCCAGGGCCCGGCCGCCCGCCGCGGTGATCTTCTCCACGGTGTCCGCGCAGGCCGCCTCGTCGAGGTCGAGGACGGCGACCGCGCGGCCCTCCGCGGCCAGGCGCACGGCGGTCGCCGCGCCGATGCCTCGGGCCGCGCCCGTGACGACGGCCACGCGCTGCTCGGTGGTGGACATGCGGTTCTCCTCACCTGAAGGCGGTTCCCCGGCCGCCGGGGCAGCAGGTGAGCAACCGCTTAGTAACGTCCGACGATCAGACGCTAGAAGCCCCGCCACCCCCTGTCAACGCCTGCGGCGCGCCCGCCCGGCGTCACCGCACCAGCAGGTCGAGGAGGCGTTCGGACTCGCTCTCGGGGTCGGCGGTCAGGCCCGTGTGCACCGGCCCGGGCTGCACGACGGTGCTGCGGGGCGCGATCAGCCAGCGGAAGCGCCGGCCCGCGTCGTCGCAGGCCGCCTGGCCGGCCCGTTCCCCGCCGGCGCAGACGCCCTCCACGGCGTGCAGCGCGGCCCGTACGCCCGCGACGTCCGCCGCCGGGTCGAGGGCCAGCAGGCGGGCCTCGTCCAGGTGGACGCGGGCGGCGACGTAGGACTTCGCCTGGCAGTAGACGACGATCCCGGCGTTGATCTGCTCGCCGCGCTCCACGCGGGGAACGACGCGCAGCAGCGCGTACTCGAAGACGTCGCGTCCGTTGTGCCGGGTCACTGCGGGGCCTTTCCGTTCAGCCTCACGCGCACCCACTCGGGCGCCTGCGAGGGTTTGTCGGCGGAGCGCTCGCCGACGGTGATGCGCTCGCCGATGACGGCGGCGCGTTCGAGCAGCACCTCGACGTAGGCCCGGCGCAGGGCGTCCGGGCTGTCGAAGCCCGGCTCGCCGGCCAGCCACGCGTCGGGCACGTCGGCCGCGGCCGCGGCCAGCAGTTCCTCGGTGACCCGGGGGGCCAGCTCGGCCGCGGCGCCGGCGACGTCCGGGGCGAAGGTGGCCAGGACGTGGTCGGAGGCGTCGTACGCCTTGCCGGCCGCGGCGGCCGCACTCGGCCAGTTGTGGTGCCAGATCATGGTGGCGCCGTGGTCGATGAGCCACATCCGGCCGTGCCAGACCAGGAGGTTGGGGTTGCGCCAGGAGCGGTCGACGTTGTTGATCAGGGCGTCGAACCACACCACGCGCCCGGCCTCGGCCGGGTCGGTCTCGAAGGCGAGCGGGTCGAAGCCGAGGGCGCCGGGCAGGAAGTCCATGCCGAGGTTGGGCCCGCCGCTGGCCTTGAGCAGCGCCTGCACCTCGGGGTCGGGTTCTCCGCGGCCGATGACCGGGTCCAGCTCGAGGACGGCCAGCTCGGGGACGCGCAGGCCCAGCCGGCGGGCCAGCTGTCCGCAGATGACCTCGGCGACCAGCGTCTTGCGGCCCTGGCCCGCGCCGGTGAACTTCATGACGTACGTCCCGAGGTCGTCGGCCTCGACGATGCCGGGGAGCGAGCCACCCTCGCGCAGGGGCGCGACATAGCGGGTGGCCGTGACATGGGGGAGCATCGTCCCAGGTTACTCGGCGTCTGAACGCCCAGGGCCGCCGATCCGTATGAGTCCTCGACCCAGCTGCCCCACCGGATACAGCAAAGGATCGATCATGACGCATCCCGCATCCGCCCAGGCCGGCCCCGCCCGTCGCGCCGTCGTCGCCACGGCCGGTGTCTGTGGCCTGGCTACCCTGCTCGCCGCCTGCGGCGGCTCGGACGGCAAGAAGGAGAACGCCCAGGACGGCGAGAAGGGCGGCGGGGCCGCGCAGCCGGGGGCCGGGGCGGCCCTGGGCAGGGCGGCGGACATCCCCGAAGGCGGCGGGAAGGTCTTCCCGGACCGCAAGGTGGTGGTCACCCAGCCGTCGAAGGGCGAGTTCAAGGCGTTCTCGGCGGTGTGCACCCACCAGGGCTGCCTGGTGAAGGAGGTCGCGGACGGAACCATCAACTGCCCCTGCCACGACAGCAGGTTCTCGGTGACCGACGGCAGCGTGCGCGGCGGGCCGGCGCGGCAGCCGCTGCCGGCGCGCAAGGTGTCGGTGAACGGGGACTCCCTCACCCTGGGCTGAGGGGGACTCCCTCGCTCCGGGCTGACAGGAGCGGTCCGCCGCGCCCCTCGCCGGCCGCCTCAGCCGCTCCGCCGCCGTCGCTGCCGCCAGGCGCGCAGCAGGGCGTCGGTGGTGGTGAGGGCGGCCACGTGCGCGAGGGTGTGGCGGACCATCGCCGCCGTGTAGTCGGCGGGCACTCCGGCGATGGCGTCGGAGGGGACGACGGCCGCGTAGCCGAGGTTGACGGCGTCGAAGACCGCGTTGGGGACGGCGACGTTGGCCGAGACCCCGGTGACGATCAGGGTGCGGCAGCCGAGGTTGCGCAGCACGGCGTCCAGGCCGGTGCCGGCCAGCGGCGAGAGCCCGTGCAGCCGCCGCAGGACCAGGTCGCCGTCCCCCACCGGGATCGGCTCGGCGACCCGGACGGCCAGGGTGCCGGTCAGCTGTTGCACGGGGAGCCGTTCGACGGCGCGCAGGAGAGGGGCGTTGCGCCCGGCGCCGCGGCCGTCGGGGCGGCGCTCGGCGATGGCGTGCACGACCTGGACGCCGGCCTCGTGCGCCCCGGCGACGAGGCGGGCGACGTTGACCAGGGCGCCCGAGGCGCGGGCGACGGCGGCGAGCTCGGGCAGGGCGCTGTCGGGGCCGACGACGCCGCGCTGGCACTCGACGGTCAGCAGCACGGTGGTCGCCGGGTCGCTCTCGTCGGCGGGCTGTTCCTTCGGCGCCATGGTGCGGGTGAGGCTAGCGGGCATTGCGCGGCGGGGGAAGAGGGCCCATGCTGTGGGCCACATGCTTTCTGACGGGTAGTCAGCTACGCGGAGGGTGGGGTGCGCGATGGCCGGCACACAGCGACGCGGCCGCCGGATCATGATGACGCCGGCGGAGCTGGACGCCTTCCTCACCGGACAGCGCGTCTGCCGGGTGGCGACGGCCGGCCCGGGCGGCCGTCCGCACGCCAGTGCCCTGTGGTACGCGTGGGACGGCCGGGCCCTGTGGCTGTACTCCCTCACCCGCAGCCGACGCTGGGCCGACCTGCGGCGCGACCCGCGCGTGGCGGTGGTCGTCGACGACGGCCACGCATACGGGGAGCTGCGCGGGGCCGAGCTGTCGGGCACGGCGGTGCCGGTCGGTGAGGCGCCGCGCTCGGGCGGGGCGTGCCCGGAGCTGGAGGAGGCGGAGCGGCTCTTCGCCGGCAAGTACTTCGGCCTGGCCGCCATGCCGCACGACGGCCGGCACGCCTGGCTGCGACTGGTGCCGCGGACGGTCGTCTCATGGGACTTCCGCAAGCTCGCGGGCGGCTAGGGGCCATTCCGGCGCGGTCCTGTCCGGCACGGCCCATCCGGCACGGCTGCCTTGTCCGGCCCAGTCCTATCCGGCGCGGTCCTATCCGGCGCGGTCCTGGCGGGCGACGGCCGCGCCGGAGGAGCGCAGCGCGTCGACGGCGGCCCGGATCGAGGGCCTGCGGCCCGCGTCCGCCCGCCAGATCGCGTACACATGGCGGCACATCGTGTGCCGTACGGGCACCACGCGCACCCCCTCCGGCACCGGCCCCCGGCCCAGGCGCGGCGCGACGGCGACGCCCAGGCCGGCGGCGACGAGGGCGAGCTGGGTGTGGTGCTCCTCGGCCATGTGCGAGATGCGGGGCTCGACGCCCTTGCCGCGCAGGGTGAGCATCAGCCAGTCGTGGCAGAACTCGCCCTTGGGCCAGGAGATCCACTCGTCGTCCGCGAAGTCCTCCAGCGCGACGTGGTCACGACCGGCGAGCGGGTGGCCGGCGGGGACGGCGACGTCGACGGGGTCGTCGAGGAGCCACTCCTTGGCCAGCTCGGCCGGGACGGGCAGGGGCTTGTTGTACCAGTCGAGGACCACGGCGAGGTCGATGTCACCGCGCACCACCCGCGGCACGGCGTCGTCCTGCTCCATCTCCTCCAGTCGCAGGCGCAGCTGGGGGTGGTCGCGGCGCAGTCCGGCGAGGGAGGTGGGGAACAGGCCGCGGGCCGCGGTGGGGAAGGCGCCCAGCAGCAGTTCGCCGACGGCCTGGCCCTGCTGGGCCTCCAGGTCGGCCTGGGCGAGCTCCACCTGGGAGAGGATGCGCGAGGCGTGCTCGGCGAGCAGCCGCCCGGCATCGGTGAGGCGCACGCCCCGGCCGTTCTTGGCGAGCAGCCGCTGTCCGGTCTCGCGCTCCAGCTTGGCCAGCTGCTGGGAGACGGCCGAGGTCGTCACGTGCAGCCCGTCGGCCGCGGCGCTGACGGAGCCGTGGCGGGCGACGGCGTTGAGGGTGCGCAGGCGCTCCAGATTCAACATGTAAGCGATGCTACGCGGTCTTGCGTAAATATATTTGCTTGTTCTAATTGGTACGGCCCTGCATCGTAGTCATCATGAGCACCGCCGCCACGCCCGGATCCTCCGCCGCCCCTGCCGCCCGCCCCACCGTGGACTGGCGCATACGGTTCGGCGTCCTGTCCCTCATATGGGGCTTCAGCTTTCTGTTCATCAAGGTCGGCACCGACGGCTTCGCCCCGCTGTACGTCTCCTTCGGCCGGATGTTCTTCGGGGCGGCGGTGCTCCTGGTGACGCTGCTGGTCACCCGGCAGCGGCTGCCCCGCCGGGGCCGGACGTGGGCGCACCTGACCGTCGCGGCCTTCCTCTGCAACGCCCTGCCGTTCACGCTCTTCGCCTACGCCGAACTGAGCATCTCCACCACCCTGGCGGGCATCTGCAACGCCACCACCCCGCTGTGGGGCATGCTCCTCTCGCTCGTGGCCCTCTCCGAGGACCGGCCGACCCGGCGCCGCTTCGCCGGGCTGGGCCTGGGCTTCATCGGCGTGCTCACCGTGCTCGGCGCCTGGCAGGGCTTCTCGGGCCAGGACGCCGAGGGCACCCTGCTGGCCCTGATCGCGTCGCTGAGCTACGCCGTCGGCTGGATCTACGTCCGGCGCACCCTGTCGGACACCGGCGACTCCCACCTGGCGAAGTCCGGCAGCCAGCTGCTGCTGGGCGCCGCCCAGCTCGCCGTCGTCGCCCCGCTGTTCAGCCCGCTGCCGTCCTCCTTCCCCGTCGTGCCGCTGCTGGCGGTCTTCGCGCTGGGCGCGCTGGGCACCGGGCTCGCCTTCCTCCTGCAGTACGCGCTGGTGGCCGAGGTCGGGCCGACGACCGCCACCATGACCACCTACTTCATCCCCGTCGTCGCGACGGCGGCGGGCGTCAGCCTCCTCGGCGAGGACCTGACCTGGAACACTCCCGTCGGAGCCCTGATCGTCCTGGCCGGCGCGGCCCTCACCCAGAGCCGGGGCGCCGGCACGGGCACGTCCCGGACGGCGGCCCGCTCGGAGGACGAGGCCGCTGCCACCGCCCGAACCGAGACCGCCCCGGAGACCGCCGTCGTCCCGGAGACCGCCGCCGTCGCGGAGGCCGAGGCGGCCGCCCGGCCGTAGCACGCCGACGGCGCACCCTTCAGTCGTAACGCCCCGCGGGCACCGGGACGGTCGCGGACGCCAGCGCGTCCGCGACCGTCCCTATCTCGTCCGGGGACAGCGAGGAGACGGTGACCCGCACCCCGGGCGGGGAGCCGAGGCGGAAGCGCGCCCCGGGCGCCACCGCCCAGCCCGCCTGCAGCAGCCGCGCCACCGCGCCCGTCTCGTCCGGCACCGGCAGCCACACGTTCACCCCGCTGCGCCCGTGCGCCGTGATCCCCCGCTCCCGCAGCGCCGCCAGCAGGGCGTCGCGGCGCCGCCCGTACGAGGCCGCCACCGCCCGCTGGTCCACGGCCCCCTCACGCCACAGGTGCAGCACGGCGTCCTGCAGCAGATGGCTCACCCAGCCGTGCCCCAGCCGCTGCCGCCCCAGCACCCGGTCCACGGTCACCGCGTCGCCGGTGAGCACCGCGAGCCGCAGGTCGGGGCCGTAGGCCTTGGCGACCGAACGCACCAGCGCCCAGTGCGTGGTGGCCCCGGCCAGGGAGTGCAGCGGCAGGTCGACGAAGCCGTGGCCGTGGTCGTCCTCGATGAGCAGCACCCCGGGATGGCCGGAGAGCACGGCGCGCAGCTCGCGGGCGCGCGCCTCACCGATCGCCGCTCCCGTGGGGTTCTGCGCCCGGTCGGTGACGACCAGCGCCCGGGCGCCCGCGCGCAGCGCGCGCTCGGCCTCCCCGGGAAGGGGGCCGTCGTCGTCGACGGCGACGGGAACGGGCCGCAGCCCGAGCGCCGGCACGAGGTCCAGGAGGCTTCCCCAGCCCGGGTCCTCGACGGCGACGGCGTCCCCGGGGCGCAGGTGGGCGCTCAGCACCCGCTCGATGCCGTCCAGCGCTCCCGAGGTGACCGCCACCGGCCCCTCGGGAACGCCCTCCTCGGTGAAGGCCGCGCGGGCCATCCGCTCCAGCTCGCTGTCCACGGCCGGGGTGCCGTAGAGCACGGGAGCGGTGCGGGAACGGGCGGCAGCGGCGGCGAGCGCCTCTTCGAGCGGGGGCAGCAGGGCCGGGTCGGGATTGCCGCTCGAGACGTCGCGCACCCCCTCCGGCGCCTCCACCCGCAGCATCTCTCGGGGCGTGCTGGCCGGGCGCGGCCGCACCCGGCTCCCTCGGCGGCCCGCAGTCTCGATCACCCCACGGTCGCGCAGCGTGCGGTACGCGGACGCGACGGTGTTGGGATTGACGCCCAGCTCGACCGCCAACTCCCGCAACGGAGGCAGCAGTTCACCCGGGGCCAGTCTGCCTTCACCGACCGCCCGCTCCACGCTCGCGGAAATGTCCGCTGCGCGACGACCCTCGATCCGATACTCTCCTAGCACAAACAACACTATGCACTAGTTCAATGGAGAGCGCAATGCCTGCTTCCACGGTTCCCGGGCAGTACGAGAAGACCGAGCGCACCACCCCCACCCGTGCCCGCGAACGCGCCTCCTACGACCGCGAGCAGGTCCACGCGATACTCGACGCCGGCTACGTCTGCCACCTCGGCTTCGTCCGCGACGGCGCCCCCGTCGTCCTGCCCACGCTCTACGGCCGGATCGGCGAGCGCCTGTACGTCCACGGCTCGACCGGCTCGCGGCCGCTGCGCGCCGCGGACCGCAGCGGGGAGGAGGGGATGCCCGTGTGCGTCACGGTCACGCACGTCGACGGCCTGGTCCTGGCCCGCTCGGCGTTCCACCACTCCCTCAACTACCGCTCCGTGGTGGTGCACGGCCGGGCCCGGCGGGTCACCGACCCGGCCGAGCTGACCGCCGCCCTCGACGCGCTGGTGGACCAGGTCGTGCCGGGCCGGGCGGCCGACTCCCGCCCGGCGTCGCCCAAGGAGCTGGCCGCCACGGCCGTGCTGTGCCTCGACCTCGAGGAGGTCTCGGCCAAGGTCCGCACGGGCGGCCCCAACGACGACCCCGAGGATCTCGCGCTGCCGCACTGGAGCGGTGTCGTCCCCGTGACCACGGCCTACGGAGCCCCGGTCCCGGCGGACGACCTCGCCCCGGGCATCCCCGCGCCGGCCTACCTCACCGGCCTCGCCGACCGCTGAGCGGCACCCTCCCGCTCCACCGGCCGGGCAGCACAGGCCGGTTCCACCGGCGCGGCGGCCGGCCCTGCCGACGCGAGGGCAGGTTCCACCGGCACGGCGGCGGGCGCTCCGCGCGTCTCCGCGACGGCCAGCGCGGCCACCGCGCCCAGCAGCACGGCCGTGCCGAGCAGGGTCGGCGCGGTCAGCCGCTCACCGAGCAGCCCCACCGCGACGGCCGCCGCCGTCACCGGCTCCAGCAGCGTGATCACGGTGACCGTGGTGGCCCGTACCGCCGCCAGCCCCGCGAAGAACAGCCCGTACGACAGCGTCGTGGGGACCGCCACCAGATAGGCCATCAGCCCCAGCGTGCGTCCCAGCCCCTCCGCCCGGGGCCACAGGCCCTCGGCCGCGGCCAGGGGCAGCAGCGACACGGTCCCCACCGCGAAGGACGTCAGCGTCGTGGTGAACGCGTCGGCGCCCCTCCCCCGGCGGCCCAGGTAGCGCCCGTAGAGGGTGACCACCGCATAGCCGGCCGCCGACAGCAGCCCCATGGCGGCGCCCAGCGGACGCACCGCGTCCGTACCGGCGCCGCCCAGCATCAGCACCGCCAGCCCGGCCAGCGCCCCGGCGACGGCCACGCCGCCGCCCACGCCCAGCCGCTCCCCCATCAGCAGCCTGCCGCCCAGCGCCACCACCACGGGCGCCGCGCCCTGCGTGATGACCGTGCCGACGGCCGTTCCGGTCCCGGCGACGGCACCGAAATAGGCGGCCTGAAAGACGGTCAGGCCCAGGCCGGTGATCAGGACGCGGGCCACCCGGTGACGCGCCGGCTCCTGCGGCCGTGCCGGGCCGGTGCGGCGGGGCAGCAGGGCACGGACGGCCAGCAGCAGGACGAGGCCGCCGGCCATCCGCCAGAAGGTGAGCGCGACGGGGCCCAGGCCGCTGCTGTCGAAGGCCAGCGCGGCGGTTGCGCCCGCCGTGCCCCAGCCGACGGCGGCGACGGTGACGCAGGCCAGGCCGCGGCCGACGGACATCGCGGCCGTGCCGCCCGGCAGCGCGCCGCCGGGGCGGTCGTCGCCGGCCGTGCCGGCGGGGTGGCCGCCGCGTTCAGGGCAGGCCGAAAGAGCGGAGTTGTGCATGACTGTTCTCCCGCGGAAGACGTGGATGATCGCGTGATCCCGTCTGCGGGCAGCGGCGATCGGCCGGGGAGGTCGTCCCCGGCTCCGGTCCTCCGGTAGCGGCCGCCCGCGCTAGGCGGCGGGAGGCGGCAGAACAGTCATCGGCATGATCGTCAGACTAGGCCGGACGGGTGTCGCCGGACAACTCCCGGCCGCCCGACAACTCCCGTCCGCCCGACGCCTCAAGCCCGGCGGGCACGTCAAGCCCGCCGGACGCCTCAAGCCCGGCGGACGCCTCAAGCCCGGCGGATGCATCCGGCCCGGCGGGCACGCCCTCGGCCGCCCCGCCCCCCGCGGCCACCGGCCCGTCCGACGCCGCCTTGGGCGTGGAGCTCTGGGCGATGAGGGCGCCCATCAGCACCAGCCCCCCGCCCACCAGCTGCGGCCCGGACAGGTGCTCGCCCAGCAGCACCCACGCCAGCACGGTGGCGACGACGGCCTCCAGGCAGGCGACGACGCCGGCGACCTGCGGGGAGAGGTGACGCACGGCCAGCACTCCGGTGAGGTAGGCGGCCACCGTCGCGACGAGCACCACCCAGCCCAGCAGCAGCGCGGCCGGCACCTCGGTGCCGTTCATGTCGGCGGCCCCGGCCAGCACGGTCCAGTCCATCTCCCAGGGGCGCGCGACGGCGGTCAGCAGCAGGGCGCCGATGAGCAGGCCGTACGCGATGACGCCGAAGGGGTCGGCGGGGGCCTCGCCGTCGGTGCCGTGGTCGGACAGGACGAAGTAGCCGACCTGGCAGCAGGCCGCGCCCAGGGCCAGCACCAGGCCCAGGGCGTCGAAGCCGAGCCCGGACCACACTTCGACGACGCAGGCGAGCCCGCCCACCGCGAGGACCACGCCCACCGCCGCGGCCCGGCTCACCGGACGCCGCTGGACGAACCGCACCCAGCCCAGCAGCAGCGCGGGCCCCAGGTACTCCAGGAGCAGGGCGACGCCCACCGGGATCCGGGATATCGCGGCGAAGTAGCAGGCCTGCACGCCGGCGACGGCCAGCAGTCCGAAGCCCGCGAGCAGCGCGGGCCGGCGTATGAGGAGGGCGCGATGGCGCCAGGCGAGGGGCAGCAGCACCAGGGCCGCGCCGGCCACGCGCAACCACACCACGTGGAGCGGATCCAGCCCCGCCTCGATCAGCGGCTTGGCCGCCACACCCGATCCACCGAACGCCAGCGCGGACGTCAGGGCAAGGCCCAGCCCCGCGCTTCTCCCAGAAGTCGCTTGCATCGCTGCATCATGGCAGTAATGGACATGACCGTCACTAGCGATGGTCCTGTCGTGATCAGCGGCACTCGGGACAGGCGTGTTCCGCCAGCACCGAGGCCAGCGCGGCGGTGTCGACGCCGGCCCGGCGCAGCACGTCGACCGCCCGGCAGCGGGGGTCGCGCACCAGTGCGGCGAGCAGGTCGAGCCCCTCGACCCGGCCGGCGCCGCGTGCGCGGGCCCGGTCGCGGGCGTGGCGCATGGCGCCGGACGCGGCGGGCGACCAGCCGGCCGCCCTGCCGCCGGCCAGGACGGGCAGGGCGGCGGAGTCCTCGACGGTGCCGCTCCAGCGCAGGCCGTAGCCGATGGTGCGCTGGACCAGGTAGCCGAGCAGCCGGGCGACCTGGGCGGGCCCGCCGTGGAAGGCGCGGCGCGTGGCGGGGTCGGCCTCGAGGAGCGTGTGCAGCAGGTGGGCGGTGTCGGCCTGACGGTCGCCGTCGCGCGCGGCGCGCCTGCGGGCGCCCGAGACCGCCGAGGCCAGCTCCGTGCTCAGCGGAAGCTCGCTCGCGGCCCCGGACCGTCCGGTGTCGGCTGGTGTACGGCTTTGCACCCTCCCACCCCATCAGTCCCGTGTGATGAGAGCATCCCCGGAGGGTTGCATTCGCGCATCCGACGCGGGTTGGGTACGCCGGCCGTCCCGTCATCCTTCAGAAGGAGGGATGACGGGTCCGTCTCAGGGGCGCGCGGGCCCGTCCTGCGCGCCCTGCGTGATCGTCAGGGTGGCCGTGCGCGCCCCCGCGCTGACGATGTACGTGCCCGGCTCCACCCGCGGCGTCCCCGCTCCGTCGAGGTCGCCCGGGGTCACCTCGAGCGCCCGGGCCGGGACGGTGAGCCGCACCGTGCGCGACTCCCCCGCCCTCAGATGCGTCCGGGTGAAGGCCACCAGCCGGCGCGGCGGCGCCAGGACGCGGCTCACCGGCCGCGACACGTACACCGGTACGACCAGATCGCCGTCGCGCCCGCCGGTGTTGGCGACCCGCACCGTCACGGACACCTCCCGCCCGGCCGGGACGGTGGCCGCGTCCAGGCCGATGGCCTCGAAGCGGTAGGAGGTGTAGGAGAGGCCGTCGCCGAAGTCGTACGCCACGTCGTGCGCGGACTCCGCGCCCGCGTTGGTGCCCGGCAACTGCTGGTAGTACAGCGGTTCGTTGCCGGTCCGGCGGGGCCAGGAGACCGGCAGCCGCCCGCCGGGGTTCACGCCGCCGAACAGCACGCCGGCGACGGCGTGGCCGCCCTCGGTGCCCGGCAGCCAGGACATCAGCAGCCCTTCCGTGCCGGCCGCCTCGCCCAGCACCAGGGGGCGCCCGGCGAGCACGACCACGACGACCGGCCGGCCGCTCTCCTCCAGGGACCTCACCAGCTCCCGCTGGTCCGCCGGGAGCTCCGGCCGGGGGCTGTCGGCCGCGCCCTCGGCGGCCGGCCGCTCGCCGACGACCACGACGGTCGCGTCCGCGGTACGGGCCTGCCGCACGGCGTCGGCGGCATCGCGGGCCCGTACCACGCGGGTACCGGCGGGGGCGGCCGCCTCGATGCCCGCGAGCACGGTCGTACCGGGCACGTTCACCCCCTCGGGCACCCGGTGCCAGCCGACGGTCCAGCCGCCCGTCTGGGCGGCGATGTCGTCCGCGTACGGGCCGGCGACGACGATCTTCCTGACCGACGGCCCGAGCGGCAGGACGTTCCCCTCGTTGCGCAGCAGCACCTGCGAGCTCTCCGCGGCCCGGCGGGCCGTGTCGCGGTCGGCGCCCAGGACCTCTTGGTCCGCCCGTCCGGCGTCGGCGAACGGCCGCTCGAAGAGCCCGAGCGTGAATTTCAGCCGCAGGACGCGTCCGGCGGCCTCGTCGATCCGCCGCGGGGAGACGAGGCCGTCGCGGACGGCGGCGCGCAGTCCCTCGGTGAACTCGCCGGCTTCGTAGGGCTCCATCGCCATGTCCACCCCGGCGTTGACCGCGAGGGCGATGGCGTGCGGGTAATCCGCCGCCACCTTGTACCTCGTCCACAGCGCCCGCACGTCCTGCCAGTCGCTGACGGTGACCCCGGCGAACCCCCACCGCTGCCGCAGGATCGTCGTCAGCAGGTGGCGGGAGGCGGTCGCGGGCACGCCGTTGACCGCGCCGGAGTTGACCATCACGCTCTTCGCCCCGGCCTCGACGGCCGTGCGGTAGGGGGCGAGGAGGGTGTCCTGGAGGTAGCGGAGGGAGACGTCGGCGGGCACCCGGTCGTGGCCGTTGGCGGGTTCGGAGTAGCCGCCGAAGTGCTTGACGGTGGACGCGACGTCCTTGGCGCCGTGCGCGCCCTCGGTCCCGCGCACGGCCGCGGCGGCCAGGGCGCCCGCGAGCAGCGGGTCCTCACCGAACGTCTCGTAGTAGCGCCCCCAGCGCCGGTCGCGGGCCAGGTCGGCGACGGGGGCGAAGTTCCAGTCGATGCCGGTCGCGGCGACGGCCCGGGCGGTGGCCCCGGCGCAGTCGCGCACGAGCGCCGGGTCCCAGGCCGCGGCGAGGCCGATCTGGTGGGGGAAGACGGTCGCGCCGAGGACGCTGTGGTGGCCGTGGACGGCGTCGATGCCGTAGAGCACGGGAACGCGCAGCCGGCTGTGGTCCAGGGCGTACTTCTGAACGGCGTTGACCATGCGGGCCCACGCGCGCGGCGTGTTCACCGGCGGGCCCATGCCGCCGCCGGAGATCACCGAGCCGACCGCATGGTCGTGGAGCACGGTCCGCAGGCAGGCCTCGGTGAGCTCGCCGCCGCTCTCGCGGCAGTCCCCCTGCAGGCGGACGACGGCGATCTGGGTCATCTGCCCGATCTTCTCGTCGAGCGTCATGCGGCCCAGCAGGTCGCGTACGCGGGCGTCCGTGCCGGCCCGCGCGTCACGGTAGAGCGGCTCGCCGCCCGCACCGGCCGGGAAGCCGGCGAGCAGGGCGGCGCAGACGGCGACGGCCGCGAGGGCGACGGCGGGGCGTACGGGGCGCGGGCTCGGGGCCATGGCCGGGCTCCGTTTCTGTCGGACCGGATCCGGAGTCTGGCCAGCTGCTGACGGCCGGTCAAGGAACCCCGCGGGGCGGCGGCCAGGATCCGTCGAGCAGTCCACACATCAGTCCAGTTTTCTGCGATTGGCCATGGCCTGTGGCTCCTTCGCGCCTCTACGCTCCGGCCATGAAGATCCGCATCGTCGACGCCTTCACCGACCGTCCCTTCGCCGGCAACCCGGCCGGGGTCATGCTCTTCGACACCGGCGCCTTCCCCGGCGACGACCGGCTGCGGCAGATCGCCGCGGAGGTCAACCTCTCCGAGACCGCCTTCGCCCACCGCCTGCCCGAGGCAACGCCGCACGCCGACTGGGCGCTGCGCTGGTTCACCCCCACGACCGAGGTCGACCTGTGCGGCCACGCCACGCTCGCCACGGCCCACGTCCTGCACACCACGGGCATGGCCACCGGAACCGTCCGCTTCGCCGCCCGCTGCGGCGTCCTGACCGCGACCGCCCACGAGGACGGCCGGATCACCCTGGACTTCCCCACCTCGCAGCTCACGCCGATGACGGTCCCCGGACTGGCCGAGGCCCTGGGCGCGACGCCCCTGCAGGTCCTCGACACCAGCGAGCACATCGGCGACCTGGTGGTGGAGCTGGCCGACGAACAGGCCGTGCGCGCCCTCGCCCCGGACCTCGCGGCGCTGGCACGCGCCTCCCGCCGGGGCGTCATCGCCACCGCCGCCGCCGAGGACCCCTCGCGCGGCTACGACTACGTCTCGCGCTGCTTCTTCCCGAACGTGGGCATCGACGAGGACCCCGTCACCGGCAGCGCCCACACCGCGCTGGCCCCCTTCTGGTCCGCCCGGCTGGGCCGTGACGACCTCACGGGCCTGCAGGCCTCCGCCCGCACCGGCCTCGTCCGCACCGCGCTGCGCGGCGACCGCACGCTGCTGACCGGTTCGGCCGTCACCGTCATCGACGGGGAACTGCTCGCCTAGGTGGACCGGGGCCGCGGGTCAGGCCGTGGGCAGCCAGGCCACCTTGCCCGCGAGCAGCGCGTACCCGACGAACGCCACGATGTCGATGAGCGCGTGCGCGGCGACCAGCGGCCCCACCCGCCCCCACCGGCGGTAGCACAGGACGAACACCACGCCCATCACCATGTTGCCGACCAGGCCGCCGATGCCCTGGTAGAGGTGGTACGAGCCGCGCAGCACCGCGCTCGCGGCCAGGGCGGCCGCCGGGGTCCAGCCCAGTTGCCCGAGCCTGCGCAGCAGGTAGCCGACGACCACGACCTCCTCGAGCACGGCGTTCTGCAGGGCCGAGGCGATCAGCACGGGCAGCTTCCACCACACGTCGGGCAGGTTCTCCGGCACCACGGTCAGGTTGAAGCCCGCTGCCCGCACGGCGAGGTAGAACAGCAGCCCGCTGCCGCCGACGGCCGCGGCGAGAGCGGCGCCCCGGGCGAGGTCCAGGCCCGGCCGCCGGCGGTCGAGGCCGATGGCCCGCAGCGCGCCGCCCCCGGGCAACTCGCGCGCGAGCAGGTGGACGACGAGCAGCACCGGCACCAGCGCGGTCGCGATGCCGAAGACCTGCCAGGCGAGGTCGAGCCAGGGCCGGCCGGGGGCGTGCGAGGCGTTGAGGGTGGCGGCCTGGTCCTTGAGCCCGCCGGGGCGGGTGACCGAGCCGACGAAGCTGATCAGCGACGACACCGCACTGGCGCCGAGCGAGAGCGCGAGGACGATCAGTATCTCCGCGCGCAGCGTCCGCCGGGGCAGCCCGCCCTCCGACGGCCCGCCGCCGGACGGCCCTTCGCCGGCCGCCTTCGTCCCGGCGCCCGCCTCACCGTCTGGAGCGTTGTGCCGCACCCTCGTCTCCCGCCTGCCCATGGTCACGGTCGTCACAGCTTGCCCGACGACCCGGTGGCGGTACGAACAGGGGGTGCGGCGGGCCGCGTCAGGCGATGCCCACCGGCCAGGTGTGCACCGGCTCGCCCGTGCGCATCAGTTCGCAGTAGCGCCGCGTGGTGGCGGCCAGGGCGAGCCGGCGGTCCAGCCCGCGCTCGCGCGCCCGGTGATAGGTGTCCGCCTGCCAGGACGCTCCGTTGACGCCGCGCCGGCAGCGCTCCTCGATGACTCCCAGGTAGTGGTCGCGGTCGGCGGGCTCGACGCCCCAGGCGTCGAGCCCGGCCGCGGCCAGCGGCAGCAGCTCGTCGCGGACGAGCCGCACGGCGGGCACCCGCGCCGGGGTGCCGCCGCGCCCGGGCCGGGGCCAGCGCAGCACGGCGTCGATGCCGTGGCGGCAGGCGAGGTCGAAGTTCTCGGCGGCGACCTCGAACGGCAGCCGGGTCCACACCGGCCGGGACTCCTCGGCGAGCGCCCTGACCAGGCCGTAGTAGAAGGCGGTGTTGGCCATCACGTCGGTGACGGTGGGCCCGGCGGGCAGCACCCTGTTCTCCACGCGCAGGTGGGGGACGCCGTCGGCGATCCCGTAGACCGGGCGGTTCCAGCGGTAGACGGTGCCGTTGTGCAGGGTGAGTTCGTGCAGCCAGGGCACCCCGCCCTCGTCCAGCACGCGCAGCGGGTCCTCGTCGGCGGAGATGGGCAGCAGGGGCGGGAAGTAGCGGAGGTTCTCCTCGAACAGCTCGTACGCCGAGGTGATCCAGCGCTCCCCGAACCAGGTGCGCGGCCGCACGCCCTGGACCTGGAGCTCGGGCGGGCGGGTGTCGGTGGACTGGACGAACAGCGGGGGCCTGGACTCCCGCCACAGCTCCCGCCCGAAGAGGAACGGCGAGTTGGCGCCGACGGCTATCTGCGCGGCGGCGACGGCCTGCGCGGCGTTCCACACGGCGGCGAACCGGCCGGGGGTGACCTGCAGGTGCAGCTGGACGGAGGTGCAGGCGGCCTCGGGGGTGATGGAGCGGGCGGTGCAGGTCAGGTGCTCGACGCCGTCGATGTCGATGGTGAATTCCTCGCCCCGGGCGGCCACCACCTGGTCGTTCAGGAGGAAGTAGCGGTCGGCCGCGGAGAGGTTGGAGGAGACCAGGTCGGCGCTGGTGAGCGTCGGCAGGATACCGATCATGACGATTCCGGAATCGACCTCCATGGCCCTGCGGTCGGCGTACGACAGGGCGGTGCGCATCTCTTCCGCGAGCTGGTCGAGAACCCGGCCCGACAGCCGGTGCGGGACGATGTTCACTTCCAGGTTGAAACGCCCGAGTTCGGTCTGGAAATCCCCGCTCGCGATACGCTCGAGCACCTCCGCATTCACCATGCTCGGCATGCCGTCGGAGCCCGCGAGATTCAGCTCGATCTCCAGCCCCATGAGATTCCGGGGGCGATCGAATCGCTTCTCCTCCAGCAGCCTCGCCAACCCTTCCAGGCACTGCCGGAGCTTGTCCCGGTACCGCCGGCGGTCGGCGAGGTCGAACCCCATGGCCGCGACCTTCTCACCCATTCAAGCGTCCCTCCCTCAACCGGGTCGCCCATGGCGCCGGCCGCCTTGTCACGGTCGATGATGCCCAGACGGGACGATCCATAACGCCTCGCGGCGACCGCATACCCGGTAGGCTTCCCCCGAGCGCACTCCGGCACATTCCGTCGGCATAACGGGGACCCCCGACTGCGGCGCAATGCGCTGGTGATAAACACCGATGAGATCCGGCCTACCGTATGCGAAGGGAACGCCGAGGTCACGCGCGCAAAGAGGCCACAAAATCACCGAAATCACCCCTGGAACGCGCCCCGATTTCCCCTTGCCGGAAATGCTGCGGACAGCTAGGCGAAACACTGTGTGAACACGTGTCGTATAAACTCCGTAATGAGGCAGAGAGTAGGCGTCCCCGGAGTCGGTCCGGCCCCCCTCTGACCCCGTTCCGCTCGCCGACAGCGTCGTCGCACCTGCCCAGCTCCACCGTGTGTCTCCCAAAGCGAGAGGCGACTCACCATGCCGCTGCATGTCCCCCCTGCGCCCGCGCCTGCCCTCCGCAGCGTCCTCACGGCCCTCGGTTCCCCCACCGCCGTCCGCGAGGCCCGCACGCCTTCCCTGCGGTCCGCCCGCACTCCGCTCACCGCCGAACTCCCGCTGCCCGTCCATGTGCTGGAGCGCGTCACCGCGCGCGGCGGGACGCCCCGCACCCGGCTCTCGGGCTGGCGCTTCCTGATCACGGAGGACGGGCGGGCGGTGGCCGCCGGCGAGGCGCGGCCCACGCCCGACGGCTGGGCGTTCTCGCACTTCTTCGAGGGCCCGTACCTCGCCTCCACCGAACTGGCCCTGCGGCAGGCCGAGGCGCTGACCACGCCGTACCAGCCGCGGCTGCTGTCGGTGCCCGAGCTCTACATGCTCACCCTCTGGCTGCACGCCGACGTCGCGGCCGACGCCACCTCGGAGCTCTTCGCGCCGGGCGACCTCCTCGTGCCGCTCGCCCCCGCGCCCCCGGGCATCGCCGCGCACCGTCCCCACCGGGCCAGCGATCTGCTGCCCGTCCTCACCCGCCGGCTGGCCCCCGGCCCACAGCTCAAGGCGACCGCCTGAGCCAAGATCGCCACCCTCCGCCCCGCGCCCCCGGAGTCCGAGGGGGCGCGGGGCGTATCTCTGCCCCCATCTCTCACCCCACCGGACTAGTCCACTGCGGCCATGCCGAACCCCCCAAAGGGACTGCGGAGTTGGAAGCAACCGCCCGCATGGGTGATGCGTCATCCTCCTGTGAGGAGCGTCACGGTGAAATGCCTGCGGAACGAGGCCCGTGGGGCAACACTGGGACCGACCGACGATTCACTACGGGGGGCGGCATGACCAACGCATCGAGCCGCAGGACAGCCACCACATCAGAGCGAAAGATCCCTTCCATGTGCCAGCACCAGCCCACGTGCCCGTCAGCCGACTCCGCCGACCGGGAGGCCGCCCACCTCGTGGCCACCTACCCGGAGCAGGGATGGAGCCTGCTGTGCAACGGCGTCCTCTGCTTCGAGGACACCGGTGAGCTGCTGCCGGACGGGCAGATCATCGCCCCGCACCGGTCGCTGGGCACCGACCACGTGGTGACCGCCGCCTAGCGGCGCGCCACGCGGCACGGCACGCATGACCCACAGCACCACAGGCACGAAAAGAACAGGCACGAAAAGAACATGAAGGGGCCGGCCCGGCGCGAACGCCGAACCGGCCCCGACCCGTTTCCGGGCCCCTGACGTCAGCCGTCGCGGCCGCCGTCAGCCGTCGTACTCGTCCAGCGGCGGGCAGGAGCAGACCAGGTTGCGGTCGCCGTAGGCGCCGTCGACGCGCCGCACCGGCGGCCAGTACTTGTCGGGCGCCGACACCCCGGCCGGGAAGACGGCCTCCTCACGGCTGTAGGGGTGCTCCCACGCACCGGCCACCGAGGCGGCGGTGTGGGGGGCGTTGCGCAGCGGGTTGTCGTCCTTGTCCCACTCGCCCGAGCCGACCTTCTCGATCTCCGCGCGGATGGCGATCATCGCCTCGCAGAACCGGTCCAGCTCGGCCAGGTCCTCGCTCTCCGTCGGCTCGATCATCAGCGTTCCGGCGACGGGGAACGACATGGTCGGCGCGTGGAAGCCGTAGTCGATCAGGCGCTTGGCCACGTCGTCCACGCTCACCCCGGTCGCCTTGGTCAGCGGCCGCAGGTCCACGATGCACTCGTGCGCGACCAGCCCGTTCGGGCCGGTGTAGAGCACGGGGTAGTGCGGCTCGAGGCGCTTGGCGATGTAGTTGGCGCCGAGGACGGCGACCTGGGTGGCGCGCTTGAGGCCCTCGCCGCCCATGAGGCGGACGTACGCCCAGGAGATCGGCAGGATGCCGGCGGAGCCCCACGGCGCGGCCGAGATCGGCCCGACGCCCGTCTCCGGGCCCGCGGTGGGCTGCAGCGGGTGGTTGGGCAGGTAGGGGGCGAGGTGGGAGCGGACGGCCACCGGGCCGACGCCCGGGCCGCCGCCGCCGTGCGGGATGCAGAAGGTCTTGTGCAGGTTCAGGTGCGAGACGTCGCCGCCGAACCGGCCCGGCTTGGCGAGCCCGACCAGCGCGTTGAGGTTGGCACCGTCGACGTACACCTGGCCGCCCGCGTCGTGCACGGCCGCGCAGATGTCGGCGACGTGCTCCTCGAAGACGCCGTGGGTGGACGGGTAGGTGATCATCAGCACGGAGAGCTCGTCGCGGTGCTGCTCGATCTTCGCGCGCAGGTCCTCGACGTCGACCTCGCCGTCGTCGGCGGTCTTGACGACGACGACCTTCATGCCGGCCATCACGGCGCTGGCGGCGTTGGTGCCGTGCGCGGAGGACGGGATGAGGCAGACGGTGCGCTGCTCGTCGCCGTTGGCCCGGTGGTACGCGCGGACGGCCAGCAGGCCCGCGAGTTCGCCCTGGGAGCCGGCGTTGGGCTGGATGGAGACCTTGTCGTAGCCGGTGACCTCGGCGAGGCGCTCCTCGAGCTCGGTGATGAGGGTGAGGTAGCCCCCGGCCTGCTCGACCGGCGCGAAGGGGTGCAGCGCGCCGAACTCGGGCCAGGTGACCGGCTCCATCTCGGTGGTGGCGTTGAGCTTCATGGTGCACGAGCCGAGCGGGATCATGCCCCGGTCCAGCGCGTAGTCCCGGTCGGCCAGGCGGCGCAGGTAGCGCAGCATCGCCGTCTCGGAGCGGTGCTGGTGGAAGACCGGGTGGGTGAGGTACTCGTCGGAGCGCAGCAGCCCCTCGGGCAGGGCCTCGGCGGCCGTCGCGTCGAGCGCCTCGACGTCGGCCTCCACGCCGAACGCGGCCCACACGGACGCCAGGTGCGCGCGGGTGGTGGTCTCGTCGCAGGCGATGCCGACGTGGTCGGCGTCGGTCAGGCGGAGGTTGACGCCGCGCTCGCGGGCGGCCTCGACGACCTCGGCGGCCCGGCCGGGCACGCGCGCGGTGAGGGTGTCGAAGTAGCTGCCGTGCACGACCTCGACGCCACCGGCCCGCAGGCCCTCGGCGAGGAGGGTGGCGTAGCGGTGGGTGCGGCGGGCGATGCCCGCCAGGCCCTCGGGGCCGTGGTAGACGGCGTACATGCCGGCCATGACGGCGAGGAGCACCTGTGCCGTACAGATGTTGCTGGTGGCCTTCTCGCGGCGGATGTGCTGCTCGCGGGTCTGCAGGGCCAGGCGGTAGGCCTTGTTGCCGTCGGCGTCGACGGAGACGCCGACGAGGCGGCCGGGGAGGCTGCGGGCGAACTTCTCGCGGACGGCCATGAATCCGGCGTGCGGTCCGCCGAAGCCCATGGGCACGCCGAAGCGCTGGGTGGTGCCGACCGCGATGTCGGCGCCGAGGTCGCCGGGCGAGGTGAGCAGGGTCAGCGCGAGGAGGTCGGCGGCGACGGTGACGATCGCGCCGAGCTCGTGGGCGCGGTCGATGACCGGGCGCAGGTCGCGCACCGCGCCGGAGGCGCCGGGGTACTGCAGCAGGACGCCGAAGACGCCGCGCTCGGCGATCTCGTCGGGGATGCCGTCCGTGAGGTCGGCGACGACGACCTCGACGCCGGTGGGCTCGGCGCGGGTCTCGATCACGGCGATGGTCTGCGGCAGGGTCTCGGCGTCGACGAGGAAGACCCCGCCCTTGACCTTGCCGACCCGCCGGGCGAGCGACATGGCCTCGGCGGCCGCCGTGCCCTCGTCGAGGAGGGAGGCGCCGGAGGTGGGCAGGCCGGTGAGCTCGGCGACGACCGTCTGGAAGTTCAGCAGCGCCTCGAGGCGGCCCTGGGAGATCTCCGGCTGGTACGGCGTGTAGGCCGTGTACCAGGCGGGGTTCTCCATGACGTTGCGGAGGATCACCGGCGGGGTGAACGTGCCGTGGTAGCCGAGGCCGATCATGGGGGCGAGCACCTGGTTGCGGTCCGCGAGGGAGCGCAGCTCGGCGAGGACCTCGGCCTCGGTGCGGGCCTCGGGCAGCGCGAGCGCCTCGGCGTTCTTGATCACGTCCGGCACGGCGGCGGCGGTGAGTTCGTCGAGCGAGCCGAAGCCGACCTGGGCGAGCATCTTGGCCTGGGCCTCGCCGTCGGGCCCTATGTGGCGGGCCTCGAAGGGGGTGCCGCGCTCCAGGTCGGAGAGGGCGATGCGGTGGGCTGTCATCTGCGGAGGCCTCCTGGTCATTGCGACCTGCGAGGGGTACCACGGCGCGGGTACCCGGACGGCCTCCCCCTCTGTCATCTCAACCTGAGAGCTTCACCGGGGCGCAACGCGCGACCCGGCTTTCACCGTCGGTGAGGAGGGGCTTCGGTGAGATGCCTGACCTGGGCCCGCCCTGCTTTCCAGAGTGACCTCGTCCGTGCGGTACCGGGTGCCTGAGAGATTCCGGGGAGGATTTGCTCCTTCGGCGCCTCGCCGGTGCCCTGGTGGGCCTCGAGGAGGACTCTCCCGCACGGGGTCTGCGGCCAATCGCCAGCCTACCAGCGCGCCTTTCCGGGCGGATCTCCCGAGTGGCCGGTTCCTGTTTTGTGCACTTTCGTGGTTTCAGGGCGACGTCGGGGGGCGGAGAAGCCAAGGGAGGAATCGTGCAGAGCGACATCGATCCCCGGAGCCTGATCGGGCGCAAGGCCTTCGACCGGGAGGGCTCGAAGATCGGCACCGTGGACGAGGTGTACCTCGACGACGCGACCGGGGAGCCGGAGTGGGCGGCGGTGCGCACCGGCCTGTTCGGCCGGGACGCGTTCGTGCCGCTCGTGCCCAGCCGGGTCGAGGACGACGCGCTGCACGTGCCCTACGAACGGGAGCTGATCAAGAAGGCGCCGGGCTTCGGCGTCGGCCGCCACCTCTCCCCCGAGCAGGAGCTGCAGCTCTACCACCACTACGGGCTCGAGCTGCCGGCACCGCAGGCTCCGGCTCCGGCGGACTCCGGCGAGCCCCCGGAGCCCGGGACGCCCTCCGGACCGTCCTGATCCTCCCGGTCGCCCTGGTCCCCCGGGCCCGGCGCGCCGGCGTCCCGTACGAGCGGCAAGGGCTCCGCCGGCTCCAGCGCGGGGTCGTCGACGGCGAAGGTCCGTACCCGGCCCGGCTCCGACCAGGGCGTCTCGAAGCGGACGGTGACCCGCCCCAGGCCGCTGCCCTGCACCCACCCCGGCCCGTACTCGGCGTGCCGGAGGTCCAGGCCCGGCAGCCACTGCCGGGGCGGCGGAAGCGCCGCCGGAACCTCCGTGCTCTCGCCCTCCTCGTCCGTCACCCCTTCCGGGGCCTCGGCGGGGGTGCTGCTCGCCGCCTGGGCGAAGAGGTCCTCCTGGGTGTAGTCGGCGAGCCCGGAGACGCCGACGCCCAGCAGCCGCACGCCCGCCGTGGTGTCCACGCCCTCGAGCAGCCGGGCGGCCGCCTCTCGGACGACCGCCGGGTCGTCGGTGGGGCCGCGCAGCGTCTCGGAGCGGGTCAGCGTCGAGAAGTCGTAGCTCCGCACCTTGATCGAGACCGTGCGCCCGGACCGCCCGGCGCCGCGCAGCCGCCGCACGCAGCGGTCGGCGAGGCGGGCGAGCTCGAGCTGGACCCGGGTCCGGTCGGTGAGGTCCTCGGCGAAGGTGTCCTCCACGGACACGGACTTGGCGTCGCGCTCGGCGACGACCGGCCGGTCGTCATGGCCGGTGGCCAGGGCGTACAGGCCCGCGCCGTGCGCCCGGCCCAGCAGCCGCACCAGCTCGTCCTCGCCCGCCACGGCGGTCTCGGCCACGGTGGCGATGCCCGCCCGCCGCAACGTTTCGGCAGTGGCGGGGCCGACGCCCGGGATGGCACGCACCGACATCGGGCCCAGGATCTCCAGCTCGGTGCCGGGCTCGATGAGCAGCAGCCCGTCGGGCTTGGCCTCCTCGGAGGCGATCTTCGCCAGCATCTTGGAGCCGGCCAGCCCCACCGAGCCCGTGAGTCCCGTGGCCCTCGCGATGTCCCGGCGCAGTTTCTCGCCCACCGCCCGCGCCGCGGCGGCCGTGGGCTCCACGCCGCCCGCCTCGAGGTCCACGAACGCCTCGTCGAGGCTCAGCGGCTCCACCAGGGGCGACAGCTCGCGGAGCAGCTCCATGACGACCTGGCTGACGCTCTGGTAGAGCCCGAACCGCGGGGTGAGGTAGGCGGCGTTGGGACAGAGCCGGCGGGCCTGGGCCGTGGCCATGGCCGACCGCACGCCGAAGACCCGCGCCTCGTACGACGCCGTGGCCACCACGCCCCTCGGGCCGATGCCGCCGACGACCACCGGTTTTCCGCGCAGGCTGGGCTTGGCCGCCTGCTCCGCCGAAGCGTAGAAAGCGTCCATGTCCAGATGCAGGATCGTCGGTACACCCCTCACACGACCGATGCTCCCGCACACCACTGACAATCGGGCTCCCTGCCAGGGCCGGAGCACGCCGAAGCGCCCCCCGCCGGGTGCCTCACGGCAGCCGGCGGGGGGCGCTTCGAAGGTCGCTGAGAGCCCTACCCCGCCCGGTTGCGGCGGCGGGCGAGCTCATCGGCGGGGTTGTGGCCCACGAGCGTCTCGCCCGTGTCCACGCGCTCGCCGTGCAGCTGCGCGAGCGCGCTCTGCACATCGCGCCAGACGACGCCCACGGCGATCCCGAAGACTCCCTGGCCGCCCTGGAGGAGGTCGACGACCTCGTCGGGCGAGGTGCACTCGTAGACCGTGGCGCCGTCGCTCATGAGCGTCATCTGCGCCAGGTCGTCCATGCCCCGGGCCCGCAGGTGCTGCACCGCGGTGCGGATGTTCTGCAGCGAGACCCCGGTGTCCAGCAACCGCTTGACGATCTTCAGGACGACGACGTCCCGGAAGCTGTAGAGCCGCTGGCTGCCCGAGCCGTACGCGGGCCGCACGCTGGGCTCGACGAGCCCCGTACGCGCCCAGTAGTCCAGCTGCCGGTAGGTGATGCCGGCCGCGGCGCACGCGGTCGGCCCCCGGTAACCGATGCTGTCCGGACCACGCGAGGCGCTCTCGCCTTCGGAGTCCCGCCCCCGCGGAGTGGTGACCGCTGGCGTGGCGGAATAGCGGGGCACTGGTTCGACCATTCCCCCATGCAGCGGATACGGACCGCCGACCGCCGTACCGTCGCCCGTGCTTCTCACGCCGACCTCCGTCCTTGACCTGCCTTCTCGACGGTAGGCAGTCGCTCGGGGTGCGTCAACGATCGCCACACTCGGCACGCCGAGTGATAATCACCCTGAGAGTGGTTTTACGTGTCCGCATAGCGGGAAAAGCTACTCGAATGGGCGCGTATCGCCCGGAGCCACCCCGGTCGAGAGACGATCTGCAGGGACCGCCCGGGGTCTCACTGATTGCCGCTGCCGAAGTCCTCCGGCGAGATCTGGTCGAGGAACTCGCGGAACTTCTCCACCTCGTCCTCCTGCTCGTCCGGGATGGCGATCCCCGCGTCGTCCAGCACCCCGTCGCTGCCGTAGATCGGCGTGCCGGTGCGCAGCGCCAGCGCTATGGCGTCGGAGGGCCTCGCGCTGACCTCCACACCGCTGGCGAAGACGAGCTCCGCGTAGAACACGCCTTCGCGCAGATCCGTGATCCGGACCTCGGCGAGCTGCTGTCCGACCGCCTCCAGCACGTCCTTGAACAGGTCGTGGGTCAGCGGGCGGGCAGGCGCCATGCCCTGCTGGGCGAAGGCGATCGCCGTCGCCTCCCCCGGTCCGATCCAGATCGGGAGGTAACGGTCGCCTCCCACTTCCCGCAGGAGCACGATCGGCTGGTTGGAGGGCATTTCCACCCGGACGCCCACGACATCGAGCTCGTTCACACAGCAACCCTAGGCCGTGCCCGGCAGGTTTGGGTAGTCGGGCCGCCCGCGGTCACTGTCCCCGCAGGTGCAGGGCACCGCGCACCAGGGCGGCGTGCAGTCGAACGGAGAGGGCGGCCAGCTCCCGGGCGGTGGCCTCGGCGTGAGCCCTGGTCTGCGGATTGCGGTGCCTGCGCAGCGGCGCGATCACCTGTTCGATCAGGCCGGCCTCACGGTCGGCGGCCGCCTTGACGGCACGCAGATGCCGGGGTTCCAGGCCGTAGCGCCCCAGGTCCGCGACGATCCGGGCGGTCGCCTGGGAATCGGCGTCGAACCCGCCGTCCGGATGAGGGACGACCAGGCCGTACGACTCCCACTCCGCCAGCTCCTCCTCGGTGGCCCCCACGGTGGCCAGCAGCTCCGCACGGCCGATACGGGTGACCGTGGGGCCCTCGGGACCGGTGGGACTCCCGTCGGGCGCCGCGGGGCCCTCCAGGCCCTCCACGAGGTCCAGGGCGTCCCGCGGCTGGGCGGGAGCCGGCAGCTGCACGCGCTCGCCCCGGGCCAGGGCGTCCAGCTGCTCCCGGATGACCTTGAGCGGGAGGTAGTGGTCGCGCTGCACCCGCAGCACGTACCCGAGCCGCTCCACGTCCTCCGCGCTGAACTTGCGGTAGCCGGACGGGGTGCGCCGGGGCTCGACCAGGCCCTCCGACTCCAGGAAACGAATCTTGGAGATGGTGACCTCGGGGAACTCCTCGCGCAGCACGTTGAGCACCGTGCCGATGCTCATCAGCCGGCCTTCCGCGCCGACGGCACCGGAGGAACCGGTGCCGCCCGACGGTGTTCGAAGCATGGCCCTTCCCTGGGGTACCCCCCGGACGGAGTCCGGGAGAGGGTCAGATGCCCCGCTGGCCGCCGAAGAAGACCAGACGGTACTTGCCGATCTGCACCTCGTCGCCGTTGGACAGCGCGACCGAGTCGATCTGCTCACGGTTGACGTAGGTGCCGTTGAGGCTGCCGACGTCGGTGACGGTGAACGAGCCGTCCTGCTCCCGGCGGAACTCCACGTGCCGGCGCGAGACGGTGACGTCGTCGAGGAAGATGTCGCTCTGCGGGTGACGGCCCGCGGTGGTGACATCGGCGTCCAGGAGGAAACGGCTGCCGGAGTTCGGCCCCCGGCGCACCACCAGCAGCGCGGAGCCCAGCGGCAGCGCGTCCACGGCGGCCTGCGCCTCGGGCGAGAGCGCCGGGATCTGCGTCTGGCCGGTGGTCTCGGAGTCGTACGCCTCGAGACCGGAGATGGAGATGGTCGAGGTCGTCTCCGACGCGCGCTCGGCCACGGCACCCGGCCGCAGCGGCGCACCGCAGTTGGAACAGAACCGGCTGGCCTCGCCGTTCCGGTGGCCACACCTCGTACATACCGGCAAGGCAAACCCTCCACCCGCACTTGAGGTCGCTGGTGCCCCGAAACCTATGCGCCCCGCCTGGGCAGGGTCAACAGAGGACGCGCCCTGACCGCCCGGAATGTCGCCACCCGGTGCGCCGTGCGCGTCCACCTGGTCCCGGAACAGCGGACGGCCTTCCTGGGCCCCCTCGCCGCCGTCCCCCGGGCGGGACGCCCGGTGCCGGGCGCTGCCGCCGTCCTGGCGTGCGCTCTTGCCGAACAACTTCGCAAACAACTTCACGGGCGATTCCCCTTGACCGCTACAGACCCGCCCGTGGGGCAGGACAAACCCTTGCTGCACACACCATCCGACCTGGACATCTCTACAACGTCCGAGGTCAACAGACAGTTTCCATCACGCGCCCCGAACTTGGTGCGCCGACCCCCCGCAACCTCCCGCCCTCCCCATGGGCCCCGCCTGCGCGCCCGTCTCACTGCGATGACGACCGAGCGTAGTCAGGCCGCTTCGCCGGGCGCAAGGCATCCACAATGATCTTCTCAGACCGGGAGACAGTGACCCCGGCCTGCTCCTTCTCCAGAGTCTGCACGACACCGCCGGGGATGTTCAGCGCGGGCTCCAGGTCTTGCGGCTTGCCGATGACCTTGAACTTATAGGGCTGTGACACCTTCTTGCCATCGATCTCCACCTTTCCCGCGGAGCCCGAGAAGTACGTGTCGGCGACGACGCGGACGTCGTTGATCTGGATCGCCTCCGCGCCCGCGGCCCGCAGCTCCTGGATGGTGTCCAGCAGCTTGTCGGCCTCGACGGCCCCCTTGCTGTCGCTCACCGTGAGCTCGATGCCGGGCCCCTGGGCCGCCACCGTACCCGCGAGGACACCGAGCTGGTCCTCCTTCTGCGCGGTCTGCTTGCGGGCCTCGGCCGCCTGGTTGGAGCTGCTCTCCAACTGCGTCTTCTGGTTCTCCAGCCGGCGCTTCTCGTCCTCGAGCCGCTTGGTGCGGTTGTCCAGCTCGTCCAGGATCCGTACGAGGTCCTCCTGCCGGGCACCGCGCAGCGCGCTGTTGTCGCTGGTGGACCGGACCTGGATGGCCAGGCCGAGACCGAGCACGCACAGCAGCACCGCGACGGTCAGCTGGGCCCGCGTCAGCCTCGGCGGCCACAGCCCGTTCACCAGCCGTTGACGTCCCGTCAACGGCGGCTCCGCCCCGGCCTCCCCCGTGGACGGCTCGACGGGCTCGAGGCCCGGGCCGGCCACCGGCTCCGGCTCCGGTTCGGGCTCCGGTCCGGGCTCCGGTCCGGGCTCCGCTTGGGATTCCGGTTCGGGCTCCGGTTCCGGTTCGGGTTCCTGCTCGGGCTCCGGCTTCGCCCCGGGCTCCGGACGCGGCTGCGGCCCGGATCCCTCGCGGCCGGCCGGCTCCTCCGGCTTCCCGCCGTTCTCGGACATCGGGGACTTCTCAGCCCCTTCCGGCCCCTCGGGCCGGCCCTGCGCTCCGGACTTCTCCGGGGTGTCGTCAGTGCTCATTCGTTCTCACGCCCGGAAGATGTGCCGCCGGATGGCGGCCGCGTTGGAGAAGATGCGGATGCCCAGGACGACCACCACGCCGGTGGACAGCTGCGCGCCGACGCCCAGCTTGTCGCCCAGGAACACGATCAGGGCAGCCACCACCACATTGGACAGGAACGACACCACGAAGACCTTGTCGTCGAAGATCCCGTCCAGCATCGCCCGCAGGCCGCCGAACACCGCGTCCAGCGCCGCCACGACGGCGATGGGCAGGTAGGGCTCGACCGCCGTCGGCACCACGGGGCGGACGACCAGTCCGACCACGACTCCCACGATGAGGCCCAATACGGCGATCACGATGTGCCCTTCCCTGGCTTTGCGATTCGTACGATCAGACTCGGCGCGGCCGGCAGCCGGACCTCGTCCTGAGCGGAAATGCTGGCGCGAACCCCGTAGTTCTGCTGCAGAACATGCAGATACTGCCCGTCGGCACTGTCCTGGAAAGCGGTGCTCAGCCGCTGCCCGTTCCCGACCGCCAGCACCGTGTACGGCGGCACCAGCGGTTTGTTGTCGACCAGTATGGCGTCCCCCGCGGCCCTGATCGCCGACAGTGAGGTCAGGCGCTGCCCGTTGACCGCGATCGCCTCGGCACCGGACTGCCACAGGCCGTTGACGATGCGCTGCATGTCACGGTCGCGCACCCGTCCGGTGTCGGAGAACCCAGCACTCTCCCGGGGACCGCCACCGCCGGATTTGGCCTGTTTGGCATCGTCGACGACCACTTTGACCCCCGGCCCGTGCACCGGAGTGGCGCCGGCCAGCAGGGACACCAACTCGGCCTTGTCCCCACCGTGTTTCTGCAGCACGTCACGCTGCTTGCTGCCCACCGCCGAACGCAGGGAGTCGACGTTCCTCTGCAGCGTGTCGGCGGCCGACGTCTCCTTCTCGATCCGCTGGATCAGCTGCTCGCGCTCCTTGGCCAGCGTCGGTGCCGATATCTGCGCCTGCGCCGCCCCCAGCGTCACCACCACGGCGGCGAGCAACAGGGCGCCGGCCAGACCCAACTTCGCCCGCAGCGTGCCGGGAAGTCCCGTGCCTCCCTCGGCACGTCTGGCCGCCGCCTCCGCGTACCCCTCGTCGAGGCTGTGATGCATCACATTCGTCAGCAGCGACATCGACGCATCGGGGCGCGGCGGCGGTGAGGAGGTGCTCCGAACGGGGGGCTGCTGCGACATGCCGCACATCGTCGCACGTCGGGGGCGTCGTCTCCCAATGGCCCCACCGGCGTGCCGGATCCGGGACAGATCCGGGACACTCCGGGAACCCGGGAGACGACGCCCCCTCCCGCCGTCAGCGCCCGGCGCCGTCCACGACCGCCGACCACTCGTCCAGCAGCGCCTGGGCGGAGGCGTCGTCAGGCCCTTCCGCCCACAGGTGCGTCACGGCCTCGGAGGGATCGGGCAGCACCATCACCCATCGCCCGTCGGCCTCCACCACGCGCACACCATCCGTCGTATCCACCGAACGATCCCCGGCCGCCTCCACCACATGCCGCATGACGAGGCCCTTCACCGCCCAAGGGGTCGCCAGGTCACGGCGCAGGACATGAGCCCTGGGGATCCGGGCGTCTATCTGGCTGAGCGTGAGCTGCGTACGCGCCACCAGCCCGATGAGGCGTACGAACGCGGCCGTGCCGTCGAAGACGCTGCTGGACTCCGGGACGATGAACCCGCCGCGGCCGTCGCCGCCGAAGATCGTCGACTCCTGCCGGCCCACGCGCGTCAGGTCGTCCGGCGACGTCGTCGTCCACTCCACCTGCGTGCCGTGGTACGCCGCGACCTGCTCGGCGATGCGGGTCGTCGTCACCGGCAGCGCCACCCGCCCGCTGCGCCGCTCGGCCGCGACCAGGTCCAGCAGCACCAGCAGGGCCCGGTCGTCCTCCACGATGCGCCCGCGCTCGTCGACCAGCGAGATCCGCTCCCCCACCGGGTCGAACCGCACACCGAACGCCGCCCGCGCCGACGCCACGATCTCCCCGAGCCGCACCAGACCCGAACGACGCGTGTCGGCGGTCTCGGTCGGGCGTGCCTCGTCGAGCCCGGGATTGATGGTGAGCGCGTCCACCCCCAGCCGTCCGAGGAGGCTGGGCAGAACGAGCCCGGCGCTGCCGTTCGAGGCGTCCACGACGACCTTGAGCCCGGACTCCGCGACTCCGGTGGTGTCCACGGACCGCAGCAGCGAGCCCGTGTACGAGTCGTAGACGCTGGAGGGGAAGGACAGGTCGCCGATCTCCCCGGGGAAGGCCCGCCGGTACTCCTGGCGTGCGTAGACCCGGTCGAGCTTGCGCTGCCCTGCCTGGGAGAGGTCGGCACCGCGCTCGTCGAGGAACATGATGTCCACCGAGTCCGGCACGCCCGGCGAGGTGCGGATCATGATCCCGCCGGCGCTGCCCCGCGCCGTCTGCTGCCGGGCCACCGGCAGCGGTACGTTCTCCAGGTCCCGGACGTCGATCGCACTCGCCTGCAGGGCGGAGATCACCGCGCGCTTGAGCGCCCGCGCACCACGGGAGTGATCACGCGCCGTGGTGACCGTCGCCCCCTTCTTGAGCGTGGTGGCATACGCGCCGGCGAGCCGCACCGCGAGCTCGGGGGTGATCTCCACATTGAGGATGCCGGAGACGCCCCGGGTACCGAAGAGGTGCGCCTGGCCCCGGGACTCCCAGATGACGGAGGTGTTGACGAAGGCGCCCGCCTCGATCGTCTTGAACGGGTAGACGCGGACGTTCCCCTGGATAATCGATTCCTCGCCGATGAGGCACTCGTCCCCGATGACGGCCCCGTCCTCGATCCGGGCGGCACGCATGATGTCGGTGTTCTTGCCGACGACACAGCCGCGCAGATTGCTCTGCTGGCCGACGTAGACGTTGTCGTGGACCACGGCCCTGTGCAGAAAGGCGCCGGTCTTGACGACGACGTTGGACCCGACGACGGTGTGCTCACGGATCTCGGCGCCGGCCTCGACCTTGGCGTAGTCACCGATGTAGAGCGGCCCGCGCAGGGTGGCGTCGGGGTGCACCTCGGCTCCCTCGGCGACCCAGACTCCCGGGGAGATCTCGAAGCCGTCGAGATCGACGTCCACCTTGCCCTCGAGCACATCGGCCTGGGCCTTGACGTAGCTCTCGTGGGTGCCGACGTCCTCCCAGTAGCCCTCGGCGATGTAGCCGAAGACGCGCTTGCCCTCCTTCATCAGCTGCGGGAAGACATCTCCCGACCAGTCGACGGGGACGTCGGGCCGGACGTAGTCGAAGACCTCCGGCTCCATCACGTAGATGCCCGTGTTCACGGTGTCCGAGAAGACCTGGCCCCAGGTGGGCTTCTCCAGGAAGCGCTCGACCTTGCCCTCGTCGTCGACGATGGTGATGCCGAATTCCAGCGGATTGGGCACCCGGGTGAGGCAGACCGTGACGAGGGCGCCCTTTTCCTTGTGGAACCGGATCAGATCGGTCAGATCGAAATCGGTGAGGGCATCACCGGAGATGACCAGGAAGGCGTCGTCCTTGAGCGCCTCTTCCGCGTTCTTGACGCTGCCCGCGGTGCCGAGTGGCTTTTCCTCGTTGGCGTAGGAGAGCTCCATGCCGAGTTCCTCGCCGTCACCGAAGTAGTTCTTCACGAGGGAGGCGAGGAACTGCACGGTCACCACGGTCTCGGTGAGCCCGTGCCGCTTGAGCAGCCGTAGTACGTGCTCCATGATCGGCCGGTTGGCCACCGGCAGGAGCGGTTTGGGCATGCTCGAGGTCATGGGGCGAAGCCGGGTTCCTTCGCCACCGGCCATCACGACGGCCTTCATGTCGGAAGCGTCCTCCTTGGGAGACGACGGTCTTGCCGACTTTCACGCCCGCGACTTCAGTCAGGCCCCGGAACGCTCGGGGCTACGGCGCGATCAGTCAGCCGTGGCATCCGCCTTGACCAGCCGGCGGACCTGAACCACATAGAGGATCCCTGCCCACCAATAGAGGGTTGTACCCCATCCGGCGAACGCCCATCCGAAAATCGCGGCGAGTGAGGACAACCAGCCCTCTCCGTCACTGAGAAGCAGCAACGGGAAGGCGTACATGAGGTTGAAGGTCGCGGCCTTCCCGAGGAAGTTCACCTGCGGCGGCGGATAGCCGTGGCGCCTCAGGATCCACACCATGACCAGCAGCATCGCCTCCCGGGCGAGCAGCGCGACCGTCAGCCAGAGCGGAAGGATCTCACGCCACGTCAGGCCGAAGAGGGTGGAGAGGACGTAGAGCCGGTCGGCGGCCGGGTCGAGCAGCCGGCCGAGGTTGCTGATCTGGTTCCAGCGCCGGGCGAGCTTGCCGTCGAGGTAGTCGCTGACGCCGCTGAGAGCCAGTACGACCAGCGCCCATCCGTCGTGCTTCTGAAGAATCAGCCACAGGAAGAGGGGTACGCCGACCAGGCGCGCCATGCTGAGGATGTTCGGGATGGTGAGGACGCGGTCGGTCTGGACGCGCGTCTCCTGGACCTCCACCCGGGGGCCTCCTGTGGGGATATGTACCAACGATGTCCCATGACTTTACCCCCCGGCGAGTTGGGACCGTGCGGAGGGGGAGGGAAGCGGGCCGGAAACGCAAGAAAGCCCTGGCGGGGAACTGGGTTCCCTGCCAGGGCTTTCTTTCAAAAAAAGTTCGGCGGCGTCCTACTCTCCCACAGGGTCCCCCCTGCAGTACCATCGGCGCTGAAAGG
>NZ_BNBL01000013.1 GCF_014655595.1 Streptomyces griseocarneus | reverse complement strand
GCATCGACCTGGTGAGGGAGATGTTCCGCATCGCCGACGGCGAGGAACTCGGCTACACCGACCCCCCCGTCCGCGGGCACTCGTTCGAGTTCCGTATCAACGGCGAGGACCCGGGCCGTAACTTCCTGCCCGCCCCGGGCACCGTCACCCGTTTCACGCCTCCCACCGGCCCGGGTGTGCGTCTGGACGCGGGTGTGGAGTCCGGGAGTGTGATCGGTCCGGCGTGGGACTCGCTGCTGGCCAAGCTGATCGTCACCGGTGCCACGCGTGAGCAGGCGCTGCAGCGGGCGGCACGCGCGCTGGCGGAGTTCCAGGTCGAGGGCATGGCCACCGCCATCCCCTTCCACCAGGCCGTGGTCACCGATCCCGCGTTCACCGCCGACCCGTTCCGCATCCACACCCGCTGGATCGAGACCGAGTTCGACAACACCATCACCCCCTTCACCGGCACCACCCCCGACGAGGACGAAGAGACCCCCGGCCGCGAAACCGTCGTCGTCGAGGTCGGCGGCAAACGCCTCGAGGTCACGCTCCCCGCCTCCCTCGGCGCCGTCGCCTCCGGTCCCGCCGCCCCCAGGCCCAAGCAGCGGCGGGCGGCCAGAAAATCCGGACCGGTTGTCTCCGGCGACGCATTGACCTCGCCGATGCAGGGCACCATCGTCAAGGTGGCCGTGGAGGACGGGCAGGAGGTCCAGGAGGGCGAACTGATCATCGTCCTCGAGGCCATGAAGATGGAGCAGCCGCTCAACGCCCACCGCAGCGGCACGGTCAAGGACCTGGCGGCGGAGGTCGGGGCATCGGTATCGTCCGGCGCCGTGATCTGCACCATCAAGGACTGATAAGGACCGGGTGTGAGATTTTCACACCCACTCATGCCCCATGCACTGGTTGAAGCCGAAACGTGGCTGCGATGCTCCAGTCATGCAAATCGAAGTTCTGGGACCGATCGCGGCACGGGTGAACGGCACCTCGATTGTGCCGACCGCAGGGAAGCCCCGACAGATTCTCGCTCTGCTCGCCATTCGCGCGGGCCGGGTCGTCGCGGTGGAAACCTTGATGACCGAAGTGTGGGGCGACGCCATTCCGCGCAGCGCCGCCACCACACTGCAGACCTACATCCTCCAGCTCCGCCGGAAGATCAGCGAGGCGGGGCCGAGGGAGGACGGCCGTACGGCCAAGGACATCCTGGCGACCTGCTACGGCGGGTACCAGCTCAATCCGATGGAGTACTCCTGCGACCTGCTGGAGTTCCAGCAGCTCGTCCGGCGCGGCAGCCGCGCCATGGGGGAGAACGACCCCGCCACCGCCACCGCCGAGCTCGGCCGGGCCCTGGAGCTGTGGCGGGGCCCCGCGCTCGTCGACGTACCGGTCGGCGAGGTGCTCGGCATGGAGATCATCGGCATGCAGGAGGAGCGCACCCGCGCCCTCGAACTGCGCATCGAGGCCGACCTCCAGCTCGGCCGGCACGCCGAACTCATCGGCGAGCTGCGCATGCTGGTCGCCCAGCAGCCCATGCACGAGGCGCTGTGCGCCCAGCTGATGACCGCCCTCTACCGGGCAGGCCACCCCTGGCGGGCGCTGGACGCCTTCCAGTCGCTGCGCCGGGCCCTGGTCGAGGAGCTCGGCGTGGAGCCGTCCCCGCGGCTGCAGCGCCTGCACCAGGCCGTGCTCGCCAACGACGAGCGGCTCGAAGTTCCCGCCCCGACCCACGCGTTGCTCACCGCGTAGGAACGTGAGCCGGGCCGCGGGCTAGGCGGCGAGCGGATGCCCGGGTGACCGGGTCTGGGCCGTACTCACGACATACGAGTCGTCGGCGTCGATCCAGTGCGTGGTGAAATCCCACTCCACCGGATGGGCCGGCACCCCCTCGGTGTCGTGCAGTACGGCCTTGTCGCCGTCGACCGCGAAGCCGAACTCGCGGAAGGGCAGCCGCATGCCGACGCCGATGGCCTTGGTGTAGGCCTCCTTCAGGGTCCACAGCCGCAGCATCGCCCGGCCCCGCTCGCCCGCCGGCAGGGCGGCCAGGGCCGCCATCTCCGCGTCGGTGCACACCCGGCGCACCAGCGCCGGGTTGCACATCGACCGGCTGAGCGCCTCGCTGTCGGCGCCCACGCGACCGGTCGCGCTCAGCGCCAGCACCAGCAGGTTGCCGGTGTGGCTCAGGCTCAGCCCGAGCCAGCCGCAGCCCCGGAGGTACTTGCGGCCGCCCGGGCTGATCGCCAGCTCCAGCGTCCAGGGGGAGACGCCGAGCGCCGCCGACGCCGCGTACTTGATCAGCCGCCGGGAGGCCACGAACCGGTCCCTGCAGGCGGCGTGCCGCGTGGAGGCGTAGCGGCGGTGCTCACGGCCCAGCAGCAGGGCCAGCTCCGGGCTGTCGGGCGCGCTCCACTCCCCGACCAGGCAGTGCAGGACCACGGTCCGGCCTTCGCGCACGGCCGCGGACACCGCGGCGGCCCAGGCGCCGCCCGGGCCGTCGGCGTGCACGAGCTCTACTGCGGGCATCTGGGGACCTTTCCGGCCGGGAGGGGGAGGATCACACGCCGACGAGCTGGCGGGCGGCCGAGCGCGCGGTCCGCACCACGACCGACGACGTGCGGCAGTACAGGTCCGCCTCGTCGAACAGGGCCCCGCTGAGCTCGGCGTCCGGCCCCGCGGGCTCCCGGTCCAGGCGCACCGCCAGCCGGGACAGCGCCCCCACCAGACGGGTCAGGTCCGCGAACCGGTGCTGCCGGTACCCCTTGCGGCGCTCCCAGTCGTCGACGCACGCGGCGGCCGCGGTCAGCAGCGCGTAGCGGTCCGCCCGCGCCCAGTCCCGCGCCGTCGCGCTGTCCTCGGACAGGGCGCAGTCGTCGATCAGCTGCCGGCGCTCGCGCTCCAGGTCGTCCAGCATCCGGTGCAGGGCCGTGGGCAGGGCCGCCGGGCGCACGGACGTCATGGGGCGCGAGAGCCGGTCGTCGCCGTACAGCGGCAGGGACAGCCGCTCCACCACCCCCATCAGGCGTTCCTCGTGGTCGGGGTGCCACATCGCCTCACCCAGCAGGCGGGCCCGGCGCCGGTACTCGGCGCTGGGCCGGGTGGCCCGGTGCAGCTCGGTGCCCAGCAGCACGGTCAGCCCGTCGACGCCCTCCATCAGCAGGCGCGGCACGAGGAAGCGGGCGCTGGCGGATCTGCTTCCCCCGTCGGCGCGCAGCAGCCGCTCGCACACCCACAGATCCAGATAGGCGGCACCGGCCGCCGCCTTGGCCAGGCGGGGCGGCGTACGGTCCGCCGCGGCCGCCATGGCGCTGCGCAGCGCGGCGTCGGCGTGGGCCAGGAGCCGTTCCGGGGTCGGCGACGCCTTCATCGGCTCAGACCAGCTGGTCGTAGCTGACGGAGCGGGAGCGCAGCAGGATCTCGCCGTCCGTCAGGTCGATGACGTCGTGCACCACGGTGCTCGGCCAGACCTCCGGCTGCTCGTTCGGGCGCACCCGCACGATCAGGGCGTAGACGGTGGAGCGCAGGCTGCCGTCCTCCTGGGGGTCGAGGACCATCTGGTTGAAGTAGTGGCGGCGCTGGGTGGGGTCGTCGTCGTACTTCTTCAGGAAGGAGCGCAGCTCGGCGAGGATGTTGTCCCGGCCGACCACGGGGTCGATGCCGGGGGAGTGCTGGAAGCTGCCGTCCTTGGTGAAGGTGGCGGCGTACTCCTCGATCCGCCCGTTGTCCAGGGCCTGCATCTGGCGCGCGTAGAAGTGCTGCACCTGCGCGTAGAGGTCGCTGCTGACGGTCGTCGCGGTCATCTCGGTCCTTTGCGGTGTGACTGACGGGTTCCGCAAGAATCGCGGCCCCGCCTCGAATCGCCCTTGAGAACCGTCGGGGCGGCGGCGGAGGGCCGCAAGCTCCCTTCCAGGGGCGTTCCAGCGCGACGCGAGGGATCCCCGACAGGCTCGGCGCAGACCTGCCACCGCAGCTATTCGGGAGAAGCACATGGCACAGGAAGTCAAGCCGGTCGCCCTCGTCACGGGCGCGACCAGCGGGATCGGCCTCGAGATCGCCCGCCGGCTCGCCGGGCTCGGCGCCCGCGTCTACATGTGCGCGCGCCAGGAGGACCAGCTGGCCGCCACGATCAAGGAGCTGACCGACGCCGGCCACGAGGTGGACGGGACGACCTGCGACGTCGCGGACCCGGCGCAGATCAAGGCGTTCGTGCAGTCGGCGGTGGACCGCTTCGGCCCGGTCGACATCCTGATCAACAACGCCGGTCGCAGCGGCGGCGGCGCCACCAACGAGATCGCGGACGAGCTGTGGTTCGACGTGATCAACACCAACCTCAACAGCGTCTTCCTGATGACCAAGGAGGTGCTGAACGCCGGCGGCATGCTCGAGAAGAAGCGCGGCCGCATCATCAGCATCGCCTCCACCGGTGGCAAGCAGGGCGTCGTCCACGCCGCCCCCTACTCGGCGTCCAAGCACGGCGTCGTCGGCTTCAGCAAGGCCCTCGGCCTGGAGCTGGCCCGCACCGGCATCACCGTGAACGCCGTCTGCCCCGGCTTCGTCGAGACGCCGATGGCCGAGCGGGTGCGCGGGCACTACTCGGGCATCTGGGGCGTCAGCGAGCAGGAGGCCCACGACCGCATCACCACCCGGGTGCCGCTGGGCCGCTACGTGGAGACCCGCGAGGTCGCCGCCATGGTCGAGTACCTGGTCAGCGACGACGCGGCCGCCGTCACCGCGCAGGCCCTCAACGTCTGTGGCGGCCTGGGCAACTACTGACCGGCCCGCGCTCCGCGCTCCCGCCCGCCCCGTCTCCCGTTCCCCCGGGAGGGAGGGCGGGCGTCACGCGTGTGCGGCCGGTCCCCCTCGCGGCACGACGACGCCGGCTCACGGACCCTCGCGGGTACGGGAGCCGGCGTCGTCGTGGGGGAGGGACGTGCGCGGCGCCTAGGCGCTCACGCCGCCGTTCTCCTTGGCGTACGCGGCCGCGTGGGTCATCGTCGCCAGGCTGTTGCGGCCCAGGGCCTCGCGGATGAAGGTCCGCGCGTCGTCGAGGGTCGCCTGCTCGCCCAGGACCTCGGTGACGGTCGCCGGGTTGAGGGCCACCGTGTGGCGGGCCGTGGCCAGGGGGCCGTCCGGGCCGTCGGTGAAGGTCCACAGACCGCTGTGGCCGGTCAGCAGCTTCGGCAGGATGCTCTGCTTGTAGGCGATCCACGACGGAGCCTGGCAGATGCGGGTCGAGCGGGTGGTGTGCGTCGAGCCGTCCGCGGTCAGGGTCTCCATCCGCAGGTCCTGCACCCCGGGAACGTCCTCGGTCAGCACCACGCTGCTGACGTGCGGGAGCCGCTCGGCCCACAGGTCGGCGCGGTTGACGAAGTCGTACGCCGCCTCGGAGCCGCCCTCCAGCGGGACGATGTCGGTGAAGGAGAACACGATGTCCTCGACCGGGTGGCCGAGCTCCGCCACCCGGGCCAGGGCCGCCAGCTCCTCGCCGCTGTTGCGGTCCAGCGCCGCCAGCAGGTTCCGCACGGCCTGCGGGTCGTCGCCCTCCACGCTGAAGCGGTGGCGCAGCACGACCTCGGTGCGGCCGTCGGGCAGGGAGCGGAAGAGCCAGCCGCCGCCCATCGAGGTGACGGGCGGGAAGCTGCGCTGCTGCCGGAAGCTCACGTACAGCCGCTCGGGGTCCAGGACCCGCCGCGAGGTCCAGTTGGCGACCTTGCCGTTGACCTGGGCCCAGATCTCGAACACCTCGGCGCGCTCGGTGCGCTCGAGGTGGCGGACGTGCACGCTCGGCCCGAACACGGCCGGCCACAGCGTGACGTCGGAGACCAGGTCGTAGAGCACCCGGGCGGGTGCGGAGACGACGAGGGTGTGCTCGGTGCGGTGGATCACGGGTCGTTCCATGAAGGTTCTCCTCGGCTCGATCGGTGCGCCTGCCCGGCGCGGATGGGCAGGGGCCCGCATCCCACCGCCGGGTGGGATGCGGGCCCCGTGGGTCGCCGGCCGGCGGATCAGGCGGCGGGAACCTCGGTGGCGTTCACCAGCTCGAGGAGGGCGCGGGGCGTCTCCACGTCGCCGATGGCGTCGTCGGAGAGGTCGATGCCGTACTCCTGCTTGATCCGGGCGGTGCTCTCCATCAGGGCGAGGGAGTCGTAGCCGAGCTCCTCGAAGCTGATGTCGAGGATGTCGCCGGTGAGGTCGATGCTGTCGTCCTCACCCGCGCAGGCGATCAGGATGCGCCGCAGGTCGTCGATGCCGAGCTGTGCCATGGGGGTTTCTCCTGTGGAAGTGCGTGGATGTCAGTTGCTGTGCCGGGTCACGACGACCGCGGAGTTGAAGCCCCAGCGGCCGCGGGCCAGCACCAGCGCGGCCCCGACGGGCTTGGTGCGCGGCTCGCCGACCACCAGGTCGATGCCGTACTCCTCGGGGATCCGGGAGGAGTGGCCGCTGGCGGGGATGACGCCGTCACGGATCGACAGCAGCGCCGCCACCAGGTCGGCGGGGCCGCCGCCGGCGTACATGCGGCCGGTCAGCGCCTTGGGAGCGGTCACCGCCACCCCGCGCACGCCGAAGACCGCGCGCAGCGCCTCCGCCTCCTCCCGGTCCTTGTCCGGCAGACCGGCGGCGTCGGCGAACACCACGTCGATGTCGGAGGGCTCGAGGCCCGCGTCGGCGAGGGCGAGCTCGGCGGCCCGGCGCAGGCCCGGCGCACGGCCGGAGCCGGGCTTGGGGTCGAACGTCGAGGCGTAGCCGGCGATCTCGCCGTAGATCTGCGGCGCGCCGCGCTCGAGCGCGGAGGCGGAGTCCTCGGCGATGAGGATCGCCCCGCCCTCGCCGGGCACGTAGCCCGCGGCCCGCTCGTCGAACGGCAGGTACGCGGCCTTCGGGTCGGTGGCCGTGCTGACCAGGCCGCCCGCCAGCTGCGAGGCCCAGCCCCACGGGTCGAACGCCGCGTCGACGCCGCCGGAGACCACCAGCTTGGTGCCGCGCCGCACGGTGCGCCGGGCGTGGCCGATGGCGTCCAGGCCGCCCGCCTGCTCGCCCACCAGCGCCGCGCTGGGGCCGCGCAGCTTGTGGCGGATGGAGATCTGGCCGGTGTTGACGGCGTAGAACCAGGCGAACGACTCGTAGACGCTGACGAACTCCGAGCCCTTGGACCAGAGCTTGTTGAACTCCTGGTGGGTGAACTCGAAGCCGCCCAGGGCGTTGGAGGTGACCGTGCCCATGTCGTAGTCGGGCAGCGTCTCCTCGGTGACGCCCGCGTTCTCGAGCGCCCACGCGGCCGCCGTCAGGGCGTAGCGCGTGGAGACGTCGGTCTGCGGCAGCAGCCGGCTGGGCAGGTGGGCCTTGGCCTCGTAGTCCGTGATCTGCCCGGCCAGCCGGGAGGGGTACTTCGACACGTCGAACCCGGTCAGCTCCTTGACGGCGTTCTGGCCGGCCAGGGTGGCCTTCCAGAACTCCTCGGCGCCCAGGCCGTTGGGAGTGACCGCGCCGATGCCAGTGATGACGGTGCTCATACGGAAGCCACCTCCGGGCGGTGCAGGACCATCGCGCTCTGGAAACCGCCGAACCCGCTGCCCACCGTGAGGACCGTGTCGACGCGCTGCTCGCGCGCGGTCAGCGGCACGTAGTCCAGGTCGCACTCGGGGTCGGGGGTGTGCAGGTTGGCCGTCGGCGGCACGACGTTGTGCTCGATCGCCAGCAGCGAGGCGGCGATCTCGACGGAACCGATGGCGCCCAGCGAGTGGCCCACCATCGACTTGATGGAGCTCACCGGCACGTTGTAGGCGTGCTCGCCCAGGCTGCGCTTGAACGCGGCCGTCTCGTGCCGGTCGTTCTGCTTGGTGCCGGAGCCGTGCGCGTTGATGTAGTCGATCGTGGTGCCGTCGAGGCGGGCCTCGTCGAGGGACACCCGGATCGCCTCGGCCATCTCGCGGCCGTCCTTGCGCAGACCGGTCATGTGGTGCGCGTTGCAGCGGGTGGCGTAGCCGCCGACCTCGGCGTAGATGTGCGCGCCGCGCTTCTTGGCGGCCTCGTACTCCTCGAGCACGAACATGGCCGCGCCCTCGGCGAGGACGAACCCGTTGCGGGTGCCGTCGAAGGGGCGGGAGGCGTGCGCGGGGTCGTCGTTGCGCGTCGTCGTCGCCTTGATCGCGTCGAAGCAGGCGACCACGATCGGCGAGACGGGGGTGTCCGCGGCGCCGGCGACGACGGTGTCGACCGTGCCCTCGCGGATCAGCTGCACGGCGTAGCCGACGGAGTCCAGGCCGGAGGTGCAGCCGTCGGACACCATCGTCACGGGGCCCTCGGCGCCGACCTCCCAGGCCACCTCGGCCGGCATGACGCCGGGGCTGAGGTAGTCGAACATGTGCGGCGACAGGTAGGAGGGGTCGACCTCCCAGTTCTTGCCCGCGTCCGACATCACCAGGTACTCGTTCTCCAGGCTCGTCGCCGAGGCGACGGCGCTGCCCAGGCTGACGCCGACCCGGTGCGGGTCGACGGAGCCCAGGTCCAGCCCGCTGTCCGCGAGCGCGTCGCGGGTGCAGGCCACGGCGAACTGGGTCGCCCGGTCCATGCGACGGATCTCGCGCGGGCTGAATCCCTCGGCGACCGCATCGAAGTCGACCTCGCCGGCGATCCGGGACCGGAACTGCGATGCGTCGAAGAAGGAGATGTTCCGTGTGGCGGTACGGCCGTTCGACAGCAGGTCCCAGAACGCCTTTGTTCCGTTCCCGCCGGGGGCGCGCACGCCGATTCCGGTAATCACCACGCGCCGGGTCATATCTGGCCCGCGTTTGTAGAGAACATCGCTGTTCTGTCCTTTCGCCTCTGCACACCGGGACTTACGCCGTCGAGGCTGCGGCCGGATGCTCGAGCACTGCTAGAAGCCGCCTCGGGCAGCGGGGCGCCCCAGCGGACCCCGTGGACGCTCCAGCGGCGCTCGAGCCGGCGGAGGTCCACTGCGCGTGCCAACCCCCAAGGACGGAGCGCACGATGACCGACCGCCCCCACCCCGGAGCACCGGCCGCCCCGGCCCGGCCGGTCCTGGTCACGCTCCTGCTGGTGAGCATGCTGACGGTGATGGCCGGCGCGACGATCGCGCCCGCGCTGCCCGCCATGCGGCGGCACTTCGCGGACGTCGGCGACATCACGTTCCTGGTCCGCATGGTGCTCACCGTGCCCGCCCTGGCGATCGCGGTGGGCGCGCCCGTGGCCGGTCTCCTGGTGGACCGGGCGGGCCGCAAGCCCGTCCTCGTCGCCTCGGTGGTGCTCTACGGGCTGGCGGGCGGCTCGGGCCTGGTGCTGAGCGACGTCTACGCCATCCTGGCCGGACGGGTGCTGCTCGGCCTCGCCGTGGCCGGCGTGATGACGGCGGCCACCGCGCTGGTGGCCGACCTGTACTCCGGCCCCGAGCGCTCCCGGGTGCTCGGCCTGCAGGCCGGGGCGATGGGGCTGGGCGGCGTGGCGTTCCTGTCGCTCGGCGGGCTGCTGGCCGGCGTCGACTGGCGGGGGCCCTTCGCGGTCTACCTGCTGGCGCTGCCGCTGGCCGCCCTGGTCGCGCTGGTGATCAAGGAGCCGGCCGGGGACGGCGTCCCGGCCCGGCGGGCGCCGGCCGCGGGCGGCCGGGCGCTGCCGGGGGCCGCCCTCGCCATCTTCGCCCTGGCCTTCGTGGGCCAGGTCGTCTTCTACACGGTTCCCACCCAGCTGCCCTTCCACCTGGCCGACCTGGCGGGCGTCGGGGCGGTCGGCAGCGGTCTGATCCTCGCCTCGATGAGCGCGGTCCAGGCGACGGTCTCCGCCAACTACGGCCGCATCGCCCGCGGCCGGCGCGAGGCGGCCCTGACCGCGGTCGTCCTGGCCGTCCTGGGCGCGGGCGCCGCGCTGATCGGCTTCGCCCCCGGCGTGCCCGTCGTCCTGGCCGGCCTGGCCCTGATCGGCACCGGAGTGGGCCTGCTCGTCCCGCACTTGAACACCTGGCTGGTGGCCCGGACGCCGGCCGAGGTGCGCGGCCGCACCCTCAGCGGGATCACGGCCGCCATGTTCCTGGGCCAGTTCCTCTCGCCCGTCGCCGCCCAGCCCCTGTCGGGCGAGGGCCTGGACACGGTCTACCTCGCCGCGGCGGCCCTCGCCCTCGCCACCTCCGTCACCGTCGCGCTCGCCTGGCGGGGCGCCGGGCGTGAGAAGGCCGCCGCCGAGGGCGCCGGGGTCCCGCGCGAGCGGGGGCGGACCACGGGCAAGACCGCCTCGTAGGCCCGCCCCGGCCGGCCCTGCCCCCACCCGCTCCGCTCAGGCGGACTGCGCGGCCGGCGGGACCGGCGGGAAGGGGATCGCGGCGAGCACCGGCAGGAGCGTCTCCTCCTCGAAGTCGAGGTGGGCGGTCAGCTCGGTGGACATCCGCTCCAGCTCGGCGCGGAAGCGCACCGGGTCGGCGCCGGCGATGCCGGCCAGCAGGGCGGCCAGTTCCTCCTGCAGACGGGCGACCGTGCGGTGCTCGGCGCGGAGCCGTTCGAAGGCGTCGGCGAGGTGCGGGTGCCACGCCTCGATGCCGGGGAACAGGTGCCGGTCCTCGCTCGTGTGGTGGAACTCCAGCGTCCGGCAGAACGCCAGGCAGTGCTGGCGGATCTGCATGCCGAGCCCCGGCGCCGGCGGCTCGCCGGGACCCCGGTGCGCGGCGCGCGCGGCGAAGTGGGCGTCGACCTCGGCGCGTACGTGCGTCAGCTGCCCGCGGAGCCAGACGTGGACCTCCATGAGCTTGTCGGCGAGGTTCCTCACCGGGGGAAGGACCTCGGGCCCGGAGCGCTCCAGGACCACGACCGGCAGGACGCGGGCGGTGCTCTCCTGGTACGCGCCGTATCCCGGCTCCGCGCTCACCACGTGCGCGAACAGCTCGTCGCGCCGGGCGCCCTCGGCCGGCACGGCGACGGCCTCGTACTCCTCGGTGCCGGTCTCCACGACGACGCGCGGGTCGGCCAGCAGGTTGCGGTACCAGTCGGGGTGCCGGGGCGAGCCGAGGTTCGATCCGACGACCATCAGCAGGCCGCCCTCGCGCACATAGCCGAGCGGGGTGGTGCGCGGTTCGCCGGACTTCGCGCCGGTGGTGGTGAGCAGCAGCAGGTCGCCGCCCTCGAAGGGGCCGCCGACCTTGCCCGAGTTGGCCCGGAACTCCTCGATGACGGACTGGTTGAAGGAAGACATGCGGGTGGGATCTCCAGAAGAACGCGGTTCCGCGGCGCGCGGGAACGGCCCGGGGCGCGGGAACGGCCGGGGCGGTGCGCCCCGGGGCGATGGGTGAACGGGCCCGGGTCCGGTGGCGGCCGGTCGTACGGCGGCGCCGGGGTCCTCGGGACCGGAAAAAAAGGGGAAGGGGCGCTCGAAACGCGCCCGCGTCAGGCGAAGCCTGTTACGCGTCACTCATGATGTGGTCCCTGGGAATACGGTGGCCGCCCGGTCGCCAGCCGGCCCACTGCTCTTTGGCCGACGCCACGCGCCACGTTCCTCATTAGACCCGCGCCGTCCGCCCGCGTCAACGACCAAGATCCGGCACGCGGCCGGCGCGACGGAGGGCGGCCCGCCGTGCGGGCCGCCCTCCGTCGTCCACCGTTCCGCGGAGAGGGCAGGATTCGAACCTGCGAGGGGTGGTGCGATCACCCCGACCGGAAGAGCTTCCGGACCTCGTTGGGCCGCTTCGAGTACCTCTCCTTGACGTGCTCAACAGTGCCAGGGGGCGCTGACGCGACGATGACGTGACGCTGACGCGTGAGGGTCCGTCATGTGATCCAGATCATCGTTTAGCTCCGGCGAAACGGTTCTGCGGACATGTCGTCCCATGACACGATCATGCGAATCGCTACCGCGAGTATCTCGATGCCGTGTGATGCGGTCCCGGGTGTCAACTCCCCCTGGACCGCCCCCACCTCACGCACCCAAGGACTCAACTTTGCGCAGAACCACCAGGTATGCCTTTTTACCTGCACTGACCGCCGTGTCCCTGATGGCCGTCACCGCCTGCTCGTCGGGCGGATCCTCCAACGCCTCCGGTAAGGCCGCCGACGCCGAGCCGGTCGCCGCCACCGCCGCGGCCACGGAGCCGCGGCTCGCCGTCGCGGCCGCACCCGCCGGGGCGGGCGCCCCGAGCGCGGTGGCCCACTCCGCCAAGGGGACGGGCGTCAAGGCGGCCAAGTCGTCGCTGAAGGTCGCCTCGTTCGACCAGAAGAGCGGCAAGGCCGTCATCGCCACCGGCGGCTCCGCCCCGAAGGAGCCGGCCAAGGGCGTGGCGCCCAAGCCGTCGCAGTCGTCGAAGGACGGCGTCGCCGTGGGCGACGTCATCGCCAGCGCTCCCGCGCCCGGCGCTCCCCACGGCGTGCTGGCCAAGGTCACCAAGGTGACGGGCACGACGGACAAGGGCACCGAGGTCAACACGGCCCCGGCCACGCTCGACGCGCTGCTCGGCGACTCCGAGGCGAAGGGCAAGGTCCCCGTCGACCCCTCGTCCGTCAAGGTCGTGCCGCTGATGAAGGGCGTCCAGGTCTCCTGGACCAAGCCCGACGGCATCCACGCCGGTCCCAAGGGCGCCAAGGTGCCCCTGGGCAACCTCCGGCTGGACATCGGCGCGTCGCTGCCCACGCCCCCGGGCTCGCCGGTCTCGGCGGAGGCCTCGGCCGCGGGCTTCGTCCAGCTGGCTCCCGAGGTCGACTTCTCCTACGACGGCAAGGGCACCGGCTCCACCGGCGGCCCCGGCACCGCGTCGCTGGCCCTGAACGGCGACTGGTCCTCGGCGTGGGAGCTCAAGGGCCAGGCGGCCGCCACCACCGGTGACAAGCCGCTGCGGATGCCGTTCGCCAAGCTGCACGCCGACCCGGTCATCCAGGTCGGCCCGGTGCCGGTCGTCGTCAACCTCGATCTCACCTGCTACCTGCAGGTCGACGCGGAGGGCAAGCTCAGCGTCGACGTCAAGCAGGAGATGAAGGGCGACTTCCGGGTCGGCGGCGCCTACAGCTGGGGCAAGGGCTGGTCGGGCATCAGCAAGGCGAACACCGAGGTGAGCCCGGTGCGCGCCACGGCGTCCGCCTCCGGCAAGGTCAAGGCGGCGCTGGGCGCCGAGGCGTCCGTCGGCCTGTACGGCGCGGTGGGCGTGAGCGCCGACCTCGCCCCGTACCTGCGGGCCGAGGGCGAGGCCACTGCCAGCGCCTCCAGCGACGGCAAGGCCTCCGCTTCCGGCAAGTGGGCCGCGTACGGCGGCGTGGATCTCACGGGCGCGCTGTCGGCGCACCTGAAGATCTTCGGTACGCCGCTCTTCGAGCGGCGCATCCCGCTGGACCTCTACCACCGTGAGTGGAAGCTCGCGGGCGGGGAGGGCGGCGTCAGCACGCCGAAGAAGAAGGCCGCGGCCTCCTAGGGGTCCCGGCTCGAGTGCGAACGCCGGACGGGCCACGGCCCGTCCGGCGTTCCGCGTCTGCGCCCCCAGGACCTGCAGCCTGTACCTGCGCCCAGGACCTACAGCCTGGAGTTGCGTCCAGGATCTACAGCCGGGACGCCACCGTCCGGGCGATCCGCACGATGTCCCCGGCCGGCCGCGTCCGTACGGCCGGCGGCTGCCGGGTCCAGCGGTCCTCCAGCGCGTACCAGTCGACCGGCCGGGGCACCCGGCCGTCGGCCAGGGCCTCGTCCAGCGCCGTGAAGTACGTCTTCCAGCGCAGCCGGTAGAGGCCGCCGACCAGCCCGGACCACTCGCGGTTGGCGTAGTCGTGCAGCTTGCCGCCGTCGGCGGCGGCTCGCGGGCCCCAGACCGTCAGCAGGGAGAGCGCGTCGGCCTGCAGCCGGTCGCGTTCTCCGGCGGTGGAGCCCCAGGCGCGGGCGTCGGCGAGCCAGCGGCCCAGCAGGTGCCGCTCGTCGGTGGCCACCACCTGCTCGAGCAGGGCCATCCAGTCCAGCCACTGGTCCGCCAGCTCGCCGAAGCGCTCGCGGTCCTTGGCGTCGTACGCCGCCTTGAGGCGCGGCAGCAGCAGCCGGCTGCGGTTGGCCACGCACTGCCGGGCGACGTCCAGCAGGTCGTAGCGGTAGGCGGAGCTGTCGCGCAGCGCGGGGGCTACCGCCAGGAGCGCGGGCAGCGCCTTGTCGAACTCCGCCGCGTCGTAGCGCAGTTTCCGCGGCGACCAGGCGGCGGCGCGATTGACGGCCAGGTCCGGGCGGGCGCCGAAGAGGCCGTCGGCCTGCTCGCTCCAGCCGTCGGACCGCGAGGTGCCGTACGCGGTGCGGCGCAGCACGTCCCAGGCGCGCACGGCGTTCGCGTCCGCGGCGCCGTAGCGCTGGGCGGGCCAGCGCCCGAACCAGTCCCCGAGGTCGACCGGCCCGTCCGTCCACGCCAGGTCGGAGAAGAGCGCGAGGGCGGCGGGGTTGTTGTCGGCGGCCTCGGGCATGAGGGCGATGCCGCGCAGGGCGCTGCCCGGCTTGGTTCTCCAGCGGTCGTACAGCCGCGCCCAGTCGGGGGCGTTGGCGCCCAGGGCGGTGTGGCCGCCGAAGTTCCAGATCGTGCCGAAGGCGTACGGCGTGCCGGCCCAGTCCGCCTCGCGGTCGGTGACCTTGGGGTAGTGGTCGGAGACGCCGTCGAGGATGAGCATCCTCGAGCGGTCGACGGCGTCGATGATGGCCCGCTTGGGGTTCTCCTGCCAGCCCAGGATGGCCCAGGTCGCGCCGGGGTGGGCGGTGCGCAGCGCCTTCTCGACGGCGCGGGCGGCGTCGCCGACGGGCACGTCGCCGGGGTTCCCGCCCTCGTGCAGCAGGTCCATCTTGTACATCGGACTCGCGCCGTAGAGCTCCTGCTGTACGCGGTAGAAGGTGCGGGCGACGGCGGCGAAGTGGGGGGTGCGCGGGTCGAGCCAGTCGGGGCGGGGGAAGCCGCCCCAGTCGCCCTGGGGAATGACGCGGGCGCCCTTGTTGCGCTCCGGGAATCCGGGCGGCACGGTGCCGTAGTAGCCGGGCAGGACGGGCGTCATGCCCAGCTCGCGCAGCCGGCGCACGATCCTGCGCGCGAGGTCGGTGCGGCGGTCGAGGAGCTCGCGGGAGACGGGCCCGCCGTAGGAGGCCATGTTCTGCAGCAGCCACCACGGCTGGTGGGCGGGGCCGGGAACCCACCGGCGGACTTCGGCGTCGCTGTAACCGTGTTCGATAAAGGTGCGGTGGTAGACGGCGTCGGCCCCGGCGTAGACGAGCACTTCGTTGAAGCCGTGCAGGGCCAGGACGTCGATCTCGCGTTCCCAGTAGTCCCAGCCGTGGTACGGGCCGGTGTAGCCGTCGTTGGTGTCGTTGAGCGCGAAGCGGTGGACGGCGTTGGAGGTCCTGGCCAGCGGGGTGCGCACGGCGGGGAGGCGGTCGGGGAGGCGGCCGGTCTGGGTGCCGCTCCAGGAGAAGTGGGCGTGCGCGACGTGCCGCAGGTACCAGTGGAAGCCGGTGAGCTGGACGGCCGGGGTGGTGCCCTCGACGGTGATCCGGCCGGCCTCTCCCGACACCCGGAAGGCGTCCCGGCCGCCCCGGCGGGGAACGGTACGGAAGGTGACCTGCCCGTGGTGCCGGGGCAGCAGCCGGGCCAGTGCGGCGGCGGCGCCCGCCGGGGCCGCCGCGGCCCCGGCGGCGGACACGCCCGCGGTCCCGAGTGCGGCGGAGCCGGCGAGGGCGCCGAGGAGCGTACGACGGGCGATGTGCATGGGTGACCTCCACCGTGACGCGGGAGCGACTGGCTGGACCGGACCACGTGAGCGCGCAGATCCTACGAGCCGACGAAGGGAATTGGTCAAGGGCACGGGCGGCGAACCAGCCACGCCGGTTACATTTGGCACGAATGGCCCCACGAGCCGCTCGGGGTCTGCTAGGCCCGCACCGCCCCGTCCGACCTGTTTCTCCCGTCCCTCCTGTCCCTCCTGTCCCCTTCGTTCAGCCCGCCCGCCCCGCCGGCCCGTCACACCCGGTCAGCTCGTCACATCCCGTCCGTCCCGCGTCCCGACAGCATGAGGAACCCCGTGCGACCACTGAACGCGGCACTCGGCGCCGTGGCCCTGACCGCCGGCCTGCTGAACGGGCTGCTGTGCGGCTGCGCCGACCCGGGCGGGCTCAAGGTCGCCGGCCCCGCCCAGACCGCCGGCCCCACGGCCGGTCCGGTCCAGGTCGCCGAAGGCCCCGGCAGGCCGCCGCTGCGCCGCCCGGCGTCCTTCGAGATCGGCGACTCCGTCCGGCTGACCGGCCTGCGCTGGCGCACCTGGGGCGGGCCGACCGCCGAGGCCACCGGCGAGGTGTCCGGCAACTGGTGCCTGCCCGCCTGCCGCGACACCCCCTACCGGGCCCGTGTCACGCTCAGCGGCCTGGTCCGGCAGGACCGTTCCGCCTACTACGGCCGGGCCGCGATCGTGGCCGACGGGCTCCCGCCCGAGCAGCACGACGAGCTGCGCGACCTGCGGCTCTTCGTCCCCCAGCGCTAGCAGCGCCGCAGCCGAGGAGAAGACGGGCCCATGGGACTGCGCACGAAGATCGGGGTGGCGATCACCGCCACCGCCGCACTGGTCGCCGTCCTCATCGGCCTCGTCGTCCACCACCGCACCGCCGTCAACCAGCTCGAGACCGCGCGCGAGACCCTCGACCAGCGCCTGGTCTCGGCTGCCGAGGACCACGCCGCCGGCGTCGACCGGCCGCGCGTGATCCTCAACCCCTACCGCCTGCCCGCGCCCCTGCGCCGGGCCGTCGAGCAGGGCAAGCGCGCCACCTACCTGGACCGCTCCGGCCCCGAGCCCGTCCTGTGGGCGGCGACGAAGGTCCGCGACGACATCGTCGTGCTCAAGCACTCCTACCTGCGCCAGACCCGCAACCTCCAGGGCCTCGACGAGGACCTCTGGCTGGCCGGTGGCGTGGGCACCGCGCTCGCCGGCATCGTCGGGGTGGGCCTGGCCACCGTGGCCGGCCGCCGCCTCAACGCCTCCGCGCGCACCGCCGAGCGCATCGCCGGCGGCGACCTCGTCGCCCGGCTGCGGCCGCGCGGCGGCAAGGACGAGATCGCCCGGCTGACCCACGCCGTCAACACGATGGCCGACGCCCTCGCCGCCCGCATCCAGGCCGAGCGCGAGGTCACCGCCAACATCGCCCACGAACTGCGCACCCCCGTCGCCGGGCTGGTCGCGGCCGCCGAGCTGCTGCCGCCGGGCCGCCCCGCCGAGATGGTCCGCGAACGCGCGCAGCGGGTGCGGTCGCTGGTGGAGGACGTCCTGGAGGTGGCCCGCCTCGACGGCGCGAACGAGCGCGCCGAGACGGACGTGCGGGCGCTGGGCGAGCTGACCCGGCGGGCGGTGCGGGCGGCGGCCGGCGACGGGCAGGAGACGGCGGAGGTGCGGATCACCGGCGACTGCCTGGTGGAGACGGACGCCCGGCGGGTCGAGCGGATACTGGCCAACCTCGTCACCAACGCCTTCCGGCACGGCGCGGAGCCGGTCGTCGCCGAGGTCGACGGGGGCGTCATACGGGTCCGCGACCACGGGCCCGGCTTCCCCGGGCACCTGCTCGCCGGCGGCCCGCAGCGCTTCCGCACGGGTTCGGGGGCGGGCCTCGGCCTGGGCCTGACGATCGCCCAGGGGCAGGCCCGGGTGCTGGGCGCCCGGCTGACCTTCGCCAACCCCCGGGACGGGGGAGCGGAGGCGACGCTGGACCTCACGGACGCGGTGCGGCCGGCTCCGCCGGAGGGCGGCGGCTGAGGTGCGGCGCGGGGCCCCGGGCACAAGAGTGGATGCCATGAACGACAACGTCCTCTTCCTGACCGTGCCCTCGGCCGACAAGGGCCACCGCGCCCTGGACGCCCTGCGCCAGGCGCACACCGAAGGCGGCCTGACCCTGCGCGAGGGCGCGGTGATCGCGCGGGACGCGGAGGGCGCCCTGGACTTCCCCGACGCCGTCGACAACTCCGGCACGGCCAGGGCCTTCGCCATGGGCGGCCTCCTCGGCGGCCTGCTGGGCATCCTCGGCGGGCCGCTCGGCGTCCTGATCGGCTTCGGCGCGGGCGGCCTGATCGGCGGCGTCCACGACGCCCGCGAGGCCACCGCCTCCAACGCCGCCCTGGAGATGCTGGCGGCGGAGGTGCCGCCGGGCAGCACGGTCCTGATGGCCGAGGTCCGCGAGGAGGACCACGAGGCGGCGGACCGTGCGCTCGCGCCGTACGGCGACGTGCGGCGCTACCCGGCGGAGAAGGTCCGCGCGGAGGTCGAGGCCGCCATCGCGGGACACGGGGGCGGCTCGTAGCGAGCCGCCGGTCCCAGGGCGTGTCCTAGCCGAGCGGCTTGCCGAAGCAGAGGCTGCTCTCGTAGGTGCGGTACAACCCGAACTTCGGCACGACGGGCTCGTAGCCGCTGGAGCGGTACAGCGCTATGGCCTCGGGCTGGCGGTCCCCGGTCGACAGCACCATGCGGGTGCGCCCGGCGGCCCGCGCGCTGTCCTCCAGTGCGGCCAGGATCCGGCGCGCCAGCCCCTGGCCGCGCGCCGCGGGGACCACGAACATCCGCTTCACCTCGGCGTCGCCGTCCGCGTACTGCTCCTCGTCCCGCTCCATGGACCGCCACCCGCCCGTGGCCAGCGGGGTGCCGTCCGCGTCGTACGCGATGAGATACAGGCCACGCGGCGGGGCGAACTGCGCCGGGTCCATGGGGGCGAGGTCCGCGTCGCCGTAGCGCTCGACGTACTCCGATTGCACCTGGTCATCGAGCTTTGCGGCGTCTGGATGATCAAGGGTGACGGGCAGGATCTTCATTGCGGAATCGTATGGTCGTACCCCTGGTGGTCGGCACTGGTTATCGGGAGTAGGTATCGTGCCGGGAATGCCGAACCTGACCGTAACCACCGCAAATGTGAACGGACTGCGCGCCGCGGCCAAGAAGGGCTTCGTGGAGTGGCTGGCCGCGACCGAGGCCGACGTGGTCTGCCTGCAGGAAGTCCGCGCCGAGGCCCACCAGCTGCCCGACGAGGTGCGCGCGCCCGAGGGCTGGCACGTGGTGCACGCCCCGGCGGCGGCCAAGGGCCGGGCGGGCGTCTCGCTCTACTCCCGGCGCGAGCCGGACGCGGTGCGCGTGGGATTCGGCTCGGCGGAGTTCGACGGCAGCGGCCGGTACGCCGAGATCGACCTGCCGGGCGTGACGGTGGCCAGCCTCTACCTGCCCTCGGGCGAGGTCGGCACGGAGCGCCAGGACGAGAAGGAACGCTTCATGGCGGAGTTCCTCCCCTACCTCGTCGGCCTCAAGGCCCGGGCCGCGGCGGAGGGCCGCGAGGTGCTGGTCTGCGGCGACTGGAACATCGCCCACACCGAGGCCGACCTGAAGAACTGGAAGGCCAACCGCAAGAGCGCCGGGTTCCTCCCCGAGGAGCGCGAGTGGCTGACCAAGGTCTTCACGGAGTACGTGGACGTCGTCCGCGCCCTCCACCCGGGCGTCGAGGGCCCCTACTCCTGGTGGTCCTACCGCGGCCGCGCCTTCGACAACGACTCCGGCTGGCGCATCGACTACCTCGTCGCCAGCCCCGGCCTCGCCGAGCGCGCCCTGAAGGCCCGCGTGGAGCGCGCCGCGACGCACGCGGAGCGCTGGAGCGACCACGCCCCCGTGACGGCGGTCTTCGGCGCGTAGGCGGGAGCCCGCGGCGGGAGCCCCTCCGGGGCCCCGCCCCCGCGGGGTGCGACTCGCGGTAACTCCCGTTGTCCACAACCATGTACGGCCGGTAGGCCTCTCCCCTACGCTCGCCACTGTGCCAGTAATCGCTGGCACCGTTGTGTCGAGTGTGTCGACCGGGAGGCTGCGGCATGGCCGAGCATGAGCGTCAGCACGTACGGGTGGCGGTGATCGGCTCCGGGTTCGGGGGGCTGGGGGCGGCGGTGCGGTTGCGCCGCGAGGGCGTCACCGACTTCGTGGTCCTGGAGCGCGCCGGTGCCGTCGGCGGCACCTGGCGGGACAACACCTATCCCGGCTGCACCTGCGACGTCCCCTCCCACCTGTACTCCTTCTCCTTCGCCCCCAACCCCGAGTGGCCGCGCACCTTCTCCGGCCAGTCGTACATCCGCGCGTACCTCGAGCACATCACGGACACCTTCCGGCTGCGGCCGCACATACGGCTCGACTGCGAGGTCAGAGCCCTGCGCTGGGACACGGGCGAGCTGCGCTGGGAGATCGACACCGCCGACGGCGCCGGGTACACCGCCGACGTCGTCGTCTCCGCCACCGGCGCGCTGTCCGACCCCAGCATCCCCGAGGTGCCCGGCCTCGACGGCTTCCCCGGCAAGGTCTTCCACTCCGCCCGCTGGGACCACGACTACGACCTGCGCGGCAAGCGCGTCGCCGTGATCGGCACGGGCGCCTCCGCCGTCCAGATCGTGCCCGCCATCCAGCCGGAGGTCCGCGCGCTCACCCTCTTCCAGCGCACCCCGCCGTGGGTCCTGCCGCGCTCCGACCGCCCGATCACCGCCGCCGAGCGGTGGCTGCACGCGAAGGTGCCCGCCACCGCGGCGCTGCGCCGGGGCACGGTCTGGGGCATCCGCGAGCTGCAGGTCGGGCTGTTCACCAAGTGGCCGGACCGGATGCGGCTGCTGGAGAGCACCGCGAGGTCCCACATGCGCAAGGCCGTCAAGGACCCCGCCCTGCGCGCGAAGCTCACGCCCGACTACCGCATCGGCTGCAAGCGCATCCTGCTGTCCAACGACTACTACCCCGCGCTCACCCGCCCCAACGTCGGCCTGGTCGCCTCCGGCCTCGCCGAGGTGCGCGGCTCCACGCTCGTCGCCGCCGACGGCACCGAGGCCGAGGCGGACGCGATCGTCTTCGGCACCGGCTTCCACGTCACCGACATGCCGATCGCCGCGCGCGTCACGGGAGTGGACGGCACCACGCTGGCCGAGGAGTGGAAGGACGGCGTGGCGGCCCTGCGCGGCACCAGCGTCGCCGGCTTCCCCAACTTCCTCACCATCGTCGGCCCCAACACCGGGCTGGGGAACAGCTCGATGATCCTCGTCATCGAGTCCCAGCTGAACTACATGGCCGACTTCCTCCGCCAGCTCGGCACCCTCGGCGGCCGGGCCGCCCTCGACGCCCGCCCCTCGGCCGTCCACGCCTGGAACCGCAGGGTCCAGCAGCGCATGGGCCGGACGGTGTGGAACACCGGCTGCAGGAGCTGGTATCTGGACGCGTCCGGCCGCAACACCACGCTGTGGCCCGGTACGACGGCCGAGTTCCGCAAGGAGACCCGGCGGCTGGACCTCGCCGAGTACCAGATCATGCGGCTGCCCCGGGCGCGACGGACCCCGGCCGCCGCGAAGGAGGCGACGCGATGAGGGCCCGGACGGGGCTCGCCGGCCAGGTCGCCGTCGTCACCGGGGCCGCGCGCGGGGTGGGGGAGCTGCTGGCCCGCAAGCTGTCCGCGCGCGGTGCGAGCGTGGCGCTGGTCGGGCTCGAGCCGGACGAACTGCGCCGGGTCGCGGGGACGCTGCGCTCCGACGCCGCCCACTGGTACGCCGACGTCACCGACCACGAGGCGATGGAGCGCGTGGCGGGCGAGGTGAAGGACCGGTTCGGCAAGGTGGACGTCCTCGTCGCCAACGCCGGTGTGGCCACGGGCGGTCCGCTCGCCGGATCGGACCTCGCCGCCTGGCGCCGCGTCATCGAGGTCAACCTCATCGGCAGCGCCGTCACGGGCCGCGCCTTCCTGCCCGTCCTGTCCGAGAGCCGCGGCTACCTCCTCCAGATAGCCTCCCTCGCCGCCCTCGCCCCCGCGCCGATGATGACGGCGTACTGCGCGTCCAAGGCGGGCGTCGAGGCGTACGCGCACAGCCTGCGCGCCGAGGTCGCGCACAAGGGCGTACGGGTCGGGGTGGCGTACCTGAGCTGGACCGACACGGACATGGTGCGCGGCGCCGACGAGTTCGAGGTGATGCGGGAGATGCGCCGGCGGCTGCCGTGGCCCGCCAACCGCACGTATCCGCCGGGCCCGGCCGTCGACCGGCTGGTGGCGGGCATCGAGCGGCGCTCGGCGCACGTCTACGCCCAGCCCTGGCTGCGCGCCGTGCAGCCGCTGCGGGGCGCGCTGCCGGGCCTCCTCGCCCTGGGCGGCCCGCGCGAGATGCGGCGCGCGGAACCCCGGCTGGGCGGGGTGCGCGTGGGCCTGGTGGGGGCGGGCGGGGCCGCCGACGCGGGGGCGGGCACGGAGCGTCACTGATCGAAATGCGCGGTTCGTCCCGGCGTGTGAGGCTGGTCGCGGCCCGATTCCCCGATCTCCCTTAGGAGTGAACACGCATGGGCATCAAGGACGAGATGCAGGACAAGGCGCAGAAGGCCAAGCAGAAGGCCGAGAAGGCCAAGCAGCAGGTGCAGCAGAAGGGGCAGCAGGGCCAGCAGAAGGGCCAGCAGAAGAGCCAGGACACGCGCCAGCCCGGCCAGCAGGCACAGGACCGCCTCAACGAGCGCCGGCAGCAACAGCAGGGCCGCCAGGGCTCCATCGACGACATCCAGGACGACCTGGACGACCGTCTCTGACGCCGCGTCCGCCCGCGCGGGACGCCGCGGCGGGCGTGAACGCGACGAGCCGGGGCCCGGGTTCCTCGTGGAACCCGGGCCCCGGCCGCTGATCTGCCGTGCCGCGTCAGACGCGGGCCGGCTCGCGCTTCCCGTCGAGGTCGGGGTCGGCGTCGGCGTCACCGGACGCCGCGGCCGGCGCGGCCGCCGGCGCGAGGTGCTTCTGCAGCCCCTCGCCCTCGACGTCCACGTTCGGCAGGACCTTGGAGAGCCAGCCCGGCAGCCACCAGGCCGCCTTGCCCAGCAGCGCCAGCACCGCCGGGACGATCGCCATGCGGACCACGAACGCGTCGAAGAAGACGGCGATGGCGAGGCCGAAGCCGATCATCTTGATCATCGACTCGGACGAGCCGATGAAGCCGGCGAAGACGCTGATCATGATGACGGCGGCCGCCGTGACAACCCGCGCGCCGTGCCGGAAGCCGGTCACGACGGCCTCGCCCGGGCGCTCGCCGTGGACGTAGGCCTCGCGCATCCGCGTGACGAGGAAGACCTCGTAGTCCATGGCGAGGCCGAAGACGACGCCCACCATGAAGATCGGCATCATGCTCATGATCGGGCCGGTCTCCTCGACCCCGAACAGGCCGCCCAGCCAGCCCCACTGGAAGACCGCAACGACGGCGCCGAGCGCGGCGATCACCGACAGCAGGAAGCCCAGCGCGGCCTTCAGCGGCACCAGCACGGAGCGGAAGACGACCATCAGCAGCAGGAAGGCCAGGCCCACGACGAGCGCCAGGTAGGGCAGCAGCGCGTCGTTCAGCTTCTGCGAGACGTCGATGTTCATCGCCGTCGCGCCCGTGACCAGCACCTTGGCGCCGGTGTCGGACTTCAGCGACGCGCTCTCGCCGCGGATGGCGTGGACGAGGTCCTCGGTCTCGGTGCTGGTCGGCTTGGACTTCGGGACGACCATGAGCATCGCCGCGTCGCCGGCCTTGTTGAACTGCGCCGGGGTCACGGTGGCGACGTTGTCCAGCTTCGCCAGGGTGTCCTGGACCTTCTGGGCCGCGCCCTTGGCGTCCTTCGACCCGGACAGGTCCATGACGCCGATGAGCGGGCCGTTGAAGCCCGGGCCGAAGCCCTCGGACAGCAGGTCGTAGGCCTTGCGCTGGGTGGTGTTCTTGGACGCCGCGCCGTCGTCGGGCAGGCCCAGCTCCAGGGAGGCGGCGGGCACCGCGATGGCGCCCAGGCCCAGCACGCCGGCCGCGAGCACCAGCACCGGCCGGCGCAGCACCAGGCGGGCCCAGCGGGTGCCCATGTTCGGCTTCTCCGCGGCGGCCGCGTCCGGGCCGGCCTTGCGGGCCTTGCGGGCGAGCACCTGATTGCCCGCGAAGCCCAGCAGCGCGGGGATGAGGGAGAGCGCGATCAGCACGGCGATGGTGACCGTGCCGGCCGCGGCCATGCCCATCTTGGTCAGCATCGGGATGTTGACGACCGCGAGGCCGGCCAGCGCGATGACGACCGTCAGGCCCGCGAAGACCACCGCGGAGCCGGCGGTGCCGACGGCCCGGCCCGCGGCTTCCTCGCGCTCACGGCCCTCGGCGAGCTCCGCGCGGTAGCGGGAGACGATGAAGAGCGCGTAGTCGATGCCGACCGCGAGGCCGATCATCATGGCGAGCGTGGAGGTGTTGCTGGACAGGTCGAGGACGGACGCCAGCGCGGCGATCGAGGAGACGCCGATGCCCACGCCGATGATGGCGGTCAGCAGCGGCAGGCCGGCCGCGATGAGCGAGCCGAAGGTGATGACCAGGACGACCGCCGACACCGCGATGCCGATGATCTCCGAGCCGCCCTCGGGCATCTGCTGCAGCACGCTGCCGCCGACCTCCACGGTCAGCCCGGCGTCGCGCCCGTGCTGGGCGGCGTCCTTGAGCTCGTCGCGCGAGTCCTCGGTGAGGTCGGTGGACTTGACCTTGTACGCCGCGGAGGCGTAGCCGATGGTCTCGTCCTTGTTGACGGTCTTGCCCTCGAACGGGTCGGCCGCCCCGGCCACCTGGGAGCTCTTGCGGAGCTCACCGATGACCTGCTCGACGGCCTTCTTGTTCTTGGCGTCGGTCAGCTTCTGGCCGTCGGGGGCCTTGAAGACGACGCGGGCGCTCGCGTTCTGTTCGGTGTTCCCGGGGAAACGCTTCTCCAGCAGGTCGAAGGCCTGCTGCGCCTCCGTGCCGGGGATCGAGAAGTCGTTGTTGGTGGACTTGGACGCCGTGGCGGCGCCGACGCCGGCCAGCACCAGCAGCAACACCCATATCAGGGCGAAGTACCAGCGCCGCCGGTAGGCGAGCCGGCCGAGTCGGTAGAGGAACGTGGCCACGAGTGTGGTGCTCCCTGTCGGGTCGGATTCCTGAGGAATCGGATACGTGAGAACTGGAATGGGGAACCAGCCCGACGAGAGCGGTGCGTCAGGTGGGGCCTCAGTGGGGGTGTAAGTGGGGAGGGACGGTCATACGCCGAGAGCGGGGAGGATCACGGCGTCGATGTAGCGGGTGAGGTAGTCGGCGTCCGGCGGACGGTCGTCGATCAGCGGGCGTGCGAAGAAGCCGCCGATCATCATGTGCGCGACGAACGGGATGGCGGGGTTGTCCGCCGCCAGTTCGCCCCGCCCGACCGCGCGCCGGAGCATCGCGTCCAGCCATCCCATCTCGGGCTCGACCAGCACCTCGCGCAGCGCCCGGTGGAGTTCCGGGTTGGTGTGCACGGCGTGCCCGAGCCCTCGCAGGAGGGCGGTGTCCTTCTCCATCTGCTCGGTGTCGGCCCGGCACACCATGGCGTGCAGGTCGCCGCGCACCGAACCGGTGTCGATGTTCGCCAGGCTGACCGGCTTGTCGTGCCGCAGCGCCCGGGCCACCAGCTCCGGCTTGCCCTTCCACTGGCGGTAGAGGGTCGCCTTGCTGGAGTGCGTCCGCGCGGCCACGGCGTCCATGGTCAGCGCGTCGTAGCCGACCTCGCGCAGGAGGTCGAGCACGGCCTCGTAGAGCTCGGCCTCGCGCTCGGGGGTCAGCCGGGTGCGGCGTGCCGCCGGCTTGGGTGGGTCCGTGGGCATGCCGCGCCTCCCTCACCTGGAGTCGTACGAAACGGTTTCGTACCGTACGAGGGTAAGCCCGGCGCTCATCGAAACGGCATCGTTTCGATGGTGTTCTCCGTCACGAACCGAGTTGCCGGGGCCCCCGGGCGCCGAAACCATGGGAGGCGTGAGCGACGACGCCTACATCCGCTTTCCCCATCTGCACGGCGACCGGCTCTGCTTCGCCGCCGAGGACGACCTCTGGCTGGCCCCGCTGGCCGCCGCCGGGGACGGCGCCGGGCGGGCCTGGCGGCTGACCGTCGACCGCACCAGGGTCGGGCACCCGCGCTTCTCCCCGGACGGGCGGCACATCGCCTTCACCAGCTGGCGCAGCCTCGACCCGGAGATCCACCTCGCCTCCGTCGACGGCGGCCCGGCCCGCCGGCTCTCCTACTGGGGCAGCACCGACACCCGGGTCTGCGGCTGGACGCCCCCCGAGGACGGCGTCTCCCACATCCTGGCGGTCAGCTCGCACGGCCAGCCGTTCTCGTACTACTCCTGGGCCTACAAGGTGCACGCCGACGGCGGCCCCGGCGGCCAGCTGCCCTGGGGCCCGCTCTCCGACATCGCCGTCGCCGACGTGGCCGGCGAGCACAAGACCCTGATCCTCACCGGCAAGCCCCCGCACGAGCCCGCCTCCTGGAAGCGCTACCGGGGCGGCGCGACGGGCCGGCTGTGGCTGCAGGGCACCCGGCTGCTGCCGGAGCTCGGCGGCCACCTGGACTCGGTGATGTTCGTCGGCGACCGCATCGCCTTCCTCTCCGACCACGAGGGCATCGGCAACCTCTACTCCTGCCGGCACGACGGCTCCGACCTGCGCCGCCACACCGACCACGCGGACTTCTACGCCCGCCACGCCTCCACCGACGGCGAACGCGTCGTCTACCAGTGCGCGGGCGAGGTCTGGCTGGCCGAGGACCTGGCCGCCGACGGCTCCCCGCGCAGGCTGGACATCCGCCTCGGCGGCCCGCGCGCCGGGCGGCGCACGTACCAGGTGCAGGCCTCCCGCCACGTCGAGTCGCTGAGCGTCGACCGCACGGGCCGCGCCAGCGCCGTCCAGGTGCGCGGCAGCCTGTACTGGCTGACCCACCGCGACGGCCCCGCCCGGACCCTCACCGACATCCCGGGCGTCCGGGTGCGGCTGCCGGAGATGCTGGGGGCGACCGGCCGGGTCGCCTACGTCACCGACGCCGAGGGCGAGGACGCCGTCGAGATCGCCCAGCTGCCGCGCGCCGCCGGCCCCTCCGCGCCGCGCCGCCTGGCCGCGGGCCGCATCGGGCGGGTGCACGAGCTGATCGCCGCCCCGGACGGCGGGCGCCTGGCCATCGCCGCGCACGACGGGCGGCTGCTGCTCGTCGACGCCTCCGCCGAGGGGGACGGCGAGGTCACCGAGCTGATCCGGTCGGCCAACGGGCCCGTGCGCGACCTCGCCTTCTCGCCCGACTCCGGCTGGCTGACCTGGTCCCACCCGGGCATCGGGCGCTCGCTGCGGCAGATCAAGATCGGCAGGCTGTCGGACCGGACGGTCGTGGACGTCACCGACGGCCGCTTCGAGGACGAGCAGCCGGTCTTCACCCGCGACGGCCGCTACCTCGCCTTCCTCTCCTGGCGCGGCTTCGACCCGGTCTACGACGTGCACACCGGCGACCTGTCCTTCCCGCTGGGCTGCCGCCCCTACCTCGTGCCGCTCTCCTCCGCCACGCCCTCGCCCTTCGCGCTGTCGACGGAGGGCCGCCCGGCCGGCGGCGGCCTGGACCTGGACGACACCGGCGACACCGAGGGCGCGGTGACGGTGGAGGCGGAGGGGCTCGAGAGCCGGGTGACGCCCTTCCCGGTGGCCGCCTCGAAGTACTCCTCCCTCCACCCCGTCCACGGCGGCGGCCTGGTGTGGCTGCGCTGGCCGATCTCCGGCGCGCTGGGCGAGACCTTCGCCAACCCCGCCGACACCACCGGCCGTCCCACGCTCGAGCACTTCGACCTCGTCAAGGCCAAGCGCACCGAACTCACCTCCTCCGTGGACTGGTTCTCCGTCAGCGGCGACGGCACCCGGCTGGTCATCAACGACGAGGGCGACCTGCGGGCCGTGCCCGCCACGGACCCGGGGGACAGCGACACGACCGTCTACATCGACATGCGGCGCATCCTGCACGAGGTCGACCCGGCCGCCGAGTGGCGGCAGGCCTACGCCGAGGCGGGCCGGATCGTCCGGGCCTACTTCTGGGAGCCGGGCATGTGCGGCGTCGACTGGGACGGCGTGCTGGAGCAGTACCGGCCGCTGGTCGAACGCGTCGCCTCGCCCGACGAGTTCGCCGACCTGCTGCGCGAGGTCCTCGGCGAGCTGGGCACCTCGCACGCCTACGTCACCCCCGCCCGCCGCAACGAGGGCCCGCCGCACTACCAGCGCGCCATCGGCCTGCTCGGCGCCAACCTCACCCACCGCAAGGACGGCTCCTGGGCGGTCCGGCGCGTCCTGCCCGGCGACTCCTCCGACTCCAAGGCCCGCTCGCCGCTGGCCGGTTCCGGCATCCGCGAGGGCTCGGTGCTCACCCACGTCGACGGCCGCCCGGTGGACCCCGTCGCCGGCCCGGCCCCCCTGCTGTCGGCGGCGGGCGGCACGACGGTCGAGCTCACCTTCGCCACCCCCGAGGGCGAGGGGCACGAACGCCGGGTCGCGGTGGTGCCGCTGGTCGACGAGCGGCCGCTGCGCTACCAGGACTGGGTGGCCAAGCGCCGCGCGGTGGTCCGCGAGGTCAGCGACGGCAAGTGCGGCTACCTCCACATCCCCGACATGGGCGGCTCCGGCTGGGCCCAGTTCAACCGCGACCTGCGCCGGGAGATGTCCATGCCGGCGCTGATCGTGGACGTACGGGGCAACGCGGGCGGCAACATCAGCGAGCTGGTGGTGGAGAAGCTGACCCGCACCATCATCGGCTGGGACCTCACCCGCGACGCCGAGGCCGTCTCGTACGCCTCCAACGCCCCGCGCGGCCCGGTCGTCGCCATCGCCGACGAGATGACGTCCTCCGACGGCGACATGATCACCGCGGCGTTCAAGCTGCAGGGCATCGGGCCGGTGGTCGGCCTGCGCACCTGGGGCGGCGTCGTCGGGATGACGGGCCGTCACCGGCTCGCCGACGGCACGTCGATCACCGTGCCGATGAACGCGGCGTGGTTCGACGAGTACGGCTGGAGCGTGGAGAACCGCGGCGTCGAGCCCGACATCGAGGTCGACCGCACCCCGCTGGACTGGGCGGAGGGCCGCCACAAGCAGCTCGACGACGCGGTGCGCCTGGCCCTGGACCTGCTGGAGCGGCACGGCGCGGCCCGGGCGCCGGACTACTCGGACGTCCCCGACCTGAGGCGGCCGGAGCTGCCGCCGAGGGGATGACGCCGTCCGGCACGGTCCGCCGCCGTCGTCAGGAGCGCCGCAGCGCCCCTCGCAGCCCCACGTTCCCGATGAGGATCCCGCCGTCGACCGGCAGCGTGACCCCCGTGATCCACGCGGCGTCCGGCGACGCCAGGAACGCCACCGCCGCGGCGACGTCCTCCGGCCGCCCCACCCGCCCCAGCGGATAGAAGGCCGCCGCCCGCTCCAGCGCCTCCTCGCGGCCGTCCCAGTTGGGCGTGTGCACCGTGCCCGGCGCCACCAGGTTCACCCGCACGTTCCGGGGCGCGCACTGGCCCGCCAGGGTGCGGGTCAGGCTCGCCAGGCCCGCCTTGGCCGCGCTGTAGGCGTGGTTGCCGAAGTCCTGCTCGCCGTTGACCGAGCCGACGCTCACCACCGAGCCCCGGCCGCCCGCCGCCGCCAGGTGCGGCATCGCGGCCCGTACGCAGCGCAGCGCGCCGGTCAGCGTGACGTCGAGGTCCCGGGCCCAGACCTCGTCCGGATAGTCCTCCACCAGCGCCGGGTCCGGATGGCAGGAGAAGGCGTTGTTGACCAGCACGTCCAGCCGGCCGAAGCGGTCCACCGCGCACGCCGTCGCCGCCTCGCAGGCGGCGCCGTCGGCGACGTCGCACGCCAGCGACTCCGCCCGCAGCCCGTCCGCCCGCAGCGCCGCCGCGGCCTTCGCCGCCCGCTCGCCGTCCACGTCCGTCAGCAGCACCGACGCGCCCTCCGAGGCGAAGCGGCGCGCCGTGGCCGCCCCGATGCCCCGCCCCGCGCCCGTGATCAGTACCGCGTAGCCCTCGAACCGCCCCGTCGCCGCCATGCGGCGAGCACTACCCCGCCAGGGCCCTGCCAACCGCCCGCACCAGGGCCTGGGCGCGCGGGTCGGCCGTCACGTTCTTCTGCATGCCGTTGGTGACGTACCCGAAAGCGATCCCCGACTCGGGGTCGGCGAAGGCCAGCGAGCCGCCGCGGCCCGGGTGGCCGAAGGAGCCGGGCGCCAGCAGCGGCGAGGCCGGGCCGTGGAGCATGTAGCCCAGGCCGAAGCGGGTGTTCACGACCAGGACGCGGTCCGGGCCCGCCGACTCCTCCGAGCGGGCCATGGTCAGCGTGGCCGGGGCGAACAGGCGCCGGCCGCCGTCCACCACGCCGGTCAGCGAGGCGTAGAAGCGGGCCAGCGCGTCCGCCGTGGCGATGCCCGCCGAGGCGGGCAGCTCGGCGGCGCGGTAGGCGGGGTCGTTCTCGTCGGCGGGCGGCTCGATCGCGGCGAACGCACGGTGCGTCAGCGACGCCGGGTCGCGGTAGGCGTCGGCGACCGACGCCTTGGGGCGTACGCGCAGGCCCGCGGAGGCGGGGGCGGCCGGGGCCGTGATGGCCGCCACGCGGCCCACCCGGCCGCGCTCGGCGTCCGGCAGGCCTATCCACAGGTCCAGGCCCAGCGGGGTGGATATCTCCTGCGCCACCCACTCGCCGATGCTCCGCCCGGTCACCCGCAGCACCAGCTCGCCGAGCAGCCAGCTGTAGGTCTGCGCGTGGTAGCCGTGGTCCGTGCCCGGCTCCCACGCCGGGGCCTGCGCGGCGACGGCCCGCGGGCCGCTGACGCCGTCGACGGCCTGGGCGGGGGTGAGCGGGGTGTCCAGCACGGGCAGCCCGGCGCGGTGCGCGAGCAGGTGCCGCACCAGGACGCGTTCCTTGCCGTTCGCCTTGAACTCCGGCCAGTACGTGCCCACCGGCGCGTCCAGGTCGACCTGCCCGCGCTGGTGCAGCACGAGCAGGACCGCGGCGGCCACGCCCTTGGTGGCGGAACGGACGACCTGCGCCGTGCCGCGCCGCCACGGTTCCGTGCCCCCGTCGGCGTCGCGCGTGCCGCCCCACAGGTCGACGACCTTGCGCCCGTCCCGGTAGACGGCCACGGCCGCGCCGCGTTCACCGCGCCGGGCGAAGTTGTCGGCGAAGGCGTCCCGGACCGGTTCGAAACCGTCCGCCACCGTGCCCTGGACGTCCACGTCCCCGTCCGCCACTGTTTCCCGCTCCCACGTGCCGATCACAACAAATCCATCCACCATGGTGCATCGTGACCGGGGGTGCTCGGGACCAGGGGGGTCACCCCCGCACGGCCACCGAGCGCGGGTCGAAGCCGAACGGCAGCTCCAGCCGGTGCGCCGCCATCCGCTCCTCGTCGCACAGCAGCTCCCGCGTGGGGCCGTCCGCCGCGATGACGCCGTCGCTGAGCACCACCGAGCGCTCGCACAGCTCCAGGGCGTACGGCAGGTCGTGGGTGACCATCAGCACGGTCACGTCCAGGGAGCGCAGGATGTCGGCGAGCTCACGGCGGGAGGCCGGGTCGAGGTTGGAGGACGGCTCGTCGAGGACGAGGATCTCCGGCTCCATGGCCAGCACGGTGGCCACGGCCACCCGCCGCCGCTGTCCGAAGGAGAGGTGGTGCGGGGGCCGGTCGGCGTAGCCGGACATGCCGACCCGGGCCAGCGCCCGGTCCACGCAGGCGGCCAGCTCCGCCCCGCGCAGCCCGGCCGCCGCCGGGCCGAACGCCACGTCCTCGCGGACGGTGGGCATGAAGAGCTGGTCGTCGGGGTCCTGGAAGACGATGCCGACGCGGCGGCGGACCTCGGCGAGGTTGCGCTTGTCCACCGGCAGCCCGGCCACCCGCACCGTCCCCGCGCCGCCGCCGAGGATGCCGTTGAGGTGGAGGACGAGCGTGGTCTTGCCGGCGCCGTTGGGGCCGAGCAGGGCCACGCGCTCGCCGCGCCCGACGGACAGGTCGACGCCGAAGAGGGCCTGGTGGCCGTCGGGGTAGGCGAAGGCGAGGCCACGGACCTCGAGGGAGGGGGTCCCGGGGGCAGGGGTCATGTCAGCATCCATCCGGTCAGGCAGACCGCCAGCGCGGCCAGCGGCAGCGCGGCGGCGTACGTCCACTGCGCACGCGTCGCCGTCACCTCGTCGATCACGGGCATCGTGCCCGTGTAGCCCCGGCTCACCATGGCCAGGTGGACGCGCTCGCCGCGCTCGTACGAGCGGATGAACAGCGCCCCCGCGGAGGTCGCCAGCACCTTCCAGTGCCGTACGCCGCGCGCGGTGAAGCCGCGGGACTCGCGGGCGATGCGCATGCGGCGCATCTCGTCCGTGATGACGTCGCCGTAGCGGATCATGAAGGACGCGATCTGGACCAGCAGCGGGGGCATCCGCAGCCGCTGCAGCCCCAGCAGCAGCGCGCGCAGCTCGGTCGTGGAGGCCAGCAGCACCGACGCGGCGACGCCCAGCGTCCCCTTGGCGAGGATGTTCCAGGCGCCCCACAGCCCGGACTCGCTGAGCGAGAGCCCCCACAGCGTCACCCGCTCGCCCTCGGCCACGAACGGCATCAGCAGGGCGAAGGCCACGAACGGCACCTCGATCAGCAGCCGGCGCAGCAGGAAGCCCGCCGGGACGCGGGCCGCGGCCGTGACGACGGCCAGCAGCAGCGCGTACAGCCCGAAGGCCCACAGCGCCTCGCGCGGGGTCGCCACCACGACGAGCACGAAGCAGAAGACGGCCGCGATCTTGCAGTGCGGCGGCAGGGCGTGCACGGGCGAGCGCGCGTGCCGGTAGAGCTTGTGGGCGTGGCCCGCTCCCATGTCAGGCGGTCCCGGCCGACGCGGCCCGCTCGGCGGCGCGCCCGCGCCGCCGGCGGACGGCGACGAACACGCCCGTGCCCACCGCCAGCGTCGCGCCCACGCCGATCACCCCGGCGAGGCCGCCCGAGATCCGCTCGTCGCCGACGTCCTTGACCTGGTAGTCCGCCAGCGGGGAGTCCTTGGCGGCGTGCTCCTCGGCCTTGCTGTCGATGCCCTTGTCGTGGGCGACCTTCTCCAGGCCGTCGGGGCTGGTGGAGGCGTAGTAGCTGACGAAGCCGGCGAGGGCGAGGGCGGCCAGGAGGCCGACGAGCGCGAGGCGGCGGACCGGGCGCGGAGGGGCGGTGGAGACGACGGGCTCGATCACCGTCCCCTCGGCGGTGCGCAGCTCGAGCGGCTTGGCCAGCCCGCGCGCGCCGTACACCAGGTCGGGCCGCACGGCCACGACCGCGCCCACGGTCAGCGCGGTGATCGCGGCCTCGCCGATGCCGATGAGGACGTGCACGCCGACCATGGCCGTGAACACCTTGCCGATCGGCACGTCCGTCGTGCCGCCCAGCGCGTAGAGCAGGGTGAAGGCACCGGCCGCGGCCGGCACGGACACCAGCGCGGCCACGAACGCGGCGGCGGTGACCGAGGAGCGCCGCCTGGGCAGCACGGTCGCCAGCAGCCGGAAGAGGGCGTAGGCGACGACCGTGGTGACGACGGCCATGTCGCAGATGTTCACGCCGAGCGCCGTGAGGCCGCCGTCCGCGAACAGCACGCCCTGCATCAGCAGCACCACGGATATGCAGAGGACGCCGGTATAGGGGCCGACGAGGATCGCCGCGAGCGCGCCGCCCAGCAGATGCCCGCTGGTGCCGGCGGCGACGGGGAAGTTCAGCATCTGGACGGCGAAGACGAACGCGGCCACGAGCCCGGCCAGCGGCGCCGTGCGCTCGTCCAGCTCCCGCCGGGCGCCGCGCAGGCCGACCGCGACGGCCGTCGCGGCGACGGCACCGGCGGCCAGGGAGACGGGGGCGTCGATGAACCCGTCGGGTACGTGCATGGCGGTGCTCCGTCCGTTGTGCGTGTCGTTCACCGGTCCAGGCGCGATCCGCTCCTCGCGTGAACCGCTCGTCGTGAGCGCTCGATGATAGGGGGCAGCTGCGAACAAGTGGCAAGAGCGTGCGACACGCGACTGCGCGCCCCTGGCTCAGCCCCACGCCCGCCAGAGGTGGCGCGCGGGGGCGACTCCCCAAATGCTGGGCACGGGAGGTACGTCACGATGACCACGGCCACCGCAACCGCCCCGCCCGCACCCCCGGCGCTCGGCCGCCGCCGCACCAACCTCGTCTTCGTCACGATCGTGCTCGGCATGCTGCTCGCGGCCCTCGACCAGACGATCGTCTCGACCGCGCTGCCCACGATCGTCGCCGACCTGGGCGGCGGCGGGCACATGGCCTGGGTGGTGACCGCCTATCTGCTGGCCGAGACGGTCTCCACGGTCCTGGTCGGCAAGTTCGGCGACCTCTTCGGCCGCAAGGTGGTCTTCCAGGTCAGCGCGATCGTCTTCGTCGGCGGCTCGGTCTTCGCGGGCGCGGCGACCTCCATGCCCATGCTGATCGCCGCCCGCGCCGTGCAGGGCGTCGGCGGGGGCGGGCTGATGGTCACGGCCATGGCGCTGATCGCGGACGTCATCCCGCTGCGCGAGCGCGGCAAGTACCAGGGCGCCCTCGGCGCCGTCTTCGGCGTGACCACCGTCGTCGGGCCGACGCTCGGCGGCGTCTTCACCGACCACGCCACCTGGCGCTGGTGCTTCTACGTCAACGTCCCCGTGGCGATCGTGATGGTCGTCATGGCGGCCCGGACGATCCCGGTCGTCCGCTCGGCCGTCCGCCCGGTCATCGACTACGCGGGCATCGTGCTCGTCGCGCTCGGCTCCTCGGGGCTGGTCCTCGGCCTGGAGTGGGGCGGCAGCGAGTACGCCTGGGGCTCGGCGGTGATCGTCGGGCTCTTCACCGGGGCGGTGGTGCTGCTCGCCGCCTTCGTCGTCGTGGAGCTGCGGGCCAAGGAGCCCATGCTCCCCATGCACCTCTTCCGCAACCCCGTCTTCACCGTCTGCTCCATCCTCAGCTTCATCGTCGGCTTCGCGCTGCTCGGCGCGATGACCTACCTGCCGACCTACCTGCAGTACGTCGACGGGGTCTCCGCCACGATGTCGGGCGTACGGACCCTGCCGCTGGTCGCCGGGCTGCTGGGCACCTCGATGCTCTCCGGCACGGTCGTCAGCCGCACCGGCCGCTACCGCTGGTTCCCGGTCGCCGGAATGGCCGTGACGGCCCTGGGCCTGTACCTGATGTCCACGATGGGCCGCACCACGGGCGTGTGGCTGGAGTCGCTGTACATGCTCGTCCTCGGGCTCGGCATCGGCCTGGCCATGCAGGTGCTGACCATCGCGGTGCAGAACACGGTGGCGTACCGGGAGCTGGGCACCGCCACCTCCGGCGTCACCTTCTTCCGCACCCTCGGCAGCTCCTTCGGAACGGCCGTCTTCGGCACCCTCTACAGCGGCCGGCTCGAGCCCAACCTGCTGGACGCGCTCGACCGAGCCCCCGGCGTGCCCGTCTCGGCCGTCCTGAGCCCCCAGGGGCTGCGGGCGCTGACGGCGGACCAGGCCGCGCCGGTGATCGACGCCTACGCGGCGACCGTGGACTACGTCTTCCGGTGGGTGGTGCCGGTCGCGCTGCTCGGCTTCGTGGTGGCGTGGTTCCTCAAGGAGGTGCCGCTGCGCGACAGCGCGCGGGCGGGCGCCTCGGACATGGGGGAGGCGTTCGCCGCGCCGGACTCGGCCGAGTCCGACCGGCAGCTGGAGCGGGCGGTGGCGGGCGTGATGCGCGCGGCCAAGGACGGGCCGGTCAGCCGGCAGGTGCTGGAGGCCTCCGGCAGCCGGCTCGGCCCGGTCGAGGCGTGGACCCTCGGCCAGATCCACTGGCGGCTGCGCGTGCGCGGCGAGGCGAGCCTGATGTCCGTGGCCGCGGCCCACCGGATGCCGCCGGAGGTGCTGGAGCCGGCCTTCGCCCGGACGGCCGCCGCCGGGTACGCGCGCGTGGACGGCGACCTGCTGCTCCTGACGCCCGCCGGCGAGGCGGAGATCGACCGGCTGGGCGCGGCCTGGCGCTCGTGGCTCGCGGAGCACCTCGACGACTGGGACATCACCGACCCGGAGGACCGGGCGCGCATGGACCGCGCCCTGGACAACCTGGCGGAGCGGCTGCTGGAGGAGGACGAGCACGCGCGGGAGCGGACGGGCGTGTGAGGGCGGGGGCGAGAGACCGGGGAGGGGTGGGGAGGGATGACGCGGGGCCGGGTGGGTGAATTCGTCAGTACAGCGGCTTATGTGGCTTTTTTCGGTGCACTCCTCAAGCAGCTGCATTGGCTTTCCGTCAGTGAAGGAGATTGCATGCGTTCCCAGGACATATCCGCACGCCGGTACCGGCGTCCGGCCCTCGCGTCCCTCACCGCCGCCGCCGCCCTGCTGCTGGCGGCGCTCCCGGGCGCCGACGCCCACGCCATCCCCCCGCCGGGCCCGGAGTTCGCGCGCCACGGACTCTCCGCGCAGCCGATGGGCGCCGCACGGCCGGCGGACTACGAGGAGGTCGACTGCGAGGGCCCGTCGGCGTGGGAGGGGGACCTCTACACGACGCCCCCCAAGGTCGCGCCGAAGGAGCACACGGCTCCCAAGACCACGCCCGACGAGAACGCGCAGCACGCCAGGCCGACCACGTCGGACATGGCCGCCAAGCCCGAGGCCGACATGCCCGCCAAGGCCGAGGCCGACATGCCCGCCCAGGCCGAGGCCGACAAGCCCGCCCAGGCGGCACCGGACAAGCCGGCTCAGGCCGCGCCGGACAAGCCTGCCAAGGCCGCGCCGGACAAGCCCGCCAAGACCGAGGCTGACAAGCCGGCTCAGGCCGCGCCGGACAAGCCCGCCAAGACCGAGGCCGACAAGCCCGCCAAGGCCACGCCGGACAAGCCCGCCCAGGCCGCTGCGGCCGCGCACGGCAGCTACCGCAGCTTCCCGGCGAAGTGGCCCAAGAACGTCCCGGACCGCGACGAGGCCGTGCGCCTGCTGGAGGACCTGGACGTCAAGCCCTTCAACAGCAAGGGCTACGACCGCAAGCACTTCGGCGGCGGCGCCTGCTGGGCCCTGCACGGCCCCAACCGGTGCACCACCCGTGACCTCGCCCTCAAGCACCAGTCCCTCGTGCCCGCCACGCTCGACGGCCCGTGCCGGGTCGTCGGCGGCGAGTGGCGCAGCGAGTACGACGGCCGGAAGGTCATCGACCCGATGCACGTCGACGTCGACCACATCGTGCCGCTGCGGCACGCGTGGGGGTCGGGAGCGAGCACCTGGACGCCCGAGAAGCGCCTGGAGTTCGCCAACGACATGACCGCCGCGCCCCAGCTGATCGTGGTGTCCACCTGGAGCAACCGCACCAAGGGCGACAGGAGCCCGGAGAAGTGGCTGCCGAAGGGCGCCGAGTGCCCCTACAGCCAGGCGTGGGTGGCGGTGAAGGACTACTACGGACTGAGCGTCACCCAGACCGAGAAGGAGAAGCTGCTGCAGATCCTCGGCAAGTGCTGACCGCCTGACCGCCCGGCCGGGAGGGGCGGACCCGTGACGTCACGTCACAGCGCCGCCCGGCTCCCGGTGCTCACCGGAGCGGTCGCGTCCGCCGCACGCCGTGCGGCGGACGCGACCTGGTCGGCGGTCAGGACGTAGCCGGTCTCCGCGTCGGCGGTGGAGCGGGCGAAGACGACGCCGTAGACCTTGCCGGACGTCGTCAGCAGCGGGCCGCCGGAGTTGCCCGGGCGGACCGTGGAGCGCACGGAGTAGACCTCGCGGGTGGTGATGCCGTCGCCGTAGATGTCCTGCCCCTTGGCGCGCACCTCGTTCGCCACGGTGGCGGCCCGCAGGTCCAGGCCGCCGTTCTCGGGGAAGCCCGCGACGACCGCCGCGTCGCCCCGCCTGGCGCTCTTGTCGAAGGGCAGCACGGGCGCCGGCAGCCCCGGCACGTCGAGGACGGCCACGTCCGTCCTGGGGTCGAAGAGGACCACCTTCGCGCGGTAGGCGCGCCCGACCCCGCCGACCTTGACGGTCGGGTCGTCCACGCCGGCGACCACGTGCGCGTTGGTCATCACGTGCTCGTGGGAGAAGACGAAGCCGCTGCCCTCCTGGCCGCGCCGGCCGCCGCCGACGTCCGCGACGCCCTCGACCTTGACGACGCTCGAGCGCGCCGCCTGGGTCGCGGCGGGGGTGACCGCGTCGCCGGAGGGCTTCGCGACGGTCGTGGCGGGCTCGCTCTCGAAGGGGTTGAAGACCTGCGGGAAGCCCGCCCCCGCCAGCGCGTCCGTGGTCCGGCTGAACCAGGTGGGCGCCTGCTCCGGCATGGACCGCTGGACCGCGCCCAGCAGCGTCGACTCCTTGATCTCGCGGGTCAGCAGCGTCGAGTTCGCCGAGACCAGCACGCTCGCGGCCATCCAGCCCACCAGCAGCACGGCCAGGGAGTTGACCACCGCGCCGCCCATGCCGTCGACGCTCCGCACGGGCGCCCACGTCAGCCGCGAGCGCAGCCGCCAGGCGAGGCGGGCGGCCAGGGCGTGGCCCATGGCGGCCGGCACGAGCACGACCAGCACCGCGACGACGGCGGCGGTCACCGTCCCCGCCTCGAAGGGCCGCAGCACATAGGGCAGCGCCCACACGCCGAGCACGGCGCCGCCGAGGAACCCGGCGAGCAGCACGGCGCTGGCCACCAGGCCGCGCCGGTAGCCGGACACGGCATAGCCGACGACGATCAGCAACAGCAGCAGATCGATCAGGTTCAACGCGCAGCCCTTTCCGTCACGCACGCGTCCCCCGACCGCGTCCACAGGTGTGGACCCCTAAAAACGCCCGTACGGACGTCCGTGGTTCCCCTTCATGGCGAATTCATGGCGTACGCCACGTCGGTCCGCTTCGCGCCGGCCCGCGCCCCGGCCGCGCCCCGACCGCGCGGCGCCCCCGGGACTCCCACAGGCTCGTTCCCTACGATGGCGCGGTGACCAGTGACACCGCGACGCATGCCCGGCAGGGCCGACCGACGGACGAGCAGCCGCCCCCTTGGCAGCGCAGACTCCGCCGCTTCGGCTACCCCGGACCCCGCCACGCGAGCGCACTGACCGGTGTGCGCGAGCGGCTGGTGCCGCCGTACGCCGAACCCGGCACGCGGCTGTGGGCGGCGATGGGGGCGTCCCCGGCGGCCGCGCGCCTGCTCGCGCTGTCCATGGGCTGGGCCGGGCCGCTGCTGGTGGCGCTGCTGGCCGGGGGGCTGCGGTTCTGGCACCTGGGCAGCCCCAAGGCCGTCATATTCGACGAGACGTACTACGCCAAGGACGCCTGGGCCCTGCTGAAGAACGGCTACGAGGCCGACTGGGGCAAGGACAAGGACATCAACGACCGGATCGTCGCCGGTCACACCGACGTCCCGGACGCCATCGGCTACGTCGTGCACCCGCCCGTCGGCAAGTGGGTCATCGCCGTCGGCGAGTGGCTGCACGGGCTGAACCCCTACGGCTGGCGCTTCATGGTGGCGCTGCTGGGCACCCTGTCGGTGCTCATGCTGTGCCGCATCGGGCGGCGGATGTTCCGGTCGACGTTCCTGGGGTGCCTGGCGGGCGCGCTGCTCGCCGTGGACGGGCTGCACTTCGTGATGAGCCGCACGGCGCTGCTGGACTCGGTGCTGGTGTTCTTCGTGCTGGCCGCCTTCGGGTGCCTGCTCGTGGACCGGGACAAGGCGCGCGAGCGCCTGGCGGCGGCGCTGCCGGACGGCCCGGAGGCGCTGCCGGACGCCGACGTCGGGGACCGGCTGGGGCTGGGGTGGCGGCCGTGGCGGCTGGCGGCCGGGGTGTGCCTGGGGCTGGCCTTCGCCACCAAGTGGAACGGTGCCGTCTATCTGGCGGCGTTCGGGCTGCTGACGGTGGCGTGGGACGTGGGCTCGCGCCGGGTGGCGGGGGCCCGGCGGCCGTGGCTCTCGACGCTGCGGCGGGACGTGCCGTGGGCGTTCGCCTCCACCGTGCCGGTGGCGCTGGGCGTCTACCTCGCCTCCTGGACGGGCTGGTTCGCGAACAGCGGGACGTACGGCGAGAGCACCGGCTGGCAGAAGAGCGGCTACGACCGGCACTGGGCGGAGACCGAGGGCGGCTACAGCCCCGACGGCTTCCTCGCCGGCGTCCTCAACCCGCTGCGCAGCCTGTGGCATTACGAGCACCAGGTGTGGGAGTTCAACACCAACCTCACCTCGCCGCACACCTACCAGTCCAACCCCTGGAGCTGGCTGGTGCAGTCCCGGCCGGTGTCGTACTTCTACGAGTCCCCGGCGCCCGGCCGCGACGGCTGTCCGCTGGACGCGGGCGACAAGTGCGCGCGCGAGGTGCTCGCGCTGGGCACCCCGCTGCTGTGGTGGGCGGCGTGCTTCGCGCTGCTGTACCTGCTCTACCGGTGGGCGCTGCGGCGCGACTGGCGGGCGGGCGCGGTGCTGTGCGCGGTGGCGGCCGGCTACCTGCCCTGGTTCCTGTACCAGGAGCGGACGATTTTCGTCTTCTACGCGGTGGTCTTCGTGCCGTTCCTGTGTCTGGCGGTGGCCATGATGATCGGGGCGATGCTGGGGCCCGCGGGGGCCTCGGAGCGGCGCCGGGTCGTGGGCGCGGTCGGGGCGGGCACGCTGGTCCTGCTCATCGCGTGGAACTTCATCTACTTCTTCCCGATCTACACGGGCCAGGCGATTCCGCTGGACGCCTGGCGCAACCGGATGTGGTTCGACACCTGGATCTGACCCTCCGCGCAAGAGTCGGTTTCCGGCCAATTCACTCCCATGCGTCACTGCTGTCCCGTACAGTGCGACGCGGGTTTTAATCGGGTGATTAAAACCCGGGGGAGGGGTTGGGGAGATGCGCACTGGCGTGAAGATCGCCATCGGCGGTGTCACCGTCGCGATGGTGGGGGCGGCCGGACTGGGGGCCTACAACCTGGTGGACGCCGTCGCGGGCGGCAACGACTCGGGCGGCACGCGCGCGGGCGCGCCCGCGCCGACCGGGCCGCCCACGGCGGCCGAGACCGAGAGAACCGCGCGCGCGTTCCTCGCCGCGTGGGCGGCCGGCGACACCGGCAAGGCCGCCGCCCTGACCAGCGACGTCCAGGCGGCCACGGCGGCGCTGACCGGCTATCACGACGCCGCGCACGTGCAGAAGGTGACGTTCAAGCAGGGCCCGGCCACGGGCGCCACGGTGCCCTACGCCGTCACCGCCGAGGTCGTCCACGGCAAGCAGCGCTCGACCTGGGCGTACGACGCGTCGCTGGCCGTCGTCCGGGGCAACGGGGGCCGCGCGGTCGTCGGCTGGCGGCCCGCGGTCCTGCACCCCGACCTCGCGCCGGGCCAGGCGCTGACGACCGGCGCCGTCAAGGCGCCGCCGGTCACCGTCGTCGACCGCGACGGCGCCGAACTGGACGCCAAGGCGTACCCTTCGCTGACCTACCTCCTGCCCGAACTGCGCAAGCGGTTCGGCGAGAAGGCGGGCGGCGAGCCGGCGATCGAGGTACGGGCCGGGGCCCCCGGGGCCGCCGCCGCCCGGACCCTGCACACCGTCTCCCAGGGCAAGGCCGCCCGGCTGAAAACCACCCTCAGCGCCGCCGTCCAGCGCGCCGCCGAGTCGGCCGTCTCCCGCCGCCCCGACGCGTCCGTCGTCGCCGTGAAGCCGAGCACCGGCGAGATCCTGGCGGTCGCCAACGCGCAGAAGACGGAGTTCAACCCGGCGCTCAACGGCCAGACCGCGCCCGGCTCCACGATGAAGGTCGTCACCGCCGCGCTGCTGCTCGAGCAGGGCAAGGCCGCCCCGGGCAGGCCGCTGCCGTGTCCGAAGAACGCCACGTACGGCATGACCTTCCACAACGTCGAGGACAGCGAGAACTCCCGGGCCACCTTCGCCCAGGACTTCGCCGCCTCCTGCAACACCGCCTTCATCTCGCTGGCCGGCCAGGTCGGCGACGGCGCGCTCGCCGCCCAGGCCCGGGACGTCTTCGGCCTCGGACTCGACTGGAAGGTGGGCGTGGGCGCCTTCGACGGCAGCGTGCCCGCCGACGGCGGCGCCGGCAAGGCCGCCGCGATGATCGGGCAGGGCCGGGTGCAGATGAGCCCGCTGAACATGGCCTCGGTCGCCGCGACCGTGCGCAACGGCTCGTTCCGCCAGCCCTACCTCGTGGACCCCGCGCTGGACGACCGGCAGGTCGCCAAGGCCTCCCGGCCGCTGTCGCCGTCCGTCGCCCGGGACCTGCGCTCGATGATGCGGCTGACGGCCGTCTCCGGCACGGGCGCGAAGGCCATGTCCGGGCTGGGCGGGGACATCGGCGCCAAGACCGGCTCCGCCGAGGTCGACGGCCAGGGCGCGCCCAACGGGTGGTTCACCGCCTACCGGGGCGACGTCGCGGCGGCCGCGGTGGTCCCGCGGGGCGGGCACGGCGGCGACTCGGCCGGCCCGATCGTCGCGACGGTCCTGCGCGCGGAGTAGCGCGTGACCCCGCTCGTCGCCGTCGCGGTGCTCGTCGCGGCCGTCACGCACGCCGGCTGGAACGCCATCGCGCACGGCATCAAGGACCAGCTGCTCGCCTTCACGCTGGTGGGCGGCGGCGGTGCGGTGTGCGGCCTGGCGATGCTGCCGTTCGTGGCGCGGCCGGCGGACGGCGCCTGGCCGTACCTGCTCCTGTCCGCCGTGCTGCACGTCCTCTACCAGGCCCTGCTCATGCGGTCGTTCACCCTGGGCGACTTCGGCCAGATGTACCCGATCGCGCGCGGCACCGCCCCGCTGGCCGTCACCGCCCTGGCCGCCGTCTTCGCCGGCGAGTCGGCCGGCGGGCGGCAGCTGGCGGGCGTCGCGGTGGCCTCGGCGGGCCTGGTCGGCCTCGCGCTGTGGGGCATCCGCGGCTCGGGGGCCCGGCCGCACTGGGCGGCCATCGGCGCCGCCTCGGCGACGGGGCTCGCCATCGCCGCGTACACGGTCGTCGACGGCCTGGGCGTACGGGCCTCCGGCTCGCCCCTGGGCTACATCGCCTGGCTGATGATCCTGGAGGGGCTGGTGATCCCGGCCTGGGCGGTGGCCACCCGGCGCGGCCGTCTCCTCGGCGAGATCCGCCCGTTCGCGGTCCGGGGCCTGGTGGGCGGGCTGCTGTCGGTCCTCGCCTACGGCCTGGTGCTGTGGGCCCAGACGCGGGCGGCGCTGGCGCCGGTGGCGGCGCTGCGCGAGTCGTCGATCCTGGCGGGCGCGGCGATCGGCGCGCTGCTGATGAAGGAGCGCTTCGGCGGGCCCAGGATCGCGGCGGCGGGGCTGATGGTCGTCGGGATCGGCCTGATGCTGCACGCCGGCTGACGCGCCGGGCGCCCACGCCCCCTGACGCGCCGCCGGGCGGGTGACGTACGGACACCGGGGCCACCGACTCGGGTATTCCTGGCGCTTCAGTCCATATGGAGGGATACCGACCCCATGCGCATCCGTGAGGCGATCGGCATCGCCGCAGGCGCCGCCACCCTGACCGCCACCGCCGCCACCGGGACCGCCCCGGAGGCCGCCGCCGCACCCGTCCGCCCGCCCAACTTCCTCGCCATCGACCGCACCGGCCACATCGCCCCGGACGGAACCATCACCCTCACCGGCACCTACCGCTGCGCCCCCCTCGCCAAGCCCGCCGGCACCGTCTACATCGGCAGCAACATCCGGCAGAGCGGCATCACCAGCGGCATCGGCGGCTCCATCGCGACCTGCGACGGCAAGGAGCACCGGTGGCGCAACGACGCCCTGCCCTACCGCGTGACCTACCGGGCGGGAACGGCCCGCGCCGACGGCATGCTGCTGCAGTTCAAGAAGGACAAGCACGGGATCCCGCTGCCGCACTTCATCGCCGTCGCCTCCGAGCGCGACATCACGCTGGTGGCCGGGTCCTAGGGCGCGTCCCCGGGGCCCGGCCGGTCGCGCGGCGGCGGCGCGCCGCCGTGCCCGGGCCGGGGCCCTGCGAGGATGGAGGCGTGACTGGAACGCTCGTACTCGCAGGAACCCCCATCGGCGACGTCGCCGACGCGCCCCCGCGGCTGGCCGCCGAGCTCGCGGCCGCCGAGGTGATCGCCGCCGAGGACACCCGCCGGCTGCGCCGGCTCACCCAGGCCCTGGGGGTGCACACCACCGGCCGGGTGGTCTCCTACTTCGAGGGCAACGAGTCCGCCCGCACGCCCGAGCTGGTCGAGGCACTGACCGGCGGCGCCCGGGTGCTGCTGGTCACCGACGCCGGGATGCCGTCGGTCTCCGACCCCGGCTACCGGCTGGTCGCGGCCGCCGTCGAGCGGGGCGTGAAGGTCACGGCCGTGCCCGGCCCCTCGGCGGTGCTGACGGCGCTGGCCGTCTCGGGCCTGCCGGTGGACCGGTTCTGCTTCGAGGGCTTCCTGCCGCGCAAGGCGGGCGAGCGGCTGGGCCGGCTCCGCGAGGTGGCGGACGAGCGGCGCACGCTCGTCTACTTCGAGGCCCCGCACCGGCTGGACGACACCCTCGCCGCGATGGCCGAGGCCTTCGGCGCGGAGCGCCGGGCGGCGGTGTGCCGGGAGCTGACCAAGACCTACGAGGAGGTCAAGCGCGGTCCGCTGAAGGAGCTGGCGGAGTGGGCCGCCGAGGGCGTGCGCGGCGAGATCACGATCGTCGTCGAGGGTGCCGCCGAGCGCGGCCCGGCCGAGCTGGACCCCGCCGAGCTGGTCCGCCGGGTGCGGGTGCGCGAGGAGGCGGGCGAGCGCCGCAAGGAGGCGATCGCGGCCGTGGCGGCGGAAGCCGGCCTGCCCAAGCGCGAGGTGTTCGATGCGGTCGTAGCGGCAAAAAATGCCGCACAGCAGGATCGACCGTAAAGTAAAGGGCTAATCTGAAAAGCAAAGCTTAGGCATGGCAGCCGGCGCCTCAGGGCATGTGGTCGCCAAGTTTGTCCCAATTCGCGGGTCGGGCTGCTGCGCCGTCGACGGGATGGGCGTTCCCTGGTTGTGGGACGTCCGATCCCGGAGAGACTTGTCCAACGGACAAGAGGAGCTGCCATGAGCGAGTCCGCAGGAGCCTCGAGCGGCGTTCAGCCCGCCCCCGTGACGCGCACCCTCACCCCACGGGGTGCGGGCGCGCTCGAGACGGTGCACGAGTCGTACGCCTTCGCCTGCATGAGGTGTGGGTACGGCTGGGAGCAGTCGTACGAGATAGAGCACCACACCGACGCGGAGGGCCACCCCTTCGTCCTCTACTACGCGGACGGCGAGCGCGTGCCGTCCCCGCTGACCCGCCCGACGTGCGCCAACTGCGGCGAACACGTGGTGCGCATCATGAAATCCGGGCAGGTGTCCCAGATCGCCGATGCCCTGCACCTGCCCGGTCGTACGGTCGTCCCCCAGGCGACCGCCGGCCCGCTGCAGAACGGCGGATCGCACGAACCGCACGGGGACCGGCACCACTGGCACCTGTCGGACCTGCTCAAGCCCTTCCACCGCAAGTGAGCCCGGCCGTCCGCGGTACCTAGAATCGCGGTCATGGCGGCAACAGCATCGAACAACGGCCCGGTCAGCGGCGAGCGGAAGAAGAACGACGACAAGGACGTCCCCCCGCCGCTCCCGGAGCCGCTGAACGTGCCCGTGGCCGACTCCCACACCCACCTCGACATGCAGGCGGGCACCGTGGAGGACGCGCTCGCCAAGGCGGCCTCCGTGGGCGTGACCACGGTGATCCAGGTCGGCTGCGACCTCGCCGGATCGCGCTGGGCGGCCGAGACGGCCGCCGCCCACGACGCCGTCTGGGCGACCGTGGCCCTCCACCCCAACGAGGCCCCCCGCATCGTCCTCGGCGACCCCGACGGCTGGTCGCGCCAGGGCGCCCGCACCCCGGGCGGCGACGCCGCGCTGGACGCCGCGCTCGCCGAGATCGACGCGCTGGCCGCCCTCCCGCAGGTCCGCGGTGTCGGCGAGACCGGCCTCGATCACTTCCGCACCGGCCCCGAGGGCATGGCCGCCCAGGAGCACTCCTTCCGCCGGCACATCGACATCGCCAAGCGGCACGGCAAGGCCCTGGTCATTCACGACCGCGACGCCCACGACGACGTGCTGCGGGTGCTGGCCGAGGAGGGCGCGCCCGAGACCGTGGTCTTCCACTGCTTCTCCGGCGACGCCGAGATGGCCAAGGTCTGCGCCGAGCGCGGCTACTACATGTCCTTCGCCGGGAACGTCACCTTCAAGAACGCCCGGCACCTGCGCGAGGCCCTCGCCGTAGCCCCCCTCGAGAGGGTGCTCGTCGAGACCGACGCACCCTTCCTCACCCCGATGCCGTATCGCGGACGGCCCAACGCGCCCTACCTCATTCCGGTCACATTGCGGGCGATGGCCGAAACGAAGCGCGTCGACGAAGACGCCCTGGCCACGGCAGTCGCGGCGAATACCGCACGCGCCTTCGGGTACTGACCCCTGAATTCGCGACACCGTGTGACTATGCGACTTTGGAGGGTGAGGGCGGCTCCGCTACAGTCCCGGGCCTAGCCGGACCCATGGAGTGTCGTGAGTCATGCACAGGGCAGCCCCCACGCCTCACCCCGCGCCGCCACGGAGACGCAGCCGTACGACCCGTACGCGCCGCACGACCCGTACGGCACGCCCGAGCCACAGGGGGCCTTCGAGCCGCACGGGGCGCGCTACGAGCCGCACGAGGCGTACCCGGCGCCGTACGAGGCCTACGAGCCCTTCGGACAGCACCGGCTGCCCCGGCAGGCCGTCGCGCCCGGCCGCGCGGGCACCGAGAACCCCTACGGCCCCTCCTACGGCCCGCCGCCCGTGCTCCCCTACGAGGAGCACCCGGCCCGCACCCCCTACGCCCCCGTCGACATCGCGCTGCCCGACATCGACCCCGAGGACGAGGTGCCCGCCACCGGCGGCCGGGCCGCCGCCCGCCGGGCCGCCGCCGGCGAGCGCCGCAAGCGCACCGGCACCCGCGACCGCGCCCGCGAACGCACCCGGGACAAGCCGCGCGAGCGCGCGCCCGAGCCGCTGCGCCGGCTGCTGCCCCAGGCCCTGGTGGTGGCCTTCCTCGCCGGCGGCACCTCCGCCTTCGTCGCCAGCGACAAGGCCGTCCAGCTCAGCGTCGACGGCAAGCCCCGCACCCTGCACACCTTCGCCGGCGACGTCGAGGAACTGCTGGCCGACGAGGGCATGACGGTCGGCGAGCACGACATCGTCGCCCCCGGCCCGCACCACGACCTGGCCTCCGGCGACCGCGTGATCGTCCGCTACGGCCGCCCCGTCGCCCTCACCCTCGACGGCGAACGCCGCGAGGTGTGGACCACCGCCCGCACCGTCGACGGCGCCCTGCGCCAGCTCGGCGTGCGCGCCGAGGGCGCCTACCTCTCCGCCTCCCGCTCCGCCCCCATCGGACGCCACGGCCTGGACCTGCACGTGCGCACCGAGCGCACCGTCACCTTCGTCGCCGACGGGCGCGAGCGCACCGTGCGCACCAACGCCGCCACCGTCCGCGAGGCCATCGAGACGGCCGGCATCACCCTGCACGGCCAGGACACCACCTCCGTCGACCCCGGCAGCTTCCCGCGCGAGGGCCAGACGATCTCCGTCATGCGCATCACCGGCGGCGAGGAGGTCCGCGAGGAGCCCATCGCCTACAGCACCGAGCGCCGCGAGGACCCCTCGCTCTACAAGGGCACCGAGGTCGTCGCCCAGCACGGCGAGAAGGGCGTCGAGCGCGTCACCTACGCCCTGCGCACCGTCAACGGCGTCCGGCAGAAGCCCCGGAAGATCTCCTCGGAGGTCGTCCGGCAGCCCCGCACCCAGATCATCAAGGTCGGCACCAAGGCCCGCCCCGTCTCCGTCCAGGGCACCGACGGCCTGAACTGGTCCGGGCTCGCCCAGTGCGAGGCCGGCGGCCGCCCCAACGCCGTCGACCCCTCCGGCACCTACGGCGGGCTGTACCAGTTCGACGTCCACACCTGGCACTCCCTCGGCGGCAGCGGCCGCCCGCAGGACGCCTCGGCCGGCGAGCAGACCTTCCGGGCCAAGAAGCTGTACGTCAGCCGGGGGGCGAGCCCGTGGCCCGTGTGCGGCCGTAAACTTCACGGGTGAGCTCCAGCCCCAGCACAGACGATTCCGGCGCCCTCCTCGGCCCGGCCGACATCCGCGAACTCGCCGCAGCCCTCGGGGTCCGCCCCACCAAGCAGCGCGGCCAGAACTTCGTGATCGACGCCAACACCGTCCGGCGCATCGTCCGTACCGCCGAGGTACGGCCCGACGACGTCGTCGTGGAGGTCGGGCCGGGGCTCGGGTCGCTGACCCTCGCCCTGCTGGAGGCCGCCGACCGGGTCGTCGCCGTCGAGATCGACGACGTCCTCGCGGCCGCCCTGCCCTCGACCATCGCCGCGCGCATGCCCGCCCGCGCCGACCGCTTCGCGCTCGTGCACAGCGACGCCATGCACGTCCAGGAGCTGCCCGGCCCGCCGCCCACCGCGCTCGTGGCCAACCTGCCCTACAACGTCGCCGTGCCCGTCCTGCTGCACATGCTGGAGCGCTTCCCCAGCATCGAGCGCACGCTGGTCATGGTCCAGTCCGAGGTCGCCGACCGGCTCGCCGCCCGGCCCGGCAACAAGGTCTACGGCGTGCCCTCGGTCAAGGCCAACTGGTACGCCGAGGTCAAGCGCGCCGGCGCGATCGGCCGCAACGTCTTCTGGCCCGCCCCGAACGTCGACTCCGGCCTGGTCTCCCTGATCCGCCGCGACAAGCCGATCGAGACCACCGCCACGCGCGAAGAGGTCTTCGCCGTCGTCGACGCCGCCTTCGCCCAGCGCCGCAAGACGCTGCGCGCGGCCCTCGCCGGCTGGGCCGGCTCCGCCGCGGCCGCCGAGGCCGCCCTCGTGGCCGCCGGCATCTCGCCGCAGGCCCGCGGCGAGGCGCTGACCGTGCACGAATTCGTCGCCATCGCCGAGAAGAAGGGCGCCACCCAGTGACCGCCTCCGTCACGGTCCGCGTACCGGCCAAGGTCAACGTCCAGCTCGCCGTCGGCCCCCTGCGCCCCGACGGCTTCCACGACCTGGCCAACGTCTTCCTGGCGGTGGGACTCCACGACGAGGTCACCGTGCGCCCGGCCGACGAGCTGCGCGTCACCTGCGAGGGACCGGACGCCGCCCAGGTGCCGCTGGACGCGAGCAACCTCGCCGCCCGCGCCGCCCTCGCCCTCGCCGCCCGGCACGGCCGCGAGGCGAACGTCCACATCCACATCGCCAAGGACATCCCGGTGGCCGGCGGCATGGCCGGCGGCAGCGCCGACGGCGCGGGCGCCCTGCTCGCCTGCGACGCCCTGTGGGGCACCGGCGCCTCCCGCGAGGAACTGCTCGAGATCTGCGCGGAACTGGGCAGCGACGTGCCGTTCAGCCTGGTCGGCGGCGCCGCCCTCGGGCGCGGCCGCGGCGAGCTGCTGACGCCGCTGGAGACCGGCGGCACCTTCCACTGGGTGTTCGCCGTCGCCGACGGCGGGCTCTCCACGCCCGCCGTGTACGCGGAGTGCGACCGACTGCGCGGCGCCACCGAGGTACCCGAACCCCAGGCGTCGGCCGCCCTGCTGGCCGCCCTGCGCGCCGGCGACGCGAAGGCCCTGGCGGACGCCGTGAGCAACGACCTGCAGCCGGCCGCCGTCTCCCTGCGCCCCTCCCTCGCCGCCACCCTCACCGCGGGCGAGGAAGCCGGCGCCCTGGCCGCCATGGTCTCCGGCTCGGGCCCGACGACGGCGTTCCTGGCAGCCGACGAGTCCGAAGCCGAAAAGATCGCGGAAGCCCTCCGCACCTCGGCAACCTGCCGCACGGTCCGAGTGACGAGGGGCCCGGTACAGGGCGCGACAGTGCTGGCCTAACTGGTTGTGGGCAATCGTTCCGCAAGGCTGGGGGCACCTCCCAGCGGTAGCTGGGGGAGGGTGGGCACGACCGACCACCGGCCCGCACCGGCAGGGGTCCGGGGCGAAGCCCCGGGCCGGGCGCCGCGCCGGCGCGTGGGATCCTGGAAGAAGTCCCACGAATCAAGGAGCGGCAGCGCCCATGGCAGCCAACCTGGTCAACCTGGAAGCCGTCGACAAGGTGTACGGCACCCGTGCCCTTCTCGACGGCATCTCCCTCGGTGTCAACGAGGGCGACCGGATCGGTGTGGTCGGCCGCAACGGCGACGGCAAGACCACCCTCATCCGCATCCTCGCCAAGCTCGAGGAGGCCGACAAGGGGCGCGTCACCCACGCCGGTCACGTGCGGCTCGGGGTGCTCACCCAGCATGACTCCCTGGACCCCGCCGCCACCGTGCGGCACGAGGTCCTCGGCGACATGGCCGACCACGAGTGGGCGGGCAACGCCAAGATCCGTGACGTCCTGACCGGGCTGTTCGGCGGGCTGGACCTGCCGTCCTTCCCGCAGGGCCTGGACACCGTCATCGGTCCGCTCTCCGGCGGCGAGCGCCGCCGCATCGCGCTGGCCCAGCTGCTGATCGCCGACCAGGACCTCATCGTCCTCGACGAGCCCACCAACCACCTGGACGTCGAGGGCATCTCCTGGCTCGCCCGCCACCTCCAGCAGCGCCGCTCGGCGCTGGTGTGCGTCACCCACGACCGGTGGTTCCTCGACCAGGTCTGCACCCGCATGTGGGACGTGCAGCGCGGCACCGTCCACGAGTACGAGGGCGGCTACAGCGACTACGTCTTCGCCCGGGCCGAGCGGGAGCGGATCGCCGCCACCGAGGAGGCCAAGCGGCAGAACCTGATGCGCAAGGAGCTCGCCTGGCTGCGCCGCGGCGCCCCGGCCCGTACGAGCAAGCCGCGCTTCCGCATCGAGGCCGCCAACGAGCTCATCGCCGACGTGCCGCCGCCGCGCGACAGCGCCGAGCTGATGAAGTTCGCCAGCTCGCGCCTGGGCCGGACGGTCTTCGACCTGGAGAACGTCACCGTCCAGGCCGGCCCCAAGGCGCTCATCGAGCACCTGACCTGGCAGCTGGGCCCCGGCGACCGCATCGGCCTCGTCGGCGTGAACGGCGCCGGCAAGACCTCGCTGCTGCGCACGCTCGCCGAGGCGGCCGCCACCGAGGGCGAGAAGCAGCCCGCGGGCGGCAAGGTCGTGGTCGGCAAGACCGTGAAGCTGGCCTACCTCTCGCAGGAGGTCGCCGAACTCGACCCCGCCAAGCGGGTTCTTGAGGCCGTGCAGCAGGTGCGCGACCGCGTGGACCTCGGCAAGGGCCGGGAGATGACGGCGGGGCAGCTGTGCGAGAAGTTCGGCTTCACCAAGGAGAAGCAGTGGACGCCCGTCGGCGACCTGTCCGGCGGTGAGCGGCGCCGGCTGCAGATCCTGCGGCTGCTGATGGACGAGCCCAACGTCCTGTTCCTGGACGAGCCGACGAACGACCTCGACATCGAGACGCTGACGCAGCTGGAGGACCTCCTCGACGGCTGGCCCGGCTCGATGATCGTCATCAGCCACGACCGGTACTTCGTCGAGCGCACCACGGACCGGGTGTTCGCGCTGCTCGGCGACCGGGCGCTGCGGATGCTGCCGCGCGGCCTGGACGAGTACCTGGAGCGGCGTCAGCGCGTGCTGGAGGCCGCTGCCGCCGCCGTCCCCGCCGCCGCTCCGGCGGCCGCGAAGGCCAAGCCGGCCGCCGACGCCCGCGCGGCCAAGAAGGAACTGCAGAAGATCGAGCGGCGGCTGGACCGGATCAGCGAGCAGGAGGCGAAGCTCCACGCCCGGATCGCCGAGCAGGCCACGGACTTCGAGGCGGTCGCCAAGCTGGACGCCGAGCTGCGTGAACTGGCGGGCGAGCGCGACGAGCTCGAGCTGCGCTGGCTCGAACTGGCCGACGACGCCTGACGGGTGCCGCGCGCCGCGCGGCATCGTCCAGCGCAACAGTCTCGTCACGGGCCGGTCTCAGGTGGTGGATACGTCTGAGATCGGCTCTTGGGCTGTCAGCAACGGGTGGTACAAAGAACATCCGCTCGCCTGCCGCACACTGGCGGGATTCATGTCCTGGACCCGCGCGTAAAGAGGAAGCTGATGTCACAGCCGCCCCAGCCCCCACAGCCACCGCAGGGCCCGCCGGTCCCGCCGGGCGGAGGCTTCGGCGCGCCACAGGATCCGCCTCCCGGCTTCGGCGCCCCGCCGTCGGTTCCGCCCGCCCCGCCCGGGCAGCCTCCGACGCAGCCCGGTTACGGCTACCCGCAGGCCCCTCCGCCCCCGCCGCCGGGCGCCCCCCAGGCCCCGCCGCCCCCGCCGGGCGCACCCCAGACTCCGCCGCCGCCTCCCGGCGCACCCCAGACCCCGCCGCCTCCCGGCGGTTACGGATACCCCGCGCAGCCCGGACCCGGCGTCCCGGGCCGGCCCGACATGCCCACCCAGGCCTTCGGCGCGGCCCCGCCGCACGCGCAGCAGCAGTTCGGGATGTACCCGCCCACCGCCCAGTTCCCCAGCGGCGCCCCGGGCGGCGCGCCCGACGGCAAGGCCCGGCAGCGCATGATGATCATCATCGCCGCCGTGGTCGCGCTGGTGCTGGTCGCCGGCGCCGGCTTCTTCTTCCTCACCAAGGGCGGTGACAAGGACGAGGAGGCCAAGAACGGCGGCTCCAACAGCCAGGGCACCGGCAAGCAGGGCGGTGCGGGCGGCGGCAACGCCGCGCCCAAGACCGTCGACGGCAAGCTGCTCTTCAGCGTCGATTCGCCCAAGGTCGACGACCTGATCACCGTCAAGGGCATGTGGGTCAGCGACAAGGCCTTCGCCAAGGCCGACGTCTACAAGATCAACGGCTATGGCCTGTCCGGCGGCCAGAAGTGGGAGTACCCGCTCGACGGCGAGCTGTGCTGGGGCTCCAAGCAGACCTCGCCCGACGGCAAGATCGCGCTGCTGGTCAAGGACGGCAAGCCCAGCTCCGAGCACAAGTACGGCGGCCCCTGCACCCAGGTCGTCGTGCTCGACATCAACACCGGCAAGAAGGTCTGGCAGCAGACCGTCAAGGACGGCGACCACGACGTCATCTTCGACGAGGTCACCATCGGCGGCGGCACGGTGGCCGCGGGCGGCATCCGCGGCGGCGCCGCCTGGACGCTGGCCGACGGCAAGGAGCTGTGGAAGCCCAAGAGCGGCGACAACTGCCGTGACGACGGCTACGGCGGCGGCGGCAAGCTCGTCGCGGTCCGCCGCTGCGGCGACTACTCCAAGCCCCAGATGCTGGTGCAGACCCTCAACCCGCAGTCGGGCGCGATCCAGTCGGAGTACAAGGTCCCGGCCGGCCTGAACTACGTGCACGTGGCGTCCACCGACCCGCTGATCATCGCGGTCGACGCGGGCGACTCCACCGGCAGCGCCGCCTCCGACTTCCTGGTGATCGACAACAGCGGCAAGGAAGGCAAGCTGCGCAGCAAGATCTCCACGCAGAACGGCAAGTTCACGCCGAAGTGCCCCGCGACCGACGTCGAGGGCTGCCAGAAGCTGGCCGTCACCAAGGACACGCTCTACCTGCCCACCGAGGACCACCAGAGCGGCAACGCCCAGCAGCCCGGCCGCGTCAACGAGATCGTCGGCTTCGACCTGGCCACCGGCCAGTCCAAGGGCAAGGCCGACGGCGCCCCCGGCTCCACGCTGGTGCCGCTCGGCGTGGACAAGGACGGCTACCCGATCGGTTACCAGGAGCCGACCTACCGCAAGGGCGGCAGCGTGGTCCGGATCGACCCCAAGTCGTTCAAGACCGATGTGCTGCTGCGGAATCCGGACTCCTCGGCCGAGACCGAGGGGCGGCTCTCGCCCGGCATCCACCAGGGCCTGTGGTCCCAGGGCCGGCTCTACCTCGGCGGCAGCTACGCCAACAAGCCCAGCTCGTACAGCCTGGGCAAGGAGTACCTCACCATGATCTTCGGCGGAAGCTGATACTGATCGTTTGAGGAACGCCTCGAGCCGCATCCCTGTCCATCGCGCGTACATGCCTGAACGATCCGTTTCAGTCGCGAAGTACACGTGATTGGCAGGGATTTCGGCATTCCGGGGGACTTCTCACCGGTAAGGGGCGCGGAACGTCGAACAAGCGTGTAGCTTCCGGGGGCAAGAGGGTGCCGGGAGACCTGGGCGGGCGGGCAGAGGGCGGCAGCGGGCGACAGGGGGGAAACGCATGGGCGTGCGGCTCATGGTGGTCGACGACCATCGTCTGCTGGCCGAGGCCCTCGCCTCGGCACTGAAGTTGCGCGGCCACCGCGTGCTGGCCGCAGCCGCGCCCAGCGCCGGGGCGGCCGATCTGGTCATCAGCCGGGCCCCCGAGGTGTGCCTGCTGGGCACCGCGGCCCCGGCCGAGCCGGGCGCCTTCGACCCGGTGGTGCGCATCAAGCGCGAGCGGCCGCAGGTCGCGGTCGTCGTGCTCGGGCCGGTGCCGAGCCCGCTGGGCATCGCGGCCGCCTTCGCCGCCGGCGCCTCCGGCTACGTACGGCACAACGAACGCATCGAGGGCGTCGAGCGCGCCATGATGAAGGCCCGGGCGGGCGAGGCCGCCGTCGACCCCCAGCTGCTGCAGGGCTCCTTCGCCGAGCTGCTCAACCCCGCCGCCCAGCCCGACGACGAGGGCGCCCGGCTGCTGCAGCTGCTGACCCCGCGTGAGGTCGAGGTGCTGGTGCGGGTCGCCGAGGGCGAGGACACCCGCCTGATCGCCGCGGGCATGGGGATAGCGCCCAGCACGGCCCGTACGCACGTCCAGCGCGTCCTGATGAAGCTCGGGGTGGGCTCCCGCCTGGAGGCGGCGGCCCTGGCCGCCCGTACGGGGCTGCTGGACCGGGCCACGAGCGGCGGCGGCCGGATCCCGCCGCAGGCTCCGCCGCGGGGCGTCCCGGGGGCGCCGTAGCCGACGCGCACCGTTGACCGGGCTGTCCGGTCGTGCTTCTTTGTGTTCGCTTCTGTGTGGTGGTGTGTGAGGAGGCGGCGTGAAGAAGACGGCGACCCGGCTCGCGGACGGCCGCGAGCTGATCTACTACGACTCCCGCGACGACGCCGTGCGCGACGCCGCCGACCCCCGGCCGCTGCGGCCGCCGCGCTCCCTGACCGAGATCCGCCGCGACCCGCTGCTCGGCGACGACGTCGTCATCGCCTCCCACCGCCAGTCCCGTACGTACCACCCGCCGGCCGACCAGTGCCCGCTGTGCCCCTCCCGGCCCGGGCGGCCCACCGAGATCCCGGCCGCCGACTACGAGGTCGCCGTCTTCGAGAATCGTTTCCCCTCGCTGGCCGGCGGCACGGGCCGCTGCGAGGTGGTCTGCTTCACCGACGACCACCACGCCTCCTTCGCGGACCTCGACGAGGACCGCGCCGCGCTCGTCCTGGCGGCCTGGACCGACCGCACCGCCGAACTGGGCGCGCTGGACGGCGTCGAACAGGTCTTCTGCTTCGAGAACCGCGGCCCCGAGATCGGCGTGACCCTCGGCCACCCGCACGGCCAGATCTACGCCTACCCCTTCGTCACCCCGCGCACCGGACACGTCCTCGACTCCGTCGCCGCCCACCACGCCCGCACCGGCGGGCGGAACCTCTTCGACGACACCGTGGCCGCCGAACTCGCCGACGGCCGCCGCGTCGTCCTCGCCGGCGAGCACTGGACGGCCTTCGTGCCCCACGCCGCCCGCTGGCCCTACGAGGTCCACCTCCACCCGCGCCGCCGGGTGCCCGACCTGCTCGCCCTCGACGACGCGGCACGCACCGAGTTCCCCAGGATCCACCTGGAACTCCTGCGGCGCTTCGACCGGCTCTTCGGCCCCGGCGAGCCGCCCACGCCGTACGTCGCCGCCTGGCACCAGGCGCCCTTCCACCACCCCCACAGGAGTGAATTCGCCCTTCACCTCGAGCTTTTCACCATTCGCCGCGCTCCCGGAAAGCTGAAGTTCCTCGCCGGTTCGGAATCCGGCATGAACGTGTTCATCAACGATGTGCCGCCCGAGGCCGCGGCGCGCCGACTGCGAGAGGTAGCGAGCGAATGAACGGCAAGAACTGCCTGGTCACCGGTGGCGCGGGCTATGTCGGCAGCGTCGTGGCGGCGCGTCTGCTGCGGGCCGGTCACGCCGTGACCGTGCTCGACGACCTCTCCACGGGCCACCGCACCGCCGTGCCCGAGGGCGCGCGCTTCATCGAGGGGCGCGTCCAGGACGCCGCGCGCCATCTGGACGGCTCGTACGACGCCGTCCTGCACTTCGCCGCGTTCTCGCAGGTGGGGGAGTCGGTGGCCCGGCCCGAGGAGTACTGGCGCAACAACGTCGGCGGCACGCTCGAGCTGCTCGACGCCATGCGGGAGGCGGGCGTGCGGACCCTCGTCTTCTCCTCCACGGCCGCCACCTACGGCGAGCCGGACACCGTCCCCCTCACCGAGGACGCCCCCACCCGCCCCACCAACCCCTACGGCGCCACCAAGCTCGCGGTCGACCACATGATCGGCGGCGAGTGCGCGGCCCACGGCCTGGCCGCCGTGTCGCTGCGCTACTTCAACGTCGCGGGGGCGCACGGCCGGCACGGCGAGCGGCACGACCCCGAGTCGCACCTCATCCCGATCGTCCTGCAGGTCGCCCTCGGCGAGCGGGAGGCGGTCTCGGTCCACGGCGACGACTACCCCACCCCGGACGGCACCTGCGTGCGCGACTACATCCACGTCGCCGACCTCGCCGAGGCCCACCTGCTCGCCCTCGGCGCCGCCCGCCCCGGCGAGCACCTGATCTGCAACCTCGGCAACGGCAGCGGCTTCTCCGTCCGCGAGGTGATCGAGACCGCCCGCGCGGTCACCGGCCACCCCGTCCCCGAGACGCCCGCCCCGCGCCGGGCCGGCGACCCGGCCGTGCTGGTCGCCTCCGCCGAACGGGCGCACAAGCTCCTCGGCTGGCGGCCCGAGCGCCGGGAGCTGGCCGGGATCGTCGCGGACGCCTGGGAGTTCGCCCGGCGGACCCGGGGAGGCCGGTGAGCGCCCGGCGGGCCGCCGAGGCCTTCCGGGCCGTCCACGGCGCCCCCTGCGAGGGCGTGTGGGCCGCGCCCGGCCGGGTCAACCTCATCGGCGAGTACACGGACATCAGCGAAGGCTTCGTGCTGCCCCTCGCGCTGCCGCACCTGACCTGGGTGGCCGCCCGCCGGCGCCGGGACGGGCTGCTGCGGCTGCACTCGGCGGCGGCCGGAGGCGGCGTCGTCGAGCTGCGCGCGGACCGGCTCGCACCCGGCGCGGTGCGCGGCTGGGCCGCCTACCCGGCCGGCGTCCTGTGGGCGCTGCGCGAGGCCGGGCACGCGGCCGGCGGCGCGGACCTGCACGTGGAGAGCGAGGTGCCGGCCGGGGCCGGGCTGTCGTCCTCGGCGGCGCTGGAGGTCGCCACGGCCCTCGCGCTGGACGGGCTGTACGGGCCGTTCACGGACCTGCCCGGGCTCGCGCGGCTGGCGCGCCGCGCGGAGAACGCCTTCGTGGGCGTCCCCTGCGGCGCCATGGACCAGACGGCCTCCGCGTGCTGCGTCGCGGGCCACGCGCTGCACCTCGACACCCGCGACCTGTCGCGGCGCCAGATCCCCTTCGACCCGGCGGCCCACGGCCTGCGGCTGCTGGTGGCCGACACCCGGGTCGCCCACGCGCTCGGCGACGGCGAATACGCGCGGCGGCGCGCGGGCTGCGAGGCGGCCGCGCGGCGCTTACGCGTACGCGCCCTGCGCGACGTGCCGTACGCACACCTGCCCGCCGCCCTCGACGCGCTGCGCGGCGATGCGGGCCTGCGGCCGCTCGTACGGCACGTCGTCACCGAGAACCACCGCGTCGGTGCGGTGGCGGCGCTGCTGGAGGCGGGTGACCCGCGGGCGGCCGGGCCGCTGCTGACCGCCGGGCACGCCTCGCTGCGCGACGACTTCGGCGTCTCGTGCCCGGAGCTGGACCTGGTGGTCGCGGCGGCCGGGGAGGCGGGCGCCCTGGGGGCCCGGATGACCGGGGCGGGCTTCGGGGGCTCGGCGCTGGTGCTGACCGAGGAGGCGGGCGCCGGGGAGGTTCAGCGGGCCGTCGCCGGCGCCTTCGCGGCCGCCGGCCACCGGCCGCCGCGGATCTTCGCGGTCGCACCGGGGGAGGGCGCCCGGCGGGTGGGCTGATGTTCGGCATGCCGTCGTTCCGAGTCGTTCACCGCCCCAATACTGAACATAAAGCTCACGATAAACAGCGGGGTCAGGCAGTTTTGCCAATCGCCTTCCGTCGCCGGACCCCGGCCGTACCCTGATGCACAGCGTCGGTGGGGGCCGACGCTGATCAGGGGGCGAGACAGGCAGGTACGACGCCCGGGGCGGGGTGGTTGTCAGGGCACGGCGGCGGCCGTGCGCGCGTTGGCGGCGGCTCCGGGTCGGGCGCCGTACCCGCACTGCCCTCGTCTTCCGGGATATGGGGGTGGTTGTGGCACGTATTCGGGTACTGGTGGTCGACGACCACCGCATCTTCGCCGAGTCGCTCGCCGCCGCCCTCGCGGCCGAGCAGGACGTGGACGTCTCGGCGGCCGGCAGCGGGCCGGCGGCCCTGCGCGCGCTGGAGCGCGCGGCGGGCGAAGGGCGGCGCTTCGACGTCCTGCTGATCGACGCCGACCTCGGCACCGTGGCACCGGACGTCGCACAGGTGCCGGGGCAGCTGAGGGCGCCGGGCGCGGTGGACGGCCCGGGCGGTCAGGCCGAGGGTGTGGTGGACGGCATCTCGCTGGTGGCGAGGGTGCGCTCGGGCCACCCGGGCGTGCGCACGGTCGTGCTGGCCGAGCGCGACGACCCCCGGCGCGCGGCGGGAGCGCTGCAGGCGGGGGCCGGGGGCTGGGTCGCCAAGGACTGCTCGCTCTCGCGGCTGCTCGCGGTGATACGGGGCGTGCTGCGGGACGAGACGCATCTGCCGCCCGCCCTGCTCACGGGCGTCCTGCGGGAGCTGACGGCCGCGCGCAAGCACCGCACCGAGAGCGAACGGCTGGTGGAGTCGCTCACCCCGCGCGAGCGCGAGGTGCTGCGCTGCATGGTGGCGGGCCTGGGCCGCAAGGCCGTCGCCGAGCGCCTCTACCTCTCCCCGCACACGGTGCGCACGCACATGCAGAACGTGCTGGGCAAGCTCGGGGTGCACTCCACGCTGGCCGCCGTCGCGCTGGCGCGGCGGGCCGGGGTGGGGCCGGTGGACCTAGCCGGGGACGTTGTCGAACGGGGCGGTCAACTGGCGTAGCAGACCGGCCAGATCGGCCCGCTGTGCGGAGGACAGCTCGGCGAGGATCGCCCGCTCCTGGGCGAGCAGCCCGGCGAGCGCCTGGTCGGCGCGGTCCCGGCCCTCGGCGGTCAGCCGGACGAGCACGCCGCGCCGGTCGCTGGGGTCCGGCTCGCGCTGGACCAGGCCCTTCTTGGCGAGCCGGTCGATGCGGTTGGTCATCGTGCCGGAGGTGACCAGCGTCTGGGTCAGCAGCTGTCCCGGCGAGAGCTGGTACGGGTCGCCGGCCCGGCGCAGCGCGGTGAGCACGTCGAACTCCCACGGCTCGAGCTCGTGCTCGGCGAACGCCAGCCGCCGGGCCCGGTCGAGGTGGCGGGCGAGCCTGCTGACCCGGCTGAGCACTTCGAGTGGTTCCACGTCGAGGTCGGGGCGCTCTCGGCGCCACGCCGCGACCAGCCGATCGACCTCGTCCTCCATGGGATCAGTGTAGTTGGTCTGTCGACATGAAGTCTCTTGATGTCAAGACAATGATCGGATCACTCATTCGAACGAGTGGCGGGCATCTCAGCACACCATCAGGCCCGTGATCCCAGGCGTCACGACGCGGGGCGGGGCGCCCGCAAGCGCCCCGCCCCGCGTACCGCCCCCGTCAGCTCTTGCGGTGCCCCACCAGCCGCGGCTTGGCCTCCAGGCCGTCGAGGCCGTGCCAGGCCAGGTTCACCAGGTGCGCCGCCACCTCCGCCTTGCGCGGCTTGCGGACGTCCAGCCACCACTGGCCCGTCAGGGCCACCATGCCCACCAGCGCCTGCGCGTACAGCGGGGCCAGCTTCGGGTCGAAGCCGCGCGCCTTGAACTCCAGGCCCAGAATGTCCTCGACCTGGGTGGCGATGTCGCTGATCAGCGACGCGAACGTGCCCGTCGACTGCGCCACCGGCGAATCCCGGACCAGGATGCGGAAGCCGTCCGTGGACTTCTCGATGTAGTCCAGCAGAGCGAACGCCGCCTGCTCCAGCAGCTCCCGCGGATGGCCCGCGGTCAGCGCCCCCGTCACCATGTCGAGCAGCTGCCGCATCTCGCGGTCCACGACCACTGCGTACAGCCCCTCCTTGCCGCCGAAATGCTCGTAGACCACCGGCTTGGAGACCCCGGCCTTCGCCGCGATCTCCTCCACCGACGTCCCCTCGAACCCCCGCTCGGCGAAGAGCGTGCGACCGATGTCCAGCAGTTGCTCCCGGCGCTCCGCGCCCGTCATCCGCACCCGGCGGGGCCGGGCACGCCGGGGCGCCGGAGCCGCGGGCAGGTCCTTGTCACTGGTGGTATTGCTGTCGATCGCCACGCTGTCAATCATGCCGCGTGAACGGCATCTTCCTTCCCCTGGGAATTCCGCTTCGACTCGATCCGGCCCGCGTCCGGCCAGCGCACGTCGTACGCCCAGCCCGCCTTCTCGAACCAGCGGATGATACGGGCGCTGGAATCCAGCTGCCCCTTCAGCACGCCGTGCCGCGCCGACGTGGGGTCGGCGTGGTGCAGGTTGTGCCAGGACTCACCGCACGAGAGCACGGCCAGCCACCAGACGTTGCCCGAACGGTCCCGCGACTTGAACGGGCGCTTGCCCACCGCGTGGCAGATGGAATTGATCGACCACGTCACGTGGTGCAGCAGCGCCACCCGGACCAGCGAACCCCAGAAGAACGCCGTCAGCGCCCCCTGCCACGACCACGTCGCCAGCCCGCCCACCAGCGGCGGGATCAGCAGCGACAGCGTCGTCCACAGCACGAACTGCCGCGAGATCGCCCGAACGACCGGATCCTTGATCAGATCCGGGGCGTACTTCTGCTGCGGCGTCTGCTCCTCGTCGAACATCCAGCCGACGTGCGCCCACCACAGCCCCTTCATCAGCGCCGGCACGGTCTCGCCGTAGCGCCAGGGGGAGTGCGGGTCGCCCTCGGCGTCCGAGAACTTGTGGTGCTTGCGGTGATCGGCCACCCAGCGCACCACCGGCCCCTCGACCGCCAGCGAGCCCATGACCGCCAGCGCGATCCGCAGCGGCCGCTTCGCCTTGAAGGAGCCATGGGTGAAGTAACGGTGGAAGCCGATCGTGATGCCGTGGCAGCCGATGTAGTACATCGCCACCATCAGCCCCAGATCCAGCCAGCTCACCCCCCAGCCCCAGGCCAGCGGGACCGCGGCGAGCAGCGCCACGAACGGGACGACGATGAACGCCAGCAGCGTGATCTGCTCGACCGACCGGCGACGCTCACCTCCGAGCGTGGCGGACGGCAGTGGACTCTCCGGGGCCTGCGGCGCGTTCTCGATCACGTCGGGGCTTGCAGTCATGGGTTCCCTCAGGGGGTCGGGGCTTGGTCACGGTCTCTGGCTACGGTTCCGTAACCTACGGCTTCGTAAGTATGGCAGGGCTCGGCCCCGGGGCAAGAGGCCGTGGACAACCGCGCGTCGTGCGGCGACCTATGCTGGGGGCGTCGGACAGCGCGGTCCGCCACCCCTCCAGACGTGCTCGGAAACACCGCAAGGAGCCGCACCTGTGAGCAGTGCCGACAACACCAACGCCGCCCTGCGCGCCGACATCCGCCGCCTCGGGGACCTCCTGGGCGAAACCCTGGTCCGCCAGGAGGGTGACGAGCTCCTCGACCTCGTCGAGCGCGTCCGCGCCCTGACCCGCACCGACGGCGAAGCCGCCGCCGAGCTCCTGAGCGCCACCGACCCCGAGACCGCCGCCAAGCTCGTACGGGCCTTCTCCACCTACTTCCACCTGGCCAACGTCACCGAGCAGGTGCACCGCGGCCGCGAGCTGCGCGCCCGCCGCGAAGCCGAGGGCTCGATCCTCGCCCGCACCGCCGACCAGCTCAAGGAAGCCGACCCCGAACACCTCCAGGCCACCGCCGAGCACCTCGGCGTACGCCCCGTCTTCACCGCACACCCCACCGAGGCCGCCCGGCGCAGCGTCCTCAACAAGCTCCGCCGCATCGCCGAGCTCCTCGACACCACCGTCGCCGGCACCGGCGACAAGCGCCGCACCGACCTGCGCCTCGCCGAGAACATCGACCTCCTCTGGCAGACCGACGAGCTGCGCGTGGCCCGCCCCGAGCCCACCGACGAGGCCCGCAACGCGATCTACTACCTCGACGAGCTCCACGCCAACGCCGTCGGCGACGTCCTGGAGGACCTCGCCGCCGAGCTCGACCGCGCCGGCGTCGCCCTGCCCCCCACCACCCGCCCCCTCACCTTCGGCACCTGGATCGGCGGCGACCGCGACGGCAACCCCAACGTCACCCCCGACGTCACCTGGGACGTGCTGATACTGCAGCACGAGCACGGCATCACCGACGCCGTCGAACTCGTCGACGACCTGCGCGGCGCCCTCTCCAACTCCATCCGCAACAGCGGCGCCACCGAAGAGCTCCTCACCTCCCTGCAGCGCGACCTCGAACTCCTCCCCGAGATCAGCCCCCGCTACAAGCGCCTGAACGCCGAGGAGCCCTACCGGCTCAAGGCCACCTGCATCCGGCAGAAGCTCGTCAACACCCGCGAACGCCTCGCCCGCAACACCCCCCACCAGGAAGGCCGCGACTACCTCGGCACCGGCGAACTCCTCGCCGACCTCCAGCTCATCCAGGACTCCCTGCGCGCCCACCGCGGCCGGCTCATTGCCGACGGACGCCTCGAACGCGGCATCCGCACCCTCGCCGCCTTCGGCCTCCACCTGGCCACCATGGACGTCCGCGAACACGCCGACGCCCACCACCACGCCCTCGGCCAGCTCTTCGACCGCCTCGGCGAGGAATCCTGGCGCTACGCCGACATGCCCCGCGACTACCGCCGCAAGCTGCTGGCCAAGGAACTGCGCTCACGCCGCCCCCTCGCCCCCAGCCCGGCCCCCCTCGACGCGGCCGGCGCCAAGACCCTCGGCGTCTTCCACACCGTGCACCAGGCCCTGCAGACCTTCGGCCCCGAAGTCATCGAGTCCTACATCATCTCCATGTGCCAGGGCGCCGACGACGTCTTCGCCGCCGCCGTCCTCGCCCGCGAAGCCGGACTGATCGACCTCCACGCCGGCTGGGCGAAGATCGGCATCGTGCCGCTGCTGGAGACCACCGACGAGCTCAAGGAAGCCGACCGCATCCTCGACGAGATGCTCGCCGACCCCTCCTACCGGCGCCTGGTCGCCCTCCGCGGCGACGTCCAGGAGGTCATGCTCGGCTACTCCGACTCCTCCAAGTTCGGCGGCATCACCACCTCCCAGTGGGAGATCCACCGCGCCCAGCGCCGGCTCCGCGACGTCGCCCACCGCTACGGCGTACGCCTGCGCCTCTTCCACGGCCGCGGCGGCACCGTCGGCCGCGGCGGCGGCCCCACCCACGACGCCATCCTCGCCCAGCCCTGGGGCACCCTCGAGGGCGAGATCAAGGTCACCGAACAGGGCGAGGTCATCTCCGACAAGTACCTCCTGCCGGCCCTCGCCCGCGAGAACCTCGAGCTGACCGTCGCCGCCACCCTGCAGGCCTCCGCCCTGCACACCGCCCCCCGCCAGTCCGACGAGGCCCTCGCCCGCTGGGACGCGGCCATGGACACCGTCTCCGACGCCGCCCACCACGCCTACCGGCGCCTGGTCGAGGACCCCGACCTCCCCGCCTACTTCTTCGCCTCCACCCCCGTCGACCAGCTCGCCGAACTCCACCTCGGCTCCCGCCCCTCCCGCCGCCCCGACTCCGGCGCCGGCCTCGACGGGCTCCGCGCCATCCCCTGGGTCTTCGGCTGGACCCAGTCCCGGCAGATCGTCCCCGGCTGGTTCGGCGTCGGCTCCGGCCTCAAGGCCGCCCGCGAAGCCGGCCTGGACACCGTCCTGGACGAAATGCACGACCACTGGCACTTCTTCCAGAACTTCCTGTCCAACGTCGAGATGACCCTCGCCAAGACCGACCTGCGCGTCGCACAGCACTACGTCGACACCCTCGTGCCCGACGAGCTCAAGCACGTCTTCGACGTGATCAAGGCCGAACACGAACTGACCGTCCGCGAAGTCCTGCGCATCACCGGCGAGGACGAGCTCCTCGCCGCCAGCCCCGTACTGCGCCAGACCTTCCACATCCGCGACGCCTACCTCGACCCCATCTCCTACCTGCAGGTCACCCTCCTCGACCGGCAGCGCCGCGCCGCCGAACAGGGCGAGAGCCCCGACCCGCTCCTCGCCCGGGCCCTCCTGCTGACCGTCAACGGCGTCGCCGCAGGCCTCCGCAACACCGGCTGACCCCCACCCGCACACACCGGTGCCCCCCTCGCCGCAAGGCAAGGGGGGCACCGGTACGTACGGAGTCAGGAGTTGTACGTACCCTGCGCGCGCTCCAGACCGTCCACGATCAGCGTCTCCACCGCATCCGCCGCCCGGTCCACCTCGAACGCCAGCTCCTTGCGCTCCGTCGACGAGAAGTCCTTCAGCACGAAGTCCGCCACCTGCATCCGCCCCGGCGGACGGCCGATGCCGAACCGCACCCGGCAGTAGTCCGGCCCCATCGCCTTCGTGATCGACTTCAGGCCGTTGTGGCCGTTGTCGCCACCACCCAGCTTCAGCCGCAGCTGCCCGAAATCGATGTCCAGCTCATCGTGCACGGCGACGATCCGCTCCACCGGCACCTTGTAGAAGTCCCGCAACGCGGCCGTCGGACCACCCGACAGATTCATGAACGACATCGGCTTGGCGACCACCACCCGGCGGCTCGACGGACCCGGCGCACCCAGCCGGCCCTCCACCACCTGCGCCCGCGCCTTGTGCGCCTTGAACTTCGCCCCCAGCCGCTCCGCGAGCAGGTCGGCGACCATGAAGCCGACGTTGTGGCGGTTGCCGGCGTACTCCCCGCCGGGGTTGCCCAGGCCCACGATCAGCCAGGGACTCGAGTCGTCCGTCATCTGCATATCTCCTTCATAGCCAACCGCCGCCCCGCTCCGGTGGAGCGGGACGGCGGTCGCACAGAAAAACCCCAGAGGGCGAGGATCAGGCCTCGGCACCCTCGGCCGCGGCCGGAGCCTCGACCGAACCGGCGACGACGTGCAGCACGACGGCGTCGGCGTCGACGGCCAGCGCGACACCGGCCGGCAGGACGACGTCCTTGGCCAGGACGGAGGCACCGGCCTCCAGGCCCGCGATGGAGACCGTGACGGCCTCGGGGATGTGGGTGGCCTCGGCCTCGACCGGCAGGGCGGTCAGGGTGTGCTCGAGCAGGTTGCCACCCGGGGCCAGGTCGCCCTCGGTCTGAACCGGAACCTCGACGGTGACGGTCTCGCCGCGCTTCACCACGAGCAGGTCGACGTGCTCGAGGAAGCCCTTGAGCGCGTCACGCTGAACCTGCTTGGGGATGACCAGCTCGTTGCGGCCCTCGATGTCCAGGGAGAGCAGGACGTTCGGGGTCTTCAGCGCCATCATCAGGTCGTGGCCCGGCAGGGACACGTGAACCGGCTCGGAGCCGTGGCCGTAGACGACGGCCGGAACCTGGGCCTCGCGGCGGATGCGGCGGGCGGCGCCCTTACCGAAGTCGGTACGGACGGCAGCGGTGAGCTTGACCTCAGCCATGGTGCACTCCTCGTGAACAGGTGGTGTGGACGGTTACCCGGCCCACGACAGGCCTGCTACGAAGAGCGCGTCGATAACGGACCGCCGCACACCGCCTTCACAAGCGGCGCGGCCTCCCTCGCCGAGCAACTCGAGGAGTCTACCCGGCGGGGAGGCCGCCCAGAAATCGATCAGTGAAAGATCGTTACAGCAGGGACGAACAGGATCAGCCCAGCTCGTCGAAGAGGCTCGTCACCGAGCCGTCCTCGAACACCTCACGCACCGCGCGGGCGATCGTCGGCGCGATCGACAGCACCGTGATCTTGTCGAGCTCGAGCTCGTTCGGCGTCGGCAGCGTGTTGGTGAACACGAACTCGCTCACCTTCGAGTTCTTCAGACGGTCCGCCGCCGGACCCGACAGCACACCGTGCGTCGCCGTGACGATCACGTCCGCCGCACCATGGGCGAACAGCGCGTCCGCAGCCGCGCAGATCGTGCCACCGGTGTCGATCATGTCGTCGACCAGGACACAGACCCGGCCCTTGACGTCACCGACGACCTCGTGAACCGTGACCTGGTTCGCCACGTCCTTGTCACGCCGCTTGTGCACGATCGCCAGCGGCGCGCCCAGACGGTCGCACCAGCGGTCGGCCACGCGCACACGGCCGGCGTCGGGGGAGACGACGGTCAGCTTGTCGCGGTCGACCTTCGCACCCACGTAGTCCGCCAGGATCGGCAGCGCGAACAGGTGATCCACCGGGCCGTCGAAGAAGCCCTGGATCTGGTCGGTGTGGAGGTCGACCGTCAGGATGCGGTCGGCGCCGGCCGTCTTCATCAGGTCCGCGATCAGGCGGGCGGAGATGGGCTCGCGACCACGGTGCTTCTTGTCCTGACGGGCATAGCCGTAGAAGGGAAGGATCACGGTGATGCTCCGGGCGGAAGCCCGCTTCAGAGCATCGATCATGATCAGCTGCTCCATGATCCACTTATTGATCGGAGCGGTGTGGCTCTGCATCAGGAAGCAGTCGGCGCCACGAGCCGACTCCTGGAAGCGAACGTAGATCTCGCCGTTGGCGAAGTCGAATGCCTTGGTCGGGACGAGAGAGACGCCCAGCTGGTGCGCGACCTCCTCGGCAAGCTCGGGGTGGGCGCGGCCGGAGAAGAGCATCAGCTTCTTCTCGCCGGTCGTCTTGAACCCGGTCACAGCACATTCTCCTTGGATGTCGCTTTGTGTGCGCTTATCACGGTACGCCCCGCACGGCGTGCCGGTGTCACGGTCACTGCTCGCCGTCGGTCTCCCGGCGAGCTGCGGAAGCAGCCTGAGCGGCAGCACTTCCCGGGCGCTTACGGGCCACCCAACCCTCGATATTCCGCTGCTGGCCACGGGCGACAGCGAGCGAACCCGGGGGCACATCCTTGGTGATGACCGAGCCGGCAGCGGTGTACGCGCCGTCCCCGATCGTGACCGGAGCCACAAACATGTTGTCCGATCCAGTACGGCAGTGCGAGCCGATCGTCGTGTGGTGCTTGTTCACACCGTCGTAGTTCACGAAGACGCTCGCCGCGCCGATGTTGCTGTACTCGCCGATCGTGGCGTCACCCACATACGACAGATGCGGCACCTTCGTGCCCTCACCGATCTCGGCATTCTTCATCTCGACGTACGCGCCGGCCTTCGACTTCGCACCCAGACGCGTACCCGGCCGCAGATAGGCGAACGGACCCACGGTCGCGCCCTCACCGACCACGGCCGAGTCCGCCACGGTGTTGTCCACGCGGGCACCCGCCCCGACGGTGGTGTCCGTCAGCCGGGTGTTCGGGCCCACCTCCGCACCGGTCGCCACATGCGTGGCACCCAGCAGCTGCGTACCCGGCTGCACCAGCGCGTCCGGCTCGAACGACACCGTCACGTCCACCCACGTCGTCGCCGGATCCACCACCGTCACACCGCTCATCATCGCGGCGTGCAGCAGCCGCTCATTGAGCAGCCGACGCGCCTCCGACAGCTGGACCTGGTTGTTGATCCCCAGAATCTCCCGGTGATCGGCCGCGACGGCCGCACCCACCCGGTGACCCGCCTCACGCAGAATCCCCAGCACATCGGTGAGGTACTCCTCACCCTGACTGTTGTCCGTACGCACCTTGCCCAGCGCATCCGCCAGCAGCTGGGCGTCGAACGCGAACACCCCGGAATTGATCTCACGGATCGCACGCTGCGCGTCCGTCGCGTCCTTGTGCTCGACGATCGCGGTCACCGCGCCCGTCGCCTCGTCCCGCACGATGCGCCCGTAGCCGGTCGAGTCCGGCACCTCGGCGGTCAGCACGGTCACGGCATTGCCGTCGGCGGCGTGGGTGTCCGACAGACGCTTGAGGGTCTCCCCGGTCAGCAGCGGAGTGTCACCGCAGACGACGACCACGGTGCCGTCGAGCGTGATGCCGCCGTTCGACAGCTCCTCCAGACCCATGCGCACCGCATGACCGGTGCCGTTCTGCTCGTACTGCACCGCGGTGCGGACGGCCGGGTCGATCTCGGCCAGGTGCGCCGAGACCTGCTCGCGGGCGTGCCCGACGATGACGACGAGGTGCTGGGGGTCCAGCTCCCGGGCGGCGGCCACGACGTGCCCGACGAGGGAGCGACCGCAGATCGCGTGCAGGACCTTGGGGGTCGCCGACTTCATGCGGGTGCCCTCACCCGCTGCGAGGACGACGACGGCTGCCGGGCGGTTGGCGCTCACGGGTGTGCCCTTCGGCTTCGAGGGGGTGGACACCCGCAGGATACCGGGGCGTAAGCGGGGGGAAACGCGCGCGGGTCCTGACCTGGGAGGTCAGGACCCGCATTCAGGGCTCCCGGGGAAGGAATCGAACCCTCATTCAATGAACCAAAATCATTTGTCCTGCCATTAGACGACCCGGGATAGTTCGCCTAGTTTGTCCGATTTGCTTGATCGGACCGACACGCAGAGACCACTATGCCGTACCACCAGCCTTCGATGCGACGGTACAGGTCGGCGCTTCCGGTCACGCGGACGATCAGGCAACCGCGGTCGTCGTCCCCGACGTTCTTCCGGATGGTCTTCGGGTTGTGCTTCTTCAGTGTCGTTTTGCCGAAGGCGCCGCCGTCGGCGCCCACGACGTCCGCCCAGAATGCTTCCGCGCCGGCGACGTCGGCGGACTCGTGGATCATCACGTGGAAGCGCAGGCGGTCCTCCTCGACGCCGAGAAGGCGTAGCCATGCCAGGTAAAGCGTGATCATGTCCGGATCGCTGTTGATGAACGTGGCGCGCTCGCTCAACCGGTGCGGCTTGCTTTTCGTGCCTTCGGACCAGTAGAGCCCGACCCCGATCAGGAACAGTTCCCGGTCCGTCGGCCGGCCGATCTCGTTCGCCGCCTCCAGCTTGGTCTCGATGCGCTTGATCGCCACCGCCCTGCGGTGCGGCGCCCAGCGGGCCTCCCGCATCGCGTGCAGCTGCTCCGCCGTCTTGCGCGGCTTGGGCAGGTCCCGCACCCACAGGGAGACCGAGCTCTTCGACACTCCCAGCTCGGCCACGATCTCGTCGTAGGTCTTCCCGGCCAGTCGCAGCTCGCGGGCGCGGGCCCGCATGTCTGTCTTCGCTTGGACCATGACCGCAGGTTCGCTCGCGCCGTGGGGCGGAAGGACGGATACCTGATCGATTCGCCAGTTCGAGCGAAATGGCATCTTTTCGCTCCCGTTCGAGTGCGCCCCGTGCTGTTGTACGGACCGGAAATCCGTTGGCGCCCGCCCGTAGTCTGGGTGGTATGACCACAACGGGGGCAATCGCGGAGGCGGGCGCGCGGGGCGCGCCGGTGGGGCCGTGGTGGTGGGTGCGGCGGCGGAGTCTGGTGCTGGATGCGGTGCTGGCTGTGGTGTCGGCCCTGGAGTGTGCGTTGGAGGGGGTGAGCTTCGCCCAGGAGGCGGGGTTGCCGGGGGTGCTCGGGGGGCTGGTGGGGTTGCCGGCGGGGACCACGTTGCTGTTGCGGCGGCGGTGGCCGGTCGCGGTGGTGCTGGTGTCGATAGCGATCCTGCCCGCCGAGATGGGGGTGCTGCTGGGGATCGTGTCGATGTACACGCTGGCGGCGTCGGAGGTGCCGCGCCGGATCATCGCGGTGCTGGCGGGGGCGTCCCTGGTGGGGACGTTGATCGTGACGTTCGCGCGGTTCCACAAGGACATGGCGCAGGACGGTTACCGGCCGGGTTTCTGGCTGACGTGGGTGTTTTCGCTGGTGATGGCGTTGGGGTTGACGGCGCCGCCGGTGTTGCTGGGGTTGTACGTGGGGGCCAGACGCCGGCTGGTGGAGAGTCTGCGGGAGCGGGCGGACGGGCTGGAGCGGGAGCTGTCGCTGCTGGCGGATCGGGCCGAGGAGCGGGCGGTGTGGGCCCGTAACGAGGAGCGGACGCGGATCGCGCGCGAGATGCACGACGTGGTGGCGCACCGGGTGTCGCTGATGGTGGTGCATGCGGCGGCGTTGCAGGCGGTGGCGTTGAAGGATCCGGAGAAGGCGTCGCGGAACGCGGCGTTGGTGGGGGACATGGGCCGGCAGGCGCTGACGGAGTTGCGCGAGATGTTGGGTGTGTTGCGTTCGGGTTCGGACGCGGGGGTGCGGCCGCCGGGTGCGGTGGAGTCGGAGCGGTTGGCGGCGGTGGCGACGGCGGCGTCGGCGCGGGTGCGGGTCGCGGCGGGTGCTGCGGGTGCCGGGGGCGGTGGCGTGGTGGATGCCGGGGACGGCGGGCCCTGTCTGGATGGGTTGGGGGATCTGGTCGGGCAGTCGCGGGATGCGGGGATGGCGGTGGAGCTGTCGGTGATGGGGGAGGAGCGTGCGTATGCGCCGGAGGTGGAGCAGACGGCGTACCGGGTGGTGCAGGAGGCGCTGACGAACGTCCACAAGCATGCTCCGGGTGCGAAGGCGCTGGTGCGGCTGGCGCATCGGGAGGCGGAGGTGGCGTTGCAGGTGGAGAACGGTCCGTCGGATGCGGGTGCGGATGCCGGTCCTGGGTTGCCGAGTGGCGGGAACGGGCTGGTCGGGATGCGGGAGCGGGTGGCGGCGCTCGGTGGTGTCTTTGTGTCGGGTCCGACGGATGCGGGGGGTTTCCGGGTGTCGGCGGTGATTCCGGACACGGGTGTCCGGTGAGGGTCCGGTGGGGGCCGGTGGGGGGTTAGGCGGGGCCGGGGGCGGTGAGGCGTGAGGGCCGGGTTCCGGTGACGAGGGCGCCGATGGCGTGGTCGATGTCGGAACCGAGGTACCAGTCTCCGGTGTGGTCCAGGCTGTAGACGCGGCCGTGGGCGTCGATGGCGAGGAGGGCCTGGCCGTCCATTTCCTGGCCGAGGGGGCAGATCTCGGTGCCGAGTGCGCGGCCGAGGTCGGCGACGGTGCGGGCGAGGTGGAGGCCGTGCAGGGGGTCGATGTGGAAGGGCGTGGGGGCGATGTGCCGGCCGGGTCCGGGCGGGGTGATGTGGAGTCCGCCGAATTCGGCCCAGGCTTCGACGGCGGCGGGGAAGACGGTGTGGCGGTGGCCGGCGGGGGAGGTGTGGGCGCGCAGGGCGTCGGCCCAGTGTTCGGCTGCCTTGATGTCCCAGCGGCCGGGTTGCCAGCCGGCTTCGCGCAGGGCGGCGTCGACGGCGACGGGGAATCGGGTGGCGGCGGTGCGGTCGAATGCGCGCATCGGTGGTGGTCAGTTCCTGCCGTGGGTGGGGGTTCCGGGGTCGACGGGGCGTACGCCGAAGTGGGCGAGGAGGGCGCTGCAGGAGCGGCAGGGGGGTGCGTATTCGCCGTGGCGGGGGTCGCCGTCCTCGCGGATGTGGCGGGCGGTCAGTTTGGATCCCTTGAGGGCGCGGCGGGCGTCGCCGTGGGTGAGGGGTTTGCGGGCGGCGCGTTTGCTGCGGCTGGGTTCGTGGGCGCTGAGGTAGCGGGTGAGGAGGACGGCTTCGGGGCAGCGGCCGGTGAAGCGTTCGCGGCGTTCGATGGTGAGGGTGTCCAGGAAGTCCTGGACGAGGGGGTGGAGTCTGGGGGGCTGGCCGGACTTGCCGGCGGTGCAGGTGAGGGTTTCGCCGCGGACGGACAGGGCGGCGGCCACGGTGGGCAGGATGCCGTCGCGGCGGCGGAGCAGGGCGGGCGGGCGGTCGGCTTCGTCGGTGGAGCTCCAGGTGAGCCGGGGGTCGCCGGGTGTGCCGGTGCCGGTGTGCTCGGTGTGCCGGTCCTGAGTGGTGTGCATGGCGCTTCTTCCCTCCCGTGCAATCCCCCTGTTGCGGGGATCAGCCTGCCAAATGGGGTGGCCGGAGTGAAAGCCAGGTCTGTTTTGCGTGGTGCTCCTGCGCCGAATGATCACTGTGGGGTTACGAGTTGTCGCGGGGCGGCGCTTCACGGGGCTTGGGCTGGTGGGGGTTCGTACGCATCTGCAAGCGTGTGCGCGGGCTGTGCGGGGGTGGGGCCGGGCGGCGGCCGGGGCCCCCGCTCGCGACACCGCATAGGCTGTCGCCCACGAGTGTTCCCGGCGTCCGCCGCATGTCCGGGTCTTCAGTAGTCCTGTAGGAGACACAGTCAGCAGGGGGCTTCCGCCATGACGACAGGTCGGCTCGGGCAACAAGCCGCGCCACCGAACGCGGCCTATGCCGGGCAGGTCGTGCACTTCCCGGACCCGGTCCGCCGCAGCCGCTATCCCAAGGGCGTGCGCGTGGACGAGCAGGGTTTCCCGGACTTCTCGCCGTACGCCCGGGCGGCCGCGGAGATCGCGGAGCCGCCGGAGGGGTTCGGCGTCGACGAGCTGCGGCTGACCGACTACGTGTCGGCCAACGCGGCCCAGCACGCGGCCGGCCACGAGCTGTGGGCGAGCCTGCCGCCGGTGGCGACGCCGCACGGCTGGACCTGGCACCACGTCGCGGGGACGCGCCGGCTGGAGCTGGTGCCGGCCGAGGTGAAGGCGCTGCTGCGGCATCACGGCGGTCTGGCGACCGCGGCCGTCGACCAGGACAAGCGTGGTACGCGTCCGCTGCAGGAGACGCGTCCGGTGCACTTCGCGCTGCCGCACCGGGACCTGCCGGTGACGGAGGAGCAGGTGCAGGGCGTCGAGGAGGATCTCGGCTACCGCCTGCCGGGTGCCTATCGCGCGTTCCTGAAGGCGGCGGGCGGCTGTGCGCCGGTGGGCGCCGCGCTGGACGCGGAGCTGGGGCTGCTGCTGGACCAGCCGTTCTTCACGGTGCGTGACGAGGCCGCGGTCAATGACCTCGTCTACATCAACAAGTGTCTGCGCGATCACTTCACCAAGGACTATCTGGGCGTGGCCTTCGTGCAGGGCGGCGTCCTGGCGGTGAAGGTCAAGGGCGAGGCGATCGGCTCGGTGTGGTTCTGCCCGTACGACGATGCCCGTGACCGTGACGGCTGGGCCGTGCAGGAGCGGGTGGAGCGGCTGCTGCTGCCGTGTGGTGAGGACTTCGACGCGTTCCTGTCGCGTCTGGCGGGCGGACCGCCGGAGCTGGAGACGGTGGCCAACCTGATGGTGGACGGCGGTTTCGCGTACGCCGTCCCGGTGGAGGAGTGAGCGGCGCCATGGTGACATTCGCGCAGGCGCAGGAGCGCGCGGAGCGCTGGGTCAACGGAGACGTGCCGGCCTATCTCCAGCGTGAGGTGTGCGTCAGGGAGTTCGACCTGGGCTTCGTGGTCTGGGCCGAGGACCGCGAGGACGGCCCGACGGGCGACGGCGGCCGGCTGCGGCTGGTCATCGCGCGGGACAGCGGCGAGACGACGCTGTGGCCCGCACTGCCGGTGGGTGAGGTGATCCGGCGGTACGAGGAGGAGTACGGGGCCGTGGACGAGTCGGTGCACGAGGCTCCGGAGGCGCCGCCGAAGCGGCTGGACCTCAATGCGACGTCGTTCCTGCTGAGCCCGCCGGAGTGGTTGCAGGAGGCGGCGGACGCGATGGGCATCCCGGACCGGCGGTCGTCGTCCGGGTCCGCGTCGGACGGTTCTTCGGCGGATGGTTCTTCGTCGGCCGGCTCTTCTTCGGCCGGCTCGGCGGGTTCCGGTGCGGACGACCCGGCTGCCGGGCCGGTGCCGGTGCCTGCTCCCGCGCCCGTGCCCGTGCCTGCTCCTGAGCCCGTACCTGCTCCTGAGCCCGTGCCTGCTCCCGAGCCCGTCGTGGACGCTTCGCCGGCGGACGCGGTGCCCGCGGAACCGCAGGCCCCGGCCGAGGCGGCGGCGGACGACGCGGGTGACACCGATGTCGCCGGCGCGGCGTCCGGCGGGCCGGCGGCCCCCGAGGCTTCGCAGGCTCCGGTGGAGTGGCCCTCGGGCGGTGACGCGTCGGCGGCGCCGGGCGATGCCGAGCCGTGGGCGGGTGCCGATGTGTCCGGTGACGACGGCGACGACCACGTGGTCGGGCTGCCCGCCACGGTGCTGACGCCCGCGCTGTCGGGCGCCGACGTCGACGAGGCCCCGGCGCCGAGCGTCCGGCCGGACGCGAAGACGGCGCTGATGCCGCAGGGCAGCGCCCTGCCGCGCACGACGATCGCCCCGGCCGTCGGCGGCCCGAACGCTCCGGCGATGCCGCCCGCCCCCGCAACGCCCGTCACGCCTGCCGCACCCGTCGCCCCGGCCACGCCCGCCGCGCCGAGCGTCGCTCCGGCCGCCGCGCCCGGCGCTCCGGCCGGCGGGTACGTACGGACGCAGATGGTCTCGCAGCTGGACGAGACGGGGCAGCCCGTCACGGCCGCCCCGGCGGCTCCCGTGGCTCCGCAGGCTCCCGTCGCGCCGCCCGCGACCGGTGACGCGCACGCCGCGGCCACCATGCTGGCGAGCCCCGGCGGGCCCGTGCCGCCCGCGCCGCCCGGTGCGCCCGCGGCTCCGGGGCAGCCTCCGGCCGCACCCCAGGCTCCGCAGCACCCGCAGCCCCCGCAGGGGGCCCACCCCGCGCACGCGGCGGCGACGATGCTCGCGCACCCCGGCGCCCCCGGCGCCCCGCAGGCCCCGCAAGGGCCCGGCGGGGTGCACGCGGCGGCGACGATGCTCGCCGGCCCCGGCGGCCCGGCGGCCCCGCAGGCCCCCGGTGTGCCGGCCGCACCCCAGGTCCCGCAGCCGCCGCAGGCCCCCCAGGCCCCGGCGCCCGCGTACGGCTACCCCCAGGCCCCCACGGGCCTGCCCACCGTGGGGCCCGGCTACATGGCCGTCCTGCGCTACCGGGCCCACGACGGGTCCGAGCAGCAGATCATCCGCCGCAGCGCGCCCGGCACCCCGCACCCGGAGTGGCAGATCCTGCACGAGCTGCGGGCGATGAACGTGCCGCCGCAGCAGGTGCTGGAGCTGCACACCGAGCTGGAGTCGTGCGACCTGCCCGGCGGCTACTGCGCGCGGATGATCCGCGAGACGTGGCCGCAGGTGAGGATCAGTCACACGGCCGCCTACGGGCGGGACCACGCGACCCGGCAGCAGGGCGTGCGCCATCTCGTGGAGCACCAGGGCGAGCTGCACCAGGTGGCGGACGGGCCCGCGCGGCCCGCGCCGAACCGGGTGCCGCTGCCGCATCCGCAGCAGATCCAGATGACGCCGCCGGTGGGGCCGGACGTGATCGGGCGGGAGCTCGCCGAGGCCTTCGGGCCGCAGGTGTTCCGCTTCGACCAGCGGGCCGTCTCGCGCCAGGGCGTGCCGGAGATCGTCGCGCAGACGCTGGTCTGGGCGGGTCTGCCGGCCGACTTCGGGCCGTTCTTCTGGGGCCAGACCCAGCCGGGCCGTCCGGTGCCGACGCTGGCGGAGCTGGCGGCGGAGCGCGGGGTGCGGGCGGCGGCGGACGCCGGTTCGTACCTCGTGATGGGCAGCGACTACGGCCGTCAGCTGTGCGTCCAGTACGGCACGGCCCACATCGTGGCCGTGCCGATGGAGGCGGGGCCCGACGGTCACCCGGTGCCGCCGCAGTTCGTCAACACGAGCCTTCCTCAGTTCGTGCGCTCTTTGGCGCTGCTCGGCAAGATGTGGCGGTGGCGCTACGGGCTGACGCCGGAGCAGGCCGGGCGCTGGACCGTGGACTTTCAGGACCAGCTGGCCGCGCTGGACCCGGCCGCGCTGTCGTCGCCCGAGAACTGGTGGGCGGTGCTGCTGGAGCAGATGTGGGACGGTCTCTTCTAGCGACCGGCCGAGACGTGCGCGGACGGCGCGGGGTGCCCGACCCGGGACGGGGGGCGGGCACCCCGCGCCGCGGAGTGTCGCGGCAAGGGCACTTCGCTCGTACGGGAATGATGTACGCCGGACCTGTCGCATACCGGATTTCCGGATATAAGGGGCTACAAGGATGAGTTCATCGCTGTCTCCTGACGGTTTCGCTGTCGTACGAGGCCGCGGTTACCGGCCTGAGCAGGTCGACCGCGCGCTGGCGGAGTTCGCCCGCCAGCGCGACTCCGCCTGGGAGCGGGCGGCGCGGCTGACCGTCCTCGCACGCGAGATGGAGGACGAGGTGCGGCGCCTGGAGCAGGTCGTCGCGAAGATGCCTCCGCAGACGTACGAGTCGCTCGGCCCGCGTGCCCAGGGTCTGGTGACGACGGCCGAGCTGGAGGCCGCGGGGCTGCGGGAGCGCTCGGAGGCCGGGGCGGCGGAGGTGCAGGAGGCCGCCCAGACGCACGCGCGGGGGCTGCGCGACGCGGCGCACGAGTACGCCGTGGCGGTGCGGGCGGAGGCGGAGGAGTGGGCGCGCCAGGCGCTGCTCGCCGCGGAGACCGTCGCCGACGACGTGCGCACGACCGTGACCCAGGAGGTCAAGAAGCGCCGTGAGGAGTCGCTGGCGGCGCTGACGGAGATGCGGCAGCGCACGACGCACATCCTGGCCGAGCAGGAGAAGGAGCACACCGAGCGCTGGGACGCGGCGGGCCGTGAGATCGCCGAGCGCGAGGCGGCGATGGACGCGCGGGTGGCGGCGCTCGAGGAGTACGCGCGCACCGCGCTGGGTGACGCGCGCCGCCGGTACGCGGACACCGAGGAGGCGGCCCGGCACGGGCAGGAGGACGCGGAGGCGCAGGCGGCCGCGGTGATCGCGCAGGCCCGGGTGCGGGAGGAGCGGATCGCGCGGGACACCGAGCGGGTGCTGCGCGAGCACGAGGAGCGGCGCGAGGAGCTGAAGTCCCACATGGCGCATGTGCGGCACAGCCTGGCGGCGCTGACGGGCAAGCCGGTGGCCGAGGACGCGGGCGCCGCGGACTGATCCGGAGCTGCTGGGGGACACGTCGTCCCGCCCGCCGGGGGCGGGCGGGACGTGTGTGGCCTTACTGGGCGGGCTTGGCCGGGGTCTGTGCCGGGCTGGGCGTTGCGGACGGCTGGGACGGGCCGGGCTTGTCCGCCGCGGGGGCCGCGACGGTCAGCTTCAGGACGACGACCGTTCCGTCGGCGGTGGCCAGGCGCAGGGTGTAGTTGCCGGTCTGCTCGTCGGTGAACAGCTCGGGCAGCGTGACCAGACCGTCCTTGTCCGTCTTGGGCAGGGCGAGCGAGCGGGTGGGCTTGCCGTCCTTGTCCTTGAAGTACGGGCCGGTCTTCGCCAGGGGCTTGCCGTCGGCGTCGAGCACGGTGGCCGTGATCGCGGTGCCGTCCACCGGCTTGCCCTTGCCGAGCGCCTTGATCTGGATCTTCTGTGTGAACGTGGCCTTCGGTGCGGCCTTGAGGTCTCCGTCTCCGACGCGCACGAGTTCGTCGGCGCGCGGGGCGGGGGCGTTCTTGACGGTCGCGGCGAAGTCGACGGGGGCGATGTCGCGGCCCTCGACGGTGGCGCGGACGGTGAACTGGCCGGGCCAGTCGCCGGCGTGGAGGGTCGGCGCGGTGGCCATGCCGCCGTCCTTGGTGGTGCGGACGGCCTGGGTGGTGCCGCCGGGGAAGCGGGCGTCGGTGTCGCCGACGATCTCGAAGCGGACGCGGGTGCCGTCCGGGGCGGGCTTGCCGGCGCCGGTCAGGGCCCGTACGCGCGGCTGCGCGGTGAAGTCCTCGCCGGCCGTGGCCTCCAGCTTGCGCTCGCTCGCCCGGTCGAGGCGGGTGACGGGGGCGGGTGCGGGCGGGGTGGGCTTGTCGGTGCCGCCGCCGCCGGGCTTCTCGCCGCCGCCGGGCTTGTGGGGGGCGGGCTTGTTGGTGCTGCCGCCGTGCCCGGTGTTGCCGCCGTTGTTGCCGGTGCCCGTGCCCGTGCCGGTACCGCCCGGCTTGTGGGGCGTGGTGGATCCGCCGCCGGGGGTGCCGGAGGGGGTGGGCTGGGTGCCCGCGGGGGTGTTGCCCGACGGGGAGGGCGGCAGGCCGGGGCCGTCCGGCACCGGGCCGACCTCGCCCTTCTGGTACGTGCGCATCCAGGCGAGCACGGCGTTGACGTACTCGCGGGAGTTGTTGTAGCTCAGCACCGCCTTGTCGAGGTCGGCGGCGCGGGTCAGGTCCTTGTTGCCGGAGCAGAGGTAGCGGGCCGTGGCGGCGGCGGCGTCGAAGATGTTGTTGGGGTCCTGGACGCCGTCGCCGTTGCCGTCGGCGCCGAAGAGCACCCACGTGGAGGGGATGAACTGGGTGGGGCCGACGGCCCGGTCGTAGAGCTTGTCGCCGTCCCAGCGGCCGCCGTCGGTGTCGGTGATCTTCGCGAACTCGCCGCCCGTCAGCTGCGGGCCCAGGATCTGTCTCTCCGTCGTGCCGTCCGGGTTCAGCCGGCCGCCCATGGCCGCGTGGTGGGACTCCACCTTGCCGATGCCCGCGACGAGCTGCCACGGAATGTGGCAGCTCGGGTACTTCTCCTTGGCGATGGCCTCGGCGTTCTTGTAGGCGGCCAGCGCGGTCGCGGGGATGCCGGAGTCCTCGCCGCCGGGCGGCAGCGCGTGCTCGCCGGGCTTGCCCGAGGCGCCGGGCTTGGGACGGAGGTCGGGGAGGGTGAGGTTGGGGGTGCCGTGCGGGCGGCTCTGCGGGTTGTCGGTGCCGGGGGAGGGGTCGCCGTCGGCGGCGTTGTGCGGAGTGGCCCCGACGGCGGCCGTGGTCAGGCTGGCGACGAGCAGAGCTGTGCACAGTCCCTGGCGGGAGACGCTGGCAGCGCGAGTACCAAGTATCTTCACGGAGGCTGCTTCCTTGGGAGACCGGCGGCCGTTCCCAGCAGGGGGTCGCACGTCAGCCCCCCACGGCCATAGACCCGAACACTAATTCTCTCCAACCCCAATTGTCTTGTCCGGGGACCGGCTTCACGGTTTCTTCGCCGTTCGTTACCCCTCAGGTGTCGGTTTCTCCGCCGATGTACGTACCCGACCCTGAGAAGTCATCGCCCTGAGGGACGGCTTCCCCTAGGGGAGGCTCCGTACGTTCTCCTCCTTGCGGTTCGTACTGCAGCAGGACGAGGGGCGCGATTTCGCCACCTAGATTCATGGGGACGGCCGGGGTGCGGGGGTGGGGCTGTCCCCACCCCCGGAACACGGACGAGCACCATCGCGTCCGCCACCGGGCCTGCCGCAGGCTGGAGCCCGTCACCCCGCCGCACAGCGGACTTCGCAGAACCAACTAGGAGAAAACCACCGTGACAACGGCTGTATCGATTCCCAGGACCGGGGGCAGTGGAGGGCATGCGGCCGTCGCGGCGAGGGCCCGTCAGGTCCTGAAGGCGTACGGGTCCGGGGAGACCCGCGTCGTCGCGCTCGACCACGTGGACGTGGACATCGCCCGCGGGCAGTTCACGGCCATCATGGGCCCCTCCGGCTCCGGCAAGTCGACGCTGATGCACTGCCTGGCCGGCCTCGACAGCGTCACCTCGGGGCAGATATTCATCGACGAGACCGAGATCACCGGGCTCAAGGACAAGCACCTGACCCGGCTGCGCCGGGACCGCATCGGCTTCATCTTCCAGGCGTTCAACCTGCTGCCGACGCTCAACGCCCTGGAGAACATCACGCTCCCCATGGACATCGCCGGCCGCAAGCCGGACCGGCAGTGGCTGGACCAGGTCGTGGAGACCGTCGGCCTGGCCGGGCGCCTGAAGCACCGTCCCAACCAGCTCTCCGGCGGCCAGCAGCAGCGCGTGGCCGTCGCCCGCGCCCTCGCCGCCCGCCCCGAGATCATCTTCGGTGACGAGCCGACCGGAAACCTCGACTCGCGCGCCGGCGCCGAGGTGCTCGGCTTCCTGCGGCGCTCGGTGGACGAACTGGGGCAGACCATCGTCATGGTGACGCATGACGCGGTCGCCGCCTCCTACGCCGACCGCGTCCTCTACCTCGCCGACGGCCGGATCGTCGACGAGATGCACGCGCCCACCGCCGAGGCGGTCTTCGAGCGGATGAAGCACTTCGACGCGCGGGGCCGGGTGTCGTGACCGTCCTCAAGACCTCGCTGCGCAACTTCCTCGCGCACAAGGGCCGCATGGCGCTGTCCGCCGTCGCGGTCCTGCTCTCGGTGGCGTTCGTCTGCGGCACGCTGGTGTTCACCGACACCATGAACGCCACGTTCGACAAGCTCTTCGCCAACACCGCGGCCGACGTCTCCGTCGGCCCGAAGAAGAACGACGACGCGCAGCAGACCGGCAAGCCGGCGACGGTCCCCGCCTCGCTGCGGGCGAAGCTCGCCAAGGTCGACGGCGTCACCAAGGTCGAGCCGTCGGCCGACAGCCAGCAACTGACCGTCGTCGACCGTAAGAAGAAGAGCCTCAGCCCCACCTCCGGCGCCCCCACCGTGGGCACCAACTGGGACGAGAGCCAGAAGAAGTCGGTCGAGATCACCAGCGGCCACGAGCCGCACGGTCCCGCCGAGACCGTCATCGACTCCGACACCGCCGACAAGCACGGCGTGAAGACGGGCGACACCCTCCGGGTGATCGCCGCCCCGGGCGACTTCACCGTCAAGGTCGTCGGCATCGCCACGTTCAGGACCACGAACCCCGGCGCTGCCCTCTTCTACTTCGACACCCCGACCGCCCAGGCGAAGCTCCTCGGCAGCACCGACGAGTTCAGCGGCTACGGACTGACCGCCGCCTCCGGCGTCAGCGACGAGCAGCTCAAGGAGCGGGTCTCCGCCGCCCTCGGCTCCTCCGCCGGCGACTACGCCCTGCGGACCGCCGCCGAGAGCAAGGAGGAGAACAAGAAGGACGTCGGCTCCTTCCTGGACGTCATGAAGTACGCGCTGCTCGGCTTCGCCGGCATCGCCGTCCTCGTGGGCATCTTCCTCATCGTCAACACCTTCTCCATGCTGGTCGCCCAGCGCACCCGCGAGATCGGCCTCATGCGGGCCATCGGCTCCAGCCGCCGGCAGATCCTGCGCTCGGTGCTGGTGGAGGCCGTGCTGCTCGGTGTCGTCGGCTCGGTGCTGGGCATCGGCGGCGGCGTCGCCCTCGCGGTGGGGCTGATGAAGCTCATGGGCTCCATGGGCATGAAGCTCGACATGAACGAGCTCACGATCAAGGCCGCGACGCCGGTCGTGGGCCTGACCATCGGCGTGTTCGTCACCGTCCTCGCCGCCTGCCTGCCGGCCTTCAAGGCCACCAAGATCTCCCCGATGGCCGCCCTGCGCGACGCCGGCACCCCGGCCGACGGCAAGGCCGGCAAGGTGCGGGCCGCCATCGGCCTGGTGCTGACCGCCGCGGGCGGGCTGGCGCTGGTCGCCGCCGCCAAGGCCGACGACGCCGCGGCGGGCTCGGGGATGCTCGGCCTCGGCGTCTTCCTCACCCTCGTCGGCTTCGTGGTCGTCGGCCCCCTGCTCGCCGGGTTCGTCGTCCGCGTGATCAGCGCCGTCGTGCTGCGGGTCTTCGGGCCCGTCGGCCGGCTCGCCGAGCGCAACGCGCTGCGCAACCCGCGGCGCACGGGCGCCACGGCCTCGGCGCTGATGATCGGCCTCGCGCTGGTCGCCGCCCTGTCGGTGGTCGGCTCCTCCATGGTCGCCTCGGCCACCGAGCAGCTCGACAAGTCGGTGGGCGCGGACTTCATCGTCCAGACCGAGAACCAGCAGCCGCTGAACCCGGCCGTCGTCAAGGCGATCAAGTCCGCCGGCCACGTCGAGCACGTCACGGAATACACGATCGTCAACGCGAAGATCACCACCCCGGACGGCAAGAGCGCCACCCAGCGGCTCTCCGCGGTGACCCCCACCTACGCCGACGACGTGCGCGCCGAGACGGTCAAGGGCGACCTCAAGGACGCCTACGCCAAGGACGCCATGTCCGTGCCGGAGGGCTTCGCCAAGGACCACGGCATCAAGCTCGGCGACCGGCTGAAGGTCGCCATGGTCGACGGCCGGACCGCCCGGCTGACGGTCAGGGCCGTCACCTCGGACGACACCAGCATCGACAAGGGCGCGATGTACACCGACATCGCCACCGCGCGCAGCTACCTGCCCGCCGACAAGATGCCGCTGGACTTCATGGTCCTCGCCAAGGCCGCCGACGGTCAGGAGAAGGAGGCCGCCGCGTCCCTCAAGGCCACGGTCGCCGACTACCCGCAGGTCAAGGTCCGTGACCAGGCCGACTACAAGAAGCTCATCCAGGACCAGGTCGGCCAGCTGCTCAACATGATCTACGGCCTGCTGGCCCTGGCGATCATCGTCGCGGTCCTCGGCGTCGTGAACACGCTCGCCCTGTCCGTCGTCGAGCGCACCCGCGAGATCGGCCTGCTGCGCGCCATCGGCCTCTCCCGCCGCCAGATGCGCCGCATGATCCGCCTGGAGTCGGTGGTCATCGCCCTCTTCGGCGCCCTGCTGGGCCTGGGCCTGGGCATGGCCTGGGGCATCACGTCCCAGCGGCTGCTGGCCCTCCAGGGCCTGGGCACGCTGGACATCCCCTGGCCGACGATCACCGCGGTCTTCGTCGGCTCGGCGGTGGTGGGCCTGCTCGCCGCGCTGATCCCGGCGTTCCGGGCGGGGCGGATGAACGTCCTGAAGGCGATCGCGACCGACTAGCAGGCTGCTGCCCGAGGGTTCGAACGGCCCGGACGCACCACGGGGGTGCGCGTCCGGGCCGTTCGGCATGAATACGGGGCGCGGGGCGGACGCCCCGCCACGGCCCGGCGGCTGTCGGTGTGCCGTCGTAGTCTGGAGTCCCCCGGCCCGGGCCCGTACGGCACGTGTCGGGCCGTTCGCGTTGTCCACCCCCGGGACGGGAAAGCCTTCATGAGCCTGCACGGTCTGCTCGACGCCGTCGTCAATGATCCGGCGCTCGCCGAAGCGGTGAAGGCCGCGGGCGACGGCAATCGGCCGCACATCGACCTCGTGGGGCCGGCCGCCGCGCGGCCCTTCGCCGTGGCGGCGCTCGCGCGCGACGCGAAGCGGCCCGTGCTCGCCGTGACCGCCACCGGCCGGGAGGCGGAGGACCTGGCCGCCGCCCTGCGCTCGCTGCTGCCCGCCGACGGCGTCGTGGAGTACCCGTCGTGGGAGACGCTGCCGCACGAGCGGCTCTCGCCGCGTTCGGACACCGTGGGCCGCCGCCTGGCCGTGCTGCGCCGGCTGGCGCACCCCAGCAAGGACGACCCGGCCGCGGGCCCGGTGAGCGTGGTCGTGGCGCCCGTACGGTCCGTGCTGCAGCCCCAGGTCAAGGGCCTGGGCGATCTCGAGCCCGTCAGCCTGCGCAGCGGGCGGAGCGCGGACCTCGGGGAGGTCACCGAGGCGCTGGCCGCGGCCGCGTACGCCCGGGTCGAACTGGTCGAGAAGCGCGGCGAGTTCGCGGTGCGCGGCGGCATCCTCGACGTGTTCCCGCCGACCGAGGAGCACCCGCTGCGGGTCGAGTTCTGGGGCGACGACGTCGAGGAGATCCGCTACTTCAAGGTGGCGGACCAGCGGTCGCTGGAGATCGCCGAGCACGGCCTGTGGGCGCCGCCGTGCCGTGAGCTGCTGCTGACCGACGCCGTGCGGGAGAGGGCCGCGGCGCTGGCGGAGGAGCACCCCGAGCTCGGGGAGCTGCTGGGCAAGATCGCCGAGGGGATCGCGGTGGAGGGCATGGAGTCCCTCGCCCCGGTCCTGGTGGACGACATGGAGCTGCTGCTGGACGTGCTGCCGGCCGGGGCGATGGCCGTGGTCTGCGACCCGGAGCGGGTCCGCACCCGGGCCGCCGACCTGGTGGCGACCTCGCAGGAGTTCCTGCAGGCGTCCTGGGCGGCCACGGCCGGCGGCGGCGAGGCGCCCATCGACGTGGACGCGGCCTCGCTGTGGGGCATCGCCGACGTCCGCGACCGCGCCCGCGAGCTGGGCATGATGTGGTGGTCCATCAGTCCCTTCGCGGCCGACGAGGACCTCGACGGCGACACCCTCAAGCTCGGCATGCACGCCCCCGAGACCTACCGCGGCGACACCGCCCGCGCGCTGGCCGACACCAAGGGCTGGGTCGCCGACGGCTGGCGCACGGTCTTCCTCACCGAGGGCCACGGCCCGGCCGCCCGTACGGTCGAGGTGCTGGGCGGCGAGGGCATCCCGGCCCGCCTGGACGCGGACCTGGCCGAGCTGTCGCCGTCCGTCGTGCACGTCTCGTGCGCCGGGATCGACACCGGCTTCGTCGACCCGGGCCTGAAGGTCGCCGTGCTGACGGAGGCCGACCTGACCGGCCAGAAGTCCGCCAGCAAGGACCTGGGCCGGATGCCGGTGCGCCGCCGCAAGACCATCGACCCGCTGACCCTGCAGGCCGGCGACTACATCGTCCACGAGCAGCACGGCGTCGGCCGCTACCTCGAGATGATCCAGCGCACGGTCCAGGGCGCCACCCGCGAGTACCTCCTCGTCGAGTACGCGCCCGCCAAGCGCGGCCAGCCCGGCGACCGCCTCTACATCCCCACCGACCAGCTGGAGCAGGTCACCAAGTACGTCGGCGGGGAGGCGCCCACCCTGCACCGGCTCGGCGGCGCGGACTGGACGAAGACCAAGGCGCGCGCCAAGAAGGCCGTCAAGGAGATCGCCGCCGACCTGATCAAGCTGTACTCCGCCCGCATGGCCGCCCCCGGTCACACCTTCGGCCCGGACACCCCCTGGCAGCGGGAGCTGGAGGACGCCTTCCCCTACGCGGAGACGCCCGACCAGCTCACCACCATCGCCGAGGTCAAGGAGGACATGGAGAAGTCCGTCCCCATGGACCGCCTGGTGTGCGGCGACGTCGGCTACGGCAAGACGGAGATCGCGGTCCGCGCGGCCTTCAAGGCGGTGCAGGACGGCAAGCAGGTGGCGGTGCTGGTGCCCACCACGCTGCTGGTGCAGCAGCACTTCGGGACGTTCTCCGAGCGGTACTCCCAGTTCCCGGTGGTCACCAAGGCGCTGTCCCGCTTCCAGACGGACGCCGAGGCGAAGGCCGTGCTCGAGGGGCTGCGCGAGGGCTCGGTCGACATCGTCATCGGCACCCACCGCCTCTTCTCGTCCGAGACGAAGTTCAAGGACCTCGGCCTGGTCATCGTCGACGAGGAGCAGCGCTTCGGCGTCGAGCACAAGGAGCAGCTGAAGAAGCTGCGCGCCAACGTGGACGTGCTGACGATGTCGGCGACGCCCATTCCGCGCACCCTGGAGATGGCGGTCACCGGCATCCGCGAGATGTCGACGATCACCACCCCGCCGGAGGAGCGGCACCCGGTGCTGACCTTCGTCGGCCCGTACGACCAGAAGCAGATCGGCGCCGCGATCCGCCGCGAGCTGCTGCGCGAGGGGCAGGTCTTCTACATCCACAACCGGGTGGAGTCCATCGACCGGGCGGCGGCGAAGCTGCGCGAGATCGTGCCCGAGGCGCGGATCGCCACGGCGCACGGGCAGATGGGCGAGTCGGCCCTGGAGCAGGTCGTGGTCGACTTCTGGGAGAAGAAGTTCGACGTGCTGGTCTCGACGACGATCGTCGAGTCCGGCATCGACATCTCCAACGCCAACACCCTCATCGTCGAGCGCGGCGACAACTTCGGTCTGTCCCAGCTGCACCAGCTGCGCGGCCGCGTCGGCCGCAGCCGCGAGCGCGGTTACGCCTACTTCCTCTACCCGCCGGAGAAGCCGCTGACCGAGACCGCCCACGAGCGGCTCGCGACGATCGCCCAGCACACGGAGATGGGCGCGGGCATGTACGTGGCGATGAAGGACCTGGAGATCCGCGGCGCGGGCAATCTGCTGGGCGGCGAGCAGTCCGGGCACATCGCGGGCGTCGGCTTCGACCTCTACATCCGCATGGTCGGCGAGGCGGTGGCCGACTACCGCGCCTCGCTGGAGGGCGGCGCGGAGGAGGAGCCGCCGCTCGAGGTCAAGATCGAGCTGCCGGTCGACGCGCACGTCCCGCACGACTACGCGCCGGGCGAGCGGCTGCGCCTGCAGGCCTACCGCGCGATCGCCTCGGCCACCAGCGAGGAGGACATCAAGGCCGTCCGCGAGGAGCTCACCGACCGCTACGGCAAGCTGCCGGAGCCGGTGGAGAACCTGCTGCTGGTCGCGGGCCTGCGGATGCTCGCCCGCTCCTGCGGGGTCGCCGACATCACGCTGCAGGGCGCCAACGTGCGCTTCGGGCCGGTGGAGCTGCGCGAGTCGCAGGAGCTGCGCCTGAAGCGGCTCTATCCGCGTACGGTCATGAAGCCGGCCACCCAGCAGATCCTGGTGCCGCGCCCGGCGACCCGCCCCATCGGCGGCAAACCGCTGGTCGGCCGCGAGCTGCTGGCGTGGACGGGCGAGTTCCTGACCACGATCCTGGGCTGAGCCCTCCTGCCCCGGCCCGGGCCGGGGCAGGAGCCGGCGGCTAGGCCGTGCGCTTCAGTACGACGATGCCGCCGTCGGTGCCCAGGAGGGCGTAGCGCGCGCCGGGGTGCATCCGGTGGGCGTCGGCGATGTGGTCCTGGGTGCTCCTGCCGTCGGCGACGCGCAGTGCGACGTAGTCGGGGTCGATGCCGCGGGTGTCGCCCGTCCAGAAGACGCGGCAGCGGTTGACGAGCCGGCTTATGGGGGCGACGTCGGCCTCGACGGTGGCGTTGTCGGGGATGCGGGCGAGGAGGCGGTCGGCGTCCTTGACGCTCTGCGGCACGCGGTAGGTGTCGGGCTGGGTGAGGCCGTAGACGGGCAGCGAGGCGCTCAGCGCGAGGGCGGCGGCGACGACGGCGGCCGGCAGCTGGTGGGCGTAGCGGCGCAGCCACGGGCGCAGGCTGTGCCGGGCGGTGGCGAGCGCGTCGGCGAGGGCGATGAACACGACGGGCATGAGGACGGCGCTGTAGTGCCAGTCGGTGCCCCAGTAGTGCTCCTCGTGGGAGGCGAACCGCCAGCCGAGGGTGGGCAGGGCGACGATCAGCACGGGTGAGCGCAGGGCCAGCAGGCCGGTGGTGGGCAGCAGCACCCACAGCAGGGTGCGGACGGCGGTGTCGGCCGGGATGACGGGGGCGGGGCCTTCCCCGCTGCCGATCTTGTTCCAGTAGTCGTAGGAGCCGGCGTTGTTGAAGCCGGGGATGATCAGGCCGAGGGCGAGCGCGGTGGCGGCGAGCCCGAAGACGACCAGTGCGGTGGCGAGCGCGGTGGCGCCCTTCTCGCGGCGGGACCCGCGCAGGCGCAGCAGCATCAGCATCCCGATGGCGGCGACGGTGACCCCGAGGTCCTCCTTGACCAGCACCAGCGGGGCCGCCCACAGGGCGGCGGCGCGCCAGCGCCGGTTCACCACGGCCTCCAGGGAGAAGGCCAGCAGCGGCATGGCGAAGGCGATCTCGTGGAAGTCGAAGTCGACCGCCCGCTGCACTCCCCACGACAGGCCGTAGGCGGTGCCGATCGCCAGTCCCCGGCCCCGGCCGAGCAGGCGGGCGGCGAGGCGGGTGACGGGCACGGCGGACAGCGCGAACAGCGCGGCCTGGACGACGAGCAGCGTCACGGGGGTGGGGAAGAGGCGGTAGAGCGGAGCTATCAGCGCGGTGACGGGGCTGAAGTGGTCGCCGAGGATGTTGGTGCCGGGCCCCTTGAGGTCGGCTATCGGCGCCCGGAGGTGGGCGTAGGCCTGTATGGCCTGCTCGAAGATGCCCAGGTCCCAGGACATGGTGAGCATCCGCAGATGGCGGCTGAGGGACAGCGCGGCATAGAGGACGAACAGGATGCCGCCCACCCAGTAGGGGTCGAGCCCCGGCCGACGCAGGCGCGAGCGGCGGGTGTGCCTCTCGGGCGTGGCCTCGTCCGTGCCGCGGCCGGGAGCCGGAGCGGCGGCGGTGGCCGAGTCCATGAGCGGTGTCCTCCGGTGTGGTGCGGGTCGGCGGCCCCCTGCGGGCCGGCGTGACGAACGATATGCAAAGGCCGGGGCGGGCCTCCGGCCTCCCCTGTGGAGACGATCGGGCGGGCCGCCCGGTTCAGCCGGTTTTCTTCCCGTCCGCGCGTCCGCCGGTCTTGCAGTATGCGGCGTCGGGCGGCCGGGGACGGCGGTCGGCACGGCGGACGACTGGGCCACGTGCCTCAACACCCGCCACATCGTTGGCCGAATCAGTGGCCCGGGTCACGTCGAGTGCCTAACATCGATCACCGCCCCGCCCCTGTTCGTTCGTGATCTCTGCCGGGAGGCTTCATGATCCGCCGCAGGACAGCGCTCTCCGTATCCGCCGCCGCTCTGCTCGCAGCGGCCCCGCTGCTCACCGGGTGCGGGTCGGCACCGCACCCGGGGGCCGCGGCCGTCGTGGGCAAGGACCGGATCACCGTCTCCGAGCTGCAGCGGGAGGTCGAGGACGTGCGCGAGGCGCAGCGTTCCTCGCCGCAGGGCCCGCAGCTGCTGGCCGCCGGCGCCCGGCTCGGCCAGGACACCCTCGTCCGCCTGGTGCAGTACCGGATCGTGGAGCGGGCCGGGCAGGACAACGGCGTCGACGTCACCCGCCGGGAGCTGCAGGAACGCCGCCAGCAGGTCGAGCGGATGCTCGGCGGGGCCGACGCGGTCGAGGGCCGCTTCCTCGCGGCCGGCATCGCGCCGGGCCAGGTCGACCAGGAGCTGCGGACCGGGCTGGTCCGCTCCAAGCTGGAGCGCAAGCTGGGCCCGGCCCGCACGAACGAGGTCCTGCGGAAGACCTCCGACGCGCTGCGGGTGGACGTCAACCCCCGCTATGGCACCTGGGACGCCCGGCGCGGCACCGCACGGCCCGCGCTGGAGCCGTGGCTGCGCCCGGCCGAGCCGCCCGCCCCGGGGCAGCCGGCGTGATGTGCCGCCCGTCCTCTCGCCTAGGCTCGGCCGTGTGAACGACCTGAACGACTCCCGCGGCCGCATCGTCCTGCTCACCACCAGCCACCGGGTCGCCCCCGGAATGCTGTCGTGGCCCGCCTGGCGGACGCTGCGCGAGGCCGACCGGGTCCTGTGCGCCGACGCCGGCCACCCGCAGCTGCCGTACCTGCGGGAGGCCGGCGTGGTCGCCGAGCACGCGGCCCCCACCGCGCGCGAGCTCGTCGACTACTGCGCGGACGGCCGGCGCACGGCCGTGGTGCTCACCTCCGCCGAGGGCGAGTCGGCGCTGACCGACGGCCTGGCCCGGCTGGCCGGCTCCGGCCGGGAGTCGATGCCGGCGCTGGAGCTGCTGCCCGGCTCCTACGACCTGCCCGGCGCCCGGCTCCTGGACCTGGTCCAGGTCATGGACCGGATCCGGCTGGCCTGCCCGTGGACCGGCGTGCGCACCCACGAGGACCTGGCGAAGTACGGCCTGGAGGAGATGTACGAGCTCCTGGAGGCCATCGAGACCGGCGACCGCGAGGCGCTGCGCGAGGAACTGGGCGACGTGCTGCTCCAGGTCGTCTTCCACGCCCGGATCGCCCAGGACGACCCGGACGAGCCGTTCTCGGTAGACGACGTCGCGGGCGGCATCGTCGACAAGCTCGTCCACCGCCACCCGCACGTCTTCGGCGACGAGAGCGCCGAGACGCCCGAGGACGTCAAGGCGCACTGGATGCGGACCAAGGCGGCGGAGAAGGGCCGCGAGTCCGTCACCGAGGGCGTGCCGCTGGGCCAGCCCGCCCTGGCCCTCGCCGCCAAGCTCGCCTCCCGCGTGCGCAGCGGGGGCCTGCCGGTGGCCCTCCCGGCCGGCGAGGGGGTCGGCTACGAGCTCCTGGCCCTGGCCGCGCGGGCCGAGGCGGCCGGCACGGACCCGGAGACGGCCCTGCGGGCCGCGGCCCGTACGTACCGCGACGCGATCCTCGAGGCGGAGGCGGCGGCCCGCGCGAGCGAGTGACGGACACCCGTTCGGCCCAGTGGCGGTCTTGACGGGGGCGCGTGCGGGTACCCGCATCCCATGCGCACTGAGCACACGGACCTCGCCCTGCCCCACTGGGTCGGCGGCATCGCCCCGTTCATCGTGGGGCTGTTCGTCGTCGGCCTGCTGCTCGCGGCCTTCGTCTACGGGCAGCGGTGGCGCGACCGGGAGCCCCCGCCGCCGAGCCAGCCGCAGCGCCGCCAGGGGGCCTGGCAGACGCGGGAGGAACACGACACCGGTCCCACCTCGCCCGACCACGGCCCGGGGCACGCCGACGACAACGGCAAGATCGACTACGTCACCGAGCACCGGGAGTCGGACCGCCTGCAGACGGAGGCCGACGGGGAGCGCGTGCTGCCGCACGAGATCCACAACCCCGGCAGCCACCCCGAGGAGCCGACCGAGGAGCGCAAGAAGTGGAGCCCCGGCAGCAGCGGCTCCTTCGGCAGCGGCGGCAGCAGCCACACCTAGGTAGCGTCGGGGCGTGCACGAGAACCGTACGCCCCCTGCCCCGCCCCTGTTCACCTGGGAATTCGCCGCCGATCCGTACCCCGCGTACGCCTGGCTGCGCGAGCACGCCCCCGTCCACCGCACCGCGCTGCCCAGCGGTGTGGAGGCCTGGCTGGTGACGCGGTACGCCGACGCCCGGCAGGCGCTCGCCGACCAGCGGCTGTCGAAGAACCCCGTGCACCACTCCGAGGGCGCCCACGGCAAGGGCAAGGTCGGCATCCCCGGCGAGCGCAGCGCCAATCTGATGACGCACCTGCTCAACATCGACCCGCCGGACCACACCCGGCTGCGCCGGCTGGTCTCGAAGGCGTTCACCCCGCGCCGGGTCGCGGAGTTCACGCCCCGGGTGCAGGAGCTGACGGATCAGCTGATCGACGGATTCGCCGGGAAGGGGGAGGCGGACCTCATCCACGAGTTCGCCTTTCCCCTCCCCATCTACGCCATCTGCGACATGCTGGGCGTCCCGCGCGAGGACCAGGACGACTTCCGGGACTGGGCGGGCATGATGATCCGCCACGGCGGCGGGCCGCGCGGCGGAGTGGCCCGTTCGGTGAAGAAGATGCGGGGATATCTCACGGAACTGATCCACCGGAAGCGGGAGGATCTCGGAGAAGACCTTATTTCTGGACTGATCAGGGCGAGCGACCACGGCGAGCACCTCACCGAGGACGAGGCCGCGGCCATGGCCTTCATCCTCCTCTTCGCCGGGTTCGAGACCACCGTGAACCTGATCGGCAACGGGGTCTACGCCCTGCTGCGCAACCCCGCGCAGCGCGAGCGCCTCCAGCGCGCGCTCGCCGCCGGCGACGAGAGCCTGCTCGCCACGGGCGTCGAGGAACTCCTGCGCTACGACGGCCCGGTGGAGCTCGCCACCTGGCGGTTCGCCACCCGGGACCTGACCATCGGCGGGCAGCGCATCGCCGAGGGCGACCCCGTGCTCGTCGTGCTCGCCGCCGCCGACCGCGACCCCGAGCGGTTCGCCGATCCCGACACCCTCGACCTCTCCCGGCGCGACAACCAGCACCTGGGCTACGGGCACGGCATCCACTACTGCCTCGGCGCCCCGCTCGCCCGCCTGGAGGGGCAGACGGCGCTGGCGACCCTGCTGCGCCGCCTGCCCGACCTGCGCCTGGGCGCCGAGCCGGACGACCTGCGGTGGCGCGGAGGCCTGATCATGCGCGGATTGCGCACTTTGCCCGTGGAGTTCACCCCCGAGGGAACCGGAAGTGATTAACCAGAGCTCCTACCCCGTGACGCGGTATCAAACCGTGTGACCTCGGCGTGACCTCCGCTACACCGGCTTGTGACTCCCGGGAGCCGTCGCTATGTTCGACGACCACATCAGCCGCCACACGAGAGGCCAGCACATGCGCTCAGGGTCCGGTAGACATCGCCGCCCCCGCCAGGTACCCGCCATCGTGGTCGCGGCGGGGGTGACGGGAGCGAGCATCGCCATGCCGCTGCTGGCCGCCTCCGGCGCCTCCGCTGCCGACGCCGACACCTGGGACAAGGTCGCCCAGTGCGAGAGCGGCGGAACCTGGAGCGCCAACACCGGCAACGGCTACTCCGGTGGGCTCCAGCTCACCCAGGAGGTGTGGGAGCAGAACGGCGGCACCACCTACGCGCCGCGCCCCGACCTCGCCAGCCGCTCGCAGCAGATAGCCGTGGCCGAGCGCGTCCTCCAGGCCAAGGGCCCCGACGCGTGGCCCAGCTGCGCCGTGAGCTCCGGCCTGCAGAAGGACGCCCCGGCGCCCGAGGTGAACCCCGGCAGCGACGACACCGGCCGGGCGGCTCCCGCGCCGGAGCCGACGCGGGGGTCCGCGAAGGAGCGCCCGACGCCCTCCACGCCCGCGCACGGGTCCGACGAGCCGTCCGGCAAGCCCTCCGACAAGCCCTCCGACAAGCCGTCCGGCACCGCCGAGCCGACGACCGGCTCGTCGCAGACGCCCGGCACCGGCGAGGGCGGCAAGCACCGCAAGGACCCGTCCACGGAGCCCTCGGGCACGCCCTCCGGCACGCCGTCGGGCACGCCGTCCGGCACTCCTTCGAGCACCCCGTCACAGACGCCCGGCACCTCCCCGGCGCCCTCCGGCTCGCAGACGCCCGGCTCGCCGTCCGACAGCGCCACTCCCGGCGCCGGCACGGACGGGGACACCGGGACGGGCACCGGCAAGCACCGGGCCGAGCCGTCGCGTTCCGGCGACGAGGCCCAGCGCCCCTCGCGCGGCGGGGAGCGGACGGACCCCGCGGGCCCGTCCGACTACACCGTGCGTCCGGGTGACAACCTGTCAGCCATCGCCTCGGAGCACTCCGTCGACGGCGGATGGCAGACGATCTATCAGAAGAACCAAAAAGCGGTCGGATCCGATCCGGACCTCATTCAGCCCGGTCAGCGCCTCGACATCCGTAAGTAGCGGGCCGGTTCGGGCCGAATGTCCGTTCCAGTCGAAAGTGAGACATGGGTCTCGTCGTCCGATGCCCGGAATGCGCCCGTCCGTGGCTCATGAACCCACTCCCACCTGCGGGAATGATCGTTCTCGGTAGGTCACAACCGGCAACTGTGGCCGAAAAGGGGGGTTTGAACCTGTCGGCCGCCTGTGTTTAACGTCGTCTCCGCTCGCCACCGCGAGCACCTCGACCGCCACGCCGAATCCTGCCGGCGGTCGGGGGAGTCGTCGCGCAAGCGCCGTAGGCAGGAGCGGGGGAACCAGGTAGGGCGCCGGAACGGTCCCACGGCCAACGGCCGGAGGAACGGAACGGCTTGGGGTGAAGCCCGGTGCGCGCGAGCGGACCGGGCCGGGCGAACTCACTAGCCCGAACCCGACAGCTCACCTCGTAGGCGTCGGTGAGGAAACCGACTTATGTCCAAGGGCAAGCACCGTCGTCCCTCCAAGGCCGTCCGCATCGTCACGCTCGCCGGTGTCACCGGCGCGGCTGTCGCCGCCCCTCTGATGGTCGCGACCTCCGCCAACGCCGCCTCCGTCCAGGACTGGGACAGGGTCGCCCAGTGCGAGGCCAGCGGCAACTGGTCCATCAACAACGGCAACGGCTACTTCGGCGGCCTGCAGTTCTCGAAGGACTCGTGGGACGCCGCGGGTGGCGGCAAGTACGCCGCGTACCCGCACCAGGCCACCAAGGCGCAGCAGATCATGGTCGCCGAGCGCCTCCTCGCCCAGCAGGGCCCGGGTGCCTGGCCCAACTGCGGCGGCGGTCTGAGCCGCGGCGGCCCCAAGCCCGACGTCGACGTCTCCGGCGGCTCCTCGAAGCCCAAGCCGTCCAAGCCGTCGAAGTCCACCGGCGACCGCGACACCTCCACCAAGACCCACGCCGACCGCGGCGAGCGCCCCTCGGGCAAGCACGCCAAGCCGGGTTCGGGCACCGAGACGCCCGCGCAGAAGCAGACCCCGGGCAAGCACGCCAAGACCCCCACCTTCAAGAAGGGTGACGGCGAGTACGAGGTCAAGCAGGGCGACACCCTGTCCACGATCGCCACGGCCAAGAAGGTCAAGGGCGGCTGGGCGAAGCTCTACGACCTCAACAAGAAGATCATCGACGACGCCGACGTGATCTACCCGGGCCAGATGCTGCACCTCAGCTGATCACGGCCGGACCCGTCCGGCCGCGAGGACGAGCGTCCCGCTCATCCGACGGACCGCCCCGCTCCGATGCGCCTTCCCCCCGAGCCGCATCGGAGCGGGGCTCCGCCGTTTCCGCGCCCAGGGCCCGCGTACGCCGTCCCCGTTGAGCGAACACACCGGGCGTTTCATCCGGTGATCTCGGCGTTTGTGCCAATTTTCGGTCCGCTGGTCGATCCAAGGGCGGGCGCAGCCTCCGGCGCCCGTTAGGCTCGTGCTGCAGAACTCCAGCACACACGAAGGAGACCCTCGTGCCGTCCATCGACGTCGTCGTAGCTCGCGAGATCCTCGACTCGCGAGGCAACCCCACGGTCGAGGTCGAGGTCGGCCTCGACGACGGCTCCACGGGCCGTGCCGCCGTGCCGTCCGGCGCCTCCACCGGCGCCTTCGAGGCCATCGAGCTCCGTGACGGCGACCAGAACCGCTACCTCGGCAAGGGTGTCGAGAAGGCCGTCCTCGCCGTCATCGAGCAGATCGGCCCGGAGCTCGTCGGCTACGACGCCACCGAGCAGCGCCTGATCGACCAGGCCATGTTCGACCTGGACGCCACCGACAACAAGGCCTCGCTCGGCGCCAACGCCATCCTCGGCGTCTCCCTCGCCGTCGCGCACGCCGCCTCCGAGGCGTCCGACCTGCCCCTCTTCCGCTACCTCGGCGGCCCGAACGCGCACCTGCTGCCCGTTCCGATGATGAACATCCTCAACGGTGGGTCGCACGCCGACTCCAACGTGGACATCCAGGAGTTCATGATCGCCCCGATCGGCGCGGAGTCCTTCTCCGAGGCGCTGCGCTGGGGCACCGAGGTCTACCACACCCTCAAGGCCGTCCTGAAGCGCAAGGGCCTGTCCACCGGCCTCGGCGACGAGGGCGGCTTCGCCCCGAACCTGGGCTCCAACCGCGAGGCCCTCGACCTCATCCTCGAGGCCATCAAGGAGGCCGGCTACACCCCCGGCCAGGACGTCGCGCTCGCGCTCGACGTCGCCGCGTCCGAGTTCTTCAAGGACGGCTCGTACGAGTTCGAGGGCAAGGCCCGCTCGGCCGCCGAGATGACGGACTACTACGCGGAGCTCGTCGCCGCGTACCCGCTGGTCTCCATCGAGGACCCGCTGTTCGAGGACGACTGGGACGGCTGGAAGACCCTCACCGAGCGTCTCGGCGACAAGGTGCAGATCGTCGGTGACGACCTGTTCGTCACCAACCCCGAGCGCCTCGGCCGCGGCATCGAGGAGGGCGCCGCCAACGCCCTGCTGGTCAAGGTCAACCAGATCGGTTCGCTGACCGAGACCCTCGACGCCGTCGAGCTGGCCCAGCGCAACGGCTTCAAGTGCATGATGTCGCACCGCTCCGGCGAGACCGAGGACGTCACCATCGCCGACCTGGCCGTCGCCACCAACTGCGGCCAGATCAAGACCGGTGCCCCGGCCCGCTCCGAGCGCGTCGCCAAGTACAACCAGCTGCTGCGCATCGAGGAGATCCTCGACGACGCCGCGGTGTACGCCGGCCGCTCGGCGTTCCCGCGCTTCAAGGGCTGAGCCCCGAGGCAGCCTCGAAAGGGCTGAGCCTTAAGGGCTGAGCTCTCGCCAGTCTCCGTACGTCCCCGGCCGCGGTCCCGTACCGTGTCCGGGGACGTACGTTCGTAGAGGACTCCGAGGACTCACTGGGGAGGCGACGTGGGCGCGGACCGGTTCTCCACCGCGACCAGGCTCAAGGCGCTCGGCACGAAGCTCGTGCAGGGGCCCGCCGCCGCGCGCGTCTACCGGGCGCGGCCGCAGCGGCGCAGCCGGCTCACGGGACGCGCCGCGCTGCTCGCGCTCGTCGTCTGCTCCATCGTCGTCGCCCTCGCCTACCCGATGCGCCAGTGGGTCACCCAGCGCTCGGACATCGCCGACCAGCGGCGCCAGACCGAGCACGCCCGCGAGCAGGTGAAGCTGCTGCGCGACGAGAAGGCCCGGCTGGAGGACCCCGCGTACGTGGAGCAGCAGGCGCGCGAGCACCTGCACTACCTCCGCCCGGGGGAGACCGGCTACAGCGTGGTGGGCGGCGGCGGACCCACCAAGCCGCCCAGGGACCGGGGCGCGGCCGACCGCCCGTGGTACAGCAACCTCTGGGACGACGTCGACGCCTCCGACGGGCAGCGCTGACCGCCCCCGGCGTCCGTTCCCCCGCGCACCGCATCCGAATCAGACCGAGCATCAACGAGCACGAGCGAGCACATGGACACCCCTCCTCCGAAGACCGAGCCCACCGAGCCGACCGACGCGGACATCGCCGCGTTCAAGGAGCAGCTGGGGCGGCCGCCGCGCGGCCTGCGCGCCATCGCGCACCGCTGCCCGTGCGGTCAGCCGGACGTGGTCGAGACGGCCCCGCGGCTGCCGGACGGCACGCCGTTCCCGACGACGTACTACCTGACCTGCCCGCGCGCCGCGTCCGCGATCGGCACGCTCGAGGGCTCGGGCCTGATGAAGGAGATGCAGGACCGGCTGGCGACCGACCCGGAGCTGGCCGCCGCCTACCGGGCCGCGCACGAGGACTACCTCGCGCGCCGCGACGCGATCGAGGTGCTGGAGGGCTTCCCGAGCGCCGGCGGCATGCCGGACCGGGTCAAGTGCCTGCACGTGCTGGTCGGACACTCGCTGGTGGCCGGCCCCGGCGTGAACCCCTTCGGTGACGAGGCGCTGGCGCTGCTGCCGGAGTGGTGGGCCAAGGGCCCGTGCGTGAGCCCCTGCGGCGACTCGGGCGAGGGGTGCGCATGACGCGCGTCGCCGCCGTCGACTGCGGCACGAACTCGATCCGGCTGCTCATCGCCGACGCCGACCCGGCAACCGGTGAACTCAAGGAGCTCGACCGGCGGATGACGATCGTGCGGCTCGGCCAGGGGGTCGACCGGACGGGCCGCTTCGCGCCGGAGGCGCTCGAGCGGACGTTCGCCGCGTGCCGGGAGTACGCCGAGGTCATCCGGGCGCACAACGCCGAGCGGGTGCGGTTCGTCGCGACGTCGGCGTCCCGGGACGTCTCCAACCGCGAGGAGTTCGTGCGCGGCGTCGTGGACATCCTGGGCGTGGAGCCCGAGGTGATCAGCGGTGACCAGGAGGCGGAGTTCTCCTTCACCGGCGCCACCAAGGAGCTCACCGGCCGGGACGACCTGGCGAAGCCGTACCTGGTGGTGGACATCGGCGGCGGCTCGACGGAGTTCGTGGTCGGCGACGACCGCGTGCGGGCCGCGCGCAGCGTCGACGTGGGCTGCGTACGGATGACGGAACGTCACCTCGTCGTGGACGGCGAGGTGACCGACCCGCCGACGGCCGGGCAGATCGCCGCCATACGCGCCGACGTCGAGGCCGCGCTGGACCTGGCCGGGGAGAGCGTCCCGCTCACCGAGGCCCGCACCCTGGTCGGCCTGGCCGGCTCGGTCACCACGGTCGCGGCGATCGCGCTGGGCCTGGACGCGTACGACTCCGAGGCCATCCACCACTGCCGCATCTCCCTCGAGCGGGTCCGCGAGATCACCGGGATGCTGCTGCGGTCCACCCACGAGGAGCGCGCGGCGATCTCCGTGATGCACCCCGGCCGGGTCGACGTCATCGCTGCCGGAGCGCTCGTCCTGCAGTGCGTGATGGAGCGCTGCGGGGCCCGGGAGGTCGTGGTCAGCGAGCACGACATCCTGGATGGGATCGGCTGGAGCATCGCCTGAGGGCGTCCGCCGAAGAATGTTCGTGAAATCCTTCACATGAAATAGCGGTCCTAGGACCCCGGAAGGAGGCCTTCTGGCCCCCTTCCGGGGGTCGGGCGGCCCCGGCGGCCGGAAAGCGTGCGGTTTCCGCCGTCTTAAAGAAACGCTTATGCGGAAGCCCCGGACGCAGTGGTCCAGTCCACCTTCGGGCCGCAAGGCCAGTTCAGCAGGGGTGATCAACGCCCGGCGGGGCGGCCTGGTTCCCCCGCGGGGCTATGGCGTCGGTCACGGGGGCGGCGGAGTGTAGCAGACCCCCCTCGGGCTCTTGTGAAGGGGCTCACGAGCACCCCAACGGGGAGTGCTGGATACTCGAATCATGAGCACCACGGAGCGTCCACGGATCCTCGTAGTAGGCGGTGGGTACGTCGGCCTGTACGCGGCACGTCGCATCTTGAAGAAGATGCGCTACGGCGAGGCGACCGTCACGGTCGTCGACCCGCGCTCGTACATGACGTACCAGCCCTTCCTCCCTGAAGCAGCCGCCGGCAGCATCTCGCCGCGCCACGTCGTGGTGCCGCTGCGCCGCGTCCTGCCCAAGGCGGAGGTTCTCACCGGCCGTGTCACCACGATCGACCAGGACCGCAAGGTCGCCACGATCGCGCCGCTCGTCGGCGAGGCGTACGAGCTGCCCTTCGACTACCTGGTCATCGCGCTCGGCGCCGTCTCGCGCACCTTCCCGATCCCCGGCCTCGCCGAGAACGGCATCGGCATGAAGGGGATCGAGGAGTCCATCGGCCTGCGCAACCACGTTCTCGAGCAGCTCGACAAGGCCGACTCGACGAAGGACGAGGAGATCCGCCGCAAGGCGCTGACCTTCGTCTTCATCGGCGGCGGCTTCGCGGGCGCGGAGACGATCGGCGAGGTCGAGGACATGGCGCGCGACGCCGCCAAGTACTACCCCAACGTGAAGCGCGAGGACATGCGCTTCATCCTCGTCGACGCCGCGGACAAGATCCTCCCCGAGGTCGGTCCCAAGCTCGGCGAGTACGGCAAGAAGCACCTGGAGAGCCGCGGCGTCGAGATCTACCTCTCGACCTCCATGGACTCCTGCGTCGACGGCCACGTCGTGCTGAAGAACGGCCTCGAGGTCGACTCCAACACGATCGTGTGGACCGCGGGCGTCAAGCCCAACCCGGCCCTGGCCCGCTTCGGCCTGCCGCTGGGCCCGCGCGGCCACGTCGACACCTCCGAGACCCTCCAGGTCCAGGGCACCGACTACATCTGGGCCGCGGGCGACAACGCCCAGGTCCCGGACATGGTCGGCCGCAAGGCGGGCAACGAGAACGCCTGGTGCCCGCCGAACGCCCAGCACGCGCTGCGCCAGGCCAAGGTCCTCGGCGACAACGTCCTGTCCGGCATGCGCGGCTTCCCGCAGAAGACGTACTCGCACGCCAACAAGGGCGCGGTGGCGGGCCTCGGCCTCCACAAGGGCGTCGCGATGATCGTCATGGGCAAGACCAAGATCAAGCTCAAGGGCCGGCTGGCCTGGTACATGCACCGTGGCTACCACGGCATGGCCATGCCGACCTGGAACCGTAAGATCCGCATCTTCGCGGACTGGACCCTGGCGATGTTCCTCAAGCGCGAGGTGGTCTCCCTGCGCGCCATGGAGAACCCGCGCGAGGAGTTCTACGAGGCCGCCAAGCCGGCCCCGCAGCCGGCCGCCAAGGCCGACGCGAACCAGGGCCAGAAGGCCAAGGCCTCCTGAGGCACACGGCACTGACCGGAAGGGCGTCCACCAAATCCGTGGGGTGGGCGCCCTTCGGCATACCCGGAACGCGAAGTTGACCTAGTCTGTCGGCAGAGGGACTACAGCACGGCCTGTTGGTGTTCAGGTGTCAGATGAAACTATCTCCTGACACTTCATCATGGAGGTGTGCGACATGGCCGAGGCCGCCTCGCGGCTCACCGCACTCGCCGAGCAGGTACTGGGGGCACCCCTCCCCGTCCGCCTGCGCGCCTGGGACCGCAGCGAGTCGGGACCGCCCGGCACCCCCGTCCTGATCATCAGGCGCCGCCGCGCCCTGCGCCGCCTGCTGTGGAAGCCCGGCGAACTCGGCCTGGCCCGCGCCTGGGTCGCCGGCGACCTCGACGTCGAGGGGGACCTCTACGAAGCCCTCGACCTGCTCGCCGGATCCCTGTGGGAGCGCGGCGAGGACGCCTCCCGGCCCGTGGGCCCCGCCGCCCTCCTGGCCGCCCTGCGCGACCCGCGGCTGCGCGCGGCGGGCCGCGAGCTGATCGGGCTCGCCGGGCCCTGGGTGCCGCCCTCCCCGCCGCCCGAGGAGGCCCGCCGCACCGGCGGCCCGCTGCACACCCTGCGCCGCGACAAGCAGGCCATCAGCCACCACTACGACGTCGGAAACGCCTTCTACGAACGGGTCCTCGGCCCCTCGATGGTGTACTCCTGCGCCTACTGGGAAAGTCCCGGCTCCACCCTCGAGGACGCCCAGCGCGCCAAGCTCGACCTCATCTGCCGCAAGCTGGACCTCAAGCCGGGCCAGCGGATGCTCGACGTCGGCTGCGGCTGGGGCTCGATGGTGCTGCACGCCGCCCGCGAGTACGGGGTGAGCGCCGTCGGCATCACCCTCTCCCAGGAACAGGCCGCCTACGCCCGCAAGCGCGTCGCCGAGGCCGGCCTGACGGACCGTATCGAGATCCGCGTCCAGGACTACCGCCAGGTCGCCGACGGGCCCTTCGACGCCATCTCCTCCATCGGCATGGCCGAGCACGTCGGCTCCGCCCGCTACGCCGAGTACGCCGCCGACCTCTACGGCCTGCTCCGGCCCGGCGGCAGGCTGCTGAACCACCAGATCGCCCGCCGCCCCCTGCGGGACGAGGAGGAGTACCGGGTCGACGAGTTCATCGACCGCTACGTCTTCCCCGACGGCGAGCTCGCCCCCGTCGGGCGGACCGTCGCCCAGCTGGAGGAGGCCGGGTTCGAGGTCCGGGACGTGGAGGCCCTGCGCGAGCACTACGCCCTGACGCTGCGGCAGTGGGTGGCCAACCTCGAGGCCCACTGGGACGAGGCCGTACGGCTCACCTCCCCGGGCCGGGCCCGCGTCTGGCGGCTGTACATGGCCGCCTCGGCCCTGTCCTTCGAGCGCAACCGCATCGGCGTGAACCAGGTGCTGGCGGTGCGCACGCCGGAGTCCGGCGATCCGGGGCTCTCGCTGCGCACCCGCGACTGGCGGGGGTGACGCGCCCGGGGCGCACGGCCCGTACGCACGCCGAAGGGGCCCGGTCCGTACGGACCGGGCCCCTTCCGCCTTGCGGCCGCGGGCTGTTCGGCGGGCTACTCGGCCTTGATGGCCGAGAGCATGTTCAGCTTGGCCGCCCGGCGGGCGGGCCACAGCGCGGCCAGCACGCCCACCAGGGCGGACAGCAGCAGGAACAGGCCCATCCGGCCCCAGGGCAGGACCAGCTCGTAGGTGCTGATGCCCTTGCTGATCAGGTCACCGGCGGCCCAGCCGAAGAACACGCCCAGGCCGACGCCCAGCACACCGCCGAAGAGCGAGATGACCAGCGACTCCAGACGCACCATCCGCTTGATGCCCTTGCGGTCCAGGCCGATGGCGCGCAGCATGCCGATCTCCTGCTGGCGCTCGAAGACCGACATCGCCAGGGTGTTGACGACGCCGAGGACGGCGACGACCACGGCCATGGCCAGCAGACCGTAGAGCATGTTCAGCAGCAGGCCGATGGCCTTGGATATGCCGTCGGAGATGTCCTGCTTGGTCTGGATCTGGATGGCGGGGTTGTCGCCGAGGGCCTTGCGCAGCGAGGCCTCGGTGGCCTCGCTGGTGCCGCCCTTGGTCTTGACCATCACCTGGCGGTCGTCGACCTGGCTCTGGTGCGGGGCCAGGGCCTCCTTGTCGATCCAGACGCCGCGCATCAGGTCGTTGCCCTTGTAGAGGCCGGAGACCGTCAGCTTGCCCTTCTTGCCGTCCTCGAAGGTGACGTCGAGGGACGAGCCGAGCTTCCAGTGGTTGATGCGCGCGGTGGCGTCGTCGACGACGACCTTGTCGCCGGAGAGCCCGTTGACCGAGCCCGCCGTGAACTCGAGGTTCGTCAGCTTGCCGATGGTCTTGCCGTTGACGCCCGTGAGGCTCTGGTGTTCGCCGCCGATGCGGGCGGGGGACGAGCGCAGCGGGCTGGCCGCGGTGACGTCGGGGTGTGCGGAGAGCTTCTTCTCCACATCGGTGGACAGCGGGGTCATGCTCGCCATGGAGACGACGTAGTCGGCCTTCAGGGAGCCGGTGGCCATCTTGTCGATGGCCTGCTGCACGCTGCCGGCGATCACGGTCAGGCCGGTGATCAGGGTGAGGCCGATCATCAGCGCGGAGGCGGTGGCGGCGGTGCGGCGCGGGTTGCGGACCGCGTTCTGCCGGGCCAGCTTGCCGGGCATCCCGAACAGGCGCAGGACCGGGGCCGAGGCGGCGATCACCGGGCGGGACAGCAGTGGGGTCAGCACGAACACGCCGATGAGGACCAGGCCCGCGCCCAGACCCATCATGGTCGAGCTGCCGGCGGTCAGGACGACCGCGGCACCCAGCGCGGTGAGGACGCCGCCGATGGAGTTGCGGACCACCAGGGACTTGGTGGTGGCCACCGCGTGCACGCTGTTCATCGCGGCGACCGGCGGGATCTTCGCGGCGCGGCGGCCGGGCAGCCACGCGGCGAGCATGGTGACGACGATGCCGACGCCGAGCGACACCAGGATCGTGGAGGGCGCGATCACCAGCGGGCCGTCCGGGACGGTGGCACCGGTGCCGCTGATCAGCGCCCGCAGGCCGGCGCCGATGCCGATGCCCGCGAGCAGACCGGTCACACCCGCGACCGAGCCCACGACGAACGCCTCGATGAGCACCGAGCGGGTGACCTGGCGGCGGCTCGCGCCGACCGCGCGCAGCAGCGCCAGCTCCTTGGTGCGCTGGGCGACCAGCATGGTGAAGGTGTTGGCGATGATGAAGATTCCGACGAAGAGGGCGATGCCCGCGAAGACCAGCAGGCTGGTGCGCATGCCGTCCATGCTCTGGCTGATGATCCGGCTCTGCTCTTCCGCGAGCTCCTTGGCCGTGGTGGCCTCGGCGTCCTTGGGCAGGATCTTCTCGACGGACGCCTTGAGGGCGGCCTGGGAGGTGCCGGCCGCGGCCTTCACGTCGATCCGGCTGAACTCGCCGGGGTTGCCGTAGAGCTTCTGCGCGGTGGGCGTGTCGAACAGGGCGAGGCTGCCGCCGGCGGAGACGTTGCCGTCGTCGGTGGTGAAGACGCCGGTGAGCTTCTGCGTCAGGACGGGGCCGTCGACGGACATCCGGACGGTGTCGCCGACCTTGTAGCCGGCGCGCTCGGCGGTCCTGGCGTCCAGCGCGATCTCGCCCGCGCCCTTGGGGGCGCGGCCGCTCTTGAGCGGGTAGCGGGGGTCCTTGCCGTCGGCGCCGGGGTAGTAGTTGGCGCCGGAGGAGGAGAAGCCCTCGCCGGTGAGCTTGCCCTTCTTGTCGGCGATGGCGGCGAAGCCGTTGACCGAGCCGGTGGCGCCGGCCGCGCCGGGGACCTTGGCGGCCCGGTCCAGCAGGCGCTGGCTGAGCTGGGGGAGCCGGCCGGGGTTGTCGTCGTCGCCGGACTTCCGGTGGGGCTCGATGGCGACGTCGACGCCCGTGAAGCCCTTCTCGGAGCTCTTCTGGTACGCGTCGGAGATGGTCGAGGTGAAGACGAGGGTGCCGGAGACGAAGGCCACGCCGAGCATCACGGCGAGCACCGTCATCAGCAGCCGGGCCTTGTGCGCGAGCACGTTGCGCAGGGCGGTACGGAACATTTCGAGGTCAGTCCTGGAGATCGAGTCCGGCGGTGATCAGCTCGTACGGCCCTTGGCGTCGAACCGCTTCATGCGGTCGAGGACGGCGTCGGCGGTGGGGTCGCGCATCTCGTCGACGATGCGGCCGTCGGCGAGGAAGACGACGCGGTCGGCGTAGGAGGCGGCGACGGGGTCGTGGGTGACCATGACGACGGTCTGGCCGAGTTCGCGCACGGAGTTGCGCAGGAAGCCGAGGACCTCGGCGCCGGAGCGGGAGTCGAGGTTTCCGGTGGGCTCGTCGGCGAACATGATCTCGGGACGGCCGGCCAGGGCGCGGGCGACGGCCACGCGCTGCTGCTGGCCGCCGGAGAGCTGGTTGGGGCGGTGCTTGAGCCGTCCGGACAGGCCGACGGTGTCGACGACCATGTCGAGCCACCTCTGGTCGGGCTTGCGGCCGGCGATGTCCATGGGGAGGGTGATGTTCTCCAGGGCGTTCAGGGTGGGGAGCAGGTTGAAGGCCTGGAAGATGAAGCCGATCTTGTCGCGGCGCAGCCGGGTGAGCTTCTTGTCGTTGAGGCTGGTCAGCTCGGTGTCGCCGATGCGGGCGGAGCCGCCGGAGACGGAGTCCAGGCCGGCCATGCAGTGCATGAGGGTCGACTTGCCGGAGCCGGAGGGGCCCATGATCGCGGTGAACTCGGCCTGCCGGAACTCCACGGAGACCGCGTCCAGCGCGACCACCTGGGTCTCGCCCTGTCCGTAGACCTTGGTGAGATCCGTGGCGCGGGCTGCGACCGCGGTGCTGCGGACGGCGGTCGGGGCGCCGAAGGGGGTGGTGGTCACGGTGGAGCGCTCCTGTCGGGACGGCGTATCGGGGGACGTACTCCATGGTCCGCCGCGGACAGGCGTCAGGGATCAGCCGGAGCTCCGGTTCCCGGGGCAGTCTCGGGAGGTACGCGAGGGCGGCCCCGTCATCCCTGGGTAGGAGACGGGCGCTTACCGAGAGCGACGAGATTGCGACAATTCCGCTTCACCCGGGGCGTGGGGTGGTGAACGGGGGAGATGGGCCTCTGGCATGTGCCAAAGGCGTCATCCCTGCACTGATGGGGGCTCAGTTGCCATTAAAATAAGACAACCTCGGGTCATCGTTCCGCTGATTGGGGGGCGCTGCCCGGCTAGGCTCGTCCTGCTCTCCTCGCGGTGGAGGTTCGCGCACCTCCCCGCCTGTGCTGCCCGAGAGCCCCCGCCCGGATGGTGGAATGCAGACACGGCGAGCTTAAACCTCGCTGGCCCTTCGGGCCGTGCCGGTTCAAGTCCGGCTCCGGGCACTTCCCGCTCAGCCTTCTGTACCGCCTCAGTTCCCTTCCGTGCCGCCAGGACCAGGCCCGATGCGGGCCCGATGCGGAAATGCTCGCTTTCCCGCGTTCTTCGCGGAACCGACCGCCGCCGGTTCGCGTTGTCCGGTACGTAGGTGCGGGAAGAAAAGATCGTCCCGGAGCAGGAGAGTCATTCCTTTGCCTACCTATTACCCTTGAGCCCAAGGCTGCGCTGTGCGGCCATGGAGGAGTGAGATGAGGAGCAGGAACCCGGTCTTCTCGCGACGGGGGTTCAGCGGCGGTCACGCGGGCTTCGACGCGGCCCCGCAGGCCGGGACCGCGGCCCAGGGCAACCCGTACGCGACCAACCCGTACGCCGGAAACCCCTACGCCCAGCCCGCCAACCCCTACGCGGCCGATCCGTACGCGCAGGGCGGGCCGGACCTTCAGCAGGGCTACCCCCCGCAGGCGCCCGCGCGCGCCGACCGCATGACGATCGACGACGTCGTCGCGCGGACCTCCATCACCCTGGGCCTCGTGGTCCTCGCGGCCGGCGCCGCCTGGGCGCTGCGGCTGCCCGTGGGCGTCGGCTTCGCGGCCGGCCTCGTGGCCATGGTGCTCGGCTTCGTCCAGTCCTTCCGGCGCAAGGTCTCCCCGCCGCTGATCCTGGCCTACGCCGTCTTCGAGGGCCTGTTCCTCGGCGTCATCAGCCAGGTCTACAACGAGGTCGCCAAGGGCGCCCCGATGCAGGCCGTGCTCGGCACGATGGCCGTCTTCGCCGGTGTGCTCATCGCCTACCGGACCCGGATCATCCGGGTCAACGCCCGCTTCATGCGGTTCGTGATCGGCGCCGCCATCGGCTTCGTGCTGCTCTCGCTGGTCAACGTCCTGGTCGCCGTCATCGGCGGCGGTGACGGGCTCGGCCTGCGCACCGGCGGCCTCGGCATCGTCTTCGGCGTCATCGGCGTCGTGATCGGTGCCGCGTTCCTGGCGCTGGACTTCAAGCAGGTCGAGGACGGCGTGCAGTACGGCGCTCCGCGCGAGGAGTCGTGGCTGGCGGCCTTCGGTCTGACGATGACGCTGGTCTGGATCTACACCGAGATCCTCCGGATCATCGCGATCCTGAATAACGACTAGCGCGCGGACGCATAAATGCGTGACCGGTGATCGAGACCGGTGGCGGGGCCCGGGACGACTTTGTCGTCCCGGGCCCCGTCCGTTTGCGGCGCGTCCGCTACCGGAGCTTCCGCGCGGCCCGTCGCAGGTCGTACTCGTGGACGATCGCCTTTGCGTGGCCGTAAGCGAGATTGTGCTCTCCGCGCAGCCAGCTGACCTTCTCCTCGAAGCGGAAGAGAGAGGGTCCTTCTTCGACCGTGCGCAGCCAGTCGGCTACTTCGCGGCCGGTGCAGTGGGGGATTCGGGAGAGCAGGTTCCGGTGGGTCTCGTCGGAGAAGACGTGGGACATCGGCGCCTCCGGACGCGTGGAATGATGGTCCTTCATGTCACCGTGCCCGAGTGTTCAAGCGTTGGCAACAGTCGGTGGGCGGCGCATAGGCTCGTGGCGTGGATGATGTGACGCCTCTCCTGGCCGCCGTGGACAGCTTCGCCGACCGGCTGCGGACCCTTCCCCAGTCCCGACTCAGCCGTGGGGCGGCGGCGGAAGCGCTGGCCCTGGCCCGAGAGTTGGCCGCGTGGACCCAGCGGATCGAGGAGCCGGGGGCCGCCGAACTGAGGGAGATGCCGGACGCCGGGATGTTCGCGGTGGCCGACCAAGTGGCGGTGGCCGGTCACGATTTGGCCGAAGCGCTCATCGCCTCCGGCGGCGTCGGCGAGGGTGTGACGGAGGCCGTGTCGCTCGTGCGGGCCGCGGAGCGGCGGTGCGGGCTGTAGGCGGGGTGTGGGCGGGGTGTCCCGCCCGGGCCCCTCGCGCCCGGTTCCGGGCGCGGCGTCGTCCTACAGCGACGCGATGACCCTGTCCGCCAGGACGTAGACGCTGCCCGTCCTGCAGCGGAAGGTCAGGGCGTACGCGCCGGAGACGCCCGAGCCGCCCAGCAGCACCGGGGCGTCGCCCGCGCGCAGGGCCTCGGCCAGGCGCTCGGCGGTCTCGCGGTGGCCGGGGGTCATGCAGACCGTCGTGCCGTCCGCGAAGACGTAGACGTCGAGCGTGCCCAGCGGGCCGGGGCGGACGTCCGCCAGCGGGATCTCCGCATCCGCCAGCTCGTCGAGGAGCTCGACCGTGCGCTCGTGGTCGGTCGCGGCCGCGGCCACCGGGGAGAAGTCCGGGTGCGAGGGGTGCCGGCGGCGCGCGGCGGCCAGCTCGGGGGAGTCCGCGGCCTCGGCCTCGTCGGCCAGGTCGGCCTGGCGGGGGAGGTAGAAGCCGCCGTACGGGCTCTCCAGGAGCGGCTCGTCGCCCAGCCCCTGCAGCCCGCCCAGGAGGGACGGGGTGTCGGCCGCGTTGGTCAGGTCGCGCGCCTCCTGTGCCGCCCAGAACGCGCGGGCCTCGGCCAGCTCCCGCTCGCGCTCCTCGGCGAGGGCGTCGGCCACCGCGGCCCGTATCTCGGAGAGCTCGGCGACCGGTGCGCTGCGCGCGTGGGGCACCGCCGCGGCGCGCGTCTCGCGCTCCGCCGTCGCGGCCGCCAGGTCGGCGCGCAGCTCGGTGAGCTGGCGGCGCAGGCCGCGCGTGCCGAGCAGGGCCGCGACACCCGCGGCCGTGGCGGCGGCAGCGGCCAGCAGCAGGGCAAGAGACATGGCGCTCACTGGCTAACTCCCGGTTGCTATGGATCCCCCGAATTCCTACCTCAGCTTCGCGCACGTCCTGGGAGCCCTGCAGAGCGAAACGTCATGAACCGGACGGGACTTCGGTCCCGGACGTTGTTCCTTCAACCACTCTGACCTGCGGAAACGAATCTCCCCCGGGATGTTCGTCACATCCTGAGGGAGATTCGGTCACGTTTTGGCAAGGTGCGTGCCTGGTGCTGCTGGCAGTTGCCCGCGGGGCAGCCCAGGCGCCGGGCCTCAGCTCAGGCGCTCGATCACCATCGCCATGCCCTGGCCGCCGCCCACGCACATCGTCTCCAGGCCGAACTGCTTGTCGTGGAACTGGAGGGAGTTGATCAGCGTGGTGGTGATGCGGGCGCCCGTCATGCCGAAGGGGTGGCCGACCGCGATGGCGCCGCCGTTGACGTTGAGCCGGTCGATGTCGATGCCCAGGTCGCGGTAGGAGGGGATGACCTGCGCGGCGAACGCCTCGTTGATCTCGACCAGGTCGATGTCGCCGATGCCCAGGCCGGCCCGTCGCAGGGCCTGCTTGCTGGCCTCCACCGGGCCGTAACCCATGATCTCGGGCGACAGTGCCGAGACGCCGGTGGAGACGATGCGGGCGAGCGGGGTCAGGCCCAGCTCGCGGGCCTTGGTGTCGGACATGATCACCAGGGCGGCGGCGCCGTCGTTCAGCGGGCAGCAGTTGGCCGCGGTGACCAGGCCGTCGGGGCGGAACGCGGGCTTGAGGCCCTGCACGCCCTCCAGGGTGACGCCCGCGCGGGGGCCGTCGTCCTGGGAGACGACCGTGCCGTCGGGGAGCGTCACCGGGGTGATCTCGCGCTGCCAGAAGCCCTTGGCGATCGCCTGCTCGGCGAGGTTCTGCGAGCGGACGCCGAACTCGTCCATCTCCTCGCGGGTGACGCCCTTGAGGCGGGCGAGGTTCTCGGCGGTCTGGCCCATCGCGATGTACGCGTCGGGGACCAGGCCCGCCTCGCGCGGGTCCTGCCAGCCCTCGCCGCCCTGCTCGGCGCGGGCGGCCGTGCGGGCCTCGGCGTCGGCGAAGAGGGGGTTGTGGGTGCCGGGCATGCCGTCGGAGGAGCCGTTGACGGAGCGGGAGACCGTCTCGACGCCCGCCGAGATGAAGACGTCGCCCTCGCCCGCCTTGATGGCGTGCAGCGCCATCCGCGAGGTCTGCAGGGAGGAGGCGCAGTAGCGGGTGATCGTGGTGGCGGGCAGGTGGTCCATGCCCATCTGCACGGCCACGATCCGGCCGAGGTTGTGGCCCTGCTCGCCGCCGGGCAGGCCGCAGCCGAGCATCAGGTCGTCGATCTCGCGCGGGTCGAGGCCGGGCACCTTGTCGAGCGCCGCCTGGATGATCGCGGCGGTGAGGTCGTCGGGCCGCATGTCCTTCAGCGAGCCCTTGAAGGCGCGGCCGATGGGGGAGCGGGCGGTTGAGACGATCACGGCTTCGGGCATCACACGGCTCCAAGGTGACGAGGGACGACTTCCCGGAAGTTACCCGCCCGTAGCCTCTTGGTCACGATCTCGGGGCTGTGATGCGGGCCTCTTTTCTAAGCGCTTGCTCACTCGCCGTCCTCACAGCGTACGCCCGGGGGCCGGCCGGGCGGGGTGGTGCTCGGCCGCCTCGGTGTGGGCGGGCAGCCGGCGCCGCTTGCGGTGCTTGAGCAGCGCCCAGCGGCCGCGGGCCGTCGCCGTGACCTCCGTGCCGCCCTCCGCGGCGGCCTGGGCCGCCGCCGTGGCCACCGGCAGGATGCCCTCGCGGCGGGCGGCGTCCGGCCGCTCGTCCTCGGGCCACAGGGCCAGCGCCGCGCAGAGCGTGGGCAGCACGGCCATGGCGGCCGTGGCGTAGCCCTCGGCGGAGGGGTGGTAGTTGTCCGGGCCGAACAGCTCGCGCGGGTTCGCCGCGAACTCCGGGCCCAGCAGGTCGCCCAGCGAGACCGTGCGCCCGCCCGCCTCCAGCACCCCTATCGTCTGTGCCGCCGCCAGCTGGCGGCTCAGCCGCCGGGCCAGCCAGCGCAGCGGCTGGTAGACGGGCTCGATGGTGCCCAGGTCGGGGCAGGTGCCCACCACGACCTCGCAGCCCGCGTCGCGCAGTCGGCGCACCGCCTCCGACAGCAGCCGCACGGAACGGGCGTAGGGCACCCGGTGGGTGACGTCGTTGGCGCCGATCATGATCACGCAGACGTCGGGGATGCGGTCGGGGAGGGAGAGGATCTGGGTGACCTGGCGCTCGAGGTCGTAGGACTGCGCGCCGGACAGCGCCACGGTGCGCAGCTCCACCGGTCGCTCGGCCACCGCCGCCAGGCCGGAGGCCAGCAGGGCGCCGGGCGTCTGCCGGGGGCGGTGCACGCCCTGGCCGGCGGCCGTGGAGTCGCCCAGGACGCCCAGCAGCAGGGGCTCGCGCCCCAGGCGGTGGACGAACGCGGAGCCGTAGCGGCCGTCCGCGTGCGGCGGGGTGTCGTTGTGGCCGCCGACCACGCGCCGGGCCAGGGCCACCTCGGTGAGCAGGACGCCGAGCGCGGCGCCGCCCAGCAGCCCCGCCCCGCCGCCTCCGTACGCCGCAGCCGCCGCGATCCGCCGCGCGACCCTCGCCCTCTGCATGGACATCGGCCGGCCTCCTTCGCGCCACGAAACCCGTTCACAAGCCGATTTACAAACGCTTCATAAAAGCTTCACGAACCGCGCGGGCCCTTTGCCGGAGCGCGTTACCAGCAGGTTGCCCCGTGAGCGGCCGCGTGCAACCGCCACTGGTGCAGTCGGACGCGCAATAGGCTGGCGGTATGGGCACGCGACGACCGCTAGTGCCCCCGACCGCGGAGATCACCGTGCAGTATCACGATTCGATGATTGAGCTCGTTGGCAACACCCCGCTGGTGAAGCTCAACCATGTGACCGAGGGCATCCAGGCCACCGTCCTGGCCAAGGTCGAGTACTTCAACCCCGGCGGTTCCGTGAAGGACCGCATCGCCGTCCGCATGATCGAGGCGGCGGAGAAGTCGGGGGAGCTCAAGCCCGGCGGCACGATCGTGGAGCCGACGTCCGGCAACACGGGCGTGGGCCTGGCGATCGTGGCCCAGCAGAAGGGCTACAAGTGCATCTTCGTCTGCCCGGACAAGGTCTCGCAGGACAAGATCAACGTGCTTCGCGCGTACGGTGCAGAGGTCGTCGTCTGCCCCACCGCCGTCGACCCGGAGCACCCGGACTCCTACTACAACGTCTCCGACCGGCTCGTCCGTGAGACCCCCAACGCCTGGAAGCCCGACCAGTACAGCAACCCCAACAACCCCCTCTCGCACTACTACTCCACCGGCCCCGAGCTGTGGGAGCAGACGGAGGGGAAGATCACGCACTTCGTGGCGGGCGTGGGCACCGGCGGCACCATCAGCGGCACCGGCCGCTACCTGAAGGAAGTCAGCGACGGCCGGGTCAAGGTCATCGGCTCCGACCCGGAGGGCTCGGTCTACAGCGGCGGTTCGGGCCGTCCGTACCTGATCGAGGGCGTCGGTGAGGACTTCTGGCCGTCCGCCTACGACGGCACGGTGACCGACGAGATCATCGCCGTCTCGGACAAGGACGCCTTCCAGATGACCCGCCGCCTCGCCAAGGAGGAGGGCCTGCTGGTCGGCGGCTCCTGCGGCATGGCGGTCGTCAGCGCGCTGCGCGCGGCGAAGGACCTCGGCCCGGAGGACGTGGTCGTCGTCCTGCTGCCCGACAGCGGCCGCGGCTACCTCAGCAAGATCTTCAACGACGAGTGGATGGCGGACTACGGCTTCCTGGAGGAGGCCGGCGACGCCGCCCGCGTGGGCGACGTGCTGCGCCGCAAGGACGGCGGCATGCCCTCCCTGGTGCACATGCACCCGGAGGAGACCGTCGGCGAGGCCATCGAGGTGCTGCGCGAGTACGGCGTCTCCCAGATGCCCATCGTCAAGCCGGGCGCGGGGCACCCCGACGTGATGGCCGCCGAGGTCATCGGCTCGGTAGTGGAGCGCGAGCTGCTGGACGCGCTCTTCACCCAGCGCGCCTCCCTCTCCGACCCGCTGGAGAAGCACATGTGCCCGCCGCTGCCGCAGGTCGGCTCCGGCGAGCCGGTCGCGGACCTGATGGCCGTTCTGGGCGAGGCGGACGCGGCCATCGTGCTGGTCGAGGGCAAGCCGACCGGCGTGGTGAGCCGTCAGGACCTGCTGGCCTTCCTGGCCGAGGGACAGGGACACAACGGCGCGACGAAGTAGGTCCGTGACTCAGTAGTCCGTTACGAAGCAGTCCGCGCCGCACGTGGTCTGACGACCCGTACGCGCGTCGCCTGACGGCCCGCAAAAGGTACGCGTGCGTCACGCGCGCGCAGCGTGGGCTTAACACGGGTCCGGCACAGTGAGGGGTGCCGGCGAGGGCGGTACCCCCGCCCGGACCGGCATCCCGATTGCGACGGCGGGGCCTTCGGAGCGGCTCCCGAACCCGGCCGTCGGACGCGACGTCAGGCCCTTCCCACGGTGGGGCACGGCCCGTGTCCTACGTGGGACCGCCGCCGTCCCGACCCCGGCTCCGGCCGGGGTGCGGCGGCCCCGCGTCAATCGGCTCCGGCGCGGCGCTCACCGGCGCCGCGTCAGCTCCAGTCGTCGGGCCGGTCCTCGCGGGCGCGGCGCGTCCAGGGCAGGCCACCCGCCGCCTGGGCGACGTTGACGCCCACGATGCCCGCCCAGCTCACCAGCAGGCCCGGCAGCCCGGCGTTGACGGCGCCGATCGCCGACAGCGGCACGGCCAGCACCAGCGAGACCGCCGCGAAGCCGAAGCGTTCGCCGAAGGTGCCGGTGCCCAGGCCGTCGGCCGGACGGCCCCGGGCGGCGGCCATCCGCCGCTCCGCCAGGTGCCGCCGCACCTGCTTCTCGGCGGTCGCGTCCAGCTTCTGCTCGATACGCTCCTCGACCCGCTCCAGGAACGAGTCGAGCAGCTCCTGTTCGTACTCCGGCCCCAGCTCCTTGCGGGTCTGCAGGGTCGCGTCGAGGTCCTTCTTCAGATCGGTGTCGCGGGCCATCATGCCTACGACGGTACGGTCGCCTCGGGCCCCGGGTCGCTGGGGCCAGCACCCGTATCCGCGGAGGGGGTGCCCCCCGCAGCGCGGGGGAGCCCCCGGGGAAGGAGCAGACCGTGAGCGACGCACCCGAGGGCGCCGGGCAGCAGACGAGGGCGAAGGGCGCGGACGCGGCGCCACCGCCCCTCCTGACGTCCCTCCTCGCGCCGGACGCCGGCGACCGGGCGGACGCCCTGACCGTCGCCGGCCGGTCCCTGTCCCGGGAGGAACTCCTGGGCGCGGCGGGCGCGGTGGCCTCGCGGATCGCCGGGGCCGCGTCGGTCGCCGTGCGCGCCGAGGCGACGCCCGAGACGGTCGCCGCCGTCGTCGGCGGCCTGCTCGCCGGGGTGCCCGTGGTGCCCCTGCCGCCGGACGCGGGGCCCGCCGAGCGCGACCACATCCTGCGCGACTCCGGCGCCGAGCTGGTGCTCGGGGAGGACGTGCCGGTGGACGTGAGCGAGCGGGGCTCGTGGTCGGGGACGGAAGCGGACCCGGAGGCGACCGCCTTCGTGCTCTACACCTCCGGCACGACCGGGGCGCCCAAGGGCGCGCTCATCCCGCGCGGCGCCGTCGCGGCGGGCCTGGACGGGCTCGCCGAGGCGTGGCAGTGGACGGCCGAGGACACCCTCGTGCACGGGCTGCCGCTCTTCCACGTCCACGGCCTCGTGCTCGGCGTGCTGGGCGCGCTGCGCACCGGCTGCCGGCTGGTGCACACCGGCCGCCCGACCCCCGGGGCGTACGCGGCGGCGGGCGGCAGCCTGTACTTCGGCGTGCCGACGGTGTGGTCACGCGTCGTGCGGGACCACGACGCCGCGCGGGCGCTCGCCGGCGCCCGGCTGCTGGTGTCGGGCAGCGCCGCGCTGCCCGCGCCGGTCTTCCGGGACCTCGAGGCGCTCACCGGGCAGCGGCCCGTCGAGCGCTACGGCATGACCGAGACCCTGATCACCATCTCGACGCGGGCGGACGGAGAGCGCCGCCAGGGCTCGGTCGGGGTGCCGCTGCGGGGCGTACGGACCCGGGTGGTGACCACGGGCGAGGAGGGCGGCATCGGGGAGCTGGAGGTGTCCGGGCCGACGCTGTTCTCCGGCTACCTCGGCCGGCCGGAGGCGACGGCGGCGTCGTACACGGCCGACGGCTTCTTCCGCACGGGCGACATCGCCGCCGTCGACGAGGACGGCTCCCACCGCATCGTGGGGCGCGCCTCCACCGACCTGATCAAGTCCGGCGGCTACCGCGTCGGCGCGGGCGAGGTCGAGAACGCCCTGCTGGACCACCCGGCGGTCAGCGAGGCGGCGGTCGTCGGGGTGCCCGACGAGGACCTGGGGCAGGAGATCGTCGCGTACGTGGTGGCCGACGGGGTGAGCGAGCGGGCGCTGATCGACTTCGTGGCGGGGCACCTCTCCGTGCACAAACGACCGCGCCGCATCCGCTTCATGGACGCGCTGCCGCGCAACGCGATGGGCAAGCCGCAGAAGAAGTTGCTGCCGCCCCTGTGAGCGGCGGCCGGCCTCCCGTACCCTGCATACTTTCATGCAGGGTACGGGTGGACTGAATGGCCAAGGAGGGTCATGAGCGAGACCGGGAGCGAACCGGAAGCCATCGCACGGCTGCAGAAGCTCTTCGAAGGGCACCGGCTGACGCCCACCCAGCGCCGCATCGCCCACTGCATGGTGCGCCGCGCCGCCGACGCGCCGTTCCTCTCCAGCGTGGAGCTGGCCGACCTCGCCGGCGTCAGCCAGCCGTCCGTGACCCGCTTCGCGGTCGCCCTCGGCTTCGACGGCTACCCGGCGCTGCGCCGGCACCTGCGGGACGTCGTGCCCGCCGTCGAGGCGCCGGCCGAGAGCTCGTTCAACGAGTACCAGCAGGCCGTCCACGCGGAGATCGACAACCTCCGCCACCTCGCCTCCCTGCTCGCCGACCCGGCCCCCGTCTCCCGCGCCGGGCGGCTGCTGGCCGCCTCCCGCCCGCTGCCCGTCCTCGGCCTGCGCGCGGCCGGCGCCCAGGCGGCCGGCTTCGCCTACTTCGCCCGCAAGGTCCACCCCGACGTGCGGCTCCTCGACGAGGGCGGCACGCTGCTCGTCGACCGCGTCGACGCCGCCGTGCGGGCGGGCGCCAGCGCGCTGCTGTGCTTCGCGCTGCCCCGCCATCCGCGCGAGGTCGTCGACGCCCTGGAGTACGCGCGGGGCGCCGGCCTGACGGTCGTCACCGTCGCCGACTCCACGTTCGCCCCCGTCGCCCGCCACAGCGACCTCCTGCTGCCGGCCGCCGTCGGCACCGGCCTGGCCTTCGACACCGCCTGCGCCCCGATGCTGCTGGGCAGGGTGCTGCTGGAGGCCATGTGCGACGCGCTGCCGGAGGCGCAGGCGCGCCTGGAGGAGTTCGACGCCAAGGCGGCCGCCCGGGGGCTGTTCGTCGAGTGAGGCGCCCCGCCGCGCCCCTTGCGGGTCAGCCGGGTCAGCGGCCGAACGCGGTCATCAGCGCGGTCAGGGTCAGCGCCCCCGCCGCCAGCAGTGCCCGCCGCCTCAGTGCTCGCTCGTCCACCGTCATCCCGGCTCCTCCCGTCGGCCCCTGTGATGCGACGACCATAGGGGCCGCTCATGCGCGGATACGACATACGCAGGGGCCAAGTCCCGCCTGATACCCGGGTATGACACGGAGGGCGGGTGACGGCCGGACGGTTCTCAGCCCGCACTCAGATTCGTTGGCTAGCGTGCCGGGTGCCGGTCGAGCGACGAGGAGGTTCCGAGGTGACACGCGGGTCGTATGCGATGGCACGGGTGGCCGTGATCGTACGGGCCCCGGCCCGCAGGCTGTGGGTGCTGGGCGTCCTGGGAGCGGGCATCGGCGCGCTGGTGCCGGGGCTCACCGGACGCCGGATCGGCCTGCTGGCGGGCGTGGTGTCGTTCGTTGCCGCGGCGGCCGTCGCCTTCCTGGCGCGGCGGGCGCGCTACACCGGGCTGGCGGGCGGCGCGTCGCGCGCCGGGCGGTCGGTCTTCCTGCAGGACCGCGCCGTGACCGTGCGCAACTGGAGCCGGGCCCGGCGCTGGTGGCTGGCGGCCGCCTTCCTCGCCGCCGTCGGCTCCTCCTTCGCGGTGCCCGCCGCGGCCGGCCTGGCGCTGGCCGGCGCCGGCACGGGCCTGTGGGCCAAGGCCCTGTGGCTGGGCGGGCTGGAGCGCCGGGCGGACGCCCTGCTGTGGGTCCGCACGGACTGGGCGCAGGGCAGCCCCGCCGCCAAGGGCGTGCCCGGCTACCTCACCACCGGAATCGGCGCCGGCGACGCCCTGCCGGGCGGCGCGCGGCGCCGGGGCAGGGCCGCGCCGGGCGGGGCCGCGGTCAGCGCAGCGCGCTGAGGTCCGCGACGCGGGCCGCGCCGCCCTCGGCCACGAGCTCGTCGAGGGTCTGGGGCGGCCGTACGGTCGCGAAGCGCACGCCCGCCACGACGTCCGGCGTGCCGTCCGCCTGTTGGCCGCCGGCATAGCCGTAAACCCCGGGTCGGGGGAGCGTGTTGTACGCGTAGTGGTTCGAGAAGTAGTACGCGCCGGTGTCGAGCAGCGCCACGTGGTCCCCCGCCTCGATGCGGGGCAGCATCCGGTCCACGGCGACCAGGTCGCCCGCGAAGCAGCACGGCCCCGCCACGTCCTGCGGCACCGCGTCCGCGCCCTTCGGCAGTCCCCGCGCGTCGTACACCGCCACGCGCAGCGGCCAGGACTCGGGCGCGAAGACGGTGCGCACGGCCACCTGGGCGCCGGCGTGCGCGATCGCGATCCGGCGGCCCCCGGCCGACTTGGTGTACTCCACCCGGGCCAGGATCAGCCCGCTCTTGGCCAGCAGCGACCGGCCGAACTCGGTCACCAGGCCGTAGCGGCCGTCGAACAGCCCCGGCACCCGGGCGGCCAGCAGCCGCGCGTAGTCGTGGTGGGTGGGCGTGACGTCGTCGGAGGCGAAGTTCACCGGCAGGCCGCCGCCGATGTCGACCGTGCGGATCCGCCGCCCGCCCACGGCGCGGTTGACCTCCTCGGCCAGCTCGTAGGTGTCCCGCACGCCCGCCGCCATCAGCTCCAACGGGCAGCCCTGCGAGCCGACGTGGGCATGGATCCGGGTGAGCCACGGCCGCTCGGCGTAGGCCCGCACGAGCCAGCGCCGCGCGCCCTCGTCGCGCAGCGGCACGCCGAACTTCGACGTCTCGGTGGCGGTGCTGAGCGCCCCGATGCTGCCGCCGCCGACCTGCGGGTTGACGCGGATGCCGACGGCCGCATCCCGCGGCGCCCCCGGAGCGGCGAGCAGGGCGTCCAGCCGGGCCAGCTCCTCGCGGCTGTCGGCGTTGACGGCGAGCCCGAGCGCGAGGGCCTCGCGCAGCTCGGCGACGGTCTTGGCGGGGGAGTCCAGCACGATCCGCTCCGCCGGCACGCCCGCCGCCCGGGCCAGGGCCAGCTCGCCGGGGCTGGCGACCTCCGCGCCGAGCCCCTCGTCCGCCAGCAGCCGCAGGACGGGCACCAGCGGCGCGGCCTTCACGGCGAAGGCGTGCAGCACCTCGCCGCCGCCGAACGCCGCCCGCAGCCCCGCCGCCGCCCCGCGGACGGCACGCACGTCCAGCAGCCCCGCGACGGGCCGTTCCGCCGTGACCAGGCCCTGCCGCACCGCCTCCCGCACCGCCGCGTCCCGCCACGCACCGCCCGCGCCCTCACCGAGACCCATGGGCCCACTCCACCACCGCCGGGCGGTCCGTGCCATGCCCCGGTCGTGTCCGGTTCACCTGTTGACTAGCGCTATTCAGCGACACACACTGTGCAGTGTTCTATTCAGAACGCGCCAGAGAGCCAGGGAGGCAGCCGCCCATGTCAGGACCGCGACCCGTGCGAGCACCGCGAGGCACCGAGCTCAGCGCCCGGGGATGGCAGCAGGAAGCCGCGCTGCGGATGCTGCAGAACAACCTCGACCCCGAGGTCGCCGAGCACCCCGACAAGCTCGTCGTCTACGGCGGCACGGGCAAGGCCGCCCGCGACTGGCGCTCCTTCGACGCCATGGTGCGCACCCTGCAGACGCTGAAGCAGGACGAGACCATGCTCGTCCAGTCCGGCCGTCCGGTCGGCGTCATGCAGACCCACGAGTGGGCCCCGCGCGTCCTCATCGCCAACTCCAACCTCGTCGGCGACTGGGCCAACTGGGAGGAGTTCCGCCGCCTCGAGGCCCTCGGCCTGACCATGTACGGCCAGATGACCGCCGGCTCCTGGATCTACATCGGCACCCAGGGCATCCTGCAGGGCACCTACGAGACCTTCGCCGCCGTCGCCGCGAAGAAGTTCGGCGGCACCCTCGCCGGCACCATCACCCTGACCGCCGGCCTCGGCGGCATGGGCGGCGCCCAGCCGCTCGCCGTCACCATGAACGACGGCGTCGCCATCTGCATCGACTGCGACCCCCGCGCCATCGAGCGGCGCATCGAGCACCGCTACCTGGACGTCAAGGCCGACAACCTGGCCCACGCCCTCCAGCTCGCCACCGAGGCCCGCGACCAGCGCAAGCCGCTCTCCATCGGCCTCCTCGGCAACGCCGCCGAGCTGCTCCCGCAGATGCTCGCCGAGGGCGCGCCCATCGACATCGTCACCGACCAGACCTCGGCCCACGACCCGCTGTCGTACCTGCCGGTCGGCATCGCCTTCGACGACATGGCCGACGCCGCGGCCAAGGACCCGGCCGGCTTCACCACGCGCGCCCGCGAGTCCATGGCCAAGCACGTCGAGGCCATGGTCGGCTTCATGGACGCCGGTGCCGAGGTCTTCGACTACGGCAACTCCATCCGCGGCGAGGCCCAGCTGGCCGGCTACGACCGCGCCTTCGCCTTCCCCGGCTTCGTCCCCGCCTACATCCGGCCGCTGTTCTGCGAGGGCAAGGGCCCCTTCCGCTGGGCCGCCCTGTCCGGCGAGGCCTCCGACATCGCCAAGACCGACAAGGCGATCCTGGAGCTCTTCCCCGAGAACGAGTCCCTGCACCGCTGGATCAAGATGGCCGGCGAGCGCGTCCACTTCCAGGGCCTGCCCGCACGCATCTGCTGGCTCGGCTACGGCGAGCGCGACCGGGCCGGCGAGCGCTTCAACGAGATGGTGGCCGACGGCACCCTGCAGGCCCCGCTCGTCATCGGCCGCGACCACCTCGACTGCGGCTCGGTGGCCTCCCCGTACCGCGAGACCGAGGCCATGCTCGACGGCTCCGACGCCATCGCCGACTGGCCGCTGCTGAACGCCATGGTCAACGTCGCCTCCGGCGCCTCCTGGGTCTCCCTGCACCACGGCGGCGGCGTCGGCATGGGCCGCTCGATCCACGCCGGCCAGGTCACGGTCGCCGACGGCACGGCCCTGGCGGGCGAGAAGATCCGCCGCGTCCTGACGAACGACCCGGGCATGGGCGTCATCCGCCACGTGGACGCCGGCTACGACATCGCCGAGACGGTCGCGGAGGACCGGGGCGTGCGCATCCCGATGCGGGAGGGCGAGTGACCGCGGCTGACCGTACGTCGCCGGGTGCGGCACCGGTTGCCACAGGCGCGAGCTTCCACGAGATGTGGCGGGACCTCGCTCCCATCGGCCGCAACGCGGACACCGGCGGCTACCGCCGATTCGCCTGGACCGGCGCCGACGCCGACTGCCGCGAATGGTTCAAGGCGCAGGCCGAAAGCCGGGGCCTGGCCTACGAGCTGGACCGCAACGGCAACCAGTGGGCCTGGCTCGGCGACCCCACCGCGGGTGACGCCGTCGTCACCGGCTCGCACCTGGACTCCGTGCCCGACGGCGGGGCCTTCGACGGCCCCCTCGGCGTCGTGTCGTCCTTCGCCGCCCTCGACGAGCTGCGCGGGCGCGGCGCACGGCCCCACCGCCCGCTGGCCATCGTCAACTTCGGCGACGAGGAGGGCGCCCGCTTCGGCCTCGCCTGCGTCGGCTCGCGGCTGACCGCCGGGCAGCTCACGACCGAGAAGGCACACGCGCTGCGGGATGCCGAGGGGATCTCCCTCGCCCAGGCCATGGAGCGCGCCGGGTACGACCCCGAGGCCATCGGGGCCGACCCCGAGCGCCTCGCCCGCATCGGCGCGTTCGTCGAGCTCCACGTCGAGCAGGGCCGCGCCCTCGCGGAGACCCCGCACGCCGTCGGCGTCGCGTCCGCGATCTGGCCGCACGGCCGCTGGCGGTTCGACTTCCACGGCGAGGCCAACCACGCCGGCACCACCCGCATCGAGGACCGCCGCGACCCGATGCTGACCTACGCCAACACCGTGCTGGCCGCGCGCAAGAAGGCCCGCCTGGCGGGCGCCCTGGCCACCTTCGGGAAGGTCAGCGTCGAGCCGAACGGCGTCAACGCCATCGCCTCGCTCGTGCGCGGCTGGCTGGACTCCCGCGCCGCCGACGAGGAGACCCTCGCCGACGTCGTCGCCGAGATCGAGCGGGCCGCCGTCGAGCGCGGCACCCGCGACGGCGTCGACGTCCGCGTCACCCGGGAGTCCTTCACCCCCGTCGTGGAGTTCGCCCACGGCCTGCGCGACGAGCTCGCCAAGCTGCTGGGCGGCGTGCCCGTGCTGCCCACGGGCGCGGGGCACGACGCGGGTATTTTGTCGGGCGTCATCCCCACCGCCATGCTGTTCGTGCGGAACCCCACCGGCGTCTCCCACTCCCCGGCCGAAACGGCGGCCGAGGACGACTGCCTGGCCGGAGTGACCGCACTCGCCGACGTTCTGGAGGGCCTCGCGTGCAGGTGACCTACTGGGCCGAGCACGCCTGGCTCGGCACCCACGTCGAGCCCGGCGTGGTCATCGAGGCGACGGACGGCCGGATCACGGCCGTCCGCACCGAGGTCCCCTCCCCGCCCCCGGGCGCGGTCACCCTGCGCGGGCTGACCCTCCCGGGGCTGGCGAACAGCCACTCCCATGCCTTCCACCGCGCCCTGCGCGGCCGCACCCAGGTGGGATCGGGGACGTTCTGGACCTGGCGCGACGTGATGTACAGCGTCGCCGACCGGCTCACTCCCGACAGCTACCACGCCCTCGCCCGCGCCACCTACGCCGAGATGGCCCTGGCCGGCATCACCTGCGTCGGTGAGTTCCACTACGTCCACCACGCCCCCGGCGGCACCCCCTACGCCGACCCCAACGCCATGGGCGAGGCCCTGATCGCGGCCGCCGCCGAGGCCGGCATCCGCATCACCCTCCTCGACACCGCCTACCTCTCCTCGGGCTTCGGGGAGGCCCCCAACCGCCACCAGCTCCGCTTCTCCGACGGCACGGCCGACGCCTGGGCCGAGCGCGCGGCCGCCCTGAAGCCCGCCGGCCACGCCCGCATCGGCGCGGCCGTCCACTCCGTGCGCGCCGTGCCCGCCGACCAGCTGTCGACCGTCGCCGGCTGGGCAGAGGAGCGCCAGGCGCCCCTCCACGTGCACCTCTCCGAGCAGACCGCCGAGAACGACGCCTGCCGGGCGGCACACGGCCGCACGCCCACCCAGCTGCTCGCCGACCACGGCGTGCTCGGCCCCCGCACCTCCGCCGTGCACGCCACGCACCTGAGCGACGAGGACATCAGCCTCCTCGGCGGCTCGAACACGACGATCTGCATGTGCCCCACCACCGAACGGGACCTCGCCGACGGCATCGGCCCCGCCGTCCGCCTTCAGCAGGCCGGCAGCCCGCTGTCCCTGGGCAGCGACAGCCACGCCGTGATCGACCTGCTCGAAGAGGCCCGCGCCATGGAGCTCGACGAGCGGCTGCGCACCCGCACCCGCGGCCACTGGACGGCGTCCGCCCTGCTGCGCGCCGCCACCGCCGACGGCCACGCCTCCCTCGGCTGGAGCGACGCGGGCCGCATCGAGCCGGGCGCCCTCGCCGACCTCACCACGGTCGCGCTGGACTCCGTCCGGACCGCCGGGCCGTCCCCGCGGCACGGAGCCGAGACGGCCGTATTCGCCGCGACCAGCGCGGACATCGCCCATACGGTCGTGGGCGGGCGGCACGTCGTACGGGACGGGGTCCACCAGCTCGTACCCGATGTGCCCCGGGCCCTGGCCGACTCCATCGCCGCCCTGCGCGGCTGACGCCGACGACCGGAGAAAGCATGAGCACGGCGATCATCAACATCAGCAGTCTCGTCACCAACGACCCCTCCCTCGGTGAAGGCCCCCTCGGTCTGATCCAGGACGCGGCGGTCGTCGTCGACGGCGACCGCGTCGCCTGGGTCGGTGAGACCAGCAAAGCACCCGCCACTGACAACGCCGTCGACGCCGGGGGCCGGGCGGTCGTTCCCGGCTTCGTCGACTCCCACTCCCACCTGGTCTTCGCGGGCGACCGGACGGCAGAGTTCAATGCCCGCATGTCGGGCCGCAGTTACAGCGCGGGCGGCATCCGCACCACGGTGGCGGCGACCCGTGCGGCCACCGACGCCGAGCTCGAGGCCAACCTCACCCGCTATCTCGGCGAGGCCCTGCGCCAGGGCACCACGACGTTCGAGACCAAGTCCGGCTACGGCCTGACCACGCACGACGAGGCCCGCGCCCTGCGCATCGCCGCCGCCCACACCGACGAGGTCACCTACCTCGGCGCGCACGTGGTCGCCCCGGAGTTCGCCGACGACCCCGAGGGCTACGTCGCCCTCGTCACCGGCGAGATGCTCGAGGCCTGTGCCCCGCACGCCCGCTGGGTGGACGTGTTCTGCGAGCGGGGCGCCTTCGACGGCGACCAGGCCCGTGCGGTCCTCGAGGCCGGCATGCGGCACGGCCTGATCCCCCGCGTGCACGCCAACCAGCTGGGCCACGGGCCCGGCGTCCAGCTGGCCGTCGAGGTCGGGGCCGCCTCGGCCGACCACTGCACCCACCTGAGCGACGCGGACGTGGACGCCCTGGCGAACGGCGACACGGTCGCCACGCTCCTGCCCGGCGCCGAGTTCTCCACCCGGGCCCAGTGGCCCGACGCGCGCCGGCTCCTGGACGCCGGCGTCACCGTCGCGCTGTCCACGGACTGCAACCCGGGCTCGTCCTTCACCAGTTCGATGCCGTTCTGCGTCGCCCTGGCCGTGCGCGACATGGGGATGACGCCCGACGAGGCCCTCTGGGCCGCCACGGCGGGCGGCGCGGCCGCCCTGCGCCGCACCGACATCGGCCGGCTGACCCCGGGCGCCCGGGCGGACCTGGCCCTGCTGGACGCGCCCAGCCACGTCCACCTCGCCTACCGCCCCGGCGTCCCGCTCGTCTCGGCGGTCTGGCGGCGCGGGGTGCGCGAGGTCTGAGGCCCGGCGGGCATGCCGCGCGCGCCGTACGGAATCCGTACGGCGCGCGCGGCATGGTGGAGGAGGGTCCGGCCGCCCCTCATCCCTCGCTCAGCAGGCCCCTGCGCAGGTGCACGAGGGTGCGGGAGAGCAGGCGGGAGACGTGCATCTGGGAGATGCCCAGCTCGTCGCCGATCTCGGACTGCGTCATGTTGGCCACGAAGCGCAGCGAGAGGATGCGGCGGTCGCGCGGCCCCAGTTCGGCGATCAGCGGCTTGAGGGACTCGACGTACTCGACGCCCTCGAGGCTGTGGTCCTCGTAGCCGATCCGGTCCGACAGCGCGCCCTCGGTCTCGTCCTCCTCGGCCTGGGCGTCCAGCGAGCTCGCGGTGTACGCGTTGCTCGCGGCCATGCCCTCGAGGACCTCCTCCTCCGTCAGCCCCAGCGCCTCGGCGAGTTCGCCGACGGTGGGGGAGCGGTCCAGGCGCTGGGAGAGCTCGTCGCCGGCCTTGGCCAGGTCGAGCCGGAGCTCCTGCAGGCGGCGCGGTACGCGCACGGACCAGCTGGTGTCACGGAAGAAGCGCTTGATCTCGCCGATGATCGTCGGCATGGCGAAGGTGGGGAACTCGACACCGCGGCTCAGCTCGAAGCGGTCGATGGCCTTGATCAGGCCGATGGTGCCCACCTGGATGATGTCCTCCATCGGCTCGCTGCGGGAGCGGAACCGCGAGGCGGCGAACTTCACCAGTGCCAGGTTCAGTTCGACCAGGGTGTTGCGGACGTACGCGTACTCATGGGTGCCCTCCTCGAGCGACGCGAGGCGCGCGAAGAGAGTCTTGGACAGAGCACGCGCGTCGACCGCTCCCACCTCGTCGTACGGCGGGATCTCCGGAAGGCCGGGCAGGCCGGGATCGGTGTGCTCGGGCGGGGTTGCCGACGAGGCGGTCTCGTGGGCCTCGCGAGAGGGGCGGGAACGCTTTTCGTCGAGCCGGGGTGACATGGTCTCCTCCATCATTCTCGGCGTATGGCTGCCGATGCCGTGACCCTTTGCTGCGGTTTGCGGCGCCTCCAAAGCCGTCCGTGGCGGATGTGTCCCTACTAGCCCTACCCGGCTTTGCCTCATCAAGGCAAGTCCAATTTGTCCCTGTACGTCCTTGATTGGCGGAGGTTCGGCTTCCGGGCGGCCGTAAGGAAGGCGTAGGGTTTCGCGTGCGCCACGTGGGCACAACTACGAAGGGCACGAAGGGAAGCGCATGGATCGCGGGATGGTCGGCAACGCGAGTACGGGCCGGCTGCAGGTGGAGGTCCGGCGCCACGGTGTGAGTTCCGTCGTATCGCCGGCGGGTGAGCTCGATCACCACACGGCGGAATTGCTGCGCGAGCCTCTCGAGGGCTGTGTCCGGGAGGGGGACGCGCGCGTGGTCGTCGACTGCTCCAGGCTGGAGTTCTGCGACTCCACGGGCCTGAACGTCCTCCTCGGCGCCCGGCTGAAGGCCGAGGCCGCGGGTGGCGCGATTCACCTCGCCGGGATGACGCCCGTCGTCGCCCGGGTATTCGAGATCACAGGGGCGGGAGCGGTCTTCACCGTGCACGACACCCTCGAGTCGGCCCTGACCGACTGACCGGTCCGGGACTCCTCCGTTGCCTGTGTCACAGGACCGGGGTGAATCCGTGGGTGTTCCCACGATTTCGCCGGGCAGGAGTCTGCTTAATCCGTGGAAGATGTTCGTGTACGAATCGGTGAATCGGTGAGGTGAAGCGCTGATGAGCACCACCCGGGCGTTCCCTCCGCCGGACGGTCCCGGTCCGGAGGCGGAGGGCGCCACCTCGGCCGGCTCACCGCCGCCGCCCGCCCAGAGCCGCCGGCTGCGTCTGGTGGGGGTCAGCGGCGCCGTGCCGCTCTCCCGCGACTTCACCCGTCAGGCGCTGCACGACTGGGGCTGGCTGCCCGCCGCCACGGCCGATCACCGCGCCGCCGCCGAGGACGTCCTGCTGGTCGTCTCCGAGCTGGTCACCAACGCCTGCCTGCACGCCGACGGCCCCGAGGAGCTGCGCGTCAGCCGTTCGGGCAAGGTGCTGCGCCTGGAGGTCGCCGACCTCGGCGCCGGCACGCCCGCGCCCCGCACCCCGCACCGCGCCGGACGGCCCGGCGGCCACGGCATGTTCATCGTGCAGCGGCTCTGCCTCGACTGGGGGGTCCAGCGCAGCGAGGGCGGCGTCGGCAAGACGGTCTGGGCGGAGCTGGCCGGGCCGTCGTAAAGCCGGTTCACCGTCTTCCTTCTCGACGGTCCCGGGCGTACCTTCGGCGTCCGATCTGATGTGTCGTCAGTTTCCTTGGGTGGCGGCACCGGATGCGAAGGGAGCCCCAGGTGTCCCCCATGTCACGCCATTCCGCGCGGCGCGCGGGCGCGCTCGCGGTCTCGGCGGCCCTGGCCACAGGAACGGTCCTGCTGGTCACACCGGCCGCGCACGCCGAGGTCGTCGACGTCAACTACGCCTGCAAGACCCCGATCGGGGACAAGAGCGCCGTCTCGCCCATCGACATCAAGGCCGTCGCGAGCGGCGACGCGTACAAACTCACCATGTCCTTCCAGAAGGGCGTCTCCTCCAGCCCCGTCGAGCTCGGCAAGGGCGCGATGAAGCCAAGTGCCGTGATCAAGCTCGGCGGCGCGGACTCCGGCACGGTGGCGGTCTCCGGGCCCGCCAACGACGCGCCGATTCCGGCCAACACCCCCATCAAGATCAGTGACCTCTCGGGGACGTACACCCCGAAGAAGGCGGGTCAGGTCACCTTCACCGCGGGCACCCTCACCATCCTCGCCCTGGGCACCACGACGACCTGCACCCCCAGCAACAACCCCAAGCCCTCCCTCACCCTCGACGTCAAGGCGCCGGGGGGCACGACGGGCGGCTCGACGTCCGGGTCCACGGGCGGATCCACGTCCGGGTCCACGGGCGGTTCGACGAGCGGGTCGACCGGCGGTTCGACGAGCGGTTCCACGGGCGGGTCCACGGCCGGGACCACCGGCGGCTCGGCGGACGGAGGGACCACGGCCGGCTCGACCGGCGGCTCGACGTCCGGGTCCACGGGGGGCTCGTCGGTCACCGGCGGCTCATCGGCCACCGGCGGCGGCCAGCTCCCGCAGACCGGGCCCTCCGACTCCGCCGTCGCGCTCGGCACCCTCGGCGGCACCGTGCTCCTCGCCGGAGTCGCCGGCACCCTCTGGCTCACCCGGAGGCGTCGCACCGCCGGCTGACCGCCGTACGCCCACGCACCGCACAGGGAGCCGCCGATGACGTCCCGCACCCGTGCCGCCGCCCCGCTCCTCGCCGCCGCCCTCGCCGTCCTCGCCGCGCCGCCGGTCCGGGCCGCGGCCGCCGCGGACGCCGTGCCGTGGACGGCGGCGCCCGTACCCGGCGCCAAGGGCGGGGGCGGGGGCGGACACGGCGCGCAGGAGGGCCGTTCGTCCTTCTACCTCGAGGGCGCACCGGGCACGGTCCTCGAGGACAAGCTGTCGGTCCGCAACCCCGGCGACCGGCGGCTCTCCGTGGAGCTGCGCGGCACGGGGCCGTGGATCTCCTTGGCCGCCCGGCGGGTGGACGTGCCGCCCCGCACCCGCGCGGACGTCCCCCTGACCGTGACCGTCCCGGCGGGCACGCCGCCCGGTGATCACTCCGCGGCGGTGGCCGTCTCCGGGGGCGGGCGGTGGGTCCGGGTGCCGATGGCCGTACGGGTCGGCGGCCCGGCGCTCTCCGCGCTGTCGGTCGAGCATGTGCGCGTCAGCGGTACGGGCCGGGGTGCGGTGATCCGCTACGCGCTGGTCAACCGTGGCAACACCGCGCTGGCCCCGCGCCTGACCATCCGCGCCGAGGGCCTCTTCGGGGAGCTCCTGAGCCGGCCGGCGACCGGGGTGCCCGCCCGGCTGCCCCCGGGCGAAAGCGTGCGGCTGGAGGAGCGCTGGCCCGACGCCCCGCGCCTGGACCGGGTGGCGGTCCGCGTCACGGCCACGGCCCCGGACGGCACCCGGGCCGCCGCCTCGGCCTCGTACGCCCCGCTGCCGTGGCTCGGCCCGGCCCTGGCCGGGCTCGGCGCCCTGGCCGCCCTGGGCGCCGCCCGGTGGCTCCTGCGGCGCCGCAGGAGCCGCTCATGAGCGGCGGCGGCGTACGGGCGTGGCCCGCGGCCGCCCTGGCGGCCCTGCTCCTGGCCCTGACCGCGGCGGCACCGGAGGCGGCGGCCACGGCGCCACCCGGGGCGCCCACGGCCGCCGTGGACCGCCGTGAGGCGCCCAAGGGCGGCACCGTCACCGTGACGGGCGGCGGCTGGCGTCCCGGGACCCTGCTCACGCTCCTGCTGTGCGGGCAGAACATGATCGGGGGGACGAACGCCTGCGCGAACGCCGACGGCCGGGCCGTGACGACCGGCGCCGACGGCACCTTCCGCCGGGACCTTCCGGTCGTGGCCCCGCCCAGGCCGTGCCCGTGTGTCGTGCACGTGGCGACCGTCACGGGCGATGCCGCGGCGGCGGACGCGCCGCTGGCCGTCACGGGTCACCCGGTGGCCGCGCTGCCGGAGCAGCCGGGCGGTGAGCGACTGGGCGTGCTGGACGCGGGTCTGGAGGGCTCGAGCGGGCTGCTGACGTGGTTCGGGGCGCCGGCCGGGCGGCGCCTGGTGGTCACCGTCGCCAATCTGGGCCCCGGACCCGCCAAGGACCCGGTCTTCCGGGTCGGGCTGGCGCGCGGGGTGCTCGCCCCCTCCTGGGAGGAGCGGCCCTGGCGCGGCACGGTGGCGGCCGGGAGCAGGGAGCGGGTGGCGCTGGACGTGGAGCTGCCGGCGGGCGCGTACGGGGACTACACGGTCTCGCTGGCGTACGGCGGCAGGACCCTGGTCGAGCAGCCGTGGGCCGTCGGCCGTCCGTGGGGCGTGACGCTCTTCTGGATCCTGCTGGGCGTCGTGGTCCCGCTGGCCGTCTTCCGGGCCGGCATGGCGGTCGTGGACCGGGTCCGGCCGCGTACGCCCGCGGGGGCGCCGGAAGCGGCCGGGAACCCGGGAGGCGCCCCCGCCCTGCCCTGGTTCACCCCGGCGGCGGACCCGCGTGCGGAGCCACCACCAGGACCACCCCCGGACCCGCGTGCCGGGCCGCCGTAGGGGCCCGAGGGCGCGGGGTAGGGGGCGCGGGAAAACGCGAAGTGCCCCCGGCGCTTCCTCGCGCCGGGGGCACTTCTCACGTACGGGCCGATCGGGTCGGCGTCAGCGCACGTCGCCCATCAGGGCCTCGATCTTCTTGCGGTACATCCACACCGCGACACCGGCCAGCGCGGCGAGCGCGGCCTGCAGCAGGATCATGCCGGTGCCGTTGAGGTCCACGCCCGCGATGGAGAGCAGACCCGTGGTGCAGTCACCGGCGGTGACGGCGAGGAACCACACGCCCATCATCTGGCTGGCGTACTTCTGCGGCGCCATCTTCGTGGTCAGCGAGAGGCCGACCGGGGAGAGGCACAGCTCGCCGATGGTCTGGATCATGTAGATCATCAGCAGCCAGGCGGGGCTGACCTTGGTGCCGTCGCCGGCCATCGCCATCGGGACGGCGAAGACGAAGAACGAGGCGCCGATGACGACCATGGCCATCGCGAACTTCACCGTGGTGCTCGGCTCGCGGTCACGGCGGGCCAGGAACAGCCACAGCCAGGCGAAGACCGGGGCCAGGGCCATGACCCACAGCGGGTTGACCGACTGGAACCAGGTGGAGGGGAAGCCGAAGCCGAAGACGTTGTCCGCGGTCTTCTTCTCGGCGAAGGTCGACATCGTCGAGCCGGCCTGGTCGAAGATCATCCAGAACACGGCGGCGGCGACGAAGAACCAGATGTAGCCGCTGACCTTGGTCTGCTCGGTCGCCGAGAGCTCCTTGTCCCGCTTGATGCGGACGAGCACGGTGATCGGGATGATCAGACCGGCGATCGTGATCGGGATCAGCGCCCAGTTCAGGGTGAAGTGGCCGGTGCCGCCCACGATGCCGTAGAAGACCGCCGCGATGGCGAGCCAGACCAGGCCCTTGGTGAGCGTCGACTTCTTCTCGGCGGCCGACAGCGGCTTGGGAACGACGCTGCTCTTGGGGTTCAGGTGGCGGGTGCCCCACAGGAAGCACACCAGGCCGATGGCCATACCGGCGGCGGCGATGCTGAAGCCGAGGTGCCAGTTGACCTTCTGGCCGATGGTGCCGATGACCAGCGGCGAGAAGAAGGCACCGAGGTTGATGCCGATGTAGAAGAGCGTGAAGCCACCGTCACGGCGCGGGTCCTGGGGACCGTCGTAGAGGTGGCCGACCATCGTGGAGATGTTGGCCTTCAGCAGACCCGAGCCGATCGCCACGAGCGCGAGGCCCGCGAAGAAGGAGGGCTTGCCGGGGATGGCCAGGGCCAGGTGACCCACCATGATCGTGCTGGCCGCGATGGCGACCGTCTTGCGCGGTCCCCAGACGCGGTCACCGAACCAGCCGCCGGGCATGGCGAGCAGGTACACCATCGCCACGTAGACGGAGTAGATCGCGACCGAGCTGGCCTCGGGCATCGCCAGACCGCCGCCCTGGCTGTCGGGCTTGGCGTCCGGGCCGCCGGCGATCAGGTAGACGACGAGAAGGGCGCGCATGCCGTAGTAGCTGAAGCGCTCCCACATCTCCGTCAGGAAGAGGGGGGCCAGGCCGATGGGGTGGCCGAAGAACCTCGTGTCGGAGGCCGAAGAGGTCTTCTCCTGCTCCGCCTCGTCCTTGGTCAGGCTGGACGCCATGGTCAATCCTTGTGTCTCGGGACGCGCGGTGGAGCGAGTGCGCGCCCGGGTGGGGGTTGGCCGGCACCGGCTACGCGCCGTCCGCCCCCACGCCCGAGGGGTTCGGCCCCTCTTGAGGATGGCGAGGAGCCGGCAGGACAGCCGTACACCGGGATCCACGCCCCCGCGCACCTTCGCGCGACGGACCCGGCCGACAGGTCATTCACTGTGAAACAAGACTGGGGGTCCAGCCCTGCGCACAACAGAGACCTTCGGCGCGTCGGACAAGCCGAAGGTCCCTCGGTAGTGCTACAGACGTCGGGTCACCATACGTCACACCCTGCCCCGGAATGGAAGCCGTTGAGATATGGATCACATGGTTTTCCGGAACCGTTCGCGCATATTCGAAGGTGATAGCACTTTCGGTGAAGTGTTGCCCTAGGTAGCCCTCGGCACACCTCTGACGTGCGCCCGAGCGGACTACCATCTGTCCATGACCCGAGTACTGCTCGCCGAGGATGACGCTTCCATCTCGGAGCCGCTCGCACGCGCCCTGCGCCGCGAAGGGTACGAGGTGGAGGTACGCGAAGACGGGCCCACGGCGCTGGACGCCGGCCTTCAGGGAGGCGTGGACCTGCTCGTCCTCGACCTCGGGCTGCCCGGTATGGACGGTCTGGAGGTCTGCCGCAGACTCCGCACGGAGGGTCACGGCTTCCCCGTACTGGTGCTCACCGCCCGCGCCGACGAGGTGGACACGGTGGTCGGCCTGGACGCCGGCGCCGACGACTACGTCACCAAGCCCTTCCGGCTCGCCGAACTCCTCGCCCGCGTACGGGCCCTGCTGCGGCGCGGCACCGCCGACAGCCACCAGCAGCCGCCGGCCACCCACGGCGTGCGCATCGACGTCGAGTCGCACCGCGCCTGGATGGGCGACGAGGAACTGCAGCTGACCGCGAAGGAGTTCGACCTCCTGCGGGTGCTGGTGCGCGACGCGGGCCGGGTCGTCACCCGCGACCAGCTGATGCGCGAGGTCTGGGACACCACCTGGTGGTCCTCCACCAAGACCCTGGACATGCACATCTCCTGGCTGCGCAAGAAGCTCGGGGACGACGCCGCGAACCCGCGCTACATCGCCACCGTCCGGGGCGTCGGCTTCCGCTTCGAGAAGAGCTGAGGCTCTCCCCCCGGGCCCCCGGGGCCCTGCCGGACGACCTCGGACGGCTCCCGGACGGCCTCCCGGAAGACCAGCGAAAGACCTTCGAAAGACAGGCATCGTGCGCCGCCGACTGATCAACTCCACGCTCGCCGTCGTCCTCGTCGTGATCGCCGTCTTCGGCATCTCGCTGGTCATCGTCGAGACCCGCACGATCGAGAGCAGTGCCCAGGAGAGCGTGCAGTCCGAGGCCGTGCGCCTGGTGAGCATCGTCGACAGCCGGCTGGCGGGCGGCGAGCGCGTGGAGTCGGAGGTGCTGCGCGAGCAGATCACCCCCGACCGGTACGCGCGCATCGACATCCCCGGCCGGCAGTCGATCGAGATCGGCAGCCGGCCCGAGGGCGGGGTCATCACCGCGACCCAGAAGGGCGAGCAGGGCGAGACCGTCCGCGTGGAGGAGTCCCGCTCCACGGTCAGCCGCGAGGTCGGCCGCACCCTGCTGGTGATCCTCGCGGTGGCGCTGCTGGCCGTGGTCGCGGCCGTCTTCCTGGCGGTGCGCCAGGCCAACCGGCTCACCGCCCCGCTCACCGACCTCGCCGAGACCGCCGAGCGGCTCGGCTCCGGCGACCCCCGCCCCCGGCACCGCCGCTACGGCGTGCCGGAGCTGGACCGGGTGGCCGACGTCCTGGACGCCAGCGCCGAGCGCATCGCCCGGATGCTCACCGCGGAGCGGCGGCTGGCCGCCGACGCCTCGCACCAGCTGCGGACGCCGCTGACCGCCCTGTCGATGCGGCTGGAGGAGATCACGGCCACCGACGACCTCGACACGGTCAAGGAGGAGGCCACGGTCGCCCTCGCGCAGGTGGAGCGGCTCACCGACGTCGTCCAGCGGCTGCTGACCAACTCCCGCGACCCGCAGACGGGCTCCGCGGTCACCTTCGACCTCGACGAGGTCGTCAAGCAGCAGATCGAGGAGTGGCGGCCCGCCACCCGCACGGCGGGCCGGGCCCTGGTGCGCTCCGGCAAGCAGGGGCTGCGGGCCGTGGGCACCCCCGGCGCGGTCGCTCAGGTGCTGGCGACGCTGATCGAGAACTCCCTGATGCACGGCGACGGCACGGTGGCGATCCGTACGCGCGTCACCGGCAACCAGGCGGTGGTCGAGGTCTCCGACGAGGGCCCGGGCGTGCCGGCCGACCTGGGGGCGCGGGTCTTCGAGCGGACGGTCAGCGGCCGCAACTCCACGGGCCTGGGGCTGGCCGTCGCGCGCGACCTGGCGGAGGCGGACGGGGGCCGGCTGGAGCTGCTGCAGCAGCACCCGCCGGTGTTCGCGCTGTTCCTCAGCAGGGAAGCGGAAGCGGACGACTAGGACGGCCGGGCCGCCCGGACGAGGGGCCTGCGGCCCGTTACTGGCCCGCGTCCACGCGCTGCGGCCGGGCGTCGGCCAGGAACGATTCGGCAGTCTCGACGGCATCGCGGGCGGGCAGCTTCCCGAACACCCAGGTCCGGTAGGACCAGAAGCGGAAGACCGTGCCGATGCCGAGGCCGATGACGTTCTTGGCGATGTTGTCCGCGAGCGGGGTGGTCAGGCCCAGGCCGTAGTGGGACAGGGCCAGGATGCCGTTCTCGATCACCAGGCCGATGCCGCTGAAGAGAAGGAAGAGCGAGAGCTCGCGGCTGCGCCGGTTCCGGTCGGTGTCGCGGTAGGTCCAGTAGCGGTTGCCGACGTAGTTGGTGGCGATGGCGACGGCCGTGGCGATGACGCCGGAGCGCACCACGGCGAGGCCGATGCCGTGGACACAGATGTTGAAGACGATGAAGTTGACCACGAAGCCGATGGCACCCACGGCGCCGAACTTCACGATTTCGCGGGCCAGCCGCTCCAGCCGGGAACGCACTGTGCGCCGTTGAGTCATGTCGTTCATGCTAACCAGCGGGCGGCGCGGCCGACCCGGAGAGTCGGTGAACGAACGGCGAACGCGCGCTTTTCGGTCCTTATCGCCACCGCATCGTCGGCGAATCGTAGGGGGAGCGAAAGCCTCCGCGCTTGGAGGAACATCCATAGGCGGTAGGGATGGTTCGTGCGTACGGATACCCTGGGGGCGTGACGTTCCCGGTAGTCGGCATGGTCGGCGGCGGCCAGCTCGCCCGTATGACCCACGAGGCGGGCATCCCCCTCGGCATCAGGTTCAAGCTGCTCAGCGATACCCCACAGGACTCGGCGGCCCAGGTGGTCAGCGATGTCGTCATCGGCGACTACCGCGACCTGGACACCCTTCGTGCTTTCGCACGAGGCTGCGATGTGATCACCTTCGATCACGAGCATGTGCCCACCGAACACCTGAGGGCCCTGGAGGCGGACGGCATCCCCGTCCGCCCCGGGCCCGACGCCCTCGTGCACGCCCAGGACAAGGGCGTGATGCGGGCGAAGCTCACGGAGATCGGGGTGCCCTGCCCCCGGCACCGGATCGTGGCGGACCCCGCCGACGTCGAGCGCTTCGCGGCCGAGGGTGACGGCTTCCCCGTCGTCCTCAAGACGGTGCGCGGCGGCTACGACGGCAAGGGCGTCTGGGTCGTGCGCTCCGCGAAGGAGGCCGAGGAGCCCTTCCGGGCCGGCGTGCCCGTCCTCGCCGAGGAGAAGGTCGACTTCGTCCGCGAGCTCGCCGCCAACGTCGTGCGCTCCCCGCACGGCCAGGCCGTCTCGTACCCCGTCGTCGAGTCCATCCAGGTCGACGGCGTCTGCGACACGGTCATCGCCCCCGCCCCCGGGCTGTCCGAGGAGCTGTCCGCCCACACCCAGCAGCTCGCCCTCAGGGTGGCCAAGGAGCTGGGGGTGGTCGGCCACCTGGCGGTGGAGCTGTTCGAGACCCGCGACGGCAGGGTGCTCGTCAACGAGCTCGCGATGCGCCCGCACAACTCCGGCCACTGGACCCAGGACGGCGCGATCACCTCGCAGTTCGCCAACCACGTCCGGGCCGTGCTGGACCTGCCGCTGGGCGACCCGCGGCCGCGCGCCAAGTGGACCGTGATGGCCAATGTTCTCGGCGGCGACTATCCGGACATGTATTACGCGTACCTGCATTGCATGGCGCGCGACCCGGGCCTGAAGATCCATATGTACGGCAAGGACGTCAAGCCCGGCCGCAAGGTCGGACACGTCAACACCTACGGCGACGACCTGGACGAGGTGCGCGAGCGCGCCCGCCACGCCGCCGGATACCTGCGAGGAACGATCACGGAATGACCTCCCCCCGCTCCCCCCTCATCGGCATCGTCATGGGCTCCGACTCCGACTGGCCCGTCATGGAAGCCGCGGCCCAGGCCCTGGACGAGTTCGAGATCCCCTACGAGGTCGACGTCGTCTCCGCGCACCGCATGCCGCGCGAGATGGTCGAGTACGGGGAGCGGGCCGCCGGACGCGGCCTCAAGGCGGTCATCGCGGGCGCGGGCGGCGCGGCCCACCTCCCCGGAATGCTCGCCTCCGTCACACCGCTGCCGGTGATCGGGGTGCCCGTACCGCTGAAGTACCTCGACGGCATGGACTCCCTGCTGTCCATCGTCCAGATGCCGGCAGGCGTGCCCGTCGCCACCGTCTCCGTGGCGGGCGCGCGCAACGCCGGGCTGCTGGCGGTCCGCATGCTCGCCGCCCACGACGAGGACCTGCTCGCGCGCATGCGCCACTTCCAGGACGAGCTCAACGAACAGGCCACCGAGAAGGGCCGCCGGCTGCGCGCCAAGGTGCAGGGCGCCACCGGCTTCGGCTTCGGGAAGTGACCGGCGTGACGGAGACGGACGCGACCCTCGCCCGCGCCCGGGAGCTCCTCGCCGGGCACCCCGTCGTCGACGGCCACAACGACCTCCCCTGGGCCCTGCGCGAGCACGTCGGCTACGACCTCGACCGCCGCGACCTCGCCGTCGACCAGAGCGGCGCCGGCCTGCACACCGACCTGCCCCGGCTGCGCGCCGGCGGAGTGGGCGCCCAGTTCTGGTCCGTGTACGTACGCACCGACATGGCCGGCGACGAAGCGGTCAGCGCCACGCTCGAACAGATCGACGTGGTCCGGCGGCTGGCCGAGCGCTACCCCGCCGACCTGCGCCTGGCGTTCACGGCCGACGACATGGAGGCGGCCCGGGCCGAGGGCCGCATCGCCTCCCTGATGGGCGCCGAGGGCGGCCACAGCATCAACTGCTCGCTGGCCACGCTGCGCGCCCTGCACCGGCTGGGCGTCCGCTACATGACCCTCACCCACAACGACAACATCCCGTGGGCGGACTCGGCGACGGACGCACCGGCGGCGGGCGGCCTGACCCGCTTCGGCGAGGAGGTCGTCCGCGAGATGAACCGCGTCGGCATGCTCGTCGACCTCTCCCACGTCGCCACCGACACGATGCGCGACGCGCTGCGGGTCAGCGAGGCGCCGGTGATCTTCTCGCACTCCTCGGCACGCGCCGTCTGCGACCACCCGCGCAACATCCCGGACGACGTGCTCGGCTCGCTCGCCGCGAACGGCGGCGTGGCCATGGCGACGTTCGTCCCCAAGTTCATCCTCCCGGAGGCCGGTGCCTGGACCCGGGCGGCCGACGAGAACATGCGCGCCCACGGACTCCACCACCTGGCCACCACCGCCGAGGCGATGGCCGTGCACCAGGCCTTCGAGGCCGCGAACCCGCGCCCGCGGGCCACGGTCGCCACGGTCGCCGACCACCTCGACCACATGCGCGAGGTCGCCGGCGTCGACCACATCGGCCTCGGCGGCGACTACGACGGCACGGCCTTCACCCCCGACGGCCTGTCCGACGTGTCGGGCTACCCCAACCTGATCGCCGAACTCCTGCGGCGCGGCTGGTCCGAGGCGGACCTGGCCAAGCTGACCTGGCGCAACGCGGTGCGCGTGCTGCGGGCCGCGGAGGACGTGGCGCGCGAGCTGTCCGCGACGCGCGGCCCGTCCATCGCGACGATCGACCAGCTGGACGGCACCGGCGCCTGACGCCTCCCGGCACACCGAGAGCGGTGCTTCGCCGCGACGGCCCCGGCCGTCGCGGCGGAGGCGGGGCTACGCCCGGGGGCGCCCCATCGCGCGGAAGACCCAGCCGGCCTCCCGCCAGGCGGCGGCGTCCAGGGCATTGCGGCCGTCCAGCACCCGGCGGGCCTCGACGACCTCGCCCAGCTGCGCCGGGTCCAGCTCCCGGAACTCCGCCCACTCCGTCAGGTGCAGCACCACCTGCGCCCCGCGGCACGCCTCCAGGGCGCTCGGCGCGTAGGCCAGGGTCGGGAAGAGACGGCGGGCGTTGTCCATGCCCTTGGGGTCGTACACCGTCACCTGGCCGCCCTGCAGGTGGATCTGGCCGGCGACGTTGAGCGCGGGGGAGTCACGGACGTCGTCCGAGTCCGGCTTGAACGTCGCACCGAGCACGGCCACGCGCCGGCCGAGGAAGCTGCCGCCCACGCTCTCGCGGGCCAGCTCGATCATGTGGCTGCGCCGCCGCATGTTGATGGAGTCGACCTCGCGCAGGAACGTCAGCGCCTGGTCGGCCCCGAGCTCGCCGGCGCGGGCCATGAAGGCGCGGATGTCCTTCGGCAGGCAGCCGCCGCCGAAGCCGATGCCGGCCCGCAGGAACTTCTTGCCGATGCGCTCGTCGTGCCCGATGGCCTCGGCCAGCTTCACCACGTCGCCGTCGGCGGCCTCGCAGACCTCGGCCATGGCGTTGATGAAGGAGATCTTCGTGGCGAGGAAGGAATTGGCGGCCGTCTTGACCAGCTCGGCCGTCGGATAGTCGGCCACCACGAAGGGGGAGCCCTCGCCGACCGGCGTGGCGTACACCTCGCGCAGCAGCTTCTCGCCGCGCTCACCGGCCACGCCCACGACGATGCGGTCGGGGTGCAGGGTGTCCTGGACGGCGAAGCCCTCCCGCAGGAACTCCGGGTTCCAGGCGAGCTCGACGTCCGCGCCCGCCGGGGCCAGCCGGTTCAGCAGGTCGGCGAGCCGCGCCGCGCTGCCCACCGGGACGGTCGACTTGCCGACGACCAGCGCCGGGCGGCGCAGCTGCGGGGCCAGGGAGGCGAACGCGCTCTCGACGTACGACATGTCGCAGGCGTACTCGCCGTGCTTCTGCGGGGTGTTCACACAGACGAAGTGCACGTCGCCGAACTCGCCGACCTCCTCCCAGGAGGTGGTGAAGCGCAGCCGTCCGGTGGAGCCCTCGAGACCGGCGACGTGCTTGCGCAGCAGCTCCTCCAGCCCCGGCTCGTACATCGGGACCTCGCCGCGCGAGAGCGTCTCGATCTTCTCGGGCACCACGTCCAGGCCCAGCACCTCGAACCCGAGCTCGGCCATGGCCGCGGCGTGGGTGGCGCCGAGGTAACCGGTGCCGATCACGGTGATCTTGAGGGCCATGCGGTGCTCCAGGTGCTGACGGGGTGGCCGGCGGTGCTCGAGGACCTTCTGCCTTTATAAGGCCGCCGGGCCGGATTGCGTTGCCCGAGCATAGTCGGGGCCCGCGCGGGAAGGATCCCGGGTGATCACCCGTTGTCGGCAAGCTCACGTATCCCCGGCCGGGGCACCGACCCTAGAATCATGGTTACTAAACAGTAGTTAACTCTCTGGGGAGTACGCCTTGGCGGGAAACAAGGACTTCGACCTGTACCGGCCGTCCGAGGAGCACGACGAGCTCCGAAAGGTCGTGCGCTCGCTCGCCGAGGCGAAGATCGCGCCGTTCGCCGCCGAGGTGGACGAGGAGGGCCGCTTCCCGCAGGAGGCCCTGGACGCGCTGCGCGCGGCCGACCTGCACGCCGTGCACGTACCGGAGGCCTTCGGCGGCGCCGGCGCGGACGCGCTCGCCACGGTCATCGTGATCGAGGAGGTCGCCCGCGTGTGCGCCTCCTCCTCGCTGATCCCGGCGGTCAACAAGCTCGGCTCGCTGCCGGTCGTGCTCTCCGGCTCCGAGGAGCTGAAGAAGAAGTACCTGAGCCCGCTCGCCAAGGGCGACTCGATGTTCTCGTACTGCCTCAGCGAGCCCGACGCGGGCTCCGACGCGGCCGGCATGAAGACCAGGGCCGTCCGCGACGGCGACTTCTGGGTCCTCAACGGCGTCAAGCGCTGGATCACCAACGCCGGCGTCAGCGACTTCTACACGGTCATGGCCGTCACCGACCCGGAGAAGCGCTCCAAGGGCATCTCCGCCTTCGTCGTCGAGAAGTCCGACGAGGGCGTCTCCTTCGGCGCCCCGGAGAAGAAGCTCGGCATCAAGGGCTCGCCGACCCGCGAGGTCTACCTCGACAACGTCCGCATCCCCGCCGACCGCATGATCGGCGCGGAGGGCACGGGCTTCGCCACCGCGATGAAGACCCTGGACCACACCCGCATCACCATCGCCGCCCAGGCGCTGGGCATCGCCCAGGGCGCCCTGGACTACGCCAAGGGCTACGTCCAGGAGCGCAAGCAGTTCGGCAAGCCGATCGGCGACTTCCAGGGCGTCCAGTTCATGCTCGCCGACATGGCCATGAAGCTCTCCGCGGCCCGCGCCCTGACCTACCAGGCCGCCGCCGCCTCGGAGCGCCTCGACGCCGACCTCACCTACCTGGGCGCCGCCGCCAAGTGTTTCGCGTCGGACGTCGCGATGGAGGTCACCACGGACGCCGTCCAGCTCCTCGGCGGCTACGGCTACACCCGTGACTACCCGGTGGAGCGCATGATGCGCGACGCCAAGATCACGCAGATCTACGAGGGCACGAACCAGGTCCAGCGCATCGTCATGGCCCGCAACCTCCCGTAGCCGGTTTCCCGGGCGGCCTCCCTCCGGGGCGGTCCCGCCCGGCGCGGACACGCGAAAACGGCCCCCGGCAGTCGCCGCCGGGGGCCGTTCGCCGTCTCCGGTGGCGGGCCGCCACACGGCGGGTGAAGGTGGTCGGGGTAAGTCCGCACTGCCAGGGAGGCCCGCGTCATGCCCGAGGTAACCAAGCCCTACACCCCCGGCACGCCCTGCTGGGTGGATCTGGTGGTCCCCGACCAGCGGGAGGCGCTCGACTTCTACCGGGACCTCTTCGGCTGGCAGGGCGAGCCCGGGCCGCCCGAGACCGGCGGGTACGCGGTCTGCAGCCTGAACGGCAAGGCCGTCGCCGGGATCATGACGTCGATGGCCCAGGAGGGCGGCTCCAAGCCGCCGCCCGCGTGGACCACCTACCTCGCCGTCGGCGACGCCGACGACGCCATGGAGAAGATCAACAACAACGGCGGCACGTCGCTGATGGACCCGATGGACGTGCTCACGCTCGGGCGGATGGCCGTCGTGGCCGACTCCACGGGCGCGGTGTTCGGGATCTGGCAGGCCAAGGACTTCCTCGGCTCGCAGGTGGTCAACGAGCCGGGTTCGGTGGTGTGGAACGAGCTGAACACCGCCGACCCGAACACGGCCGCCGCCTTCTACTCGGAGGCCCTGGGCGTGACGGCCGCCCCCATGGAGGAGGCCCCCGGCTACTTCGCCCTCAAGGCCGGGGGCCGGGTGGTCGGCGGCATGCAGGACCTCGAGAAGTCCCCGCCCGGGTCGCCCTCGCACTGGCTGACGTACTTCTCCGTCGACGACACCGACAGCACCGTCGACGCGCTGGTCAAGGCCGGCGGCAACGTCCTCAAGCCGCCGTTCGACATGGTGGCCGGCCGCATGGCCGTCGTGCAGGACCCGCAGGGCGCGGTCTTCGCCCTCATCAACGCGACCGGGCCGTCGCCCGAGGCCGGCTGACCGCCGGCCCCGCGCGGCGCCGCCCCCGGGTCACCGTCACCGTCACCCGCCGGTGACGGTGACCTTCTCGTCCTTCTCCAGCTGGCCGAAGAGCTGCTTCGCCTTGGTCATGTCCCACTTCACGGCCACGCCATCGGTGCGCGTGGGGAAGTTGGGGTTGGCGATCGGCACGGTCGTCTGCTGACCGTCCCCGCCCGTGACGCCCTTCATCGCCCAGAACATGTCCATCAGGTCCCACAGCCCCATGTCCTTGTCGACGATGAGCGTGTCGAGGCCGGAGCCGATGACCGGGTAGAGGCGGAAGGGATTGAGGACCGTGGCGGGCGAGGCGGCCTGCTTGGCGAGGGTGTTCAGGAACTTCTGCTGGTTGCGCATCCGGCCCAGGTCCTGGTCGGCCTCCTGGTGGCGCTGGCGGACGAACGCCAGCGACTGGGCGCCGTTGAGCTCCTGGCAGCCCGCCTTGAAGTCCGCGCCCGAGTCCCGGTCCTTCAGCGGCTTGTCCAGGCACATCTCCACCCCGCCGAGCGCGTCGACGAGGTTGCGGAAGCCGCCGAAGCCGATCTCGGCGTAGTGGTCGATGCGCAGCCCGGTGTTGTACTCGATCGTCTGCGTCAGCAGCTCGGGGCCGCCGTCCGCGTACGCCTGGTTGAGCTTGTGGGTGGCGGCCGGGAAGCGCTTGCCGGACTCCTTGCCGGTGAAGGCGGGGATCGTCACGTACGAGTCGCGCGGCAGGCTGAGCATCGTCGTGCCGTTGTCGCCGGTGTGCAGGATCATCATCGAGTCGGTGCGCTTGCCCTCGGCCGACCCGGTGTGGAGGTCCTTCTTCTCCTCGTCCGACAGGCCCTCGCGGCTGTCGGAGCCGACGATCAGGTAGTTCGTGCCCTCGCCGGCCTTGGGGCGGTCCTTGACCTGACCCAGGTCGACCTCGCGGCGCAGCTTTCCGTCGGCCCAGAAGTAGGTGCCGCCGCCGACGGCCAGCAGCGCGGTGACGAGGACGACCGCGCCGATCTTGGCGCGCTTGCGCCAGTCGGCCGCGCCCGCGCGCGGGGCCCGTCCGCCGGCGGGTCCGCCCGTGCCTCCGGAGGCGCCGCCTCCGCGCCCGTAGACCTGTCCGGTGCTGTATCCGTCGCCGCCGGCGTCGTTGCGCAGGGCGCCGGGGGAGTCGTAGCCCTGGGGCGGCCGGTACTGCGGCGGCGGGGTGTCGCGCCGGATGTGCGGCATGGGGCGGGCGCTCTCCGGCTCGGCGCTGGTGCTGCCGCGCCCGTACCGATCACGGCGGTCGGGGGTCCGCCCTTCGGGCCAATCGTTCATGTCACCGAGTGTGCCCTCTGGGGGCCGGAGACCCGCAGGGTGCGGACGGGACCGTGGCGGTGCTGTTGCAGAGCTGATGCAAACCCGACCGTCGCACCGGCCCCCGCATACAGTGGTGGGCATGACCAATCAGGACCGGAGCCCGGAGGCGGACATATCCGGCAAGCCCACCTCGGCTTCCCGTACGACGCTCTCCCACATCATGACCGGCAGCGACACCAATCTGCTGGGTACCGTGCACGGCGGCGTGATCATGAAGCTGGTGGACGATGTGGCGGGCGCCGTGGCCGGGCGGCACTCCGGCGGCCCGGCGGTCACCGCATCGATGGACGAGATGGCCTTCCTCGAGCCGGTCCGCGTCGGCGACCTCGTGCATGTGAAGGCGCAGGTCAACTGGACCGGGCGGTCCTCGATGGAGATCGGCGTGCGGGTGCTGGCCGAGCGCTGGAACGAGTCCACGCCCGCCGTCCAGGTCGGCAGCGCCTACCTCGTCTTCGCCGCCGTCGACGGCGAGGGCAAGCCCCGGCGCGTCCCTCCGGTGCTGCCGGAGACCGAGCGCGACCGCCGGCGCTACCAGGAGGCGCAGATCCGGCGTACGCACCGGCTCGCCCGGCGTCGCGCGATCATGGCGCTGCGCGAGCAGCGGGCCGCCGACGGCATCGAGGACTGACGCCTTCCCCCCCCCGGCTTCCTCCGCTTCCTCCCGCCCTCACTCCTGTTCCGGGCAGACCACCTGGTCCCCGGTGACCACCGGGGAGCCCCCGGCCTGCAGCGGCGGGGCCTCGGCGCGCACCGGGCGCACCTCGGTGAAGTCCTTCCCCAGGACCACCTTCATCACCGGCCCCTGCCCGGCGACGGGCCGCAGCTCGGCGCCCGGCAGCGCGGCCGCCACCGAGCGGACAGAGCGGTCCCAGCGCGGGTCGTAGGTGATCACGGTGTGCCGCACCACGCGCGGGGCGTCGGCGGGGGTGCCGGTGGTGGCGAAGCCGGTGGCGCGCAGCGCCAGGTCGGTCGAGCGGGCGAGGCCGTCACGGCCGCTGCCGTTGAGGACCTGCACCCTGACCTGCTCGGGCGCCACGTCCACCGCCTTCGCCCGCCCGTTGCGGCCGCCGGGCGGCTTGGCGTCCTGCGCCCGGTGCGGGGCGCGCGGCGCGGTGTTGACCGGGCGGTCCTCGCGCAGGGCCTGGAAGAGCTTGCCGGCGGCCGGCTCGTCCCACTTCACGGTCGAGCCGAGGCCGGGGACGGGGAAGTTCGCGGTGGCGATCGGCACGGAGGTGAACTCGGCGGACGCCGGGGTCAGGTTCCGCAGCGCCCGGCCGAGCTGGACGAGGTCGTCGCTGCCGAAGCCCCGGTCGGCGCGGACCGAGCCGACCACGGCCGAGGCAACCTCCTGGAACTTCACCGGGTTCAGCAGCACCCCGCCGTCGGCCACCTTGTGGATGAGCGAGGCGAGGAATCGTTGCTGCCGCTGCATCCGGCCCAGGTCCGCGGCCCCGTCCAGGTGCCGGGAGCGGACGTACTGCAGGGCCTTGCCGCCGTCGAGGGTGCTGGTGCCGGCCGGGAGGTTCAGGCCGGTGTAGGCGTCCCGGAGCGGCCGCACGGTGCACACCTGCACCCCGCCCACCGCGTCGACGGTCTCCATGAAGCTGGTGAAGTCGACCTCCATGTAGTGGTCGACGTGCACGCCGGTCAGGCGTTCGACGGAGCGCACGGTCAGGCTGGGGCCGCCCTCGGCGTAGGCGGCGTTGAGCTTGAGCGGGTGGGCGGCGCGGATGCCGCCCCTGCCGTCGGGCTGCTCGGGGATCTCGGTGTAGGTGTCACGGGGCAGCCCGACCACGGTGGCCCGGTCGCGGTCGGCGGACAGGTGCACCAGCATCATCGTGTCGGTGCAGTGACAGGGGGCGCCGCCGAGGTGGTAGCGCTCGCGGTCCCGCTTGGTGATCCTGTCCCGGCCGTCCGTGCCGACGAGCAGGACGTTCATGCCCTGCCCGCTGCCCGGCCGGTTCGACAGGCCCTCGAAGGGGTCCACCCGGCCGATGCCGCCCTCGATGCCGTAGACCACCGCGTGTCCGATGCCGCCCGTGCCCAGCACCACCACGGCGACGCCCGTGGCCAGCCGCATGCCCCAGCGGGGGCGGCGGGCGGGGCGGGGGCGCGGGGCCGGGCGGGGCCGGGGGGAGCGGGCCGGTGCGGTCACTGCGAGACCTCCGCGACGATCGGGCCCCAGACGGGGGAGGAACCGGGAACACCGTAGGCCCATACGATGAACTGCCTGCGGCCCCACGCCGTCGTCGGCGGCTCCGCCACCCGGGCGGGGCGGAAGCGTGTCCCCCATTGGCGGTAACGTGGCCGGGGATACCGACGAACCAGCCGTCCGCCGCGGGGTGACCCCGACCCCCGTACCCCCGAGGAACCATGCACGATCAGCAGCCGCCCGCCGTTTCCGTGATCATGCCGGTGCTCAATGAAGAGCGGCATCTGCGCACCTCCGTGCGGCACATCCTGGAGCAGGAGTATGCCGGTGAGCTGGAGGTGGTCATCGCCCTCGGTCCGTCCACGGACCGCACGGACGAGATCGCCGCGGAGCTCGTCCGGGAGGACTCCCGGGTCCATACCGTGCCGAATCCCACCGGTCGCACCCCTGCCGCGCTCAACGCCGCGATCAAGGCATCACGTCACCCGATCGTGGTACGCGTCGACGGTCACGGAATGCTCTCGCCGAACTACATCGCGACGGCGGTGCGGCTGCTGGAGGAGACCGGTGCCCAGAACGTGGGCGGCATCATGCACGCCGAGGGCGAGAACTCCTGGGAGCGGGCCGTCGCCGCGGCCATGACGTCCAAGGTCGGCGTGGGCAACGCGGCCTTCCACACCGGCGGCGCGGCGGGCCCCGCCGAGACCGTGTACCTGGGCGTCTTCCGCCGCGAGGCGCTGGAGCAGCAGGGCGGTTACAACGAGGAGTTCATCCGCGCCCAGGACTGGGAGCTGAACTTCCGCATCCGGGAGGCCGGCGGGCTGATCTGGTTCTCGCCCGAGCTGCTGGTCTCCTACCGGCCGCGCCCGAACGTCAAGGCGCTGGCCAAGCAGTACAAGGACTACGGCCGCTGGCGGCACGTCGTCGCCCGCTACCACCAGGGCTCGATCAACCTGCGCTACCTCGCCGCCCCCACCGCTGTGGTCGCCATCGCGGCCGGTCTGGTGGCCGGCGTCACGGTCACCCCGTGGGGCCTGGTCGTTCCCGCCGGCTACCTCGCGGCCATCACGGCGGGCTCGGTGCCCGCCGGCAAGGGGCTGCCGCTCGCGGCGCGGGTGCGCATCCCCGTGGCGCTGGCCACGATGCACATGTCGTGGGGCTTCGGCTTCCTGACCAGCCCCCGCTCGCTGGCGAAGAAGGTCATCGCCAGCCGCCGCCCGGCCGTCCGGGCGAGCTGACCGACGTACGACGCCGATCAGGGCTCGTGGCCGCACCGGCCACGAGCCCTGATCCGTTGTGCGGGCGGGCTCAGAAGCGGTTGAGCGGGTTGACCTTCATGCAGGCCGACCTGTCGTCGCCGTTGAGGGGGTCCGAGCTCTCGGGGGCCTTGTTGTCGTCGGGCTTCTTCGTGCCCTTGCCGTCGCCCTTCTCGCCCTTCTCGCCCTTCTCGCCGTCCTTGCCGGACTTGCCGTCCTGCCCGGACTTCTCGTCCCCGACGTCCTTGCCGTCCTTCGTGGAGGGCGTGGCGGACGGGTCCGCTGCCGTCCCCTCCTCGCTCTCCTTGGGGTAGGACGTGCCGCCCTTCCAGTCGCCGCCGATGACCAGGGTGATCTGCTGGACCTCGGGGGAGTGCCGCACCGCCGTCTCCGGCAGGCCCAGGGCCTTGGCCACGGCCAGGGCGTCACCGCGCTGGGTCGCCCTCGGGTACGTGAGCGTGGTGTCCGCCTGGGCGCGCGGCGTGGAGTCGGAGGTGACCTTGGCGAAGCCCTGCTTGACCAGGAACGCGGCGATGTCGGAGCCACGGCCGGTGACCGGCGGCTCCACGACGGTGCCGGTGCCGTTGAAGACGGTGACCGCGATGTCCTTCTTCGGCGCGGCCGGGGGAGCGGAGGGCAGGGACTTCGGGTCCTTCCTGGGGTCCTTGCCGTCCAGCGCGATGTCGTTGCGGACGAGGGAGAAGAGCTTGTCCGCGTCGCCGGGCTTGGGGATCACGTGCGCGTCCGGGTTCTGCGGGTCGGAGACCCAGGGCATGGTCGTCATGGTGATCCGGCCGGAGGGCACGCGCTTGATGTCGTCGGCGAGGTTGTAGAGCTTCTTGACCGAGCCGAGGTCCTTGTCGACCGTGAGCGCCTTGGTGGCGGCCTCGGCGAGGTCGGTGAGCTGGCCCGGGTCGGAGAGCTTGGTGCCGGACTTCAGCTGACGGACCATCGCGTTCATGTACATGTGCTGGGCGTGGGTGCGGCCGATGTCGCTGCCGTCCTCGAAGCCGTGCCGGGTGCGCAGCCACTGCAGGGCCTGCTCGCCCTTGACCGTGCGGGTGCCCTTGAGCAGGCGCAGGCCGGACTTGTCGTCGTAGATGTTGCTGTCGACGCAGACCGGGACGCCGCCGACGGCGTCGGCCATGCTCACCACGCCCGCGAAGTCGATCATCATGAAGTGGTCGACGGGGATGCCGGTGAGCTCCTCCCAGGTCGCCACGGTGCAGCCGGGGCCGCCGTTGCCCAGGCTGGTGTTGATGATCTGACGGCTGGTCTCGCGGTAGACCTTGCCGCTCTCGGGGTCGGTGCACTTGGGGATGGTCACCCGGGTGTCGCGGGGGACGCTGATGACCGACATGTTGCTGCGGTCGGCCGAGACGTGCACCAGCATCTGCACATCGGCCAGCGGGGGCCGGTCGGCGTCGTCGCGGGCGCCGCCGAGGTCCTGGTTCTCCTTGCTGTTGCGGCTGTCGGAGCCCAGCAGCAGGATGTTCAGGGGACGCTGGCCGTCGGCGTTGGCGGCGCTGCGGTCGAGCTGCTTGTCCCCGAGGTTGAGCTTGTTCTTCCTGATGTTGCCGTTGAGGTGTTCGTAGTAGAAGTACCCCGCGGCGGAGACGCCGAGGACGAGCACGGCGAGGCCGAGCGCCGCCCAGCGGGCTATTCGCCCGATGCGCCGGCGCCGGCCGCCGGCTATGGAGCCCTCGGCGTCCTTCGTGTCCCCGGTCTCCTCGGCCCCGGGCTTGCCGCCCTCGACCTCGTCGCCCTCGGACTGCGCGGCCTGCTCTTCCCGCACGCCGCTGCTCTGCCGCATCGGGCCTCCCCTGAATGGTGCGTCCGGCCCGATGGGCAGGCGTGTCGTACCTGATGAGTATTACTGCGTAATGAGATGCGAAAGCCCGGCAGGGGGGTTCACTTGGCGCAGATGTTCTTGTCGTCCGCTTCGACCTTCTGAATGCCCTCCGGGGCCTTCTTCGGGGCGGAGACCGGGGTTCCGGCGCCCTTGAAGTCCGCGCCGAGGATCAGCGTCATCTCCGCGGTGGGCGCCGCGTTGCTCGAGCCCTGCTTCAGGGCGTCGACGGGCAGGCCCATCTCGTCGGCCAGACGGCGGGCCTGGTCGGCCTGGTTGGGGGCGAACTCCAGGACCGTTTTGTCCTTCTTGCCGCCGGAGGCGTTGCCGCCGTTGCTGGTGCGGGGCATGCCCTTGGAGTTCTGCATCCAGGCGACGGTCTCCCCGGCGGCGCCCATCCGCCCGCTGCCGTTGAGCACCTTGACGCGTACGGTCGCGGGCGCGGCGCGCGGCCCCTTGAGCAGGGCCGCCTGCTTGGCGTCCGCCTCCTCCTGGGCCTTCTCCTCCTTCTCCTTCACCTCGGTGAGGGAGACGTCCTGACGGACCATGGCGAAGAGCGGCTCGGCCTTCGTCTTGTCGAGGACGACGGTCTTGTGGTTCTTGCCCTCGGCGGGGTTGTCGACGACGGGCACCGTGGCGAAGGTGATGTTCTTCGTGTTGACCTTGCTCAGCTCCTTGGCCAGCGCGGTCAGCTTGCTGATGGATCCTATGCCGGTGTCGACCGTGAGGGAGTTCGTCGCGGCATCGCTGAGCTGGTAGAGCTTCTTGGGGTTGGTGAGGGTGTCACCGGACTTCATCTTCCGGATCATGGAGCTGAGGAACTGCTGCTGCAGCTCGATCCGGCTGAGGTCGCCGCCGAAGCCGACCGAGTGGCGCGTGCGCACGAAGGCGAGGGCGTCCTCGCCCTCGACGGTGTGCCGGCCCTTGCTCATCTTCAGGTGCGAGTCGGGGTCGTTGATGTCCTTGGCCACGCAGACCTCGACGCCGCCGACGGCCGAGGACAGCTGCTTGACGGCGTTGAAGTCGGCCATCATGAAGTGAGTGACCTTCAGCTTCGTCAGCTGCTCCACCGTCCGCCAGGTGCAGCCGGGGTCGCGGTCCTCCTGGCCCAGGCTCTCGTTGAAGCGGACGCCCTTGGAGCCGGGGATGGTCTTGGTGGAGCCGTTCTTCTGCTTGGTCGGGCAGTCCGGGATGTCGGTGATCATGTCGCGCGGGATGGACAGCGCGGTGGCGTTCGTACGGTCCTCGGAGACGTGGAAGAGCAGCGTGGTGTCGGCGTGTCCGACGCTGCCGGCGTCGCCGTAGCCGGTGTTGCCCTTGCCGGAGCGCTTGTCGGTGCCGATGACCAGGATGTTCACCGGGCCCTTGGTGACGGCTCCGTTGTTGATGCCGACGTCGACCTTGTCGATGTTGTCGTTCAGGTGCTGGTAGAGCAGGTAGCCGCCCACGGTGGCGACGACGAGCACCACGCCCACCGTGCCGCCGGTCCACATCAGGGCCTTCTTCTTGCCCGACTTCTTCGGCTTGGGTTTACGGCGTCCCGTCGCCGCGGCCTTGGCCGCCGCCCGGCGGCCACCGCCGCCGCCCCGCTGTCCGGGCACGGACCTGCCGCCGCCCCCGCCGCCGCCCGGCCTGGGCTTCGGCTTGGGCCTCGGCGCGGCCGATGCGGCGGCGCGCTTCCCGGGAGCGGGGGAGGGTGTTGCGGCAGGGGTGTCACCAGCCGGTGTCACCGGCTCCCCGGCATGGTCCAGCCGCAGCTCGTAGCTGCCGGTTTTGGGGTCGAACACCCACTGGTCGGCGGGGTCGATATCGCCCGCTCGCCCACGGCCTTGCGCGTCCACGGTCGCTTGAATCCTCCGTCGGTGCCACGCGGCGCCTACCCCCCCGAGGCGCTCGATCATGTCATCTTGCAGTGCGCGGTCAGCCCGGCCGTGCGCACCGGATCGCTCACACTATCCGCCCAGTTCAGCGTCAAGCGACGCCCGTGACAAATTGCACTCCCCTACAACTGGGCAATCTGCCCAATCCCTTCGCGGAGACGAACGTCGGAGCGAACACCGGTACGGAGTGATGATCGTACCTTTTGGCGGGTTTCTTGAGGATTTCGTGCGGGCCCTCGCACGTGTCAGCCGCAGATCCCCCGGGCGGCGGTGGTGCCCTCGTACGTCGGCGGCGTCGTGGGCAGCGGGGAGGGCGACACGGACGGCGACGAAGGCGGCGACGGCGGCACGGATTCCGGCACACCGGGCACAACGGACTGCTCCGGCCCCTCCGTGCCCTCGAGCTCATCCGGCCCCGGAACCGGCTCCCGCCGCGAGCGCGGCTTGCCGTCCGCCGGGCGCACATGGGCGCTCACGGCCACCGGCCGGTCCAGGCGCAGCTGGCGGAAGAGCTGGTCCGCGTCCGGCTGGACGAGCTCGTCGCGGGCGCTGTTGAACGGGTACGGCCGGCGCGGCGCCGTCAGGAACTGCACCCGCTCGGTGGGGATGCCCCGCACGGTCCGCACCAGGTCGTACATCTTCCTGATCGAGTCCAGCCCGGAGTCCGTGGTGATCGACCGCGTTGCGGCGTCCAGCACGGGGTAGAGCCGCGCCGGGTTGAGCAGCACCCCGTCGCTCTGCATCTCGCGCACCAGGGCCCCCAGGAACTGCTGCTGACGCCCCATCCGCTCGGTGTCGCTGCCGTCCCCGAGGCTGTAGCGGGCCCGGACGTAGCCCAGCGCCTGCTCCCCGTGCAGCACCTGGCGGCCCGCGGGCAGCTTCAGCCGCGCCTCACGGTCGTCCACCGGCCGCTTCAGGCACACCTCCACGCCGTCGATCGCGTCCACCAGGCCCTTGAACCCGTTGAAGTCCAGCACGATGTGATGGTCGATCCGGATCTGCGTGATGTTCTCGACGGTGCGAATGGTGCAGGCGGTGCCCGCGAGCTCGTACGCCCAGTTGAACTGGGCGAAGCGCTCATGCGTGTACGTACCGTCCGGCCTGCGGCAGGTGGGGATCTTCGCCATCAGGTCGCGGGGCAGGCTCACGGCGGTCGCGCGGCTCCGGTCGGCGGCCACGTGCAGCAGGATCGTGGTGTCCGAGCGCTGGGTGCCGCTGTCCCCGCCGTAGCGGCCGTTGCCCGAGCCGCTGCGCGTGTCCGAGCCGATGAGCAGGATGTTCTGGGCGCCCGCCACCAGCGCGCTGGGGCGCTCCTTCTCCCAGCGGCGCAGCTCCTCCGCCGTCTCGGTGTCGGTGGTGATGTTGTCGTTGAGCCGCTCGTAGAGCACCCAGCCGATCCCCGCCACCACCAGCACCAGCAGCGCCAGGCCCAGCGCCAGCCTGCGCGCCCAGCGGCGCCGGCGCACGGGTGGCGGGCCGGGCGGCTCCGGGGCGAAGAAGTCGTCCGGCCACGGGGGCGGGCCAGGGCTGTGGGTCACGGCTGCGCTGCGTCCCTCCTCGGCGGGTGCCGGCGTACTCGCCGATCATCGCCCGGGACGCGCGCCGCGGCAGCGTCAGAGGGCCGTCACGGTGACGCGCTCGCTCTCGCGCCGCTTCTCCAGGCCGCCGCCGGAGAGCCGGTCGAGGTGGCGGCACAGCACCACTGACCCGCCCGCGGCCAGCGGTGCGAAGAGCCCGGCCGACAGCCCCTCCCAGTGGTCGTACGGCAGCCCCGAGAGCATGCGCGAGCCCGCGCCCAGGCCGTGCTGGAGGGCGTCCGTGCGCGCCTGCTCGACCACCTGCGCGCCCGTCAGCTCCCGGCCGCCCACGACCAGCGCCGGGGCGTCGGGGTCCACGGGGACGAAGGGGGCGAACCGGTCGCCCTGGGAGGGCACCTCGACGGCGTAGTCCGCGAAGCCGGCCGGAGGCTGCGGGAAGCGGCCGCCCAGGGGGCGCAGCGCCAGCGCCATCCGCTCGCCGGAGCAGGCGGCCGCCTCCTCGAGCGCGTCCGGGCCGCTGACGACCAGGTCGGCCGCGGCCGGGTCGCCGCCCACCTCGGCGACGACGCCGACGGAGGAGCAGGCGAGCAGCCAGACGGCGGTCTGCCAGTGCGCGGGCAGCAGCAGCGCGAGACGGTCGCCGGGGCCGGCGGCGAGGTCGCCCTGGAGCAGGTTGGCGGTCTTCGCCACCCAATTGGCGAAGGTCGCCACGGACAGTTCCACGCGTTCGCCGGTGGCGTCGTCGTAGAAGGTCACGAGCGGGCGGGCCGGGTCCGCGGCGAGCGCGGAACGCAGCAGGTCGGCGGGGGTGCGATCGGTGGCGTTCATCGCCGCCAGCGTACGCGGGGGAGGGGCTGACGGGCAGTCGGCCGGGTGCCCGGGAAGGCCCGTGGGGACCGACTCGCCGTCAGCCCGCGAATGGACAGATATGGCTAAATATGCCCAGGATTTCAGGTATGCGTGGAATCCTCGTCTCCTCGGCCGTCGCCGCCTGCGCCGCCGCCCTGACCCTGCCCTTCCTCGCCGCCCCCTCCAACGCCACCGCGTCCGCCCCCGCGCCCGGCCCCGCACCGACCGCCGCCCCGGGCTCCACCCACTCGCTGCCGCTCGTGCCGCTCGGCCCCCGCAGCCGCGCCGGCGGCCAGGCGGAGCGCGGGCTGCCGCCCCGGAACGTGGATCCCTTCTCCCTGGTCGGCATCGTCTGGGACGACGCCGGCAAGGAGCTGAGGGCCCGGGCGCAGGTGCGCACCCGCCCGGTGGGCGGCAAGGAGTGGTCGGGCTGGCAGGACGTCGAGACGCACGACGACGACCGCCCCGACCTCGGCTCGCCCGAGGCGCGCGGCGGCACCCTGCGAGGATCCACCGCCCCCCTGTGGGTCGGCGCCTGCGACGCCGTCCAGGTCAGGGTCCGTCAGGAGGCGGCCGCGGGACGGGCCTCCGAGAGCTCGCCCCTGCCCGCGGGCCTGCGCGTGGAACTCGTCGACCCCGGCAAGGACCCGGCCGCGCCCCGCCCCGCCCGCCGCGCCGCCCCCCTGCCCGCCGAGGAGGACAACGCCGCCTCGGCGGCCAACATCCCGCTGGCTCCGCTGGGTGCCACGGAGATCCCCGCCCTGGGCCGGCCGGAGTCGGCCCGCGACGTCCTGGCCGCCCGTGTGGACCTCGTCCACACGAGCACGGTCGTCACGGACGCCAAGCGGACGGATCCCGACGGCCACGGCGAGACCGACCCCGAGGGCGAGGGCCAGTCCGAGGCGCCGCCGGTTCCCCCCGGCCCGCCCGGTCCCCCTGGTCCCCCCGGCCCGCCCGCCCCTCCCGTACCGCCCGACCCCTCGGACCCGCCGGAGGACATCGACGACGAGGCCGGCGTCGTCCCCGGCTACTACGTCGGGCCGCGCCCGCGCATCGTCACCCGGGCCGGCTGGGGCGCCGACGAGTCGATCCGCGAGCACGGCTTCCCGTACAACAAGACCGTGCGGGCCGCGTTCGTGCACCACACCGCCTCCGGCAACGGCTACAGCTGCGCACAGTCCGCCTCCGTCATCCGGGGGATCTACCGCTACCACGTGGTGAGCAGCGGCTGGCGGGACATCGGCTACAACTTCCTCGTGGACAAATGCGGCACGGTGTACGAAGGCCGGGCAGGCGGTGTGGCGAAACCCGTCAGAGGCGCCCATACTCTCGGTTTCAACACCAACAGCATGGGAATCGCCGTGCTCGGATCCTTCGGGAGGGCCAACCCGTCCGGGGCCGCGGTCGACGCCGTGGCCGCCATCACCGCATGGAAGCTCGGCCTCTACGACGTCAACCCCGCCGGCAGCACCACCCTGGTGTCCGGCGGCGGCAACCTCTTCAAGAAGGGGACCTCCGTCAGGCTCAAGGTGATCTCCGGGCACCGCGACGGCTACTCCACCGAATGCCCGGGCGACCGCCTCTACAAGCGGCTCGGCACCGCCCGTGCCGAGGCGGCCCGGCTCCAGGGCCGCTGACCGGGCGCGGCCGGAGCCGCACGTTCTGCATACACTGGCCGCCGATCACGGCCCGGCCCCAGCAGGAAGCAGAGACGACAAGGTGACAGAAGCGATCCTCCTGGTCGGCGGCAAGGGCACTCGGTTGCGCCCGCTGACGGTGCACACGCCCAAGCCGATGGTCCCGGCGGCAGGCGTGCCGTTCCTCACCCACCAGCTGGCCCGGGCCCGCGCGGCGGGCGTCGAGCACATCGTGCTCGCCACGTCCTACCTGGCCGAGGTCTTCGAGCCGTACTTCGGCGACGGCTCGTCCCTGGGCCTGCACCTGGAGTACGTGACCGAGGTGGAGCCCCTGGGCACGGGCGGCGCCATCCGCAACGTGGCCTCGCGCCTGCGCTCCGCCCCCGACGAGCCGGTGCTCATCTTCAACGGCGACATCCTCACGGGCCTGGACATCGAGGCGCTGGTCGACACCCACCGCACCACCGGCGCCGACGTCTCCCTCCACCTCACCCGGGTGGCGGACCCCAGGGCCTTCGGCCTGGTGCCCACGGACGCCACGGGCCGGGTGCAGGCCTTCCTCGAGAAGCCGCAGACGCCCGAGGAGATCGTCACCGACCAGATCAACGCGGGCGCCTACGTCTTCAACCGCTCGGTCATCGACGAGATCCCCGCCGGCCGCCCGGTCTCCGTCGAGCGCGAGACGTTCCCCGGCCTCCTCGCCGCCGGCGCCCACCTGCAGGGCATGGTCGACTCCACCTACTGGCTCGACCTGGGCACCCCGCAGGCCTTCGTGCGCGGCTCGGCCGACCTGGTCCTGGGCCGCGCCCCGTCCCCGGCCGTCCCCGGCCGCTGCGGCGACCGCCTGGTCCTCGACGGCGCCGTGGTCGCCCCCGACGCCAAGCTCATGGGCGGCACCGTCATCGGCGCCGGCGCCCGGGTGGAGTCCGGCGCGTACGTCGACGGCAGCACGGTCCTGGAGGGCGCGGTGATCGAGCCGGGCGCCCGCGTGCGCGACTCCCTCGTCGGCGCGGGCGCCCGCATCGGCGCCCGTACGGTCCTGGACGGCGCGGTCATCGGCGACCGCGCGCAGATCGGCCCGGACAACGAGCTGCGCGACGGGGCGCGGATCTGGTGCGGCGCGCAGATCCCCCGGGGCGCGATCCGCTTCTCCTCCGACCAGTAGACGCAGGACGACGTACCCTGGCCCGATGGCCACCCGCACGTGGGCCCCGCCCGGTGGCGGCCCGTACGACCTGGAACGCACCCTGTGCGTCCTGGCGCGCGGCCCCGGCGACCCCGCCTACCGGGTGGCCCCGGACGGCTCCCTCTGGCGTGCGAGCCGCACCCCGCAGGGCCCCGGCACGCTGCGGCTGACCTACGACGGCCGGGTCCACGGCGAGGCGTGGGGCCCGGGCGCCGACTGGCTCCTGGACCGGCTCCCGACCCTCTGCGGCGCGAGCGACGACCCGGCGGAGTTCACCCCCCGCCATCGCCTCGTCCACGAGGCGCACCGCCGCAACCCCGGCCTCCGGCTGGCCCGCACCGCCCTGGTCCTGGAGTCGCTGATCCCCTCGATCCTCGAACAGAAGGTCACCAGCGACGAGGCGTACCGCGCGTGGCGCCTGCTGCTGCAGCGCCACGGGGAGCCCGCTCCGGGCCCCGGCCCCGGCCTGCGGGTGATGCCGGACCCACGGGCGTGGGCCCTCATCCCCTCCTGGGAGTGGCACAAGGCCGGCGTGGACGGCAAACGGTCGGCGACCATCGTGCGGGCGGCCCGCGCCGCCGCGCGCCTGGAGGAGGCCGCGGCGATGGACGAGGCCGCCGCCTCCGCCCGCCTCCAGGCGGTCCCCGGGATCGGCCCCTGGACGGCGGCGGAGACGCTGCAGCGCACCAACGGCGCCGCCGACGCGGTCACGACCGGCGACCTGCACCTGCCGAGGATCGTCGGCTACGCCCTGACGGGCGTGCGCGGCACGGACGACGACGGCATGCTCGAGCTGCTCGCGCCCTACGCGGGCCAGCGCCACCGGGCGTGCCGCCTCATCCTGCTGAGCGGCGTGGTGCCCCCGCGGCGCGCCCCGCGCTTCTCGGTGCGGGACTTCTCCGGGATCTAGCCGGACCGTGGGGCGCACCCGCCTCGCGCCGGCCTACCGCACCACCACGAACGCGTCGGCGTCCCGCGCGCCCCGCTCACGCGGCGCGGCCGCCGGCCGCCCCACCGCCACGGCGCCCATCGGGTGCCAGTCCTCCGGCAGTCCGAGCACCTCGCGCACCACGTCGGGGCAGAACATCGTCGAGGACACCCACGCCGACCCCAGCCGCTCGCTCGCCAGAGTCACCAGGAAGTTCTGCACCGCGGCCCCCATGGCGACCACGAACATCTCCCGTTCCGCCGCCGAGCGCCGTGCGTCCGGGTAGTCGTGCGAGCCGTCCATGACCAGGCACGGCACGACCAGGTACGGCGCGTTGCGCAGCACGTCCCCGCGCCGCACCCGCTTGGCGATGCTCGCCTCCGAACGCCCGTCCGCCCGCAGGTCCGCGACCCACGCGTCCCGCATGGCGTCCAGCAGCCGCGTCCGCGCGTCCGCCGACTCCAGCAGCACGAACCGCCAGGGCGTCGTGTGGTGCGGCGCCGGGGCCGTCACGGCCGCGGCCACGGCCCGCCGCACCGCCCCCGGGTCCACGGGATCGTCCGTGAACTCCCGCACCGTCCGCCGCAGCGAAACCGCTTCCCGTACGGCCTCCGACGTCCCCAGCCGGAACATGTCGTCCTCGGCCGGCCGCACCAGCCACCGGGCGCCCTCGTCCTCGGGCACGTCGCCGACGACGTGCGGCAGTCCCCGCACCACGGCGACGGGCAGCCCTCCGGCCTTCCCCTTGACCAGGTCGCCGGCCGCGGCCAGCTCGTCGACGGTCGCCACGACGGTGGCGACCAGAGGATTGCCGTACGCGTCCACGCCGCCGCGCAGGTCGTCCGCCACCTGCACACCTGCCGCGCCGATCGCGAAGTCCGTGACGCCCTTGCGCCACGGCCGCCCGGCCGTGTCGGTCACCACGACCCCCACGTCGACCCGCAGCGCGTCCCGCAGCCCGTCCCGGATGCGCCGCGCGGAGGCGTCCGGGTCCTCGGGCAGCAGCAGCACCGTGCCGGCCTCCGTGTTGGAGGCGTCGACACCGGCGGCGGCCATGACGAGGCCCAGCCGGTTCTCGACGACGCGCAGCGTGCCGCGCCGGGCCACGAGCCGGACCGTTTCCGCGTCGATCGCGGCCTCGCGGTCCGCGGCCGCCAGGATCCGCCCCTCCGCCTTGCTGACGATCTTCGAGGTGACGACGAGGACGTCCCCGTCGGCGAGCCCCGGCCGGCCCTCGGCCGTCACGGCGGCGGCGATGAGCTTGACGAGGTCGTCCCCGGGACGCACCTCGGGAATCCCGGGCACGGCCCAGACGCGGTAGCCGGGGGCCGGCACCTCGGCGGCGCTCACGCGCGCACCTCCTCGGCCAGCGCCAGCGCCTCGCGGGCCATGGCGGCCGTGGCCTCGAGGTCGGTCATCATCAGCGGCACGGCCCGGCAGCGGATGCCCGCGGCCTCCACCTCGTCCACGGCGTCCGCGTCCACGGAGTCCACGAGCCACCCGTCGATCAGCCCGGAGCCGTAGTGCCGCGCGACGGCCGCCGCGGTGGCCTCGACGCCGACGGCCTCGAGCACCTTGTCGGCCATGCCCCGCACGGGCGCGCCGCCGACGATGGGGGAGAGGCCGATGACGGGGGCGGAGGAGCCGGCGACGGCCTCCCGGATCCCGGGCACTCCCAGGATCGTTCCGACGCTCACCACGGGATTGGACGGCGGGAAGAGCACGACGTCCGCCGCCGCGATGGCCTCGAGCACGCCCGGTGCCGGCTTGGCCTGGTCCGCGCCCACCGGAACGATGGCGTGGGCGGGCACCGAGGCCCGCAGCCGCACCCAGTACTCCTGGAAGTGCACGGCCTTGCGGGTGCCCTCGGCGCCCTCGGGGTCGTCGATCAGGACGTGGGTCTCGACGCGGTCGTCGCTCATCGGCAGCAGCCGTACCCCCGGCTGCCACCGAGCGCACAGCGCCTCGGTGACGGCGCTCAGCGGGTACCCGGCGCCGATCATCTGCGTCCGCACGATGTGCGTGGCGAAGTCGCGGTCGCCGAGCCCGAACCACTCGGGCCCGACGCCGTAGGCGGCCAGTTCCTCCTTCACCGCGAACGTCTCGCCGGCCCGGCCCCACCCCTGGTCCTCGTGGATGCCGCCGCCGAGCGTGTACATCACCGTGTCGAGGTCGGGGCAGACCTTGAGCCCGAACAAATGAATGTCGTCGCCCGTGTTCCCGATGACGGTGATCTCGGCGTCGGGGACTGCTGACTTGAGGCCACGGAGGAAGCGGGCGCCCCCGATCCCGCCGGCCAGAACCACAATGCGCATGAGCGCAGTCTGTCAGCAGAGGAACACGCGCTTGAAGAAGGGCGGCCCTGCGACGGGTCCTGCGACGGGTCCGCGCCAGCCCCCGGCCCCTGCGACGGGCCTTACGACGCCGCGACCGGGGAGGCGGAGGCGGCGGGCCGCTCCTGCGCGGCGCAGTGCGCCTGCCGCGCCGGGTGCATCGGCATCTCCGTGAGCCCGGGGAAGTACACGTGCAGGCTCACCGCCGGCTCGAGCGAGTCGTTGACGACCTCGTGGGCGTAGCCGGGCGCGAAGACCCGCTGCGCCCCGGCCTCCAGCACGCGGTGCGTGTCGCCGGAACGCTCCGACAGCTCGCCCTGCAGCACGGTCATCACCCCGGAGGAGGGGCCGTGGTCGTGCGGCCCGCTGCCCTGGCCGGGCACCCAGCTGAGCAGCCAGACCTCGTACCCGGGGCCGGTGCGCAGCCGGTGGTACCAGCGGCTCGTGGCGTCGTAGCGCACCAGCGGGGCCCAGGAGGCGGCGTCGGCGGCGATGGTGCGGGCGAGGCCGGCGAACTCGGCGACGGTGGCGGGGTGGGCGGCGGGCGGCGGCATGAGGTGCGGGAGGGCGAGCGGGTCGCCGGCGATCTGGACGTCGCTGTTCATGTGCGGGATTCCTCGACGGATGTGCTGTGCGGCGGCACGAGGTCGGACGATCGGACGATCAGGCTGGTGGCGTCGGTGCTGCGCGGCGATGTTGCACCCGATGGGGTGCGGGCCGGGAGCGTGACGACGACGGCGGAACCGGCGACAGGGATCACCGGTAGGCCGGAGCGATCAGAGAGAGCCCAAGGGGCTCGGAAAGATCAGCTGGAGCGAAGGCGAGCAGGCATCAACAGCTGGAACAGCGACAGCGCGCGTGCACGGCACAGCGGGACCCGTAGGCACGGGTCAGGCTGAGGGTCCCCGGGGCGGTGGCCAGGGGGAGTGCAGAGGTCGCTGGCATGCGAACAAGGAGACCGGCTCGACCGCCCGCCTGTCAACCGCATGTCCGTTTTGGTGGCTTCTTTCACTCGTGCGGTTACAGAGTGAGGTCAAAGGTTTGTGTTGCGGTGTGTGCGGACAGTCGGGCGGCAGGGGGAGTCGTAAACATCGTTCCGTGCCCCGTTGGGACGGTCCTGCAACGGCTCCGCCGCGTGCCGCGTCCTCTTCATATAAGTGGGGAGGACGGGACGCTTGTGACGACTGAGGGAAGTGTCCACTCTTGTGGTGGTTTGGCAACTTTCCGCTCAGCCTTGGTTCCGCAGAGTGAATAAGGGGCTCAATAGCAGATCCCGGCTTGACTGGCCCGGATCGGCGCACTTGTAATTTCACTCGTGTCGTTCTGCCGCACCTGACGCGCGGCAGCACACGGGGACGCAATCAGACGAGGGGCGCACATGACCGAGCTGTTCCAGCAACTGCTGGTCGAGGAGGCGGACGAGGAGCTCGGCTGGCAGGAGCGCGCGTTGTGCGCTCAGACCGACCCCGAGTCCTTCTTCCCCGAAAAGGGCGGATCCACCCGCGAGGCCAAGAAGGTCTGCCTGGCGTGCGAAGTCCGCTCGGAATGCCTTGAATATGCCCTGGCCAACGACGAACGCTTCGGTATCTGGGGCGGCCTGTCGGAGCGTGAGCGCCGCCGCCTGAAGAAGGCCGCGGTCTGACGACCGACGTCGTGACCTGACGTGATGTCGTGTCCGAGGCAGCGCAAGGGGACTGAGGGCCCGTCCGCTCCACCCTCCACCGCCACCCGCTTGATACCGCACGGTCCGCCTCTCGCGCCCCGCAGGCGAGAGGCGGACCGCTGTGTTTCGCGGCAGAGGGTTTTACCACCACTAGGGTGAGCGCCCTCCGGAGTGGCGCCATCGCCCCGTCCGCGGCCGATACCCTCCCGGGGCCCGACGTCACCGCACTCCGAACCGGGGCCCGCACCTGCCATGTTCGACCCCACCATTCCCCCGGCGTTCCCCCGTCACGTCGTCACCGCCGTGCTCGTCGCCCACGACGGCGCCCGCTGGCTCCCCGACGCCCTCTCCGGCCTGCTCGGCCAGGAACGGCCGGTGCAGCACGCCGTGGCGGCCGACACCGGAAGCACCGACGACTCCCGCCGCCTGCTGGCCGACGCCCTCGGCGCCGACCGCGTCCTGCACCTCGCCCGCCGCTCCGGCTTCGGAACCGCCGTCGAGGAGGCGGTCCGCACCGCCCCCGAACACACCGCGGACGACCTTCCCTACCTCAGGCGCTCCAGCGGCTGGGACCCCGTCAGCCGCGGCTGGACCGAGGACGCCCCCGGCACCGACCGCGCCGACCTCGAACCCGTCCAGTGGCTGTGGCTGCTCCACGACGACTGCGCCCCCGAACCCACCGCCCTGCACGAACTGCTGCGCGTGGCCGAGGCCGAGCCGGACGCCGCCGTCATCGGCCCCAAGATCCGCGGCTGGTACGACCGCCGGCAGCTGCTCGAGGCCGGCGTCTCCATCGCCCGCAGCGGCCGCCGCTGGACCGGCCTGGAACGCCGCGAACAGGACCAGGGCCAGCACGACCGGGTACGGCGCGTCCTGTCGGTCTCCACGGCCGGCATGCTCGTCCGCCGCGACGTCTTCCGCCGGCTCGGCGGCTTCGACCCGCGCCTGCCGCTCATGCGCGACGACGTCGACCTGTGCTGGCGCGCCCACGCCGCCGGCCACAAGGTGCTCGTCGCCCCCGACGCCGTGCTGCGCCACGCCGAGGCCGCCGCCCGCGAGCGCCGCCCCGTCGACTGCGTCGGCCGCAGCAGGGTCAACCCGCACCGCGTCGACAAGGCGGGCTCCGTCTACGCCCTCCTCGCCAACACCCGCGGCCCGCTCCTGCCGTACGTCATGCTCCGGCTCGTCCTCGGCACCCTGCTGCGCGTCCTCGGCTACCTCGTCGGCAAGGCCCCCGGGCAGGCGCTCGACGAAGCCGCGGGGCTCGTCGGCGTGCTCCTGCGCCCCGGGCGCGTCCGCGCCGCCCGCAAGCGGCGCGCGCACGCGAAGGCCGCCCCGGACGCGCTGCGGCCGCTCTTCCCCCCGCCCGGCGCGACCGTCCGCGCGGCCGTCGAACAGCTCCTGAGCGACGTCGGCGGCAGGACGGACGACCGCCATCCCCCCACCGGCCGCCACGGCGCCGTCGAGTCCGGGCCCACCGGGGACGAGGCGGACTACCTGGAAGCCGAGCAGTTCGCCCGGCTCAAGCGCCTCGCGCGCAAGCCCGCCCCCGCCCTCTTCGCCCTCCTGCTGCTCGTCTCCGTCGTCGCCTGCCGCCACCTCTTCGGCGGCGGGGCGCTGTCCGGCGGGGCCCTGCTGCCCGCCCCCGCCCACGCCGCCGGCCTGTGGGCCGCGTACACCGGTGACTGGCACCCGGTGGGCGTGGGAACCACCGAGAGCGCACCGCCCTACCTCGCGATCCTCGCCGTCCTCGCGACGCTCGTCCCGGGCTCCGCCGACCTCGCCCTCACCCTCCTCCTGGTCTGCGCGGTCCCGCTCGCCGGCCTCGCCGCCTACCTCGCCGCCCGCCCGCTGACCGCCTCCCGCCCCCTGCGCGCCTGGGCGGCCGTGACCTACGCTCTCCTGCCCGCCGTCACCGGCGCCCTCGCCACGGGCCGCCTGGGCACCGCCGTGCTGGCCGTCCTGCTGCCGGTGACGGCCCGCGCGGCCGTCACCGCCTGGGGGCGGCCGCAGACCGCCGCCGCCCGGCGCGCGTGCTGGACGTACGCCCTGCTGCTGACCGTCACCACCGCCTTCACTCCCGTGGTGTGGCCCGTGGCCCTCGCCCTGGGCCTCGGCGCGCTGGCGCGGTGCCTGACGCGCGGCGGGACCGCGCCGGCCCGGGTGCTCGCCCCGCGCGTCCTGGCGGTGACCGCCACCCCGGTCCTCGTGCTCGCCCCCTGGTCGCTGGGGCTGTTCGCCCACCCCGGGCGCTTCCTGGCCGAGGCCGGGGTGCCGGACGACGGGCCCGGCGCGGCCTCGCCGCTGCGCCTGCTGACGGGCGACCCCGGGGGGCCCGGCACCTTCGGCGCGGTGCTGCTCGGCGGCCTCGTCCTGGCCGCGCTCGCCGCGCTGCTGCGCGAGGACCGGCGGCCCGCGATCCGTACCGCCTGGGCCGTGGCACCGGCCGGGCTGCTGTGCGCGGCGCTCGCGGGCGGCCGGGCCTGGCCGGGCCCCGCCACGCTCGTCTACTGCCTGGCCCTGATCGCGGCCGCCGTCCTCGGCGCCGAGGACGCCCGCGAGCGCCTCGCCGCGCACGGCTTCGGCTGGCGGCAGCCGCTCGCCGCCCTGATCGCCCTCGGCGCGGCGGCGGCGCCCGCGGCCGCCGCCCTGATGTGGACGGCCGCCGGGGCCGGCGGGCCGCTGCAGCGGCGCGATCCGGTGCAGGTGCCGGCGTTCGTCGCCGAGGAGGCCACCACCCGCGACCAGGCCCGCACCCTCGTCCTCGGCGGGCACGGCGACCGTGTCGCCTACACGCTCGTACGCGGCTCGGGCGCCCGCCTGGGCGACGCCGAACCGGCGGCAGCGGCAGGGCGCGACGCCCGCCTCGACTCCGTCGTCGCCCACCTCGTGGCGGGCTCCGGCGCCGACCAGGCGGACCGCCTCGGCGACTACGCCGTGGGCTATGTGCTCGTCCACGACGACGCGCCCGCGCTCGCGTCCCCCGGCGGCGGCCGCCGCGCGACGGCCCGCGTGCTGGACGCCACCCCCGGCCTGACCCGCCTCAGCCGGCAGGACCACCGCGCGCTGTGGCGGGTCGACCGGCAGGTCGCCCGCGTCACCGTCGTCGGCGGCGCCGCCGAGGCGCCGGAGAAGAGTGCCCCCGTGCCGGTCGCGGCGGGTCCCGTCGAGGCCAGGGCCACCGTCCCCGCCGGACCCGCCGGACGGGTGCTGCGCATCGCCGACCGGGCCGCCCCCGGCTGGCGGGCCACGCTCGACGGCCGCCCGCTCGAACGCCGCACGGTCGACGGCTGGGCACAGGGCTTCGCCCTGCCGGCCGGAGGCGGGCGGCTCGCCCTGGCCTACGAGCCGTCGGGCGCGCGCACGGCGTGGCTGTGGGTGCAGGGGCTGCTCGCGGCCGTGCTGGTCGTGCTCGCGCTGCCGGGGCGCCGGCGCCAGGTGGACGACGACCTGCCCGAGCGGGCGGCGGCCGTCGTGCCGGCGCAGGGCGGCGCGGGCGAGGGCCGCCGGGCGCGCAGGCTGCGGGCCGCGGCGGGGGCGGCGTCCGGGACCGCCCCGGCCGCCGCCGTCGCGGAGCGGGCCGAGCCCGTGCCCGTCGCCGATCCGTACGCCGCCGTGCCGCACCAGCAGTACCCCGAGTGGGACGCCGGCGCGGGCTACGAGCAGCCGTACCGCGACGACGGCTACGGCACGGCCGCGGGCGCCCGGCCCGGACACCACGACCACGAGCGGCACGAGCAGGACGGGCGGCCCGGGCCCCACGCGGGCGGCGCCTACGACCCGTACGGCCATGACGGGAGCGAGCAGCGGTGAAGCACACCACCTTGTCCTTGTTCGCCGCGACGGCCGCGCTCGCCGTCGTCACGGGTGTGGCCGCCCTCAACCCGCCGTCCGACGGCGCCGGCACGGGTGCCGGGACGGGTTCCTCGCGCCTGCCCGTCCAGCGGTCCACCCTGCTGTGCCCGGCCCCGGTGAGCTCCGACGCGAGCGAGACGACGTATGCCGCGTTCACGCCCCCGGGCACGGACGGGCCGCGGACGTCCCCGGCGGACCTGCTGCCGGCGGCGGGCCCGGCGCGGGCAGACGCCGTGAAGGAGACGCGCAAGGACGCCAGGCGCCAGGGCGCGAGCGGGCGGGACGCCGGCCGCCCCGTCCTCTCCCTGCGGGAGCCCGGCCGGCCCGTCACCGTCACCACGGACCGCGCCGACGCCCCCGCCCTCCTCGGCACGGCCGACGGGGCGCTCGCCCCCGGCTGGACCGCCCAGCAGACCACGACCGTCGCCTCGGGCGGCGGGCGCGGACTGCACGGCGTGGCCTGCGCGGCGCCCGACACCTCCTTCTGGTTCCCCGGCGCGAGCACGGCCAAGGGCCGCCAGGACTATGTGCACCTCACCAATCCGGACAGCGCGGCGGCCGTCGTCGACCTGGAGCTCTACGGCAGGGACGGCCGGATCGGCACCCCCGCCGAGGACGGCGTCAACGTCCCGCCCCGCTCGACCGTTCCGGTGCTGCTGTCGTCGCTGACGGACGCCGCCCACGAGAGCCTCACCCTGCACGTGGCCGCCCGCTCCGGGCGGGTCGGCGCGGCGGTGCGCACGACGGACGACGCGCTGGGCGGCGACTGGCTGCCGCCGTCCGCCGACGCGTCACCGGCCGTGGTGCTGCCGGGCATTCCGGCCGACGCCACGTCCGTACGGCTCGTCGCGTTCGCGCCGGGCAGCCGGGACGCCGACCTCCGGCTGAGACTGGCCGGTCCCGACGGCCCGATCACCCCGGCGGGGCACGAGTCGCTGCACCTGCGAAGCGGCATGACCGAGGCCGTGGACCTGGGCGACGTCACCAGGGGCGAGGCGGGCTCCCTGCTGCTGACCGCCGAGCGCGGCAGCGCCCCGGTCGTCGCCGCGCTGCGCGTCACGCGCGGCAAGGGGGAGGGTCGGGAGACGGCGTTCATCCCGGCCACGCCCGCCGTCGGCGCGCGCGCCACCGTCGCCGACAACCGCCTCCAGGGCGGCGTCCTGTCGCTCACCGCCCCAAGGGAGGCGGCCCGGGTGCGGGTGACGGCGTCGGCGGGCAGCGGGGGAGGCGCCCCGGTCAGCCGGATCTACACCGTCGGGGCGGGCAGCACGCTGGCGGTGGAGCCGCCGCGGCCGCGCGGCGGCAAGGGCGTGTACGCGCTGACGGTGGAGAAGGTCTCCGGCGGGCCGGTGCACGCCTCGCGGATGCTGGCGCTGCCGCGGGACGGCGTGCCGATGTTCACGATCCAGCCGGTCGCGGACGACCGCTCCACGGTGGTGGTGCCGGAGGTGGAGCAGGACCTGTCGGTGCTGAACGACTGACCGGACGGCCGGCGGGCGCGGCGGCCGTCAGTCCTGCCCGTAGCGCGGGTCCACCGACTCGGGGGCGAGCCCGAGGAGTTCGGCGACCTGCTCGACCACGACCTCGTGCACGAGCAGCGCCCGCTCGTCACGCGTCTTGGTGCGGATCTCCACCGGACGGCGGTAGACGATGATCCGGTCGGGTACGTCCCCGCGGGCGGCGACGTACCGGCCGAGCGGGACGGAGTCGCCGTCGAGGAGGTCCAGGAGGGCGGACCCCTCCGGGCCGCCGCCCCCGGTGGTGACGGGCACCTCGAGCACCAGGAACTCCACCGCCGACAGCTGTGGCCAGCGCCGTTCCAGCCGTTCGGCGGAATCCTGGACGAGGTCGACGAACGCCTCGGCCCGGCTGACCGACAACGGCACCTGTGGGGGCGCGATCGGTCCGCGCATGCCACGTCCATGGCGGTCGCGGTGGCGCGGTCGCGGTCCGTTCGGTCGGGGTGATACGGGGTTGTCCATCACTTCCGAGGGTATCCGCCGGGCGGGCGTACGCACGCGGGAGTCGCCCATCTCATGGCATGTCGCCCGATGAGCGTTCCGGCCATCTATGCGATCAATTAAGGCCACCTCCGGGATAGGCGCTCGCATGCCGAATGACACTATGTGCACCTGGTGGTGACAGATTTCTCGTCGCCGGACGCCCCTGAGTTCCGGCCCCCGTGCGGGCCAACCAGGCCCTTCGGCAACGGCGTCCACAGGACGAACCGGGACGACACGGAGGGGTGAGCCGGGGGTGAGTCGTCGCGGCCCGCTCAAGAGTGCGGTACCGTCCCACCTCGTGAGCCCTGTACGTCGCTGTTCGCGCACCGCGTGCGGCCGCCCGGCCGTCGCGACGCTGACGTACGTCTACGCCGATTCGACCGCCGTCCTCGGCCCGCTCGCCACCTACGCCGAGCCCCACTGCTACGACCTGTGCGCCGAGCACTCCGAGCGGCTGACCGCCCCCCGGGGCTGGGAAGTCGTCCGTCTCGCCGTGGACACCGGCCCCAGCCGCCCCAGCGGTGACGACCTCGAGGCCCTGGCCAACGCCGTGCGCGAGGCCGCCCGCCCCCAGGAGCGCCACACCGCCCCGCCCGTCGCGCCCAGCGGCCGCGGGGCCGACCCCATGGAGGTCGCCCGCCGAGGCCACCTCAGGGTCCTGCGTTCCCCCGACTCCTGACGGGCCGTACGTCCGTACGGCCCTCGGCACGGTCGGCGGCACCGGTTGCGACAGGTAGGTTTGTTGTCCCGTACCGGCACTCCAGGAGGGGATGGCTGTGGCTGATCTGTCGCAGATCGTGAAGGCGTACGACGTGCGCGGCGTCGTGCCCGACCAGTGGGACGAGCCGCTGGCCGAGCTGTTCGGTGCCGCCTTCGCGCAGGTCACCGACGCGAGCGCGATCGTGGTCGGTCACGACATGCGCCCCTCCTCGCCCGGCCTGTCCCGCGCCTTCGCGCGCGGCGCGGCGGCCCGCGGCGTGGACGTCACCGAGATCGGCCTCTGCTCCACCGACCAGCTCTACTTCGCCAGCGGCCAACTCGGCCTGCCCGGCGCGATGTTCACGGCCTCGCACAACCCGGCCCAGTACAACGGCATCAAGCTGTGCCGCGCCGGCGCCGCCCCCGTCGGCCAGGACACCGGGCTGACCGAGATCCGCACGCTCGTGGAGGGCTGGTCCGAGACCGGCGCCCCCGAGCCCGCCGCCGCCCCCGGCGAGATCACCCGGCAGGACGTCCTCGCGGACTACGCCGCGCACCTGCGCTCCCTGGTCGACCTCACCCGGATCCGGCCCCTGAAGGTCGTCGTCGACGCGGGCAACGGCATGGGCGGCCACACCGTCCCCACCGTCTTCGACGGGCTGCCCCTCGACCTCGTCCCCCTGTACTTCGAGCTCGACGGCACCTTCCCCAACCACGAGGCCAACCCGCTCGACCCCAAGAACCTCGTCGACCTGCAGGCCAAGGTCCGCGAGACGGGCGCCGACATCGGCCTCGCCTTCGACGGCGACGCCGACCGCTGCTTCGCCGTCGACGAGCGCGGCGAGCCCGTCTCCCCCTCCGCGATCACCGCCCTGGTCGCCGCCCGCGAGCTGGCCAAGCACCCCGGCGGCACGATCATCCACAACCTCATCACCTCCTGGTCGGTGCCCGAGGTCGTCGGGGAGCACGGCGGCAAGGCCGTCCGTACGCGCGTGGGGCACTCCTTCATCAAGCAGGAGATGGCCCGCACCGGCGCGATCTTCGGCGGCGAGCACTCCGCGCACTACTACTTCCGCGACTTCTGGAACGCCGACACCGGCATGCTCGCGGCCCTGCACGTGCTGGCGGCCCTCGGCGGCCAGGACGGCCCGCTGTCCGAGCTCGTACGCCAGTACGACCGCTACGCCGCCTCCGGCGAGATCAACTCCACCGTCGCCGACCAGGCCGGCCGCGCCGCCGCCGTCAAGGCCGCCTACGAGGGCCTCGAGGGCGCCACCCTGGACGAGCTCGACGGCCTGACCGTGACCACCGCCGACTGGTGGTTCAACCTCCGCGCCTCCAACACCGAGCCCCTCCTGAGGCTGAACGTGGAGGCCCGCGACGAGGCGACGGTGACCCGGGTGAGGGACGAGGTCCTGGCGATCGTGCGGGCGTGAACCGCCCGCCCGGCGGGCCCCGCACGTCCGTCCCGGTCCAGCCGGGTACGTGGCTTACGCTGACCACAAAGAAGCCGTTCATCCCGAAGGGAACCCCCATGCCGCTCGAAGCCGGCCTCCTGGAGATCCTCGCCTGCCCGGCGTGCCACGCCCCCCTCCGCGAGGAGAACGCCACCGAGGAGACCCCCGAGCTGGTGTGCGAGGGCGCGAGCTGCGGCCTGGCCTACCCCGTCCGCGACGACATCCCCGTCCTGCTCGTGGACGAGGCCCGCCGCCCCGCCTGACCCGCCCCGGCCTGCCCGCACGCGGCGGCAGGCTTCCCCGTACCCCACGGCGACCGGAGGCTGATCCCCGTTGTTCGACGAGTCACTCCTCGATAACCCCGACGGCCTCTCCCGCGCCGACCTGCACGGCCTGCTCCGGGGCGCCGCCGAATCCGGCGCCCGGGTGCGCACGGCCCTCCGCAACGCGGCCGAGGCGGGCGTGGACACGCTGAGCCCCGACGGCCGCCCGCGCACCGTCCTGGTCGCCGGCCCCGGCCCCGCCGCCGGCTCCACCGCCGACCTGCTCAGCGCCCTCGCCGGCGACGCCTGCCCCGTCACCCTGATCCGTCCGTCCGGCGTCGCCCCGGCCCCCGGCGCCCTGCGCTGGACCCTGCCGGGCTGGACGGGCCCGCTCGACCTCCTGCTCGTCGCCAGTCCGGACGGCACGGAACCGGGCCTCGCCCTCCTCCTCGAGCAGGCCTACCGCCGCGGCTGCTCCGTCGTCACCGTCGCCCCCGCCGGCTCCCCGCTGGCCGAGGCCACCGTCCAGGCCCGGGGCCTCGCGGTCCCGCTGACCAGCACCCCCTACGAGACCACGATGGCGGGCGGCGAGGGCGGCGGCATGCTGGGCGACGTCTCCGACGCCGTCCTGCCCACCGGCCCCGGGACCCTGTGGTCGCTGATCACCCCGCTGCTCGCCCTCGGCGACCGCGTCGGCCTCCTCGAGGCCCCGCACGCGGCCCTCGAATCGCTCGCCGACCGCCTCGACCAGGTCGCCGAACGCTGCGGGCCCGCCATCGCCACCTACAGCAACCCCGCCAAGACCCTCGCCGCCGAGCTGGCCGGCACCGTCCCGCTGATCTGGACCGAGGGCGACCTCGCCGTCGCGGCCGGCCGTCGCTTCGCGACCGTCCTGGCCGCCCTCGCCGGCCTCCCGGCGCTCGCCGCCGAGCTCCCCGAGGCGCTCACCGCGCACGGCACCCTCCTCGCGGGCGCCTTCGCCGCCGGCGCCGACCCCGAGGACTTCTTCCGCGACCGCGTGGAGGAGCCCGAGGCGCTGCACGCCCGCGTCGTCCTGCTGCGCGAACGGGAACCCGAGGTCACCTCGCCCGCCCCCGCCGCCCGCGAGCTGGCCCTGCACCGCGACACCCCCGTCAGCGAGCTCGAGGCGACCGAGGGCAGCAGCCCCCTGGAGATCGCCGCGGAGTTCCTGGCCATCACCGATTTCGCCGCCGTCTACCTGGCGCTCGCCTCGAGCCCGTAGAACAGGCCCCGTCCCAGCCCGTACGAGTCCAGCGCGCGCAGTAACAGGCCGACCCGAGACTTCGCACCAACAGTCAGGAACGCCCATGGACCGCCTCGTCAACCCCGTGCGCCCCTACGCGTGGGGCTCCACCACCGCGATCCCCGAGCTTCTCGGCACCCCGCCCACCGGCGAGCCCCAGGCGGAGCTGTGGATGGGCGCCCACCCCGCGGCTCCCTCCCGCGTCGACCGCGGCGCCGGCCCGGTCGCGCTCGGCGACGTCATCGCCGCCGACCCCGAGGGCGAGCTCGGCGCCGCGACCGCGCAACGCTTCGGCCCCGGGCTGCCCTTCCTGCTCAAACTCCTCGCCGCGGCCGACCCCCTGTCCCTGCAGGTCCACCCCGACCTCGGGCAGGCCACCGCCGGCTTCGCCGAGGAGGAGGCCCGCGGCGTCCCCCGCGACGCCGCGCACCGCAACTACAAGGACGCCAACCACAAGCCCGAGCTCATCTGCGCCCTGACCCCCTTCGACGGCCTGTGCGGCTTCCGCGCCCCCGACGCCACCGCCGAACTCCTCGCCGCCCTCGGCGTCGACTCCCTCAAGCCGTACGCCGACCTCCTGCACGCCCACCCCGAGAGCGCCGCCCTGCGCGAGATGCTCACCGCCGTGCTGAGCGCCGAACGCACCGCCATGGCCGAGACGGTCACCGCGGCCGCCCACGCCGCCGAGCGCCTCGCCGCCGGCGACCACCCGCACCGCGCCGCGTACGCCGCCTACGCCTCCATCGCCCGGCACTACCCCGGCGACCCCGGCGTCATCGCCGCCATGCTCCTCAACCACGTACGCCTCCAGCCCGGCGAGGCCCTCTACCTCGGCGCCGGAGTGCCGCACGCCTACCTCGAGGGCCTCGGCGTCGAGATCATGGCCAACTCCGACAACGTCCTGCGCTGCGGCCTGACCCCCAAGCACGTCGACGTCCCCGAACTGCTGCGCGTCGTCCGCTTCGAGGCCACCGAGCCCCGCGTCCTGCGCCCGGAGGCGGACCCCGACGGCGCGGAGGTGTACGAGACGCCCGTCGAGGAGTTCCGCCTCTCGCGCTACGCCCTGGCCGCCGGCTCCGAGCCCCACCGGCTCGACGCCCGGACGCCGCAGATCCTGCTCTGCGTCGCCGGCCGGGCCCGCCTGCGCGGCGAGGACGGCACCGAACTGACCCTCGGACGCGGCGAGTCCGCCTACGTCCGGGCGGGGGAGCGGGTGACGGCGGACGGCGAGGGCGCGCTCTTCCGCGCCTCGGTCCCCGCGCCGCGATGACCGCCTGCCCGGATCCTCCTGCGACAATGACCGGCCGTAACCGGTAAAGGAAAAGCAAAGCAGGCGACCGCAGTCGCGGGGTCGCGGAAGGGAAGTCCCGCACCATGAGTGCATCAGGCGGAACCAAGGCCATCGTCGCCGCGCTGGGAGCCAACCTGGCCATCGCGGCGGCGAAGTTCGTCGCCTTCGCGTTCAGCGGCTCGTCGTCGATGCTCGCCGAGGGCGTGCACTCGGTCGCCGACTCCGGCAACCAGGCACTGCTGCTGCTCGGCGGCAAGAAGGCCCGGCGCAAGGCGAGCGAGGAGCACCCGTTCGGCTACGGCCGCGAGCGCTACATCTACGGCTTCCTCGTCTCCATCGTGCTGTTCACCATCGGCGGCGTCTTCGCCCTCTACGAGGGCTACGAGAAGATCGTGGAGCCGCACGAGCTCGACAACTGGTACTGGCCGATCGGGGTCCTCGTCTTCGCGATCATCGCCGAGGGCTTCTCCTTCCGCACGGCCATCAGGGAGTCCAACGAGCTGCGCGGCGAGCAGAGCTGGGGCTCCTTCATCCGCACGGCGAAGGCGCCCGAGCTGCCGGTGGTCCTGCTGGAGGACTTCGGCGCGCTCGTCGGCCTCGTGCTCGCCCTCGGCGGCGTCGGCCTCACCCTCGTGACGGGCGACGGCATCTGGGACGGCATCGGCACGATGTGCATCGGCGCGCTGCTCGTCCTGATCGCGCTGGTGCTGGCGGCCGAGACGAAGTCGCTGCTCCTGGGCGAGGCCGCCGGACCCGAGCAGGTGGCGAGGATCCGCGCCGCCGCCGTCGACGGCGAGACCGTCATCAGCGTCATCCACATGCGCACCCTCCACCTGGGCCCGGAGGAACTGCTGGTCGCCGCGAAGGTCGCGGTCCGGCACGACGACACCGCCGCCCAGGTCGCCCGCGCGATCGACGAGGCGGAAGCCCGCATCCGCGCCGCCGTCCCGATCGCCCGCGTCATCTACCTCGAGCCCGACATCTACAGCGAGGCGGCGGCCGCGGCGGGCGAGGACCCCTCGGCGACACCGGGCGGCACGGGGGCCTGAGCACGAGCCGGGCGGGGGCCGGCAGGGGGCGGGTCCCATGCGGCCGGCCGCCCCCGTCCGGCCTCAGGCCACCTCCTCCAGCACCCGCAGGACGGCCTCCACATCCGGGGCGGCCAGCAACCGCCCCCGGAAGTCCGCGTCCAGCAGCTTGCGCGCCAGCAGCGCCAGAATCCGCAGGTGCTCCTCCCCGGCCGCCGCCTCCGGCACCGCGATCATGAACACGAGCCGGGCCCTCGTCCCGTCCAGCGCCCCCCACTCGATCCCTTCGGCCGAGCGGGCGAAGGCGACGACCGGCTCCGTCACCGCGTCCGTCTTCGCATGCGGGATCGCGATCTCCTCGCCCAGGCCGGTCGTGCCCAGCTCCTCCCGGGCGAGGACGGCCCCGACGACGCCCTCGACGTCCGTCACCTTGCCGGAGGCCGCCAGCAGTCCGGCCATCTCCCGGATCGCCTCCTCCTTCCGGCCCGCCGCCAGCTCCTGCCGCACGGTCCGCCCGTCGAGGTAGCCGGAGAGCGCGCCGGGCGGACCCGCGGCCGGTGCGCCCTGCGCGCCCCCGGGCGGCCGTGCCCCCGCCGCGGGGCGCGGCACCGGCAGCGGCGCGGGGACGGCCGGCGCGCCCAGCGCCATGAGCGTGACGGTCGTCAGCGCGGTCACGACCATGCCGATCGCGATGGCGGTCAGGTACATCGGCACCCCGCCGACCGCCCCCAGCACCGCCACGATCGGCCCGCCGTGCGGCACGCTGTCGGTGACCTCCGCGAGTCCCGCGATGGCACCCGCCACCGCGCCGCCCGCCATGTTCGCCGGGATCACCCGGGCCGGCCGCGCGGCGGCGAACGGAATCGCGCCTTCCGTAATGCCGAAGAACCCCATGAACAGCGCGGCCAGCCCCGTCTCCCGCTCCTGATCGCTGAACATCCCGCGGCGCAGCACCGTGGCCAGCCCCTGCCCCAGCGGCGGCACCGGAATGGCGGCCGCGCACATGCCCATGATCTCCGGGTTCCGGGAGACCAGCCCCGCACCGAAGAGGAACGCCGTCTTGTTGACGGGGCCGCCCATGTCGAACGCGATCATCAGGCCCAGCACCACGCCCAGCCCCGCCGAGCTCGCCCCGGTCAGCCCGCTGAGCCAGTCGGTGAGGTGCTCGAAGACCCAGGCGATGGGACGGCCGAGGACGTAGATGAAGAAGAGCCCCACGACCGAGGTCGCCAGGACCGGGATCACGATGATCGGCATGACCGGCCGGACGAACTTCGGCACCCGGACCCGCTTGATCCACAGGACCACGTACCCGGCCAGGAAGCCCGTCACGATCGCTCCGATGAAGCCCGCCCCCGACTCGGAGTCGTAGAGCGCGCCCGTATTGGCGATCCACCCGCCGATCATGCCGGGGACGAGGGCGGGGCGGTCGGCGATGGCGTACGCGATGTAGCCGGAGAGGACCGGGATCATCAACTTGAAGCCGATGTCCCCGATGTCGAAGACGTGCTTCCAGAACGACCCCTCGGGAATCACCAGCCCGCCGTCCGGCTGCGGATGCCCGCCCAGCGCGAGCGACACCGCGATCAGCAGCCCGCCGACCACGACGAACGGGATCATGTACGAGACGCCGTTCATCAGCGCCCGGTAGACGACGCCACGCCCGCCCCCGCCCCCGCGCCCCTCGCCGCCGCCCACGACGGCACCCCCGGCACCGGCCCCGCCCCCGACCTCGTACACCGGCGCGTCCCGCACCCGCTCGATCAACTGCTCGGGGTGGTGGATCCCCTCGGCCACGCCCACCGACAGCACCCGCTTGCCGGCGAAACGGCTCCGGTCGACGTCCTTGTCGGCGGCGATGATGACCCCGTCGGCCTGCCGGACCTCGGCGTCGGACAGGACGTTCTCGGCCCCGATCGAGCCCTGCGTCTCGACCTTGATGTCATGGCCGAGCGCCTCCGCGGCCTGCACGAGCTTCTCCGCCGCCATGTACGTGTGGGCGATGCCGGTGGGGCAGGCGGTGACCGCGAGCAGCTTGAGCCGCCGTCCGCTCGACGCCGGGCGCACGGGGGGATCGGCCGAGGGCGTCACACGATTCTCCTCACCACTGGTCTCCTCACCACTGGCTCACCAGGGGCCGTCCACTGGCGGTCGTCCACTGTTCGCGCGCATTGATCGTCCACGTATCCTGCAACCGCATCCTGCATCAGACGAAGGGCTCGCGGGCGGGTACGACGGGGCCGAACGGAGGCCAAGGGGGCTGGGGTTCGCCGCACCGCCCGGTGTAGATTCGTGCCCAGAAGCCAGACGTCGCTGCTGATGGCGGTCGGGCGGCCCGCACGACGGACCGGCCGAGGGAGAGAGGGCCTCCGACGGACTGAGCTGCGGCCAGGGGATCAGTGCGGACCGAGCCGTGTCCGCGCCGGCCGGCCGCGTGCACAGCCGTACCCACTCCCGCTCGCCCCTAGAGGAGCAGCCCGTATGACTACCACTACCGGCCAGGACTTCAAGGTCGCGGACCTGTCGCTGGCGGCCTTCGGTCGTAAGGAGATCACCCTCGCCGAGCACGAGATGCCCGGCCTGATGGCGATCCGCAAGGAGTACGCGGAGGCGCAGCCGCTCGCCGGCGCCCGCATCACCGGCTCGCTGCACATGACCGTGCAGACGGCCGTCCTGATCGAGACCCTCGTGGCCCTCGGCGCCCAGGTGCGCTGGGCGTCCTGCAACATCTTCTCGACCCAGGACCACGCGGCCGCCGCCATCGCGGTGGGCCCCGACGGCACCCCCGAGGACCCGCAGGGCGTGCCCGTCTTCGCCTGGAAGGGCGAGACGCTGGAGGAGTACTGGTGGTGCACGGAGCAGGCGCTGACCTGGCCGAACACCGCCACCGGCGGTCCGAACATGATCCTGGACGACGGTGGTGACGCCACCCTCCTCGTCCACAAGGGCGTGGAGTTCGAGAAGGCGGGCGCCGCCCCGGACCCGGCCACGGCCGACAGCGAGGAGTACGCCCAGATCCTCACCCTCCTCAACCGCACGCTCACCGAGAACCCGCAGAAGTGGACGCAGCTGGCGTCGGAGATCCGCGGCGTCACCGAGGAGACCACCACCGGCGTCCACCGCCTGTACGAGATGCAGCACACCGGCACGCTGCTCTTCCCCGCCATCAACGTCAATGACGCGGTCACCAAGTCGAAGTTCGACAACAAGTACGGCTGCCGCCACTCCCTCATCGACGGCATCAACCGCGCCACCGACGTCCTGATCGGCGGCAAGGTCGCCGTCGTCTGCGGCTACGGCGACGTGGGCAAGGGCTGCGCCGAGTCGCTGCGCGGCCAGGGCGCCCGCGTGATCGTCACCGAGATCGACCCGATCAACGCCCTCCAGGCGGCCATGGACGGCTACCAGGTCACCACCCTGGACGAGGTCGTCGAGATCGCCGACATCTTCGTCACCACGACGGGCAACAAGGACATCATCATGGCCTCCGACATGGCCAAGATGAAGCACCAGGCGATCGTCGGGAACATCGGTCACTTCGACAACGAGATCGACATGGCCGGCCTGGCCAAGATCCCCGGCATCGTCAAGGACGAGGTCAAGCCCCAGGTCCACACCTGGACCTTCCCCGACGGCAAGGTCCTGATCGTGCTGTCCGAGGGCCGCCTGCTCAACCTCGGCAACGCCACCGGCCACCCGTCGTTCGTGATGTCGAACTCCTTCGCGGACCAGACCCTGGCCCAGATCGAGCTCTTCACCAAGCCGGAGTCCTACCCGACCGACGTCTACGTCCTGCCCAAGCACCTGGACGAGAAGGTCGCCCGCCTCCACCTCGACGCCCTCGGCGTCAAGCTGACCGTGCTCCGCCCGGAGCAGGCGGCGTACATCGGCGTCCCGGTCGAGGGCCCGTACAAGCCCGACCACTACCGCTACTGATCCGGCCGCCCGGGCTGCTCCGAATGCTCGTGAGGCCACCGAGACGGCTGCCGCCGGCCCGAGTGACTTCCTGAGTAACTTGTAGAGCCCCAGTAACCGGTGGAACAGGCCCCCGCCCGCACGGCGGGGGCCTGTCCCGTTCGCGTCAAGGACCCCGCCATGCCCCGTGGCCGCTACTCGCTCCACGACCCCCACGATCACTCCCCCCTCGGCAACGAGCACTTCCACTGCGCCACCGGCCCCTCCGGCTGGCGCTACGTCTCGCAGCTGACCGGTCCCTCCGGCACCCCCGCAGGCTCGGTCGACCTCGCCATCGACGACCTCGGCCGCCCCATCCGCCTCCAGCTCCAGCGATCGGACTGGCAGGTGCGCGGCGCGGCGATCGACGGCATGACATGGGTGCGCACCGACCCGACCGGCGAGCACGCGACGGAAGGCAACGTCCGCGCACACGCCTTCACCGGCGCTTCCCCCGCGTTCTACGTGGCCATCGCCCGTCTCCTCCGGCTGTCCCCCGGCGACGAGGCCGTTCGAATCCGCCTCGTCTCCTTCACCGCGCCCGTCCTCGCCCCCCGCACGCTCGACCAGTCCTGGGCCTTGGTCGCCAGGACAGCACACGCCACTGACAACGACCCGCTGGAAGTGGACGAGTACCAGGTCAGCGAGCTGGACACGGGGGAGCAGTACGCCGTTCACCTGGCCGGCGACGTGGTGCTCTCGGCCCCCGGCATCGAGCTCGAGGACCTCGAGAGCCCGCCGTCGTCCTTCGGGGCCTCCTGAACCTGGTACTGTTCTCTTCGCCTCGCAAAGACCGTTGACACGGGATGCGCGGGGAGGTAGATTCGAACGGTTGCGACGAGGTGGACCCAGTCCCCTGCAACGGTTAGTATCTGACCAGCTTCGGCCAGTGAAGACAATTCAACGGCGAAGCACTTCGACTCCCTCTGGAATCGGAAAGCCGATGTGAATCGGCCGGAACGGTTTCTGATAAAGTCGGAAACCCCGCCAACGGGGACCGGAAACGGAATTCAGACCGACTGCTTCGATTGAGAAGCGGAAGGAACTGGAAAACGGATCTGGTAAGGTTGGAAACAACGAAGGGAAGCGCCCGGAGGAAAGCCCGAGAGGG
>NZ_BNBL01000012.1 GCF_014655595.1 Streptomyces griseocarneus | reverse complement strand
CAGTCAGCTCATGACGACGCACCACGACCAGACAACGCGCTCACCGACTTTGCGGACACGCCCTAGGCCCGAAACCCGGGCCCAGGCCCCCAGGCCCTACAGCCGCCCCGACAGCATCCGGGGCTGCGCGTCCAGGACCGTGCGCAGCGAGGCGAAGTTCTCCACGCAGCGTCCGGTGCCGACGGCCACGCAGTCGAGCGGCTCGTCGGCGACGATCACCGGGATGTCGAGCTCACTGCTCAGCCGCACGTCCAGGCCGCGCAGCAGCGCGCCGCCGCCGGTGAGGACGATGCCGCGGTCCATGATGTCGCCGGACAGCTCGGGCGGCGTCTCGTCGAGGGTCTGGCGCACCGCCATCACGATCGCGTCCACCGGCTCGGTCAGCGCGTGCCGGATCTCGTCGGCCGTCAGCTCCAGCGTCTTGGGCAGGCCGCTGACCTGGTCGCGGCCCCGGATCGTGAGCCGGTCCCCGGGCCGCAGGCCCTGGGTCTCCTCCGGGTCGCCGCCGGCCGCCTCCGGGCCGCCGTCCCGCTCGAGCCGCCCGGCCGGCGCCTTGAGCCCGGACGGCGACCAGTAGCCGGTGGGCGAGGCCGAGCCGATGGTCATCTTGATCTCCTCGGCGGTGCGCTCACCGATCGCGAGGGCGTACTCCTTCTTGATGTACGACATGATGGCCGCGTCCATGGCGTCGCCGGCCGTCCGCACCGAGCGCGCGGTGACGATGCCGCCCAGGGAGATCACGGCCACCTCGGTGGTGCCGCCGCCGATGTCGACGACCATGCAGCCGGTGGGCTCGCTGACCGGCAGGCCCGCGCCGATCGCCGCCGCCATGGGCTCCTCGACCAGGTGCACCTGACGGGCCCCGGCCTGCGCCGCGGCCTCGATGACGGCACGGCGCTCGACGCCCGTGATGCCGGACGGCACGCACACCACGACGCGCGGCCGGGAGAAGCGGCGGTTGCCCATGACCTTCTTGATGAAGTGCCGCAGCATCCGCTCGGCGACCTCGAAGTCGGCGATGACGCCGTCCCGCATCGGGCGGATGGCCACGATGTTCGAGGGGGTGCGGCCGATGGTCTCCTTGGCCTCGGAGCCGACCGACAGCACGCTGCCGTCCTCGGCGTTGACCGCGACGACCGACGGCTCGTTGAGCACCACCCCCTTCCCCCGCACGTACACCAGCGTGTTCGCGGTGCCGAGGTCGATGCCCATGTCCCTGCCGCTGAACGACTTGCTTTGCGCCATAAGTCGCCAGTATTCCCTATGCTCGAACTTTTATACGGAGCCAACGGGCCGGGCGGTCACGGGAAGAGGGCGGGAACGGGAAAGGGCCCGGTCCGCCGAAGCGGCCCGGGCCCTCCTGACCGAAGGTCAGCGCTTGTCGTGCTGCGACGGAGCGACCGTCACCTCGACGCGCTGGAACTCCTTCAGGTCGCTGTAGCCGGTGGTGGCCATCGCGCGGCGCAGGGCGCCGAACATGTTCATCGAGCCGTCCGGGGTGTGCGAGGGACCGGTGAGGATCTCCTCGGTGGAGCCGACCGTGCCCAGGTTCATGCGCTTGCCGCGCGGCACGTCCTCGTGGACGGCCTCCATGCCCCAGTGGAAGCCCCGGCCCGGCGCGTCGGTGGCGCGGGCGAGCGGGGAGCCCATCATCACGGCGTCGGCACCGCAGGCGATGGCCTTCGGCAGGTCGCCGGACCAGCCCACGCCGCCGTCGGCGATGACGTGGACGTAGCGGCCGCCGGACTCGTCCATGTAGTCGCGGCGGGCGGCGGCGACGTCGGCGACGGCGGTCGCCATCGGGACCTGGATGCCCAGGACGTTGCGGGTGGTGTGCGCGGCGCCACCGCCGAAGCCGACGAGGACACCGGCGGCACCGGTGCGCATCAGGTGCAGGGCGGCGGTGTACGTGGCGCAACCGCCGACGATGACCGGCACGTCGAGCTCGTAGATGAACTGCTTGAGGTTCAGCGGCTCGGCGGCGCCGGAGACGTGCTCGGCGGAGACGGTCGTGCCGCGGATGACGAAGATGTCCACGCCGGCGTCGACGACGGCCTTGGAGAACTGCGCGGTGCGCTGCGGGGAGAGCGCGGCGGCGGTCACGACACCGGAGTCGCGGACCTCCTTGATGCGCTGCCCGATCAGCTCTTCCTTGATCGGCTCGGCGTAGATCTCCTGGAGACGCTTGGTCGCGGCGGTCTCGTCCAGCTCGGCGATCTCGGCGAGCAGCGGCTCCGGGTCCTCGTGGCGGGTCCACAGACCCTCGAGGTTCAGCACGCCCAGGCCGCCCAGCTCACCGATGCGGATGGCGGTCTCGGGCGAGACGACCGAGTCCATGGGGGCGGCCAGGAACGGCAGCTCGAAGCGGTAGGCGTCGATCTGCCAGGCGATCGAGACCTCCTTGGGGTCGCGGGTACGGCGACTCGGGACGACGGCGATGTCGTCGAACGCGTACGCCCGGCGGCCGCGCTTGCCGCGCCCGATCTCGATCTCAGTCACGTCTGTGGCCTTTCACTTTCCTTGGCGCTCCGTCTGCCGCATACCAGTATCCCCGACGCGGCGGAGCCCGCGGCCTGGCGGCTGCGGGCTCCGGGGGCGCTGTGCGAAGCTCCTACTACTACCGGCGGGAGTAGTTCGGCGCTTCAACCGTCATCTGGATGTCGTGCGGGTGGCTCTCCTTGAGGCCCGCGGACGTGATCCGCACGAAGCGGCCCTTGTCCTTGAGCTCCTGGATGTCCGCCGAGCCGACGTAGCCCATGGAGGCGCGCAGGCCGCCGATGAGCTGGTGGGCCACCGAGGACAGCGGGCCGCGGTAGGGCACCTGGCCCTCGATGCCCTCGGGGACCAGCTTGTCCTCGGAGAGGACGTTGTCCTGGAAGTAGCGGTCCTTGGAGAAGGACCGAGCCTGGCCGCGGGACTGCATGGCGCCCAGGGAGCCCATGCCGCGGTAGGACTTGAACTGCTTGCCGTTGATGAAGACCATCTCGCCCGGCGACTCCTCGCAGCCCGCGAGCAGCGAGCCGAGCATCACCGTGTCGGCGCCGGCGGCGATCGCCTTGGCGATGTCGCCGGAGTACTGCAGACCGCCGTCGCCGATGAGCGGCACACCGGCGGCGTGGCAGGCCTGGGCGGCCTCGTAGATCGCGGTGACCTGCGGGACGCCGATGCCGGCGACGACGCGGGTGGTGCAGATCGAGCCCGGGCCGACGCCGACCTTGACGCCGTCCACGCCGGCGTCGATCAGGGCCTGGGCGCCCTCGCGGGTGGCGACGTTGCCGCCGACGACGTCGACGTTGATGTTGGACTTGATCTTGGCGATCATGTCGAGGATGCCGCGGCTGTGGCCGTGGGCGCTGTCGACGACCAGGAAGTCCGCACCGGCCTCGACGAGCGCCTGGGCGCGCTCGAAGGCCTCGGCGCCGACGCCCACCGCGGCGCCGACGACCAGGCGGCCCTCGGAGTCCTTGGCGGCGTTGGGGTACTTCTCGGCCTTGACGAAGTCCTTGACCGTGATGAGGCCCTTGAGCACGCCGGCGTCGTCCACCAGCGGCAGCTTCTCGATCTTGTGGCGGCGCAGCAGCTCGATGGCGTCCTCGCCGGAGATGCCGACCTTGCCCGTCACCAGCGGCATCGGGGTCATGATCTCGCGCACCTGGCGGCTGCGGTCCAGCTCGAAGGCCATGTCGCGGTTGGTGACGATGCCGAGCAGCTTGCCCGCCGGGTCGGTGACCGGCACGCCGCTGATGCGGAACTTGGCGCACAGGGCGTCCGCCTCGGCCAGCGTGGCGTCCGGGCGGACCGTGATCGGGTCCGAGACCATGCCGGACTCGGAGCGCTTGACGAGGTCGACCTGGTTGGCCTGGTCCTCGATGGAGAGGTTGCGGTGCAGCACGCCCGCGCCGCCCTGGCGGGCCATGGCGATGGCCATGCGCGCCTCGGTCACCTTGTCCATGGCGGCGGACAGCAGCGGGATGTTGACTCGTACGTTCCGCGAGACCCGGGACGAGGTGTCCACGGCGTTCGGCAGGACCTCGGAGGCGCCCGGCAGCAGCAGGACGTCGTCGTATGTCAGACCGAGCATCGCGAATTTCCCGGGCATTCCGTCGACGTTGTCAGTCATGACACCTTCCCAAATGGTCTTGCCCCAGCGAGGACTCCCATGCTAACGGCCGCCACGCGTGTCCCATTCCACGATGACTGAGTCCCGCATCACTTAGAGATTCCTACGAATTCACACGGGTTCACTGCTCCGCGGGCGCGGTTCACTGCTCCGCGAGCGCACGGAGCCTGCTGAGCGCACGGTGCTGCGCCACCCGTACGGCACCGGGCGACATGCCCAGCATCTGTCCGGTCTCCTCCGCCGTCAGCCCGACCGCGACCCGCAGCAGGACCAGCTCGCGCTGGTTCTCCGGCAGGTTGGCGAGCAGTTTCTTGGCCCACTCGGCGTCGCTGCTCAGCAGCGCGCGCTCCTCCGGCCCCAGCGAGTCGTCGGGCTGCTCGGGCATCTCGTCGGAGGGCACGGCCGTGCTGCCGGGGTGGCGCATGGCGGCCCGCTGCAGGTCGGCGACCTTGTGCGCGGCGATGGCCACGACGAAGGCCTCGAAGGGACGCCCGGTGTCGCGGTAGCGCGGCAGGGCGCACAGCACCGCGAGGCAGACCTCCTGGGCGAGGTCGTCCACGAAGTGCCGGGCGTCGCCCGGCAGCCGCGACAGCCGGGTGCGGCAGTAGCGCAGGGCGAGCGGGTGCACCAGGGCGAGCAGATCGTGGGTGGCCCGCCGGTCGCCCTCGACCGCGCGGCTGACGAGGGCGCCGATCTCCCCCGGTCCGGCAGCCACGGGGGGCTCCGGGGTCTCGTCGTCACGCATCGGTCCATGGTGCCTTGACGTCAAGCGATCCACGGCATCGCCTTCATCGTTGTGCGTCGAACCGTTACGCGTCGGTGTCCTCGCACTCACGTCTCGCGTCGCCCCCTTCCGGGTATACCCGCCCCGCGCCCACGACTCCACCGATAGCTTGAGCCCGTGCCGTGCGGCATCGGGCAGGGCCTGTCCGTCATGAGGTCTCTTCCGGCCGAGTGAGAAGCCTCGGCCTCCGCCGGGGAGGAGTCACACTCCAAGGATGCGGCATCCCTCGGAGTTTCGGAGTCGGACGCCCGTCACGGAAGCGATCGCACGCCTGAGCGCGCACCCGCGACCGTCGTGATCGCGGACCCGCGACCAGGGGAACCGGGGCCGACGGGGCCGTGACCGGCGACATGAGGCCGCGGTGCGCACCACCTGTCCGAGTGACGCGTACCGCGACCGCACGGCGCCGCGCGCCACGTCCCGCCTAACGGACCAGACCCCAGCGGAAGCCGAGCGCCACCGCGTGCGCCCGGTCCGAGGCGCCCAGCTTCTTGAACAGCCGCCGGGCGTGGGTCTTGACCGTGTCCTCCGAGAGGAACAGCTCCCGGCCGATCTCGGCGTTGGAGCGCCCGTGGCTCATGCCCTCCAGCACCTGGATCTCGCGCGCGGTGAGCGTGGGCGCCGCGCCCATCTCCGCCGAACGCAGCCGGCGCGGGGCGAGCCGCCAGGTCGGGTCGGCGAGGGCCTGGGTCACCGTGGCGCGCAGCTCGGCGCGCGAGGCGTCCTTGTGGAGGTAGCCGCGCGCCCCGGCGGCGACCGCGAGCGCGACGCCGTCCAGGTCCTCGGCCACCGTGAGCATGATGATCCGGGCGCCGGGGTCGGCGGAGAGCAGCCGGCGCACGGTCTCCACACCGCCCAGTCCGGGCATGCGTACGTCCATCAGAATGAGGTCCGAACGATCGGCGCCCCAGCGGCGGAGGACTTCCTCGCCGTTGGCCGCCGTCGTCACGCGCTCGACGCCGGGCACGGTCGCCACCGCGCGCCGGAGCGCTTCTCGGGCAAGCGGGGAGTCGTCGCAGACGAGGACGGATGTCATGGCCGCCCTCCGCAGCTGATGCGCGTCACCTTGAGCCTCCAGAGGCTGGTACTGATCGTCACCTGTGCGGTTGACGACGCCCGGGCACCTGCCACCCGCCCGACTGCTTCACGCGTCAACCGTCTCCGCACTCTCAACGACGGTCACCCGAAAGAGTTACGGTCTCGGTCGGTCGTGTTCGGCACTCTACGTGAGGGCTCGGACACGGAGCAGGGCGCACGGGGGGCGCCCGGCCCGCGGACCAAGCTATGCCCCATTTGCCCACTCGGACCTGTTTTTCTTCCCATTTGCTGCTGTCTGTGGCTAGATTCGCAATGAGTCATATTTTCATCTGCTCACATAGCGGATGAACGGCATGGGCACTGCATGAGATCGCTTCGACCAGGTCACCCGTCAAGGTCACAGCACCAATCGCTGCGACGATCGCTTCGAGGGGATAAGCAATGGCAGATTTCTCCCGCCTTCCCGGTCCCAACGCCGACCTGTGGGACTGGCAGCTCCTGGCGGCGTGCCGAGGGGTCGACAGCTCGCTCTTCTTCCACCCCGAGGGCGAGCGCGGTGCCGCCCGCAGCGCCCGGGAGACCTCCGCGAAGGAGGTGTGCATGCGCTGCCCGGTACGCGCCGAGTGCGCGGCGCACGCGCTGGCGGTGAGGGAGCCCTACGGCGTGTGGGGCGGCCTCACCGAGGACGAGCGCGAGGAGCTCATGGGGCGTGCACGGCACCGCTCCATCACGGCGAGCGGCGCGGGCGCCGGCGCGATGACCGCGTGAGCGCTCGCCGCCCCGCCGGACTCAACGAAGAAACGTTTCAGTCGAGCGGCCCCCCGCTCACGCGCGGCCACCTGGCCGGGCGCCCACCCGCGCCGGGTCAGCGGCTCGCCGCGGCCGCCAGCCGGTCCAGCATCGCGCCGACCGCCGGCACCCGGGCCAGGTCCGGCAGGGTGAGGGCCACGATCTCGCGCTGCACCACGGGCTCGACGGGCACGATCCGCGCCCCCTTCGGCCGTACCGACTCCAGCGCCAGCTCCGGCATCACGGCCACTCCGAGACCGGCCCCGACGAGGCCGAAGACCGCCGGGTAGTCGTCCGTCGCGAAGTCGATGCGCGGCGTGAACCCCGCGGACTCGCACACCTCGACCAGATGCCGCCGGCAGCGCGGGCAGCCCGCGATCCACGGCTCCCGCTCCAGCTCCGCTATCGCGATCCGCTCCGCCCCGGCGAGCCGGTGCCCCTCCGGGACCACGCCGATGAGGCGGTCGGTCAGCAGCGGCCGTACGACCAGGTCGTCCCACTCGGCGCCGGCGGCCGGATCGGCGCCGCGCACGTCGGGGTAGCGGAAGGCCAGGGCGATCTCGCAGTCGCCCTCGCGCAGCATCTCCACCGAACGCGGCGGCTCCGCCTCCACCAGCGACACCTGGGTGCCCGGGTGCGCCGCCCGCATCTCCGCGAGGGCGGTCGGCACCAGCGTCGAGCTGCCGCTGGGGAAGGAGACCAGCCGCACCCGCCCGGCCCGCAGTCCGGCGATCGCCGCGATCTCCTCCTCGGCCGCGGTCAGCCCCGCCAGGATCCCGGCGGCGTGCCGGACCAGGGCCGCGCCCGCCTCCGTCAGCCGCATCTCCCGGCCCGTACGGATCAGCAGGGGCGTGCCCGTGGACTGCTCCAGGGCCTTCATCTGCTGGCTCACGGCGGGCTGGGTGCACCCCAGCTCACGGGCCGCGGCCGAGAAGGAACCGGTGCCGGCCACCGCGCGCAGCACCCTGAGATGACGAGCCTCGATCATGCCTCGAGCATAAGCCCACCTTGGGGCAGACGGGCAAAGACCGGCCCGGAACTTTGAGGCGGATCCGCCGCCCCCCGCCCTACGCTTGCCCCATGCACCTGATCTCCGTGAACGCCGGCCGCGACCGCACCTCCGACGACCGCTCCGCCCCCGGCGGCGCCTTCGCGGACGGCCTGCGCACCGGCATCGACAAGCGCCCGGTGACCGGCCCGGTCGCGGTGGCCGCGCCCGGCCCGCAGGGCGTCGCGGGCAGCGGCGTCGCCGGCGACACGGTGGTGAACCTGCGCCACCACGGCGGGGACCACCAGGCGGTGTACGCGTTCGCGCGCGAGGACCTCGACGGCTGGGAGCGCGAGCTGGGCCGGCCGCTGCCGCACGGCTCCTTCGGCGAGAACCTCACCACCGGCGGACTCGACGTCAACGGTGCGCGGATCGGGGAGCGTTGGCGCATAGGTACGGATCTGGTGCTGGAAGTGGCCTCGCCGCGCATCCCCTGCCGCACGTTCGCCGACTGGCTGGGAGAGACCGGCTGGATCCGGCGCTTCACCCAGAAGGCGGCGCCGGGCGCGTACCTGCGCGTCGTCACGCCCGGCGAGGTGCGGGCGGGCGACCCCGTCACGGTCGTCCACCGCCCCGGCCACGAGGTGACCGTCTCCGTCGTCTTCCGCGCCATGACGACCGAACGCGCGCTGCTGCCCGCCGTCCTGGCCGCCGGTGACGCGCTCGACCCCAAGGTGCGCCAGAAGGCGCTGGCCTTCATGGAGCGTCAGGCCCCGGACACGGCGCGTCAGGAGCCCGACGCGTAAGGCCCCCCGGGGGCGGGGAGAGAGACGGGAAGGCCTTCGCGGGGTCACGCCGAGCACTAACGTTCCTGTATGACGACTGCACTGATCACGGGGGCGACGGCGGGCATCGGCGCGGCCTTCGCCCGACGGCTGGCGGCCGACGGGCACAACCTGGTGCTCGTGGCGCGCGACGAGAAGCGGCTGCACGAGCAGGCGACCGAACTCCACGACCGTCACGGGGTGGAGGCGGAGGTGCTCCGCGCGGACCTGTCCGAGGACGAGGGCATCGCGGCGGTCGAGGCGCGCCTCGCCGACCGCAAGAACCCGGTGGACCTGCTGGTGAACAACGCGGGCTTCGCCAACAAGGGCCGCTACCTCGAGGTCCCCATGGCCGACGAGCTGATGATGCTCAAGGTGCACTGCGAGGCGGTGCTGCGGCTGACCTCGGCCGCGACGGCGAGCATGCGGGAGCGCAGGCGCGGCGGGGTGGTCAACGTCGCGTCGGTCGCCGCGTTCGTCCCCCGCGGGACGTACGGGGCGAGCAAGGCGTGGGTGGTGCAGTTCACCCAGGGTGCCGCGCGGGACCTGGCGGGGAGCGGGGTGCGGCTGATGGCGCTGTGCCCCGGCTTCGTACGGACCGAGTTCCACCAGCGGGCCGGCATGGGCGTGGACAACGTTCCCGGCTGGATGTGGCTGGACGCGGACAAGCTGGTGGAGGCCGCGCTGAAGGACCTGGCGCGCGGCAAGTCGCTGTCCATTCCGGACCCGCGCTACAAGGCGCTGGCCGGCCTGATGAAGCTGGCCCCGCGCCGGGCGGTCTCGCGGGCGGGGGCCACGACCGGGCGCAGGTACGGGCCGAACTGACGGAACAGTGAGCCTCTCGGGTGCCCTGATCCAGGACTAACCTGGATATATCACCCGGGAGGCGCCATGACTTTCGTACAGGTAATCGACTGCAAGACGAGTCGGTACGACGACATGAACCGGCTCATGGACGACTGGGTCGCCGCGACCGAGGGCAAGCGCACCGCCACCCACTCCATCGTCGGCCGCGACCACACCGACAGCGAGCACTACGTGGAGATCATCGAGTTCCCGTCCTACGAGAAGGCGATGGAGAACTCGAACCTCCCCGAGACCAACCGGATCTTCGAGGAGATGGTCGCGCTCTGCGACGGGCTGCCGAGCTTCACCGACCTCGACGTCGTCCGCGACGAGCAGCTGAACAGGACGACGGCCCGCCGCTTCTTCGACGAGGTCGCCGTCGGCGGGGACCTGGACCTCATCGACGAGCTCTGCACGGCCGACTACGTCGACCACGACGTCGGCAAGGAGGAGCGGACCGCGGTCGGGTGCGAGGCCCTGAAGCAGGACGTGACGGGCTGGCGGGACGCCTTCGACTTCGGCTTCACCCTGCACCGCCAGCTGGCCGAGGGCGACGAGGTCAGCACCCACTGGACCTGGCGGGGCACCCACCAGGGCGACTTCGCGGGCCTGCAGCCCACGGGGCAGACGGTCGCCATGGACGGGGTGACGATCCACCGCTTCGTCGACGGGAAGATCGCGGAGGGCTGGTGGGTCTACGACATGCTGGGGCTGCTGCGCCAGCTGGGCGCCGTGGGTTCGTAAAACGCGTGGGTTCGTAGAAACGCGGTACGTGCGCAGAAACGCGGTACGTGCGTAGAAACGAAAACGGGCCCGGCCCGGCCTCCCCTCGTGGGGAGACCGGGCCGGGCCGCGGTACGGAAGGGCGTGCGTCAGTGCGCGTGGCCGTGACCGTGGCCGTGACCGGCCTCGGCGGACTCCTCTTCCTTCTTCTCGACGACCAGGGTCTCGGTCGTGAGCAGCAGGGAGGCGATGGACGCGGCGTTCTCCAGCGCGGAGCGGGTGACCTTGACCGGGTCGATGACGCCGGCCTTCACCAGGTCGCCGTACTCGCCGGTCGCGGCGTTGAAGCCCTGGCCCTTCTCGAGCTCCGCCACCTTGGAGGTGATGACGTAGCCCTCGAGGCCGGCGTTCTCGGCGATCCAGCGCAGCGGCTCGACGGCGGCGCGGCGGACGACGGCGACACCGGTGGCCTCGTCACCCTCCTTGCCCAGGCCGCCGTCCAGCACCTTGACGGCGTGGACGAGGGCGGAGCCACCACCGGAGACGATGCCCTCCTCGACCGCGGCGCGGGTCGCGGAGATGGCGTCCTCCAGACGGTGCTTCTTCTCCTTGAGCTCGACCTCGGTGGCCGCACCCACGCGGATGACGCAGACGCCGCCGGCGAGCTTGGCGAGGCGCTCCTGGAGCTTCTCGCGGTCCCAGTCCGAGTCGGTGGTCTCGATCTCGGCCTTGATCTGGGCGACGCGGCCCTCGACGTCGGCGTGGTTGCCGCCGCCGTCGACGATCGTGGTGTCGTCCTTGGTGATGGTCACGCGGCGGGCGGAGCCCAGCACGTCCAGACCGGCCTGGTCGAGCTTGAGGCCGACCTCCTCGGCGATGACGGTGGCACCGGTGAGGGTGGCCATGTCACCCAGCATCGCCTTGCGGCGGTCGCCGAAGCCGGGGGCCTTGACGGCCACGGCGTTGAAGGTGCCACGGATCTTGTTGACGACGAGGGTGGAGAGCGCCTCGCCCTCGACGTCCTCGGCGATGATCAGCAGCGGCTTGGAGCCACCGCCCTGGATGATCTTCTCGAGCAGGGGCAGCAGGTCCTGGATCGAGGAGATCTTGCCCTGGTGGATCAGGATGTACGGGTCGTCGAGGACGGCCTCCATACGCTCCTGGTCGGTGACCATGTACGGCGAGAGGTAACCCTTGTCGAAGGCCATGCCCTCGGTGAAGTCCAGCTCCAGACCGAAGGTGTTGGACTCCTCGACGGTGATGACACCGTCCTTGCCGACCTTGTCCATCGCCTCGGCGATGAGCTCGCCGACCTGCTGGTCCTGCGCGGAGAGCGCGGCCACGGCGGCGATGTCGGACTTGTCGTCGATCGGGCGGGCGGTCGCCAGCAGCTCGTCGGAGACGGCCTTGACGGCGGCGTCGATGCCCTTCTTCAGGGCGGCCGGGGAGGCGCCGGCGGCGACGTTGCGCAGACCCTCGCGGACCAGCGCCTGGGCCAGGACGGTCGCGGTGGTGGTGCCGTCACCCGCGATGTCGTTGGTCTTGGTCGCCACCTCCTTGACGAGCTGGGCGCCGAGGTTCTCGTACGCGTCGTCGAGCTCGACCTCACGGGCGATGGTGACGCCGTCGTTGGTGATGGTGGGGGCGCCGAACTTCTTGTCGATGACAACGTTGCGGCCCTTGGGGCCGATCGTCACCTTCACGGTGTCGGCGAGCTTGTTGACGCCGCGCTCAAGGGCGCGACGGGCGTCCTCGTCGAACTTCAGGGTCTTGGCCATGGGTTACGTATCCTTCGCCGTAATCTCAAACGAACTGCGCCCCCGGTGCCCGGCTAGCAGGCACGGGAACCAGGGGCGCAGATCAAAAGCTTCGAAAGCTTCTTCGATAGCTCGAAAGCTTCGGGTGAACTACTTCTCGATGACCGCGAGGACGTCGCGGGCCGAGAGGACGAGGTACTCGTCGCCGTTGTACTTCACCTCGGTGCCGCCGTACTTGCTGTAGAGCACGATGTCACCGACCTTCACGTCGAGCGGGAGGCGCTCGCCGTTCTCGAAGCGGCCCGGGCCCACGGCCAGGACAGCGCCCTCCTGGGGCTTCTCCTTGGCGGTGTCCGGAATGACCAGGCCGGAGGCCGTGGTCTGCTCGGCGTCGAGCGGCTGGACCACAATGCGGTCCTCAAGCGGCTTGATGGCAACCTTGGAGCTGGCGGTCGTCACGATCCGACCTCCCCCTTCGGAGATCTCACGGGGTCAATTGTCTGAGGTGGCGACCTGGTAGATCCGTCGTCGCGGGTGCCGGATCTGCCCGTCGCTGTGTTTGGCACTCACCAGTGGAGAGTGCCAACGGTGCCGAGACTATGACGCGGTTAGCACTCGGTCAAGCGGAGTGCCAATTCGCCGTGCGGCGAGCCCCTGGTTCCGGCGGCGGCGGCCCCCTGCGGAGGACGGCCGAGGATGCCCTACCCAGCGAGGGATCACCGCACTCTCCCCCCGGAGGGGTAGTCCGCGGGCGTCCTGGCGACAGTCCCGGAGACAGTCCTAGAGGTAGTCCTCGAGCCGGGCCACCGTGTACCCCTGCCGCTGGATGCTGCGCAGCATGTTGGTGACCATCTTGGTCATCGAGGTGCCCTTGAGCTCCCCCGGTCCGCGGAAGTGGGCCAGCACGATGTCGCCGGGGCGCAGCGAGTCGCCCTGCGCGTAACGCATGTCGTTGATCTGCATCGTGACCTCCCACAGCACGACCGCCCGCACCCCGCAGCCGCCGGCCGCGGTGAGGGTGGCGTCGTTGTAGTTGCCGTAGGGCGGCCGGAAGAGGGTGGGGCGGGTACCGAAACGCTTCTCCAGGGCGTCCTGCTGCCCGCATATCTCGCGCCGCTGGGCATCGGCCGGCAGGGTGCGCAGGTTGGGGTGGCCGAGGGTGTGGTTGTGGACGCCGTTGCCGAGGGCGCGCAGCCGGTCGAAGTAGCCGTAGCCGCTGCCCGCGCGGGCGATGTCGTCGGTGAGGAACATCGTGAACGGCAGCTTCAGGTCCTGCGCCATCTTCACGAACTCCGGGTCCTTCTCGGCCCCGTCGTCGATGGTGATGAAGACGACCTTGTCCTGGGTCGGTATGCGCCGTACGACCGGCGGGGTGCCGCCGGGGCCGGAGGTCGCCACGGGCTTCTTCGCGGGCGGGGCCGGCGGGGCGGCGAGGGGCCTGTCCAGTCCCCAGCGGCGGTACGCGTCGTCGGGCGCGGCGGACGGCGCGGGCGTCCCCGCCGCCCGCGGCGTCTGCGCGCGGCCGGACGGCCCCGAGGAGGAGCCGGAGGACGATCCGGAGCACCCGGCGAGGACGCCGGTCAGCAGCAGGGCGGCGGACGCGAGGACGGCGGCGGGGCGGCGGCCACGACGGCCGGAAACAGACAGGCTCACCCGGACGATTCTTGTGCATGCGTTCGAACCTCGCGCGGGGGGCCGGGTCGGCGGGACGTGCGGTCGTGGGGTGCGGCCGTGACGCGCGGTCGTGGCCCGTGGGAGAGGCGGGAGAGAATGAGACACGTGCCCGCACCGAACCCCGCCGCCGACGCCGCCGAGGCCACCGCCGCCTTCACCGCCCTCCTCACGGACGAGGGGCGCGCCCTCCTCGACGGGCTGCGCGACCACGACCCCGCGCAGGAACTCGCCACGGCGACCCGCCTGCGCCGCGAGCACCCGGCCGCCCTGGTGTCCGCCGCCCTCGGCCAGGCGCGACTGAGGCAGCGCGCGGTCGCGAAGTTCGGCGCGCAGGACGCGTACCGCATGTTCTTCACGCCCAACGGCGTGGAGCAGTCCACGCGCGCCTCGGTGGCCACCTACCGCGCCCGGCGCTTCGAGGCGCTCGGCGTGCGCCGCGTCGCCGATCTGTGCTGCGGCATCGGCGGCGACGCGATCGCCCTGGCGCGCGCCGGCATCTTCGTGCTGGCCGTCGACCGCGACCCGCTGACCTGCGAGGTCGCCCGCGCCAACGCGGAGGCGCTGGGCCTGTCCGACCTCATCGAGGTGCGCTGCGCCGACGTCACGGAGGTCGACACCTCGGGTTACGACGCCGTGTTCGTCGACCCGGCCCGGCGCGGCGGCCGGGGCCGCATCTTCGACCCGGAGGCCTACTCCCCGCCGCTCTCGTGGGCGATCGAGGCCGCCCGCACGGCCCCCCGCGCGGCCCTGAAGATCGCACCGGGCGTGCCGCACGAGGCGGTGCCCGACGACGCCGAAGCGGAATGGATCTCGGACGGCGGCGACGTGAAGGAGGCCGTGCTGTGGTTCGGCACGACGCCCGGCGCCCGCCGGGCGACCCTCCTGCCGTCCGGCGCGTCCCTGGTGGGCCGCGGCCTGCCGGACCCGGCCGTACGCCCCGTGGGCCGCTACCTCTACGAGCCGGACGGCGCCGTGATCCGCGCCCACCTGGTGGCGGAGGTCGCGGCGGAGCTGGGTGAGGGCGGGCTGGTCGACGAGACCATCGCCTACGTGACGAGCGACGAACTGCGGCCGACGGATTACGCGGCGGCGTACGAGATCACGGACGTGCTGCCGTTCAACCTGAAGCGGCTGAAGGCGATCGTGCGCGAGCGCGGGATCGGGGTCGCCGTCATCAAGAAGCGGGGGTCGGCGGTGGAGCCGGAGGAGCTGCGCAGGAAGCTCAAGCTCGCGGGCCCGAACTCCTGCGTGATCGTGCTGACCCGGGTGGCCGGCGCGCCGGCGATGCTGCTGGGGCGGCCCGCCGGCGCGTAGCCCGGATCACTCGTAGAGGTTCTGCTTGCTCAGCTCGTGCACGTGGTCGTGGTCGTGCGAGTGCCCGTGCCCGTGCCCGTGGGAGTGCCCGTGGTCGTGGTCGTCCTCGTGGTCGTGTCCCGGTACGTGCGTCTCGGTGACCGGCAGCGACGAGTCCGCCGACAGGTCCCACGAGGACGCCGCGCGGCCGCGCGCGACCATCTCGGCGCCGAGCGCGGCGACCATCGCGCCGTTGTCCGTGCACAGCTTGGGGCGCGGCACGCGCAGCGTGATGCCGGCGTCCTCGCAGCGGCGCTGGGCCATCGCGCGCAGGCGGGTGTTGGCCGCGACGCCGCCGCCGATCATCAGGTGGTCCACGCCGTGGTCCTTGCAGGCGCGGACGGCCTTGCGGGTGAGGACGTCGACGACCGCCTCCTGGAAGGAGGCCGCGACGTCCGCCACGGGAACGTTCTCGCCGGCCGCGCGCCTGGCCTCGATCCAGCGGGCCACGGCGGTCTTCAGGCCGGAGAAGGAGAAGTCGTATATCGGGTCGCGCGGGCCGGTCAGGCCGCGCGGGAAGCGGATGGCGTCCGGGTCGCCCTCGCGGGCGTAGCGGTCGATGACCGGGCCGCCGGGGAAGCCCAGGTTCAGCACCCGGGCGATCTTGTCGAAGGCCTCGCCCGCCGCGTCGTCGATGGTCGAGCCGAGCGGCCGGACGTCGGCGGTGATGTCGGGGGCCAGCAGCAGGGAGGAGTGGCCGCCGCTGACCAGCAGGGCCATCGTCGGCTCGGGCAGGGCGCCGTGCTCGAGCTGGTCCACGCAGATGTGCGAGGCGAGGTGGTTGACGCCGTAGAGCGGCTTGCCCAGCGCGTAGGCGTACGCCTTGGCGGCCGAGACGCCGACGAGGAGGGCGCCGGCGAGGCCGGGGCCGGCGGTCACCGCGATGCCGTCGAGGTCCTTCGCGCTCACCCCGGCTTCCTTCAGGGCGCGCTGGATCGTCGGGACCATGGCCTCCAGGTGCGCCCGGCTGGCGACCTCGGGGACCACGCCGCCGAAGCGGGCGTGTTCGTCGACGCTGGAGGCGACGGCGTCGGCGAGGAGCGTGTGGCCGCGGACGATGCCGACGCCGGTCTCGTCGCAGGAGGTCTCGATGCCGAGGACGAGGGGTTCGTCAGCCTTGCGAGCCATGGGTCATTCCTTGCACTGCGAAGTTCGGATCGGTCAGACGCATCACGAGCGCGTCGATGTTGCCGGGCTGGTAGTAGCCGCGGCGGACGCCTACGGGCTCGAAGCCGAAGCGCTCGTACAGGCGCTGGGCGCGGGTGTTGTCGACGCGCACCTCGAGCAGCACCTCGCGGCATTCGAAGGCGGTCGCGGTCGTGAGCAGTTCGGTGAGCAGGCGGGCGCCCAGGCCCGTGCTCCAGTGTTCCTGGGCGACGGCGATGGTCTGCACGTCGCCCGTGCCGTCGATGGCGGCGAGGCCGGCGTAGCCGACGATCCGCCCGTCCGGGTCGACGGCGACGACGTAGCGGCGGTTGGCGTTCGCCCCGCGCGCGTGCGCCAGCTCCGACCAGAACAGGCCCTTGGACCAGGCGTCGTGCGGGAAGAGCGCCTTCTCCAGCTCCAGCACCGGCCCGATGTCCCACCAGCGCATCTCGCGGATGCCGACCGCCGCGGCTGCCCCGGTCACTGCGGCGTGACCACCTTGTAGTTGGCCGGCACCTGGGCGTCCGGGCGGCGCAGGTACAGCGGCCGGCCGGGCAGGAACTCCCCGCCGGTGCGCAGCTTCTCGGCCGCCAGGGCGGCCAGCGCGCCCGCCGACTGGTGCTGCGGCAGGTCGGTGCGGACGTCGGTGAAGGCGTCGGGGTAGAGCACGGCGCCCGCGCCGACGGCGGTCAGGCCCGCGACGCGCTCGGCGAGCTCGGCCGGGCGGTCCACGGCGGGCTCGGTGACGCGGGTGCGGGCGTCGGCGTAGCGCGCCCAGTAGACCTCCTTGCGGCGGGCGTCCGTCGCGACGACGAATTCGCCCTCGAGGCCCGCCTGCCCGGCGGCGTAGGCGATGCCGTCGAGCGTGCACAGGCTGTGGACGGGCACGGACAGCACGGAGGCGAAGGTCGCGGCGGTGACGATGCCGACGCGCAGGCCCGTGTAGGGGCCCGGCCCGACGCCGACGACGATGCCGGTCACGGCGTCCAGCGTGCGTCCCGCCTCGCCCAGCACCCGGTCCACGGCGGGCAGCAGCAGCTCCCCGTGCCGGCGGGCGTCGACCTGGCTCGACTCGGCGATGACGGACTCGCCGTCGTGGAGGGCGACGGTGACAGCGGGGGTGGCGGTATCCAGAGCGAGCAGCAGCACGTGACAAGCCTACGGCGCGCCATGGGGCGCCCGGTGCGCGCATTGGCCTTCGCCGGGGGCGCGGCGGGGTCGCGGGCGGGTGCTACGGTCAGCCGCATAGCCGTGCGAGCGGCTGTATGAGCAGGACGTACGACGAGTACGGGCGGGTTCGACCGGCACGGGCCGGTGGGGACGGGATCCGTACGCGGGACGAAAGGTGCGCACCGTGGCACGCAGCAGCTCGGGGGCGATCGTGGCCGTGCTCACGGCGGCGGCGCTGGGCGGGGTCGGTTTCCTCGCGTTCCAGGCGGAGGCAGCGCCGGACCGCCCCGCGAGCGCGCACGCCCCGGCCGCGACCGGCAAGGACAAGGGCGAGGACGCGGGCGGCAAGGACAAGGCCGGAAGCGCCGGAGCGGACCAGGGCAAGGCCCAGAACGCCGTTCCGGAGAACTCCGGCGCCGGCCTTCGGGTCGTCTACGCGCTCGCCCAGAAGCGCGTGTGGCTGGTCGGCTCGGACGGCAAGGCCACCCGGACGTACGAGGTGGCGCCCAGCACCGTCAGCCCGCCGCCCGGGGCGTACACGGTCACCTCGCGCGACCCGCAGGTCACCGGCTCGGACGGCGTTCCGATCGAGCACGTGGTGCGCTTCCACAAGAACGCGGCCGGGATCGTCTTCGGCTTCAGCGCGGCCGTCGACGGCTCGTCGCCGAAGCCGGACCCGGCGAAGAAGACCGGCGGCATCCGTGCGCAGCCCGCGGACGGGCGGGCGATGTGGGAGTTCGCGGTGAACAACACGAAGGTGGTCGTCGTCCCGTAAGGCGGACGGCGAGGAGACCCGGATACGGGGGACGGGGCGCGGCCTCGTCCCCCGTTCGGGCTATTCGGGGCCGTGTCGCGCTTGTCGGCGCGGCGCGTCAGGCCGCGTCGCGCTCCTGCGTGTGACTGGTGTGCCCGGTGTGCTCGGCGTGGCCCGGGTGCTCGTCGGGCTCGTGCTCGTGGGTCCGGCCGGGGGCCTTCGGCGGCGTGGAGACCGCGTCGGCGGCGGCGCAGGCCGCGAGGAGGTCGCGCATCGACAGGGGCCGGGGCCGCTCCTCCGAGCGGTCCGTCAGGGGGGCAGCGGGCTCGTGGGCCGTCATGAATGCCTCCTGGAGCAGCTCGGGCCGGGGGAGCGGTTAGGCAGGCCTAACCATCTCTCCGTTCTCCATGTGACCACGCGCGACACCGCGCGCGCAACATCTTCCCGACGGCTTGTCGGAAACTACAGCCGACCCGTCGCCCGTGCCCCGGCCGGGGCCGCCGCGCTAGCCCAGCGGCGTGAGGTCGACGCCCGCCCAGCGCTCGCCGACGCCGGTCACGGTCACGCTGCGCACGTCGTCCGCCTCGTCCGCGTCGGCGGCCGGGGCGTCCGCGCCGACCGCCCGCTCGATGACGACGCGCAGGCGGTCCTCGGACAGCTCCTCGACCTTGCCGTCGCCCCACTCCACGACGACGACCGACTCGGGCAGCGAGACGTCCAGGTCCAGGTCCTCCATCTCGTCCAGGCCGCCGGACAGCCGGTAGGCGTCGACGTGGACCAGCGCCGGGCCGTCGCCCAGCGGCGGGTGCACCCGGGCGATGACGAAGGTCGGGGACGTCACGGCGCCGCGCACGCCGAGGCCCTCGCCCAGCCCACGGGTCATCGTCGTCTTTCCGGCGCCCAGCTCGCCGGAGAGCAGGACCAGGTCGCCGGGCCGCAGCAGCGCGGCCAGCCTGCGGCCCAACTCGCGCATGTCCTCGGCGGACTTGACGGTGAGGCGCGTGGCCGTGGCGGCGGAAATGTCGTGCGGGACGTTCATATCCGCCGATGGTACGGGGTGCCGTGGCGTGGCGCGGAGCCCTACTCGGGCGCGGCCCGCTCCTCGCCCCGCACCCATCCGCCGCGTCCCCCGGAGCGGCTGCCGGAGCGGCTGCCGGCCAGGGCGGCCGGCGCCTGCGCCAGCAGCTCCGCCAGCTTCTCGCACACCAGCTGCGGCTGCTCCAGCATCACCAGGTGCCCCGCCCCCGGCACGACCGTCAGGCCCGCGTCCGGCAGGGCGTCGGCGATGACCTCGCTGTGGGAGCTCGGGGTGATCAGGTCCTTCTCGCCCGCGAGGACGAGCACGGGCAGGCGGGCGAAGGCGCTCAGCGCCGCCACCTTGTCGTGCGCGTCGAACGCCGGGTAGAACTCGGCGACCACGTCCACCGGCGTCGCCTCGATCAGCCGCTCGGCGAACCGGGCCACCACGGGGTCGACGTCCCGCGTCCCGAACGAATAGCGCTTGATGATCGCGCCGACGATGTCGGAGGTGGCCCGGCGCCCCTTCTCGACCAGGTCGGTCCGGTCCGTCATCAGCTTGAAGGCCCCGGGCAGCACCGCCCGGCGCACCAGGTTCATCCCGGCGACCGGGAGCCCGTACGTCACCTCGGACAGCAGGCCGGGGGACGTGCCGACGAAGGCCGCGGCGGCCACCCGGTCCGCGATCAGGGACGGGAACTGGTCGGCCAGCGCCATCATCGTCATGCCGCCCATCGAATGCCCCACCAGCACCAGCGGCCCCTCGGGGGCGGCGGCGTCGATGACGGCCTTCAGATCGCGGCCGAGCAGGTCGATGGTGACGGGCTCGCCGCCGTCGCGCCGCGCCGGGCCCCGCCCGGAGCGGCCGTGGCTGCGCTGGTCCCAGAAGACCGTGCGGACGACGCCGCGCAGGGCGGCGCGCTGGAAGTGCCAGGAGTCCTGGTTGAGGCAGTAGCCGTGGCTGAAGACGACGGTGACGGCAGGGGCCGGCCTCCGCCCGAGGAACCGGGGGCGCGCGCCGTCCGCCGGCTGCCCCTCCACCTCGTCGACCTCGTAGTGGAGCTCGGTGCCGTCGTCGGCGACGGCGACGCCGGGCGTGCCGCGCAGGGTGCCGTACGGGCCCACCGCGTCCAGCGCGAGCCGGGCCTTGCGGCGCATTCCGCGGCCTACGGTCAGCCGCTCGACGGCGACGCCGACCGCGGCCCCTGCGGCGACCAGGCCGACCGCGGCTCCGGCGAGACCCGCCCCGCGCCGCCAGGCCGCGGCGCCCACGCCCGCGACCCCTCCGGTCCGCACGGCAGCCTCCGCTGCCGCTGCTGCCGCCGCCCTGCCCGCGCCGTCGCCGCCCTCGCCCATGTCGTCACTCCCCCGTGTCGTGGCTCGTGGTGTCCTCCGGGACCTCCCCGGTATAGACGCGGGGCACGCGTGCCGAGATGCGCGTCACGACTTCATAGGCGATGGTTCCGGTCGCCCTGGCCCAGTCCTCGGCGGTCGGTTCGCCGTGGTCGCCCGGGCCGAACAGCACCGCCTCGTCGCCGACGCGGGCGGTGTCGCCGCCCAGGTCCACCACGAACTGGTCCATGGCGACGCGGCCCGCGACCGTGCGCCACTTGCCTCCCACCAGCACCGGGCCGGTGCCGGAGGCGGCGCGCGGGATGCCGTCCGCGTAGCCGACGGGGACGAGCGCGAGGGTGGTCTCGCCGGGGGTGGTGTAGAGATGGCCGTAAGACACCCCATGGCCGCCGGGGACGCGCTTGACGGAGGCCAGGGACGCGCTGAGCGTCATGACCGGCCTGAGCCCGAAGTCCTCGGGGGTGCCGAGCTCGGGGCTGGGCGATATGCCGTACATCGCCACGCCCGTCCGCACCAGGTCGTAGTGCGTCTCGGGGAGGGTGAGGGTGGCCGGCGAATTGGCGATGTGGCGGACCTCGGGGGTCAGCCCCTCGCGCTCGGCGTAGGCCACCGCGTCCTCGAAGACCTTGACCTGGGCCCGGATCGAGGGGTGGCCCGGCTCGTCGGCGCACGCGAAGTGCGACCACACGCCGGTGACCTTCACCAGGCCGGCGCGCTCGGCGTCACGGGCGGCGGCGACGAGCTTCTCCCAGTCGCCGGGCTGGCAGCCGTTGCGGCCGAGGCCGGTGTCGATCTTCAGCTGCACGCGGGCGGGGCGGCCCGCCGCGCGCACGGCCGCGGTGACCTCCTCGAGGGCCCACAGGCCGCTGAGCGAGACGTCGATGCCGGCCTCCACGGCCTCCCGCCACGGCCCGCCGGGCGTCCACAGCCAGCACAGCAGCGGGCCCGTGTCGCCCGCCGCGCGCAGGGCAAGCGCCTCCTGCGGGGTGGCCGTACCGAGCCACTCCGCTCCGGCCTGCCGGGCCGCCCGCGCGCAGGGCACCGCCCCGTGCCCGTACGCGTCCGCCTTGACGACGGCCATCAGCTGCGCCCGGGGGGCGCGAGCCCGCAGAGCACGTACGTTGGCCCGCAGGGCGGCCAGGTCGACCACGGCACGGGCGCGCATCGGTGTCTCACTCATCCCCGCCAGTGTCTCAGGCCGTGGCGCCGGGCGGATCGCCTGGGGGAACGCTTGGGTCCGGTTGTCGCCGGGACGACCGGCCCGCCGCCGCGCCGGCCGGCCCTGTGGTCACGGGCCCCCGGCCTGCGCGAGGCTGGCCCCATGAGGACTGCCCACAGCGTGGAAACCGTACGGACCGCCGAGCGAGCACTCATGGCAGAGCTGCCGCCCGGCACCCTGATGCAGCGCGCGGCGGCAGGCCTCGCGGCCGCCTGCGCGGACCTGCTCGGCCGCCGCGTCTACGGCGCCCGCGTCGCCCTCCTCGCCGGCAGCGGCGACAACGGCGGCGACGCCCTCTACGCCGGTGCCCGCCTCGCCCGCCGCGGCGCGGGCGTCACGGCGGTGCTGACCTCCCCCGGCCGGGCGCACGAGGGCGGGCTGCGCGCCCTGCGCGCGGCCGGCGGGCGCGTCGTGCCCGCCGCCGACGGCGCGGGCGCCGTGCGACGGGCCGACCTCGTCGTCGACGGCATCACCGGGATCGGCGGCAAGGGCGGGCTGCGCCCGGAGGCCGAGGCCCTGGTCCGCGCCGCCGAGGACGCGGGCGCGCTGATCGTCGCCGTCGACCTGCCCAGCGGCGTCGACGCCGACACGGGCGAGGTGCCCGGCGCGGCCGTACGGGCGGACGCGACGGTGACGTTCGGCGCGTACAAGCCCGGCCTGCTCGTCGACCCGGCGCGCGAGCACGCGGGCGCGCTGCGGCTCGTCGACATCGGCCTGGAGCCGTGGCTGCCGGCCGTGCCGGACGTGGAGGCCCCACAGCACGCCGACATCGCCCGCCTGCTGCCGCACCCGGCCGCGGAGAGCGACAAGTACCGGCGGGGCGTCGTCGGCATCGTCGCCGGTTCCGCCCGCTACCCCGGCGCGGCGGTCCTCGCCGTGGCCGGCGCCCTGAGCGGCGGCGCGGGCGCGGTGCGGTACGCCGGGCCGGCGGTGGACGCGGTGATCTCGCGCTTCCCGGAGACCCTGGTGACGACCGGCCCGCCGTCGAAGGCCGGCCGGGTGCAGGCGTGGGTGGTCGGCCCGGGCCTCGGCGACGGCGCGGACGCCCGGCAGGCGCTGGAGGACGTCCTCGCCTCCGACGTGCCCGTGCTGATCGACGCGGACGGCCTGCGGCTGCTCGACCCGCAGGCGGTACGGGCCCGTACGGCCCGGACGCTGGTGACCCCGCACGCCGGCGAGGCGGCCGTGCTGCTGGGCGTCTCGCGCGAGGAGGTCGAGACGCGGCGCCTGTCCTCGGTGCGGGCGCTGGCGGAGCGCTACGGCGTGACGGCCCTGCTCAAGGGCTCCACCACCCTGGTGGCCGACGCCACCGGCCCGGTCCGGGCCAACCCGACGGGCACGCCCTGGCTGGCCACGGCCGGAAGCGGGGACGTGCTGTCCGGGCTGACCGGCTCCCTGCTGGCCGCGGGCCTCCCGGCGCGCGACGCGGCGTCGGCGGGCGCGTACCTGCACGGCCTGGCGGCCCGCCGGCTGGGCGCCGCCCCGCTCACGGCCCTCGACGTGGCGGCGGCCCTGCGCGAGGTCTGGCAGGACGTCTCGGAGGGGTGACGGGGGGCGGCGGTCAGGTAGTTGCGATGTCCAGGTTCCAGCCGTCGCCGAGCAGATCGCGGTTGAGGACGGGCCCCGCGTAGCGGATGACCAGTTCGAGCGGTGGGAAGCCCTGCAGGTGCGCCAGGTCGAGCGGCTCGCTGTCGGCCCTACCACCAAGGACGATCAATTGTTCGAGCCCTGGGAAAGTCTGCCGAAGAAGGGCCAGCCCCGCGAGGCCGGTGGGCTCAAGCAGATGGAGCCCCCGCACGCGGGCCATTGGCCGCACCTGCGCCAGCGAGGTCAGATCCGCCCCGTGCCAGCCCAGATCCTGCAGCCGGGGAAGCGTCTGCAGGCCGTACTGCCGCAGGTCTGGGGCCGGACAATCGAGGATGACCGACTCCAGACACGGGTGGTGACTCAGGCCCGCCAGCCGGACACCACCGGCGTCCTGACCCACGTACAGAGACGTCAGACCGGGCGGCAGCGGCAGCTCCTCCAGTAAACCGAACGAGCGCACGATGAGGTCCGTCAGCACCGGAGTGTCGAGGTCGGCGAGGTCCTCGGCGGTCAGCGGACCATGGATCTGCACCAAGGGCCGGCCCCCGAGCCGCTTGAGCGCGGTGACGTGCTCGCCGGACTTCACCACGAAGTGCAGCGCGCCCTCGCCGGCGTTCTCGTGCGCCAGCCTCCCGATCACCGCCTCCGCGTACCCCTGCGTGTCGAAACGGTCCCAGGCCCACGCCAGCTGGGCCCGGACCTCCAGCGACGGGTGGTCCACGTACCGCGCCAGCAGGGGGATGGCCTGGTCGTCCGCCACCGTGGTCGCCGCGACGACCACCGCGTGGGCGACCTCGTCCGGCAGGCCCTCCGGGCCCGGCAGGAGGTCCAGCACCACCGGGCCCACCGCCGCGAGCTCCTTCGCGCACTCCAGGTCGCGCGGCGGCACCAGCGCGGCCGCCGCCTTCTCGACGCGGGTGCGCACCTCCCAGTCGACCTCGGTGGCGTGTTCGAGGCAGGCCGCGGCCAGCAGGTGCAGGCGGGCCCGGTGGGCCTCCTCCTTCTGCCCGCGTTCCAGCAGCATCCGCAGCAGCTCCGCCCGTGCCCGCGGCGGCGCGTGCCCGACCGCCATGCGCAGGACGTCCTCCCACTGGTCGTCGTGGGCGTGGTTGACCAGCAGGTCGAAGTCCCAGTCGTCCACGGCCGCCTGGGCGCCCAGGTAGTCCTGGAAGGTGCGGTGGACGAAGTCCAGGGTCTCGCTCGTCGGCTGCCGCAGCAGCCCGCTGCGCACCACGAGGTGCCGCAGTATCTCCTCGGCGCTCCCCCGGGCCGCCACCGCCGGCATCGCCGGCAGCGCCCGCTCCAGGATCTCCACGGCCTTGTGCCACTCGATCTCCGAGCGGCCGTTCCTGATCAGCCAGTAGGCGATCTTCTGGAGCAGCGCGGTCTGCGCCTGCTCCAGCTCGGGCCCCTCCAGGCCGACGGCGATCTCGCGCTCCCGGTCCCGCCGGATCAGGAGCAGGTCCAGCGCGGCGCGGTACAGCTCCATGCGGCCGTGCGGCAGGTAGCCGCGGCGGGAGCGGTTGAGCGCGCAGATCAGCGCGCACATCAGGGGGTTGGTGGCCAGCCGCCCCAGGTCGCGCTTGGCGACGACGGCCGCCGACAGCGCGTCGCGGAAGGCCCGCAGCCGCTCGTCGTGCCGCAGGCCCGCCGCGTCGTGCCAGCGGTCGATGAAGTCCAGGACGTCGCCGCGGCTCATCGGCAGCAGCTCCAGCTCCGTGAAGCCGGCGTCGGCCAGCCAGCCCTCGCGCACGGCGGAGGGCCGGGTGGTGATGACGTAGCGGGCCTCGGGATACGCCGCCAGCAGGTCCTTGACCCAGGTCAGCGTGCGGCGGCGGTCGGCCTCGGGGACCTCGTCCACGCCGTCGATCAGCAGCAGGGCCGTGCCCTCGGTCAGCCGCTGGGTGGCCCAGCCGCGGGCGGCGGGCAGCCCGGCCAGCGGGCCGGCCGCGGCCGCGAGGAACTCCTCGGGCTGCGGGAGTTCGCCGCGCCGGATGAGGGTCCGCAGGGGCAGGGTCAGCGGCATGCACCCGCTCAGGTGGCCCAGGCCCGGGGGCAGTTCGCCCCGGGCGGTTATCGTGGCGAGCCACTGCAGGAGCGTGGTCTTGCCCGAGCCCGCCGCGCCCCGCAGCAGCACCCGCTTGTGCCCGGACAGCGCCTCCTCCGCCCGCTTGGGCGAGGGCACGGAACGGGCCGTCGGGCCGCCGCCGGGCAGTTCGAAGCCCTCCGCGGCCATGGCCCGGCCGCCGCCCGACAGCTCGAGGCTGAGGTACGCGGCATCCAGCGGCCAGGTCTCCCCCTCACCGTCGTCGAGCGTCAGCCCGATGATGGTCAGCTCGCCGGACTTGCCCACGATGTAGTCGCGTAACCGCCGCTCGAACGCCTCCACCTCGAGCTGCCGGGGCGAGGCGAGCGAGCGCGATTCCGGCTTGTGCCCCGCGAGCAGGCACTCCTGCAGGAAGCGGAACTCCTGCCACAGCGTCTCCGACGGCGTGACCGTCAGCCGCCCGTGCCGCCACCCGCCCGGGTCGGCGCAGACGACCCCGGCGAGCAGTCCGTCCACGAAGACGGCGGCCCCCGACATCCCGGCCCACGGCGAGCCGCCGCCGGCGGGCGGCAGCGGCGCGCCGTGGTCGCTGTCGAGGACGTGCCGGCCGCTCAGGAGATTGCTGCCGGGCTTGAGCGCGCCGACGACCTGCTCGGTGTCGAGGTCACCGGCGGTGTCCCGCTGGACGTGCGGGTATCCGATGGCCTGCGCGCCGGGCCAGGCCCGCAGGTCGTAGGCGCGCCCCCAGACCAGCGGCTCGAACGCCGCGGCCGCCTCCTCGGTGACCACGTCCCGCTCGGCGACGAGCAGGGCCACGTCGCAGCGGCGGTTGTCGTCGCGCGCCCACGCCACCCGGCAGCGCACCTTGCCGGTCCCGCCGGGGACGATCACCGCCGGCGCCTCGCAGTCGCCGACGACGTGCGCGGCGGTGAGGACGAGGTTCGGCGCCAGCAGATATCCGCTGCCCTGGGTCCGCCCGAATACCGCCGCAATGCGTTCCCTTGCCGGGTGCACGCCGTCGCCCCCTCCGTCTCCGCCGTCCCACCTGACGATACGACAGCAGGACGGCGGGGGCGGGGGGATCGCCTCAGCCGGCGCGCAGGCCGGCGATCAGCCACTCGAGGGCCGGGCCCATGTCCGGCGCGGGCCAGCCGTTGATGACGGCGAGGAGCCGCCAGTAGCGCTCGTACCGGGAATCGTTGCCGATCTCGAGCCGCTCCAGCAGCCACTCCCGGAACTCCGGGCCGTCCTCGCGCCCGGCCAGCTCCGCGCACTGCCGCACCAGCTCGGCGACGAGCGGCCGCGCCTCCTGGGCGTCCGGCGCGATCCCGGCCGCCCGCGCCTCGGCGGTCCGCTCGCGGATCAGGTCCGCCAGCCGCCGCGCCTCGTCCGGCTCCGGCGGCCCGGCCTCGGCCCGCGCCCGGATCTGGTCCACGGCGGCGCGGCGCATGCCGGCGCGGAACTCCTCGTCCTGGACGAGTCCGGCGAGTTCCACCCAGGCGTCGACCTGCTCCGGCGCCGGGTCGTCGGGCAGGACCGGCATGGCGTCGCGCAAGGTGGCCAGGAAGCCGGGGTCGACGTCCAGGCCCTCGAAGGCACTGTCGATGAAGTCGTGGATCAGGCGGCGGCGTTCCTGATCGGTCAGGTGGGCGAGGGTGTGCATGAGTTCCATCTCCTCCGGTGTGGACCCGCGTCCGGCCACGGCTCGGAGGACGGCCTGGCGCAGCCGCAACGTGCGGATCTGCGTCTCCAGCGCCTCGGCGTGCACCGCGGCGACCTCGGCGACGGTCACCTCGCGCTCCAGCACGCGCTGGATCGTCGCGAGGCCGACCCCGAGGTCGCGCAGCGTACGGACGAGGCCGAGCCGGGCCAGGGCGTCCTGCCCGTAGAGCCGGTAGCCCGCGGGCGTACGGTCGGCCGGCGGCACCACGCCCTCATCGGACCAGAACCGGATCGTCTTGACCGTGAGCCCGGTCAGACGGGCCAGCTCGCCGATGGAGTGCAGAGGGGTGTCGCCGTCCATGCCCGTCACCTTGGTGTCTCCCGTCGCTGGAGAGTCAAAGCGTAGGCGCGGGCCCGCGCCCGGACCGGCGGCCGGCCCCACCCCCGTGCGGGCCGGCCGCCCGGCCTTACGACCGCTCCCGCTCCCGGCCCACGGCGTCGCTCGCCGCGCCCACCGCGACGCCCAGGGCGATCATCACGACGTAGCTGTAGACCTCGTAGCCGCCGGGCGCGAGGAAGCGCAGGAAGCCGAAGAGGCGGAACCAGCCGAGCCATTCGTGGAGCAGGCCGCTGATGCCGCCGACGATCAGGACGAAGCTGACGATGCCCAGCAGGTTCTTGAGGGGATTCTTCATGACTCGACGGTAGGAACTCCGGGCCGTGCCCGGCATCGGCCGTCGGTAGCCGGTCCGCCGGCCGTTGGGCCGACCAAAGTATCGGGCTGCCCGGCCGCCGGTCGTCCGGAGGTATCGGCCCGCCCCGGCGGCGGTCCGGCGGACGCGTGCGGACCGTAGATTCGTCCGTCATGCACCGCATTCACCGAACCCGCAGGGACTGGGCCGCCGACATCGGGCTGATCCTCTTCGCCGCCTGCTTCGCCGCGATCACCTCGCGGTCGATCCCGGTGCCGCAGGACATGGGGCCGGGCTGGCAGGTCGCCGACCAGGTGGCGGGCGGGCTCGGGTGCGCGGCCGTGTTCCTGCGGCGGCGGTGGCCGGTGCAGCTGGCCGTGACGCTGCTGGTGGCCGGGACCGTGGCGCACTACATGACAGGACCTGCCCTGGTCGCGGTGTTCACCGTCGCCGCCGGCCGGCCGTGGCGCGTCACCGCGTGGGTCGCCGCGCTCGCCTTCGCCCCCCTGCCGGTGTTCCTCCACGAGCTGCCGGAGACGGACCAGGACCGGGCCGGCGCGGCGCTCACCTACTTCGCGCTGCTCGCCGGCGCCATCGGATGGGGGCTGTTCCGGCGCTCGCGGCACCAGCTGATCGACTCGCTGCGGGAGCGGGCCGAGCTGGCGGAGGCCGGGTCGGCCCTGCGGGCGGCACGGGCGACCCAGCGGGCCCGCGAGGAGATCGCGCGGGAGATGCACGACGTGCTCGCGCACCGGCTGTCGCTGCTGAGCGTGCACGCGGGGGCGCTGGAGTTCAACCCCGGGGCCCCGCCGGCGGAGGTCCAGCGGGCGGCCGGAGTGATCCGCGACAGCGCCCACCAGGCGCTGCAGGACCTGCGCGAGGTCATCGGGGTGCTGCGCGCGCCCGTGGGCGACGGGCGGCCGCAGCCGACGCTGCGCGACGTGGCCCGGCTGGTGGAGGAGGCGGAAGAGACGGGCGCGCGGATCGCCTACGAGCCGCCCGGCGAGGCGGAGACCGCGGCGGCCCCGGCCGCCCTGGGGCGCACCGCCTACCGCATCGTCCAGGAGGCCCTCACCAACGCCCGCAAGCACGCCCCCGACGCCCCCGTGCGCGTGAAGGTCTCCGGCGGGCCGGGAGCCGGGCTCGGCATCGAGGTGCGCAACGCCCTGCCGGACGCCGCGGCGGGCGAGCCGGCCATTCCCGGGGCCGGGCAGGGACTCATCGGGCTCGGGGAGCGGGCCGCGCTGGCCGGCGGGCGGCTCGAGCACGACCGGGACGGGGCGGACTTCCGGCTGGCCGCCTGGCTACCCTGGCCCGCGGACGCGACCGGCGGACCACCGCCGGCCGGATGAGCCACTGACCCCACGACCCCGGATTGTGAGGCTCCCACCGTGAGCATCCGCGTGCTCCTCGTCGACGACGACCCGCTGGTACGGGCCGGGCTGCGCCTGATGCTCGGCGGCGCGCCGGACATCGAGGTGGTCGCCGAGGCCGCCGACGGCGGCGAGGTGGGGCCCCTGGTCGCGGCGCACTCCCCCGGCGTCGTGCTGATGGACATCCGGATGCCGGGCACGGACGGGCTGGCCGCCACCGAGGCGCTGCGCCGGCGGCCCGAGCCGCCCGAGGTGATCGTGCTGACCACGTTCAACACCGACGAGCACGTGCTGCGCGCCCTGCGCGCGGGCGCCGCCGGGTTCGTCCTCAAGGACACCCCGCCGCGGGAGATCGTGGAGGCGGTGCGGAAGGTGGCGGCCGGCGAGCCCGTGCTGTCCCCGGCCGTGACGCAGCAGCTCATCGCCCAGGTGTCCGGCGGCGACGCGCACCTGCGCTCGCGGGCCGAGACGGCCCGCGAGCGGCTGGCCGTCCTGGGCGAGCGGGAGCGCGAGGTCGCCACCGCCGTGGGGCGCGGCAAGGCGAACGCCGAGATCGCGGCGGAGCTGTACATGTCCGTGCCCACGGTCAAGACGCACGTCTCGCGCATCCTCACCAAGCTCGGCCTGAACAACCGGGTGCAGATCGCGCTGCTGGTCCACGACGCCGGGGAGGTGTGAGGGACCGGCGGAACCCACCATTCCGGGGAACCGCCCGGCTACTTCTCCGCGATCACCACCGCCGAGGCCACCCCCGCGTCGTGGCTCAGCGAGACGTGCCAGGAGGTCACCCCCAGCGCCTCGGCGCGTGCCGCCACCGTCCCGGTGACCACCAGCCTCGGCTGGCCGCTGCCCTCCGTGACGATCTCCGCGTCCGTCCACAGCAGCCCGCCGGGCGCGCCCAGGGCCTTGGCCAGCGCCTCCTTCGCGGCGAAGCGGGCGGCCAGCGAGGCGATGCCCCGCCGCTCGCCGGTGGGCAGGTACAGCTCGCGCTCCACGAACAGCCGGCCCGCCATGGCGGGCGTGCGCCGCAGCGCCGCGTCGAACCGCTCGATCTCGGCGACGTCGATCCCCACTCCGACGATCATTCGACCGTCACCGACTTGGCGAGGTTGCGCGGCTGGTCGACCTCGTTGCCCCGGGCCGTCGCCAGCTCGCACGCGAAGACCTGCAGCGGCACGGTGGCGACCAGCGGCTGCAGCAGCACGGGGGTCGCCGGGATCTCCACCAGGTGGTCGGCGTAGGGGCGCACCGCCTCGTCGCCCCGTTCCGCGATCACGATGGTGCGGGCACCGCGCGCCCGGATCTCCTGGATGTTGGAGACGATCTTGTCGTGCAGGACCGAGCGCCCGCGCGGCGAGGGGACGACCACCACCACCGGCACGTCCTTCTCGATCAGCGCGATCGGCCCGTGCTTGAGCTCGCCGGCCGCGAACCCCTCCGCGTGCATGTAGGCGAGCTCCTTGAGCTTGAGGGCGCCCTCCAGGGCCACCGGGTAGCCCACGTGGCGGCCCAGGAACAGCACGGTGTTCTTGTCGGCCAGGGAGCGGGCCAGCTCGCGCACCGGCTCCATGGTCTCGAGCACCTCCTCCACCTGGGCGCCGATCACCGACAGCTCGCGGACCACGCCGCGCACCTCGTCGCCCCACTTGGTGCCCCGCACCTGGCCCAGGTACAGCGCCACCAGGTAGCAGGCCACCAGCTGGGTCAGGAACGCCTTCGTCGAGGCGACCGCGACCTCGGGACCGGCGTGGGTGTAGAGCACGGCGTCCGACTCGCGGGGGATCGTCGAGCCGTTCGTGTTGCAGATGGCCAGCACCTTCGCGCCCTGCTCGCGGGCGTGCCGCAGCGCCATGAGGGTGTCCATGGTCTCGCCGGACTGGCTGACGGCGATGACGAGCGTGCGCTGGTCGAGGATCGGGTCGCGGTAGCGGAACTCGCTCGCCAGCTCCGTCTCGCAGGGGATGCGCGTCCAGTGCTCGATGGCGTACTTGGCGATCAGGCCGGCGTGGTAGGCCGTGCCGCAGGCGACGATGACGACCTTGTCGACCTCCCGCAGCACGGAGTCGGGGATGCGCACCTCGTCCAGCGTCAGCGAGCCCGCCGCGTCGATGCGTCCCAGCAGCGTGTCGGCCACGGCCTTGGGCTGCTCGGCGATCTCCTTGAGCATGAAGTAGTCGTAGCCGCCCTTCTCGGCGGCCGAGGCGTCCCAGTCCACGTGGTACGTCCGCACGTCGGCGGGCGCGCCGTCGAAGTCGGTGACGGTCACGCCGTCGCGCCGCAGCTCGACGACCTGGTCCTGGCCGAGCTCGATCGCCTCGCGGGTGTGGGCGATGAAGGCGGCGACGTCGGAGGCGAGGAAGTTCTCGCCGTCGCCGACGCCGACCACCAGCGGGGAGTTGCGCCGCGCCCCGACGACCACGTCCGGCTCGTCCGCGTGCACCGCCACCAGCGTGAACGCGCCCTGGAGCCGGCGGCAGACCTGCCGCATGGCCTCGGCGAGGTCGCCGCACGGCGAGAAGGCCTCGGACAGCAGGTGGGCGACGACCTCGGTGTCGGTCTCGGAGGTCAGCGCGTGCCCCCGCCCGGCCAGCTCGGCGCGCAGCTCGGCGAAGTTCTCGATGATGCCGTTGTGGACGACGGCCACCCGGCCGGGGTTGTCGAGGTGGGGGTGGGCGTTGGCGTCCGTCGGGCCGCCGTGCGTGGCCCAGCGGGTGTGCCCGATGGCCGTCGGCCCGGACGGGAGCGGCCGGTCGGCCAGCTCCTTCTCCAGGTTGGCGAGCTTGCCGGCCTTCTTCGCCGCCGCCAGCCCGCCGTCGGCCAGGACCGCCACCCCGGCCGAGTCGTAGCCGCGGTACTCAAGGCGCCGCAGCCCTGCCAATACGACATCGAGGGCGCACTGCCCTCCCACATAGCCAACGATTCCGCACATGGTGTGCAGCGTACGGCCCGGGAGTCGGCGCCCGTGGGTCAACGCCCGCGCTCGATCCGGTCGATGGCTTCCTGCACGAGCTCCAGGTACTCGACCTCCTCGCAGCGCGGTTTGCTGCCGAGGACGTAGCGGTCCAGGCAGTCGTCCAGGTCCTGCCCGAGGTCCTCGTCGGGCAGCTCGGCGGCCAGGTCGCCGTGCACCCGTTCGGCGAGGGAGGCCCGCGTGCCGGGGGCGGTGTGCGCGGACGGCGCGTCGCGGCGCACGAGGCGCCGTACGCCCTGCCGGACGAGGCGAACGCGGCGGAGGACGAGCAGGAAGACGAACACGGAGCCGGGCTCCTCGCGTGATGCGTGCGGACAGGAGGCTGGACGCTATTCCTGACCGGCAAGTAAGTACAGACCCCAGCGGGAAACTTCACCCACTGGTACCCCTCCGATCCCTTCCGTCACTGCCCGCGCGCGGGGCCCCGGGACCACCCCGAAGTGATCCTCCCGCGTACGCCGCGCACAATGGGCCCGTGCCGACCACCATTGAGCAGCCGCAGCAAAGGCGCCGCGCAGACTCCTCACCGTTCGTGGACCTGACCCGGGCGGAGTGGAGCGCGCTGCGCGAGAACACCCCGCTGCCGCTGACCGCCGAGGAGGTCGAGCGCCTGCGCGGGCTCGGCGACGTCATCGACCTGGACGAGGTCCGCGACATCTACCTGCCGCTGTCGCGCCTGCTCAACCTCTACGTGGGGGCCACCGGCAGCCTGCGCGGGGCGCTCAACACCTTCCTGGGCGAGAAGGGGGCCCAGCGCGGCACGCCCTTCGTCATAGGCGTCGCGGGCAGCGTCGCGGTGGGCAAGTCGACCACGGCCCGCCTGCTGCGGGCCCTGCTGGCCCGCTGGCCCGAGCACCCGCGCGTCGAGCTGGTCACCACGGACGGCTTCCTGCTGCCCAACGCCGAGCTGCAGGCCAAGGGCCTGATGTCACGGAAGGGATTCCCCGAGTCCTACGACCGCCGGGCCCTGACGCGCTTCGTCGCGGACGTGAAGGCCGGCAAGGACGAGGTCTCCGCGCCGGTCTACTCCCACCTGATCTACGACATCGTGCCCGGCGAGCGGCTGACCGTGCACCGCCCCGACATCCTGATCATCGAGGGGCTCAACGTCCTGCAGCCGGCCCAGCCGGGCCAGGACGGGCGCACCCGCGTCTCGCTCGCCGACTTCTTCGACTTCAGCGTGTACGTGGACGCCCGCGCCGAGGACATCGAGCGGTGGTACTACGAACGCTTCCGGAAGCTGCGGGACACCGCGTTCCAGAACCCCGACTCCTACTTCCAGCGCTACACGCGGGTCTCGGAGGAGGAGGCGCTGGACTACGCCCGGCGCAATTGGCGCACCATCAACAAGCCCAACCTGCTGGAGAACGTGGCGCCCACCCGCGGCCGCTCCAACCTGATCCTGCGCAAGGGCCCCGACCACAAGGTCCAGCGCCTGTCGCTGCGGAAGCTCTGACCCGGGCGCCGCGCTCCCCCGGCAGCAGCCCGGGGAGCGCGATGCCGGAGGGCGACTAGCCCAGGGCGGACTTCACGACGTCGGCCAGGCGCTGCGCCACGGCGCGCGCCTGCTCGATGTCGGCGGCCTCGACCATGACCCGCACGAGCGGCTCGGTGCCGGAGGAGCGCAGCAGGACGCGGCCGGTGGAGCCCAGCTCCTGCTCGGCGGCGTTGACGGCCGTGGCGAGCTCCTGGGAGGAGCCCACCCGGGACTTGTCGACGTCACGGACGTTGATCAGGACCTGCGGCAGGCGCTCCATGACGCCGGCCAGGTCGGCCAGCGAGCGGCCGGTGGCGGCGACGCGGGCGGCCAGCATCAGGCCGGTGAGGGTGCCGTCGCCGGTCGTGGCGTGGTCCAGGACGATGACGTGGCCGGACTGCTCGCCGCCCAGGGCGAAGCCGTTCGCCTTCATCTCCTCCAGGACGTAGCGGTCGCCGACCGCCGTCTGGACGAGCTGGACGCCCTCGCGCTCCATGGCCAGCTTGAAGCCCAGGTTGGACATCACGGTCGCGACGACGGTGTTCTTGCGCAGCGAGTCCGCCTCGCGCATGGCGAGCGCCAGGACGGCGAGGATCTGGTCGCCGTCGACCTCGTTGCCCTTGGCGTCCACGGCCAGGCAGCGGTCGGCGTCGCCGTCGTGGGCCACGCCCAGGTCGGCGCCGTGCTCGACGACGGCGGCGCGCAGCTTGTCCAGGTGGGTGGAGCCGCACTCGTGGTTGATGTTGAGGCCGTCGGGCTCGGTGCCGATGGTGACGACCTCGGCGCCGGCGCGCGAGAAGGCCTCGGGCGAGACGCGGGACGCGGCGCCGTGGGCGCCGTCGATGACGACCTTGACGCCGTCGAGGCGGTTGGGCAGGACGCCGATCAGGTGGGCGACGTAGTTGTCGAAGCCCTGGTCGTAGTCGCGGACGCGGCCGACGCCGGCACCGGTGGGACGGTCCCAGGGCTCGCCGGAGGCGTGGGCCCGGTAGGTCTCCTCGATGCGGTCCTCGAGCTCGTCGGCGAGCTTGTGGCCGCCGCGGGCGAAGAACTTGATGCCGTTGTCGGGCATGGCGTTGTGGCTGGCGGAGAGCATGACGCCGAGGTCGGCGCCGAGCACGCCGGTGAGGTAGGCGACGGCCGGGGTCGGCAGCACGCCCACCCGCAGGACGTCCACGCCCGCGCTGGCGAGCCCGGCGACCACGGCGGCCTCGAGGAACTCCCCGGACGCACGCGGGTCACGCCCGACCACCGCCACCGGCCGATGGCCCTCGAACGTACCCGCCTCGGCGAGCACGTGCGCCGCCGCGACCGACAGGCCGAGCGCGAGCTCAGCCGTCAGATCGGCGTTGGCGACACCGCGCACGCCGTCCGTACCGAAGAGTCGTCCCACTGGTGTCCTCCGAAAAAGCGGGGCGGGGCCACGCCGCGAGGCCCCGAACATACGTACCAAGTCCTGACCGGTAATGGCCGAACGCCCCGGCGGGCACGGAACGTGCCGCCGGGGCGTTCGGGCAGTGCTGCAAAGCGCGGATTTAGCGCTTGCTGTACTGCGGAGCCTTGCGGGCCTTCTTCAGACCGGCCTTCTTGCGCTCGACCGCACGGTCGTCGCGGCTCAGGAAGCCGGCCTTCTTCAGCGGGCCGCGGTTGTTGTCCACGTCCGCCTCGTTCAGGGCGCGGGCCACACCGAGGCGCAGGGCGCCGGCCTGGCCGGACACGCCGCCACCCGAGATGCGGGCGATGACGTCGTAGCGGTCGTCGAGCTCGAGCACCTTGAAGGGCTCGTTGACTTCCTGCTGGTGCACCTTGTTGGGGAAGTAGTCCTCAAGGGTGCGACCGTTGATCTTCCACTTGCCGGAGCCCGGAACGATCCGGACGCGGGCGATGGCGTTCTTGCGACGGCCCAGGCCGGCGGCCGGCTGCGGGTCGCCGAAGCGGGACGCGAGGGACTCGGAGGTGTACTCCGACTCCACGACCTCGGTCTCGGTGGTGTACTCCTCGACGCCCTCGACCGGCATCTCGGCGGTGGTCTCAGCCACGATTCTCCTCAGACTTTCTGGTTCGGCGGTGGCCGGGACTTAGCCCTGCTTGACCTGGGTGATCTCGAACGGCTGCGGCTGCTGGGCGGCGTGCGGGTGCTGGTCGCCCGAGTAGACCTTCAGCTTCGTGAGCATCTGACGGCCGAGGGAGTTCTTGGGCAGCATGCCCTTGATCGCCTTCTCGACGGCCTTCTCAGGGTTCTTGTCGAGCAGCTCGTCGTAACGGACGGAGCGCAGACCACCCGGGAAGCCAGAGTGGCGGTAGGCCATCTTCTGGGTCTTCTTGTTGCCGGACAGGTGCACCTTGTCGGCGTTGATGATGACGACGAAGTCACCCATGTCCATGTGCGGGGCGTACACAGGCTTGTGCTTGCCGCGCAGCAGGGAGGCGGCCTGAGAGGCCAGACGGCCCAGGACGACGTCCTGCGCGTCGATGATGTGCCACTGGCGCTGGACATCGCCGGGCTTGGGGCTGAACGTACGCACGGTCGTAGCCTTCGCTTCTTCAGTGAGTGGGTCCTGACACGGTCCACACGGGACGATCACACGGCATTGGCCGCACATCGGGGACGCAACCCGAGTGCCGGCCACCGGCGATCAGCCTGGTGAACAAGCGTAAGGGCCCCTCGCGTGAGAACGACCAAGCCAATACGCATAACGAACTCGTAGAGTACCGGGCCGGTACCGGCGGGGTCAAAACACATGGTCCCACCGGTGACGGGGCGGCGCCCCCCGGCCCGGGCCCGCGCCAGGCGCCCCTCAGCGCTTCCGCACGACCCTCGCCTCGTCCCAGACGGCCTCCGAGACCTCCCTCACATGCCCGTCGGAACCGAATACCAGGAAGCGGTCGAACGAACGAGCGAACCAACGGTCGTGCGTCACCGCCAGCACCGTCCCCTCGTACGCCTCCAGCCCCTCCTGCAGCGCCTCCGCGCTCTCCAGGTCCAGGTTGTCCGTCGGCTCGTCCAGCAGCAGGGCCGTCGTCCCGGCCAGCTCGAGCAGCAGGATCTGGAAGCGCGCCTGCTGGCCGCCCGACAGCTTCTCGAAGGGCTGGTCGCCCTGCTTCTCCAGCTCGTAGCGGCGCAGCGCGGACATGGCCTGGCCGCGGTCCCGGGCGTGCTCGGTCCACAGGATGTCGGCCAGGGTGCGCCCGATGAGCTCCGGGTGGGCGTGGGTCTGCGCGAAGTGCCCGGGCACGACGCGCGCGCCCAGCTTCCACGTCCCCGTGTGCGCCACCGGGTTCCCGGCGTCCCCGGCGAGCAGGCGCAGGAAGTGCGACTTCCCGGAGCCGTTCGAGCCCAGCACCGCGACCCGCTCGCCGTAGAAGACCTCCAGGTCGAACGGCTTCATCAGGCCGGTGAGCTCGAGGTTCGCGCAGGTCAGGGCGCGGACGCCGGTACGGCCGCCGCGCAGCCGCATCCGGATGTCCTGCTCGCGCGGCGGCTCCGGGGGCGGGCCCGCCTCCTCGAACTTGCGCAGCCGGGTCTGGGCGGCGGCGTAGCGGGAGGCCATGTCGTGGCTGACCGCGGCGGCCTGCCGGAGGTTGATCACCAGCTTCTTCAGCTGGGCGTGCTTCTCGTCCCAGCGCTTGCGCAGCTCCTCGAAGCGCGCGAACCGGTCCTTGCGGGCCTGGTGGTACGTGCCGAAGCCGCCGCCGTGCACCCACACGTCGCTGCCCGCCGGGCCCGGCTCGACACTGATGATCTTCTCGGCGGACCGGGCCAGCAGCTCGCGGTCGTGGGAGACGAAGAGCACGGTCTTCTTCGTCTCGCGCAGCTTCTCCTCCAGCCAGCGCTTGCCGGGGACGTCGAGGTAGTTGTCCGGCTCGTCCAGCAGCAGCACCTCGTCGGTGCCGCGCAGCAGCGACTCGAGCACCAGGCGCTTCTGCTCGCCGCCGGAGAGGGTGCGCACCTGGCGCCACTGGGCCTTGTCGTACGGGACGCCGAGCGCGGCCGCGGTGCACATGTCCCACGTGGTCTCGGCCTCGTAGCCGCGGGCCTCGGCCCAGTCGGAGAGCGCCTGGGCGTAGGCCATCTGCGCGGCCTCGTCGTCCCGCTCCATGATCGCGAGCTCGGCCGCGTCGACCGCCCGGGCCGCCTCGCGGATGCGCGGGTGGGCCACGGAGACCAGCAGGTCACGGACCGTACGGTCGTCCCGTACGGACCCCACGAACTGCGGCATCACGCCGAGGCCGCCGGTGACCGTCACGGTGCCGCCGTGCGGCTGGAGCTCGCCGGAGATCAGCCGCAGCAGCGTGGTCTTGCCCGCGCCGTTGGCCCCGACGAGGGCCACCGAGGCGCCCTCCCCGACCCGGAACGACACATCGCCGAGCAGCGTCCTGCCGTCCGGGAGCTGGTACTCGAGGTGTGCCGCTTCCACATGTCCCATGAGGGGGATTCTCTCCGGTGCCGGGGGCCCTTGACCAACCGGTTTACGATGCACGCCATGAGTTTCGGGCAGGCAGGGCCGTACGGGCCCCCGGGGGAGTCGCAGCCGTCCACGCCGCCGTGGGGGCCGCCGCCCCCGCCGCCGCAGCCGGCCGCACCGGGGGCCGCACCGGCCCCGGCCGGGCAGGGCCCGGAGTCCCAGGGGCCGCAGCAGCCTCAGCAGCCTCAGCAGCCCCAGGCGCCACAGCCTCAGGCTCCGCAGGCCCCCCAGCCGCAGGCCCCGGCGGCCCCGGCACCCGCGCCCGCGCCCGCACCCGCCCCCGCACCGCAGCCTCCCGCCGCACCGCAGGGCGGCGGCGCCCCCCTGCCCGCCTGGCAGCCGCAGCAGCCCGCGCCCGGGCAGACCCCCGACCCCCGGTCGGCCTGGGGACAGGCCCAGCAGGCCCAGCAGCCCCAGCTGCAGCCCCAGCCCCAAGCCGCAGCCCAGCCCCCGCACCAGCCGCAGCCCCAGCCCCAGCCGCCGGCCTTCGGCGGCGGCGGCGCGCCCCACCAGATACCCGGCGCCGGCGGCCAGGCCCCGGACTGGAACCACCTCGCCGAGGCCACCGCCGCCCGCGGCCGGCGCCGCAAGGTGCTGATGATCGGCGGCGGCGTGCTGGCCGCCGCGGTGCTCGCCGCCGTCGTGGCCACCGCCGTGGTCCTGTCGGACAAGGGCGACAAGAGCAAGCCGGTCGCCGACAAGCACCCCGGCCCCTCGGCGAGCGCCGAGCCCACCTTCTCCCCGGTGGCCCCGCCCAACCCCCGTGAGTTCATCGCCAGCCAGGACAAGGACAAGGCGCCGCTCACCACCAAGACGCTCTTCCCGCACTCCCGGCCCAGCCTCGACAAGCGCGTCTACAAGCGCGTCGACACGGCCACCACCACCGACTGCGACTCGGCCGCCCAGAACGGCCTCGGCCAGGTCCTCAAGGACACCGGCTGCCGCAAGGTGCTGCGCGCCACGTACGTACGGGACGGCGTCGCGGTCACCGTCGGCGTCGCCGTGTTCGACGACAAGGCCGCCGCCGACAAGGCCAAGGCCCAGTCCACCGGCAACATCGAGTCCCTCACCGGCGGCGACGCGCCCACCTTCTGCCGCAACACCGCCTGCCGGCTGACGGCGAACGCCGAGGGCCGCTACGCCTACTTCACCGTCGCCGGCTACACCAACGGCGAGGCCGTGCCCTCCGACGACACCAAGGCCCTCCAGGCCGGCCGCGACGTCTCGGGCTACACCTTCCGCCGCATCATGGCCCGCGCCAACGCCCAGGCGACCGCCGCGGGCAAGCCGTCCGCCGCCGCGTCGGCGAAGCCCTCGGCGCCGGCGAGCCCCTCCGGCTCGCCGTCCGGGTCGGCCTCCCCCAAGAAGGAGGAGAGCTGACCGCCCCGCTACTCCGCCGCCTCGCCGCCGTCGCCGGCGCCCGCCTCGCCCGCCTCGGCGAGGCGGGGGTGCGCGGTCGGCGCCACGGCCGGCCGCTCCACCTTCGCGACCTGCGCGGCCACCAGCCGCTCCGGGACCTCCACGCCCCCGGGGTCGGCCAGGTTGGTGGCGAAGAACATCGACAGGGTGTTCCCGCTGCGGACGACCGTGACCAGGCTCGGCGCCCGCTCGGCCGCGTTGACCAGGCGGTACGCCATGGCCTCGTCGCCCAGCGCCGGCGCGGGCAGGACCCGTACCGCCTCGAACCGCTGCGGCTCGCCCTCGCCCGTCGTCATCCCGAAGCCGTCCGCGCACTCCGCCGCGGCCTCGCGCAGCTCGCCCAGCGTTCTGCGCGCGCCGTCGCCCTCATAGGCGGAGACCCGGATCGTGCCCAGCAGGCCCTGGGAGCCCCGGCCCCCGGCGGGCGCCGCGAAGGTGTCCACGACGGACGCCACCGGCGCGGGCTGCGGCTGCGAGCCCAGCGCGACCACCAGCGGACGGCAGGCCTCCCGGTCCGTGTCCGGGCGGCCGTGCCCGGCGGTCCCGGCGGAGCCCCGCTCGATCACCAGGCCCGGCACCTCCCCGGGCCCCAGCTCCACCTGCCCGAGCCGGCCGGCCTCCCGCACCCGCACCACCTGCGGCTCGTCCTTGCCCTCGACGGTCTCGGCGCTCCCGCCGCCGACCGCCGCGCCGGGCCCGCCGCCTTGACAGCCGGCCGTAAGCCCCAGCACCGCGGCCACGGCGGCACCCGCCGCCACCGACCGCCTCCGCACCCTTCCGCGCCTCCCAGCACTCACCGCGCCGGTCCTCCTCACACCTTCTTGCGACGTGACCCAAGCCACAATGTAGGCTGCGCAGGCAACCGAAATCCCTCCCAACGGTCTTAACCGGCGGATCGGACCGCACAACAAAATCCAACGGGCCGATCAGCACGGGACGACCCGGACATCACCCAGGCCACGGGGGAAGGACGGACGCGCCGCCGACGACGGGCCGCGCACACACCGCCATGAAGATCTCTTTCCTTTTGCAGAACGCCTACGGCATCGGCGGCACGATCCGGTCCACGTTCAATGTCGCGAGCGCACTCGCCGCCCGGCACGACGTCGAGATCGTGTCCACCATGAGGACCGGCGAGAAGCCCAGCCTCCCCCTGCACCCCAAGGTCAAGCTGGTCAACCTCATCGACCAGCGGGCCGAGAAGGGCGCGGACCGCGAGAACGACCTGCTGGGGCAGGACAGCCAGTACATCCCGCCGGTGGAGGCCAAGGGCGCGCACTTCAACGCCCTCACCGACCAGCGCGTCGCCGCACACCTCGCGGAGACCGACGCCGACGTCGTGGTGGCCACCCGCCCCGGCCTGGTGATGTACCTCGCGGAGTTCGGCCAGGACCGCTACCTGCGGATCGGCCAGGAGCACCGGATCTACGGCACCCACGAGCCGACGATCCGCGCCTACCAGGACGCCTCCATCCCGCACCTGGACGCGCACACCACCGTCTCCGAGGCGGACGCGCGCACCCACCGCGAGCAGTTCCCGGACGTCAAGACCAAGATCGTCTGCCTGCCCAACGGCTGCCCCCCGTCCGAGGTCGAGCCCTCCGACGGCAGCGCCAAGCTGGTCGTCGCCGCCGGCCGCCTCATCCCGGTCAAGCGCTACGACCTGCTGGTCAAGGCCTGGGAGACCGTCGCCGCCACCCGCCCCGACTGGAAGCTGCGCATCTACGGCCGCGGCCCCGAGCTGCCCAAGCTGCGCGCCCAGATCGACCGGCTCGGCCTGCACGAGGCCGTGACGCTGATGGGCGCCCACTCCCCCATCGAGACCGAGTGGGCCAAGGGCTCCATCGCCGCCGTGACCTCCCGCGAGGAGTCCTTCGGCATGACGATCGTCGAGGCCATGGGCTGCGGCGTCCCCGTCGTCGCCACCGACTGCCCGCACGGCCCCGGCGAGATCATCACCGACGGCACGGACGGCCTGCTCGTCCCCGTCGGCGACAGCGACGCCATCGCCAAGGGCCTCCTCAAGCTCATCGAGGACGACGACCTGCGCCGCGCCATGGGCACGGCGGCCCGCGAATCCGCCCGGCGTTACGCCCCCGAACGCATCGCCGACGCGTACCTCGAACTGATCGACAGCCTCGGCGGCCCCCGCGCCCGCGCCGCCGCACCCGCGCCGGCCGGCGCCGCAGCCGCCGAGCCCGAGCAGGTCCCGCTCGGCAAGCTGCTGCGCCGCACCGCCGGAAAGATCATCCGACCGCTGCGCCGCCGCCCGGTGGCCAAGGCCGCCAAGCCGCCGGTCAAGACCGTCCTGAAGGACATCGTCGTCCGCAAGCCGCTGCGCCCGGTGGCCTCCTGCCGGATCGACGCCGCCGGCGACATCCACGTCCTCGTCCAGAGCAAGGGCCTCAGCGGCGAACAGCTCTCCCTGACCGTCACCCGCCGCAAGGAGGGCAAGCCGGTCGCCGTCCCGCTGCTCCCGCCCACCACCGACGGCGGCCCCTGGACGGCCGTGCTCCGGCGCAGCGAACTGCGCCTGGGCGAGGGCCGCTGGGACCTGCACGTGGTGCGCGCCGAGGACAAGGCCCGCCGCCGCGTGGTCTCGCACCTCGCCGAGGGCCGCGGCCTGGTGGAGCTCGAGCCGCTGCCGGGCGCCCCGTTCACCTGGTGGGTGCCCTACCCCACCGTGGACGGCTACCTCGCCCTGCGCGCCTGGCACCGCGACGCCCACGCCGAGGCCCGCTCGGTGCGGGCGGACGACGAGGCGCTCACGGTCGAAGGCACCCTGCACGGCACGGAGTTCACCGCCGAGAGCAACCCCCTGGTCATCGGCACCCCGCGCGGCGAGACCGCGTCCGAGGTGTCCGCGGACGTCGAGGTCGTGGACCCCGCGACCTTCCGCGTCACCGTCCCCTACGAGGCGCTGCGCGCCGCGCGGGCCGACGGCGAGGCCACGACGTGGGACCTGGCCCTGCGGATCACCCCCGGCGCGGAGCCCATCCGCGTCGGCCGGCTCATCGGCGACATCGTCGACCGCAACAAGACCGACCTCTACCCCACGGTCTCGGGCGTCCGCCCGTACTTCACCATGTCCAGCGACCTGGCCGTGAACCTGCCCGCCGCCGAAGGGGCCTGACGCACCGCCAGGCCCCCCTGACGGATCAGCAGCAGCCCGCGCCGGGAAGCGTCCGCTTGTTGCGCGCTTCCCGGTTGCGGGCGGCCAGCTCGGAGTCGGCCGGGTAACCGACCTCCTCCAGCGTCAGCCCGTGCGGCCGCACGACGTGCACCGCCGAGTCCCGCACCCCGGCGGCCAGCACCTTGCCCGGCCAGTCCACCGGACGGTGGCCGTCGCCGACGAACAGCATCGCGCCGACCAGCGAGCGCACCATGTTGTGGCAGAAGGCGTCCGCGCGCACGGTCGCCGTGATGATGCCGGACGCGTCCCGCTCCCAACTCAGCTGCTGCAGCGTGCGGATGGTCGTCGCACCCTCGCGCTTCTTGCAGTACGCCGCGAAGTCGTGCTCGCCGACGAGCTTCTGCGCAGCGGCATTCATCGCGTCGACGTCCAACGGCCAGTCGTGCCACAGGACATGACCCCGCAACAGCGGGTCCACCCCGCCCGGGTGGTCGACGACCCGGTAGGCGTAGCGCCGCCAGATCGCGGAGAAGCGCGCGTTGAAACCGGCCGGCGCCTCTGCGGCGCGCCACACGCGGACGTCGTGCGACAGCCGGCCGGCGAGCCGGCGCAGCAGCTTGTCCTCGTGCTCGGCCCACACCTCGGCCGGCAGGTCGACGTGCGCGACCTGGCCGCGCGCGTGCACCCCGGCGTCCGTACGGCCGGCGACCGTCAGCTCGTACGTCTGCTCGGACCGGGTCACGGTCCGGATCGCGCTCTCGATCTCGCCCTGGACCGTGCGCTGCCCCTGGCGCTGCTTCGCCCAGCCGGAGAAGTCCTTGCCGTCGTACGACAGGTCCAGCCGCACCCGGACGAAACCGGGCGCCACCTCGTCACTCACCGAGTGTTCCTCTCAGAAATGCGGGACGGGCCCGCCCCCGGAAGGGGCGGGCCCGTCACTGACACGCATCAGCGTTGTCAGGCGTCCTTCGACTCCTCGGCCGGAGCCTCGGCAGCAGCCTCGGACTCCTTGACCGCACGCTTGGTGGCGGCCTCGGCCTCGGCGACGGTCGCCTTCTTCGCGATCTCGCCCTCGACCAGCTCGATAACGGCCATCGGGGCGTTGTCGCCACGACGGTTACCGATCTTGGTGATGCGGGTGTAGCCACCCGGACGCTCGGCGAAGCGCGGGGCGATCTCGGTGAAGAGGGTGTGGACGATGCCCTTGTCGGTGATCGTCTGCAGCACCTGGCGACGGTTGTGGATGTCGCCCTTCTTCGCCTTGGTGATCAGGCGCTCGGCGACCGGACGCAGGCGGCGGGCCTTGGCCTCGGTCGTCGTGATGCGGCCGTGCTCGAAGAGCGACTTGGCGAGGTTCGCCAGCATCAGCTTCTCGTGCGCGGCACCGCCGCCCAGACGGGCACCCTTGGTGGGACGCGGCATGGTGTTTCTCCTAGGTGTCTGCCCCGGCCGTATCAGGTACCGGAGTCAGTATCCGAGCAGGCGGTCGCCTGTCGGAGACCCGCGCCCCGTAAGGGGCGCGGGGAACTGCGCGATCAACCGAAGCGGACCCGCAGCCGAAGACCGTCAGTACTGCTCGGTCTCCACGAACCCGGCATCCGCGTCGTCGTCGGCGCCAAAGGCGTCCGCGGCGGCGGTCGGGTCGAATCCGGGCGGGCTGTCCTTGAGGGCCAGGCCCATGCCAGCCAGCTTCGCCTTGACCTCGTCGATCGACTTCGCACCGAAGTTGCGGATGTCGAGCAGGTCGGCCTCGGAGCGGGCGACGAGCTCACCCACGGAGTGGATGCCCTCGCGCTTGAGGCAGTTGTACGACCGAACGGTGAGCTCGAGCTCCTCGATCGGCAGCGCCAGGTCGGCGGCCAGGGCGGCGTCCGTGGGGGACGGGCCCATGTCGATGCCCTCGGCGTCGATGTTGAGCTCGCGGGCCAGACCGAACAGCTCGACCAGGGTCTTACCGGCGGACGCCATGGCGTCGCGCGGGCGCATGGCCTGCTTGGTCTCGACGTCGACGATCAGCTTGTCGAAGTCGGTGCGCTGCTCGACACGGGTCGCCTCGACCTTGTAGGTGACCTTGAGAACCGGCGAGTAGATGGAGTCGACCGGGATGCGGCCGATCTCCTGGCCCACCTGCTTGTTCTGGACGGCGGAGACGTAGCCGCGACCGCGCTCGACGGTCAGCTCCATCTCCAGCTTGCCCTTGGCGTTCAGGGTCGCCAGGACCAGGTCGGGGTTGTGCACCTCGACGCCGGCCGGCGGGGCGATGTCGGCGGCGGTGACCAGACCCGGACCCTGCTTGCGCAGGTACATCACGACCGGCTCGTCGTGCTCCGAGGAGACGACCAGCTGCTTGATGTTCAGGATGAGGTCGGTGACGTCCTCCTTGACGCCCGGCACGGTGGTGAACTCGTGCAGGACACCGTCGATGCGGATGGACGTGACCGCCGCACCCGGGATCGAGGAGAGGAGCGTACGACGCAGGGAGTTGCCGAGGGTGTAGCCGAAGCCCGGCTCGAGCGGCTCGATCACGAACCGCGAGCGGAACTCGTCGACGACCTCTTCGGTCAGCGAGGGGCGCTGAGCGATCAGCATGCGATGAATCCTTCAGTCATGGACACCCACTATTTGATGTCCTGAGGTACTACAAGGGTACGGGCGGCACGGCTCCGAGGAGCCGTACCGCCCACACTCTCAAGGCAGCAGCCGTGCGTCAGACGCGGCGGCGCTTCGGCGGACGGCAGCCGTTGTGCGGGGTCGGGGTGACGTCCTGGATGGAGCCAACCTCGAGGCCGGTCGCCTGGAGCGAACGGATGGCGGTCTCGCGACCGGAGCCCGGGCCCTTGACGAAGACGTCAACCTTGCGCATGCCGTGCTCCTGCGCGCGGCGAGCGGCCGACTCGGCGGCCATCTGCGCGGCGAACGGGGTGGACTTGCGCGAGCCCTTGAAGCCGACGTGGCCGGCGGAGGCCCAGGAGATCACGTTGCCCGTGGGGTCGGTGATCGAGACGATGGTGTTGTTGAACGTGCTCTTGATGTGCGCGTGGCCGTGAGCGACGTTCTTCTTTTCCTTGCGACGCACCTTCTTGGCTGCGCCCTGACGACCCTTGGGGGGCATGTCTTACTCCTGTGGAGTGGAGGTGATCGGTCCTACAGCGAAGACCGCTGGTGAGCGTCCGCTGAGGACTACTTCTTGCCCGGCTTCTTCTTGCCGGCGATCGCGCGACGCGGGCCCTTGCGGGTACGAGCGTTCGTGCTGGTGCGCTGACCGTGGACCGGCAGGCCACGACGGTGACGCAGACCCTGGTAGCAGCCGATCTCGACCTTGCGGCGGATGTCGGCCTGGATCTCGCGACGGAGGTCACCCTCGGTCTTGAGGTTGGCGTCCACGTACTCGCGGATCTTGACCAGGTCCTCTTCGGGAAGGTCACGAACGCGGGTGTTCGGGTTCACGCCAGTGGCGGCGAGAGTCGCCTGCGACTGGGTGCGGCCGATGCCGAAGACGTAGGTGAGTGCAACCTCCACGCGCTTGTCGCGCGGGATGTCAACACCGGAAACGCGTGCCATTCAATGGCTCCAGATGTTCTCGGGGGTCTGACACAGTGCCGCTCCCGGCCGCCGTACTAGGTACGTTCCGGGTCCCCGGCCCCCACCGGAGGTGTCGCCAGCCTGGGCTGGACGGGCTCTGCGTATGTACGTATTGCTGTGCGTCGCGCGAAGAAACTGCGGAGTGCAGGTTCTGCGTCAGCCCTGGCGCTGCTTGTGGCGCAGGTTGTCGCAGATGACCATGACCCGGCCGTGGCGGCGGATCACCTTGCACTTGTCGCAGATCTTCTTGACGCTCGGCTTGACCTTCATGGGTGTGAGGTTCTCCGGGTCAGTGCCGTCACCCCACAGCGGTGGGGCGCCGACAAGATCTACTTGTAGCGGTAGACGATCCGGCCACGCGTCAGGTCGTAGGGAGACAGCTCCACGACGACCCGGTCATCCGGGAGGATGCGGATGTAGTGCATACGCATCTTGCCGCTGATGTGCGCGAGGACCTTGTGACCGTTCTGGAGCTCCACCTTGAACATGGCGTTCGGCAGAGACTCGATCACGGTGCCCTCGATCTCGATGGCACCTTGCTTCTTGGCCACGCTTCGCCTTTCGAATCGGCTACCTTGATCGACTCCCCCGTATGCACGCAGGCATGCGGATACACGAGAGCCGACGCATCAGTCTACGTCAGGGCAACCGGAAAGACTAATCCAGGTCTCGTGCCCAGCCGAAGAGATCCTTAAGCCGGTGCCCCGGACGGCTCGCGCCGGGGGCACCGGGCGCCCTACGCCAGCGGGTCCGGCGCCGCGGTCACGCCGTACTGGGCCAGCTTCGCCCGGCCGCCGTCCACGGCCGTGAGGACCAGCGGGCCGTCCTCCGTCAGGGCGACGGAGTGCTCCCAGTGGGAGGACCAGCTCTTGTCGTCCGTGAGGACCGTCCAGTCGTCCGCCAGGACGTGCGTCTTCGCCGTGCCGAGGCTGACCATGGGCTCGATGGCGATGCAGAAGCCCGGCACCAGCTTGGGGCCCTTGCCGCGCTTGCGGGAGACGTAGTTCAGCAGGTGGGGGTCCATGTGCATCTCGGAGCCGATGCCGTGGCCGCCGTAGTCCTCGATGATCCCGTACTTCCCGGAGGCCGGGCGGGGCTGGCGGCGGATGTAGCCCTCGATGGCCTTGGAGATGTCCACCAGGCGGTTGCCGTTCTTCACGGCCGCGATGCCCGCCCACATGGACTCCTCGGTCACCCGGGAGAGCTCGACCAGCTCCGGAGCGTGACCGGTTCCCACGAAGGCCGTGAAGGCCGCGTCGCCGTGCCAGCCGTCCACGATGGCGCCGGCGTCGATGGAGATGATGTCGCCGTCCTTCAGGACGGTCTTGGTGTCCGGGATGCCGTGGACGACGACCTCGTTCACCGAGGTGCAGATGGTGGCGGGGAAGCCGCCGTAGCCGAGGAAGTTCGACTTGGCCCCGTGCTCGGCCAGCACCTTGCGGGCGACCTCGTCCAGGTCCTTGGTGGTGGCACCGGGCACGGCCGCCTCCCGGGTGGCCGCGTGGATGGCGGCGACGACCAGTCCCGCCTCGCGCATCTTCGCGATCTGCTCGGGGGTCTTGATCTCGACCATGGACTGCCTTCCTCGGTTCTGCGGTGGGGGCGCCCTCGGGCGCGTGGGAACAACACTACGGCCGCGATGCCCGGGGGGGCATCGCGGCCGTGTTCAGCCGTGCGTCAGTCGCGCGCGGGCAGGGCGTCCATGGCCCGCTGGGTGACCTCGGCGACCTTGCCGAGCGCCGAGATCGTCACCACGAGGCCCTGGGCCTTGTAGTAGTCGATGATCGGCTCGGTCTCGCTGTGGTAGACCTCCAGCCGCTTGCGGACGGTCTCCTCGCTGTCGTCCTCGCGCTGGTACAGCTCGCCGCCGCAGGTGTCGCAGACACCCTCCGCGGCCGGCTGGTTGTAGATCGCGTGGAAGACGTGGCTGCTGTCCTTGCGGCAGATCCGGCGACCGGCGATCCGCTTGACCACCTCGTCCTCGGGGACCTCGAGGTCCAGCACCGCATCCAGCTTGAGGCCGTCGGCCTTGAGGATCTCGTCCAGCGCCTCGGCCTGGGCCAGGTTGCGCGGGAAACCGTCCAGCAGGAAGCCGTTCTCGGCGTCCGGCTGGTGCATGCGGTCCTTGGCCATCCCGATGGTGACCTCGTCCGGCACGAGCTGGCCGGCGCGCATGTACTCCTGGGCCTTCTGACCCAGGGGCGTGCCCTGGCTGATGTTCGCCCGGAAAAGGTCGCCCGTGGAGATGTGCGGGATGGCGAGGTTCTTGGCGAGGTACGCGGCCTGCGTACCCTTGCCGGCGCCGGGCGGCCCGACGAGGACGATTCGCATCAGCGGAGGAACCCTTCGTAGTTGCGCTGCTGAAGCTGGCTCTCGATCTGCTTCACAGTCTCAAGACCGACACCCACGATGATCAGGATGCTGGTTCCACCGAACGGAAAGTTCTGATTCGCGTTGAGTGTGACCAGTGCCACGGTGGGCACAAGGGCGATCAGACCCAGGTAGAGCGAACCCGGCCACGTGATGCGGTTCAGCACGTAGCTCAGGTACTCGGCCGTGGGACGGCCGGCCCGGATGCCCGGGATGAATCCACCATACTTCTTCATATTGTCGGCAACTTCTTCGGGGTTGAAGGAGATGGCGACGTAGAAGAACGCGAAGAAAACGATCAGCAGGAAGTACGTGACCATGTAGATCGGGTGGTCACCCTTGACCAGGTTGGCCTGCACCCAGTTCGCCCAGTCCGCCTTCGAGCCGGTGAACTGCACCAGCAGGGCCGGGATGTAGAGCAGCGACGAGGCGAAGATGACCGGGATCACACCGGCCTGGTTCACCTTGAGCGGGATGTAGGTGGACGTACCGCCGTAGGAACGGCGGCCGATCATGCGCTTGGCGTACTGCACGGGGATGCGGCGCTGAGCCTGCTCCACGAAGACCACCAGCGCGACCATGGCCAGACCGCAGAGGATCACCAGGCCGAATTCCAGCCAGCCGCCCATCAGCTTGCCCTGCATCTTGATCGCCCAGAGGGCGCCCGGGAAGCCGGCGGCGATGGACGTGAACATCAGGATGGACATGCCGTTGCCGATGCCGCGGTCGGTGATGAGCTCACCGAGCCACATGATCAGCGCCGTGCCGGCGGTCATGGTGATGACCATGACGGCAGTGGCGAAGACGGACTTGTCCGGGACGATCTGGTTTCCGACCGTGCAGTTGCCGAACAGCGCGCCGTTGCTGGCGGTCGCGACGAGTCCGGTGCCCTGCAGGATCGCCAGGGCGACGGTCAGATAGCGCGTGTACTGCGTGATCTTGGCCTGGCCCGCCTGGCCCTCCTTCTTGAGGGCCTCCAGACGCGGGATCACGACGGTGAGCAGCTGAAGGATGATGCTCGCCGTGATGTAGGGCATGATGCCGAGCGCGAAGATCGTGATCTGCAGCAGCGCACCACCGCTGAACATGTTCACGAGGCCGAAGAGGCCCATCCCGCTCTTGGCCTGGTCCATGCAGGTCTGGACATTGCGGTAGTCGACACCGGGCACGGGCACATGGGCACCGAGCCGGAAGAGCACCATGATGCCCAACGTGAACAGCAGCTTCTTGCGCAGGTCGGGCGTCTTGAACGCCCGGGCGAACGCGGTGAGCACGGTGCCTCCTGCGCCTCTCACGCAGCCACGTGAGAGGTGACGGTGTTGTGGTTCGACGAATACTTGACTGTCAAGTCCGCCCGGACACAGGCCGGGCGGCCCGGAGGCATGGGCCCCCACTGATACAGCAACAGTGCACGCCACCTTACCGGCGACCGTGCCCCCCTTGGAACGACCAACCGGGGATGCCCCTTTTGGGACATCCCCGGTTGTCAGATCAACGAACTCAGATGAGCTCGGAGACGCTGCCGCCGGCGGCAGCGATCTTCTCCTTGGCGGAGCTGGAGACGGCGTCCACCGTCACCTGCAGCGCCACGGAGATCTCGCCCTGGCCCAGGACCTTGACGAGCTCGTTCTTGCGCACCGCGCCCTTGGCGACCAGATCGGCCACCGTGACCTCGCCACCCTGCGGGTAGAGCGCGGCCAGCTTGTCCAGGTTCACGACCTGGAACTGCTTGTGGGCGGGGTTCTTGAAGCCCTTCAGCTTCGGGAGGCGCATGTGGAGGGGCATCTGCCCACCCTCGAAGCGCTCCGGAACCTGGTAACGGGCCTTGGTGCCCTTGGTACCACGACCGGCGGTCTTACCCTTGGACGCCTCACCACGACCGACACGGGTCTTGGCGGTCTTGGCGCCCGGGGCGGGCCGGAGGTTGTGGACCTTCAGCGGGTTGTTCTCCGCCATGTCAGTCGACCTCCTCAACCGTCACGAGGTGGCGGACGGTGTGCACCATGCCGCGGATCTCGGGACGGTCCTCCTTGACCACCACGTCGTTCATGCGCTTGAGACCAAGCGAACGAAGGGTGTCGCGGTGGTTCTGCTTGCTACCGATGTAGGACTTGACCTGCGTGACCTTGAGGCGAGCCATTACGCACCCGCCCCTGCACGCGCCCGCAGCAGTGCGGCGGGGGCGACGTCCTCCAGCGGCAGACCACGACGGGCGGCGATCTCCTCGGGACGCTGCAGTCCCTTGAGGGCCTCCACCGTGGCGTGCACGATGTTGATCGGGTTCGACGAACCGAGCGACTTCGACAGGATGTCGTGGATGCCGGCGCACTCGAGCACCGCTCGCACCGGGCCACCGGCGATAACACCGGTACCGGGGGAAGCAGGCTTGAGCAGCACGACACCGGCCGCCTTCTCGCCCGTGATCGGGTGAGGAACGGTGCCCTGGATACGGGGGACCTTGAAGAAGTTCTTCTTGGCCTCTTCCACGCCCTTGGCGATGGCAGCCGGAACTTCCTTGGCCTTGCCGTAACCGACACCGACCGTGCCGTCACCGTCGCCCACCACGACCAGCGCGGTGAAGCTGAAGCGGCGACCACCCTTGACAACCTTGGCGACGCGGTTGATCGCGACTACGCGCTCAACGTACGCGGTCTTCTCGGCGGCAGCGCCACCGTCGCGACCCTTCCGGTCCCGCCGCTCGCCGCCACCGGCACCGCTTCCGCGGCGCTGGGGTCCAGCCATTGGATTTACCTCTCTCTGTTACGTCCGCTAGCTCCGGAACCGGGGCTTAGAACTTCAGCCCGGCTTCGCGGGCGGCGTCCGCCAGAGCGGCAATGCGCCCGGCGTACTGGTTGCCACCGCGGTCGAACACGACAGCCTCGACGCCGGCGGCCTTGGCACGCTCGGCAACCAGGGCGCCGACCTTCTTGGCCTGGGCGCTCTTGTCGCCCTCGCCTCCGCGGATGGACGCGTCCAGGTGGGACGCCGACGCCAGGGTGTGACCCTTGAGGTCGTCGATCACCTGGGCGGTGATGCCACGGTTGGAGCGCGTCACGACGAGACGCGGACGCTCGGCCGTACCCGACAGGTTCTTGCGGATGCGGATGTGGCGGCGGGCCTTGGCGGCGCGCTTGTACGCGTCACCCTTGGCGATCTTCACACCGTATGCCATGGCTTACTTACCAGCCTTTCCGACCTTGCGGCGGATGACCTCACCCGCATACTTCACGCCCTTGGCCTTGTAGGGGTCGGGCTTGCGAAGCTTGCGGATGTTGGCGGCAACCTCGCCGACCTTCTGCTTGTCGATGCCCTCGACGCTGAGCTTGGTGGGCGACTCGACCTTGAAGGTGATGCCCTCGGGGGCCTCGACCAGGATCGGGTGGCTGTAGCCCAGGGCGAACTCCAGGTTGGAGCCCTTCGCCTGGACGCGGTAACCGACACCGCTGATCTCAAGAGCCTTGCTGTAGCCCTGGGTCACGCCGGTGATCATGTTCGCCACCAGCGTGCGGGACAGGCCGTGCAGGGCCTTGTTCTGACGCTCGTCGTTGGGACGGGTGACGTTCAGAACGCCGTCCTCGCCCTTGGCGATCGCGATGGGCGCGGCGATCTCGTGGGTCAGGGAGCCCTTGGGGCCCTTCACCACGACCGTGCGGCCATCGATGGTGACGTCCACACCAGCGGGAACCTGGATGGGCAGCTTGCCAATACGCGACATTAGCTATTCCTCCGTTCCCGATTACCAGACGTAGGCGAGGACTTCCCCACCCACGCCCTTCTTGCTGGCCTGCTGGCCGGTCAGGAGACCGTGGGACGTGGAGATGATCGCCACGCCCAGGCCGCCGAGGACCTTCGGCAGGTTGGTGGACTTTGCGTAGACCCGGAGGCCCGGCTTCGAGATCCGCTTGATGCCCGCGATGGAGCGCTCACGGTTCGGGCCGAACTTGAGGTCGACGACGAGCTTCTTGCCGACCTCGGCGTCCTCGACCTTCCAGCCGGCGATGTAGCCCTCCTGCTGCAGGATCTCGGCGATGTGCGCCTTGATCTTGCTGTGGGGCATCGCCACGGAGTCGTGGTAAGCCGAGTTCGCGTTCCGCAGACGGGTCAGCATGTCTGCGATCGGATCGGTCATGGTCATGTTTGGCCTTCGGCCTCTCTCGCCGGGGTTTCCTATGTGCGCCATCCCTCTCCCCGAACTGAGTCGGAGCGGGTGCGGCGCGGGGACCTACGGCGTAGTAAGACGGTCATGGGCGGCGGGCGCCCAACCCTTCAACTCTACGCGAGTGAAGAGCCGGGCCCCACCGTCCTTGATGCTTACCGAGAGCCCTGGTCAACCCAAGTGGGTTGTTACCAGGAGCTCTTGGTCACGCCCGGCAGCTCGCCACGGTGAGCCATCTCACGAAGGCACACGCGGCAGAGGCCGAACTTGCGGTACACGGAGTGCGGACGGCCGCAGCGGTTGCAGCGGGTGTACGCACGGACCGCGAACTTGGGCTTGCGCGCAGCCTTCGCGATCAGAGACTTCTTCGCCATCTCGGTCACGCCTCCTTGAAGGGGAAGCCGAGGTGACGAAGGAGGGCACGGCCCTCGTCGTCGTTGGTCGCCGTGGTCACCACGGTGATGTCCATACCCCGGACACGGTCGATCTTGTCCTGGTCGATCTCGTGGAACATGACCTGCTCCGTGAGACCGAAGGTGTAGTTGCCCCGACCGTCGAACTGCTTCGGGGACAGACCACGGAAGTCGCGGATGCGCGGGAGCGCGAGCGACAGGGTGCGGTCCAGGAACTCCCACATGCGGTCACCACGGAGGGTGACGTGGGCGCCGATCGGCTGGCCCTCACGCAGCTTGAACTGCGCGATGGACTTGCGAGCCTTGGTGACGGCGGGCTTCTGGCCGGTGATCGTGGTGAGGTCGCGGATGGCGCCCTCGATCAGCTTGGAGTCGCGGGCGGCGTCGCCCACACCCATGTTGACCACGATCTTGGTCAGGCCGGGAACCTGCATGATGTTCTCGTAGGAGAACTCCTCACGCAGCTTGCCGACGATCTCTTCGCGGTAGCGCAGCTTGAGACGCGGCGCGTTGGTGGTGGCAGTCATCAGATGTCCTCACCGGTGCGCTTGGCAACGCGGATCTTGTTGCCGTTCTCGTCGAAGCGGTAACCGACACGCGTGACGACCTTCTTGCCGTCCTTCTCCACGACGAGCTGAACGTTGCTCACGTGGATGGGGGCCTCGGTCGTCACGATGCCGCCGGTCTGCGAACCGCGAGCGGTCTGGCCGGCCTTGGTGTGCTTCTTGACCCGGTTGACACCCTCGACGAGGACGCGGTTCTCGCTGGGCATGGCCACGATGACCTTGCCCTGCTTGCCCTTGTCCTTACCGGTGATGACCTGGACCAGGTCGCCCTTCTTGATCTTCATCGGTTACAGCACCTCCGGCGCGAGCGAGACGATCTTCATGAACTTCTTCTCGCGCAGCTCTCGGCCCACGGGGCCGAAGATACGGGTGCCGCGGGGGTCACCGTCGTTCTTGAGAACGACAGCGGCGTTCTCGTCGAAGCGGATGTACGAGCCATCCGGACGGCGGCGCTCCTTGACGGTGCGAACGATGACGGCCTTGACGACGTCACCCTTCTTCACGTTGCCGCCGGGGATCGCGTCCTTGACGGTGGCGACGATGACGTCACCGATGCCCGCGTAGCGGCGACCCGAACCACCGAGAACACGGATGCAAAGGATCTCCTTGGCACCAGTGTTGTCGGCGACCCGAAGTCGCGACTCCTGCTGGATCACGTCTATCTCCTGATCGTCTGCCGGTTCCCGGCGGGGGCCTCAACGGATTGAGGCCCCACGCCGAGCCTGGCGGAACTTATCCGAGGGGAAACCCCCTCAGAAATTACTTGGCCTTCTCGAGGATCTCGACGACGCGCCAGCGCTTGGTGGCGGACAGCGGCCGGGTCTCCATCAGGAGGACGCGGTCGCCGACACCGGCGGCGTTCTGCTCGTCGTGCGCCTTGAGCTTGTTCGTACGGCGGATGACCTTGCCGTACAGCGCGTGCTTGACACGGTCCTCGACGGCGACGACGACGGTCTTGTCCATCTTGTCGCTGACGACGAGACCCTCACGGGTCTTGCGGAAACCGCGCTCGTTCGTCTCAGTCACATTCTTCTCGCTCATCAGGCGCTCTCCACCGTCTCGATGCCCAGCTCGCGCTCGCGCATCAGGGTGTAGATCCGGGCGATGTCCTTACGGACGGACTTGAGCCGACCGTGGTTCTCAAGCTGCCCGGTCGCCGCCTGGAAGCGGAGGTTGAACAGCTCTTCCTTGGCCTCACGGAGCTTCGCGACGAGGTCCTCGTCGTTCAGCTCACGCAGCTCGGTCGCCTTGATACCAGCGGCCATCACGACTCACCTGCCTCGCGCCGAACAATGCGGCACTTCATCGGAAGCTTGTGGGCGGCGCGGGTGAGCGCCTCCTTAGCGACCTTTTCGTTCGGGAAGGACAGCTCGAACATCACCCGACCGGGCTTGACGTTCGCGATCCACCACTCCGGAGAACCCTTACCGGAACCCATGCGGGTTTCGGCCGGCTTCTTCGTCAGCGGACGGTCCGGGTAGATGTTGATCCACACCTTGCCGCCGCGCTTGATGTGACGGGTCATGGCGATACGAGCGGACTCGATCTGCCGGTTCGTCACGTAGGCCGGGGTCAGGGCCTGGATGCCGTACTCACCGAAGGCGAGCTCGGTGCCACCCTTGGCCATGCCGTTCCGCTTGGGGTGGTGCTGCTTGCGGTGCTTGACCCTGCGAGGGATCAGCATGTCGGTCAGGCCTCCGTTCCGGTGGACTCAGCCGGAGCAGCGGCAGCGGCCTCGGCCTTGGGGGCCTCGGCAGCGGCGTTCTGCTGCGGCTTGCGGCCGCGGCCGCCACGCTCGCCACCACGGCCACCACGGGCCGGGCGGTCCTGGGCGCCACCACGCGACGGGCGGTTGCCCGCACGGGCGGCGGCGTTCTCGGCACGGACCTCGGCGATGTTCTTGACGTCGCCCTTGTAGATCCAGACCTTGACGCCGATGCGACCGAAGGTCGTCTTGGCCTCGAAGAAGCCGTAGTCGACGTTCGCGCGGAGCGTGTGCAGGGGCACACGGCCCTCGCGGTAGAACTCCGAGCGGGACATCTCGGCGCCGCCGAGACGGCCACCGCACTGGATCTTGATGCCCTTGGCGCCGGCCTTCATCGTCGACTGCATGCTCTTGCGCATGGCGCGACGGAAGGAGACGCGGGAGGACAGCTGCTCGGCGACGGCCTGGGCCACCAGCTGAGCGTCGACCTCGGGGTTCTTGACCTCGAGGATGTTCAGCTGGACCTGCTTGCCGGTCAGCTTCTCCAGCTCGCCACGGATGCGGTCGGCCTCGGCGCCACGGCGGCCGATGACGATGCCCGGGCGGGCGGTGTGGATGTCAACGCGGACGCGGTCGCGGGTGCGCTCGATCTCAACCTTCGAGATGCCGGCGCGCTCCATGCCCTTCGTCATCATGCGACGAATGGCAACGTCTTCCTTGACGTAGTCCTTGTACAGCTTGTCGGCGTACCAACGCGACTTGAAGTCGGTGGTAATGCCGAGTCGGAACCCGTGCGGGTTAACCTTCTGGCCCATTACCGGGTTCCTTCCTTGCTGCTGACGACCACGGTGATGTGGCTGGTCCGCTTGCGGATCCGGTAGGCACGGCCCTGGGCACGCGGACGGAACCGCTTCAGGGTCGGGCCCTCGTCCACGAACGCCTCGCTGATGTACAGCGACGAAGCGTCCGTGTGGTCGTAGTTGTGCGCGGCGTTGGCAATGGCGCTGTCCAGCACCTTGCCCACCGGCACGCTCGCGGCCTGCGGGGCGAAACGCAGGACCGCCTGAGCCTCCGTGGCATCCATGCCACGGATGAGGTCCACCACGCGGCGGGCCTTCATGGGCGTGACGCGGATGTACCGCGCCTGGGCCCTGGCTTCCATGGTTGTCCCTTCGGTGTCAGTCATAGTCGTTCACACCCCGCCTTTAGCGGCGCTTCGACTTGCGGTCGTCCTTGACGTGGCCGCGGAAGGTGCGGGTCGGCGAGAACTCGCCGAGCTTGTGGCCGACCATCGACTCGGTGACGAACACCGGGACGTGCGTCTTGCCGTTGTGCACCGCGAGCGTGTGGCCGAGCATGGCCGGCACGATCATGGAGCGACGGGACCAGGTCTTGATGACGTTCTTGGTGCCGGCTTCGTTCTGGGCGTCCACCTTCTTGATGAGGTGGTCGTCGACGAAGGGCCCCTTCTTGAGACTACGCGGCATCTAAACCCGCTCCTAGCGCTTCTTGTTCGTCTTGCGGCGGCGGACGATGTACTTGTTGCTCGCCTTCTTGGGAGAACGAGTACGACCCTCCTTCTGACCCCACGGGGAGACCGGGTGGCGACCACCGGAGGTCTTGCCCTCACCACCACCGTGCGGGTGGTCAACCGGGTTCATCGCGACACCGCGGACGGTCGGGCGAACGCCCTTCCAGCGCATGCGGCCGGCCTTGCCCCAGTTGATGTTCGACTGCTCGGCGTTGCCGACCTCGCCGACAGTGGCGCGGCAGCGGACGTCGACCAGGCGGACCTCACCGGACGGCATGCGCAGGTGGGCGTAGGTGCCCTCCTTCGCCAGCAGCTGCACGGAGGAACCGGCGGAGCGGGCGAACTTGGCGCCACCACCGGGACGGAGCTCGATCGCGTGGATCGTGGTACCGACCGGGATGTTGCGGAGCGGGAGGTTGTTGCCCGGCTTGATGTCGGCCGTGGGGCCGTTCTCAACCCGGTCACCCTGGCTCAGCTTCGCCGGGGCGATGATGTAGCGCTTCTCGCCGTCCGCGTAGTGCAGGAGCGCGATGCGCGCGGTGCGGTTGGGGTCGTACTCGATGTGAGCGACCTTCGCCGGCACGCCGTCCTTGTCGTGACGACGGAAGTCGATCACGCGGTAGGCGCGCTTGTGGCCGCCACCCTGGTGGCGGACGGTCACGCGACCGGTGTTGTTACGGCCACCCTTGCTGTGCAGCGGGCGGACCAGCGACTTCTCCGGCGTGGACCGCGTGATCTCGACGAAGTCGGCGACGCTGGAGCCACGACGGCCCGGGGTCGTCGGCTTGTACTTGCGGATACCCATTTCTCAGTCCTCGTCCGATTTCGGACGATCCAGACCGCCGTTAGGCGGTCGGACCGCCGAAGATGTCGATACGGTCGCCCTCGGCGAGGGTCACGATGGCGCGCTTGGTGTTGGCGCGCTTGCCGAAACCGGTCTTGGTGCGCTTGCGCTTACCCTGACGGTTGATCGTGTTGACCCCGGTGACCTTGACCGAGAAGACCGCCTCGACGGCCTGCTTGATCTGGGTCTTGTTGGCGCGCGGGTCGACGATGAACGTGTACTTGTTCTCGTCCAGCAGCGCGTAGCTCTTCTCGGAGACAACCGGCTTGACCAGCAGGTCGCGCGGGTCCGAGAACGTCTTGCTGGTGACGACGGCCTCAGTCATCAGGCCTCGCTCCCTTCGGTCTCAACGGCCTTGGGGCCAGACACGAAGGACTCGAAGGCGGCCTGGGTGAAGACCACGTCGTCGGAGACGAGCACGTCGTACGTGTTCAGCTGGCCCGGCTCCAGGATGTGAACCTGGGGCAGGTTGCGGGCGGACAGCCACGCGGCCTCGTCGGCACGCTCGACGACCAGGAGCACGTTCTTGCGCTCGCTGACCTTGCCGAGGAGGGCCTTGGCAGCCTTGGTGGACACCGCGCCGTCGACCACGCCGGACACGACGTGGATGCGGCTGTGGCGCGCCCGGTCGGTGAGGGCACCGCGCAGGGCGGCGGCCTTCATCTTCTTGGGCGTGCGCTGCGAGTAGTCACGCGGCACGGGACCGTGCACGACGCCACCACCGGCGAACTGCGGCGCGCGGGTCGAACCCTGACGGGCGCGACCGGTGCCCTTCTGGCGGTAAGGCTTGCGGCCACCGCCGCGGACCTCGCCACGGGTCTTGGTCTTGTGCGTGCCCTGACGGGCAGCGGCCAGCTGCGCGACGACGACCTGGTGGATCAGCGGGATGCTGACCTTCGCGTCGAAGATCTCCGAGGGGAGCTCGACGGTCCCGGCCTTGTCGCCTGCCGGCGAAAGGATGTCAATGGTGCTCATCGGTTACCTCAGGCCCCCTTGGCCGCGGTACGGACCAGGACGAGGCCGCCGTTCGGACCAGGAACCGCACCCTTGATCAGGAGCAGGCCCTTCTCCGCGTCAACGGCGTGGACGGTCAGGTTCTGGGTGGTGACCCGCTCGTTGCCCATGCGGCCCGCCATGCGGAGGCCCTTGAACACGCGGCCCGGGGTGGCGCAGCCACCGATGGAACCGGGGGAGCGGTGCTTGCGCTGGGTGCCGTGACCGGCGCCGAGGCCCTTGAAGTTGTGACGCTTCATGACACCGGCGAAGCCCTTGCCCTTGCTCTTGCCCGTGACGTCAACCTTGACGCCGGACTCGAACACGGCAGCGGTGATCTCCTGGCCGAGCGTGTACTCGCTGGCGTCAGCGGTACGCAGCTCCACCAGGTGGCGGCGCGGGGTGACGTCGGCCTTGGCGAAGTGACCCTTGAGGGGCTTGTTCACCTTGCGCGGGTCGATCTCGCCGAAGGCGATCTGGACCGACTCGTAGCCGTCGCTGTCGTTGGTGCGGACCTGGGTGACGACACAGGGCCCGGCCTTGACGACGGTCACCGGAACGACCCGGTTGTTCTCGTCCCAGACCTGGGTCATGCCGAGCTTCTCGCCCAGGACGCCCTTAATGTTCTTAGCCATCTCGCGCGTCACCTCAGAGCTTGATCTCGATGTCGACGCCGGCCGGCAGGTCGAGACGCATGAGCGAGTCAACCGTCTTCGGCGTGGGGTCGAGGATGTCGATGAGGCGCTTGTGCGTGCGCATCTCGAAGTGCTCGCGCGAGTCCTTGTACTTGTGCGGCGACTTGATGACGCAGTACACGTTCTTCTCAGTGGGCAGCGGCACCGGGCCCGCGACCGACGCACCAGTGCGCGTCACCGTCTCGACGATCTTCTTCGCCGAGGAGTCGATGACCTCGTGGTCGTAGGCCTTGAGCCGGATGCGGATCTTCTGTCCCGCCATGGCTACTCAGTAGTCCTGTCTCTCGTAACGCTCTGGGACTCGGCCGGCTGCGCCCGGAATCGCTTCCGAACGCGGTCCTTCCCCACTCCACCTCCGACCCACGCGGTCGGGCGTGTCGCGCCCCTTCCAGCAGATTTCCCTAAGGAAATTCCCTGATGAAGGGGGTTGTGGGGGAAAGACACCCACCGAGTGCCTGGCTGGGGCCCCGCTGACACTTCCCGGAAGATTCCCGTACTTCCGCCCCTCATAAGGGACGACGAGTACTGCGGGACTCGCTTCCAGTCCTCCCGGCGGGAGGCGCGCAGCATCGGCACTCAACCGAGCAACCTGAACAGTGTGCCATACGGTCCCGAAGAGGCGCCAATCGAAGCAGAAGACCGTACCCCGAGCGGCGCACTTGTCAAACCACCCCGCCGACATACGGGACACTATGGTCCCGAAGAGCCCGGCACCGCGGCCGTCACCCGTCCGGCGGGCACGGCCGGACCGGTCCGGCGCAGGAACGAGAAGGCTTTGTCGTGGCTTGGGCAACCCATGTCCCGCCTCCATCGTCCCCTAACACGCTGGGGCAGCCGGGGGCTGCGCGCGCTGCACGACGGGACGGAGACACTTAGTTGAACATCTCACAGCGCAGGGGCGTCTCGCGCCGGGCCGTACTCGCGGGCATCACCGCCGCGACGGCGCTGACGGCGGCCGGCTGCAGCGGCGGGAGCTCGGCCCGGGTGACCTCCCCCGACGCCATGGAGTCCGTCGACCCCAGCGCTACGCAGTCGTTCAACAACGCCAAGGGCCCCCTGCTGCTGCAGATCATGGCGCACCCGGACGACGACCTGTTCTTCATGAACCCCGACGCCCAGCACCTGGTCACCGCTGGCGTCCCCGTCGTCTCCGTCTACGTCACCGCCGGCGAGGCCGTCGGGCAGAACTGGATCCCGGGCATGCCCCCGCCCCGGGCCGACAAGGCCGCCTACTCCTCCGCCCGCCACCAGGGCCTGCGCCAGGCCTACGCCGAGATGATCGGCAAGGACAGGTTCACCCCCTGGAAGAAGTCCGTGATCGACCTTCCGGGTGGTGTCCGGGCCGAGACCAACGAGCTGACCAACGGCAGGCGCGCGGCCCGGCTGATCTTCCTCAACATCGCCATGCTCTCCACGGGCAACACCCGGCTGCCCCAGCTGTGGGAGCGCCCGTACGCCGTGATGCAGAGCATGGTGGCCGCCGGCTCGCCGTGCACCACCGTCAGCACCTACCGCCACAAGACCCTGGTGGACGCGCTCGCCGGGATCATGGCGAAGTTCGAGCCGACGGTCGTGCACACCATGGACCCCGACCCCGACTACCAGGTCCACGACGCCACCCACCCCAAGGACAACGACTACGGAGCGTGCTCGGACCACCGCGACCACACCCCGACGGCGCTGTTCACCTGGAAGGCGCTCTCCCAGTGGGTCGGCGAGACCACCCGGCGGGCCGGGCACCCGCCGCGCTTCTCGGTGAACTCCTTCCGCGGCTACTACAACCAGCGCTGGCCGCACAACCTCCCCACCGAGATCGTCACCGGCAAGCACCGCCTGGTCGAGGCCTACGGCGGCTCGCCCTCCTGGGAGTGCGGCAACACCGCCGGCTGCGGCGACTACGGCCAGGGCGGCGACCGCCCGCTGAAGAACCGCAAGGGCTGGATCCGCTCCACCCACTACCGCTACCCCGGCGCCACCGTCGTCGCGGACAGCGACCGCTCCGGCCGCCTGGAGGCCTACGGCGTCCTCGGCCTGCAGGCCGTGCGCTGGCAGGAGTCCGCCCCCGGAAGCGGCCGCTGGGGCGCGCCGCAGAACCTGGGCGGCGGGCCGCTGGCGCCCTCCCTGGCCGCCGTCAAGGACGCCAAGGGCCGGCGCCTGCTGTTCGCCCTGCGCTTCTCGGGGCTGGAGGGCCAGGGCCGGTCCAACAGCCGCGAGATCGTCGTCCTGGAGCAGCGCACCCCCGGCGGCTCCTTCAAGGCCTGGACGGGCCTGGGCAACCCCGAGCGCAAGGCCGAGCGCGGCCGCCGGGTGGGCATGCCCGCCGCCGTCGCCACCCCCGACGGCCGGGTCCACCTCTTCGTCCGCAACGCCGGCAAGGGCCTCTCCAGCCGCGTCCGCGAGCCCGACGGCACGTGGGGCAAGTGGCAGAGCCTGCACGGCCAGGAGGTCCAGGAGGGGCTGACGGCCGCCCTGGACCGGCAGAACCGCGTCCACGTCTTCGGCGTCGGCCGCGACACCGTGCACCACTGGAGCCAGGAGGCCCCCGGCAAGCCGGTGCGCCACATGCCGCTCAAGGGGCTGCCGGGCCCCGGCGGCGACCGGGTGGGTGCCGCCCTCGGCCCGGACGGCGCGCTCACCGTCGTCTACCGCACGCCGGCCGCCGCCGAGCCCGCCGCCTACCGCCTCGCCGAGGACGGCACCGGCGCCGACCGGACCACGGGAGGCGGCCTGCGCTCCTTCGCCGGATACGGGGAGCTCTCCGCGGCCACCGTCCCCCGGCGCGGCCGCACGGACTCGATGATGGTGCTCGGCCGCGCCATGAGCGGCGGGATACAGCTCACCGACGCCGAGTCCGGGGACTCCCCGCTGCTCCCGCCCACCGCCTACGTCCCCGTGGGCTCCCCGGCGCTGCTCACCGACGCGAGCCACCGGCCGTGCGCCGTGGGCCTGAGCCCGGACGCCACCCCCTGGGTGTGGCGTCCGGCGCCCGGCTCCGGCGCCTGAGGCGTCGTACGCGCCGGTTTCACCCGAATGGCCGAGGAGTCCCCCTCCTCGGCCCCCGCCACGTTCAAGCCGCCCCCCACAGGGGCAGTGGCAAGGGCGTGCGCATTCACTTCACGGGCGTCGACCTCGGCCGGATCAGGGTGGCGGCGGAGCCCGACATCATGTGGGAAACGCTGTTGGCCGCCCACATGGTCCAGACGGGCCAGGGCCCCCTGGTCTTCGGGCAATGGCGCGAGCGGATCCGCGGCCGGCTGACGGACCCCATGCGCCGGCTGCTGGCCCTGGCCCCGCCCCGGGGCTACTCCCCCGACTTCCTCACCCCGCCGGAATCCGCCGACGGCCTGCGCGACGGCCTCGACGCCATGCTGTCCCTGCCCCGCCGGACTCTGCGCCGCGACCTGGAGCTCCTGGCCCCCGAGCGCCAGGACCTGCACTTCGTGCGCGCCCTCGCCGACGGCGAGAGCGCCGCCCTGCACGCCCTGGGCGACGGCATCACCGCCTTCCACGACCTCGCGGTCCGCCCCTACCTCGGCAAGCTGCGGGAGCACATTTCGGCCGACCGGGCCGCCCGCTCGCAGTCCATGCTGCACAGCGGCGGCGAGCACCTGCTGTCCACCCTGCACCCCGCCGTGCGCTGGAACCCGCCCGTGCTGGAGGTGGCCATCCCCGGCACCAACGAGGACGTGTATCTGGAAGGGCGCGGGCTCAGGCTCGTGCCCTCCTTCTTCTGCTGGCGCGCCCCCACCGTGCTGCGGGATCCGGAGCTGCCGCCCGTGCTCGTCTACCCGGTGGTCCACGACCCCGGCTGGCTGGCGGGCGTCCACGGCCCGCGCGAGCCCCGCGGGGAGCCGCCGCTGGCCGCCCTGCTGGGCCGCACCCGGGCCGAGGTCCTGGAGGCCACCGCGCGCGGCTGCACCACCAGCGAACTGGCCCGCAAGGTGCGCATCGCCATGGCCACGGCCAGCCACCACGCCACCGTCCTGCGGGACGCCGGGCTGATCACCACGCACCGTACGAACGGCCGGGCGTACCACACCCTCAGCGTCCTGGGCCGGGACCTGCTCAACGGACGGGGGCCGCTCGCGCGGGACGGCGCGGTCTGAGCCGTGCGGCCGCCCGCGGTGCCCGGGGCCTTCGAGGACGGCTGCTGACGGGCCGTCGGATCACACCCCCTACCGTAGGCCCATGCAGCAGCCGAATTCGCCCAGCCCAGGCCGACGGCTCTTGGCCGTCAGCGACCTGCACACCGGCATGACCGACAACGTGCCCATCGCCGAATCCCTGCGCCCCACCACCGACGACGACTGGCTGATCGTGGCCGGCGACGTCGCCGAGAAGTTCGCGGACGTCGAGCGCACGCTCAAGCTGCTCGCCGGCCGCTTCGCCAAGGTCGTCTGGACCCCGGGGAACCACGAGCTGTGGACGCCGCGGACGGACCCGGTCACCCTGCGCGGCCCGGCCCGCTACGAGCGGCTGGTGGAGCTGTGCCGGGGCATGGGCGTGGTGACGCCGGAGGACCCCTGGCCGGTGTGGGAGGGCGAGGGCGGGCCGGTGGCGGTGGCGCCGCTGTTCACGCTGTACGACTACACCTTCCGCACCCCCACGGCCGCCACCAAGGAGGAGTCGCTGGCCCAGGCCCGCGCGGCGGGCATCGTGTGCACGGACGAGTACATGCTGCACACCGAGCCGTACGAGGGCGCCGACGACTGGTGCCGGGCGCGGGTGGCGGCCACCGAGGAGCGGCTGGCGGCGCACGACCCGTCCCTGCCGCTGGTGCTCGTCAACCACTGGCCACTGGTGCGCGAGCCCACGGAGGTCATGACGTACCAGGAGTTCACCCAGTGGTGCGGCACCGTCCTGACCAGGGACTGGCACACCCGGTTCAGCACCGCGGCGGTGGTGTACGGCCATCTGCACATCCCGCGCACCACCTGGTACGACGGGGTCCGGTTCGAGGAGGTCTCGATCGGCTATCCGAGGGAATGGCGGCGCCGGGGGCACCCCAAGGGGCTGCTGCGGCAGATCCTGCCGTACGTCCCGGAAGCGGACTGAGCGGACCGAGCGGACTGAACGGACCTGTCCGGGAAAAGGCGAGAGGGCCCGCACACCCGAAGGTGTGCGGGCCCTCTCAGACCGTCAAGTAAGAGAGAACTTACTTGTTGATCTTGGTGACCTGGCCGGCGCCGACGGTGCGGCCGCCCTCACGGATGGTGAAGCGCAGGCCCTCCTCCATCGCGACGGGCTGGATCAGGGACACGGTCATCTCGGCGTTGTCGCCGGGCATGACCATCTCCGTGCCCTCCTTGAGGGTCACAACACCGGTCACGTCAGTCGTACGGAAGTAGAACTGCGGACGGTAGTTGTTGAAGAACGGGGTGTGGCGGCCGCCCTCGTCCTTGGAGAGGATGTACGCCGTGGCCTCGAACTCGGTGTGCGGGGTGACCGAACCCGGCTTGATGATGCACTGGCCGCGCTCGACGTCCTCGCGCTTGATGCCACGGAGGAGCAGACCGACGTTCTCACCGGCCTGGCCCTCGTCGAGCAGCTTGCGGAACATCTCGATGCCGGTGACCGTGGTGGTGGTCTTCTCGGTCTTGATGCCGATGATGTCGACGGTCTCGTTGACCTTCAGGACACCACGCTCGATACGACCGGTGACGACGGTGCCACGACCGGTGATCGTGAAGACGTCCTCGATCGGCATCAGGAACGGCTTGTCGACGTCACGCTCGGGCTGCGGGATGTTCTCGTCGACGGCCTTCATCAGGCCGAGGAGCTTCTCGCCCCACTCCTTGTCGCCCTCCAGCGCCTTCAGCGCGGAGACGCGGACGACCGGAGCGTCGTCACCGGCGAACTCGTACTCGTTGAGGAGCTCACGGACCTCGAGCTCGACGAGCTCCAGGATCTCCTCGTCGTCCACCATGTCGGCCTTGTTCAGGGCGACGACGATGTACGGAACACCCGACTGACGGGCCAGGAGCACGTGCTCCTTGGTCTGCGGCATCGGACCGTCGGTCGCGGCGACCACGAGGATCGCGCCGTCCATCTGGGCGGCACCGGTGATCATGTTCTTGATGTAGTCCGCGTGACCCGGGCAGTCAACGTGGGCGTAGTGACGCGACTCGGTCTGGTACTCGACGTGCGCGATCGAGATGGTGATACCGCGCTGACGCTCCTCCGGGGCCTTGTCGATCTCGTCGAAAGGCGTGAAGGGGTTCAGGTCCGGGTACGCGTCGTGCAGCACCTTGGTGATCGCCGCGGTAAGAGTGGTCTTACCGTGGTCGACGTGACCGATGGTGCCGATGTTGACGTGCGGCTTAGTCCGCTCGAACTTCGCCTTCGCCACTGGGGTCCTCCTGGGAGTGGTTCTGTACGCCTTACTTCGATCGGCGCCAGGGATCTTTGCTGGGGTGCCGGCCGCCGGGGCAACCGCGGCGAAACCTTACGGTTTGCCGTGGTATGCCCCAGCGGTCGGTGTCAAGCCTACGGCGTGAGCCTCGTCTATGGAGACGGAGCTCGTTACTCGCCCTTGGCCTTCGCGATGATCTCCTCGGCGACGTTCCGCGGAACCTCGGCGTAGGAGTGGAACTGCATCGAGTAGCTTGCGCGACCCGAGGTCTTGCTGCGGAGGTCGCCGACGTAGCCGAACATCTCCGACAGCGGAACCAGGCCCTTGACGAGCTTGGCGCCGTGACGGTCCTCCATGGCCTCGATCTGGCCACGGCGGGAGTTGATGTCACCGATGACGTCGCCCATGTAGTCCTCGGGGGTGGTGACCTCGACGGACATCATCGGCTCGAGCAGAGCCGGCGACGCCTTGCGGGCACCTTCCTTGAACGCCATGGAACCGGCGATCTTGAACGCGAGCTCGGAGGAGTCGACGTCGTGGTAGGCACCGTCGAGCAGCGTCACCTTGACGCCGGTCAGCGGGTAGCCGGCCAGAACACCGAACTCCATGGCCTCCTGGCAACCCGCGTCCACGGACGGGATGTACTCCCGCGGGATGCGGCCACCGGTGACCTTGTTCTCGAACTCGTAACCGTCGCCCTCGAGGGGCTCGATCGCGATCTGCACCTTCGCGAACTGGCCGGAACCACCAGTCTGCTTCTTGTGCGTGTAGTCGATGCGCTCGACGGCCTTGCGGATCGTCTCGCGGTACGCGACCTGCGGCTTGCCGACGTTGGCCTCGACGCGGAACTCACGGCGCATACGGTCGACCAGCACGTCGAGGTGCAGCTCGCCCATACCCGCGATGATGGTCTGGCCCGTCTCCTCGTCCGTGTGGACCTGGAAGGACGGGTCCTCCTCGGCCAGGCGCTGGATGGCGACACCCAGCTTCTCCTGGTCGCCCTTGGACTTCGGCTCGATGGCGACCTGGATCACCGGCGCCGGGAAGTCCATGGACTCGAGGATGACCGGCTTCGCGGCGTCGCAGAGGGTCTCACCGGTGGTGGTCTGCTTCAGACCCATGACGGCGACGATGTCGCCGGCACCCACCGAGTCGATCTCCTCACGCTTGTTCGCGTGCATCCGGTAGATCTTGCCGATGCGCTCCTTCTTGCCCTTCACGGAGTTCTGCACCTGAGTGCCGGCCTCCATGCGGCCCGAGTAAACCCGGACGAAGGTGAGCTTGCCGAGGTGCGGGTCGCTCATGATCTTGAAGGCAAGACCAGCGAACGGCTCGTCGTCGGACGGCTTGCGCTTGACGACCTCGTCGGCGTCGTTGACCGCGTGGCCCTCGACGGCCTCGATGTCCAGCGGCGACGGCAGGTAGCGCACGACCGCGTCGAGCAGGGGCTGAACGCCCTTGTTCTTGAACGCGGTGCCACAGAACACCGGGGTGACGGTGACGTCGCCGCCACCCTTGGAGGCGAGAGTGATGCGGCGGATGGCCGCCATCAGCTGCTCCTGGGTGGGCTCCTGGCCCTCCAGGAAGAGCTCCATCATCTCTTCGTCGTTCTCGGCAACGCCCTCGAGGAGCTTGCCGCGCCATTCCTCGGCAGCCTCGATGTGGGTGTCCGGGATGTCGACGACGTCGTACATCTCGCCCTTGGCGGCCTCGGCGGACCAGACCAGCGCCTTCATCTGGACGAGGTCGACCACGCCCTTGAAGTCGGCCTCGGTGCCGATCGGCAGCTGCATGACCAGCGGAACCGCGCCCAGGCGGTCGACGATCATGTCGACACAGCGGTGGAACTCGGCACCGGTACGGTCCAGCTTGTTCACGAAGCAGATGCGCGGCACGCCGTAACGGTCGGCCTGACGCCAGACCGTCTCGGACTGCGGCTCGACACCGGCGACGCCGTCGAACACCGTCACGGCACCGTCGAGCACGCGCAGCGAACGCTCCACCTCGACGGTGAAGTCGACGTGGCCCGGGGTGTCGATGATGTTGATGGTGTGGTCGACGCCCTCAAGCGGCCAGTGGCAGGTCGTCGCGGCAGACGTGATCGTGATGCCGCGCTCCTGCTCCTGCTCCATCCAGTCCATCGTGGCAGCGCCGTCGTGGACTTCACCGATCTTGTACGAAACGCCGGTGTAGAACAGGATCCGCTCGGTGGTGGTCGTCTTGCCCGCGTCGATGTGGGCCATGATCCCGATGTTGCGGACCTTGGCCAGGTCAAGCGAAGTGGTGGCCATATGGCTCAGTCTTCTCTCGGTTCTCGATGGGGGTAGCGACTACCAGCGGTAGTGCGCGAAGGCCTTGTTGGACTCGGCCATCTTGTGCGTGTCCTCACGCTTCTTGACCGAGGCGCCGAGACCGTTCGAGGCGTCCAGCAGCTCGTTCATGAGGCGCTCGGTCATGGTCTTCTCGCGACGGGCGCGGGAGTAACCGACCAGCCAGCGCAGCGCCAGGGTGGAGGCGCGGCCCGGACGGACCTCGACCGGCACCTGGTAGGTGGCGCCACCGACGCGGCGGGACTTGACCTCGAGAGCCGGCTTCACGTTCTCGAGAGCGCGCTTGAGGGTGATGACCGGGTCGTTGCCGGTCTTCTCGCGCAGACCCTCCATGGCGCCGTACACGATGCGCTCGGCGGTGGAGCGCTTGCCGTGCAGGAGGATCTTGTTGATGAGCGACGTCACCAGGGGGGAGCCGTAAACCGGGTCGATGATGACCGGGCGCTTCGGGGCGGGGCCCTTACGAGGCATTCTTACTTCTCCTTCTTGGCGCCGTAGCGGCTGCGAGCCTGCTTACGGTTCTTGACGCCCTGCGTGTCGAGGGAACCGCGGATGATCTTGTAGCGAACACCCGGCAGGTCCTTCACACGGCCACCGCGCACGAGCACGATGGAGTGCTCCTGCAGGTTGTGGCCCTCACCCGGAATGTAAGCGGTGACCTCGATGCCGGAGGTCAGACGCACACGCGCGACCTTACGGAGCGCCGAGTTCGGCTTCTTCGGGGTGGTCGTGAAAACACGCGTGCAGACGCCGCGGCGCTGGGGCGAACCCTCGAGTGCGGGCGTCTTGTTCTTCTCGACCTTGTCCTGCCGGCCCTTCCGGACCAGCTGCTGGATCGTAGGCACCGTTTCTCCGGTTTCTGTGTGCCGATCACGATAAAACTAACCTGGAACCACCGACCCACGCGGTCGGGTGTGTCGAAGGCTGCAGACTCCACCGAATGGTGGACCGATGCAGATTTCGGTGTCTCCGAACGGTTCAGGACCGCCCGGTTCCGGGCCTCTCGCACGGTTTGAAGGCACGCACGAGAGCCCAGGGACACCCCAGGCACAAGGTCAGAGCGTACCTACCGCATGGGCTGGGGTCAAAACAAATGCACACACGGAGGACACCCCCGCGGCCTGCGCACGTCGCAGATCAAAGGGGCCTCGCGGGGCGCGCCGTGGGTCGCCGAACGGGTGACGGCGACCACATTCAGCGGCCGGCCGACACGCCCCTCGGGGCGGGCCGCGCGTCCCCCGGACGGGCCCCGCTGACCGCGAGGATCATCTCCGTCATCTCCACGAACTGCCGGCGGTGACTGTCCGGGATGCCCAGCAGCTCGGCGGCCTCCGGCGGCGTCACGCGCCCGCCGGCCCGCTCGCCCGCGCCGGCCGGCGTCCCGCCCGGCAGCGGGAGGTCCTCCGCCGAGACCTTGCCGGACTCGATCAGCATGTCGCGCAGCCCGACGCCCAGGACCCGTGCCAGGGCACGCATGGTCTCCAGGTCCGGCAGGCTCTGGCGCTGCAGCAACCGGGTCACCGCCGCGCGGTGCACCCCGGCGTCCTCCGCCAGCCGTGACCTGCCACCGCCCCGCGGGCTGTCGATGTCGTATCCGCGCTCCCGCATCAGATGCTCGACCCAGCCCGCGAACCGCTCCATGTCCGAGCCCTTTTCGCCCATAACACGCTCCCTCCGCACCCAGAACCCTACCGTCCGATCGCGCACGCAATGACCAGGATGGAGTGCGCGCGCGCAACTGGCTACCTCGGAGGGGGAAATTCACGCCAAAGGGCCGGGGACCGGTCGTTCAACTGCCGGGTTGCCGCCACGACGGGAGATACGGAAGGGCACTCCCGTGACCTTTGTTGCGCTCTCGCACGCAAGCTGGGTACGGTTCATTGCGTAGTCGCAACAAACCGGCCGGTCCGTTCGTCTCCGCACGCCCGCACGCACCCGCATCCCGGACGCCCGCCGTACGCACCCGCACACCGCCCGGCACCACCCGCACCCACGCACCACCCGCGCCCGAGGGGGACCGACCCGCCATGCCCGCATCCGCGCTCCGCGCACCCGTCTCCGGCTACCCGCACCCCGGCCCCGCCCGCCGCCCCGCCGACTGGCGCACCCACGCCGCCTGCGCCGGCCTGCCGGACGGCGCCGTCTTCGCCCGCCGCCCCCAGGCCGCGCTCCCCGCCCTGCGGGCCTGCGCCGTCTGCCCCGTACGCCGCTACTGCCTGGAGGCCGTCGCGCCCCGGGAGAGCTGGTTCGACGGGGTGAGCGGAGGACGCCTGTGGCGCAACGGCAGAGAAGTGCCCGTCCCCGAAGCGCTCGCCGCCGACCGTCCGGCCGACCACTCGGATCGCTTGGACCACATGGACCACCCGCATCGCCCGGATCACCTGGAGGAGCCGTCATGACCGCGAAGGACAGCCCCGGCGTCTGGCTGAGGGTCCTGCTCCGTCAGTTCCCGGAGCTGGGCCGCGAGCTCGCCCCCAGCCGCACCGCCCGCCCCTCCCCCACCGGCGCCCGGCCCCCGGCCGGCCCCTCCGCGCCCATCCGGCTCTTCGTCTCCGACACCATCCGCGACGTCACCGACGGCGTGGTGGAGCTGGAGGAGGCCGTCGCCGAGAAGCTGGGCCTGCCGCGCCCGCGGCGCGGCACCGTCCCCGAGCGCCTGCTCCGGCTGATCTCCCTGCTGGACCGCGTCGCCGCCCACCCGGACCCCGCCCTCGCCGACCACGTGCGCGGCGAGACCCGCCGGATGGCCCACCGCTGCTCCCTCGCCCTCGGCGACGCGGAGACCCCGGTCCGGGTGCGGGGCCGCTGCGTCCACTGCGACTCCGTATCGCTGCGCGTCTTCCCCCGGCGCGAGACGATCCTGTGCGTCAACCCCGGCTGCCGCTGCCAGGACCCGGCCTGCGGCTGCCGTACGGACGACCGGTACCGCCATGAGTGGGTCCGGGCGGACTGGGACCGGCTCGGGGAGAGCCTCGGCGAAGGCTTCGAGGGGAACCTCGAGGGGAGCCTTGACGGGATCCTCGAGGGGAGCACGCCGTGACGACCCTGGTGACGACGGCGATCGCGGCCCAGGAGACGGCGGTCGTGCCCGACACGATCCGCAAGTGGGTCCAGCTGGGGCACCTGGCCCCGGCCGGCCGGCGCGGCCGCGGCCACCTCTTCCGCCTGGAGGACGTCTTCGCGGCGGAGCGCGCGACGAGGCGGGCGCACGAGCGGGGCCGGCCACCGGCGGGCCCGTAGGAGTCCCCTATATATACGAGACGTATCAGTGCCCCGGGGCCCACAGGCCCCGGGGCACTTCCGCGCGCACCGGCCGGGCGCGCACCGACGGGGCGTTGGGCCGACTGGACGTTGGGCCGGCTAGGCGTTGGGCCGGCTAGGCGTTGGGCCGGCTAGGCGTTGGGCCGGCTAGGCGTTGGGCCGGCTAGGCCTTGGACGGTCCGCCGGAGTCGGCGGCGCTCCATGACGGCATGCGGTACACCTGGGCGCCGGCCGCGGTCCGCTGCTTCCCGTCCTCGACGGCCCCGACGGCCTCCTGCCAGCCGCTGACGAATCCCCGGACCTCGGCGGCGTCGAAGGCCTTGGCGGCGAGCTTTCCCACGACGGACGTGAGCGCCTGGGCGACCTCGTCGGTGAACATCCCGGCCTGCCCGGACTCGGCGGCGACCTCGACGGTGGCCGCCACGACCTCCGTGATCCGCTCGCTGTGCACACTCATCGCGCGGGTCCCCCGCACATCACGACCTGCTCGCTCATGCCACCCCCAGGTGCTGTTCGCCGACTCATTTGGCCCCTCCGTGACACCTCCAGCGCATCTGTCGTGAGATACCCGGGAGTGTGCGCGATCGCCCCTTAATCTATCCCGCCACTCTGACACTCCGTCTCATCAGTCCGAACTCTCCGCAGTGAAAACCGGATGACCGGTACTTAATCCTAGAACCCTTTACCCATGTGGCGTGAGGGACGGAGAAAGAGGTCAGGGAGCGGCTCCGGGGCGACTGCTGACGTCCACTCAGGGACCCTGCCCACCGACCCTGATTGCGAGCTCGAAACTTCTTGTTGCGCGCTCGCGCGTTCTCGTTCACAATAGATGCAGCGGCGGAGCTGTGCCCACGACAAGGGCGCGGCCTCCGCCGCTTCGCGTTGAGCGGTCCGACGCGTACGGGCCGAACGGCGGCCCACCCTTCCTCTTCCGCACGCCGCGCACGCGGCACCGCACGCCAAGGAGCGCTCGTGAACGAAGCCCTGCTCTCGTTCCCCGACGTGGAACGCCTCATCGTCGACAACCTCAAGTACCGGCCGGAGCTGGCCGGTGTGGTCGTCGACAACCGTCCGCCGAACGACTTCGACGGTACGCAGAAGGTGGTGCTGGTCTCCCGGACCGGCGGCGCCTGGGTCGACGATCTCCATCTCGACCAGCCCCTCGTCGAGTTGGAGGTCTACGGACCGGACAAGAGGACGGCACACACCGTGTCGCTCGCCGTCCGCGCCGCACTCCTCCAGCTCCGCGGCAGCCGCTACGGCACCGCGGTCGTCACCGACGTCGTCGAGACCGAGGCCGTGCGCTGGCTGCCGGACTACAACCGGCCCGCCGGCAACCGCTACCTCACCACGGTGCGCCTCTCGCTCCGCCCGGCGTAGAGCCGGACCGCGGCACCCCGCACCGTACGCATGACGAAGGCCCCGCCGGCTCCCGGCGGGGCCTTCGTCATGCACCACGACCCGCTTTTCATCCCTGTCTTCATCACTCTCTTCAAGGAGAACCACATGCCCGGTATGAACCCGAGCGAGATCCGCGTCGCCGGCACCGGCCGCATCCTCATCGCGAAGCCCGGCACCAGTGCCCCGACCGACCTCAGCACCGCCGAGTGGGGCGCCGGCTGGCGCGACCTGGGCTACACCAGCACCGACGGCGTGAAGTTCGGCCGCAAGGGCAAGACCGCCAACGTCGACACCTGGCAGTCGCTGACCCCGGCGCGCACGATCTACACCGAGCGCGAGCTCACCGTGAAGTTCGGCATGCTGCAGCTCAACGAGGACACCCTGCCGTTCTTCTTCGGCGGCGGCACGGTCGCCGAGAGCGACCCGAAGACCAGCGTCTACAAGTACGACATCAAGACCGACCAGGGCGAGGACGAGCGCGCCCTGGGCGTGGAGTTCAGCGACGGCGCGGACATCAAGTACCGCATCATCATCCCGCGCGGCCTGGTCACCGTTCAGGACGACATGGACCTCAACCGCAAGGGCGCCATCAAGCTGGGCGTCACGTTCACCGCCCTGGCGCCGCAGAAGCAGGACGACCCGCTGGCCACGTGGCTGATGAAGGACGCGGCCTACGCCGCGTCGGCCCCCGCCCCGGCCAAGTAAGGACCGGCCCGGTCCTCGAGGTGCCGTCGCCGCGGCCGCGGCGANNNGGCACCCTCCCCCCTCTTCCGCACTTCTCCACTTCGCTCAAGGAGCAGCACCATGCCCGGATTCGACGTCAACGCGGCCCGCGCCCAGCGCCTGGAGGCCCTCGGCAGGACCTGGACCTTCCGGCTCGACGGCGACGCCTTCGAACTCCCCACCGAGATCGGCCACCGCACGGCCCGCGCCCTGCGCGAGCTCGACGACAACGACGTCGACGGCCTGCTGGGCCTGCTGCTGGGCGAGAAGCAGTTCGAGCGCTTCCTCGGCCACGAGGTGACGATGCAGGACATCGCCGCGATCCTCGAGGCCTACGGCAAGGAGACCGGGCTCGGCCTGGGGGAAGACTGAGCCTCGACGCGTTCGTGGAAGAACACGCCGAGGCTCTGGAAGCCGATCTGCTGCGGCACTACGGCGTGGACCTGCTGGACTGGCACCGGGGGGAACTGTCGTCGCGACGCCTCTCGGTGCTGGTCGAGCACATGCCACGCGACAGCGCCGTGAACCGTGACCTCTACGGAGAGGCCATGGAATGGGACGCGTCCACCCATCTCCTGGCGGCGGTCACCGACCACCTGGCCGTCGCCAACTGGATGACGACGATGCTGCACAGCAATGAGGACTCCGAGCAGCTGGAGTACCCGGAACCGGTGCCGCGACCGGGAGCCCCGGAGGCATCCGAGGAATCATCCGAAGATTTCTCCGATGTTTTCCTCGCGGACCGGAAAACAAATGACGACGCATCGCCGACGGCCGACCAGCTCGCCCGCTTCTTCGCCTGACCCCTCCACCACACGCACTTCTCCGGGGCCCACCGAACTCATTGACGGCGTGATCCAGATGTGCTGGACTGAAACCTTTGCAGTCTACACCGAGGACGGACAATGGGCGGTATCATCTATCTCTGCATAGCCGGGCTTTTCCTTGCCCTCGCAGCGAAGCTGTGGCACGGGGTTTTCGTTCTTTCCCGCCTGCGGAAAAGTGGAGTCATCACCGAAGGGCGTTGCACCCATCACGAGTGGGGAGAGGATTCGGTCGGCGCAGTATTCGAGTACGCAACTCCGGACGGCCGGACCTTCACCGTCTCGTCAGGGAAGGAACAAACCCTCCCGTTCGAGATGTCCGCAAGAACCGACATCGTCTACGACCCGGCAAAGCCGTCACGTTCCGCAGTCACCGCACATCTCGCCGGCGAACTGCGCACACTATGGATGAGCGCCTTCGCCGTAACCGCAGTGCCGATATTCGTGCTATTGGCGATGCTCGTCCTCTGACTTCGTCACAGACCGGAGGAAGGAATAATGCCGGACCCCAGACCAGCCGAAGATCTTTCCCTGACGACACAGGCAGCCAAGGATGCCGCACGGGCCGAGCTGGCCATCGAGCTCCCGAAACTCAAAACCGAAATCCTGAAGGACGCGACGCTACAGGGCGCCAAGGGGGACTTCAGCGGGGCTGCATTCGGTGCCCAGATCTTCAAGTTCGACCAATCCCTGTGGAAGTGGGACGAAAAAGGCCTCACCTTCGCCGGCAAGGAAGTCCAGTGGGCCAAAAAGCTGAGCCTGCAGAACGTGATCCACGGGAAGAAGAACCGGGAGAAGGCCGAACAGGGCAAGCAAAAAGAGCGACAAAAAGAAGAGGCGGCGAAGGCCGAACTCCAGGCCATCAAGGACAGTGCGCTCGCGGCAGGCCGAGATGCCAGGGACGCGAAGCGGAACGCCGAGACGGCTCACCGGAATGCCCAGCAGTCGGTCACGGATGCCTCGAGGGCCAAGCACGACGCCGACACGGCAAGGAATCTGGCGAGCTCGGCGCGAAGGAATACCGAGCTCGCGGCGACCGGCTCCCGCGAGGCGAGAGAGAGCGCCAAGCTGGCCAAGCAGAGCTCCGAGCAGACCCGAAAAGTGGCCAAGGAATTCCTGCGGGCCATGCAGCACCTGGATGTCCAGGCGGGAGGAAGCACCAAGAACATCGACAGCTTCAAGCGCGCACTCAAAGAATTGGAACGCCAGTTGTAGTGCTGCGCAGCCAGCGAATTGGATAGGACATGTCTCTAGTTCAAGCCCTGGGCCGGACCTCCGCGCCCCTTCGGGGCTTCAAGACCAACGCCGAGGGAGCCGGCCGGGCCGCCGGCGCCCTCGGCAGACAGGCCGGCACCGCCAGTACCGGCATCGGCAGGATCAGGGGCACCGCCCAGCAGGCCGCCCGCGAGGTCAAGGGCCTCAGGACCAGCTCGGACCAGGCCGAGAAGTCGGTCGGCAGGCTCGGCAAGGCCGCCGGCACCGGCAACCGGGAGATGGGCAGGTTCGGGGGTGGTGCCAAGAAGGCCTCCGGCGAGGTCAAGGGCCTCAACAAGTCCATGCGGGGCAACGTCCTCGGGATGCTGGTCGAGCTCTTCGCACCGCTCATCGAGAAGGTCGTCGCCATGGCGTCCAAGTCGAAGGCGATGCAGCGCATCATGAAGACCGCCTTCGACGTCATCAGCAAGTCCGTCGACGTCGCGATGAAGTTCATCGGGCCGCTCATCCAGCTCACCGGGAAGATCATCTCGGGGGTCTTCAAGGGCATCCTGGCCGTGGTCGGCGGCGTGGTGCTGTTCTTCGCCGGCGATGTGGTCGGCGCCTTCAGGACCGTCAGGGACGGTCTTCACCGGGCCTGGGACTCGCTGCCGGAGTCGGCCAAGATGATCTTCCGGCCGATCCTGGACTACGCCAAGGCGCCGGTCAACGGCATCATCTGGCTGATCAACAAGGCCATCGACGTCCTCAACCTCATTCACATCCCGATCCCCGGCTGGGTCCCCGGCATCGGTGGCAAGGACTACCGGCTCCCCCACATGAGCCACGTTCCCATGCTCGCCGAGGGCGGCATCGTCGCCCCGCGCAGCGGTGGCGTGCCCGCGGTGGTCGCGGAGGCCGGCGAGTCCGAGGCCGTCATGCCGCTCTCGCGGCTGGACCGGCTGCTCTCGCGCACGGCCACCGAGGCGAGGACCGGCCGTGCCCGCCCCGGCCCGGGCGGCGAGGCGCTGCACATCGAGAACTACTACGCCACCCAGGCGAGCGACCCCCAGCAGACCGCCATGGCGCTGATGTTCCTCGCCAAGGCCCGCGGGTGAGGGCGAGGAGGTAACGCATGGCCGCAACAGCGGCGTTCGCCGACCCGCTCGCCAACACAGCCGGTTCCTTCGCCACCTTCGGTTCACTGCTCCGGCAGGGCACCCAGGCCGTCCGGGCGAACGCGAGGGCCGTCACGGCCGCCGCGCGCACCCTCGACCGGCTCGCCCGGGGCGGCGGTCCGGCCGGCGCGTCCGTCAAGCGGTTCGGCACCGACGCGACCGCCACCGGGCGGGCCATCGACAGGCTCGGAAGAACCGCGGGCACCGCGACCGTCGGTGTGGCCAAGGGGCGTACGGCGCACCGGCAGGCCGCCCGCCTGGTGAAGGACACCCACCGGGAGTCCGATGCCACCGCGCGCACCGTCCGCGCACAGTCGAAGCTGGCGGGTACCGCGGGCCGCCTGTCCGGCGTCCTCGGCGGCAAGCTCGGCATCGTCACCCAGGTCTGGGAGGCGGTCAACCTGGTGATGAAGGGCAATCCCCTCGTCCTCCTGGCCACGGTGATCATGCCGGTGGCCACCCAGCTCATCGACTTCGCGATGGAGTCCGACGCCGGCAAGGCGTTCATGGAGAAGTGCTTCTCGGGCTTCGAGACGATCATGGGCCCCGCGTTCACGGGGGTGATGCCGGTGATCACCGGTCTGGCGGCCGCCGCGACCGTCTTCGAGGGGATGAGGCGCATCGTCAGCGACCCGGTGGGGTTCCTGCGCGACGATCTGCCCCGGGGTTTCCAGCACTTCCGCGATGCGATGGACCGCTTCCTCGGTGGCTCGGGCGGCACCCTGAGAAACATCGTCGATGTCGTCGCGGCCGTCCTCAAGTTCCCGGTCAACTGCCTGATCGCCATCGGCAATCTGGTCATCTCCGCCGTCAACGTCCTCCCCGGCGTCAACATTTCCAAGGTCCCCATGCTCGCCCTGGGCGGCATCGTCACCCCTCGCGACGGCGGCGTCCCCGTGATCCTCGCCGAGGCCGGCGAGACCGAGGTCGTCCTGCCGCTGTCCCGGCTCGACGCGCTCCTCGCCCGCACCGCCGAGGCGGCCCGCGGCGCGGGGCCGTGGGGTCGTGGGCCGCGCGTCGAGCACTACTACGAGCCCGAGGGCCGCGGCTCCCACGGCATCGCCGAGGACCTGCTGTTCCTCGCCCAGACAAGCGCACAGACAAGACAGACAAGAAGGTGAGGGCCACCCGCCCATGGCACCGGACCCGACACAGATGAACACCGGCACCGAACCCCCCGGCTCACTGATCACCCTCGACGGGCAGATCCAGTGGGCCGGGCTTCTTTTCGGGCCCGGCACGGAGTACGGGATCGCGGACAGCGGTCTCACCGGCTGGGCCGACCTGCCCGCCCTCGACAGCGGCGACGTCCTGCGCCCCGACCAGCACGGCGCCTGGCCCGGGGCCCAGTGGTCCCAGGCCCGTACGGTCACCGCGCCGGTCTGGCTGCTGCCGGAGCGGCCGGAACAGGCTGCCGCCGTGGCGCGGCGGTTCCGCGCGGCCACCGCCGTGCACTCCGGCGAGCAGTGGCTGGCCGTACGGCTGCACGGCGAGACCCTGGCCGTGCGGGCCCGGGTCAACCAGCGCTCCATCCCGCACGACCGCATGTTCGTCACGCACGGCACGGCCAAGGCCACCGTGCAGTGGGTGTGCGCCGACCCGCGCCGCTTCTCCGTCGAGGAGCGGACCGCGACGACCGGGCTGCCGCGCCGGGAGGCCGGCCTGGACTGGAGCGGCGGCCTGAAGTGGCCGCTGGCCTGGGGAGGTTCGTCCGCCAACGGCGTGCTCACCGCGGTCAACGCCGGTGACGCCCCGGCCACCCCGGTGATCGAGTTCCACGGCCCGGTCCGGCGGCCGTCGCTGACCCGGCTCGGCGACGACCTGCGCCTGGAGTACGACATCGCGCTCGGCCCCCAGGACGTGCTGACCGTCGACACCGGCACGGGCACGGTCATCCTCAACGGCACCGCGTCCCGCATCCACACCGCCACCGCCCAGTCGTCGCCCGAGCAGCTCTTCCAGCTGGAGCCCGGGGAGTCGTCGCTGGCCTTCCGCTGCGATCCCGACGCGGTCAACGCCGAGGCGTCGGTCTCCGTCACCTGGCGCGACGCCAACTGGTGACCGGCCCCCGCGCGACCCCCGCCGCCCACCCCCACCCGCACACCTCATGGAGAACGGCATGAACATCCGCAGTGCTTGGCTGCTCAACACCACCGACGCAGCCGGTGGCCAGTCCCGCATCGACACCCGCCTCGCCCCGCTCGGCGCCATGACCCCCGGCGGCGCCATGACCTCGCTGGACGGCGTGCTGCCGGGCTCGGCGAACGGCACCACGACGATCTCCGGCCTGCGCGTCTACGGGGACACCGCCGGCCTGAGCGCCAAGGTCGCCCCGGGCCGCGCCGTCGTCCAGGGCAGCGAGGCGGCGGGCGCCTACCCGGTCTACGTACCGGAGGTCACCAGCATCACCTTCGCCGACGGCGACCCGGGCAATCCGCGCGTGGACCTGGTCGTCCTGCGCGTGTACGACAACGACCAGGACGCCTCCGGGCAGACCGCCGCCACGATCGAGATCGTGCCCGGCCGCCCGGCCGCCTCCCCCACGCCGCCGCCGGTGCCCCCCGGCGCCCTGGCCCTGGCCCAGGTCACCGTCCCCGCGGGCGCCTCCGCCGGCACCGGCGGGCTCGACTGGAAGTCCGCCGTCGTGGACCGGCGACGGGCGACGGTGGCGGTCGGCGGCATCGTCCCGCTCGCCAGGGGCGCGGCCTTCAACGGCGCGTACCCGGGCCAGTACCGCGACACGGGCAGCGGCCTGGAGCGCTGGAACGGCAAGGACTGGAAGCCGTACCCGGAGCAGCCGGTGTGGCAGGACTACACCCCCAAGTGGGGCTCGGCCACCGACGGCGCGCCCGACCCGGTCCTGCGGGGCGGGTCCGTCGAGGGCCGGTACATCAAGACGGGCCCGGTCGTGCACTTCCGCGCCTTCTTGAAGATCGGCCTCTTCGACAGCTGGGGCGGCCCGGGCACCAACGGCAACTGGTACCTCACCCTGCCCGTCAAGCCGGCCAGGAGCAGCACGGGCGGCTTCCGGGCCCGGCTCGGCGACGAGAACGGCGGCTACTTCCACGGCGCCTGCGAGATCAGCCCCACCCTCGGCGGCTCGGCACGCAACTGGACCAGCACCAAGGCCTCGGGAGCGCCCACCACCGCCTGGGTCGACGCCGACGACCCGATGCCGCCGCTGGGCAGCGTGCCCGCCGTCGGCAGGCCCGGCGGCCCCGCCCCCGCGAGCGTCTCCAACTGGTACGAGGTGTGGGGCACCTACGAGGTCACCGCATGAGGGCCCTGACGCCGATGACCGACGTCACCTACCGCGCCCTGTTCTGCGACCTGCTCACCGACCGCGTCATCGACGCCCTCCCGCTCACCGACGTCGAGTTCGACGACTTCATCGGCAAGCCGGGGCAGCTGCGCGCCACCGTCCCGCTGCCCGACGAGGCCCTCGCCCGGCGGGCCCGTGCCGCGCTCCGGCCCGGCCGCACCGCGGTCTGGCTGGAGCGCGGCTCCGACATCTGGTGGGGCGGCATCCTGTGGACCAGCACGCCCGCCGGCGACGAGCGGGGCCGGCTGAGCGTGCAGATCCAGGCCGGCACCTTCGATTCGTACCTCGAGCACCGCATCCTCTCCCAGGACGTGCACTTCCCGCCGGACGCCAAGCCGGCTCTGCCGCCCGTCGACCAGTTCGAGATCGTCCGCGGCCTCGTCCGGCACGCCCAGGAGCAGCCCGGCGGCGACATCGGGATCACCTTCGGCAAGGAGGTCTCCGGCGTCACCGCCAGGCGCTCCTACGCCTGGAGCGACCTGGCCCGCGTGCGGGAGCTCATCGACCAGCTGGCCGCCATGGAGAACGGATTCGAGTGGCGGGTCCACTGCTACCGCGACCCCGCCTCCGGGGCCCGCGTCAAGCGGCTCCAGCTCGGCCACCCGAGGATCACGACCAGCGCCCTGGCCGACATCGTGCTCGACCGGCCCGGCCAGGTGCTCGCCTACAGCCTGCCCGCCGACTCGACCGTGCAGGCCAACGTCTGGGTCGCCCGCGGCGAGTCGGACAACCGCGACCAGGCCAGCGAGAGCCGGCCGCAGCTGTCCGCCGTGCAGGTCGCGACGGCGGACCTGCGGGCCGGCTGGCCCCGGCTGGAGGGCTCGTCGGACCTCAGCGGCATCTCGGACAAGCGGCTCCTCGACGGCTCGGCCGCCGCCGAGCTGCAGCGGGCGCGCAGCCCCCAGGTGATCCCCGAGGTCACCATCCGGGTGGACGGCCGCATCACGCCCGCCCTCATCGGCGCCACCGTGCTGCTGCGCATCCGCGACGGCTGGCACCGCGAGGGCCCGGACGTCCGCTACCGCGTCGTCGGCCTGACCGTCACGCCGCCCGCGCGCGGCAAGGGCGAGACCGCCAAGCTCTACCTGGAGGAGGCCTAGATGGCAGCCATCCCCACCGACCTCCTCGACCGCATCCGCTCCCTCGAGCGGCAGGTGCGGGCCCTGATGGGCAGCGCCAACACCCGCCCCGCGATGGACCGGGTCAAGGGCGGCAACGTCGTCATCACCGACGGCGGACAGCTGTCCGTGCGCAACAGCGAGGACGAGAAGGGAGCCGAGCTCCTCTACATCGGGCAGAGCCCCGACGTCTTCCCCACCCGGCCCGGCGGCCGCCCGCAGAGCGGCTTCCTGCTGCGGCGCGAGGACGGGTCCGTCGCACTGGCGGTACGGACCAACGCGCCCGACATCGAGGACCAGCAGTCGCTGAAGATCTTCGACCACAAGAGCAACGTCATCCTCTCCGACGACCCCGCCGGAGAGGGCCTCGCCCGTCCCTACATCCCGTATCCGCTGCCCACGCCGGCGGACGAGAGCCACTGGGAGTCCACCGGCTCCACCGAGTGGACCACGCTCTACACCGGGTACGCGATCGTCCAGCACCCGTACCTGCACTGCCGGATCGCCGCCGGCGGGGACGGAGAGGTCCGGCTGCGCGTCGACAAGGTCCCGGTCGGCCCGAGCGGCTCGGGCGACCTCGCGTTCACCGCGCCCGTCAAGGCCGGCTTCGACGCCGAGGTCACCTTCGAGGTGCAGGCCCGCGCCGCCCGGCCCGGCAGCACCGTCCGCTGCTCCCCCCGCGCCCTCTACGGCGTCAAGTCCTGACCCCTTCGCGACGTCCCACCCCAAGGAGGCATCCCACGTGCTGCCCAACGGCATTCCCACGGTGACCGTCACCGGTCGCTATCTCACGCCCACCGGCGAGGCCCTCAGCGGCACCGTCACCTTCCGCGCCCCGTCGCTGCTCACGCACACCGGCAGCGACGTCATCCTGGGCGGCCCGATCGTCGCCGTGCTCGACGCGGAGGGCCGCATCAAGGCCACGCTGCCCGCCACGGACACCCCGGGCATGAACCCGGCCAAGTGGACGTACAACGTCACCGAGCGGCTCTCCGGCATTCCGGTGAACCGCACCTACGAGATCGCGGTGCCGGCCGCCCAGCCCACCGTCGACCTCGCCGACATCGCCCCGGTCGACCCCGAGGCCCCGCACTACGTCGCCGTGGCGGGCCCGCCGGGCCCGGCCGGCGCTCCCGGCCCCGCGGGCACGCCCGGCGCGCCGGGCCTCGTCCGGTCGGTCAACGGCCGGAGCGTCGCGGACATCACGCTGACCGCCGACGACGTCAGGGCCGTACCGGCCGCGTCCGTCGGCGCGGCGAACGGCGTGGCCGGGCTCGACGCCTCCGGCAAGGTGCCGGCCGCCCAGCTGCCGCCGGGCGCGGTCTCGGCCGTCTCGAGCGTCAACACCAAGAAGGGCGCGGTCGTGCTGACGGCGGCGGACGTGGGCGCCCTCGACCAGGCGGCCGCCGACCTGCGCTACGTCCAGCAGGCGGCCGTGCCGGTGAAGTCCGTCAACGGCAGGACCGGCCAGGTCGTGCTCGACGCCGCCGCCCTCGGCGCCGTTCCGGCGGGGACGGCCCTTCTGCTGGCGGGCGATCAGAGCGTGGACGGCGCCAAGACGTTCACGACCGCCCCCGCCTCCACGGCGCAGCCCACCGCCGCGGGCCACCTGGCGACGAAGGGATACGTCGACTCCCTGGCCGCCCCCGGCACCTGGGGCCCGCGCGACCTGGGCTTCGGCGCCTGGACGTTCGACCCCGCGGCGGCCGCGTACGACGCCGCCCAGTTCTGCGTCCCGGGCACCATCTACCTCATCGGCATCAATCTCCCGGTGGCCACGAAGATCAGCAACCTGGTCTTCTACGTCCTGGGCTTCAACGGCACCTCGCTGAGCACCGCCTCCTACGCGGGTCTCTACACCTCCGCCGGCAACCGCGTCGGCGACACCGCCCCGCTGACCAACCACATCAGGGCGACCTTCGGCACCACGGTCGTCTGCCCGCTGACCACGGCCTATGACGCGGCGCCCGGCACCTACTGGATCGCACTGCTGATCAACGGCCCCTCGGACGACAAGCGGAACGACGGGCCCGGCTTCGCCGCCGGCGCGAACGCGGGCAAGCAGCCCTCCAGCTCGGCCCGGATGCCCGGCGCCTTCACCCGCTACGGACGCCTGGCCACCACGGGCCAGACCTCGCTGCCCGCCTCGTTCAAGCCCTCCAGCTCGACGATCATCGAGGACGCGAACGCCATCTGGGCCGCCGTCGCCTGACCCCTCCCCGCAGGACCACCCACCCCGAGCCCCGGGCCGCCACCGCTCCCCCAGCGGCGGCGGCCCGGGGCTTTCGCCTGCACCCACCCACCCTGGAGCGAACCCATGGCAAACCCCCTCACCGCCGACCAGCTGCTCGCCGCCCTCCGCGCCGAGGGCCTCGACGTCGTCGAGGTCGGCGACTGGCGCGAGCACAACCGCAATCACAAGGGCGCCTGGGGCCCCGTTCACGGCGTGATCATCCACCACACCGTGACCAGCGGCACCAAGGACTCCGTCGACATCTGCTACGAAGGCGACGACGAGCTGCCCGGCCCGCTCTGCCACGGCGTCATCGACAAGGACGGCACCGTCCACCTCATCAGCAGCGGCCGGGCCAATCACGCCGGCAGCGGCGACGGACGCGTGCTCGACGCCGTCGTGCACGAGGTGGACGCCCCGCGCCCGGGCAGCGACGACACCGACGGCAACGCCCGCTTCTACGGCTTCGAGTGCGTCAACCTCGGCGACGGCGTCGACCCCTGGCCCGCCGCCCAGCTGGAGGCCATCGAGCGCGCCTCGGCGGCACTGTGCCGGGCCCACGGCTGGAGCTCGGCGTCGGTCATCGGGCACAAGGAGTGGACCGGCACCAAGATCGACCCGCTGGGCTTCGAGATGGACGACATGCGCGGCCGCGTCGCCTCCCGCCTGGGCGCCGCACCCGGCGGCCCCGCCGAGCCGCCGGCGAAAGGGGACGACCCGGCACCGGCCGTGACGGCCTACACCGTCCGGCGCGGCGACACCCTCTACGGCATCGCCGAGTCCCACGCGACCACCACCGCCCGGCTCGTGTCCCTGAACGACCTCGACCAGCCCGACGTCCTGCGCCCGGGCCAGGAGCTGCGGGTCCCCGCCGCGGGCAACGGCTACGAGCCCTTCCCCGGCGCCGGCTTCTTCCGCGGCGCGCCCGACTCCCCCGTCGTCACCGCGATGGGCCGCCGCCTCGTCGAGGAAGGCTGCTCCGCCTACGCCGAGGGGCCCGGCCCGCGCTGGAGCGAGGCCGACCGCCGCTCGTACGCCGCCTGGCAGCGCAAGCTCGGCTTCACCGGCTCCGACGCCGACGGCTGGCCGGGCCGCACCTCCTGGGACGCGCTGAAGGTCCCCCGCTCCTCCTGAAAGGCCCGCCCATGACCGACACCGCCAAGCACACCCTGCGCACCGTCCTCCAGACCGCCGTCGCGCTCGCGATCGTCCTGCCCGCGATCGTGGACGCGGCCGGCGTCCCGGCGACCCTGCCCTGGGTCGCCGGGGCGCTGGCCGCCGCGGGCGGGCTGACCCGGGTGATGGCCGTGCCCGGCGTCCAGGCCCTGCTGCCCGCCTGGCTGCGCACCGGCCGGCCGGCCCCGCCCGGCAGCGACGCCGAGCTCGTGGCGCTCGCCCGCGACGACCGGGGCCGCCCGTGAACGAGCCCGGAACCTCCCGCACCGCCCCCGCCACCGTCGCCCTGGAGCTGGAGCGGCTGCGCGGCACGATGGAGGCCGGCTTCGCCCGGGTCGACGGGTCGCTGGCGCTGCTGGTGCAGCGCAGTGATCAGACCGACAAGCAGCTGGCCGATCACGAGGCCCGGCTCGACGCCCTGGAGCGGGCCCGCTGGCCGATGGCCGGCGTGGCCGCACTGACGGCCCTGGCCGGGCTGGTCCTCGCGGCCCTCCAGCTCGCCGCCCGCTGAAACGCCGCAGGGCGGCCACCCCCGAAGGGGTGACCGCCCTGTGCGCGATCAGCAGGATCAGCCGGACCGGCCGGAACAGCCGGAGCGGCTACCGCCTCACTGGTTGTACGGACCGTAGTCGTAGTCCTCCAGCGGGACCGCCTGGCCGGAGCCGGTGCCGAAGGGCGAGTAGTCGATGTCGTCGTAACCGACGGCCGAGTACATCGCGGCCTTGGCCTCCTCGGTGGGCTCCACCCGGATGTTGCGGTAGCGGGACAGGCCCGTACCGGCCGGGATGAGCTTACCGATGATGACGTTCTCCTTGAGGCCGATCAGGGAGTCCGACTTGGCGTTGATCGCCGCGTCGGTCAGAACCCGGGTCGTCTCCTGGAAGGACGCCGCCGACAGCCAGGACTCGGTCGCGAGCGAGGCCTTGGTGATACCCATCAGCTGCGGACGGCCGGAGGCGGGGTGACCGCCCTCGGTGACCACACGACGGTTCTCGGACTCGAAGCGCGAGCGCTCCACGAGCTCGCCCGGCAGCAGCTCCGCGTCGCCGGACTCGATGATCGTCACGCGGCGCAGCATCTGCCGGATGATGATCTCGATGTGCTTGTCGTGGATCGACACACCCTGCGAGTTGTAGACCTTCTGGACCTCGCCGACCAGGTGGACCTGGACGGCGCGCTGGCCGAGGATGCGCAGGACGTCGTGCGGGTTGGTGGCACCCACGGTGAGCTTCTGGCCCACCTCGACGTGCTCACCCTCGCTGACCAGCAGACGGGCACGCTTCGAGATCGGGAACGCCGTCTCGTCGCTGCCGTCGTCCGGAGTGACGACGAGCTTCTTGGTCTTCTCGGTCTCCTCGATGCGGACGCGGCCGGCCGCCTCCGAGATCGGGGCGACACCCTTGGGCGTACGGGCCTCGAAGAGCTCGACGACACGGGGCAGACCCTGGGTGATGTCGTCACCGGCCACACCACCGGTGTGGAAGGTACGCATCGTCAGCTGGGTACCGGGCTCACCGATGGACTGGGCGGCGATGATGCCGACCGCCTCACCGATGTCCACCAGCTTGCCGGTCGCCAGCGAGCGGCCGTAGCAGAAGGCACAGGTGCCGACCGCGGACTCGCAGGTGAGGACCGAGCGGGTCTTGACCGTCTCGACGCCGTGGGCGACGAGCTGGCCGATGAGCACGTCACCGAGGTCGACGTTGGCCGGCGCGATGACCTTGCCGTCGACGACGACGTCCTCGGCGAGCATGCGGGCGTAGACGCTGGTCTCCACGTCGTCCGTCTTGCGCAGGACGCCGTCCTCGCCCTTGACGGCGATCGCCAGCTTGAGGCCACGGTCGGTGCCGCAGTCCTCCTCGCGGATGATCACGTCCTGGGAGACGTCGACCAGACGACGGGTGAGGTAACCCGAGTCGGCGGTACGCAGAGCGGTGTCCGCGAGACCCTTACGGGCACCGTGGGTGGAGATGAAGTACTCCAGCACGGAGAGACCCTCACGGAACGACGCCTTAATGGGTCGCGGAATGGTCTCGTTCTTCGCGTTCGACACCAGACCACGCATACCGGCGATCTGCCTCATCTGCATCATGTTTCCTCGGGCACCCGAGTCAACCATCATGAAGATGGGGTTCGTCTTGGGGAAGTTCGCGTTCATCGCCTCGGCAACCTCGTTGGTCGCCTTGGTCCAGATCGCGATGAGCTCCTGCGTGCGCTCGTCCTTGGTGATCAGACCGCGCTCGTACTGCTTCTGGACCTTCTCGTCCTGCGCCTCGTAGCCCTTGACGATCTCCTTCTTCGCCTCGGGAACGACGACGTCGGAGATGGCCACGGTGACGCCGGAACGGGTCGCCCAGTGGAAGCCGGCCGCCTTCAGGTTGTCGAGCGTCGCCGCCACGATGACCTTGGGGTAGCGCTCGGCCAGGTCGTTGACGATCTCGGAGAGCTGCTTCTTGCCCACCGAGTAGTCGACGAACGGGTAGTCCTCGGGCAGCAGCTCGTTGAAGAGCGCGCGGCCCAGGGTGGTGCGCAGGCGGAACGAGTCACCCTGCTGCCACTCCGGCTCGCCCTCCTCGGCGACCGGGGGAACCCAGCCGCGCGGGGGAACGGTGCCGATCGGGAAGCGGATGTCGACCTTCGCCTGGAGCGAGAGCTCACGGGCGTCGAACGCCATGATCGCCTCGGCGACCGAACCGAAGGACCGGCCCTCGCCGATGACCTTGCGCTCTTCCTCGTCGGTGGTGAGGAAGAACAGACCGAGCACCATGTCCTGGGTCGGCATGGTGACCGGACGGCCGTCGGCCGGCTTGAGGATGTTGTTCGAGGACAGCATCAGGATGCGGGCCTCGGCCTGCGCCTCCGCGGAGAGCGGCAGGTGGACGGCCATCTGGTCACCGTCGAAGTCCGCGTTGAACGCGGTGCAGACGAGCGGGTGGATCTGGATGGCCTTGCCCTCGACCAGCTGCGGCTCGAAGGCCTGGATGCCGAGGCGGTGCAGCGTGGGCGCACGGTTCAGCAGCACCGGGTGCTCGGCGATGACCTCTTCGAGGACGTCGTACACGACGGTGCGGCCGCGCTCGACCATGCGCTTGGCCGACTTGATGTTCTGCGCGTGGTTCAGGTCGACCAGGCGCTTCATCACGAACGGCTTGAAGAGCTCCAGCGCCATGGCCTTGGGCAGACCACACTGGTGCAGCTTCAGCTGCGGACCGACGACGATGACGGAACGGGCCGAGTAGTCGACACGCTTACCGAGCAGGTTCTGACGGAATCGACCCTGCTTACCCTTCAGCATGTCGCTGAGGGACTTCAGCGGACGGTTGCCGGGGCCCGTGACCGGGCGACCACGACGGCCGTTGTCGAAGAGGGCGTCGACCGCCTCCTGGAGCATCCGCTTCTCGTTGTTCACGATGATCTCGGGGGCACCGAGGTCGAGCAGACGCTTCAGACGGTTGTTGCGGTTGATCACACGGCGGTACAGGTCGTTCAGGTCGGAGGTCGCGAAGCGGCCACCGTCCAGCTGCACCATCGGACGCAGGTCCGGCGGGATCACGGGGATGCAGTCCAGCACCATGCCGCTGGGGCTGTTGCGGGTCTGCAGGAAGGCGGAGACGACCTTGAGGCGCTTGAGCGCACGGGTCTTCTTCTGGCCCTTGCCGGTCCGGATGATCTCGCGGAGGCGCTCGGCCTCCTCGTCGAGGTCGAAGGACTCCAGGCGCTTCTGCAGCGCGGCGGCGCCCATCGCACCCATGAAGTACGTGCCGAAGCGGTCACGCAGCTCGCGGTAGAGCAGCTCGTCGCCCTCGAGGTCCTGGACCTTGAGGTTCTTGAAGCGGCTCCACACCTCGTCGAGGCGGTCGATCTCGCGCTGCGCACGGTCGCGCAGCTGCTTCATCTCACGCTCGGCGCCCTCGCGCACCTTGCGGCGCACGTCGGCCTTGGCACCCTCGGCCTCGAGCTCGGCCAGGTCGGACTCGAGCTTCTTGGCGCGGGCCTCGAGGTCGGCGTCACGACGCTGCTCGATCTGCTGACGCTCGACGGAGACGTGGGCCTCCAGCGAGGGCAGGTCGCGCGTGCGGCGCTCCTCGTCCACCCACGTGATCATGTAGGCGGCGAAGTAGATGACCTTCTCGAGGTCCTTCGGGGCCAGGTCCAGCAGGTAGCCCAGGCGCGACGGGACGCCCTTGAAGTACCAGATGTGGGTGACGGGAGCGGCAAGCTCGATGTGGCCCATCCGCTCACGACGCACCTTGGCGCGCGTGACCTCGACGCCACAGCGCTCACAGATGATGCCCTTGAAGCGGACACGCTTGTACTTGCCGCAGTAGCACTCCCAGTCCCGGGTCGGACCGAAGATCTTCTCGCAGAAGAGTCCGTCCTTTTCGGGCTTCAGGGTGCGGTAGTTGATGGTCTCCGGCTTCTTGACCTCGCCGTGGGACCAGGTTCGGATGTCGTCCGCGGTCGCCAGGCCGATCCGCAGCTCGTCGAAGAAGTTGACGTCGAGCACTTGTCGTCAATCCCTCTTTCAGGGTTCGTGCCCTCCCGCCGTGGCGGGATATGGGCTCTACATCAGTGGTCTGGGGGTCCGGGGACGGTGGGGGCTCTCAGCCGAGAGCCCCCACCAGACCCGTCAGACCTCTTCGACGCTGCTCGGCTCGCGCCGGGACAGGTCGATACCGAGCTCCTCCGCCGCGCGGAAGACGTCCTCGTCGGTGTCCCGCATCTCGATGGACATGCCGTCCGAGGACAGCACCTCCACGTTGAGGCAGAGGGACTGCATCTCCTTGATGAGCACCTTGAAGGACTCGGGGATGCCGGGCTCGGGGATGTTCTCGCCCTTGACGATCGCCTCGTAGACCTTCACGCGGCCGGTGACGTCGTCGGACTTGATGGTCAGCAGCTCCTGGAGGGCGTACGCGGCGCCATAAGCCTCCAGCGCCCACACCTCCATCTCACCGAAGCGCTGGCCACCGAACTGAGCCTTACCACCCAGCGGCTGCTGGGTGATCATGGAGTACGGGCCGGTCGAGCGAGCGTGCAGCTTGTCGTCGACCAGGTGGTGCAGCTTGAGGATGTACATGTACCCGACCGAGATCGGGTCCGGGAACGGCTCGCCGGAGCGGCCGTCGAACATCCGGGCCTTGCCGGACGGGAGCACCAGGCGCTCGCCGTCGCGGTTGGGGATCGTGGACTCGAAGAGACCGGCGATCTCGTCCTCGCGGGCGCCGTCGAAGACCGGGGTCGCGACGTTGGTGCCGGCGGCGACCTCGTCGGCGCCGATCGCCTGGAGGCGCTTCATCCACTCCTCGTCGCCCTCGACCTTCCAGCCGCGGCTGGCGAGCCAGCCGAGGTGGATCTCGAGGACCTGTCCCGGGTTCATTCGGGACGGGACACCGAGCGGGTTGAGGATGATGTCGACCGGGGTGCCGTCCTCGAGGAACGGCATGTCCTCGACCGGGAGGATCTTGGAGATGACACCCTTGTTGCCGTGACGGCCGGCGAGCTTGTCACCGTCGGTGATCTTGCGCTTCTGCGCGACGTAGACGCGGACCAGCTGGTTCACGCCCGGCGGCAGCTCGTCGCCCTCTTCGCGGTCGAAGACGCGGACGCCGATGACCTTGCCGATCTCACCGTGCGGCACCTTCAGCGAGGTGTCGCGGACCTCACGGGCCTTCTCACCGAAGATCGCGCGGAGCAGGCGCTCCTCCGGGGTCAGCTCGGTCTCACCCTTCGGGGTGACCTTGCCGACCAGGATGTCGCCGGCGACGACCTCGGCACCGATGCGGATGATGCCGCGCTCGTCGAGGTCGGCGAGGACCTCCTCGGAGACGTTGGGGATGTCCCGCGTGATCTCCTCGGGGCCCAGCTTGGTGTCACGGGCGTCGACCTCGTGCTCCTCGATGTGGATCGAGGAGAGGACGTCGTCCTGCACGAGGCGCTGCGACAGGATGATCGCGTCCTCGTAGTTGTGGCCCTCCCACGGCATGAACGCCACGAGCAGGTTCTTGCCGAGCGCCATCTCACCGTTCTCGGTGGACGGGCCGTCGGCGAGCACCTGGCCGGCCACGACGCGGGTGCCCTCGTCCACGACGACCTTCTGGTTGAAGGACGTGCCCTGGTTGGAGCGGGAGAACTTGGCCACCCGGTAGGTGTTGTACGTGCCGTCGTCGTTGGCCACCGTCACGTAGTCGGCGGAGACCTCCTGGACGACACCGTCCTTCTCGGCCTTGATGACGTCGCCGGCGTCGACCGCACAGCGGTACTCCATGCCGGTGCCGACCAGCGGCGCCTCGGCCTTGATCAGCGGGACGGCCTGGCGCATCATGTTCGATCCCATGAGCGCGCGGTTGGCGTCGTCGTGCTCGAGGAACGGGATCATGGCGGTCGCGACCGACACCATCTGGCGCGGCGAGACGTCCATGTAGTCGACCTCGTCGGGCGCGATGTAGTCGATCTCGCCACCACGGCGGCGGACCAGCACGCGGGCCTCGGCGAAGCGCATGTCGTCGGCCAGGGCGGCGTTCGCCTGGGCGATGACGAAGCGGTCCTCCTCGTCGGCGGTCAGGTAGTGCACCTCGTCGGTGACCTGGCCGTCGACGACCTTGCGGTACGGGGTCTCGACGAAACCGAACGCGTTGACGCGGCCGTACGAGGCGAGCGAGCCGATCAGACCGATGTTCGGGCCTTCGGGCGTCTCGATCGGGCACATGCGGCCGTAGTGCGACGGGTGAACGTCTCGGACCTCGAAGCCGGCCCGCTCACGGGAGAGACCACCCGGGCCCAGCGCCGACAGACGACGCTTGTGGGTCAGACCCGACAGCGGGTTGGTCTGGTCCATGAACTGGGACAGCTGGCTGGTGCCGAAGAACTCCTTGATGGAGGCGACGACCGGCCGGATGTTGATCAGGGTCTGCGGCGTGATCGCCTCGACGTCCTGGGTGGTCATCCGCTCGCGGACGACGCGCTCCATGCGGGCCAGGCCGGTACGGACCTGGTTCTGGATGAGCTCGCCGACGTTGCGCAGACGACGGTTGCCGAAGTGGTCGATGTCGTCGGTCTCGACGACGATCGACGTGCCGTTCTCGCCGAGGGTCTCGACCTCACCGGCGTGCAGCTTGACCAGGTACTTGATCGTCGCGATGACATCGTCGACGGTCAGCACACCGGCGTCGAGCGGGGCGTCGGCGCCCAGCTTCTTGTTGACCTTGTAGCGGCCGACCTTCGCGAGGTCGTAGCGCTTGGGGTTGAAGTAGAGGTTCTCGAGCAGCGTCTGCGCGGCCTCACGGGTCGGCGGCTCGCCCGGACGCAGCTTGCGGTAGATGTCGAGCAGCGCGTCGTCCTGGCCCTGGGTGTGGTCCTTCTCCAGGGTGGCGCGCATGGACTCGTACTCGCCGAACTCCTCGAGGATCTGCTCGGTGGTCCAGCCGAGAGCCTTCAGGAGGACGGTGACGGACTGCTTGCGCTTGCGGTCGATGCGGACACCGACCATGTCGCGCTTGTCGACCTCCATCTCCAGCCAGGCACCCCGGGACGGGATGATCTTGGCGGTGAAGATGTCCTTGTCGGACGTCTTGTCGATGGAGGAGTCGAAGTAGACACCGGGCGAGCGGACCAGCTGCGAGACGACGACACGCTCGGTGCCGTTGATGCAGAAGGTGCCCTTGGGCGTCATGAGCGGGAAGTCGCCCATGAAGACCGTCTGGGACTTGATCTCACCGGTCTCGTTGTTCGTGAACTCGGCCGTGACGAAGAGCGGGGCCGCGTACGTGAAGTCGCGCTCCTTGCACTCGTCGATCGAGTTCTTCGGGGGCTCGAAACGGTGGTCGCGGAAAGTCAGCGACATCGACCCGCTGAAGTCCTCGATCGGGGAGATCTCCTCGAAGATCTCCTCCAGACCGGACTTGGTGGGGACGTCCTGACCAGACTCCAGCGCAGCCTCGACGCGAGCCTTCCAGGCGGCGTTGCCGAGCAGCCAGTCGAAGCTCTCGGTCTGCAGCGCAAGGAGGTTCGGAACCTCGAGGGGCTCCTTGATCTTCGCAAAAGAGATGCGCAGCGGGGCGGTGCTGGCGCCGTTGTTCGTATTGGCGGTCGAGGCGTTGCGCGAGGCGGCCAAGAGGGGGTCCTTCCGAGGGCTCGGACTCACTACGCGCGTACCGGTCCCACTCCGTACATAGGAGAGAAATCCCAGCTCAGGGGGTTTCCATCAGCTGTGCTCGGAAGTGGGCATGCCCCTGGTGACGGGCAGGGAGCAGCTAACAGGCAGCGCAAAGGGTCAGTGTAGCCACTTGGCCCACTGATGTCCAGAGCGGATTTCCGGAGACCGGTGCGATACCAATCTCTCCCTCCGGGATCCTCTGTTGTTCCGCTTCGCCCGGCGCCTGCCCGACGCATGCCATGCGCCACGAGCGCATGACCATACTTCCCTCTCCGCCTTCGATCCATGCCTCGGACGGAGGACCGATGTGGCGGTGCGTCCTGCGACGCGTCCTGAGAATCGCGCGCGGCGTGCCGTTCGTCAAGGCCCCTCGGCCCCCGGCCGGCCTCCTCGGCGACCGCACGGCCTGCGACGGCGGCCCCTCGGTGGACGCGGCCACGACAGGACAACGAAGATCACCATACTCGTCCCCGCGAGCCCGCGCGCGCATCCCCTGCGGGAACGCCCAAGGGCGACCACCCGCATGGGTGATCGCCCTTAGGTTACTGACGTGAGTCAGAGGAGAGTCAGCGGACTCCCGAAGGTCACTTGACCTCGACGGAGGCGCCGGCGCCCTTGAGGGCCTCGGCGGCCTTCTCCGCGGCGTCCTTGGCGACCTTCTCGAGGACCGGCTTCGGGGTGCCGTCGACGAGGTCCTTGGCCTCCTTCAGACCCAGGGAGGTCAGCTCGCGCACGACCTTGATGACCTGGATCTTCTTGTCACCGGCGGCGGTGAGGATGACGTCGAACTCGTCCTGCTCCTCGACGGCGGCGGCGGCGTCGCCACCGGCGACACCGGCGACCATGACCGGCGCGGCAGCGGCGGCGGTGACGTCGAACTTCTCCTCGAACGCGGACACGAAGGCCGCGAGCTCGATGAGGGTCATCTCCTCGAACTGCGCGAGCAGCTCGTCCTGGGTGAGCTTCGCCATGATGGCGGTCCTTCCACTAATTCGGCAGGTGCCGGATGTACATGTCGGCGGGCGTACGGCCCGCTACGACCGGTGCCGGGTGGCACCGGTCAATGCGCGAGCCGAATTACTCGGCACCGCCCTGCTCGGCGAGCTTGGCGCGCAGCGCGTCCGCAGTGCGGACGAGCTTCGTCGGCAGCGCCTGGAAGAGCGAGGCAGCCTGGGACTGCTTGCCCTTCATGGCACCGGCCAGCTTGCTGAGCAGAACCTCGCGGGACTCGAGGTCCGCAAGCTTCTTGATCTCATCGGCGGACAGCGCCTTGCCGTCAAGGACACCGCCCTTGATGATCAGGTTGGGGTTCTCCTTGGCGAAGTCACGAAGACCCTTCGCCGACTCCACCGGGTCACCGGTGACGAAGGCAACGGCCGTCGGGCCAGCGAAGAGCTGGTCCTCCAGCGTGATCCCGGCCTCACGGGCGGCGATCTGGGTCAGCGTGTTCTTCACCACGGCGTACTGGGCGTTCTCACCGAGCGAACGGCGCAGCGTCTTGAGCTGCGCCACGGTGAGACCGCGGTACTCAGTCAGCACTGCGGCGTTCGAGCTGCGGAACTTGTCCGTCAGCTCGGCAACCGCAGAAGCCTTGGCGGACGTCGCCATGAGCCTCGGCCTCCTTCCGGGTGATTCATCGGACCGCATAGGCGCGAGAAGGGACCTGGGCAAAACGAAACGCCCCGGCGCAGGCGCTCGGGGCGTGACTCGACCGCGGGGACGTAATGCTCTTACGTCTCGACGGGAGTGCAACCACTCAACACCTGCGCAGGTCGCCCGCAGCTAGCGGATCCTTCGGTCACCACACCTCCAGGAGGAGGCACAGCAACGACCAGCGGTCTTTGGCTTTCGATACCTTAGGTGATGGCGTCACGAAGACGCAAATCGAGCGGAAACCGGCCCTGCGGGCCCGTACGGGCCCCGCGTGCGGTCCGCCAACGAGCCGGGCCCCGCACCCCCCGAAAGGGGTGCGGGGCCCGGCCCACGACGCTTCACGCGCTACGAGGAGGTCCTCAGACCGTCTCGTCCTCGACCAGGAGGTTGCGGGTGCGGTTCGGGTCCAGCGCGATGCCGGGGCCCATCGTGGTGGTCAGGGTCGCCTTCTTGATGTAGCGGCCCTTCGCGGCGGACGGCTTGAGACGGGTGATCTCCTCGAGCGCCGCGGCGTAGTTCTCCACCAGCTTGGCCTCGTCGAACGAGACCTTGCCGATGATGAAGTGCAGGTTCGAGTGCTTGTCGACGCGGAACTCGATCTTGCCGCCCTTGATCTCCGTGACAGCCTTCGCCACGTCGGGGGTGACGGTGCCGGTCTTCGGGTTCGGCATCAGACCACGGGGACCGAGCACGCGGCCCAGGCGGCCGACCTTGCCCATGAGGTCCGGGGTGGCGACGACGGAGTCGAAGTCCAGGCGGCCCTTGGCGACCTCGTCGATCAGCTCGTCGGCGCCGACGATGTCGGCGCCGGCGGCACGCGCGGCCTCGGCACGGTCGCCGGTCGCGAAGACCAGGACCCGGGCGGTCTTACCGGTGCCGTGCGGAAGGTTCACGGTGCCGCGGACCATCTGGTCGGCCTTGCGCGGGTCGACACCCAGACGCATGGCGACCTCGACGGTCGCGTCGAACTTGACGGAGGTCGTGTCCTTCGCCAGACGGACGGCCTCGAGCGGAGCGTACAGACGCTCCCGGTCGATCTTCGCGTCCGCGTTGCGAAGAGTCTTGCTGCGCTTCACTGAAACTCCTCAGTGGTGATTGGAGTCGTGGTGCGGGCCGCGCCGGCCCTTCCACGGGGGTGCTACGGGGTGTGGGGGTCAGCCCACGCTTACGAGCTTCAGCCCTCGACCGTGATGCCCATGGAACGGGCGGTGCCGGCGACGATCTTCGCGGCGGCGTCCAGGTCGTTGGCGTTCAGGTCGGGCATCTTGGTCGTGGCGATCTCGCGGATCTGAGCCTCGGTGATCTTGCCCACCTTGGTCTTGTGCGGCTCGCCAGAGCCCTTCTGCACGCCCGCGGCCTTCAGGATCAGCTTGGCGGCCGGCGGAGTCTTGGTCACGAAGGTGAAGGAGCGGTCCTCGTAGACCGTGATCTCCACCGGCACGACCATGCCACGCTGCGACTCGGTCGCGGCGTTGTAGGCCTTGCAGAACTCCATGATGTTGACGCCGTGCTGACCCAGCGCGGGGCCGACCGGCGGAGCCGGGTTCGCGGCACCGGCGTTGATCTGGAGCTTGATAAGCCCCGTGACCTTCTTCTTCTTGGGAGGCATTGCTCTCTCCGGGTCCTAGTGAGAGTTTTTTTGCCCACGCACACTGCGCGCAGGCATACCGCACCACGATAACGGGTAACGTGGCCGGGCCAAAAACCGAGAGGTCAGACCGGCTGTCTGCGCCGGTCTGACCTGTTCGGAAGCGTTTGCCAGAGAGGTGTCAGTTCTTCTGGATCTGGTCGAAGCTGAGCTCGACCGGGGTCTCGCGGCCGAAGATCTCGACGAGGCCCTTGACCTTCTTCGAGTCGGCGTTGATCTCGTTGATCGTCGCCTGCAGCGTCGCGAACGGACCGTCGGTGACCGTGACCGAGTCGCCCACCTCGAAGTCCAGCACCTGGACCTCGACCTTGCGGCTGGGGGCCGGGCGGCCCTCGGCCTCGGCGGCCTCCTTGGCGGCCTTCGCCTCGGCCTCGGGGGCGAGCATCTTGACGATCTCGTCCAGGGTCAGCGGGTACGGGTCGTAGGCGTTGCCCACGAAGCCGGTGACGCCCGGGGTGTTGCGGACGACGCCCCAGGACTCGTTCGTCAGGTCCATGCGCACCAGCACGTAGCCGGGGAGCTTGTTCTGGCGGACGGTGCGGCGGTCGCCGTTCTTGATCTGGACGACCTCTTCCTGCGGCACCTCGGCCTGGAAGATGTAGTCCTCGACGTTCAGCGAGACGGCGCGCTGCTCGAGGTTGGTCTTCACGCGGTTCTCGTAACCGGCGTAGGTGTGGATGACGTACCACTCGCCGGGCAGGCCACGCAGCTCGTCGCGGAGCGCGGCGACCGGGTCGACGGGAGCCTCTTCCTCGGCCTCCTCGGCCTCGGCCTCGGTCTCGTCGGCCTCTACGGCCTCGGCCTCGTCGCCGGACTCGACGCGCAGCGCGGCCTCCTCGGCGGGCTCGCCGGCGGCGGCTTCCTCGGCGTCCAGCTCGTCGGCGCCGTCGGCGTTCTCGACGATCTCCTGCGCGGTGTCGTCGCCCTCGACCTCGGCCGAGACAGCCTCGTCAACGTTGGCCTCAGCCGCGACGGGCTCGGCGGCGTCGTTCAGGTTCGGGTCAGACACGTGGCTGCTTCTTCCTGGCTTCAAGGGGTGGAACGAGCGAAGAGGCGGCTCTCGGGGAGGGCCGCCTGACGCGCGGGGCCGGCTCAGCCGAAGACGTACTTGACGGCCTGCTCGAACCCATAGTCAATCACGGTCACAAGACCAATGACGATGACAACGAAGACGATCACCACGGTGGTGTACGTCGACAACTGGCTCCGGGTGGGCCATACGACCTTGCGGAGCTCGGCTACTACCTGACGGTAAAAGAGCGCGAGGCGGCCCAGAGGGCCCTTCTTCCCGCGCTTCCCGCCACGGCGGCCCTTCCTGGCGGCCACCTCGTCCTCGGGACGACCGCTCTCAGGCGTCGCGGTGGAGCCAAGGGCTTCCGTCACTACGTCCTCACCTGAATCCGGGTCGTGGCCGTGCCGCGCCCGGTTGAGCCGCACGGCGGTGCATTTCAGTACGTACGCACGCACGCACCCTGGTGACGATGCGTGTAGCAGGGCCGAAGGGACTTGAACCCCCAACCGCTGGTTTTGGAGACCAGTGCTCTACCAATTGAGCTACGACCCTTTGTGGTTCCCCCAACGTACCGCATCCACCCGGAAGCACGGTGTGCACGGGGCACGGTGTGCATGCATGGAGCGATTCGCCTGTGAGGGGCCAACGACGCATGAGTGTACGTGGTCCTGGCGCCGTCGTCGAACAGCGAGGGGCGCGGCGGCCTGCCGGGGGGTGTGAAGAGGGGCTGCGCAGGGGCCCGCCGAGGGGTGCGGGGAGGGCCTGCCGGGGGGTGCGGAGAAGGGGCCGCCGGGGGGTGCGGAGAAGGGGCCGCCCGGCATCCGAAACCTGTGTGTCCGCTTCCCTGCCGGTCTGGGACGATGCCCCCATGAGCGACGCCACTCCTCCCGTCCAGTCCCCCACCGAGCGCCGGGTGTCGGCCCGCATCGGTGCGATCTCCGAGTCCGCCACCCTCGCCGTGGACGCCAAGGCCAAGGCCCTCAAGGCCGCCGGGCGTCCGGTGATCGGCTTCGGAGCCGGCGAGCCCGACTTCCCCACCCCCGGGTACATCGTCGACGCCGCCATCGAGGCCTGCCGCGACCCCCGCTACCACCGCTACACCCCGGCCGGCGGCCTCCCCGAGCTCAAGGCCGCCATCGCCGCCAAGACGCTGCGCGACTCGGGCTACGAGGTCGAGGCCTCCCAGGTGCTCGTCACCAACGGCGGCAAGCAGGCCATCTACGAGGCCTTCGCCGCCATCCTCGACCCGGGCGACGAGGTCATCGTCCCGGCCCCGTACTGGACCACCTACCCCGAGTCGATCCGCCTCGCGGGCGGCGTGCCGGTGGACGTCGTCGCCGACGAGACCACGGGCTACCGGGTCTCGGTCGAGCAGCTGGAGGCGGCGCGCACGGAGCGGACGAAGGTCCTGCTCTTCGTCTCCCCCTCCAACCCCACCGGCGCGGTCTACTCCCGCGAGCAGGTGGAGGCCGTCGGCCGCTGGGCCGCCGAGCACGGCCTGTGGGTGCTGACGGACGAGATCTACGAGCACCTCGTCTACGGCGACGCGGAGTTCTCCTCGCTGCCGGTCGTCGTGCCGGAGCTGCGCGACAAGTGCATCGTCGTCAACGGCGTCGCCAAGACGTACGCGATGACGGGCTGGCGCGTGGGCTGGATCATCGGCCCGAAGGACGTCGTCAAGGCCGCCACCAACCTGCAGTCCCACGCCACGTCGAACGTCTCGAACGTGGCCCAGGTGGCCGCGCTGGCCGCCGTCTCGGGCGACCTGACGGCCGTCGAGGAGATGAAGGTCGCCTTCGACCGCCGCCGGCGCACGATCGTGCGGATGCTCAACGAGATCGACGGCGTCTTCTGCCCGGAGCCGGAGGGCGCCTTCTACGCCTACCCGTCGGTCAAGGAGCTGCTCGGCAAGGAGATCCGCGGCCGGCGCCCCGCCACGTCCGTGGAGCTCGCCGCGCTGATCCTGGACGAGGCCGAGGTCGCCGTGGTCCCGGGTGAGGCGTTCGGCACACCGGGCTACCTGCGCCTGTCGTACGCGCTGGGTGACGAGGATCTCGTCGAGGGCGTCTCGCGGATCCAGAAGCTGCTGGCGGAGGCCACGGCGTAGGCCCCTGCTTCACGTACCGCCTGCGGGCTCCCGGCTTCGGCCGGGGGCCCGCATGTGTTTGCCGGGGGCCCGCATGTGTTTTCGGGGCGGCGCCCCTTCGGCGTCCCTTCGGGGAAAGTCCCTTCCGGTTGACGGACGGTTACGGCAAGATCTTGGGATGGAGAGCGTTCGTGACGTCCGGTTGCTGCCGAAAGCCCATCTGCACCTGCACTTCACGGGGTCGATGCGCCCCTCGACCCTGCTGGAGCTCGCCGACAAGTACGGCGTGCACCTGCCGGAGGCGCTGAACGGCGGAGAGCCGCCGAAGCTGAGGGCCACGGACGAACGGGGCTGGTTCCGCTTCCAGCGGCTGTACGACATCGCGCGCTCGTGCCTGCGGTCCGAGGACGACATCCGGCGGCTGGTGCGCGAGGCCGCCGAGGAGGACGTACGGGACGGCTCCCGGTGGCTGGAGATCCAGGTCGACCCCACCTCGTACGCGCCCCGGCTGGGCGGCCTGATCCCCGCCCTGGAGATCATCCTCGACGCGGTCGAGACGGCCTCGCGGGAGACCGGCCTGGGCATGCGGGTGCTCGTCGCCGCCAACCGCATGAAGCACCCGCTGGACGCCCGCACCCTCGCCCGGCTCGCGGTGCGCTACGCCGACCGCGGCGTCGTCGGCTTCGGCCTCTCCAACGACGAGCGGCGCGGGCTCGCCCGCGACTTCGACCGCGCCTTCGAGATCGCCCGTGAGGGCGGCCTGCTGGCCGCCCCGCACGGCGGCGAGCTCACCGGGCCCAGCAGCGTGCGGGACTGCCTGGACGACCTGCACGCGGCCCGCGTCGGGCACGGCGTGCGGGCCGCCGAGGACCCGCGGCTGCTGCGCAAGCTCGCGGAACGCGGCGTGACCTGCGAGGTCTGCCCGTCGTCGAACGTCGCCCTCGGTGTCTACGACAAGCCGGGCGACGTGCCGCTGCGCACGCTGTTCGAGGCGGGCGTGCCGATAGCTCTCGGCGCGGACGACCCGCTCCTCTTCGGCTCGCGGCTCGCCGCCCAGTACGAGTTCGCGCGCGAGCACCACGGCTTCACGGACACGGAGCTGGCGGAGCTGGCGCGGCAGTCGGTACGGGGGTCGGCTGCGCCGGACGCCGTGCGGCGGGAGCTGCTGGCGGACATCGACGCCTGGGCGGCCTGACGCCGCCCCGGTTGTGGGCAATCGTTCCGCAAGGCGGAACGGGTGGGCACAACCGACCACCGGGCCGCAGGCTACAGGCTGACGCCCACCGTCACGGGCTCGTTCACGAGGGTGACGCCGAATGCCGCATGGACCCCGTCGCGGACCTCGCGGGCCAGGGCCAGCAGATCCTCCGTGGACGCCTCACCGCGGTTCGTCAGGGCCAGCGTGTGCTTCGTGGAGATCCGGGCGCGCCCGGCCCCGTAGCCCTTCGTGAAGCCGGCCCGGTCGATCAGCCACGCGGCCGACGTCTTGACCATGCCGTCCCCGGCCGGGAAGGCCGGCGGTGCCACGTCCGGGCCGAGGCGCTCGGCCACGCGGGTCAGGAACGCGGCGTGCTCGGCGGCGGTGAGGACGGGGTTGGTGAAGAACGAGCCGGCCGACCACGTGTCGTGGTCCTCGGGGTCGAGGACCATGCCCTTGCCGGCGCGGAGCTTGAGGACGGTCTCACGGGCGCGGGCGGCCGGGACGCGGTCGCCGGCCTCGACGCCGAGGGCGCGGGCGGTCTCGGGGTACTTCAGGGGCGCGGAGAGCCCTCCGGCGTCCTCCAGCTCGAAGCGGACGCGCAGGACGACGTAGCGCGTGGGGTCCTCCTTGAACCGGCTGTGGCGGTAGGAGAACGCGCAGTCGGCGTTGGGGATGACCACGGTCTCGCCGGACCGGCGGTCGTACGCGACGACCTCGGTGATCGTGGCGGAGACGTCCTGGCCGTAGGCGCCGACGTTCTGGATGGGCGTGGCGCCGGCGGAGCCGGGGATGCCGGCCATGCACTCGATGCCGGCGAGGCCGGCTTCCACGGTGCGGGCGACGGCGTCGGACCAGTTCTCGCCGGCGGCGAGCTCGAGGCGGGTGCCCTGGAGGTCGAAGCCGGTGGTGGCGATGCGCAGGGCGGTGCCGTCGAAGCCCTTGTCGGAGATGACGAGGTTGCTTCCGCCGCCGATGATCAGCAGCGGGGTGCCGCTCTCGTCGGCCTCACGGACCGCGTCGATCACCTCGGCGTCGGTGACGGCCGTGATCAGGCGGGTCGCCGGGCCGCCGAGGCGGAAGGTGGTCAGGGGGGCGAGGGGGGCGTCGTGTCGTTCCTGCACGGGCACCAGGGTACGGGGGTGCGGGGACCGGCTTTCCGGGGCCGGGGCCGGGGCGGTCCGCCGGGCCCTTCCGGGGCTGGATTATTTACGGCCCCCGTCAACCGTCGAGCGAGCCCCGACCGCAGCCGCAAATAACCCCGACGCCCCTGCCAGGGCCCGGCGGCCCGCCCCGGCCCCTCCGCGTGCGTTTGGGGGGGGGCAGGCGACCCGCCGGCTGGTTCGTGGGCAATCGTTCCGCAGGGCTGGGGGCACCTCCCAGCGGTAGCTGGGGGAGGGTGGGCACAAACCGGCCGACGGGCCGCACCCGTCAGGCGAGCCTGACGACCGCGCGCGACATGCCGAGCACCTTGCGGCCCTCGTTCATCGCCACGAGGTCGACGCGAACCGTGCGCGCCTCGTCATCAAGCTTGGCCGCAACCTTGCCGCTGACCTCAATGACCGCACCCTTGTCGTCATTGGGCACGACAACCGGCTTGGTGAAGCGCACGCCGTACTCGACCACGGCCGCCGGGTCGCCGGCCCAGTCGGTCACCACGCGGATCGCCTCGGCCATGGTGAACATGCCGTGGGCGATCACGTCGGGGAGGCCGACCTCCTTGGCGAACTTCTCGTTCCAGTGGATCGGGTTGAAGTCGCCGGAGGCACCCGCGTAGCGCACCAGGGTGGCGCGGTCGACGGGGAAGGACTGGGCGGGGAGCTCGGTGCCGACCTCGACGTCGGTGTAGGAGATCTTGGCGGCCATCACGCCTCCTCGGCGGCGCGCGCCACCAGCGTCGTGTACGCGGTCACGACGTGCTCGTCGTTCGCGTCGTGGACCTCGCCGCGCACGGACAGCACGTCGTTGCCCGCCAGGGACTTGATCGACTCGATCGTGGAGGTGACCGTCAGCCGGTCGCCCGCGTGGATCGGGCGGGTGTAGACGAACTTCTGGTCGCCGTGCACCACGCGCGAATAGTCCAGTCCCAGCTGCGGGTCCTCGATGACCATGCCGGCGGCCTTGAACGTGATGGCGAACACAAAAGTCGGCGGGGCGATCACATCCGGGTGACCGAGCGCGACGGCCGCCGCGGAGTCGGTGTAGGCCGGATTGGCGTCGCCGACGGCCTCGGCGAATTCGCGGATCTTCTCCCGGCCGACTTCGTAGGGGTCGGTGGCCGGGTAGATCCGTCCGACGAAGGACTGGTCGAGCGCCATTGGCTCGGTACCTCCTGCTGGACTGGTTGGACCGGGGGTGAATACGCCATGAGGCCGCCCCCAGCTTCTGGGGGCGGCCTCATGGACTGAGACTTTGCGTCAGCGCGTTTCGCGGTGCGCCGTGTGGGCGTTGCAGCGCGGGCAGTGCTTCTTCATCTCAAGTCGGTCCGGGTCGTTGCGCCGGTTCTTCTTGGTGATGTAGTTCCGCTCCTTGCACTCCACGCAGGCCAGCGTGATCTTCGGGCGGACGTCGGTGGCAGCCACGTGAGTGCTCCTTGACGGAATGGACGGATTAAACGCAGAAAAGAGTAGCCGATCGGAGGACCGACCCCACAATCGGCTACTGTGTGTAGCGGTGACCGGACTTGAACCGGTGACACAGCGATTATGAGCCGCTTGCTCTACCGACTGAGCTACACCGCTTTGATGCGGGAGAGCTTCCCCGTCCTAAGACGGGGAAACCTTCCACACCAGAGCCCCAAAACGGAATCGAACCGTTGACCTTCTCCTTACCATGGAGACGCTCTGCCGACTGAGCTATTGGGGCGAGCGAGGAAGACATTACACGGTCTGCGGCCGAAGGTGAAATCCGTATCCGGCCGCCCCCGCCAGGGCCTTCTCCGCGGGGTCGCCTTCCGCCTCGAGGACCACACCAGTACGACTATTCGTCGCCTGCTCGAACCGGCTTCCTAGGCGGCCTACGCTCGGACCACGCTGCGTGATCATGCCCGCCCCGGCAGACCGGAGGATCGCGATGCCCGACAGTCAGCCGCAGCCCGCCAGAAGCCCCGACGGCGACGCCGCCGCCGCGCAGTCCGGCGACGGCCCCCTGGTGCTCTGCGGCGCCCGGCTCGCCGACGGCCGGGTCGTGGACGTGCGCCTCAGCGGCGGCCGCATCGAGGCGGTCGGCACGGCCGGCAGCCTCGCCCCCGGCCCGCGGGTCGACCTCGGCGGCTACGTCCTGCTGCCCGCCCCCGCCGAGCCGCACGCCCACTACGACACCGCGCTCACCGCCGACCTCGGCGGGCCCGTCCCGCACGCGCCCGAGGACGTCCAGCGGCGGGCCACCGAGGCCGCGCTGCTGCAGCTGGGCCACGGCGTCACCGCGGTGCGCTCCCACGTGCGGATCGGCGACGTGCGGGAGCTGCGGTCGCTGGAGGCCGTGCTCGCCGCCCGGCGGGCGCTGCGCGGGCTGACCGAGCTCAGCGCCGTGGCGGTGCCCCGGCTGCTGACGGGTGCCGCCGGGGCCGACGGGCTGGCCATGCTGCGGGACGCGGTCAAGATGGGCGCCACCGTCGTGGGCGGCTGCCCCGACCTCGATCCCGACCCGGCGGGCTACGCCGAGGCCGTGCTGGGCATCGCCGCCGAGCACGGCTGCGCCGTCGACCTGCACACCGACGGCGCCGACCCGGCCCGGCTGGCGCGCCTGGCCGCCATGGCGGGCGGGCTGCGGCCGGGCGTGACCATCGGCCCGTGCGGGGGGCTGGCGCGGCTTCCGTACGACCAGGCCGCGCGGGCGGCCCAGCAGCTGGCGGCGGCCGGGGTCACGGTGGTGTGCCTGCCCCAGGGCGACTGCGGCGCCCTGGGGGCCGCCCGGGGGCCGTGGGGCGTGCCCGTACGGCTGCTGCGGTCGGCGGGCGTACGGGTGACGGCGGGCAGTGGTTCGCTGCGCGATGCCGCCAACCCCGTCGGCCGCGGTGATCCCCTGGAGGCGGCCTTCCTGCTGGCCTCGCGCGGCGAGCTGAGCCCGGAGCAGGCGTACGAGGCCGTGAGCGGGCACGCCCGGGAGGCGCTGGGGCTGCCGGAGGTGCGGGTGGAGGCGGGGTTCCCGGCCGAGCTGCTGGCGGTGCGCGGCGGCGGGGTGGCCGCGGTGCTGTCCCTGGGCTACAGCCGGCTCGTGGTGCACAAGGGGCGCGTGGTGGCCCGTACGAGCGCGGTGCGGGAGTACGGCGACGTCCAGGCCACCGTGGCGCTCGACCTGCCCCGTCAGTCGCCACGCGGCGGAGATCCGGCCTGAGCCGCGAGGCCGGGGCGTACGGTCGGATCATGCGCATCGTCATCGCTGGAGGACACGGTCAGATCGCGCTGCGGCTCGAGCGGTTGCTCGCCGGGCGCGGCCATGAGGTGGCGGGCGTCATCCGGCGCCCGGAACAGGCGGGAGACCTGCTGGCGGCCGGCGCGGAGCCGGTCGTGTGCGACCTGGAGTCGGCGGGCGTCGGGGACATCGTCCGGCATCTGGAGGGCGCGGACGCCGCCGTCTTCGCGGCGGGCGCGGGCCCCGGCAGCGGCGTCGAACGCAAGGACACCGTCGACCGCGCGGCCGCCGCCCTCTTCGCCGACGCGGCGGAGGCCGCCGGTGTGCGGCGCTTCCTCGTGGTCTCCTCGATGGGCGCCGACCGGGAGCCCCCGGCGGGCACGGACCCGGTCTTCGCCGCCTATCTGCGCGCCAAGGCCGCCGCCGACGCGGACGTCCGCTCCCGGGCCGGCCTCGACTGGACGATCCTGCGCCCGGGCGCCCTGACGAACGACCCCGGCACGGGCCTGGTGACCCTGTCCACGGGCTCCACGGGCCGGGGCGAGGTGCCCCGCGACGACGTGGCGGCGGTGCTGGCGGCCCTGCTGGAGGAGCCGGGAAGCGTGGGCCTGACGCTGGAGCTGATCGGCGGCGACACGCCGGTGGCGGAGGCGGTCAAGGCCGTGGGGCGCTAGGCGCGACAACGAAAGAAGCCCCTGACCTTTTCAGGTCAGGGGCTCCGTTCCGTGGCGGCGCCAGGATTCGAACCTGGGTAGGCTAAGCCGACGGATTTACAGTCCGCTCCCATTGGCCACTCGGGCACACCGCCATGGGTTGTCACCTCGGTCGCTCTTTCGAGCCTCTCCGGGGCAACGACGTAAACCATACCCGATGACCTGGGGTGGTCCGCCACTCGGTTCACAGCCCCTCGATCACCCCCCGGGTGACTAGGCTGACCACGCGGCCCCACGCCGGGCCGCTCCCCCCTGACGGATCTACGCACGAGGAGCCAACTCAATATGGCCGACTCCAGTTTCGACATCGTCTCGAAGGTCGAGCGGCAGGAGGTCGACAACGCCCTCAACCAGGCCGCCAAGGAGATCTCCCAGCGCTACGACTTCAAGGGCGTCGGCGCCTCGATCGGATGGTCGGGCGAGAAGATCGAGATGCGGGCCAACTCCGAGGAGCGGGTCAACGCGATTCTCGACGCCTTCCAGTCCAAGCTGATCAAGCGCGGCATCTCCCTGAAGGCCCTGGACGCCGGTGAGCCGCAGGCCTCCGGCAAGGAGTACAAGCTCTTCGCCTCGATCGTGGAGGGCATCTCCCAGGAGAACGCCAAGAAGGTCGCCAAGATCATCCGCGACGAGGGCCCGAAGGGCGTCAAGGCCCAGGTCCAGGGCGACGAGCTGCGCGTCTCCTCCAAGAGCCGCGACGACCTTCAGGCCGTCCAGGCGCTGCTCAAGGGCAAGGACCTGGACTTCGCGATCCAGTTCGTCAACTACCGCTAGCCGTCGGCCGGCAGGCGGACCAGCGCGCCAAGAGGGCGCGCCGGGAAGGGACTTCTGTCCGCTCCCGGCGCGCCCTCACGCGTATTCGTTGCCGGCGTTACCGCCTCAGCGCGTGGCGAACGGCCGGTCCGTCGGGACGATTTCACGGCCCAGCGGCATCAGCGAGACCGGGATCAGCTTGAAGTTCGCGATGCCCAGCGGGATGCCGATGATCGTCACGCAGAGCGCGATGCCGGTGAAGATGTGACCGAGCGCCAGCCACCAGCCGGCGAAGACGATCCAGATGATGTTGCCGAGCAGCGATCCGGCGCCGGCGTCCCGCCGCTCCACCGTCGTGCGGCCGAAGGGCCACAGGGCGTAGGCGGCGATGCGCAGGGACGCGATGCCGAACGGAATGGTCACGATCAGAACGAAGCAGATCAAAGCTGCCAGAACATAGCCAAGAGCCATCCAGAGGCCACAGAGGACCAACCAGATGACATTCAGGATGAACCTCATGAATACAGCCTTCCACGCGACCAGTGCTCTGACTACGGAAGACGCCGGGGCGAGGGGCTGCGGTTGCGCTTCTTCGCAGGTGAGAGGCGCGCCTGAAGTCCTGGGTGGGCGCTACGGGGCCTCGTGGAGCCGGGTCAGCAGAGCCATCAGCTGAGTCTGCTCGTCCGGGGTGAGGGGCGCCAGCAGCTCGTTGTTGGCCGCTTCGGCCAGGGCCGCGCAGCGGCGGAGGACGGCCGCGCCCTCCGGGGTGACGGTGACGGCGTTCTTGCGGCGGTCGGCGGGGTCCGGGGTGCGCAGGACGAGGCCCGCCTGCTGGAGGTGGTTGAGGATGCCGACCATGTCCTTGGGGTCGACGGAGAGCCGGCGGCCCAGGTCGGCCTGGGCGACGGGGCCGTACTCGGCGGTCGCGGCCAGCACCGCGTGCTGCATCAGCTTCAGCCCCTCCGCGGCGATCGCGTCGGCGACCAGGCCCCGGCCGCGGGCCGCGACGCGGCCGGCGAGCCAGCTCGGCAGGGACTGGAGGTGCTGGAGGGGGGAGGTCATGCGGCCACTCTAACCAAATTCGTTGGACTTCCCTACGAGTTTGGGCTTATCGTTGGGACACCCAATGAATTGGATCGGGGAGGTCCTGTGCTGCGCGTTCGTCATGAGGTCAACGGTGGGCCCGAGGTGCTGTTCGCCGAGGAGGCCGCCCGGCCGGAGGCGGGAGCGGGAGAGGTGCTGATCCGGGTCGAGGCCATCGGGGTCACGCTCCCCACCGTGCGCAAGGTCCGCGAGGGCAGCGAGCCGACCTCGTTCGGCGGCGAGGTCGCCGGGGAGATCGTCGCCACCGGTGCGGGCGTCACCGCCTTCGCCGTCGGGGACCGCGTCACCGGGCTGTGCTTCACCGACGCCTACGCCGAGTTCGCGGTCCTGAACGCCGCGATGACCTCCCGGATCCCGGACGGCGCGAGTGCCGTGGAAGCGGTCGCGCTGGTCCGCAGCGGGCTGGTGGCGCGCGGCGCCTACGAGGCCGCACGCGTGGAGCCCGGCGAGTCGGTGCTGGTCACGGCGGCGGCCAGTGCCGTGGGGACGCTCGCCCTGCAGATCGCCCGGGTCCGCGGGGCGGGACGCGTCGTCGCCGCCGTCAGCAGCGCCGACAAGGCCGCCTTCGTCCGGGGGATGGGCGCCGACGAGGTCGTCCTCTACGAGGACGCCGACTGGGGCGCCCCGTACGACGTGATCCTCGACGGCGTCGGCGGCGACCTGCTCGGCCGGGCCGTACGGGCCCTGGCGACGGGCGGCCGCCTGGTGGCCTTCAGCTCCGGCGGCGGCACGGTGGAGGCGTACGAACTCCTGGTCCGCGGCGCCTCGGTGATCGGCTTCCAGATGCGGGCCGTCGCCCTCGGCAAGCCCGAGCTGTACGACCGCTGGCGGCGCGAGCTGTGGGAGATGCGCGACGCGGGCACCCTGCGCACCGCCGTGCACGAGGAGATCCCCCTCGCCGAGGCCGCCCGAGCCCACGCGCTCATCGAGCGGCGCCGCAACCTCGGCAAGGTCGTCCTCGTCCCCTGAGCGCCTCCTTCCGGCCGCCCCCGGATGGAGCACGTCCGGATGGAGCAGCACGGCGTGCCGGTGCACGGCGCACGTGCGGCCATGGGGGGAAATGACCCGTCCCCCCGCGGACCGCATCCGAGGAGTCCCCATGCGCGCACACCTCATGACCGCAACGGCCGTCACGGCAGTGGCCCTGGCCGCCCTGGGCGCCCTCGGCGGCTCCCGCGCCCACGCGGCGGCGCCGGGGGACACCGGGCCCCGGGAGTGCCTGGACGGCGGCGGGGCGATCGTGGTCACGGTGGGCGGTACGTACCTGGCGCCCACCGTGCAGAAGGTCTGCGTTGGTGGGTCGAAGGACGGGCAGGTGCTCGGCTAGGGCGCAAGCGCTGGGGCCCGTCCTAGCGGCCCAGGCCGCCGGCCATCTGCTCCAGGCGGGTGATGCGCTCGCGCATCGGGGGGTGGGTGGAGAAGAGCTTGGTCATGCCCTCCCCCGCGCGGAACGGGTTCGCGATCATCATGTGGCTCGCCGTCTCCAGGCGCGGCTCGGGCGGCAGGGGCAGGCGCTGGGTGCCCGCCTCGAGCTTGCGCAGGGCGGAGGCGAGGGCCAGGGGGTCGCCGGTCAGGCGGGCACCGGAGGCGTCGGCCTCGTACTCGCGGGAGCGGCTGACGGCGAGCTGGATGAGGGACGCCGCGATGGGGCCGAGCAGCATGATCATGATCATGCCGATGATGCCGGGCCCCTCGTCGTCGTCCGAGCGGCCGATGGGGATCAGCCAGGCGAAGTTGACCAGGAACATCACCACCGAGGCCAGCGCGCCCGCCACGGAGGAGATGAGGATGTCGCGGTTGTAGACGTGGCTGAGCTCGTGGCCGATGACGCCGCGCAGCTCGCGCTCGTCGAGGAGGCGCAGGATGCCGTCGGTGCAGCAGACGGCGGCGTTGCGGGGGTTGCGGCCGGTGGCGAAGGCGTTGGGGGCCTCGGTCGGGGAGATGTAGAGCCGGGGCATGGGCTGGCGGGCGGCCGTGGAGAGCTCGCGCACCATGCGATAGAGCTGCGGGGCCTCGAACTCGCTGACGGGGCGGGCCCGCATCGCGCGCAGGGCCAGCTTGTCGCTGTTCCAGTAGGCGTAGGCATTGGTGCCGAGCGCCACCAGGACCGCGACGATCAGGCCCGTACGGCCGAACATGCTGCCGATGACGATGATGAGCGCGGACAGCCCTCCGAGGAGCACGGCCGTCCGGAGCCCGTTGTGCCGGCGGTGCACGGTACGCCCTCCAAATGGTGCGGCAGGGGAACCCTTGAACCAGTGGAACCTTTCGAACTGGTCAACGCCAGGCGAGGAGCGCTAGTTCCCTTGTGCACGCCGCCCGGCCCTGGTCCGGCCGGGTGATTCCCGCTGCAGCCGCGGCCGCCCCGCGGCCCGCCCTACAGCAGCGCCTGCGAGGCGAAGCGCAGGACCAGCTGCGGGGCGCCGGAGAGCGCCACGCCGACGACGGCCGCCAGGGCGATGGCCGCGGTCAGGCTGCGCGAGGTGCGCAGCGGCGCCCGCTCCTGCCCCTCGGTCCCGGCCCCGGTCCCGGTCCCGGCCTCGGCACCGGCTTCGGCGCCGCGGAAGAGCACCGCCGTCCACTGCAGGTAGTAGTAGAGCGCGATCACGACGTTGACGGCCATGACGACCGCCAGCCAGCCCAGGCCCGCGTCGATGGCCGCCGAGAAGACGGTGACCTTCGCGAAGAGGCCGATGACGCCCGGCGGCAGGCCCGCCAGGCACAGCAGGAAGAAGCCCAGGGCGAGCGCGGCGAGCGGGCGGCGGGCGTAGAGGCCGCGGTAGTCGGTGATCCGGTTGGCCGGGCTCGTGCGGGCGACCAGGGCGGCGACGGCGAAGGCGCCGAGATTCACGGCGGCGTACATCAGGGCGTACGCGACGGTGGAGCCGATGGCCCGGGAGGCGTCGTCGGCGTAGCCGGCGGCGGCGATCGGGACCAGCAGGTAGCCCGCCTGGCCGACCGAGGACCAGGCCAGCAGCCGGACGGCGCTGCGCTCGCGGTCGGGGCGCTGGCGCAGGGCGGCGACGTTGCCGGCGGTCATGGTGAGCGCGGCGAGCACGGCGAGGGCCGGGGCCCACACGTCGGCGTACGAGGGGAAGGCGACGACGGTCACCAGGATGAGCCCGGTGAAGCCGACGGCCTTGCCGATGACCGACAGGTAGGCGGCGACCGGCAGCGGGGCGCCCGCGTAGGTGTCGGGCACCCAGAAGTGGAAGGGGACGGCCGCGGTCTTGAAGGCGAAGCCGACGAGCGTCAGGGCGACGCCCGCCTCGGCCAGGACGGCCAGGCGCGGGTCGACGTGGGTGAGGCCGTCGGCGATGCGGGTGAGGTGGAGGGTGCCGGTGGCGGCGTAGACGAAGCTCGCACCGAGCAGGGTGACCGCGGTCGCGGTGACGGAGGAGAGGAAGAACTTCAGCGCCGCCTCGGAGGAGCGGCTGTCGCCGCGGCGCAGGCCGACGAGCGCGAAGGCGGGCAGCGAGGCCACCTCGAGGGCCACGACGAGGGTCGCGAGGTCCCGGGAGGCGGGCAGCAGCGCGGCGCCCGCGGCGGACGACAGGAGCAGGAACCAGAACTCCCCGGCGGGGAGTTTGGAATCCGCGATGTCGCTGAAGGACAGCAGGGCCGTCAGCAGCGCTCCGCCCAGCACGAGCAGCTGGATGACGAGCGTGAAGTGGTCGGCGGTGTAGCTGCAGGCGCCGGCGCCGGCCTTGGTGCCGGTGAGGCAGAACGTCGAGCGGTCGCCGTCCAGCAGCGGCAGGAGCGAGAGCCCGGCGAGGACCAGGCCGGTGACGGCGATCCACCCGAGGAGGGGCTTCCTGCCCTCCGGCAGGAAGAGGTCGGCGACCAGGATGCCCAGGGCCACGACGGCCGTGATCGTGGGCGGGGCGATGGCGAGCCAGTCGACGGACTGGACCAGGGAGCCCATCAGTTGCCACCTCCGAGGAGCTGCTGAACGGCCGGGTCGGTGAGGCCGAGGAGGGCCGCGGGCCAGAGTCCGGCGATGACGGTGAGGGCGACGAGGGGCGTCCAGGCGGCGAACTCGTACGTGCGGACGTCGGCGAGCGTCCCGTCGGGGCCGGGGGCGGTGGCGGGCGTCACGCCGTCGCCGTCCCCGTCGCCGCCCATGCACACCCGGCGGACGACGACGAGCAGGTACGCGGCCGTCAGCAGCGTTCCGAGGCCGGCCAGGACCATGAAGGTGAGGAACGCGGGGCGGCTGAGCCCGTCGGCGGGACGGAAGGAGGCGAACATCGCGAGCATCTCGCCCCAGAACCCGGCGAGGCCGGGCAGTCCGAGGGAGGCCACGGCGCCGAAGGCGAGCAGGCCGCCCAGGCGGGGGGCCCTGCCGTAGAGCGCCGCGCCCGTGAGGCCGGAGAGCTGGTCGAGGTCGCTGGTCCCGTAGCGGTCCTTGATGGCGCCGACGAGGAAGAACAGCAGGCCGGTGATGAGGCCGTGGGCGATGTTGGCGAACAGGGCGCCGTTGACCCCGGTGGGGGTGAGCGTGGCGATGCCCAGCAGCACGAAGCCCATGTGGCCGACGGAGGAGTAGGCGATCAGGCGCTTGAGGTCGCCCTTCGCGCCGGAGCGGGCCAGGGCGAGGCAGACCAGCGAGCCGTAGACGATGCCGACGGCGGCGAAGGCCGCGAGGTAGGGCGCGAAGGCGTGGGCGCCCTCCGGCGCGATCGGCAGGACGATCCGGACGAAGCCGTACGTGCCCATCTTCAGCAGCACGCCCGCCAGCAGCACCGAGCCGACGGTCGGGGCGGCGGTGTGGGCGTCGGGCAGCCAGCTGTGCAGGGGCCACATCGGGGCCTTGACGGCCAGTCCGATGCCGATGGCCAGAACCGCGATGACCTGCGTGGTGTGGCTGAGCCCGGACCCGTTGTCAGTGGCGAGTGCCACCATGTCGAACGTGCCGCCCTTGATGCCGATGAGGAGGAGGCCGAGCAGCATCACGACGGAGCCGAGCAGGGTGTAGAGGATGAACCGCCACGCCCCGCGCTCCCTGCCCTCGCCGCCCCAGCGGGCGATGAGGAAGTACATCGGGATGAGCACCATCTCGAAGGCCAGGAAGAACAGCATCAGGTCGAGGACGGCGAAGGTCGCGAGGGTGCCGGACTCGAGCACGAGGAGCAGCGCGACGAATGCCCTGGGGGATGGGCCCGTGGGCATCTTGAAGTAGCTGTACAGCGCGCAGAGGAAGGTCAGCAGCGCCGTCAGGACGAGGAGGGGGAGCGAGATGCCGTCGACGCCGAGGTGGATGCGGATGCCGAGCGCCGGGATCCAGCTGATGTCGGTGGTCGCCTGCATGCGCGCCGGCTGGTCGTGGTCGAAGCCGGCGGCCAGGGCCACGGACAGCGCGAGGACGGCGCCGGTGACGGTCACGCCGTGACGGAGCACGGCCTGGTCCGGGTTGCCGCCCTTCAGCCCGGGCGGGGCGGGGAGCAGGGCCGCGACGGCTCCGACGAGGGGGACGACGACGATCGCAGCGAGGAGGATCTGCATGACGGTATGACTCACGGTCAGGCTCCGGTGGCTACGAGTACGGCGGCGACGGCCAGGACGACGGAGCCGGCGAGCAGGGCGCTGAGGTAGGTCTGCACGTTGCCGGTCTGGGCGCGGCGGACGGCCGCGCCGAGCAGGCGGGGGGCGCCGCCCGCGCCGCGCACGTACGCCTCGACGACCTCGCGGTCGAGGAAGCGGGCGAGGCGGGCGGCGGCGCGCGTGGGCCGCACGAAGAGCGCGGCGTAGACGGCGTCCAGGTGGAAGCCGCCGACCGCGTGGCGGTGCAGGGAGCCGAGGAGGAGCCTGCCCGGGTCGGCCGGGTCGGGGGCGCCCGCGATGCCTCCGTAGGCGGCCTCGTGGGTGGCGATGGTCTCCTCTTCGGAGATGTACGGGGCGGCCTCGGGGTCCGCGGCCACGGCGCCCAGGGGGCTGCGGGCGGCGTACGCGGCGGTCCTGCGCCAGGCCGCGTACGTGACGATCACGCCGGCGAGGGCGAGGCCGGTGGAGAGGACGGAGGTGGTGAGCGTCGGGGTCAGCGCGACGCCGTCGAACCAGTCGGGCAGCTTCCAGGCGGCCAGGCCGAGCGCGGCGGTGGGCAGGAAGAGGACCCACAGGACGGCGTTCATGGCGAGCGGTTCGCGGCCGTGCCCGGCAGCCTCGGCGCCCTTGCCGCGGAACGCCAGCAGCCACAGGCGGGTGGCGTAGCCGGCGGTCAGCAGGGCGGTGAGCAGGCCCGCGACGAGCACGGTCCAGCCTGCGGCGGCCGGGATGCCGGGGGCGTCGCCGGTGGTCGCGTGCTCGGCCGCGCCGAGGACCGCTTCCTTGGAGAAGAAGCCGCTGAAGGGCGGGATCGCGGCGAGGGCGAGGAGGCCGGCGGTCATCGTCCAGTAGGCGTCGGGGACACGCTTGGCGAGGCCGGTCATGCGTGACATCGCGGCCAGCGAGTTCGTGCCCGCCGCGTGGATGATCACGCCCGCGCCGAGGAAGAGGAGGGCCTTGAACGCGCCGTGCGAGATGAGGTGGAAGACGGCCGCGCTGCGGTTGCCGACGGCGAGGGCGCCGGTCATGTAGCCGAGCTGGCCGACGGTCGAGTAGGCCAGGACGCGCTTGATGTCGTCCTGGGCGAGGGCGGCGACGGCCGAGCCGGCCATCGTGATCGCGGCCATCACGGCCATCACGACCAGGGCCGCCGCGGAGGCGGCGAAGACGGGGAGGAGCCGGGCGATGAGGTAGACGCCGGCCGCGACCATCGTCGCGGCGTGGATCAGCGCGGACACCGGGGTGGGGCCGGCCATCGCGTCGGGCAGCCAGGTGTGCAGGGGGAACTGCGCCGACTTGCCCGCGACGCCGGCCAGCAGCAGCAGCGCCACGAGGGTGGGGTGCTCGATGCCGCCCGAGACGGCGGTGGTGAGGATGCCGTTGATCCGGAAGGTTCCGGCGTCGGCGGCCAGCGCGAAGACGCCGATCAGGAAGGGGACGTCGCCCAGCTTGGTGACCAGGAAGGCCTTGAGGGAGGCGGACCGGGCGGCCCGGGTCTCCCAGTAGTGGCCGACGAGGAAGTACGAGCAGATGCCCATGACCTCCCAGCCGACCAGCAGCACCATCAGGTCGCCGGAGTAGACGACGAGCAGCATCGCGGAGGTGAAGAGGGAGACGAGGGCCGCGTAGGAGGGGTAGCGGGGGTCGTCGCGCAGGTAGGCGGTCGAGTAGAGCTGGACGCAGGTCGCCACGATCCCGACGAGCACGGCGACCAGCACGGCGAAGCCGTCCAGGTGCAGGGCGAGGTCGATGGGCACGGACCCGGTGGGGGTGAGCCGGGTGGCGGCGTCCAGGGTCTTGCCGCCGCCCTGCTGCCAGGCGACGACGACCGCGAGCACGGCGGCGGCCAGCGTCGGCAGCACGGCCAGGGGCCGTACGGCTCCGGGCACGCGGCGGCCGAGCAGCAGGCCGGCGGCGGCGCCGAGGAAGGGCAGCAGGGGGACGAGGACGGCGGTGGTCGTGGTGCTCACGCGGCGGCCTCGGCCTTCTCCTCGCGGTCTGCGCGTTCGGGGTCGGGTCGGTGGGCGTCCTCGTCGAGGTCGCGGAGCCGGTCGACGTCGGCGGTGCCGCGGTTGCGGTACACCTGCAGGACGATCGCCAGGCCGATGCCGATCTCGGCGGCGGCGATGGCGATGGTGAAGAGGGTGAGCGCCTGGCCGGCGTGGAGCGTGTCGCGCAGCCACACGTCGAAGGCGACGAGGTTGAGGTTGACGGCGTTGAGCATCAGCTCGACGGACATCAGGACGAGGATCGCGTTGCGCCGGGCGAGCACGCCGTACAGGCCCACGCAGAACAGGAGGGCGGCGAGGACGGCGGGGTAGACGAGATGCATCAGCGCTCCTCCTTCTTCCGGCGGGAGAGGACGATCGCGCCGACGAGCGCGGCGAGCAGCAGCACGGACAGCGCCTCGAACGGCAGCACCCAGTGCCGGAAGAGGATCTCTCCGGAGACCTTGGTGGAGCCCTGCGGTGCGCCGCGCAGGTCGATCCAGGTCGTGCGGAAGGCGTCCACGACCACCCAGACGAGCGCGGCGGCGGCCGCGACGGCCACGCCGATGGCGGGCCACCGGTTGGCCGAGTCGGCGTCCGGGGAGCGGCCGATGGGGGCCTTGGTGAGCATGAGCCCGAAGAGGAGGAGGACCACGACGGAGCCGACGTAGATCAGCACCTGCACCCAGGCGATGAACTCCGCCGTCAGCAGCAGGTACTCCACGGCGAGCCCGCCGAGCGCCAGCACCAGCCAGAGCGCGGCGTGCACCAGCTGCTTGGTGGTGACGGTGACGACGGCCGCTCCGAGGGTGGCGATGCCGACCAGGAGGAAGGCGATCTCGACACCGGACGGGGAGAGGAAGCCGTTCGCCTGGGCGGCGAGCATGGCGGAGCCGGTCACGCCTCTCCCTCCTGTTGCTGCTGTGCTGCCAGTTTCTCGGCCGCCTTGCGGGCCGCGGCGATCTCCTTGGGCTCCTCGGCCGCCGGGTCGAGCGCGGGCGGCTCGGGCACGGTCCACATCCACTCGCGGAGCTTGTCCCGCTCGTGGGTCAGCTCGTGGATGTCGGTCTCGGCGTACTCGAACTCCGGCGACCAGAACAGCGCGTCGAAGGGGCACACCTCGATGCAGATGCCGCAGTACATGCACAGGGCGAAGTCGATCGCGAAGCGGTCGAGGACGTTGCGGCTGCGCTCGCGGCCGCCGGGGGTGGCGGCCGGCACCGTCTCCTTGTGGGAGTCGATGTAGATGCACCAGTCCGGGCACTCGCGCGCGCACAGCATGCACACCGTGCAGTTCTCCTCGAACAGCCCGATGACGCCGCGCGTGCGGGGCGGCAGCTCGGGCTGGACGTCGGGGTACTGCGCGGTGACCGAGCGGCGGGTCATCGTGCGGAGGGTGACGGCCAGGCCCTTGGCCAGGCCGGAGCCGGGGATGGCCATGATTACTGGGTCACCACCTTGACGACGCCGGTCAGCGCGATCTGCGCGAGGGCGAGGGGGATGAGGACGGTCCAGGCCAGCTTCTGCAGCTGGTCCTCGCGCAGCCGCGGATAGGTCACGCGCAGCCAGATCACGACGAAGGCCAGCACCGCCGTCTTGAGCAGCGTCCACAGCCAGCCGAGGCCGTCGGCCCCGAAGGGGCCGTGCCAGCCGCCGAGGAAGAGCACGGTCGTCAGACCGCACAGCACGACGATGCCCGCGTACTCGGAGAGCAGGAACATCGCGAAGCGCAGGCCCGTGTACTCGGTGTACGCGCCGAAGATGATCTCGGAGTCGGCGACCGGCATGTCGAACGGCGGCCGCTGCAGCTCGGCCAGGCCGGCCGTGAAGAAGACGAGCGCGCCGACGATCTGCCACGGCACCCACCACCAGTGGAAGGCGTCGACGATGCCGGGCAGCGAGACCGTGCCGGCCGCCATCGCGACCGAGGCGGCCGCGAGCAGCATCGGCAGCTCGTACGCCATCAGCTGGGCGGCGGTCCGCAGGCCGCCGAGCAGGGAGAACTTGTTCGCCGACGCCCAGCCGGCCATCAGCGAGCCGAGCACTCCGACGCCCATGACCGCGAGGACGAAGAAGATGCCCGCGTCGATGAACTGACCGACGGCGTTGCCGGGCCCTATCGGGATGGCCACGAGCACCAGCAGGTACGGCAGCAGCGCCACGGCCGGCGCCAGCTGGAAGATCCTGCGGTCCGCGCCCGCGGGCACGACGTCTTCCTTCTGCGCGAACTTCACGCCGTCCGCGACGAGCTGGGCCCAGCCGTGGAAACCGCCTGCGTACATCGGGCCGAGGCGGCCCTGCATGTGGGCCATCACCTTGTGCTCGGTCTGCCCGATGGCGAGCGGCAGCACGAGGAAGACGGCGAAGACGGCGGCGAGGCGCAGGACGACGTCCAGAATGTCGCTCATGCGGGGTCGCCTCCGGCGGGGTTCGTGTCGTTCTCGGGCTCGCCGTTTCCGGCTGCGCCGTTTCCGGTTTCGCCGGGTTTGCGGGGTTCGGCTGCGCCGGGTGCCGGCTCGGCTGCGGCGGGTGCCGGCTCGGCTGCGGGTTCGGCTGCGCCGGAGGCCTCGGGGGCCGGGGCCGGCTGCGGTTCCGGGCGGCTCGGCGCCGCCGGGCCGGAGCGTGTGGGCTCGTCGCCGTCGCGGCGGGAGGGAGCCGGCTCGGACTCGGCCTCGGGTGAGGCGGGGGTCTCGGGGGCCGGTTTCGCCTGGGGTTCCTCGAAGGCCGGGCGGGCGTGGTGCCAGGGGGCGTCGGACGAGCGGGGTGCCGGGCGCGGGCGCGTGGCCTGCGGCTCTGCGGCGCCCTCGGCCTGGCCGGCCGAGCCGTCGGCCGCGCTGCGCGTACGACGCGGCGTCGGCGCGGCATCCTCGGCCTGACCCTGACTGGCCGAACCGTCCGCCGCACTGCGCGTACGACGGGGCGCGGCCTCGCCGGCCTGGCTCGCCGAGCCGTCCGCCGCGCTACGGGTGCGGCGGGGTGCCGGCTCGGCAGCGCCTTCCGCCTGACTGGCCGAGCCCTCCGTCGCACTGCGCGTACGACGCGGCACCGGCGCGGCGCCCTCCGCCTGGCTCGCCGAACCCTCGGCCACACTCCGGGCGCGGCGCACCGGGCGCTCGGCACCCGCACCAGCGCCCGCGCCCGCGCCCGCGGCCGCGCGGGGGGTGCGGGTGGGGCGGGCGGGGGCTGGGGGGAGCTGGCCCTTGAGGGGGCCCCATTCGTTGGGGTCGGGGACGCCTGGCGGGAGCATCTGGCGGCGCTTGGGGCCGCCTTCCGCCGACTCGCCCGGTTCCTTGGCGCCCGGCCAGGCCTTGACCACGCGGGCGGCGAGGACGAAGTCCTTGCGGAGGGGGTGGCCCTCGAAGTTCTCCGGCAGGAGCAGCGGCACCAGGTGGGGGTGGCCGGTGAAGCCGACGCCGAACATCTCGTGCGTCTCCCGCTCGTGCCAGGCCGCGCCGGCGTAGACGCCGACGGCGGTCGGCAGCGCGGGGGCGTCGTGCGGCACGGTCGTGCGCAGGAGCAGCCGGCGGGTGCCGCGCGGGCCCTCGCCCGCGCCCGGCAGCGCGGCCACGTGCGCGCACACGCGGAAGCCCGTGCCGGGCTCGTCGACGGCGCTGAGCCAGTCGAAGAAGGTGCAGCCGAGCCGGTCCCGGGCGGTCTCGAGCGCGGTGATCCAGGCGTCGGCGGGGACGTCGACGGTGAGCAGGCCGTACGCCTCCTCGGCGCTCGCGCCCTCGCCGAACAGCTCCGTGGCGCCGCCCGGCAGCCATCCGACGGCCGGTTCGGGGGCGGTCGGCTCCTCGTCCGCGGCGGGGGGCAGCGTCGGCTCGGTCATCGGTCCGTCTCCTCGGAGTCGGCGGCCGCGCCCGGCGCCGGAGGCGGGGTGACCAGGCCGCTGCGGAGCTGACCCGCCGTGGCCGCACCGCCCGCGGCGGAACCGGCGGCGGCGTACCGCTCGCCCAGCGACTCCTGGGCGATCTTCTCCTGCAGCTTGATGATCCCCTGCAGCAGCGCCTCGGGGCGCGGCGGGCAGCCGGGGACGTAGACGTCCACGGGGATGATCTGGTCGACGCCCTTGGTGACGGAGTACGAGTCCCAGTAGGGGCCGCCGCAGTTCGAGCAGGCGCCGAAGGAGATGACGTACTTCGGCTCGGGCATCTGCTCGTAGAGCCGCTTGACGGCCGGGGCCATCTTGTCGGTCACCGTGCCGGAGACGATCATGAGGTCGGCCTGGCGCGGGCCCGGCGCGAAGGGGATGACGCCGAGGCGGATGAAGTCGTGCCGGGCCATGGAGGCCGCGATGAACTCGATCGCGCAGCAGGCCAGCCCGAAGTTGAAGACCCACAGGCTGTAGCGCCGGCCCCAGTTCAGGACGACCTTCATGGGCTCGGGCGCGAGGCGGGCCAGCGGCCCGAGGCGGCGCGGCTCCGGGAGGTCCACGGGCGGAGTCACTGGCGGTGTCACGTCCATTCGAGGACGCCCTTCTTCCATGCGTACAACAGGCCCACGGCGAGGAAGCCGAGGAAGATGAACATCTCCACCAGCGTCGCTCCGCCGAAGCCCGGCGCGGCGAACACCGTCGCCCAGGGGAACAGGAAGATCGAGTCCACCGCGAAGATCACGTACAGGAAGGCGTAGACGTAGTAGCGCACCTGGGTGTGCGCCCAGCCCTCGCCGACGGGGTCCACCCCGCACTCGTACGTGAGCAGTTTCTCCGGCGTCGGCGCCACCGGCCGCAGGAGCCGTCCGGCCCCGAAGGCCACGGCGACGAAGAGCACTCCGATCACCGCGAGGAGACCGACCACGGAATAGGCGTGGAAGTACTCCGACGCGAGCTGGACATCGGCGCTACTGGTGCGCACGGTTGCCTCCGGCACGTCCGCCCCTCGTTCCCTGTCCTGTTTGTTCGACGATCTGTACGCACGCGAGTCTAGGCCCTGCCAGGGCCGGGGTGAGCCGCGCTGTCCGGCCAGGGGTGGGGTTATCCCCACCCGTCCCCACCCATGGCCCCCATGGCGACGGCCCGTACGGGCCGGGCAGGCTTGCCGTATGAACGCCAGCAGCGCCGGAAGCGAAACCGCTGATTCCGATTCCGTCGAGGACCACCTGCCACCCGCCCGCTTCGCCTTCGGGGCGCAGACCTGGAAGGAGGTGGCACACCTCCTCCTCAACCTGCCCGAGGGCATCCTCGGCTTCCTCTACGTCTCCCTCTGGCTCTACGCGGGCGTGGCGCTGTCCGTCACCGTCGTGGGCCTGCCGCTGCTGGCGCTGGGCCTGATGGGATCCCGGGTGCTGGGGCGGGTGGAGCGGGGGCGGGCCCGCCGCCTGCTGGGCGTGCGGATCGACGAGCCCAGCCCGCTGGCGCGCGGCCGGAAGGACCGGGGGTTCTTCGGCTGGCTGTGGGCGACGCTGAAGGACCCGGTGGGCTGGCGCAGCACGCTGTACGCGTTCATGCGATTGCCATGGGGCGTTCTCACGTTCACCGTCACCCTGGTCGCCCTGTTCGTCGCCTGGCCGGTGCTGGGGCACCTGGCGCGCGCCATGACGCTCGCGGACCGGGCGATGGTGCGCGGGCTGCTGTGCCCCTCCAGCGAGCTGGAGCGGCGGGTGGCCGAGCTGGAGGAGGACCGGGGCGTGGTGGTGGACACCGCCGCCGCCGACCTGCGCCGCATCGAGCGCGACCTGCACGACGGCGCCCAGGCCCGCCTCGTCGCCCTCGCCATGGGCCTCGGTCTGGCGAAGGAGAAGCTGCTGGAGGACCCGGAGGCGGCGGCGCGGATGGTCGACGAGGCCCACGGCGAGGTCAAGCTCGCCCTGCAGGAACTGCGCGACCTCGCCCGCGGCATCCACCCCGCCATCCTCACCGACCGCGGCCTCGGCCCGGCGCTGTCGTCGGTGGCGACGCGCTGCACGGTCCCGGTGCAGGTGGCGGTGGACCTGCCGGCCCGTCCGGCGCCCGCGATCGAGGGCATCGCCTACTTCACCGTCTCCGAGCTCCTGCAGAACATCAGCAAGCACAGCCGGGCGGCCACGGCGGGCGTCGAGGTGTGGCGGAAGCGGGACCGGCTGCTGATCCAGGTGCGCGATGACGGGCGCGGCGGCGCCTCGACGTCGGGCGGCAGCGGACTGGCCGGGCTCGCCGAGCGGCTGGGCTCGGTCGACGGGCGCTTCGTGGTGGACTCCCCCGCCGGCGGCCCCACGGTGGTCACGGCCGAGCTGCCATGGCGGGACCGCACCGGCGGCTGACGCCCGCCCCGGGGTGGGGACAGCCCCACCCCCAGGACACCGACCCGCCGCATGGCCGCGCGCCCCCCTCGGGCGGGAGCCTTGGGGAAGGCCGGGAGCCCCGCGAAGGGCGGGGACCGGCACCGCGGACGACGAGGGCGAGGACGGCGAGGATGGCCATCGACTACGGATCCGACCGGCGGCGGGCGGCGGCAGGCTCACCCCGCGTGCCCGCCGTGCTGCGCGCGCCGCTGGAGGGCCGCACCTGGCGGGAGTTCCTCTACTTCCTGACCGGGCTGCCGGTCGCGGTCGTCCTGTTCTCGTACGCCGTCACGATGACCGCGCTGGGCATCGGCCTGCTGGTCACCTTCCTGGGGGTGCCGGTGCTGGCGGCCACGCTCGCGGGGGCGCGCGGGCTGGGCGCGCTGGAGCGGATGCGGGCGCGGGGGCTGCTGCGGCTGGACGTCGCCGAGCCCGAGCCCGTACGGCCCCGGCGCGTGAACGCCAAGGGCAGGCCGCGGGGCGGCCTGATGGCGTGGGTGGGGGCGCTGCTCAAGAGCGGGACGTCCTGGCGGCACCTGCTGTACATGGTGCTGCACTTCCCGTGGGCGATCTTCACGTTCGTGACGTCGCTGGTGCTGATGACGGTCGCCTGGGGCCTCTTCCTGTACCCGGTGTGGCAGTGGACGCAGCCCACCTACCTCGGCCAGCCGGGCATGCAGCTCTACGGCGACTCCGACGGCTACGCCTTCTACCTCGACAGCCCCTTCGAGGTCGGTGCGACCTGCGGCATCGGCCTGGTGCTGGTCCTGGGCACGCCCTGGGTCATCCGGGGTCTGGCGCAGGTGGACCGGCTGATGGTGTCGGGGCTGCTGGGGCCGTCGCGGCTGGCGGAGCGGGTGTGGGAGCTGGAGGAGGACCGGGGCGTGGTGGTCGACACCGCCGCCGCCGACCTGCGCCGCATCGAGCGCGACCTGCACGACGGCGCCCAGGCCCGCCTCGTCGCCCTCGCCATGGATCTGGGCCTGGCGAAGGAGAAGCTGGAGGAGGACCCGGAGGCGGCCGCACGGATGGTCGACGAGGCCCACGGCGAGGTCAAGCTCGCCCTGCAGGAACTGCGCGACCTCGCCCGCGGCATCCACCCCGCCATCCTCACCGACCGCGGCCTCGGCCCGGCCCTCTCCGCGCTGGCCGCGCGCTGCACGGTGCCCGTGACGGCCGAGGTGGACCTGGCCGCGCGCCCGGCGCCGGCCATCGAGGGCATCGCCTACTTCACCGTCTCCGAGCTCCTGCAGAACATCAGCAAGCACAGCCGGGCGGCCACGGCCCGGGTGGACGTGTGGCGCTCGGCGGACCGGCTGATGCTGCAGGTCTGGGACGACGGGCGGGGCGGCGCCTCGACGTCGGGCGGCAGCGGACTGGCCGGGCTCGCCGAGCGGCTGGAGTCGGTGGACGGGCTGCTGCTGGTGGACTCCCCGGCGGGCGGCCCGACGACCGTGACGGCGGAGCTGCCCTGGCGCGCCTGACCTCCCCGCGGGCGGGCGTCCGCCCCGCCGACCGGCCCCGGAGCCGCCCGCTCCGGGGCCGGATGCTGCGATGCTGGGGACATTCGTTCAAGCGTCGCTGCCTGGGGGCCGGAAGATCGTGATCGTTGAGGACAGGGTGCGGGTGGTCATCGCCGAGGACTCGGTGCTGCTGCGGGAGGGCCTGACCCGGCTGCTGACCGACCTGGGCCACGACGTCGTGGCGGGGGTGGGCGACGGAGATGCGCTGATCAAGACCATCACGGACCTCGCGGCCGACGGCACCCTGCCGGACGTGGTGGTCGCGGACGTGCGGATGCCCCCGACCCACACCGACGAGGGCGTGCGGGCGGCCGTGCGGCTGCGCCGGGACCACCCCGAGCTGGGGGTGCTGGTGCTGTCGCAGTACGTGGAGGAGCAGTACGCCACGGAGCTGCTGGCCGGCAGCAGCCGGGGCGTGGGGTATCTGCTGAAGGACCGCGTCGCCGAGGTGCGCGAGTTCGTGGACGCGGTGGTCCGGGTCGCCCGGGGCGGCACGGCGCTGGACCCGGAGGTCGTGGCGCAGCTGCTGGGCCGCAGCCGCAAGCAGGACGTGCTGGCCGGGCTCACCCCGCGCGAGCGGGAGGTCCTCGGCCTGATGGCCGAGGGGCGCACGAACTCCGCCATCGCCCGGCAGCTGGTGGTCAGCGACGGGGCGGTGGAGAAGCACGTCAGCAACATCTTCCTGAAGCTGGGCCTGTCGCCGAGTGACGGGGATCACCGGCGGGTGCTCGCCGTTCTCACCTACCTCCGGTCGTGAGCATTTACCGTCGGCGGTGAGGGCTCCGCGCGGTCGCGCGGAGCCGTCAGTGCGGCATCAGAGGGCCGGGGCAAACTTCATATCCGTACATGATCGTCCGAACATACGATGACCGTGGAACGCCGTTGGGCGCCACCGAAGGCGCGGCGCCGCCACGAGGGAGGTCCGAAGCAGTGACCAGCCAGGTCAGCAGCGCGGCCGAGGATGCCGCACCCGCCGATCCGCCCGCCAAGGAGGTGCGCCGGCTGGACCGGGTGATCATCCGCTTCGCGGGTGACTCCGGTGACGGCATGCAGCTCACGGGAGACCGGTTTACCTCCGAGACGGCGTCGTTCGGCAACGACCTCTCCACCCTGCCGAACTTCCCGGCCGAGATCCGCGCCCCCGCCGGCACGCTCCCGGGAGTGTCGTCCTTCCAGCTGCACTTCGCCGACCACGACATCCTCACCCCCGGCGACGCGCCGAACGTGCTGGTCGCGATGAACCCCGCCGCGCTCAAGGCCAACCTGGCCGACGTGCCGCACGGCGCGGAGATCATCGTCAACACCGACGAGTTCACCAAGCGCCCGATGGCGAAGGTCGGCTACGACGCCAACCCGCTGGAGGACGGCTCGCTGGACGCCTACAACGTCCACCCGGTGCCGCTGACGACGCTGACGATCGAGGCGCTCAAGGACTTCGGCCTCTCCCGCAAGGAGGCCGAGCGCAGCAAGAACATGTTCGCGCTGGGCCTGCTGTCGTGGATGTACCACCGGCCGACCGAGAGCACCGAGGCGTTCCTGCGGAAGAAGTTCGCGAAGAAGCCGCAGATCGCGGAGGCCAACGTCGCCGCGTTCCGGGCCGGCTGGAACTTCGGCGAGACCACGGAGGACTTCGCGGTCTCCTACGAGGTCGCCCCGGCCACCTCCGCCTTCCCGCCCGGCACCTACCGCAACATCTCCGGCAACCTCGCGCTCTCCTACGGCCTGATCGCCGCCGCCCGCCAGGCGGACCTGCCGCTCTACCTCGGCTCGTACCCGATCACCCCGGCCTCGGACATCCTCCACGAGCTGTCGAAGCACAAGAACTTCGGCGTGCGCACCTTCCAGGCCGAGGACGAGATCGCCGGCATCGGCGCGGCGCTGGGCGCGGCCTTCGGCGGCGCGCTCGCCGTGACGACCACCTCGGGCCCGGGCGTCGCCCTGAAGTCGGAGACCATCGGCCTGGCCGTCTCCCTCGAACTGCCGCTGCTGATCGTCGACATCCAGCGCGGCGGCCCCTCCACCGGCCTGCCCACCAAGACCGAGCAGGCCGACCTGCTGCAGGCGATGTACGGGCGCAACGGCGAGGCCCCCGTGCCGATCGTCGCCCCCCGCACCCCGGCCGACTGCTTCGACGCGGCGCTGGACGCGGCCCGCATCGCGCTCACCTACCGGACCCCGGTCTTCCTGCTGAGCGACGGCTACCTCGCCAACGGCTCCGAGCCCTGGCGGGTGCCGGACACCGACGAGCTGCCCGACCTGCGCGTCCAGTTCGCCTCCGGCCCCAACCACGAGCTCGCCGACGGCACCGAGGTGTTCTGGCCGTACAAGCGCGACCCGCACACCCTGGCCCGCCCCTGGGCCGTGCCCGGCACCCCCGGCCTCGAGCACCGCATCGGCGGCATCGAGAAGCAGGACGGCACGGGCAACATCTCCTACGACCCGGCCAACCACGACTTCATGGTCCGCACCCGGCAGGCCAAGGTCGACGGCATCGCCGTGCCCCGCCTCGAGGTCGACGACCCCTCGGGCGAGGCCCGCACGCTCGTGCTCGGCTGGGGCTCGACCTACGGCCCCATCACGGCCGCCGTGCGCCGCGTGCGCGCCGAGGGCGACAGCGTCGCGCAGGCCCACCTGCGCCACCTCAACCCCTTCCCCGGGAATCTCGGGGAGGTGCTGGCGCGTTACGACAAGGTGGTCGTACCGGAGATGAACCTCGGTCAGCTCGCCACCCTGCTGCGAGCGAAATATCTGACCGACATCCGCTCCCACACCCAGGTGAGCGGAATGCCGTTCAAGGCCGAGCAGCTCGCCACCGTGCTGAAGGAGGCCATCAACCATGGCTGAGACGACAGGGTCGACGATCGAGGCGCTCTCGCTGGTGCCCAAGGCCGAGGCCGCGCAGTCCATGAAGGACTTCAAGTCCGACCAGGAAGTGCGCTGGTGCCCGGGCTGCGGCGACTACGCGATCCTCGCCGCCGTGCAGGGCTTCATGCCCGAGCTGGGCCTGGCGAAGGAGAACATCGTCTTCGTCTCCGGCATCGGCTGCTCCTCCCGCTTCCCGTACTACATGAACACCTACGGGATGCACTCCATCCACGGCCGCGCCCCCGCCATCGCCACCGGCCTCGCCTCCTCGCGCCGCGACCTGTCGGTGTGGGTCGTCACCGGCGACGGCGACGCGCTGTCCATCGGCGGCAACCACCTCATCCACGCGCTGCGCCGCAACGTCAACCTGAAGATCCTGCTGTTCAACAACCGGATCTACGGCCTGACCAAGGGCCAGTACTCGCCCACCTCCGAGGTCGGCAAGATCACCAAGTCGACGCCGATGGGCTCGCTGGACGCGCCCTTCAACCCCGTCTCCCTGGCGATCGGCGCGGAGGCCTCCTTCGTGGCCCGCACGGTCGACTCCGACCGCAAGCACCTGACCGAGGTGCTGCGCCAGGCCGCCGCCCACCCCGGCACCGCGCTGGTGGAGATCTACCAGAACTGCAACATCTTCAACGACGGCGCCTTCGACGCCCTCAAGGACAAGCAGCGGGCCCAGGAGGCGGTCATCCGCCTCGAGCACGGCCTGCCGATCCGCTTCGGCGCGGAGAACGAGAAGGGCGTCGTCCGGGACCGGGCCACCGGCGACCTGAAGGTCGTCACGGTCACCCCGGAGAACGAGTCCGACGTGCTGGTGCACGACGCGCACGCCGCCTCCCCCACCACCGCCTTCGCCCTCTCGCGCCTGGCCGACCCCGACACGCTGCACCACACGCCCATCGGCGTCCTGCGCAGCGTAGACCGCCCGGTCTACGACACCCTGATGTCCGACCAGCTCGAGGCCGCCATCGAGGAGAAGGGCAAGGGCGACCTGGCCGCGCTCCTGGCCGGCAATGACACCTGGACGGTCGTCGGCTAGCCCGTACGCCCACCCGTCCCCGGCCGGGCACCCGAAACGGGTGCCCGGCCGGGGCGTCTGACGGGCCTTCTCCGGGGAAGGCGCTCTCATATGGGTATGGCCGATCCCGATGCCGCCGATCCGCGTGCCGCCACGACGCCCCCGGCGCCGGTGGTGCGCGACCGGCTCGCATACCGCGTCAAGCGCCTGGTCCTCGGGCCGCCGCTGGTCACCGAGCAGCTGGCGGCCGAGAAGCTCTCCAACCCGATGGCGCTCGGCGTCCTCGCCTCCGACTGCATCTCCTCCACCGCCTACGGCACCGAGGAGATGCTGCGCATCCTGGTCCCCGTCGCCGGGGCGGCCGCCTTCACCCTGCTGATGCCGGTGACCGGCGCGATCCTGTTCGTCCTGCTGCTGCTGACCCTCTCCTACCGCGACGTCGTCTCCGTCTACACCCGGGCCGGCGGCTCCTACGTCGTCGCCCGCGAGAACTTCGGACCGCGCGTGGCGCAGATCGCCGCCGTCGCCCTGCTCGTCGACTACATCGTCACCGTCGCCGTGCAGACCGCCGCCGGCACCGACGCCCTCATCTCCCTCGCCCACCTCACCGGCAAGGGCTACACCGGCATCGACCACCTCAAGCTCCCCATCACGGCGGGAGTGGTGGTGATCCTGATGTACGGGAATCTGCGCGGGATCCGGGAGGCGGGACGGGCCTTCGCGACGCCCGCGTACCTCTTCATGCTCGCGGTGGCGCTGATGCTCGTCGTGGGGCTGGTCCGGGCCCTGGACGGCGGCCTGCCGCACGCGGACGTCCACGCGGCGGGAGCCGTTCCGCTGGGTGAAGCCGGGCACGGCTGGCTGTACGGGGCCTCGGTGTTCATGGTGCTGCGCGCCTTCGCCAACGGCGGCTCGTCGCTGACCGGCCTCGAGGCGATCTCCAACGGCGTCTCCGCCTTCCGCCGCCCCCAGGGCGTCAACGCCCGGCGCACCCTGACCGTCATGAGCTGCGTCCTGGGCGTGATGGTGCTGGGCGTCTCCACCCTCGCCCACTTCACCCACGCCATCCCCTACCAGGACGGCAACCCCACCGTCCTCGCCCAGGAGGCCCACCTCGTCTTCGGTGACGGCTGGGCGGGCACGGCGGGGCTGGTCTACGTCCAGCTCGCCACGGCCCTCATCCTCTACACGGGCGCCAACACGCCCTTCACCGGCTTCCCCTTCCTCGCCAGCTTCGTCGCCGAGGACCGCTTCCTGCCCCGCCAGCTGACGCGGCGCGGGCACCGGCTGGCCTTCTCCAACGGCATCATCTGCCTGACGGTGATCTCGCTGGCGCTGCTGCTGGTGACCGGCGCCAACGTCGACAAGCTCGTCGCGCTGTACGCCATCGGCGTCTTCACCGGCTTCACCATGGCCGCCGCCGGGATGACGGCCCACTACTGGCGGCGCCGGGAGAGCCACTGGAAGATCGCGGTCAACGTGGCCGCCGCGGTGGTCTCCGCACTGGTCGTCGTGATCTTCGCCGTCACGAAGTTCACCGAGGGCGCGTGGCTGGTCGTGGTGGTCTTCCCCGTGGGGGTGTGGGCGCTGATCCGCATCAACCGGCAGTACCGCCAGGAGGCCGCCGCCCTGGAGACCGTGCCCTCCTTCACCACCGACCGCCCCCACTGGCGGCGGCACGTGGTCCACGTCCTCGTCGACACCCTCGACCTGGCCGCGATCAAGGCCCTGCGCTACGCCCACGAACTGCGGCCGGACGAGGTGCGGGCCCTGCACTTCGTCATCGACGAGCCCCGGGCCCGGCACCTGGCCGAGCGCTGGGACCGCTCCTCCGGCACCACCGTGCCGCTGGAGCTCGTCGACTGCCCCGACCGCCGCCTGCGCCACGCCGTGGCCGCGCACGCCGCCCGCACCACGGCGGACGGTACGACGGCCCTGACCCTGCTGATCCCGCGCCGCACGTACTCCACGTCCTGGGGGCGGCTGCTGCACCGCGGCACGGCGGAGGAGATGGCCAGGGTGCTGGAGCAGCTGCCGAACGTGGCCGTGACGATCCTGCCGTTCGACGTCACCCGGGCGATCGAGCGGCAGCGCGCCCGCTCCGGCGAGGGCACGCCACGACCGTAATGCGATACGGGCATGACAGCCCGCGGCACCGGGGTCTACCGTCGCAAGGTCGCCGCCGACGAGCCCCGGGAGGGAAAACCGATGCCGCCCACACCACCGTCACCCAGTTCATCCAGTTCGCCCAGCGAAAGCCGTGCAGGCCTGCTGTACGGCGTCGCCGCCTACGGCATCTGGGGTCTCTTCCCCCTCTACTGGCCGCTGCTGGAGCCGGCCGGCTCGATCGAGATCCTCGCCCACCGCATGGTGTGGTCACTCGTCACGGTCGCCGCCGCCCTGGTCGTCACCCGGCGCTGGCAGTGGATACGCCCGCTGCTGCGGCAGCCCAAGCGACTCGGCATGGCCGCGATCGGCGCGGTCGTCATCTCGGCGAACTGGTGGGTGTACATCTGGGCCGTCAATTCCGGGCACGTCGTGGAGACGTCCCTGGGCTACTTCATCAACCCCCTCGCCACCATCGCCCTCGGCGTCCTCGTCATGCGCGAGCGACTGCGGGCGGCGCAGTGGGCGGCGGTGGGCGTCGGCCTGGCCGCCGTCGTGGTGCTGGCCGCCGGCTACGGCAAGCCGCCGTGGATCGCACTCGCGATCGCGGCCACCTTCAGCACGTACAGCCTGGTGAAGAAGAAGGTCGGCCTCGGCGGGCTGGAGTCGATGGCCGTCGAGACGGCCGTGCAATTCTTCCCGGCGCTCGCCGTCCTGATCTTCCTGGGCGCGCGCGGGCACTCCACCTTCGCCTCCGAGGGCAGCGGCCACGCCCTGCTCCTGCTGGGCACCGGCGTGATCACCGCGGTGCCGCTGATCTCCTTCGGCGCGGCCGCCGTGCGGCTTCCGCTGTCGGTGCTGGGGATGCTGCAGTACCTCGCGCCCGTCTTCCAGTTCGCCCTCGGACTGCTGGTCTTCAACGAGGAGATGCCGGCCGAGCGCTGGGCGGGCTTCGCACTCGTGTGGCTGGCGCTGGCGATGCTCACCTGGGACGCGCTGCGCACGGCCCGTCACGCTCGGGTGGAGCTGGAGGCCGCCCGGCGGCTCGCAGCAACTGGTAACACAGAAAACACAATTGCCCCCCAGGCCACAGAAACCACAGTTCAGGGCGGGTGAACGCCTGCCCGATATCCGGAAACCGGTGATCGGTGTCCGGAAACCGCCCTTGACGGAGCGTCAGGGGGCCCTCAACATCATGGCCACGTCAAATGGAGTTGGGAGCCCCCCATGCTTGAACTCAACGGACCCACCCTGCCCCGAAGATCACGACGCGCCACGGCCCTCCTCGCCACCGGCGCCGCCGTGACCGCCGCCCTGCTCGGCGTCTCCTCGGTCCAGGCCAACGCGGTTCCCACCACCGCCGCCGCCACGACCGCGACCGCCGGGAAGACCGCCGCCGCCGCGCCCGACATCTCCGTGGCCAACGTCAAGGCCCACCTGAACCAGCTGCAGTCCATAGCCACCGCCAACGGCGGCAACCGCGCCCACGGCCGCAGCGGCTACAAGGCGTCCGTGGACTACGTGAAGGGCAAGCTGGACGCCGCCGGATTCACCACCACCGTCCAGCAGTTCACCTCGAACGGCTCGACCGGCTACAACCTCATCGCCGACTGGCCCGGCGGCGACGCCGACCACGTCATCTTCGCCGGGGCGCACCTGGGCTCCGTCTCGCGCGGCGCCGGGATCAACGACAACGGCTCCGGCTCGGCGGGCATCCTCGAGGTCGCCCTGACCGTGGCCAAGGAGGGCTACAAGCCCGGCAAGCACCTGCGGTTCGCCTGGTGGGGAGCCGAGGAGCTGGGCCTGGTCGGCTCGCAGAACTACGTCCGGCAGCTGCCCGCCGCCGAGCGGTCGAAGATCGACGCCTATCTGAACTTCGACATGATCGGCTCGCCCAACCCCGGCTACTTCGTCTACGACGACGACCCGCAGCTCGAGGGCGTCTTCAAGGACTACTTCGCCACCAAGAACATCTCCACCGAGATCGAGACCGAGGGCGACGGCCGGTCCGACCACGCGCCGTTCAAGAACGCGGGCGTCCGCGTCGGCGGCCTCTTCAGCGGCGCCGACTACACCAAGACCTCCGCCCAGGCGGCGAAGTGGGGCGGCACCGCGGGCCAGCCCTTCGACCGCTGCTACCACTCCTCCTGCGACACCACGGCGAACATCAACGACACGGCGCTGGACAACAACAGCGACGCCATCGCCCACGCCGTGTGGACCCTGAGCGGCGGCTCCACCACCCCGCCCACCGGCAAGGTCTTCGAGAGCAAGTCCCAGGTCACCATCCCCGACGCGGGCGCGGCCGTGGAGTCCTCGATCACCGTCGCCGGCGTGCAGGGCAACGCCCCCACCGGCCTCAAGGCCACCGTCGACATCCGGCACAGCTACCGCGGCGACCTGGTCATCGACCTGGTCGGCCCGAGCGGCAAGGCGTACCGGCTGAAGAACTCCAGCACCAACGACTCGGCCGCGAACGTCACCGAGACCTACACCGTCAACGCCTCGGCCGAGACGGCGAACGGCACCTGGAAGCTCCGCGTCCAGGACGTGGCCGCGCAGGACTCCGGTCACATCAGCAGCTGGAAGCTCACGTTCTGACCCCCCTCACGTTCCAACCCCCCATGGAGCGGGTGCCGGGCCGACCCCACCACGGCCCGGCACCCGCTCACCCCTTGTCCGGCCTCGTGTCCGGCCCCTTGTCCGGCCTCAGACGGTGATGTCCTTCGTCGTGAAGCGCGCCCACGCCGCCGAGCCGAACACAGCCGCGTACAGCGCCTGCAGGCCGAGATTCCGCAGCACCTGGTCCCAGTAGACCGGGTCGCGCAGCAGGTCCGCGAAGCTCAGCCAGTAGTGCGGGAAGAGATACGGCTGGATCGCGCTGAGCTGCGGGAACTGGTCGAGGATCTGGACCGTGATCAGCAGCCCCACGGTGGTGGCCATCGCCGCCACGCCGCTGGTGGTGAGCGTCGAGACGAACAGGCCCAGCGCGGCCACGCCGACCAGGGACAGCGCCACCACCGCCGCGATGGCCAGCGCGCGCAGCAGCCCCTCGCCGAACCCGATGGTCGTACCGCTGATCAGCGTGACCTCGCCGAGCGGGAAGAGCAGCGCCCCGACCGCCAGCGCCGAGACGGCCACGACCAGGGTCGCGGCGAAGCAGAAGGCCATCGTCGTCGCGTACTTGGCGAGCAGCAGCCTGGTCCGCCCGGCGGGGGCCACCAGCAGATAGCGCAGCGTGCCCGAGCCCGCCTCGCCGGCGACGGAGTCGCCCGCGATCACCCCGATCGCCATCGGCAGGAAGAACGGCAGGGTCGCGGCGAGCGAGGTGAAGACCAGGAAGAGACCGTTGTTGGTGACCTGGCTGATGAAGGCCGGGCCCCCGCCCCCGTGGCCGCCGTCGCCGCCGTCGCCGCCGGTCTCGATCTTCACGGCGATGCCGATCAGGATGGGGACGGCCGCGAGGACCCCCAGCAGCGCGAGCGTGCGCCACCGCCGGAAGGTCGTGGTCACCTCGCTGAGCAGCAGCGAGAGCCCCCACCGCCGGGCCGCGGCCGGGGCGGGAGCCGGTGCCGGGGCCGCCGTCGCGCCCGCGTCGGCCGCCTCAGCCCGCGACATCGAAGCCCTCCCCGGTCAGGGCGACGAACGCGTCCTCCAGCGAGGCGCGTTCGGTGCCGAAGGCCCGTACGCGCACGTCCGCCCGGACGAGCGCGGCGTTGAGGTCCGCGAGCTCGGTGGCCGGGCCGGCCGGCAGCTCGCCGGTGACCCGGTCGTCCAGGACCGCGAGGTCGTTCACTCCGTGCTCCTTGAGGACCCGCACGGCCTCGGCCGTGTCGGGGGTGGTGACGGCCAGCCTGCCGCGGGTGGAGGAGGCCAGCTCGCCGACCGTCCCCTGGGTCAGGAGCCGGCCCCGGGCCATGACGGCGACGTGCGTGCAGACCTGCTCGATCTCGTCGAGCAGGTGGGAGGAGAGGAAGACGGTGGTGCCCTCCGAGGCCAGCGAGCGCACCAGCGTGCGGATCTCGCGCATGCCCTGCGGGTCGAGGCCGTTGGTGGGCTCGTCCAGCACCAGCAGCTCGCGCGGCTGGAGCAGGGCGGCGGCCAGGCCGAGGCGCTGCTTCATGCCGAGGGAGTACGCGCGGGCCTTCTTGCCGGCCGCGCTCGTGAGCCCCACCCGGTCCAGGGCGTGGCCGACGCGGGCCCGGCGGGTGCGGGCGTCGGCCGTGGGGTCGGCGGCGTCGAAGCGCATGAGGTTGTCGCGGCCGGACAGGAAGCCGTAGAGGGCGGGGCCCTCGATCAGGGCCCCCACCCTGGGCAGCACGCGCCGCGTGCCGCGGGGCATCTCCTCGCCCAGCACCCGGGCGGTGCCGGAGGTCGGCTCGATGAGCCCCATGAGCATGCGGATGGTGGTGGTCTTGCCGGACCCGTTGGGCCCGAGGAAGCCGAAGACGCTGCCGCGCGGCACGACCAGGTCGAGGCCGTCGACGGCGAGCTGGGCGCCGAACCGCTTGGTCAGCCCTCGCGTCTCGACCACGGGAGCCCCCTCGGCGGCTCCGGGCCACGGCTTCGGCCCGGTCCGGCCCTCCTCCACGCTGTCTCCTTTCGGGTGCGGCCCGCCGGCCGCGTGGGGGCCCGGGCGCCGCGGCGGTCGCCGGCGCCCGGGCCACACGGGGACGGCCGCCCGCTACTTCGCGGCGTTCGCGGCCTTGACCAGCGCGTCCTTGGAGACCGCGCCGACGAAGACCTTGCCGTCGTCCGTCACCAGGGCGTTGACGATCTTCGTGCTGAAGACCCGGCCGGAGCCGAAGCCGCCCGAGACCTTGCCGCCGAGGCTGTCCAGCAGCGCCCCGGCGTCGGCGGCGTTCTTCTCGCCGCCCTTGGCACCGCTCTTGCCCTTGCCCGCGACGGCCGCCCCGGCGTCCTTGCCCGCCGAGAACTGGGCGATGGAGGCCCAGCCCTCGCCGGTCACCTTGGCACCGGAGGCGTCGCCGCCGACGCCGGGCAGGCCCAGCGCCTCGGGGAGGGCGTTCTTGTGGTCGCGGCCGGCTCCGGCGCCCTTCCCGGCGTCCTTCCCGTCGGCCTCCGTCACCTTGGCGCCCTTGGGCGGGGTGAAGGCGAAGGTGTCGGCGGCCGGCTTGCCGAAGTCGACCTTGGTGAAGCCGGCGTCGACGACCGCCTTGCCGCCGCTCTTGGCGGCGAGCGTGAACTTCAGCGGCACGCCGCTCTTGGCGTCGACCGCGATGCGCACCGAGCCGACCGTCGACTCGCCCTGCTTGGGCTTGATCACGAGCTGGTAGGCGTCCCGGCCGGCGACCTTGGCGGTGCCGCCGACGGTGATGGACGTCGACTCGTCGGACGCGGCGAGGACCTTCTTCGCCAGCTCCTGCGGCGAGGCGGCCTCGAGGCCCTTGGGCGCGTCCTGCCCGCCCTTGCCGCCCTTGTCCTTGCCCTTGCCCTTGCCCTCGGCGGGGGCCTGGGGGGCCTTGGAGTGGTGGACGGTGTTGCTCGCGCTGTCGTACGCCCAGAGCTGGTCGCCGTTGCGGATGACGCTGTACTCGGCGGCGCGCTCGACGAGCGACAGGCGCTGCTTGTCGGGGCCGTCGGCGGCGACGCGCAGCGTGTGGGTGCCGGAGAGGAGCTCGGTGAGCTTGGACTCCGGGGAGGGGGCCGCGCCGCCCTTCCCGCCGCCCTTGCCACCCTGGCCGTCCGCCCCGAAGGAGGCGCCGGAGGGCAGCGAGGGCAGGCCCAGGTCGGTGCTGATCTTGACCGTGCCCGATATCCGCTGGGTGTCGGACTGGGCCATCTTGGCTATGAGGTCCTGCGCGCTGATCTTCGGCAGATCGGGGTCGCCCGTGCCGGCGAAGGCCGACGTGATGCCGATCGTCGCGGCCGCGACGCCCGCCACCGCGACCGGGACCGCGTAGCGGACGGCCTTACGGCGGCGGCCCGTTCCCCCACCGTCCCCGTCGGGCCCGGCGGCGCCGTCGGTGTCCGGTGTCGGTTGGATCCGTGCCATGTGCTCTACCTCCGTCGTCGGCGGCGGTCTCTCGCGTCGTGCACTCGCCCACACCTAGGCTCATTGTGGCCCGACCGCACGGTGGAGGCGCTGGAGTCCGGGGTTTCCCCCGGAGGAAGACGCTTTCGATTCCACCAAATCGGCCACCGGAAGTCGTCAGCCGACGGGATCAAGTCACCGTACGCCTCCGGTATGACGCCCCCTAGGGGCCGCCCCGCCGCAAGGCGGAGCGCCGGGCCGTGGGCCGGTGCCGGGCCGGCTCAGCCGGCGCGGTGCACCACGAGGTCGCAGAGCTCCTCGAGCGCCGCCTTGGCGGAGCACTCGGGCAGCGGGGCCAGCGTCGCCCGCGCCTCCTGGGCGTAGCGGACGGTGTCGCGCCGGGCCTGCTCGAGCGCGGGGTGGACGCGCAGCCGGCGCAGCACCTCGGCGTGCCGGGCGTCGTCCGTGAGGTCGCCGTCGAGCAGCTCGCACAGCTCGAGGTCGGCCGGGTCTCCGGAGGCCGCGGCGCGGGCCCGCAGGTGCAGCACGGGCAGGGTGGGGATGCCCTCGCGCAGGTCGGTGCCGGGGGTCTTGCCGGACTCGTGGGAGTCGCTGGCGATGTCGAGGACGTCGTCGGCGAGCTGGAAGGCGACGCCGAGCCGCTCTCCGTAGTGGGTGAGGATCTCCACGATCCGCTCGTCGGCGCCGGACATCATCGCGCCGAAGCGCCCCGCGACGGCGATCAGCGAGCCGGTCTTGCCGCCGATGACGTCCAGGTAGTGCTCGATGGGGTCGCGGCCGTCGCGCGGGCCGGCGGTCTCCAGGATCTGGCCGGTTACCAACCGTTCGAACGCCTCGGCCTGGATGCGCACGGCCTCCGGGCCGAGGTCGGCCAGTATGTGCGAGGCGCGGGCGAAGAGGAAGTCACCCGTCAGGACGGCCAGGGAGTTGCCCCAGCGGGCGTTGGCGCTGGGCACCCCGCGGCGCACCTCGGCCTCGTCCATGACGTCGTCGTGGTAGAGCGTGGCCAGGTGGGTGAGCTCGACCACCACGGCCGAGGGCACCACGCCCGGGGCGTAGGGGTCGCCGAACTGCGCGGCGAGCGCGACCAGCAGCGGGCGGAACCTCTTGCCTCCGGCCTGGACCAGGTGCTGGGCGGCCTCGGTGATGAAGGGCACGCCGCTCTTGGTGGCCTCGAGGAGACCCTCCTCGACGGCGGCCAACCCGGCCTGGACATCGGCTTCAAGAGCCTGGTCCCGCACGCTCAGCCCGAAAGGCCCGACGACGGTCACGAGGGGTACTCCTGTCTGCCTGCGAACACGGGGATTGTCGATGTGTCGCTGTCTTCACCAAAAGTCAGCGTATCCGGTCGGCTCTCGATCACCGTGGGCGCCGTCCCTTTCAGGCGCTCCCCGCCGACCTCCCCGTGGCGCTCCCCGGCCGCCAAACACCGGGCGGGCTGACGACGCAGCCCGCCCGGTGTCTGGTGAAATGCCGGATCTATCCCTGTCCCACCGCCCTGGCGAGGCGCGGCGAGGCGTATTCCGTGCCGCACACGAACCGCATGACCGGCCCGAAGCTCGCGGCCGCGGGCAGCCCCGTGAAGAACAGCCCCGGCACCGACGAGCGGTAGCCGGCGCCCAGTCGCGGCCCGCCCGCGGCGACCGCGAGGCGGGTGCGCAGGCCGGGGCCGAGGAAGTCCAGCGCCGCCACGTCCACCCGGTAGCCCGTCGCGGCGATGACGTGGTCGGCGCGCAGCTCACTCTCGGGGGCGCCCTCGCCCTCGCCGCCGAGCGTCAGCACCGGACGCCCGGACTCCACGCGGGTGCGTACGATCCGCTTCCCCTCGGTGACCCGCACCCGGCCCACGAACCTCTCGCGCAGCCACCAGGCGCCCAGCGGCCCCAGCACCCGGCGCACCAGATAGCGCCGCGTCGGCGCCGGCAGGTGCCGGAAGCGGTCCGCGTGGTACGAGAACGCGTACAGCGACCAGGCCCGCCCGAAGGGGGTGTCGGGCTTGAGCGGCGACTGCCCGTCCGGCGCCGCCCCGAAGCGGACCGCGCCGCGCCGCCGGGCGACCACCCGCACCGCCGCGCCCGCCTCGGCCAGCAGCACCGCGCTCTCCAGCGCCGACTGCCCGGCGCCGACCACCACGACCTCGCGCCCGGCGAACACCGACAGGTCGCGGTGCTGCGAGCTGTGCGAGACGGGCCCGGTGGGCGAGGGCCCGGCCGGGACGGCGGAGGCCAGCTCGGGCGGCAGCTGGGCCAGCCCGCTCAGGCCCGTGGCCACGACCACGGCGCGGGCGGCGAACTGCTCCCCGGAGTCCAGCTTGAGCTCGAAGCCGCCGCCGGAGTCGCGCCGCTCCACCGACACCACCCGCTCGCGTTCCAGCTGGGGCACCAGCCGCTGCTGGAACCACAGTCCGTAGCCGGCGAAGGTCTCGACGGGGATGGCGTCCCAGTCCGACTCGAAGCGCCGCTCCCCCACGTCCTGGCAGTAGTCGAAGAGGGTGTGCCCGGGCTGCGGGGCGTCGATGTTCGACGCGGAGGGTGTGGATTTCAGCAGCATCCCGACGGGCATGTGTTCGCGCCAGCTCACCATCGGCGAGCCGAAGACGCGCGTCGGCACGGCGCGCGCTTTCAGGTGGGCTGCGGTCGACAGGCCGTACGGGCCGGCCCCGATGACGGCTACCGGAAGTGTCACGAGTCCCCTCCAGGGCGTTGCTGCCGGGCACATTGCACGTGGTTGTCACTCGGTCACACGATCGTTCTGCCACTCGGTCGTTCGTCACTCGGTCATTCGGTCGTTCGGTCATTCGGAGACGGCAGCGGACCGGCGCCTGGAACGCCACAGCTGCCACAGATGACGCACGCCCGGCCGTACGAAGCGGGCGAGCATCGTGAAGAACGGCTTCATGTCGTCCCGCGCGGCCCAGGCCAGCTCCGTGCCGTTGGCGCGGGCGGGCGCGTGCGGGGTGGTGTAGCCGCTGCGGCGGTAGGCCGCGAAGGCGGGCAGGTCGATGTTCTCCACGACGAAGCGGCGGCCCGCGAGCTGCTCCCCCTCGGGCACGGACCGCCCGGTGAGGTCCAGGTGCTGGGCGCGGACGACGTCGATGCCCGCCTCGTTCTCGAACATCCGGAACTGGGCCCCCATGCGGGGGTTGAAGTCGAGGAGCTTGTACCGCCCGTCGCGGCGGTCGAAGCGCCAGTCCAGGTCGATGATCCCGCTGAAGCCGATCTGCTTGATGAACTGCGCCGCCATGGCGGCCAGTTCGGGGTTGTCGACGATGTACGCGTTGGCGGTCATGCCCGCGTGCGGCGGCCAGGAGCGCACCTTGACGCCGGTGAACATCGCCAGCGGCGTGCTCTCGGCGTCGAAGTAGGCGTGGACGATCCAGTCCTCCGCCTCCTCGCGCGGCAGGTACTCCTGCAGGATCACCCCCGGCGAGGGCCCCCAGCCGCGCGCCAGCTCCAGCAACTCCCGGGGGCCGCCGATGCGCGTGGTGCCCTGCACGGCGGGGTGCCGGCGCCGCTCGAAGGCCTCGCGGTTCTTGGCGACCAGCGGGAAGGCGGCGACCGAGGCGTACTTCTCGATCTCCTCGTACGAGGCCGGGAAGAGCGTCGCGGGCGAGGGCACGCCGTGCTCCACGCACAGCTCGTGGAGCCCCTGCTTGCTGGCCAGCCGGCGCGGCAGCCCGCGCTCCACGGGCGGGAAGAGGAACGAGCCCGCCAGCTCCGCGGCGTGCTCGGCGATCAGCACCGCCGCCTCCTCGTCGGTGGGGATCAGCACGGCCGGACGGCCGATCCTCCGCCCGATCCGCAGCAGGCCGGCCACCAGCTCCTCGGGCCGTTCCGTGCCGGTGGTCGGCCAGACGAAGCCGGAGCGCAGATAGCGGGAGACGGCGGCGGGAGTCCATCTGTCCTCGGTGACGGCGTACATCGGGACGCCGAGCCGGCCGAGGCTGCGGATCGCGCCGACCCCACCGTGGTGGAGCGGATAGTCGCCGATCTTGACAATCAACCCGGGTACGGACCGGTCCACCGCCACCGGCGCGCTCCTGCTCGCCACCAGCACCCCCCTCGGCCACTCAGCCTCAGCGGCCCCCCACTGTGTGTGACCCGACTTAGGACGCTACTTCGGAATCGACACCTCCAGCAAGGAGTTACCGGACATTGCCCTCCCTTTAGCCAGCGGTCGGACACCTGTCCTGGCCCTCGTCCGTACGGGCCGGCGCGACGTAATGTGAGCACCGTTCCACCCGGCCCCCGGCTGACGAACCGTCCAGGACGAAGGCGAGGCAGCGTTCCATGCCCCAGCACCACCCGCGTGACCTGGCCGAAGGCGACCCCTTCGGCCCGGACACCCTCCCGTACGGCGTGTTCACCACCCCTGACGCGCCCGCCCGCCCCCGCGTCGGCGTCCGCTACGGCGCGCACGTCCTGGACGCCGCGGCGGCGGCCGCCGCCCACGGTTCCGCTTACGCGGACCTGCTGGCGGCGCCCACGCTCAATCCGCTGATGGCCGCCGGCCGCCCCGTCTGGGAGGCCGTACGGGCCGAGGTGCGCGGCTGGCTGGACGAGCCGTACTTCCACCCGCTGGAGGAGGTCACCCTCCACCTGCCGTTCGAGGTCGCCGACTACGTCGACTTCTACGCGAGCGAGCACCACGCGGCCAACGTCGGCCGCATCTTCCGCCCCGGCGGCGAGGCCCTCACGCCCAACTGGAAGCACCTTCCCATCGGTTACCACGGACGCGCCGGCACGGTCGTGGTGACCGGCACGGACGTCGTGCGCCCCCAGGGCCAGCGCAAGGCCCCCGGCGACGAGCTGCCCACCTTCGGGCCCTCGCTGCGCCTGGACATCGAGGCCGAGGTCGGCTTCGTCGTCGGCACCCCCGCCCCGGCGAGCACTCCCGTCCCGCTGAGCGACTTCCGCGAGCACGTCTTCGGCGTCTGCCTGGTCAACGACTGGTCGTCGCGCGACCTGCAGGCGTGGGAGTACGTGCCGCTCGGCCCCTTCCTCGGCAAGTCCTTCGCGACCTCCGTCTCGGCGTGGATCACCCCGCTGGACGCCTTCGACGCGGCCCGGACGGCGCCGCCGGCGCGCACGTACCCCCTGCTGCCCTACCTCGACGACTCCGCCGGCGAGCCCGGCGGCATCGACCTGCGCATCGAGGTGCGCATCAACGGCGAGGTCGTCTCGCGCCCGCCGTTCTCCGCCATGTACTGGACGGCCGCCCAGCAGCTGGCCCACATGACCGTCAACGGCGCGTCCCTGCGCACCGGCGACTTCTACGCCTCCGGCACGGTCAGCGGCCCCGAGCCCGACCAGCTGGGCTGCCTGCTCGAGCTCACCGGGGGCAAGGGCCCGTTCCTGGCCGACGGCGACGAGGTCACGCTCACGGCGTGGGCGCCCGGCGCGAACGGCGCACGCATCGGCCTCGGCGAGGTCACCGGTCGCATCGTCCCGGCGCGCACGGCGCCACCGGGCTCGTGAGCGCCCTCCCCGACTCCGGCCTGGCGCTGCCGGAGGAGCTCATCCTGCTCGCGCACCACCCGGAGGACGGCAAGCGCCTGTGCGGCGGCCGGAACCTGCAGTACGGCCTCGCCGGGGCCGTACTGGCCGAGCTGCAGTTGCGCGGGCTCATCACGCACGAGGGCGGGCGGCCGGGCCGGGCCGCCGGCCCCCGCCCGGCGGACCCGCGCCTGGCCCAGCCGCTGGCGGCGCTGCCCGCGCACGGCGCCAAGGGCCGCGTGAAGGCCCACCGGTGGATACGGGACGCCTCCCGCCAGGTCGAGGAACCCTGGCTCATGGGGCTGCTGGAGCGCGAGGCGCTGGTCGCCAAGGCCCCCGACCTGTTCGCGGTCATCCGCCAACGGCGCTACGCCGTGGGCTCGAACGACCTGACCGGACCGGCCCGGCAGCGCTTCGAGGCCGCCCGGCAGGCCGGCTTCCCCGAACCGCGGGGCAGGGCGCTGGCCGCCCTGGTGTCCGCCACGGGCACCGACAAGGCCCTCTACCCGGGCTGGGCCGGCCGGTACGAGCGCAAGGAACTGCGCCGCATCAGGCGCGAGGCGTGGATCGCCTGCGCGGTGTACCGCAACGTCCTGCGGGACTCGGATTCCGGCGGCGGCAGCGGCGGGGGCGGCGGCGACGGTGGCGGTCACGGATGCGGTGGCCACGGGTGCGGGGGCGGCTGCGGCGGCGGCGATTGAGCCGCCGCCGGTGCTGCTAGCTTGTCGTGCCCGGCCCCAAAGGCCGGGACATGACAAAGGAAAGGGCGCACGTGCGCAAGGCAGTACAGATCACGGGGGCGGCGGTCATCGCCGCTGTGCTGATGACGGGTTGCGGCAGCAGCGGCGACGACAAGGACAAGGAGACCGGCCAGCCGGCCCCGACGGGCGCCTCGAAGCCCGCGGAGGCCCCGAAGGACAAGCCGGCCGAGACCCCGGCCAAGCCGGTCAAGGCCGCTGACCTCGCGGGCAGCTGGGGCAACGGCGGCAAGCACGCCGACAACAGCCTGCAGACCTACACCTTCACCAAGAACATGGTGGTGATGGCCGGTAAGGACACCTGCACCGGCCAGGTCGTCGACAACGCCCAGCCGGTCACGCTCACCATGAAGAACTGCCCCGGTCGCACCACGGGCACCGTCAAGGGCTTCGACGGCAAGTCCCTCACCGTCTCCTGGGAGGGCGGCAAGGAGGACAAGCTCACCAAGGTGAACGGCATCCCCGGCCTCCCCGCCAAGCCCGGCAGCTGACCAGCCGACCGGCCGGCCGCACGGACGTACGCACGCCGCTGCCCGGCACCCCTTCGCGGGGCGCCGGGCAGCGGTGTCCGCGGCCGGCCTCAGCGCACGAACGTCCCCGCCTGGCCCGCCAGATCGAGGAAGTACTGCGGCGCCACACCGAGCACCAGCGTCACCACGACGCCCACCGCGATGGCCGTGGACGTCAGCGGGCTCGGCACCGAGACGGTCGGGCCCTCCGCCTTCGGCTCGCTGAAGAACATCAGCACGATGACCCGGATGTAGAAGAACGCGGCGATCGCCGAGGACAGCACGCCCACGATGACCAGCGGCGCGGCGCCGCCCTGCGCCGCCGCCTTGAAGACGGCGAACTTCCCGGCGAATCCGCTGGTCAGCGGGATGCCCGCGAAGGCCAGCAGGAAGACCGCGAAGACGGCCGCGACCAGCGGGGAACGGCGTCCCAGCCCGGCCCACTTCGACAGGTGCGTCGCCTCGCCGCCCGCGTCGCGCACCAGCGTCACGACCGCGAAGGCGCCCAGCGTGACGAAGGAGTAGGCGCCCAGGTAGAAGAGCACCGACGAGACGCCGTCGGGCGTGGTGGCGATGACGCCGGCGAGGATGAACCCGGCGTGGGCGATGGAGGAGTAGGCCAGCAGCCGCTTCACATCGGTCTGGGTGACGGCCACGATCGCGCCCACCAGCATCGTGACGATCGCGACGCCCCACATCACCGGCCGCCAGTCCCAGCGCATGCCCGGCAGCACGACGTACAGCAGCCGCAGCAGGGCGCCGAACGCGGCGACCTTCGTCGCGGCCGCCATGAAGCCCGTGACCGGGGTGGGAGCGCCCTGGTAGACGTCGGGGGTCCACATGTGGAACGGCACCGCGCCGACCTTGAACAGCAGCCCCACCAGCACCATCGCGCCGCCGATCAGCAGCAGCGCGTCGTTGCCGGTCGTCGAGGCGAGCGCCGGGTCGAGGGTCCGCGTGGTGCCGCCGACGACGTCGGCGATGCCGGAGTAGGTGACCGTGCCCGCGTAGCCGTACAGCAGCGCCACCCCGAACAGCAGGAAGGCGGAGGAGAAGGCGCCCAGGAGGAAGTACTTGACCGCCGACTCCTGCGACAGCAGCCGCTGCCGGCGGGCGAGCGCGCACAGCACGTAGAGCGGGAGGGAGAACACCTCGAGGGCGACGAAGAGGGTCAGCAGGTCGTTCGCGGCGGGGAAGACGAGCATGCCGCCGATGGCGAACAGCATGACCGGGAAGACCTCGGTGGTCGTCATGCCCGCCGCGACGGCCTTGCGCTCCGCCTCGCCGCCCGGCACGGCGGCGCCCTGCGCGGCGAAGGAGTCGACGGGCCGGCCGTGCGCCGTCGGCTCGAGGCGGCGCTCGGCGAAGGTGAACGCCGCGATGAGGCCGACCAGGAGGATGGTGCCCTGCAGGAACAGCGCCGGGCCGTCGACGGCGACCGCCCCCATGGCGGCGACGCGCGCCTTGTCGCCGGCGAAGCCGCCGGCGGCCAGCGCGATCACGGCGGCGAAGGCGGCGGCCAGGCCGACCACGGTCAGCAGGAGCTGGGCGTGGTAGCGGGTGCGGCGCGGCAGGAAGGCCTCGACGAGGACGCCCACCAGGGCGGCGCCGAGCACGATGAGCGTCGGCGAGAGCTGCGCGTACTCGATGTGCGGCGCGGGGATCCTGACCGGCGGCTCGGCCGCCGCCGTTGTCCACAGGCTGTGGACGGTTGCCGTGCGGCTCACTTCGCGGCCTCCACATCGTTCACGTGTACGTCCGGCTTCGGGTCGCTCTGGTGCACCTGCGACATCGTGTGCTCGACGGCCGGTTCGACGATCCGGGTCACCGGCTTGGGGTAGACGCCGAGGACCAGCAGCAGCACGATCAGCGGCGCCACCACGACGAGCTCGCGCGCCCGCAGGTCCGGCATCCCCCGCACGGGCTCGGCCACCGGCCCGGTCATCGTGCGCTGGTAGAGCACGAGGACGTACAGCGCGGCGAGCACGATGCCCACGGTGGCCAGGACGCCGATGACCGGGTAGCGGCTGAACGTGCCCACCAGCACCAGGAATTCGGAGACGAAGGGCGCGAGCCCCGGCAGCGAGAGGGTGGCCAGACCGCCGACGAGGAAGGTGCCCGCCAGGACGGGGGCGACCTTCTGCACGCCGCCGTAGTCGGCGATGAGCCGCGAGCCGCGCCGGGAGATCAGGAAGCCGGCCACCAGCATCAGCGCGGCCGTGGAGATCCCGTGGTTGACCATGTAGAGCGTGGCCCCGCCCTGGCCCTGGGTGGTCATCGCGAAGATGCCGAGGACGATGAACCCGAAGTGGGAGATCGAGGCGTAGGCGATCAGGCGCTTGATGTCGCGTTGGCCGACGGCCAGCAGCGCGCCGTAGAGGATGCTGATCAGCGACAGCACCAGGATCACCGGCGTGGCCCACTTCGAGGCCTCCGGGAACAGCTGGAGGCAGAAGCGCAGCATGGCGAACGTGCCCACCTTGTCGACCACCGCGGTGATCAGCACGGCGACGGGGGCGGTGGCCTCGCCCATGGCGTTGGGCAGCCAGGTGTGCAGCGGCCACAGCGGCGCCTTGACCGCGAAGGCGAAGAAGAAGCCGAGGAACAGGGCGCGTTCGGTGGTGGTGGCGAACTCCAGGCTGCCGTTCGCCCGGGCCTGGACGATCTCCGTCAGGGAGAAGGTGCCGGTGCCGAGCTGGTGGGCGGTGACCGCGTAGAGCCCGATGACGGCGGCGAGCATGATCAGTCCGCCGACGAGGTTGTAGAGCAGGAACTTCACGGCCGCGTACGAGCGCTGGGCCGCCGTCTCGGCCTCGCCGCGCTCCCCCGCCCGGTCCCCGAAGCCGCCGATGAGGAAGTACATCGGGATGAGCATGGCTTCGAAGAAGATGTAGAAGAGGAAGACGTCGGTGGCCTCGAAGGCGATCACCACCATCGCCTCGACCATGAGGATCAGCGCGAAGAAGCCCTGGGTGGGCCGCCAGCGCGTGGAGGCGTCCTCGAGGGGGTCGGCGTCGTGCCAGCCCGCGAGGACGACGAAGGGGATCAGCAGCGCGGTGAGCGCGATGAGCACCACCGAGATGCCGTCCACGCCCAGGTCGTAGCGGACCCCGAAGTCCTTGATCCAGGCGTGCGATTCGGTGAGCTGGAACGGGCCCGCGGCATCCGGGTCGAAGCGCACGAGCTGCGCCGCCGAGAGCACCAGCGTGGCGAGCGCGAAGCCCAGCGCCAGCCACTTGGCGGCCGTGCGCCGCGCGGCCGGGACGGCGGCCGTGGCGAGGGCGCCCACCGCGGGCACCACGGCCGTGGCCGTCAGGAGGGGAAATGACATGACTAGACCGCCCTCATCAGCAGGGTCGCGGCGATGAGCACCGCCGCACCGCCGAACATCGAGACCGCGTACGACCGCGCGAAGCCGTTCTGCAGCCTGCGCATCCGGCCCGACAGGCCGCCGACGGAGGCGGCGGTGCCGTTGACGACGCCGTCGACCAGGGTGTGGTCGACGTAGACGAGGCTGCGGGTGAGGTGCTCGCCGCCGCGGACCAGCACGACGTGGTTGAAGTCGTCCTGCAGCAGGTCGCGCCGGGCGGCCCGCACCAGCAGCCCGCCGGGCGGCGCCGTGACCGGCACCGGCCGGCGCCCGTACTGCGCCCAGGCCAGCGCGAAGCCCACCACGAGCACGACCATGGTGGCCGCGGTGACCTGCGTGGCGGTGACGGGCGAGTGCCCCTCGGCGTGGCCGGTGACCGGCTCCAGCCACTTCAGGAACGCGTCGTTGATGCTGAACAGGCCGCCGGCGAAGACCGATCCGAAGGCGAGGACGATCATGGGGATCGTCATCGTCCGGGGCGACTCGTGGGGGTGCGGGAGCTCACCGCGCTCGTCCGGCTGCCAGCGCTTCTCGCCGAAGAAGGTCATGAGCATCACCCGCGTCATGTAGTACGCGGTGATGGCCGCGCCCAGCAGTGCGGCGCCGCCCAGGATCCAGCCCTCGGTGCCGCCCTTGGCGAAGGCGGCCTCGATGATCTTGTCCTTGGAGAAGAAGCCGGACAGGCCCGGGAAGCCGATGATGGCGAGGTAGCCGAGCCCGAACGTCACGAACGTGACCGGCATGTACGTCCGCAGTCCGCCGTAACGCCGCATGTCGACCTCGTCGTTCATGCCGTGCATCACCGAGCCGGCGCCGAGGAACAGCCCTGCCTTGAAGAAGCCGTGGGTGACCAGGTGCATGATCGCGAAGACGTAGCCGATCGGGCCGAGGCCGGCGGCGAGGATCATGTAGCCGATCTGGGACATCGTCGAGCCCGCCAGGGCCTTCTTGATGTCGTCCTTCGCGCAACCGACGATCGCACCGAAGAGCAGCGTCACCGCGCCCACCGTGACCACGGCCGTCTGCGCGTCGGGGGCCCCGTCGAAGACGGCCCCGGACCGGACGATCAGATAGACGCCGGCGGTCACCATGGTCGCCGCGTGGATGAGCGCGGAGACCGGCGTGGGGCCCTCCATGGCGTCGCCGAGCCAGCTCTGCAGCGGGACCTGCGCCGACTTTCCGCAGGCGGCGAGGAGCAGCATGAGCCCGATGGCGGTCAGCTTGCCCTCGCCCGCCTCCTCCGCGTGCTCGAGGACCGGGCCGAAGGCGAAGGTGCCGAAGGTGGTGAACATCAGCATGACGGCGATCGACAGCCCGACGTCGCCGACGCGGTTGACGAGGAAGGCCTTCTTGGCGGCCGTGGCGGCGCTCGGCTTGTGCTGCCAGAAGCCGATCAGCAGGTACGAGGCGAGGCCGACGCCCTCCCAGCCCACGTACAGCAGCAGGTAGTTGTCGGCGAGGACCAGGAGCAGCATCGCCGCGAGGAAGAGGTTCAGATAGCCGAAGAAGCGCCGCCGCCGCTCGTCGTGCTCCATGTAGCCGACCGAGTAGAGGTGGATCAGCGAGCCCACGCCGGTGATCAGCAGCACGAAGGTCATCGACAGCTGGTCGAGCTGGAAGCCCACGTCGGCGCGGAAGCCGCCGACGGGCACCCAGCTGAAGACGGTCGCGCCCAGCTCGCGGTCGTCGGCGGGCCGGCCGAGGAGGTCGGCGAAGAGCACCACGCCGATGACGAAGGACGCGGCCGCGAGCAGGGTGCCGATCCAGTGCCCGGTGCGGTCGAGCCGTCGGCCGCCGCACAGCAGCACGCCCGCGCCCAGCAGGGGCGCCAGGACGAGCAATCCGATGAGGTTCTCCACCGTGGTGTCCCCTTACAGCTTCAGCAGGCTGGCGTCGTCGACCGAGGCCGAGTGGCGGGAGCGGAAGATCGTCACGATGATGGCCAGGCCGATCACGACCTCGGCGGCGGCCACGACCATCGTGAAGAAGGCGATGATCTGGCCGTCGAGGTTGCCGTGCAGCCGGGAGAAGGTGACGAAGGCCAGGTTGCAGGCGTTCAGCATCAGCTCGACGCACATGAAGATGACGATCGCGTTCCGCCGGATGAGCACGCCGGCGGCGCCGATGGTGAACAGCAGGGCCGCCAGGTAGAGGTAGTTGACCGGGTTCACTGGGCACGCTCCTCGGAACGGTCGTTGTTCCGCTCCAGCCACTCCTTGGAGCGCTGCTCCAGCGCCGCCAGGTCCTCGAGCGCCTCGCCGGAGACGTCGCGCACCTGGCCCCGCGCCCGCAGCGTGGGGTTGACCGTGAGCTCCGACGGCGTGCCGTCGGGCAGCAGGCCGGGGATGTCGACGGCGTTGTGCCGGGCGTAGACGCCGGGGGCGGGCAGCGGCGGGAGCTGCTTGCCGCGCACGCGCTCCTCGGAGCGCTCGCGCTGGGTGGCGGGGCGGCCGGTGCGCTCGCGGTGGGTGAGGACCATCGCGCCGACGGCCGCGGTGATCAGCAGGGCGCCGGTGATCTCGAAGGCGAAGACGTACTTGGTGAAGATCAGCGCGGCCAGGCCCTGGACGTTGCCGCCCGCGTTGGCCTGCCCCAGGCCGTTGAAGTCCCGCAGCGAGGCGTTGGCGATGCCGGCCACGAGCAGGGTGCCGAAGCCCAGCACGCACAGCCCGGCCAGCCAGCGCTGGCCACGGATCGTCTCCTTGAGCGAGTCCGCGGCGGTGACGCCCACCAGCATCACCACGAACAGGAACAGCATCATGATCGCGCCGGTGTAGACCACGATCTGCACGATGCCCAGGAAGTAGGCGCCGTTGGCGAGGTAGAAGACCGCCAGGACGATCATCGTCCCGGCGAGGGAGAGGGCGCTGTGCACGGCCTTCTTCATCAGCACCGCGCCCAGCGCGCCCGCCACGGCGACGACCGCCAGCACCCAGAACTGGACCGCCTCGCCGGTCGACGTGCTCGAGGCGGCCGCGGCGAGAGCGCTCATGCCTCCACCCCTTCGCCGGCGGGCTTCTCCCCCTTGGAGACGGCCACTTGGCGCTCCGTCCCCGGCGCGGCCTCGGTCACCAGGCCGCGGTAGTAGTCCTTCTCCGTCATGCCGGGGTAGATGGCGTGCGGGGTGTCGACCATGCGGTCCTCCAGCCCGGCCAGCAGCTGCTCCTTGGTGTAGATGAGCGACTCGCGGCTGGCGTCGGCCAGTTCGTACTCGTTCGTCATCGTCAGGGCCCGGGTCGGGCAGGCCTCGACGCACAGGCCGCACAGGATGCAGCGCAGGTAGTTGATCTGGTAGACGCGGCCGTAGCGCTCGCCCGGGGAGTAGCGCTCCTCGTCGGTGTTGTCCGCGCCCTCGACGTAGATGGCGTCCGCCGGGCAGGCCCAGGCGCACAGCTCGCAGCCGATGCACTTCTCCAGCCCGTCCGGATGGCGGTTGAGCTGGTGGCGGCCGTGGAAGCGCGGCGCCGTGTGCTTCTTCTCCTCCGGATACTGCTCGGTCAGCCGCTTCTTGAACATGGCCTTGAAGGTCACGCCGAAGCCGGCCACGGGGTTCTGGAACTCAGACACCGTCGGCCTCCTTTCGGTCACGAGGGCTGTCCGCCCCGCCACTGGAGATGAGCTCCCGGTCCTGCCGGGACCGGCGCCGGGGCACGGGGGGCGGGGTCTGGCCGGGCAGCGGCGGCACGGGGAATCCGCCCGCCATCGGGTCGAACGCGGGCGGCGGCCCCGCGGCCGGCTCCCCGCCCTTCTCGCCGTCCCGGCCGCGGAAGAGGTCGGCGAGCATCGACAACAGCAGGACGGCGAGGACGGCGCCCCCGACGTAGAGCACGATGTCCTGGAAGTCGTAGTTCTCGTTCCGCAGCGCCCGGACGGTCGCCACGAGCATCAGCCAGGTCACCGAGACCGGGATGAGCACCTTCCAGCCCAGCTTCATCAGCTGGTCGTAGCGCACCCGGGGCAGCGTGCCGCGCAGCCAGATGAAGAAGAAGAGCAGCAGCTGCACCTTGATGACGAACCACAGCATCGGCCACCAGCCGTGGTTGGCCCCCTCCCAGAAGGAGGAGACCGGGTACGGGGCCCGCCAGCCGCCCAGGAAGAGGGTGGCCGCGACCGCCGAGACCGTCACCATGTTCACGTACTCGGCGAGCATGAACATCGCGAACTTGATCGAGGAGTACTCGGTGTTGAAGCCGCCGACCAGGTCGCCCTCGGACTCCGGCATGTCGAAGGGGGCCCGGTTGGTCTCCCCCACCATCGTCGCGATGTAGATCAGGAACGACACCGGCAGCAGCAGGACGTACCAGCGGTCGTGCTGCGCCTCGACGATCGCGGAGGTGGACATCGAGCCGGAGTAGAGGAACACCGAAGCGAAGGCCGCGCCCATCGCGATCTCGTACGAGATCATCTGCGCGCACGAGCGCAGGCCGCCCAGCAGCGGATACGTCGAGCCCGACGACCAGCCGGCCAGCACGATGCCGTAGATGCCGACCGAGGCGACGGCGAGGATGTAGAGCACCGCGATCGGCAGGTCGGTCAGCTGCATCGTCGTGCGGTGGCCGAAGATCGAGACCTCGTTGCCGGAGGGGCCGAAGGGGATCACCGCGATCGCCATGAAGGCCGGGATCGCGGCCACGATCGGCGCCAGCACGTAGACGACCTTGTCGGCGCGCCGGACGATCACGTCCTCCTTGAGCATCAGCTTGATGCCGTCGGCCAGCGACTGCAGCATCCCCCACGGGCCGTGCCGGTTGGGGCCGATGCGCAGCTGCATCCAGGCGACGACCTTGCGCTCCCAGACGATGGAGAACAGCACCGTCACCATCAGGAACGCGAAGCAGAAGACGGCCTTGACGACCACCAGCCACCACGGGTCCCTGCCGAACACCGACAGGTCCTCCACGGCCAGTTGGACCACTTGGGGCCCACTCAGCGCAGGGCTCACGGCCGTACCTCCCGTCCCGCGTCGCCGGTGTCGCCGGCGCCCTCGTCGACCTCCGCGCCGATCCGTACGAGCTCTCCCGGACGCGCCCCGGCGTCCGAGGCGACGCCGCCGCCCACGGAGTTCAGCGGCAGCCACACCACCCGGTCCGGCATCGGCGTGATCCGCAGCGGCAGCCGCACCGTGCCGGCCGGGCCGGTCACCACCAGCGGCTCGCCGTCGCGCACCCCCGCCTCGGCGGCGGTCGCCGGCGACAGCCGGGCGAGCGCCTCGTGCCGGGTGCCGGCCAGCGCCTCGTCGCCGTCCTGCAGCCTGCCCCGGTCGAGCAGCAGCCGGTGCCCCGCGAGCACCGCCTCGCCCTTCTCCGGGCGCGGCAGCGGCCGCCCCGGCTCGTCCGGGCCCGGGGCCCGCTCGCCGGACCACGCGCCCAGCCCCGCCAGCTCCGCCCGTACCGCGTGCACGTCCGGCAGCCGCAGGTCCGTGCCCATCGCGTCGGCCAGCATGTGCAGCACCCGAGCGTCCGGCAGCATGTGCCGCCGCGTCACCTGGTCCGGCTTGACCGCCACCTCGAACGGCCGGGCCCGGCCCTCCCAGTTCAGGAACGTGCCCGGCTTCTCCACCACGGCCGCGACCGGCAGCACCACGTCCGCGCGGTCCGACACCTCGCTCGGCCGCTGCTCCAGGCTGACCAGGAACCCGACCGCGTCCAGCGCCTCCCGCGCCCGCGCCGGGTCGGGCAGGTCCGCGACCTCCACGCCGCCCACGAGCAGCGCGCTCAGCTCGCCCCTGGCCGCGGCCTCCAGGATCTGGCCCGTGTCCCGGCCGGGGCTGCGGGGCAGTTCGGCCACGCCCCAGGCCGCCGCCGTCTCCTCCCGCGCCCGCGGGTCGGTCGTCGGCCGGCCGCCCGGCAGCAGGCCCGGCAGGGCGCCCGCCTCGAGCGCGCCGCGCTCGCCCGCCCGGCGCGGGATCCACACCAGCGCGGCGCCCGTGGCCCCGGCCGCCGCCACGGCGGCCGTCAGCGCGCCCGGCACGCCCGCCAGGCGCTCGCCGACGACGATCAGCGCGCCCCCGGCCCGCAGCGCCTCGGCGGCCGCCCGGCCGTCCGCGTCCAGCCCCGAGGAGCCCGCCAGCGCCCGCAGCCACTCGGTCTCGGTGCCGGGCGCCGCCGGCAGCAGCGTGCCGCCCGCCTTCACCAGCCCCGGGGTGAGGTGCGTGGCCAGCGAGAACGTCCGCTGGCCGCGCTTGCGCCAGGCCTTGCGCAGCCGCAGGAAGACACCGGGGGCCTCCTCCTCCGCCTCGAAGCCGGCCAGCAGCACGGCCGGCGCCTGCTCCAGCGCCGTGTACGTCACGCCCGTGCCGTCCACGTCCCGCCCGCGCCCGGCCACGTGGGCCGCGAGGAAGTCGGCCTCCTCACCGCTGTGGACGCGCGCCCGGAAGTCGACGTCGTGGGTGTCGAGGCCCACGCGCGCGAACTTGGCGTAGGCGTACGCGTCCTCCACCGTCAGCCGCCCGCCCGGCAGCACCCCGGCCCGGCCCCTGGCCGCCGCCAGCCCCCGGGCCACGGCCTCCAGCGCCTCGGGCCAGCTCGCCGGCTCCAGCGCCCCGGAGGCGCCGCGCACGAGCGGCGTCTCGAAGCGCTCCGGCCGCTGCGCGTAGCGGAACGCGAAGCGGCCCTTGTCGCACACCCACTCCTCGTTGACCTCCGGGTCCTCGGCGGCCAGGCGGCGCATCACCTTGCCGCGCCGGTGGTCCGTACGCGTCGCGCAGCCGCCCGCGCAGTGCTCGCACACCGTCGGCGAGGAGACCAGGTCGAAGGGCCGGGCGCGGAAGCGGTACGCCGCCGAGGTGAGCGCGCCCACCGGGCAGATCTGGATGGTGTTGCCGGAGAAGTACGACCGGAAGGGGTCGCCCTCGCCCGTGCCGACCTGCTCCAGCGCCCCGCGCTCGAGCAGCTCGATCATCGGGTCGCCGGCGATCTCGTTGGAGAAGCGGGTGCAGCGCGCGCACAGCACGCACCGCTCGCGGTCCAGCAGGATCTGCGGGGAGATCGGCACCGGCTTCTCGTAGGTGCGCTTGCGGCCCTCGAAGCGGCTGTCGGCCTGCCCCGCGGACATGGCCTGGTTCTGCAGCGGGCACTCGCCGCCCTTGTCGCAGACGGGACAGTCGAGCGGGTGGTTGATCAGCAGCAGCTCCATCACGCCGCGCTGCGCCTTCTCGGCGACCGGCGAGGTGAGCTGGGTGCGCACGACCATGCCGTCGGTGCAGGTGATCGTGCAGGAGGCCATCGGCTTGCGCTGGCCCTCGACCTCGACGATGCACTGCCGGCAGGCACCGGCCGGGTCCAGCAGCGGGTGGTCGCAGAAGCGCGGGATCTCGATGCCCAGCAGCTCCGCGGCCCGGATGACCAGCGTCCCCTTGGGGACGGAGAGCTGGATGCCGTCGATGGTGACGGACACCAGGTCCTCGGGCGGCACCGCCCCTCCGACGGGGTTTCCTCCACCTGAGGCGGCGGACGTGGTGACTGTCATGCGTTCACCCCCACGGGAGAGTTTTTCGGGCCGTCGGCCCAGACGGTGGACTTCGCCGGGTCGAAGGGGCAGCCCCGGCCCTTGACGTGCTGCTCGTACTCCGCGCGGAAGTACTTCAGCGAGGAGAAGATGGGGCTCGCGGCGCCGTCGCCCAGCGCGCAGAAGGACTTGCCGTTGATGTTGTCGGCGATGTCGGCGAGCTTGTCGAGGTCGCTCATGCGCCCCTTGCCGGCCTCGATGTCGCGCAGCAACTGCACCAGCCAGTACGTCCCCTCGCGGCAGGGCGTGCACTTGCCGCAGGACTCGTGGGCGTAGAACTCGGTCCAGCGCGTGACGGCCCGTACGACGCAGGTCGTCTCGTCGAAGCACTGCAGGGCCTTGGTGCCGAGCATCGAGCCGGCCGCGCCCACGGCCTCGTAGTCGAGCGGCACGTCCAGGTGCTCGTCGGTGAGCAGCGGGGTCGAGGAGCCGCCCGGGGTCCAGAACTTGAGCCGGTGGCCCGGTCGCATGCCGCCGCTCATGCCGAGCAGCTGGCCGAGCGTGACGCCCAGCGGCGCCTCGTACTGGCCGGGGTTGGCGACGTGGCCGCTGAGGGAGTAGAGCGTGAAGCCCGGGGACTTCTCGCTCCCCATCGAACGGAACCACTCCTTGCCCTTGTTGAGGATCGCGGGCACGGAGGCGATGGACTCGACGTTGTTCACCACGGTGGGGCAGGCGTACAGGCCCGCGACGGCCGGGAAGGGCGGCCGGAGCCTGGGCTGGCCGCGCCGGCCCTCCAGGGAGTCGAGGAGGGCGGTCTCCTCGCCGCAGATGTACGCACCCGCCCCGGCGTGCACGGTGATGTCGAGGTCGAGCCCGCTGCCGAGGACGTTCCGGCCGAGGTAGCCCGCCGCGTAGGCCTCGCGCACGGCCTCGTGCAGCCGGCGCAGCACGGGCACGGTCTCGCCGCGCAGGTAGATGAAGGCGCGGCTGGAGCGGATCGCCCAGCAGGCGATCAGCATGCCCTCGATGAGGGAGTGCGGGTTGGCGAAGAGGAGCGGGATGTCCTTGCAGGTGCCGGGCTCGGACTCGTCGGCGTTGACGACGAGGTAGTGCGGCTTGCCGTCGCCCTGCGGGATGAACTGCCACTTCATGCCGGTCGGGAAGCCCGCGCCGCCGCGGCCGCGCAGGCCCGAGTCCTTGACGTAGGCGATGACGTCGTCGGGGGTCATGGCGAGCGCCTTGCGCGCGCCTTCGTAGCCCTCGTGGCGCAGGTACGTCTCCAGCGTCCACGAGCGGGGTTCGTCCCAGAAGGCGCTGAGGACGGGCGCGAGCAGCTTCTCGGGACTGGTCTCGAAGATCTCGGGTGCCACGGTCATCCCTCCCCCTCCTCGGTGACCGGCCCGCTGGGGTGATCGGGGTCCGAGGCGGATGTCTTCTGGGGCGCGTCGTGGGAGCTGAGGTGCTCCGGGGGACGCTCGTCGTGGGGCGGCGCGCCGCGCGGGGGCCCGACGCGCGCCGGTCCGGCCTCGCCCTTGGCCAGCCGCAGTCCGGCCAGCGAGGCGGGACCGGCGCCGCCGCTCGCCTCGACGGCGCCGGGCCGCCGGTCGGGGAAGCCGGCCAGGATGCGGGCCGTCTCCTTGTACGTGCACAGGGGCGCGCCGCGGGTGGGCTCGACGGTGCGGCCCTCGCGGAGGTCGTCGACGAGCCGCCGGGCGCTCTCGACGGTCTGGTTGTCGAAGAACTCCCAGTTGACCATCACCACGGGCGCGAAGTCGCAGGCGGCGTTGCACTCGATGTGCTCGAGCGTGATCTTCCCGTCGTCGGTCGTCCCGCCGTTGCCGACGCCGAGGTGGCGCTTGAGGTCGTCGAAGATGGCGTCGCCGCCCAGCACCGCGCACAGCGTGTTGGTGCACACCCCGACCTGGTAGTCGCCGCCGGGCTTGCGCCGGTACATCGTGTAGAAGGTCGCGACCGCCGTGACCTCGGCCGTGGTCAGGCCGAGCAGTTCGGCGCACAGGCGGATGCCGGTGCGGGTGACGTGGCCCTCCTCGGACTGCACCAGGTGCAGCAGCGGCAGCAGGGCGCTGCGGCTGTCGGGGTAGCGGGCGATCACCTCCCGGGCGTCCGCCTCGAGCCGGGCCCGTACGTCGGCGGGGTAGTCGGGCGCGGGGAGCTGCGGCATCCCCAGCTGTACATCGGTCACCACGTCTCCTTGTTCGCTTCTCCGCCCACGCGGCGCAGAGGTGCGGCCGTCGTGTCCGTCTGCGGCCCGGCGGCCGCGCGTGCGACGCTCACCGGTCTACGCCTCCCATGACGGGATCGATCGAAGCCACCGCCACGATCACGTCGGCGACCTGGCCGCCTTCGCACATCGCCGCCATGGCCTGCAGGTTGGTGAAGGAGGGGTCGCGGAAGTGGACCCGGTAGGGGCGCGTTCCGCCGTCGCTGACGACGTGCACGCCGAGCTCGCCCTTGGGCGACTCCACGGCCGAGTACGCCTGCCCGGGCGGCACCCTGAAGCCCTCCGTCACCAGCTTGAAGTGGTGGATCAGGGCCTCCATCGAGGTGCCCATGATCTTCTTGATGTGGTCCAGGGAGTTGCCGAGCCCGTCGGGGCCGAGGGCCAGCTGGGCGGGCCAGGCGATCTTCTTGTCCGCGACCATGACCGGGCCCGGCTGGAGCCGGTCCAGGCACTGCTCGACGATGCGCAGTGACTGCCGCATCTCCTCCAGGCGGATCAGGAACCGTCCGTAGGCGTCGCAGCTGTCGGCGGTGGGGACGTCGAAGTCGTACGTCTCGTAGCCGCAGTAGGGCTGGGCCTTGCGCAGGTCGTGCGGGAGGCCGGCGGAGCGCAGGATGGGGCCGGTGGCGCCCAGCGCCATGCAGCCGGTGAGGTCGAGGTAGCCGACGTCCTGCATGCGGCCCTTGAAGATGGGGTTCCCGGTGGCGAGCTTGTCGTACTCGGGAAGGTTTCTGCGCATCTTCTTGACGAACTCGCGCACCTGGTCCACCGCGCCGGGCGGCAGGTCCTGGGCGAGGCCGCCGGGGCGCACGTAGGCGTGGTTCATCCGCAGGCCGGTGATCAGCTCGAAGATGTCGAGGACCAGCTCGCGGTCGCGGAAGCCGTAGATCATGATCGTGGTGGCGCCGAGCTCCATGCCGCCGGTGGCGATGGCCACCAGGTGGGAGGAGATTCGGTTCAGCTCCATGAGCATGACCCGGACGACCGAGGCGCGGTCGGGGACGTCGTCCTCGATGCCCAGCAGCTTCTCGACGGCCAGGCAGTACGCCGTCTCGTTGAAGAAGGGCGTGAGGTAGTCCATGCGCGTCACGAACGTGGTGCCCTGGGTCCAGGTCCGGAATTCGAGGTTCTTCTCGATGCCGGTGTGGAGGTAGCCGATGCCGCAGCGGGCCTCGGTGACCGTCTCCCCGTCGATCTCCAGGATCAGGCGCAGCACTCCGTGGGTGGAGGGGTGCTGGGGACCCATGTTGACGATGATGCGCTCGTCGTCGGCCTGCTGGGCGGCGGAGGCGATCTCGTCCCAGTCGCCGCCGGTGACGGTGTAGACCGGGCCCTCGGTGGTCTCGCGGGGGCCGGCGTCGTTCGGGGTGGTCATCAGCTGTACGACCTCCGCTGGTCCGGAGCCGGGATCTGGGCGCCCTTGTACTCGACGGGGATGCCGCCGAGGGGGTAGTCCTTGCGCTGCGGGAAGCCCTGCCAGTCGTCCGGCATCATGATCCGCGTGAGCGCGGGGTGACCGTCGAAGACGAGACCGAAGAAGTCGTAGGTCTCGCGCTCGTGCCAGTCGTTGGTGGGATAGACGTCGACGACCGAGGGGATGTGCCGGTCGTCGTCGGGGACGCCGACCTCCAGCCTGATCAGCCGGTTGTGGGTGATCGAGCGCAGGTGGTAGACGGCGTGCAGCTCGCGCCCCTTGTCGCCGGGGAGGTGCACTCCGCTCACGCCCGTGCACAGCTCGAAGCGCAGCGCGGGGTCGTCGCGCAGGGTCCGGGCGACGACGGGAAGGTGCTCGCGGGCGATGTGGAAGGTGAGCTCGTCGCGGTCGACCACGGTCTTCTCGATCGCGTTCTCCGGCACCAGCCCCTGCTCCTCGAGGGCGCCCTCCAGCTCGTCGGCGACCTCGTCGAACCACCCTCCGTACGGCCGGGTGGCCCGGCCGGGCAGCCGTACGGTCCGTACGAGCCGGCCGTAGCCGGTGGTGTCGCCGCCGTCGCCGGCGCCGAACATGCCGTGCCGGACGCCGATGACCTCGCCGTGGTCGAGCCGCTGGCCGGGGAGGGTCTGGGCGGCGACGTCCTTGTCGGGGTTGACCCCGTTGGGGCCCTTGGGCACCGGGGCCGGGGACGCCGCGTCCGGGGCCTTGGCGTTCGATCCGTTGGCGTCCGGGCTCTTGGCCTTCGATCCGTTGGCGTCCGGGCCCTTGGCGTCCCGTCCCTTGGGGTCCGGACCCTTGGAGTTCGAGCCCTTGGGGTTCGGCTCGCTCATCGCAGCAGCCCCTTCATCTCGATCAGCGGCAGGGCCTTGAGCGCCGCCCGCTCCGCCGCCTCCTCCGCCTCCTCGCGGTGCACGCCGAGCTTCTCGTTCTGGATCTTCTTGTGCAGCTTGAGGATCGAGTCCATGAGCATCTCGGGCCGGGGCGGGCACCCGGGCAGATAGATGTCGACCGGCACGATGTGGTCGACGCCCTGCACGATCGCGTAGTTGTTGAACATGCCGCCGCTGGACGCACAGACCCCCATGGAGATCACCCACTTGGGGTTGGGCATCTGGTCGTAGACCTGCCGCAGCACGGGCGCCATCTTCTGGCTCACCCGGCCGGCCACGATCATCAGATCGGCCTGGCGGGGCGAGCCGCGGAAGACCTCCATGCCGAAGCGGGCCAGGTCGTAGCGCCCCGCTCCGGTGGTCATCATCTCGATGGCGCAGCAGGCCAGGCCGAAGGTGGCGGGGAAGACGGATGCCTTGCGCACCCACCCCGCGGCCTGTTCGACGGTGGTCAGCAGAAAGCCGCTCGGCAGCTTCTCCTCGAGTCCCATCCGGGGCCCCCTTTAGTCCCATTCCAGGCCGCCGCGCCGCCATACGTAGGCGTAGGCGACGAAGACGGTGAGCACGAAGAGGAGCATCTCCACGAGCCCGAACAGCCCCAGGGAGTCGAAGGTGACCGCCCAGGGGTAGAGGAAGACGATCTCGATGTCGAAGACGATGAAGAGCATCGCCGTCAGGTAGTACTTGATCGGGAAGCGGCCGCCACCGGCTGGGTGCGGGGTCGGTTCGATGCCGCATTCGTAGGCCTCGAGCTTGGCCCGGTTGTAGCGCTTGGGCCCGACGATCGACGCCATGACCACGGAGAAGATCGCGAAGCCTGCACCGAGGGCTCCCAGTACGAGGATGGGCGCGTAGGCGTTCACCGCTCCTCGCTCCTTCCAGTCTGTCGACGCTGACTGCTGGCTGACCGGACCCGGCGGCGGAGGTCCTCGGCGAAGATCGCCGACATGTGAGGCAGTTCACAAGCCCGGGTCGACTGCATCCTATGCCCGCCGGTCTGTGATCTGCGACACGGCGTACACGACCACGTTTGTGATCTCCACCACCTGACGAACGATCATGAAGTCGGATGATCGGCGATCTTCATACGCGAAGCGGTCGAGTGGTCACCAAGGGTGACATCCGGGAGCCAAAATGCTGGTCGGGGGTGGTGAGCCACTATCAAGAAGTGCCGCCTGCACGCAAATTGACATGATCGATTGTCAACTGATAAAGGCACACAACCCGGTGGGGCGACGGCGGTCAGCACGTGTCCCGGACCGTCTCCCGGCGGACCGTTTCACCGTCGGTCCGCGCCGGGTCCGCATACCGCTTCACAAGCCTCCCGCGAGACGCCCGTTGCGTGAGTTCTGCCACGCGACGGGAGGTTCGGCGACCGGTTCTGATGGGTAGTCTCGACGCGCGAGCTGTAAAGGTGATAAGAGGCCATCCGGACGCCGCCGGGGTCCAAAAGCCGTGCTGAGGCGCCTGATCGGCCTTCCGGTCTCCCTCCGCGTCGTGACCGTCTCGTGATCAAAGCGGGGAATTTCAGACGCGTACACGCCAAATGTGGCGCAGGTCACTTACCTTGAACTCACCCAGTGCGGACTGATAGTCCCTTGTCCCATGTCCCCGAACGCGCACATAACCAGCCACCGGAAGCCCCGTCGCCCCGCGTCCCAGTCATGGGTCGTCCGCACGGGTGTGGCCGGTGGCGTCCTCAGCACCCTGGCCGTCGCCGGCGCGGGCTCCGCCTCCGCCAGTGCCGACAAGCCCACCGAGGCGACGATGGAGATGCCCGCGTTCAACGCGGACCTCGCCACGTCCATCGCGCAGAGCGCGGTCGCCACCCAGCAGACCGCCGTCGACTACCAGGTCCGCGCGCAGGTGGAGGAGGCCCTCGACAACGCCAAGACCGACGCGAAGAAGGCCAAGGACGAGGCCGAGCGCAAGGCCGAGGCGGAGCGCAAGGCCAAGGAGAAGGCCGAGGCGGACGAGGCCCGCGCCTCCCGCGGCGGCGAGCGCTCCTCCCTGAGCGCGAAGTCGGCGTCCGCCGACGGGTCGGGCACCTCCGCGTCCACCAAGAAGTCCAGCGCGACGGGCAGCGCGGCCGCTCTGGTCGCCTTCCTGGAGGATCAGGTCGGCAAGCCCTACATCATGGGCTCCACCGGTCCGTCCGCCTACGACTGCTCCGGCCTGGTCATGGCCGCCTACAGCCAGATCGGCATCGACCTGCCGCGCGTCTCGCAGGACCAGTCGACGGCCGGCACCCAGGTGTCGACCTCGAACCTGCAGGTCGGCGACATCCTCTACTGGGGCTCCGCGGGCAGCGCGTACCACGTGGCCGTGTACGTCGGTGGCGGCAAGTTCATCGGCGCGCAGAACCCGGACAAGGGCATCGTCGAGCAGCCCCTGAGCTACTCCCCGCCGACGGGTGCCGTGCGCGTCCTGTAACGCGCCCCCTCGTCACCGGGCTTCACGCCTCATCCGGAAGGCCGCCGCTCCCCCCGCTCGGGGGCGGCGGCCTTTCGCATGGTCCGGGCGGGTTTCGTGCCCGGGTGCCCACCCCCGTTGACCCGGGCACCCGGACCCCCCGTGCCGGTACCTGGGAGTGTGCGCATCCGGGGCGGGGGCCCGCAAACCCCTTCGGCCCGAATCGAAATCGGGCGTACGAACGGTCGGGCGGCCGGACCGGCCGCTAGCGGGTCGGGTGCGAGACCTCGCAGGTCAGACACGTGCCGTCGGTACGACCGGGCCCGCGCGGCGCCGGTTCGGTGACGACCGCGGCGGCCGTGGCCACGGTGGCCGCGAGGGCGGTGGCGGGGAGGATGAGCGTGGCGGTGACGGTCGCGAGGCGGGCGATGGCGGAGGGGCGAGCGTCAGCGGGGGCAGCTGGGGCGGCGTCTCTCGTTGCGTTCGGCACGGCCCAAGTCCCTTCGGGAGGAAGTGCGGTGCGGATTGACGCGGTGCGGGCTGAAGCGGTGCAGGTTGAAATGGAACCGGAGCATTCGGTTCATCCCCTGCGGGGCCGGACGGTCAAACGGATCATAGGGGCCACGTTGGGGTGAATCAGGGGGTCGGACCGTAACCGAGGGTGGTGAGTTGGCGGAGGGCGTCGGCGGGGATGAGGGCGCCCTTCTGCTCGCGATAGCCGCTCACCAGACCCGCCAGCTCGCCGGTACCCGTGTGGAAGGCGGGAGCCCCGCGCAGTCCCGGAGTGAACTCCCCCTCCAGCCGAAACACCTCTCCACTGCGGCCTTTCACTTCCAGCAGGCAGGAGTAGGGCTCCCAATCGCCGCGACCGGCCCTGCCCCGTCCGCTGATGATCAGTTGAGTCCCGGGGGGCGGCGGACCGCCGAGGCCGACCGCAGGGACCGGGCTTCCCCACGGCGATTCCAGCCGCAGCACGGCCAGAGTGGGGAAGGGTTCGAGGCTCGCCGATGCGTCGTACACCGCGGGCAGCCACTGGACCACGCGCGCGGGTATCCCCACCCGCCGGGAGAAATCGAGCACCTCCACCGTCCCGGGCTTCGGCTCCCGCGGTCTCCAGATCGCCCACCAGCTGGTCACCACGGTCGTCGGGTCGACGAGCAGCCCGTTGCCGACGGCGCCTTCCCCGACGACCTGAACGGTGACAGAGTCCACGAACGTCTCGTCGCTCTGCCACCCCGTGATATTCACCTTCACGTCGCTGTGAAAAATGGCCCCCGGCGCGAGCATCGCCCCCAGCCCGACCCCGGCCTGCCCGGCCCCCACGGCCACCGGCGCGTCCGGACGGTCCGGGCGGCTCTCCGCCTCGGCCAGCTGCCGCTCCAGCTGCTCGCAGCGCGTCTCGGCCTGCCGGTGCAGCTCCCGAGTCCGTTCCAGTTCCTCCGTCAGCTGCCGGATCTCGGTCCGCAGCCGGGCCCGCTCGTCATCCGTCCCGTCGTCGGCCGGCCCTTCGTCGCCCGGCACCGGCGCCGACATGGCCTGCAGCTGCCGGAACTGCATCTGAAGGTCCCGGATGCGGTGCTCGCGGTCCTGCAGGGCGTCCTCCAGCACCCGCTCCCGGGCGGAGACGCGACGTGCTTCCTGGTCCGCCAGCGCCAGTTGCTGCTCCAGCAGCTGGACCTTGTGGCTGGGGCTCTTGCCGGCCTTCAGCGCGGCCATGTGCCGGTCCCGCATCATTCGCGTCGTCTCGAGGGTCGGCACCGTGCCGCGCTCCTCGGCGACATCGTTGAGGAGGTTGAGGACGAACTCCCAAGGGGGGATCCGCTGTCCGCTCAGATAGCGGGAGATCGTGGAGGAGTCGTAGCTGCGGCGGGCGGCGTAACGGCGTTCAGAGATGCCGAGCCCTGCGAAGAGATCACGCAACGCCTGTGCCAGGGCACGCGCTTCGGGCGCCAACCCGTCGCCGAAGGCTTGTAACTCACCCATCGCTCCCCCTTGTTGCCACTGCTGCCGCCTAAGTGGCAGCACCGCTGCCACTGCCGCAGCACCACCGCCACGTACGACTCTCGACGAATGAGCAACGACAATAAGCGAGTTCACGACCTCGCCGCTTTCCTCTCCGTACTTCTCACCGGAACGGTCCTCATCTGCTGGGGCGTCCCGCCGGAGTCCCTGGCAACGGTCGCCATCGCCCTCTCCGGCCTGTACGCGACATGGCGCCGCCGGACCTGATCACCGGCCCCCGTCCCTCAGCTCGAACCACACCCGCTTCCCGATGAGGTGCAGCCCGTCCCAGGCGAGCGTCACCCCAGAGGCGTACGACAGCCCCCGCACCAGCGCGAGCCCCCGCCCTCCTTCGTCCTCCGCCCCGGCCCGCCGGTGATACGGCCGTCTGGCCACGTCCCCGTCACGCACGGCGATGACGGCCCACCCCGGCCGCACGGTCACCTCGACCGACAGAGACGGCACGCGCGCGTGCTGCACGACGTTGGTCACGGCATCCGAAACGCAGACCCGAGCGTTGTCGATCAGCGCGGGATGCCCGGTCGCCTCGAGCGTGCCGGTGACGAACTGCCGTGCGAGGCGAGGGGTGGTGGCGGTGGCCGGTGCGATGAGTTCGTAGAACTCGGCGTCGTCCTGGCCGATGGCGGTACGGGGACTGTCGAGCGTGCCGATGCCCATGGCGTCGTCTCCCAGTGGGGTCGTCTCTGACCTTCCGCGCGCCGCGAGGTTCATCCGTGGCCCGGCCCCCCGATGACCTGGTCTTTTGGCTCTCGCCAACTGGCATGCGGGTAGCTGCACTTCGGGTCTTCCCGACCCCGTTGCGCGGTGTGGGTAGGACCGTAGGGCATACGGGAGCGACATAGCTACCTGTTCCGTAGCTATGTCGCTCCTTCGATGGACCCGCATCAGTCTGTGCGGGCAAACTTGCCGCCATGCCACCGAGGACAGCCACGACGGCCCGCCAGCGCAGACTGGGTGCCGAACTGCGCAAGATGAGGGAGGCGGCAGGCCTCAACGCCCGCGAAGCCGCGAAGCTGCTCGGGATCGACCACACCAAGATCAGTCACGTCGAAACCGCCCGCTTCGGGGTCAGCCCTGACCGGATTCGCATGCTGGCCGCCGGATACGGCTGCACGGATGCGACTTACATCGATGCTCTTGTCGCCATGGCGACCGAGCGCGGCAAGGGCTGGTGGGAGGAGTACCGCGGAATCCTCCCCGACGGCTTCCTCGACCTCACGGAGCTCGAGAGCAAAGCCACATCCCTCCGCTCGTACCAGGTCACTCACCTGCCCGGCCTGCTGCAGACGGCGGATTACGCGCGATCTGTCTTCGAGTTCGCTTTCCCTCGGCTGAGCAGCGAAGACGTAGAGGCACGAATCTCGCATCGTCTGAGACGGTCGCGGATCCTCCGCCAACCGAATGGGCCCGAGTTCACAGCGATCATCCATGAGGCCGCTTTGCGCATGCGCTTCGGCGGGAGGTCGCCGGCCCGCAGGCAGCTTGCGCACCTGTTGGCCATGTCGGAACAGGGACGATGCGCGATTCGAGTGATGCCCTTCGAAACGGACGGCTTCGCCGGATCAGGGCAGGCAGTGCTGTACGCGGGTGGAACAGTGCCCCAGTTGGACACCGTCCATCTCGACTCGGCGCACGGTGCGACGTTCCTCAGCGACGCAGCAGAACTTGGCGCGTACCGGGACCTGATTTCCGCCATGGAGGGAACTAGCCTCGGCGAGAGGCAATCTCGTGACCTGATCAGGGATATTGCCAACGCATTGTGAAGGGATCCGAAATGCCGGACACCGATTGGCAGCGCTCCTCCTTCTGCGGCGGAGGCGGCAACAATTGCCTGGAGATACGACCGGTGGCGGGGATGCTTCAGGTGAGAGAGAGCCAGATGCCGGCTTCGGTCATCACGGTGACGCCCATGCAACTCGCCGTCTTCGTCACCGGCGTCAAAACCGGCACCCTGGGCTGAGCCATGGGCGCGTCCATCGGCTGGCAGAAGTCGTCCTTCTCCGGGCCGGACGACAACCCCGACTGCCTCGAGCTGGCAGCCGCCGCCCACTCGATACTGATACGCGAAAGCGACGAGCCCCGCACCATCCTCACTGCCCCAGCGGCGGGGGTCCGCGCCCTGCTGCGTAGCGTCAAACGCGGAGCACTCGGCACCTGAGATGTCACCGCCCGCCCAGGGCCCGGCGTGGACCGCCCGCCGTGCGGGGGCGTTCGCACGGCGGGCGGAGTTCGGGCGACGAAGCCGGGGCGGCCGCGGTCAGAGCTCGCAGGCGGCGGGCCGGTTGCCCGCGTCGACGCGGCAGATGTCGAAGCCGGGGCCGCCGTCCGTGAGGGCGAAGGCGACGTGGGCGTGGAGGAAGTCGTTGCCGCCGAGGGCGCGGGCCGTGGGGGCGAGGGTGGTGCGGAGGTCGACGAGGTCGGCGCCGGGGCCGCCGTCGGCGCGGCCGGCGTAGGGGTGGGGGCCGGGTTCGGCACGCAGGAGGTCGTTGCCGGCGGCGCCGAGGACGGCGCCGCTCACCTCGACGCGGGCGGTCGCGCGGAGGGTGAGGGCGTCGTTCTGGGCGCCGCCATCGATGTCGCCGCGGACGACGCCGGCGATGTCGACGGTGTCGTCGTCGCGCTGGGCGTCGACGGACGCGCCGGGCTCCACGACGCCGGCGGGGCCCAGCGTGACGCGGTCGTCGCCGGAGCCGGCGCGGACGCGGCCGCGCACGACGCCGTCGAGGATCACGGTGTCGTCGCCGCCGCGGGCGTCGACGACGGTCCCGCCGTCGACGGCGTCGCAGACGATGAGGTCACCGCGCTCGGTGCCGGCGACGAACGGCCCGCGGGCCGGAACGCCGTTGACCGTGCAGGCGGTCGCGGCGCGGGCGGGCGTCACCGGCAGGGCCACGGTCGGCAACAGGGCTGCCGCCGCGACGGTGACGAGCCGTCGGGCACGTCTCCTCGCGTCGTGCATGACGACCACATCCCCTCCACGTGGTAGCCGTTCCGACCCCAACCGGAACCGGGCTTACCTCGATAATTCCGCAAAGCGGACACGCCGAAACCGTGTGGAAATTACCCGAAGGGGTGAATGTCGGTTGTTTCGCTGCGTATTGGCAGGGCGCGGCGTCACCCCACCCTTCACTGCCCCCGGGTCTTGTTGAGCTCCTCGGCGGCCCAGCGGGCCCATTCCTCGCGCATGGCGGTGAAGCGCAGGCCGTATTCGAAGGCCAGCCGGCCGTTCACGGACAGCGGGTCGTCGCCCCAGTCGATCTGCCCCTCCAGCTCCGTCAGCGCCTCGTGCTGCCGGCCGGCACGCTCGGCCTCGCCCGTGAGATAGGTGATCGCCTCGAGGGGTGTGAGGTGATTGAGGAAGAAGACCCGCAGCAGGGCGTCACTGCGGCGGGGCGTGTCGGGCTGGGGCTCGGTGAGCCAGCGGTGGAGCTCCACGCGGCCGTCCGGCGTGATGGCGTACTCCTTGCGGCCGCGGGGGCCTTCCGCCGAGACCTCCAGCAGGCCGGCCTTCGCGAGCTTGGCCAGCTCGCCGTAGACCTGGCTCTGCGTCGCCGGCCAGACGTTGCTCAGAGAGGTCTCGAACCCCTTCATCAGGTCGTATCCACTGGCCGGTTCGTTCGCCAGCAGGCCCAGCATCGCGTGTCTCAGGCTCATGGCCACCACTCTACCCTCCACAACAGACATGTCGAGGGTGGACAGTCCAGAACTGACATGTCATAGTTGGAATGTCGGCCGGGGGGCCGGCGCCGACACGGCCGGCCACGGCCACCGAACGAGGGGACTTCCGATGAACTACCTGCGCGGCTTCCTGCCCTGGATCGCCTTCGCGATCGTCTCCTCCTCCGGCTGGCAGTGGGGCGCCGCCGCGGGGCTCGTCACCGCCGTCGCCCTGCTGATCAAGGAGCGGACGGCGGGCACCGCCGGGGAATCGCTGATACTCGAATTCAGCACGGCGGGCTTCTTCACCGCCCTGACCGCCCTGGCCTTCGCCCTCCCGCACAGCGCACTGCAGCACTTCGGGGGCGCCATGTCCCTGGGCTGGCTCGCCCTGACCGCCTGGGCCACACTGGCCGTCGGCCGCCCGTTCACCACCGGCATCGCCAAGCGCCAGGCCCCGCCGGAGGTCTGGAACACCCCGGTCTTCCGCCACATCAACGTCGCGATCACCGCCGCCTGGGCAGCCGCCTTCACCCTGGCCGCCGCCGCGCTCGCCGTCGCCGACGCCAACGACCTCGGCACCGGAGTGTGCACGGCGATACAGGTCGCCGGGTTCGCGCTCCCCGCCGCCTTCACCGCCCGCTACCCCGACCGCGTCCGCGCCCGCCACACCAAGGCGGCCCACTGAGCCTGGCGGCAGACATGCCGCAGGGGCCGGCCGCAGTCGCGGCCGGCCCCCGCCACCCGCCATCGCGCCGCGGAAACCGCTACGCGCCGCGGGGTCGAGTCGTCAGGACCTCATCGTCAGGACCCCATCCTCAGGACCTCGGAGCCACCTTCGAGAGCCCGTTGATGATGCGGTCCATGGCGTCGCCGCCGGTCGGGTCCGTCAGGTTCGCCAGCATCTTCAGCGTGAACTTCATCAGCAACGGGTGGGTCAGGCCGCGCTCGGTGGCGATCTTCATGACCCTGGGGTTGCCGATGAGCTTCACGAAGGCGCGGCCGAGGGTGTAGTAGCCGCCGTACGTGTCCTTGAGGACCTTGGGGTAGCGCTGCAGCGCCAGCTCCCGCTGGGCGTACGAGGACCGGGCGTGGGCCTGCACGATGACGTCGGCGACCAGCTGGCCGGACTCCATCGCGTAGGCGATGCCCTCGCCGTTGAAGGGGTTGACCAGGCCGCCCGCGTCGCCGACGAGCAACAGGCCGCGCGTGTAGTGCGGCTGACGGTTGAAGGCCATGGGCAGGGCGGCGCCGCGGATCGGGCCGGTCATGTTCTCGGGGGTGTAGCCCCAGTCCTCGGGCATCGAGGCGCACCACGCCTTGAGGACCTCGCGCCAGTCGAGCTCCTTGAAGGAGTCGGAGGTGTTGAGGACGCCGAGGCCGACGTTGCTGGTGCCGTCGCCCATGCCGAAGACCCAGCCGTAGCCGGGCAGCAGCCGGTCCGGGCCGGGCCCGCGCCGGTCCCACAGCTCCAGCCAGGACTCGAGGTAGTCGTCGTCGTGACGCGGGGAGGTGAAGTACGTGCGGACGGCCACGCCCATCGGGCGGTCCTCGCGGCGGTGCAGGCCCATGGCCAGCGACAGCCGGGAGGAGTTGCCGTCGGCGGCCACGACGAGCGGCGCGTGGAAGGTGACCGGGGTCTTCTCCTCGCCCAGCTTCGCCTCGACGCCGGTGATGCGGCCCGTGCGGTCGTCGATGACGGGGGCGCCGACGTTGCAGCGCTCGTACAGCCGGGCGCCGGCCTTGACGGCCTGGCGGGCGAGCTGCTCGTCGAAGTCGTCGCGCTTGCGGACGAGTCCGTAGTCCGGGTACGAGGCCAGGTCGGGCCAGTCGAGCTCGAGCCGGACGCCGCCGCCGATGATGCGCAGGCCCTTGTTGCGCAGCCAGCCCGCTTCCTCGGAGATGTCGATGCCCATGGCCACCAGCTGCTTGGTGGCGCGCGGGGTGAGGCCGTCGCCGCACACCTTCTCGCGCGGGAAGGCCGTCTTCTCCAGCAGGAGGACGTCGAGCCCCGCTTTGGCCAGGTAGTAGGCGGTCGTGGAGCCGGCCGGGCCCGCCCCGACGACGATCACATCAGCGCTGTGTTCGGAGGGGGACTCGGTCACGGCGGGGACTCCCGAAGACTCGTCGGTTGGAGAAACACGTGCAGTCTATGGGGGAGGCCCCGCCCGGCCCCCGGGGGTCAGTTGAAGTCGACCGGGATGACGGTCCACGTCGAGACCGCCGTATCGAACACCTTCCGCGAACCGGACCAGTACTCGTCGCGCGCCTGGAAGTAGATCGCGTACTCCGTGCCCGCGTCGTTCGAGTACGCCTGGTCGATCGCGTGCATCGTCCTGCCGGTGCCCCGATCGGTCCAGGTGAACTCCCAGCGGGCGCCGGGGAGACCCTGGAAGGTGTTGGACTCCAGCGCGACCCGCTTGTACGTGCTGTTCTTCTCCTGGAGCGTCTTCTCCAGCTCCAGGAAGTGGTCGTAGGAGGACCGCTTGCTCTTGAGCACCAGGCCGACCCTGATGTACGAACCGCCCGTGCTCGGCTCGTAGTCGGTCTGGAAGCTGCCCTTCTCCTTGCGCTGCCAGCCCTCGGGGACCGCGAACTTGAAGCCCATCGGGTCGTCGACCATGGAGTAGCCGGAGGGGACGGCGGCCGGGCCGGAGGCCAGCGGCGAGGGGGCGTCGGACGGGGAGGGCCCGGCCGTGGGCCCCGTGCTCGGCACGGCCGACGACGGCGCCCCGCTCGCCCCGGCCGAGGGGGTGACGACGACGCGCTTGTCGTTCTTGTGCGCGCTGTCGTGCTTGTCGTCGGCCTTGCGGGCCAGCATCACACCGCCGGTCACGACGCCACCGACCAGGAACGCAGCCAGGCCGGCCGCCACCCAGACGAGCGGCCGCCGGACGAGCCGCGTACGCGAGGCGGAAGGGGCGGAAGGAGCTGAGGGGGCGGAAGGAATGGAGGAAGCGGAAGGCGGGCCGGGAGGGGTCCACTGGGCCGTGGGCGGCTGGGCCACGGGCGGCTGAGCGGTGGGCGGCTGAGCCGCCGGCGGCGACTGCACCGGGCCCTGGGCGGGCGGCGCGGCGGGAGCCTCGGGGGCCGCAGGAGCGGCCGGAGCAGGCGGAGCCGCAGGAGCGGCCGGAGCAGGCGGAGTCGCGGGAGCGGCCGGCGCCGGCGTCTGCGGCGGCAGCACCGGCATCGCCGACGTCGAGCCCTCCGGCGCGAACCGCGGCATCGGCGGCGCGGGCGCGAAGCCCGTCGTACCGCCACCGCCACCACCCGGGCCGCCGAACCCGCCGAACCCGCCGCCACCGCCCGGGCCACCGGGACCGCCGAACCCGCCGCCGCCCAGGCCGCCCGGCGCACGGACCACCAGCGTCGCCAGCAGCACCGCGCCCGCCGTCCACAGCAGGCCGAACAGCAGCAGCTCACCCGAGTTCGTACCGACCGACGCCTCGACGCCGCGCGAGCGGTACATCGGGGACGACCCCGTCGACATCTCCGTCGAGGCACCGGAGACCAGCGACAGCAGCCACAGCGCCGCCAGGAAGAACACGCCGGACAGGACCTGTTCGCGGCGGTCGGCCGAGCGCCGCGCGATCAGGACCGCCAGCAGCACCGCGCACACCACGCCGAGCAGCACGGCACCGGCCTGCGCCCAGCCGCCCGCCGCCTCGCCGAGCTCGGAGAGGCCGAGGGTGCTGCCCTCCTGGCGGCTGCTGTGCTCGGTGGAGGAGGCCTCGATGCCCGCGCCCCAGGACAGGCCCAGCGCCGCCAGGCCCGCGTTGACCAGGACCGGCAGGATGATCAGCCAGCCCCAGTCGCCGGCGTCCTCCTGGTGGGAGGCGACGACGATGAAGGCGACCAGCGCGCACAGGCCGGTCGTCAGCCCGAGCGCGCGCAGGGCGGTGCCCCAGGCCCGTACGGCCATCCGCGCGTCCGCGCCCAGGCGCGCGGCCATCGCGTCGCGGCAGAGCACCGCGCCGCTGACCACGCCCGCCAGGGCGCACGAGAACAGCGCGGCGAGGACGGGGGTGGTGGAGACCGACACGACCGGCACGTCCGGCTGGCCGATCAGGCCCAGCACCAGCACCACGACGCCGCACAGCAGCGCGATGCGCACCGCCGCCTCCGCGCCGCCTCCGGCGCCGGCCGGGCGGGCGTCGCGCAGCCGCTTGGAGCCGAGGGCCACCATGACCGACCACAGGAGCGTGATCGTCAGCGGCCACACGGAGACCGAGCCGCTGCCCCGGATGAACATCGACAGCAGTCCGCCGCTGCGCATCTCGACCTCGAGCGTGGCGCCGAGGCCCTGCAGGAGCAGGGCGACGACGACCTGGAAGCGGTCGGAGAAGTTGCCGAACTCGGCGGCCTCGTACGTGTCGGCGGACGGCGCCGCGATCACGACCGCGAGGAAGAGGAGCAGCGCCGTGGGCCACGCGGTCACCTTCAGCGCGCCCAGCCAGTCGCCGCCGACCGTGCGGCTCAGGAAGAGGCCGGCGCGGGAGGGCTGCGGGTGGGGGGCGTACCCGGGCGGGGCGCCGAGGAAGTGCGGTTGCCCGGGCGGGGGCGCGGCCGGGGGCGGCACGGTCGCCGGCATCGGAGGCGCTGCGGGCGCCGCCGGGGCCTGGGCGGGCGCCGCGGCCGGAGCCTGGGCCGGAGCCGTGGCCACGGCCGACGGGGCGGACCCGGCCGCCCCGTCGCCCTCCGGACGCTCCTTCCCGCATTTCATGCAGAAGCGCGCGTCCTGCACGAACGCGGAACCACAGGCGGGACAGAACGACGGCATAGGGCGCTCCGAGGCTGGGGCGAGGTGCGGGAGGGACGTGGCCGGAGTTGGCCGATCATGATCGTACCGATCCGGCGCAGCCTGCCCATGACAATCGTCGACACGCGCAGCAAGTCCCCTATGCGGGACTATCTCCGGGACCATGCGGGGATTCCCGCCATGTTCCGGGTGCCTGTTCGCCCCTCACCCACCGCCTGTTCGCGGCCCTTTCGCGGCCTTTGCTCCGCTTTTGGCTCAGCTCGCCGGCTTGAACCCGCGGTGCAGCGCGACGACGCCACCCGTCAGATTGCGCCACGCGACCTTCGACCAGCCGGCACCCTGCAGCCGGGCGGCGAGCGCGGGCTGGTCGGGCCACTCGCGGATCGACTCGGCGAGGTAGACGTACGCGTCCGGGCTGCTGCAGACCGTGCGGGCGATCGGCGGCAGGGCGCGCATCAGGTACTCGGTGTAGACGGTGCGGAACGGCGCCCACGTGGGCTGGCTGAACTCGCAGATCACCACGCGCCCGCCGGGCTTGGTCACCCGCAGCAGCTCGCGCAGCGCGGTGTCCGTCTCCTGGACGTTGCGCAGCCCGAAGGAGATGGTGACGGCGTCGAAGACGTCGTCCGCGAACGGCAGCTTCGTGGCGTCGCCGGCGGTCAGCGGCAGCCAGGGGTTGCGCTTCTTGCCCTCGCGCAGCATGCCGAGCGAGAAGTCGCACGGCACGACGTACGCGCCGTCGGCGACGAAGGGCAGCGAGGACGTGCCCGTACCGGCGGCGAGGTCGAGGACCTTCTGCCCCGGCCGGGCGGCGACCGCCTGCGCCACGGCCTTGCGCCACAGGCGGGCCTGGCCGAGCGAGATGACGTCGTTGGTCAGGTCGTACTTCGCCGCCACGTCGTCGAACATCGCGGCGACTTCATGCGGCTGCTTGTCCAGGGATGCTCGGGTCACGTGCCCATTGTTCACCACGGGCCCCGGCGCTCTTGGACGGGGACGGCTCGCCCGGGAAGGACGGGCGGCCTCGCGGTGCGGTTGCGCGTTCCGGTGGACCCCCACGCCCACGGGACCACCGGTCCCCCCGCCCGTCGCCCCCTCGGCGACTAGGCTTCCCGGACCGGCGGTGCGCGTCCTCAACGGCCCGCCCTGACGGCGGGCCCTCCACATCCGCACCGGGAGGCCACTCTCGACGGCCGCCCCCGCGCCGCTCATCCTGCCGGGGGAACCGACCCGAAGCGCTCCCCTTGACGCCGCCCTGACGTGCGGCGACGCCGTCCATACGGATCACTGACGGCGCCGCCCCGGCACGGGTTCGTTCAGAGCTCGACCAGGCTCGCCAGGTCGATCGTGACGGGGAAGGGCCGGTCGGTCTCCAGCTTCCCGACGTGCACAGGGCGGTCGGGAGCGGAGATGTACTTACCCGTCTCGCTGTGGAGCCAGTACTCGTGCACCTCGGGGATGCCGTTCTCGCCGCGCTCCACGCGCCAGTAGTTCTTCACGTAGTTCTTCACGCCCGCGGCCGCGTACATCTCCGGCTTACGGACGCGGTCGTCGTAGCGTGAGCCCGTCGACTCCACTTCCACCAGGAGGACGGCCTTCTCCACCGGGATGTACTTCGCCTGGAAGAGGTCGAGGCCCGTCTTGTCGTACACGACGAGGTCGGGAACCGGCGGGTTGTACTTGTCGATCAGGACGCACTGTTCCGAGGCGACAGCGAAAGGTGCGCAGCGGGCGCCCTTCAGATGGAGCTCGATTTCGCTCCTCACATGGTTGTGCCACAGCACCATCCTCCCCCGGACCACGATCACTCCGTCCACGAGTTCCCAGTCGAACGGCAGCTCCAGGTCCTCGACCTGGTCGACCGTCCAGCCCTCCTCAGGCGGGAACATCCAGTTCTCAGGAGTGGCCTTCTCCAGCCGTTCTGCGATCATCACTGCTCCCATGGACGCGGGTACGGATCGCGGTCCCACATACGACGGTAGCGTCGCCCGAAGTGATGAACGGGTTTCCACGCCGCCCCCGCCGCCCTCACCGGCGCCGGTACACCAGCCGGCCGTCGAGGACGGTCACCAGGGCGGTGCCGTCGTCGGCGAACACCGCGAAGTCGGCGGGGCCGGAGACCGTGAGCGTGCCGGGCCGCGGGCCGGGCAGGACGCGGATGCCGGAGCGCTCGACGGCGGTGCGGACCGAGGGGCGGAGGAACGGGCCGGACAGGGTGGTCGTGCCCGATGCCAGGAGGCGCTGGACGCCGCGCCGGGCGCTGCCGCCCCAGCGGGTGTCGGTCATCTCCAGCGCTGCGAGGGCGGGGCCGGTCAGGGGCTCGGTGCCCAGGTCGGCGGCCTCGCGGGGGTCGGGGTGGTACGCGGCCTCGAGGTACGCGGCGGCGTGCGGCTCGTGGCGGCCGGGCGCGAGGACGCCGTCCCATTCCCGGACGCGGGCGTGCTCGCCCGCCTCCGCGCGCACCTGCTCGTAGGGGCCGATGGCGGCGATCAGGCTGCCGGAGACGGCGACGGCGTAGCCGCCGGGCGCCTCGAGGAGCTCGCCGCCCTCGGTGAGCCGGACCGCGCGGACGCGGTGGACCGTGGACATCGCCCGTGCGTCAGCTCGCCTGGACGATCTTCAGCTCGGGGTGCGCGGTGCCGCCCTCGATCGCCGTCGAGGACAGGTGCGAGACCACGCGGTCGTCGACCGGGTCGTTGGCCGGGTCGTCGTGGACGAGCAGGTGCTCGTACGTCGTGGCGCGCTGCGCCGGGACGCGGCCGGCCTTGCGGATGAGGTCGATGATCTCCATGCGGTTGGAGCGGTGCTTCGCTCCGGCCGAGGAGACGACGTTCTCCTCGAGCATGATCGATCCGAGGTCGTCGGCGCCGTAGTGCAGCGACAGCTGGCCGACCTCCTTGCCGACCGTCAGCCAGGAGCCCTGGATGTGGGCGATGTTGTCGAGGAAGAGGCGGGCGATGGCGATCATCCGCAGGTACTCGAAGATCGTGGCCTGCGTGCGGCCCTTCAGGTGGTTGTTCTCGGGCTGGTAGGTGTACGGGATGAAGGCGCGGAAGCCGCCCGTACGGTCCTGCACGTCCCGGATCATCCGCATGTGCTCGATGCGCTCGGCGTTGGTCTCGCCGGTGCCCATCAGCATGGTGGAGGTGGACTCGACGCCCAGGTTGTGGGCGAGCTCCATGATCTCCAGCCAGCGCTCGCCGGACTCCTTCAGCGGCGCGATGGCCTTGCGCGGCCGCTCCGGCAGCAGCTCGGCGCCGGCGCCCGCGAAGGAGTCGAGGCCGGCGGCGTGGATGCGGCGGATGGCCTCCTCGGCCGAGACTCCCGAGATGCGCGACATGTGCTCGACCTCGGACGCGCCGAGGGAGTGGATGACGAGCTGCGGGAACTCCTTCTTGATCGCCGCGAAGTGCTCCTCGTAGTACTCCACGCCGTAGTCGGGGTGGTGACCGCCCTGGAACATGATCTGGGTGCCGCCGAGCTCGACGGTCTCCGCGCAGCGGCGCAGGATGTCGTCCATCGGGCGCGTCCAGACCTTCTCGCTCTTGGGCGGGGCGTAGAAGGCGCAGAACTTGCACGCGGTGACGCACGCGTTCGTGTAGTTGATGTTGCGCTCGATGATGTACGTCGCGATGTGCTCGGTGCCCGCGTAGCGCCGGCGGCGCACGGCGTCGGCCGCCTGCCCCAGGGCGTGCAGCGGCGCGGAGCGGTAGAGCTCGAGCGCCTCCTCCGGGGTGATCCGGCCACCGGCCGCGGCGCGGTCGAGGACGGCTGTGACATCAAAGGACTTGAGGTCGGCGTCGGTCACCGGGCGTCCCTTCGGAGGGGGTATGCGATACCGGGTCAGCCTACGCGAGACGCCCCGCCGGGCCCCGCCCGGGCCGGTCAGCCGCCCGTCCTGGTGAGCGTGGCGGTGGGCCTGCCGCCCTTGGCGTCGTCGGAGGTGTAGGCGAGGCGGCCCCCCTCGGTGAGGGTGTAGGTCACGGTCGCCTTCTCCCCCGTGCACAGCGCCTGCCGGTCGCCGTCGGTGACCTCCTCCAGCGTGATCCTGTCCGCGGTCGCGGTGACCAGCCTGGCCTTGGCCCGGCACTCCATGACGCCGAGCACGGAGTAGGTCGCGCGGACGACGTAGGAGCCCTTGCCCCCGGCGGTGATGGTGCTGGTCACCGTGCCGTTGGGCACGCCGTCGGCCTGGATGACCTGGCCGGTCCAGGTGCCGAGGAAGTCCTTGGGCACCTCGGAGCGGGTCTCCGCGCTGCCCTTCGGCGACGACCGGGGCGGCGACGCCGCGTCGCGGCCCCCGCCCTCGTCGCCGGTGCCGGGCAGCAGCCCGGTGAAGAAGGAGGCGGTCAGCAGGCCGGCGGCCAGCACTCCGGTCACGGTCAGCACGAGCGAGCAGCTCACCTTGCGCCGCTCGACCCCGCCCGCCGTGGCGGCCAGGGAGACGCTCCTGCCGCCCTGCGGCGCGTCCGCGGCGGGCTCCGCCGCCCGGGCGGACCGCTGCTTGGGCCACCTCCGCTCGCGTCCGGCCGGCTTTCCGGGCGGGCGCGGCGGGTGCGAGGGCTGCGTGGCGCCCGGCCCGTACACGCCGTACGCGCCGGGCGGCGGCCCGAACCTCCCGGCCGCGCCCGCCACCGCATCCGCCGACTCCGCCTCCAGGTCCAGCAGCTCCACCGCCTGCCGGCTCACCCGCTCCACCAGCGGCACCGGCAGCCAGCCGGACCGTACGAGTCCGCTCGCGCCCGCGGCGGGGGCGAGGCGGCGGGCCACCTCGGGCGGGCCCGGCCGGTCCTCCGGCGCCTTGGACAGGCAGCGGGCGACCAGCTCGCGCAGCTCGCCGCGAAGGCCCGCGCCCAGCACCGGCTCCTCGTGCACGACCTTGTACAGCAGCGCCGCCGAGCTGTCGCCGGTGAAGGGCGGCTCGCCGGTGGCCGCGTACGCCAGGACCGCACCCAGCGAGAAGACGTCGGCCGCCCCGGTGACGCCCTTGCCCAGGATCTGCTCGGGGGCCATGTAGCCGGGCGAGCCGACCGACACCCCGGTCGTGGTCAGGGAGGCCGTGCCGTCCGTGGCGCGGGCGATGCCGAAGTCGATCAGGCGGGGGCCGTCCAGCGCGAGCAGCACGTTCGACGGCTTGACGTCCCGGTGCACCAGCCCCAGCGCGTGCACCGCCGCCAGCGCCTCGGCCAGCCCCGCGCCCAGCGTGCGCACGGTCTCCTCCGGCAGCGGCCCCACCTCGGCGACGGCCTGGGTGAGCGAGGGCCCGGCCACGTAGCCCGTGGCCACCCACGGCACGGCGGCGTCGGGGTCCGCGTCCAGCACGGGCGCCGTCCACGCGCCGCCGACCTTCCGGGCGGATTCCACTTCCCGGCGGAACCTGGCACGGAACTGCTCATCCAGGGCGAAATGCGGATGTACGGCCTTGACGGCCACCGTGCGGCCGCCGGCGCTGCGCCCGAGGTACACCCGGCCCATGCCGCCCGCCCCCAGCCGGCCCAGCAGCCGGTACGCCCCTATGACCTGCGGGTCCTCTGCCGTCAGTGGCTGCATCGGGCCTTTCGCCTCCCCCCGGGAGGGGCCCTGTGGCCCCGAAATCAGCCTATGACTCAATTCACGGCACCTGCCAGGAACCCCGACGCCTGGTTTGCCCATCCACTAGGACGGAACAGACCGTCATGTCCTTCGGGGCAGCAGCATCATCCGGAGCGACGCGATGACGCACACACCCAACGGGGGCTACCGGCCCAACGGGGGATACCAGCAGCCGAACGGCGGCTACCAGGGCGGCGGGGACTACCCGCCGCACGGTGGCTACCAGCAGACCGAGACCTACCCGACGCTCGGCGGCGACTACGACCCGAACGGCGCGTACCAGTCCCAGGGCCGCGCCCGGGCCGGCCGTGCCAAAAAATGGACGATCGTCGTGGCGTCCATAGCCGTCGTCGGCCTGATCGCGGCCGGCGTCCTGAACTACTTCAAGATCGGCCCGTTCTCGGACAAGGGCAAGCCGGTCAGCTTCGGCCAGGACCAGGCCGGCGGCGGCCAGGCGGGCGGCGCCGGCGGCGCCGCCAAGCCGGACTCGAAGGTGTCGATGCCGACCGGCCCGCAGGCCGAGTTCAAGAACACCAGCACCCTCTCCGACGGCACCCAGGTCGCCGTCACCACCCTGGACGGCAAGAAGTCCGGCTTCAAGGGCAAGGTGTGGGTCTGGGCGCCCAAGGCGTACAAGGACCCGAAGTTCAAGGACCACGGCTTCCCGGTGATGGTCGCGCTGCCCGGCGGTCCCGGCTTCCCGAACAACTACTGGATGGACGACGGAGGCCTGCACCTCGAGTCGTCGATCACCAAGTGGTACAACGAGGGCAAGGGCAAGCCCTTCATCCTCGCCATGCCGGTCCTCAACCCGCAGCCGGACACCGGCGGCCTGTACTGGGACGGCAGTGACATCCCCGGCCAGCCGAAGATGGGCACCTGGCTCACCGAGGACGTCCCGGACCTGATCCGCGCCAACTTCCGCACGATCAAGTCGCGCGACGGCTGGTCCTTCATGGGCTCCTCCTCCGGCGCCTTCGCCGGCCTGAAGGCCGTGCTCAAGCACCCGGACAAGTTCAAGGCCGTGATCGCCTCCGGCCCGGACATCGTCCCGGACTCGCGGCTGTGGAACGGCCACGAGAAGGAGAAGGCCGAGAACAACCCCGAGGTGCTGGCGAAGAACCTGATCGCCGCCAAGGGACCGGACGTCTACCTCGCGTTCCAGTACGGAACGAAGGAGTCCAGCGTCATCCCGCACGTGGACAAGTTCATCGCCACCTACGGCAACAAGGGCCCCGTCCACACGCGCCTGCAGAAGATCGAGGGCGGGCGGCACAACGCCAAGACCTACATCGAGGGCATGGACGCGGGCAGCATGCAGTGGATCAGTGAGCACATGGAAGGCCCCGTCGCCCCCTGATCCCCCCACCGGCTCCCGGTCTGTTCCCCGGGAGCCCGGCGCCGCCGGCCCGGCGGCACGCACATCACTCGCTCCGGAGCCCTGACCCCCCGCGGGGGGTCAGGGCTTCAGCAGTTCCACCCGCACGTCGGCGGGGTAGCCCGTGTCCGGGCCGGTGCGGCGGGCGAACTCCTCGACCCCTGCCAGCTGCGCGGGGCCGAAGCGGAAGTCCAGCGTGGTGAAGTAGCGCTCCAGCAGCGAGGCGTCGAACGCCTCCCAGCGAGCGGCCTGCTCGGCGACCTTGCCGACCTCCTCCAGGGACAGGTCCCGGGAGGCCAGGAACGCCTCGTGCACCTTGGCCACGATCCGCGGCTCGCGGGCCAGGTAGTCGCGGCGCGCGGCCCAGACCGCGAAGACGAAGGGCAGCCCCGTCCAGTCCTTCCACATCTGCCCGAGGTCGTGCACCTCGAGGCCCAGCCGGGGCGCGTCGTGCAGCGAGGCCCGCAGGGCGGCGTCCCCGATCAGCACGGCGGCGTCCGCCTCCTGCATCATCGCGCCGAGGTCGGGCGGGCAGGTGTAGTACTCGGGCGTCACGCCGTAGCGCTCGGCGAGCAGCAGCTGCGCCAGCCGCACGGAGGTGCGCGAGGTGGAGCCGAGGGCGACCCGGGCGCCGTCCAGCCGGTCCAGCGGCAGCTGCGAGACGATCACGCAGGACATCACCGGCCCGTCGCAGCCGACCGCGATGTCCGGCAGCGCCACGAGGTCGTCGGCGTTCCTGAGGAACTCGACCAGGGTGACGGGGGCGATGTCGAGGTCTCCCTGGACGAGCCGCTCGCTGAGCTTCTCCGGGGTGTCCTTGGTCAGATCCAGGTCGAGCAGCGCGCCGGTGCGGGCGAGGCCCCAGTAGAGGGGCAGGCAGTTGAGGAACTGGATGTGGCCGACGCGCGGGCGGCTGCGGAGCGGCTGGGGCACATCGTCGGCGATCGCTACGTCTGAGGCTGAATTGTCCACATCCGGAGGCTAGCCCCGGGCTCCGGCGACCGCTGGGGCGGGGGTGCCGCGGGGGTGCCGCCGCACCGGCCCGAACGAACATCTTTTCCGGAGCGAAGGGCCGGAAAACCCCCCAGGGGCGTGATCTTTGACTCCTTCCCCGGAAGAACCTGGCGTGCTAGGCTCGCCGCAAGTTGCAGTTTGGTTTCCCTTGCAGTACAGAGCCTGCGGAGCATGTGACCCGCAGGCTTTTGTAGTTTTCAGACTTCTCGCAGGTTCTGGAGCAGGGCAACCCTTTGGGCCCAAGGAGGGCTTTATGGCTACCGGAACCGTGAAGTGGTTCAACGCTGAAAAGGGCTTTGGCTTCATCGCCCAGGACGGCGGGGGCCCCGACGTCTTCGTTCACTACTCCGCGATCAACGCCTCTGGCTTCCGCTCCCTCGAGGAGAACCAGCAGGTCAACTTCGACGTCACGCAGGGCCCCAAGGGTCCGCAGGCCGAGAACGTCACCCCGGTCTGATCTTCGGATCTCTCCGGCCGACCGGATCGCGGTCGATCGTGCTGTACCCAAGGAGCCCTGCCTTCCGTTTCCGCGGAAGGCAGGGCTCCTGCCTTTTTCACCTTGCTTTATCACTCATTTCACTGCCGCCACTCCCCTAACTCCCCTCAACCGAACCTTTGTCCCCGCGTTCGTACAGCGCATCGATTTCGGCCGCATAGCGTTCACCGACCACCGCCCGGCGGAGTTTCAGGGTGGGCGTCAGCTCGCCGTTCTCCACGCTGAAGTCCTCGTTCAGGATTGCGAACGCACGGATTCGGGCGGGCCGGGCCACCCGGGCGTTGGCCGCGTCGACGGCCTCCTGGCACAGCCGCCGCACCTGCGGGTGCCGGGCCGGACCCGCCGCCCGCAGGTCCACCCCCTCCCGGGCCGCCCACGCCTCGACCTCCACCGCGTCCAGGGTCAGCAGCGCCACCGCGTACGGGCGGCGGTCCCCCACCATCACCGCGCGGGAGACGAAGCGCGACTGCTGGATGGCGAACTCCACCGGCGAGGGCGCGAGGTTCTTGCCGCTCGACGTGATGATCAGGTCCTTCTTGCGTCCGGTGATCGTCAGATAGCCGTCCGCGTCCAGCGTGCCCAGGTCGCCGGTGTGCAGCCAGCCGTCGGCGTCGACCGCCTCGGCCGTCGCCGACGGATTGCCGTGATAGCCGGCGAAGACGCCCGGCCCCCGGGCCAGCACCTCGCCGTCACCGGCGATCCGCACCTCGCTCCCCTCCACCGCCCGCCCGACCGTGCCGGGCCGGACCGCGCCCCGGTGGTTGACCGTGATCACCCCCGACCCCTCGGTCATCCCGTAGCCCTCGTAGACGTCGATGCCGCAGGCCCGCAGGAAGTCCAGCGTCTGCGGCGCGATCGGCGCGGCCCCGGTCAGCGCCCAGCGCAGCCGCCCGCCGAAGGCCGCCCGCACCAGCGAGAACAGGCTCTCCTCCGCCGTCTCCCACGCCGCCCGCAGCTCCCCCGCCGGCTCCTCTCCCCGCGCCCGCAGGTCCGCCACCGCCACCCCGGTCCGTATCGCCTCCTCCAGGCGCGCCCGCCCGGCCGGCCCCTGGGCCTCGGCGAGGGAGACCACCTGGGCGTGGATCTTCTCGAAGAGCCGGGGCACCGACGGCAGGTGGGTGGGTCTGACCTCCGCCAGCTCCGCGACGACGTTCTCCACCTTCCCGCCGAAGTAGGCGAGCGTGCCGCCCCGGCGCAGCGAGGTCAGCTGGATGATCTGCCCGAGGACGTGGGCGAGCGGGAGGTAGAGGTAGGTGGTGGAGCCGGGGCCGCCCTCGGTGAGGTGGGCGGTGGCGTCCTGGTTGGAGACGATGTTGGCGTGGGTGAGGCGGCAGCCCTTGGGCAGGCCGGTGGTGCCGGAGGTGTAGATGACGGTGCACAGGTCCTCGCCCCTGCGGGCCGCGCTCCGCTTCTCCAGCTCGCTCTCGACCTCGTCCGGGGCCGCCCCGCCGGGGAGCCGGCGCAGGGCGAGCTCCCCCGGCGCGCAGCCTTCGGTGTCCATCAGCACCACGTGCCGCAGCGCCGGCAGCTTGGCCCGTACGGCCGCGACCCGGGCCGCCTGCGCGGCGTCCTCGCAGACGACGACCGAGGCCCCCGAGTCGCCCAGCACCCAGACCAGCTCGTCCTCGCCGGCCGTCGGGTAGACCGGCACCACCGCGGCCCCGGCGGTCAGCGCGCCGAACTGGGCGATCGTCCACTCCGGCCGGGTCTCGGACACGATGGCCACCCGGTCGTCCGGCCGCACCCCGAGCGCGATCAGTCCGCGCCCGACGGCCCGTATCTCCTCCCGCAGCGCGGTGAAGGTCGTCTCCGTCCAGCCGCCGCCCTCCTCGCGCGAGCGGAAGCGCAGCGCGGGCAGTTCTCCGTACCGTTCGGCCGTCCAGTCGATGAAGGTCGCGAGTGTGCCGGGCCGTGCGCGCTCCATGCCGCCTCCTGGAAGTCGTCCCACCCTTACCGACGCTATGGAGCGCGCCCGTCTTCCAGGGATGACCGGAAGCGTCAGCGCCACTGACCCCGGCGCTCAGGCGGGCTACCGTGCAGGGCATGAGCATGCCGACGATCAGCGTGCACCACCTGCGGGACGCGCTCGGCGGGGCGCGACGGCTCGGCATCGACACCGTGCCCCTGCTGCAGCGGGCGGGCATCCCCCCGCTGCTCCTCGGCGACGACCGGGCGCGGGTGCCGGCCGAGCGGTTCGCCCACCTGATACGGGCCCTGCACCGCGCCACGGGCGACGAGTTCCTCGGCCTGGGACCGGCACCCAGCAGACCCGGCACCTTCGCCATGATGTGCTACGCCTGCCTGGGCTGCCGCGACCTGGGCAGCGCCGTGGAGCGGGCCGTCCGCTTCTACGGGCTCTTCCCCGGCGGCCCCGACCTGGCCCTCGAACGGCAGGACGGCCGGGCGGTGTTCACCGTCCGCAACGACCTGGGCGACGACGACGAGGGCCGCTTCCTGGCCGAGTGCGCGGTCGTCATCTGGCACCGGCTGGCGAGCTGGCTGATCGGGCGGCGCATCCCGCTGCACGGGGCCCGCTTCGCCTGCCCGGAGCCGCCGCACGCCCGCGAGTACGCCCTGATGTTCGGCTGCCCCGTGCGGTTCGGGGCGGTGAGCACGGGCGCCGCCTTCGACGCCCGCTGGCTGGCGGCGCCCCTGGTGCGCGACGAGGAGAGCCTGAGCGAGCTGCTGCGGCGCGCCCCGGCCGAGCTGCTCAGCCGTCGCGAGTACGGCACGACCGTCACCGAACAGGTGCGGCGGTCGTTCGTGCGGGCGCTGCGCGAGGGCCGCCCGGCCCGGCTGCCGGAGGTCGCCCAGCTGGCCGCCCGCCTCGCGGTCAGCCCGGCGACGCTGCGCCGCAGGCTGCAGGAGGAGGGCACCTCGTACCAGCGGCTGAAGGACCAGGTGCGGCGGGACGCGGCGATCGCGGGCCTCGCCGAGGGCCGGGAGCCCATCGCCGAGCTCGCGGCCCGGCTCGGCTTCTCCGAGGACACCGCCTTCCACCGCGCCTTCCGCCGCTGGACCGGCGTCACCCCCGGGGTCTACCGGCTCCGCGGTCAGCGAAGCTGAGCTTCCTGGTCAACGCCGCATTACCCACCGGTCACTACGGTCGGCCCAACTGCCTCAGCAGCACCGGACAGTTGGGAGAGCCGCATGCACCTGCGCACCAGAGCCCTCACCGCGCTCGCCGCGCTGGCCGTCTCGTTCGGCCTGACGAACGGCACCGCCTCCGCCACCGGGCAGCCGGCCGGATCACCCGGCGACATCGTCACCTCCGCCCCCACCTCCTTCCACCCCCTGCCCGGCCAGCCCACCGGCACCAAGGCCTGGCACATCACCTACCGCTCGACGACCGCCCGCGGCGCGCCCAACGTCGTCTCCGGCACCGTGATCGTCCCCCAGGACGGCCGGAAGGGCCCGCGCCCCCTGGTCACCTACGCCGTGGGCACGGTCGGCCTCGCCGACCAGTGCGCCCCCTCCGCGGGCTTCCCCCGCGGCACCACGCTCGAGGCCAACCTCATCCAGCAACTCACCCTGCGCGGCTGGGCCGTGGCCGTCACCGACTACGAGGGCCTGGGCACCCCGGGCGAGCACACCTACGCCGTCGGCCGCGCCGAGGGCCACGCCGTCCTCGACGCCGCCCGCGCCGCGCAGCGGCTGCCCGCCGCCGGGCTGAGCACCAAGAGCCCCGTGGGCATCATGGGCTACTCCCAGGGCGGCCAGGCCACCAGCTGGGCGGCCGAGCTGCACGACTCGTACGCCCCCGAGCTCGACGTGCGCGGCACCGCCACCGGCGGCGTGCCCGCCGACCTGCTCAAGACCGCCGAGTACAACAACGGCGGCATAGGCGCCGGCCTCGTCCTGATGGCCGCCGCCGGCCAGAACGCCGCCTACCCCGAGCTCGGCCTGGACCGCTACCTCAACGCCAAGGGCCGCTCCTACGTCGACTTCATGAAGAAGCACTGCGTCGCCGTCGACGCCGTCGCCGGCCTCTTCAAGCGCATCTCGGACGTCACCGTCACCAACCCCCTCCAGGAGGCCGACTGGCAGCGCGCCCTGCGCGCCTCCGACCTGGGCACCCACGCGCCGGACCACCCCGTGTACCTCTACCACGGGGTGATCGACGAACTGATCCCGTACGGCGTGGGCAAGCAGCTGCGCGCCGACTGGTGCGCCAAGGGCGCGACGGTCCAGTGGAAGTCGCTGCCGCTGGGCGAGCACGTCCTGGGCGTGATCACCGAATCGATACCGGCGGCCAACTGGCTGGCCGACCGCTTCGCGGGCAAGCCGGCCGGCGGCAACTGCTAGCGGGACGCACGGGGTCCGGGGGCCGCAGCCCCCGGACCCGCCCGGGCTCAGCCGCCGTACAGGTCCGCAATCTCACCGGCGAAGTCCCGCGCTATGGCGGCGCGCCTGAGCTTCAGCGACGGCGTGATGTGCCCCGACTCCTCGGTGAAGGAGACCGGCAGCACCGTGAACCGCCGGATCGACTCCGCCCGCGACACCAGCGTGTTCGCGTCGTCCACCGCCTCCTGCAGCGCGGCCCGCAGCGCCGGGTCCGCCACCAGCTCCTGCGGCGGCACCTCCTCCAGGCCGTTCATCTTCTGCCAGTGCGCGAAGCCGTCCTCGTCGAGGGTGATCAGCGCCGCGACGTACGGCCGGTCGTCCCCGACCACCACGCACTGGTCGACCAGCGGGTGCGCCCGCAGCCGGTCCTCCAGCGGGGCGGGGGCGACGTTCTTGCCGCCCGAGGTGACGATCAGCTCCTTCTTGCGGCCGGTGATGGTCAGGTAGCCGTCGTCGTCGAGCGCGCCGATGTCCCCCGTGGCGAACCACTCCCCCTCGTCCGGCCGCACCGCCGCCCGCCCCGCGGCGTCCCAGTACCCGGCGAAGACGTGCCCGCCGCTCAGCAGCACCTCGCCGTCCTCGGCGATGCGCACCCCGCCGCCGGGCAGCGGCCAGCCGACCGTCCCCGGGCGGGGGCGCAGCGGCGGGGTCAGCGTGGCGGCGGCCGTGGTCTCGGTCAGGCCGTAGCCCTCGAAGACCTCGATGCCGGCGCCCGCGTAGAAGGCGGCGAGCCGGGGGCCGAGCGGGGAGCCGCCGCTGATGACGTAGCGGACCCGGCCGCCGAGCGCGGCGCGGATGCGGCGGTAGACCAGCGGGTCGTACAGCGCCCGGGCCGCCCTCAGCCGCGGCCCCGGGCCGGGCCCGGTGCCGTGCCGGCGGGCGGCGACGGCCTCGCCGTGGCGCCGGGCGACGCCGGCGGCGCGGTCGAAGGTGTCGGCGCGGCCCATGCGTTCGGCCGTCGCGCGGCCGGTGTTGTAGATCTTCTCCAGGACGTAGGGGATGGTCAGCAGGAACGTCGGCCGGAACCCTGCGAGGTCGGCGCGCAATTCCTCGGTGCGGATGCTCGGGGCGTGCCCCAGCCGGACCCGCGCCCGCAGGCAGCCGACCGCGACCATGCGCCCGAAGACGTGCGAGAGCGGCAGGAAGAGCAGGGTGGCGGCGGGCTCGCCGGTGGTGGCCCTGAAGACCGGGTGCAGCAACCCCGTCGCGTTGTCGACCTCGGCGAAGAAGTTGGCGTGCGTCAGGACGCAGCCCTTGGGGCGGCCGGTGGTGCCGGAGGTGTAGATGAGGGTGGCGATGTCGTCGGGGGTACGGGCGGCGCGCCGCTCGTCCACCACGGCGTTGGGCAGGGACCGTCCGGCGGCGACGAGTTCGCCGACGGCGTCCTCCTCCAGGCGCCACACGCGGGCGAGGTCCGGCAGGTCCCCGGCGGCGACGAGCTCCGCCTGCTCGGCGGTCTCGACGACGCAGGCGGCCGCCCCGGAGTCGCGCAGGATCCAGTGGGTCTGCACGGGCGAGGAGGTGGGGTAGACGGGGACGGTGACCAGGCCCGCGGCCCAGGCCGCGAAGTCCAGCAGCGTCCACTCGTAGGACGTGCGGGCCATGATGGCGAGCCGGTCGCCGGGCTCCAGCCCCTGGGCGATCAGGCCCTTGGCGACCGAGCGCACCTCGGCGGCGAAGCGGGCGGCGCTGACGTCGCGCCACAGCCCGTCGGGCTGCCTGCGGCCGAGCACCACGTCGTCGGGGGCCTCGGCGGCGTTGTCGAAGGGGAGGTCGCCGAGCGAGCCGCGCGGGGCGGGGCCGGCGAGCGGGGGGACGAAGGCCTCGCGGACGACGCCGGCGACGGCCGTCGTGCGGGGCGGTACGAGCGGAGGCAAGGCGGTGCTGTGCGGTGCGGACACGTGCGGCTCCTGACCCACATGCGAGACCGGCAAGTAACCTTACTCAGCGGTAAATCTATGGCCGTAAATGTACGCCCGGTGGCGGGGGCCGACCAGAGCGCGCCGGCCCGGGCGGCTCACGGGCGGGCGGCGCACGTCCAGCGCCGCCCGTTCATGAGGTTGTCCAGCCCCACCCACACCACGTTCATCAGCGTCTCCGCCGTCTCCTTCTCCGCGGGCACGGTGCCCGCCCCGGAGTTGGCCCAGCCCGCCAGCGACTCGGCGGCACCCACGACCGCGTGCGCCAGCCCGGCGGCCTCGTGGGGCGCCAGCGGCACGGCGGGCGCGGCGGCCCGGGCGGTCTCCCCGATCAGCCGGGTGACCAGGTCGACGATCTGCTGCCGCAGCCCCGCCACCACCAGCGCGAACGGCTCCCCGTGGGTACGGGCCTGACAGCTGAGAACCGCCCAGCCGGCGGGGTGCTCGGCGGTGTGCGCGAAGAAGGCGAGCAGCCCGCACCACAGCCGCCGGTCGGCGGGCGCGTCCGGCTCGGTCGCCCCCCGCACCGCCGCGAGCAGCGCCTCGGCCTCGCGCCGGATGCACGCGCTGAAGAGGTCTTCCTTGGAGTTCAGGTAGAGGTACACCAGCGGCTTGGAGGCGCCGGCCAGCTCGGCGATCTCGTCCATGGACGCGGCGTTGTAGCCGCGCCGGGCGAACACCTCCACGGCCGCGTCGAGCATCTGCCGCTCGCGCACCTCCCGGGGCATCCGCTTGGTCTTGCCGCTGCCCTTGCGCTTGGCTCCGGACTGCGCGGGCTTGATGGAACTCATGACATTCATGACAAAATCCCTCCCCCCCGTCACGTTACCGGCAGGTAATATCACGGGGAGGAGGGACGTCAAGGGTGGAGATCAAGCCGCCCCGCTCACGCGGCGACGGGCTCCGGCTCCGCCGGCGCGGCCGGCTCCAGACGGGAGCCGTCGGCCGTCTCGTACGCCTCGCGGTCCAGGATCTTCTCCCGCGACGCGACGATGATCGGGATCACGGACTGCCCGGCGACGTTCGTCGCGGTGCGCATCATGTCCACGATCGGGTCGATGGCCAGCAGCAGGCCCACGCCCGCCATCGGCAGGCCCAGCGTCGACAGGGTCAGGGTCAGCATCACCGTGGCGCCGGTCAGGCCGGCGGTCGCGGCGGAGCCGATGACCGAGACGAAGACGATCAGGACGTAGTCCTTGATCTCCAGCGGCACGTCGAAGACCTGGGCGACGAAGATCGCGGCGATGGCCGGGTAGATCGAGGCGCAGCCGTCCATCTTGGTCGTGGAGCCGAACGGCACCGCGAAGGAGGCGTACTCCTTCGGCACGCCGAGGCGCTCGGTGACCTTCTGCGTCAGCGGCATGGTGCCGACGGAGGAGCGGGAGACGAAGGCCAGCTGGATGGCCGGCCAGGCGCCCTTGAAGAAGCGCAGCGGGTTGACCTTGGCGACCGTGGCCAGCAGCAGCGGGTAGACGCCGAACAGCACGATGGCGCAGCCGACGTAGATGTCGGCGGTGAAGGTCGCGTACTTGCTGATCAGGCCCCAGCCGTAGGTGTAGACGGCCTTGCCGACCAGGCCCAGGCTGCCGAGCGGGGCGAGCCGGATGACCCACCACAGCACCTTCTGCAGCAGCTGGAGCACGGACTCGCTGAAGGTCAGCAGCGGCTGGGCCTTCTCGCCGATCTGCAGCACGGCGACGCCGGCGACGGCGGCCATGAAGACGATCTGCAGGACGTTCAGCTCGGTGAAGGGCGTGATGACGTCGGTGGGGACGATGCCGGTGAGGAAGTCCAGCCACGAGCCGTGCTTCTTGGGCTCGGCGCCGTCGGCGGCGGTCAGGCCGGTGCCGGCGCCCGGGTCGGTGAGCAGGCCGATGGCGAGGCCGATGACGACCGCGATCAGCGACGTGATCATGAACCAGAGCAGGGTGCGGGTGGCCAGCCGGGCGGCGTTGGAGACGTTCCGCAGGTTGGTGATCGACACCAGGATGGCGAAGAACACCAGCGGCGCGACCACCACCATCAGCAGCTGGACGAAGATGCTGCCGGTCTTGTCGAGGGCGGTCTGCAGCCAGGAGACGTCACCGCTCTTGGCGACCCAGCCCAGCAGGGCGCCCAGCACGAGGGCGAGCAGGATCTGGGCCCAGAAGGGGACGGACAGGATGCGCGATATGCGCCCGCGCTGAGCGGACGCCGGGTTGGACGGGGGCGTCGACATGCCGACCACGTTAACACCGGCACTTTGAGTCACCCAAAGGGAAACTTTGAGGCGCGCGGTGCCCGAAATGCGCCGACGCCCTGGCGCGGAAGGGGTATTCCGCGACAGGGCGTCGATGAGGTGTGAGAAGACTTACGCGCCGTTGCGGGCGCCGTCCTCCTGGCCGGCGCTGGCGTCGAAGCGGGCCTTGGCCCGGTCCACGCGCTCGACGATCTGCTCCGACATGGCGTCGCGCTGCTTGCGCAGCAGGACCCAGCTGAGCGGAGCGGAGAGGACGAGCGCGAGCAGCACCATCCAGACGAGGTTGGAGTCACCGACCCCGAGCGGGATGACATGCGCGTAGCACAGCACCCACACCAGGGCGAAGCATGCGACGAGCAGGCCGAGACGCAGGGCGGTGTAGCGGAGCGACGCGTACTTCTGGCTACTCACGGACGGGACCTTCTTCTCGACGACGACCGAAAGGGGCAGGCTCAGTCAAACACAGCCAGTACAGCACGCCCCGAAGTGGATCTCAGACCCGCATCGGCTGCGGCGATTCGCGCAGCGAGGCGTCCGGACCCGGGTACTCGCGGATGATCTCGTAGCGCGTGTTGCGCTCGACCGGCCGGAAGCCGGCCTCGCGGATGAGCTCCAGCAGGTCGTCGCGGGTGAGCTTGTTCGGCGTGCCGTAGTTGTCGGCATCGTGGGTGATCTTGTACTCCACGACCGAGCCGTCCATGTCGTCCGCGCCGTGCTGCAGCGCGAGCTGGGCGGTCTGGACGCCGTGCATCACCCAGAACACCTTCACGTGCGGCACGTTGTCGAACAGCAGCCGCGAGACCGCGAAGGTCTTGAGCGCCTCGGCGCCCGTCGCCATGGACGTGCGCGCCTGCAGGCGGTTGCGGATCTTGCCGTCCTTCATGTCCACGAAGTCGTGCTGGTAGCGCAGCGGGATGAAGACGTGGAAGCCGCCGGTCTCGTCCTGCAGCTCGCGCAGCCGCAGCACGTGGTCCACGCGGTGGCGGGGCTCCTCGATGTGCCCGTAGAGCATCGTGCAGGGGCCCTTGAGGCCCTTGGAGTGCGCCAGGCGGTGGATGCGCGACCAGTCCTCCCAGTGGGTGTCGTGGTCGACGATGTGCTGGCGGACCTCCCAGTCGAAGATCTCCGCACCGCCACCGGTGAGCGACTCCAGGCCGGCGTCGATCAGCTCGTCGAGGATCTCGTCGGCGGGCATCCCGGAGATCTTCTCGAAGTGCTGGATCTCGGTGGCGGTGAAGGCCTTCAGGGAGACGTTCGGCAGCGCTTCCTTCAGCGCCCGCAGGGAGCGCGGGTAGTAGCGCCAGGGCAGGGTGGGGTGGAGGCCGTTGACGATGTGCAGCTCGGTGAGGTGCTCGTTCTCCATCGCCTTGGCGAGGCGGACGGCCTCCTCGATGCGCATGGTGTACGCGTCCTTCTCGCCCGGCTTGCGCTGGAACGAGCAGTACGCGCACGACGCCGTGCACACATTGGTCATGTTGAGGTGACGGTTGACGTTGAAGTGGACGACGTCGCCGTTCTTGCGCGTGCGCACCTCGTTGGCGAGGCCGCCCAGCCAGGCCAGGTCGTCGGACTCGTACAGAGCGATGCCGTCCTCGCGGGTGAGCCGCTCACCGGCGTGGACCTTCTCCTCCAGCTCACGCTTGAGCCCCGCGTCCATGGATGCGCCCGCCTCTCTGTCACTTCCGCTGCTGCGTCAACCTCAACGAGCGTACTCCCCCGCCCTCACGCCTCCTCGGGGAGCTCACCCACCCGGTTCTCCCACTTGGTGGACAGCACGATGGTCGTGCGGGTGCGGCTGACGCCCTTGGTGCCCGACAGGCGGCGGATGGTGCGCTCCAGGCCGTCCACGTCGCCGACGCGGACCTTGAGCATGTAGGAGTCGTCGCCGGCGATGAACCAGCAGTCCTCGATCTCCTCCAGGTCGCGCAGCCGCCGGGCCACGTCCTCGTGGTCGGCGGCGTCCGAGAGCTGAATGCCGATCAGCGCGGTGACGCCGAGGCCGAGCGACGCGGAGTTGACGGTCGCGCGGTAGCCGGTGATGACGCCCGCCGCCTCCAGGCGGTTGATCCGGTCCGTGACGCTCGGCCCGGACAGGCCGACGAGCCTGCCCAGCTCCGCGTACGAGGCCCGGCCGTTCTCCCGCAGAGCCTGGATGAGCTGCCTGTCCACCGCGTCCATTGCCTGGCACCTTTCAATAATCAGCGAAGTCGCCGGTTTACGTGTAGAATCTAAGGCGTACGGGGCTCCAAGCCCCGCAAATCTTTCACCAGATCAGCGAATCAACGACGATCCTTCGATCTCAGGAGTGAAGCGCCCGTGTACTCGATCGAGATGGCCTACGCCCGCATGCGTGAGCTGCAGGACCTGGCCAACCGCTCGCGTGCCCACCAGCCCGCCGACTCGCGCCGTACGGCCGCGAAGATCCGCATCCCGCGCGCGAAGAAGCGCTAACCCGCGCGGCGGGGACCACTGGCACCACCGAGTTCTCCTTCCCATCGGCGGTACAGCCGGTGCGGCACCCCCGCCGCGTCCAGCACCCGTCCGGCGACGAAGTCCACCAGATCCTGGATGTGCGTCGCCCCCGCGTAGAACGCCGGTGAGGCGGGCAGCACCACGGCTCCCGCTTCGTCGAGCGCCACGAGCTGCTTGAGCGTCTGTCCGCTGAGCGGCGTCTCCCGCACCGCGACGATCAACGGCCGTCGCTCCTTGAGCGTCACGCTCGCCACTCGCTGCAGAAGATCCTTCGACAGCCCCATGGCCACTCCGGCCACACACGCCGTGCTCGCCGGGACGATCAGCATCCCCTTCACCGGATACGAGCCCGACGACGGCCCGGCGGCGAGGTCGCCCGCCGCCCAGTACCGCACGTCGGACACGTCGGCGTCGAAGGTCGCCGGCTTGCCGTCCGCCCCCAGCGCCAGCCAGGCGCGCAGGTCGTCCCGCCAGTGCGCGTCCCGGAACGCGATTCCCGTCTCGTCCAGCAGCGTCAGCCGCGAGGCCCGGCTGACCACCAGGTCCACCGCCTCGCCCGCCGCCAGCAGCCCGCGCACCACGGCCGCGGCGTACGGCGTCCCGGACGCGCCGGAAACGCCCACCACCCACGGCCGGCGCTGCGTTGTGTGTTCGTACCGCTCCACGCCCCGAGCCTATCCGCAGGCCGGAGTCACGGCCGAAAAGTCCTTTGACATGCTTAATCTTCCTGGCATTGATTAGGTTTTGCCCAGGATCAGTCAATTGGGGGAGTCATCATCCACCGCACGCACAAGGGCCTCGCCGCGCTCGCCGGCGTGGCACTCATAGCCGCCGCGTCCACCGCCTGCGAGCCCGGCAAGCTCGGTACCGCGGCCAAGGTCGAGCGCGCCTTCGACAAACTGGGCAAGCAGAAGTCGTACTCCGCGGAGATGTCCTTCGACGCGGACGCCGAGAAGATCTACGGCGCCCTCAAGGACACCGACGACTTCGACCGCGACGACGCCGACGTGCTCGCGGGCATGAAGTACTCCTTCTCGGCCGCCTACGACAAGCCGCTCAAGGACGTCACCGACAAGGACGACAAGAGCGCGAAGGTCGCCTACAAGGTGAACCGCGCCGGCAAGCAGCTCGTCGAGGTCCGCTCCACCGACGGCAAGTCCTACGTGCGCAGCGACCTCAAGGAGGTCGTCTCCCTCGTCCAGAGCTCCGGCAGGGGCGGCCGGGCCTCGGGGCCGGGCAGCACGCCGGGGGCGGCCCTCGACGAGATGATGAAGAAGGCCGACCAGCTGCCCGCCTCCATGGGCGCGGTCAAGAGCGCCCTCAAGGGCGAGTGGGTCGTCCTCGACAACGCCGCCGCCGAGGAGTTCGCCAAGTCCCAGGGCAGCGACTCCGCCGGCGGACCGAACCCCTTCTCGCCCGACGGCAAGTCCCAGAAGCGGTTCCTCGACGCCTTCCGCAAGGCGCTCGGCGACAACGCGCAGTTCAAGGACGCGGGCAAGAAGAACGGCGTGGACCACGTGCTGGTCACCGTCCCGGCCAAGAAGGTCGCCGAGGACGTCAAGGAGGGCCTCAAGCCCCTGAAGGACAAGCTGAACCCCTTCGGCAAGCAGGACAAGGCCGCGGACGACGACCTCGAGGACTTCCCCGACAAGGTCACGGTCGACGTCGCCATCAAGAACGGCACGCTCACCGGGCTGACCGTCGACGCCGCCCAGTTCGACAAGAAGGCCAAGGGCGAACTGCCGCTGACCATCACCCTCAAGGCCGGCGACACGGCAGCCGTCGAGGCCCCCGCCGGCGCCAAGGAACTCAAGCCGCAGGACCTCCTCGGCGCGCTCATGACCATGGGCGGCGACCGCCTCGGCGACGAGGACGGATCGGGGAGGCACGTGCGCCCGGAGAAGAGCGGCTTCGAGGGCATCTGACGCCGTGACACGCACGTGACGGCATGAAAGGGGCGGCCCCACCTCGAGAGGTGGGGCCGCCCCTTTTCAGGTCCGTACGGCGGTCAGGCCGGCGACAGCCCCCGCACCAGCAGGTCGAGCAGCGCGCAGACGAAGAGCGCGATGCCGATGAAACCGTTCACCGTGAAGAACGCCCTGTTCAGACGCGACAGATCGCCCGGCCGGACGATCGCGTGCTCGTAGAGGAAGGCCCCCGCGACCACCACGAGCCCGGTCCAGAAGAACACGCCCGCGTGCGTGGCCAGCGCGTACCAGACCAGCAGCGCCGTGGTGATCGCATGGCACACGCGCGCCCCGTACAGCGCGGCCGGGATGCCGAAGCGGGCCGGGGTCGACTTCACGCCGTGGGCGCGGTCGGCGGCCACGTCCTGGCAGGCGAAGATCAGGTCGAAGCCGCCGATCCACACGCCGACCGCGAGGCCGAGGATCACCGCGTCCCACGACCACTCCCCCGTCACCGCGAGCCACGCGCCCACCGGGCCCATGGCCTGGGCGAGGCCCAGGATCGCGTGCGGGAAGTCGGTGAAGCGCTTGCCGTAGGGATAGACCACCATCGGGACCACCGCGATCGGCGCCAGCGCCAGGCACAGCGGGTTGAGCAGGGCGGCCGCGCCGAGGAAGAAGACGACGGCGATCAGCGCGCCGGTCCACGCCGAGCGCACGGACACCGCGCCGGTGACCAGCTCGCGGGAGGCGGTGCGCGGGTTACGGGCGTCGATCTCGCGGTCGATGATGCGGTTGCAGGCCATGGCGAACGTGCGCAGGCCCACCATGGCGACGGTGACCAGCAGCAGGCGCCACCAGTCGATGCGCTCCTCCTCGACGAACATCGCCGTCAGCGAGGCGATGTAGGCGAAGGGCAGCGCGAAGACGGAGTGTTCGATCATGACGACGCGCAGGAAGCCGCGGGCGCGGCCCATCTGCGGTACGGCGGCGGCGGAGGCGCTCACAGTCCGTACTCCTTCCAGCGGCGGTCGACCTTCGCCGCGGTCTCCGGGTCCGACTCGACCATCTGCGGCCACCCGCCGTCGCGCGTGTAGCCCTCCTCGGGCCACTTCGCGGTGGCGTCGATGCCCGCCTTGCCGCCCCAGAACTGCTGGTACGAGGCGTGGTCGAGGTGGTCGACCGGGCCCTCGACGACGGTGAGGTCGCGGGCGTAGTCGGTGTTGCCCAGGGCTCGCCAGGACACCTCGTGCAGGTCGTGGACGTCGCAGTCGGAGTCGACGACGATGATCAGCTTGGTCAGCGACATCATGTGCGCGCCCCAGATGGCGTGCATGACCTTCTGGGCGTGCTTGGGGTACTTCTTGTCGATCGAGACGATCGCGCAGTTGTGGAAGCCGCCGGACTCCGGCAGGTGGTAGTCCACGATGTCGGGGACGATCACCTTGAGCAGCGGCAGGAAGAAGCGCTCGGTGGCCCGGCCCAGCGGCCCGTCCTCCGTCGGCGGGCGGCCGACGACGATCGACTGGAGCAGCGGGCGCCGGCGCATCGTCACGCAGTCGATGGTCAGCGCGGGGAACGGCTCCTGCGGCGTGTAGAAGCCGGTGTGGTCGCCGAAGGGGCCCTCGGGGAGCATCTCCCCGGGCTCGAGCCAGCCCTCGATGACGACCTCGGCCTGCGCCGGGACCTGCAGCGGGACGGTCTTGCAGTCGACCATCTCGATGCGCTTGCCCTGGATGAAGCCGGCGAAGAGGTACTCGTCGATGTCGCCGGGCAGCGGCGCGGTGGAGGCGTAGGTCACGGCCGGCGGGCAGCCGAAGGCGATGGCGACCGGCAGGCGCTCGCCGCGCTTGGCGGCCACCTGGTAGTGGTTGCGGCTGTCCTTGTGGATCTGCCAGTGCATGCCGATGGTGCGCTTGTCGTGGCGCTGGAGGCGGTAGAGGCCGAGGTTGCGGACGCCGGTCTCGGGGTGCTTGGTGTGGGTGAGACCGAGGTTGAAGAAGGAGCCGCCGTCCTCGGGCCAGGTGAAGAGCGCCGGCAGCTGGTCGAGGTCGACGTCGTCGCCGGTGAGGACGACCTCCTGGACCGGCGCGTCCTTGACCTTCTTCGGCGGTACGTGCGCCATCGCGCCCAGCTTGCCGAAGGCCTCGCGCATGCCGATGAAGCCCTGCGGCAGCTCGGGCTTGAGCAGCCCGCCGATCTTCTCGCTGATCTCCTCGTAGGACTTCAGGCCGAGGGCCTTGAGGAGGCGGCGGTCGGTGCCGAAGACGTTCATGGCCAGCGGCATCGCCGCGCCCTTGACGTTCTCGAAGAGGAGCGCGGGACCGCCCGACTTGTTCACTCTGTCGACGATCTCCCCGATTTCCAGGTACGGGTCGACTTCAGCCTTGATGCGCTTGAGATCGCCATCGCGCTCCAGTGCCCGCAGGAAGGAGCGAAGATCGTCGTAAGCCATGCGTTCCAGTATCGAGCACGCACTACCCTGGACCCGTCACGGGGGCCGCCGAGCGGCCCGCATCACCGCTCTCCGGGGGCCGCCGCCATGCTCAGGTATCTGCCGTTCCTGCTGATCCTGGCACTGTGGATCTACGCCTTCATCGACTGCCTGAACACTCCGGAGAACGAGGTGCGGGGCATGCCGAAGATGGCATGGGTGTTCGTCATCCTGCTCTTCGGCGAGGTGCTCGTGGGCCCGGTGGCCTGGCTGGTCGCCGGCCGGCCCCGCGCCCGTACGCACGGCCGCCCGGCGCGCCGGGAGTGGGTGGCGCCGGACGACAACCCGGAGTTCCTGCGCTCGCTGAAGAAGGACGACGACACGGACCAGGGCGGCGAGGGCCCCAAGGGCTAGCGCTCTCCGCGCTCGTAGCGCTCCCTCAGCTCGCGCCAGCGGTCCATCGTCCACTGCGACCAGTCGGCCGGCTGCCCGCCGAGGGCCTGCAGCAGGTACTCGAAGTGGTGGTGCCAGCCGGCGAGGCAGTCCAGGCGGACGTCCTCGGTGCCGGTCATCTCGTTGGTGAAGTGCAGCAGTGTCCCGCCGACGCCCAGCGGCCCGCGTTCCAGCTCGAAGCGGATCCGCCCGTGGATCTCGACGGTGTACTCGACGAGCCGCTGCGGCTCCCAGGCCGTCACCCGGCCCGGCGCCACGGTGGCGTGGCCCTTCGCGTCGGTGTTCTGCCACCGCAGCGTGATCGCCCCGCCCTCGCGCTGCTCGAACGGATCGGCGACGGCCAGCCAGGCCGGCAGCCCCTCGGGGGTGGCGATGGCGGCCCACACCTCGTCGACGGGGTACGGAATCGACAGCTCGTAGCGCAGGACGTGGATGTCGCCCTTGGTCTCGGACGCACCGTAGGGGGAGGGGATCTCCATGGTCCACGTCTAACACGGCCGGCCGCGCCGCGCGCGCCGGTCGCGGGCCGTTCGGAGCTCGCAGGAAGGCCCGCTGCCCCCGAACGGGGCAGCGGGCCTTTCGTGCGTGCGCGCGTGCGGCGCGGGCGGTCACACCCCCGCGTAGGAGTGCTTGCCGCTCAGCAGGATGTTCACGCCGTAGTAGTTGAAGAGGTAGCAGGCGAAGGCCAGCAGGGCCAGGTAGGCGGCCTTGCGGCCCTTCCAGCCGGCGGTGGCGCGGGCGTGGAGGTAGCAGGCGTAGGCGACCCAGGTGATGAAGGACCAGACCTCCTTGGGGTCCCAGCCCCAGTAGCGGCCCCAGGCGGCCTCGGCCCAGATCGCGCCCGCGATGATCGTGAACGTCCACAGCGGGAAGACGGTGGCGTTGATGCGGTACGCGAACTTGTCGAGCGTGGCGGCCGACGGCAGGCGGGAGAGGACGTTGTCCCAGGCGCCGGCGGGGCGGCCCTCGGCGGCGCGCAGCTCGTGGGAGTCGCGGAAGAGGTAGAACAGGCTCGACGTCGCGCCCACCCACAGCGCCGCGCCCGAGAGGATGGCGCAGGAGACGTGGATCCACAGCCAGTACGAGTGCAGGGCGGGGACCAGCTGGTCGCTGTCGGTGTAGAGCACGGAGACGGCCAGGCCCAGGTCGAGGAGGATCGACGTGGTCAGCGGCAGGCCCAGCCAGCGGACGTTCTTCTTGGCGAGGAGCAGGCCGAGGTACACGCCGACGGCGGCCATGGCGAAGGTCGTGGAGAACTCGTACATGTTGCCCCACGGCGCCCGCTGCACCGACAGCGCGCGGCTGAGCACGCCGCCCACGTGCAGGGCGAAGGCCAGCACGGTCAGCGAGACGGCGATGCGGCCGTAGAGGTCGCCCTTCTCGCTGCCGCCGGCGGCGCCGGGGCCGTCGGGGACGTCGCGGCTGCCGGGGGCGGAGCGGGTGACGACCTTGGGGCGCTCCAGGACGGCCGTGCCGCCGCTCTGCGCGCTCTTGGCGGTGGTGACGGTCACGGCCGGCGTCGCCGGTGCCGTGAGCGCGGCCGCGGTCCGGCCGACGGCGCTGCGGCTGCCGAAGACCCACTCGGCGATGTGCGCGAGGAAGGCGAGGGTGTAGACGGCCATGGCCGAGTAGACCAGCACATTGCTGATGTGGGCCAGGTTCTCGTTGGTTGCGGCGGCGAGGGTCACGCGCGCGCTCCTTCGGACGTTTCGGCGGGGGCTTCGGGGGCTGGGGAGGCGCCTTCGCGGGCGTCGTCGGTGGCGTCGTCACCCGCGTCGGTGGCGTCGTCGTCACCGTCGCCGGCGGCCACCGGCGGGGCGTCGGGCTGCAGGGCCGCGGCCAGGTCGGCGAGCTCCTCGGGCAGCCGGGCGGACTCGCTGCGGCCGAGGCCGGCCAGCTCCACGACCGTGGTGCCGTCGGCGCCCTTGACGGCCCGCACCCACACCCGGCGGCGCTGGATGAACAGCGACCCGGCCAGGCCGATCAGCGCCGCCACGGCGCCGGCCAGCGCGGTGGCGTTGCCCGGCTTCTGGGAGACCTGGAAGGTGGCCCACTGGCGGATGCCGTCGAAGTGCAGCGAGCCCGCGCCGTCCGGCAGCGTCATGGTGTCGCCGACCTTCATCGCCTGGGCGAAGGCCCTGCCGTCCTCGTTCTTGAACTGCTTCATCTTCGTCGTGTCGAGCTGGTACACGCTCTGCGGCACGCCCGAGTCGACGCCGAGGCTGCCCCGGTAGGCGGTCAGCACCAGCCGCGGATTGTCCAGCGCGGGGAACTGGCTGAACATGGTGCCGGTGCGCAGGTCCAGCGTGGGCACGAAGTTGCCCTGGAAGCCGAGGTCGTCCGGCTTGCCGTCCTTGTCGCGGTAGTCGGCCACCTTCAGCACCGAGGTCTCGGTGACGTTGCTGTCCAGCGGCAGCGAGGGGATCGGGCCCCTGAAGGCGATGTCGCCCTTGCCGTCGCGGACGGTGACCATCGGGGCGTAGCCGTGGCCGATGAGGTAGACCTTCGAGCGGCTGGTCTCCAGCGGCTCGTTCACCTTGATGGTGGCCTTGCGGCGCGGGGCGCCGGGCTTGTCCCGGTACGTGACGTGGGCGGCGTAGTCGCGCGGCGTGCCCTTCTGGGGGCCGGTGCGCTCGTAGGTCCCGGAGAAGCTGTCGAGGTCGAACTCGAAGGGGTCGAGGTCGTCGGCGTCGAACAGCGAGCCGGCCTTGAAGTCGTCGTACTGGGTGAGGGTGTTCGCGAAGCCGTCGCCCTCGACGACGAGCTTGCCGCCCTCGGACTTCCACAGCTGGCCGGAGGCGAAGGCCACCAGCAGCACGATCAGGGAGATGTGGAAGAGGAGGTTGCCGGCCTCGCGGAGGTAGCCCTTCTCGCCGCCGACCGAGCCGGCGGCCGTCTCCGTGCGGAAGCGGCGTCGCTTGAGCAGCCGGCCGGCCGCGGCCAGCACCTGCTCCGGCTCCGCCTCCGTGCGCCAGGTGGCGTGGGCGGGCATCCGGTCCAGGTGGCGCGGGGCGGCGGGCGGGCGGCCGCGCAGCTGGCCGACGAACTTCCAGGTGCGCGGGACGATGCAGCCGATGAGGGAGACGAACAGCAGGATGTAGATCGCCGAGAACCACACCGAGCTGTAGACGTGGAAGAGCCCGAGCTTCTCGTACAGGGGCGCGAGGCTCTCGTGTTCCTTCTGCCACTGCTCGGCCTTGAGCTGGTCGACGCCGGTCTGCGGCACGAGCGAGCCGGGGATGGTGGCGAGCGAGAGCAGGAACAGCAGCAGCAGCGCCACCCGCATGGAGGTCAGCTGGCGCCAGCACCAGCGCACCCAGCCCGTCGCCTCGCGGGCGGACCAGGCCAGCCACCCCAGCGCGCCGGGGGCGCGCACGCCGCCGAACGAGCCGGGCATCGCCTGGCCCCGGTCCTCGGCGGGGGCGGTGGACATGCTCGCGCCCGCGGCGCCGGCCTCGGATTCCTCCGGGGCCGGTGCGGATGCGCTCTTATCGGTCTTGGCCATCGATCAGATCCCAGGGGTGAAGTTGCTCGACCACGTCTGCAGGTCCGCGACCATGCTGTCCCACAGACCTGTGACGAGGAGCAGGCCGACCGCGACGAGCATCCCGCCGCCGATCCGCATGACCCACGCGTAGTGCCGCTTGACCCAGCCGAACGCGCCCAGCGCCCGCCGGAACGCCACGGCCGCCAGGACGAACGGCACGCCCAGCCCCGCACAGTAGGCGACGGTCAGCAGCGCGCCGCGGCCGGCGCTGGCCTGCTGCGAGGACAGGGAGAGCACGGCGCCGAGCGTCGGCCCGATGCACGGCGTCCAGCCGAGCCCGAAGAGGACGCCCAGCAGCGGCGCGCCCACCAGGCCCATGGTGGGCCGGGTGTGGAAGCGGAATTCGCGCTGGCCGAAGAGGTTGAAGGCCCCCATGAAGCCGAGGCCGAGCAGGATCGTCACGCCGCCCAGGACCATGGAGATCGTCTTCTTGTGGGCGAGCAGCGTCTCGCCGAAGAAGCCGAAGAGGGCGCCGAAGGAGACGAAGACGGCGGTGAAGCCGAGGACGAAGAGCGAGGTGCCCAGGGCCATCCGGCCGCGCTTGGCCTCGGCCATGTCGGCGCCGCTGACGCCGGTGACGTAGGAGAGGTAGCCGGGGACGAGCGGCAGCACGCACGGCGAGAAGAAGGAGACCAGCCCGCCGAGCACCGCCACGGGCAGGGCCAGGAGCAGGGCGCCGGTCTCGACGGTGTGGTTCACGTCGCCCACGGCGGCCAGGGTGATCGTGGCGGTCACCGGGGTCACTTCTCCGCGACCAGCGGGTCGAGCGTCTTGCGCAGCTCTTCCTCGGTCAGCGCCTTCAGGGCCCGGGCGGCGATCTTCCCGTCCCGGTCGATGAAGACCGTCGAGGGGATGGCCTGCGGGTTGAGGCTGCCCTTGGGGAAGCGCAGCAGCAGCTTGCCGGAGGAGTCGTACAGGCTCGGGTACGGAACCTCGAACTCCTTCTCGAACTTCAGGCCGGGGGCGGGGTCGGGGTCACGGGTGTCGAGCCCGACGAACTGCACGCCCTTGTCCTTGTAGTCGTTGGCGACCTTGACGAGGTTGGGCGCCTCGGCACGGCAGGGCGAGCACCACGAGCCCCAGACGTTCAGGACGACGATCTTGCCCTTGTAGGCGTCGGCGACGTCGAGCTGCTTGCCCTCCAGGGTCTTGCCCGAGAGGTCGGGCGCGTCCTGCCGGTCCCCGCGCTCCTTGACCACGCTCACCCCGCCCGTGCCCTGCACGAACTGGGTCTGCCCCCCGCTGCCGGAGGTCTTGCCGGAACCGCAGGCGCTGAGCGTCAGCGCCGCCATGACGGCGACGGCGGCGGCCGGCAGGGTGGTACGACGGCGTGAAAGTGGGCGTCGAAGGGCGCGGCAGGCACTCATGTGAAAAGTTTCGCATGGGCGGTTTGGGGATCTTCCGCACCCCCCTCGGTCCGCTTCGGCCCCTTGCCCCGCACGGATCCCGGCGGGCCCGCCGTTCTCAGTCGGCCTTGGCGCTCCATTTCTCGCCCACCTCGAGCCGGCGCAGCTTCTTCAGCACCGCCGGGCTCTGCACGTCGAGCCAGTCGACGAATTGCCGGAAGGACACCACGCGGACGTCGCGCCGCTTGTCGTCGGCCATGTATTTGAACGCCTCCTCCACGGCGTCCATGTAAATCCCGCCGTTCCATTCCTCGAAGTGATTCCCCACGAAGAACGGCGCCCGGTTGGTCTCGTAGGCCCGGTCGAAGCCGGCGATGTACGACTCGGTGGCCTGCTTTCGCCAGGCGGGGTAGTTGTACGAGGCTCCCCGCGTCGTGTTCTTCGACTGGTTGGCGAGGATGTTGTAGTCCATCGAGAGGACTTCGAAAGAGTGACCCGGGAAGGGCATCTGCTGCAGCGGAAGGTCCCAGATCCCGTGTTTCTTTCCGGGCCACACCTGCGTGCCGCCGGCGGAACTCGCGTCGTAGCGCCAGCCGAGTTTCGCGGCGGTCGGCAGCAGATTGTCCTGGCCGAGCAGGCAGGGGGTGCGGGCGCCGACGAGTTCCTTGCGGTAGTCGAAGGGCAGCGGCTCGAGGTCGGTGAATCCGGTGTGCGTCCGCCAGCGGGTGACGAAGGAGACGGCCTGGTCGATCTCGGATTCCCAGTCCGCGGGCGTCCAGTGGGCGACCGACCCGTTCCCGGAGCAGAAGTGCCCGTTGAAGTGGGTGCCGACCTCGTGGCCCTCGAGCCAGGCCTGGCGCAGGCAGGTGAGCGTGGTCCTGATGTGCCCGTCGGTCAGATAGCCGATGTCGGACGCGCCCCGGGGATTGTTCGGCGGGTCGTAGAGGTCCTTCTTGGACTCGGGCACGAGGTAGATCCCGGAGAGGAAGAACGTCATCTTCGCGTCGTACTCCCGGGCCAGCTTCAGGAAGCGGGGGAAGAGGCCGTTGCCGACCTCGCCCGCCCCGTCCCAGGAGAAGATCACGAACTGCGGGGGCTTCTGGCCGGGCTCCAGCGGCACCGGATTGGGGGGCTGGTGGGGCTGCTTGCCCGCGTCGGCCGTGGAGCCGTCGCCGAGGGGCCGGGCCTTGGCGGCCGGCTTGGCGGCGGGGTCCCCCTGCTTCGGGCCCGGCCCGGCGGCCGGGCCCGATCCGGAGCCCGAAGAGCAGGCCGCGACGGTGCCCAGTGCGGCGGCCGCTCCCACCCCCAGTTCGAGGAGACCTCGTCGGCTGATGTCGCGCATGTCGTCTCCGTCCAGATCGATGCGCCCCAATACCATATGTCGTCCATATAAATGGACATTGGGTATGAGGGCGCGCCGAACTACGACGGTTGCGCTCTTTTACTCGCCTTTAGGGGTGTATCGCAGTGCGGCCCTGACCGAGCGCCAGGGCGCACACGCCCGCGCTCAGGCCCCGAAGGCCTTCGCGCCGCCCTTGACCGGCTTGGCACCCGCCAGCAGGTGCGCCGGAACGAGATCCCGCGCGGGCTCGCTGTAGCCCACCGAAACGATCCTGTCCCCCCGGTAGGTGAACGTCGTCAGGCTCGCCAGCGTGCACTGCCGCTTGCGCGGGTCGTGCCACAGCCGGCGCTTCTCCACGAAGCTCCGCACGATCCAGATCGGCAGCTGATGGCTCACCAGCACGGCCTCGTGACCGCGCGCCGCGTCCTTCGCCGCGTCCAGCGCGCCCATCATCCGCACCACCTGCTCGACGTAGGGCTCACCCCACGACGGCCGGAAGGGGTTCGTCAGGTGCTTCCAGTTCGCCGGCTTGCGCAGCGCCCCGTCGCCCACCCCGAAGGTCTTGCCCTCGAAGACGTTCGCCGCCTCGATCAGCCGCTCGTCCGTCGCCAGGTCCAGCCCGTGCGCCTTGGCGACCGGCGTCGCCGTCTCCTGCGCCCGCTCCAGCGGGGAGGCCACGACGTACGTCACGTCCCGGTCCGCCAGGTGCTCCGCCACCCGGTCCGCCATCCGCCGGCCCAGGTCCGACAGGTGGTAGCCCGACCGCCGCCCGTACAGCACGCCGTCCGGGTTGTGGACCTCGCCGTGGCGCATCAGGTGGACGACGGTGATGTCGTCCTGCTTCTTCTGCGAGCTCACTTACTTCCCCTCCTCGGTCGCCTCGGCCGCCGCGCGCGCCGCCGCCGGCAGCGCCGCCGCGATCCGCTCCACCGCCGCCGCGTCGTGCGCCGTCGAGACGAACCACGACTCGAACGCCGACGGCGGCAGGTACACGCCCTGCGACAGCATCGAGTGGAAGAAGGCGTTGAAGCGGAACGACTCCTGCGCCTTCGCGTCGTCGTAGTTCCTCACCTCACGCCCCGTGAAGAACACCGAGAACATGTTGCTCGCCGTCTGCAGACGGTGCGCCACGCCCTGCTTGGTCAGCGCCTCGCCGACCAGCCCGCTGATCTCGGCGGACACCGCGTCCACCTTCTCGTACGCCGCGTCGTCCAACAGCCGCAGCTGCGCCAGGCCCGCCGCGGTCGCCACCGGGTTACCCGAGAGCGTGCCGGCCTGGTAGACCGGGCCGGCCGGGGCCAGGTGGGCCATCACGTCGGCACGGCCGCCGAAGGCCGCCGCCGGGAAGCCGCCGCCCATGACCTTGCCGAACGTCATCAGGTCCGGCTTGACGCCGTCGATGCCGTACCAGCCCGCCTTGCTCGTGCGGAAGCCGGTCATCACCTCGTCGGAGATGAACAGCGCGCCGTTCTTGGCGCAGGCGTCCCGCAGCCCCTCGTTGAAGCCCGGCAGCGGCGGGACCACGCCCATGTTGCCCGGCGACGCCTCGGTGATCACACAGGCGATCTCACCCGGGTGGGCGTGGAAGGCGGCGTGCACCGCCTCCAGGTCGTTGTACGGCAGCACGATGGTGTCCCCGGCCTGCGCGCCCGTGACGCCCGGCGTGTCCGGCAGGCCGAACGTGGCCAGCCCGGAGCCGGCCGCGGCCAGCAGCGCGTCGACGTGGCCGTGGTAGCAGCCCGCGAACTTGATCACCTTGGCCCGGCCGGTGAAGCCGCGCGCCAGCCGGATCGCCGACATCGTCGCCTCGGTGCCCGAGGACACCAGGCGCACCTGCTCGACCGGCTCGATCCGGGCGACGATCTCCTCGGCCAGCGCCACCTCGCCCTCGCCGGGCGTACCGAAGGAGGTGCCCCGCGCGACGGCCTCCTGCACCGCGGCGATCACCTCGGGGTGGGAATGGCCGAGAATCATCGGCCCCCATGAACACACGAGGTCCACATATTCCCGGCCATCCGCGTCCGTCAGGTACGGACCGGTGCCGGAAACCATGAACCGGGGCGTACCGCCCACGGCGCGGAACGCCCGGACCGGAGAGTTCACGCCACCGGGCGTCACGACCGCCGCACGGTCGAAGAGCGTCTGCGAGACTGGGGCACTGTATGGGTAGCTCACGCTAGCCATGGTCTCAGAGCGTTCCGGCCCGTCGCGTCCGGGCGTTTCGCACGGCGCCCACGGGGGAGGTCTCTGAGACGATGATCTGGTTGCGCGGCGGGGGCTGTGCTGCGTAAAAAAGCGGTCGGGTGGAGATATGCATCGCGGTGGCGGACTGGGCGAGGGCACCGATGACCTGGGGCCCGAGCGAGCCCAGCGCGCGCAGCGGGGCCGGCACCGCCGCGAAGGGCACCACCAGGAGCACATCGAGCACAGCACGGGAAGCAGGAGTGGCCGAGTGGGGGTGACCTACAAATACTTCGGGGCCCCCAACGGCGCGACCGCGGCCAGGGTTCCCATCTCCATGCGCCCCGAGGAGCTCGGCGGCGACGAGCTGGGCATGGGCGGCATGTTCACCAAGATCAAGCCGGAGACGGTGGCCGCCATGGTCCTCACCGGCATCGAGGGCATACCCCTGCACAAGGTTCCCCCGCTCGAACTGGTGGTTCTCCATCCCGACTATGCCGTGGTCAAGCTCCCCATGACCGTGGTCGACCCGCTGCGCGGCATTGGCGAGGAATCGGTGGGCGCGGCGGCGTTCATCTGGTCCACGGTCCCCGACCGCGGCGGCCCCCGGGACGCCTTCTCGGTCTACCGGCTGCTCCACGAATGGCAGGACTTCTCCCATCGCCTGCACGAGGCGGGACACCAGCCGTACTGCCTGGTGTGGCCGTAGGAACCATCCGAAACCACCCCATCGGCGACGGCGGACCTAGCCTTCCCCCATGCTGATCGCCCGCTCCACCGCCCTCTTCCTCCTCGCCGCCCTCCTCGAGATCGGCGGCGCCTGGCTCGTCTGGCAGGGCGTCCGCGAGCACCGCGGATGGGCCTGGATCGGCGCCGGGATCATCGCCCTGGGCGCGTACGGCTTCGTCGCCACCCTCCAGCCGGACGCACACTTCGGCCGGATCCTCGCCGCGTACGGCGGCGTCTTCGTCGCCGGCTCACTCGCCTGGGGCATGGCCGCCGACGGCTACCGCCCCGACCGCTACGACATCGCCGGCGCCCTGATCTGCCTGGCCGGCGTGGCCGTGATCATGTACGCACCACGCGGCCGCTGACCCCGCCCACGACCCGGCCTATGCTGCGCAGAGACCACGCCAGCCCCAGGAGGCCCACCATGCGAACCCGCACCGCAGCCCCCACCGCCGTCATCACCGGCGCGAGCAGCGGCATCGGCGCCGCCACCGCCCGCCGCCTGGCCGCCGCCGGCTACCGCGTCGTACTCACCGCCCGCCGCGAGGACCGCCTCGACGCCCTCGCCGGGGAACTCACCGCCGCCGGCCACGAGGCCGTCCCCTACGTCCTCGACGTCACCGACCGCGCCGCCGTCATGACCTTCGCCGTCTTCCTCGACGAGTACGGCCCCATCGACGTCCTGGTCAACAACGCCGGCGGCGCCATCGGCAGCGAGACCGTCGCCACCGCCGACCCCGCCGACTGGCGCACGATGTACGACGTCAACGTCCTGGGCACCCTCAACATGACCCAGGCCCTGCTCCCCCGCCTCGTCCAGGCCGAGGGCACCCTGATCGTCCTGTCCTCCACCGCCGGCCTCGCCACCTACGAGGGCGGCGGCGGCTACGTCGCCGCCAAGCACGGCGCCCACGTCATCGCCGAGACCCTCCGCCTGGAGCTGTGCGGCAAGCCCGTGCGCGTCGTCGAGATCGCCCCCGGCATGGTGCGCACCGACGAATTCGCCCTCACCCGCTACCGCGGCGACCAGGACAAGGCCGACGCCGTCTACGCGGGCGTGCCCGACCCCCTCACCGCCGACGACGTCGCCGAGACCATCACCTGGGCCGTCTCCCGCCCCCCGCACGTCAACATCGACCTGCTCGTCGTCCGCCCCCGCGCCCAGGCGTCGAACTACAAGGTCCACCGCGAGGGCTGACCCCGGCCGGGGCCACGGTCGCAGGACCCTGGACCCATGCGCGGATGATCTTGAAGCGCTACCGTCGTACGCGCAGCCGCCCCGGCACCGGGGCGGCCCGTACGAAACAGGGGGAGCCCCATGCGCGTCATCGCCTTCGACCACCTCGTCCTCAACGTCTCCGACATCGAGCGATCCCTGGCCTTCTACACCGGCCCGCTCGGCCTGGAGCCGGTCCGCGTGGACGAATGGCGCGCGGGGAAGGTCTCCTTCCCCTCGGTCCGGGTCAACCCCTCCACGATCATCGACCTCTTCGCCCGCGAGCGCGGCGAGTCCAACGTCGACCACATCTGCCTCACCGTCGAGCCCCTGGACTGGGAGGAGGTCGTCGCCTCCGGCACCTTCACCGTCGTCGACGGCCCCGGCCCCCGCTTCGGCGCCCGCGGCACCGCCCAGTCCCTCTACGTCCTCGACCCGGACGGCAACACGGTCGAGCTCCGCTGGTACGCCGAGGACCGCGAGCAGGGCGCGTAAGCGGAAGCAGCGCGTTTACGCGCGTTGCGCGCTCGCCAGTTCGAGTGACACCCTGCCGTTTCGAATAATCGAGCGGCAGGGTCGGCCGACGATCGAGCCATGACCTTCATGGACCTCGAAGATCCGCGCTACGCGTACATGTTCGGCTTCCTGCAGGCCGACGGTCACATGCACGAAGGGACTCGGCAGCGGGGGCGGCTCACGGTCGAGATCAGCTACCGCGACATCGACATACTCCGTGCCTTTCAGGAGCTGTGCCCGTACAACAGCACCATCAGCGAGCGCACGAGGGCGACCAACTTCTCCGAGAGCCACCGATCCGCGAGCTGGACCGTGTGCTCGCTGGAAGCGAGAAACCGCCTCGCGGAGCTCGGCCTCCCCTACGGCAAGAAGTCCACGCGCATCACACCGCCACGCGTCCCCTTCTCGAAGGCGGACTACCTCCGCGGCGTCATCGATGCCGACGGATCAGTCGGCATCACGGCCACGGGGCTGCCATTCGTCAGCCTCACCACGGCAAGCACCGCAATCGCCACGTACCTGTGCCGGTTCACCAAGCTGACCTTCGGCATCCAGCGGCGAGCAGGGCGTAACACCCGCGACCATGTGTACAACATCATGTACATGCGCGAGGCAGGCGTCACGCTCGCCGACCACCTCTACTACCCCGGCAGCCTTGCCCTCGAGCGCAAGCGCACGGCCGCCGCCGAAGTCGCCGCATGGGTCCGTCCCCCGCACATGGGCCCCGCACGAGGCCGCCGCCCGTGGACACAGCAGGAAGACCACATCCTGCTGGCCGCTCCTACGCTCGCCCAGGCGGCGGAGCGACTCGGCAGATCCCAGAGCTCCTGCCAAGTACGCCGCTGGCGTCTGCGCCAAGGCCAGCCACTGCCGGACTGATCCGCCGACCGGGCCTCAGCCCTTCACGCAGACGACCTGCTTGAGCTTCGCCACGACCTCGACCAGATCCCGCTGCTGCTCCATGACCTGCTCGATGGGCTTGTAGGCGGCCGGGATCTCGTCGACCACGCCGCGGTCCTTGCGGCACTCGACGCCCTGCGTCTGCTCCGCCAGATCCCGCTCGGAAAACATCTTCTTCGCCTTGTTGCGGCTCATCCGGCGGCCGGCGCCGTGCGAGGCGGAGTTGAACGAGTCCGCGTTGCCCAGGCCGCGGACGATGTACGAGCCGGTGCCCATCGAGCCCGGGATGATGCCGTACTCGCCGCCGCCCGCGCGGATCGCGCCCTTGCGGGTGACCAGCAGGTCCACGCCCTCGTAGCGCTCCTCCGCCACGTAGTTGTGGTGGCAGGAGATGACCTGCCCAAAGGTCACCTTGGCCTTCTTGAACTCCCTGCGCAGCACGTCCTGGGAGAGAGCCATCATGATCTCGCGGTTGTGCCGTGCGTACTCCTGCGCCCAGAACAGGTCGTGCCGGTAGGCGGCCATCTGAGGCGTGTCGGCAATGAAGACGGCGAGATCACGGTCGACCAGGTTCTGGTTGTGGGAGAGCTTCCGCGCTTCACCGATGTGGTACTCGGCCAGCTCCTTGCCGATGTTGCGCGACCCGGAGTGAAGCATGATCCAGACCGAATTATCCGAATCGAGGCAAAGCTCCCAAAAGTGATTTCCTCCGCCGAGCGATCCCATCTGCTTCAGCGCCCGGCTCTGACGGAATTTGACCGCCTCCGCGACCCCGTCGAACCGCCCCCAGAAGTCGTCCCACCCGGCCGTCGGCAGTCCGTGCAGCCGGCGCGGGTCCACCGGGTCGTCGTGCATCGAGAAGCCGACCGGGATCGCCTCCTCGATCTTCGACCGCAGCCGCGAGAGATCACCCGGCAGGTCGTTCGCCGTCAGCGAGGTCTTCACCGCCGACATGCCGCAGCCGATGTCGACGCCGACCGCCGCCGGGCAGACGGCGCCGCGCATCGCGATCACCGAGCCGACCGTGGCGCCCTTGCCGAAGTGGACGTCCGGCATCACGGCGAGGCCCTGGATCCAGGGCAGGGTGGAGACGTTCCGCAGCTGCTGCATGGCTACGGCCTCGACCGTGGCGGGGTCCGCCCACATGCGGATCGGTACGCGGGCGCCGGGTACCTCGGTGTACGACATAACTTCCTCATTCCCCCGAAAAGTCTACAAAGCGCAAAAGCCGGACGTAAGTGCTCGTCCAGGACACTGGGACGGCAGACTCGGCGGCGCGTGCGGTACACATTGTCTCCAGCCGCCGCCCAACGGCGGCAACCAAATATTCGGGCGAAGGGAGCCACGGACAGTGCAGCGGAGGGCGTACGCACCGGTAGCCGCACTGGCCGCGGCGGTGCTGTCGGCCGCGCTCGCCGGGTGCGGCGGGGGCGGCGGAGCCGGCGGCAAGGGCATCGACGCGAAGGCGGGACAGGCGGGCTCGGCGGTGCCCGCGGGGCCGCCCGGGAAGTACCACAGCCTGCCGGAGCCGTGCGGCTACGTCAGCGCGGAGACGGTGCGGCGGATGCTGCCCGGCGCGGGCGACGGCGACGAGCAGGAGGCGGAGCGGCTCCTGCGCGGGACGGCCGCGATCACCTATGACACCGACCGCCGGGTCGGCTGCCGCTGGAAGCTGGAGACGCCCAACGGCACCCGGCACCTGACGGTCGACTTCGAGCGCGTGGTGTCGTACCAGCCGGGCGTGAGCGACGAGGCCCGGGCGGAGCAGCTGTACGAGCGCCAGGCGACGGCCGCGCGCATCCCCTCGGCCGCGCCGTCGGCGAAGTCGTCCGGCTCGCCCTCGCCGGGCGCGAGCGCGAGTGCGAGCGCGAGCTCCAAGAGCGATCCGGGCCCGGGCCCGCAGCTGGCGGAGGCGTCGGCGGCCCCGTCGTCGGCGAACGCGTCCGCCTCGGCGGACCCCCGGCTGGCGCCGCGGGTGCTGGACGACCTGGGGGACGACGCGTTCGTCAACGATGTGCTGGCGACGACGAGCTCGGGCGTGCACCGGGACGTGACGGTGGTCTTCCGGTCGTCGAACGTGCTGGTCACGATCGCGTACGACCAGTGGACGACGGACAAGCAGCACGTGCCCACCAGCCAGGATCTGCAGGGCAAGGCCCAGGGCCTGGCCCGCGAGCTGGATGCGGGGCACTTCGGCAATTAGCCCCCTCGACAGGGCTCGCGTTCGGCCATGGCCGGGCGTGGGCCGCGTACCGTGCCGGTAGGCACCGTCAGGCGCCCCCGTCACCTCTGACCGAATGAGCGAAGGACCCATGCACCGACGTACAGCCCCGCGACTCGCCCGAATCCTCGCCTGCGCCGCAGTACCGGTGATGCTCGTCGCCACCGGCTGCTCCTCGGACGACGATTCGGGGTCGAAGAAGGAATCGGGCAAGCCCACGCAGTCGGCCCAGCCGAACGCCACTCCGACGATGAAGGCGGCGGCGTACGCCAAGCTGCCGGAGGTCTGCAAGACGGTCACGGAGAAGACGGTCGACAAGCTGGTGCCGAAGGCGGAGAAGAAGGAGGGCAAGGCCCTTCCCGCGACCGACACCAACGACTCGGCCAGCTGCATCTGGAGCGGTCTGGACGACGAGGACGTCAAGGACATGCAGTTCCGCACGATGACCGTTTCGCTGAAGCGGTTCGTCTCGGACCCGACGCTGGGTACGGGCGAGAAGCGTGCGGCGGACTTCGTGGCGAAGCAGACGACGGCCGCGAGCACGGCGGACGGCGCGAAGGACGCGAAGACGGACAAGGCCTCGGGCATCGGTGACGAGGCGAACGTGGTGACCGCGGATTCGAAGAAGGGCGACAACGACTTCAAGAACGCGACCGTCGTCGCGCGGACCAAGAACGTGGTCATCACCGTGAAGTACAGCGGTGCCGGCTACGAGGGCGCGAAGTCGCCGAGCGCGGACGACATCAAGAAGGGCGCGCAGGAGGCGGCCAAGGAGGTCGTCACCTCGGTGGGCGACGCCAACAAGAAGTAGCCGCCGGCGAGCGGACGCGCGAAAAGGGCCGCCGCCCGGTGATGATCACCGGGCGGCG
>NZ_BNBL01000011.1:208754-272036 GCF_014655595.1 Streptomyces griseocarneus | reverse complement strand
GCACCAGCCGCTCAACTATCCCCATGCTCGACCCAACGAACTACCACCAATCAAGACACCGTCTAAGCTGGGCCGACACCTGCGCGGCGGGCACCCACGCGCCCTCCTGTCCTCCTGGGGAACCGGGTGAACCAGGACGGTCGACGATGCGACGCTGGGGTCCTTGTTCGGGTGTGGAGTAGGCGCGCGAAACCTAAGTAGCCATCAAAGTAGCCACGGAAGCGGCCGTCTGCATGTTTGCGCAGGTCATAGCGTTGCGGTGATTCTTCGGGTCGAAGAAGCCCGACTCGCCGTAGAGCCGGGAGTTCCAGCCGCCCCCCGTGTAACCGGGGATGGTGAACGCGCCCTCGGCGATCGACTTGGAGTCGTCGTAGAGCTGGGTGAGGTCGATGTCGGAGACCGCGCCACGGCCTTCGCAGCGCGGGCACATGCCGCCGGTGCGGGTGAACGTCGCCTTCACCGCCTTCCTGGCACCCCGCTCGACGGTGATCGCACCGCTCGCCCGGACCGAGGGGACGTTGAAGGCGTACGCGCTGGGCGGGCCGATGTGCGGCGTGCCGAGCCGGCTGAAGAGGATGCGCAGCATCGCGTTGGCGTCGGTGACGGTGCCGACGGTGGAGCGGGGGTCGGCACCCAGCCGCTGCTGGTCGACGATGATCGCGGTCGTCAGCCCGTCGAGTACGTCGACCTCGGGCCGGGCCAGCGTCGGCATGAAGCCCTGCACGAAGGCGCTGTAGGTCTCGTTGATCAGCCGCTGCGACTCCGCGGCGATCGTGTCGAACACCAGCGAGCTCTTGCCCGAGCCGGAGACGCCGGTGAACACCGTCAGCCGGCGCTTGGGGATCTCGACGCTGACGTCCTTGAGGTTGTTCACGCGCGCGCCGTGCACGCGGATCAGATCGTGGCTGTCGGCATCGTGCGGCGCGGGCGACCGCGTGTCCCTCTTCTTGGCCGTGCTCATCGTGACTCCATCTCTTGGGCGGGGCCGCCTTCTCCGTCGGTCGGCGCACACGCCGGTGGCCGGGCCCGGGGCTCCACGGTAGGTGCGGCTCCGTGATCCGCGCTTCTCGAATCCTGATCGATCCGGTCACCCGGACAGGAGCGCGAGGTAGCCGGAGAAGGCGCCCGCGGGGTTCAGGCCAGCGCCTCGCCCACGGCCTCCGCGAACGCCCGGATGCGCGCGTTCTCGTGTGCCCGGTTCCAGACCAGTCCCAGCGCCGACTCCGGCAGCCCGGTGACCGGGACGTAGGCGACGCCGCGGCGGCGGTGGTACTCAGCGGTGGAGGGGCACAGCAGCATCGCGCCGCGGTCGGCCGCCACGAGGGAGAGGCCTTCCTGGAGGGTCGACACCATCGGGCCCGGCGGGACGGGGCGGCCCGCCGGCGTGCGGCTGGGCGCCTGGGCCTCGCGCCAGTAGGCGGGCGCCGGGCTCCGGACGCCGATGAGGGGGGCGTCGGCGAGGTCCTCCGCGGACAGGTGCGCACGGCCGGCGAAGCCGTGCCGCCGGGAGACCGCCAGGTGCTGCGGCTGGCGGGAGAAGACCGGCCCGAGGACGAGGTCCTCCTCCGCCATCGGGAGCAGGACGACGGCGGTGTCGACCTCGCCGCGGTGCAGCGGCCCGAACGGGTCGGAGAGCGGCACCTCGGTGATCTCGGTGGAGCAGTCCGGGTAGCGGTCCGCGAAGAGGCTGACGACGGCCATGAAGGCGTCGTCGGCGCTGCCCTGGAAGCCGACCCGCAGACGGCCGGCGACGCCGCGGGCGGCGATGCGGGCGTCCTCGACCGTGGCGCGCAACGCCTCGTAGGCGGGTCGCAGGCTGCCGAGGAAGTCCTCGCCGAGGGGGGTCAGCCGGACGCGCCGGCTCGTACGGTCCACGAGGCGGCCGCCGATGCGGCTCTCCAGGGAGCGCAGGAGCTGGCTCACCCGGCCCTGCGAGACGTACAGCCGCTCCCCGGCGCGCCCGAAGTGCAGTTCCTCCGCGAGGGCCAGGAAGCACTCCAGCTCGCGGATCTCCAGGCCGCTCGCCGGTCCGCGCTCCCCTCCCGGCGCCGTCCGGGGCCCCGTGGCCTCGCCTGCCGTCATGGTCCCCGCGCCCCGTTCCCTCGCGTGCCGGCCCCCCCCGGGCCCGTCCCCGGGCGGCGCCGGCATCTGACACCGCATCGATTAGTCCACCTCATAGACGCATGAGGACTTCGCGATTGTTCCCCCTGGTACGGCGGAGTTGGCTGGGGGCATGGCAAAAGTTGATCACATGACCCCCGAGGCCCCGGCCCGGGGGAAGCCGGCGGCGCGGGGGTGGCCGGCCGTCGTGGCGGTGGCGGCCGGGACCTTCACGGTCGTCACGTCGGAGATGCTCCCGGTGGGCCTGCTCACCCCGATCGGGGACGCGCTCGACGTCACCGAGGGCACCGCCGGCCTGACCCTCACCGTCACCGGGATCGTCGCGGCCCTCTCCGCTCCGCTGCTCACCTCGGCGGTGGGCGGGCTGGACCGGCGGCTGGTGCTCTGCTGCCTGATGGCCCTGCTGACTGCCGCCGACCTGCTCGCGGCGTGGTCGCCGGACGTCACCGTCATGATGGTGGCGCGCGTCCTGATCGGCATCGGGATGGGCGGCGTGTGGTCGCTCGCCGGCGGCCTGGCCGGCCGCCTGGTGCCGCCCGACAGGGCCGGGCCCGCGACCTCACTGGTCTTCAGCGGCATCGCGGTGGCGTCCGTGCTCGGCGTTCCCGCGGGCACGTACATCGGTGAATGGGCGGGCTGGCGCATGGCGTTCGTCGCCGTCGCCGCGCTCGCGCTCCTGGTGACCGTCGCGATGGCGGTCCTGCTGCCGCCGCTGCCCGCCGGGCGGGCGGTCGGACTCGGTGGCGTGATACGGCTGTTCGGCAAGCCCGAGGTGGCGACGGGCCTCGCCGTGGTGGCCCTGCTGGTGTGCGGCCACTTCGCCGCGTACACCTACGTCCGCCCGGTCCTGGAAGACGTTTCCGGCGTCGGGGCGAGCCTCGTCGGCACGCTGCTGCTGATCTACGGCGTCGCCGGTGTCGCGGGCAACTTCCTCGCCGGTGCCCGGGCCGGGCGGAACACCAAGGGCACGCTGGTGGTGATCAGTGCGGTGCTGGCGGTGTCGGTGCTGCTGGTGCCGACGCTCGGGGTGTCCACCTGGGGTGTCGTGCTCCTGCTGACGGTCTGGGGCGTCTCGTACGGCGGAGTGTCGGTGAGCACGCAGACCTGGCTGGCGTCGGCCGCACCGGAGGCGCGCGAGGGTGCGACCTCGCTGTTCGTCGGCGTCTTCAACGCGGCCATCGCCGTGGGCGCCATGGTGGGCGGCCGGGTGGCCGACGGCTTCGGGACCGGGTCGGTGATGTGGCTGGGCGGCGCGCTGGCGATCGGCGCCCTGCTGGTGACCCTTTTCGGCCGGGCCCCCAAGGCCGGGGCGGTGACCGCTGGTTGAGTCCGGCGGTCACCTGTCGGCAACGGATGCGTCCGATGCCACGGCCGGGCAGCGGCCACGGCCCTCCGGCCGTGGCCGCCTCAGGCTTGTGCCCTCGCGGGACTCACCAGGTCACGGGGATTCCGGCCGCCATGATGGCCATGCGATTCGGGTGCCAGGGGACCTCCGCCGGCGGCACGGCGAGACGGATGCCGGGGAGGCGGTCGAGGAGGACACGGAAGGCCGCGTCGGACTGGCGGCGGACCAGGTGGGCGCCGGGGCAGTGGTGACGGCCGTAGCCGAAGCGGAGGTGCGGGTTGGGGGAGCGGGTGGGGTCGAAGGTCTCGGCGTCGGAGAACGCGTCCGGGTCGTAGTTGACCGCGTCCAGGGAGAGCAGGATCATGTCGCCCTCCTTCACGTGCGCGGAACCGAGCCGTGCGTCCCGGGTGACGAAGCGCGGGATGGCGTTGCCCAGGACGACGCTGCAGCGCAGCAGCTCCTCGACGCACTGCGGCATCGTCTCCGGCCGGGCCCGCACCGCGTCCATCACGTCGGGCCTCTGGAGGAGGTTGAACGCCGCCACTCCCAGGAAGCTCGCGAAGTCCTCGTAGCCGCTGACGAAGAGGACGGCCACGATGTTCGACAGCTGCCGGTCCGTCAGGCCCTGGTGCGCGGCGTTGAGGTCGGCGAGCCGGTCCGCCAGGCCGCGCGGTTCGCCGGGGCGGCGGGCGGCCATGTGCTCGTGCATGTAGACACGGATCTCCTCCCAGTTGCGGGCGAGCTCCTCGTGCGTGGGCGTGACCATGGTCAGGTCCAGGTCGGCCCGTACGGCGAGCCAGGCGTGGTCCTCGAAGGGCAGGCCGAGCAGCCGGCACATGCACTGCCCCGCGACCCACTCCGCGAAGTGGCGTTGCAGGTCGCCCGGGCCGCCCTCCCGGACCATCGCGTCCAGGCCCTCGCGGGTGACCGCCTCGACCCAGTCGGCGGGCAGCTCGGGCTGGTTGCGGCCGAGGGCCTTGAGCACCTCGTCGCGCAGGCCTGCCTTCTGCAGGTGGTTCATGGCGTCCAGCAGTTCGGGTGCCAGGATCGGGGCGTCCTGTCCCGGGCTGTCGGCCTCGGCCAGCACGGAGCGGGCGAAGGCCCGGTCGCGCAGCACGTGCTGGGTCAGCTCGTAGCCGGTGACCAGCCACGCCTGGTCGCCGGAGTTGGTGCCGACCCGGGCCACGGGGCAGCGGCCGCGGAGCTCGGTGAGCTCGGGGGCGAGCCGGTCGCCTCTGGTACTGAAGGGGTAGTGGGGGAGGGGCTCGTCGGGCGCGGCGTCCTCGGACGCGGGCGCGTGCGGTGCGGTCACGGGGTGCGGTCCTCTTTCCTGGGGTGGTCGGCGGTGTGCCGGCTGAGCGGGGACGTCACCAGCGCACGGGCAGCCGGGCCGGCGCGCGCAGCGGAGTGGACTCGTCCCAGGGGATGGTCTCCGCCGGCACGGCCAGTTCGATGCCGGGGAGCCGTTCCAGCAGGACCTGGATCGCGGTGGCGAGCTGCATGCGGGTGAGGTGCCCGCCGGTGCACGCGTGGGGGCCGTGCCCGAACGCGATGTGCGGGTTGGGGGTCCGGGTCAGGTCCAGGCGGTCGGGCTCGGCGAACGCCTCCGGGTCGCGATTGGCGGACGCCGGCACGGGGACGACCGCGTCACCGGCACGGATGTGCTGCCCGTGCAGGGTGAAGTCCTCCGTCGCCACGAGAATGTTGATGGCGTTCATCAGCGGGACGTACCGCAGCAGCTCCTCCACCGCGGTGGCGGTCCTCTCGGGCGCCTCGCGCAGCATCCGCAGCTGGTCGGGGTGGGTGAGCAGCGCGAGCAGGGCGTTGCTCGTGTGCTGGATGTTGGTCTTGTAGCCCGCCATGAGCATGGTGACGACGAAGCTGACGACGTCGTCCCGGGTCAGCTCGCCGCCCGGCCGGCGGGCCTCCGCCAGCAGCAGCTGGATGTAGTCCTCGCCCTCGCCGTCCTTCTTCTTGCGGGCGATGAGTTCGCCGGCGTAGTCCTGCAGCGCGTACAGGGCCGCGAGCACCTCCTCCATCGTCAGCCCGGACGCGCCGAGGAGCGCGAGGGTGTGCGGCAGGTAGATCTCGCGGTCCTCGTACGGCAGGCCGGTGGTCTCGCACAGCACGCGCAGCGGCAGCGGATCGGCGTAGGCGGCGACGAGGTCCGCCGTGCCGTCCTGCGCCCCGGCCACCATCGCGTCGACGAGTTCCTCGGCCATCGTCCTGATCCGGGGCCCCATGAACTCCAGCCGTTTCCGGCCGAACATCGGCAGAACGGTACGACGCACGCGTTCGTGGTGCGCGCCGGTCATCTCCAGGAAGGTCGGCAGGCACGGCGGCGGGGCGTCGTCGCCCTCGCGGGGCGGCCAGGCCGACAGCAGCGGCCGTACGAGCCGGGGGTCGGCGAACGCGGCGCGTGCGTCCTCGTAGCGGCTGATGAGCCAGCCCGTCTCGCCGTTGGGAAGCTGTGCCTTGACGACGGGTGCTTCGGAACGCAGGCGGGCGTAGGCGCACGGCGGTCCGGCGGTACCGGGCTCGACCTCCGGGACGGGGACGAGGGCCTCGGGGTGGCTCATGCGGTGTGCTCCGATCCCTCGGGCCGTGCGATGTAGCCGGAGGTGAAGAAGTGCTCCAGGTACCGGTCCAGCAGCGCGGAGTCGACCGGTGGGCAGTGCAGTCCGCTGCCGGCCAGCGCCTCCTCGGCGTTGCGCCGCCCCAGGACCGGGAAGGTGTCCTTGAGGTACATCTCCTTGACGGACATGTCGGCGTTGCGGCTGCGGTCGACGCACAGGGACACGAAAGGCGCCGTGGCGCTCGTCGGGTTCTCGGCGACGTGGCGCACCAGCTCGCCGACCCACCGGTCGTACGGCAGCGTGCGCAGGGTGAAGCCCGCCGCGCGCATCCGGTCCAGGACGTCCGACAGCATCGCCGGGCGGGGGTTGGTGAGGTGGTAGACCCGGCCGTCGGCCGGCCGGCGGGTGGCGATGTGGACCACGGACTCGGCGAGGTGGTCGACGGGGACGAAGTCCATCGGCAGGTCGATGTCGGGGGCCACACCCGTTTCCGCGATCGTCTTGAACAACGAGCAGATGGCCGTCTCGGTGTTGCACGCGCCCTTCACCCGGTCGCCGGTCACCTCGTACGGCCGGTACACGGCCACCGGCAGGCCCTGTTCGGCCGCCCGCCGCAGCACTCCTTCGGCGACCCACTTGCTCTCGGCGTAGCCCATGGTGAGCCCGTCCGCGTGGGCGAGCGGCAGGTCCTCGTCCACCTCGCGTACCCCGGCGGTGCCGAATCCGGCGACGACGGCGACGGTCGAGACGAAGTGCACCGGCACGCGGCGGGGTGCCGCGAGACGGATGACCTCCCGGGTTCCGTCGACGTTCGCCGGGCGCAACTGCTCGTAGGGGTAGAGGAAGTTGACCCGGGCGCCGTTGTGCAGGACCAGGTCCAGCCGGCGGGCCAGTTCGGCGGCGTGTCCGGCCGGCAGCCCCAGCCCGGGCTGGGTCAGGTCGCCGGGGAAGCACTCCACGCGCTGCCACTCGGCCTCGTCGAGGCGCAGCCCGTAGCGGGCGAGCGCGGTGCGCACCCGCTGCTCGGCGTGGGCCGGACTCGTCGCCCGTACGGGGCAGTGGACGCGGGCGGCCGTCGAGCGCAGCAGACGGTGCAGCAGGAACACGCCGACGAACCCCGAAGCGCCCGTGAGCAGCACGTCCTTCGGGTCCTGCGGGCACGGGGCCGGGCCCTCGGCGGCAGGGAGGGCGAAGCCCAGTTCGGTCTCCCGGACGAAGTCGACGGCCGGTTCCGGTCCTGCCGTCCCGCCGAAGCCGCCCCGCGCCTCGCGCACGGCGGCGGTGAAGCCCTCCAGCGTGGGTGTGGCCAAAAGGGCCCTGATCAGGGTGGAGCCCAGGGCGGCGTCGAGGCTGAGCACGGCGAGGGTGCGCGTGACGGCCTCCGAGGCGAGCAGGGAGTCGCCGCCGAGGAGGAAGAAGTCGTCCTGGGGCAGGGGGCGTACGCGCAGCACCTGATGCCACACCTCGGTGAGGACGTCGAGCAGGCCCTCGACCTTCGGCTCGTCCGTCTCCTCCGGGCCCATGGTGGATATGAGCGGTGCCGTGGCCTTCAGCCGGGTGCGGTCGACCTTGCCGCCGCTGGTCACCGGGAAGTGCTCCATGGGCACCAGGGCGGGGACGGCCTGCGGGGGGAGCCACTGGGCGCAGTAGGCGCGCAGGGCGGGCAGCGGCAGGGGCCGGCCGGGTACGGCGGCGGTGACGTAGGCGGTCAGGGAGCCCGACTCGACCTCGACGACGGCTTCGCCGACCTCGGGGTGGGCCCGTAATCGGGCCTCCACCTCGTCGAGCTCCACGCGTGCGCCCCGCAGCTTGACCTGGCGGTCGAGGCGTCCGCGGTACTCCAGCAGGCCGTCGGCGTGCCGCACGACCCGGTCGCCGGTCCGGTACAGCAGTCCGCCCGGTTCCACGGCGGGCAGCGGGACGAACCGCTCGGCGGTCAGCCGCGGGTCGCCGAGGTAGCCCAGGGCCAGTCCGTCCCCGCCGACGTACAGCTCCCCTTCCTCGCCCGGCTCCGCGACCGAGCCGTCGGACCGCAGGACGTGGCAGGTGGAGGCGCCGAAGGGGCGGCCCAGGGGGACGTGCGCGGCGTCCTCGGGCAGGGGGCGCAGCACATGGGCGGTGGAGACCACGGCGTTCTCGGTCGGGCCGTAGAAGTTGACCACCGTGGTGCCGGGGCAGGCCGCGAGGACGGCGTTCGCGAGGTGCGGGTCCATCGCCTCCCCGCCGGCGGAGACGAAGCGCAGCACGGCCAGCGCCTCGGGGCGGGTCCGGGCGACGAGGTGGAAGACGCTCGTCGTCAGATAGGCCACGGTGACGTCCGCCGCGCGGAAGAGCCGTTCCAGTGCGGCGGGGGAGAGCAGTTCCTCCCGGTCGGCGATGACCAGGCAGGCGCCGGTGAGCAGCGCGCCCCAGATCTCGATCGTCGAGGCGTCGGAGGACAGGCCGTAGGCGTGCAGCACCCCGTCGGCCGGTGTGGGCGGGGGCAGTTCGGGGTCGGACAGCACCAGGCGCACCACGCCCCGGTGGGGTATCGCGACCGGCTTGGGGCGACCGGTCGTACCGGACGTGAAGACCACGTAGGCGCAGTCGCTCGCGGAGCCGGTACGGGCGGGGGCGGCGGCCCGGTCGACGGCGGCAAGCGCGGGGTCGCCGACGGCCCCGTCGAGGGAGCCGACCTCGACCGACGCGCGTAGACCACGCACGCGGCGCGTACTGCCCGGCAGGGTGACCGCGGCGCTCAGCCCCGCGTCCTCGGCCATGGCCCGCAACCGGGACGGCGGAAGGTCGTCGTCGAGCGGTACGTACGCGCAGCCGGCCTTGAGGATGCCCAGCAGCGCCACCAGCGCCTCCAGCGAGCGGCTGCCGCACACGCCGATCAGCTCACCGGGGCGGACGCCGTGCGCGATCAGGCGCGCCGCCAAGGCGTCGGCATGGGCGTCGAGTTGCCCGTAGGTCACGACCCGCTCCCCGTGCCGGGCCGCCGGCGCGTCCGGCCGCGCCGCGGCCTGCGCCTCGAACAGCTCCGGAATGCGGCTGTCCCGTGGATAGCCGGGCACGGGCGGCCCGGCCGCCGGGGACGAGGCCGGGGCCAGGGGTAACGGGCGTGACGAAACGTCGATGTCGGTCATCAAGTCCTTCTCGGTCGATCGGCTTTCCTGCGACGCGGCCGTGCGGCCGGCGCGACGATGCGGCGATGCCGCGACGCGGCCGGTACAGCCGTGCGGCTGACGCGGCGGTGCTCAGCCGGTGCGTCCCTCCACGCCGGCGGCCTCCTCGGCGAAGTCCGCCGCGAACGCGGCGAAGTCGGCGCAGCGCCAGTGCTGCGGGCGCATGCGGAAGAGGACGTCGTCCTCGAGCTGGGCCGAGGTCGCCGCCAGATACGCGCGCGCCTCCTCGGGGTCCAGGTAGCGGTGGGCCAGGGCCTCCCGTACGGCCGGATCCACCGGGTCCTCGATCGCCGTGACCGGCCCCTCGACGCTGACGTACCGGTACGGCCGCGCCTCGTCCTGCACGCAGAGGCTGAAGCGCCCGGCGGTGCGCAGGAGCTGCGCCTTGATGGTCTCCCGGCCCGTCCCGACGACGACCTCGCCACCGGGCTCGTAGCCGTACCACACCGGCACGGTCAGGGGAGCGCGGTCGCCGCCCCGGGAGTCGGTGACACCCAGGACGCCGACACGCGGTTCGGCGAGGAATCGTTCACGGACGTGGCGTGGCATGGAAGGCAGCACGCGGGGCTCCTGTCTCGGCGAATGTGGCTGACGTGACGCTGTTGCGGTGACCTCACCGCGATCAAAAATCTTGAGAGCGAGAGATCACTCCCCGACCGAATAGCCAATAAACTCAGGTTTTAGGCGGTTTTGAGCCGCTTCCTGCGGTGCCGTGATGTCCGGATCGGACACTCCGGGGGACGTTCTGCGCGCGGCAGCCGGTGAGCCGGCCGAGGGCCCGGGCCGCCCGGACCGAGAGGCGGAGCATGAACGCGTGCACGCACGACGACGCGCACCACACCGACCCCGTCCCCCTGCACCGGCTGCGGGTCCCCCCGCCGCAGGTGCCGCCGTTCGCCATGGGCTCGTTCGAGTCCCTCGGCCCCGACTCCCGGGCGGGCTATCCCCACCGGCACACCTTCTACGAGATCGTGTACGTCACCGGCGGCTCGGGGACCCACGTCATCGACCTCGTCCGCCGGCCGCTGCACCCGCCGCACCTGTGCGTCCTGCTGCCCGGCCAGGTGCACTACTGGGAAGCGGCGTCCGACCTGAGCGGTGTCCTGATGCTGTTCACCGAGGACTTCCTCCTGACCCGCCCCGGCGACCGGCACCTTCTGCGCGCGCTCGGCGAGCGGTCCTGGCTGCGGCTGCCGCCCGGGCCGACGGCCGGGCCGGGCGAGGACGCCGCCGGCATCGGGACGCTGGTGCGGTCGATGGAACGGGAGTGCACCGCCAAGGCGGACGGCTACGCCTCCGTACTGGAGGCCTACCTGCACATCCTCCTCGTCCGCGCCCTGCGCCTGCCCGCCGCGCGGGAGCACGGCACGGCCACGGGCGGTCGCGACGGCCGGGCCGCGGAGGTGGCCCGGACGTTCGGCCTGCTCCTGGCCGAGAGCGCGGGGGCCGAGGGGTCCGTCGGCGCCTACGCGGCCCGCCTCGGCGTCTCGGTCGGCCATCTCAACGAGGTGGTGAAGCAGGCGACCGGCCGCACCCCCGGCGAACTGGTGCGCGCGGCCCGGCTCCTGGAGGCGAAGCGGCTGCTGACCGGCTCCGGCCTCGCCGTGGGGCAGGTCGCGCGGCGCGTGGGGTTCACGGATCCCGCGTACTTCTGCCGCTTCTTCCGCCGGGAGACCGGCATCAGCCCGGGGACGTTCCGGCGGGCGGCCTCGGGGGCGGCCGCGGACGAGTGAGCCCGGGGCCGCCGGCCCGCGTCCACAGGACCCGAAGGAATCACCACGTTCACCGAACGGAGTCCATCGATCCGCCCGTTCGTCCTCCCTAGGTTCGTCAATGAGCCACTCACCCCCAGGAGGCGGACCATGACGGACGACGAGCACACCGGCACCGGCACCCCCGAGCCCGTGGGGCAACGGCCGGTCAGCCGCAAGACGCTGCTGAAGGCGGCACTCATCGCGGTGCCCATGCCGGCACTGCTCGGCAGTGGCGTGGCCCTCGCGCGCGACCACCGGCCGTCGGACCCGCCCCTCACCCCGACGCCGTACTGCGACGACGGTGACGACCCGACGCCGCCGCAGACCGAAGGCCCGTACTTCAAGCCCCACTCTCCCGAACGCGCCTCCCTGCTGGAACCCGGCATGCGAGGCACCCGGCTCACGGTCAGCGGCTACGTCTTCGGCCCGACCTGCCGACCGGTCGCGCACGCTCTGCTCGACTTCTGGCAGGCGGACACGGCCGGCGCGTACGACAACACGGGATTCCGGTTGAGAGGGCATCAGTACACCGACGTACGCGGAGCGTTCGCGCTGACCACGATCGTCCCCGGGCTCTATCCGAGCCGCACCCGCCACATCCATGTCAAGGTCCAGGCCCCCGGTGGCCCCATCCTCACCACCCAGCTCTACTTCCCCGGTGAGCCCCGCAACAACACCGACCCGATCTTCAACGCGGCCCTCCTGATGAACGTCCGCCAGGCCGGTCCCGCGAAGCAGGCGACCTTCGACTTCGTCGTCGCCGGAGGCTGAACGTATCGTGCGGAATTGCCACGCACGGGCCATTGCCGGACGTCCCGTCGCCGGTGCACCCTGATGGTCCTATGGAGACAGGTATGTTGACCGTGCCCGGGGCCGAGATCTACTACGAAGTGCGCGGATCGGGCCGGCCGCTTCTGCTCGTCAACGGTGGTGACGGTGACGCGGCCCTCTTCGGGCCGCTGGCCGCGCTGTTGGCGGAGTACTGCACCGTCATCACGTTCGACCTGCGCGGCAACTCCCGCAGCCGCCTCACCGGCCCGCCCGAGGAGCAGCGGATCGAGGGGCACGGCCAGGACGCCCACCTGCTGCTGAGCGCGGTCGCCGGCGGCGAACCGGCGTACGTCTTCGGCACCAGCTACGGCGGGATGATCGGCATGGACCTGCTGGCCCGGCACCCCGGCCAGGTGCGGGCGCTGGTGGCGCACGAGCCGTTCGTGATCGACCTCCTGCCCGACGCGGACCGCTGGCACGCGTTCTTCCAGGAGGTCTGCGAGCTGCACGAGCGCGAGGGTCTCGACCCCGCCCTCCAGAAGTTCTGCGACGCGCTCGGCGTGGACGCGCCGCCGGAACCGGCGGAGGAACTGCCCGAGCCGGTGCGGCAGGTGCTGGCGCGCCTGAGGGCCAACGTGGACACCTGCCTGAAGTACGAGCTCCGCTCGTTCGTCCGGTTCAGGCCGGACGTCGCCGCACTGCGCTCGGCGCGGTTCACGCTGGTGACCGGCGGCGAGGGGCCGCGGACGCTGCTCCACCGTACGACGAGCGCCCTCGCGGACAGCGTGGGCACCGGGATCGTGGAATTCCCGGGCGGACACGTGGGCTTCCTGACGCACCCGGCGGATTTCGCCACGGCGCTGCGCGCGACCTTCGAGAGCTGAACCGCCACGGCGGGCCCCGGACGGCCCGCCGTGGCCTTCGTGGTCGTGTGCGGGCCTGCTCCCCTTCGAGTGAAACAGCCGGATCGGCCGTGTCCCGGCCTGTGGTCGGCTCCTAGCCTGGCCGCACAGGCCGTCAGTCCCAGGGGGAGGACCGATTCATGCTCGGCAGGACGCTGCTCGCCACCACTGCCCTCGCCGCCGCGATGACCGTCCCGGCGGCGTTTCCGGATGCCGCGGCGGCGGTGCGCGCCATCGCGACGCTGTCCAACGCCGACAACGGGCGCTCCGTCACCGTTCATCAGGGTGACCGCGTCAGGGTCCAGCTGCGCGCCGTCACGAGGAACGGCGAGAAGTGGGCGTGGGACGAGCCCACGACGTCCGCACCCGACGTGCTCGGCCGGGACAGCGGCAGTACCGCATCGAACGGGGACGCCTCCGCCGACTTCACCGCCTCCGCCCTCGGCGCCGGCGACATCACCGCCCACCGTCGCTGCGTCGTCGCCAGGCCCGGTCACACCTGCCCTCACGTGACCCCCCGCTGGAAGGTCACGATTCACGTCAAGTGAGCACGTGACACCGGGCGGAGGACAGGAAGCCGCCCGGCCGGGCGGGCGGGTGGCCGGCGTCCCGTATTCCCGTGCGCCCGCGCGGAACGGTGTGGTGATCGACACGCAGATGCGCGGCTCGGTGGATGGCTAAGCTGACGAACGCGTGGCCGATGAAAGGTTTTTCCGGTGGCGGCGGCTCCGCGCCCGTGGGCGTGGCGGGGCCGCCTGCGTACGAGCGGGCCGGTCCGCCGTCGCGAGGAGCAGACCACCGTTCCAGGTGAAGTGGGGGAATCGAACATGGCAGTGGATCCGCCCGGGCACGACGAGGCCCGACGCGTCGCGGGCCTGGAAGCCGCACAGGAGAAGGCGATCGCGCTGTTCGCCGAGGTGGAGGCGCGCGGGCTGGTGACCCCCGGGGTGGGGGAGCGGGAGGCGAGCGACCGCATCCGGGACCTGGCGAACGAGATGTTCGGCACGACCAAGCACTGGCACAAGCGCATCGTCCGATCCGGCCCCAACACCCTCGCCCCGTACCAGGAGAACCCGCCGGACCGCCTCATCGGCGAGAACGACATCGCCTTCGCCGACTTCGGCCCGATCTTCGAGGAGTACGAGGCGGACTTCGGCCGGACCTACGTCTTCGGTGACGACCCGGACAAGCACCGGCTCGTACGCGACCTCCCCCGCATCTTCGACGCCGGGCGCGCCGCGTTCGAGGCCGATCCCGAGATCACCGGCAAGCAGCTGTACGCCGAGGTCGAGCGCCTGGCCGCCGAGGCCGGCTGGGAGATCGGCATCTGGCACGCGGGGCACCTCGTCGGCGAGTTCCCGCACCAGACCAACGAGGGCGTGAAGGCCCAGTCCTACATCACGCCCGACAACGACGGCCTCCTGCGCCGCACCGACCGCGCGGGACGGGTCTGCCACTGGATCCTGGAGCTGCACCTCGTCGACGAACGGCGCCGGTTCGGCGGCTTCTACGAGCAGCTGCTCGACCTGGCCTGACGTTCGCCGTACGCCGCCGGCGCGGGGGAGGGCGCCGGTGGGGTCGGCGGGGCGTCGTCGCAGGTGAGGGGTGTGCGGTGGGCCTCCCCGGCCTGTCCCGCGGCCCGGCTCGGTCATTAGGGTGGAGTGATCATTCCTTGAAGAAAGGCCATGGCGCTCACGGTGACCGAGTCCCGTCCCCACTCCCTGTTTTCCTTCGGCACGCTGATGGACGAGCGGGTCCAGACCGCTCTCTTCGGCCACGCCGTGCCCAGTTCGGCGGCGTCGCTGACCGGCTACACGACCAGGCCCCTGCCGATCACCGACCAGTCCGTGATCGACGCCAGCGGCCTCGACGTGCACCTGACTCTGGAGCGTGAGTACGGAGCCGTGGTCGAGGGCGCCGTCCTGCGCCTCAGCGACGAGGACCTCGCGGCGGCCGACGCCTACGAGGTCGACGACTACGCCCGCCGGCGGGTGCTCCTCTCCTCGGGGGAGACCGCCTGGGCCTACCTGGACGCGAAGCCGCTGCGCTCGGCGGAGCGCATCGTGATCGTGGGCGACAGCATCGCCTACGGGCGCTGCGATCCGCGCGGAGGATGGGCGGCGCACCTGGCGGCCACTCACATCGCCCGGAACGAGGCCGCACACCGGGTCTTCAACCTGGCCATCCCCGGCAGCACCCTGACCGGTGTCAGTGAGCAGACGCCCGCGCTCCTGGCCGCTCGCCTGCCCGACACCCTCCTGGTCGCCGCCGGCATCAACGACTCGGCCCTGCCCCTCGCCACGTCACAGGCCCCCCGCGACGGGCTGGCGCACCTCGCGGACAACCTCGGCTCGCTGGCCGCCACGGCCCTGAGCCACAACGCGCGACTCGTCGTCGCGGGACCGGCGTGGCTGGACGAAGCACGCACCGGCGACTACGGGGGCCTGCGCTTCACCCGGGCGCGGGCGCTGGACCTGCGGGAGTCCATACAGGCCTGGTGCGCCGAGAACTACGTCGACTTCCTCGACATGTGGGAGCCGCTGCGCGACAGCGCCGAACTGTTCGTCGACGGCCTGCATCCCACCGCCGAAGGGCACCAGGCGCTGTACCGGCACCTCGAGGCCCTCAGCCGCTGAGGCCGGAAATGAGCGAGCGGCGAGGGCCCGTGCCGACCGGCACGGGCCCTCGCCGCTCTGGTGTTGCTACGCCCCTCAGGCCGATGCCGGTGCCGGTGCGGACTCGGCGGCCTTGTCGGACTCGTCGGAGTCGGCGGACTCGTCGGTGTCGGTGGGACGGGGGATGCGGTGCAGGCCCTTGCGGTCGTAGAGGCGGGTGACGCCGAAGCCGAAGACGACGGAGACGGCCAGGGCGATGCCCATGGAGACCCAGGCGCGGGCGAGGCCGGCGTCGGCCTGGGCGTCGTAGTAGAGGATGGAGCGCAGGCCCCCGGTGATCTGCCGGAGCGGCTCGAATTCACCGAGCGCGCGGAAGAAGTCGGGCAGTGCCTGCAGCGGGACGGTCGCTCCGGAGGAGGGGACGGCCATGGCGACGAAGATGATGGCCGAGAGCAGCATGCCGGGCGTGCCGAAGGCGGCGAGCAGCGCCAGGGCGCTCACGCCGACGACCGCGATGGTGGCCACGGAGTAGACCCACAGCAGACCGAGGTGGGAGGCGTCCATGTCGAGGATGCCGACGGTGGCCACCTGGACGAGCGAACCCATGACGACCGAGAGGCCGAGCATCAGGACGGTGCCGATGGCCAGCGTGCGCACCCGGCTGGTGTGCTGCACGGGCATGCGCTGGCGGAAGGGCCCGAAGTCGGTGTGCACGTAGCCGAGGGCGGTGTCGACCTGCGAGCTGATCGCGTTGGCGCCGAGCATGCCGCAGACGACCAGGACCAGTGCGTAGTAGAAGGCGCTCAGGCCCATGGCGCTGTGCGAGCCGACCGGGTGGCCGTCGGCGATCTCCACGGCCGCGGGGTCGGCGAGCATCAGCTGGGCGGCCGGGGCGAGCCGGGCCCCCTGCTTGTTCGCACGGCTGAGGAGTTCCTTGCCGATCTGGGCCGAGGCGGCGTGGGCGGCCTTCTGGGTCGCCTGGCTGGCCATGGAGGAGCCGATGCTGCCGGCCGACTGGTTGGTCAGCACCGTCAGGGTCGGCCGGGCGGCCTGCTTCTGCTGCGGGCTGGTCAGCCCCGACACCGCGGCGGTGAAGTCCTTCGGCACGACGAGCGCGCCGAAGACCTTGCCCTGACCCAGCCGCTTGTCGGCTTCCTTCCGGCTGAGGACCTGCCAGTCGATGCTGTGGTTGTTCGCGGCGTTCTTCTTGATGCCCGAGACGACCTGGTCGCCGAGGTTGACGTGCTTGCCGCCCGTGTCGGCGCCGCGGTCGCTGTTGACCAGGGCGACGGGCAGGTCGCGAAGGTTGCCCTTGGGGTTCACGTTGCCACCCACATAGAGCAGGGCGAACAGGGTGGAGACCACGGCGAGGATGAGGCCCGATCCGATCCACAGCCGCGGGCTGCGGAGCGCGGAGGGAGGCTGAGGGGAAGGCATGACTGCTCCGGATGGTTACATAGAGTAGCTAGATACTTTGGGTATCCAGTACTGGATAGTGGCAGTATCTTCTTAGGGTGTCCAGTCGTCACCGGCGGCGGATGTCCGGCCGCACCATCAGCGAGGACGCCGTATGAAGATCTCGGAGCTCAGCCGCAGGACCGGCGTGCCGGTCGCCAGCATCAAGTACTTCCGGCGGGAAGACCTGCTGCCCGCCGGAAGGGCGACGGCCGCGACGCTGGCCGAGTACGGGGAGGAGCACGTCCAGCGGCTGCGGCTGATCAAGGCGCTGACCACCCTGGGCGGGCTGTCCATCGCCGCCACCCGCGACGTCCTGGCGGCGGTCGACCAGGCCGAGAGCACCGACAAGACCCTCGAGGCGATCAGCTACGCCCTGCCCGTGCCCGTCACGGCGGCCTCGGCCGGGGACGCCGACCGGGACGCGGCCGCCGAATCGGCCGCGGAAGCGGACGTGGCGGGCCTGATCGCGGCCATGGACTGGCAGGTCCCCAGCACCTCCCCCCACTTCCGGGGGCTGACGACGGCGCTGAGGGAGCTCAGGCGGCTCGACGCGGACTACCGGCCGGAAAGGCTCGTCGCCTACGCGGAGCTGGCCCATTCCATCGCCCGCCTGGACCTCGAGCGCGCGGCCGCCTTCGACGACTCACCGGCCCTGGCCGAACAGGCGGTCATCGTCCTCGCTCTCTCCGGCCCCATGCTCGAACTGCTGCGACGGCTCGCCCAGGAGGACCAGGTCCGCCGCCGGGCCGCCCCCGACGGTCCTGACGCCGGATGACTCCCGCCGTCCTGGACGGCGGCGTTCCGGGCCTGTGACAGGTCGAACCGTTCTCCCCCGGGGCCGCCCCCGGTCACCCCGCGCGCGGCTCGGGCGTCTCCGTCAGGGTCATGGCCAGCCCGGCGAGGGCGACGGCCTCCCGGCTGCCCTCCTCGGCGCTGAACACGTGCACCAACAGCCCCGTCTCGCCCGGGGCCGCCGGCACGTGCAGCGTCTCGAAGTCCAGGGTGAGCAGCCCGGCCTCCGGGTGACGCAGCCGCTTCCGTCCCGCCGCGCACGTCACGACCTCGCCGCTGTCCCAGATCTCGCGGAACTCGGCGCTGAGCGCGACCAGTTCGGTGACGAGCTCGGCCAGTTCCGCGTCGTCGGGGTAGCGCCCCGTGGCGACCCTCAGCTGCCCCACGGCCTCCCTGGCCCTGTCCTCCCAGTCCGGGTGGACGAGCCGGGAGGCGGGGTCGAGGAAGAGGTACCTGGCGTTGTTCCGGTCGCGGCGCTCGGGGTCGTCCAGGCCGCCGGTCAGTTCGGCGCCCAGGCTGTTCCAGGCCACCACGTCGAGGCGGTGGTCGGTCGCGAAGGCCGGCATGCGGGTCATGGAGTCCAGGAGCCGCCGCAGCAGGGGGCTGACCCGGGCCCGGGGTGCGGGGGCGCGCCTGCCGCAGGCCAGGGTGGTGAGGTGATCGCGCTCCGCCGTGTCGAGGCCGAGCGCCTTGGCGAGCGCGTCGAGCACCTCGAGGGACGGCTGGGTGGCCCGGCCCTGCTCGAGGCGTACGTAGTAGTCCACGCTGATCCCCGCGAGCTGGGCCAGCTCCTCGCGGCGCAGCCCGCGCACCCGCCGGCGCCGGCCTCCGGCGAGCCCGACGTGCTCCGGAGCGACGCGCCCCCGGCGGGCGCGCAGGAAACCGCCGAGCGCCCGCCGGGTGTCACCGACCCCGTCGATTCCGTCGCTGCTCACGTCCTTGATCACGCCGCTCATGCGCTCAAGTATGGGTGGCCCTCGCAGTACCAGGAACAACAGGGTGCTGGCTGCCCGGCCGCGCCCGGGAGAACGTGGCGTCATGACCGAAACCACGTCGCGGCAGCAGAAGAAGATCCTCGTCGTCAGCGCCCACCCGGAGCCCCGTTCGCTCAACGCCAACCTGACCGCCTTCGCGGTCGAGCACCTGCGTGCGGCAGGACACGAGGTGCGGGTGTCCGACCTCTATGCGATGAAGTGGAAGGCGGCGGTGGACGCCGACGACTTCCCCGACCACCCCGGGGACCGGCGGCTGTCGGTGATGGCCGCCTCCGAACGGGCCACGCTGGACGGCCGGCTGTCGGCCGACGTCTCGGCCGAGCAGGAGAAGGTGCGCTGGTCGGACGCGGTGATCCTGCAGTTCCCGATGTGGTGGTTCTCGATGCCCGCGATCCTGAAGGGCTGGGTCGACCGGGTGTTCACCGCCGGCTTCGGCTACGGCCCGGCGGTCCCTCCGCCCTATGCCGAGGGCGCCCTGGCGGGGCGGCGCGCGCTGGTGTCGGTGACGGCCGGTGCCCGGGAGTCGGCGTTCTCCGACCGGGGCATCCACGGGCGGCTGGCGGACGTCCTCCATCCGGTGCAGCACGGCCTGTTCTGGTTCACCGGCATGGCGCCGCTCGAACCGTTCGCGGTGTACGGCGCGAACGACCTGCCGGAGGAGCGGGTCGAGGCGGCGAAGCGGGAGTACGGGCGCCGGCTCGACCGGCTCTTCACGGACGAGCCGGTCCCCTTCCGTTCGCTCGTCGGCGGCGACTACGACCACGACATGCGGCTGCTGCCGGACGTGGAGGCACCGGGGACGAACGGCCTGGACCTCCACGTCCGCCCGCGCGACTGAGCGGCAGCACGGGCGGGCAGAGCGCGGCTACGAGCGGCCTGCCCCTTCCCCCAAGCGATCGCCGGGACGCTCGCCGGGGCGGTCGCTCCGGGGTACGGCCGAGCCGGCCGTGACGCCGCCGTCGACGACGATCGTCTGCCCCGTGACGTATCCGGACAGCGGACTGATCAGCCAGGCGGCCGCGTTGGCCACCTCCTCGCAGGTGCCGAGCCGGCCCAGCGGGGCCCGGCGGGCTCGCAGGGCCAGGGCGTCGGGGTCGGCGTAGAGGTCGCGGAGCATGGGCGTGTCGGTGGATCCGGGGCTGACCACGTTGACCCGGATGCCGTCGCCCGCGTACTGCAGCGCCGCCGACTTGCTCAGGCCGATGACGGCGTGCTTGGTCGCCGAATACACCGGGCTCTGGGCGTGGCCGATGTGCCCGGCCACCGACGCGCAGTTCACGATGGAGCCGCCGCCCGTGGCCAGCATGGCCCGGGTCTGGCCGCGCACGCACGCCCACACCCCGCGGAGGTTGGTGGCGACGACGCTGTCGAAGTTGGCGGGGGTGTCCTCGTGCAGCGGGCCGAACGCGCCGAAGGTGCCCGCGTTGTTGAACGCCCCGTCCAGCCGGCCGAACCGGGCGATCGTGTCGGCCACGAGGGCGTCCACCCGCTCGGGATCGGCGACGTCGCAGGGCGCCACGAGGTGGTTCTCCGGGGGCAGGCCGGCGGCCGCCTCCCGCAGGGTCTCCTCGGTGCGGCCCGCCAGGACGACGCGCGCGCCGAGCCGCGCGAACAGCCGGGCCGCCGCCCGTCCGATGCCGCTGCCGGCCCCGGTGACCACGATGACGCGGTCGGTGAGTTCCAGGCTCATCGATGTCCAGCTCTCCGTTCTCGTTCCTCAGATGTGCAGTCCGCCGTTGACGTCGACGACCGCGCCGGTGGTGTACCCGGAGTCCTCGTCGCAGAGGTGACAGACGATGCCCGCGGCTTCCGCCACGGTGCCGAACCGGCCGGCCGGGATGTGGCCGACCCTGTCGGCCATCCACTGCGCGGGCTTGTCCTGCCAGGCCAGGCGGATGCGTTCGGTGCCGATGGCCCCGTGGGCGACCGCGTTCACGGTGATGCCGTGCGGGGCCAGTTCGAAGGCGCACTGCTTGGTGAACCCGATGACGCCCGCCTTCGCCGCGACGTACGCGGCGTTGCTGAAACGGGTGTAGGTGCGGCCCGCGACCGACGCCAGATTGACGATGCGGCCCCAGCCCGCCTCGATCATCGCCGGCGCGCAGAGCCTGGTCGTGTTGAACACGCTGCTCAGGTTGTGCGCGACGGCCGTCTGGAGGTCGGCCTCGGTCAATTCGGTCAGTGGGCGCCCCCGGGTGTCGCCGCCCACGCCGTTCACCAGGACGCCGGGCCTGCGGTCGTCCGGCAACGAGGCGATGGCGGACTCCAGCGCCCGCGTGTCGGTCACGTCGACGACCAGGGGGTCGCACGCCAGCCGGTCACCGAGCTCGTCCGCGAGGCGGTGCACCGCCTCGGGGTCCTTGTCCAGCAGGACGAGCCGCATGTTCCGGCCGGCCAGGCCGCGCGCGACCTCCGCGCAGATGCCGCTGCCCGCGCCCGTCACCAGGGCCACTCGCTGTGGTGGTGTCATCACTTCCTCTGCCAGCCGCTGTCGGGTCGCCATGCCGCCAGGCACCGCGTGTGCCGCAGCAGTGCCTCGGTGGGTTCGATGCCGATGCCCGGCCCGGCCAGGGGCATCACCTGGTGCCGGACCCTGTCGACCGTGAACGGCGGCCGGGTCAGCCGGTCGGGGAACCATTCGTCCCCCCGGCCCGCTTCGACCGTCTGCCACGGCCCCCACTCGGTGGCCAGCGCCCGGCCCGCCGCCCAGAGCGGTCCGACCTCGGCGACGTGCACGCCCAACTGGCAGCCGACGCCGAGCTCCTCGGCCCTGGCCGCCAGCCGTGCGGCGGCGAACAACCCGCCGCACTTCGACAGCCGTACGTTGATGTGGTCGGCCGCACCGGTGTCGACGGCGGTGTGCAGGTCCGCCGGGCCGGTGCACGACTCGTCGAGCATGACCGGCAGCCCGGTGCGCCGCCGCAGCCGCGCCAGCTCCGGCCAGGAACGCGGCGCGAGGGGCTCCTCGACCCACGCCACCCCGGTGAGTCCGCCCGCGACCTCCTCGGCCTCGGCCGGGGACCAGCTTCCGTTGACGTCCAGCGAGACGCGGGCGCCGGCCGGTAACCGGTCGCGCGCCGCGGACAGCCGCCGGGCGGCGTCGGCGGGATCCGCCACCTTGATCTTCACGTGCCGCAGCTCCGCCAGGGCACGCGGCTCCAGGGCGTCCAGCGTCGCGGCGACGTCGCGGGAGAGGTGGATCACCAGGCTCACGCTCGCCGGCCCGCTCCGGCGCGGCCGGGCGGGCGCGCCGAGCACCCGCAGGGCGTCGGCCAGCGGCCGGTCGAAGCGCCTGCACACCGCGTCGAGCAGGGCGATCTCCAGCGCGGCCGCGGCCGACGGGCCGGCGACGAGCTCCGGCAGGTCCAGCGCGGCGACGGACGCGACGGTGCCGTCGAACGTACGCCAGTCGATCCGGTCGGCGAGCGCGGCGACGTCGCACGCCTGTAAGGCCTCGGCCGTGCTCTCCAGCGTCTCGCCCGTGACGTAGCCGCGCGGGGCTCCCTCGCCCCACCCGCGCACACCGCCCGCCCACAGCTCGACCAGGACGGACTCCGACCGCCGGCGCGAGCGGGTGGCGTGGTCGAAGGCCGTGGCCATGGGCACGGTCGCGGTGTGCAGTCGCACGTGGCTGATCACGCGGCCTCCAGGACGCGAGCGGCCAGCCAGTCCCAGTACGCGGTCCTGGCCGTGGTGAACTCGAGATAGTGCCGGTCGGCCCCGAAGACCTCCGCGCGGGCCCCGGGTGCCAGGCAGTGCAGCACCGCGCGCGCGGCGGTCAGGTCGATGATCGGGTCACGGGCGGGCAGGGCCAGGTCGACGGGGAGCGCGGTCCGGGGTGACGCGCCGGTGTAGAGGTCCTCCAGGCGCACCAGCGTCGCCTGGGTCGCCGACGTGACCTCACGCAGCATCAGGGGATCGGCCGCCAGGAACGTCCGGTAGCCGGGCAGGTCGGTGTAGTCCTCGTCGGCGAGCCCGACCGGCTGGGGAGCGTGCCCGGTACGGCCGCGGCGGTCCTCGAGGACGGCCGGCGCGTGGCGTGCGCGCTGCTGCCCCAGCGCAGGCGCGCAGAAGATCAGCCTGTGCACCGGCAGGTCGTGGCCGCACCACAGGGCGGCCAGCACGCTGCCGCCCATGCTCTGGCCCAGGGCGGCCAGGCCGCGGCCGCCCACCTCCTCGGCCACGACCCGCAGCGCGTGCGCGTGGTCGTCCAGGACCTGCCCGGCCGACGGCAGGTGCCCGCGAAGCCCTCCGCTGCGCCCGGAGCCCCGGCGGTCCAGGGCGTAGACGTCGATGCCGCGCGCGTTGAGCTCGGGACCGGTCTCGTACAGCCAGCCGGCGTGGCTCTGGATGCCGTGGATGTAGAACAGCGCCGCGGTGGCACCGGTCACCGTCCACCGGTGCAGGGCGAGCGCGGTGCCGTCGGCCGCGGTCAGCGTGCTGATGCCTGGCATGTCCCTCCCTTTCAGTACCGGACGAGGTTGACGTCCGGGTCGAGCCGGACGTCGATCAGGAGCGGGCCGTCGAGCTTCGGTAGAAGCTCCCCGACGGCGTCGAGTTCCCCGGCCTCGCGGACGGTCAGCGCCCGCGCGCCCATGACGGTGGCCAGGTCGGCGAGGTCCGGCCAGGCGAAGGCCGAATGGGCCGGGTCGTAGCCGTGGTTCCTCAGCTTGTAGTGCTCGGCGCCGTAGGCGCCGTCGTTGAGGACGACCACGACGAGCGGCAGCTTCTGGCGCACCGCGGTGGTGAGCTCCGCCAGGTGCATCATGAATCCGCCGTCCCCGACCGTGGCGACCACGGGCCGGTCCCGGCCCGCCATCGCCGCGCCGATGGCCCCGGCCAGCCCGAGCCCGATCGAACCGAAAGCGCCCATGACGGTGAAGTGCAGCGGGTCCGCCACCCGCAGATAGGGCCAGACACCCACATTGAAGCGGCCGATGTCACTGACCACCGTGCGCCGTTCGGGCAGCACCCGGTCCAGACGGATCATGGCCGAGCGGATGTCCACCGTGCCCGGGCCGCTGCGGTCGGCGAAGTCGTCCTGCGGAGTCCAGTCCGCCATCGCCTTCTCGATCCGCTCGGCCCAGTGCCGCTTCCCGCCGGGTGGCAGGGCCTCGTCCAGCAGCGCGTTCATCGCCTCCGCGGTCAGCCGGGCGTCCCCGGCCACGCACTCGTCGGCCGGCGTGTACGAGCCGAACCGCGCCGGGTCGGTGTCCACGTGCACGACCTTCTTGCCCCTGAACAGCTCGCCGTTGAGCGCGGTCCACATGTTGAGGCTCGCGCCGAAGGCGATCACGCAGTCGGACTCGGCGATGACCGTGCTCGCGACGCCGTGCGCGAGGCTGCCGAAGATGCCGATGTCGCGGGGATGGCCGGCGAACATCTCCTTGGCCGCCACGGTGGTCGCCAGCGCCGCGCCGAGGCGGTCGGCGAGCCCGGTGAGGCTGTCCCGTGCCCCCGATACGGCCGCGCCGTGCCCGGCCAGCACCAGGGGACGCCGCGCCGAGGTGATCAGGCCCAGCGCGCCGTCCAGTGCTTCCGGGCGCGGCCCCGCGGCGGCCGGCGGTGCCACCGGCAGTACCACCGGGGCCTGTTCGCCGGCCTCGGCCTGCATGAAGGCGATGGGGATGTTGAGCACGACCGGCCGCCGCTCGGCGACGATCCGCCGCAGCGCCCGGTTGAGGTCCCGGACCAGCGACGCGGGCTCGTAGACCTTCTCGTACGCCGCGCCCGCCGCGGTGGTGGCCGTCTCGATGTCGAAGTGGTGGAAATGGCTGGGCACCGGCGGCGGGTCGCCCGTGATCAGCAGGACGTGGCTGCGGTTGCGGACGGCCTCGACCAGGGAGGTCAGGGTGTTGGTGAACGCGGGGCCGTGCGTCACCGAGGCCACGCCGACCCTGCCTGACATCCGTGCGTAGCCGTCGGCCATGGCGACCGCGCCCGCCTCGTGGGTCACTGCGACGAAACGCCCCCCGGTGTCCGCGAACGCTGGCAGGTAGAGCAGGTTGGCGTTGCCCATCAGCCCGAAGACGGTGTCGACGCCGTGCCGGGCCAGCGCGTCCGCCAGCGCTTGGAAGACCTTCATCCTTGTCCTTCGATCGTGGTGGGCACGAGCGTGGTGGGCACGAGCCAGGCGGGCTCGTCGTGGTCCACCGGAGCCGGACCCGGTGCCGGTGCGCCCCGCAGCAGGGAACGCAGGTGGTTGCCCGTGATCAGCACGGTGGTGCCCGCGCAGGCCTGTTCGACGACCATGTGCCGGGCGCGGACCTGCGGATGCCGCACCACCCGGGTCAGATCGTGCAGGGGGGCGGCCGGCAGCCCGGCGGCCGCCGCCGCCTCGACGACCGCGGAGACCGGGCCGCCGGTCCCGGGCAGCGGTCGTGCGGTGTCGGCGACGACCGTCCCGTCCGCCGCCTCGATCAACTGCGGCGCCTCCACCGGAACGTCGTCGAACCACCGGTCCTGTGTCGCCCACACCGCCGCGTCGAACAACGCGACGTCGGCGGTGGCCCCGGCGCCCGTGCGCAGGCGGACGTAGGACGACACGATGGCGGCCGCGGCGGCCAGATAGGCCCCCATCACGTCGGCGCTGGAGACCGGGGTGCGCTGCGGCGTGCCGGTCGCGCCGCCCACCAGGTGCATCACCCCGGATTCGGCCTGGATCACCGTGTCGACGCTGCGGTCGGCGGCGGCCAGGCCGTGGCCGGTCACCGCGCAGTGCACGACGGCGTGCCGGGGCAGTACCTGCTCCGGCGCGATGCCGCCCGCGGCCAGTGTGTCGGCCGCGAGGTTGGTGAGCAGGATGTCGGCGTTCGCGATCAGGCCGTCGAACGTGCTCCGGTCGCCGGGGTCGCCCAGGTCGAGCCGGCAGGAACGTTTGCCCGCGTTGTTGACGACGTACAGATAGCCGACCGGTCCGACGCGCTGGGCCAGGTGCCGGGAGCCCTCGCCCCGCGGCGGCTCGACCTTCAGCACGTCGGCGCCCAGTTGGGCGAGCAGCCTGCCCGCGTGCGGTCCGGCCGTGTACGAGCCGACCTCCAGCAGCCGGACCCCGCTCAACGGTGGGCTCCCGCGCGGTATCGGCTCCCACAGGCGGCCCTGCCGGGGGGACGGTCCAGTGGTGTGCACGGTCGGCACCAGCGAGCGCAGCGGGCTGCCCGGCTCGCCGAGCGGGCCGGTCGCCAGGCCGCGGCGCCGGGCCGCGGTGCCGTGCCGTACGTCTTCGGGCGTCGCGATCCGTGCGGACGGGATTCCCTCCGCACGCAGCCGGGCCACGAGCTCGTCGGCCTCGTGTCCGGCGGTCCACTCGGCGAGGGCGCCGTCGAGCTCGCCGGCGTGCCGCACCCGGGCGGCGGTGTCGGCGAACCGCGGGTCGTCGATGAGCTCCGGCCGTCCGGCCAGAGTGGCGAGCCGCCGCCACATCGTCTCGCCCATGGTGCAGATGACGACGGGCGCGTCGCGGCAGGGATAGGTGTTCCACGGGGCGGCCATGCCGTGCCGGTTGCCCGTGCGCCGTGGTGGGCGGCCGGTGAGGGCGACGCTCGGCAGGATGGTGCCGACATGGGTGAGGAGGCTGTCGAACTCGGCGATGTCCAGGTAGTCGCCGCCGGCGCCGCGTGCGCGGCCGATGAGCTGGGCCGTGACGGCGATCAGGCCGGAGAGCGCGGCGGTGCGGGAGGCGAGGCCGACCGTGGACGTGGCCGGGGGTTCCCCTTCGGCTCCGGTCGCCGCGGTCAGCCCGGCCAGCGCCTGCAGGGTCCGTTCGGTGGCCGGTGCGTCGCGCAACGGGCCCGTGAGGCCGAACGCGCTCAGCCGTACGGTGACCAGTTCGGGGTACGCCTCGAGTAATGTCCGGGGATCCAGGCCGCGTTCGGCGAGACGGTCGCCGCCCCGCGCGTCGCACACCAGCACATCGGCCCCGCCCAGCAGCCGGTCCGCCTCGTCCCATCCGACGGCGGGTGCCAGGCCGGTGCGCAGCCACCGTTCGAACCCGCCGGCCGGCTGCGGGCGTTCGCCCACGGGTGTCGCACGGGCGCCGAGGTCCACGAGCAGCTTGACCAGCAGCGCGGCCGTGGTGTCATGGCCCGCCGCGATGACGGTCATGCCGTTCAACGGCTGTTCCGTTGTCATTCAAGCCCCCCTTGCAGCGCTTCGAATTCCCCTGCATTCGCCCTGCGTCGGTGTGCACGGTGCCCGTGCCGTCACCGTCACCATCACTGTCGTCGTCGGTTGTGAGGCAGTCCGCGTCAGCTGTGCCGGGTGTCGCATCGGCAGGCCCGTACGGCCGCCTGCTGTCTTTCTCGGATCGGTGAATCGGAGCCGGTGAGCGTTCCTCCGGCCGACCGTTGGGCGGGTTTCCGTTTTTTCGGTCCCACGTGATCACTTCGGGGGCGACGGTATCACCGGTGTCGCCGTATAAACCACTGCGCGATTTCATGGATTGGAATCGACCAGCCCATACCGCAAGGTGGTGGGACGGTCAACAAACTTCACAGAAAAATTGCCGTGGCCGGGTCGATTTACCGAAGGCATGACACTGGCGGGTGACCGATTTAACCCGACAGATTCGTATTTTTAGAGCTCCGTCGCGTGATCTGGGTCACGTTGAACGTTGGTTGACGCAAGATCTTTGAGGCTGGCACAGTGCATCGGGAAGTTGCTTCTGGAAGATGCATGAATAGCGGCCGTTAATCTTGCCGCAATCTGGAAGGGGCGTTACGGGGGATGCTTGTTTCGAGTTGTTCCTATGGATCGATCTGATGGCGGAACGCCCCATTTCTATAGCGCCCGGTGAAGGTTCCGTGGCAGACACACAAAGCGTCGACGAGGCAATCGATAACGACTGTTCCGGTGCGATGCGCGATGAGAACCCGATCGTCGTCATAGGCGTCACGGGTTTGCCGGACAAAGATGTCCGGTCGGGCCGGGACGCCGCAGACGAACGGGCCGCGGGCGAACGGATGGTGGAAGCGGCGCGCGCGGCAGTTGAACACGCCGACCTGGGCCTGGATATGCTGCGGGAAGACGGCACGGCGGTGGTCACCGGTGCGGCAGACCGGACCGGCTCCGCCGGCCGCATCGCCGCCGCCCTCGGCCTGACCGGCCCGTCGATCTCCCTCAACACCGCCCACACACCCGCACTGGCCGCCCTCCACCTCGCCGCCCAGACGCTGCGCTCGGGCGAAAGCTCCTACGCACTGATCGGCACGGAACTGCACGACGGAGTCTGCGCGTTACTCCTGACCCGGGAGTCACGCCTGGCCTCCACCAAAACCACGGCGCTCGCCGTGTTACGCGGCTCGGCCATGGGCCACGACCCCGCACCGGACGACCGGACGCGGGTGACCGGCCAAGCGCTGAAGGCCGCCTGCCTGGAGCCGGGTGAGATCGTGACGCAGCCGGCCGGCGGGCTGGCCGGAGTGATCGAAACCGTGCTCACCGGGCCGTCCCGCGAGGCGGATCCCCCCGAAGAGCCCGGACCGAGGCGACCCACCGTCGTGTCGGAGTCCGGCGCCGACGGCACCACCGTGCACGTGGTCCTGGACGCCCCCCGCACCGGGACGGACTCCGCTCAACTCCCCTGGGTGGTCACGGCCATGAGCCGACCGGCCCTCCAGGCACGCGCCGCGAGCCTGGCCGTCCACCTCGACGCCGCACCGGCCTCACCCGCCGATGCCGCCCACTCGCTGCTGACGATCCCGCCCGCCCGCCACCGAGCGGTCGTCGTGGGATCCGGCCGGACCGCGATGCGCCAGGGACTGCGGGCACTCGCCACGGGCGGCGACGCACCCCACCTCGTACGCGGCACCGCGAACGAGGCACGACGCCCGGTGTTCGTCTTCCCCGGACAGGGGTCGCAGTGGATCGGCATGGCCGTCGAACTGCTCGACTCCTCCGACGTCTTCCGCGACAGCGTGCACGCCTGCGCCGACGCGCTGTCCGAGTTCGTCGACTGGTCACTGATCGACGTACTGCGCGAGGCACCTGGCGCGCCACCACTGCGCCGCGTCGACGTCCTGCAACCCACGCTGTGGGCGACGATGGTCTCGCTGGCCGAGGTCTGGCGCTCCTACGGAGTGGAACCGGCGGCCGTGGTGGGGCACTGCTACGGGGAGATCGCCGCCGCCCAGGTGGCGGGCGCTCTCGACCTGCGCGACGCCGCGCGACTGCTGGCACGGCGCAGCCGCGCATGGCTGCGGCTGGTCGGCAAGGGCACCGTGATCTCGGTCGGCACGTCCGAACAGGACATCACCGGCCGCATGGCCGCCTGGCCCGACTCCGTGGAGCTGGCGGCCGTCAACGGCCCCCGATCGGTGGCCCTGTCCGGACCGCCCGATGCGCTGGACGACATCGTTGCCGAACTCACCGCTCAGGGCGTCTACGCCAAACGGATCCCCGGCGTGGAGACCGTAGGACACTGCTCCCAGGTCGACACGTTGCGCGAGCACCTCCTGGAGGTCCTCCGCCCCGTCTCGCCCAGAGCGTCCCTCGTTCCCTTCCATTCCACAGTGGACGGCCAACAGCGGGACACGGCGACGCTCGACACGGACTACTGGTACCTCAACACCCGCAGCCAGGTGCGGTTCCACGACGCCGTACGATCGCTGCTCGCCGCCGGGCATCGGACGTTCATCGAGGTCAGCCCGCATCCGCTGCTCGGCATGTCCATCGAGGACACGGCCGCCGAGCTCGGCATCCGGGACGTGACCGTGCTGGGCACGCTGCGCCGCGGCCAGGGGGACACCCACCGGGTGCTCACCTCGGTGGCCGAGGCGTACGTCCGCGGCGTGGACGTCGACTGGTCGCCGGCCTTCGCCGGAACGCACACCCGGCGGATCGACCTGCCGGCTCTCGTGGACTTCAGCACCGACGCCGAGTCGTCCTGGACGGACCGCGTCGGAGCGCTGCCCGAGGCCGACCGGGCGGAGGCCGTGCTGGAGCTCGTCCGCCGCACGCTCACCGAGGTGCTCGCACCGGACTCCACCGACGACATCGAGGCCGGGACCGCCTTCAAGGAGATGGGCCTCGGCTCCCTCAGTGCCGTTCAACTGCGCAACCGGCTCAAGGAAGTTACAGGACTGCACCTGCCCGCTACGATCGCCTTCGACCACCCCACCCCCGCCGCGCTGGCCCGACATCTGCAGACCGCGCTCTTCGAGAACACCGGCGCTCGGCGGCCGCAGGAGCGCCCCGAGGCCGCGCTCCTCGCCGCCCTGGACCAGGCCGACGCGGCACTGGAACGACTGTCGGCCGACAACGACTCCGCCCAGCGGATCGAGGAACGCCTCAAGGCCCTGACGGACAGGGTCAGGCGGATGCGGCACACCGACGACCCGGAGGGCTCCGCCGCCGACCGGTTCGAGTCGGCCGACGACGACGAGATGTTCGCCCTCATCGAGGAGCGGTTCGGCATCTCCTGAACCGGCCCCCGAGCCCCCCACGCACTGCCCGATTGCCGACGGCGACTTTCCGACGCCGTTTTCCCGAACCCCAGCGCACTCGCCGCTCCCTGAACGCGCCGGTGGCTGTACGAGTCCGCCGAATCCCACCAGTCCTGAAGGCAGTCTCCCATGGCACATGAAGACAAGCTTCGATACTTCCTCAAGCGGGTCAGCGCCGAGCTCGACGAGGCGCGGCAGCGGGTGCGTGAGCTGGAGGACGGCGAGCGCGAGCCGATCGCGATCGTGGGCATGAGCTGCCGCCTGCCCGGGGGCGCGGGGTCGCCGGAGGAGTTCTGGGAGCTGCTCGAGGCGGGCGTCGACGCGGTGTCGGAGTTCCCGGAGGACCGCGGCTGGGACGTGCCGAACCTGTACGACCCCGATCCGGACGCGCCGGGCAAGTCGTACGTGCGGGAAGGCGGATTCCTGCACGACGCGGGCGAGTTCGACGCGGGGTTCTTCGGGATCTCGCCGCGTGAGGCGCTGGCGATGGACCCGCAGCAGCGGTTGCTGCTGGAGTGCTCGTGGGAGGCCATCGAGCGGGCCAGGATCGACCCCCGCTCGCTGCACGGCAGCCGCACGGGCGTCTTCGCCGGCTCCAACTGGCAGGACTACAACACCCTCTTGCTGCGCGCGGACGAGCGGTCGCAGAGCTACCTGGCCACCGGTGCCTCCGGCAGCGTCCTCTCCGGGCGGATCTCCTACTCCCTGGGCCTGGAGGGCCCGGCGATCACCGTCAACACAGCCTGCTCGTCCTCGTTGGTGGCCGTGCACCTGGCGGCACGCGCGCTGCGGGCGGGCGAGTGCGACCTGGCCCTGGCCGGCGCCGTCACGGTCATGTCGACGCCGCAGCTGCCGGTGGCCTTCTCCCGCCAGCGCGGACTCGCGCTGGACGGGCGCTCCAAGGCGTTCGCCAAGGCCGCCGACGGGATGGGCTTCGGCGAGGGCGTGGGCGTGCTGGTACTCGAGCGATTGTCGGTCGCACGGCGGAACGGTCACCGTGTGCTGGCGGTGGTGCGGGGTTCTGCGGTGAACCAGGACGGTGCGTCGAATGGTCTGACGGCGCCGAGTGGTCCGTCGCAGCAGCGGGTGATCCGGGCGGCGTTGGAGAGTGCGGGTCTGGGTCCGTCCGATGTGGACGTGGTCGAGGCGCACGGTACGGGGACGCGGCTGGGTGACCCCATCGAGGCCCAGGCGCTGCTGGCCACGTACGGGCAGGACCGGGATGCCGAACGGCCTTTGTGGCTCGGGTCGGTGAAGTCGAACATCGGTCATGCGCAGGCCGCTGCGGGAGCGGCGGGGATCATCAAGATGGTCATGGCGATGCGGGCCGGTGCGCTGCCGAGGACGTTGCACGTGGACGAGCTGTCGCCGGAGGTGGACTGGTCGTCGGGTGCGGTGCGGCTGCTGACGGAGGCGCAAGCCTGGCCGGCGGTGGAGGGTCGTCCGCGGCGGGCGGGGGTGTCGTCGTTCGGCATCAGCGGGACGAACGCGCACGTGATCATCGAAGAGGCTCCGGCAGTCGAGTCGGTTGCGGGGGAGCAGCCTGTCGCGGGCGTGGTGCCGTGGGTGGTGTCGGGGCGTACCGAGGATGCGTTGCGGGAGCAGGCGGGGCGGCTGGCTTCGTTCGTGTCCAGCCGGCCCGACGCGAGCCCGGCGGACGTGGGCTGGTCGTTGGCTGCGACGCGGAGTGCGTTCGAGCGTCGTGCGGTGGTGTTCGGCTCGGGGCGTGAGGAGTTCGTCGAGGGTCTTTCCGCTGTGGCGGAGGGGCGTGCGGTGGCGAACGCGGTGACGGGCTCGGTCGGTTCCGGGCGCCTCGGCTTCGTTTTCCCTGGTCAGGGGAGTCAGCGGCTGGGCATGGGCCGGGGGCTTCATGAGCGGTTCCCGGTGTTCGCCGAGGCGTTCGACGAGGTGTGTGCGGGTCTCGATCCGGGTCTGCGTGAGGTGGTGTTCGGTTCGGATGCGGAGGCGTTGGATCGGACGGTGTGGGCTCAGGCGGGGTTGTTCGCGCTTGAGGTGTCGTTGTTCCGGCTGTTCGAGTCGTGGGGTGTGCGGCCCGCGTATGTGGTGGGGCACTCCATCGGTGAGCTGGCGGCCGCGTATGTGGCGGGTGTGTGGTCGCTCGAGGATGCGTGTCGTGTGGTGGCCGCGCGGGGCCGATTGATGCAGGCACTGCCGGCCGGCGGCGCGATGGCCGCTGTGCAGGCCGATGCCGCTGAGATTGCCGATGTGCTGGGCGATGACCTGGTCGTGGCGTCGGTGAACGCGCCGGGACAGCTGGTCGTTTCCGGCACCGAGGCGGCCGTAGATCGTGCGGTTGCCGCGGTCAAGGCGCGGGGCGGTCGCGCGCGGCGCCTGACGGTTTCGCACGCTTTCCACTCGCCGTTGATGGAGCCGATGCTGGAGGCGTTCCGCAGCGTCCTGGAGGGCGTGGAGTTCCGTAAGCCGGCGCTGTCGGCGGTCTCCAATGTCACCGGTACCTGGGTGGACCCGCAGGAGTGGTGCTCGCCCGAGTACTGGGTGCGCCAGGTCCGCGAGCCCGTCCTCTTCGCCGACGGCGTCCGTACCCTCCTCGACGCGGGCGTCACGACCTGGCTGGAGCTCGGGCCGGCAGGCACGTTGACCTCGATGGTCGCCCACTGCGCCGACGCGATGACCCAGCAGGTCGTCACGGCGCCCGCCCTGCGCCCGGATCACGACGACGCATCCACCGTCCTGGCCGCCCTCTCCACCGTCCACGTCAACGGGCACGCGGTCGACTGGTCTGCTCTCTTCCCGCACGCCCGTACGGTCGACCTCCCCACGTACGCCTTCCAGCACCAGCACTACTGGCTGGACGCCCTCCCTCTGTTCACCGCCTCCGCGTCGGCACAGGGCGACGCGTGGCGTTACCGCATCGACTGGCGCCGGCGCGGGACCGGAGGTTCCGGCAGCCTCTCGGGGCGCTGGCTGCTGCTGGTGCCCGAACCGAACGGATCGAACAGGTCGGAGCCGTGGACGGCCGGTGCCGAGCGGATGCTGGCCGAGCACGGCTGTGAAACGGTTCGCGTACAGATCGCGGCCACGGAGGACCGGGCAGCCCTGGCCACGGCAGTTCGCGAGGCGGTCGCCGGGCGTCGGATCGACGGGGTCCTCAGCCTCCTGGCGCTCGACGACCGGCCCCACCCGGAGGCGGACGCGGTTTCCGCCGGGCTGGTCGCCGTGGCGCACACCGTGCAGGTCTGCGAGGAGCTCGGCATCGGGCCGCTGTGGGTCGCCACCCGGCATGCCGTCTCCGCCGACGCCACCGACGGTCCGGCGCGGGCCTCGCAGGCGCAGATCTGGGGCCTCGGCCGGGTCGCCGCTCTGGAGAAGCCGCAGCTGTGGGCCGGGCTCGTCGACCTTCCCGCGCACGCCGACGACCGTATGCGAGGCCTGGTCGCCGACGTCCTGTCCGCTCCGGAGGCCGAAGATCAACTGGCCGTTCGCGAAAGCGGCGTCTTCGTACGCCGCATGGTGCGCGCCACCGCTCCGGCTACGGCCGAGGGCTGGCGGCCGAGCGGTACCGTGCTGGTCACCGGGGGTACCGGTGGCGTCGGCGCCAACATCGCGCGCTGGCTCGTCACACAGGACATCGAGCATCTGGTGCTGGTCAGCCGGCGTGGCCCGGAGGCGCCCGGGGCGGCCGCGCTGCTGGAGGAGCTGGCGGCCCCCGGCATCCCCGTGACCATCGAGGCATGCGACGTCACCGACGCCGGCGCCGTGCGGAGGCTGGTCGAGGGCGTCTCCGCCGACCGGCCGTTGAGCGCCGTGATCCATGCCGCGGGCACGCTGGACGACTGCCTCGTCGACGCCCTGACGCCGCAGCGTTTCGCGGGCGCACTGGACGTCAAGGTCAAGGGCGCGCTCAACCTGCACGAGTGCATCGAGGACGCGCACCTGGTCCTCTTCTCCTCGCTCGCCGGAACCACCGGCACCAAGGGCCAGGGCAACTACGCCGCGGCCAACGCCTACCTCGACGCGCTCGCCGAACGACGTCGTGCGGAAGGCCTGCCGGCGACCTCGGTCGCATGGGGCGCCTGGCAGGGCGAAGGCATGGTCGCCGACGAGGCCGTCGCCGGCCGTACGCGGCGCTACGGCCTGCCGCTGATGAACCCCGAGCAGGCCGTCGAGGCCATGCGGCAGGTCATGGCCGAACCGGGCGCCACGCACATCGTGGCGGACATCGACTGGCCCCGCTTCGCCGTCGACTTCACCGCGTCGCGTCCCAGCCGGCTCATCGCCGACCTGCCCGAGGTGCGGTCGCTGGGCGACCTCGGCGTGCCCGAGCAGGGTACGGGGATGCTGGACGCGCTGGCCGGGATGGCCGAGGCCGAACGCGGACAGGCGCTGCTCGAGCTGGTGCAGGAGCTGGTCACCACGGTGCTCGGGCACGACTCACGGGCCTCGATCGGCCCCGACAGCTCCTTCCACAGCATCGGCTTCGACTCGCTCACCGCCGTGGAGCTGCGCAACCTCCTCGCCGTCCACATCGGGGTGAAGCTGCCCGCCACCCTCGTCTACGACTACCCGACGCTCGCGTCCCTGGCCGACCACCTGCGCGAACACCTGGCCTTCGACGACGGGGACACGGTGGACGGCCTGTTCGCCGAACTGGACGCGCTGGGTGCCAAACTCGCGGCCGCGGAGCTGGACGAGGACGACCGGTCCCGCCTCACCCGCAGGCTCAAGGAGATGCAGTCCGCCTGCGCTCCGCAGTCGGACCCCTCGCGTGACCTCCAGTCGGCCTCCCGTGCCGAAGTGCTCGATTTCCTCACCAACGAGCTCGGAATCTCTCGATGACAGTTGACCGCCTTCGACGGCCGCCGGATGCCCCGCGCAGGTAGCCATGCCGACCACCGAACCCGATCGACGCACCGGAAGCGGGACCACCAATGCCCAACGATGAAGAGCTCCTCGACTATTTGAAGCAGACCGCCGCCAATCTCCACGAGGCGCGGCAGCGCGTGCGTGAGCTGGAGGACGGCGAGCGCGAGCCGATCGCGATCGTGGGCATGAGCTGCCGCCTGCCCGGGGGCGTGCGGACACCGGAGGAGTTCTGGGAGCTGCTCGACGCGGGCGTCGACGCGGTGTCGGACTTCCCGGAGGACCGCGGCTGGGACCTGGAGAACCTCTTCGACCCGGACCCGGACGCGCCGGGCAAGTCGTACGCACGCGAAGGCGCGTTCCTGCGGGACGCCGGCGGTTTCGACCCGGGATTCTTCGGCATCTCGCCGCGTGAGGCGCTCGTCATGGACCCGCAGCAGCGGTTGCTGCTGGAGTGCTCGTGGGAGGCGATCGAGCGGGCCAGGATCGATCCCGGGGCGCTGAAGGGCAGCCGGACCGGCGTCTTCGTGGGCTCCAACGGCCAGGACTACGGCACCCTGCTGCTGCGCGCCGACGAACGGTCGCACGGCTACCTGGCCACCGCCGCGTCGGCGAGCGTGATGTCCGGACGGATCTCCTACTCGCTGGGCCTGGAGGGCCCGGCGATCACGATCAGCACGGCCTGTTCGTCGTCACTGGTGGGCATGCACCTGGCGGCGCGCGCGTTGCGGGCAGGCGAATGCGAACTGGCCCTGGCCGGCGGCGTGACGGTGATGCCGACGACTCGCCTGTTCGAGGTCTTCTCCCGGCAGCGGGGACTGTCCGCCGACGGCCGGTGCAAGGCGTTCGCCGAGTCCGCCGACGGAACGGGCTGGGGCGAGGGCATCGGCATTCTGCTCCTGGAGCGGTTGTCGGACGCCCGGCGGAACGGCCATCGCGTGCTGGCCGTGATGCGGGGCTCGGCGGTCAACCAGGACGGCGCATCGAACGGTCTGACGGCGCCGAACGGCCCGTCGCAGCAGCGCGTCATCCGCGCGGCATTGGAGAGTGCGGGTCTGACGCCGTCCGATGTGGACGCGGTCGAGGCGCACGGCACGGGAACGCGGCTGGGTGACCCGATCGAGGCCCAGGCGTTGCTGGCCACGTACGGGCAGGGACGGCCGGCAGACCGGCCGTTGTGGCTCGGATCGGTGAAATCCAACGTCGGTCATGCGCAGGCGGCCGCCGGTGTGGCCGGTGTGATCAAGATGGTCATGGCGATGCGGGCGGGGGTGCTGCCGAGGACGTTGCATGTGGAGGAGCCGTCGTCCGAGGTGGACTGGTCGTCGGGTGCGGTGCGGCTGCTGACGGAGGCGCAAGCTTGGCCGGCGGTGGAGGGCCGTCTGCGGCGGGCGGGGGTGTCGTCGTTCGGCATCAGCGGGACGAACGCGCACGTGATCATCGAGGAGGCTCCGGAGGAGGACGAGCCCTCGGGTGACGCTGCGACCCCTGCGGGAGCAGTGGTGCCCTGGGTGGTGTCGGGGCGTACCGAGGGTGCGTTGCGGGAGCAGGCGGGGCGGCTGGCTTCGTTCGTGTCGGGCCGGTCTGACGTGAGTCCGGCTGATGTGGGGTGGTCGCTGTCGTCGACCCGGAGCGCGTTCGAGCACCGCGCGGTGGTGTTCGGCTCGGAGTGCGAGGACTTCGTCGAGGGTCTGTCCGCTGTGGCGGAGGGGCGTTCGGTGGCGAATGCGGTGACGGGTTCGGTTGCCGCGGGTGGTCTGGCGCTCGTGTTCACCGGTCAGGGGAGTCAGCGGCTGGGCATGGGCCGGGAGTTGTACGAGCGGTTCCCGGTGTTCGCGGAGGCGTTCGACGAGGTCTGCGCGTCTGTGGACCCGGGTCTGCGCGATGTCGTATTCGGTTCCGATGCGGAGGTGTTGGACCGGACGGTGTGGGCTCAGGCGGGGTTGTTCGCGCTTGAGGTGTCGCTGTTCCGGCTGTTCGCGTCCTGGGGTGTGAAGCCTGGCTATGTCGTCGGGCATTCGATCGGCGAGCTGGCGGCAGCCCATGTGGCGGGTGTCTGGTCGCTCGAGGATGCGTGTCGTGTGGTGGCCGCGCGGGGCCGGTTGATGCAGGCATTGCCGGCCGGCGGCGCGATGGCCGCCGTACAGACCGACCCCGCTGAGATCGCCGATCTTCTCGGCGATGACCTGGTCGTGGCGTCGGTGAACGCACCGGGTCAGATCGTGCTCTCCGGCACCGAGCAAGCTGTCGACCATGCCGTCGCTGCGGTCGTGGAGAAGGGTGGGCGTGCGCGGCGTCTTACGGTCTCGCACGCGTTCCACTCGCCGTTGATGGAGCCGATGCTCGCTGAGTTCCGCAGCGTCCTGGAGGCCGTGGAGTTCCGCAAGCCGACGCTGCCGGCGGTCTCCAACGTCACTGGCACCTGGGTTGACAATGCGTGGTGCTCGCCCGAGTACTGGGTCCGCCAGGTCCGCGAGCCTGTCCTCTTCGCCGACGGAGTCCGTACCCTCCTCGACGCGGGTGTCACGACCTGGCTGGAGCTGGGCCCCGCGGGCACCCTCACCTCGATGGTCGCCCACTGCGCCGACGCGACGACCCAGCAGGTCACCACGGCGCCCGCCCTGCGCCCCGGCCACGACGACGTATCCACCGTCCTGACCGCCCTGTCCACCGTCCACGTCAACGGACACACCGTCGACTGGTCCCCCCTCTTCCCCCACGCCCGCACGGTCGACCTCCCCACCTATGCCTTCCAGCACCAGCACTACTGGATGCGCACCGGCACGGGTGCCGCCGAGCCTGCGGAGATCGGCCTCGGTGATGTGCGTCATCCGTTGCTGGGTGCCGCCGTCAGCATCGCGGGCGACGACAAGGTCGTGCTCACCGGACGCCTTTCCCTGCGTACGCACTCGTGGCTGGCCGACCACACCGTGCTGGGTTCGGTGCTGCTGCCCGGTACCGCCTTCGTCGAGCTCGGCATCCGGGCCGGTGACGAGGTGGGCTGCCCGGTCCTGGAGGACCTCACCCTGCATCAGCCGCTGGTGATGCCGCAGCGGGGTTCGGTGCAGGTGCAGGTGGCCGTCGGTGCTCTCGAGAGCGACGGCAGGCGTGCGCTCACCGTGCACTCGCGGCCGTACGACGAGGCCGCCGAGCACGAGTGGACGCAGCATGCGAGCGGCCTGCTGGCTCCCGGCCGGGCTCCGGAGCCCGGGGCCCTCGCGGCCGAGCAGTGGCCGCCGGCGCACGCGCAGGCCGTCGACCTCGGCGACTTCTACGGTGGCTTGGCCGAGCACGGCTACCACTACGGTCCGCTGTTCCAGGGGCTGCGGGCCGTGTGGCGCCAGGGCGACGAGATCTACGCGGAGGTCACGCTGCCCGAGGCGGCCGGTGCCGAGGGCGGCAGGTTCGGCATGCATCCGGCGCTGCTCGACGCGGCCCTGCACGCCGCCCGGCTGGGCGGATTCCACGAGCAGCCCGATGCGAAGTACCTCCCCTTCGCCTGGTCCGGGGTCACCCTGCGGGCCCGGGGCGCCACCGCCGTGCGGGTACGGCTCTCCCGGGCGGGCACCGACGCCGTCCGGCTGGACGTCACCGACACCGTCGGCCGGCCGGTGCTGGACGTCGACTCGCTGACCCTGCGCCCGGTCTCCGCGACGCGGCTCGGCCCGGGAACCCCCGACTCGCTGTTCCGCCTCGACTGGACCCCGGTGCCCGCCGTCGACGGCTCCGGTCTGCGCGTCGTCGTCGCCGGCACTCCGCAGGAGGCGGAGGCACTCGCCCGGGACGCCGACGTCGTGGTGGTGCCGTGCCGGGAGGCCGGCACTCCCCGTCAGGCCACCCGCGAGGCGCTGGCCCTGCTGCAGGGCTGGCTGGCCGCCGACACCGGCGCGAAGCTCGCGCTGCTCACTTACGGGGCCGTCCCGGTCGCCGGGGAGGTGCGCGACCTCGCCCATGCGCCGTTGTGGGGGCTGGTCCGTACCGCCCAGACCGAGCACCCCGACCGTTTCGTACTGATCGATGTGGACGAGCCCCGGCCCGCTCCGGACGCTCTGGCCGCCGCCATCGCCACCGGCGAGCCTCAACTGGCGGTCCGCGACGGCGCCGTCCTGGTGCCCCGCCTCGCCGCCGTCACCGCCGCAGCGCAGGCAGCGCCCGAGTGGAACACCGACGGCACCGTGCTGATCACCGGTGGGTCGGGCGCTCTCGCCGGGCTGGTGGCCGCGCACGCGGTGCGGAGTCTGGGCGTACGCCGCCTGATTCTCGCCAGCCGCAGCGGCAGGCCGGCGCCCGGCACCGAGCTGCTCGACGCGGAGATCACCTCGGTGCGCTGCGACGTGTCCGACCGCGACGCCGTCGCGGAGCTGATCGCGTCGGTGCCCGCCGCGCATCCGCTGACCGCGGTCGTGCACACCGCCGGTGTGCTGGACGACGGCGTCGTGCACGCCCTGACCCCCGAGCGCATCGACACCTCCTTTGCCGCGAAGGCCGACGGCGCCCGGCACCTGCACGAGCTGACGGCCGGCCTGGATCTGGCGGCGTTCGTGTTGTTCTCCTCGGCGGCGGGCGTCCTCGGTTCCGCCGGCCAGGGCAACTACGCGGCCGCGAACGCCTACCTGGACGCGCTCGCGACCCATCGCCGGGCGCTCGGCCTGCCCGCGGTCTCCCTCGCCTGGGGGTTGTGGGCCGAGCAGGGGAGCATGGCGCGGGACCTCGGGGACGCCGAGCTGACCCGGATCTCCCGGATCGGCGTCGCCGCGCTGACGTCCGAGGAGGGCATGCGGCTGTTCGACGCCGGACGGGCCTTCGAGCATGCGGTGCTGGTGCCGATGCGGGTGGACACGGCGATGCTGCGCGGGCGGCGGGACCGGCTCCCGGTGCCCATGCGCGGTCTGGTGCGGGGTGCGGAGCGTACGGTACAGAGCTCCCCGGCGGCCGGCGGGCTCGCGGGGGTGTCCGGCGCCGACCGGTCGCGGATGGTGCTCAACATCGTGCGTACCGCCGTCGCCGACACGCTCGGCTACAACGCCGCCGACGGCGTGCGGCCCGACCAGAACCTGCACGAGGCGGGCTTCGACTCCCTCACCGCCGTGGAGTTCCGCAACCGGCTCGCCGCGGCCACCGGCCTGCGGCTGCCCGCCACGCTGACGTACGACTATCCGAGCCCCCGGGCGATCGCCGAGCACGTGCTGGAGATCCTCACCGTCCCGGAGCCCGCCCCGGAGTCCGAGGTTCCGGTGGTTGCCAGGGCCATCGCTCCGGCCGGCGACGACCCGGTCGTCATCGTGGGCATGGCCGGTCGCTACCCCGGAGGCGTCCGTACCCCCGAGGACCTGTGGGACCTGGTGCTCTCCGGTGGTGACGGGATCTCCGAGTGGCCGGCAGACCGCGGCTGGGACGTGCACGGCCTGTTCGATCCCGACCCGGACGCCGCGGGCAAGTCGTACGTGCGGGAGGGCGGGTTCCTGCACGACGCGGCCCGGTTCGACGCGGGGTTCTTCGGGATCTCGCCGCGTGAGGCGCTGGCGATGGATCCGCAGCAGCGGTTGCTGCTGGAGTGTTCGTGGGAGGCGCTCGAGCAGGCGGGCATCGACCCCGCGTCCCTGAAGGGCAGCCGGACCGGGGTCTACGCGGGCGTGATGTACCACGAGTACGCCTCCCGGCTGGGCACGTCTCCCGAGGGGTACGAGGGCACGCTCGGCACCGGAAGCGCGGGCAGCATCGCCTCCGGCCGCATCTCCTACACGTTCGACTTCGTCGGACCGGCGGTCACCGTGGACACCGCGTGTTCGACGTCCCTGGTGGGGCTGCACCTGGCCGCGCAGGCGCTGCGGGCCGGGGAGTGCGAACTGGCCCTGGCGGGCGGCGTGACGGTGATGCACACCCCGCGTCCGTTCGTCGAGTTCTCCCGCCAGCGCGGGCTGGCCGCCGACGGCCGCAGCAAGGCGTTCGCGAAGGCCGCCGACGGCGTGGCCTGGGGCGAGGGCGTCGGGATCCTGGTGCTGGAGCGGTTGTCGGACGCGCGGCGCAACGGTCACCGTGTGCTCGCGGTGGTGCGGGGTTCCGCGGTGAACCAGGACGGTGCGTCGAACGGTCTGACGGCACCGAATGGTCCGTCGCAGCAGCGGGTGATCCGGGCGGCGTTGGAGAGTGCGGGTCTGGGTCCGTCCGATGTGGACGTGGTCGAGGCGCACGGTACGGGGACGCGGCTGGGTGACCCGATCGAGGCCCAGGCGCTGCTGGCCACGTACGGGCGGGGACGGCCCGCGGACCGGCCGCTGTGGCTGGGGTCGGTGAAGTCCAACATCGGGCACACCCAGGCCGCCGCCGGGGTGGCCGGTGTCATCAAGATGATCAAGGCGATGCAGACCGGTGTGCTGCCGAGGACGCTGCACGTGGACGAGCCGACGCCGGACGTCGACTGGTCTTCAGGCGCCGTGCGGCTGCTCACCTCGCAGCAGGACTGGTCCGTGGAGGACGGTCGTCCGCGCCGTGCGGGAGTGTCCTCGTTCGGCATCAGCGGGACCAACGCCCACGTGATCATCGAGCAGCCGCCGGAGGACCGGCCGGCCGACACCCAGGCCGCCGCCGACGTGGTGCCCTGGGTGGTGTCGGGCCGTACCGAGGAGGCGCTGCGGGCGCAGGCCGCGCGGCTGGCCGGTCATGTGTCGGCCCGGCCGGAGCTGGGCGCCCTGGACGTGGGGTGGTCGCTGGTGTCCACCCGCAGTGCGTTCGAGCACCGCGCGGTGGTCGTGGGCCGGGACCGGGAGGAGCTGCTGGCGGGCCTGTCGGCCGTCGCCGACGGTGCCCACCCGGCCGTGACGGCCGGTGACGACGGCGTGGTCCTGGTGTTCGCCGGCCAGGGCTGCCAGTGGGCCGGCATGGGCACGGCGCTGCTGGAGTCGTCGCCGGTCTTCCGGGAGTCGATGCGGCGTTGCGCCGAGGCCCTGGCCCCGTTCGTCGACTTCGACCTGGTGGACGTCCTGGGCGACGAGGCGGCCCTGGCCCGGGTCGACGTGGTGCAGCCCGCGCTGTGGGCGGTGATGGTCTCGCTCGCCGAGCTCTGGCGGTCGTTCGGCGTCACGGTCGCCGCGGTGATCGGGCACTCGCAGGGCGAGATAGCGGCGGCCGCGGTGTCCGGCGCGTTGTCGTACGAGGACGCCGCGCGCGTGGTGGCGCTGCGGAGCCGGCTGATCGCGGAGAAGCTGTCCGGCCTGGGCGCAATGGCGTCGGTCGCGCTGCCCCGCGAGAAGGTCGACGCGATGCTGCGGGAGTACCCGGGGGTATCGGTGGCGGCGGTCAACGGCGCCTCGTCCACCGTGGTCTCCGGTGACGTCGCCGGGCTGGACGCCCTGCTCGCCTCCTGCGCGGAACAGGGCGTACGCGCCCGCCGGATCGACGTGGACTACGCCTCGCACTCCGCCCAGGTGGAGCTGATCCGCGAGGAGCTAGTGGCGGTGCTGGAGGGGATTCGCCCGCTGCCGGCCGATGTTCCGTTCGTCTCGACGGTGACCGGCGAGCGGATCGACACCGCCCGGCTCGGTCCGGAGTACTGGTACCGGAACCTGCGGCAGACGGTCGAGTTCCGTGCCGGCGTGGAACACCTGCTGGGCCTGGGCCACGACGTCTTCCTGGAGTCCAGCCCGCACCCGGTGCTGACGGTGGGCATCGAGGAGAGCGCCGACCGGGTCGTCGTACTGGAGAGCCTGCGCCGCGGCGAGGGCGACCTGGCCAGGGTGATCAGTGCGGCCGCCGAGGCCTGGACCCGGGGCGTGGCGATCGACTGGACGCCGTTCGTCGCCGGCGGCCACCGGGTGGAGCTGCCGACCTACGCCTTCCAGCACCGGCACCACTGGCTCGAGGCCGCGCCCGGTCACGCCGGCGACGTGGCCGCCGTCGGGCTGGGGAAGGCCGGACACGCGCTGGCGCCCGTGACGGTGGAGCTGCCGGGCGGCCAGTCGGTGTGGACCGGACAGCTGTCGGCACGGACCGTCCCCTGGCTGACCGATCACACGGTCCTGGGCTCGGTGCTGCTGCCCGGCGCGGCCTGGGTGGAACTGGCGCTGCACGCCGGTCACCAGGTCGGCCTCGGCCGCGTGGAGGAACTGACCCTGCAGGCCCCGCTGGTGCTGGACGGGACGGCCCCGGCGCAGATCAGAGTGGTGGTCACCGAGACCGGTGACGCCGGCCGCCGGGCGGTGTCGATGCACTCGCGGGGCGCGGACGGGACCTGGACGACCCACGCGGAGGGAATCCTCGGCGCCGAGGGGCCACAGCCGGACGCCCTCCTCGAGTGGCCGCCGGCCGGGGCGACCCCGGTCGACGTCGACGGGTTCTACGAGACCCTCGAGGCGGCCGGGTACCACTACGGGCCGGTCTTCCGCGGCCTGCGGCGGGCCTGGCGGGCGGGCGACGAGGTGTTCGCCGAGATCGAGCTGCCCGAAGGTGCCGCGCCCGACGGCTACGGCATCCACCCCGCGCTGTTCGACGCGGCCCTGCACGTCCTCGCCTGCGACAGGAGGACGGCCGAGCACGGACCGGAGGAGACCCGGCTGCCCTTCTCCTTCACCGACGTCCGGCTGTTCGCGACCGGCGCGACCTCGCTGCGCGTGCGGCTCGACCCGAAGGAAGCCTCCTGGCAGGCATGGGACTCCGGCGGACTGCCGGTGTTCGGCCTCGGGCGGCTCGTCACCCGGCCGGTCGACGCCGCGCAACTGGCGGTGAAACGCGCCGGAACCCTGTTCCGGGTCGCCTGGGAGGAGACGGCCCCCGCCGCCGGGCCCGCCGGAACCTCCTGCGTGGTCCTGGGCCCCGACCCCCTCGGTGTCGGCCCCGCCCTGCGGGAAGCGGGCTGGCGGGTGGACACCGCCGCCGGCCCGGCCGCCGTGGAGACCGTGCCCGAGGTCGTACTGCTCCCGTGCCGCCGGCCCGCACACGACGACGCCGACGTGCCCGCCGCCGTCCGCGCGGAGACCGGACACGTGCTCGACGTGCTGCAGGAATGGCTCGCCGACCCCCGCTTCGCCGACTCGCGCCTGGTCGTCGTCACCCGCGACGCCTCCTCCGGCGACCTCGCCCACGGCGCGGTCAGAGGCCTGCTGCGCTCCGCACAGGCCGAACACCCGGACCGGATCACCCTCGTCGGCCTCGACGACCACCCCGACTCGCTCGCCGCCCTGCCCGGCTTCGCGCTCACGGACGAACCCGAGATCGCGATCCGCGCCGGAACGGGGAGCGCGCCCCGGCTGGCACGGCCGGACGAACCGGCCGCGGGCGGTTCGCTGGGCACCGGCACCGTCCTGATCACCGGCGGCACCGGCACCCTCGGCGGACTGCTGGCCCGGCACATCGTCGACGTGCACGGCATCACCCGGCTGCTGCTGGTCAGCCGCCGGGGACCGGCCGCCGACGGCGCCGAGCGGCTGCGCGCCGAGCTCACCGCCCTCGGCGCCCACGTCGACATCGTGGCCGCCGACCTGGCCGATCGTTCCGCCGTGGCCGCCCTGCTCGCCGGCGTGGACCCACGGCACCCGCTGTCCGCCGTCGTGCACGCCGCCGGCGTACTGGACGACGGCGTGCTCGGCACGCGGTCCCCCCAGTGGCTGGACACGGTCCTGCGCCCCAAGGCCGACGCGGCATGGCACTTGCACGAACTGACAGTTGATCAAAAACTCGGCGCCTTCGTGCTATTCTCCTCCGCATCCTCGGTGCTGGGCGCCACAGGTCAGGCCAACTACGCTGCGGCGAACGGCTTTTTGGACGCGCTCGCCGTCCACCGCAGCACGCGTGGTCTGCCCGGGCTGTCGCTGGCGTGGGGCCTGTGGGCCCACCGCAGCGAGCTGACCGAGAAGACCGGATCCCCCTCGCGCAACATCGCCGCCGTCGGCGCGCTGTCCACCGAGGAGGCACTGGCGGCCTTCGACGCCGCGCTCGGCTCCGGCGAATCGCCGGCGGTGCCCATCCGGATCGACGCGGTCTCCACGCAGGACGTTCCGGCGATGCTGCGCGGCGTGGTGCAGGTGCCGCGCCGGGCGGTCGCGGCCGCGGAGTCCCCGGGCTCGCGGGACGGGCGGTTCGCCCAGCGGCTGGCCGGCCTGGGCGCCGAGGAGCGGCTGCGGCTGGTGCAGAACGTCGTCCTGGGCACCGTGGCCGCGGTGCTCGGTCACGAGAGCCGGGAGGCGATCACCCCGTCGCGAGGCTTCCTCGAGCTGGGATTCGACTCCCTGACCGGGGTGCGGCTGCGCAACAGGCTGGCCAAGGAACTGGGCCTGCGCCTGCCCGCCACCACGGTGTTCGACCATCCCAGCCCCGGAGAGCTGGCCGCCCACCTGGTGGAGCTGCTGGTGGGCACGGTCGACACCACCGCGCTGGCGCTGGAGCGGCTGGACGAGCTCCGGCGCAGCGTCACCGGCCCGGCGCCGGACGACCTGGACCGGGACCTGATCGCGCAGCGGCTCACGGCGCTGCTGGAGGAACTACGGCCGCCGGCGCCCGAAGCCGGCGCCGGTGACCTGGACGCCGCCACGGCGGACGAGATCTACGCCTACATCGACAACGAGCTGGGGATCGGAGGTGCGCAATGAACGGCGACGCCAAGGCACTTGACTACCTCAAGCGGGTCACCGCAGATCTGCGGTCCGCTCGGACGCGGCTGCGCGAACTGGAGTCCGCGGCCACCGAGCCGGTCGCCATCGTGGCCATGGCCTGCCGCTATCCCGGCGGCGTCCGGACGCCGGAGGACCTGTGGGACCTCGTCGCCCGGGGCCGGGACGCGATCGCGCCGTTCCCGGCCGACCGGGGCTGGGACGCGGACCTCTACGATCCCGACCCCGACGCTCCCGGCAAGTCCACCGTGCGCGAGGGCGGGTTCATCTACGACGTCGCCGACTTCGACCCCGCCTTCTTCGGGATCTCGCCGCGCGAGGCCCTGGCGATGGACCCGCAGCACCGCCTGCTGCTGGAGTGCTCGTGGGAGGCGCTGGAACGGGCGGGCATCGCCCCGGAGTCCCTCCAGGGCAGCCGCACCGGCGTCTACACCGGGCTGATGACGCACGAATACGCCACCCGGCTCCCCGAGATCGACGAGGACCTCGAGGGCTTCGTCGGGGTCGGCAACGCGGGCAGCGCCGCCTCCGGACGGGTCGCCTACACCCTCGGGCTGAACGGCCCCGCCGTCACCGTGGACACGGCCTGCTCGTCCTCGCTGGTGGCGCTGCACCTGGCCGCCCGTGCGCTGCGGGCCGGGGAGTGCGAACTGGCGCTGGCCGGGGGAGCGTCGGTCATCTCGGCGCCCACGGTGTTCACCACCTTCAGCAGGCAGCGCGGACTCGCGGCGGACGGCCGCTGCAAGCCGTTCTCGGCCGCGGCGGACGGTACGGGCTTCGGCGAGGGCGTCGGCGTGCTGGTGCTGGAGAGGCTCTCCGACGCCCGGCGCAACGGCCACGAGGTGCTGGCCGTGCTGCGCGGCTCGGCGGTCAACCAGGACGGTGCCAGCAGCGGGTTCACCGCGCCGCGGGGCCCGTCGCAGCAGGAGGTCATCCGGCAGGCCCTGGCGGACGCCCGGCTGTCGCCGGACCAGGTCGACGCCGTGGAGGCCCACGGCACCGGCACCACTCTGGGTGACCCCATCGAGGCCCAGGCGCTCCTCGCGGCCTACGGGCAGCGGCGGCCGGAGGGCCGTCCGCTGTGGCTGGGGTCGGTGAAGTCGAACCTCGGCCACACCCAGGGCGCCGCCGGCGTCGCCGGCGTGATCAAGATGGTCATGGCCATGCGGGAGGAGACCCTGCCCCGCACGCTGCACGCGGACGAGCCGACGCCCGAAGTGGACTGGTCCTCGGGGGCGGTGCGACTGCTGACGGCACAGCGGGAGTGGCCCGCCGCGGACGGACACGTGCGCCGCGCCGGTGTCTCGGCCTTCGGGATCTCCGGCACCAACGCCCACGTGATCATCGAGCAGGCCCCGGACGAGACCTCCGACGGCACGACGGCACCCGAAGCGGACACGGCGCCCGCAGCGGACGTAGTGCCCGGGACGGACGTGGTGCCGTGGGTGGTGTCGGGCAGGTCGGCCGAGGCACTGCGGGCCCAGGCCGCGCGCCTGGTGGCGTACCTCTCCGCTCACCCCGAGCCCACCGCGAGGGACGTGGGCTGGTCGCTGGCCGCCACGCGCAGCGCGTTCGAGCACCGTGCCGTAGTGGTGGGCCGGGACCGGCAGGAGCTCCTCGCCGGCATGTCGGCGGTGGCCGCCGACGGCGATATCCCAGGGGCGACGGCCACCCGGGACGGTGTGGTGCTGGTGTTCGCCGGTCAGGGCTGTCAGTGGGTCGGCATGGGCAAGGCGCTGCTGGAGTCGTCGCCGGTCTTTGAAGAATCGATGCGGCGGTGCGCCGAGGCGCTGGAGCCGTTTGTCGACTTCGAGCTGTTGGACGTGCTGGACGACGAGACGGCCTTGGCGCGGGTGGAGGTGGTGCAGCCGGCGCTGTGGGCGGTGATGGTGTCGCTGGCCGGTCTCTGGCGCTCGTGGGGTGTTCCGGTGGCCGCGGTGATCGGCCATTCGCAGGGCGAGATCGCGGCGGCCGCGGTGTCCGGTGCGCTGTCGTACGAGGACGCCGCGCGCGTGGTGGCGTTGCGCAGCCGGCTGATCGCGGAGAAGCTGTCGGGTCCGGGCGGGATGGTCTCGGTCGCGCTGCCCCGTGACGAGGTCGTGCCGCTGCTGGCCGACTACCCCGGAGTGTCGGTGGCGGCGGTCAACGGCGCCTCGTCCACCGTGGTCTCCGGTGATGTCGCCGGGCTGGACGCCCTGCTCGCCGAGTGCGAGGCACTGGGCGTACGCGCCCGCCGGATCGACGTGGACTACGCCTCGCACTCCGCGCAGATCGACCTCATCCGCGACGAACTGCTCACCCTGCTCTCCGGCATCTCCCCCCGGACGTCGGACATCCCGTTCGTCTCGACGGTGACCGGCGAGCGGATCGACACCGCCCGGCTCGGTCCGGAGTACTGGTACCGCAACCTGCGGCAGACCGTGGAGTTCCGGGCCGGCGTCGAGCACCTGCTGCGCGAGGGCCACACGGTGTTCCTCGAGTCCAGCCCCCACCCCGTCCTCACCGTCGGCATCGAGGAGACGGCCGACCGGGCGGTGGTGCTGGAGAGCCTGCGGCGGGACGACGGGGACCTCACCCGGATGACCACGGCGGCCTCCGAGGCCTGGACCCGGGGCGTACCGGTCGACTGGACGCGGCTGCTGCCCGGCGGCAGGCGCGTCGCCCTGCCCACCTACGCCTTCCAGCGCCGGCGCTACTGGCTCGAGGCCCCGGACCGCCCCCGGACGGCCGCGCACCAGGGCGACCAGGACTTCTGGGCCGTGGTGGAGGAAGAGGACGCCGACCGGCTGGCGGACATGCTGCGCGGCCCGGTCGCCGACGACCTCCGCCGGCCGCTGAAGGACGTACTGCCCGCGCTGGCCGCCTGGCGCCGGGAACAGCGGCGCAAGTCCACGGTGGACGGCTGGCGGTACGTCGTCGCCTGGCGGCCCGTCGCCGACACCCCCGCCCCGGCCGCCCTGACCGGCAGCTGGACCGTGGTGGTGCCCGCCGGACACGAGCATGACGCCGTCACCGACTGGGCCCGCTCGGCACTGCGCGGCCACGGAGCCGATGTCGAGTGCCTGGTCCTGGGGCCGGGGGACACCCGGCAAACGCTCGCCGAGCGGCTCGGTGCCGCCGAGCCGGCCGGGCTCGTATCCCTGCTGGGCCTGGACGACGCCCCGCACCCGGACCACGAGGCGCTGCCCCGGGCGGTGCACGGCACCGTGCTGCTCGTCCAGGCGCTGACCGACGCCGGGGTGAGGGCCCCGCTGTGGTCGCTCACCCGCAACGGCGTCACCGCCACCGACGCCGACCCCGCAGGCTCCACGGCGGCCGCGCAACTGTGGGCCCTGGCCCGGGTGGCGGGCCTTGAGCACCCCGAACTGTGGGGCGGCCTGGTCGACCTGCCCTCCGGCCTCGACGAACGCTGCGCGGCGCTGCTGGCCGGAGCGCTGTCGGCACGCGAGGGCGAGGACCAGCTCGCGTTGCGTCCGGCCGGACTGATGGCCCGGAGGCTGGTACGGGCGCCCGCACCGGACGGCACACCGGCCCCCGCCTGGCGCGCCCGTGACACCGCGCTGGTCACCGGCGGGACCGGCGGCCTGGGCGGCCACGTCGCCCGATGGCTGGCCCGCGCGGGCGCGGAGCACGTGGTGCTGGTCAGCCGCCGGGGAGCCGACGCCGAGGGAGCGCAGCAACTGCGCGACGACCTCGCCGCCCTCGGTGCCAAGGTCACCGTCGCCGCCTGCGACGTCGCCGACCGCAAGGCGCTGGCCGCGCTCGTCGAGCGGGTCCAGCAGGACGGCCCGCCGATCCGTACCGTCGTACACACGGCGGGCTCCGGACGGTCGGCGCGACTGGCGGACACCGACGCCGCCGAGATCGCCGCCGTGCTCGCACCGAAGGCGGCCGGCGCGCGGAACCTGCACGAACTGCTCGGCGACCTCGACGCGTTCGTGCTGTTCTCCTCCGGCGCCGGAGTGTGGGGCAGCGGCGGCCAGGGAGCCTATGCCGCGGCCAACGCCCACCTGGACGCGCTCGCCGAACAGCGCAGGAGCCAGGGTCTGGCGGCCACCTCCGTGGCCTGGGGCGCCTGGGCCGGCGGCGGCATGGCGGCCGGAGCCGCCGAGGAATGGCTGCACAAGCAGGGCCTGCGCTTCATGCCGCCACAGACCGCGATCGGCGCCCTGCACGAGGTCCTCGACCGCGACGAGACCACGGTGGTCGTCGCCGACATCGACTGGCAGGCCTTCGCGCCGCGCTACGCCTCGGCGCGGCCCCGGCCGCTGATCGGTGAGATCCCCGAGGCCCGCCCGGCGCGGGAGGCGGACACGGCGGAGCAGGCCCCCGACCTGGTGGCCAGGCTGGCCGGGCTGTCGGGCGACGAGCGACGCCGCGCGCTGCTCGCCGACGTACGGGCCCAGGCCGCCGTCGTGCTCGGGTACTCCGGAGGGGACGCCGTCCCGGCCGACCGGCCGTTCCGCGAGCTCGGCTTCGACTCGCTCACCGCGGTCCGGCTGCGCAACCGGCTCGCCGCGGCCACCGGGCTGACCCTTCCGGCCACGGTCGTCTTCGACCACCCGACCTCGGCGGCACTCGCCGCGCACCTCGGCTCCCGGCTGGCGTCGGACGACAACGCGGCCCGGTCCGCGCTGCTCGACGAGCTGGCCGGGCTGGAGTCCGCGGTCGCGTCGCTGACCGCGGACACCCTGCCCACCGTCGTGCCGGACGCCCGTGAACGGGCGGCCCTCACCGTGCGGCTGCGCGCCCTGCTGACCAAGTGGGAGCAGGCGCAGGGCAGCGAGCAGAACACATCCCGAGAACAGATCGACGACGTGAGCGACGACGATCTCTTCGACTTCATCGACGCCAAGTTCGGCCGTTCGTGACCTCTGTCGACTACCACGCGAAAAGGACGGGTCTCTCCATGGGGGACGAGCAGAAACTCCGCACCTACCTCCGGCGCGTCACCGCGGATCTGGCGGACGTGAGCGAGCGGCTGCGGCAGGCGGAGGACAAGAACTCCGAGCCCATCGCGATCGTCGGCATGGGCTGCCGCTACCCGGGCGGGGTCCGTACGCCCGAGGAGTTCTGGGCGCTGCTCGACGAAGGAGTCGACGCGGTGGCCGGATTCCCGGACGACCGGGGCTGGGACCTGGAGAACCTCTACGACCCGGACCCCGACGAGCCGGGCAAGTGCTACGTCCGCGAGGGCGGGTTCCTCTACGACGCGGGCGAGTTCGACGCGGCGTTCTTCGGGATATCCCCGCGCGAGGCGCTGGCCATGGATCCCCAGCAGCGCCTGCTGCTGGAGTGCTCCTGGGGCGCGCTGGAGCGGGCGGGCATCGCCCCGGCATCCCTGCGCGGCGAGGACGTCGGCGTCTACATCGGCGCCTGGAACAGCAACTACGGCAAGACGAGCGGGGCGGAGAGCTCCGAGGGACACCTGCTGACCGGCAACGCCTCCAGCGTCGTCTCCGGCCGGGTCTCCTACGCCCTGGGCCTGGAAGGCCCCGCGGTCACCGTGGACACCGCCTGCTCCTCCTCGCTGGTCGGGCTGCACCTGGCCGCCCAGGCGCTGCGGGCCGGGGAGTGCGGACTGGCGTTGGCCGGCGGCGTGACGGTGATGTCCACCCCGCTGTCGCTGGTGTCCTTCTCCCGGCAGCGCGGACTGGCCATGGACGGCCGCTCCAAGGCGTTCTCGGCGTCCGCCGACGGCATGGGCATGGCCGAGGGCGTCGGCGTGCTGGTGCTGGAGCGGCTCTCCGACGCCCGGCGCAACGGCCATGAGGTGCTGGCCGTGCTGCGCGGCTCGGCGGTCAACCAGGACGGCGCGTCCAACGGCCTGACCGCGCCGAACGGCCCGTCGCAGCAGCGGGTCATCCAGGCGGCGCTGGCCAACGCCCGGATCGCTCCCTCGGACGTGGACGTGGTCGAGGCGCACGGCACCGGCACGCCCCTGGGCGACCCGATCGAGGTGCAGGCCCTGCAGGCCGCCTACGGACAGAGCCGGCCGGAGGGCCGTCCGCTGTGGCTGGGGTCGGTGAAGTCGAACGTCGGTCACACGCAGGCCGCCGCCGGTGTGGCCGGTGTGATCAAGATGGTGCTGGCCATGCGCGAGGGCGTGCTGCCCAGGACCCTGCACGTCGAGGAGCCGACGGCGGAGGTGGACTGGTCCGCCGGTGAGGTACGGCTCCTGACGGAACACCGGCAGTGGTCCGCGACGGACGGCCGCCCGCGCCGGGCCGGAGTGTCCTCCTTCGGGATCTCCGGCACCAACGCCCACGTGATCGTGGAGGAGGCGCCGCCCGCCGAGGCGGCCCCCACCGGCGACGCCGGACCGGCCGCCGACGTGGTTCCCTGGGTGCTGTCCGGCCGTACCCCTGCGGCGCTGCGGGCGCAGGCGGACCGGCTGGCCGCGCACGCGTCGCAGCTGGACCCGGTCGACGTGGGCTGGTCGCTGGCCGCCACGCGCAGCGCGTTCGAGCACCGTGCCGTGGTGGTGGGCCGGGACCGGGAGGAGCTGCTGGCGGGCCTGCGCGAGGTGGCCGACGCCGCCGACGCCCCGGCCGTGGCCGACACCGACGGCGGTGTGGTGCTGGTGTTCGCGGGTCAGGGCTGTCAATGGGTCGGCATGGGCAAGGCCCTTCTCGAGTCGTCGCCGGTCTTCCGGGAGTCGATGCGGCGGTGTGCCGAGGCGCTGGAGCCGTTTGTCGACTTCGAGCTGTTGGACGTGCTGGACGACGAGACGGCTCTGGCGCGGGTGGAGGTGGTGCAGCCGGCGCTGTGGGCGGTGATGGTGTCGCTGGCCGGTCTCTGGCGCTCGTGGGGTGTTCCGGTGGCCGCGGTGATCGGGCATTCGCAGGGCGAGATCGCCGCCGCGGCCGTCTCCGGCGCGCTGTCCCTCGAGGACGCCGCCCGGGTGGCCGCCCTGCGGAGCCGGCTGATCGCGGAGAAGCTGTCGGGCCTGGGCGGAATGGTCTCGGTCGCGCTGCCCCGCGACCAGGTCGTGCCGCTGCTGGCCGACTACCCCGGAGTGTCGGTGGCGGCGGTCAACGGCGCCTCGTCCACCGTCGTCTCCGGCGACGTCGCCGGACTCGAAGGCCTGCTCGCCTCCTGCGAGGCCACGGGGATCCGGGCCCGCCGCATCGAGGTGGACTACGCCTCGCACTCCGCGCAGGTGGAGCTGATCCACGACGAGCTGCTGGAGGTTCTGGCCGGCATCTCCCCCCGGACGTCGGACATCCCGTTCGTGTCGACCGTGACCGGCGAGCGGATCGACACAGCCGGGATGGACGCGGAGTACTGGTACCGCAACCTGCGGCAGACCGTGGAGTTCCGGGCCGGCGTCGAGTACCTGCTGGGCCAGGGCCACACGGTGTTCCTCGAGTCCAGCCCCCACCCCGTCCTCACCGTAGGCATCGAGGAGACCGTGCACGAGGCGGGCGCGCGGGCCGTCGTGCTCCACACCCTGCGCCGCGACGAGGGCGACCTGGCCAGGATGCTCACCTCCGCCGGTGAGGCCTGGACGCGCGGTCTGCCCGTCGACTGGCCGGCCCTGCTGACCGGCGGCCGGCGCGTGGACCTGCCGACGTACGCCTTCCAGCGGGAGCGCCTGTGGCTGGAGCCGCCGCGCGCCCGGGCCGGTGACGTCGGCGCGGTCGGGCTGGTGGAGGCCGGGCACGAACTGCTGCCCGCGGCGGTGGAACTGCCCGGCGGGCAGTGGGCGTGGACCGGCAGGCTGTCGCTGTCGGCCCACCCGTGGCTGGCCGACCACCAGGTGCTCGGGTCGGTGCTGGTGCCGGGCGTGGTGTGGGTCGAGCAGGCCCTGCACGCGGGCCACCAGGTCGGATTCGGCTGCGTCGAGGAACTGACGCTGCAGGCACCCCTGGTGCTCGACGAGTCGGAGGAGCCGGTGCACATCCGGGTGGTCGTCGCCGACATCGGCGAGGACGGCCGCCGGTCGGTGTCCGTGCACTCGCGGGGCGCGGAGGAGGCGTGGGTGACGCACGCCGAGGGCTTCCTGACGGCCGAGGGGCCGCAGCAGCCGCAGAGCGTGGCGGTGTGGCCGCCCGCCGGGGCGACCCCGGTGGAGTCGGACGGGTTCTACGAACGGCTCGACGACGCGGGATACCGCTACGGAACGGTGTTCCAGGGCGTCCGCAGGGTCTGGAAGGCGGGCGACGACCTGTTCGCCGAGGTCGAGCTGGCCGAGGACGTCGACGTGGAGGGCTTCGGCATCCACCCCGGCCTGTTCGACGCCGCACTGCACACCGCCGCCGTCGGCAACCTCGGCGCCGGCGAGACCCGGCTGCCGTTCTCCTTCGCCGACGTGCGCCTGTTCGCCACCGGAGCCAGGTCCCTGCGGGTGCGGGTCGGCCCGGCCGCCGACGGACAGGGAATGTCCTGGCAGGCCTGGGACGCCACCGGACTCCCGGTGTTCACCCTCGGCTCGCTCGCCACCCGGCCGGTCAGCGCCGACCAGCTGTCGGCCAAGCGACCGGAATCGCTGTTCAAGGTGACGTGGGACGAAGCCGTCCCCGTCGTCGGGGCGGCCTCCGCCGCACACGGCGTGATCCTCGGGGACGACCGGCTCGGCCTCGCCGACGCCCTGCGCACGGCGGGCTGGACGGTGGACACCGCCACCGGCCCGGTCTCCGTCGAGGACACCCCCGAGATCCTGGTGCTGCCGTGCGTGGCACCGGCACCGCACGACGAGGACCTTCCCGCGGCGGTCCGGGCCGTCACCGGGCACGTCCTGGGCGTGCTCCAGGAGTGGCTCGCCGACGAGCGGCTCGGCGACTCCCGCCTGGTCGTCGTCACGCGCGACGCCCTGCCGCGCGACCTGGTCCACAGCCCCGTCTGGGGCCTGGTCCGCTCCGCGCAGACCGAGAACCCCGGGCGCATCACCCTCGTCGACGTCGACGGCCACCCCGACTCGTCGGCGGCCCTGGCCGACGCGGTCCTCTCCGACGAACCCCGGATCATGATCCGGGCGGGCAAGGCGACGGCCGCCCGGCTGGTGCGGGCCACGCCCCCCGACCTCGTACCGCCCGCCGGAGCGGACGCCTGGCGGCTGGAGATCACCGAACCGGGCACCTTCGACAACCTCACCCTGGGCGTCTACCCGCACGCCCAGAAGCCCCTGGCGGACAACGAGGTCCGCGTCGCGGTGCACGCCGGCGGCCTGAACTTCCACGACGTGGTGGCCGCGCTGGGCATGGTCGACGACGACCTGACGCTGGGCCGCGAGGCCGCCGGCGTGGTCGTCGAAGTCGGCAGCGCCGTGCCGGACCTGTCCCCGGGGGACCGGGTGATGGGCATCCTCTCCGCGGGCTTCGGACCGCTGGCGGTGACCGACCACCGCTACCTGGCGCGCATCCCGGCCGACTGGACCTTCGCCCAGGCCGCATCGGTGCCCGCGGCGTTCCTCACCGCCTACTACGGCCTGTGCGACCTCGGCGGCGTCGGCAAGGGCGACCGCGTGCTGATCCACGCCGCCGCCGGCGGCGTCGGCATGGCCGCCGTGCAGATCGCCCGGCACCTGGGCGCGGAGGTCTTCGGCACCGCCAGCCCCCGGAAGTGGGGCACGCTGCGCGAACTGGGGCTCGACGACGCGCACCTGTCCTCCTCCCGCACGCTCGACTTCGAGAAGCGATTCCTGGACGCCACCGGCGGTCGCGGCGTCGACCTCGTACTGAACTCGCTGGCCAGGGAGTTCGTCGACGCCTCGCTGCGGCTGATGCCCGGCGGCGGCCGGTTCGTCGACATGGGCAAGACCGACATCCGCCGGCCCGAGGAGGTGGCCGAGGCCCACCCCGGCGTCACCTACCGCGCCTTCGACCTCGTCGAGGCGGGCCCGCAGCGGACCGGGGAGATGCTCGCCGAGATCGTCCGGCTGTTCGAGGCCGGGGAGTTCCGGCTGCTGCCGATCACCCAGTGGGACGTGCGCCGGGCGCCGGAGGCGTTCCGCCACATCAGCCAGGCCAAGCACGTCGGCAAGATCGTCCTGACCGTTCCCCGCCCCCTCAGGACGGACGGCACGGTGATGGTGACCGGCGCCTCCGGCACGCTGGGCGGCTTCGTCGCCCGGCACCTGGTCACCGAGCACGGCGCGACGCGGCTGCTGCTGCTCAGCCGCGGCCCCGAGCGGACCGAACTGGTCCGCGAGCTGACCGGACTCGGCGCCACCGTCACCTGGGCCTCCTGCGACGTGGCCGACGCCGCCGCGCTGGAGCGCGTGGTGAGCACCGTCGACGACCGGCACCCGCTGGTCGCGGTGGTCCACTCGGCGGGCGTGCTGGACGACGGCGTGATCGACAAGCAGACCCCCGAGCGCCTCGACACCGTGATGCGCCCGAAGGTCGACGCGGCGTGGAACCTGCACCGGCTGGTCGGCAACGCCCCGCTGACCGACTTCGTGCTCTTCTCCTCGGCCAGCGGCGTACTCGGCGGAGCCGGTCAGTCCAACTACGCGGCGGCCAACGCCTTCCTCGACGCCCTGGCCGAACACCGGCGCACCACCGGCCTCGCCGGACAGTCGCTGGCCTGGGGACTGTGGACCGACCGCAGCACCATGACCGGACAGCTCGGCTCCACGGAGCTGGCCAGGATCGCCCGCAACGGCGTCGCCGAGATGTCCGAACAGGACGGACTGGCACTGTTCGACGCCGCCCGCGACGCCGGCGAGGCGCTGCTGCTGCCCATGCACCTGGACGTCGCCAGGCTGCGCGGCCGCGGCGGGGAGGTGCCCGCGATGTTCCGCAAGCTCGTGCGCTCCTCGGCCCGGCGCACGGTGACCGCCGCCGTGCAGAACTCCGGCCTCGAGCAGCAGCTCGCCTCGCTGTCCGCGGCCGAACGCGCCGAGGTGCTGCTCGGCCTGGTGCGCGACCACGCGGCCGCGGTGCTCGGCCACGGCACGTCCGACGCGATCTCCACCGACCGTCCGTTCCGGGAACTGGGCTTCGACTCGCTGACCGCGGTGGAACTGCGCAACAGGTTCTCCTCCCTCACCGGGCTGCGGCTGCCCGCGACCCTGGTGTTCGACCACCCGACACCGCAGGCGCTGGCGACGTACCTCGGCGGGCAGCTGGCCACCGACGCGGCGTCCCCCACGGAACCGGTGCTGGCCGCGGTCAGCCGCCTGCGCGGGGACCTACGGGCGCTCGCGCCGGACGCCGAGGGCGTCGACGACGTCACGATCCAGCTCGAAGCGCTGCTCGCCGAGTGGCGCGAGGCGACGGCCGCCCGGGACCGGGTGACCGGGTACGACCTGTCGGCCGCCACCGACGAAGACCTCTTCGCGCTGGTCGACAGCGAGATGGAGGAGTCCTGATGACGGCCGGGGCCACCGAGACCAAGCTCCGTGAATACCTGAAAAAGGCCGTCACGGACCTGCACAGCACCAGGCAGCGGCTGCGCGAGGCCGAGCGCAAGGACGCCGAGCCGCTGGCGATCGTCGGCATGAGCTGCCGGCTTCCCGGCGGAGCCCGCTCGCCGGAACGGTTCTGGGAACTGCTCGACGACGGCGTGGACGCCCTGGCACCGCTCCCCACCGACCGGGGCTGGAAGGCGGACACCGCATTCGACGAGAACCAGTCGTACGTACGGGAGGGCGGTTTCCTCTACGACGCGGGCGAGTTCGACGCGGGGTTCTTCGGGATCTCGCCGCGTGAGGCGCTGGCGATGGACCCGCAACAGCGGTTGCTGCTGGAGTGCTCGTGGGAGGCCATCGAGCGGGCCAGGATCGACCCCCGCACGCTGCGGGGCAGCCGGACCGGCGTCTACTTCGGCACGATCGGCCAGGACTACTTCTCGCTGTTCGCCGGATCGGGCGGCGAGTACGCCAACTACCTGGCCACCGCGTGCTCGGCGAGCGTCATGTCCGGCAGGGTGTCCTACGTGCTGGGCCTGGAAGGCCCGGCGGTCACCGTGGACACGGCATGTTCGTCGTCGCTGGTGAGCCTGCACACCGCCGCGCAGGCGCTGCGGTCGGGCGAGTGCGAACTGGCACTGGTCGGCGGCGCCACCGTCATGGCGACGCCCACCGTGTTCACCGCGTTCTCCCACCAGCGCGGACTGGCCACGGACGGCCGTGCGAAGGCGTTCTCGTCCACGGCGGACGGCGCGGGCTTCGCCGAGGGCGTCGGCGTGCTGGTACTGGAACGGTTGTCGGACGCCCGCCGCAACGGCCACCACGTACTGGCCGTGGTCCGGGGCTCGGCGGTCAACCAGGACGGCGCGTCGAACGGTCTGACGGCGCCGAACGGCCCGTCGCAGCAGCGCGTCATCCGCGCGGCGCTGGCCAATGCCCGGCTGACGCCCTCCGACGTGGACGCCGTCGAGGCACACGGCACCGGTACGTCCCTGGGCGACCCGATCGAAGCGCAGGCCCTGCTGGGCGTCTACGGCCAGGACCGGTCACCGGACCACCCACTGTGGCTGGGATCCGTGAAGTCGAACATCGGCCACACACAGGCGGCCGCGGGCGTCGCCGGTGTGATCAAGATGGTCATGGCGATGCGGGCCGGTGTGCTGCCGAGGACGCTGCACGTGGACGAGCCGTCGCCGGAGGTGGACTGGTCGTCGGGTGCGGTGCGGCTGCTGACGGAGGCGCGGGACTGGCCGGCCGTGGAGGGCCGTCCGCGGCGGGCGGGGGTGTCGTCGTTCGGCATCAGCGGCACCAACGCGCACGTGATCATCGAGGAGGCCCCGGCGATCGAGCCGCCTGCGGGGGAGCCTGATGCGGGCGTGGTGCCGTGGGTGGTGTCGGGGCGTACCGAGGATGCGTTGCGGGAGCAGGCGGGGCGGCTGGCTTCATTCGTGTCCGGCCGGCCCGACGCGAGCCCGGCGGACGTGGGCTGGTCGTTGGCCGCGACGCGGAGTGCGTTCGAGCGTCGTGCGGTGGTGTTCGGCTCGGGGCGTGAGGAGTTCGTCGAGGGTCTTTCCGCTGTGGCGGAGGGACGTTCGGCGGCGAATGCGGTGACGGGTTCGGTTGCCGCGGGTGGTCTGGCGTTCGTGTTCACCGGTCAGGGGAGTCAGCGGCTCGGCATGGGCCGGGAGTTGTACGAGCGGTTCCCGGTGTTCGCCGAGGCGTTCGACGAGGTCTGCGCGTCTGTGGACCCGGGTCTGCGCGATGTCGTATTCGGTTCCGATGCGGAGGCGTTGGACCGGACCGTGTGGGCTCAGGCGGGGTTGTTCGCGCTTGAGGTATCGCTCTTCCGGCTGCTCGCGTCCTGGGGCGTGAAGCCTGGTTACCTCGTCGGGCATTCCATCGGCGAGCTGTCGGCCGCGTATGTGGCGGGTGTCTGGTCGCTCGAGGATGCGTGTCGTGTGGTGGCCGCGCGGGGCCGGTTGATGCAGGCACTGCCGGCCGGCGGCGCGATGGCCGCGGTGGAGACCCACCTCGGTGAGATCACTGATCTGCTGGGCGATGACCTGGTGGTCGCCTCGGTGAACGCGCCGGGCCAGCTGGTCGTTTCCGGCACCGAGGCGGCCGTCGACCGGGCGGTTGCCGCGGTCAAGGCGCGGGGCGGTCGCGCGCGGCGCCTTACGGTCTCGCACGCTTTCCACTCGCCGTTGATGGAGCCGATGCTGGTGGCGTTCCGCAGCGTCCTGGAGACGGTGGAGTTCCACAAGCCGACGTTGTCGGCGGTCTCCAACGTCACCGGCACCTGGGTGGACCCGCAGGAGTGGTGCTCGCCCGGCTACTGGGTGCGCCAGGTCCGCGAGCCCGTCCTCTTCGCCGACGGCGTCCGTACCCTCCTCGACGCGGGCGTCACAACCTGGCTGGAGCTCGGCCCGGCAGGCACCCTCACCTCGATGGTCGCCCACTGCGCCGACACCGAACGCGTCGCCGCGACAGCCACGTTGCGTCCCGGCCACGACGAGGTGTCCACCGTCCTGACCGCCCTGTCCACCGTCCACGTCAACGGACACACCGTCGACTGGGCCCCCCTCTTCCCCCACGCCCGCACGGTCGACCTCCCCACCTATGCCTTCCAGCGCCAGCACTACTGGATGCGGCGTTCCACCCCGGCCTCCACCCCGGCCCCCGCCGGGACCACGCCGGGCACGCCGCTGGACGACTGGACCTACCGGATCGACTGGATGCCGGTGGACGAGGGCGCGGCGGCGCCCGTGCTGTCGGGGAGCTGGCTGGTGATCCGGCCGGCGGGGGAGTGCCCTCTCGCCGACGCCGTCGAGGCCGCGTTGGCCGGGCACGGTGCCACCGTGATCGGCGCCGGCGAGGCCGGGCCCCCGCACGGCGCCGGCCTGGCCGGAGTGGTCTCCCTGCTGGGTCTCGGTTCCGACGCCGACGGCGGCCTGAAGGCGACGCTGCGCGTCGTCCAGGACCTGGTGGCCGAGGACTCCGGGGTTCCCCTGTGGGTGCTCACCAGTGGTGCCGTGGCCGTCGGCGACTCGGATCCGGTGACGCACCCGGAACGGGCCACGCTGTGGGGTCTGGGCCGGGCGGCCGCGGCGGAGCATCCGGAACTCGGCGCCGTGCGGATCGACCTGCCCGCCGAGCTCACCGACCGCACCGGCAGCCGCCTGTGTGCCCTTCTGCTCGCCCGCGACGAGCAGGAGGTCGCCATCCGTCCGGCGGGCGTGTTCGCCAGGCGCCTGGTCCGTACGCGTCCCGCCGCCGAACGCTGGTCGCCCAGGGGCACCGTTGTGGTCACCGGTGGTACGGGCGCGCTGGCCGCGCACGTCGCGCGCTGGCTGGCGGACCAGGGCGCCGAGCACGTGGTGCTGGCCGGGCGACGGGGTCCGGACGGCCCCGGGGCCGGGGCGCTGCACGCCGAGCTGATCGCCGCCGGGGTGAAGGCGACGGTCGCCCGGTGCGACGTCACCGACCGCGAAGCGGTCCGGGAGTTGCTCGACACGTACCGGCCGAACGCGGTGGTGCACACGGCCGCCGTCCTCGACGACGGCGTGATCGCCTCGCTCACTCCCGGACAGGTCGACCGGGTGCTGCGGCCCAAGCTGCTCGGTGCGAAGCACCTGCACGAGCTCACCCGCGACAGGGACCTCGACGCGTTCGTGCTGTTCTCCTCCCTGGCCGGTGTCCTCGGCGGCGCGGGCCAGGCCCACTACGCCGCCGCCAACGCCTACCTCGACGCCCTGGCGGCCCACCGCACGGCCGAGGGCCTGCCCGCCGCCTCCCTGGCCTGGGGGCCGTGGGCGGGCGACGGGATGGCCGGCACCCAGGTCGTCGAGGACCGGCTGCGCCGCAGCGGCCTGGCCCCGCTGGCACCGGAGGACGCCGTGCGGGCCCTGGGCCGGGCGCACGGGCCGGTGGTGGTGGCCGACGTGGACTGGGGGCGCCTGGCCGGTGGGGCCGGGCACCGCCTGCTCGACGGCCTCCCCGAGGCGCGTCCGGCCGCCCCGCCCGCCCGGGACGAGCAGCCGGACGCGCTGCGGAGCCTGGAAGGGCGTACCGCCGAGGAACAGTCGCGCGTGCTGCTGGAGGCCGTCCGCACGGAGATCGCCGCCGTGCTGCGCTACGACGACCCGGCGCGGATCGACCCCGGCCACGAGTTCCTCGCGCTCGGCTTCGACTCGCTGACCTCGATCGAGCTGCGCAACCGGCTCGTCTCCCGCACCGGCCTGGCGCTCCCCGCCTCGCTCACGCTCGAACACCGCACGCCCGCCGGCCTCGCCGAGCACCTGCGGGAGAGGATCGGCGCCGGCGGCCCGGGCGCACCGGACACCACGGGGAGCCTCGGCGAGCTGTGGCAGGAAGCGGACCGGCACGGCAGGCGGCTGGAGTTCATCGACCTGCTGACGACGGCCTCCGGCTTCCGGGCGTCGTACGACGATCCGGCCGAGCTGGACCTGCCGCCGTTGCGGCTGACCTCCGGCGGAACGGACACCCCCGTGTTCTGCATCCCGTCGCACCTGGGCAAGGCCGACCCGCACAAGTTCGTCCCGTTCGGCGCGGCCCTGCGCGGCAGGCGCGACGTGTTCGTGCTGCGCGAGCCGGGCTTCGTGACGGGGCAGCCGGTTCCCGCCACCCTGGACGTCCTGCTCGCCACCCACGCGCGGGCCCTGGAGGGGCGGGACGAGGTCGTGCTGCTCGGCTACTCCGCGGGCGGCCTGGCCGCGCACGCCCTCGCCGCCCATCTCGCCGCCCTGGGACGGCCGCCCGCCGCCGTCGTGCTGGTCGACACCTACGCGCCCGAGCAGGGCGACGTGATGACCCGCATCCAGGCGGCCATGGAGCAGGGCCAGCGGGAGCGCGACGGACGGACCGGCGAGGCGCTGGGCGAGGCGTGGCTGACCGCGATGGGCCGCTACTTCGGCTTCGACTGGACGCCGTCTCCCGTCGACGTACCCGTGCTGCACGTACGCGCCGGCGACCCGATGTCCGGCATGCCCTCCGACGGGCGGTGGCAGGCCCGCTGGACGCTGCCGCACACCGGAACGGACGTGCCCGGCGACCACTTCACCATGATGGAACACCACGCGCCCCGGACCGCCGACGTCGTGCACGACTGGCTGGTCACGGCCGTTCACCGACCCCCTGGAGACCACGGCGGCCCCGCCGTGCGCTGACCCGAGGTCTCAGGAGCACCACCCGAGCACCACCCATTCGCAAGTCCTTGAAATGGAGCTGGCAATGCCTTCTTTCCCCGTTCGCCGTACCGTGCCGGACACCCCTCCGGTCGAGCACCTGGATCTGCTGAAGGAAGGGGGCGTGTGCCCGTTCACCATGGAGGACGGCCGGGCGGCCTGGCTCGCGGCCAGCCATGAGGCGGTGCGCGGCCTGCTCGCCGACCGCCGCATCAGCAACAACCCCGCGAAGACCCCGTCGTTCTCGCAGCGCGAGACCCTGCAGAAGCAGCGCGGCCAGTTCAGCCGTCACCTGTTCAACATGGACTCGCCGGAGCACGACATCGCCCGCCGCATGGTGGCCGAGGACTTCACGCCCCGGCACGCCGAGGAGGTCCGCCCGTTCTTCGAGGAGATCTTCGGCGAGATCGTGGACGAGATCGTCCGCAAGGGCCCGGGCGCCGAGATGGTGGAGGCGTTCGCCTTCCCCGTCGCCACGAAGACCATCTGCAAGGTGCTGGACATCCCCGAGGAGGACTGCCAGTACTTCCAGAAGCGCACCGAGCAGATCATCGAGATGGACCGGGGCGAGGAGAACCTCGAGGCCGTCATCGAGCTGCGCGGCTACGTCGAGCGCCTCATGCGGGAGCGGACGGAGAACCCCGGCGACGACCTGCTCAGCCGGCTGATCCTCAAGGCGCAGGCGTCCGGCGACATCGAGCTCAGCGCCTCCGACCTGGTGGACAACGCGCTGTTCCTGCTGGTCGCCGGCCACGAGCCGTCGGCGAACATGCTCGGTCTCGGGGTGCTCGCGCTCGCCGAGTTCCCGCACGTCGCCGAGGAGCTGCGCGCCGACCCCAGCCTCTGGCCGGGGGCGATCGACGAGATGCTGCGCTACTACACCATCGCCCGGGCCACCAAGCGCGTCGCCGCCGCGGACATCGAGATCGAGGGCCAGACGATCAAGGAGGGGGACGCGGTGATCGTGCTGCTGGACACCAGCAACCGCGACCCGAAGGTGTACTCCGACCCGCACGTGCTCGACATCCACCGCCCCGCGGGCAACCACCTCTCCTTCAGTCACGGGCCGCACCAGTGCCTGGGCAAGCACCTGGTCCGGGTGCAGCTGGAGGTGGCGCTGCGGGCGGTGGCCGAGCGCATCCCCGGCCTGCGGCTGGACATCGCCAAGGAGGACATCCCCTTCCGCGGGGACGCCCTCTCCTACGGGCCGCGCCAGCTCCGCGTCACCTGGTAGCAGCCGGGGAGGGCTGGCTCGCCGGCCGCGTCGCGGCCCGCGGCCGGGGCCTGGTCGCCGACGCGATCGCCGCGGAGGGGCTGAAGCTGATGCAGCACGCGGTGCTGG
>NZ_BNBL01000011.1:0-208682 GCF_014655595.1 Streptomyces griseocarneus | reverse complement strand
CCCCCCGGATCGCTGAACACACCATCAACGGAGGACTCCCAGTGGAGAAGACGGACGTCGACCGGCTGCGCAGGCTCGACCGCGAGCACATGTGGTACCCCTGGACGCCGATGGACGACTGGATGGCCAATGACCAGCTCGTCGTCGAACGCGCCGACGGATGCTGGCTGATCGACCCGGAGGGCAGGCGCTACCTCGACGGACGCTCGTCGATGGGCATGAACCTCCACGGCCACGGCCGCCCCGAGCTGGTCGAGGCCCTGGTGGCCCAGGCCCGCAAGGCCGGCGAGACCACGCTGTACCGCGTCTCGCACCCGGCCGCCGTGGAACTGGCCGCCCGGCTGGCGGACATGGCCCCGCCCGGACTGCAACGGGTCTTCTTCGCCGAGTCCGGTTCCACCGCGGTGGAGACGGCGCTGAAGGCCGCGTACGCGTACTGGGTCGCCAAGGGCGAGCCGGAGCGCTCGACCTTCGTGTCCATGGCCAACGGGTACCACGGCGAGACGTTGGGCACGATCAGCCTGCGCGGCGTGAACAACGACCAGGTCGACATGATCCGCAAGACCTACGAGCCGCTGCTCTACCCCTCCCTCTCCTTCGCCCAGCCCGACTGCTACCGGTGTCCCGTCGGCAAGTCGGGCGGGGGCTGCGAGCTCGACTGCACGGACTCGCTGGAGGAGATCCTCGTCCGCGAGAAGGGAAAGATCGCCGCCGTCATCGTGGAGCCCCGCGTGCAGGCCCTGGCCGGCGTGATCACCGCTCCGGAGGGCCACCTGGCCAAGGTCGCGGAGATCGCCCGCAGGCACGGCGTGCTGCTCATCGCCGACGAGGTCCTCACCGGCTGGGGCCGCACCGGCACCACGTTCTCCTGCGAGGCCGAGGGCGTCACCCCCGACCTGCTGACCGTGGGCAAGGCGCTGACCGGCGGATACCTCCCGCTGTCCGCCACCCTGGCCACCGAGGAGATCTTCGACGCCTTCCGCGGCGGGGCGTTCCTCAGCGGCAGCACCTACTCCGGCTACGCGCTCGGGGCGGCGGTCGCCCTGGCCAGCCTCGACCTGTACGAGAAGGAGGACGTCCTGGGCCGCGCACGGGCGCTGGCCGACGTCCTCACCGCCGAGCTCGAGCCGTTCCGCGGGCTCAGCCACGTCGGCGACGTCCGCCAGCTCGGGCTCATCGCCGGTGTCGAGCTCGTGGCCGACCGCGAGACCCGCACCCCCTTCCCGCCCCAGGACCGGATCGTCGAGCGCGTGTGCACCCTGGCCCGGGACAACGGCGTCCTGGTCAACGCCGTCCCCGGCGACGTGATCACGATGCTGCCCTCGCCGTCGATGAGCCACGACGACCTGCGCCTCCTCACCGGCACGCTGTTCCGGGCCATCCGCGAGGTGACAGGGGAGTGACACGGCTGATGCGGGCGGCGGTCATCCGCGCCTGGGGCGGCCCCGAGCGGCTCGAACTCGACGAGGTCGAGCGGCCGGTGCCGGCCCGGGGGTGGATCGGCGTGCGGGTCGAGGCCTGCGCGCTCAACCACCTCGACATCCATGTGCGCAACGGACTGCCGGGTGTGCGACTGGAACTGCCGCACGTGTCCGGCGGCGACGTCGTCGGCGTCGTCGAACAGGCCACCGACGAGGCGGGGGAGCGGCTCCTGGGCCGCCGCGTGCTGCTCGATCCGATGATCGGACGGGGCATCCTCGGCGAGCACCACTGGGGCGGGCTCGCCGAGCACGTCGTGGCGCCCGCCGGCAACGCCCTCCCGCTGCCCGCCGACGACACCGACCCGGCCCGGTACGCGGCGCTGCCCATCGCCTACGGCACCGCACAGCGCATGCTGTTCACCCGAGCGCGCCTCCAACCCGGTGAAACGTTGCTGCTGTTCGGTGCCACCGGCGGGGTCGGCGTGGCCTGCGCCCAGCTCGCCCTGCGGGCGGGCGCCCGGGTGATCGCCTGCTCCCGGTCGCCGGAGAAGCTCGCCCGGCTGCGTGCCCTGGGCGTGGCCGCGACGATCGACGTCGCCACCGAGGACGTACGCGGCAGGGTCCGCGAACTCACCGACGGCGGCGCCGACGTGGTCGTCGACTACCAGGGCAAGGAGACCTGGCCCCTCTCGCTGCGCTGCGCGCGCCGCGGCGGCCGCATCGTCACCTGCGGCGCGACCACCGGGTACGAGGCCACCACCGACCTGCGCTACGTCTGGTCGCGCCAGCTGGACATCCTCGGCTCCAACGCCTGGCGGCGCGAGGACCTCCACACGCTCCTCGACCTGGTCGTCACCGACGCCCTGGAGCCGGTGGTGCACGCGCGGTTCCCGCTGTCCCGGGCCCCCGAGGCGGTCGCCGAAATCGAGGAGCGACGGGCGTTCGGAAAGGTCGTCGTCCGTGTGGAGTGAACTCAACCGTGCTTCGGCGCGACCCTAGGGGGAGAGAGCCTTGGCTTCTGAGGAGAAGACCGCATCACACCAGTGTTTTCTCGCGAGGACACATGACGCGCTGACGCTGCAGCGCAAGATCTGCGCGCAGCCCGACGAAGCGGCCGACCGGGTCTTCGACGACATCCTGACCGGGGCGCGGGAGACCGCCTTCGGCCGCGAACACGGCCTCGCCCGGGTCCGCACGCCCCGGGAATGGAAGGACGCGGTGCCCATCCGCACCTACGACGGGCTCGCCGCCTACGTGGACCGCCAGCTCGCCGGGGAACCCCGGGTGCTGACCGCCGACGACCCCTACGCCTTCCTGCGGACCTCCGGCACCACGGGGCGCGCCAAGTTCGTCCCCACCACCCACCACTGGCGCCGCACCTACCGGGGGCCCGCGCTCTACGCCCAGTGGGGCCTGTACTTCGAGCAGCTGGGCACCGAACGGCTCGGGGGAGAGGAGGTCCTCGACCTGTCCTGGGAACCCGGCCCCGTACGCCACCGGCGGCAGGGCTTCTCCGTCTACGGCATCAGCGAGCGCCCCCTGTCCGAGGACCCGGACGACTGGAACCCGCCGTGGCGTGCGGCGGACTGGTTCGCCCGCGACCCCGACGCCCCCACGCTGGTGGACCTGCTGTACAACAAGCTCCTGCGGCTGGCCGGACGCGAACTCCAGCTGATCGTCTCGGTGAACCCCTCGAAGATCGTCCTGCTGGCCGAGACGCTGCGGGAGAACGCCGGACGCCTGGTGCGCGACCTGCACGACGGCCGCGACCGGGTCAGGGCCGCCGACCCCGCGCTGGCCCGCAGGCTGGCGACGGTCTTCGACTGGGCCGGCGGGCGCCCGCTGCTCACCGACCTGTGGCCCACCCTGCGCCTGATGGTCTCCTGGAACTCCGCCTCCGCCGCGCTCTACCGGCCGTGGCTGTCCCAGCTCGCGCCCGGCGTGGCGACCCTGCCCTTCAGCACCACCGGCACCGAGGGCATCGTCACGCTGCCCGTCGACGACCACCCGTCGGCGGGCCCGCTCGCCGTCAACCAGGGGCACTTCGAGTTCGTGCCGTGGCAGGACCTCGACGACGGCAAGCCGCTGCCCGCGGACACCCCCACCCTCGGCTACGACGCGCTGGAACCCGGCGCCGACTACCGTCTGGTCATGAGCCAGGCCAACGGCCTCTACCGCTACGACGTCGGGGACGTCTACCGGGTGGTGGACAGGATCGGCGCCACGCCCCGGCTGGAGTTCCTGGGGAGGGCCGGCTTCCAGAGCTCGTTCACCGGCGAGAAGGTCACCGAGTCCGACGTCCACGCCGCGGTGACCCGCGTGCTGGGCTGCCGGCGGGCCACCCACCCCGACTTCACCGGCATCCCCGTCTGGGGCACCCCGCCGCACTACCTGATCGCCGTCGAATGGACGGACGGGCACGACGCCCTCGACCTGAGGGAGACCGCCCGCCGCATCGACGACGCGCTCCAGGAGGTCAACGTCGAGTACGCGGACAAGCGCCGGGGCGGCCGCCTGCGCCCGCTGCGCGTCCTGCCCCTGCTGCCGGGCGCGTTCCGCACCGTCGCCGAGCGGCGGTTCCGCGACGGGGCCGCCGGAGCCCAGATCAAGCACCACTGGCTGCAGAAGGACGCGGCGTTCCTGACGACGCTGCGCGACCTCGACCTCCTCCACGGCTGTCTCGCGGGAGCATGAAGTGAAGACCGGATTCGCCGCGCCCGTCTCGGGCGCCTGGGCCACCCCCGCCAACCTCGTCCACGTCGCCCGGCTGGCCGAACAGCTGGGCTACGCCTCGCTGTGGACCTACCAGCGGCTGCTCGGAGCCCCCGACCGCTCCTGGGGCGAGGCCAACCGCGCCGTCCACGACCCGCTGGTCACGCTGTCCTTCCTGGCCGCGCACACCACCCGGATCCGGCTCGGCGTCGCCGTGCTCATCATGCCGCTGCACACACCCGCCGTCCTGGCCAAGCAACTCGCCACGCTCGACCTGCTGTCCGGCGGCCGGCTCGACGTCGGGCTGGGCAACGGCTGGGCACCCGAGGAGTACGCCGCCGCCGGCGTGACCGGGAAGGACCTGGGCCGGCGCGCCGACGACTTCGTCACCTGCCTGAAGACCCTGTGGACCGACGAACTCGTCCGGCACGACGGCCCGTACTACCACGTGCCGGCCGCCCGGTTCGAGCCCAAGCCGGCCCAGTCGCCGCACCCCCCGGTCCTGTTGGGCGGCGCGTCTCCCGCGGCGCTGCGCCGCGCCGGACGGCTCTGCGACGGCTGGGTGGCCAGCAGCAAGGCCGCCCCGGCGGCCATCCGCGACGCCATCGCCGCGGTGCGCGAGGCCGCCGAGGAGGCCGGACGGGATCCGGGGGCGCTGCGGTTCGTCTGCCGCGCCCCGGTCCGGTTGCGTCCGTCGGCGGGCGCGGACCAGCCCGCGCTGACCGGCCCCGTCGACAAGATCAGGGACGATCTCGAGGTGCTCGCGGGCACCGGACTGACCGAGGTCTTCCTCGATCCGAACTTCGATCCCGAGGTCGGTTCGCCGGACGCGGAAGCCGGCCGGGCACTCGAACGCGTCGAGCTCCTGATGGGTGAACTGGCCCCGCCATCTGGTGAATCGGCGTCAGGGGCCGCCACTACACTTGCGTGATCATTGCGGTTCCGTACCCAGCGTCGCCGGGCGGCGCTGACTCATGAGGAGAGATTGCCGTGTCTGCATCCCGTCCTGCCGAAGAGACCAAACGCACGGTAGTGGTCCCGGCCGGGACGACGTGCGCCGACGCCGTGGCCGCTGCCAAGCTGCCGATGAACGGGCCGAACGCCATCGTGGTGGTGCGGGACCCCGAGGGCACGCTGCGCGACCTGGACTGGGCCCCGGACGCCGAAGTCGAGGTCGAGGCGGTCGCGTTGTCCAGCCGGGACGGGCTGGACGTGCTGCGGCACTCCACGGCCCACGTGCTGGCCCAGGCCGTGCAGCAGGAATGGCCGGAGGCCAGGCTCGGCATCGGCCCGCCCATCGAGAACGGCTTCTACTACGACTTCGACGTCGAGCGCCCGTTCCAGCCGGAGGACCTCGAGCGCGTCGAGCAGCGCATGAAGGACATCATCAAGTCCGGCCAGCGCTTCCGGCGCCGCGAGTTCCCCTCGCTCGACGCCGCCCGCGACGAGCTCGCGCGCGAGCCGTACAAGCTCGAACTGGTCGACCTCAAGGGCGACGTGGACACGAGCGAGGTCATGGAGGTCGGCAGCGGCGACCTGACGATCTACGACAACGTCGACGCGAAGACCGGCGACGTGTGCTGGTCCGACCTGTGCCGCGGCCCGCACCTGCCCTCCACCCGGCTGATCCCGGCCTTCAAGCTGATGCGCAGCGCGGCCGCGTACTGGCGCGGCAGCGAGAAGAACCCCCAGCTGCAGCGCATCTACGGCACCGCGTGGCCGACCCGCGACGCGCTCAAGTCCCACCTCAAGGCGCTGGAGGAGGCCGCCAAGCGCGACCACCGCCGCATCGGCGAGGACCTGGACATGTTCGCGTTCAGCAAGGAGATCGGCCGCGGCCTGCCGCTGTGGCTGCCCAACGGCACGATCGTCCGCGACGAGCTCGAGGGCTGGGCCCGGCGCACCGAACGCAAGCTGGGCTACCAGCGGGTGGTCACTCCGCACATCACCCAGGAGGACCTGTACTACCTCTCGGGCCACCTGCCGTACTACGCCGAGGACCTGTACGCGCCGATCGAGATCGACGGCGAGAAGTACTACCTCAAGCCGATGAACTGCCCGCACCACCACATGGTGTACAAGGCGCGGCCGCACAGCTACCGCGACCTTCCCTACAAGATCGCCGAGTACGGCACGGTCTACCGCTTCGAGCGCAGCGGCCAGCTGCACGGGACCATGCGCACCCGCGGGTTCACCCAGAACGACGCGCACATCTACTGCACCCAGGAGCAGGCCAAGGACCAGTTCCTCGAGGTCATGCGGATGCACGCGGACTACTACCGCACGCTCGGCATCACGGACTTCTACATGGTGCTCGCGCTGCGCGACCCCGCGAACCGGGAGAAGTACCACGACGACGAGGTGATGTGGGAGACGGCCGAGCGGATCACGCGCGAGGCCATGGAGGAGTCCGACATCCCGTTCGAGATCGACAGGGGCGGCGCCGCGCACTACGGCCCGAAGGTCGACTTCATGATCCGCGCCGTGACGGGCAAGGAGTTCGCCGCGTCGACCAACCAGGTCGATCTGTACACCCCGCAGCGCTTCGGGCTGACCTACCACGACTCCGACGGCACCGAGAAGCCCGTCGTGGTCATCCACCGCGCCCCCCTGGGCTCCCAGGAGCGCTTCACCGCGTACCTCACCGAGCACTTCGCCGGCGCGTTCCCGGTGTGGATGGCGCCGGAGCAGGTCCGCGTCATCCCGATCGTGGACGAGCTGACGGACTACGCGAACGAGGTCCGCGACCTCCTCCTGGACGCGGACGTCCGCGCCGACGTCGACGCCGGTGACGGCCGCCTGAACGCCAAGGTCCGCACGGCGGTCACCCGCAAGATCCCGCTGATCGTCGTGGTCGGCCGGCGCGAGGCCGAGGAGCGTGCCGTGACCGTGCGCGACCGCTCGGGCAAGGAGACCCCCATGCCCCTGGACGCGTTCGTCGGCCATGTGACCGAGCTGATCCGCACCAAGAGCCTGGACGGGGCCGGGCACCTGCGGCGCGAGACCGACGGAGGCAATGCCTGACGCACGCGCCGGGAGCGGGGAGGAGGGGGGAGGCCGCCGGCCTCCCCCCTCCTCTCTTCGCCCTCACCGGGTCCGGAATACCCCGGCCAAAAAGACATTCGGGATGGCCGGGCAAGGGCAATCAGTTGATCGAGAACCCGGAAAAGCGGACATAGTGAAATCGCTCTGGACGCGTGATAATTCCTCGTTGTAGCGTGCAGATGGCGCCACAATGGCGTTGGCACTTCCCTCAATTGACGATTGGGAGAAAAGCATGGCTGACATCATGACGACCGCTGAGCTCGAGGCTCTTACCGGCGGGGACTTCGAGGGTCTGTTCGCGGACAAGCCGCTGATCATCGCCGACACCGAGATCCGCAACTGACGCCGTCATCAGGCGTTTGTGCTGACTGAACCACCTCACGGGGTTCGGCCGGCACGCCGATGAAAAAGGGGAAGGGCATGGCGGTTCATGTGTTCGTCGGGCCGTCGTGCCCCGAACCTCTTCTCATGGAAAAGCACCCGGAATTAGTCCGGCACGGGCCCGTTGGGCACGGTGACCTCTTCTCGGACGAAATCGCTTCCGGAGACGTCGTCGTTGTCGTCGACGGGATCTACCACCACCGCCTGGCGGTGCGGCACAAAGAAATCCTCGACGCCATGGCGCGGGGAATCACGGTGCTCGGGGCCGCCAGCATCGGCGCCCTGCGTGCGGCCGAACTCGATGAATTCGGCATGATAGGCGTCGGCAGGGTCTACGACTGGTACCGGACCGGCGTCTTCGACGGGGACGACGCGGTGAGCGTCGCCCACGGCGAGACGGGCTCGCTCGTCGGCATCAACATTCCTCTGGTCAACCTCCACACCGCCTTCCAGGCCGCGTGTGACGCCGGAATCCTGCGCCAGGAGGCGGCCCGGCCCATGATGGCCCGGCTCGAGCACGAGTACTACCCGCTGCGTACAGTTGAACGCGTCCTGGTCATCGCCCGGGAGTGCGGCCAGACCGCGTTCGCCGACTGGTACCGCGAACGGCTCGGCGCCGACCCCCACGCCTTCGACCAGAAGCGGGCCGACGCCCTCGAGGCCTTCGCACTCGCCGAGAAGCTCGACGCCCTGCCCCGCGAGGCGACCCCCCGGACGGGGAGCGGCGAACGGGACTGGCGCACCGAATACCACCGCCGCTGGCGCAACCTGTTCGCGACGGCCGCGTCGTCCCTGCACCAGCGGCTCGCCTACCAGCAGATCTTCAACCCCGGCTTCCCCGACGTCTGGTGGGACTTCCTCCACCACTCCTCCGGCCCGGCGTCCTCCGGCTCGCCCGACGGCTTCCGGGCGCACGTGCTGCGCCACCTGGGGCCCCGGGCCGCCGAGTGGCTCGACGACCCGGAGCTCAGGAGCCGCATCACCGCCGTCATCTGCCCGCTGCCCGACCTCGCGGACCCCCATGAGGCCGATCTGCTGCTGCGCGGGGAATCGGCACGGGACCGGGCCCGGGGCGCCGACTGGCTGGAGCGGACGCGACACCACCTGGACACCCACCCCGGGCGCAGCCTCGCGCACATCAAGGAAGACGTCTGCGCGACGCTGCTCGCGCGGATCTGGGGCGTCGGCACCGACGGCGGGCTGGCCACGGAGTGCGGCCGCAGGGGCTTCCCCTCTCCGGCCCACGCGACCGGCGCGCTCCGCCCCTTCGTCATCGGCTATCTGGCCGGCGCCCGGGCGGCGAAGACGAGCGGAGAGCACGGCCATGCCTAAAGTCAGACTGCCCGGCACCCACCGGGCGGTGGCACCCGAGACCACCTGGGCGCGGCTCGAACCCCGGCTGCGCCACTACGGGATCACCCGGGTCGCCGAGGTGACCCGCCTCGACACCATCGGCATCCCCGTCTTCCTCGCCGTACGGCCCGGCTCGGAGACCCTCGCCGTCTCCCAGGGCAAGGGAGCCACACCGATCCTGGCGAAACTCTCCGCGGTCATGGAGTCCGTGGAACTGTGGCACGCCGAGCGGCCGGAGCTGGAGACCTTCGTCGCGGCGGCCGCGGACCTCGACCTCCCCTACGACCTGACCGACCTGAACGTCCGCGAGCGGGGCGAGTGGATCCGGCAGCTCGAACTGCCCTGGGTCCGGGCGCGCTCACTGGCCGACGACCGCTCCGTACCCGTCCCGCTCGACCTCGTCCGGCTCTCGTACAGCGGAGAGCACTTCTGGCGCCCCCGGGTCCTCGAGTCGAGCAGCACCGGCCTCGCCTCAGGCAACACCTTCGCCGAGGCGTGCCTGCACGCCCTCTACGAAGCGGTCGAGCGCGACGTGCTGGCCGCCCACCCCTCCCGCACCGATGCCGGACGCCTGCCGGTGAACCCGGCGACGATCCGCGACGAGCACCTGCGCGCCCTCACCGGACGGCTGACGGACGCGGGCGTCGAGTTCGAGGTCTCCTGCATTCCCAACCGGTTCGGCATTCCGACGTTCGCCGCGTTCGTCTGGTCCCCCCTCTTCCCCATCGTGTGCGCCGGCGCCGGCACCCACATGGACCCGGACGTCGCCCTGTCCCGTGCGCTCACCGAAGCCGTGCAGACCCGGCTGACGGAGATCAGCGCCACCCGTGACGACATCCCCTCGGACCAGGACACCGCACGGGACGCCAGTACGGATCCCGGATTCCACCCCCACGCCGAGGGGGTGCACGTCGACGACGCCCTGCGCGGCCACGGGGACGGCTACGACGACATGGAACAGGAACTGGCGGCGGTCACGCGACGGCTCGTGGACGTCACCGGCCACGCCCCCCTCGCCGTCCGGCTCTCCGAGCCGTCCGAGCCCTTCTGCGTCGTACGGGTCGTCTGCCCGGGGCTCGCCTACGCGGAAGGACGCACGCTCTCGGCGTGACGCCCCCGCCGCCAACAGCACTGGACCAGAGTGAGGAGTACGCAGTGTCCGAAGTAGAGGTCGTCCTCTCGAGCCCCCTCGCCCGCTTCGCCGACGGCGAGACCAGGTTCCAGGTGCCGGCCGGCACCTTCCGGGAGGTCATCGACAAGGTCTACGAACGCCACCCGTCGCTGCGCCCGCGCGTGGCGGACAGCTCCGGGGCGTTCCTCCCCTTCATCAGCGTCTATGTCGGCGAGGACAACATCCGCCACTTCGACTCACTGGACATCGCCGTGGAGCCGAGGAGCACCGTGATGATCATGTCCGCGGTGGCCGGCGGCTGACCCCCCACCCCCTCGCACGCGGGCGCGCGGGATCCCATGGCGACCTATCCTGGCGGAGGGGCGTAGACCGGAGGCCGAGACCCTGCCCGGGAGGCGCCATGGCCGTCACCAGATGGTTCTTCGAGCCCGGCCACACCGGCGCGGAGTTCCGCGCCCGGCACATGATGGTCACCTACGTGCGCGGGCAGCTGAAGAACGTGCGCGGCTCGCTGGAGGTCGACCCCGACGACCCGGAGAACGCCCGCGTGGAGGCGGTGATCGACGCGACCCAGGTCTACACGGGCCAGGAACAGCGCGACGCCCACCTCCGCAGCGCGGATTTCTTCGACTGCGAGAACCACCCGGCGTGGACCTTCACCGGGACGCGCGTCCAGCAGGCGAGCACGACCGAATTCGAGGTCACCGGCGATCTCACCATCCGGGGAGTGACCCGCCCCGTGACGTTCGACGTCACCTACCTGGGGCAGTGGGACACCCCGTGGTGGGAGGACGGCCGCGACGCCGGCCCCCGCCGCAGGGCCGGCTTCACCGCGGTGGCCCGCCTCAACCGCCAGGACTTCGGGGTGAGCTGGAACGACGTGGTCGACCGGGGAGGTGTGGTCGTCAGCGACATGATCGACGTCACGGTTGACGTCGAGGCGGTCCTGGAGAGCGGCGAACCTCCCGTCTGACGCGGCGGTGCGGGTCGGCGGTCCTCGCCGCATTCCGGGACGTATGCACCCGACTGCTACCAGGGGGGAGTGGCACTCCAGGCAAGAGGCTCAATGGGCGCCCTCCGCCGCTGGAGTACGGCCACGGCGTCCTTGACGCGCCCCAGCTCCATGAGGTGTGCGGCGAGGACGCTCCAGTTGCTCTCGGAGGCCGGGTCCAGGGCCGCGACGGCCTCCTCCGGACGCCCGGCGGCGGAGAGCAGTTCGGCGATGAGCTGCGACCCGTACCAGCTGTCCGCGTCGGGGCGTGCCCGTGCCTCCTCGATCGCCTCCTCCACGCGACCGTGGGCGACGAGAAGACGGGTCCGCAGGTGGAAGAACTCCCACTCCTCCTGACCGGCACGGGCCCTGAGGCCGTCGAGGTACGCCAGGCCGTCCTCGGGCCGGCCCTGGCCGAGGTACAGCGTGCACAACGCGTCGGCGACGCAATCGGAATCGCCGCCCTCCGAGCGCGGCAGGGACCGCAGCACCTCGACCGCCTCGTCACCCCGCCCGTGCCGGGCCAGGAGCTCCGCGAGCCGCATCGGCGCGTACGTCGAACCGTCCGCCACGAGCGGCCGGTACACCTCGATCGCGCCCGCCACGTCCCCGCGCTCTTCCAGATGCTCGGCGAGACGGCGCGCGGCATCCCCGAGGGGCTCGGCCGCGTACTCCCGCAGCTCGTCGATCCGGCCGTGCCGGGCGAACAGCTCGGCCAACTGGTCACGGCCGTTGACCGACGTGGTCTCGCGCGTGCGGAGCAGGGCGATGGCCTCGTCGGTCCGCCCCTGCCGCTCCCGTACGGCGGCCAGCAGGCCGACGGCATTCCAGGGTGCGGGAGTCCGCCTGTCGCATGCCGGCCCGTCGCACCGGTGCCCCGCCTCGACGCGGGCGGCCAGGAGCGCGGCGACCTCCTCGTCCAGGCCCAGCCCGGCGGTCACCTCGACCAGGGCGTCGGCGAGGAACCAGTCCTCGATGTGCGGCCGGAGCAGGGCGTACGCCTCGGCGGCCCGGCCGTGCCGGGCGAGCAGCAGCGCGAAACGGTTCAGCGCCGACCGCTCCCCGGCCTCCGCGTGCGGGCGGACGAGCGCGATGGCCTCGTCCGCCCGTCCCCACCCCTCGAGCAGCTCGGCGACGGTGCGGGCCGCCTCCCACCAGCCCGTCTCGAGGTAGGGGGCGAGCACCTCCAGGGCCTCGTCCCGCCGGTCCCGGTCGACGAGGAACCGCGCCCACGCCTCCGCACAGAACCAGTCGCCGCCGCGCGCCCGGTCCCGTACCTCGTCGAGATGACCATGCTCGACGAGGTACGAGACCAGATGCGTGGGGATCCACCCGTCGCACGTACGGGCCCGTCGGTCGAGTTCGGCAGCGTCCACGAGGACGCACCCTAGCCGCCGGCGCCCGCCCCGCCGGCCGCGGGTGGAACGACCCGGACGCGCCCCTCGTACGCCCCACCGCACGGCCTTCCGACCCCTTGCCCCGATCCGCCGGACGGCCCCTGGCTAGGGTGGGTGCGACAGCACATCGTGAACAGGAACAAGGAGCAGACGTGAGCGAGCCGGCGTCCACCGCCCTGCAGCAGGAGATCGCCCGGGAACTCCAGGTCGCCGAGACCTTCGAGGCCGGGCAGGAGATCGAGCGCCGGGTGGCCTTCCTCGCCGGGCGACTGACCTCCACCGGTCTGCGCTCCCTCGTGCTCGGCATCAGCGGCGGCGTCGACTCCACCACCGCCGGCCGACTGTGCCAGCTCGCCGTCGAGCGGGCCCGCGCCGCCGGGCACGAGGCGCGCTTCTACGCGATGCGGCTGCCCTACGGAGTCCAGGCCGACGAGCACGATGCCCAGCTCGCGCTCTCCTTCATCCGGGCCGACCACGTGCTGACCGTGGACATCAAGCCCGCGAGCGACGCCGCGCTCGAGGCCTCGCTGGCCGCCGGCGTGGGCTTCCGCGACGCCGGCCACCAGGACTTCGTGCACGGCAACATCAAGGCCCGGCAGCGCATGATCGCCCAGTACGCGGTGGCCGGAGCGCACAACGGCCTGGTCGTCGGCACCGACCACGCCGCCGAGGCGGTCTCCGGCTTCTTCACCAAGTTCGGCGACGGCGCCGCCGACCTCGTCCCGCTCACCGGGCTGACCAAGCGCCGGGTGCGCGCCGTCGCGGACGCGCTGGGCGCGCCCGCCGAGCTGGTGTGGAAGACCCCGACGGCCGACCTGGAGACCCTCGACCCGGGCAAGGCCGACGAGGACGCGCTCGGCGTCACCTACGACGACATCGACGACTTCCTCGAGGGCAAGCCGGTGGACGAGCGGGCCTTCGAAACGATCGTCAACCGCTACCGCCTCACCGAGCACAAGCGCCAGCTGCCCATCGCTCCCTAAGGCCTGCCCTGCCCGAAGGCCGCCCCTGCCCCCTGCCTCCTGCCTCCGCCGGCCGGTCGGCCGCCGGCGGGGACGGCCGGGCGGCCAGGAACGGCCGGGCGGTCAGGAACGGTCGGGCGGAGGCAGCAGGCGCAGCGCCCGTAGCGCCACCGCGAGATCGGCGACGGCCCGCGGGTCGGTCAGCGACAGGCCGGTCAGTTCCTCCAGCCTGCGCAGCCGGTAGCGCACGGTGTTGCGGTGGCAGTACAGCAGGGCGGCCGCGCCGGTCGTGGAGCCGCCCGCCGTGTACCAGCCCTCCAGGGTCTCCAGCAGTCGGCTCCGCTCGTCGGCCGGGAGGTCCAGTACGCGCGCGAGGACCGCCCGCGCGATCCGGCCGGCCTCCTCCGGGGCCGCCGCCACCAGCAGGGAGACCGGACCGTCGTCGAACCGGGAGACGCCCGCCGTCTCCCCGCGCAGCCCCTCCAGCGCGAGGCGGGCGAGCCGCAGCGCCCTGGGCGTCTCGCGCAGCGTGTCGTACGGCGGGCTCAGCCCCACCCGCGCCCCGGGAAAGCGGCCCAGCGCGCGCAGCAGCGCCTCCTCCCCGCCGGGGCCGTGCGCGGCGACCACCCCGATCTGGAGGTCGGGCAGCAGTCGCCACGCCGAGCGCGTCCGCTCGGCCAGCAGCCGTGCCTCGATGCCGGGCAGCGCCTCCCGCCCCGGTGCCGGCACCCGGGCCGCCGCCACGACGTACGGCCCCTCGGCCGGCAGCCCGAGCACCCCGGCCGCCTCCCAGAGCGTGGTGCTGTCCGTCAGCAGCCCCGTGAACAGCGCCTCCACCAGGACGGAGCGCTCGCGTTCGCGCTGCAGCAGCAACGCGGACGCCGCCTCGCGGTAGGCCTCGCCGGCCGCCGCCGCGAGACCCTCGTTCATCCACCACGCGGCCAGGGCCACGAAGGTGTCGGTGGTGACGCCGGCACTGGCGCGGGCCTCGGCGGCCAGCTCGGACCACAGCAGTTCGGAGCCGACGCGGTAGGCGTGCAGCAACTCCCCCAGGGGAGCCCCTTGGAGCGCCCGCGCGCGACCCGTCTCCCGGGCCGGGGCCATGTCGCTCCCGCGGCAGTGCGCCAACTGGCCGAAGACGAGCTCGGCGTTGTGCCGGCACGACGCGCACAGTTCCTCGAAGGGCACGTGGTCGTCGCTGCCGTAGTAGCCGACCTCGGCCCGTATGCGGCGTGCCATCCGCGCGCTCAGCTCCCGCACCCGGCCCAGCAACACGGCGGCGACGGGGGCGATTTCGGCGGGCGGGGCGGTGGTCCGGCTCATGTCCGGCAGGTTACCCACGGAAAGCCGGGTGCTCCGGTTGTGCGTACGGACAACCGTGACCGCCGCGGTGTTGTGCGCCCGCACATGGCCCGAGGGGCGGGAGGCCACGACGATGTCGGGAACGTTACCGGCCGGTTTCGACACCCTGTCCGTCACCTTCCCCAGGAGAGACGCCGTGCCCAGAACCGCCCCCACCACCGCCCCCACCGCCAACACCCCGCACCGCACGCCGGCCGTGGGCCGCCGCCGGTGGCCGGCCGCCGTGGCCGGCGCCCTCGTGGCCGCCGCGCTCGGCGGCGTCACCACCCCCGCCCACGCGGCGGCCCCGGCCGCCGGGAGCGCGTCCGGCAGGTACGTGGCGCTCGGCGACTCGTACGCCGCCGGAGCGGGCGTCCCCGCGATCTCGGGCGGGCTGTGCCTGCGCTCCGACCACAACTACGGCCACGTCGTCGCCGCGACCCTCGCCCCGGCCGCGTACACCGACCGGACCTGCGCCGCGGCGAAGGTGAGCGCGCTCACCACGGCCCAGACCGACGCCGGGATCGTCGTCAACGGCCCCCAGCTCGACGCCGTCACCCCGGACACCTCGCTCGTCACGCTCACCGTCGGCGGCAACAACCTCGGCACGTCGGACCTCGGCTTCGTCGACGTCGTCGCCACCTGCTCGGCCCTGGCCATCACCAACCCCCTCGGGGCGCCGTGCCGCGCCCACTACAAGGACACGCTCAGCCGGCGGCTGGACGCGGCCGCCGCACAGCTCTCCGGCAGCCTGCAGCGCCTGCGGGCCAAGGCGCCGGCGGCCCGGGTGCTGCTCGTCGGCTATCCGGCGGTGCTGCCGGACGACGCCAAGCGGTGCCTGGGCAAGATGACCGTCACGACCGGCGACCTCACCTATCTGCGCTCGGTCCTCGGGGAGCTCAACGACAAGCTCGCCGGTGTCGCCGCGGCGAGCGGCGCCACGTACGTCGACACGACGGCCGCCACCAAGGGCCACGACAGCTGCTCGTCCAGCCCCTGGATCGAGGGACTGCTGCCGCTCAAGCCGGCCCTCCCGCTCCACCCCAACGCGGACGGCGAGCGCGCCATGGCCCGGGCGGTGCTCACCGCTCTGGCCCCCTGACGTCAAGCCCCGGCTCGATCCGGGCCGGGGCGCGGCCCGCCGCCGGGACGGCGGGCACGCCCCGCTCCTGCCTGTGGAGCCGGCGAGCGGTAGAGCGTCGCGGCGATGCGGGTGAACGAGTTGATGAGCGGAGTCGTGTCGGCGCTGTTCCAGGCGACGACCAGGTCACTGGTCGGCATGTCGGCCACGGGAACACAAGCCAGCCCCTCGGGCAGCGCATGGGTGAGAGGCGCGAGGCCGACCGAGCCGTTCCACAGCACCGCCTGCAGACACTCATGGACGGTGCGCACCACCGGGCCCTCGGCTGCCTCGCGGGAAGGCGTGACGCCGTTCCAGAACGCGCGCCAGAAGGGGTCGGCCTCCTCGGACAGCCGGAACCAGCGGCGATCGGCGAGATCGCGCAGGTGCAGGACGTCGCGGCGGGCGAGGGGGTCGTCGGTGCGCAGGACCGCCCCGACGGGGTCGGAGCGCAGGACGCGCGTGCTGATGCCGGTTTCGTCGAACGGCGCCCGGGTGAGCGCGACGGCGACGAGGCCGGACCGCAGCCCGGCGGTCGGATCGGTGAGATCGGCTTCGCGGACGCGTACCCGGACCTCGGGGTGACGCCGGCGGAAGGCGGCGACCAGACGGGGACCTGCCTGTTCGGCGCTGTCGGCGAGGATCCCCAGCGTGAGGGTGGCAGGGCCGGCCACGGCGGCCACCCGGGCGCGGACCTGCTCGGCCTGCTCCAGCAGCGAGCGAGCCCCGTCGTAGAGCGCGCTGCCCGAGGCGGTCAGGGAGACGGCCGTGGCGGAGCGGTGGAGCAGAACGGTACCGAGCTCGGTCTCGAGCTGCTTGATGGCCCGGCTCAGCGGCGGCTGGGTCATGTGAAGACGCGTGGCGGCCCGCCCGAAGTGGCGCTCTTCGGCGACGGCCACGAAATAGCGGAGCAAGCGGAGGTCCACGACCAGCGACGATACCCGCCCGGCATCCGCAGGACCGAAGCGGACATGGACACCCACAACGGGCGGGCGATGAGGTGGGGGCAGTTCACGACAGCACTCCCCAAGGAGCCGGTCCCATGACCGAATACGTACTGCCCGCGCCCGTCGTACAGACCGAAGGAGTGCGGGAACTCGCCCGCGACCTGGTCGTGATCCCGAACCGCCGCCTCCAGCTCGTGCCCAACATCGGTGTCATCGGCGGCACGCACTCGGTACTGGTCGTCGAGACCGGCATGGGCCCGCGCAACGCCGAAACCGTGCTGAGGTTCGCCATGGAGTACGCCCAAGGCCGCAGGCTGTACCTGACGACGACACATTTCCACCCCGAGCACGCCTTCGGCGCCCAGGTCTTCGCCGGGGAGGCGACGTTCCTGATCAACAAGGCGCAGGCGCAGGACCTCGCCGCCAAGGGCCCCGGCTACCTCGCCATGTTCAGAGAGCTGGGCGAGCCGGTCGCCCGTCAGCTGGAGGGCGTCGAACTGCCCACGCCGGGCGTCGTCTACGACACCGCCCACGATCTCGACCTGGGCGGCCGAACGGTGCGCCTTCGGGCCACCGGCCGGGCGCACAGCAGGGGCGACCAGGTCGTCACCGTCCCCGACGCAGAAGTGATGTTCACCGGCGACCTGGTGGAGGCCGGGCAGTTCTCGATCTTCCCGTGGTTCCCCCCGCACGACACCGACGTGTCCGCGACCCGCTGGATCACGGTCATGCGGCGGCTGGCCGCCGCACGCCCGCAGCTGGTCGTCCCCGGCCACGGCGACATCGGCGGCCCCCAACTGCTGGCCGACGTCGGCGACTACCTCCAGCTGCTGCGCGACGAGACCTGGAGGCGCCGGGACTCGGCCATGAGCCAGGAGACGATCGTCGAGGAGGTCAGCGCCCTGATGATAGAGCGGCATCCGGAATGGGAAGGGCAGGAATGGATCGCCCGGGGTGTCGGCTGCCTGTGCGCCGAGCACCCTGCCTGACCGCGACAGCGAGGCCACGCGGCGGCGGATGGATGCGGAACGGCGCCATCTTCCGTGATTATTACTATTTATCGCCGATTCATTGCGATGTATCCCTCTCGATTTCATCATGGGGCTGGAGATGAGTCGCCGCCCGTAACAGACGGTGGGTGACCGGCACGGAAGGAGTGTCGTCTCATGCCCGATGAACCTTCGGAAAGTGTTCAGGTGGACCCCACATCGAGCGTCGATCCGCAGCAACTGGCGGCCGCCGCGTCGAACACCACGGAAATCGCGGCGCAGGAGGCAACCCAGGCCGCCGGAATCTCCGGTGCCGTCCGGGTGGAGCGGTCGGGTGTACTCGGTGCGGCCGAGGAGTCGGCAGCGGGCCAGGGGAGTGGAGGCGCCGCCGTCCGGCGGAGGCCTGCCGGAGCCGGGAACTGAGGGGCGAGGCACATGCTGCGCTTCGAGAACGGATATTCCCGGAAGGTCAACGTCATGATCGAGCGGCTCGACCGGAACTGCCGGCCGGAGCCCTGGCGCAGGACCGGCTGGTGGGTCATCGAGCCGGGCGGGTCCGCCGTCGTGTACGGCGGGAATCTCGCTGCCCTCAACCGCTACTGGTACTGGTACGCCTTCGCCGTCGACAACACCCAATGGGCGGGGCCGTTCCCCGAGAACGTGCCCTTCTCGGTATTCGACTGGTGCCCGGACGTGGCCAGTGACCCTTCGATGAACATCGGCATGCGCGAGCTGGATGTCAACGGCGCGGCCGACAAGACGCTTCGCCTCGTTCTCTGACACGCCGACCCGGAGCGACGGCCGGCCGAGGGACCGATCGACCAGCGGTGCTCTCGGCCCGGCTCAGCCGGCGAGCAAGGCGCGCGCCCACTCGTCTTCGCGCTGCTCGATGTATTCGGCGTCGCTCCGCCAGGTGTTGCCGTGGCCTTCGGCCCAGAGGGTGGACCAGGGCTGGTTGCCCTGGGCGGCCTGGTCGCGCAGGAAGTCGTGCATGGAGCGGGTGCGGCGCCCCAGCAGGGGCGCCAGGTGGCGCCGTTCGGCCTCGTCGAGCCCGTAGGCATCGGCGAAGACCCGCAGGCGGTCGGCGGCGTCGGTGCGCCGCCAGTCGGTATGCGCGGACAGCGGGATGAAGCCGTGCACGGCGTAGGCGACATCCCACAGGCGGGAGCCGGGCGCTGCCGTATCCCAGTCGATGAAGGCCCACTCGTCTTCGCCGCCGACCACGAGGTTCCATGGCGCAAGGTCATGGTGGGCGATGATGTCGGTGCCTTCGCCGGGGATGAGCACCCGCCATTGGGCGTCGGCCGGCGGCGTGAAGTCCTGCACGGCGTCGTGGAAGTCCCTGATCAGACGCGCAACGCGGGCAAGCCGCAGCGCAGGCTCCACGAGAGCGAACCGGTCGGGCCAGACCACGTCGCCGGGCATGAAGGTCAGTACTTCCCGGCCCTGGTCGTCGATGCCCAGGGGGCGAGGGGCTGCCCGGAAGCCCGTCCCGTGGAGATGCGTGAGCAGCGCGTGCACTGCCGGTGTCCATGGCCCGGCCGGGCGGCGGACGGTATCACCGATACGGACGACGCCGGCGCTGACGTTCCCACCGGACAGCTGTTCCTCTTGATCACGCCGCATGGGGCCATTCTGGCCCGCGAGATGGGACCCCGCCTCCGCTTTGTGTGCCGTCTCGCCGGCGGCGGCGTCGGCGTCAGGCCGGGTTCCGGGTCATCGCGATCGAGGCGAGGAAATCGAGGCGAGGAAGCCGTCGAGCATGGCGATTTGTACGTCGCCGGGGAACCGGCCGGGGTCGAAGAGGGCCTGGACGACCAGTCCGTGGACGAACGCGACGGCGGTGGCGGCGAGTTGCTCCGGGTCGGCGGTCACGGGCAGCTCGCCGAGGTCGCGGGCGGCTTCGAGGTGCGGGCGGATCCCCGAGCGCATCCGGACGTAGCGGTCGGCCTGGTCCGCCCCGAGGGCGTCGTCGGCGAGGGCCAGGTCCCACGAACTGACCCAGATGCGGTTGCGGGCGGTGTCGTCCGAGGTCAGCGGCAGGACGTCCAGCAGCATGGCTCTCAGCGCGGCAAGGCCCTCGCTGGGGCGTTCGCGCCGGGGGCGTTCCGCGGTGCGCTTCTCCAACAGGTCCAGGGCGTGTGCGACCAGGGCCCGTTTGGTCGGGAAGTAGTGCATGAGCATGCCGGTCGAGACGCCCATGGCGGCGGCGACGGCGCGCAGCGTCAGCCCGCCGAACCCCTTGTCGGCGAGGACGTGCCACACGGCCCGGGATACGTCCTCGCGGCGGGCTTCACGGTCTCCAAGTGCGGGGGGCATGCTGCTACCTTACATACCGAACGCTCGTTACGTACCTCTCCCCGGAAGGTGTCCGTGTACGCACTGCCGCTCGGCGACAACGCGCAGCTCCGCCCCCTGGAGCCCTGGCACGCAGAGGAGTTCCTCGCTCACATCGACCGCGCCCGGCCCCATGTGGACCCCTGGATACCCTGGGCGACGCTCAGCACCGACCTCGCCTCCGCCACTGCTGTCCTCCAGCGCTACGCCGACAACCAGGCCAAGGACGCCGCCCGGATCTACGGGATCTGGCTGGACGGCACGCTGGTCGGCGGCGTCATGTTCACCAAGTTCGACGCCGCCTCGGGCGTGTGCGAGATCGGCTGCTGGCTGGAGGCGGACGGGGCCGGCCGCGGGCTGGTGACCCGGGCATGCCGGGCGCTGATCGACTGGGCCTTCAAGGAACGCGGGATGAGCCGGGTCGAATGGTGGGTCGCGGCACACAACACCCGCAGCATCGAGGCCGCGCGCAGACTCGGCATGACCCGAGACGGTGTGCTGCGGCAGCGCTATCCGTACCGGGGCGTGCGGCACGACAGCGAGGTCTGGTCGGTCCTCTCCGAAGAGTGGGGAACGCCCGCGTCCGGGGTCAAGGCCGAGCTCGACCAGCTGATGCGCGCCTTCTACGGTGCGTTCACCAACACCGGCGGCACCCTCCCGAACCTCGACATCGTCCGTGAGGTGTTCATCCCGCAGGGAACGATCATCCAGAACGTCGGGGCCGAGCCGGTGGTCCACGACCTCGACGCGTTCGTCGAGCCCCGGCGGAAAATCCTCACCGATGGGACGCTGACGGAGTTCTCCGAATGGGAAGTCGCCGAGCGGACCGAAATCTTCGGGTCGATCGCGCACCGGTTCAGCGAGTACCGCAAGTCCGGGTTCCTCGAGGGGGAGTGGTTCGAAGGCTCCGGTCACAAGACCACCCAGTTCGTCCGGACGCCTGCCGGCTGGCGAATGAGCTCGATGGCCTGGGACGACGTGTAGAGACACGTGGTCTTGGTCTTGGTCTTGGGCCTGCGGTCCGGGCAGCGGTGTCGCCTGGCGGCGTGATTGGCTACGCCGTATGAGCTTCAGGCAAGCGCTCCCCGGGTCCGGCCGTGTACCGACACCGATGGCGGCGCCCCCCTTCGACCCCGAACTGAGCGTCGTGCTGGCGGCCTTGGGTAACGAATCGAGGGAACCGGTCACCCCGGAGAACCTTGAGGCCCGGCAAGAGCGGGATGCCACGACCCGGCCCAGGCCAACGGCCGAGGACCTCCGCGCCGATGGCCGTTTCGAGGTGACGGAGTTCCGCGTGCCGGGACCGCCGGACGGACCGGACGTCACGCTCGTGAGCGTCCGTCCCTCCGGGCTCGTAGGGCCGCTGCCCCTCCTGTACTACATGCACGGAGGCGCAATGATCATGGGCAACGCGTGGTCCGTGCTTCCGCGGATTCTTCGCGAGTGGGCCCTCCCGCTGGAACTGGCCGTCATCTCGGTCGAGTACCGGCTGGCACCGGGGGCGCAGTACCCCGGACCGCTGGAGGACTGCTACGCCGGACTCGTCTGGGCAGCCGGGCACGCGGCCGAACTGGACATCGACGCGGACCGCATCATCATCGGAGGCAAGAGCGCCGGCGGCGGCCTCGCCGCGGCCCTCGCCCTGCTCACCCGTGACCGCGGCGGTCCCCGGCCACTGGGGCAACTGCTGCTGTGCCCGATGCTCGACGACCGCGGCAGCACCTTCTCCAGCCATCAGATGACGGGCCTCGGCGTGTGGGACCTCACCTCCAACGCGACCGCCTGGAAGGCACTGCTGGGGGAGCGCTACGGTGCCGCGGACCTGTCGCCCTACGCCGCCCCCGCCCGCGCCACGGACCTGTGCGGACTCCCCCCGGCCTACATCGAGGTCGGATCGGCCGAGATGTTCCGGGACGAGGACGTGGCGTACGCGAACGCGATCTGGCAGGCCGGCGGGCAGGCCGAACTGCACGTATGGCCCGGCGCCTACCACGGCTTCGACGGCCTGGCCCCGCGGGCGGCCCTCAGCCAGGACGCCCGCGACGCCCGTACGCGCTGGCTCCGGCGCCTCCTCGCGCAGTCCGGCACGAGCCACTGACCCGCTCGGCATCATCCGTGAGGTGGCCGGCCGGCGGGTGCGGGCCGGGCGGCGCTGGGCGGCCGTGCGGCCGTCTCACATGCCGGCGGGGGCCGGTCCGACTATTTGGCGGTCCAAAGGCCCAGGTCGTTCCCGCCGGCGTCCGCCGCTCGCCGCAGCGCCTCCGGTGAGCCCAGCAGACCGTGCGGCAGGTAGTCGGACCGGACGTCCAGCTCCCAACCGTGCACTTGTACCGCGAGGGCGGCCAGAGCAAGGGCGCCGAGCGGCAGCAGCGTTCTGGGGGCGGGATCGGATCCCACGCTCTCCCGGTGCTCGACGAGCCGGGCCACGAGAGCCTCCTCGAAGGCGTGCTGGTCGTCGTCGAGGAGTACGCGCAGAAGGCGCTGGTCCGGTGTCACGGAGCCGACAGCGTCCAGTCGCCGGGCGGCCTCGCCGCGCTCGTCGGCGTCCGGCTTGCACAGGGTCACGGTGGGCCAGTCGCGGGGCAAGTGCCCGTCCGCCTGGGCCAGGTAGCCGCACAGCGCGTCCATCGCCGCAAGATCGGCCGGATCCGACACCGAGGTCAGCCTCGAGTACGGCACCCCCTCCCGGATCGCGGGTGCGAAGTCGTCCCGCAGCAGCAGGCCGATCACCCGCTGCCATTCCCACACCAGGCCGCTGACCAGGCATATCTCAAACGTGTCGACCCATGTCCTGGCGGTGGGGGCCTGCTCGATGACGTCGCCGAAGGCGATGTTCTCGCTGCTGAGCATCTCGCCGATGAGCGGGAAGACGATCTCCTGGTCGCCGTCGGGGAAGCAGCCGACACTCAGCACCCCCAGGGAGCACTCCGCCGCGGTCCGCAGCGCCGTGCGCGATGACTCGTCGAGCGCGAGGTCCGCCATGGTGCGGGCGGCGATGTGGTCGAGGAGGTCGTCGCGCATCTCCTGCAGCTTCTCCGGGGACGGGTCGTCGTAGCGCATCCAGTGCCACCGCCCACGAGTCCGTCCGCTGATGTCGTCGAGCGCCTGGTGCATGCGCTGCCCACTGACCTCGTGGCGCGTCACTTCCTGCACGGCTGCCGTCCTCTCATGATCTTCCCGACCGGAAGCGGCACGCTATCAGCGGGCTCGGACATTGCCCGGGGTACGGCCGCGCCGCAGGTATCTCGCTGGTCGCGGCCGTGCCGCTTGTGGAAGGCTTCCGGCCGCGGTCCTCGTCGACGGAACCGGCCCGATCTGTGTCCCGTCCGGAAGCGGTGACGAGCGAGCGTACGGCTTTCTGGGCCGCGTGCGCAGGGCCGCGACATCGCTCTGCTCCCGCTGACCGTAGACGACTGAATACGTAAGCCCGGACAAGAGGAGGGTTGCACTGTGCCGGAGGAGACATGCGATGGCGAGCGGCGTATATCGAAGCTGCCGGCGGATGAAGAGGCCGCCAGGTGGCTGGCGGAATGGGAGTCCGCTGAGGACGGCCGGACAGTGGACGCGACGTTCCTCGATCTGAGAGGCGCCGACCTCACGAGGGTGGACTTCTCGTGCGGGCTGCTGTGCGAGGCGGACCTTCGCGGGGTAGCCCTCTCCGGAGCGTGTTTTCACCGAGCCCACCTCGAAGGAGCCGACTTCGCGCGAGCGGACCTCTCGGGCGCGTGTCTCAGCAAGGCGATCCTCGACGAAGCGTCCTTGCTCGGGACCAATGCCCAGGACGCCAACCTGGGAAGCTCCGAGCTGCACGAGGTCGACGCGACCGGCGCGAACCTGCGGGGCGCCCGGCTCAACGGCGCCTCGTTGCACGGCGTGCGGCTGCAGGGTGCGGACCTCTCCGGGGCGACCGTGAACGAGACGTCCTTCAGAGTGTTTATGGACCACGAGACAGTCGTAGAGGGCCTGACAGGAACCCTGTTCGGGCCGGCCACCGTCGCCGACCGCGATGGTGATGGCGGTGACGGTCCGCGCAGGCTCGGGGGCCCAGAGCTGGAGCGCTGGCTCAATGGGCGGGGCGCCCGTGTGCAGGTACTGCGTCCCTACCGTGAGCGGACCACAACAGTGCGGCCGCCGCAGAAGGGGGCGGAGGAGTGAGCGGAGGAATGAGCGAAGGCGCACCGGTTTTCTACATCTTCCTGGCGCCGGGCCGTGACGCGCGGACCCGGATGGCCACGGCGCTGGCGGAGACCTTCGCCCTGCCGGTCGACGACGTCGAGCTCTACGACGGTGACGACGTGACCGGCACGTACGACTGCCGCTGGGACGCCCCCGTGCTCTGCGGCTACCAGCGACGCAAGGGGGACTTGGACTGGGCGTTCGACGTCGGCCTCGCAGCGGAGGTGTCCTACCGCCCGGCCGAACGGGACCTCGCCACGCTCCTCGCCCGCACCATGGCCACGCCCTTGCTCTTCCCCGGCGATGTGCACCTGCCCTGGATCTGGCAGGTCGCGACGGCGAACGGCGAAGTGGCCTACGCGCGCCTGGACGAGCCGGAGGAGGTGGGTGAGGGGCTGAGGGTCCCGGCGGTGGAGATCGCGGTTCCGGGGTTCCCCAACGCCGACGTCCTTGCCTTTCCGGAACTCGATCGCCTGCGAGCAGAGTGAAGGGAGGACCGGTCACGGCACGGATCGGGGGCCCGGGAGTCCCCGGGGGGCTAGACACCCGCTGTCGCCACCACCCAACGCTAGGGAAGCGTTTCTTCAATCAGCACTGAGTCACCTTGTGTGAAACCTCTGCGAATCCCACTGATCAGCCGCATGTTTCTGTTTTTGATGCTCGCATGACCCTGCTCAGTTCAGTCGCACCGCTTCGCGACCCTTCCGCTGTTCGGGATACGCTGGTTCTCTATTCGAACTTCTCGGCCATTTTGGCCGGCTTCGCCTTCACCGCGGTCATTGTTGTCATCTCCCTGACCAGAGAGCGAGCAAGTGGATCGGGGGGCGATGACTTAGGAGAGACGCTGACGGTCGGCATCTCCTCGTTTTTTGCTCTCAGTGTCACCGCAGTCTCCTACGGGTCCGTTGTGGCGGCATCCGATGATGTGTACAGAACGCTCCTGGGGTCGTTGCTCTCGGGGACGTCCCTTGCGTTTTCGTCTCTCTTGCTCACGCTGTTCATCGTCCTTCTCCTCGACTCGCTTGTGCCGGGCGGCTCGGCAGCGAAGTACACACGGCGCGTTCTCACCCAGTTCCTTCCACTGCTCTGCTTTGCCGACTTGCAAGGGCCGTTGGAAGCGTACTTGTCGGCCAAGTTCCAAGACGGGGCGCCGATTTCCACGAGAATCGTCTCCGGTTGCTTCCTGGTTGTGCTTCTGGCCTGGAGTGTCGGCGGGTTTTTCATCCACCGCTGGGGTTTCTTTGTGACCCGCTTTTCCATTCCGCGGTCAGGGGCCCGCTGGATGGCCTTGGGAATCCTCTGCAGCTGTGCTGCGGCGACGACTTCTGCCGCTCTCTACGTGAACTTCACCAGCCAGGGGGCTGTTGTCGATGTTGGTTTCATGATGGCGATCACGACGCTCGGGTTCCTCGGATTCCTCAGCTTCGCGGTGTGCACGTCCTTGCTGGAGCCCGCCTGATCCCTGTCGGCCTGGTGGTACGGGGGCGGGTCGACCTGGACGCACCAGTGCGCCGCTACGTCTTTGTCCTGACCCGAGCAGGCGACTCGGCCAGTCGAGCAGCTTGACCTCAAGCGGACTTGAGCTCCTACGGTGCTCGCATCGGTGATCATCCGCCCTCAAGGAGCACGCACGTGACGACAGAACACATCTCCGATGCCGAGCTCGCCGCCCAGCCGGCCGCGTACTGGACCGGAATGGCCTACGAGGCCCTCATCGCGTTCACCCGCGCCCAGCAGGCCGAGCTCGGTTTCACCCAGCCCCAGTACTGGCTGTTGCGCAACCTGTCGAAGAATGACATCTCGCCCGATGGCCACGGCATGACCATCCCCGAACTCCACCAGGCCATGAGCTCCTACATCAGGCCCGAGGATGACCTGAAGGCGGAGTCGGAGGTCCTGCTGGAACGCGGCTGGCTGACCCTCGACACCGAGGGACGGCTGTGGATCACCGAGGCAGGAGACGAAGCCCGCGTCGGCTTCAAGCAGCATGCTCCGGCAATCCGCGACCGCATTCACCACGGCATCGACGACGCCGACTACGTCACCACCCTCAGGGTGCTCCAGCAGATGATGCGGAACACCGGCAGCACCCTGGCCTAGCCCACCGCTGCTCTCACCACATCCCACTTGGCCGCGACGCTGTCGGGGCGCACCGTCACAGCCTTTCTGCCCGTTCGCTACCGGCTCAGGCTGACCGCGCGCGTCGCCGCAAGCGGGCCGTGCCGGCGTCGAGATCGATCCCGGCCTTGCGGGGAGCTCCCTCTTGTTCGTCGTCGCGAAGGACCAGCTCGATGCGGCGTTGTTCCAGCTGGACCCGCTTGCTCGGGTAGATCAAGGCGTGCAGTTCCTCGGTGGCCGTGGCGCCCACGCCCCGGCTTCCATATGCCCGTTCCTGGAAGCGGCCGGGCAACCACCCTCGTCCCTGGGCCCGTTGAACCACCTTCCGCAACGCTGCCAGAACGAACAGAGGCACCACGACGATCAGGGCCACGAACGGGCTTGTCAGTAAGCGCACCATGCTCTGACAACGCCCTGTGTCGCACGGGCGTTCCAACTCGGCCGATCACGGAAGACCGCCACGGCAAGACGCTGAAGGGCAAGCCAAGTCGCCGGCGGCATGCCGGCCTCAGCGGCCGACCCGGGCGCCAACGTCCTCAACGGCGCTGTCGCCGGCCGGAAGGACCCGTGTTGGCGTCGTCTGGTATCTGGAAAACCTGGCAGGCTGTCGGACCGGGTCCGCCGACAGCACAAGGCAGTTCGTGATCGCGGACGCCGACGGGGCCACGGCTGCCTTCAAGAGGGGGGCGTTCGTGCGCCGTATCGCCGCAGCAGCTATCGGGGGCCTCGCGTTCCTCGGCTTCCTCGCCACGCCGGCCAATGCCGTGCCGGACCCAGTGGCGACTGTCGACTGTGCCGTTCAAGAAGTCACGGGTCTCGTGGACCTGGCCAACCCTGGACTCCCCACTGAAGTCCCAGCCACTGGCTGCCTCGCACCCTGATCTCTGCAGGGACTTGAGCAGTCGCTTGACTGAGCCAGGCAAGTGGGTGCTTGGCGTCCCTTGACGCGGAAAGTACCAGCAACGAATGCCCAGCGCTTCGGGTGGTGCTCAGCCATGTCCGCGCTTGTTCTCACCAGAAGGTCGGCGGAACGGTCAGGCGTGCTCCTCGGCGTACTTGATGAACGCCCATGCGGTTCCGGCCCACAGGTGGACCCGGGTCAATGCCGATCTCGTCAGAACGCCGGGCGACCGGCCGACTGGTGTGCAGCACCGGGCCTGCGCCGGTGTCAGTGACGCCTGGGTTGTCCCACGTGCCGCCGAGGGCCATCATCGCGAGCTGAAGCGCGCCCTGCGGGTCGTCGACGTTCAGCCCGGTCGGCCCTATGACCGCGTCCCGGCCGTTGTCGCTGATCTGGATCCGGCAGTCCGGTTCGCCGATCCCGGCCCGGATCTGCTGAGCCAGGCGCTTGACCAGGTGGGAAACAGGGGCGTCAGCCTCAACTCCCACCGATACGCTCATCCCGAACAGGTCGTGCATCTCCTCGAACAGATCTGCCGCTTGCTCTGAGGACAGACTGCCTTCGGGTACCAGTTCCTCGTATTCCGCGCACTCCATGAGCTGCACTTTCCTGCCCTTGGCTCTGGCGGTCAACTTCGTTTTCCATGATCCGCCGGTCGTCGAGCCCGTGTCTCGACAGCATCGGCGTTCCCGCGCCGGCCGGTCGTATTCGGTGTCGGTGTGCCTGCACAGGATGGGCCGGGGGAATCTGGATGCCGGGGTTGAAGCTGCCGCTGCGGCAGCTTCTACCGTCCTGGGCAGGGCCGGAGAGACCGGCCCGGTGGAGTGATCGTGGGGGAGGCGGGCATGGGGTGGCCGATCGCGGAGGTCGCGCGGATGTCGGGCGTGACGGCCCGGACGTTGCGGCACTACGACGAGGTGGGGCTGCTGCCGCCGGCGTGGATCGGTACCAATGGGCACCGCCATTACGAGGAGCGGCAGCTGCTGAAACTGCAGCAGATTCTCGTGCTGCGGGAGCTCGGGGTGGGGCTGCCCGAGATCGGGCGGATCCTGGCCGAGCAGGTCGACGAGCTGGAGGCCCTGCGCGGGCACCACGGTCGGCTGCTGGCAGAGCGGGACCGCCTCGATGCCCTGGCTGAGACCGTCTCCCGCACGATCACCGATCTGGAGCAGTCCAGGAAGGACGGTAGGCCCATGACCAGCATCAACCGACCGGAGAACCTGTTCGAGGGCGTTCGGCCCGCTGCGTACGAGGAGAGTCTGCGGGACTTTCCCGAGCTGGCCGAGGACAATCGGCGGCGCACCGCGGCGATGAGCGAGGCCGAGATCGACGCGGGGCACCGCCGGCGGACCGCACAGATGATCCGTATGGCCGAGTTCATGGTCGCCGGTCTGTCCGCCGACGCCGACCAGGTGCAGGCCGAGGTCGACGCCCAATATCAGGCGCTGGCCGAACTGCGCGCCGTCTCCGCCGAGGAGTTCCGGGCGATCGGGCGCTCATGCGTGGACAACGAGCCGTGGTGCGCTGCGTACGAGGCGATCGCCCCGGGCCTGGCCGCCTACCAGCGGGACGCCATCGAGGCGTACGCAACGGCCAGGCTGAGCTGAGTCGGACCGGGCCGCCGCCCCTGGGAGTGGACGCCCAGCGGCGGCCCTTGCCGGTTCACCTACACAGGGAGGCCCATCTTGGTTGGTGACGGTGTTGCCGGGCGGGTGCCTGGGGCCGCGTCGGCTGGATGCGTTCGGCGTGCGTCTGCGGATCCGGCCGGCTGGGTCCTACCATCGTGCAGATGACGATCCAACGGATGGACCACGTGGGCGTTGTCGTCGAGGACCTCGCGGCCGCGACGGCGTTCTTCGTCGAGCTCGGGCTGGAGCTGCAGGGCGAGGCGCCGGTCGAGGGCCGCTGGGTGGACCGCGTCGTGGGACTCGAGGGTGTCAGGGCAGAGATCGCGATGCTGCAGACCCCGGACGGCTACGGACGACTCGAGCTGGCGAAGTTCCACACGCCGGCAAGTCGGAGTGGCGACCGGAATGCCCCGGCGAACACACTGGGCATTCGCCACGTCGCATTCGTCGTCGAAGACATCGACGCCGTCGTCGCCGGTCTGCGAGCCCGCGGCGTGGAGCTCGTCGGCGAGCTGGAGCGCTACGAGGACAGCTACCGGCTCTGCTACGTCCGGGGTCCGGAGGGGATCATCGTCGAGCTGGCGGAGCAGATCAGCTGACGGCCGGCCCGCCAGACTACGGCGAGACCTACCCGCGCCCGTGACATCTGAGGCCGCCGACCCCGGCACACGCGGCACGTCCGGCCGTACGCCGACGCGCCGACGCGCGGGGACATGCGGACATGCGGACATTGCGTACGGCTGCCGGGTGCGCAAGATTGCCCTTATGGCGGTTCAGGTCATCGTCGACGCGGCCACCGCCTCGGGGAACGAGACCAGCCTGCGCGTGGCAGCCTGCGTCTATGGCGAACCACTCGTCGCATGGTTGACCGTCACCGAGTGCCTGGCAGAGCCGGGGCGCGCAGGAGGAGCTCGACATGCCCGTAGCCGACGCCGATGTGGCGGTATTGATCGTCGGTGGCGGGCCGGTCGGGCTCACCGCCCGGGCGCTGCTGGAACGCTGGGGCGTGCGGGCATTGCTGGTCGAGAAACACAGAGAGCTGTCACCCTTTCCCCGGGCCCGGCTGGTCAACGTGCGCTCGATGGAGATCTACCGCAGGCTCGGGCTCGCTGACAGGATCACGGCCGGCGCGTTCGCACCGGAGTACGGCCGCATCCGCTTCCGCGACACCCTGCACGACCGCGACTTCGCCACAGCGGCGATGGTCGGGATCAACGCGCCGGTACCCGAAAGCCCCGTGATCGGTGTGGTCACCTCGCAGGACCGGCTGGAACCCACCCTGCTCGGCGCCGCGGACGCACCGGTGCGGTTCGGGGTCGAGCTCATCGACCTGGTCGAGGAATCCGAGGGCGTCGTGGCCTTCCTCGTCGACCGCCGAAGCGGTGAAGAGACGCGCGTCCGTGCCCGTTACGTACTCGCTGCCGACGGCGCGAACTCCACCGTCCGGCAGCGGCTGGGAATCGACACGACCGGCCCCGGCGCGATGGCGGGCTTCACCACTCGTGTTCGACGCCGATCTCAGCCGCTGGTGTGCCCAACAGCCCGCCGGGGTCTACTTCACCGCGCACGGATTGTTCGCCCCGCTCTACCCCGAAGGAGGCTGGGCCTGGTTCGTTCGCACACCCGAAGACGCTGAGCACGCCGACTGGACGGAACTCGTCTCGCGCGCCCTCGGTCCGGGAGCCGACGTACGAGCCGACGTGTCGCGGGTTCAGCACTGGGTGATGAACGCGTTCGTCGCCGAACGCTTCCGTCACGGCCGGACCCTGCTGGCCGGCGATGCCGCGCACGCGATGCCCATCGTCGGCGGTCTGGGCATGAACGCCGGCATCGCCGATGTGCACAACCTGTGCTGGAAACTGGCCGGCGTTCTCCACGGGTGGGCCGGGCCAAATCTGTTGGACACCTACGAGACGGAACGGCAACCCGTCGCCCACCAGACCCTCGAGCAAGCGGTAACCAACACCCAACTCATGCTCCAAGTGCAGAACCGGCGCCGCGACCAGCTCCACGCCGGCGAAGCCGCACCGGATCGGATCGAACTGCCCTGGTCGGACCGGTTTTTCGCCCAACTCGGCCTCGTACTCGGCGTCACCTACCACTCCGACGCCGTCCTCACCGACAACAGCACCCCATACGCCCCACCCGCCCCGCCCGACACAGGCAGCACGGACTACGTCCCCACCGCGAAGCCAGGCCATCGCATGCCGCACCTCTGGCTCACACACGACCGCTCCACACTCGACGCCGTCGGCGAATGGTTCACCCTGCTCACCCCGGATCCCGCCCACTGGGAGCAGCGAACCACCACACCATGGCCGCTACGCATCGAAACCCTTCCCGACGAGCACATCGACGTCTGCGGCCTCCGCCCGCACGGAGCACTGCTCATCCGACCCGACGGCCACATCGGCGCCTGCTGGCGCGACCGCCCACCCGGCGACTTCGCCCTCCACCGCGCCCTCACCGCAATCACCGGCTCGGCATCCTCTTAAGACCGTGTCCTTCGCGGTGAGACGGACGAGCCGTTCGTGGGGGCAGCAGATGGCTGGGCGGCGTCATGGCCTACTCCCTCGACGGCGACGACCCGACGACCGGCGCGCTCTCCCAGCAGATCCGCGCCGGGCTCGAAGGCGACGGTGCCGTTGGGCCGACCGGGGGACGCCCCGACCCTCACGCACCGCCCTCACGCCTCGAGGTCCTCGCCGAACTCGGCCGCGGGCTCGTCGGGCACGATGTGCATCGCCGCCTCCTCCGCGGAGGCCGCCCCACCGTCGATACCCACGTCCCGGGCGAAGACATCGTTGCGCCGAGGGGGCAGGGCGTCGATGGTGGCGGTGAGCCGTCCGGCGCGCTGGTCGCCGACCTCCTCGTCGATCGGCTCGCCGTCCCCGCCGGGCTGATCACCGATGCCGTCCCCTTCCGGCACCGTGATGTCGGGGACCTCCTCGGCGAGCCGCTGGTCAAGGCTCTCGCGCTCACGCTGCTCACGGGCCGTCGTGCCGTGGTGCCCCACGCCCAGCGGCCTCTCCGGGGGCGAGTAGCCCTCGTCGAGCACCCGGTCGAGGAGATCGCCGTCGAGGGCGTTCTCCAGGTCCAGGTCACCAGGGTTGTCCCGGCGGTCCGACCGGGCAGGCTGATAGACCTCGTCACCCATCACGTCGTCGGACATACTCAGCCGGCCTCCTCCCGCACGCCTCTGCGGCGATGGCTTACCTCCACTCTCCCCTCTACGGCTGCCTTGCGCTCCCCGGAGCGCGACCCCAGTTGGTTGACGCTGTCAACCAACTGGGGTCGGCCGTCTGCGCTCTCGTACGACGGCCTCGACGATGACGAAATCTCCGGAGACGTCCGGCTGCACCCGTCCGTTCGGCGCGGGCCTCCAGCTGGATCGGGCATTCGGCGACGCGAGGTGGCCGCACCAGGTGGGACGGTTCGCCGGTCAGACCGGCTGCGGCGAACTTGTCCGGCTCGAAGCGCCATCCTTTGGCCTTGACCTTGGGCACCGGATTCCGGCCGGTCATCCCGAAATACAGGATGCGCACCCCGGCGCCCTCTTCTCAGTCGGCGTCCAGCCGGCGACAGGCCCTCGCTGCTGACATCCATGAAGCCCTCCTCACCCATTGGGTGAGGAGCTCTCAGGGAGGATCAGCGGAGTTCTACGGTGATGCCGACCCGTGCGAGCAGCCGGAGGACGTCGTCGACGTACGGTGTCTCGCCCGCCGTGTCCACGCTCACGGAGGCGAGCGCGCGCCGGGCCACGTCGGCGTCGTGCCAGACCAGGGTGAAGGGTGCGGGCGGCCGCTCCCCGCCGCACTGGCAGCCGCGCAACGCGCGCCAGCACTGGTGGTAGTGGCCGCCGGGGCCGGCGACCGCCTCGCCCAGCGCGCACACCAGAGCCGACACGTCGGTGACGTACCGGCCGTCGAGGTGCCGCACGGGGTCGGGCAGCGGCCGGCCGGCGCCCTGGCGGGCGGCGGCGAAGGCGGCCCACTCGGCCCGGCCCTCGGGTGGGAACGCGGCCCACGACCCGGGCTCGGTCGGCGGCCCCTCGAACCAGGCGTCCCACACCGGACGGACCGCCGGTACGGGCCGTACGGCCGGGCCCTTGCGCAGCCAGAGGTCCACGAGGGTCACGCCAAGTGCTGACGGCCGGGAGGCGACGACCTCCAGGGACATGTGCTCCTGGAAGCGCATCACACGACCGGACCGGTCCACGGCGAGCAGCGTGACCCAGTCGCCGTCGGCGCGCGGGCGCACCAGCCGTCGCAGCAGCCGCTCACCGGGCTCGCAGCCGATCAGCCGCATCGGTGGCGCGTCGGATAGGGGGCGCTTGGCGTACAGGCCCTCGACCCCACGGCACTCGCCCAGATCGGCGCCGCCGGCGCCGTTGAACAGCAGCCAACGGGCGTCCGCGGGCTCGGTGGGCTGCCGCACCGGGCCGTCGACCTCGGCCTCCACGGTCACGTCGACCAGCGACGGGTCGAGGGCGGAGGGGCGGCAGCCGAGAAGGACGGGGTCGAGCAGCTCCCAGTGGTGTGTGTCGTAGGCGTGGAAGGGGTCGGCCTCGGGGTCGGCCCCGGGCACGGGGAAGTCCACGACGATGGCGAGCTCCCCGAGGTCGACAAGGCTCGACGGGTCCGTCCGGTGCGACCGACTGGTGGCGGGCGCGCTCGGCCGCCTTGCGCAACCGGCCGGTCGGGGCGCAGCCCATGAGGGTCAGCCGTTCCCGGCGCGGGGCCGGGTCGACGAACAGGCCGTCGGCGTCGGCGCAGCGCGCCCACACAATCAGTTCGCCGTCCCATTCCTCGCTGACCAGCACGTACCTGAGCGGGAGCTCGCGCTCCCAGGTCCAGACGGCGTCCTCGGCGTCCTCCACCAGCACCGCGTCCCTGCCCCATCGCTCATGTGTCGTGCCTGCTCACGGCGCTCTCACCCTGCCATGCCGGGGTGGCGGCGATGCCGCCGGGGCTCAGGTCGGGGTTTGTCCGGCGCTCCGCTGTGGCGCAGTCGGCGTGACGACCCACCTTGCAGCAAATCAAAGCAATTCTTATGACAGCACCGAATATGCGCCACCTGCCTTATGGTGTGGCCCATAGGCGGTGACGTACGAGGAGTGGGGAGCGCAAGCGTGGACACGGGCATGAAGACGATCGGGCTGATCGGCGGGATGAGCTGGGAGTCGACGGCGGAGTACTACCGGATCCTGAACGAGCGGACGCGCGAGCGGCTCGGCGGTCTCCACTCGGCGCGCTGTGTGCTCTACTCCGTGGACTTCGCGGAGATCGAGCAGTTGCAGGTCCAGGGCCGCTGGGCGGAAGCCGGCGAGGTACTGGCCGGTGCCGCCCGGTCGTTGGAGGCGGCCGGCGCCGATCTGCTGCTCATCTGCACCAACACCATGCACAAGGTCGCGGACCGTGTCGAGGCGGCGGTCTCGGTCCCGCTGCTGCACCTCGCGGACGCCACCTCAGCCGCCGTTCGCGCTGCGGGGCTGCGCCGGGTGGGCCTGCTGGGCACCGCGTTCACCATGGAGCAGGACTTCTACCGGGGCCGCCTCGCAGCGGGCGGGCTCGACGTTCGCGTCCCGGACGCCGAGGGGCGCGCGCTCGTGCACCGGGTGATCTACGAGGAGCTCTGCCTGGGCGTCGTCCGCGACGAGTCACGTGCGGCCTACCGCCGGGTCGTCGAGGACCTCGTCGCCGAGGGCGCCGAGGGTGTCATCCTGGGGTGCACCGAGATCGAGCTCCTCATCGGCCCCGAGGACAGCCCCGTACCGGTCTTCCCCACCGCCCGCCTGCACGCCGAGGCAGCGGTCGACGCGGCCCTGGCCGAACACGCCAATTGAGCGCACCCTTCAGGCTCGTCCGCTTCACGTGATGTCGCGAGGAACGACCAACACGGACGAGTGGCTTGTCGCCACCACGCCGCTCACTGGCCGGGCCCTGCCGTGGGTGCTTGCTCCCGCCGCCCTGAGCGCTACCGAGGACCCGTAGCCGGATCACGGCGGCGGGGCCTGAGACAGGCACCGCCGCCGGTGATCAGCTGGTCAGGTAGCTGTCGATGTCGCGGGCGGAGCGGTAGCCGCTCTCGATCGCCCCGTCGATGAAACCGCGCCACGTGCTCGCCGAGTCGGCTCCCGCGAAAAACAGCCGTCCTTCGGTGGTGCGCAGGTCCGGCAGCACCTTCGCCAGCTGTCCCGGCCGGTAGATGCACCACGTGCCGAGCGCGAGCGGGTCGTTGGACCAGTCCCAGCCGACGATGCTCTCCACCTCGACACCCGGCAGGAGCGGCTGCAGCGCAGTCTGCATGCCCTGGACGTCGTCGAACTGGGTCATCTTCAGCTTCTTCGGGTTGGCGGAGAACACGATCAGCCACGAGCCATCCCGCCCGTGGTCGTAGGTCACCGCAAAGTTCACCGCCTGGGCCTCGGGGGCCACGATGCTCACGTTGCCGATGTCGCCCTTCACCCGGACGAAGCACTTCATGCCGGCACCCGCGTGCCGATCGGCCGACGCGGTCTGCTTGATCTCGGACAGGCCGGGCTCGAACTCCACGCTGTTCAACACGTTCATCGGCAGCGCGATCAGCGCGGTCGGCGCGCTGACGGCCTCGCCGCTCTCCAGCTCGACCCGCACCCCGTCATCGGTCTGGATGACACGCCGCACGGGCGAGTTGAGGCGGACATCGGCCAGGTTGGCCTGTCCGGCAATGGAGTTGATCAGTTCCCGTGTCCCCTTCACCAGCTTCGTCGCCGACAGCGCGGCCATGGCCTGTGCCGCGCTGTACCCGGCCAAGGCGTAGCACCGGAAGATCTCGGTCGCACCGGACTGATCGAGGGGACCGAACGCGACCAAGCAGCACATCCCCTCTACCCAGTCACGCAGCGCCGGCTCGGCCTTGAAGGTGTCGAGCTGCTCACGCATCGACCGCTCACCCAGGCCCTCCGGGTCCGGACCCACCGTTTCCAAGAACGGCTCCGGGAACAGAGTCATGCCCGGGGCACAGAACTCGTCGAATGCCTCCAGTGCCCGCGCGGCATCGTCGTCGGACAAGTCCACGACGCGGCCATCGGAGACGACCGACTGCCGCAGCCCTTCCAGCACCGGGAACGTCTCCGTCTCGATCGCGTAGCGGTCGATCTCGGACCACACGTGCGGCTGCAGAGGGTGGACCCACGTGCCGCCGAACTCCATCGGATGCCCGTCGTGGTCCTTCGTGTAGGCCCGGCCGCCCAGACGGTCACGCGCCTCCACCAGCACCGCCCGACGCCCGCGCACCGACAATTCACGCGCGGCCGTCACACCCGCGAACCCGCCGCCCACGATCACGACATCCACTGCAGAATCTGACGTCGCCACAATCTGCTCCCTTACGGTCGTCCGGCCTGGCTCGCGAGCCACTATCCGGGAATGGGCAGCAGCTGGTCGCGCGCCACGCTCTGTCTGAAATTCACGTTCTCCCGATTGATCTCCTGTGAGTACGCCGATGCCAGTGTCACGTTGCGTGCAGTGCCCGTTCTCAGGTGACGACGAAGAACTTCATGAACGGCGACCGGGTCCTCCACGCCCCAGGTGCACAGCGCCGCAGGGGCGCGCCCGCTACGGCTGCGCCGAGAAACAAGGCAGTCCGCGCTAGGGCTCTGTCGAGCGGGGCTGGGCCGTCGGGATGCGATGGGTGAAGAACATCGCGAGAAGGGCGGCGAGGGCGAGGATGGCGAGCGCGGCCTGGAGCCCGTCGAGTCTTGCTGCGGCGGACGAACAGCCCGAGCCCGAGCGTGGACAGCACGGCGTCGACGAGATCGCCAACAGCGTCGCGGGATGACCAGGGCTCGCGGGCTGACGCGCGGCCGAAACGCTCGCCCGCGGCGGGCATGTGGCGCGATGGACTCTTGACGCGCGTGGTCCCTTGACGCGGACCGTCCAATGGTGAACGGATCGTTTCTGCGATTTTTCGTACCTGATCGCTCGATGAGGAGACCACGATGCGATTACCGTTACCACCGCCCCGCGCCAAGGGCCGCCCCAGGCCGCGCGGATCGCGGCTGACGGCGGCCCTCACCTCCGCACTGCTGGCGGCCGGACTGCTGGTCGGTGTTGCCGCCCCCGGGTCGGGCGGCTACACGGCGCGGGCGGACGACCGGCCCGCGAGCCCGGCGTCCAACGGCAGCCTGCCGTTCGCCACGTACAACATGCAGGGCTCCGACCACGGGCTGCGCTGGGGCGGCGAGGTCGGCCCACTGACGATGCATCATCCGGTGGTCGCCCTGCAGGAGGTCGGCAGCGGGCCGCCCGCCGAACCGCACCAGTCCCGCGGCACCGGTGTGTCGATCCCCATCCCCGGTCCGTTCCCGGCGGGCCTGCCGGTCGCTGTGAACCACACGCAGTGGGAGTACCGCCACCACCGCCGCCACGTGTACTTCCTCCAGACCGACCCGCGGCGCGACCGCACCACGAGACGGGACCGTTGGCAAGGCGGCCGGGTCAACCTGGCAGTGGTCACGAGCGCACGCGCGGACGAGGTCCGCGTCATCGAGAACCCGCTGTACAACCGGGATGAGCCCCGCAGCGAATACCGCTACCGCCGCGCCCTCGGCGTACGGATCGGCAACACCGTCTACTACAACGTCCACGCGCGCGGCAGCGACGTCGCCCCCCTGCTCAGGCGGATCCGTGCCGCCGCCCGGGCCGGCGAGAACTGGGTCATGGTCGGCGACTTCAACCTCGACATCCGCAACCGCACCGACCGGCAGGCCCGGGAGCAGAGCCTCCACCTGCGGCCCGACGAGCAACTGGCCCGAACCGGCCGCTCCACCCACCAGCGGGGCGGTGAACTCGACTACGCGATCACGCGCGGCACGCCCCGGTTCAACGCGGCCATCCCCGCGGGGCGCGGCGCGGACCACTACCCCGTCCAGTTCGAACCCGCCCCCACTCCCGTGCCGGCCGCGCCGACGGCCCGGTGCACAACTTCTCCACCGCCCTCGAGAACACCGCGACCGGGCAGGTCCTGGACGCTCCGGACACCGCCGGAGGCCGGGTGACCACCGGCCAGCAGCGGTACAACCTCCGTCAGCGGTTCCGTATGGACACCGTGCAGGGACACTGGTACCGCTTCGCCCGCGGCAACAGTCCCCGAGCCGCGTCCGGCGCCCGCACCGCCAGCGCCGCCGGCGAGCTGTGCCCCGGCATCAACCCGTTCCTCCCGCTGTCCGTCATCATGCTGCCGTGCACCGCGCCCGGGGCCCAGTGGCTCCCCGAGGACCCGGGCCCGCTCGGCGGCCCGTTGCGCTGGCGCAACTCCCGCCATCCGGAGCTGTGCCTGACCGGTGGGAGGAACGGGGAGGTCGCGGCCCTCGCGTGCGGTGACAGCCCCGCCCAGCAGTGGTGGGACAACTCCCGCGCGGTGGACGAGCGTGCCTGGGAGGGCGAGGAGAAGCGGGTCCAGCTGCGCGCGTACAACGGCCTCTTCCTGGACAACTTCAGCGGGCCCGGTCACGACGGCACGCCGCTGACCACCCGCCGGCGCAACATCGGGGTCATCAGCCAGCGATGGGACACCCAGTACGCCGGCAGCGGCGACAACCTCGTCCGGCTCAAGGGAAGCGGCAGCGGAAGGTGCATCGACCTCCTGAACGAGGAGCGGCCCCGTCCCGGCGACCGTTCCGTGCTGCACGGCTGCACCGACCGCGGCAGCAAGATCGACGGCGCGGGCCACCGCTGGCAGGTGGAGACCTACGCCGACGGCAGCCTCCGCTTCCGCAACGAGGCCGCGCACATGTGCCTGGTGGCGCCACTGCGGGAGACGGGCTACGTCACGATGGACACGTGCAGCGACGAGGTCCGTCAGCGCTGGACGGTAGTGCCGTAACTCCCTAACTCCGTAGCCGAGAGGCGAACGGGACCCGGGCCCCGGATGCGTTCGGACCGCTCGCCTCATCGCCCCCGCGTTCCTACTGTGGGCAGCGGCTCGGCGTCGTACTGCCGTCGAGCCTGTGGCGGATCGCCGTGGCCGTCGCCCCGGGTGACAGCGCCCCACAGGGTGGCGGCGAGCGACCCCGTAGCCACGGTACGTCTCACTGAGCGCCCCCATGCTCCGTAACGTGCCCCTCGTGCCTGGTGTCGTGTGCCTGGAGCCTCTCGGCGGGCGGGAGTAGGTTTCCGGCTCCAGGCGGGCAGTGCGCCCCGTGCATACGGTCCGCCTGTCGGTACTGCCAGTACTGCCGGCCCCTGGAGGTGCCTGTGTGCGTCGACGTGCGGGGGCAGAAGCGGTCCCCGCGGCTGGTCTCTCGTCGCCGTGCCCGCCGCTCGTCCGTGACCGTTCCCCGCTGGAGCCGGTTAGGCACCGGGTGCCGTGAATCCGGTGCTCTTGACCACCAGGGGAGGGAGATCGTCAGTGGAGGGTGCGCAGGGGGACGAACAGCCCCGGACGCCGGGAGCCCGCCCTGGCCGCGGCAGGCCGCCGATGCCGGAGCCGGTGGAGCCGAAGCAGCGGCGGGCGGAGCTGCGGTCGGCATTCGAGGACACCTCCTTCTGGGGGCTCTGCAAGAGGATTCCGGCTCTGCTCGCGCAGATCTCGAGGATGGCGTGGGCGATCGACCGGCGGGACGTGGCGCTGCTGGTCGGCTGCCAGATCGCCTCGGGCGTCGCCGCGGCCGTGGTGCTGGCGGCCACGGCGAAGGCGATGGTGCCGATTCTGGGCGGTGGCCTGGTTCCCGACCGGGTTCGCGAGGCCCTGCCGGCGCTGGCGGTCGTCGCGGTCGCGGTGGCGGTGGGACGGGTCGCCTACGGGCTGGCGGCGTGGGCGGTGGCCCGGCTCAAGCCGCGGGTGATGACGGCGGCGGACACGGCGCTGGTGCGGGCGATGCTGTCGGTGGAGCTGGAGGCGTTCGACCGGGCCTCCTTCGCCGAGGAGCACGAGCACGCCGAGACGGGCGTGATGCGGTGCGAGCGGATGCTGTACGACGCCCAGTCCTTCATGGCCGCGCTCATCCGCCTCGTCGCGGCGTTCGGTGTGGTCACCCTGCTGCACCCGCTGATGCTGCCGGTCCTGATGCTGGCGGTGCTGCCGTCGGGGATCGGGGCGGTGGCGGAGGCGAAGATCGAGCACCGCACGCACTACGAGAACGCCGCCCACCGCAACCTCAAAGGGATGATGCGCTGGAACATCACCACCTCCAAGTTCGCTCACGAGGTGCGAGCGAACAACATGCGCCGCTACCTGATGTTCTGGTACCAGACGCTCAGCGCCCGCATCGACGGCCGCACCGTCGCCGCGGCCGGACAGCAGGTTCGCACGAACCTCATCGCGGCGGCGGCCGGTGGCGTATGCCTGACCGGCGCCTGGGCCACGCTGGTGTGGCTGACCGTTTCCGGGCAGGTGTCCCTCGCGGTCTCGGCGACCGCCGTGGTGGCCGTGCGCACCGCGCTGGGGAACCTGACGAACGTCGTCCACTACAGCGCGAGCCTGTTTCACTCGTCCCTGTTCCTGGGCGACTGGAAGCGGTTCGTGGACACCACCACCGCCCACATCGCGCTGGCCCGGGGCGGCGAGCAGGCTCCGGTCTGTCCCGAGACGATCCGGCTGGACAACGTCACCTACGGGTATCCGAACAAACCCCGCCCGGCCGTGGACGACCTGTCGCTCACCCTGCACCGGGGTGAGGTGGTGGCGGTGGTCGGGGAGAACGGGTCCGGGAAGTCCAGCCTCATCAAACTGATCACCGGCCTGTATCTCGCCGAGAAGGGCACCGTCACGTGGGACGGTGTCGATCTCGCACGAGTGGACCCCGACACGGTGTGGACGCAGACCGGGCTGGTTCCGCAGTTCTTCGCCTGCTGGCCCCTGGCGTGCCGCGAGAACATCACCCTCGGCCAGCCGGTCACGTGGGACGACGAAGCCGTGTGGGACGTCCTGGAGACGGTCGGCATGCGCGAGGCCGTCGAGGAACTGCCCGACGGCCTGGACATGCTCCTCGCCCGCGAAGTATGGGGCGGCGTGACGCTCTCCGGCGGGCAGTGGCAGCGCCTCGCCTGCGGCCGGGCGATCTACCGCAAGCCCGCCGTGCTGGTGCTGGACGAGCCCACCAGCGAGATGGACGCCCGCGGCGAGCACCTGATCTTCCAAGCCCTCAAAGGCATGGCCGCGGACAGGATCTCGCTCGTCGTCACGCACCGGCTGGAGAACACCAAGATCGCCGACAGGATCATCGTCATGGAGCGGGGCCGCATCACCGAGCAGGGCACGTTCGACCGGCTCGTCCGCGCCGGTGGGCTTTTCCAGGAGCTGTACGAACTCAGCCAGGACCGATGACCGGAATTTGTCCAGTGATCCACTTCGGGCTGCTGGTGATCAACAGAGTGCTGCACACCCCCAGCGCGACCGTCCCTCGCGCCCGACCGGACCGCCGCCTGAGGCGAGGACCTCACAGCCGATATCTGGTCGACACGCTCAGCCGGGGGATGGGGACGACGAGGTGATCGCTGCTCCGGCGCGGACCGAATGCCCCCGGCGGCCTTGCCCGCGCTGACCTTCCGGGGTCTTTTCCGCAGCTGTCGGCCGAACCACGGGCCGACACGTGCCCCTGCCTGCTCGGCCACGGAAGGGGCGGATGGTTCATGCCGGGGCGCACGTATGCCCGCCGGGCGCCGCGAGTTTAATGGTCATCCCCGAGACGCCGGACCATCGAGCGCAGGATCCAGCTGACCTTCACGCCGACCATGACCAGCCAAACCCACCCACACCACTCCGTTAACATGTTCGAACTTACGATGATCGCCTCATTGCCCGTCCTTCACTCAGGAACCGTGCTATCCGGCGCAAATAGTGACCTACTTAACTACATCTAACAAAACGGCCAAATAATTGATATCTATAGTATCGCGGGTGTTTTCGCGAATAAACGGAAGAATTACGTTCACCGCATGGCGTAAACCACGGGTGATGCTGTGGACCGCCGCGGGTGTGGTGGCCCTCGGATTCCTCATCGCGCTGGAGATCGCCGCGCGTGGTTACGGCGTACCGGGGCCGATTACCAACCAGGCGAAAGAGCTGATATTCGCCCCCAAATCGGGGCCGCTGCTGTACGGCAGTATGGCATTGGTGATGGTGGTGCTCACCTGGCGGCAACGATTCATCGCGATTGGCGCCGCGATCGGCATTGACGTCGTTTTCGTGCTGGTGCGGTGGGTGCTCGACGTCAAGGTGGCCTCAGGTCACGGCCACCCCTTCGGCAATGGCGCACTGTGGGTGATTCTGGCCATTGCGGTCATCGCTGTCACGCGCCGCACCGGCCGGGAACGCGTCCTGCTGCTGAAGGCCGTCGGCCTCGGCCTGCTGCTGGTGGCCGGCCGCAAGACGGGCGACATCTGGCTGCTCATCACGTCGAAGACGCGCCCGACGGTACTCGACCAGTACGTGGCGACCGCCGATCACGCGCTGGGCGACCCGTCGTGGCTGGCAGGCCGGATTGTCGAGGCCACCGGCCCGATCGGCGAACACGTTCTCGACTACGTCTACATTCAGCTTGCGGTGGCCGCGGTCATCGTCACGCTGTACCAGCTGCGCAACGTGGCGGCCGAGCGCCGCTTCCCGGCCCACCATCTGGTGCGCACCTTTCTGGTGATCGGCCTCCTCGGGCCGGGCATCTACATGATCTTCCCGGTGGTCGGGCCGATCTTCGCCTACGGCGCCGACGGCGGGCACTGGGCGGTGGCCAACCTGTGGCCGGACACGCCGCCGCCGATCAGTACCCCGCACCCGATGCCATTCGACGAGATCACCCCACGCAACTGCATGCCGAGCCTGCACACGGCGTGGGCCACCGCGATCTTCATTCATTCCCGCAAGGGCCCACGGCTTCTGCGATTCGGAGGCGCGTTCTGGCTGATCGCCACGCTCGGGGCGACGCTGGGATTCGGCTATCACTACGGCACGGATCTCGTTGCCGGCGTGGTGTTCACGCTCACGATCGAGGCGGCGCTGCGCTCGCAGGCGCGTGGTTGGGACCGGGCAGGAATCCAGCTGGCCGCCTACGGCGCAACGGTCTTCACCGCGCTCTTGGTGGCGTATCGCTATGTGCCGATGGAGATGGCCAAGCACCCGTGGGTTTTCGGACCACTTCTCATTCTGGCGATGATCTCGGTGATCTACGGCTACGTACGGACCACCAAGCAGTGGGAACCGAAGTCCGCGCCGGCGCTGCAACCGGAACCGCAACCCGAACTGGTTTGAGTCAGTCGCTCGCCGCCGCTTCCGGACCACACTGGTAGCTCATCGAAAGGCGGGGCACCCGGTCGGCATCATCGGCCGGACTCGGTGCCCTGTGATCGGGCGATGAGCATCAGCGTCGGGCCATCAGCGAGGAGGGACAGTCATGGACATCCCCGGTCCCGCGCCCCGGGCGGACGGAGGCGCCGGCGCTGTCGCGGCGGCGGGCGGACTGCACACCTACCAGCTACGGCTGCACGCCGAGTACGGGCCCGTCGTGCGGTTCCAGCTTCCGGGGGCGGAGACGGCCGTGTCGGTCGCCGACCCCGTGCTGCTGGAGGCCACGGCACGCGTCGACAAGCGGCCGGAGCCGCTGTTCGCGTTCCTGGCCCCGTTGTTCGAGACGGGCAACCTCCAGGTGATGCCGGCGGACGAGCACGCCCCATGGCGGCGCCTGCTGCTGTCGGTGCTGGCCGGCCGCCCTTCCCACGAGCGGTACTTCGCGCGGTTCACCGAGCTGGTGACAGCGCTCGCGGACCGTTGGGCCGGGGACGCCGGGGACGCCGGGGACGCCGGGCGGGCCGGGCAGACCGGGCATGAGCCCGTCGAACTGCAGAAGGACCTCACCGAGCTGTCCCTGCGGATGATCTGCGAGTACGCGCTGGGAGGCGAGGTCACCGACCCCGGCAGCGTCGTCGCCGCGTTCGAGGACGTGCTTGTCGAGCACCTGGGGCAGCTCTACCACGCCCCCCTCCCCGGCACTCAGGAGGAACGTGCCGAGCGGGCGGAGAAGGCCCTCGCCTATCTGCGCGCGAGGGTCGACCGGGTGGTCGCGGCGCACCGCTCCGGTGACCGCACGGACAGGAGCGATCTGATCGGGGCGCTCGTCGAGGCCGGCGAGCGCCCCGCGCGGATCCGCGACACCGTCATGGTGACGATGCTGGCCGCCCACCACACGACCGGAGTGGCCGTCTCGTGGACCCTGCACCTGCTGGGCCGGCATCCCGAGGTGGCCGAGCGCATCGCCGGCGAGCTGGACCGCGTGCTCGGTGACCGCGCGGCGCCCGAGTACGGCGACCTGCGGCGACTCACGCACCTGGAAATGGCCCTCAAGGAAGCGATGCGGCTCTACCCGCCCGGCCCCTACGGGGCGCGGGAGACGCCCGAGCCCCTCGTCCTGGGCGACTACGAGATCCCGGCCGGGACCACGATCTTCTACCCGTTCTGGGCCGTCCACATGAACCCCGGCCACTGGCCCGAGCCCGAGAAGTTCATGCCCGAGCGGTTCACCCCGCAAGAGGTGGCCAAGCGGCCGCGACTGGCCTACATTCCCTTCGGCCTCGGCCCGCGCAGCTGCGAGGGCGCCGGCCTCGCCATGGTGAAGGCCGAGCTGATCCTCGCCGTACTGCTCAAGCGCTTCCGGTTCCGTCCCGCGCCGGGACACGAGGTGACCCCGGTGGAACGGTTCGTGCTCTGGGCGGCCGACGACATCCGCATGATCGTGAGTCCGCGGACCCAGGGGTAGGCAGGTCTCGTCACCGTGTGCGGGGCCGCCGAGCAGCAGTGGCTAGGTGATCGTCAAAGTCGTCACTCCGGTCGCACCGGTGAGGCCGCCCGAGAGGCACTGCAGGGCACCCGGCTGGGGCAGGGGGATGACCTGGAGCAGCGTCCGGCCCTGGAAGCGGCCGTGGGTGACGGTGCCGGTGACCGGGGTGACCACCTGGCCGGCCACGGCCGTGGTGCTCCCGGCGATCTCGGCGGTGCTGGTGTCACCGGTGTTCCAGGAGTAGGTCCGGCGGGCGCGGAATCCCTCGAGGAGGTTGTTGCAGCCCGCGAAGACGGTGAACTCCTCGTGATAGCCGCCGCTCTTCACCGCGGCCCCGCCCCCGCCGCCGGCACAGGAGCCGAACCGCCCGTCGACCGTGACACGAATCCGTTGCGGCCGGAAGGTGACACCGGGGCGGTAGGTGACGGACTCGGTGCCCTGGCACTGCAACAGGCCGGACTCCCGGGGGTGAGCCGATGCCGGCACCGGCACGGCCGCACCGAGCACCGCGGAGGCCACCAGGGCGACCGCACGCATGCGCCGTCCGCCGACGGCCACGGCCGCTCTCCTCACACTGGTCATCATGGGGCGGTCTCTGCCCCGGCAGCACGACCCGGACACAAGCGCACAGTCTCGTGCGGCCGCGCGCGGCGGTGTACGTACGCCTACCGGCGCGGGTCGTCCCGCGCGTAGCCTCGTGCCGCCCCTTCGAAAACCTCGCACGTGACCTGCGGCCCAAGTGGGCGGGAGAGAAATGGACACGGTGGAGAGCGGCACGCTGACGGTGCCGGGCGCGAAGCTGTATTACGAGGTGCGTGGTACGGGGCCGCTGTTGTTGCTCATTCCGGGCGGCGCCTCCGACGCGGAGGTCTTCCGGCCCCTGGCCGGCGAGCTCGCCGCCCACTACCGCGTCGTCTCCTACGACCCGCGCGGCATCTCGCGCAGCATGCTCGACGGACCGCCGCCGGAGCCGTGGCTCGCTACCCAGACCGACGACGCCGCACGCCTGCTCGACCTGCTCGCCCGGCCCGACGAGCCTGTACGGGTGTTCGGCAGCTGCTCGGGCGGGCTGATCGCCCTGGAGCTCATGGTCCGCCACCCACGGCGGATCCTGCTGGCAGCCGCTCACGAGCCGCCGGCGATGGGAATGCTGCCGGATGCGGAACGGTACGCCGCGTTCTTCGACGACGTGTACGCGATATTCCGCCGGGACGGCGCGCCGACGGCCCTGGGCAGGCTCCGGGCCGTCTTCGGGGGGAGGCCCGCCCCGGACCTCCCACAGGCGACCGACAACAGCGTGTTCTTCCTCTCCCACGTCATGCGGCCCTCCACCCGCTGCCTTCCCGACGTGACCGCGCTGGCGGCCGTGGCGGAGCGAGTCGTGATGGCGGGCGGCCGGGAATCGCGCACCCATGATGTGCACCGGCCGGTGGCCGTCCTCGCGCGGCGGCTCGACCGGGAACTGGCGGAGTTCCCCGGCGGGCACGCCGGCTACGCGCAGCACCCGTCCGCCTTCGCCGCACGGCTCGTCCAGATCCTGTCCGGCGTACGGCCCTCCGGCACCACCGCCCTCGGCTGACGGCATGCGCATCCTGCTGGGCGCCCAGAACTGCGGCTTCGGTCCGGCCTCCGTACTCGTCGCCGTCTCCCGCCTGCTCCCCGGACACGAGCGGGTGTTCGTGGGGGACGGCGTCGCGGCGGCGTTCGCGCGCCGCAACTCCGACGCCTTCGGCGCCATCCACGAGCTCACCGACCCGTACGGACAGCAATCCGTGCTGCTCGACCGGCTGCTGGCGGGCAGTGACCAGATCGTCTCCGTCATGGACGCCGATCTCGTCCTGCGCGCCGTCGTGGCACGCCGCCCGGTGGTCCTGGTGGACTGCCTGTTCGGCTTCTGGCGACACCGGCACTCCCTGACGCGGATTCGCCGGCTGTGCGCGGACATGCCGCGCACCTCCTTCCCGGCGGCCCGCCGGCACCTGGATTGCCTCTCACCGCACGAGCGCGTCCTCGCCGCCCACCTGCTGGCCGATCACAGCGTGGTCCAGAACTTCCCCGGTGTCTCCCGGCGCATGGCCGAGTTCACCGACGCCGGGGCCGGCGGCGCGATGCATCTGACCGGCCCGCTCGTCGACCTGGAAGGTCTGCGAGAGGCACGAGAAGGCAAAAGGGAAGGCAGCGGACCGGCAGGCAGCAGACCGGAAGGCAGCGGACCCGACTACGACCTGCTGATCAACACCGGCGGCTTCAAGAACTTCCTCCTGGACTTCGACACCAACAACGACTACCTCCGGCTGATCGACCGCTGGATCCCGGACCTCCTCCGCGACTGGCCCCGATTCACCCGCGTCCTGGTCTGCGGCGGCCCCTACGCCGGGCACCGGGAAAGCACCCTGAGGAGCGCCGGCCGCCGGGTCGACCGCCGCCACCTGCCACAGCGCGAACTACTACGGCAGGTCGCCGCAACCCCCCACTGTCTCCTCGCCCCCGGCCTGTCGGCCCTCCACGAAGCAACGCTCCTGGGCCGGTTGCCGCTGGCACTCCACGAGCAGCACTACGCGCACGTGTTCACCCTCCGACACCTCGCCGGCACCCTCTTCGGGCACCAGGCCGGGCGGTTCGCGGACGTCCTGCCCGGCCACGCGCTGCCCGAGGACGACCTCGCGGGCACCGAGGCCCTCGTAGCCGTCGCGGGCCGCATCCGGGAGGACGACAGCCTCTACGCCAGGTTCCGCGACACGTTCAACGAGCGCATCGAGCGGTACCTCTGCCTCACGCCCGAACAGCGGCACGGCGGGGTGGCGGAACTGCGCCGCCTCCTGGACGGCCCTCCCGCCCCTGCCGTGATCGCCGCGATCCTCGCGGCCCGCTGAGCTCTCCGAGCCCTGTGAGGGGCACGGCGGCTCGGCGCCGTACCGTCAGCTTCCGCCGACGTCACCGCCACCACGCGGTTCGATACGGAAGTCGAACGCGACGGTACCGGGGTCGACGGCCGTCACACCGCCGTCGACGGTGAGCACCGCGCCGTTGACGAAGGAGGCAGCGGGCGAGAGCAGCCAGGTGATGGCCTCGGCCACCTCCTCCGGTTCCCCGGGGCGGCGCACGGGGACGAGGCGGGTCGCCTCCTCGTACGCGGCGTCCTTGCCGCCCTCCCCGAGGCCCGCCTCGTCAGCGAAGCGCGTCATCCGCCGGTCGGCCATCTCGGTGCGTACCCAGCTGGGGCACACGGTGTTGGCGCGCAGTCCGTGTCGGCCGTAGTCGACGGCCAGGGAGCGGCAGAGCTGGAGCAGGGCCGCCTTGGACGTGGCGTAGGCGGCGTTGCCCACGCCGTTGCGCAGCGCGGACACCGAGGCGACGGCGACGACCGAGCCCCGTGAGGTCAGCAGGTGCGGGAGCGCGGCTCGCAGCAGGAGGAAGGGGCCCGTGAGGTTGGTGCGCATCACGTTCTCCCAGTCCTCGACCGAGAGTTCACCGACGCCCCCGCCGACGCCGATGCCCGCGTTGAGCACCAGGCCGTCCAGCCGTCCGTACGCCCCCACGGTCGCATCGACGAGCTCGCGCACGGCGTCGGGGTCGGCGGCATCCGAGGGATGCGCGAGGGCCCCGGTCTCCTCCGCGATCCGCCGCAGTGGCTCGGGCCGCCGCCCGGAGACGACGACCCGGTGCCCGGCGGCGCGCAGCATCCGCGCGGTGGCGGCGCCGATGCCCGTGCCTCCGCCGGTAACGAGGTAAACCCGCTGGTCCGTCACGGCCGTTCCGCCCCTCTGCAGTGTCACGTACTCCCCTCGTGATCGTACCCGGCCCAATCGAACAGACCGGAGCCCAACCAGCACGCTGAGGCTGACGCTCGATGGCGTTTGCTCGTCTTTGAGTGCCGAGGTCTGAGCGGGCTTCGCCGGCTGTCGCGATGCTGTCAGTCCCGATTGGGCCTGGGCGCCTGGGGCTTCCGGTGCCTTCCCGTGCCCGGCCCGAGCTTTGGTGCCGGACCCGAAGCCGACGGCTCGCTGCCTTGCGGGTACAGGATGCGCTTGGCCTCGGCGAGGGTGGATGCGAACGCGTACGGTTCCCAGGCGTGCCCGTTCCACCGCTCGATGGCGCGGGGCGCCTCCGGGTTCACGTGCGAGCCCTTGGGGCCGTTGTCCGAGACGATCGGCATGGCCCGCAGGCGGCCGATCTTCGCGTCCCGGCGCTCCGCCCAGTGCGACAGCGGTTCGTCGTCCATCCCGATCACCCTAGCCTTCCCGGCCTCCCGGCGGGGGCTGTTCGGCCCGCACCACCGGACGCCGCGCAGGCTCACGACCAGGTTGTGGGGCGGGTTCAAGCATAGGTGTCTCCCAGGTAGACGGCGCCCCGGTCCCGTCCGGCGGCCAGGACGTCGGTGATGACGGCCGGCAGGCACGGCGGCAGTGTGCGCAGCCCGGGTAGCTTGTCGAGCGCCACCCATTCGACGCCGAGCTGTACGGAGTCCTCCGCGGGCCCGCCGAGCACCGAGGGCTCGTGGAGGATGCGGCACCGGAACACCGCCTCGACGCGATGCCCGGCACCGGACATCATCCGGTGCCCGTCCGGGTGGTTGGCCTGGATGTACTCGCGCACCACCGCCAGGTCCTCGGCCTTCACGCGCACGCCGGTCTCCTCGAAGACCTCCCGCTCCGCGCACGCGGCCAGGGTTTCCCCGGACTTCTGGCCGCCGCCCGGCAACCACCAGGTGTCCGGGCGCGGCCAGTCGCCGCGCACCATCAACACGTGCTGGTCACGTACGACCAGGCCGCTCGCCGCGTTCCTGATCCGTCCCGGGTCCGTCACCTGTGCCCCGCCCCCTCTGCAGCTCTTCGAACGTTTCGGCCCGCGTGGAGAAGACATCCCCAGCCGGAGCGGTCCTGCATGCTCTGCCCGTAACCCGCGCAGCTACGCCTCCGGGAAGGAGCCAAAGCAGGCAGCCGCGACTTCAAGGGCCTCGTTCAGCGAAGAAACCTCACGCGCGGACTCAACCTGCCACGTCGACCCCACCCGGTAGTTGCCCGCCCCGAGAGGTGTGATCTTCACAAGGCCCGATGTCGAGTCGAACGGCCTCCGGCTCAGGATCAGACTCCCCATGCTGATGTCCGGGTAGAACACGCGCAGCTCCGGGTGGGCATGGGCTGCCTTCAGGAACGGACACTTTTCCAGGCACCACTCACTGGAGAGGAGCTGGCGCCACTTCGTGGGGACAGGGTCACCGTCCTCGACGGCCTGCGCGAGCTCGCTGCAGCTCATGAACGGAAAGTGGGCGTGCAGCTCCCGCAGAGTGCCGCCCCGGCGCCACAGGCCCGCGACTCCCACGGCCGCGACGAGATCGTTCGTCCACCCTTCGGACCATACGAAAACGCCAATGCCGTGGATGCTTACACGGAACCTCGTCCCTTCACCCTGGGGAGTCACGCGAACCTCTCCGCGATCGGTGGCTACCTCGGCACCGGCGTTCCATCCGGAGACAGCCCGCACGTCGCCCAAGTCCACGCCTTGAGCCAGTGCGATGTGCTCCATACGTTGGACCAGCTCCGTCTCTTGGTCGCCCAGTGCCATGCCTGCCCCCGTGATCGAGATGCTTTGGACGGACACGATATGCCGCCCTGCATCGACATGGTCAGGTCCGCTGACACGCGTAGCCATCAGGGAAGAGTGGTCAGGGGTTGCTGGGGAGGGCGTGCAGGAGGGCGGCCGCTCCGTGGTGCAGGAGCTGCTCGGCGGCGCGGCGGCCCACCTCCTCGGGCTGCTGGAGCGGCCCCGTGGCGCGGGCGCGGAGGCAGGTGTGGCCGTCCGGGGCGAACACCGCGGCATCCACGGTCACGGTGGTGCCGGTGAGGGTGGCGTGGGCGGAGGCCGCGGTCATGCAGTTGCCGCGCAGCGTCGCCAGGGTGGCGCGTTCGGCGGCGAGCGCGGTGGCGGTGGCCGGGTGGGTGATCGGTGCGAGCAGTTCGCGGATCGTGGTGTCGCCCGTGCGGTATTCGGCGACGACCATGCCGGCGCCGGAAGCCGGGAGCCACTGCGCCGGGTCGAGGACCTGCGTCGCCCGGTGGGTCCGGCCGAGGCGGTGCAGCCCGGCATAGGCGACGAGCAGTGCGTCGAGTCCGCTGCTGCCGTCGTCCAGGCGCGCGATCCGGGTGTCGGCGTTGCCGCGGACGAGCACGGGCTCCAGACGTGGGTGGCGCTGGCGGAGCTGGGCGATGCGGCGCGGGGCGCTGGTCCCGATCCGGGCACCACGCGGCAGATCGGCGAGAGCGCGAGGCGGTCGTCCGGCCGGGACGACGAGCGCGTCGCGGACGTCGCCCCGCTCGAGGACCGCGCCGATGCTCACGCCCGGCTGCCGGTCGTGCGGGCTCGGCAGATCCTTCACGCACGAGACCGTGACGTCCATCTCGCCGTCCAGCAAGGCGCGGTCCAGGGCCTTGACGAACGCGCCCTTCCCGCCGATGCGGGACAGAGGACCTTGGTAGCGGTCGCCCTGCGAGGCCATCGTGCTGATCTCGAAGCGGATGCCGGGGTGGGCCTTGGACAGCAGCTCGACGCACCAGTCGGTCTGCCGGCGGGCCATGGTGCTGTTGCGGCTGCCCACCCGCACGACGCACGTGGTCTTCACGCTTCCTCCCGGGCGACCAGACGCGGCGTCGTGCCGGGCGGCAACGAGGGATGTGGCACAGAGGGATGTGGCACAGAGGGATGTGGCACAGAGGGATGTGGCACAGGGATCTCCTTCGGTCGTGGTGGTACGGAGTCGAGGGCGAGCGCGCGGAAGTCGGCGCGGCACGCGGGCAGGGCGGTGCCCGTCACGTTTCCTCTTCGGCGCCGGCCGCCGCCCGGTAGGCGGCGGCCTGGAGGGTGAACAGCTGCGCGTATTCGCCGGGTTCGCCGCTGCCGGTCCGGCGGGACATCAGAGTGAGGTGGTCGCCGGACTCGACGATGCGCCCGTCGCGGAAGACGTAGATCATGTCGCATTCGGTCACGCTGGCGAGCCGGTGGGAGATCAGGACGGTGATGCGGTCCGCGCGGCGCGGCCCGTGCAACACGGCCTCGTAGACGGCGTGTTCGGCGCGGGCGTCCATGCTGGCCGTCGGCTCGTCCAGCACCAGCACCGCGGCGTCCTGGTACAGGCCACGGGCCACGGCCACCTTTGCCCAGTTCCCGCCGGACAGTTCTTGCCCGCCCTTGAAACGCTTGGACAGCGGGGTGGCCCACTGCTGCGGCAGGCCGGCGATGACGCGGTCCGCCCCGGACTCGGTCACGGCCGCGAGGGCCCGCTGCGGGTCCGCCTCGGTGATGGTCCCCGCGCCGATCGTGACATTGGCCAGCGCCGACAGCGGCCATGCGACGGGATCCTGCAGCACCATGGCGACCTGGGCCTGGATGCTCTCGGCGTCCACCTCCCGTACCTCCACGCCGTCCCAGCAGATGCTGCCCCGACTCGGTGTGTACAGCCCTGCCAGGAGCTTGGCCATCGTCGACTTGCCCGAACCGTTCGCTCCGACGAAGGCCACCGTGGAGCCCGCCGCCAGCGTCATCGACACCCCCCGCAGCGCGTCCCGGCCGGTCTCGGGGTAGGCGTAGTGGACGTCCGTGACCGTGACGTTCTTCACCCGGTCCGGAAGGCGCAGGCCCGTACGGTGCGGCTGCAGGGCACGGCAGCGCTCCAGATGCCGCTCGAGGTCGTCGATCCACAGGGCGTGCTCGTAGATCTGGTGCATGGCCAGCACGACGTTCACCAGTGTGCCCCGGCTGGAGCGGATCGCCAGGAACGCGCCACCGCCCGCTGCCAGCGGCAGCCGGCCCGTCGCCGTCATCCACCCGAGCACCGCATAGGTCGACCCCACCGCCAGGCCGCCGACCGCCCGGCCCCACAGCGAGACGTTCGCCTCCTGCCGCCCCAGCCGGGCGTCCTCCTCCTCGATCCGCCGGGCGAAGCGCTCATGCTCCTCCAGCAACGCCCGCTGCGCCGTAGAGGCGCGTACCTCCGGGGCGGATTCGCGGTCGAGAAGGATCCAGGTGAACAGGCGGATACGGCGCTGGAGGGTGCTGTAACGGCTGTGGGAGAGGAACTGCGCCCGTGCCGAGCGCACCGCCGCGTACCCCTGAGGAACCACGGAGAGCAGAAGAAGGGGCAGCAGCACAGGGTGCAGGACAGCCAGCACGCCGGCGGACCCGATCAGGCCGAGTACGGCGTGCGCGAGCTGGATCAGCTGCGGTACGGCCTGCCGCATGTAGTACAGCCCGCGGTCGTTGGCCTTGTGGGCCTCGTCGGCGAAGGCGGCGTCGTCCACCGCTTCCAGGCGTACGTGGCAGTTCAGCCGCAAGAACTCCTGCTCCACCGCGCGCCGGACCTTGGGCGTGAGCGCGGCTTGTCCTCGGGCGACACCGAAGTCGAGGAGACCCTGCGCCGCCATCAGGCCGGCGACCAGCATGAGTGACGGAAGGGCGTGGTGGATGCGCTCGGAGGTCGCGCCCTGGGCGAAGAGGGCGGAGAGCACGCGCACCGAGGCCAGCAGTCCCAGGGCGCTCATCAGCGACGAGGCGAGCTGCAGCACCACGACCATGACCGTGGCCCGCGCATCGGCCCGGTAGGCCAGACCGAGCACCCTGCGGCTGATCGCCGGCAGCCGGCCCAGAATCCGCCACACACTGGTGCGAGCGGCTTCACCGTCCCACTGCATCCAGTACGCGCTCTTCAGCTCGTCGCCGACCTCCTCGCCCTCCGGCGCCGCCATGGCCCTTTCCGGGGGCAGCGGCAACTGCACACGCCGGCGGGGGCCGGGCACCTCCGCCCCATGACGGCTCTCCGACCCGTTGGTGTCCGCGTCACTCACTTGCGTTCCCCCTCACCCTCATCGACGGACGCAGCCGGCATGGGCAGCTCCCATCCCGGGGCGGCCGCGCTCGCCCTGGAGGAGCCGCGGCCGCGGTCGGCGAAGTGGGGAACGGGGAGTGGGACACAGCAGCCTCCAGCAAGGGTCGTCGTGGTGGATGAGCCGAGTGGTCGTGGTGTTGAGCCGAGTGCCGGTCAGCGGCAGGGCATCACCTGCCCGGGGGCGGCCGGCCCCCGGCTGCGCCGGGCAGGAGTCACCGGGGCCAGCCCATGTCCGTGTACGGCCAGCCGTTCGCTATGCCCTCCAGCGCCGCGACCGTGTACTCCACCGTCGGGTCGGGGAGAGCGTGCAACGGCCACCACTGCCACTTCACGCACTGGCCCGGTTCCATCAGCCGCGGTTCGCCGTGCCACCGGTGAACGCGGAAGAACAGCTGCAGTCGTGGCACGGCATGGGCATTGGCATCGGTAGCGGCGGCGTCGGTGTCCAGCAGGTGCACGGTGTGTACGAGCTCGAGGTCCGGCTCGGCGACGATGACGCCGAGCTCCTCGCCGGCTTCCCGCACAGCGCAGGCCCGTGCGCTCTCCCGCTCCACGTGCCCCGCCGGCACATGCCAGACATGCGTCGCGGACAGTGTGTCCGGCGGCCGTAGCCCCAACAGGACCTGGCCTCTCCGCTGGAACAACAGGTGCGCGCCAACGATGTTCGGCAGGAACGACACGGTCTCCCTCTCCTCCGGCACGATTGCGGCCCGGCGGCCGCGCGGATGCATCGACGTGACGTGGGCCCGTTCACGGGCCGCCCTCGACGACGCGGCCTTCTGGCGGCCGTGCCCGTCGCCTCGATGTCCGACAGGACTCGTCGAATGTACGGGCGAAGAAACCGTCAACCGCGCCCACATCCCCCGGTCGGCGGCCGACGGGGAGGGGTTCGAACGCGGCACGCGGAGCGGCGGTGCCGGGCATGGAAGTCATGAGGCATCCGTGGGCGAGTAGTCGAGTCAGATGCCCGGAATAACGCTGCTGATCAGAGGCCCGTCACGGGGGCGGCTGGGCGAAAGATGGAACGAAGATTCGATGTTCTCCCGCACCCCAAGGCGCGCTTGGGCTCGAGGGCCCGGCGACATGTTCGACGCCACCCGCGCGAGGCGACTCACCCTTGCGGGGCATTGCGCGGTTCGCGCACACAATCGCTTCCTGGTCCCCCGCCGGGGCAAGCGCCGCACTGTCGGTTGACGCCCGCCGGTACGAGGGAACAGCCGCGTTCGCGCCCGCGGCGAGCAATGAAAGATCGTTTATTCTGACTGGCCGCCTAAGTCTCCTCGCCGGCGACGGAGGCTCAGCTCACCCCTGAGGAGTACGTTGTTCGACCTCATCGTCATCATCCGGGTCCCCGAGAACCCCGATGTCGCCCTAGTGGCCGACGCTTTGACTCGGATGCGCCCTTTGTGCCTGGCAGAGGACGGCTGCGTCAGCTGGGAGGCCTACCAGTCACACGAGGAACCAAGCCGCTTCGTCCTGGTCGAGCGCTGGGCCAGCCGCGCCCACTGGGAGGCTCACGACGCCGGCGACGCCATCCAGAAGATCTACATCCCGGAGATCATGCCGCGCATCGAGCGCGAAGTACATCCAAGCGTGCGCGTTCGGTAGCAGGCATGAAGGGGTGACCGGGTGAGCCTGTCACGTTGTTCGAGCGACCTTGGCGGACGACGCCGGCGTCCAGGGCGCCCGGCCTTGGGCCAGGAAGACGCGGCCCTGAAATTCCTCACCCCGTGAGTCATGCAAGTGCCGCCCGTGGCCACAAGCCATGGCCACGGGCGGCTGCAAGTTAACGCGGGGGGGGCTCGATCCGGGCCGGAGGAACCCGCGACCCCGCGCATCACCCACGCCCTCCTGGCCGACTCCGAGCCGGTCGGCCAGGTGATGGGCATGGGCCTACCGGCGAACGTCTCCGTGCGCCTCTCGCCACATCGACCAGAGCGTCGGGCCGCCCCCGGGTACGTGGATCTCGCCCCGCACGGTGAACCCGAATCGCTCGTAGAAGCCGATGTTGGCCTGCTTCGACGATTCGAGGTGTGTCGGCAGTCCGGCCGCGTCCGCCTTGGCCAGGCCCGAAAGCAGCAGGGCAGCGCCGTGGCCCTTGCCCTGGGCCGCCGGGTCTGCGCCGAGTACCGCCAGGTACCAGTGGGGTTCCTGGGGGGTTGCCTGGCCGACCAGTTCCAGCATTTCTCCCAGCCGGGCCGTCTGCTCGCCCAGCAGCCCGCTGATGCGGGTCAGCGTCTCCTCGTCCGGGTGCTGCTCGGCCGTGCCGGGCGGTGTCCAGAAGGCCGCTGCCGCGTCGGTGCGTTCACAGTGACCGAGTGGGCCGTACTTTTGCGTGAGCATGACGTCGAACCACTGGGCGAGACGGTCCTCGCGCCCTTCTTCGTCAGGGAAGAGCCACAGCATCATCGGGTCGTCCCCGAAGGCGCGGGCCAGGGTGCGTGTGATCTCAGGAGCGTCGCCGGTCTCGATCGGCTTGGGCGTGTTCGGTGAGTGCATGCGGCCAACGTAGATTCCAAGATCTTTTCGGCGCATCGGTCGTTCTGCCGATTACTCGGGCCCCCGGGTGCGGATGTCGGCGGATCTCGGGGAGTGCCGGACGGGCTCAGTCGGCGTGGGCGGGGCTCGAGTCAGGGAGGTTGCCGGACGGCCAGAGGGCGTCGGGGAAGAGGGCTTCGTCGGAGTCGGTGTCGGGCATGAGGGTGGTGAGCATCTGCTGGGCCGTCTTCGCGTTGTCGATCGCGCGGGGCAGCATGACGCTTTCGTAGGCGTCGAGGGCCTCGTCGATGGTGGCGTGGTCGATGACGGCTTGGGCGAGTTCGGCGCCGTCGAGCAGGGCGAGGTTGGCGCCGACGCCGACGGGTGGCATCAGGTGGGCGGCGTCGCCGAGCAGGGTGATGCCGGGGACGCGCTGCCAGGAGTGGGCAACGGGAAGGACGTACATGGGCCGGTTGATGAAACCGCCCTCGTTGTCGCGCAGGATGTCCAGCAGGCTCTCGTGCCAGCCCTGGTACTGGGCGAGGAGGCGGGCGCGTACGGAGTCGGTGTCGGCGAGGTCGAGGCCGGTGTGCCAGTCCTGGGGGCCGCGGAAGGTGATGTAGGCGCGGACGTGTCCGTTGCTGTTGCGCTGCAGCACCAGGCTGCGGCGGCCCGCCTTGGCCGACATGGTGCCGCGACCGACCAGGCGGGCGATGCCGGGGTGACGGTGGTCGACGTCGTCGAAGTGGGCTTCCACCATCGTGACACCGGCGTAGGAGGGCTGGGCGTCGGAGAGCGCGGGGCGTACCCGGGACCAGGCGCCATCGGCGCCGACGACCAGGTCGAAGTCGTCGGAGTCCTTGCCGGTGCGGTCGTGGTGGTGCAGGCGGGCGGTGCCGTGGGGGAGTGGGGTGACGGCCCTGACGGAGTGGCCCCAGCGGACCGTGCCGGGGGCGAGGGAGTCCAGCAGGAGCGCGCGCAGCCGGCCGCGGTCGATCTCGGGCCTGCTCAGATCGTCCTCACCGGCCCGGTCGTGGCGTATCAGGGTCGCGTGGCGGTCGTACAGGCGCCACTCCTGGCCTTCGGGCCTGGACAGCGCGAGGAATTGGTCGAACAGACCGGCCGCGCGCAGGGCCGCCTGGCCGGTGTCTGCGTCGATGTCGAGAGTGCCGCCCTGCGAGCGGGAGTCGGGGTCGGTCTCACGCTCGAAGACCGTGACCGGTACGCCGTGCTGCTGCAGGATGCGCGCGCAGACGAGGCCGCCAAGGCCGGCGCCGGCGATCGCGATGCGAGGGGTGGTGGACATGAGGGCCACGCTCCGTTCGATGGTTGAGGAGGGCGCTGGCGTCGTGTGGTGACGCCCTGTTTCGGGCAGGGCAGATCAGTCGTTCCGGTGTGGGGACGCGCGCCACGAGTTCCGGCAGTTGAGTGCCCGTCAGGCGTACCTGCTCACAGAAGCACAGCAGCTGCAAAAGTACAACCGCTCCGATTTTCTATCCGATCACCATTGCGATCGAGTCGCCTCAGACGGGTAGGGTGGGCGCATGACCGAGACAACGACAGGACGCCGCGAGCGCAAGAAGGCCCGAACCAGGCAGGCTCTGGCGGATGCCGCGGTGCGGCTGTTCACCGAGCGCGGCTTCGACAACGTCGGTGTGCGCGAGGTGGCGGAGGCGGCCGACGTCTCGCTGAGCACGCTCTTCAAGCACTTCCCCAGCAAGGAAGCCCTCGTCTTCGACCTGGACGCGGACATCGAGAGCGCCCTTATGGCCGCCGTTCGCGACCGGGCCCCCGGTCAGTCCGTGCTGCACGCCCTGCGCGACCACATGGTGCACACGCGTACCGCCGTGCGGACCGACGACCCCACGTTCGTCCTCGTCGAATCCACCCCCGCGCTGCGGGACTACGCCCGGCGCATGTGGTCGCGCCACGAGAAGACACTGGCCGACACCCTCGCCGAGGCCACCGACCTCGCCCCGGATGACCCCGCCGTCACCGGCCTGGCACGCTTCGCCCTGGAAGCCCCCAGCATCGCCCGCGCAAGCGACGACCCGGCCCGGGCCATGCGCGACTTGTTCACCCTCCTGGAACACGGCTGGGCCACCACCGCCCTGGCGCGCCAGCAAGACCGTCCCGGCCGGGAGGGGTGACGGCGACCGGATACCGCGGCAGCCGCCTGACTCGGCCTACTCGCTTCGCTGCCGACGGCTGGGAACCGCGTTGAGGCGTCAGGTCGCCAGGTGGTCGCGCGGACGGTGAGCGCCGTCCGCGGACAGTAGAGCGCGGCGGGCGCCTGGACCGGCAACTTACCGGCTGAGCACGATCTGGATCAGGTTGCCGCAGGTGTCGTCCAGAACCGCAGTGGTGACCGGGCCCATCTCCAGCGGTTCCTGGGTGAAGTGCACCCCGAGCCTGCTCAGCCGGTCGAACTCCGCTTGTACGTCGTCCACGGCGAAAGAAGCGGCCGGGATGCCGTCCTCGACCAGCGCCGTCTTGTACGGCTGCACCGCGGGGTGGCCGGAGGGCTCGAGCAGCAGCTCGGTCCCGTCGGGATCCTCCGGCGAGACCACGGTCAGCCACCGGGCCTTGCCCAGTGGGACGTCGTGCTTCTTCACGAAGCCCAGCACGTCGGTGTAGAAGCGCAGGGCCTTGGCCTGGTCATCGACGAAGACGCTGGTCAGGTGGATCCTCATGCGGTGCTCTCCAGTGCTCTCCAGTGTTCTCCGGTGCTTCGGGCCTGAGCCGTCGGGTCACGATGCGCTCCACCAACTCATCCAAGGATGCGCCGACGGGTGGGGTCGGCCAGCGCCTTGAAGGCATCGTAGGCGCCCTGCCGTCACCTGATCGAAGAGACAGGCCCTACTGGGCGCGCCCACCCGGACGGGACAGGTGCCGTGGGGTGCTCAATGGGCAGCGGCCCTCGCGAGGCCCGCCTCCTGCGCGTCGATCAGCTCGTCCCAATGCGCCCGTGTCCATTCGCAGGCCGTGTCCAGCGGGACCAGCAGGGCCCGGCCGAGTGGGGTCAGGGCGTATTCGACGCGACGCTCCTCGTGCTCCTCCCGTACGACGAACCCGTCCCGCTCCAGCCCGCGCAGTGACTGGGTCAGCGACTTGGCCGTGATGCCGCGCAGGGGGACCTTGAGCTCCGAGAACCGGCGGGGGCCGTCCTGCAGGCAGCGCAGGATCAGCGTGGCCCACTTGTCGCCCACGCGGAACGGCACCAGTGGTGAGGGGCAGACGGGGTCGAACATCTCGGGGTCCAGCGGAGCTCTTACGACCTGCGACTTCTTCATGATCTACACCGTAGGGCGGTATCCGATTGGAAACCAGCCTTCGGCATACGCTCCCGACCATGGAAACGAAGCGCAACAGGATCATCGTGTTCGGGGCGAGTGGCCGGGTCGGCCAGGCGGCTGTGGCGGAGGCCCGGCGGCGGGGCCACGAGGTCACGGCGGCAGGGCGGGCCGACGGTGAGGTGACGGACCCGGCGGCCGTGGCGCGGCTCGCGGCCGGGCACGACGCGGCGATTGTCGCTGTGTACGACCCCGGTGCGCGCCCCGGTGAGTTCTTCCCCGCCGTCGCCCGTGCCCTCGCGGAAGGGCTCCCGGCGGCCGGGGTGAAGCGGCTGGTGTCGGTCGGGCTGGCGTCCGTACTGCCCACCGAGTCCGGGACCTTGCTGATGGACACCCCCGGGTACCCGCAGGAGTGGCGGGAGTTCTATGCCGGCCACGGCGCCGGCACCGACGCGCTGCGAGCGGCCGCGCCTGAGGCGCTGGACTGGGCGGTATTGAGCCCGGCGGGGGACTTCGACCATGAGGGCGAGCCCACGGGCGGGTACGCGCACGCCCCCGCCACCGCCGACAGCCGGATCACGACCGCGGACTTCGCCCGCGCACTGCTGGACGAAGTCGAGGTCCCGACCCTGCACCTGACTCACGCCGGAGTGTCCGCCGCATGACCGACACGATCCACGACAACCCCAATCCCTGGGTCGCCGACCACATCCGCCGCTTCGAGAAGACCGGCGGCCGCCCCCGCCCCGGGGTGGCCGACCTGCTGCTGACCACCCGGGGCCGCAAGTCCGGGCTGCTGCGCCGCACGGCACTGGCGTACGTCCGGGACGGGGACGCGTACGTCCTGACGGCGTCCAACGCGGGCGCGGACCGCCACCCGGCCTGGTACCTGAACCTCATGGCCGACCCGGAGGTCACCCTCCAGGTCGGCGCGGACACCTTCACCGCGACGGCCCGGCCGGCCACGGCAGCCGAGTCGGCCCGCCTGTGGCCGACGGTGGTGGCCGCGATGCCGTCGTACGAGGCATACCGCACCGCGACGACCCGGGAGATTCCCCTGGTCGTGGTCACCCCCGTGGGGCGAACGGTCTGACGGTTGGCCGGATCGCCTCCGGCGGGTGGAGTGTGCGGCCGCTCCGTCTCCACCCGCCGCCCTGTCCGTCCTCGCTTCAGGCCTCGCTTCAGGCCCTCGGGTCCCAGAGGCCGCCGGCCTCGCCGCGGGCGAGGTGTTCGGCGTAGACACCGACCTTCCACGCGATGACGGAACGGCATTCCTCCAGCGCCTGGATTTGCGTGTCGACACGCTGCCGGTGGGCGTCGAGGAGCCGCAGGCGTTCCGCCTCGTTGCCCGGTCCTTGTCGCACCAGTTCGGCGAACCGCTTGAGGTCGGAGAGCGGCATACCGGACTCGCGGAGCTTGACGCAGATCAGCAGCCAGTCGACATCGACGGCGGTGTAGCGCCGCCGGCCGCCAGAGGTGCGCCGGACCGGTCCGACCAGCAGGCCCTCGCGCTCGTAGAAGCGCAGGGTGTGCACGCTGAGTCCGGTCCGCTCGGCCACCTCGCCGATGCTCAGGGGCTCCTCACCGGTCCCGGTAGTCGTCATGGACCCCAGCCTACGACTTGATCTAGACCTCGCTCTAGATCGTAGCGTCGTCGGCATGACCACCACTGATCAGCAGCCGCTCGGCTCGCCCTTCTCCGCCGCCACCACCGCCGAAGACGTCATGGCCGGCCTCGACTTGTCCGGTGTGACCGCCGTCGTGACCGGGGGCTACTCCGGACTCGGTCTGGAAACGACCCGGACCCTGGCAGCCGCCGGAGCCCGGGTCATCGTGCCGGCACGCCGGCCCGACATCGCCCGCGCCGCGCTCGCGGACGTGAAGGAGTGCGAGGTCATCCCCATGGACCTGGCAGACCTCGCCGGCGTGCGCGCCGCCGCGGCACGGATCAACGACTCCCTCGACCGGCTCGACCTCCTGATGGCCATCGCCGGCGTCATGGCCACCCCGGAGCAGCGTGTCGGACCGGGCTGGGAGGGCCAGCTCGCCGCAAACCACCTCGGACACTTCACGCTCGCCTGCGAGCTCTACCCCCTCCTTGCCGCCGCCGACGGTGCGCGCGTCGTCGTCAACAGCTCCGCCGGACACGCCCTGACCGACATCCGCTGGCACGACCCGCACTTCCGCACCGGCTACGACAAGTGGCTGGCCTACGGCCAGGCCAAAACCGCCAACGTCCTGTTCGCCGTACATCTCGACGCCCTCGGACGCGACGACGGCGTCCGGGCGTTCGCCCTCCACCCGGGCAGGATCATCACTGGTCTCCAGCGGGAGATGACGCTCCGGGAGCAGATCGACCGCGGATGGGTGGACGAGCACGGCAACGTGATCGGCGCCGGCTTCAAGACCGCCTCCCAAGGCGCCGCCACGGGCCTATGGGCAGCCACATCCCCGCTCCTCGACGGCCGCGGCGGCCTCTACCTCGAAGACTGCGACATCGCGCGCATCGCCGACCCCGGTGCTCCCATGGACGACGGCGGCGTCCGCGCGTACGCCATCGACCCCGGCGCGGCCGCACGGCTCTGGGACCTGTCCCTCGCGGGAACCGGCGCCACCCCCATCACCCGATGACCCACGCGTGAGGCAATTCGCCGCCGTCCAAGGGCGGGCGCCGCCTCCGGTGGCCGAGGCGCGAGCCGGGCCGTGCAGAGTTACGCTATTGCTGAGTGTATTGCGCCTCGATGGGCGGTTTTTCGGGGGAGAGTCATTCATCGCGGTCGGCGCCAGGGGGCGGTTTTATCGCGCTCCCGGCCAGGGCTGACGCGCCCCCGGCCGGCCGTTCCCACCAGGCGAAATCTTCCCCTCCACACCTGTTGAGGAGGGCATCATCATGGCCCAGGATTACGGCGACCAGCAGCGGAACCGGCCCGGCCCCGAAGCCGAGAAGCCTCTGAGGATGGTTCCTGACGTGGGAGAGCACACCGATGACGAGGGTGTGCTGCGGAAATACGTCGATCCGGGAGCGACGCTGACGCGGGCGCCGACTGCCCGGAAAGCCATTGAGCAGTTCATGAAGGCGCGCACGGGCGACCTGAAGGCCGGCGCCATCGATCTGCGTGAGACGGAAGCGAGTGAAGGCGCGGCAACGCTGAGGATTCGCTACCAGCAGTTCCACAACAACGTCCCCGTCTCGGGCGCCACCGTGCAGGCCGTGGCCGACGTCAAGCAGGCCGCCGTCATCCAGGTCGATCACGGGGGAGAGCTCGATATGACGGATGCGCCCGATCCGGGCGCCGCCCAGGCCCCCGACGCCCTCAAAGGGGTTGCCCTCGCGCCTTTCGAAGGGGAATTCGAGGCCGCGGAGGTGATCAGGGACGAACTCGCCTACATTCGGGACACGTCCAGGCCCACCGTGCCGCACACCGACTATCCCAGCGCCTCGACCGCGCTGCTGCAGAAGGGCACGAAGCCCGACGACGCACTGCATCTCGTTCGGGACTTCCTCGTGGAAACCACCGGGCCCTTCGAGCACTTCCGCGTCGTCGTGGACGCCGTATCCGGCGAACTGCTGTGGATCGCACTCGCGGGCAAGTACGTGACGGCGACGCTCAAGGTCTTCTCACCGGACCCGGTGACCGAGTCGGACGACAGTTCGCTGCACGGAGCGTCCAGCGCGGCAACGCTCGACGCTTTCCGCCATGACGTCCAGGCCGAGATCGCTCCTGCCGACGGCGGGAAATTCCGGCTCGACGGGCAGTGGTTCCAGTGCAAGGACTGGGACACCCCCGCCTTCGCGCAGCCACAGGAGACAGCGCCCAGCTTCGCCTATCAAACATTTCCGATCAATCGCGCCTTTCTGAGCGCGAACGCCTACTACTGGCTCGACTCCGCCGCGCGCTACCTCCGTGGCCTGGGAAACACGACGCTGAACGCCAACATGCAGAAGGTCGAGGTCGACGCCCAGGGGTTCGACGGCGGCGACAACAGTGAGTGGATCGGCACGACTCCTCCGCGGATCCGCTTCGGGGAGGGCGGTGCACCGGATGCCGCCGATTTCGGTGTCATCGTCCATGAGTACACCCACGGTGTATTCCAATGGCTCGGTTCGGACCACGGCGGGTCGGGGTCGTACGAGCACAGCGTCTGCGACGCCCTGCCCGCCATCTACCGCGACAGGTTCAATCCCGCCGGGCACCGGCGCGCCGAGACGTTCCCCTTCGACAACAACGCCACCAACCAGTGGAGTACGGAGCGTCGGCTCGACCGCGCCGAGCGGTTCGACGGCGCGGGATTCAGCACCTTCAGCTTCAACCTCCGCAACTCGATGCTCGGCACAGCACTGTGGCGGTGCTACCTGGGTATGGGAGGCGACTCGTCCGATCCGGACGAACGGATCGAGGCGGCCGATGCCATGATCAAAACGATGATGGAGATGCTGCTCATCGTGCCGGACGACGATTCCACGAGCGCGGCGCACGCCCGCAGCATGGCCCAGGGCTGCGTCACGGCGGACACGACGCTCACCGGTGGCCTGTTCAGCAAGGTGATGGACGAGGCCTTCATCGGTCAGGGACTGTGGAAGCGGCGCCCCGTGGACGTCTACGTCGCGGACAACCCGGCCGACACCGGGGCCCTGCCGAGCCCCAGCCCGCAACTGGCCTCTCCCGACATCTGGGTCCGCAACAACGACATCAGTACGGGCGACAATCCCGACCTCGGGCACCAGCCGCCCATCAATGACCAGCCGAACCACGTGTATGTGCGCGTCCACAACCGGGGAACCCAGGCAGCCCAGGGCGGAGCATTCCAGCTCGAGGTCTTCCGGTGTGACCGAGGCTCCGGGATGATCTGGCCGACCCATTTCCAGTCGATCGGCACCCTGGTCATCGACCAGGTGATTCCGGCCAACGGTTCGGTGCGCGTCGGCCCCCTGACGTGGACGCCCCACCTCACGGATCACGAATTCCTGGCGGCGGTCGTGCACGGCGACCCGGACCCGGCCCTCACCGCCACGCTCAACGGACCGGTGCCCGCCGATCGGATCGTCCGGTTCGACAACAACCTGGGACTGCGCGATGTCGCCCCCTGACAGCACGTACGACACCACGTACGAGGGGCAGCCGTTCCCCGTCCCCGACAAGCGCCGACCGCCGAGCCCGGCCGTACGGGTCACGCCGGCCAGACGCAAGTGGACCGGCACGCTGCCGGACAAGTTCATCGCGACACTTGTCGAATTGGTCTCGGCGGAGGCTCTCCGCACCACAGTGGAGGCACTCGCGGCCTTCCACACGCGGCACACGTTCTCGCCGCACCTCGGAGAGGCCGCCGCCCTGATATCGGATCAGTTCACGGCGGCGGGATACACGGACGTGGCCAGACGCCCCTGGTCCCATGCCGGTCACAGCGGGGACAACGTCGTCTGCACCAAGCCGGGGACGGGAAGCGACGGCAATCCGGTCATCATCGTGTGCGCCCATTACGACTGCCGAATGGAAGATCTGGGCAACGCGACCGCACGGGCTCCAGGAGCCGACGACAACGCCAGTGGTGTGGCAGCAATCCTGGAAATCGCGCGCCTGCTCGCGCCGGTCGCTCTTTCCGCCACAGTCCGCTTCGTGGCCTTTTCCGGAGAGGAACAGGGACTGTGGGGGTCCACGGCGTACGCCGCGCAGCTCCACGCCGCGGGCACCGACGTCTACCGGGTCATCAACCTGGACATGGTCGGAAGGCCGCCGGAGGACGGTTCCGTGACGGTGGAGCGCGACGAGGGCAACGCCGTCCCGGGCAATGACGCCGCTTCGAAGGCCCTCGGTGCGGTGATGGCGCAGGCCGCCGCGTCCTACACGGCCCTGCCGGTCAAGCTCGGCCCCATCTACGCCAGCGACTACATGCCCTTCGAAGCGCACAGCGACGTCACGGTCGGTGCCTTCGAGGGAGAGGGCAACCCGCACTACCACCAGACGTCCGACAAGCCGGCAACGCTCGACTACGACTATCTTGCCGCCGTCACCAAGACGGTACTGGCGACCTTGCTCGCCGAAACGCTGGACGTCGCCGACGAAGCACGTTCGGCCGTGGACCTGTACATCCGGGACAGCCAGGCCGACACCGGATCCCAACCGAGCGGTGCCCCGAACGGAGCCTCTCCCGACCTCTGGGTACGCAACAGCGACATCCAGGCCGGCGACGACCCCGAACTCGGCCACCAGACACCCGTCAACGGCGTTCCCAACTTCCTGTACGTGCGCGTGCACAACCGGGGCACCGCCGCTTTGGGAAGCGGCGTCGCCCAGGTCCGCACGTATCAGGGCGACCCGGGCGCCGGGGCGACCTGGCCGGCACGCTTCCAGCCGATCGGCACGCTGGTGATCGACCAGGCGATTCCGGCCGGCGGCTCGGTGCGCGTCGGTCCCTTCGCATGGACACCCCACAGCGTGGACCACGAACGCCTGCTGGCGATCGCGTCGGCCCCCTCCGACCACTCCGTCCCCGATGTCTACACGGGCGAGCTCGACACCGACCTCCTGGTCCGGTTCGACAACAACGTGGGCCGGCGCGATGTGGGGCCGCAGGGGTAGACCTGGGCCTACTCGCCACCGCACCGCACCGCACCACGCCGCATCCGCACTGGCCGCAGGGCCGGCAGCGCGACGCGCCTGCTGACCGCCGAGCCGCCGGATCCCCTCATCCCCTCGGCTGCCTACCGCACTTTCTCCTCCCGATACCCTGCGGGTACGTACGTCCGTACCGATGAATCATGGGAAGGGGTCAGTGATCGTGGCGAATGAGGCCGAGCGGCGGCCGCGCCGTACGCGCCGGCATGACCCGAATCGCCGGGAGCGCATTGCCGAGGTAGCGGAGGAGCTGATCGCCGAGCGCGGCCTGGAGGGTCTCAGCCACCGGGCGATCGCCGAGCGGGCCGATGTCTCGCTCAGTTCCACGACCTACCACTTCGCCGACCGCGAAGCCCTGATCCAGGCCGCGCTCGAGCGGGCCGCGGACCGCTTCGCCGGCTTTGTGCACCAGTGGGCCGCCGAGCACGCGCAGGACACCCGCGAGCAGCTGGCCGAGGCGCTGGCGGATTCGGTCATGGCCTGCCTGGGCGAGGGCCGGACCGGGAGGGTCGTGGAGTTCGAGCTGTATCTCGCCGCGCTGCGCCGCCCGGCCCTGCGGGAGACGGCCGTGCGCATGACCCGCGACAGCGTCGAGGCGATGACCCCGGTGGTGGGGCCCGTACTCGCGGCGTGCATTCCGCCACTGATGAACGGGCTGTGCCTGCAGGTGATGACCGCCCCCGAGCCTCCCGGCCGCGGGCAGGTCCTCGCGGTGGTGAGGCAGACGCTGGGGGTGGCACCCGAATAGCCCGGCCCCGCGGCGAGTGACAGATCGGCCCGCCGCCGACGCGCAGGAACGCACCGTTCCCCGGCGCGTCGGCGGCGGGCCTTCTTGTTTGCGGGGTCGACGTGACCAGGGCCACTCTTCCCGGTGGATTGGTACGGTCGTCCGTACTGATGAGATAGAGTGGAGATATCGCGAAAACATGAGCAAATGATCTATATCGGACATCGAGGGAGAAGGAAGAGCATGGCGAAGGCGAACGCCTGCAATCTGGTCGACATCACCGTGCCGCAGGCGGCCCACGACGAGGCGCGGACCTGGGAGAACCCGTGGTTCCTCTGGCAGTTCGGCGGCTGACGACGCCGGCGACGCCGACAACGCTGACAACGAGGAACCCGCCGGCGTGATCACGCCGGGCTTTACCCATTGACCCCGAATTGACCCCGAACAGGAGGTGGCTCCCATGGAGCCCAAGAAGATCGCAGTCCTGGGAACCGGCGGCGGAGGCCGCGCCCACACGGCCAAGCTCCACGAGCTCGGCCATCAGGTCACCGTCGGCACCCGCGACCCCGAGGCCACACTGGCCCGCACCGAACCCGACATGATGGGCCACCCGCCCTACAAGCAGTGGCTCGCCGACCACCCCGGCATCCCCCTGGCCACCTTCGCCGACGCCGCGGCCGCCGGCGAGATCATCATCAACGGCACCGACGGCGCCAACTCCGTCAAAGCCCTCACCAGCGCAGGCGCCGAGAACCTCGCCGGCAAGGTCCTCATCGACTACGCCGTCCCCTTCCTCTACAACCCCGAAACCGAACACCCCTGGCCCACCCCCTGGGGCGTCATGCCGCGCCTGGACCCGGTCGACACCGACAGCCTCGCCGAACAGATCCAGCGCGCCTTCCCCGACGCGCGGGTCGTCAAGGCCTTCGTCACCCAGGAACAGGACACCGTCGTCAACCCCAGGAGCATCGGCGACGGCGACCACTCCATGTTCATCGCCGGCAACGACGCCGACGCCAAACAGACCGTCACCCAGCTTCTCAAGGACTACGGCTGGAGCGACATCATCGACCTCGGCGACCTGTACGCCGCCCGCGGCATGGAGATGTACGCCCACATGCACAGCGCCATCGGCTTCGCCATGGGCGGCCACTTCGGCATCAAAGTCATCCGCTGAACCCTGTGCCCCGGCCACGCCCAGCTGGGCGAAGGCTGCCTGGGGCCGTGACCACCGAGGGCGTGTCCGGAGTCATGGCCTACGACGAGGTGCTGGCGGACCGGGTCCGTCAGCGGCTGGAACACGCGGACCTGGATGCCGCGGAGAAGAAGATGTTCGGTGCGGTCTGTTTCCTGGACCGGGGGAACACGGTAGCCGGGGCGTCCGGCGACGACCTGTTCGTGCGCGTCGACCCCGGCTACATGGACGACGCCCTGGCTCAGCCCGGCGCACGGCCCTACGAATTCCGCGGCCGGACCGCGGGCGGCTGGGTGTACGTGGCGGGCGAGGTCCTCGACGACGAAGTCCTGGACGACTGGCTGCGGGCTGCCTGGGATGCCGCAGCCGGGCTGCCGCCCAAGTGATCCGCGGACTGCCTGGCCTGCTGCTCGTCCGCCCGGAGCCGAGGGGCTGCCATGCGGCCGGCGAGGGTCGGGCACATCCTGCCGGCGGGCTGTGCCGACGTCCGGCCGGCACAGCCCGATCCCTCACGCCGGGACGTTCACACCACCCCGGTCGCCATGCCGGCGCCGGGCATGAAGGCGGAACGGCTGTCGGCCGCGACCACGGCGAGGGCGCCGCCCACGGCGTTGCCGATGGTGTCGATGGCGACCTTCGTGGGAATCGACCACCAACCCTGACTGTCACGGAACTTCGGGATGTTGAGGCAGGCGGTGAGCCCCGTGATGACGATGAGAAGGGATCCTGCCAGTGCCCAGCCGGTCAGGTCCTTCTCGATGGCCTGGTAGATGATGTAGCCGAGCCCTCCGAGTACGAGCACGGTCAGGATGATGGGACCCGCCGTCCTGGCGAACGCCTTCGCCTTCTCGCTCTTGAGGAACTGCCAGACCCCGATGCCGACTACGGCCGCCAAGGCGGTGCCGGCGAAGATGCTCCCGCCCAGGCCCATCCACTTGAGCCCCTTCCAGACCAGGCCGGCGTGGGCGAGGCCGAAAATGATCACCGCCAGGGCAATGCTCACCCCGGTGAGCAGATCCGGTGTCTCCTCACCCAGCACGTCCGCCATGGTGGCCGTCATCACGCTCATCGCCTGCAGCAGACCACCGGCCATGATGCAGGTCTTGATGGCGTCGTAGGCCTCCGTGTTCCGCCCGTCCCCGTTCATGGCGGCGGGATCGGGCAGGGAGCCACCGGGGAACGGCTGGTTGTCGGAGCCGTAGAGCAACTTGTAGCCGATGGTGGCCGGCAGCGCGGCCAGCAGGGCGAGGAGCCCGCCGAAGGTCAGTTTGTCCCCCGGGTGGTCCGCGAGATCGGCGAGCCACTCCCAGAGTTTGTTGAGGGGGCCGAGGGACAGTTCGGTGTCGAGCATGCTCTGGAACGCCAGGAGGCCGTTCGCCACGAAGCGCTCCACCTCGGCCACGAGAGCGCCGACGAGGTCGAGGCCCATGTCGATGATCGCCTCACTGGAGGTGGCGAACTCCTTGAGGGAGGCCTCGGGGCTCTTCAGCAGGTCACCGATGGCCCGCGCGTACCCCACACCCGCGCCGCCCAGCGAACCGACGGCCTTGTCCACCCATGCGGCCAGCGAGTCGGGCACCTCGTCACCCACCGTACTGCCCGCGGTGCTCGGCAGCGTCAGCGGCTGTGCCTGCACCTTGTCCATCAGCCAGTTCCGGTGCACGTCATGCCCGGACGTCGCTCCGGGCACCCCGGAGTGGGAGTCGGGCACCTTCGGCGCCAGGGAACTGCTCCCGTGCTGCCGCACGAACCGTTCGATGTGGGGGTGCAAGTCCCGTTTCTCCTGGCCGACCCACTGGCGGGCATCCTGGGCAGCCTCCCCGGCCGCGCTCCGCAGCACGGTCCCGGCGGAGCGCATGGCCTGTTCGAACGCCTTCTTGGTGTTCCAGATGTCGCGGAAGGCGAAGAGCGCCTTGAGCCACTCGATGACCTTCTCGATGGCGGCTCCGATGGCCTTGAGGACCCGGGTGATGAAGTGGGCGACCTGCTGCAGCGCGTGGAAGGCGAGTTTGACGCCTTCGATCACGACCTTGCCGATCCTCACCGCCAGGGGCACCAGCTTCTTTCCGCCCTCCACGACGGCCTTCTCGACGACCATGGCGCCCCGTTTGAGGCCCTGCCAGATGTCCCCGCCGACCTTTTTCATCTTGTTCCACAGATCCTTGGCCCAGCCCCACATGTACGGCTCGGCCAGCTCATCGGTTGCCCCCGGGGCGAGGGCCACGCCGGGGTTCCCGTTCATCAGATCCAGCTCGAGCAGCAGCTCTTCCTCCGACCGCAAGTCCCGGAACGTGACCCCGTCACTCCGACCCGCCGCACCCCCGTGGTCCACGGCGAACACGAACCCGGCGTCGCTCGTCGTCTCGCCGAGGCCGATCGCCGCACCCTTGCGGATGGCCTTGGCGGCACTGCCCGCGTCGCCCGGGTCCACGCCGGGCACGAGCCGCTTCAGCGCACCGCCGTCCTCGGTGAACTCCGGCAGTCCGCCGCCGGGGTTGGACGGGTTGAGGGTCTTGCGCTTGCCGGCCAGGTACTCGTGCACCGTACGGCCCGGTTCCAGGACCACGGGCCCCGGCAGTCCCTGAGCCGTCAACTCCAGTCGGGGCGTGGCGATTCCGTCGGCGAGCAGTGAGATCGTCAGCCGCCCGTAGGCGTCGGTGAACAGTTCGGACGGATCCCTGCCGATCACGACAGTGCGTCCCTGGCAGACCACCCGGCACGGCGCGCAGCCGTCGGCCACCCTGACCAGCACCCGGTACCGGGGCACCGGAGCGCCCTGGGCATCGGTGAGGGCCGCCTCCAGCCTGTGGCGGGTCGTCTCGTGCAACCGTGTGCCGCCGCCCTCCGGGGCCGAGGTGCGCTCGTCGGCCTCGCCGGCCTTGGGGTCCGGTACGTGGATGCGCAGGGGCATCTCCTGCCACATGCCGGTGAGCTCGTCCTGGACGTCCAGCCGCAGGTGCGTCCCGTCCCGGGTGTAGGAGAACAGCGCCGTGGAGTGCCCCGGGGCGTGGCTGATCGACGTGCCGCCGATGTTCCGGTCGATGGGCACGGGCGGCGCCCACCTCATGGTCCCGTTCTCCTCCCGTGGCCGCTCGTGGTCCTGCCTCATCGCCCAGAGCGTGCCGTTCTCGTCCTCCCCGTAGAGGTTCCAGACGGCATCGACGCGGGTGAGACCGGTCAGGTGCCCGGTCAGGGTCGCGTGGGACAGAACCACGGAACCGCCGATGGAGGCACCGTAGAGATTGACCATGCCGATGGCGCGGAACCGGTCATCGAGGTAAAGGCCGCCACCGACCTTGAGCTCAGGTGCCTGCAAGGCTCCGGTGCCTAAGCTGCCGATGCGTGCCCTGTGCAACACCAGGGCGTCCTGAACGCGAGCATGGTTCAGATAGAAAGAGCCGGCGCAGTCCAGGCCGAACGCCCAGAAGTCTTCATCGACGGCCAAGGACTGCGCGTCGATCGCGGCCTTTCCGACGGAGACCCGGACGGCCGTGCCGTTGAGGGCCAGCCGCCCCCCGACGCTCAGCGAGCGCATATCCAGCGTGCCGGTGACCGTACAGGCGACTATTTCACACTCCCGGTCGGTGTGAGCGCCGACCAGGGTCAGTCCCGGCAGCTCGCATTCCGTCAGTTCCAACGCATCGAACCGTGCACCGTCCAGGCTTGGCACCTCGTCAAATTCGCACCGGGCGAGGCGTACCGCGCTGCCCACAACCAGCTCGGCGAGATCGCACTCTCCTCGGACGTGCACACCTCGCAGGCGTAACCGAGCCAGGCAGCCCGGGAGCGGCGGCGGCGCGGACACCAACAAAGCGCGGACCGCTTCGCCCCGGACCTCCGGCACGCCATCGCACCACAGACCACGGCGATACGTCTCCCACATGCGCTGTTCGCCAGGGCTCCACGCGGCGGGCGGGGCATGCTCCGGCACGGATCCTCCCCATCGACGACGGGCCCGTACTTTCGCTACCCGTACTGCCCTCGGTCGTCACATCATGAGGCCGATCCACGTCTCGTCGTTCTTGGGAATCACGTAGAGCGGGTCTCGGCCCGCCACCCACCCCAGTGGTACGACGTAGTAGCTGTCCGGGCCTTCGACGAGTCGTCGCAGGCCGGTGTACCGGTAGCGGTGGCGCAGCCCCCGGTGCCGAGGTCTTCCTCGTGCACGCCCTACGGGCTGAGGCGCTTGCTGCTCAGCATCAGGACACCGGTCCACTGGTGGGTGTCCCTTCAGTTCAGACGGGTGAGGGCCCGCTCGACAGCCGCAGCAAGGTCCTGCGGGGTCGCTTCAGGCGCGAAATGGCCGGCATTCTCGAGCACCGGACGGGATGGTGCCACATTTGTGTGAGGTCACTGAGAAGGCGTGCTCGGAGCAGCCAATGGGCCTAGGGTGGGCGCCGGTTCCACCGGGGCGGGCGCTTCCGGTCCCTACGCCCCGGCTCGGAGGGCACGTGAGTTACCTGCGGCTGCTTCGGCAGCGGTCTGTACTGGTGCTGTGGCTTGCGCAGAGTCTCTCCGTGCTCGGGGATCGGCTTTACGCGCTTGCTGTGATGTGGGTCGTGTATGCCGCCACCGGTTCGGCCTCGCTCATGGGGCTGGTCGCGGTCGTCGAGTCGCTGCCGTACATCGTGCTTGGCACCGTCGGACGTCATGCGGTCGCACGGTTCTCGACGTTCGGGCGGCTGGCGTGGGTCGACGCGGCCCGGGCACTGGTCGCGGTCGCGTTGCCCTTCCTGTGGTCACCGGACGTGTGGGGCGTGGCGCTTCTACTCGTCGGGGTGTTGCTGCTCGGCACCCTCGGGGCGCTGTTCGATCCGAACCTCGGCGCCCTGGTGCCGGATCTCGTTGAGCCCTCGCGGGTGCAACAGGTCACGGGGCTGTTCGACCTTACGGGGCGCATTGCCCGGATCGCGGGTCCGGCGAGTATCGGTCTGCTGCTGCTCGTGGTCTCCGAGGTGCAGCTCTTCGCGCTGAACGGGATTACCTTCGCGGTGTCCGCGGTGGCGCTCGGCTGGCTGGCACGGCGGTATGCCACGGCGGCCGGCTCCGAAGAGGTAGAGCGGTCCGGCCGGGCACGGCCGGCGGCTCGAGCATGGCCGACAGTGCGTGCGCACCCCCGCGTCGGACTCGCGATCGGCCTGCACGGTGTCGCGCTGTTCTGTTCAGCCGTGACGGCGGTCGGTATGCCGGCGCTGCTCGCCACCCGATACGGCACCGGGGCGGCCGTCTACGGGCTTGTGACAGCCGCTGTGGGCATCGGGGCGCTGTTGGGTAACCCGCTCGCCAGCAACCGGCGCTCAGGCGGCTGGCTGGGCGTCTACTGCGCGGCGTGGGCGGTGCAAGGTGTGGCTACAGCGTGCATGGGGCTGGCCCTGAGCCTGCCTGCACTGGTGCTGCTCGCCACGGTGACGGGTCTGGTCACCCCAGCAACCAGCGTCACCTTGCGTGCGCACCTCGGAGCGTTCGCGCCTGCCGAGCGGCTGCGACTGATGTCGGTGGATCAAACCGTGATTCGCGCTGGTGGCACGGCCGGAATGCTACTGCTGCCGTTCCTGGTCGACGCCTCGCCCCGCGGTGCGTTTGTGGTGGGCGGGGTCGTCGTGGCGGGCGTGGCGCTCGGAGCGCTGCTCGTCGCCTCCCGGGCGCTACGCCCGGATGCGGTCCTGCCCGTGTCTGCGGCAGCCCACGGGCGTCCGGTGGCTGCGGAGTAGTGGCGCGTGCCTCAGCCCCCGCAACGTGGTGCAGACGCGGCGGGGGCCGAGGGGGTTACGGGGAGACCGGCCGTTCAGGCGGCCGGTGTCGAGCTGCTACGCGGACTGCGGTTCGGCTTTCCACCGGGCCACCTCGAGGGCGAGCCAGTGCTCCACGGTGACGTCCTCCATGGGCACGCCGATCTCCTTGTAGATGCGGGTGTGCATGGCGCCGAACCAGGCGTCGCGGCGGTCGTCGAAGAACGCCCGCTCGTACCAGGAGACGCCGAGGATGACCGTCCCACCACCACTGGCGTTGGCGGTGTCGGCTTCGAAGTAGGTGCATTGCCAGTCCCACAGCATCTGCTCTTCGGGACGGGAACGGAGCCGCTCGTCGCTGGCGCGCAGGTGCTCGACGCACCGTTCGACGGTGGCGGCGTCGGGGCAGTAGTAGCGGCAGTCGCTGAACGCGATGACCGTCTTGCTGCCCCTGCGGGTGGGGTCGGCGTCGTCGCCGGTGAGGACGCGCACACGGGTGATCGGCGGTGCGCCGGTCTCGAGCATGGTCACGGTTGGTGCTCCTCTCTTTCCCATGGGTGCCTTGTTGGACTACCAGCCCGATCCGGTGAGCGGGTACAGGCTGGGGCTGAAATCGCCGCGCGCCCGGACGGCGCCGGGCGCGACGTAGCGAACGTTCAGGCCGACGCGGGGCTCGTCGGTGGTGTTGCTGTCCGAGCGGTGGATGAGACGGACATCCATCAAGCAGGCTTGGCCGGCATCAAGAGGCAGCCACACCCCGCGCTCGTGCGGGCCGTCCGGCATGCCCTGAACCCCGAGCGCCTTGCCTCGCGCCGCGTCTCCGCTCTCCCGGCCGTTGGGGAGATATCCGGCGGCGTGTGAGCCCGGCAGCACCTGCAAGCAGCCATTCCCCGTGGTTGCGTCGGTGATGGCCAGCCATGCGGCGACCGCCCGTTCGGGGTCGAGGTCCATGCGCTCATTCGTGCCGTCCTGGTGCCAGGGCACCACGAACTCGCGGCCCGGCCACTTGACCATGAGAAAGCTGTTCTCAACGGCCACGGCGCTGCCGATTACGTCCTGTACGGCGCGGAGCAGCCCGGGGCTACGCACCGCGTACGCGGCCCACTCGATACGCAGGTGAGCTTCGGCTATGACCTCGGTGCGGCTGTTGAGGTGCGCGGTTGTGACGTCGGCGCCGCAGCCGCGGGCCACCTCATTCAGGTGCCAGCCGACGTCGGTACGGAAGCCGCTTTCTCCCAGCGGACTCGGTCCGGCAAACCGGGGCGCAGCGGCGCAAGCGTTCATGGTTCGGTGTCCTCTCCCGCCTCAGCAGCAGCCGAAGCGACGGTGAGTGCGCGGTGATGTCGTGCCGACCTCCGCCCGCATACGGACCGAAGGGGTCGGTCGAAGGAAGCGCGGGGACGGAGCCTAGAACGGGCTAGGAGCCGTGGTGCGGGTCTCCGGCAACGGCCAGCGGGACGACGACGGCAACGCACAGACAGATCCAGATGAGGACTGCTAAGCGTTGTCTCACGTGTCGTTCCCGAGCGGACGCACGGACGTGACGTCCACCCGCCACTCGAATCCGCCGCTGGGTGGGAGCAGCCACACGTACGACGGCTTCTCCTCGACTCCGAACGGCTCACCGACGCCGTGCGCGATGCCCTCGCGGCCCTTGGCGATGTCGATCACCCGCGCGCCGAGCCGCAGCCGATGCGGCAGACCCTTGATGTGGTCACCGCTAGCCTGCGCCCGCCGTCCGGCGTGCGCTCTTACGGACTTGCTCACGTCTTGCCCCCTCGCTGGCGTAGCTCGAAGTGGTGCACCACCAGTGCACTGCTCGAGCGGGCGCTGCGGGCGTCGCGAGACCGGACGTTTAGGCGGACGTTTTCGGGGTCGGCGTAGGCATCAAGTCATTACGGTGTGGAGGGAATCCGCGGTCGCGAGGAGAGCGCATGGCGGGCAAGACGATCAGCAAGCTGACGCAGTTACGCCGGGCCGCCGGGTACACGCAAGCGTCATTCGTGGCGGCGTTCATCGAGGAGGCTGTGCGCCTCGGGGTCGCGGCTGCCCTCAGTGAGCGGCAGCTGCGCCGGTGGGAACGAGAAACGCCGCCGCCTCTGCCCCACCCGGGCCAGCAGGCCGTATTGGAGGCCATGTTCGGCGTACCGCTGGCCGAGATGGGGTTCGACGTCCCGATGCACCGCGTGACGGCCGCAGGGCCGATCAGCGACGCTGGAGAGGTGAAGCGGAGAACGTTCGTCGCCGACGCCGGGGCACTCGTCGCAGCGACCCTTGTTCCTGTTCGACCGGGGCCGCGGATCGGCACGTCCGACGTTGTCCGCCTGCGGTCGAGGCTCGACGGCTTGTACCAGACGGACCACACGGTGGGCAGCGTGCCGGCCATGACGCAGGCGGGCCGTATCGAGGGTGAGATCACGGAGGCTCTCGGCGCCGCCTCGTACACCAGCCGCATTGGTCGTGAGTTGCAGACGATGCTTGCTGAGCTGCACGGCCACCGGGCTTGGTACGGCTACGACGGCGGGCGCATCGGTCAGGGGCGCGCCGCCTGCATGGAAGCGCTCGCTGCGGCGCAACTTGTCGACAATCCGTTGCTACAGATTTCCGTGCTCGAGACGCTTGTGCTTCTCGCGATCAAGGCGGAGCGAGCGTGGGAGGCGGCGAGCGCGGTCGAGAACGCGTACAGGCTCGCCGCGCGCGCGGGAGCCGGTCACACGGTGCACCTGGTGATCGCGCTGCGGGATGCCAACGTCGCGACCCACGCGGGAGACCTGTCCGGCGCGCGCCGAGCGCTGAGTCGGGCCGTCAGCCACCAGGGACGCGCGGACACGGATTCCGAGGTGCCGAAGTGGGCCCGGTTCGTCGGCCCATTCGAGGTCGACTACGCGACGGCAGACATGTATGTACGGGCCGAGCTGCCGAAACAGGCCGTGCCGTTCCTGCGCGCTGCTGTGCGCGGCATTGGCGATGACCTGGCTCGCAACAGCGCCTCGTACCGCGTGAAGCTCGCAGGTGTACTTCTCGCCGCCGGGGAGGTCGACGAAGCTTGCGCGGAGATGGGCGCTGCTCTCGACGCGTCCGGCGGTATCGCCTCTCCGCGGCTGCTGGGCAAGATCCGAGGGTTCCAGCGGGCCGCGGCCCGGGTCGACAGCATCGCGGCCCGTGAATGTGGCGAGCGCATTCGTGAGACCGTCAGAGGAGGCACTACATGACGCAGCAAGGGGCCATCACGGTAGAGCGCATGGACGGCTCTGCCGCCGCTCAGGCCGAGGAGGCGTTCAGGCTGGTCTACGCCGAGGCTTTCGCGAAGCCGCCGTACAACGAGACCGCGGATGAGGTGGCAGTCACCTTCCGGCGCTTCCGCTCTCAGACCCGCAAAGGCAACTTCCGCGCCGCTCTGGCCGGTGCGGAGAACGGCGAGCCGGTCGGCATGGCGTACGGCTATCCCCTCGGGCCTAACACGGGCTGGTGGGACCAATTGACTGAACCCGTGCCCGAAGAGATGCGGCGCGAGGACGGGCACCGCACCTTCGGCCTCATGGAACTTGCTGTGCGCAAGCCATGGCGCCGGCAGGGCATCGCGCGCCGACTACACGAGACGTTGCTCGACGGCCTCGAGGCCGAGCGCGTGCTGCTCAACGTCCACCCGGGCAGCAAGCCCGCGTCGGCCGCCTACCGGGCATGGGGATACCGCAAGATCGGCGAGGCACGCCCGTGGGAGGGCGCGGACCTCCATGACGTGATGCTGCTCGACCTGCGCTGAGCGAGCACGGGCGCCTCAAGCGCACGCAGGGCCAAAGTGATCGGTCGCGCCGGCCGCTCAGGGATGCAACGCGGGGCTCCTGGCTGGGCGTCGTCCCTTCAGTTCAGGCGGGCGAGGGCCCGCTCGACAGCCGCGGCAAGAGCTTGCGGGGTTTCTTCAGGGGCGTTGTCACTCACTCGCCGGCAGAGGACGGTTCTTGGTCCGGGACGTTGCGTGGAGACGAGCCGTTCCAGGTCGACCATCGCCCGGATTCGGTCACGGTGTGGGCCAACGGCAATTGCTTCCATCTCAGTGACATGGCGGGCGATGCGATCGACGCGGCCGACTGGCAGTGCCCTGCCCGCGGCCCGGATTCCTGAGGGCGGCTCCGAGCGGCAACCGATCACGTGCCGGCCGATTTCAAGACGCGGGGCAGGTGGACGTCTGTAAGTCCGCCGGCCCTTCTCCGGACCAAGAAAACGATCAAGGCCGGGTGAGTTTGGCGGCCACGGCATCGAGGACCCAGTCCAGGCCGGTCGTGAAGGATGTCTCGGCGTCCACGTCCGTGCCGTCGTACACGGCCTTGGCCAGCGCCGGGAAGCGGCCCGTGGCCAACATCCTTGTCACATGCGGGCCGGAGGCGCGCTGCCAGTCGCGTTTGGACAGGCCCGTGGCGCGCTCGGCCCGCAGGTTCGCGATCTCGCGCCTGATGGCGCCGGTGAAGTAGGCGCTGACAGTCTCCACGGCGCGCATGACGGTGTCGATGTCGGCGAGGCCGTCGAGGGCGGCCAGCGCGGCCTCGGTCACGGCGAGGCCGTTCGGGCCCAGGGTCGGGCGGCCGCCGAGCAGGTCGGCCAGCCATTCGTGGCGGAGGGCGGCCTGCCTGGTGTGGTGGGCGAGGACGCGCAGCGCCTCCCGCCAGTCACCGGGCTGCTCCTCCGGGAGAATCTCGGCGTGGACCTCGTCCACCATGAGGTCGAACAGCTCCTGCTTGGTGGAGATGTATCCGTACAGCCGCATCGGGCCGGCGTTCAGCCGGGCGGCGACCTTGCGCACCGACACTGCCTCCAGCCCGCCTTCGTCGGCCAGCGCGATGGCGGCGGCGACGATCCGCTCCCGGTCGAGCGGCACGGGGTGAGTCGGCGGCTCCGGCCGGTCCCACACAGTCATGGTCACACCGATCTGTTGCGTTGCATCGCAAGGGAGAAATACAGTGTATCGATATGAGACACCGTATCGCCGTGGTCGGGAGCGGCCCTGCCGGCCTTACCTTCGCCCGTGTCCTGCACCGCCATGGCTACCCCGTCGCCGTCCTCGAACGCGATCCCGCCCCAGATGCCCGCCCCCCGGGCGGCACGCTGGACCTGCAGGAAGGGCTGGGCCAGCTCGCGCTGGACAAGGCGGGGCTGCTGGCGGAGTTCCAGGCGCTGTCTCGCCCCGAGGGGCAGGCCATGCGCATCCTGGACGCGGACGGGACCGTGTTACGCGACTGGCGACCCCGTCCAGATGACCGGGCCAATCCCGAGATCGACCGCGGGCAACTCCGTGACCTGCTGCTCGGCCCCCTCGACGTCCAGTGGGGGCGGGGCGTGACGCAGGTGGTGCCGGGGACCCGGGATGGCGCGCTGGTTCATTTCGCGGACGGGCGGCAGGAGACGTTCGACCTCGTGGTCGGCGCGGACGGCGCCTGGTCCCGGATCCGCCCGGCAGTCTCGTCGGTGACGCCGCATTACACCGGCGTCACCTTGTTCGAGACCTCCCTCGACGACGTCGACACCCGCCACCCTGACCTCGCCCGGCTGGTCGGCGACGGTTCCGTGGCGGTGTACGGCGTGAACCGAGCTCTCGTCGCCCAGCGCAACAGCGGCGGCCACGTCAAGGTGTACGCCCAGTTCCGCGCGCCGCTGGACTGGCACACGAACCTGGACCTGGCCGACGTGGAAGCCGTGCGATCGAGCCTGTTGGCTCTGTTCGACGGCTGGGCCGCTCCCGTCCTCGACCTCCTCCGCCACGCCACCGCTTTCGTCCACCGCCCCCTCTACGTCCTGCCCGTGTCCCACACCTGGACCCACGTCCTCGGGGTGACGCTACTGGGCGACGCCGCCCATCTGATGCCCCCATTGGGGGCGGGCGCGAACCTCGCGATGCTGGAAGGCGCCGAACTCGCCGAGTCCATCGCCACCGGCCCTGGAGATCTGGACGAGACCGTCCGCGCCTTCGAGGAACAGATGTGGGCACGGGCCGGCAGGTGGGCGAAAATCACGACGGCCGGTCTGGAACGCCTTGTCAGCCCGGACCCCGCCGAAGCCCTCGCCCTCTTCGATCAAGTCCAGCCATCCTGACTGCCGAGCGCGAGAGCACGACTGGCAGCGCGCCTCCGGCCCGCATGTGATCGGGAGCGGCCCGGCGCCGTCCGCATCGTCCTGGGCTTGGGCAGGGTCATGCCGTGGCCGCCAGAGAAGTGGCTTGGCGGAGGGCGGCGTCGTGTGCCTCGCGGGGGAAGCGAGCGGCGATGTAGCCGTCCGGGCGGATGAGTACGAACTCATCGCCGCCGGCTCCGTAGGCGCGGTAGGCATCGCCTTCGGTGTCGATGACCGTGTCAGGTCCGGTCGCCGCCGTGTCGGCGGAGATCTGATGGGTGCGCAGCGGGACGTGTGCCTGAGCGCGGGCCGGATGGGAGGTGCTGGTTCCGTCGGTGAAGGAGAGCAGGGTCCAGTGCGGGCCGCGTTGCAGGTCGAACAGCCGGACCGGCTCACCGGTCGCGGCGTGCAGGCAGTTCGCGTCGGGGGCGCGGTCGCCGGGCCGGAGGATGCCGCGGTGGGGCGGGGTGTGGTGGGACAGGGGACTGTCGGGGTAGGAGATGGTGAGGCCGGTGGTGAAGTCGCCGGTCAGGTCGCGTTGGGCGGACGAGCCGTCGCCGGTGCCGGCGGCCCGCATGACCGCGTGGAGCCGGGAGGTGCTGTCGCGCAGCACGGCCTGGGCGACGGGGCGCCGTTCGTGTTCGTAGGTGTCCAGCAGCGCCGGGCTGGCTCCTTCCAGGACAGCGGCGAGCTTCCAGCCCAGGTTGTAGGCGTCCTGGATGCCGGTGTTCATGCCCTGGCCGCCGGCGGGCGAGTGGATGTGCGCGGCGTCCCCGGCCAGGAAGACGCGGCCGACGCGGTACCGGTCGACCAGGCATACGTTGATCTTGTACAGGGACAGCCAGTCGGCATCGGTGATGGTGACGCCCGGCACGCCGGCACGCTCGGTGAAGATGCGGCGGAACAGTTCCAGTGACGGCTGCTCGGGCTCCGTCGGGTCGGCCGGGACGGATGCCTGGAACTGCCAGATGTCGGTGCTGGGCAGCGGGAACAGCGACAGGATTCCGTGGCCGGGGCTCATCCATAGGTGCTGGCGGCCGCGTTCCAGGCCCTGGACGCGCACATCGCCCAGGTGCCAACTCTGCCCAGGCAGGGAGGTTCCCTGCAGCGTCGCTCCGATCTGCTGCCGGACCGGACTGCGGCCTCCGTCGCAGCCGACGACGTACCGCGCGCGGATCTGGTGTGTGCCTCCTGTGGCGGTGTGCACGGTTGCGGCGACCCCCTCGTCGTCCTGGGCCAGCGCGGCGACCGTCGCCCCCATCTCCACGCGGCCGCCGAGCTCGGCGAAGCGGTCGCGCAGGATCTGTTCGAACAATGGCTGCGAGAGCCAGACCGGGGCGTAGGGGACATCGGGCGCCGCGATGCCCACGGCGGCTTCGACGGCTTCCGAGACCACCCGGTCGCGGTCGTACTGCCGCGTGGGGATGCGGACGGCGCCCAGCGCAAGGACCCGGTCGATGACGCCGAGGTCGTCGGCAACTTCCAGTGCCCGCGGCTGGATGGTCTTGGCGCGGGAAGCGGTGCTGGGCCGCTCCGCGCGCTCCAGGACGCGACAGGCGATACCGCGCCGCGCCAGATCGCAGGCCAGGGTCAGCCCGGTGGGGCCGGCTCCGACGATGAGGACGTCGGTCATGGCCGAGTTGGTAGTGATCCCGTCACCCATGATTTCTTACCTAACTTAGGTATGTATCTTCTGGCTCGGAACTTATACTTAAGTTAGGTGTCCATCAAGGGAGGGTGTGTGTCCGCCGAGAACGAGGCGCTAATGGCGCTGCTGCCCCACATGACACGGCTGAGCGCGACGTTGAGCCGCGGACAGCTCTTCGAGAAGGCCACTGCCTCCGCAGGGATGGTCCTGGACCGGCCCGCGGTGACGATCCTGGTCATCCTCGAATCGGCCGGACGCCCCCTGCGGGTCGGGGAGATCGCCACCCAGATGCAGGTCGCCGGCCCGCACGTCACCCGCCACCTGAACGGGCTGGAACACCGAGACCTGATCGAGCGCGTCCCCGACCCCGACGACCAACGCGCCCGCCTGATCACTCTCACCGCATCCGGGCAGGAACTCATCGACCGCTACCTGAAGGTCATCCGCGGCTGGTTCGCCGACGCCCTGGCGCCATGGTCCGATCGGGACCAGCGAGACCTGGTCCGCCTGCTCGGGCGCATGGTCGAAGACCTCACGGTCCACCTCGACGCGGTCGTCAACGACAAGGGCTCCACCACGTAGACCGAGGCAGCAGCGCACCGTCATCGGGTGAATTCACTCGATCCGGCCAGTGCAAGCGCTCCTTCGACCGGTTCGGCCGAGGAGAGGGCGACTGCCTCCTCCAACGCGTCCCGGACCGCGAGTTGTTCCTCGTAAGGGAACCGGATCTTCCAGTTCGCGACGACGTGCCGCAGGAGGTCGAACCGTCCCGCGCGGGCGACGGTCGCTCCGGCGGCCAGGCTCTTGGGCGGGCTCAGCTGCGAGGACGGCGGGTCCTGGTAGTTGGTCTGCCGTACGTCCATCAGGGCCAGCATCGCCGGCACGGGTTCGGGGGACGCGTAGAAGCCCTCGTTGCTCGTCCACCGCGGGAGCTCCTTGCGGGAACCGGGGGTCCAGTCGGCGAAGTCGGCGAAGTCGGCGGTGGTCGGCCCGATGGATGTACGGTGTCGCGCTGTTTCGCCGCTGTCGTCGCAGACCTTGATGAGGACGCCGTTCCGACCCCGCTGTCTCTCAAGGTTCCCGCAGGTTTCCACAGACTTCCGCGTGTTCCCGGTCCCGACGCCGGCCTTCGGCGGCTCCCTCTGGCGCCTCGTGGTGACCTCGTATGATCACCGCACTTGTTCCCCGGTGTGAGAGGCAGCCATCAGTTCCATGGACAGCTCAGCGATCGAGCACGCGCAGCGGGTGGCGGCGCGGGTGACGGCCGAAGCCGAGGGCGAGGCGTGGAAGGCCCACCACATGGCCCTGACGGTTTTCCTGGCCGGCGCTCGGTCGGCGAGGGAGGAAGAGCGCCACGCCCGGCAGTTGACCGACTGGAGGGAGCGCCTCGTCGCCTGCCTCGCGGCGGACGCCTACGCCGAGGTCGCCGAACTGCAGGACCAGCTCCAGGGCTGGATCCTGACGGAGCTCGGGCGTCGTGACGGCTCCCTGGGCACGCTGCTGGCGCACTACCCCCTGCCCAAGCCGCCGCGCGAACCCCGTTCGGTCTTCCCCATGCCGGCATCGGACGTCTACGGTGACGGCCCCGAGTTCTACTTCGCCGACGTCTTCGCCTTCGTCACCGACTACCTGGCGATCACCCTCCGCCGCCCCCTGGACGGTACGTCCGCCACCTGGTGCCCGCGCTGGTGGGAGCACCCCGAAGCGGGGGCCCGGCTGTCCGCGCTCTGGCTGGCCTGGGAACACCTGCGCCATGATTCGGGGCTCGGCATGACCACATGGTGGCTCCAGCACGCCGATCCGCACCTGCGGGTCCTCATGGACCCCCGCCAGGGCCCGTTCGCCGCCTGCTCACCTTCGAAGGGGCACACACAGACCCCCTTCGAACCGCTCCCGGTGGAACCGTACGACCCCTCCTAGGGCGTGCTGCGAACGTCGTTTGGTCCGCTTGTCGGACACGTCTACCCTCTGGCCCGTGATCCAGACGAGGAATGACGAGTTGCGTAGCTATCAGGTGGGACCAGTGCACGCCGAGCTTCGCGAGCTCACGGTAAGTGACGACCGTGAAGGTATGCTCGAAGGAACGCCGCACCTGCACCGTCGCTTTCGTCTGATGAGCATCGAGAAGGCGATGGCAGCGACGCCGCATTTGTATGTGCACGATCTCGACAAGCTCCGAGCCGATGCGGAGGGACGGGTCGAGGAGTGGATGCCGCGAGAGGCGGTTCATGCTCGACTGACGTCATGGTGGAAGCCCGAGGACATTGCAGAGCCTGGGCATACGGAGCTCTCGGTGATGTGGTTCCAAACGGCTGCGCAGGACCCCTTCGCCCACCTGGCCACGATCGTGCGTCCCCTGGACTGGGCTTCGCTTGCCGGGTTCATCCCTTTTGAGGACTAAGTGCGTGTTGAATGTGCTGGTCACAGCCATTCGTTGATGGCTGCTACGAGGACGGTAGCCGTGGCCTCGTAGCGGACCGCGAGTTTGTCAGGGATAGGGATGGTGCAGCGGATTCCGCGCCGCCGCAGGCAAGCGCGGTTCTTCCGGGATGCATACGCCTTGTCGACGCGCCCGCGATCCGGCTTTCGCGTCGGCCCGGGCCTGGAGCGCGGTGCCCGAGCCCGTGGTCGTCCGGCTCGAACCGGTTGAGTACGCGAGCCGAGCCGAGCCCGCTGCGACGGGGGAGGGGCGGGGATGACGCGGAGACCGCCGATGGACGTGGCAGCGGCAGTGGGAGTGCTTGCAGTGGGAGTGCTTGAGGGCGAACTGGAGTCCGGGCGGCGGGCGATTACCGACCTGGGCACGGAACACGTCTAGATGAGTCATTCCGAAGTGATCAGTGGTCGTAGGCGATCAGGGACCGTGTGATTGGCTGTCCGGTCTTGTGGTTGTGCCAGATTGCTGCGGCCAGCGCGAGGACGCGTTGGGCGACGCGGACGGTGACGCCCTCAAAGGTCCGGCCGCCGTGTTGTTCCAGGTCGAGCTGGCCTTTGAGGGTGTCGTTCACCGACTCGATCAGTTGCCGCACCGATTTCAGCAGTGACTCGCCCTTGCGGCGCTTCTCCCGCTTGAACGAGGGCCGCAGCAGCTCTGCCCCGCGCATGGCCAGATCGGTCTCGAATTCCTTGGAGGCGAAGCCCTTGTCCGTGATCACCAGCAGGCCGGGGCGGTCGGTGACTGTGTCCGGCTCACGATCCAACATCGCCGTCAGCACCTCGCGCTCGTCCGGCTTCGGGTTCGCAAGGGACCACAAGATCGGCATACCGGTTGGGGTGCACACCAGGTATAGCCGCAGGCCCCAGAAGAATCGGGAATGGCTGGCGCAGTACCCGTATCCGGCCCAGCCGGCCAGGTCCGACCGCTTCACGGTGGGGCGTGACCGGCCGCACTCGACCGGGGTGGAGTCGATGATCCAGTGGTTGTCGAACCAGAAGTCGGTGTCCGTCGCAAGGAGCCGTACAGCCCGCTTGACCAGTGGCAGCGCAGCCCGCAGCCGCTTGTTCCAGCCCGGCTGCTTCGGCACGAAGGGGAACATCTTGCCGAGGCGGGAGTGGACGAACCGCAGCCACCTGGACTCCGAGGTGAAGCCCAGCATCGCCTGGGCGACGGCGAGGCAGACGAGCTCGGAATCGGTCAGCCGGGGAGGGCGTCCCAGCCACCGGGTGTCCGTGATCTCGTCGTCGATCTTCACATACAGTGCGGTGAGCAGGGCGCCCAGGTCATTCGTCACAGAACGATCTTGTCCGCCCTGTCTGTCTCTCCGGCCGCCGGCAGGGGGCTGCCCGATTGCCCGGCTTCACGCTTGAGCGGGCCGACAAGACACGGGAGACCGGACGCCACCTCATGCCCAGTACCGGACCTCCCGGTCCGCGCTGTGGCCAAGAGCGCCCAGGGCAGCGCGAAGATCTCAGATCTTCCGCCGTCTGCTGCCCGCCGTTGTCGAAGGCTGCGACAACCTGGCCGTCTGCGCGTCCCGGTCCCGGCCCGATACTGCCCGAACCCCGTGCCGTGTTCATGCCATCGATGTCATAATCGGACGTTGTGTGGACAACGCTTGCGCCGCTCATCGGCGTCCTGCTCGGCGGGCTCATGTCGATGCTGGCCCAACGCTCGGCAGGACGCGCCTTGGAACGCGGCGAGGCGCGCCGCAGTGTCCGTGAACTTGCCGAGGCGCGCCGCAACGAGCGTCTCACGCACCTCATCGCATTTCTGTCTGCGGTGCAGGAAGCAGAACGAGTCGCGGTGGATCGGTATCACCACAACCTGGCTGACGAGCAGTGGCAGGCCCGGGCAAGGCAGGTCCTTGACAGGGTGTGGGTGACGCAGAAGACGATCCACGTACTGTGCGCGTCCGAGGTCAGCGAAGCGGCACGCAGCCTCGCGTGGGCAGTACAGGAGGTGATCAGGAAGGGCCCCGAAGACCCGGGAGAGCCACAGGATGAGAAGGTCTGGGCGCACATCCATCCGAGCCGACAGGCATTCCTTGATCTCGTGCGCGACCAGCTAAGTTGAAGCCCCGGGGAGGGATTCGGCAGCTGCCGTGAGCGGCCCGGGACAAGCAGCACCAGCTCCGGCCTCCATTGTGCGGCGAGCGTCATCTACTTCGCCGGCTTCTCGCGGGACGCAAAGCCCGCCTTGGCGCAGGCAGCATGCATGTCCACGGGCCAGCAGCACGCCATCGAATGGCCCCTTGGCCCATCGGCAAGCTGAGCACGATCACTTCGGAATGACTCGTCTAGCTCGCTTTCTCCGTTTCGGCCGTCGGCTGTTCGACGTTCCTCGACGAGCGGCCGAAGGGCTGAGTGAGCGAGCAGCCTGGGCGACGATCCGCTCGCTCAAGCCCGCCCGGATCAGGGTCCACCAGGAGCGGCTGCAGTCGCTCAGGCAGCCACCGTGGTGGGGCGGCCCGACCGCCGAGGGCGTATCCGTAAGACCGCGCCGAGGCCGTGAGCGTCTACCGGGATGCCCGGCTCAGCACCGGGTAGCTTGAATCAGGCGTCGATCAGACCGTCACACCAAAACAACCGGTGTCTGATGGAGGGGACGGCAAGTTGACCAAGCACCCGCAGCTGCCCCGAGCCGAATGGCTCGCGCGCCGCGCACGAATCCTCGGCTGCTCCGCGTCTCTGATCCATGACGCCGACCAGCGGATCATGCTGTTGCACACCTCGTGGAGCGACGCGTGGCAGCTGCCCGGTGGCGGCCACGACGAAGGCGAGGATCTGTGGCGGACGGCCGTGCGCGAGACCTTCGAGGAAACCGGCCTTGCCATGCCGGAGGTGCCTGAGCTCCTGGTCGTGGACTGGGGCCTGCACCCCGAGGGAATCCCCGAAGTCTTCACCCTGTTCAAGGGACCGCTCGTCGACGCGGGTACGGTCGAGGTGAAGCTGTCCGACGAACACGATGCCTGGCGCATGCTCACCGCCGAGGAGTGGGCACCACTGTTGCCTCCGGAGCAGGCCCGGGTCCTGGCCATCGCCACGGAGGTCCTGCGCGGCGGACGATGCCCTTACCTCCGCGAGGCCAGTCACCTGGCGGATGTCCGGTAGCCCGCTCGGGCAGACCCGCAGGGGGAGGGAAAAGCCATGGCGACGCAGTGGGGTGGGTGCCGCCGGAGCGGTACGTGAAGACGCTGCCGATGCACGCCCAGTACGCGTGCTCCTTCTTCACCGACACCGAGAACCGTCCTCTTCAGCTGCGCTGCTCGGTGCCGGCCGCCCTGGGTGCCCGGCAGTGGCCCGGCGGCAACACCGATACCGAAGGGGAGTCGCCGTTCGAGACGGCCGTACGGGAGTGCTGGGAGGAAACCGGCATCCGATTCACTGGTGAGCCACGACTGCCGGCGATGTTCGTCTACCTCGAGTTGGACACGGTCAGGAACCGAAAGGCGCCGTGATCTTGTGAGCACCCACCCGCAGATGGGGCGAACCGAATGGCTCGCCTCCCGCCCGCGGATCCTCGCAGCCGCCTCGTCTCTCGTCCACGACAGGAACTACCGCATCCTGCTGCTGCACGCCTCGTGGAAGGACGAGTGGCAGCTACCCGGCGGTACGCACGATGAGGGCGAAGACCTGTGGCAGACCGCCGTGCGCGAGACCTCCGAGGAGACCGGCCTGGCCATGCCGGCGAAGCCGCGGCTGCTGGCGGTGGACTGGACCCTCAACCCCGAAGGCGTCGCGGAGGTGTGGGGGCTCTTCCAGGGCCCGCTGGTCGACGGCGGCCCGTCGGTGAGGCTGTCGGACGAGCACGACGAGTGGAAGATGCTCACGATCGAAGAGTGGACGCCGCTGCTGCCGCCGTACCAGGCGCGCGTCCTGGCCACAGCCGTCGACATGCTCCGCAACGGCGGGTGCACGTACCTACGAGAGGGCGAACAGGTTGGCTGAGGACGCGCAGACGCCCTGTGGCCCGCAGGATTCTCGCGCCAACAGCTCGCCCAGGAAATCTACTGCAGCCAAGCCACGCTCTCCCGTGACCTCATCGCGACCCGCTACGAGCAGACCGCCACCGTCTACCTGGCCGGACTCCACCTCGCAGGCATCATCTTCCTGTGGTCAGCATGCTGATCCAGAAGAGAGCCCTGGTCACGAGACGGTCCTAGAAGTCCTTCCAACCTCCGCATCTCGACAGGGAGGAGCCGTTCCATTCACAGATCCGGGCCCGTTTGACGTTGGAGCTGTACCGCGCCTCCGTGATTTCGTGGGTTTGGGTCACGATTCGGGGGGAACCGCCGTCATACGTTCTGACGTCGAGTGCTGCTCCAATACGGTCCCAGCTCTGGTCCCAGATCGTTGCGTAGCTTCCGTCGACATAGCCCCAGTCACAGGCGTCGCCGTCGCAGCTCGACCAGCGGGTCGAGGCGCTGGCGGGAGCGGCGGTCAGGAGTATGGTCGCCGCGATGGCAGGCATTACCGTTGCCGTTATTCGCTTGATCATGAAATCCTCCTCTGGTTGCTTCCAGGCGAGGACCTTAACTTTCATGTCCTGGTGAATGGACCACCTGAACCAGACAAGTCTTGCACTCCTGCCAAGGTTTCCCTTGCGACATCACGATTTCCAACGCTGTGGTGGGGGCCGGAGCAGGCGAGCGGGTCCGTTTCTCCCGATCAGACTCTGGGCTGGGAGACGAATTCATCGTTGTAGCGCTCTAATTGCACCCGCTGACCGGCAGAGATTTCGTCGCGCAGGGGCCCTCGCCCACATCTCGCCCGCCCGCAGCTGCGCGGTGAACTTCTACGGCGAGATCACCGCCGACCAGGGCCTGTCCGGCGGATCTTGTGACCGTCCCGGGGGCGTCAGCTGCCCCACTGCGTGACCTACGGACTTACGGACCTACGGACTTACGGACCTACGGACTTACGGTCCTCGCCCCTACGGTCCTCGCCCGGCGGCCCGGCCGGGCGGGGCCAGGACCCCAAAAAACCCTTCGCAGCTGCTCGCCTCGCCCGGTACGGTCTCGAGCGTGTTCCCACTGCGGGGAGCCAACGAGAACCGTGCACGGCCGCCCCGGCAGTTCCCACGCTGAGAGTAGGTTTCGTCAATGGCATGTCGTATCAGTGAGCTCGTGCTCAAGTGCCGCGACCCCGAGGTGCTGGCGCGGTTCTGGTGCGAGGTCCTGGACTTCGTAGTGCTCGATCGCGAAGCGGAGGGCTGCATCGAGATCGGGCCGCGCGAAGGGTTCGGCGGCCCGCAGCCGACGATCTTCCTCATCCGCAACGACGAGCCGAAGACCGGACACGCCCGGCTGCACATCGACGTCAACGCCACCGACCGCGACCAGGAAGCCGAGCTCGAACGCCTCCTGAAGCTCGGGGCGCGCCCGGCCGACATCGGCCAGACCGGCGAGGAGTCCTGGCACGTCCTTGCCGACCCCGAGGGCAATGAGTTCTGCCTGCTCAAGGGCCGCCTCAATCCGCTCTGACGGCTCTGTGTCCCTGGTGCAGCCAGGCACATTCCGGTGGATCATGGGCGGAACCGTAGCTCCTGCGCTTGTAGATCGCCCTGTCGGAGCCGGCGGGCCGCCCACCCTTGCGGCCGCGTCGTTTGCGGTGGGCCCCGTTGGCCGGGGTATGTGCGGGACGTCTGGGTCTCGGCCGCGCGGACCTGAGCGTACGCCGAGGTGGGAGGCCGCTCCCTGACCTGTCCGAAGGGCCACGAAACCGCTAAGTGGCGGACGTTTTTGGCCCTGTCACTGCTGTCGGGGGCCCGAACCAGTACTGCAGGGCTCCGCGCAACTGCTGGGCGGTGGTGCTGCGCGGCACCGAGCGTGTTCCTGCCCAGGCGGCGTGGCCGTCCGGGCGGATGAGTACTGCGGACGCGTCTGGGAGGCTGTCAGTCTGTGCCGACACCACTGTCACCCGGTCTGCCCACGGCCTGGCCGCCTCGCGCAGCGAGTCCGTTCCTGTGTTCTCGTCCACCAACAGCACTCCGCCACCCGTGTGGGCCAGCAGGGGCACCAGGCTGTCCCGTTCCAGCAGGACATCCGGCACCATCCTGCCCTCCCAGGGGTGGCCGGAACCGTGGTGAACCGGATAGCGGGTGCCGACGCCGGTGATCTCCTCGGCCAGGTAGCCGGCCGTCTCCTCGGCCTGCGCCAGCTCGGCGAGCAGTTCGCGCACCGGTGCCAGCGCCTCGCCCTCCGTCGCAATCAGCATCTGCGCCTGGGTGTTGCGCAGCAGCCTGGCGCCTGCGGCATGCCGCTCGGTGTGGTAGGTGTCCAGGAGGCTCTCGGGGACTTGTCCGCGCGCCACCAGACCGAGCTTCCAGCCGAGATTCATCGCGTCGTCGATGGCCGCGTTGACGCCGATGGCGCCGGCAGGGGGATGGATGTGCGCGGCGTCGCCCGCCAGCAGCACCCGGCCGTGCCGCAGCTGTTCGGCCAGGCGGGCCGCGTCGCCGAACCGGGTCAGCCAATGGGCTTCGGCTATCTCCACATGCCTCCCCAACGCCCGGTCCAGCACGTCCTGGAAGCGGGGCAGCGTCACCGGCTCGTCCCGGTCGTCCGGCGGCTGAGGGTCATCGGTGATCAGCCGCACATAGCCGGGCCGGGGGATGGCGAACACCGTGCCGTTCGCGCCGGCCGTCACCCCGAACGGGATCGCCTGCGGGTCCGCCAGGACCACGTCCCCGAGCAGGGTGAAGCGGCGTGCGGGCGTGCCCGGGAAACCGATCCGGGCCAGCTTGCGCACCGTGCTGCGGCCGCCGTCGCAGCCGACCAACCAGCCTGAGCGCAGCAGCATCCGCCCGTCCGGGGAGTCGACCTCGGCGCGCACCCCACTGCCGTCCTGATGCAGTCCGGTCAGCCGGTGACCGCGCAGGATGCGCACGCCCAGTTCCACGGCGCGCTCGGTGAGGATCTCCTCCACTCTGGTCTGCGCGATCCCCAGCACGTAGGGGTGTTCGGTGCGCATGGCGGCCAGGTTGAGCCGGGCCGCTCCGGCGAAGGCGGTGGTCGCCGCGGTGGGGCCCTCGGCGAGGAAGCGATCAGCCAGGCCACGGCGGTCCAGCAGCTCCAGGCTGCGGGCGTTGAGGTTGAAGCCACGGCAGAAGCCGGGCGGGGCGGGGTGCCGCTCGAGCACCACGGCGCGTACCTTGCCCAGCCCCAACTCGCAGGCCAGCATCAACCCGGCGGGCCCGGCTCCCACCACCAGGACGTCTGCGTCGCCGTCCGATGTGTCTGCCGGCGGCACCGGTATCGGGGACGGCAAGGCGGTCGGTGGGCCGCTGGATATCGGCGCGTCGGGTGAGTGCTGCTCAGCCCATGCTGTCGCGGGCACAGTTGTGTCAGGCATCGGGGGAGACCTCCGGCCATTCCAGGGTGCCCTGCTCGATCTCCTCGGCGGTGCACAGCACCCACTGCATCTCCGCCTGCAGCATCGCTCGGGCGTACTCCGCCTCGATCACGAACAGCCGTGGCGCCTTGTGTTCCTCCCTGGCGACCCGATACGCCTGCTCGCCCTCGATGATCCGGGCCTTCAATGCCGCGGCCCGTTCACGCAGCGCCTGCGCCGCCCGCTGCTGTCCCAGTACGCCCAGGTAGCTGATGGCGGACAAGAACTTCGGATACTCCCGGGACGGCTCTCGGACAAGTTCGTCCAGCCATTCGGTGAAGCGCCGTTGCCCCTCGCGGGTGTGCCGGTAGACGGTGCGCGTCGGGCGACCGCCCACCTGCTCGGTGTCGGCCGCCTCGATCCAGCCGTCTCGGGCCAGGGCCCGCACCGTGTCGTACAGCGACCCGGTGGTCAGTTTGAAGGCCAAGTCCATCTGCCGCTCCCGAAGAGCGGTCGCCATGGCGTGGGGGTGCATGGGCTGCTCCAGCAGCAAGCCCAACACTGCGAGGGCCAAGGGGTTGGCCGGTCGTTTGGCGGTCATCTCACTCCACAGTCAGGCTGGGCAGGTACTCGGATCCTACTACTCGGATCCGAGTGAGCATCCTCGCCGCGATCCGGCTGGGGCTCCGTTGACGGCCGCCGGACAGTGCTCAGCTCAGGAGCGTTTGACGGTGATGGCGCCGCTGCCGGTGGTCAGGTCGAGCCGGTGCGTGCCGGACGGGTTGTCGGAGACGGCGATGTCCTTGCCGCCGCTGTCGCTCTTGGCGGTGACCCGGTACCGTCCGTCGGGCACGGTGAGAGTGACGGCGCCGCTGTCGGTCTCCGCCTGGATGTCCTGGGGCGAGGCCGCGGTGAGGTCGATGGCCCCACTGGAAGTGCGGGACTTGATGAGCCCGCCCTTGAGCTCGCGTCCGGTGATGGCGCCGCTGTCGGACCGTACCTCGACCGCGCCGCCGATGTCGTCCAGGTCGATGGCCCCGGAGCCGGTGGTCACCTTCACCGCGCCCGTCCTGGACAGTTTGACGGCGCCGCTGGAGGTCTCACCGGTCACGGGTATGCCCTCCGGCAGGTCGACCGTGTAGGCCACCGAACAATCGGCACCGCAGCCACTGAGCACCAGGACACCGTTCTCAACGCGGTACGTCGTCCCTTCCGGGCGGTCTCCGCCGTATTCCACGTAGCGGTGCAGGTTCACCTCGGTGGTGCCCCCCTTGCCGCGCAAGGTGACCCCGCCGGCTCCGCTGTTCAGGCGCACGGAGGTGATCTTCTCCGACAGCTTGGTGTCGTCCTCGAAGTTCTCCCTGAACATGCCGCACGCGCTGAGTCCGCCGACGGCGATGCCGGTCGTCACGAGAGCAGTGAGCAGGCGGAGGCGCGCACGCATGAAGTATGTACCGTTCTTGAGGAGGCGTCGGGCAGGTCCCCTTGCGGGGAGCACCCGACGAGGCTATGCGCGGGGATTGGACGGCGGCCATGGGGTAACCCCCCCGGTTCCAGTGAACCTAGTGACCGCCAGGACCAGGGTCGGTGCGACCTGACATCGCGACCCGTCGGACAGGCCCTACAACGCGAACTCGCCCATCTCGACGAAAGACGAAACGGGCCACCGCCCCCTGCGCACCACGGACCCGGCTCGGATCACTGGGTGGAGACCTTGTGGACGGTGGTGTCGTCGGGGTTCAGCCGTCGCCCGTCCGCGGACAGCACTTCCAGTGCGCGCAGGGGATGCCCCTGTCGGCGGTCGACCAACTCTGAGTGGGGTTCGCCGGGGGCGAAGAAGTTCTGTTCGCCCCACTGCCGCAGTGCCACGATGACGGGGAAGAGCGCCTTGCCCTTCGGAGTCAGTACGTACTCGCGGTAGGCGCTGCCGTCCGAGGCGGGCACGGATTCGAGGACACCGCCGGCGACCAGGGTGCGCAGACGCGCGGTGAGGATGTTCTTCGCCACGCCGAGGCTGCGCTGGAACTCCCCGAAGCGCCGGCTTCCGTCGAAGGCGTCCCGCACGATCAGCAGGGACCACCAGTCGCCGATCGCGTCGACCGACCGGGCGACGGGACATTCACTGTCGTCGAAGCGCGTCCTGGTCACCATGACGGTCCCTCACTCTCACGATCTCTCACGATGGTTGCAACATGCTACCAACTGGGGTTACCGTCACCGTCCCGTTATTGGTAGCAAGTTGAAACCAGATGTGCGGAGGAGTGCTGATGCCCGGCAACGGCAAGGCTGTGACACGACGGACCGAGGTCCGATGCGGGGAAGGTGGGGAAGGTTCCGCGTTCGTCCTGTCCCGTGGCGTCGTCATTCTGTTCGCCGTCGCCTGTGGGGCCGCGGTGGCCAACGTCTACTTCTCCCAGCCGCTCCTGGTGACCATGGGCCACGACCTCGCCATGAGCCCGGCACTGGTCGGCAGCGTGGTCACCCTCACGCATGTCGGATACGGGCTGGGACTCTTCTTCCTCGTACCGCTGGGCGACGTGGCCGACCGCAGACGGCTCATCGTGGCCCAGTTACTCCTCCTGGTGGTGGCGCTGGCCGCGGTAGCCGCCGCCCACACGGCGGCGATCCTGCTCGCGGGCATGGCCGCGACGGGGCTTCTCGCGGTCGTCACGCAGACGCTGTTGGCCTTCGCGGCATCACTGGCCCCTCCCGCCGAGCGCGGACGGGTCGTCGGCCTGGTCACCAGCGGCGTGGTCATCGGAATCCTGCTCGCCCGCACCGCATCCGGCCTCATGGCCGATCTCGCGGGCTGGCGCTCCGTCTACCTCGCCTCGGCGTCGTTCACCGCCCTGCTCGCCCTGGTCCTGTACCGAGTGCTGCCGCGCCACAGTGACGCTCCGCCGACAACGCTGCGCTACGGACAGCTTCTGCGCTCCACGATCACTCTGTTCGCACGAGAACGACTGCTGAGACTCCGGGCCCTGTTCGGTCTGCTGATCTTCGCCGCCTTCAGCACCCTGTGGAGCAGCGTCGCGCTGCCGCTCAGTGAGGCCCCGTACTTCCTGTCCCACAGCGCGATCGGGGCGCTGGGGCTCATCGGTGTCGCCGGCGCCCTGGCCGCGACCGTGGCGGGCCGCCTGAACGACCGCGGACTCTCCCGGCGGACCACCGGCATCGCCCTGGCACTGCTCGCCGCCTCGTGGTTGCCCTTGTCCTTCACCCGCAGCTCGCTCTGGGCCCTGGTCGTTGGGGTGATCCTTCTCGACCTCGCCGTGCAGGCGGTCCATGTCACCAACCAGACCCTGATCTACGCGCTGCACCCGGACGCGGGCAGCCGACTGATCGGCGGATACATGGTCTTCTACTCGATCGGCAGCGCCACCGGCGCCATCGCCGCGACCTCCCTCTACACGGTGGCCGGCTGGGGCGCCGTATGCGCACTGGGTGCCGCGTTCAGCTGCCTCGGGCTCGTGCTGTGGGCGTTCACTCGACACAGCACCCCGGCCCCCGCCGCCACGGTGACCTCTCGCAGCGAAGCCTGAGCGTTCTCGCCGAACGTCGCCTCGCTGTGGGGGCGCCGGCCGCGGCTGCCTCTAGGACGCGGGCTTGATACGTGTGATCTGCTCCAAGGAGTCGAAGTGCACGATGACACGGTGACCGACATTCCGGAGGCATTGGTCCGAGGCGGTGCCGGAGGCTGTCCGGTAAAGCGCGTTGTAGGACTTGGACGCAAGCCGAATGACGCACGAGCCCGTGTCGTTGGTGCTGATGATCCGCGCGTGACCCGAGGAACCCTCACCGGTTCCGAACACCATCTCGCAACCTGCTGCCAGCATGAGGAGCAGGAAGGTCATGGCGGTGAGACCGGCCAGGCACGAGATGGGCTTGAGACAGCCACCCCTTCGTCGCTCGTCCTCGAAGGACGATCGGATGTCGGGCAGACCTTCGTATCTCGGCATGTGACCCCTTGGGTTGGCGCTGCCGCGCATGCCGCCGACGTTTTCGACCAACGATCCGATTCAACCAACGATCCGATGATGTGCAGGCAACGGTCGAGACCCGTGACGGCTCCCGGCTCTGGTCCGCGACCGCCGGTTCCACTACGGTCGGACCGGTGCGCAGTCAGGCCCCACGACGTCCCCGTGTACGCGGTACCGTCGGACCGAAGTCGACGGAGGGGAGTGGGGAATGTCCGAAACGGCATGCCCTGCCTGCAGCGGTGACCGTGTGACCGACAAGACCGAGCGCAGCGTGGAGCTGGACGGCAGGGGCGGTCAGGTTCCAGTCACCCGCACGTATTCGTCCGCCTGCTCGCACTGCTCGGGTACGGGGACGGTGCTGGGATGAGCGAGCGGGGACCTGCGGAGGACCGGTTGCGTCCCGTCTTCACGTGCGTGGTCTGCGGGTGTGCGTATCTTCCGCCGAAATCGATGGAGTATCAGGCCGCCCGCCCGGCTTCTCCGCTGCATTGCGGTGGTCAGGCGTGCCGCGACCGGTGCGCGCAGCTTCCCCCGCGGTTGCGGGCTTTGATGGCCCGGGCCGCGTGGGCGCGCGCCCGCCAGTGGGCCGAACGAGAGCCGGCCGCGCTGCCCGAACGGGCACGCCGTCGAGCGGGGCGGGCAGGGCGGATCGGCCGGCCGCAGGGCCGGTTCAAGCTGCGCTGAGCGGGCGGCCGCGCCCGGGTCCCGCCAGGCCGTCGAGTGATCCGTTGTCAGTGGCGTGTGACAAGGTCTGTCGCACGAGCACGGCACGGAACGAGGAGTGCGAAATGACGGGGGCCTGGGACGAGGCGCGCGTGGTGGAGCTGGCGCGGCGACTGAGGGAGGCGGAGACCGGCGGCTGGAGCGGGCCGGCGGTGCGGGCGGTGGTCGAGGGCCTCGGCTGGCAGTGGCGGGACGGCGCCGCCGGACCGCGGCTGGTCACGGGCCCGGAGCCGGACGCGGACCCGCGGTGGGCGCCCCGGTTGCGCCCGGTGGGCCGCTTCGAGAAGGACTATGCGCACGGCGGCGAGGAGTACGTGGGCCTGTACGTGCCCATCGCGCTGCCGGAGGGCGGTGCCGCGGGGAAGGCCGCGGCCTTCCGGTCGTACGCCGAGGCGCTGGCGAAGGAGTTCGGCCCCGCCCCCGTCATGGGCGCGTACGGCGACCCCGGCCCGTTCTACGACTCCGCCCCGTTGTGGGGGAGTCCGTTCCTGCGCTGGCGCGAGCGGGAGAACACGCTGGAGCTGCACGCCGGCGAGCACGGTCCCGAACTGCTGCTCCAGCCGACCGATCCGGTGGAGAACTGGTTCTGGCGGCAGGGACACGGCGAGCACTACGCCGTCGGCGGGTTCTTCGGCTCGCGCCGCGACCCCGCCAATGCGGGCCTGGGCTTCCCGGGCCGCTGGCGCACCGACGACTGGGAGGTCTTCTCCCACGCCCTCGCCGACTTCCTCCACACCCTCCCGGCCGAGACCCACGCCCTCGGCATCGAGCTGGACTTCGGTTTCCACGCACTGGTGCCCGGCACCTACGGCCCGATCCTGTTCCACCTCCTTTGCGGCGAACGACTGGAGATCGTCTACGATCCGGAGCGGCTCGAGGACGGCATCACCGATCCGACCTCCTTCGGCTGGATCCCGCAGACGACCCGCCCGGCCGCCCTGGACCACTGGCTCGAAACCCCCTACCACTCGGAGGACTACGGCATCGGCGAGGTGGACGGCCGCAGGCTGGCCCGGATGATGGTCGACACCCTGCGCGACCTCGGCGTGGCCTCCCCGAAGGACCTCAGCCTGACCGACCACGCGCAAAGCGTCGGCGGCTACCACGTCGACTACTACGGTCTGACCCTGCAGGAGAACCCGTAGCGACGACGCCACGGTGACGCACCGCCACCACCGCCCTCCCGGCGACTGTGACCAGGACCGGCGGTGGTGGAGCAGGGCGTCAACGGGCTGAGGCCCTTACTCAGGTGGCTTCGGTGGGACTGCCTCCGTAGTGCCATTCGATGAGTTCGGGATGCCATTCGAGGAGCAGGATGGTGGCGTCGTCGCTGAGGGCGTTGCCTTGGTACTCGAGGATCGCGTGGATGAGCAGCCGTAGGACCTCGGAGGGCTGCTGGCCGGCGGCGGAGGAACGGATGATGAAGTCGGTGAACCGGTCCAGGCCGAACGCCTCGCCGTCCTCGCCTCGGGCCTCGGTGACGCCGTCGGTGTAGAGCAGCACCCGGTCACCGGGTTCCAACGTCGTGTTGTGCACCTCGCGGCGGGTGGGTCCGAGCTGGAACGGCAGCCCCATGGGCGGCTGAGGGGTGCTTTCCAGGGCATGCTCCAGCACGCCTTCATTGCGGATCAGCAGGGGAGGCGGGTGACCGCAGTTGCACCACCGCAGCACGCCGGTGTCCACATCCAGCTGGCACACCACGCCCGTGCAGAACTGTTCGGGGAGCCACTCGGCGAGCGTCCGGTCCACCGCCTCGATCATGTCCGGGAGATCGACGCCGGAGCGGCGGCCGTTGCGGCAGCCGGCCATCACCACGGAGGTGGTCAGTCCCGAGACGAGGTCGTGGCCCATCGCGTCGAAGATGCTGGCGTGCAGGATGTTCTTGCTCACCGAGTGGTCGAAGGCGTCTCCGCCGAGTTCGTAGGCGGGTTCCAGAACGGCGGTGGAGATCACGCCGGTGCGGCCGACACTGCGTGGTGGCAGGAAGGCACGCAGCATCTCGGTGGGCAGGTCCATGCCCTGCGTGCGGATGCGGGCGACGAACCAGTCGCTGTAGGTGCGCTTGGAGGTGACCACCAGGGACAGAACCCGCGCCAGCATCCGGCACCGGCGCAGCCGCGTCCCGTCCAGCACCCCGGCCCGCACGCCCAGCACGCCGAGCCGCTCCGCGCCGTCCACCATCGGCAGCCACACCACCACGCCCTCCTGGGACTCGTGGACCCGCAGTGACAGGGTGCGGTAGGCCCACCCTCCCTCGCTGGAGTCCACCGGCAGCCGATCGGTCTGGTCGTCGAGAGGGATGAGCAGGTGCTGCTGGAGGTCGACGAGATAGATCGTGGCGCTGTCCAGGCCGAGTGCCCGGGCGCACCGGTTCACCAATCCGGGCAGCCGGTAGGGGACGATCGCATTGGCTTCGGCGAGCAGCCGTTCCAGCGTCTGCTCGTCCGCCCCGGTGGTGGCCGCCCGGTCAGCCCTGTCGGCCATGACACCACCTCCGCCATCTCAGTCTCGCATCTAACCGTCCGAGTCTCATTCCGGCCGGGAGCCGGCGGCGCCGGCCCTGGGGATCCGCTCCCGGCCGCCCCCCTCACCCCGCCGAGCCACTTGCGCAGCGTCGGCACCCGACCACGACGCCACGCGGCCCCCGCCCGCGATCCGGCTCGCCCCGGGCCGCTGATCCTCCGCACGGACGTACCGTGCATACTGGGGCGATGCCCGCAGCCTCCGCTTCACCCCTGCGCTTCCGGGACCCCGGACACGACAAGTACCACTTCGCCTCTTCCGGCACGGTGCTGGTGCGCTGCCCGAGGTGCGAGCGACAGGCGCAGGTCGTTCCGGAGCCCCGTGACGCCGGCAGCGCGACGCCCACGTGGTCCACGGAGCGGCGGCTCGTGTGCCGACACTGCGGGCTGTCCCGGAAGCGGGACAGGACACGGCCGATCGCCTCCTACTGGTACGGCAACCCCGAGATGAACGACCCCTATTTCCAGGCGCCGCTGTGGCTCCAGACGCGGACGCGGCACGGCCTCCTGTGGGCGTACAACCCCGAACACCTCGACCTGCTGCGGCGGTTCGTACAGGCGACGTTGCGTGAGCACGACCCCTGGTACGAGCCGTGGCGCAAGATGGGGACCATCGGCCGCCTTCCGGCATGGATCAAGCAGGCGAAGAACCGTGACGAGGTGCTGCGCGGGCTCGACCGCATGCGAGAGTCGCTCGTGAGCTGAGATTGACGGTGCGCTCACGCGTTGCCGGCACGTCGCACCGTCCGGGCCGGGCCTGACTGACGGCAGGGTTGAGGGCATCGGACCGGCTCGGCTGCTCGACGTGGCGGCGGCCACACGAATGGCGTACCTGAAGTGACGGAGGGGGTAGGTCTCCGTACGGTTATGGGTCCAGGTGTCCGAATTGTCGAACACCTGATCCTCATCGTGGAGGTCACCATGAACCGTCTTCGAACCCACGCTCTCGCGGCAGCCCCCATCGCCCTGCTGATCGGCCTGGCGGCCCCGGCGGCTGCCGCGGGCGACCCGCAGCCGATCGCGCCCAAGGCCCCGCGCGCGGTCTGCGACACGCCGGCCGCCAACGCCATCCTCACCGTCCAGGAAGGCATCGCGCTCAGGAAGTGCAGCGACGTGAAGATCGCCGTCAAGACCTGGCACTGGATGGGTAACTACGGATCGGTGTACGACGTGGTCAACGCCGCCAACGGCGGGGGGATCGGTGCCGGTGAGGTCATAACGCAGTACCTCAACGGCCTGTACCCGACGTTCATGTTCTACTGATCAACCGTCAGCGGAACACGCACGGGCACGGTCGCCCACCCCGCATAGCCGAGCGACGATCGTCAACCGCACGCCATCATGGCGTGCGGTTTCGGGGTATACGGCAGCGGGCAGCGAGCCACGTCGTCCTGGACTCTGACGAGGATGGGGTCTGCCGGTCCAGCACCTGAGGTAGCGTCCCGGCACATGACGGCCGACGACGAGAAGCGAGAGAAGTGCGAGGTGGGCGGGACGGGCGAGGCGAACGTGAAGGCTGCTGCGCGTGTGCGGCTCGTGGAGGACCTGGTCGCTCAGGTGCCCGGGTTCGAGGACGCGTACGAGTGCCACGTCTTCAACGAGAACGGGGTGCTCTCGCACCTGTTCTTCTGGGACGTCGTGCAGGACACCGTGCGCTCGTACCTGGGGGAGGGGGACCCGGACGGTCCCGACTGGCGTCGGGTCCTCGCCTTCCTGGAGGAGGAGACGCGGCGTCGTGTGCCCGGGGCGATCGAGGTCATCGTGACGTCGTTCCTCAATGACCTCCCCTACGAGGGGGAACCCGGGTACGGGATCGAGGCGCATCTCGGGCCGGTCATGAAGGAGAGGTACCTGCAGCTCCGGCCCTGGTACGAGGCGAAGGCCTCGGGCGCTCCGGGGAAGTCGGAGGCGTAGCGGGGGCCGGGCCGCCCTCAGGCTGGTACCAGGTCTGGCAGAACGTGTCGAGCGGGCTCTGCCTGTCGACGCCCAGCGTGCGAAACGGCACCCTCCTGCAAACGACGGTCTGCGATCCCTCCCACCAGTACTACAGGTCGCACCAGCAGTAAGTACCGCGGACACGGCAGCTAGCGCGGCACGGTGTCGCCGGCCTCGAACGGGCCGCCGTGGCCAGGCACGATCAGGTTGGCGGCGGCCAGTACCCGAAGCCGGGAGGCACGCAGTACCTCGCGGTCCGGGGCTACGGGGTCGTCCGCCGGTCCGTCCGAGTGCCACCACAGGTCGCCGGCGAACGCCACCACACCCGAGTCCGTGCCGGCCAGCAGGGTGATGTCCTCGGAGCTGTGTCCCGGGGTGCGGATCAGTCGTAGTGAGGGGGTGAGTTCGTAGCCCTCCGCGTCCCGGTTCTTCCACTGGTCGCCCAGGTACTCCACCTTGTGGTCGTGGACCCTGGCCCGGCCGAACAGGCCCACGTTCATGGTGTTGTCCGGGTGATGATGGCTGAGCACAACATCGGTGATGTCATCGGGGCCCAGCCCCAACTCCGCGAGCGGGCCGAGGATGTGGTCGCGGCTCGCCACCATGCCCGGGTCGAAGATCACATGCCGGTCGCCGTCGGACACGTAGGAAACGGTGGCGGCGACGCCGGGGCCGGTGGAGCCGACGTAGCCGGTGGTGAGGATCGTGTACACGGCGCTGCGGCCGAGCGGTGCGTCTGTCATGGCCCCAATCCTTCCGGGCCGACCGGCCGCTCACGAGTGGCACTTCTGCCGCTGATCGCAGGATTCGTGCCACACTGCCTCGCGTGCCTCCTTTCGTGACTGTCGCCGCGTACGGCCCGCCCGGAGTCGGAATGCTCGCCGTCGGCATCGTGGCCGAGGTGTTCGGCCCGCACGGGGAGGGGCTGCCCGGCTTCGACTTCGCGCTGTGCACCGACCGGCCCGGGCCGGTCCCCACCGACCTCGGCGTGCCGCTCACCATCGCGCACGGTCTGGACCGGCTGGCCGCCGCCGATCTGGTGATCGCCCTGCCATGGGCCGGTTTCCGCACCCCACCCGCTCCCGCCGTGCTCGACGCGCTGTCGGCCGCACACGAGCGCGGTTCGCTGGTCGCCGCCCACTGCGTCGGCACGTTCGCGCTCGCCGCCGCCGGGCTGCTCGACGGCCGGCGCGCCACCACGCACTGGCGGTTCGCCGAACTGCTGGCCCGCCGCCACCCGGCCGTCACCGTCGAACCCGACGCCCTCTACATCGACGAAGGGCGGATCACCACGGGCGCGGGAGCCGCCGCGGGCTTCGATCTGTGCCTGCACCTGCTGCGGCGGGAGTACGGAGCCGCGATGGCCAACGCCGTCGCCCGGGACATGGTGCTGCCCGCCCACCGCGACGGCGGGCAAGCACAGTACCTGGCAGCCCCTGTCCCCGAGGACTGCCAGGACGAGCGTCTCGCCGAGGTGCTCGCCTGGGCCCGCGAGCACCTCCACGAACCGCTTCCCGTCGCGGAACTGGCCCGGCGCGCCGTGATGAGCAAACGCTCCTTCGCCCGCCGCTTCGCCGCCGCCACCGGTACCACCCCGCACGCCTGGCTCCGAGGGTTGCGACTGAGCAGCGCCGAGGAACTCCTGGAGACCACGGACCTGCCGGTCGAGGAGATAGCCCGCCGGGTCGGATACGGGAGCGCGGCCGTGCTGCGCGAACAGTTCGTGCGCCGCCGGGGAGTGCCACCCCGCTCCTACCGCCGCTCCTTCACCAACATGCCGTTGAGCGGTTGAGCCGTTGAGAAGCGGAGGCACGCTACCTCCGGGCGATCAGACGGGGAACGCCCCCGCCTCGCTGACTTCCGCGTTCAGGTCGCACCAAGCGATAGAAGTGCCACCGGAGCGAGCGCGGTTGCCGAAGTGGACGTACAGATAGCCGTCGGGCTGGTGACAGACGGCGTACGCGGTGAAGGAACTGCCGTGGCACGTGATCGACGCGCCGTGGCCCCTCCTACCCCTCTCGTACCGCCAGGTGTCGCAGGAGAACGAGGACGTGGCGGTGCTGTCGGAAGCGGCAGCGGAAGCCGAAGCGGAAGCCGAAGCCGAAGCGGGCGCTGCGACACTCACCGCACCCCCGCCTGCGAGGGCGAGGGATACGCTGACGGCCGCGACACGATAGCGGATTCTCATGTGCCCTCCTGTTGCTGATGTGTTCGGTTCGATGCGAGTGGTGACGCTACCCACGGACACCAGCACCCGGTAGTGCCGGAGCGGAGTTGGCCGGGAACCGGCCGTTCACTATGGGGCGCTCCCAGCCATGTCGGAAAACTGTCCACCGCGCATCACAAGGAGGGCACCAAACCCCGCCGACCGACTGAACGTCAAGTGATTGGAGGACGCGGCCCTCCTGGTTCACGACAACTGCGCGAGAAAAGAAAAAGGCAAGGGAAAAACACACTCCTTGCCACTCTCAACATATAGCGCACCGGGGGGCTTGCGGCAAGACCCGGGTAGTACCGCAGAATCGGCGGCCGAAAGCCAGAACCTGCGGAATTGGGAGTCGCGAAGTGCGAGTGCTGTTGACAACGTGGGGATCGCGCGGAGACGTCGAACCGCTGGCGGGACTGGCGGTGGGACTGCGGGAACTCGGCGCGCAGGTGCGGGTGTGCGCGCCGCCGGATGAGGAGTTCGCGGCGCTGCTGGAGCGTGTCGGCGTGCCGCTGGTGCCGCTCGGCCCGTCGGTGCGCTCGTTGGTCTCCGGGACGAAGCCACCGACGGCGGAAGACGCGTTCCGGCTCGCTCCCGAGCTGGTCGCCGCGCGGTTCGAGGCGCTCACCGCGGCGGCCGAGGGATGTGACGCGCTGCTGGCAACCGGTCTGATGCCGGCCGGCGCACGGGACGTGGCCGAGAAACTGGGCATCCGCTACGTGTACGCGTGCTTCCATATTTTCGGATTGCCGTCGCGGCACTTCCGTCCTGGGGTACGGCCGGGCAAGCAATCCCCGCAGGACGAGACCGACAACCGGGTGCTGTGGGAGCAGGACGCCCAGAGGGTGAACGCGTTGTACGGCGAGGCGCTCAACAGCCATCGGGCGGCGATCGGCCTGCTGCCGGTGGACAACGTCCGCGACCACGTCTTCACCGACCGGCCGTGGCTGGCGGCGGACGCGGCGCTGTGTCCGTCGCAGGGCATGACGGACCTCGACATCGTGCAGACCGGGGCGTGGATCCTGCCCGACGACCGGCCGCTCCCGGAAGGGCTGGAGGCGTTCCTGGACGCGGGGGCACCACCGGTGTACGTGGGCTTCGGCAGCATGGCCGCGTACGCTCCGAAGGACATTGCCAGGGTGGCCATTGAAGCGAGCCGCGCACAAGGCCGCCGCGTACTGCTCGCCCGCGGCTGGGCCGGCCTGGCCCCGATCGACGACGCCGACGACTGCTACGTCGTCGGCGAGGTCAACCAGCAGGCACTGTTCCGCCGGGTGGCCGCCGTCGTGCACCACGGCGGCGCGGGCACCACGACGACGGCGGCCCGGGCCGGCGCGCCTCAGGTGGTGGTCCCCCGGATCGCGGACCAGCCGTACTGGGCCGCTCGAGTGGCCGAGCTGGGCATCGGCTCGGCTCACGACGGCCCGATGCCGACCTTCGACTCCCTGTCCGCCGCGCTCACAACGGCCCTGACGCCCGAGACCCGCGCACGGGCGAGGGCCGTGGCCGGCGCAATCCGCACCGACGGGGCGACGGTGGCGGCGAAACTGCTACTCGACGCCGTCAGCCAGGAAAGGCCACCCGTGTCCGCGTGAACCACACGCAATCGTCGAGATTCCGAGGAGGCTCCGAGGTCGTGAACTCCCGTCCTTAGATCGGGAGTTCACAGCCGACAGCCCCGTTGATCTGCTTAAACAGATCAACGGGGCTTCTTCACGCGGGCAGTCCTCGAACGAACCCGGTGACCAGCGTCGCCACCGCCTCTGGAGCTTCCAGGTTCATGAGGTGGGTGGCGTCAATCCGGTTGACGGTGATCGTCGGCCGGGTGCGGGAAAGCGCGGCCAGCTCGTCGGAGACCCCTCGTGCGAACCGGGCGTTGAATTCGCCGAACCACTCCATGCCAGGCGCAGGCGGTAGCTGTCGGCCGGCTTGCACCAGCAGCAGCGGGCGGTCTACCCCGTCCAGCCAGGTGGTGACACCGGGCGCGCCGATCCTGTGGAGTTCGTCGAGGATCTCCAGCGCCGCCGCCCGTTCCGGCAGCGTCTGCCACTTGCCGTTGGGCAACGGGTGTGCGGCCGCGCGGGCAGCGTCCTCCGCACGGTCGGCGGGAATCCCGAACCGGCCGGATTTGATGACCTGTTCTTCGATGTACTCGGGTGGCGCGATGGCCCCGGCCGATGCCAGAAGCCCCTCAGTCACCCGTTCAGCGCCGGGGTACTCGCGTCCCCACCAGAAGCCGTCGAGATTCACGGCGGCACGGGCACGGGCACGGTCCGGGTTCGCCCGGGCGTACTCGACCGCGATCAGTCCGCCGAGGGAATGGCCCACCACAACGGCTTCCGGCACGCCGTGCGCGTCGAGCGTGTCCGCGACGTGCTGCACCACGGTGGGGATGTTCCAGGGGGAGATGCCGGGCGAGCGGCCGTGCCCGGGAAGGTCGACGCCGAGGACACGGTGCCCGGCGGTGAGCACGGTGGCCGAGGCGTCCCAGTCGGCGAACGACCGACCGAAACCGTGCAGGAGAACCAGTTGAGGGCCGTCGCCCCCGTAGTCATGAACATGTAGGAGTGTCATTGGGGTTCACTGTAGGTGGCACGCAGCATTTCGAACACCGGATTAAAGATCTTCATCGAACGCGCAGTGCGCACGTGCGGTGCAACGCAGTACGAGCGGAACAACGAATACTTCTGACCCGCGCCGGTCAGAGCCGCTTCCCTGGCAGGCTCGGTACGACCATCATCCGGTGGTAGCGGCCCGCAAGGGGTGGCTCGCCGACCGGGTGGCCGTCGACCTCCACCCAGGCGTGGGCGCGGAAGGGCGCGGTGCGTACTCCCGTGCACCAGTCCGGCCAGACGCCGCGCATCCGGCACAGCAGTGCGGTGGCCACGGAGCGCTGCAGGCAGCCCTCCCCGGCGCACCGCGCGCTCACCGCGACGACTGCCCGGCGCGCGGTGAGGGCCTGCTCCGCTGTGGCGGGGGCGGCCCCGCGCCGGACCAGCGACAGCACGCGACGGATGCGGTGGGGCTTGAGCGCGACGAGCAGCCGGGCGGCGGCGGTGGCCAGGAGTGCCGGGGGACGGCGGTGCAGTGCCAGGCGATCGCGGGCCGCCGGCACCATCGGCTGGCTCATGCGGGCACCACCAGCCGGGCCTCGAACAGGGCGCCGATGACCGCAGCCGTGTCGCTGAGGGAGCGTTCGGCGGTGAGCTGGGGGTAGACCTCGCGGAGCCTGCACGCCGTGTCGGGCGGTGCGGCGCCGCCGAGCAGGGTGCGCAGGATGAGGGTCGCCGTGCCGTTGAGCTGCCAGTACCGGCCGGTGACCTTGTCGAGCAGCACCATGCCGTCCTCGGTGTCCATCGCGCAGACGTCATGACGCAGGGCGAGGCTCACAACGCTCCTCCGGTGGTCGCGGTGCTCGGTGGGCGGGTGCCCGCGGCATGAGAGCGGAGCCAGATTTTCGCTGCCCAGGCTGGGGCCTAGGGAGCGCAGTGCGTCCGGGGTGGGGTGGACCCCGAGCAGATTCGTGCGGATGGCTGCCGTGTCGATCAGCCCGGCGCGGGCGAGCTGTGAGTCGTCGAACAGCTCCACCAGCGCGGCCCGGTTGTGGCGCAGGCTGATGTGGAAGTCGACGCTGTATTCGCCTTTGGTGCGCTGTTGCAGGACGGAGTCGGGGACGATTCCGTCCATCGCGGCGGCGAGTACCGGCTTGTACCGGCCGGGCGTGCTGCGTTCGGGCACGCGGATGGCAAGCGCCGCCTCGAGCACGCTGTCGTCAAGGTAGGGCGCGGCGTACGCCAGCCCCTTGCGGGAGAAGACGTGGTCCAGCTGGCGGACGCCGCGTCCACCGGCCTGTACGCACGTGAGCGCCGCGTGCTGTCCCCGTCGGGGTGCGAGGGCCTCGGCGGCCTCGGCGACCTCGCGGAGCAGGCTCTGCACGGCCCGGACCGCGTCGGGGGTTGCCCATGAGGGCATGCGCAGGTCCACGCCCCATGCCGTCGAGGGGGCGCGGCGGCCTGGTGCGGTGGGAGGGGGCTCCGGTTCGGTGAGGCTGTCCGCCCAGGCTGCCAGCCACTGGCCGAACGTCCTGCGGTCGGCGAGTTGGCGCAGCAGCGGCCACAAAGGCCAGTGCTGGGAGGCGCGGTGCGTGCGGATGCGGGTGAACGCCGCCAGCGGGTGACTTCGGACGTGGTCGTGCAGGTGCGGGGGAAGTGCGGAGAACAGTTCGTCCCCGCCGCCACCCATCATGTGCAGGCGCGACCCCCGGCCGGTCATCAGCTGGGCGATCGTCGCGATTCTGGAGCTGTCGCGCACCCAGGGGCCCGGTTCGTCGGTGGGGATCTGCTGCCGGTCAGAGCCGTCAAGCCGCTGTACCACAGAGGCCATTCGTGGCGTGAGGGCGTCACGTGCTCGGTGCCGGGGAGCATGTCGGTGGCGCGTACGGCCCAGGTGGCGTCGTCGTTCTCGGGGTCGAGGCTCTGCCAGCGCAAGGTCACCAGCCGGGCCCCGCCCGGCCGCCCCCGGGCTTGCTCCCGGGCGGCCAGGAAGCACAGGCTGGTGGAATCCAGACCTCCCGACAGGTCCGAGCTCACCGTACCGCCGCCGGCCATGCAGGCGCTCACCGCGGCGGTCAGCGCCTCGCGCACGGCGGGCACCCCCTGCTCCAGGGTGAGTTCCGGCTCCGGAGGGCTCCACCACCGCTGCGTACGGGCCCGCCCGTCCGCCTCGATCAGCAGGCAGTCATGGGGGCGCAGGCCCTGCACGCCCAGCCACACGCATCGGTCGTCCAGCGGATACGGAGGAGGCGAGGCCAGCAGGTGAAGAGCCAGCAGCCGCTCGTCCACGCCCGCCCCGGCCGCCTCTCCGGTTCCCGCGGTCGCCGACGCGAGCCTGTCCGACCTGTCGGCGGCCAGCACCGCCCCGCCCACGCGGGCGTGGAAGAGCCGCCGCACCCCGGATGCGCTGCCCCTGGCCCGGACCCGGCCGTCCACCGAGACCAGAAGATGAAAGCTGCCCGTCAGGCCCTGGGCGGCCCGCTCCACGTCCGCGAGGTCACGGACCTGGCCGGCACGCGCGGACAGCGCGCCGGGGGTGACCGGGCAGCGCCCGATCACCGCCAGTCGCCGCGCCCCTGCCGTGCCCACCGTCACATGGCCGTCCGGCCAGCTGCCCAGCAGCCACGGCCGGCCGGAGTGGTGAGCGATGGCCTCGGTCGCCCAGGGGCGCAGGAGTCGCGCGGCGGCCGAGCCCGACTCACCGTCCGGCAGGATCGCGAACCACACGTCACCGGCCATGAGTTGACGGCCCCGGCCTCAGCTGGGGCCCAGGTACCACTCGTAGGGAGGGAATCCGCCCTCGTACTGCGCCCCGGTGGCCTCGCCTCGCGTCAGATCGGCGAAGTCACCGACCTCCACCATCATCGGCGGTTCGTACAGCTCCTGCTGTTCCATGAAGAACCCCCCTGCTGTCAGTGTTCAGTGCTCAGTACTCAGTGCGGATCTGCACCTGGCGAGGGAGTGCCCGGATCTTCCCGGACTACGCTCAGTAGCGATACATTCCGTCCGAAAGAGTGGGGAGTCGACGCCTGAGCGCATGGGGACGCCGGGCCGTCCGCCTCCTGCGCTGCTCGACACAGCCCTCCGCTGCCCCCGCCCAGGCTGTACGGCTGCTCTGTGAGGCATGCGCCGGGGGAATCAACCTTCCTGGTGGGGTAGTTGTTCCGACCCTCCTGCCCTTGTTGTTAGAATGCCGCGAGCATTGATCACGTGTTGAGGAGACACCAGACATGGTGATGGACGACGACATCTCCGGGTGACACCCGGACCCGACAGGCCACCGGCCGGTGCGCGAAAGCACCGTCGTCGTGGCTTCGTTGTCGTCTCTGCGTTCCCTTGTCTGCTGTCGAGGCAGAAGTGTCATTCCTGCCTCCTTCCTCAAGAGGTCACCTCCATGTCCGGCGTTTCCGTCGTCTGCTCGAACCTGTCCTTCACCTGGCCCGACGGCACTCGTGTCTTCCAGGGCCTGTCCTTCACCCTCGGCTCCGGCCGCACCGGCCTCGTCGCACCCAACGGCACCGGCAAGAGCACCCTGCTCAAGCTCATCGCCGGTGACCTGCGGCCCGGCACCGGGTCGGTCTCCATGGCCGGTCCCCTCGGCTACCTTCCGCAGAGCCTCCCCCTGACCGGCGATCTCACCGTGGCCGAGGTGCTGGGCGTCGCCGCGATCATCCGGGCCATCGACGCCGTGGAGTCCGGGGACGTCGACGAGAAGCACTTCACCACCATCGGCGACGACTGGGACGTCGAGGAACGCACCCGCGCCCAGCTGGACCGTCTCGGCCTGGCCGACCTCACGCTGGACCGCACTCTGAACACCCTCAGCGGCGGCCAGGTCGTCTCCCTCGGTCTCGCGGCCCAACTGCTGAAGCGGCCCGACGTGCTGCTGCTCGACGAGCCCACCAACAACCTCGACCTCGAGGCCCGGCACAAGCTCTACGACGTGCTGGCGGACTTCAACGGCTGCCTGTTCCTGGTCAGCCACGACCGTGCCCTGCTCGACCGCATGGACCGCATCGCCGAACTCGACCGCGGCGAACTGCGCATCCTCAGCGGGAACTTCACCGCGTACGAGGAGGCCGTCCGGGCCGAGCAGGAGGTCGCCGAGAAGAACGTCCGCAACGCCGAACAGGAGCTGAAGCGGGAGAAACGGGAGATGCAGCTGGCCCGCGAACGCGCCGAACGCCGGCAGAGCAACGCCGCCCGCAACCTGAAGAACGCCGGACTGCCGCGCATCTTCGCCGGCACCATGAAGCGCGGCGCGCAGGAGTCCGCCGGACGGGCCGGCCAGATGCACGCCGGCCGGATCGACGAAGCGAAGGCCCGGCTGGACGAGGCCGGACGCGCACTGCGCGAGGAGCAGCGCATCACGCTGGACCTGCCCGCCACCAACGTGCCCACCGGACGCAACCTGTTCTCCGGCGAACAGCTCCGCGTCCGACTCGGCGACAAGAACGTCTTCGCCGGCCACGGCGTCGACCTGACGATCCGGGGACCGGAACGCATCGCGCTGACCGGCCCCAACGGCGCCGGGAAGAGCACCCTGCTGCGTCTGCTCAACGGCGACCTGGCCCCCGAGAACGGCGAGATCAAGCGGGCCGACGGGCGCATCGCCTACCTCTCGCAGCGCCTCGACCTTCTGGACCCACACCGTACGGTCGCCGAAAACTTCGCCGACTACGCCCCGGAGCGGCCGGAGTCGGAACGGATGAACCTGCTCGCCCGCTTCCTCTTCCGTGGTGGTCGCGCCCATCTGCCCGTCTCGGTGCTCTCCGGCGGCGAGCGGCTGCGCGCCACCCTGGCCTGCGTACTGTGCGCCGAACCGGCCCCGCATCTACTGCTCCTGGACGAGCCGACCAACAACCTCGACCTGGTCAGCACGGGCCAGTTGGAGAGCGCTCTGAACTCGTACCAGGGGGCCTTCGTGGTGGTCAGCCACGACGAGCGGTTCCTCCACGAGATCGGCGTGAACCGGTGGCTGCGGCTGGCCGACGGCCGGCTGACGGAGACCGGAGCCCCTGAGGCGTGAGCTGACGGACGATGTCCTGCTGCCAGGGGGCGACGTAGGTATCTGGCAGCAGGACGGGTCGGGCGCCAGGCGGTAACAGTGTTACCTGTGAGCTACATTGTTACCCATGAGCAGCACGATCTATCAGGACGCCCTGCGCAGCGGCCAGGAGGCCGCGCGTACCGCCGTCCTCGACTGCGCCATAAAACTGCTGGTCGAAGAGGGGATCTCCGCGCTGACGATACGGCGGATCGCCGCCGAGATCGGCACCTCGACCAAGGTCCTCTACACCATGTTCGGCGGGAAGGACGGCCTCGCCGACGCCCTGTACCGGGAGGGATTCACACGGCTGCGCCGGGCGCAGCAGCAAGTCCCGTGCACGACCGACCCGTTGTCCCACCTCAACAGACTCGGCACCGCCTACCGGGAGCGCGCGCTGGCTGAGCCCGCCTACTACCGGGTCATGTTCGAACAGGTCATCCCCGGCTACCGTCCGAGCGCCGAGTCCCTCGCCGTGGCGGCCTCCGCCTTCGACACCTCCACCGAGGCGGTCGCCGCCTGCATCGAGGCCGGCGTCTTCCGGCCCGGCGACGCCCACGAGATCTCGAAGCTCCTCTGGGCCGCCGCGCACGGAGCCGTGAGCCTCGAAATCGCCGGACACTTCCCGCCGGACACCGCCGCCCGCCGCTACGAAACGCTGATGACCGCCGTGGGCCAGGCCTTCCTTGCCCAGCCGGAACCCACCACGGATCAAGGACGAACCGCATGACGACGCCAAGAATCGCCAACCGCTATCTGTCGGGGAACTTCGCACCCGTCACCGAGGAGACCACCGCCTACGATCTGCCCGTCACCGGCCGGATACCGGCCCACCTCAGCGGCCGCTACTTACGCACCGGCCCCAACCCGCTGGGCATCGAGGATGCGGCCGCGCACATCTGGACCCTCGGCGAGGGCATGGTGCACGGCGTGCGCATCCGCGACGGTCACGCCGAGTGGTACCGCAACCGCTGGGTCCGCTCCGCCTCCGTCGCCGACCGCCTCAGCGAACCGCGCCGCGGCACCGTCGTGGACGAGCGGATGGACTTCGCCCCGAACGTCCAGGTGGCGGGGTTGGCCGGACGCACGTTCGCCCTCATCGAGGGAGGGCTGAAGCCATACGAACTCACCTACGAGCTGGACACGGTCGGCCCGTGTGACCTCGGCGCGACGCCCGAGGGCTACAACGCCAACGCCCACTCCGTCTTCGACCCGCACACCCGCGAGCTGCACTCGCTCGCCTTCCGTTACGGCTCCGAGCACGTCCAGCACATCGTGATGGACGCCACTGGCGCCGTACTGCGCGCCACCACCGTCCCGGCACCCGGCAACCCGTACATGCACGACTTCGCGTTGACCGCTCGCCACGTCATCCTGTTCGACGCACCCGTGGTCTTCAGCGCGGCCCACCTTGCCACCGGAGTGCCCTTCGTCTGGGACGACACCCACCCGGCCCGGGTCGGCGTGATGCCGCGCGAGGGCGGTGAGGTGCGCTGGTTCGAGGTCTCGCCGAGCCTGGTCGGCCACACCCTCAACGCCTACGAGGACGGCACGAAGACCGTCGTCGACATCATCCGCCACCCCGAGGGCTTCAACATCCGGGACTTCGGCACCAGCCGCCCCACACTCGACCGGTGGACCATCGACCTGGCGGCCGGCACCATCCGCGAGGAACGGCTGGACGACCGAACCCAGGAATTCCCCCGCCTCAACCCCCGCTTCACCGGCAGCCCGTACCGGTACGGCTACGCCGCCGCCGTCGAGCTCTACGCACCGCCCGCCGGGCCCGAGGACCAGCGGCCGGACGAGGGCTTCAGTAGCGCGCTGCTCAAGCACGACCTGGTGCGCGGCACCACCGAGGCGCACGAGTTCGGGCGCCACGCAGCGGTCGGCGAGGGGGTGTTCGTCCCCGCCGAGTCACCCACGGCGGAGGACGACGGCTACGTCATGGCCTACGTGCACAACCCGGAGCGCGGCGCCGCGGACCTGGTGATCCTCTCGTCCCAGGACTTCACGGGCCCGCCGATCGCCCGCATCCACCTGCCCGCCCGGGTCCCGCTCGGCCTCCACGGCAACTGGGTCCCGGACGATCAGCCTGCTGGGTAGCACTGCGACGAGCAGAGCACGGCGTTCGACCACCGGTCCAGGTGGGACGGAGCCAGGACCAGTGACTCCGTCCTACCCTTGCCGGGCCACCCCAGCAGATACCTCATACGGGCGTCCTTGCTGGATAGGTGATATTCGATGTCTTTTCCTGTGATTGGCTGCCAGCCATGACGATGAGGGACGAGCCACCCACATCTCGTACTCCACACCCCACCGTTGACGAGCCGAGTCCGCGTCTGCCCTACCCGAGTGGCTGGTTCTGCCTGGCACGCTCACGCGAACTCGCCCCCGGCAGCGTTCTGACCCGCCGCTTCATGGACAAGGACGTCGTCCTCTACCGCACCCGCGACGGCCGGCCCCGCGCGGTGCGTCCCTACTGTCCACACCTTGGGGCTCACCTCGGGGCAGGCGGCACCGTGCAGGGCCAGAACCTGGTGTGCCCCTTCCACCGCTTCGCCTTCGCCCCCGACGGCACCTGCGTGAGCACCCCCGACGGCCCGCCACCGCGTGCTCGCCTGCTGCACCACACCATCAGCGAGCACAACGGCTTCGTCTTCGCCTGGTACGAACCGGACGGCGCCCCACCCACCTGGGACGTTCCCGACACCGTCCAGACCGGAGTCGTGCCAACGGCCGCCTGGAGCGCGGAGGTGCACACCTACGCCCAGGAAATCATCGAGAACACCCTCGACTACCGGCATCTCCCCGTCCTGCACCAGGTGGCCGTGCAAGAACTCGACCCGCCGACGTCCGAAGGCCCCCTCCTGCGCATGCGTCTGCGCCTGGGGCCGGACCGGCCTCCTGTCCTCAGGCAGAGGATCCAGGCCGACCATTCGTTCCTCATGGCGGGGCTGGGATACCTCCGAGTCGAGCTCCCGCTGCCCTCGCTCGGTCTCATCAGCTACCTGTGGGTCATGCACACACCGACCGGGCCCCGACGCACCCACATGCTGGTCGCGACAGCCTGTGCGGACATCCGCAAGCCGGACGCCACCGGAGCGTCGCTCCCACGGCGCGGCCTGCACCGAGCCTTCGCCCGCGCGATGCTGAGGACCGCGGTCGGCAAGGTCCACCAGGACCTGGCGATCTGGAACACCAAACGCTACGAGCCGCGGCCCCGCCTCGCCGCAAGTGACGAGGCCATCGGCTTCTTCCGCCAATGGGTCCGTCAGTTCTACCCGTCATCACCCTGAGGGAAGGCGATGGCGCTTGGGCCAGGCCCAGGGCGGCCCTCGCGAGGACACGTACGCCACTGGGCCCTGGGACTGTGCGTCGGAGTAGATCACCAGCGTTTGTTCCGGGTCCTCGGCCAGGTGGAACGCGGTGTACGCGAAATCGACGACTCCGCGTTCCGGGCACCGTAGCCGTTTGCGTCCGCCGTGCCGCACCTGCGCGTCGTACCGCGGCCACCAAGCGCTCACCTCGGGGCTGCCCGCCTTCAGCTCGTCGAGCAGCCCGTCGTAACGGGCGTCGCCGTGGTTGGTGGGAGGCGAGCGTTCGCAGCCGGGCGAGGAGGGCGCGCGCCTCGTGCTCCCAGCCGACCAGTACGTTCCGGGCGGCGGAATCGAGGAACACCCAGCGGGCGAAGTTCGGTTGCCGGTCCTCGGTCGCGGCGGTGAGGTTTGCGAACTGCTCTTCGGCCGCCCGATTGTGGCTGAGTACGTCGTGCGTGCCGTTGATGATGTACGCCGGATTCGGCTGGAGCAGGAGCAGGAGCAGGGGCAGGAGCAGGACGGCCGCCACCTCGGCAGTGAGCGGCTCGGGCTGGGCTGCCTTAGCTGCGGGCGCGTGACCAGCCAACCTGGGACGAGTCCCCAACATCCGGAGCAACCCACCCAGACTCGTCCCGTCAAGCAGCAATGATCATCGTGGACTACAAGGGAGCCGAGTCAGCTCTCGAGCCTCAGCTGATCGTGCTGGGAACGGAAAGCGAACGAATCTTTGCGGCTTTGGGCATGACCGCTCATGTCCGGAACCTCGGAGAAGTCATGCTCGGCGCGGAACGAGCCGAGCGCACCGGCCCATGGCCCCTGAGCTGGACGGGGGCGGTGAAGCGCGGCATCCACTTCTGGGGGCCTTCCGCAGCCGGATGACTTCTGCCGGCTTGCACAGGTCATGCTTCCGGGCGGTGCAGAGCGACGGCCGCCGCGGACGTATCGACGTGGTCTTTGCCGTCAGCGAGCACGGGCAGCCGGCTGCTGAATCCGGTCGTACCGCGACTGCTGCTGCCGTGACTCCCGATCGCCGGTGTCGTTATGCGGTGGGCGGAGGCCGGAGATGACCACGGCGGGCTGCGGGCTGCGGCTGCCGACCACGGGGCGGGACGAGGCAGTGATGACACGCATTCTGTTGCACAGCACTGTCCCGCATGGCACGTCGAAGCGGCCGCCGGGAAGTGAGGAGATCCTCGAGCGGGGCGTGGCGCTCGTCGAACCCGAGCTGCGCCGGATCGTGGCACGGCTCCATCCGTCCGTGGCCCAGGTGTGCCGCTACCACCTGGGGTGGGACGCAGAGGGTTCCGTGGGTCCCCTGCAGCGAGCCGGCAAGCGCGTGCGCGCGGCGCTGGCGGTGCTGTCGGTCCGCTCCGTCGGGGCGCCGGAGCGGTTCGCCGCCATCGCCGGAACGGCCGTCGAGCTCGTGCACCAGCTCTCCCTGCTGCACGACGACGTCATGGACGGTGACACCGAGCGTCGCGGTCGGCCTGCTGCCTGGGCCGCGTTCGGTACGGGTCCGGCGGTGCTCGCCGGTGACGCCCTCGTCGTGCAGGCGGTCGCTGAGATCTTCCACGCGCAGGCTCCCGGGGCTTCCGCGGCCACCAACGCTCTCATCGTGGCCGTGGAGAAGACGGTGGAGGGGCAGGCGGAGGACCTTTCGCTCGAAGGGTGGTCCGCGGGCGAGGTCTCCCCGGACCGGTACGTGGGCATGGCACGCGGCAAGACCGGCGCCCTCTTCGGCTGTGCCGCGGCTTTGGGCGCCGTGCTGGCCGACGCGCCGGCCCCCGTGGTGCAGGCACTCCATTCCGCGGGGAGCGAGTTGGGGGTGGCCTTCCAGATCCTCGACGACATCCTCGGCCTGTGGGGCGAGAGGGCGGTCACCGGAAAGCCCGTCGGAGCGGACCTGATGTGCGGCAAGAAGACATTGCCCCTCCTGCTCGCGGTCGGCTCGGGCACCGCCGCCGGCCGGCGGCTCGCGGCGCTGCTGGGCTCCGGTCCTCTGGCTCCGGTTGATGTCCCCGAAGCCATGCGACTGCTGGAGGAGACAGAGAGCAGGCGACGTTCCGAGGAGGCGGCTGTCCGCCACGTGACGTCGGCGCTTACGGCCCTCGGCGGGGCGTCCATCCCTGCCGACGTGCAGGAGCAGTGGCGGCATTTCATCACCGACCTGTCCCGCCGCAGCAGCTGACAGTTACCCCGATACCCCGACGACGATCGTTACGCAGGAGGAAGCACTCGCCGTGCCCCGAACTCCGTACGCCCTGCGCGTGCACGACGTACACAAGTCCTACAGGTCACGCCGTGTGCTCCGAGGCGTCTCCTTCAGTCTGGAGCCGGGCACACTGGCAGGCGTCGTGGGCGAGAACGGCTCCGGCAAGAGCACGCTGCTGCGCATCCTGTGCGGCCAGATCGCCGCCGACTCCGGCAAGGTCGAGCACGGTGGCTCCCTGGGGTACTGCCCGCAGGAGACCGTACTCAACGACTCCCTCACCGTCGACCAGCATCTGAGCTGGTTCCAGACCGCCTACGGCCTGGAGGGGTCCGACCGGGCCGAGGAACTGCTCGAAGAACTCCACTTCGCCGAATACCGGCACACCCGGGTGGATGCCCTCAGCGGAGGCACCCGGCAGAAGCTCAATCTCACCCTGGCGCTCATGCACGACCCGGACGTGCTGTTGCTGGACGAGCCGTACCAGGGCTTCGACTGGGAGACCTACCTCCGCTTCTGGGACGTCGCGGCCCGGCTCCGCGAGCGGGGACGCTGCGTCCTGGTCGTGTCGCACCTGGCCTGGGACACCCAGCGGCTCGACGTCGTGCTCCGCCTGCGTCACGGAGTGGCGACACCGGGGGAGTCCGACGTGATGCGCGAGGTGACGACGCGAGGGGCGGACCGTTGAACTGGACGCACAGAGGGCTCCGCACGGGCGCCTCGTTCGCTCTCCTGGAACACGCTCGCAACCACCTCGCCTTGGCGCTGGTCGTCGTGTACATCCCTCTCTGGCTGACGCTGGAGCACTTGTTCGTCACTCCGGCGCCGGCGCGGTTCCTGCTGCGCGCGACGGGTCGTACCGTCACCGTCAACGGAAATCATCTGACGATGGTGTCCGGGGCTATTAACACGGTGACACTCATCGTCGGCTTCATGATGTTCATCACCACCTTCAAATCCCTCGCCTTCGACCGCAGGCTCGCGTTCGCCGGCTATCCCCGCACATTTCTGCTCCTGAGCAAGGTCATCGCCATGACCGTCGCCTCCGCCCTCATCGCGGGTTACGCCACGGCCGTCATCTGCTGGTACTGGGATCCCGTCCGGCCAGGGCTCCTCGCGCTCGGTCTGTTCACCGCCACGGTCGCCTACGGCGGTATCGGCGTCCTCCTCGGGGCCTTTCTGCGCAACGAACTGGCGGCGCTGTTCGTCATCATCATGGCGAGCCTGCTCGACACCATGCTGCAGAACCCCATGAGCAACACGGGAGCCGACAAGGACGGGCTCCAACTGCTCCCCGGCTATGGTCCGACGCAGGTCAGCGTTGCCGCGGGCTTCACCTCCACGGACACCCCGTACGGACACCTCCTGCTCGGCCCACTGTGGTTCCTCCTCATGTGGGGACTGGGAACCGCCGCCTTCTTCGCCCGTACCCGCAACCACCTCCGACTGCCCCGGAGCGCACAGCCGACCAGGAGACTGACGTGAGCCGCCACGAGATGCGCTTCGCCGGACGCTGGAGGGCACCGCTCCCGCCCACCACCATGTACGCGAAGCTGGCCGACATCGAGCACTACCCCGGATGGTGGCCGGCCTTCCGTTCCGTGCAGCAGACCGGCGAACGGGAGTGCGAGGTCGTCATCAGGTCGATGCTGCCCTACGAGCTGACCGCACGGCTGAGGCCGCTCGTCCAGGATCCCGTCGCGCGTGTCTTGGAGGCGGCACTCGAAGGGGACATCACGGGCAACGTGCGATGGCGCGTGGGAGACGACGGTGGGCACGGCTGCGTGGCCTTCTTCACCGAGGATGTCAGCGTCAGGAAGCCCGCGTTGCGACGCTGGATGCCACTGGCGCGCCCGTTCTTCCACCTCAACCACGCCGTGGCCATGCGATCGGGACAACGCGGTGTGGTGGCCGGTGTTGAGCCCTTGGGCGCCTACGGGGACGTGGATGTGCGCGGCGTCGCCGACCAGTAGCAGACGGCCTGCGCGGTAGCACCCGGCGAGATGCGTGGCGTTGCCGGACCTCGCCCTGTCCACCCTGGGTGCGCCCCTCGTGCGCCCGTATGCGCCCGTATCGCCTGTGGAGTGCGCGGCGCGCCGGCTGATGCTCTGGACGCGAACCAGGTAGTCACCAGCCGCTGTGTCACCAGATTGCTCATGGGACATCCGCTGCACCGGGAAGTGCGTACGTGGTGTGACGGGCGCGCTGCTACACAACGACGCGCTGCGTATGAGGCAGCCGGTGCGGGGAGGAAGACGGCGTTCCGGGCGCACCGTGTGCCCTCCGGCGCTGCGTTTCAGGGAGAGGACCATGGGGCTGTCGCGTGTTGTTCGAACGGGCCGGACGGCAGTGGTGGCCGTGGTGGCCCTGGCGCTCTGGGGAGCGACCACGGCGGTGGCGCCGCTCGCATCAGCTGTCCCTCAGGGACGGTACTCGGTGGTCGTCCAGCCCGAAGACGGCCTGACACCGGTCTACCGGCTCATCGACTCCGCGCGGCACGACGTCGACCTGATCACTTACCAGCTCACCGACACCATGGCCGTGCAGAAGCTGGTCGCGCGGCAGAAGGCGGGCATTCGGACCAGAGTCATCCTCGACCAACGCCAGCAGCAGGTGAACGGCCCCGCCTACACAGCACTCAAGGACGGTGGCGTCGACGTGGTCTGGTCGGATGCCCGCTTCTCCTACACCCACCAGAAGACGCTGGTCGTCGATGGCACGACGGCACTCGTGATGACCGGCAACCTGGTCCCGAAGCGGTACGCGACCTACCGTGACTACGGCATCGTCGACACCGACCCGGCCGACGTCGCGGCAGTCGAGCGGGTTTTCGCGGCCGACCACGCCCACGCACCGGTCACCCCGGAAAGAGGCAGCCACCTGGTGTGGTCTCCCACCGACGCCCGTCGGCAGCTCCTCGGCCTCATCAGCCGGGCCAGGACAAACCTGTGGGTGGAGTGCCTGGAGATGAGCGACACCGAGGTCATCGACGCCCTGGCCGCAGCCGCCCGGCGGCACGTCCAGGTCACGGTGGTGATGACCAACACCAAGAACACCTACGCCCGGGCCTTTGACACCCTGACAGCCGCCGGAGTCCGGGTGAGCACCTACGCGCCCTCGGACACCCCTTACATCCATGCCAAGGCGATCGTCGCCGACCACGCGACCGCGCGCGAGCAGGTGTTCATCGGCTCGGAGAACTTCACCCCCACGTCGCTGGACAAGAACCGCGAGCTCGGCGTCATCCTCCCGCACAAGGCGATCGCCGACCGGGTCCAGTCCGTCATCGCTCACGACTTCGCAGGCGCGACCCCCTGGACGCGGAAGGAATCGTCCAGCGGCCCCCTCACAACGCTCCGGACAACCGTGAACCAAACGCTCTCCCCGGCTCCGGCAGCCGCCGCCCCAACCGGCTGAAGCGCGACCGCGCTGGATGGCCGCCCGTGACTTTCCCGGACGGCACACCCAGCAACTCAGCACCTTCTAAAGCAAGGCCTGGCGCGCCACGCGGTAGCGGAGGTAGACGACTCGTGAGCTGAAAGTGCGGGTCTCGACGAGTTCGAGATCTACCCGGCGCTCGCACCGGGGAAAGAACGGAATACCACCGCCAACCAGCACCGGGTAGACCCTGGCCCGGTACTCGTCGATCAGCCCCAACGCGGCCGCCTCGGCGGCGAGAGTCGCGCCGCCGATCGCGATGTCGCCCTCGCCCGGCTCGGCTCGCAACCGCTCGATCTCCTCCGCCAGGCCGCCGGAGGCCAGACGGGCATTGCCCTGCACCGTCGACAGCGTGGTGGAGAACACCACCTTCGGGAGCGGCTTCCAGATCGCGGCCCATTCGAGCATTGAGTCGTCGAGCGATGGATCCTGGTCGGCGCTCTCCCAGTACAACATCGTCTCGTACAGCCGTCGCCCCAACAGGTGAACGTCGACCTTTCGGATCTCGTCGATCCAGGAGCGAAAGACCTCCTCGTCCGGTTCCGTCCAGCCGAAGTCGCCATCCGGCCCGACGATGTAGCCGTCAAGGGAGACGCCCATCGAGTAGGTCACGCTGCGCATCAGAAGTCCTCCTCGGGAACAAGTTCCACACTACGACCGTCGGCTGCCGCAGGACTTATCACGGCTCGCGGGACCCCTTAGATCTCCCGGCACCAAGCGCGAAGATCAGTACGAAGGACGGCGATCTTTCACAACACGGCCTAGTCCTCCCGCGCCCACGGCCGCAGCTTCTCCGGGTTGCGGACCGCCCAGATCCGGGTGATGCACCCGTCGGAGACGTCGAACGCGGCCACGGTCATGACGACGCCGGCACGCCGGGCCACCAGGCCCGGCACGCCGTTGACCGAACACTCCAGGAGTTCGAGCCCCGGAGCCTTGTCGGCGATGGCGACCATGTACTGGGCGATGCGCGCACCGCCCTCGACCGGGCGCAGGACGGTGCCGACCATGCCGCCGCCATCGGCGGTCATCACGGCAGCCGGGTTGAGAAGACCGACGAGGGCTGCGATGTCCTTGGTCTCCCATGCTTCTTTGACCTGCCTCACCACGTCCGCCTGGCCGGTCGCCGACACCGGGGCGGGCGCGACGCTCACCCGCCGCCGGGCGGAGGCGGCCAGCTGCTTGCAGGCCGCAGGGGTCCGTGCGAGAACGTCGGCGATCTCGGCGAACGGATACCGGAAGACGTCGTGCAGGACGAAAGCCACCCGCTCGGCGGGCGTCATCGACTCCAGGACCACGAGGAAGGCCATGGTCACCGACTCGTCCAGAACGATCTGGTCGGCGGGGTCCGCACGGCCGGTGGGGTCGGCGCCGCCCGCACGGTCCCACTCGGTGCGGTCGGGCAGCGGCTCGGGCAGCCATGCGCCGACGTAGCGTTCACGGCGGGCTCGCGCCGAGCCGAGCAGGTCCAGGCAGATGCGGCTGGTCACCGTCGTCAGCCAGGCGCCGGGGGACAGGATCTCCTCCTGCCGGCTGCGCGGCAGCCCGTACCAGCGTGCGTAGGCATCCTGTACGGCGTCCTCGGCCTCGGTCACCGAACCAAGCAATCGGTAGGCGACGTTGATCAGGTGGCGTCGCCCGCCGGCTATCTCATTCGCGCTGGTCCCGACAGTCCCCATGCTTCCGGCCGCCCCCTCGCCTTACCTTTCGCAGGCCCGCGTCGTCGGACTGGTGAGACCTTATCGACCTGCTGCCCGAGGGCGGAAAAGGGGACTGTGACATGGCCACTCAGGTGACGAAGACGGCGAACGCACAGCGCGGCTCCTCGTTCCTGCGGATCGCGATCGCCCTGCAGACCCTGACCATCTTCCTTCAGGCGGTCTCCGCCGGACTGCTGCTGACCTCGTCCTACGGGGAGATGCTGCACAGTGTCGGAGCCCGTGTGATGTACGGGGCGTCGATGCTGTACGTGCTCGTGGCGGTGCTGGCGTGGAAGCCGGGCGGCGGCTCGCCCCGGCCTGTCTGGCACGCGTCAGGATTCCTCGTACTCGCCTCGGTCCAGGTCGTACTCGGCATCGCGCACGTCCCGTCGGTCCACCTCCCCCTGGGTGTCCTGATGTTCGGTCTGAGTGTGCTGGCGCTGGCCCGGCGCTGAGTCCGATGCGGGGCCCCGCCGGGCTCCACTGTGCCGCTTCTCGCGATCCCGGCACCTCCTTCATCGCGCGCACCAGTAGCTGCCCCTTCGACGGCGCGTCGTAGCGCAGCCCCACGGCATCCGCGGAGAACCGCTCGACCTCCGGGCAGGCGAGGTTCGGCTTGGTCCGCCCGCCGGTGCGGGCGCGATTCTCGGGGACCTCCAGGACCCCGCACCGTGCGGCGATCGGCTGGGGCGTCTTCGGGCAGGGGCGTGGTCGGCACAGGGCCGGCCCCGGCCGGGACAACACGCGTCGGCGTGGACGGCCTGGCAGCGATCGGGCGCGCCGCCGCGCGTAGGACGACACGGTGAGGACGACACGGTGTCACAAGCTCCTGCTCTGCGGTGGCTGCCGCCGTCCGCACAGGATTCACTGGCGCATTCGTGTCCTTTCCCGTCCCGCGCAGGGCCGGGACCATGGATTGCTCGTCGTCAGCGACGAAGGTCCTGAGGCCTACCGAACAGCAAGCGGGATGAGATCACCGCTGCCCATGCCCCCGTCCCGGACCCCATGCATGCGGCGTTTCTGAGTCACCCCTGACAACGATCGACAGGGGTTCGTAGCTGGATGCGGCAGCGTCACTTCCCGCTGAAAGGACACGAGAGCATGCGACACGATCTCACTGACTTCGATCAGGTTGTCCTGCCGGCGATCGAGTTGCCGTGGGCCGGCAGTCTTCATTCCGATGTCCAAGTCATGCACGTGGCCTCGGTCTCCTGGTCCGAGCGGCACGCGTTGCTCCGGAATGACGCCGAACGCGACCGGTACGCAGGCTACCGATTCGCGTGGCTGGCCGCGCGCTGCTTCCCCCGTGCCGATAGGGCGTTTGCCCAGTGGGCCGCCGACTTCATGCTCTGGTTCTTCCTGTTCGATGACGTGACGGCCGATCGTGTGGAGAACGCAGAGCAGGCGGCCACCATGGTGCGGAGGCTGACCGCGATGTTGGACGTGGTCGATCTCGAGGAGCTCGGCGAACAGCCCGTGCACGGCGAGACGGCATGGCTGGATCTGTGTCGCCGGCTTCGTGCGTTGGTGCCCTCGGCTGAGAATTATCAGCGGTGGGCGACCGCGATGCGGTTGTGGTTGCTTTCGTTGGCGACGCAAGTGTTCGATCAGGTGTGCACCGACCACGTCAGTCCTCGTTCGTACGCGTCGTTCCGCCGCTACTCCGCGGGCCTGAAACCGCCGATTGCGCTCGCGGACGTGGCCAACGCCGGCCCCATCACGGCCGAGGAGTTCTCCTCGCCCGAGGCGCGTCGGCTGGAACTGCACGCGGTCAACGTCATCGCGTGGTCGAACGACGTGCTCAGCGCCCCGGTCGAGGTGCATGAACCGTCGACTCGCAGCCTCGTCACTGTCATCAAAGACGCCGAGCCCGGCCGGTCGTGGCAGGAAGCGGTGAATCTGGCGGTGGACCAGACGCATGCCGAGGTCGCCAAGTTCGCGGAGCTTGCCGAGGTAGTGCGCCGCACCGCGAGTCCCCATCTCTCCGGATGGATCGACGGCTGCCAGGACTGGATGACCGGCACGGTCAACTGGTCTCTTCACGACAGCGCCCGCTACGGCCACGCCACCGCCGCCCCGCTCTCCGCCGGCCCCCCTCTCCGCCGGTGAGCCGCCCCAGCGCTCCTCACCCCTGAATGCCGCAGAACATCTGACGGGGAAGCCTTCCGATCCGTACCGGACATGACCGCAGCCGATCCCAGATATCGACGCGACAGGACGGTCTCGCACGATGCCTGCCACTCTGCCGCTGCCTCCCGGCCCCGCCCTCAACCGCGAAGAACTGTGGCGCCTGGAGCAGCAGCCTTCGGTGCTGGAGGAATTCCGCGCCTCCTATGGGGACCTGTTCACGCTCTATCGACCAGATCAACCGCCGCGGGTGTTTCTCAGCGACCCTCGCCACTTCCGCAGCATCCTGCTACGGCACGACCGGGAACTCGTCGGCCTGGGCACAACCATGTACAACGACCTGATCGGCCCGCGCAGCATGCTCAAGCTCGCCGGAGCCGAGCACCGACGGATACGGCAGATCGTGACACCCCTCCTCGTCGGCACATCGCTACAACGACGGGCCGATACGGTGCACCGGCTGATCACACAAGGGCTGCACGACCTACGCGGATGCCCCCCACAGCCGCTCGCCAGAATGACCATCAGGATCACGGCGCGCGTCATGAACTCACTGATCTTCCCCGACCTTCCCCAGGCCACCGACCACGCGGTGGAAGAAGCGCTCGTCGCCGTACTCAACGCCCTGCACAACGCACGCACAGCCGCCCCCCAGCGACGCGCACAGCTCGACGCGCAATACCGCCACCACCGGACCGAACTGGACCGCCTCCTGCTGACCGAGATCGCTCGCGCCCGCACCACAGGAACCGGCACCAGGGGCTCCCTGCTGACCGCACTGCTGGCCGCGCCTCACCAGCTGCCCGACCACGACATACGCGACCAACTCGTCAGCCTCCTCACCGGAGGGACCACGACGGCTGCCAACGGCATGTCCATGGCCCTGTACTGGCTGCACCACCGCCCCGACGTCGCCGAACGCCTGACCGCGGAACTGCGGACGCTTCCGGAACACGCCTCCACACGGGAGATCGCGTCACTGCCCTACCTGTCCGCCGTGTGCATGGAAGCCCTGCGCGTCCCGACGGTCACCCCGACCAGCGCTGCGCGGCGCGTGGTGACGCCCTTCACCGCAGAGGGCTTCCACTTTCCCGAAGGCACGGAAATCACCGTCGCGATCCACCTCGCCCACCACGACGAACAGGCCTATCCCGACCACGCCCGGTTCCGGCCGGAGCGGTTCCTCGGGAGGCCTCCCGACGGCATGCGCTATCTCCCCTTCGGCATCGGCTCCCACCGCTGCCCGGGCGCCCAGATGACCGAACTGGAGATGAGGCTCACCCTGGCCGAAGCCCTGCGGCTGCACGCTTTCGGTCTCCTGGGCGCCGACGACGAGTTACGACCCCGCTCGCACGGGGTCAACCTCACGACCCCTCACTCGATCCGGGTGCACTGCCCCAGCGCCTGATGCTCACATCTGACCACATCGGCACACGACCGTGCGGAAACAACCTGGGAGTGCGAGCACCTGCACCGTGCCGACGCCGTCCTGTTCCGGTTGTGCGCCGAGAGCATCCAGCGGATTGTCCTGTACGAACCCGGCGCCCTCGCCGCTCGCGACACGGAATGGACGCGCTCGGTGAGGTCCTTTTCGTGGGCCGCCGCCTGCCCGGGGAGGCAGGTCCGCTCCGGCGGGGGAGGCGGCGGGGCCGGCGCGTACGTCAGCCCCGCGACCGCACCGCTTCAGGCTTCCGTCAACACTGAACCTAGCCGTCTTCGCCGGGCGGTGTCCCGCAGGACGGACCGCCCGGACCGCCGAACTGCACCGAGCTGAAGAAGTCCCTGTAGGCGGGGAAGAGATTGCCCTTGCCGGTCGGGCCGGCGGAGGTGACGGCTGTGCAGCCGGTGTAGTTGGTGTCGGACCAGAGATGAATGGTCGAAGTGGTCCGGTTCCAGTCCGACTTGGCCCTGTCGTTCATGCCGAGCGCCGTGAGGTCCGGCGTGTTCCCTCGCAGCTTGATGATGTCGCCAGTGCCGTCGAGCCCCGAGAACATGCAGTAGTAGTCGGCAGGGCACCGGTCGTACCCGTCGGCCGCATGGGCTGTGGAGGCCGGCAGGACGCCGGCAGCCGCGACGGCCACCGGCACGAGCACGGTACGCAGTGGGTTCCTCATCTGCTGATGCTCCTTGACACGGATTCCGAAGGTTCGTCGACTCGTGTGGATCGCCGCTCGCACTGCCACCGCCCTGACCTTCTCAGAAAGTGGCTGTGTCATCGCGCGGTTCAGCCGGAGGTTTCCCCACCACTGCACCAGCCCCACACAGATCACGCGTAGTGCGGGAGTCGTCAGGAGCGCGAACAGCAGCCACGCGCTACTGCGCTACTGCATGTCTCGGCGGACAGAAGCGACAACATGCAAGATGCCCTTCTATCAACAGATGAAGCCACTGCTCGACGCCTGCATCAGCACCCGACTCATCCATCCGGGGTCGGGTCCCGTCGTTCTATCTCCAACCTGTGTTGTTCTTACAATGGCCGGGTGAAGGACATCGACGCGATCGCGGCATTGCAGGATCCGGTGCGGCGCCGCCTGTACGAGTACGTAGTGGCGCAGGGCCGCGAGGTCGGCCGCAACGAGGCCGCCGAGGCGGCCGGGGTGGCGCGCACACTCGCCGCACACCATCTGGACAAGCTGGCCGAGGTCGGGCTGCTGGAGAGCGGCAGCCGCCGCCTGACGGGCCGTTCGGGTCCGGGCGCGGGCCGTCCCGCCAAGGTGTACACGCGGGCGCGGGCCGAGCGGGAGGTGTCGCTGCCCGCCCGCGACTACCGCACCGCCGCCGAGCTGCTCGCCGAGGCCGCCGAGCAGGCCGGCCTTGACGCCGGGCTCTGCGCGGCCGCGCGCCGCCGGGGTGAGGCCCTGCGCGGCTCGGCGGCGCCCTGCGGCGGCCTCGAAGAGGCCATGGAGATGCTGGCCGCCCGCGGCTACGAACCGCACCTGGAAGACGCCGAGGTGGCGACCGGGGCGGCCGCGCGCGTCGTACGCATGCGCAACTGCCCCTTCCATGCCGTCGCCGAACGCTTCCCGCCGCTGGTCTGCGGTATGAACCTTGCGCTGCTGGAGGGGCTGCTCGGCACGGACGGCCCCGTCCACGCCCGCATGGACGCCAGGCCGGGGGAGTGCTGTGTGGTGGTCGAGGATTCTAAAAATAATGATCGCTGACATAGAAAGCCGGTCTGTGCAGGGATGAGGCCACGACCGCATCCGCGCATGCCGTCCCCCACCTCGCCGAGTTCAACGTCGCCACACTCCCTCTATTTGCGCAATCAGCGAGTCACGGGATATAGGACAAAAATGGACCTATATCGGTGTCAATCTGTCCGTGCATACGACTTCACGAGGTACGGAAAGGCCGGCAGTCATGAGCAGCAGCACGGACGTCAACGAGCTCGTTCACGAGTGGGTGGACGCCTACAACAACCAGGACTTCGACCGGTTCGGGGCGGTGTTCACCGACGATGCCGTCTACACCTGTGGGGCCTTCGGGCTCGCCTTCACCGGCCGGGACGCCTTCGTGGGCCATATCCGCGAGTACGCGGGCGCGGTTCCGGACCGGACCCTGACGCTCAAGCGGGTCATCGCCGAAGGGGACGCCATCGCCATCGAAACCGACTTCGCCGGCACCAGCTCCGGGGCCCACCCGGCCCTGCCCCCGGCCGGGCAGCCGGTCACCGCCACCTTCTGCACCATCCTGCAACTGCGCGGAGGCCGGATCGCCTCGCAGACCGACTACCTCGGCGGACAGTAACCGCTCCCGAAGACGAAGGCGGCGACCGCGCATACCCGGTCGCCGCGGCGCCTCTGGAAGGGCGGTGTTCAGCCTGGGACAGGCGACGTGACCGGCAGGGGGGCATCTCGCCGGCGGTGCGCCCCAGATCGTGGTCCCGCTCGGGCCCCCGTTGGTGCCGGTGCCGGCCCGGCGCGTGGGCCCAGCATGAAGCACGAACTGCGGTACATGCGTGCCCAGGGCAGCGGCGCCCTCGCGTACGCCTCGCGCGGCATCCGTATCAACGCCGTCTGCCCCGGCACCATCGACACCCCCATGGTCAGCGACACGATCGCCAAGGGAGAGCTTGGCACCGCCGACGAGATCGCCCAGGCTGTCCTGTGGCCGTGCAGTCCCGGGCGCGCCGGTTTCGTCATCGGCGTCGCGCTTCCCGCCGACGGTGGTTACGTCGCCCGGTAACGCCGGCCAACGCACCAGAGAGAAATGAGAGACACCATGGAATTCGCCAAGCAGCAGCCCACCAGCAAAGCCCCAGCCGACTGGTTCACCGGCGACGTCTGGTGGGACGTCATCGTCGCCGGCCAGGAGCCCTCCCGGATGCGCGTCAACATGGTCCGCTTCGCACCCGGCGCCCGCACCAACTGGCACCGCCACGCCGTTGGCCAGACCCTCCACGTCGTCTCCGGCATCGCCCTCGTCGGCACCCGCGACGGCACCGTCTTCGAAGCCCACCCCGGCGAGACCGTCACCTGCCCGCCCGGCGAGGAACACTGGCACGGCGCCGTCACCGACCGCTTCATGGAACACCTCGCCATGTGGGAAACCACCGAAGACGGCACGCCCGAAACCACCTGGGCCGAGCCCGTCACCGACACCCAGTACAGCGGTCCCCGCACCACCAGCCGCTAGGCACCGCGGCAACAGCGCCGGAACGCCGGCATCCACGACGTCCCGGCCTGCCTCGCCACCGAGCTCCGCCGCCGCATCGACCTCGACGGCGGCCTCGACGGCGACCTCGACCTCGACCGTGGGCCCCGACGGTATGCCGCGCCTGACGGTCGTGTTCGAGCGTGTCAGCGCCACCCTGCAGCAGCCGGCCCGTACGGGGAGACGTTGGAGAAGTGCCCTAGGGACCCGCGTGCACCTGGCAGGCCCACAGGCTTGGGGTGTGCGGATAGGTGTCGCGCAGGGTGCGCACGGCCCGGTGCAGGGCTTCGGCCGTGCGGGTGACGTCGAGGGTGCCGTCGCCCGTGTGCAGGGCTTCGTAGACGCTGAGCGCGACCTCGGCCCCGATCGCGTCGTCGACGTGCCACAGCGAGCCGACGACGTGGGGGAAGCCCGCCATCTGGAAGGCGCTGACGATGTGCACGGCCTCGTCGGCGAGCTCGGGGCTGGTGCGCAGGGTGTCGCAGGCGGAGAGGTAGGCGAGCCGGACCGACGGCAGCCGCAGCCGGGCCAGGTCGCGCACGGTCAGCGGGCGTTCGGTGTGGTCGTGGAGGACGAGCCGGCTGCCGGAAGGGCGCTCGAGGTCGCCGAGGGCGTGGCAGGCGAAATGGGCGTAGGCGTGGCGGTGGAGGGCGGAGACGACCGCGGAGTGCGTGGCGGAGGCGTCCACCAGCAGCGCGGCGCAGGGGAGGAGGCGGGCCAGGTGGTCCGCCTCGCGGCGTGCGCCCGGGAGCGGGGCCTGGCCGGTGGCCTGCGCGACGCTGACGACGAGCGTGCCGGTGCCCGCCGGGCGGGCGGCGCGCCGGCGGGCGTGGTGCAGGGCCCGTAGCGTCGGTGTGTAGGAGGAGACCACCCGGTCCAGGGCGCCAGGAGCGTTGACAGGGGCCGCCGCGTGCAGGGGCAGGGTGCCCAGGAGACCGCCGGGCGACCACCACACGCGGGTGGCCGCGGGGAGGCTGTCGAGGACCGGGCCGGTGACCGCCTGCCACAGCCAGGCGAGGGTTTCCCGTACGTCCTGCTGGGCGCGCTGCGACTGCTTGCGGGAGGTTCCGGGTGTCTCGATGCGGACCAACGCGTCCTGGAAGGCCTGTCGGCGCGCTGCCGTCGTCCGCGGGTCGAGCCCCGGCAGCGGCACGGCGTCGATGGAGTGCTCGGTGACGGCCAGGCAGTCGCTGCCGTACGGGGAGACGTTGACCAGGAGCACCGGGCCCGCCGCGGCCGTCGCGTGCAGTTCGCGCTCGTCCCAGTCGCGCACCGGACGCAGCAGGCCCAGCTCGGGGTGTTCGGCGCGGATCCGGTCCGTGAGGTCCTTCCACTCGGCCGCCAGTCGCTGCCGCAGATCGGCGCGGGCGTCGGGGCCGGGCGGTCCTTCTTCGAGGAACTCCGGGGTGTCGGTCGCGGTGTCGAGGGCCTCCCGGAGTTCCTCGAAGCGGTCGGCGAGGTCCGGGGCGGTCTCCCGGAGCCGCGTCAGATCGCTGTCGGCGTCGAAGGCGTGGGAGAGGATCACGCCCCTGGCCTGTTCGAGCAGACCGACCGCGAGCCCGGGCCGGCCACAGCGCACGGCGCAGGCGGCCGCCGCTGCGCCCAGCCCGACGGTCCTGCTCAGCAGGAACTCCTGGTCGTCGCGGACGAGATGGCGGGGCGCCACGGAAGGCAACAGGTCGACCGCCACGACATAGCCGTCCAGGGCGCCGTCCCAGTCACCCAGCTCCGCCCGGACGTCACCCCAGGCCCGTGCCGCCTCCAGGCGCATGGAGGGCGCGCACTGCCGCTCCAGGGCCGCTGCCCGGAACACGTCGGCCGCCTCGACGAGATCGGCTCTACGGCGACGGCGGCCGGGCCCCCGGTCGCGCAGCACGTTGCCGAGGTTCGTCAGGCGGAGTGTGCTCTGGGGGTGGCCGGGCGGGGTGGCCTCGACCGCCCGGCGGAAGAGCGCGACCGCCTCGTCCCGGGCGGCCGACGACAGCAGGGTGCGGGGGCTCAGGAGCCGTGCGCCCGCCGCCACCGTCAGAGCACCCGGCAGGTCGGGCGAGTTCGCGGGCAGCGCCGCGATCACCGCGTCGGTCTGCTCGCGCGCCTCGCGGGCGTCGTCGATCCGCGGCATCCGTGAGAAGCGGGCCATCAGGGCGATGGCGAGGTTGTGACGCCGGCGGGGCAGCCGTGGGTCGCCCTGCGGGGTGAGGGCGAGCGCCTCTCTGTGGAGCCTGACCGCTTCGTCGAGTCGGGTGACCGGGTCGGCGGCGCGTTCGATGCCCATGACCAGGCTGATCCCCCTCGAGCTCAGCAGAGCCGCCTGGTGTGCACGGCTCAGGCCGGGCAGTGCGGCGGCCCGGCGCCGGCACTCCTGGGTCTCCCGCAGATCCTCGCCGTCCTCGGTCAGCCGGTGGCGCAGACCCAGCGCCGTACCGAGGTTGAGCAGCCGCACTCCGAGCATCTCGTGCCCTTCGGGGGTGAGCGCCACCGCCTCCCGGTGGGCCCGCACCGCCTCGTTCAGCTCCTCGGGCTTTCCGGAGCGCTGATAGCCGGCGGTCAGCACCAGGCCGAGATCGTCGAGCGCTGCGGGACGGTCCGGGTGGCCCGGCGGCATGAGCGCTTCGGCCTGCCGCAGCCGGCGCAGCCCCTCGTCCAGGTCCGCTCTGTTGGCTTCCGGGTCGCGTGTGTAGCGGGTGTACAAGGTCATCGCGTGAGCGAGGAGCGGCAGTTGCGGGCCGTCCGTCGCCCCCGTGGACGCGGTGGCCGGATCAGTGAGGTGGAGCGCCGCGTCCAGATCGGCCGGAGAGCCGGTCGCGACGGAGCGAGCGCGCAGGGCGTTGCCCAGGGCATTGCGCAAGGCGGCACTCCGACCGGGATGCGTGGCCGCCCGGAGCGCCTCGGTCAGCACGGCGACCGCCTCGTGCAGGTCCTCGACCCGGCCGGTGCGCTGCGCCCTCAGCATGAGGGCCATGCCCAGGTCGTGGCCCGCCGCCCCAGGCCGCTCCGGATCGCCGGGAACGGCCCGGCGGCACAGGTCCACGACCTCGTCGCACTGCTCGGGCGTCGCGCCCTCCCGCTGCCGCAGCAGCAACAGCGCACGCCCCAACGCGCTGAGGCTGCGTGCCGGACGCGGGCTTCCGGGCGGCAGTTGGGACAGTACGTCCCGTGCGATGCCGACCGCCTCGTGCAGGTCCCCCGGGTCGTACGACTCCAGGTAGCGGTCCAGGAGCCGGCCGCCCAGACCCTCGAGGGCGAGGAGCCGCTCGGGGGAGGCGGCCGGGATCGCCTTGAGGGCACGGTGGGCGAGCCGGACCGGATCCGCGTCGTCGAAGTTCCCGGACCCATCGCCGGACAGGTCCCCGAACGGCCAGGTCATCCCTGCGAGGGACAGCGCGCGGGACAGACCCGCGCGCCGCTCCGCGTACCAGGGGTCGTACTCCGGCGTCGCGAGGACGGCGAGGCTGCCGCCCCCGACCGCGAGGGCCAGCCGGGCCTCGCGCGAGGGTGCCATGGTGCCGAGCATCGCGGCCATCTCGTGGAGCCGACGGACATCTGCGGAGGCGTCCGGCGGTGGGTTGTGCTGCTGCCCCTCCGCCGCGATCACGAACGCGGCGCACTGGGCCGACCACTCGGCGGGGCCGTCCGCGTTCGCCGGGTCGGGGCGAATGGCGGGATCGGTGGCCGCGTAGCCCGCCGCCAACTCGGGCGGCACCAGCTGCGGATCGGCGACCCACACCGGGAAGAGCAGTGTCCCCGCCATACTCCCGTGGACGCTGCCGCGATCCCCCGGGTCGGCCATCGCCTGGGCGACGCAGAGCCAGCCGGCCGCGTGCCGGGCCTCCAGGTCGGTCCTCGTGTCGGCGGTCCGCAGCAGCCCCCGCAGTTCCGCATCCGCCTCGGGGCCGAACACCACGTCCCCGTCCACACCGCCGTCCGCCGTCCCGGCCCGCGCGAGGCGCGCACGGATCGCCTGCAGGAACCAGTCCCGGTCGTACCTCACCCTGTCGCTCCCCCCTGCCGGGCACGTCAACTCACCCTCAACTCTGCCTTCTTTCCGGCACACTTGACCCATGACCGCATCTCCCGGCTTTCCTCGACCCGATCGCAGGGCAGCAGCGGCGTTGTGCGTCCTGCTCGGCTCGCCGGACGACCTGCGGCATCCCGGGGTGCGGGAGGCGGCCGAGCGGGCGCGGGACCTGCTGCGGTCGGCTGCGGACGCCGACGAACTCGCGACCTGCTATCGCGCCCTGGACACAGCGTTGCGCCGGGCCGGGGACGCGCGCGGGCTGGTCAACGAATCCCGAGGCGCGGCGGCCCCCGGCATCGTGCCCCACATCAAGGTGGCCGTATGCCCCGGACCGGCCCAATGCACCCGCGTAGAACGGGCCCGCGACCTGCTCCCCGCCCCGCAGTGCGCGGTCAACGGCACCCGCATGCGCAAGGGCCGGCTGGGCCCCGCACAGTGAATCCGCCCCCATGAACCCCCTCCTCGCCACCCTGGGCGGCAAACTCACCGAACGCTGGCTGAACCTGCTGGTCCTCCCCGGCGCTCTCTTCCTCGCCGCCACGGCCGTCGGCACCACCCTGGGCCACCGGCACTGGCACGACGTCGGCCGGCTGCGCAGCAGCCTGGACGACCTCGCCGCCCACCCTGCCCTCGACCGCACCGGCACCGCCGTGCTCCTGGCCGCCCTCGTCCTGCTCGCCGCGACCGCGGCCTCACTCGCCGCGCAGTTCCTCGGCAGCGCGATCGAGCGGTACTGGCTGCGCTTCGGCCGGGACCCGCTTTCACGTGCCCTCACGGCCCGCCGCGTCCGTAAGTGGAAGGAAAGGGACGCGAAGGTCGACGAGGCCGTCGGCCACGCCCACCAAACAGGTGCCGGGCCCAATGGCGCGGTGATGATCCGCAGCAGCACACTGGCGCGGATCCAGGCCCTCACCGAGGCCCGCGACCGTGTCGCGCTGCGCGAACCGGCCCGCCCCACCTGGTACGGCGATCGCATGCAGGCGACGGCCGACCGAGTCGAGGCGGCCTACGGAGTGGACCTCGCTGCCCTCTGGCCACGGCTGTGGCTGATCCTCCCCGAACCCGCCGTGCGCCAGGTCCAGTCGGCCCACGACTCCTTCAGCGCCGCCGCCCGCCTCGCCGCCTGGGCCGGCGCCTACGCCCTGCTCGCCTGCTGGTGGTGGCCGGCCGCGCCGGCCGCCATCGGCTGCGCGGCCGTGGCCCGCTCCCGCGCCCGCACCGGCCTGGACGCACTCGCGGGCCTCATCGAGGCCGCCGTCGACGTGCACGGCCGGGAACTGGCCGCCCGGGTCGGACTGATCCCGCCGGAAGCGCCGGGACTGCTGGCCCATGACACGGGGGACGGGATGTCGGAGGTGTTCCGGAAGGCCGAGTGACGGCGGGTGCGTCGAGTGGGACGGGCGCACCTCCAGGGCCGCCGCGGCGTCCTCGACGCGCTCCAGCTCTCCGGGCGTTACCCCGTCCTGCAGCCGGAGCACACCGCGCGGGACTGACCGGGAACCATACTCGAACACATGTCACCTGGTGTGATGAATCGATTACTCTTTGTACAGTCTCCTCTTGGTGTGCTCACACCCAAACCCGGTGCAGATGCCCATGGAGGAGCAGATATGCGCACATGGAGGACGACGGTCGCCGCCGCGTCGATGGCGGTCCTGGCGTTCGTCGGCGGCACCTCCCCGGCCGGAGCGGTCGGCGACCCGTCCGCTCCGGCCACCGTGCCGGAGGGACGCGACGCCGGCGGCGGCAGCGTGGAAGCCGGCAAGGCCGGTTCGGATGCCGACGCGTCCGCGGTGATCCGATGTGAGGGTCAGGTGCAGCGCCCGCACAACTCCACCCACGTGCCCGGCACCATCAACGTCGTCGTGACGGTCTCGTGCACGGCACCGGTGCCGGAGATCACCACCCGCGCGGCTCTGTACAAGAACGGACAGCTCGTCAATCAGTCGACGCTGAGGACGCAGCACAACACCCGCAGCGCCCAGAACAACGCGGCCGTGAGGTGCAGCCCCGGCAAATACCGAGGCTGGATGTACTTCAAGGTCGTCTTCCCGCCCGGCTACCAGCCGCCGACCAGCTCCGCCAACGGTCTCGGCCAGGAGGTCGCCCTCGGCTGCTGACCCGCGGCCGCCGGAAGCGCGGCGCCGTGTTAGAGGGGGCGCCACCGGGGGAGGATCACGGTGTGCGCCCCATCCCTGCCCGAATCCTGCGCCGACGAGTGGCACAGCTCGACGCGGCGGCGGACCTGACAGCCGGCACGGACGCCGGGCTGCGCCACTTCACCTCCGTCATGACGGGGTGGACCGAGCCCGAAGTGACGGCCCTGGCGGGCGGTCCGGCCGTCCTTGCCCCGTCCGAGGTGGAGAAGGCGGACGAGATGGCCGACAGCTGTCTGCTGCTGGGCCGGCTCGCCCGGGAGGGCCAGGAGGGTCTCGTCCGGGGGCCGCTCGACCGGACGCGACAGCACTGGATCGGCACCAGTCCGCACGAGCTGGTGCCGCACCGGCGGCCCGCCCTGGACCGGGAGCGGTTCACCGCGCCCGGCGGGGATTCCGGTCCTCCCAGCACGAAGCCGTTCCACCTGGGGCTCTACACATCCACGGCGCGGCGTGACGGGCCGGGCATGTGGCGCATGTATCTCGACCTGGGATCGAGTCTCCACCCCCGGCCCTGGCAGACCTGGCAGCTGCCGGTCACCGACCCCACCGCCGACGTCCTCGACATCGGCGGCGCGAGCGACTGGGCGGCTTTCGTCGGGCGCTACCCGCTGGTCCGCGGCGATGACGTCTACCCCGACTGGGCGAAGGCCGCCCGGGACTTCGCCGGAGTGCACATGACCTTGCGCGCGATCGTCGCGGCCCAGGGGTTCCGCATCCCGGTGGCGGACGGCCTGGCCGTGGCTCCCTTCTGGGACGTCGAATCCGTGCTGTGGCTGCGCTGGTGCTTCTCCGCCCCGAGCCTGGTGGAGATCACGCCGCCCGATGACTGGCCGTAATGCGCATACCCCGTCGCGCGGCAGACGCTTGCACCCGGAACGTCAGCTCTCGCACGACTCCTCCAGGTACGTGCGTGCCAGCGCGCCGGCGCGGGTGAACCAGTCGGCGAGGACCGCGACTTCGTCCGGCGTGTAGTCCGCGAAGAGCTCCGCGAGGAGCGTGTAGTACGGCCCGTAGACGGCTCGCACCCGCTCGGCGGCGGCCGGGACGGCGGCGACGCGTACGCGGCGGCGGTCGGCGGGGTCCGGCTGCCGGGTGACGAAGCCGCCGCGCTCCAGGCGGTTGAGGATTCCGGTCACCGCGCCCGTCGTGACGTGCGCGCGCCCAGCCAGTTCGCCGGCGGTGACGGGGGAGTCCCCGGCCTCCAGGACGTACGCGAAGCAGATCAGGTCCGTCACGCTCAGGCCCAGGTTCCTTGCGAACTCCTGCTGGCCGACGATGCTCGTCGCGATGAGGCCGTCCATGGCGCTGATCGCGTCCGAGGCGGAGGCGGCGGGGCGGTTCTTGCCCTCCATTGAAAATCCCTTAGTGCGTAAGATAAATTCCTCACTTGCTAAGCCATCATAGGTCGGGCGCCGTAGCGGGGCCGCGGCATGCCGTGGGACCGCCGGTGGGTACGAGGGGGCAGGTACGTGAGCGGACATCAGCACGACGAGGGCCACACCATCGCCGGATGGATCGGATGCGTCATCGCCACGGCCGGGGCCGCGGTCGCCGGCGCGGGCATCTGTGGCTGGCGGCCGGGGATCTGGCTGGGACTCGGTGTCATGGCGGCGGCGGTGCTGGTCACTTGGGGCCTGCACCTCGCGGGCTGGGGCAAGCCGCCCGGTCCGCGGCCCGCCGACCAGTGGGCCATGAAGGTACGGGACCGCGCCGCGCGCCACGGGCACACGGGCTGCCTCGGATGCCGACTGGCCGGACGACGCGGCGCTCCGCGACGCACGGACACCGCGCCCGAGGCCATGCCCGCCGACATCGCTTCTCATGCGAGCGCGCCCGCCGATCTGTCGTCCTGACGGCAGTCAGGACGACACGGCCGCAGCAGCGGCCGGCGCCCGGTTCCAGCGCATCCGGGACCACGGCAGGGCCAGCCGGCTCTGGTCGGGCACCTCGCGCGGGGCGAGGTCCGCGATCGGCGTGGCCTCGTGGTGCCGGGCGTAGACGGTGTCGACGTAACGGTGGCCGGTGTCCGCGGCGATGAAGAGGACCGTCCGTTCGGGGGAGCGCGCGCGTTCGTGGCGGGCGGCGAGGTAACCGGCGCCGGTCGACAGCCCGGCGAAGACCGCGTGCCGGCGCAGCAGGTCGACGCTGCCGGCCAGCGCCGCGTCGAAGGAGATCCAGTGCAGGGTGTCGTACAGCTCGTGCGACACGTTCCCGAAGGGGATGGAGCTGCCGATCCCGGCGATGATGATCTCGGGGTCGGAGACGTGCTCCGCGCCGAAGGTGACGCTGCCGTACGGCTGGACGCCGACCAGTTCGACATCCGCCGAATCCGCCGAATCCGCCGATCCCGCCGAGTCCGCACGCAGGTAGCGGGCCAGGGCTCCGGTGGAGGCCCCCGAGCCGACGCCGCCGACGACGGTGAGCCCGTCCGCGCCGGTCGCCTCCCGGATCCGGTCGGCGATCGCGCGGTAGCCGAGGTAGTGGATGTCGTCGTGGTACTGCCGCATCCAGTGGTACTCGGGGTGTTCGGCGAGGATCTCGTGGATCCGCTCGACGCGCCGCTTCTGGTCGAGCTTGAGGTCGCTGCACGGTTCCATCTGCTCCAGCGTCGCCCCGAGCACGGCGAGCTGGGTGCGCAGCGTGTGGTCCACCGTCGTCGAGCCGACGATGTGGCAGCGCATGCCGTGCCGGTGGCAGGCCAGGGCGAGGGCGTACGCGTAGATGCCGCTGGAGCTGTCCAGCAGGGTGTCCCCGCGGCGCACCGCCCCGGTGTCGAGCAGGTGGCGTACCGCGGCGAGTGCGGAGACCACCTTCATCGTCTCAAAGCGCAGGCAGACGAGCCGGTCGTCGAGGCGTATCAGGTCCGGTCGGCCGATCGACTCCGCGATGTGCTGGTCCATCCAGGATCTCCTTGGTGGTGGTGAAGGTCGTGAAGGTCCGGGTGGCGGGGATGCCGTGGGCGTCCAGGGTGCGCAGGCAGTTGCGGACGCGGTGTCGCAGGCCCGGCGCGGCCGGGTCGAACAACACGCCCGCCACCGCGCCGCTGTGCGCGATCTGGACACCCGCCGCCCCGACCCGGCGGGCGATCGCGGTCAGCGCGTCGAACTCCGGGTGGCCGAGCACCTGCTGGCCGCGCCGCGCGCTGGCGGTGGCGACCTGGCCGAGCAGCCGTACGTCGCCGGTCGCCACCGCCCGGCGCAGCCGCGTGCGCATCCGCTCCCAGGCCCGTACGTCACTGCCGCCGGGCTCGCGTACGGGCAGGGACAGGGTGTCCACGGGCGCGCCCCCGCCGAGGGCGCAGCCCACCACGACCAGCGGCGGCAGGGCCGGGCCGAGGACCTCCAGGACCCGGCCCTCCCGTTGGGCGAACAGCACCGGGCGGCCGTCCAGCATCAGCGGATCACAGGCCGACTCCGCGCGCACGGCCAGCCGGGCGACCGCGCCGGGGGCCAGCCGCATCCCGTACGAGTCCGCGACCGCGCGCACGGTGGCGATCACGTCGCTGGTGGAGCTGCCCATGCCGAGGCCCACCGGTATGTCACCGGTGAGCCGCAACTCCCCGCCGCAGGGCGGCCGGCCGGTCCGCTCCGCGCACTCCGCCACCGCGAGGGCCGCGGCCCGCGCGGCCTTCGTACGGTCGGCGGGTACGACGGTGAGCGCCTCGGGCGCCGTGCCGGGCCGGCGGACGAACTCGGCGCTGCTGCCGGGCCCGGCCATCGGCAGGGTGACCAGGCCCGCGCACCGGCGCCCTTCGCCGTCGAGGAAGACGCCCTGGAGGATCTCGCCGTGGTGGCAGGGGGCGTACCCGGTGCCGGTGGGGCGGTCACCGGCACCGGGTACGGCCGCGCGGGCGGCGGGAATCACGCGCCGCCCACCGTCCGGTAGCGGTACAGGCCCGTCTCCTCGGCGCTGAACTGGGAGAAGGGAAACGGTTCCGCGGACAGGGCGGTGACACCCGAGCCGAGGAAGGCGCGGGCGACGGCGCTGCCGGTCTGCGCGTAGACGATCAGCGGGATGCCCCGGGACCGGCAGCGCTCCAGGATGGCGTCGAACGAGCCGTTGCTCAGGGTCATTCCGGTGGCGACGACGGCCTCGGCGCGGTCCAGCACCTCGTACATGTCGTCGGTGACGGGGTCGCCCCACTGGGTGGCCTTGAGGTTGAAGTCGCAGGGCAGCGGCCGGCCGCCGCGCTCGCGTATCGCCGCGATCAACGGGTTGACGACGCCGATGAGGCCGACCTTCGCACCCTCCTCGATGTCCAGCAGGCCGGCGATGGCCGCGTCGCGGGCCTTCGCGCGGACCTCCGGGGTACCGGCGGGGAGGGTGACGGGCTCCGCGTCGCCCGCCTCGGCGGCCACGCGGTGGGGACGGGCCTCGGAGAGGTAGGCGTCGAGGGCCGCGATCCGCAGCGGGCGCGGGGCCTCGCGCAGCAGGACGTCGAGCGGGGTGCCGGAGGAGTCGCGGCAGATCGAGGGGTCGATCTCGCCGGCCTCGAAGGCACAGCCGCCGAAGGAGCCGCCGAGGCGGACCAGGACGTACTGGTTGAGGTAGGTGGTGTCGCCGCCGGCCAGGCGGGTGCCGTGGTGGATCCAGAACACGCTGGTCGCGACGAGCTCGGAGGGGAGCGGGCCGTGTTCGCCCGCGAGGACGGCTTCGACGAGCGCGTCGACGGTCGGTGCGAGGGAAGGGGCGGGGGAGGTCCGGGTCATGGGGTTCCTATTCACAGGGATTCACAGCGATTCACAGGGATTCACAAGGAGGGGTGGCGCGGTCCGCGGTACGTGACCACGGGATGCCCCAGGGCATCGGTGGTGAGTTCGGCGTCCACCTCGAAGACCTCGGCGAGCCGCTCGGCGGTCAGGACCGCGGCGGGGGTGCCGGAGGCGATCAGGCGGCCGTGGTGCAGGAGCAGCAGCCGGTCGCAGTACCGGGCGGCGAGCGACAGGTCGTGCAGCGCGACGAGGACCGTCTGGTCGGTACCGCTCAGCAGCTCCATCAGTTCCAGCTGGTGTTTGACGTCGAGGTGGTTGGTGGGCTCGTCGAGCAGGAGCCCGTACGGCTGCTGGGCCAGCGCGCGGGCGATGTGGGCGCGCTGCCGCTCGCCGCCCGACAGCGCCTTCCAGGAGCGGTCGGCGAGCGCGGTGAGTCCGACGCGCTCCAGCGCGGCGGCGACCACCGCCCGGTCGGTGGCGTCCGGCCCGCGCCAGCGGTCCCGGAACGGGGTCCGCCCCAGGCCCACGACGTCGGCGACCCGCAGATCGCTGTCCGCGCCCGAGTCCTGTTCGACGAAGGCGACATGGCGGGCGATCCGGCGCGCGCTCCAGTCCCGTACGGACTCGCCGTCGTACCGGACCGTGCCCGCGTCGGGGGCCCGCAGGCCGGCCAGGCAGCGCAGCAGCGAGGACTTGCCCGAGCCGTTGGGGCCGAGCAGGCCGACCGTCCCGCCGGGGGCGACGTCCGCGCTGACGTCGCGTACGACCGGCGTGCCCGCCACCGACCAGCTCAGCTCTTCGGCGGTGATCCTCACAGTTCACCCCTCTTGCGCAGGACGAGGAGGAAGAGCGGCACGCCGAGCAGTGCGGTGATCACACCCACGGGAACCTCGCGGGGTGCGAAGGCGATCCGCGCCAGCGCGTCCGTCCACACCAGGAACACCGCGCCCGCGAGCGCCGCGTACGGCAGCAGCACCCGGTGCAGCGGCCCGACGAGGAAGCGCACGCCGTGGGGGACGATCAGCCCGACGAAGCCGATGGCGCCGACGGTGGCCACCGCCACCGCGGTCAGCGCGGCCGTGACCACGAGCAGCAGCATCCGCGTGCGCCGCACGCCGATCCCGAGGGATGCGGCGGTGTCGGTGCCGAACGCGAGCCCGTCGAGGGCGTTCGAGCAGAGCCACGCCGCCAGCAGTCCGAGCGGGGTGACGATCGCGCAGACCGCGACGGTGTTCCAGCGGGCCGGCGCCATCGAGCCCAGCAGCCAGTGGGTGACGGCCCGCGTGGTGTCCGCGTCCGCCGAGGCCATCAGGACGAGCGAGGTCAGCGCGGTGAAGAGCTGGCCGACGACCACGCCGGTGAGGACGATGCGGACCGAGTCCAGCCCGGTGCGCCGCAGCAGCAACAGGAGCAGCCCGAAGGAGAGCAGCGCGCCGGCGAGCGCGCCGCCGGTGATCCCGAGCGCGCTCGCGCCAACGCCGAGGACGATCACGGCGACGGCTCCCGTGGACGCGCCCGAGGAGACGCCGAGCAGGTAGGGGTCGGCGAGCGCGTTGCGGGTGACCGCCTGGAGGACCGTGCCGCACACGGCGAGCGAGGCGCCGACGAGGGCGGCCATCAGTACGCGCGGCAGCCGCAGGTCCCAGATGAGGGAGTCCACCAGCGGGGGCAACGGCTCCACGTCCAGGCCGAGATGGGTGCCCAGGACGCGGCCGAGGCCGGTCCAGCCCACGTCGGCGGTGCCGATGCGTATGGCCGTCGCCACCGAGCCCGCCAGGGCGAGAGCGGCGAGGAGGAAGAGGACCGCCCGGGCCGCGGCGGACCGGCCGGACCGCGGGGTGGTGACGGAGCCCTCCGTCACCACCCGCCCGCGGGCCGCCGGAAGCAGGAGATCCACCGACCGCGCCCGGGCTACCGGTTCAGCGGACATACCCGAGGTCCTTCATCCCCTTGGCCAGCAGTCCCAAGGCGTGCACCGAGCGCACGGACGGGTCCAGCTCGATGCCCGGCACCTCGAGGACCTTGTCGTCACGGACCGCCGCGAGCTTGGAGACCACCGGGTGCCCGGTCATCGCGGCGCGCTTCTCGGCGGCGCTGTCGCCCGGCCGTCCGCGCTCCGACAGATCGCCGATCACGATGAAGTCGGGGTCCCGCTTGGCGACTTCCTCCCAGGAGACCTCCGGCCAGTCCTCGTTCACGTCGTCGAAGGCGTTCTTCGCGCCGACGATCCGGCTCATCTCGCTGGGCAGGCCGCTCTTGCCCGCCACGTACGGCATGCCGTTGAAGACGGAGTAGAGGTACACCACGGTGGGCCGGTCGTCGCCCTGAGGAACCTTGGAGGCGTTCTCCCCGGCCTTGGCGACCGCTGCGCGCTGGTCGGTGGCGAGTTTGCGGGCCCGCTCCTCGGCGCCGAAGACCTTGCCCAGGTTCTCGTAGTCGGAGAAGAGCAGCTCGAAGGGGGTCTTGCCGGCCGGGTTCTGCTGCGGGCAGTCGACGGCGCTGACGAAGGTGGGGACCTTGAGGGCGGCCAGCTCCTCGCGGGTCCCGGCGCGGTCCTTGGTGTAGAGGTCCGTTGAGCCGGCGACGACGAAGTCGGGGGTGGCGGCGCGCAGCTGCTCGCCGGTGGCGATCTTCGGGGCGATGACCGGGACCTTGGCGTACGCGGCTCCGTACTGCGCGGGGATCTTCGTCTTGAGGTTGGCCGTTCCCGCCATCCGGTCCTGGAGCCCGAGTTCGAGCAGGGTCTCGGTCGAGGTCTGGTCCAGGGCGACGGCCCGCTTCGGGGGCTTTGCGACGGATACCTGGCGGCCGCAGCTGGTGACGGAGGCCGCCTTGGCCGAGGCTTGGGCGCCGGGCCCGGCGCCCGTCCCGGAGCCGTCGCCGGCTGCCGTGGAGCAGCCCGCGGTGGCGAGGGCGATGGTCAGGGCGATGCCGAGGCGGGCTGGGTGGCGCATGGGTTCTCCGGTCTGGGAGGGGAGGGAGGGAAAGACGTGGGTGTTGTCGTGCACCGGGCAGGAGTGCCGCGTTCGAAGGGTACTGTAATGGTATTCATTTTCATTAACGAATCCGGGTGCGGTTCGCCGAGCCGCCACCCCCACCCCCGAGGAGCCACCACACCGTGCCGACCACACCCGCGCCTACAGCGGCCAAGACCGATACCCCGCCCCCGCGTTCGGTCCTCCGCGACACCGCGTTCCTGCGCCTGTGGGCGGGCACCACCGCCTCCGGCCTCGCGACCTGGGCCCTGCCCTTCGTCCTCGGACTCGCCGTACTCCACCGCGACCTCGGCGCCGCCGGCCTCGGCCTGGTCCTCGCCGCACGCACCGCCGGCTTCCTCGCCGCCGTCGCCGTCGGCGGCGTGCTGGCCGACCGGCACTCCCGCCGCGCGGTCGTCCTCTGGTCGGCCCTCGCGGCCGCGGTCGCCGCGCCCCTCCTCGCCGCCGGTCTCGGCCGCTCACTCGTGCTGATGACGGCCGCCGCCGCCCTCGCGGGCGCCGGACAGGGCGCCTGCCGCCCGGCGTTCCAGGCGCTCACCGCCGAGACCGTCGCGCCCGAGCGCCGTCAACAGGCCAACGCCGCCATGACCATGGCCGTACGGAGCGCCACGCTCACCGGACCCGCCCTGACCGCGCTGCTCGCGGCCTTCCTCGACGTCCCGACGCTCCTGCTCGGCATCGGCCTGCTCTGGCTGGTCGCCGCGCTCGTCCCGGGCAAGGGGACCGCTGCAGCGAACCTCGCCGCGGAGCCCACCCCGCCCACCCCGCGCGCCGGCTTCCGCGCCGAGTTCCTCGAGGGGATACGCGAGGCGCGCCGTCACCCCTGGTTCCTCGCCGGACTGGCCGCTCTCGTCGCCGTCATCGCCCTCGGCTACTCCGCCACCAGCGTCGCCCTGCCCCTGATCAGCCGGGACCGTTACGACACGGAGTGGGTGCTGGCCGCGGCCATGACCGCGTACACCGTGGGCGCGCTCGGCGGGGCCCTGGCCATCGCCCGCTGGCGGCCGCGCTCCCAGGGCTGGGCCGCCTTCGCCGGCCTGGCCGCGTACGGCGTCGCGCCGCTGAGCCTGATGCTGCCCGTGCACCCGGTCGTGGTCGTCGCCGCGTACGCCGTTGCCGGGATCGGGATCGAACTGTTCAACGTGCCCTGGTTCACGGCCACCCAGCGCGAGGTCGCCCCGGAGAAGCTGGCCCGCGTCTCCTCGCTGGACTTCCTGGTGTCCTACGGCCTGGCGCCCGTCGGCCTGGCCCTGATCGCCCCGGCCATCGACGCGTTCGGGGTCACGGCCGTACTCGCCGTGTGCGCCGCCGCCTGCCTCCTCGTACCGGCCGCGGCGGCTCTGGTGCCCACCGCCCGCCACTTCGCACGCACGGCCCCTGCGACGACGGACTGACCGCAGGGCAGGTGGTAGGCCACGGCACGTCCCTGCCCCTGCCGGGCCGGCAAGGGTCCCGGCCGGTCTTCAGTCACCGGCCGGGGCCCTCGCGAAGGTGGTGCTGAGCCCCTGTGTTTCCGTCACAGGGACGACGCGAGGTAGCTCCAGCGGCGGAGGTCGATCATTCGCGCGGATGACCTCCCGTCGTCGTGGTCCGGCCACGATGGAGTCATGTCGATCGAGCTTTCTGTGGACGATGCAGCGCGTCCGGCCCTGCGCCGGGCACCCCGCCTTCGGGCGGGCGCGGGCGCGTGGCCGGGCCTCGCTGCTGCGCTATGGGGGCTCCTGTTTGCGGTGCCCAGTTTCGCCTGGGCGATGGGATTCACCTTCGGCGCGCGGACGACGGTGTCGCCGTCCCTGGTGAAGCTCGCGGATGACCGGGTGGCGTGGTTCGTGGCCGTCCTGTGGGTGACCGGCCTCCTGAAGGTCTTTGGCGCCCTGCTCGGTGTCGGCCTGACGCGCCGGCGCGGCAGGCGGATCGGCCGTCTCCTGGCGTTCTGTGGCGGCGGCGCGGCAGTACTGCTTGTCTGGCACGGTGGCTTCTTCGTTGCCCATGGAGTGCTGGTTGAGGCCGGGGCCCGCTCTGTCGCGCCAGACCTGGCCGGCCTGACCCGCTGGTACCTCTGCCTGTGGGGACCGTGGTTCATCGCCGGCGGCCTGGCTTTCGCCGCCGCCACCATGCGGTATGTCCGCCGACTGGATACCCGGGGCGAGTTGCGACTCCACGGTGCTGTGGGGGCGCTGGGTGCGTTGCTCCTGTCGTTGGCGTCGATGATCACCGGGATCGGCTGATGGCCGTCGCACAGCGAAGCTGGAGATCGTCGTCCCCGGGGGCGGCGGACGCGCCCGGCTGCGCGTGGACAAGCCCGGCGCGGTGGGCGAGCCGGAGCCTTTGACCTGACTGAAGGTCATTCCGGGTAGGTGCCGGGACCGATGTGCCGTGTCGGTCATCTGTCGGGGCCGGCTGTTGGTCCGATGTCGGCGGCTCGTCGGCGGGGTTTGGCACCTTTCCAGAGACGGCCCGCCGGAGCTCACCGGGCGGCCCCGATCCCGAAGGAGCCACCATGCACAGCCCCGTCACGATCATCGGCGCAGGACTCGGCGGACTCACGCTGGCCCGCGTCCTGCACGTCCACGGAATCCCGGCCACGGTCCACGAGGCGGAGTCCTCCCCGACGGCACGAACGCAGGGCGGGATGCTCGACATCCACGACTACAACGGACAGCTCGCCCTCAAGGCGGCCGGCCTGATGGACGAGTTCCACGCCATCGTCCTGGAGGGCCGCCAGGCGATGCGGGTCCTCGACCGGAACGGGACCGTCCTGCTCGACAAAGCCGACGACGGCACGGGCGGACGCCCCGAGGTGCAACGCGGCGAGCTGCGACAGATCCTGCTCGACTCACTCCCGGCCGGCACCGTCCAGTGGGGGCACAAGGTCAGCAGCACCCGTATCCTCGGCGAGGGTCGCCACGAGGTGACGTTCGCCGACGGCAGCACCGTCGTCACCAGCCTGCTGGTCGGCGCGGACGGCGCGTGGTCACGAGTCCGGCCGCTGCTTTCCACCGCCATACCCGAGTACGTCGGCAAGTCGGTCTTCGAGACCTACCTGTTCGACGCCGGCACCCGGCACCCAGCCGCCGCGAAGGCGGTCGGTGGCGGGTCGATGATCGCGGCCACGCCGGACAGGGAGATCTTCGCTCACCGGGAAAAGGGCGACACTCTGCACGCCTACGTGGGGCTGACCGAGCCGCAGGACTGGTTCGCCGCCATCGACTTCACCGATGCCGCCGTGGCAACCGCGCGGATCGCGCAGGAATTCGACGGCTGGGCGCCGGAGCTCACCGCGCTGATCACCGACGCCGACATCGCGCCGACCCTGCGCCCCCTCTACGCTCTGCCGACCGGGCACCGGTGGGACCGGGTGCCGGGGGTGACCCTGCTCGGCGACGCCGCCCACCTCTCGGCCCCGAACGGCGAAGGCGCCAACCTGGCCATGCTCGACGGCGCCGAACTCGGCAAGGCCATCGCCGCGCACCCCGACGACATCGAGTCCGCGCTCACCGAATACGAGCAGGCCATGTTCCCCCGCAGCACCGAGGCCGCCACTTTTGACGGTGCCGAGCTCCACGAGATTTTCTCCTTCGACAACACAGCCCACGGCCCGATCAACATGCTCCCTGGACACGAGCAGGGCCACTGAGCGACTCAGCCTCGACGAGGTTGCCTTCCCAGCGCCCGGGCACAGTGCGGTCCTCGACCTCGGCCAAGCGCCGGCTGATGGACACCATGTCGCGGATGATGCCCCGGCCTGACGGGCGCCGGGGCCCGTCCGCGGCCGGCGCAGGGCGATGCAGCAGGCTGACTCGCCGGCCGAAGCGGCCGACGGTCAGCCGTCGCCATGCTGCGAATCCGCTCCCACACACCACCGGGCAGGCACCTGTGCGCCGCTGACGCTGCGTGTTCACCCTCGTACGATGCACGGATGAGGCTGCGCCCGTGCTCCCGACCGAGGGCCTACGACCGCACCCTGGAGGCCACGCAGAGCCCCGTCCGCCCGGACGGCACCGCCTACCCCTGCGGCTGGTACGTGGCCCGGTTCTCCCGGCACCTCAAACGGGGACAGGTAGTCCCGGTCACCTTCATGTCCCGTCACTACGCCCTCTTCCGCACCCGCAGTGGGCGCGTCGGCATGGTCGAGAGCCAGTGCTGCCACCTGGGCGCCGATCTGAGCCGCTGCGGCCACGTCGCCGGCGAGCGCCTGGTGTGCGGCTTCCACGCCTGGGCCTTCGAGGCGTCCGGCCGCTGCACGGACATCCCCGGCCAGGACCGGATCCCGGCACGGGCCGAACAGCGAAGCCTGACGGTCACCGAACAAGCGGGCAACATCTGGTTCTGGCACGGCGACGGTCCGCCGCACCCGCTGGACGCGGCGGCCTTCGCGGATGACCGGCGCCGGTACGTCACCCTCCCCGGGCAGGTGTCCGTCTTCCGCGTGGACCTGCTCTCGGTGGCCGAGCACGTGGCCGATCTCGCGCACTGGCCCTACAGCCACCAGGCACGCGAGCCGATGGAATACGTCCCCGTGCGCAACGAGGGCCCGCACTTCGAGTTCCGCATCCAGCCGGCCGCCGCCCGCACATCCCGCAGGATGCAGCGCTTCTTCCGTCCCTACGCGCTGGTCACCATGGCCGGGCCCGCGGCGACGGTCTTCCGGGCCCAGACGGGCCCGGACATCGACCGCGACCGCCCCGCCTTCGCCGCGATCCTCGGCGCGAGCCCCGTCAGGGACGGCGTCACCTTCAGCACGTGGCGCGTCGCGGTCCGCAAGCTCGGCCCGGACCTCCCGCTGTGGCCGCTCAACCGCCTGCTCGCCGCCCTGGTCTGGCTCGTCGTACGGCGCAACGCCCGCGCCGACCGCGAGATCCTGCGCTGGATGCGACCGCCGGAGAAACCACTGTGGGTCAAGTCCGACGGCTCCTCCCTCCGGGAGTTCCAGTGCTTCTACCACCGCCAGACAGCCAAACCCGACCCACCCGGGCACAGCTGAAGTGGGGGATGCCATGAACGACCGGGCCAGTTCGTACGCCCTCCTGTAGGCCGTACGCCCCGCTCAATACAGCGGCGGAGCCGCGGATGGAGCCGATCGCGGGCCCCATCGGCGGCTCCGCCTCGTTCGTCCGGTCAGCAGTTCCGGCGGTCGGCGAAGACCCGAGCTGGTCTGACTGACCGCTGCCTGCGCAGCCGGCCGGACCGGCTACCTGGTCGCCATGACCGCTGCCAGACCTCAGATGCCCGGCCCGGTCGGCCTGTACGCCTCCGCACCGTATGGCTGGGGCCGCCCGCGACGGGCACTGACTCGGATGCTCGGTCAGGCCTCCGGCAGTACGAGCCAGATCTCGGAGAGGGAGAGGCCGTGCTCGCGGCTCACCATCCCGCAGCGGCAGCCCAACGTGGCCTGACGCCAATCGCAGGTCACGGTCCACGGGCCGTCCTTGCCCCCGCACCGCGGACAGCCGATGGTTTCAGCCGTCCACACCCCCGGCGCGGGTCGGGTGTGGCGCCGGAATCCACCCACGTATCGGGCCTGCCAGGGCTCAACCGGCGGTGTCAGCGGGACGGTCCCGGGCGCGCTCGTCGCGGTGAGGGCGGTGAACAGTGCGATCAGGTCAGGGAGCAGGGCTTCACCCGCTTGGGTCGGCGGCGCCACGCCTTCCGCCGTCCCTGGCGTGGTCGCGTACCTCGGGGCCGCGGACGCGGTGGGTGGGTTCGGGGCGTCGTGCCAGGGCAGCAGGGCGCGGGCGACGGCGGCCAGGAGGGCGGTGGCAGGCGGGCTGACAGCGTCGGCATCGAGGTGGTGGACGGTGGTCCGCAGAATGCGTTGAAGCCGTCTGTCCCGGTCCGTCGCCCGGGTCCGCGCCGCTGCGCCCCGACGGGCCGGGAGCGGGGCGGTGAGGCGGGCAAGGACGGCTGCCGCCGCCTCGGCGTCCGCCGGGGTCAGGCGCCACTCGCCTGCGGCGAGGAGCTGCCGCGCCCGCCCGGACTCCAGGGTGAGGGCTCGTGTCAACAGGGGGCCTGACAATGCAATCACCTTCTCACTCACATTGAGCACAAAGGCGTACTCGACGTCGGACGGACCAGCCATGCCCGTACGGCGATTCTTGCAGGTCGCGACCGTTCGATTCCGTGGTCGGGGCGAGTTCCATTCACACCGCCGTGACCTCCCGTGCTCGACCGCGCCTGGATCCGCACCGCCGCCGGCCCTGATGCCGAGCACGGCGCCGGATGGGGGCAGGCGCTGAGCGTCAGACGCCGTTGTCAGTGCCTCCCCATAGAGTGAAATCACTCAGCGATCCTCGGAGAAGGAGCAGAAACAACATGTCCGCCAACAGGATCCAGCACAAGGTGAATCACGTCGCGCTGGTTGTGGACTGTTCGGGTTCCATGCGTCCGCACCAGAGCCAACTCGTGCGTGTTGTGGACGAGTTCGTGGCGGGGCTGAAGGCCGAGTCGGACAGCCTCGGCCACGAGACCCGGATCAGCCTCTACTCCTTCGACCACAAGGTGGAGAACCTGGTTTGGGACATGGACGTGAAGCATCTGCCGTCCATGCGGGGTCTGTACCAGGTCAACAATGGCGCTACGGCTCTCATCGAGGCTTCTCTGAAGTCCCTGGACGACCTGGGGCACGTATGGGAGGAATACGGTGAGCACAGCTTCCTCCAGATCGTGGTGACGGACGGTGAGGAGAACGCCTCCGGCGGCGACCGGCGGCACGACGGCGACATGGCCATTCTCGGCCCGTGGCTCGACAGGATCGCGGCGAAGATGGGCGGGCTTCCGGACCATTGGACTTCCGCGATCCTCGTTCCGAACTCCCTGGCCAAGCGGACCGCCCAGAACTACGGTTTCCCGGCCGGAAACATCGCCATCTGGGATGCGGATTCCCAGGAGGGTGTCGAGGAGGCCATAGGCACCGTACGCGCTGCCGCCACCAGCTTCCTCCGGGCCCGCGAGCAGGGCGTGCGCGGCACAAAGAATCTGTTCGCCGTCGGTCAGGACATATCGATCGACGAGGTGCGGGCGAACCTCGAACCGATTCCAGCGAACAAGTACCGGCTCCTGAAGGTCGACAAGGAGGTCGAGATTCGCCCCTTCGTCGATTCGCATCCTGGCGTGACGTACGAGCGTGGTGCCTGTTACTACCAGCTGGGTGCCCGGGCTCAGGTCCAGCCGAACAAAGAAGTCATCGTGGTGGAGAAGGACACCGACCGCGCCTACACGGGCGACGCGGCGCGCAGCCTTCTGTTCGGCACGGGTATCCAGGGGACCGTCTCTGTGAAGGCGGGGAACAATCCCAAGCTGGAGGTCTACGTGCAGAGTCGTTCGGTGAACAGGAAGCTCAAGCCGAACACACGTCTACTCATCATGCTCTGAGGACCTGCTGCTGAAGTCCGCCACGTCAGGGCCGGTCCGAGTGCTGCGCAGCCAGGGCCACTGCGCCGGGCACGTTCACCACCCGCTATGCGGAAGCCGTCGCTGAACTGGGGGTCGGTGGCGCCAACCCGAATGCGATGTTCACCGCCATGATGGCGGTCAACCAGCTCCGCGAGCTCGGGCTACGACCGGAGCCCGGCGGCGTCGACGCGCCCTGGTCCCGGCCCACGCTCCACAACCCCTGGCCGCTCCCCCCGGCGGCCTGGCTCCGCGCGGTAGGGCGAAGTCCGGAGCTCTACCAGGGGACGGTCTCGCCGTGGCGATCCAAGAACTGCAGGCCCGGCGCGCCGGTCTGCGCTTCGAGGACGTCGACGACGGCCGGGATGCTCTCCCGGGGGTTGAGCGGCGCGTCGGGTCCGCCGAGCTGGGTCCGGTTGTGGCCGGGGTCGATGAGCAGCTTGGTCTGTCCGTCGTCGGCATGGCGGGTGGCATAACTGCGCATCAGTTGGTTGAGCGCGGCCTTGCTGGCCTTGTAGAGCTCATAGCCGCCCTCGGTGTTCCGCGAGATGCTGCCCTGGTCGGAGGACATGACCGCGACGGTTCCGCCGGGCGCGACGAGTCCGCGGAGGGCCTCGAGGGCGCGCAGCGGGCTCAACGCGTTGGTGATCATCACCTCGGTGAACATGTCGGTCGAGACCTCGTGGATCGGCAGATTTCCTCGGTCGATCGCGGCGTTGACGAAGAGCAGATCGAGTCGATGGCCTTCGCCCTCCAGGCGCTCGCGCAGCGCGGCCAGCTGTTCGGAGCTTGTCATCTCCAGTGATTCGACCGTCAGTCGGCCGTTCCAGGCATCGGCACGCGCTTGCAGCTCGCCGCCGCCCCGGCGCGTCGTGGCGGTGACCAGCCAGCCGCGTCGAGCGAGCTCGTCGGCAAGGACGAGCCCCAACCCCCGAGAGGCTCCGATGATGAGGGCCTTGCGGTCGGACGTGGTGGACATACTCACTCCTTCGCGGTGGGTGAGATTTAGATTAGACGCGCCGTTGCGTCTAGACAATGTCCCGGCAACTGCTGACGGGTAGGGTGTTCCGCATGCCCGCAGCCAGCCCTCAGCCCCGCAGGCCGCGCTCCGGCAGCCGGCGCGACGAGGCCGCACGCCTCGCTGTGCTTCATGCCGCTGACGATCTGCTCGTCGAGCACGGCTTCGGCGCTCTGACCATCGAGGCGATCGCGCGTCGCGCCGGCGTCGCGAAGCAGACGATCTACCGCTGGTGGCCCTCGAAGGTCGAGATCCTCCTCGACACGCTCGTCGAGGACAGCGACAAACGCCTTCCCGTTCCGGTGGAGAAGCCCACGGCGGAGAGCATCCGCGGCTACCTCCGTGACTTCGCTCGTTTTCTCGCCGACGACCCTGCCGGCAAGGTCCTGCTCGCGCTCATCGCCCAGGCGCAGCACGATCCCGACACGGCCAAGAGCTTCCACAAGCGCTATCTCGGTCCACGTCGTGACCAGGAACGAGACATGGTCGCGCGCGCAATCGAGGCCGGTGAGGTCTCGCCCGGACTCGGCCCCGACGCCACGGTCGACGCCCTTGTCGGCCCGATCGTCTACTGCGCCCTGACGGGATCGAGCATTTCCCGCGGTCTGGTGGACACCCTTGTCGAGGACCTGCTCAGGCCCCGCTCGAATTAAGTGAGGGGCCGGAGCCGGGCGTGCAGGAGGCAGAATTCGTTGCCTTCCGGGTCGGCCAGGACGTGCCAGTTCTCGGTGCCCGTCTGGCCGACGTCGACGGGCCTGGCTCCCAGAGCCAGCAACCGCTCCAGCTCGGCGTCCTGGTCGCGGTCGGTGGCGTTGACGTCGATGTGCAGCCGGAGCTTCCCGGTCCGCGGTTCGCTGCTGGGGCTGAGGACGAGGGTGGGCTGCGGGCCGCCGAAGCCGGCGTCGGGCGGCCCGATCTCGATGCTTCCGTCGCCCTCCCGGCCGAGTTCGACGTAGCCGAGGACCTCACTCCAGAATGCGGCGAGCCGGTCGGGGTCGGCGGCATCGATGACGAGTTCACTGATGCGGCATGCCATGCCCGTCAGTGTACGAAGACCAACTCTGCCCCGCCCCGGAATGTGCCGGCCACCTAGAATGCGCGGACCGGCCAAGCAAACCGCCAACTGGCCAATTAAGGGGCTGAGTCACACCGACCCACCCACCCACACCTCCATGGCTCCCCGTCGACCTTGACGCACGGCGGATGCCGGCGGCCAGACCCTTCCGCCCGTGCCCAAGCACCTGGCGGCGCATCCGAGAGCACGATGCCGACTTGGCGGTCGGCTTGCCCGCGACCCCTGAAAGGCGTTTTTACTTGGGCGGAGTTGAGTACCTGCGCTCTGATGAGTGTTCGGGTGAGCCCGGACACTGGGGCCATGGGCAAAGTACTGCAGAAACCTGTTCTCCAACTGCTGGCGACCCTGGTGCTGGCCGGCGTGACGATGGCGGTGTGGGCTGCCTGGCTGGGCTGGGACCAGCACCGCGACGTGCACCCTGACGGTTCGACGACCGGCCCCTACGAGGCGTGGCAGGTGATCGGGCTCGGGGTGACGCTGCTGGCACTGGTGTACTGGGCAGCTTCCCGGCAGGCCGTCGCGGCCGCGGTGCTCGGCACCACCACCGGGCTGACCGTTGCCGCCTCCTACGACTGGTCGGACGACTCGAGCGGGCTCTTCGCGATCGGCGTGGGCATGGTCATGATCGGGAGCCTGGTCGTGACCGGCCTTCTTTCGCTCTGGATCGCCTCCTCGAAACGGAAGGCCGGAGTCGGCCGGTCTGGGCACTGAGCCTTCGCAGCCGACATTGCCCGTCAGTCCTTCTCCGCTTGGGAAGGAGGCGCGGTGGGCTTTGCGGGTGAGTTGCGAGAGCGCTTGCCGCTCGGGGCCGAGAGTGCGCCCTTCCAGAGGGAATCGATGTCGTCGAGTGTCGGGAACACTCAGATAGTTGCTTCGGCGGTGCAGTCGATGCGTTCCGTCGTGATGGCACGCGGCGAGTCACGCCATGGGGGGTTACTGTGCCTGAGCAAGATGGTTGTCACTTGAGCAGGACAGCAGGACAACTGTCACCGCTCAGCTCGTCGGACTCCAGTGCAGGCGAGGATTGCGCCGGCGTCGTCGGCGAGAAAGAGCATGAAGGCCCACGTCCGGTCCGGTGAGAAGATGCAGCCGATCCTGACCTGAACGGCTTCGAGTCGGGTGAGGATGTCGACGGTGGATGGCAAGGCGAGAGTCTCAGTGCCTCGCCTCCTCGCCCGTCGGAGGCGAGCCGCGTAGACGTCGACAAGCTGCCGGCTGGGAACGCTGCCGTCCCATACGACGAACTCGCCTCCGTCGAGAAGCGCCGCTCTGGCGGGTTCGCAGGCCCTGGTCTGGCCTCCCAGCATCCCGGCGAGTTCTGCCCGGTCCATCTGTCGCCCTTTCGTCTGCTGTCCCGCTGTCCCGCTGTACTGCTGTCCGCTCAGTCGTCAAAGTGGAGCTCAGGTCGGGTCCAGAGGGTGAGGTCGCTGCTGGTGGCGACCGCCAGGGTCAGGCCGGAGGGAGAGAACCCGGCTGCGCGGAGTTCTGAGTGCTCGGAGTGGAAGATGTGCCACCACGTTCCTCCCGCCGGGCCTTTGTGGGACCCGCCGTCGGCGGAGAGGATGACGCGGTCGTGGGGCCACTCGGGGCTGACGACGTCCAGGGTCCAGCCGTCTGGTGTGGTGGTGTGCAGGCCGCCGCCGAAGAGCCCGGCGATACGTACCGGCGTGCCCTCGATCGGGCCGAGCCCGGGGCAGGTGAGCTCCGGCGACGCGTCCGGAGTGCTGGTGTCGGGGTCCGGGTCCCGGTCGCGGGCGACCTTCTCGCCGGTGACCGCGTCGAAGAGTCCATGGCCGTCACTGGACACGACCATGACGAGGTCGTGCCCGCTGTCGGGATGGACGGCGAAGCCAATGCCGAGCAGACCCCCGATGGGGGTCCTGTGGTCCAGCACCGGCTGCCACGGCCTCGGGGCCGGCATGACGGCGGCGGCGATGTAGCACTCGCGCAGCTTCTGCTGGTACTCCGTGATCAACTCGTCTCCTCCGGGCTGTCTGTGTCGAGGGTCAAGACCACAAACGATCTCAAGGTGACAAGAACGATGCACCTTCGGTGACAGCAATCCTGCTCACGCCGCCTCGGAGGGCAGCGTCGGGGCAGCTGTCAGGTGACAAGTTCCGTGCTCACGCAGAGCCCCCCCCCGCGCTGAGCCCACGTCCCCCCGGCACCTTGTGAACGCAGCCGGTCGACGGGCCTGCGAGGCCGACCGGACGGCTGTGGCCGTCTCCAGCGCGATGGTGTCGTCGCCTGGCGCGAACGCCTGCATGGAGTCCGGGACGCCAGGAAGCCGGAGGGCACGTCCTCCCACGGAGAACCCGTGCGGTACTCCACGCGATCGCCTCGACAACCTGCCGGTGATCACGCCACCGCCCACCACGTCGCGGAGTCCGGCCCGGAAGCAGCGGCTCAATCCGCGACCACTGCGCATCAGTCAACGACATAACCGGACCAACGACCCAATGATCCGAACAGGTCGGCCCCGGGGCAGGATGGGAGCGTGATACCTCCCCGACTGCTGTGGTGTGACCCCCGGCCCATCCCCCGGTTCAACCGGCAGGAGCCGGTGACCACGATCATTCGCGATCCCAGCTTCTACGAGCCGACTGAAGAAGATGACTGCTGGCGGTTCGGGTACTTCTGCCAAGCGCACGACCGCCCCTACTGGCACGAGGGCTGCGGGGAAGGGCCGCATCTCATCGCCCTGCACTGCGACGAGCACGGGCCGGAGAACATGTGGCCGCAGCCGGAGATGCTGCTGTTCCCGGCAGGGTTCGACCCCCCACTGAGCGACATGCAGCTGACCTGGGTGCAGGCAGAGCGGAACGCCGCCGACTAGGCAAGATCCAAAAGAGACGGCCCAATCGTCGCGACCACGACCTTGCAAACGACTTACCGAGCGCGGCCTGGCCGTCCGGTGCGGCGGGTGGCCGGCCGCGAGGGAGGCGGCCACTTGCCCCTGGGCCGCGGCTGCCGCAGGCGCGCTGAGCTCGGGCGCGCCTGCTCGCCAGAGGCCAAGGGCCGCAACCCGCACATGGGGTTACGGTCCTTCCGCTTCGCCCGCCACGCGGAATTACTCATTCCAGGACCCCCCACCGCAAAACCACTGGGACACACGTGCAAAGATCCGGACAATGATGCGGGCGCTCCCGATACATGGGGGTGCCCTGACTTGATTCAGCACAACTCATGGAGTCATACGTGACCCAGTCCTCCCGACGAGGGCGCACCCTGTCGCGTCTCGTCACTTCGGCGATCGCCGTCACGCTGGTCGGCGGCACCGCCGGCACCGCTGCGGCCGCCGGCACCTCCGGCACCGACGCCCCTGCGGCGTCCGGGCCGAAGAAGAGCATCTCCCGGAGCGCCGCCGCGGCCGGGCAGCACAAGCCGACGCCCGCCGCGCCGTTCTTCTTCCTGTCCGGCATCCTGCCGTCGGGCCAGATGTACGCCTACATGCCCGACGGGAAGGGCGGCTTCGAAGCCCGTTCGGGCGCCTACGTATGGCCGCACCTCAAGTACGGGGTGTCGGTCGACCCTGACCTGACGGGTTACCAGGACGGCGCGTACCACGTCATGGACGACGGCACGCTGAACCTGTGGCGTGGCGGGAAGCTCAAGCGGGTGGCCACCGGCTGGGGCGGGTACGACAGCATCATGTCGCCCGGCACCCTGGGCGGCGCCACCCACCCCGACCTGCTGGCCCGCGACAAGCAGGGCGTCCTGTGGCGCTTCCAGACCAAGGCGGACGGTTCGCTGGCGCCCCGCGTCAAGGTCGGCCCCGGCTGGAACCAGTACACCCAGATCACCGGCCTCGGCGACCTGAGCGGTGACAGCAAGCCGGACATCGTCGCCCGCGACAAGCAGGGTGTCCTCTGGCTGTACAAGGGCACGGGCGATCCGCGGAAGCCGTTCGCCTCCCGCACCCGGGTCGGTAGTGCCTGGAACCAGTTCAACAAGCTGGTGGCCACGGGTGATGTCGACGGCGACGGCCGCAGCGACCTGCTCGCCCGCGACCCCAAGGGCAACCTCTGGCTGTACAAGGGCACGGGCAAGGCCTCCTCGCCGTACAAGTCCCGGGTCAAGATCGGCACTGACTTCAACCAGTACCGTGACCTCTTCTAACAGCCCTTACTGATGCACTGATCCGGGGGCCTGAGCATTTCTCCTCAGGCCCCCGGCCATCGACGATCCTGCTGGGGATCGCACCCTCAGCCGCGCTTCTGCTGGACACACGCGCCCGCCAGTAGTACGCCCAGCTCATGGCCGCGCGTCGCTCCTATCCCAGCCATCTGTCCGATGCCCGCTGGGCGCTGATCAAGCCGGTGCCGGCCGCCTGGCGGGCCGAGCGCCGGCGCCATGCGCTGGACATTGGCCGCCCGGCAAGAAGATCGTGGGCCGCAAGCGGAGCATCGTGACTGACACACTTGGCCTCCTGCTCGCGGTGCTGGTCACCGCGGCCAGCGTCCAGGACTCCGTGGCCGGCACCCGGCTGCTCGGGTCGCCGCCACCCACCCCGGCATCCGCAAGGTCTGGGTTGACGGCGGCTACCGCCAGCACTTCGTCGAGCACGCTGCCACCCCTCGGCATCGACACGGAAATCACTGCCCGCCGGGACCTGGGGATTCATCCCGATATCGAAATGCTGGACAGTCGAGCGGACCTATGGTGGCTCAGGCTCCACCGCCGCCTGGCCCAAGGCGCCGGCAGTTCCCGGTCAGCACCGGCACCGGTGTCGCCGAGCGGGATGTACCGGGCCGGGCAGTGCCGTGGCTGCGACCACTGCCCGGCCCGGGGGCCTCAGTCCTGTAGTACGAGTGCGGGGTGCTCGTGCTCGCAGGAGTCGTCGATGCCGTAGGTGTCCCACGCGGGGAACGGGTCGGCGGCCGGGAGGTTTTCGCCGTCCTGCATGAGACAGCCCGCCAGGGCGGTCCGAAGTTCCCCGGCGCGCAGGCCGGTGCCGATGAAGACCAGTTCCTGACCCTGCGCGCTGTCCGCGTCCCGTGCTCCGGAGGGTTCGAAGCGGGCGACGGAGCCGGCCTGCGACCACAGGCCCGTCACCCGGGGGCGGCTGGCCAGCCAGAAGAAGCCCTTGGAACGCAGGATCCGGCCGTAGGCCCCGCTGTCGAGGCCTTCGGTGACGAACTCCCACAGGCGGCCCGGGTGGAACGGGGTGTCGGAGCGGAAGACCGTGCTGGAGATCCCGTACTCCTCGGTCTCCGGGACGTGGTCCCCGTTGAGTTCCATGACCCAGCCTGGAGCCTGCTGCGCGCGCTCCAGGTCGAACAGCCCGGTCCCGAGCACGTCGCCGAGTGCCACGCGCCCGCGGGTGGCACCCACGATGCGGGCCGGCGGGTTGAGCCGGGCGAGGGCGGCCCGCAGCCGTTCGGCGCTCTCCGCGTCGACGAGGTCGAGTTTGTTGAGCACGATGACGTCGGCGAATTCGATCTGGTCCATCAGCAGGTCGCTGACGGTGCGTTCGTCGTCCTCGTACTGGTCGAGCCCGCGCTCGGCGAGCCCGTCACCTCCTTCCAGTTCCGGCAGGAAGTTGGCGGCGTCGACGACCGTCACCATGGTGTCCAGGCGCGCCAGGTCGCCGAGGGTGGCGCCGTCGTCGCGGGGGAAGGCGAAGGTCGCCGCCACGGGCATCGGTTCGGAGATTCCGCTGGACTCGATGAGGAGGTGGTCGAAGCGGTCCTCGCGGGCGAGGCGGTCGACCTCCTCCAGCAGGTCGTCGCGCAGGGTGCAACAGATGCACCCGTTGGTCATCTCGACCAGGCGCTCCTCGGTCCGCGACAGGGCGGCCTCGCCGCCGCGCACGAGGGCGGCGTCGATGTTGATCTCGCTCATGTCGTTGACGATGACCGCGACGCGCAGGCCCTCGCGGTTGCTCAGCACGTGGTTGAGCAGGGTGGTCTTGCCCGCTCCGAGGAAGCCGGACAGGACGGTGACGGGCAGTCGTCCGCGCATGCCCGTCAGCCTTCGGGGTGGAGCAGACCGCGCTCGTAGGCCTTGACCAGGCGCTGCGGCACCAGATGGGCGACGCCGTCGACGGTGACCGGCACGAGCTGCGGTGTGACCGCCTTCCACTGGGCGCGGCGGTGGCGGGTGTTGCTGCGGGACATCTTCCGCTTGGGTACGGCCATGGGTTCGGGGTCCTCTCCGGTCGGTGCAGACCCCGACGCTATATGAAAATGGATCCCATTACCAACTCATCTCCCACGGTTCCCGAGCCTCCGCTGGAAGGCACGCGGCCGCGCGGGGACAATGAGGTGATAACCGTTCCGGTTTCCTCTGTTCCCGGAGGACGCGTATGCGGATGCGGGCCCCTGGACCGGTCCTCCTCGCCGTGCTGTGCACGGCGGCGGCCTCCGGCTGCGGCGACGGGGCGGGGACCGGCCCCGGACCCACCGGCGGCACGGGCGGCACCGCCCCGGCGTCCGCCGTGCGGGTCGTGGCGTCCACGAACGTGTACGGCGACATCGCGCGGCAGGTCGGGGGCGACAAGGCCGATGTCGTCTCGCTCATCGACGACCCCGCCCAGGACCCGCACTCCTATGAAGCCGACGCCCGTAACCAGCTGGCGCTCTCCAGGGCGCGCGTCGTGATCGAGAACGGCGGCGGCTACGACGACTTCGTCGGCAAGATGCTCCGCACCGCGAAGAACCCGTCGGCCGAGGTCATCAACGCCGTACAGGTCTCGGGGAAAACGGCCCCGGCGGGCGGCGAGCTCAACGAGCACGTCTGGTACGACCTCACGACGGCCGGCCGGCTCGCCGACCGCGTCGCCGACGCCCTCGCGAAGGCCTCGCCCGGCGACGGTGACCTCTTCCGGAGGAACGCCAGGGCCTTCAACGACAAGCTGGCGCCCCTGCGCGCCGCGCAGGCCCGTATCAAGGCGGAGCACCGGGGCGCCGCCGTGGCGGTCACCGAGCCGGTGCCGCTCCACCTGACCGAGGCGTGCGGGCTGCGGAACAGCACACCGGCGGAGTTCAGCGAGGCCGTCGAGGAGGGCAGCGAGGTCTCCCCGAGCGCCATGCGGCAGATGCTCGGGCTGCTCACCGGAAAGCGCGTGGAGGCGCTGGTCGTCAACGAGCAGACGGCCGGGCCGCCGACGCAGAAGGCCGAGCGGACCGCGCGGGACAACGGCATCCCGGTGGTCCCGGTGACCGAGACCCTGCCCCGCGGCCAGGACTACATCAGCTGGATGCAGAACACCGTCGAGGCGCTCAGGAAGGCCCTGGACTCGTGACGGGCCGCGACGGATCCCCCGAGCCGGTGGTCAGCCTGCGCGGCGCCGAACTCGCCTACGACGGGAAGGCGCTGTGGCGCGGCCTGACCTTCGACGTGCGGCCCGGGGAGTTCCTCGCGGTGCTGGGCCCGAACGGCTCCGGCAAGACCAGCCTGCTGAGGGTCCTCCTGGGCCGGCAGCCCCTCACCGCGGGCTCGGTGACTGTGCTCGGCGGGCCCCCGCACAACGGCAGCAAGCGCATCGGCTACGTACCGCAGCACAAGACCCTGCCCGCCGTCACGGCGCTGCGGGCACGTGACCTGGTGCGGCTCGGTCTGGACGGCCACCGCTGGGGCCCCCGGCCCGCCTCCGCCGCCACCCGCAGCCGGGTGAACGAGCTGCTGGAGGTGGTCGGGGCGACGGTGTACGCGGACGTACCGCTCGGCAGTCTCTCCGGCGGTGAGCTGCAGTGCGTGCGGATCGCCCAGGCCCTTGCCACCGACCCGCGGATCCTGCTGTGCGACGAGCCGCTGCTCTCCCTGGACCTGCACCACCAGCGGTCGGTCACCGCGCTGGTGGACCGGCGGCGCCGCTCCGCCGGCACCGCGGTGGTGTTCGTGACGCACGAGATCAACCCCGTGTTGAGCATGGTGGACCGGGTGCTGTACCTGGCCCGGGGAGGATTCCGCATCGGCCCGCCGGACGAGGTGATGACCTCGGCGTCCCTGTCCCGGCTGTACGGCACCCGCGTCGACGTGGTGCGGGTGAGGGACCGGATCGTCGTCGCCGGAGCCCCGGACGAGAGCACCGTGCACAACCATGCGGGTGGCCCGGACAACGACAGGCCGGACGGCGGCGGGCCGAGCAACGGTGCGCCGCCGTGACCGGCAGCGTCCGTCCCGGAGGCTGCTCGGTCGGTCGCGTGCTCGCCGACGGGGAGCACGACATCGGCATCCTGGGGCAGATCTTCGGCTTCGACCACTACGGCGAACTGCTCGCGCTCGCCCAGGACGCGCTGCTCGCCGGCGCCCTGCTCGGGCTGGTCGGCGGGCTGGCCGGGGTCTTCGTCGTCATGCGGGACCTGCCGTTCGCCGTGCACGGCATCAGCGAACTGTCCTTCGCGGGCGCGTCGGCCGCGCTGTTCCTGGGGATGAACATCGTGGCCGGGTCCATCGTCGGCTCACTCGTGGCCGCGGGAACCATCGGCGCCCTGGGGGTGCGGGCGCGCGACCGCAATGCGGTCATCGGCATCATCATGCCCTTCGGCCTCGGCCTGGGTGTGCTGTTCCTGTCGCTTTACAAAGGCCGTGCGGCGAACAAGTTCGGCGTCCTGACCGGCCAGATCGTCGCCGTCGCCACCCCGCAGACGGCATGGCTCGTCGGCACGTCCGCCGTGGTACTCGTCGTTCTCGCGATCATGTGGAGGCCGCTGACTTTCGCCAGCGCCGATCCGGAGGTGGCCGCGGCCCGGGGCGTGCCGGTGCGGGCCCTGTCCCTGGCGTTCATGCTCGTCCTCGGCCTCGCCGTGGCGCTGTGCGTACAGATCGTCGGAGCGCTGCTGGTCCTCTCGCTCCTCGTCACCCCGGCGGCCGCCGCCGCGCGCCTGACGGCGTCGCCCGTGGTGCTGCCGCTGCTCAGCGTCACTTTCGCGCTGGTGTCGATGGAGGGCGGTCTCCTGCTCGCCCTCGGCAGCACGCTGCCGGTCAGCCCGTACGTCACGACGATCTCCTTCGCGATCTACCTCGGCTGCCGCCTGGCGGGCGCGCGCCGGACCGCCGGGGCCTGACGCGCCACGGAGCCGGAGCGGCTGCCGGTGCCGAGGCCCGTACATCCCGTACACCTTGTATGCCTCGTCCGTTGATCAGGCGCACACTGGATACGAGACTCCGAACAGCCCCGTCCCGGCAGGTACGGAAGGAGCGCTCCATGCACCCCGTCGCTCTCGCCGGCGCCGCAGCCGGCCGTCTCGCGCACTACGCCGTCTCCGGGGTGGTGGGCGGACTGATCATCCAAGGAGCCTCCAAACGCCTCCCGGAGGCGAAGCCCGCCGCCAGAAAGGCGCTCGTGGGAAGCCTCGCCGGCGGCATCGTGGCCGGCCGGTGGCTTGCCTCCGCCGCCGAGGAAGCGCGGCTGAAGGCCGGGGACATGCTCGCCGAGGCCCGCACCACGCTGGGCGAAGAGGCGCCGCCGCCGTCCGCGGTCGGCACCGAGGACCACGACCACGGACACGAGCACTGATCATGTCCGGTGTGATCGTACGTTCCGTGGCGGCAGGCCGCGCCCGGCTGACGGTGCCATGGCTGCGGGCCCGCCCCGGCAGCGCCGGTCAGGTGGACGAGCGGATGGCGGGCGTACCCGGCTTCCGTGCCCTGCGGGTCTTCCCCCGCACCGGAAGCGTCGTCATCTGGATCGCGCAGGACGACCTGGACGTCGCACGGCTCGTCGCGGCACTGGAGGAGGCGCCACCTGCTTCGGCGCCGGTCAAGGCCACCCGCTCCCTGCCCGACTCCTCCACCGGTGAGGTCGCCCGGCTGGTCGTCGGCGGCGCGGTGCTCGCGCTCATCGCGCTGCGCCGCCTGCTGCGCCGGCCGCGCCTGGCCTTCGGCTCCTCCGGGTTCGCCGCCACCGTCACGATCTTCACCGGGCTGCCCTTCTTCCGCGGCGCCCTGCGCTCGCTCCGGGGCGGCAGCTCCCCCGGCACCGACACCCTGGTCACCGCGGCCACGCTCATCTCGCTCGTCCTGCGCGAGAACGTCGTCGCCCTCACGGTGCTGTGGCTGCTCAACATCGGCGAGTTCCTCCAGACCCTGACCCTGCGACGCACGCGGCGCGCCATCGAGGAACTGCTCACCATCGGCGAGGAACGCGTCTGGCTCGTGCGGGACGGCGTCGAGGTCGAGGTGGCGCTCGCGGACGTCGAGCCGGGGGACGAGGTCGCCGTGTACGAGCATCACCGCATCCCCGTGGACGGGCACGCCGTCGCCGGGGAAGCGCTCGTGGACCAGGCGGCCGTCACCGGCGAGGCGCTGCCCGTCTACGCCCGCACCGGCTCCCACGTCTACGCCGGCACGATCCTCACCTCCGGTTCGCTCACCGTCCGCGCGGCCTCGGTCGGGCGGGACACCACCGTGGGGCGGATCATCACCCGGGTCGAGGAGGCCCAGACGGACCGGGCGCCGATCCAGACCGTGGCCGCCCGCTTCACCCGGCGGTTCGTCCCCGTCTCCTTCGCCCTGGCCGCACTCACCTACGCCGTCACCCGGGACGCGCGCCGCGCGATGACCATGCTGCTCATCGCCTGCCCGTGCGCGGCCGGCCTGGCCACCCCCACCGCCATCAGCGCCGCCATCGGCAACGGGGCGCGCCGCGGCACCCTCATCAAAGGCGGCACCCACCTCGAGGGCATCGGGCGGGTGACCACCGTCGTCTTCGACAAGACCGGCACCCTCACCTTCGGACGACCGCTGGTCACCAGCGTGGTGACCCTCAGCGACAGGTTCACCGCCGACGAGGTCCTGAGCCTGGCCGCCTCCGGCGAGCTGCACGCCCTGCACCCCCTGGCCCAGGCCATCGTGGCCCGCACCGAGGAGGAGCGGCTCCACATCCCCATCCACCAGGCCTGCGAGGTCGTCCTCGGCATGGGCATGCGCGCCGAACTCGACGGCACCCGCCTGCTGGTGGGCAGCCCCGCCCTCCTGCGCCGGCACGGCGTGGAGCTCACCGAGAACGCCCAGGGCTGGACCGAACGCCTGCGCAGCGGCGGCGAGACCGTCATCTGCCTGGCCCGCGACGAGGACCTCATCGGCATGCTCGGCGTATCGGACGCCGTACGGGACGGCGCCGAGACCGTCATCCGGCAGCTGCGGGACCTCGGCGTCTCGCGGCTGATCCTGCTGACCGGCGACGCGCCCGAGACCGCCCAGGTCGTCGCCGACGCCCTCGGCATCACCGAAGTGCACGCCCACGCCCTCCCCGAGGGCAAACTCCAGCTCATCCGCGACCTCCGGGCCGAGGGGCACACGGTCGCGATGGTCGGCGACGGGACGAACGACGCCCCCGCCCTCGCCCTGGCCGACGTCGGCATCGCCATGGGCGAGCACTCCTCCCACGTGGCGCTGGAGACCGCCGACATCGCCCTGGCCGGCAACGACCTGCGTCAGGTGGCCGCCGTCGTCGAACTCAGCCGCCACACCCTGCGCGTCGTCCGCCAGAACTACGGACTCGCCATCGGAGTCAACCTGATCGGACTCCTCGCGGGCGCCGGCGGAACGATGAACCCGGTCCTGGCGGCCCTGCTCCACAACACCAGCAGCATCGCGGTCGTCGGGAACTCCGCCCGACTGGTCCACCACGCCCCCCACTTGCCCCCGATCACCGGTCACGAGCGCCGGGCAGCACCGTTCGAGGGCCACCGGGTGCAGTGACGCTCGCGCGTTGGCGTCACGCACACGAAGGGCCGGTCGACACCTGGCCGACCGGCCTCATGCCATCCGGGTGCCCTACGTCTGCACCCGGGTCTCCGTCATCCGCTGCACTGACAAGGGCTGCCCGACTGGCATCCACAAGAGCAGCCCGGTCCGCATGTGCAATCGGCGCTGTTCGCCGGGGCGGGCTCGTAACGGGTCATGGCCGGCTGTCCTCCTTCGACGCGCGGTTCTCCTCGCTCCAGCGAACACCCGTCCGGTTCCGGCTGCAAGAGGCTGCGCACGGCTCGGGGAAGATCGCGTTCGTGATCTCGCGCAGGTCGTGTTCGGGCGGGCGCCCGATGTCCAGCGCATGGCGCCGGCGCTCGGCCCGCCAGGCGGCCGGCACCGGCTCGGTCAGCGCCCAGCGGGCATCGGACAGATCGCTGGGGCGCCCCCTGCTGCGATGAGTTCCGGCCGGGCCGCGAGTCTGTTCCGGTGAGCGTCGTAGGACGTGGTACGACGCTGCCTGGCACGAGACACCACGGAGGACGCCATGACGACCACGCCCGGCAACGCGAGCAGCAACCTCCCCGGCAAGCCGCCGGTCGTCGACCTGGCCACCTGGCAGGCGGCGCGCGAGGAGCTGCTGGTCCGCGAGAAGGCGCACACCCATCAGGGTGACGCGATCGCCGCGGCCCGGCGGCGGCTGCCGATGGTCGAGCTCGACGGGACGGTCGAGGTCGTCGGACCCGACGGGCCGGTCCCGTTCCTCGACCTGTTCCAGGGGCGCGACGAGCTCGTGGTCTACCAACACATGTGGTACGACGGCGCGCCGCACCAGGGGCAGTGCGAGGGTTGCACCACCACGGCCTGGCACGTGAAGGACGCCGTCTACCTCAACGCCCGGGGCGTCTCGTTCGCCGTCCTGACCTCGGGTCCGTGGGAGGAGGTGGCTCCCTACGTCGAGTTCATGGGTTACACCCAGCCCTGGTACTCGGTGCGGGGCGTGGAGGCGCCGGTCGGCGGTGAAATGGGGCACCTCGTCTGTTTCCTGCGGGACGGCGATCGCGTGTTCCTCACGTACTCCACGACGGGCCGTGGCAACGAGGCGGTCAACGGGTCCTTCGGCCTGCTCGACATGACGCCCTACGGCCGCGGCGAAGCGTGGGAGGACAACCCCGACGGCTGGCCCGTGATCGGCGATGTCCGCGAGGGGTACCCGGCCGAGGGCCGCCAGGCCTGCTGGTACTGGCGCTCGGACGCGGATGGGAACGCCACCTGGGGCCCGACCAGCCGGCCCGTGCCGCAGTGGACCCGCCCCGGCGCGACCCCCGTGAAGACTCTCGGCCGGCACGGCCACCACCACTGACGCGCCTTCGTCGACGGCGCCGGCAAAGGGTGTCAGGTCTCAGGTGTCGGGCGGAACCTCTGGACGATGCGAACGGCCCCCCTCGCGTGCTTGATTGGTGGGCGATTCAGACCGGCGCCCGGCCCGACGGTGGTGCGTGCCCAAGGGGCGCCTCGCCGGCGTTCGGTAGGACGTCGTTTCCCTCCCGGCCCGTGAATGATCGGCGCCCTGTATAAATTCCTGTATGACGCATGCATTATCACGCCGTTCCATGACGCTGACGCTCGCTCTGGCGGCCCTCGCGGCCCCGTCCGTTGCTACCGCGGCAGCGGCCGGGCCGCGGTCCGGCCGTTCCCCCGCCGCGGGTCGTTCCCCCGCGCCCGGTCCCTCGTCGGGCCCGGACGTTGCTGTGGTGGCCGGGCTGGAGCGGTGCGCCCATCCGTTGCGTACCGCCGAGCCCGGCGGGCCGGGAGGTGATCTCGCCGCGTTCGCCTCGATGACCCGGGGCGCGGCGATCGTCGGGGTCGGCGAGGCCTCGCACGGCTCGAGGGAACTGTTCACTCTCAAGGACCGGTTGTTGAGGGAGCTGGTGAAGCGGGAGGGGTTCTCCGCGTTCGCCACGGAGATGACCTGGTCGGCGGCGGCCCGGATCGACGCCTGCGTTCGTACCGGCGAGGGCGACCTGCGGCAGATCATGCGGGAGGAGCTCCAGGACGCGTACTCCCTGTTGAACACGGAGCAATTGCTGAACCTGTTCAGCTGGGTGCGGGAGCACAACCGCACCAGTCCCCGCCCGGTCCGGATCGTGGGCCTGGACTTCTCCGATGCCGGACCCGAGCAGTACGAGCGGATCCTCTCCTGGGCGGGGCGCAACGCGTCCGCGCTCGTGCCCGAGCTGAGCCGGCGGTATGCCGCCCTGCGTGCTCTGCCGGCGGGGGTCGGTGCGCGGCTGGCGGCGTACAGCGCGCTCCCGCTCGCCGAGCGGAAGGCGATCGCGCAGGACGCCGATGCCGCACACCGGCTGCTGGCGGGCGCCGGCAAGCGGGATCCCTGGGTGCTCCAGGAGGCCCGGGTCCTGGCCGAGATGGCCAGGTCCTTCGCCTTCGACACCGACGACCCGGCCCAGGCCACGGCCGTGAACCGCCACCGTTCCCGGACCATGGCCGAGTTCGCCGTGTGGTGGCAGCGGCAGACCGGTGACCGGGTCGTCGTGTCGGCCCACAACGGGCACATCGCCTACGAATCGCCGATGCCCGCCTTCTACCCGGTTGCGATGGGCGGGGTCCTGCGTGAGCTCGTGGGCCGTGAGTACGTCGCCGTGGGCACTTCCCTCCACGGGGGTGACTACCGCGCCCGGACGGCGACCGGCGGGGTAGGAGTGTTCAGCGTCGGCCCGGCGGCGCCCGGCAGCAATGAGCACACCCTCGACCAGGTGCGCTACCGCGACTTCTACATCGACCTGCGCACGGCGGCCCGCGACCGGCTTCTGGGCGAGTGGCTGAACACGGCGCGCCCGACGTTCGTCATCCCCGGGCGCTACCCCAACCAGCCGACGGCGCCGCTCGCGCTGGGCCGTACCTTCGACGTCGTGGTGCATCTGCACAAGGTGCGGGCATCGGTGCCGGTGCCGGTGTCGGTGTCGGTGTCGCAGCCGGGGTGACGGCCGGCCGGGGGAGGGGGAGAGGGGGATTGGTGGTCATCGTGCCTGACGTCAACCCCGAGCCCCCCGGCCCCCCGGCGCGCTCCCTCCCGCCCTCGCCCGGGCACCGGTCCTACCGTGTGCTTGTCTCCTACCGGTATCGCCGGGCCATTTCCTCGTAGAGGGGGTCGGTGAGGTCGGTGCGGACGCCGCCTGCCACGGCGGGCGGCGGGCCCAGTGAGGAGTGGCGGGCGATCGAGGTGAAGGGCATGTTGATCTGCGGGAGCCCGAGAGCTGTGAGGCGGGCGTTGGACGTGCCGAAGGCCACGGCACGAACGCCCGCCCACAGCAGGGCGCCCGCGCACATCGGGCACGGTTCGGCTGTACTGACCACCGCGTGCTCCGGCATCCGCAGGCCCCTGGTGGCGGCGGCTCGTAGCAGGTTGACTTCCGCGTGGGCGGTGGCGTCCCCGCTCTCCACACTGTTGGCGGCTCTGGCTACTAACTCGCCACTGTTCACGTTGACCAGTACCGCCCCGAACGGCCAGCGTGCTGTGCGCGCGCACGTCACTGCCTGGGGCATGGCCCGTGCCGTCGCCGCTTTCAGCCCTGGTGGCCATGGCCCGCTCCGCTCCTGCCCGTTCGGCTCCTGCCCGTCCGGCTCCTGTCCGTCCCACGGCTGATGGGCAGCCGCTTTCCCGGTCCCCGGCAGTACTCCCGCAGCACCGGCCGCCATCGACAGGAACCATCGGCGCGAAGAGAAGAATGAGTTCACCCGGCCTGATCTACCAGACCGCGATTACCCTGCCTGCACAGGCGCGTCTGATTGCCCTGCGATTCGTAGGCGCTGTTGCGCCCCCACGTCTACGAATTGAAGGGAGTGAGTCGGCTCTACCTTTACCTTGATCATCTGTCCCTCCTTGTCGGCCTGCGCTCTTTGCTGAGCGCTTGGCGCCTGCCTGGGCCCGTGCTCGTCCCACCCACCCGCCAGGGCAGCACGTTCACTCCGTTGCCACCGATACCGCCTGGCAGCCTTGTCCGGCGTTGGGTCGCGCTGCCTGCCGTGAATCGTCCGGTCTTCCTCCGGCCTCAGGGCTGTCCCGTGATCACTGCGGAGCGTCTGTTCCTCTGACGTGCGTGATGCGGTCTGGTTGGCCCAGGCCGGCGGTGTCGATCCACCCGCCGCCGCGGTCGAACCCGTCGGCGGTCAGGCGGTCGGTCAGTCCGGGCGGGGCGAGGCGTGTCACGTAGCCCTGGCTGAGGCCGAGGCCGGTGTCCGCGTAGAGGTACCGGGTCGCGTACGTCTGCCCGGCGTGGAGCCACTCGTAGCGGACCAGGGGCCGTCTGAGAATGGCCTCGAACCAGTCCGCTGTCCGGATCGCTGTGCCGTGGGGGCTCCCGGTGACCTCAAGGGCCAAGGCGGACGGGCTGCTGGGGAGGGTGAAGTCTTGGTTGTGGAGCTTGTCGCCGCGGGCCCCGGCACCGTCGAAATGGGCTCCGACCGTCAGCACGGTGCGATTGCGCTGCGGGTCATCGATGTCCAGGTAGGCCAGTAGCCGGCCGTATGGAGTGTGGTCCGGGGGCAGCAGCACGGTGTCGATCGGCTGGACGGGCCAGGACCGCGCGCGGTCCCTGAGGACGTGGACGAACTCACGCTGGGCGGGGTCCAGCTCTTCGTCGTCGCACTCGAACCAGGGGATCTCTTCCACCCTCGCACCCTATGGCGCGTCGGTTGGGCCGGGGGCCGGGGTTGGCTTGCGCGGCATCGAGCTGACCGAGCTGACCGACGGGACCATCACCGAGCTGGAGATGATCGTCGGCTTCGATGACGGCCTACCTCTGCCTGGCCAGACGCCGTGTCGACGTCCTGTTCGTCGTGCTCCGCGACGGCACCTTCTACGAGCCCTGGCCTGCCGCGGCGGTCAGTTGAACTCCGAGGGGATCCGCCAGCAGCACCACGCGATCGGCCCCGGGGTCGAACCCGAGCACCGGGTTCCCATAGTCGCCTTCTCCAGTCATCAGCACGGGCCTGCCCAGCCGGCGCCCGATCGTGCCGAGGAGGCCGCACAGGACGTCCACTCCTTCCTGGCCCTGCAGCTCCCGAAGGTCGACATCGAAGTCGATCTCACCGGCCGACATCGGCCAGAAGTTCACCTGCACATCTGCGACGGGCCATACCTTCAGCAGGGCCGTGTCCGCGTCTGTGGGCCGTGACAGCACCTCCTGCGCCGAGGGCAGGGGCATCCGAATGCAGCCTTGCTCGTACTCCCATGTCCATCCGCTCGACCGGACCAGGTCGAACACCGCCTGCCAGTCATCGACCGAGGTGTCGGCCACGGACACATCCGGCAGAGCACCCATCAAGTCAGGGTCGAAGAAGTTCCTGACGTCATCCCACAGCAGATCCGGCATCCCGCCATACTGCCCGGCAGGCCGCCCAAACGCAGCTCGATTCCTTGACGAACCCCATAGAGGTCCCCCCCGCACCACAGGCCCCGGTGATGGCGTTCGCACCTCGTTTGACTTGGAGCGCGCTCCAGCACCTAGCGTCATGGGCAGATGATGACGAGTTCAGGAGGCTGCAGCATGACCGACGTTCCTACCCGGTACCTGGGCGATCTGGTGGTCTCCGCGCAGGGCCTGGGGTGCATGGGCATGAGCCACGGCTACGGGGCCACGGACGATGCGCAGTCGGTCGCGACGTTGCACCGTGCTCTCGAGCTCGGGGTGACGTTCTGGGACACCTCCGACTTCTACGGTGCCGGGCACAACGAGGAGCTGATCGGACGGGCGGTCGCCGGGCGCCGTGACGAGGTGGTGCTGGCCACGAAGTTCGGCTTCGCGAACCGTCTGGGCGAGCCCACCCGGGTCCGCGGCGACGCCGCCCATGTGCGGCAGGCGTGCGAGGCGTCGCTGCGCCGGCTCGGGGTCGACCACATCGACCTCTACTACCAGCACCGGGTCGATCCGCGGGTGCCGATCGAGGAGACCGTCGGTGCCATGGCCGAGCTGGTGAGGGCCGGGAAGGTCCGCTACCTGGGGCTGTCCGAGGCCGGCGAGCGAACCATCCGGCGGGCGCATGCGGTGCACCCGATCACAGCGTTGCAGAGCGAATGGTCGCTGTGGACCCGCGACCTGGAGGCGGAGATCGCCCCGGTCTGCCGTGAGCTGGGCATCGGCCTGGTCCCCTTCTCACCGCTGGGGCGCGGCTTTCTGACGGGCCGATACAGTTCGGTCGAGGGACTGGCGGAGACCGATTTGCGGCGTGGCCAGCCGCGTTTCGCCGACGGCAACCTCGAGCGGAACCTGGCGATCGTCGCGAAGCTGAACGAGCTGGCCGCGGCGAAGGGAGTCACCGCCGGCCAGCTCGCCCTGGCCTGGGTGCAGCACCGGGGCGAGGACGTGGTGCCGATCCCCGGTACCCGGCGGCAGCGGTACCTGGAGGAGAACGTCGCGGCCGTGGCCGTCGAGCTGTCCGCCGAGGACCTCGCCACCATCGAGGCCGCCGCCCCGCCCGGGCAGGTCGCGGGCACCCGCTACGACGCGACCAGCCTCACCTTCGTCAACGGCTGAGCCCGCCCGGCGGCGCCCGGTCCCGGGGACCGGTTCCCGCGGCCCCCCAGAGCCGGCCCAGTGAGCCGGTCCCTGGAGGGGACGGGTGACGATTCCGCCGTCACCCTTCAGGATTCGTTCGGACCTGGTTCTCGTGGAGCCGGCCGGCAGCCAGGAGGAGGTTCGGCCCGGGCGTCGTCCTCGGCTTCTTCACGTCCCGCCCTGAGCTCTGTCCGTTGGTGCTGGGACTGCCGTCTCACCCAGGAGGAAAGCCCCCGGGGGCCGCGGGGTAGGGACCCCCCGCGACCCCCGGCTGCTGTTTACCAGCTCCAGTATCCGTGCGAGATCCAGCCGGAGACGCCGGTGTTCACGTCGTAGACCTTGTCCCACTGACCGTCGCCCGAGACGTCACGGTGCGCCAGGCGGTGGTCGCTGTAGCAGAGGCCGACGACCGAGCTGGACGTGCTCGCGGCGGCGCGGATGCGCACGCCCTCGCCCGTGCAGTGGCCGTAGACGTCGTCGGCGTACGCCGGCGCCGCCAGAGCCGCGCCGCCGAGCGTGGCGGCGACCAGCAGGCCCGCCACGGCAGCGGCACGCTTGCCCGCGCTCTTCCCCCGAATTACGGAATTCACTTGTTTCTCCTCAACGATGGTCCAGCCGGGTGCAGATGATCTTGAACCCGACGAGACGGGAACCTATCAGCGAGATGATCTTGAAAAGGGCCCTGAAACGGTTTCAAGACATGTCCATGACCGATTGGTGACAGTCTGTCGCGTCGCAGGTGCGGCGGGGATGTCCCTCTTGGCGGCGCCGGCAGCGCTGGCGGGCTGGCGGGGGCTGGCGGCGGTCTGTGGTCTGCTGCTGATGTGGCGCGAGCAGCCAGGGGGGCGGGCGATTCTGGACAGACCGCCTCACGGGACACGAGCCCTACCGCGTACGCGCCCGGGGGCCGGGTCGAACACCGCGGCCGGTACTCCATTGGGCCGGACCGGATGCCGTGACGTGCGCACGGACGTAACCTGCAATCCTCCGGCCTTCTTCAACTCAACCGATGAGGAGTGATGGAGGTGCCCCCCGCCAACGAATCACCCTGCGCCATGATGAAGCGTCTGGCAAAGGAACTCGAGAAGGAAATTCGTCGCACGGAAGAGCGAACTGGCGAGCTCGAAGACAAGATTGCGAGCCTCCAGGCTCAGCCGGACCCACCTGAGAAGGAGATCCAGGCCCTCAAGCAGACTCTGGAAAGCCTCCGCTCCAAGGTGGCCGAAGACAACAACTCCCTCGCGACCCTGCAAGACGTGATCACCGAGAACTGCTGAGCTTGTTCTTCGGCCCTTCAACCGTTGCAGGGCGATGAGTCATGTCGCAGCGGGGCGCCCGCCGCCCGTTCCCCATCCCCTGCTTTTGGCTTCCCGGTCCGGTCCGGGCCGGGGTGTCGGGGATGCGGTGCGCTACTCCTCGTACTGGATGCCGTAGGGGGCGGCGATGGGGTTGAGGCTGGCAGGGTTGAAGGTGCCGTCGGGGTTGTGGGTGGTGGGTCCGGCTTCGGCGAGGTCTTCCAGGTAGCACTCCCAGCCGCCGGGTGAGGAGATCTGCAGTACGCGGGGCGGTATGTCGGTGGCGCGGCTCAGTGCGTGCGGGACGCCCTTGGGCAGGAGGATGAAGGAACCGGCGGGGACGGTGAGGTCTTCGCCGTCGAAGTGCACGCCGAGTTCGCCTTCCAGGACGTAGATCATCTCGTCCGCGAGGTGGTGGGTGTGCCGGGGAATGTCACGGACCAGCGTGACTTCCAGCAGGGACAGGCGGCCTTCGGTGTCTTCGGTGCGGGCCTTGAGCTGGAAGGGCGGGGGTAGCACGACGCGGCCGGGCCTGCGCTCGCCGGGCAGCAGCTTGATGAATCGCTCGTGTGACATGAGGGTCCTGTCTCTCGGTGCCGGAGGAGAGGGTGTCTCGAGTGGTGGTTCACCGGTCGGGGTCGGCGGCCTGGAGGACCTCGGCCAGTCGGGTCAGGGCGGCCACGACCTGCTCACGGTCCTCGCCGAGGCCGGCCAGTAGCTCGACCTCACGCTCCAGCAGGCGGGGGAAGAGCGTGTCGATGGCCTGTGCGCCCGCCTCGGTGATGACGACCTCCACCGACCTGCGGTCCGCCTCGCTGGGGGTGCGCCGGATGTAGCCGCGGTCCTCCAGGCGGGCCAGGCTCTTGCTCACCGCCACGCGCGAGATCCCCAGATGTGCGGCCAGACGGCGGGCGATGACCGGCCCCGACGCGTGCCGCAACGGAATGAGCAGGTCCAGTTCCGGCGCCGTGACCGGCGCCGCCTCATGCAGCGGACGCAACGCCCGTTCGTGCAACGTGTGAACCCGCCGGATCAGCGCGATCACCTCCATCGGGGAGGTGTCCATGTCCGGATGCTGCGCCGTCCACCGCGCACGCATGTCCTCAAGGGAAGGAAGCACACCCAACCAATCGTTAACCGGTGAACAATAGGTTTCACTATAGGTCACTCGGGTTGCCGTCCCCGGACCGGGTGCCGCCCAAGCGATCGCCGAATCCGGCGCGCGGAAGCGGGAACCGGCAGAGCCTGCAGGTTTGTTGACCGGACAATCAGGTGGGGGGCAGGAGTGCCAGTGTGGAATTCCGGGGATCCTGATCGTCCTGGCCGCCGCCGTCGGGGTTCTGCTCAGCCGCTGGCTGGGTCGGCGAGTTGTCGTTGGTGGTGGGTGTGCCGGCCGGCCGGCCATGGCATTGTCGGGGGCGCGGGTGGTGGCTGGACCGGGGTGTTGTTCTCGGTGATGGGCTGGGCGCCGATGACGCTGAGGAGCCTGAGCCGGGTGGAGGCGTCGCTGCCGGGGGCGGCGGTGTAGGCGACGATGCGCAGGTCGCTGCCGGGAGTCGTGAGGACGTCGCAGTCGAGGGTGAGTGTTCCGGCGTCGGGGTGGTGGACGGTTTTGGTGTCCGTATCGTGAACCCCCACGATGCCTGTGTTCCACAGGTGTGCGAAGTGGGTGCTGTTGTCCCGCAGGTCCTTGATCAGGGAGCGCAGGCCGGCATCGGTGGGGTAGCGGGCGGTCGCCGCTCTGAGGTCGGCGACTACGGCCGCCTCGAAGCGGGCCTCCTGTGCGGGGGTGTGGCTGACCCGGCTGGGGAGGTCGGTGAAGTGGCGCCAGGCGACGTTGCGCTCGCGTCCGCGCTGTGCGGAGGCGTCCCCGAACAGGGCAGCCCACAGCGGGTTCCACAGGATCAGGTTCCAGGCCGCGTCGTGAACGCTCAGCGGCGTACCGTCGAGCTGGTCGAGCAGTCTCCGCACCCCCGGCGGTATGTGTGCCGACAACTGTCCGGGGCCCGGTGCCGTCTGGCCCGCGAGCAGGTACAGGTGCTCGCGCTCGGCCGCCGACAAGCGCAGGGCGCGGGCCAGGGCGGAGAGGACCTGCGGGGAGGGGGAGGTGGCCCGGCCCTGTTCCAGGCGGACGATGTAGTCCACTGACAGGCAGGCGAGCTGGGCCAGTTCCTCGCGTCGCAGTCCGGCGGCGCGCCGTACTCCGCCGGCGGGCAGTCCGGCCTCGGCGGGAGTGGTGCGGTCGCGCCAGCCGCGCAGCGCTCTGCCGAGTTCCCTGGATTCATTCACGCCCCCAGTATCCGGCCGCCGCGCCCGGACAGCCTGGTACTGGCAGTCCACAGGCAACGGCGAGTACTGCCTGTTCGCGCGCGGTGCGATGAGGGTGGAGGCATCACCGTCCCACCGATTACCGGAGTGAGCGCATGACCACCACACTGATCACGGGAGCGAACAAGGGCCTCGGGTTCGAGACGGCCCGCCGTCTGGTCGAGGTCGGGCACACCGTCTACGTCGGGGCCCGTGATGCCCGGCGCGGCCGGGCGGCGGCCGCGGAGCTCGGCGCGCGCTTTGTTCAGATCGACGTCACCGACGAGGACTCCGTCACGGCTGCCGCCGATTTCGTTCGTGAGGACGCCGGGCGCCTTGACGTCCTGGTCAACAACGCCGGGATCTCGGGCGCGGGCAAGCCGGTCGGCGAGGTCACCGGGGCCGATATGCGGACCACTTACGACACGAATGTCTTTGGCGTCGTACGCGTCACGCACGCGTTCCTGCCGCTTCTGAGCGCCGGTGACGCGGCTGTCGTGGTCAATGTGAGCAGCGGTCTGGGCTCGCTGGCGGCGACCGCCGACCCGGGCCGTGTGGAGTTCCATGTGGCGCTGCTGGACTACAACTCCTCCAAGACGGCGCTGGTGATGGTCACCTCGCAGTACGCCAAGGCCTACCCCGCCATCCGGTTCAACGCTGTCGACCCCGGCTACACCGCCACCGACCTCAACGGCCACCGGGGCACCAGCAGCGTCGAAGAGGGCGCGGAGATCATCGTCCGTATGGCCGTCATCGGATCCGGCGGCCCGAGCGGCGGTTTCTTCGACAAGGCCGGTCCGGTCGTCTGGTGACCCGGAGCGACCCCCCCCACTTCAGGAGGAAGGAAACCGTGGCGCGATGCCGGGGCGGTGTTACTCCTCGAGTGCTGCCGTCATGTGGTCGAGGTCGGCGAGGAACTGGGCGAGGCGTTGGGTGGGGACGGCTTGGGTCATGCGCTGGTCGATGGCGTAGACGGCGGAGCGTGCCGCGGTGAGGCGGTGGTGGCCCTGTTCGGTGAGGTGGGCGGGCAGGGCGCGGCCGTGGTCGGTGGTGGCGGGGCGGGTGATGAGGCCGGCGTCCTGCAGTCCGCGCAGGACGGTGTTCATGGACTGGCGGGTGACGAAGGTGCCGCGGGCGAGTTCGGCGTTGGACAGTCCGGGGTGCTGGTCGAGGAGTTCGAGGCAGGCGTACTGCGGCACCGTCAGGCCGTGTTCGCGCAGTGCTTTGTCCATCGCGCCGCGCAGGGCCGAGGCGGTGCGCTTGAGGCGGTATCCCAGGCGCTGGGTGACGTCGGCGGGCGGGGTGTGACTGGAGGGCGTCCCATCGTGCATGTCAGGAGTTTGACATACCGGTGCGGCGCCGCCTAACTTCCCCCATGTCAAAGTCCTGACATGCAAAAGATCGGGGAGAACTCATGACTGCCACCGTCACCGGGCCGGACTTCATCGCTGTGCAGGTACGCGACGTCGAAGCGGCCGCCGCCTTCTACGAGAAGCACCTCGGGCTGCGCCGGACGCCCGCCTCGCCGCCCGGCGCCGTGGTGTTCGCCACCGAGCCGGTTGCCTTCGCCGTCCGCGAGCCGCTGCCGGGAGTGGATCTCGACGCCGTCGAGCGGCCCGGCCTCGGAGTCGCCCTGTGGTGGCGGACCAGCGACGCGCAGGCGCTGCACGACCGGCTCCACGCCGCCGGGGTCCCCATCCTCAAGGCGCCTCAGGACGGTCCGTTCGGCAGGATGTTCACCTTCGCCGGCCCCGAGGGCTACGCGATCACGATGCACGACGCCTGACCCGGTCCGGCCAGGGTCGGTCCGGCCAGGTTCGGGCCGGGAACCTGACGGGCCGGGGCGCCGGCGGTGCCTAGTCCTTGCCGCCCGCCAGGGCGCGTGCCCCGGGCGCGCAATGCTCCCGCAGGGCGGCGAGTTCAGCCGCGGGCAGCCGCCGGGAGGCGCCTCGGCGGCTGCTGTCGAGGCGGGCGCTTGCGGCGTCGAGCCATTGCGGGAGCGGCTCGACGCCGATGAAGCGTGCCAGCCGGGTCAGTTCCTTGCGGGGCTCGTCGAGCAGGTCCTCGTAGGCGAGCGTGGTCCGCATCGCTGCGGGCACCTGGCTGAGATGGTCCACGCCCCGGGTGACGAGTTCCGACCACAGGGCCCCGAACCGGGTCAGCGGCAGGTCGCGGTCCAGCACGAGCGCGGGGTCGAAACGCTCCGCCAGCAGCTCGGACAGCTCGGGCGGCAGGGAACGGACCTGGTCCTCGGTCAGGTCGCCCGGGCGCTCGGCACCGGTTCGCGCGAGGATTTCCCGAAGCAGGAGGATCAGCCGGAAGCCGGTGTGCCGGCTCATGGACAGGGCGCAGTCGGGCCCGTCCCTGAACAGGTGCACGAAGTGCGCCTGTGGGAAGACCTGGCGCAGGAGCGGGATCCGCTCCGCCGAATAGCCGGACCGCTCGACGACGGCTGTGCGCCCGAATCGCGCGCACAGCAGGTCGAACAGGGCCTCGTAGTGCTCCGCGGCGGTACGGTCCGGCCAGCGGCATACCTGCTTTTCGAGCTCGTCGAACAGCCCGTCCGGGTCGTCGGTGAGGTGCGGAAGCACCATCAGACAGAGGGCGGGGATGCCGGTGGTGTCCGTCGCGAACCGTCCGGGGCGGCGGGTGTAGAGGAACTCCGGCATCGGTACCCCGCTGCGGATCATGCGCTCGAACATCGCATTGGGGCCGGCGAGCAGCCTCCAGAACTCCTCACCCCCGAGGGGTCCTTCGGGGAAGCCCCGGCTCTGCACCGACGACAGCAGCTCGTTGAGGCTGAGCACGTCCGGATGCGCATTGACGATGCCGGACAGTGCGGTCGACCCGCTGCGGCCCGTACCGACGACGAACGTCAGAGTGCGCATGTGGCCGTTCCCCTTCGACGACGGACCGTGCCGATCGCGAACAGGCTTCCCCCGGCGTCGCCGCCCGACTCCTTGCCCAAGGGGAGGAGCGCCCCTGGTGACCACTGATGACCATGCCGGTCGACAATTGGAACAGCCGACCGGTCCCGCTCGACAACCACCGTCCAGCACCGACTGCACGCCGGACACCGCTGTCGACTGGCGATCACATCGTGACGATCTGATGCCAGATCGTCACTGCAGTCGCCGCCTGCAAGGTGAGGAAGGCGATCTGCCCGGAGAGGCCGTGCACCTGGTAGATGGATGTCAGCAGACCGAGGCGCTTTGTCCAGTAGTGCCGTTCACGGCTGAATGTGTCGGTGTCCATCCACATGCTCGTCAGTGTCAACACCATGAGCATGAGGACTACGTTCAGGACTGCCAGGGCCAGTTCCCTGCGGTCGATACCGTGGTTGAGCGCCGCCACCAAACCGATGGGGACGAGCCAGGCGATGAAAAGGTTGAAGGCCCGCACTGGGCCGCGCTCTCCAGGTAGTACGCGCCACAACGCCCCCAGGACCAGCCCCGCACCGGCGAAGGAGATCTCCTGCGTCAGGAACTTCCCGACCATGTCGGGGATGCCCATGGATGAGTTGAGGGTGAACGTCCAATGCTCAATGTCGTATGCGTTTTCGTACCAGGCGGTTACCATGCTCGGGAGAATTCCGAAGATGGAGGCCCAGCGCGCAGCTTTGAGGGCATTGTTCCACCAGTGCCGGCCTGGTCCCCAACTGAGGGCGACGTCGACCACGGATACAGGATCCGGTAGGCAGTCGCGGCTGCATCCGCTGGGTCGCCAGTGGTGCAGTGAGCGGAGCTGTTTCTCCAGGTTTCGTCTCGTCGTCTTCTCCTCGCGGCCCTGATCGACGAGGTGCAGGCGGCGGAGCAGATCACGGCAACGGCGGGCGTCTTCCATCAGCTGCCGGTACCCTGCCGACGTGCTCAGTTCTGCTACGACGCAATTCTCTTCTTTCTTTACAGTGAGGCAATTCGCTGCTTTTTGGCCCACTCGGCCCAGTACCGACCATCGATTCCCCGCCTTCACCGTGGCGTAGAGTACGACCATGTTGAGAGGGAGCCAGAAGCCGTACACCGCAGAAGAGCTTCCGGCGAACTTGGTCCCCCTCAATGCCACGGCGACAGCGAAGATGCCTGTCACCAGCAGCAGATCCCATCCCTCCGGCCCGAGCGTTTTTTTCGGGTTCAACCGGTAGCTGCTGTGGAGTAGCGCGACGAGTGCGATTCCCGACAGTACCCATGTGTGGGCGTATGCCCATGTTGGGCCAGCGGATGAGAGCTGTACAAGCTGTTGACTCAGAGCGCTTCTGTGGTCGTGGCCGAAAATTGTGCTTGCTTCCCCCATCCAGTTGGCGCGTTCCCACCTGAGCTCGAAGGACAGCACACGGCAGCCCACCACTGCGACCGCGGCCGCAGCGAGTATGACGCCGATTGCAGTGATATTGCGGAGGCGATGCTCGGACTCGGTTGTGATCGAAGCTTCACCCAATCTTCCTTCTCGGGTAAAGCGCCATGCCCATGCGGCCATCGCGGTAAACCACAGCCACAACATGGACATGTCCAATAGGGCCAACCCGGCAATTCCTAGGGGCGGAGGTTGGGTTGTCGGCATGAGGTTCGGCGGGAGGCCGAATAGGTGGGGGGCTATGATCACCAGCAGGCCGATTACTGCCGCTGCGGAGACGGTGGCGACCACCACTGTGCGCCTCTTCGTCCCTTTCTTGATTTCATCGGAGCCCTGTGCCGATGGAAGCCATGGCCGCGCGAGGAGTACGAGAGCGAGTCCTGAAGAAATTCCGATGAGGGCGCGCCAGCGGTTGGCGCTGGGAGAGGGCTGAAGCAGGAGCAGCAAGGTCAGACCGAGGGCTGCACTCAGCCCGGCCCACTGCAATACAGTGGTGGCCAGGACCCTGGCAGCGGCATTCTCGGGTTCGCCGGCGGTCTTCTTGCCAAGAAAAGGCCATGCTGACAAGGCGATCACGGCCGAGGCGCACACCCACCAGGAGACGACACCCAGGGACCCGACCCAGGGGGCATGGCGGCTCAGCGCCGGGGCAAGATGCTGCGGTGGCACGATCTTGGCCTCGGAGTCCGGGCCGTGTGCGATCCATACTCTGCTGGCTTCATTTGCGCTCGACGCTCCGGGGGCGTCGCTGATTTCCAGACCGCCTGGGTCGATCTCGATCGTCTTCCGCGGGACTCTGCTCAGAGCGTCCGGTGAGTGGAGGACGGCCTTCCAATCCTCGCCGGGTGCGACTTTGAGGTCCCATGGACCCACTTCGAATTCACCAGGGCTGTTGATCAAATTCCATGACTCGTACTGCACCGCGACAACGCCTTTTTGCTTGGTTGCCGGGGAACCGGTTGTTCGCCATTCTGGGTGCCATTCGCTGGACTTCGTCTGCGCTTTTCTGTCCTCACGCAACAAGCAATGCATAGCATTTCGGTGTTTGGGGCTATCCGTGCTCAGTGTCAGGTTGTTCGCAGGCGCCCACTGCCGTTCGGGAACCTCGATTCGTGTTACCTGTCGCACCTCAACGAAATCGGGGTGATGCTGATCGAAAGTGAGCTTGTACTTTACATTTGTTTCTTCGGGATGTTGGATTGCCGGACAGTTGGTCGTATCGGCGGCATACGCCTGTGTTGGTTGCGCTAGCCACCATCCGAGCGTCGCAAAGGTCAGCGCGATCAACCGCCGTGGCAGGGGAGTCATCTCTGAGGCGGGCGTCGGGTATAGAGGGCGCGCACAAGGGCGATCCTGTGGGAATCGTCGGCGAGGCCTGTGCGGCGTGAGTAATTGTCGCCGCGGAGGATGCATGCCTTCGTGGCGATCGCCTCGATCGGGACCTTGTGTGCAGTCAATGGGGCGTGGGCTTGTGACAGGCATTGACCGAAGGGCTTGAGGTTGCCGTGCTTGTTCAAGTCCGCGGCGAAATCTCGGACGAATGGCGCGACCTGCGGCTTGACGGGTTCGGCGTCTTCGAACCGCGGAATATCCGGCCTCGAGTCCGCCTTCAGAGAGTCCACTGCCACCTCTCATCACTTAAAGTGCCGAGAAAATTACCGTAAGTGTTCAAGGGGTGGAGTGCAACAGGAAGGCGCAGTCAGGGCCGTTCATGGATCGCTGGTCGGACCGGGACGAGGTGACCGTACGTGCACACTGCCAGGGCGGCCGTTGGCAGAGAGAGGAGACCGTCTTCATCGAGGTCTGTTGATGCCTTCGATGTCGTGGTCGCCGATGGTGAACCCCGGGATGCTCTCGGAGGTCGCGATGTCCGCCCGCCATGACACCTGCTCCTGCGACTCGCGGATCGCCTCGCCAAGGAAGTGGGCAGACAGTCCCACGGCGATCCCGCACACCAGACCGCCGCCGATACCGGCGAGTACCTCGATCCTCGGTTCGGAATCCGGTTCCTTGATGGCCATTCGCCAGGCGCGGATGGCGAGACGTGGAGCGGGGGCGCCCCAGAACGATCGGTAGCCGGGTGTGAGCACAGCTGCCTGATCGCACGGCGAGACGCTGCGCGAGGGCAGGGTCACCTGGAAGACGACGACCTGGAAATCCTCGAACGACCCGGACTTCATCGCGAAGATGCAACCGGATCCTGGCCGGCTGAGGGCGACCTACAACCGGTACAGCGGGGTGAGGCACATGCTCGCGGCCCTCGACCTGCCCAGCGGCATGATCTACTACCGCATCCGCAGGCGAAAGCGCTGGCGCGAGTTCCTTGGCCTGCTCAAGGCCCTGCAGGCCCGCTGGACGGGAGAGACGCACCTTGCAGCGGCGTGACCCTTCCTACCGCACCAGGAACCGTTGTTCGGGCAGGAGGTCCACACCGAACCGCTCGTGCAGGGCCGCCATGTCCCGGCGGTCCTCGTCATCGAGCTCGTACCCCGTGTGGCACAGCACTTGGCCCTGCGCGGTCAGGCACCGCACCGGCTCACCCTGAAGAATCCCGGTCCCACCGAGCCAGGCGGCCTCGTACACCCACACCTCGCCGTTCTCCATCGTGTAGTCGCCGTTGCCCTCCCCGTCGAACACCACGGGATGGACATCGACACTCCTTCCCTCCTGATCACGCAGGACGAAACATGAGGAAAGGAGGCCCTCCGCAACGGCGAAACCCAGGCCCCGCAGGGCCTGGACCGCGGCCTCAGCCTGGTCGACCCGGAGGATCAGATCGACATCCTTGTGCGGACGGGTCTGCTCGCCGAGGAGGGCATCAACTCCCCAGCCGCCGTCCCCGAGCCACACCTCCACACTCTGCGTCTGCAGAGCCCTGATCACAGCCAGCGCGTTCGTAGCATCCATCATCATCACGCCAGTATCGACATAGAACCGGCGGATGCCGCGGGATTTACCTGGTCGACGCTCTGAGACAAGCTACGAGCTGCCGACGGGAGCGCGTAGTCGGAGTGTCGGGGCCGGCGGTTCGGGGCGTCCTGTCAGGTGTGGTGGCTGTGCTGGGGGCCGACTGTGCTGGGTGGGGTAGTGGCGGTGGTGGGGGTTGGGGTGGTCCAGGTCAGGAGCATGCGGAGGGCGTCGTGGGAGGGGGTGTGGGGCTCGGCGGTGTAGGTGATCAGGGCCTGGTCCGGGTCGTCCGCGGCCCGCAAGGTGTCGTAGGTGAGGGTCAGGTCGCCGACGAGGGGGTGGTGGAACCGTTTGGTGCCGGAGGTTTTGTCCTGGACGGGGTGTTCGGCCCACCACCGGCGGAAGTCTGCGCTCTTGACGGACAGTTCGCCGATCAGGCCTGCCAGCTCGGGGTCGTCGGGGTGTCGGCCGGCTTCCAGGCGCAGGTAGGCGACGTTCTCGCGGGCGCAAGTGCTCCAGTCGGCGAAGAGATCGCGGGAGGCGGGGTCGAGGAAGGTGATGCGGGGGATGTTGCGTTCGGCGGGTTCCAGGGCCGCGTAGTCGCCGAGGAGGGCGCTGGCGGCCGTGTTCCAGGCGAGGACGTCCATGCGCCGGCCCATCACCATCGCGGGGACGTCGCGCAGTTCGTCGAGCAGTCGCCGGAGCATGGGGCGCACCTGTTGCTGTCCGGGCCGGGGCCGGGGGGTGTGCCGGGTGGCGGGGCGGGGCTGGCCGAGGCGGTGCAGGTGCCGGGTTTCGTCCTCGTCCAGGCGGAGGGCGCGGGCGAGGGCGTCGAGGACGGCCGACGAGGGGTTGGGCGCGCGGCCTTGTTCCATGCGGATGTAGTAGTCGACGCTGACGCCGGCGAGCTGGGCGATCTCTTCGCGGCGTAGTCCGGCGACGCGGCGCCGGCCGCCGAAGTCGGGCAGGGCGACGTCCTGGGGGCGAAGGCGGGAGCGGCGGGTGCGCAGGAACGCCCCCAGGTCGATCGTTGTGCTCATGCGGTGCATTGTGCCTGGTCGCCTGGGCGGTGTGCCTGGCCCTGCCAGGGCCAGGCAACGCCGGGCGTGCACGGGCCCGGCCCCTGCGAGGGGCCGGTGAGATGGCAAGGCGTGGTGCCGGGCCCCGTAGGCCGGTATACCGGCCTACGGGCATTCCACTACCGACGCCGCTGCCCTGCCCCCTGGTCCTGCCGCCTTGGGCATTCCCCCAGCCGCTGTCCCGGTGTGTGCCCGGGAAGGGTCAGGCCTGGCGGGTGGGCAGGATGACCGACTGGCGCAGGTTGACGTGCCGGGGGCGGCTGACGGTGTAGGCGATGAGGTCGGCGATGTCCTCGGCGGCAAGGGCGGGCATCGCGGTGAACATCCCGCCGAGCTGCTCGCGCAGTTCCGCATTGTCGATGTGCCCGCCGAGTTCGGTGTCGGTCAGGCCCGGCTCGATGGTGCTGACCCGCACATCACGCGGGCCGAGCTCGGTGCGCAGCGCGGCGGACAACTGGGTGAGGGCGGCCTTGGTCGCCCCGTACACCGCGTAGTTGGGGAAGAGGACGTGGGAGGCGATGGAGGAGACGTTGACCAGGTCGGCGGTGTGGCCGTCGGCGGCGGCCGCGGTGAGGTCGGGGGTGAAGGCGCGAATGACGCGCAGGGCACCGGTGAGGTTGGTGTCGATCATGCGGGTCCACTCGTCGAGCCGGCCGTCGGCGAGGGGGTTGGGCAGCATGACGCCGGCGTTGTTGACCACCAGGTCGACCCGGCCATAGGTGTCGTGGACGGTTGTGGCGGCGGCGTCGACAGAGGCCTGATCGGTGATGTCGGCGGTGACGGCGAGGGCCTGGCCCCCGGCTGCGGTGAGTTCGCCGGCCAGCGCCTCCAGCCGGTCGGTGCGCCGGGCGAGCAGGGCGACGCGGGCGCCTTGGGCCGCGAGCAGGCGGGCGGTGGCCGCGCCCATGCCGCTGGCGGCTCCGGTGACGACGGCGGTGCGGTCGGCGAGGGCGGGGTAGTTCATGGGTGCTCCTGGATCTGCAGTGCGGACCGGCCCGGGTGGGGCCGGCCTGGTGCCCTGCCGGGGTGAGCCCGGCGGGCGTGGTGCGGTGGGCTGATGCGGACCATCCTGTGTCCGGCCGGGACGGTGATCCAGAGCTCTGCCTTTCCTGGGAGAGCCAGTACCACCCTGGACCCGAGGCATGCCCCGGGCTGCTTCCTGACCACGGCCGGTCGCAGGTCGAGACCCGGAGAATTCGGCCGGTCCAGGACGGCAGGCGCGCCACCGCCACCGCGGGAGACGAAGCGGCCAAGGCCGCGAAGAAGTAGCCGGCGCCTCGCCGACAGCCGGCACGCCGGCCCCGACCCGTTGCGGCCAGGCGCCCGCCCGCGGGGTGGTGCCGTCACCTCAGGGCGATCTCGGCGACCTTGGACCGGACGTAGGAGCGGGCCGTGACGGCAGGGTGGGGCACTCGGCCGATCGGGGCGGGGAGTGACTCGACGACGGTGTGCGGATCGCAGTCGTAGAAGTAGACCAGGGACATCAGCTCCTCGGACGGGGCGTCGGCGGGCGGGGCCAGGACGCGGTGGCGGCCGGAGCGCCAGCGGTCGCCGGTCCAGCGGGCCATCAGATCACCGATGTTGACGGTGAGCGCCTCGGGGTCGTAGGGGGCGTCCTGCCAGCCGTTGTCCTCCGTGTGGATCTGCAGGCCGCCCTTGCCGGGTTGCCGGTCGAGGACGGTGATGGTGCCGAAGTCGGTGTGCGGGCCGACGCGGAACTGGCCGGGCCGCGGTGCTCCCGTGGTGGTGATGGCGGGGTACCAGTTGAGGGTCAGGGTCCAGTCGGGGCGCATGGTGTGGCGGGTGAAGAAGTCGAGCGGCTGGCGCAGGGCCGCCGCCAGGAGTTCCAGCAGTTCGTCGGCGAGCGCTCGCATGGAACGTACGTACCGCGCGAGGAGGGGGCGCAGTGCCGGGGGCTGGGAAGGCCAGGCCTTCGGCAGCAGTTCGGGCTCGGGGCGCTCGGCAGCGGAGTCGTACGGGCCAGGGGCAGTGGCGTGGTACGGGCCGGGGGCCGCCGACCAGGTTTCCACCAGGTCGGGTGGCGTCATCAGGCCTTCCGCCCGGCCGGCGGCCACCGCTCCCGGACCGCTCCAGCCGTACTGGCCCGCCTCCGCCAGGAACGGCAGCTTGGCGTAGGTGGGCTGACGGAAGAAGGCGCGGGCCGCGGTGCGGATCGCGGCGGGCAGGTCCGGGTGGACGCCGTGACCGGTGACGAGCAGGAAGCCCGCCCGCTCGAGCGCCTGGTCGACGACCATGGCCAGACGCTCGCGGCCCTGGCGGTCGCCGGCCCGCCATGCCGAGAGGTCGATCGTGGGAATGGTGGAAGCGCTCATGCTGCCCTTCTCCTCCATGTTCATCCGCGTCCCCGGGTGGTGAAGCGGTCCGGCCATGGTCGTTCGAGGAGCGGGCGCCACCCAGCCGGCCGCCGGGAAACGGGAGGAACAGGCGACCTCGGCCGGTGGGACGGGAGAATGCGGCAGGCCGCGGGCGCGGCCGGCACCGGGCGCCTATCGTCGGACCCTGCCGCGGACAGTCGGTCCCGGTCGCGGGCAGTCGGTCCCTGTCGCGGGCCGTCGGCCCCTGTCGCGGACAGTACGAGATGGCGCCGAACGCACGGGAGGTCACGGTGGGGGAGTCGGTCACCTTCGACGTTGTGGAACTGGGACTGTTACAAGCCCTCCAGCTCGACGGCCGGGCGGCACTGAGCCGCATCGCGCACCGGCTGGGCGCCTCGGAACGCACCGTGGGCCGCCGCTACAGCCGACTGCGCACCCTGGGCCTGCGCGTCGTCGGCCAGGCGGTCCCGGCACGGCTGGGGATGACCCGTTGGCTGCTGCGCATCCACTGCGCTCCCGACTCCGCGGGCTCCGTCGCCCAGGCCCTGGCCCGCCGGCCCGACACCAGCTGGATCTCGCTCACCTCCGGGGGCACCGAGCTGTACTGCGCCCTCACCACCTCCACACCGCACGAGCGGGACGCCCTGCTCCTGGAGACACTGCCCCGCACCCCGCGCCTGACCGGCGTCGGCGCACACTGCCTGCTGCACCTCTTCACCGGTATCACCAGCACCTGGTACGCCCACGGGGTGCCGTTCGGCCCGGCCCCCACGGACGAGGACGGCATCCCGCTGCCGGCCTCGGAGCGCCCCGGACACCCCGAACCCTTGGCTCTGGATGCCACCGACCGCGCTCTCCTCACCGAGCTGGCCAAGGACGGCCGGGCCGGCCTGCCCGAGCTCGCGGCCGCCACCGGCCGCTCGCCCTCCAGCGTCCAACGCCACCTCGAACGCCTCAGGACCCAGGGCGCGCTGGGCTTCTCCGTGGACTTCGCGCCCCGGCACCTGGGCTACCACCTGATGACCCACCTCTGGCTGCGGGTGGCCCCCGGCGACGTCTCCGCCGCCGGCCGCGCCCTGGCCACCCACCCCGAAATAGCCTTCGCCGCCGCCACCACCGGTCCGCACAACCTCGTGGCCACCGGGGTCTTCCGCGGCGGCCACGACCTCCACCACTACCTCGACCACCGCATCGGCTCACTCCCCGGCATCCAGGCCGTCGAGACCGCCCCCATCCTCCGCGAGGTCAAACGGCTCACCACCGGCACCTGACCGGCATCGACCCGCTCCGACTTCCGCCCACGAGGAAGAGCAGCGCCGCGCCCTGCTGGCCGGGCGTGAGTCCCTTCCGGGGCAACGTGCCGCCGGCCCCGACCCTCAGCGATCCGGCCCGCCTCGCACGACAGCGCCCCGCAGCATGAGGGTCGGCCTCGGGTCCAGACGCGCCGAACGAGGCACTGGAGCGTGTGCGGTGGGGCCGGTCTCTCGGCCAGGGCTGTCTCCAGCTCTCCAGCCGCCGCACCAAGAACTCATTTGGCCGAGCGGCCCGTTCGCGTCTAGGAGGCCCTGTGCCGTGTGTCTACCGTCGTAGGCACGTATGGAGGAGTCCTGGAACCCGACGGCGAGATCGGCGCTGATGTACTGCCGTTCACATACCGGTGGTCGTCTGCTCCGCAGGCCCCTCGGATCGTGGTGCCCACGCCGGTCTGCCGCGTCGAGAACTTTCTCGGAACGGCACGAGCCGATGCGCTGCTCTCCTACGCCGTCTCCCGGCAGGGACCGTGATGGACCCGCTGACCGGCGTGCTGTCACACAAGGACCGCGACTCGCTGGTGCTGCCGGTCCGGACCACCTGGATGTCCGCGCCGACCACGACCCCCGAACCCGTGGCCACCAGCCAGGCTCTGCGCCGGCTCGTACAGGCCGCAGAACACACCCGCCCACTGCCCGGCACCGGACGCAACCATCACGGAGCCACCGCCAGCTCGCTCCCGCCTCGTACCACTGCACAACCGACCGCCTGACCCGTGGGACCCGCCCCAGCCCGGCCGGGGGCCGATCTGCAACCGCCCATGGGCAGCTGCGGACCAGTGCCCGGTTCGCCATGACCCCACTCGAAGTACGAATCTGACCACAGGCAGTTCCGTGATCCCTGGGGGTTGAACGAACGCGAGAAGCCGCAGCCGACCCCTCGCCGGGGCAAGGCCCTGGGGCCCTCGTCCGAGTGCAGCGCGCGACCGTCCCGGTGCGGCGAACATCGGCCTGATCGACATCGTCGCCCGCTACGCCCTCGACGCCGGGTACCACGTCATGGTCGAGGGCATCCTCTACGCCGACCACTACGGCGACATGCTCGCCCGGCTGCGCACTGACCACCGCGGCCCGACCTACGGCTTCTACCTGGACGTGCCCGTTCGGGGAGACCCTGGCCCGGCATGCCACCAAACCGCAGGCGAGCGAGTACGGCGAGGCGGAGATGCGCTCGTGGTACCGGCCCTTCGACGTCCTGCCCGGCGGCAACGAGACCGTCATCGGCGCGGACAGCACCCTGCAGGAGACCCGTCGACCGCTGGGACCACCCCAGCCCCGGCGCCTGAGGACAGGGCCCCTGCCCGACGGCAGCGAAATCCATCCGCTCGAGAGCTCTACTCTTTTGGGCTACCAGGGGTGGGAGCAGGGGCCTCAGCGGTCCTCGTGGTGGCTTTCCGCCTCGCAGATCCGCTCGGACCAGTCCACGCCGAGCACCTCGGCGAGCCGTTGCAGCGCCTGCTCGGTGCGTCCGTAGGCGATTCACCGGCATCGCCTTGCCGGAGCCGGCAGAGGTGTTCCCCGTCCCGGTGTGGCCCGGAGCGTTCCATTCAGGCGTTCCAGGCCGCTTACGTCTCCCCTGGTCAGAGCTCACTTTCGCGTTCCAGCGTCCCGAAGTGTCCGGGTTTCGTGGCGGCCGGGACGCATTACCCCGCAAGCTCGGGTGGTCCAAGCGCCACATCCAACGATCTGGTGCGTATGCAGAGATTCGGGCGGTGCCGGGTGGCGCCACCGACTTGAAGGAGTACCTTTCTTGACCACTCACCTTCGACATGGCGCCGGCCCGCGGAGGGCACTGGCGGTGCTGGCGGCACTGTGCGGGATCATCGGTGCCACCGCGCTCGGTACGACCTCGGCGGCAGCAGCCGATCAGCGCCACGCGATCTACGCCATCGCGCACCGGGTCGACACCGTGGACGGCGTGGACGCCGCGCTCAAACATGGCGCCAACGGCATCGAGATCGACGTCTGTGCCTGGTGGAATCCGAACGAATGGCGCGCCTATCACGACTGTTCCTCAGCCGGTGACAACCGGCGGGGCCCCAGCTTCGACAGCATGATCGACCGCATCGTCTCCAACGCCAACGCAGGGCGTCGGCTGGCGTTGGTCTGGCTGGACATCAAGGACCCGAACTACTGCGGGGAACAGCAGAACCGTGGGTGCAGCGTCGCCGGACTGCGGGACAAGGCGCAGAGGCTGACGGCTGCCGGGATCCAGGTGCTCTACGGCTTCTACGAGTACCACGGCGGCAGCACCCCGGACGTCGGCGGCAGGGGCTGGAAGAGCCTGGAAGGCAAGCTCGGCAAACTGGAGGGCATCACCACGACCGGGACCCGCGATCAGGTCCGAAACGCCTTCAACCGGTCCGGCTCCGGATTCCCGGCCGGTCGCCGGGTGATGGACTACGGTGACGGCAATATCGCCAACGGTTTCGGCAACTGCACCGAAGCCAGCCGCAACACGTGCGCGGAACTGAAGAAGGGCGCCGCGGACCGCGCCGCCGGACAGCTCGCGGCCACGCTGTCCTGGACGACCACCTACAACGATCCCTGGTACGTCGACAAGCTGCTGGGCGATGCGCGTGTGGACGGCATCATCGCGGGCTACGGCAACTTCACCGGAGAGCACGAGTACGACAACGGCTGGCAGTGCGCCAACGCCATCAACCTTGTCCGTGACTGGGTGAACCGTCACAGCTCCAGCCACCGCATGGCCACCAGCGGAGACCGCCTGTTCAGGTAGCGGACAGCCTCAGGCCGGGTCCGGGCCGCCCTGCGCCCATGGACCCCTGGGCCCCTGGACCCCCTCAGTCCGTCGGCCGGGATTCCCGGCCGACGGCTTTCGAGCCTGCGGAGCTCGGCGCGCGGCAGCGCGCCAACCGACGTACGGGAGAGGTGTGAGGCGGTTACTCCGCCCCTTCACGGAGCAACGCGCGAAGCCGCCGATGCGCCCCGCGACTCCCCCTGCTGCCGGCGACCCCGCCGGCTCGGGGGTCGGCCAGGCAGCGCCCTTCAGCCGGCTTTGGCCCGCTCGGCCTGCGCTTTGGAGGCTGAATCGGAGCGGCGACCGGCAGCTCACCGGGCGCTGCACACGATCGTACTGATCCGCATGCGCATCGACCCGGCCACGGCGGCCGGCCAAGGAGAGCCTGACGTCCGCCAACAACCTTGTGATGGCCACCTGACGGATACAGCAGCCTCGAAGACCGGCGCAACTGCCGTAGCATCGGCGGCCGGACGGCCGTGAAGTCTTCCCATGGACAACGTAGACAACGCCCTATTGTCTGGGGCCTCGCCGAGTGCGGCCTGCGGCGATGTCGCCGAGCCGCTGCGCGAAGCAACCCCCGTTGTCCGCGGCAAGGGAGGGGGCCGTCCGTCGTGGATCGGTTGTGCGGGTGAGTGGCGAGGGGTCGGGAATGAGGAGCGGGCACCGGCTGGGACGTCTGCTCGGACCTCGGCTGGGGCGGCGGTTCGGGTGGCTCTGGGGAGCGTACGGGACCAGCGCGCTCGGCACGTGGCTCGCCTTCGGCGCGTTCCCGCTGATCGCCATCCAGGTGCTGCACGCCGGACCGGCCGAGGTCGCCGCGCTCTCCTCCGTGGGGGCTGCGGTGGGCGCGGCCGTGGCGGTGCCGCTCGGCCCGTGGGTGGAGTTCCGCCGCAAGCGGCCGGTGCTGATCGCGATGGATCTGGTGCGGTTCGCAGCGCTGCTGACGATCCCCACCGCGTTTGCGCTCGGCGTGCTCACCTTCCTCCAGCTCCTGCTGGTCTCGGTCGTCGTCGCGGCGGCCGACATCACCTTCCGCGCCGCCTCCGGCGCGTACCTGAAGACGCTGCTGCCGGCCGAGGACCTGCTCGTCGCCAACGCCCGATTCGAGTCCACGGCCTGGACGACCACGATCATCGGACCACCGCTGGGCGGCGCGGCGATCGGGCTCCTCGGTCCGGTGGCGACGGTGGTGGCCGACGCGGTCAGCTACCTGCTCTCGGCCCTGGGCATCCGCGCGACGGGCGGGCACGAGCCGCGGCCCGAGCCCCGGGAGGCCGCGCGCATGCGGGCCCGGGACCTGCTCGACGGCTGGCGGTACATCCTCGCCGACGCGACGCTGCGTCCACTGTTCTTCAACACCGCCTTGTTCAACGGCCTGGTGATGGCCGCCCAGCCGCTGCTGGCCGTCCTGATGCTCGGCCGACTCGGGTTCGCACCGTGGCAATACGGCCTCGCATTCGCCGTGCCCTCGATCGCCGGCCTGCTCGGTTCGCGGCTGGCCCGACCGCTCGTCACCCGATTCGGGCAGCACCAGGTCCTGGTCGCGGCCGGAGTACTGCGCGCGCTCTGGCCCGTCGGCCTGGCCTTCCTGGGGCCGGGCACCGGAGGGCTGCTGCTGGTCATGGGAGTCGAGCTCGGGCTCATCTTCTGCTGCGGAGTCTTCAACCCCGTCTACGCCACCTACCGCCTCGAGCGCACCGCAACCGACCGGGTCGCCCGCACGCTGTCCGCCTGGGCGGTGACGACCAAGGCCTCGACCGCGCTCCTGACGGCCGTCTGGGGCGTGCTCGGCGGCCTGCTCGGCCTGCGTACAGCCATCGGCCTGGCCGGCGTGCTCCTGCTGGCGACCCCGCTGCTGCTTCCCCGCCGCGCGGCAGCGCTTCTCTCCGAGCCGGAGCCAAAGCCGGAGCCGACACCGGGCCGCGCCTGATGCGCGGCATCCCGCGAGTTCTCCTGAGCCCCGCCGAGTCCCTGCCCTGTGGCCAGGGCGTTCTTCCTCCTTCGCATGCTCTGTTGGCTTGTGACGTACTGCCGGCCCCGCCAACCCGAGCCTCCTCGCCTTCGACCCGACCGCCCGGAACTACACCGCCTCGAAGCTGATGTCCCAGGCCGGCCTGCGGGTGAGCGAGGCATGCGGGATCGGCCTGGACGTCATCTGCGTCGTGCTCGACTGCGAGATCGCGAGCTGCTGATCCCGGAACCGCAGAAGGTCACCCGTCCCGGCCAGGAGAACGTCCCCCAGACCGCTGTCGGCGCCGCCGCACCGGTTCCGGCGGTGGTGCCCAAGCGTCGCGACAGCCGGTCGCTGCCGACGGCATGAGCCGGTATCCGAAGGGCTAGGCCGTGTTTTGAAAGGACCGAAGTAACCCTGCATGTAAGAGGCTCTCTGCCTTGCATCCCTATACTGCGTTCCATGGAGTTCATGACGATCAGGCGTGCCACCGCGGTGGACGCGGAGGGCCTCACCGCACTGATGCAGGGGTCCAGTGCGTACCGGGGGCAGTACGCCACGGTCATCGCCGGCTACCGGGTCACTGCTGAGTACATCGAGCAGCATCAGGTCTTTGCCGCTGTCGGCGCGGCCGGACAGCTCGTGGGCTTCTACTCGTTGGTACTGGAACCCGCTGAGCTGGATCTGGCGTTCGTGTCTGACGGGGCGCAGGGCTCGGGGGTCGGACGAATGCTCATGGAGCACATGCTCGGCGAGGCGGGGAGGGCGGGCTTGGCCTACGTGCGTGTCGTATCGAACCCTCCAGCGGAACAGTTCTACCTGCGCATGGGTGCCGAGCGGGTGGGGACGGTTCCCCCGACTCCACCGAAGGTGACTTGGGAACGTCCAGAGCTGCGATTCGCCATAGTCCACCAGCGTGCCGTTGAAACGGCCGTCACAGCCATTCGTTGAATTGCGGCGATGGAGACGGTGGCCTCGAAGCGGACCGTGAAATTGTCGAAGCGGGTGGCTACTGCCCGGTTGCGCGTCAGACGGTTGATGCAGCACTCGACTGCGTTCCGGGCCTTGTAGTTCTCGCGGTCGAGAGCCGGAGGCCGCCCAGCAGACGTCCCCCGGCGTCTGCGGTGGCCGGCCTGATCGGCAGGTCCGACGGCGTCCGCCCGGGCCTGCGGCCCAGTCAGCACCGCCGACCGGACCCCGTCACGCTGCCACGCCTGAAGAGTCCGTAGACCGTCTGCCACGTCCCGTACTCGGCTGGCAGGTCCTGCCAGGGGGCGCCGGTTCGCACCCGCCAGCGGATCCCGTCGATCAACCTCCGCCGGCCCGCCGACGCCCCGTGTTCGACTGCTTCTCGCGAGTTCCTGCCCCGCGTTGTCGTTGTTTTCACGGCCTGCACGGAGGGGTGACCTTCGCATCAAGGCACCAGCACCAGGCGACCGCGCAGCCCACCCGCCGCCAGCCTGCGGTGCGCCTCGGCGACCTTGTCCAGCGGCAGGACGTCGGCGACCCGCGGACGCAGCCCGGCTGCGGCCAACTTGGCGAGGCGGGGGCCGTCCGCGCGGATCCACACGTTGCCCACCCGGATGCCGCGCAGCGGCGTCGGCGCGTTGCCCAGCACGCTGACCAGCGAGCCCCCGCCGCGCACCGCGTCCAGCGCGAGCATGCCCACGGACGCCGCGTCGACCGCGGCGTGCACGCCGCCGGGCACCAGGTCGCGCACCGCGGCGGGCAGGTCCGCAGTCCGCGGCACGAAGAACTCCGCGCCGAGGTCGCGCACCAACTCCTCGTCGCCGCCGCCCGCGACCGCAACGACCCGCAAACCGGCCAGCGCGGCGAGCTGCACCGTGTAGCCGCCCACCGCCCCCGCCGCTCCGGTGACCAGCAGCGTCTCGCCGGGCTCGGCCCCGGCGACATCGAGTGCCTGAGCAGCGGTGAGCCCGCCCAAGGGCAGGGTCGCCGCAGCCACCGGGTCGGTGCCGGCCGGCACCGCAGCGACCGCGTCCGCATCCAGCACCACGTACTCGGCCTGCGTCTTGAGCCGCAGCGCCAGCCGGTCGGACAACCCGATCACCGCGTCGCCGAGTCGGAAGCCAACGACCTCGGGCCCGAGCGCATCGACGGTGCCGGCGACATCCCAGCCGATGCCGATGACCTCCCGCTCAGGGAGCAGGCCGCCCGCCGTGAGCGCGCCGGAGCGGGTCTGGACGTCCACCGGGTTGACAGCCGCGGCGGCGACCCGGATCCGGACCTGGCCGGAACCCGGTACCGGCACCGGAACCTCCGCCACCTCAAGGACTTCCGGGCCACCGAAGGAACGAACGATCACAGCTTTCATATCCACGAACCTACGGGGTGTTACTCTCCGCCGGGAAGTACGCACTTCGGAGTGCCTAACCGACCCAGGAGTGTCATGGCCACCCGCACCGCCGCCCAGCGCCGTGCCGACGAGCGCGCCGCCTACGATGCCTACCTCGCCACCTGCCCGGCCCGGCAGTTGCTGGACCGGATCAGCGACAAGTGGGTGAGCCTGGTGTTGAACGCGCTGGCCGACGGGCCCCTGCGGTACCGCGACCTGAACCGGATCATCGCCGGGGTCAGCCAGAAGATGCTCACCCAGACGCTGCGCGCCCTGGAACGTGACGGCCTGCTCACCCGCACGGTGACCCCGTCGGTGCCGGTCCGGGTGGACTACCAGCTCACCCCGCTCGGCCGCAGCCTGCTGCCGGTGATGGCCTCGATCAAGGCATGGGCCGAGTGCCATATCGAGGAAGTCCAGACCGCCCGTATGGACTACGACCGGGGCGTGGCTGCGGAGCCGCCCGTACCCGGTCCATGACTCTCGACCCCGCCATGCTCTTGGGGGAACACCGGTACAGCCGTTGGCGCTGACCACGATCACGGCGATCTCCTCGGAGGTCAGCGGGTCTTCCGGCCGGGCCGGCGGATGTGGACGGGCTTGGGTCGCAGCGGCAGGCCGTCGTCCGCCGCGGCTTCCTCGTCCCGCCGAACGCCTTGCCGTAGCCCGGCAGCGCACTCACCATGCCTGGCGCACCGAGTGGAAGCGCCGCACCGTGCAGTGGCGCCTGGAGGGCGCGGAGCTCGCCGCGGACCTGGATGCCGCCACGCTGCGCCGACTGTGACCGCCGGAGCTGGGCAGTCCGTTCAGCCTTCCCCGATCTGCCGAAGGTGCCTGAAGAAGCAGCTGATGCCTATGAGGCATCTGCCCCGGGTGCTCCTTGCTTAGCATGCTCACAGCTAAACCTGATCATGGAAAACGGCGGTGAACGGGCGCCCCACAGTGTGCATCCCGGGCAACCACACTAAGGAGCTGTGCATGAACGAAGCCCTCACGATGGGCCTGCTGGTCCTGGCCGTCTTCGGCTCGGGGTGTGCATTCCTCACGTGGCAGCTGGTCGGTCGGCTGCTGTCGCTGTTCGGTGGCATAGCGGTGGAGGGCCGCTGCGTACGCCGCTACTCGACTGAGTCGAGCGAGAACGGGACGCAGTGGCATCACGTCTACGGCTTCACGACTCAGGAGGGCCAGTACGTGGAGTTCGAGGAGGACGCCATGTTCATGGCGCAGGGTCAGGTCGTGACTGTCCGCTACCGGCCCGCGAAACCTGCCCGTTCGGCCACGATCATGGGACGGGGAGGAGCCTGGTCGCCGCTGTTCGGTCAGCTCCTGGGCATCTTCGTCACGGGCATGTTCACGCTGCTGGGTGTGATCTGGGTCTGGGTTGGAACCGGCAAGCCGGGCTCGTAGAGGCGTCGTACATCACGGTCCAACCACCGCGAGGCCGTAGTCCGTCGGGACGTGGACCGTCTGCTCACCCGTCAGTCCGTTATGCGCGGCCCAGTCGTCCGTCGGCATACGGGTGTGCCGCGCCGCCGTCCTCGTTGCGCATGGGGAGCAGGGGAACGGCGGCGCGGGTCCGGATCCGGGTCTGGTTCGTGGTTCAGTGCGGCCGGTTGTGGGCGGGGGCTTCGGCAGCGGTCTTGAGGTCGCGCAGCCATGCTTCGAGACCCTGGCGGAGGATCTTGGTCGCGGTGGGGACGTCCGCTTCGACCTCGGCACCGGTGTGGGTCTCTTCGGTGCTCACGCGGACGCCACCGTTGACCTTGGTGAAGTTCCATACATGGACGCCGTCGATGCGCAGTCCTTTGCCGACCGCGGGGCCGGTCCAGCGGATGCAGGAGTTGTGTTTGAGCTGCTCGACGCTCGAGGTGATCTCCAGGCTGGTGGCGGGAGTTGTGGGGTTGGGAGGTACCGGGGTCGTCCAACGGAACGCCGAACCCTTGCGGAACGGGCCGCCATCGAGGCGTTCCACGGTCGTGACGGCGTCCTGCCAGGACGGCCAGCGCTCCACGTCGGTCTGCAGCTTCCAGATGGTGCGCAGCGGCGCGTGGATCACGGTCTCGGTTCGGTAGCGGACGCGGGCGTTGGGGTCGACGCCTTCCCCGCGGCAGGTGAGGGGCTTGGCGGGGTGAGAGGTGGCGGCCCCGGCCGGTGCGGCGGCGGTGCCGAGGACACCGATGGCGACGAGCGGGACGGTGAGCAGGGTGGCGCGGGCGCGGGTGCTGCGGATGCCGGACATGGTGTTCCCCTTGTCAGTCGGCGGGCGAGCGTTGTCTGTTGAGCGCGCGTTTGCCGTCGGGTGGGTGCCGGGTCGTCAGGCCGGCGCGTCACCGGCTGCGGGCATTCCTTGCGGCGACGGCGCCGGGCGGGTTCGGAGCGGCCTAGAAGCTCACGTGTTCGTTAGAAGTTATAACGCGAAGCGATGTGAGGGGGCAACGGGTGCGTGATAACCTCTAACTAAATTTTGAGGGTGTAGCCATATGGGTGGGGAAGGTGACAGGCCATGGCGGATGCAGAGGCGGACGCGAGGACCCCGCGGGAGCGCTATCGCGCCCAGGTGCGCACGGAGATCAAGGGGCACGCCTGGGAGCAGATCGCCACGGCAGGGGCGTCCGCGCTCTCCCTCAACGCGATCGCCAAACAGATGGGCATGAGCGGCCCCGCGCTCTACCGCTACTTCGCCAGCCGCGACGAGCTGATCACCGAACTCATCCGGGATGCGTACCGAAGCCTCGCCGAGACCCTCCGCACTGCCTCCGGCACCGGTGCCGGCCTGGCCGGACTGGCACACGCCCTGCGCGGCTGGGCCCGGGAGGACCCCCAGCGCTACTTCCTCATCTACGGCACCCCCGTCCCCGGCTATCACGCGCCCGAGGACATCACCGGCATCGCCGACGAGATCATGAAAACCCTGCTCGACGCGTGCACGGCGCTCGCCCCGGACGGCCCCCCGTCTCCGTTCGACGCCCACCTGGAAGACCACCGGGACTGGGCCGCCGGCCACCCCGCCCCGCCCACGGCCCTCCACCGGGCCCTGACTTTCTGGACCCGGCTGCACGGCGTTCTGTCCCTGGAGCTCGCCGGCCACTTCACCAACATGGGTTTCGACCGTGACCTGTTCTTCGCAGCCGAGCTGGATGACTTGCTGGCACACAGAGCTTGACACCGCACGCGCTGCAACGCCTGCTCGAATCCCGTTCCGCAAGACCCGGAAGCGAATTTTGCTGGTGCTGTGCTCGCGGTGCGGGTCGCGGAAAATGGCAGCGCCGCAAGGCTTGTGGGGATCCAGTGCATCAGGGAATCGGTGCCGACCTGCCAGGTATGGCCGCTCAGGGGGGTAATTCCTCGGCCGCTCGGTCTTGCGGATGGCCGGCGCGACCGGTGAGGTGCGGCGGACGACGGCCCGCCGCGACGGCGGAACACTCCAGCGACGAGGATCTGGCGGGTGACGTGATCACAGTGACCGTTGCGTTTCTTTGACCCGCTGGACCCGTCCAAGGCCTGTCCGGTGAGTCGAGTGACAGGATCCACCGGACAGGCCCTCGCCATGACGCCCGCGCCGTGGCCGAAGGACTCAGCTCGAGTGCAGCCGGCGAGCGCGGAACCACATCACCACAGTCGTGATCGCGGTGAAGTACGCCGTGCCGGCCAAGAAAGTCACGTCCTGGACGTACTGCTCATAGCCTTCCGCGCGCAACTGAAACGCGAAGAACACAAGTGCAGTCCCGAGCACTGCGAGCGCAACGGCGCCGAATGGGACCTGTTTCATTCCATGTCCTCCCAGCAGTGAAACGACCTGGTCATCGTTGACTCTACGTGTGCGCCGTCAACGCCCCCCCAGGTGCCTGGTACGGCGTCACTCCCCGGTGCCGAGGCCCCCGTTCTAGCCACAGTCACCAGACCGATCGCTCCACGTCAGCTGAGCCAACCAGCCTGGGGGCGCACCAACCGACCTGTCGGACAGCCCCTAACGCACCCGGTACACCTGCCCCGTCTGCGCCCCCTCGACCGAGCGGACGTAGGCCGTCGCGACGCGGGCCGCCGGTACGGGCTCCATGCCCGCGAAGAACGGACCGTAGGCGGGCAGGGACTCCTCGGCCACCGTCGGGCTCACCGCGTTGATCCGCTGCGGCGGGAGCTCGATCGCGGCGGCCCGGACGAACGCCTCGACCGCGCCGTTGGCCGCGGACGCGGCGGCCCCGGCCACGATCGGCTCCTCCGTGAGGATCCCGCTGACCAGCGTGAACGAGCCGGTCGCGGCCACGTGCCGGGCGCCCTGGCGGACCAGCTCGAGCTGGCCGAGGGCCTTGCCGCGGAACGTCGCCGCGAAGTCGTCCGCGGCCAGCTCGGCCAGCGGTTTGAACACGGCGTCGCCCGCCGCGACGGCCACCGCGTCCAGCGGACCGGCCTGCGCGTACATCCGGGCCACGGCCTCCGGGTCGGTGACGTCGCAGACCAGGTCCCCGCCCGTGCGGCCCACGCCGATCACCTCGTGGCCCCGCTCCGCGAGCGCCTTGTGCACCGCCGAGCCCAGCGTGCCGCCCGCGCCGACCAGAAGAATCTTCACAGCTAACCGTCCAATGCCTGAATAAACGAATGCCCGGAAATACCGGGAGCTCCCTGGGAGTGCCCCAGGAAGGGAAGCCGGGCGAACCACCCGGCACATCCGACGCTACGGATCGCGCTCCGCACCCGGAAATACCGTCTGGGCAGCGACTATGCTTCCCAGGCATGGATGTGGAGCTGCGTCACCTCAAGGCCCTGGCCGCCATCGCCGAGGCGGGCACCGTCACCGCCGCGGCCGCCCGGCTGCACATGACACAGCCCGCCCTCTCCCGCACGCTCGCCCAGCTGGAGGCGCGCGTGGGCGTCCGGCTGGTCGACCGCTCCTCCCGGCATCTGGACCTCACCCCGGCCGGGACGACCCTCCTCGGGCACGGGCGCGCCATCCTCGCCCACCTCGACGCGGCACTCGCCGACACCCGGGCCGTCGACCGACCGCTGCGGCTCGGCTACACGTGCGCGGTCCTCGGGCAGCAGACCGTTCCCCTGCTGCGCTCATGGAGGCGGGCGTACCCGCACGCGCCGCTCGAAGTGGTCCGTCAGGACAACAGCACCGCGGGCCTGGCCACCGGCGACACCGACGTGGCGGTGCTCCGCACCGCCCCCGCCGACCCGCGCATCCGCACCGAGGCCCTCTACACCGAGGACCGCGTCGCCGCCCTGCCCGACGACCACCCGCTCGCGGCCCGCGACCGGGTGCGCCTGGCGGAGCTCACCTCCGGCCCGGCCCTCCCGCTGGCCCTGTGGCCGGACACCGGCACCGCCTCGGTGGACCTCTGGCCCCCGGCGCAGCGCCCGGACCGCACGGTGGAGGTGCGCAACGTCGACGAGTGGCTGAACCGCATCGCCACGGGCGGCGCATTCGGCATCGGCGCCGCCGGCACGGCGGAGAGCCACGGCCACCCGGGGGTGCGCTTCGTCCCGGTCGACGACGCGCCCGCCGCCACGGTCTACCTCGCCCGCCCGGCCCACCCCACGCACCCGCGCACGGAGGAGTTCCTCGCGGCAGTGCGGGAGGTGGTCAGCGCCTGAGGGCTGTCCTGCGGGTCACAACCGGGACCCTGGCCGGGACCACAGCTGCTTGCCCCGCACCGTTGGTATCCGGGCCCAGAGCGGGTGGGCGCCTCGGGCTCATCACTTGCGACGCCCGTCCGAAGAATCACCGTCATCGCCTGTGGCGGTGGACCGCCCACTGGCATGCGGCCCTCTGCATACGCGATGTCCAGTCGTCGGGTGCGGCTCCAGCGATCTCGTCCCAGAGGTTTCGCTGTGCCTGAGCGAACGCGTCGACACCCCGCGTGGGTGCGACCTGCCAGGCGGTGGTCCTGCCGGCCCAGGACTCGGCCTGCGCGGGGGTGTGGCCACCGGCGATGAGCCAGATGACCCAGAGGGCGGGGTCGATCCATCCCGCGCCCCGCGAGGCCCAGGCCCAGTCCACCATGCGGGCGTCCTGAGCGATCAGCACGTTGGTGGTGTTCCAGTCGGTGTGGAGCAGCCGGTCTCCGTCGAAGAGTTCGAGCGCGGTCTCGTCGTCCACGTAGGACTGCATCCGCTGGGACATGGTGCGGAGCGGAATTCGGGGGGCGGCGATGTTCGAGAGCCTGTGGAGCGCTTCGACGACCAGGGGCAGGTGTGGTGAGCCGGGGTTGTAGTCGGCATGTGGTGCGTCGATGTCCTCGAAGCCGAGCAGGTTCCAGCCCTCCTCGCGAATGTGCCACAGGAGCGAGGGGGCGATGGGACGTACGTAGGGGTTGACGGCGGCTTCTCGGTCCTGCGTCCACGCTCGGGGGTGGTCGCTGCGGAGTCCCTTGACGAAGACGGTGCCGTCCGGGGTGTGCAGCCGGGCCGCGATCTCGCTGTTGAAGCCGGCGGAGAGCATGTCGACCTTCAGTACGGGCCCGGTGACTGACTCGACGGCGTCCTGCACGGCGGTGGGGATCTCATCGAGGCGGTGAGTCGGCATGGAGGCAGGCTGCCAGACGACAGCGGTCGGGGAAGCGGGTAAGGCGAAGTGCGTCACGATCTCGCCGGCACGGCGAAATGGTGACCGTCTGGTGATCAGTTTTGATCTTGGGCCGGCTTACTGCCTTGGTACTGGTGGGCTCGTGCATGCAACTGTCGCCAATTCTCGGCCCGTCCGGCGTGTTGGTGACGGTTTGTGGTCGTCATCGGCGGCTAGTGGGTGCGGGCCTCGACGCCGAGAGCGGTGTTGTTTAGGATCATGGGCACGGCATCGCGTGTCGGTCACCGGCTGGGTGAGGCATGGAGGTGCCCGTGAGATTGCCTTGCGGAGGCATTCCACACATGTCAGTCGAGTTGAATCACACCATCATCCATGCCCGGGACAACCGGGAGTCGGCCGAGTTCCTGGCGCACATCCTGGGACTTGAGGTCGGGACCGAGTGGGGCCCGTTCATTCCCGTGGCCACCAGCAACGGGGTCACCCTGGACTTCGCCGCCATCCCGGCCGAGTCGATCGTCATGCAGCACTATGCGTTCCTCATCTCCGATGAGGAGTTCGAAGCGGCATTCGCGCGCATCCAGCAGGCCGGGATCACGTACTACGCCGATCCGCATCTGAAGCAGCCTGGAGAGGTCAACCACCACCACGGTGGGCGCGGACTGTACTTCATGGATCCGGCCGGGCACGGCATGGAGATCATCACACGGCCCTACGGCAGCCACGAGCAGCCGCCGACGGCTTCGTGAGGCAGTGGCAGGTCAGGGAGTGCACGGAGTGCCCTGGCCTGCCGCTCCGTGGCGTAGTTCAACTGCCATGAGTTCCCCGCGGAGTTCAGCCTGCTGGTGACCGTGTGAGGTCGCCGGGGCGTATCGGCTCCAGGCCCCGACGTTCTCCCGTCTGACGAAATCCATGTGGACGCGAAAGTGTCAGCGGCCGCAGCCGGCTCCTGCCCCAGGCCAGGGCGATTGCAAAGTCTTGTTGATCTTGCAGGTGCGCAGGTGCGCAGGTGCGCAGGTGCGCAGGTGCGCAGGTGCGCAGGTCAAGGGTGTGCGGCAGGTGGGTCAGCTCAGGTGAGGAGTTTCGCGAGCAGGGCCATCTCGGTGGGCGGGTCGATCACCGGCTGGATGAGGAGTTCGTCGACGCCGGCCTGTTCCAGGGTGGTGATGCGGGCGAGGAGGTCATCGCGGGTGCCGACCAGGGCCAGGGTGTTCATCAGCGAGGGCAGAACCAGGTCCCGGTCCTGCGGTGCGATGCGTCCGAGGTAGTTGGGGTAGAGCTTGGTGTGCCGGTCCGGCGCGGTGGCGGTAGTGCCGCGCCGGTCGAGGAGCCGCCGCACCGCCTCGCGTTCCTCGGGGCCGAGCTGCTCGGCGAAGGCGGGTGTGTCGGCGGCTGTGTCGGCGGCGAAGGCCAGCAGCGACAGGACGAGGTGGCCCGTCGCGTCCCGGGCCGCGTCGCCGTGGGGGTCCTCGTCCTCGTCGAGCAGGTGGAGCGAGGTGACCACGTAGGAGTCCGCCCGGGAGTCCGTGTGGGAGTCGGGGGCGCGGGGTGCGCCCTGGGCGGCGTGGCGGCGGGTGTCGTGCAGCGCGTGCCATGCTGTGGGGTCCAGCAGGCCGAAGGAGATGAGGCCGGTGCCGCGGCGGCCGGCGACGGCGGCGGCCTTCGGTCCGAGCAGCGCGGCCACGACGAACTCGATCGGGTCGGCGGTGTTCACGTGTGCCCCGGCGTGCAGGAACCGGATGTCGCGGACCCGGTCACCTTCGCGGTACTCGGTCGAACGTCCGGCGCACAGGTCCTGCAGTGCGACGGTGAAGTTCTCCAGCCTGGCGGCCGTGGTCGGCCGCATTCCCAGGGTGCGCCGGGCGGTGTTTCCGGTGCCGACCCCGCAGATGATCCGGCCCGGTGCCAGGGCGTTGAGGCTGGCGAGCCCGCTCGCGGCGGCCGGGGCCGAGCGCAGCGCCGGTGAGGTCACGCCGATGCCGAGCCTGATGCGGCTGGTGGCCTTCGCACACAGGCTCAAGGCGACGAAGGGGTCGCCGTGGACCATCGGGGTGTCGTTGACCCAGAAGCTGTGCAAGCCCAACTCCTCGGCCCGCACGGCGAGGTCCTCCACACCGGGCTGCGCGGCGACAACGACGCCTGCACGCATCAGAACCTCCAAGGTGTGAGGATCGAATCGAACCCGCTCAGCATGGCAGGTCCCGGTGCAGGGCCGTTGCGGAGTCGCGTGATCTTGTAGCGTCGCAGGGCGGGGTGGCCGTGCCTGACGCAACCCAGCGCCGCGATCATCCGCCGGGTGCTGGAGCGGGTCTGCCCAGGTGGGCCGGCCGTCTTGGCCGGGGGCGATCCGGCCGGGGCTACCACAGTCGCAGTGGACGGCAAGAGTGCCCGCGGCTCCCGCAACGGCCACGTCCCGTCCGCACACCCAGCGCGAGCACGTCCGCTTCCTCCCCCGGCACCAGTAGGCGCACTACCTGCTGGCGGTCAAGAACAACCAGCCTTCCCTGTTGGGGCCTTGAGCGGCTACATCTCGGAATGAGGTCAGCTGCCGCAGGAGCATCCTGCTGCAGCCTTGGCCTCGGCCGGAGTCCGGTCGGGGTCGATGGCCTGCTCGTCGGGGGTGCAGCAGGAGGTGGTGCCGCAGCACGCGTCCGGGGTGTTGTCGGCGCTCTTGCTGAGGGTGTCGGCGTCGGCCTTGACGACGTAGACCTCCCAGGGCTCGCGGCCGGGGCCGTGGACCCAGACCTTGTCCTGGAGCGCGTAGCAGCAGGAGGTGTCGTTCTCCTCGAAGGTGGCCAGCCCGGCCGCCTTCAGGCGCTCGGCGGCGGCCGTGACCACCTCGGTGCTCTCGACCTCGACGCCGAGGTGGTCCAGGCGGGTGTCCTGGCCGGCCTCGCCCTCGATGAGGACGAGCTTCAGCGGCGGCTCGGCGATGGCGAAGTTCGCGTAGCCGGGCCGGCGCTTGGCGGGCTCGACGCCGAAGAGCTTGGAGTAGAAGGTCACCGACGCTTCGAGGTCGGCGACGTTGAGGGCCAGCTGAACGCGGGACATGACGATCTCCTCGATCCTCTTGTATCGATGATCCCCTTGTATCGATCGATTTCGATACAAGGTTGCGCCTTGAATCGACAGGTGTCAACATAGACATATGTCGAATCAGGAATTCGTTGTGCTCGGGCAGGAAGGCGCTGACGGCTGCTGCCCCGGTCTGCTGACCGCCCCGCTGGCCGAGGACCAGGCCGTGGAGCTGGCCAGGGTCTTCAAGGCCCTGGGCGACCCGGTCCGGCTGCGGCTGCTGTCGATGATCGCCTCCCGGGCCGGCGGCGAAGTGTGCGTCTGCGACCTCACCCCGGCCTTCGACCTGTCGCAGCCGACGATCTCCCACCACCTCAAGCTCCTGCGCGAGGCCGGGCTGATCGCCTCGGAGCGGCGCGGGACGTGGGTGTACTACCGGCTGCTGCCGGAGACGACCGACCGCCTCGCCGGCATCCTCACCCGCCCTGCCGGGCAGCCCCTGCCCGAGCCTGTCGAGGCCCCCTCGTGACGCGCCCGACGGCCGCCCCGGTGGCGGCCCGGCTGTCCTTCCTCGACCGCTACCTCGCCGTGTGGATCCTCGCCGCGATGGGCGCCGGCCTCGGCCTGGGCCGCCTCGTCCCCGGCCTGGGCGACGCGCTCGCGAAGGTCACCGTCACCGGCGTCTCCCTGCCGATCGCGCTCGGCCTGCTGGTGATGATGTACCCGGTCCTGGCCAAGGTCCGCTACGACCGCCTCGACACCGTCACCCGCGACCGCCGCCTCCTGATCCCGTCCTTGGTGATCAACTGGGTGCTCGGCCCCGCGGTGATGTTCGCCCTCGCCTGGCTGTTCCTGCCGGACCTCCCCGAATACCGCACCGGCCTGATCGTCGTGGGACTCGCCCGCTGCATCGCCATGGTCATCATCTGGAACGACCTGGCCTGCGGCGACCGCGAGGCCGCCGCCGTGCTGGTGGCGCTCAACAGCGTCTTCCAGGTGATCACGTTCTCCGCGCTCGGCTGGTTCTACCTCTCCGTCCTGCCCGGCTGGCTGGGTCTGGAGACCACCGGCCTGAACGTGTCCGTACGGGAGATCGCCCGCAGCGTCCTGATCTTCCTGGGCATCCCGCTGGCCGCCGGATACCTCACCCGCCGCCTCGGCGAAAAGGCCAAGGGCCGCACCTGGTACGAAGCGAAGCTGATCCCGCGCATCGGGCCGTTCGCTCTGTACGGTCTGCTGTTCACGATCGTCGTGCTGTTCGCCCTCCAGGGCGACGCGATCACCTCTCGGCCGCTTGACGTTGCCCGGATCGCGCTGCCCCTGCTGGCCTACTTTGCCGTGATGTGGGCCGGATCCATGGCCCTCGGCCGCGCGGTCGGCCTGGACCACCCGCGCACGACGACACTCGCGTTCACCGCGGCGGGCAACAACTTCGAGCTGGCCATCGCAGTCACCATCGCCACCTTCGGGGCTTCCTCCGGCCAGGCCCTGGCCGGAGTCGTCGGCCCGCTCATCGAAGTCCCTGTCCTCATCGGCCTCGTCCATGTCGCCCTGGCCGCCCGCCGCTACTTCCCCTCACCCACCGCCGACCTGTTGGTCACCGCCCCGGAAGGTTCCGCCCGTGCCTGAGACCAAGCCCTCCGTCCTGTTCGTGTGCGTCCACAACGCCGGACGCTCCCAGATGGGCGCCGCCTTCCTCACCCACCTCGGCGCAGGCCGCGTCGAGGTCCGCTCCGCCGGCTCCGCCCCGGCCGAGACGGTCAACCCGGCCGTCGTCGAGGCCATGCGGGAGATCGGCATCGACATCTCCGCCGAGACCCCGAAGGTCCTCACGGCGGAAGCGGTGCAGTCCTCGGACGTGGTGATCACCATGGGCTGCGGAGACGCCTGCCCGTACTTCCCCGGCAAGCGGTACCTCGACTGGAAGCTGGAGGACCCCGCCGGTCAGGGCGTCGCCGCCGTCCGCCCGATCCGCGACGAGATCGAGCAGCGCGTCCGAGGCCTGCTCGGCGACCTCGGCATCGAGGCCCGCGCGCGATGACGGTCGCCGCTGCCTGCGTCACGGCGATGCGGGCCGAGCACGCCGAGCAGGTCCTGGCCATCTACGAGCTCGGAATCGACGGCGGCGGCCATCGTCGGCCGGTGGCGGCTTGCCCTGCGCCGTGCAGCCGCTCGTCCGAGGCCGACCCGTGCGTCCCGGCCCCGGCCCACTCCAGGCCGTGTTCGGCCTCGCGCCTGCTACGTCCGTACCTGCGGCCCTGGTCCGCGCGGAGGAGAGCTCGACGCGTGCCGAACAGGGACCGCGTGCCGAACAGGGGACTGGGCCCCCGCTACCGCGGTGCGACCGGGTTCACCGTGCTCCAGTCCTCCTCGCCTCGTCCCTCGGCGAGCGCGGCGGCGAAGAGGGAGAGGACGCCGTCGAGGAGAGGGTGGCGGTCCTGGCCGGTCCCTTCGGCCATGCGGGCCGCGTAGGTGAGGTCCTTGTGGGCCCATGCGGCGGAGAAGTTCAGCGGCTCGGGCGGGGTCAGGTAGCTGTCCCAGGCGAGTCGGGTGACCACACCGCCGGGGCGGTCGAGCAGGGCCTCGCCGACCTGGTTCGGGTCGAGGCCCGCCGCCTCGGCCAGGCGGAGCGCCTCCCCGAACCCCGCCAGGTGGACGGCCTGCAGGGCGTTGAGGATCAGCTTGAAGCGGGTGCCCGCGCCGGCCGGCCCGAAGTGCCGTACATCCCGGGCGATCGCGTCGAACACCGGCCGCAGTGCGGGCAGGCCGCTCGCGTCGCCGCCCGCGAGGAGAACCAGGTTGCCCGTACGGGCGGCGGCGGCTCCGCCGGTGAGCGGCATGTCGTAGAAGGTCACGCCCTGCCCCGCGCACCGGGTGGCGAGGTCCTCGATCCAGTCGACCGACAGGGTGGCGGAGGCGATGAGGACGGCGTTCCGGGCGGCGCCTGCCAGGATGCCGTCGGGCCCCAGCCAGACGGCGCGGGAGGAGCTGTCGTCGGCGGTCACTTCGAAGACGACGTCGGCGCGGGCCGCGGCCTCGGCCGGGGTGGCCGCCACGGTGGCTCCCGCGCCGGCGAGTTCGGCCGCCTTGTGCGGGGTTCGGTTCCATACGGTCACGGTGTGACCGTGCTTCAGGAGGTTCTCGGCCATCCCCTGACCCATGATGCCGAGCCCTATCACTGCCACGTTCGCCATTGCTGTGGTTCCTTTCGCCTGGCTTCCTACGACGGCCGTCTGCTGCGTCGGTTCACGGCCGCCGGGGCCCCAGTCTGCGTGGGCGGGACCCCTTCGGGGACACCCGGTCAAGAGGGGCCCTCGCAGGGCCCCTCTTGCGTGGCGGAGTGATCGTCATACTCGACACGTGGACATCGACAACGCACCCGGACTGGGAGAGTTCCTGCAGACGCGGCGGGCCAGGGTCACGCCCGAGCAGGCCGGCCTGCCGGCAACAACCGGGCGCCGGCGCATCACGGGCCTGCGCCGCGAGGAGGTGGCGCTGCTCGCGGGCGTCAGCATCGAGTACTACCGGCGGCTGGAACAGGGCAAGCAGCACCGTCCGGGTCCGGCGGTCCTGGAGGCGGTCGCCCGGGTGCTCCGTCTGGACGAGGACGAGCGTCGGCACCTCTTCGAACTCGCCAAGGCGCCCCGGGACGTTGCGGAACCGGGGACCGCGCCGCAGCGTGTCCTGCGCCCGGATGTGCTGCGCATGCTGGAGATCGTCGACCCCTGTCCCGCGTACGTGCTCAGCCGGGCCAACGACCTGCTGGCCGCCAACACACGCGGTCTGCGTCTCCTGCCCGGCATCGAGGAGTGGCCCGGGCCGCGCCGGAACACCGCCCGCTACACCTTCCTCCACCCTGCCGCGCGCAGGCTGTACGGCAACTGGGAGGACGTCGCGGCAGCCACCGTCGCCCATCTGCGTGCGGCGGCCGGGCGGTACCCGGACGCGCCCGACGTCACCGGCGTGGTCGGCGAGCTCATCGTCAAGAGCGAGGAGTTCGCGACGCTGTGGCAGCGGTACGAGGTGCGCAACCGCACCAACGGACGCAAGCATTTCACCCACCCTGCCACCGGGACCATGATGTTGAGCTACGAGGCGTACGAGGTCGCCCGCACCGACGGCCACCGGCTGATCGTCTACCAGGCCGAGCCGGACAGCCCCGACCATGACGCGATGCTCCTTTTGGGGCACGCGGACGCCTCGTGCGCCACAGGGGGGCAACGCCCCATGTGAATTGGGCACTTACGGCGCCGAGCACGCCCTGCCGCGACCGGTACGACGACGGGCACCATTCGCCCTCCGCGAGGCACTGGTCCTTGTGATACTTTCAGCCCGCCGTGCAGTACCGCGAATTCGAGGAGGTGAGACCGATCAACGCTGTGACAGGTCGGGGCTCCCTCTCTCGCATGGCCTAGGGAGCGCCCGCACAAGGCATCCCGAAAGGCTTGAAACGCTGATGCGCTTCACCTCTCAGACGTCGTCGGACGACGTCACCGAACAGTTCTTCATCCTCGACGAGATTCCCGGCGTGCTGTGGACACCGCAGGACGCCAACGGTAGCCGTCCCCTGATTCTCCTGGGCCACGGCGGCGGGCAGCACAAGATGGCTCCCGGCATCGCGTCCCGTGCGCGCCGCTATGCGGCCGAGGGCTTCGCAGTCGTCGCGATCGACGCACCGAATCACGGTGACCGCCCCAAGGACGAGGAGTTCGGCCGGATCGCGGCCGAGATGCGGACCGGCATGGCCGCAGGCGAGAATCCCGGCGCGCTGGTCGCCGCCATGCACAGTCATCTGGCGGGTCAGGCGGTCGCGGACTGGCAGGCGGTCCTGACCGCGGTCCAGCGCCTCGACCAGGTCGGCGATGGCCCAGTGGGTTACTGCGGCATGTCGATGGGCTGCGGGCTCGGCATCCCGCTCATCGCCGCCGAGCCCCGGATCCGCGCCGCGGTGCTGGGCCTGCTCGGTGTGCACGGGCTGGCCGAGGACGCCGCACGGATCACCGTCCCCGTGCAGTTCCTGGTTCAGTGGGACGACCAGATGGTCCTGCGGGACCAGAGCCTGGCCCTGTTCGACGCCCTGGCCTCAGCCGAGAAGACGCTGCACGCCAACCCTGGCAAGCATGGGGACGTGCCGGGCTTCGAAGTGGACAGCTCGCTGGAATTCTTCGCCCGGCACCTGAGCTGACACAGAATCGCCGTGCCGGGCGCGCTAAATTTCGGGCGTGTTATTGAATTCGAACATGCATCGCCCGTCGCGGCGGGCCTTCCTCCTCTCCGCGACCGTCGGCGTCCTGGGGGCCGGTGGCTACGCGGGGTGGGAATTCCTGCGCGACGAGGACGTCCCCGCCCCGCCGCTGCGGACACCCACGTGGACCTACGAGGCGCAGGATGAGCTGCGCTGGAGTCTGACTCACGACGGGCACAGCCTCTTCACCTCCACGCAGTACCCTCCCCACCTGCTCGCGGTGGATCCCGCCACTGGGCGCGGCCGCTGGAGCGTGCAGGTCGGCAAGGAGCACCGGGAGGGCGGCCCCATCGCGGTTGCCGAGGGCACTGTGTACCAAGTCGCTGATGACGGCGTGGTCCGGGCGCACCGGGCGGAGGATGGGCGGGAGCTGTGGTCCGCGGGGCCGGTGGGGACGGGCTCTCCGTGGACGCCGGTGGTAGTCGGCTCCACCGTCTGCGTCGACCTGCAGCGCAGTACCGACGACGAGGCTCCTTTTGCGCAGGGTGTTCTGTGCGGTCTGGACGCTGCCACCGGACGGGAGCGCTGGAGCGCCCCGTCGTCCAGGATCTTCCGGGCCCTGCCTCGGCAGCGGCTTCTGCTGGCCCGTACCGGCAAGCTCACCGACGCGAAGGCCGACACGCGCCCGGTCGGGGCATTGGATCCGCGCACCGGTGTGGCGCGCTGGAAGGCACCGGCCTTCGGCGAGGGGGATGCCATCGATCTCGCGCCGGACGGTGGCACCGTCTACCTGCTCGACGAGCAGCTCCGGTTGTGTGCGTACGGCACCGAAGCGGGTGAACGCCGGTGGCGGGCGGAGGCCATGGACGGGGCGATCACCGCTGCGGCGGATGGCAGCACCGTGTACGTGTGCACCTCCGGTGGGGACCTCGCCGCCTATGACGCCGCAAGTGGTGAACAGCGCTGGCGGCGGACCGTCACCAAGGATGTCTGCCGCCCGTTCCCCCTCCGGCACGGTGGGCGTATCTTCCTCACTTCCGATGACGGGTACGGGCACGGGACCGGTGACTTCTTCGGCATGGGAGGGAGCCGCGGCTATGTGCTTGCGCTGTCCGCGGACAGCGGAAGGAAGCTGTGGCGTACCGATCGCCTGGAGACGTGCTGGTCGGTGCCCTTGGCCGCCGGTGACGACGTGATCGTCGCCCACGACTCGGACTGGTGGGCCTACAGCACCTGCACCGGCAGACCGACATGGCGCCTGACCACCGGCGACGCCTATTCGGGCACCCCGTATGTCATCTCAGGGGTCCTGTACGGAGTCTCCTCCAAAACGATTCAGGCTGTCCGGCTCTGACGCGCCCCGGCCCGGGCGGGCCTGCCTGATCAGCGAGTCAGGGTGGCGGTAGGCGGGTGGGCCGCCGTCCGGAGCTGGCGGCCCGGCGGGGGTGGTTGTCGCCGTGGGCCTCTGCCTGCCAGGCCGGCCCAGAGGCCCACGGCAGTGTTCCGGTTGGAGGGTCAGGTGGTGCGGATCCGCGCGGACGCGTGTCCGGTGCGGTGACGAGGTGTGGGCCCCGGACACCGACGCCCGCGAGGAGTCCGGCAACCGCTCATTCGCCCTGACGGAGCACCGTCGCCGCCTGCTTCACCGCGGCGGCGACGGCCGCGGTGGCATTCGGGTTGAAGACGCTGGGGATGATGTAGTTGGCGTTGAGTTCGTCGCCGGCGACGACGTCGGCGAGGGCGCGGGCGGCGGCGAGCATCATGTCGGTGTTGACCGTGCGGGACTGGGCGTCGAGCAGGCCGCGGAAGACGCCGGGGAAGACCAGCACGTTGTTGATCTGGTTGGGGAAGTCGGAGCGGCCGGTGGCGACGACGGCGGCGGTCTGGCGGGCGATCGCGGGCTCGACCTCGGGGTCGGGGTTGGCGAGCGCGAAGACGATGGCGTCGTCGGCCATGGCGGCCACGTCCTCGCCGTTCAGGACGTTGGGGGCGGAGACGCCGATGAAGACGTCGGCGCCGCGCACGGCTTCCTTGAGGGTGCCGGTGATGCCTTCGGGGTTGGTGTTGTCGGCGATCCAGCGCAGCGCGGATCCGGGGTCGGCGGAGACGAGGTCGGGGCGGCCGGCGTGGACGACGCCGTGGATGTCGGCGACGACGGCGTGCTTGACGCCGGCGG
>NZ_BNBL01000010.1 GCF_014655595.1 Streptomyces griseocarneus | reverse complement strand
CGGGCCCCGGAAAGGGGCCCGGCCGGCGGTCTTCGCGCGTTCGTCACTCCGCGGCGGCGTGCAGGCTCATCGGGCCCGCGTAGATCTCCGTGTCGTCCTCGAAGAGGCGCACCTGGTCGACGCCGCCCTCCAGCAGGTCCTTCCAGTTCTCCCCGATCCAGGACTCCGCGTCACCCTGGGTCGTGAACTCCTCCGGCTCCAGCGCGGGGGGCGTCTCGCTCCCGTCGGCCTTCTCGAACCGCCACGTCCACACCATGTCCGCCTCCTGGGGGCTGAAGTGAGTGTCCGTGTCGCAGCCTAACGGTCCGTTAGGGACGAGAAAGGGTGAGCCCCGCGCGCCCGCCGTGCGGGGACGCGAGACGATCAGGGGGTGGAACTCACTCTCCTCGGCACCGGAGCCCCCGACGGGCTGCCGCGCCCCGGCTGCCCCTGCGCCGCCTGTGCCGTCGCCGTCGGCGACGAGGCGCGGGCGGCGACCTCCCTGCTCGTCGACGACGCGCTGCTGCTGGACCTCACCCCGGGCCCGGCCTTCGCCGCCGCCCGCGCCGGGCACTCCATCGCGGGCGTGCGGCAGGTGCTGCTCTCGCACCCCAACGACGGCCCCGCCGTGGAGTTCCCGGCCGGGCTGCCCGCGCCGGGCCGGGTGCCCGACGGGCGCGAGCTGTCGGTGATCAGCGGCCACCGGGTGCGGGCCATGGCGCTGGACGCGCCGGGCACGGGGTACGAGGTGACGTCGCCGGAGGGGCAGCGGCTGCTGTACCTGGCGCCCGGCGGGGGCCCGGCCGGGCTGCCCGGGCACGTCGGCCCGTACGACATGGTGCTGCTCGACGTCGTCGGGCGGCCCGACGCGCTGGCCCGGCTGCGGGAGGTGGGCGCGGTCGGGCCGACCACGGACGTGATCGCGGTGCACCTGGACCACGACGTCCCGCCGGGGCCCGAGCTGCACCGGCGGCTGGCGGCGGCGGGGGCCCGTGCGGTGCCGGACGGCACGACGCTGGCCGTCGGCGACTACCACGCCGTGCCGGACGTGCCCCGGCGGACGCTGGTGGTGGGCGGGGCGCGCTCGGGCAAGTCGGTGGAGGCCGAGCGGCGGCTGGAGTCGTTCCCGGAGGTGCTCTACGTCGCCACGGGCGGTACGCGCGAGGGCGACGCGGACTGGGCGGCGCGGGTGGCCCACCACCGCGAGCGGCGGCCGGGATCCTGGCGCACGGCCGAGACCTGCGACCTGGTGCCGCTGCTGGCGGCGCAGGGCCCGCCGCTGCTGATCGACTGCCTGGCGCTGTGGCTGACCGACGCGATGGACTCCGCCGGCGCGTGGGACGACGCCCGGTGGGCCGACGGCGGCGCGGCCGAGCTGGCCGGGCGGGTCGGGGAGCTGGTGGCCGCGATACGCGCCACGAGCCGCACCGTGGTCGTGGTGAGCAACGAGGTCGGCTCGGGCGTCGTCCCGGCGTCGGCGTCGGGCCGCCGCTTCCGCGACGAGCTGGGCCGGCTGAACGCGGCCGTGGGCGACGAGTGCGAACACGTCGTCCTGGTGGTGGCGGGGCAGGCGCTGTCGCTGCGCGGCTAGGAGCTGCGTGGCTAGCGCACGCCCCAGGGGCGCCCGCGCCGCGCCGTCCGAACCCCCGGCAACCCCGGTTGCCCAGGCCCCCCACGGGTAGTGTGTCGCGGATGAGCAGTCTGAATCTTGATGACTTCGCCACGCTGATCGAGCGCCCCGACGCCGGCGTCCGGCGGGACGCCGAGGAACGGCGCGAGCGGCTCGCCGCGCCGGCCGGCGCGCTGGGGCGGCTGGACGAGCTCGGCGAGTGGCTCGCCGCCGCGCAGGGCGTCCTGCCCGTGAAGCCGGTGGAGCGGCCCAGGGTGCTGCTCTTCGCGGGCGACCACGGCATCGCCAAGCTCGGCGTCTCCGGCGGCCCGGCCGGCGGGGCGCACGAGCTCGTACGGGCCGTGCTCGACGGGGTGAGCCCGGCGGCCGTGCTGGCCCGCCGGTTCGGGGCCGGGCTGCGCGTGGTGGACATGTCCGTCGACTGCGACGCGGCCGACCTGCCCGAGGACGTCACCCGGCACCGGGTGCGGCGCGGCTCGGGCCGCGTCGACATCGAGGACGCGCTGACCGCCGAGGAGGCGGAGCAGGCGTTCCGGGCCGGGATGGCCGTGGCCGACGAGGAGGCCGACTCCGGCACCGACCTCGTGGTCCTCGGCGACCTGAGCGTGGGCGGCACCACGGCGGCCGGGATCCTGGTGGGCGCGCTGTGCGGCACGGACGCGTCGGTGGTCACCGGGCGCGGCGGCTTCGGCATCGACGACCTGGCGTGGATGCGCAAGTGCGCCGCGATCCGCGACGGGCTGCGCCGGGCCCGCCCGGTGCTGGGCGACCAGCTGGAGCTGCTGGCCGCCACGGGCGGCGCGGACCTGGCGGCGATGACCGGCTTCCTGCTGCAGAGCGCGGTGCGCCGGACCCCGGTGATCCTGGACGGCGTGGTCACCGCGGCGTGCGCGCTGGTGGCCCAGCGGGTGGCGTTCCGGGCGCCCGACTGGTGGCTGGCCGGGCAGGCGAGCGGCGATCCGGCGCAGGCGAAGGCCCTTGACCGGATGGCGCTCAACCCTCTGCTCGACCACGGCGTCACAGTGGGCGAGGGGACAGGGGCGCTGCTGGCTCTGCCGTTGGTACAGGCGGCCGCGGCCCTGGCGGCGGAGCTCCCCGAGCGCTCCTGACGACGCCGGTGAGCCACCGGCGATCGTCGCGAGCGCCCGGATTCCGCCGCACAAGAGCCCCATATGATCAATTTTCATGGGAGATGTCCGCTTGACTCCGGATGAGGGCGCCCGCGGCGGCCCCTGGCAGCGGCGCGCCGCGTCGTTCGCCGTGTGGTACCTGCGTGCCGTTACGTTCGTCAATCTGCTCGGCGCGGTCTGGGTGTCCTTCGGCGCCGACGTCCGGCGGCACAACGTCGACGAGTTCTTCACTCCCTATCTGCTGTCGGCCGGCTTCGCCCCGGCGGTGGTGTCGCTGTTCCTGGCGATCACCATGCGCCGGCGCAAGCGGGCCGCGTGGATCCTCAACCTGGTGCTGTCCGGGCTGCTCCTGCTGCTCCTGGCGTTCGTGATGCTCTTCCCGGAGTTCCGCAGGCACGGCCTGAACTGGTTCTCGCTGGTGGTCACCGCGCTGTTCGTGCTCTCGCTGCTGGTGGGCCGCCGCGAGTTCTACGCCAAGGGCGACCGCTCCAACCCCAGGCTGGCCACCGCCGTCGCCGCCGTCGGCCTGCTCGTCACCTCGCTGCTCGCCGCCGGCCTGGTCACCGTCACCAACGAGTCCACCGACGAGCAGCGCTCGACGTTCCTGGACCGCTGGCACTACGGCGTCATGCGGCTGGTCTCGATCGCCGCCGACGACCAGCGCTACGCCGGCATCGCCCCTCCCGGGTGGGTCAACGTCGTCATCAACGTGATGAGCACGGCGCTGCTGATCCTGGTGCTGTTCGCGGCCTTCCGCTCCCGCCGCGCCACCGACCCGCTCACCGCCGAGGACGAGTCGCGCCTGCGCGGCCTGCTCGAGCGGTGGGGCGACCGCGACTCGCTGGGCTACTTCGCCCTGCGCCGCGAGAAGAGCGTCATCTGGTCCCCCTCCGGCAAGGCGGCGGTCACCTACCGCGTCGTCGGCGGCGTCTCGCTGGCCTCCGGCGATCCCATCGGCGACCCCGAGGCCTGGCCCGGGGCCATCGAGCCGTGGCTGACCGAGGCGCGCGAGCACGGCTGGATCCCGGCCGTGATGGGCGCGAGCGAGGAGGGCGGCACGATCTACGCCCGGCACGGCCTGGACGCCCTGGAGCTGGGCGACGAGGCGATCGTGGACACCGCCGAGTTCACCCTCGAGGGCCGGGCGATGCGGACCGTTCGCCAGGCCTACAACCGGGTCAAGCGCGCCGGGTACACCGTCACCGTCCGGCGGCACGAGGACATCCCCGAGGAGGAGATGGCCGAGCTGCTGCGCCGCGCCGACGACTGGCGCGACGGCGCGACCGAGCGCGGCTTCTCCATGGCGCTGGGCCGCCTCGGCGACCCGGACGACGGCCGCTGCGTGATGCTGGAGTGCCATGACGGCGACGGCGAGTTGCGCGCCGTGCTGAGCTTCGTGCCCTGGGGCCCCAAGGGCCTGTCGCTGGACCTGATGCGCCGTGACCGGGACTCCGAGAACGGCCTGATGGAGTTCATGGTCATCGAACTGCTCCAGCGGGCGAGGTCGCTGGGCATCACCCAGGTGTCGCTGAACTTCGCGATGTTCCGCTCCGTCTTCGAGCGCGGTTCGAAGCTCGGCGCGGGCCCGGTGCTGCGGATGTGGCGCTCGCTGCTGAGCTTCTTCTCCCGCTGGTGGCAGATCGAATCGCTCTACCGAGCAAATGCGAAGTACCGCCCCATCTGGGAGCCTCGTTTCATGCTGTTCGAGAAGAGCAGTGACCTGCTGCGCATCGGCATCGCCAGCGCCCGCGCCGAGGGCTTCCTGGAGGCCCCCGGCCTGCCCAAGTGGCTCAACCGCAAGCATCTGGAGAGCCGGCGATGAACCGCGCGGCGCTGCTCCGCGCCGCGCGCACCGAATGGGGTCCACTGTGTTCCGCCGTGTGGGGGACCCTCTCCCGCCGGCGGCTGAGGGCCGTCCCCATGACGCTCTCGGCCGTGGCCCTCACCGCGGTCTTCCAGATCGTCCAGAACCAGCCCTGGGGCTTCGGCCCCGTCCAGCGGGTGGGCTCCGTACAGGCCCAGCTGCCCTGGTGGGTCGCGCTGCTGCGCACGCCGCTGTCGCTGTTCGTGCCCGCGCTCGACCTGCCGGTGTGGGGGGCGCTGGCCCAGGTCCTGATCGTCTTCGGCATCGCCGAGTGCGCGGTGGGCCGGTGGCGCACGCTGGCCGTCGCGTACGTCGCCACCCTCGCGGGGACGATGTACGCCCGGCTGGCCGTGGCCATCGGCCCGGACTCGCCGTTCGGGCTGCCGCCCGAGGCCGCGAGGGTCATCGACACCGGTCCGTCGGCGGCGGTCGTGGGCCTGGCGATGTACGTCACCTGGCGCTACCGCGCCTGGTTCACCTGCTCCCTGGTGGTGCTCGCCATGGTGGTGGAGGTGTTCCTCAAGCCCAACCTGGCGGGCAAGGAGCACATCGCCGCCGTCGCCGCGATGCTCGTGGTGTGCGGCCTGGACGAGCTGCGGCGGCGCGGCAAGCCCCGCCGCGACGCCCACCGGCAGCCGGGTCAGCGGTCCGGCGCGCCCGCCACCAGATCGTGAACCCTGTGGCGCACCGCCGACCAGCGCGCGTCGTGCCGGTACGCCCGCACCCGCGCGCGGCGCCGGGCGCGGGGCCGGTGCCGGTAGAAGCGCCGCGCCCACGGTGACCCCGGCCGGGCCAGCCGCACCGCCGCCACGATGGCCACCAGCGGCACCACCGCGCCGATCAGCGCGAGCCGCGGCTTGCCCTTGGCCAGGGCGAACAGCGCCAGCAGGAAGTTGACGAGGGTGTTGGTCACCACGATGGTGCGGTTCTGCAGCTCGTCCGGCGTCAGCTCGTTCACCCCGAACGGCGAGAAGCCCAGGAGCACCAGCGCCACCAGCGCGGCGGTCAGGACCACTATCTCCACGCTCTTGCGGCCCTGCTCGGTCCAGTAGACGTCGTCCAGGTGGAGCACGAGCGCGAACTCGTCCAGCACCAGCCCGGCGCCCATGCCGAACAGCACGGCCGCCGCCGACGCCCCGAAGCCGTGCCGGCCCTCGGCCACCGCGCCGAAGCCGCCGACCACCATCAGCACCACGCCCGGCACCACGTGGTGGACGTGCATCCCGCCCGGCCGGATGTTGCGGAACGGCCCCTTCCCGGCCCGGATCAGCCGGGTGATGACCCGGGTCACCAGGAACGTCAGCACGAACGCGGTCAGCGCCAGCAGCAGCGGCAGCTTGCCCGGCTCGACGATGTTGCGTGCCAGCCAGTGACCCATGAGACTCCCGCTCCCGTACCCCCGCTCTCCCCGCAAAAGTACTGCCGCGGGCGCCGGGATACCCTGCCCGCGATGACCGACACGACCACCGCCCGGGCAAGCCTCGGCGACGCCCTGCGCTTCGCGTTCGGCACCCTCACCGTGCTGCCCGTCCCCCTCACCCGCTGGGACCGCCCGGCCGCCCGCGGCGGGATGCTGGCGGCGCCCCTGGCCGGGCTCGTCGTGGGCGGCTGCGCGGCCGCCGCCTCGGTCCTGCTCCTGCTGCTCGGGGCCGGCCCGGCGCTCGCCGCCGTGGCCGCCGTCGCGACCGGCGCCGTGCTCACCCGGGGGCTGCACCTGGACGGGCTGGCGGACGTGGCCGACGGGCTGGGCAGCGGCAAGCCGGCCGAGGACGCGCTGCGCGTGATGAAGCGGTCGGACATCGGCCCCTTCGGCGTCGTCACCCTGCTGCTCACCCTGCTCGCCCAGGTGGCCGTCCTCGCGCAGTTGTACGCGGCCAGTTGGACACGCGGCGCGGTCGCGGCGGTCGTCGCCGCCCTCGCCGCGCGCTGCGCCCTGACCCTGGCCGCCCGGGCGGGCGTGCCCGCCGCGCGGCCCGAGGGACTGGGCGCGGCGGTGGCGGGCGTGGTGCCCGTACGGGCCGCGTGGGCCGTGGCCGCGCTGGGCGCCGCCGCGGCCGCGGGAGCCTCTGCCTGCACGGCGGACGGCCCCTTCCGGGCGGCCCAGGGGGCGGCGGCCGTGCTGCTCGCCCTGGCCGCCGCCGAGTCGCTGCTGCGGCGCTGCCGGCGCCGGTTCGGCGGTGTGACCGGCGACGTGTTCGGCGCCCTGGCGGAGACCGCGGCGACGTGCGCGCTGGTCGTCCTGGCACTGGGCTGACCGCTCCCGCCCCGATACGCTCTCGCGTGCCGGATGGCCCGGGCCCTGGCGGCCCCAGCACGGCGCATACGATGCGCAAGGTGCGGCCGGACCACCGTCCACGGCCGAGAACTCGACGGAAGTAGGGACACCCACCACCGTGACTGCTCTGACTCTCAGCACTTCCAGTGCGGCGACGCTGCGCGCGGACGCCGTCGTCATCGGTGTGGCGAAGGGCCCGAAGGGCCTCGTCGCCGCGCCCGGTGCCGAAGCCGTGGACCAGGCCTTCGACGGCCGGCTGGCCGCCGTCGTGGAGACCCTCGGCGGCTCCGGCGGCGAGGGGGAGGTCACCAAGCTGCCCGCCCCCTCCGGCTTCAAGGCCCCGGTGGTGCTGGCGGTCGGCCTCGGTGACCTGCCCGCCGAGGGCGACGCCTTCGACGAGGAGGCGCTGCGCCGCGCCGCCGGTGTGGCGGCCCGTGCGCTGGCCGGCTCGAAGAAGGCCGCGTTCGCCCTGCCCGTCGAGGACGCCGAGTCCGCCGCCGCGATCGGCGAGGGCGCCATCCTGGGCGCGTACTCCTTCACCGCCTACCGCGGCGGCAAGGACGAGAAGCCCGCGAAGAACGCCCCGCTGGCCGAGGCCGCGATCCTGGGCGGCAAGCCGCGCGACAAGGCGTTCAAGGCCGCCGTCGAGCGCGCCACCGCCGTGGCCGCCGAGGTCAACCGCGCGCGCGACCTGGTCAACATGTCCCCCAACGACCTCAACCCGAAGTCGTTCGCCGCCCAGGCCCAGGCCGCGGGCAAGGAGTTCGGCCTCAAGGTCGAGGTGCTGGACGAGAAGGCGCTGCTCAAGGGCGGCTTCGGCGGTCTGATGGGCGTCGGCCAGGGCTCGGTCAACCCGCCGCGCCTGGTGCGCGTCGCCTACACCCACCCCAAGGCGGAGAAGACCCTCGCGCTGGTCGGCAAGGGCATCACCTACGACTCGGGCGGCATCTCCCTGAAGCCGGCCGGCCACAACGAGACCATGAAGTGCGACATGGCCGGCGCCGCCGCCGTCCTCGGCGCGGTCCTCGCCGTCGCCCGGCTCGGCCTGAAGGTCAACGTCACCGGCTGGCTGGCCCTCGCGGAGAACATGCCCTCCGGCAACGCCACCCGTCCGGGCGACGTGCTGCGGATGTACAGCGGCACGACGGTCGAGGTGCTGAACACCGACGCCGAGGGCCGCCTGGTGCTGGCCGACGCGCTGACCCGCGCCTCGGAGGAGAACCCGGACGCGATCGTGGACGTCGCCACCCTCACGGGTGCCATGGTCGTCGCGCTCGGCGACCGCACCTTCGGCGTCATGGCCAACGACGACGCGTTCCGCACCTCGCTGTACGAGATCGCCGAGGAGGTCGGCGAGCAGGCGTGGCCGATGCCGCTCCCCGTCGAGCTGCGCAAGTCCATGGAATCCCCGGTGGCCGACATGGCCAACATCGGCGAGCGCATGGGCGGCGGTCTGGTGGCCGGTGTCTTCCTGCAGGAGTTCGTGGGCGAGGGCATCGCCTGGGCGCACCTGGACATCGCGGGCCCCGCCTTCCACGAGAAGGCCCCCTTCGGCTACACCCCCAAGGGCGGCACCGGCTCCTCGGTGCGCACCCTGGTCCGGCTGGCGGAGCGCACCGCCGACGGCGACCTGGGCTGAGTCACGGGTCTCGTGCCGGCTCCGCGGCCCCGGGCGACGCCCGGGGCCGCGGCCGGTACGGTGGCGTGTTCGCTACGGACGAAACCCGCATGAACCGGCACGTTCGTACGCGCGAGTAACCCCCTGAAGGTGACGCATCAGTCGTCCCACAGCCCGGCCCGGCGTCCCGCCGTCCGTCAACAAGTGCGAAGATGTTGTCTCGGCAGGACAGGGCCCCCGTAATCACAGGGCCGAAGAAACGCGGCCGAACAACAGCCGCCGCCCGGTCACCGACGACCGGCAACGGCGTACCCATGCATGGAGGACGTGACGTGGCGAACGACGCCAGCACCGTTTTCGACCTAGTGATCCTCGGAGGCGGTAGTGGTGGTTACGCCGCTGCCCTGCGTGGAGCGCAGCTGGGTCTCGAGGTCGCCCTGATCGAGAAGGACAAGCTGGGCGGCACCTGCCTGCACCGCGGCTGCATCCCCACCAAGGCTCTGCTGCACGCCGGCGAGATCGCCGACCAGGCCCGCGAGGCCGAGCAGTTCGGTGTCAAGGCCTCCCTGGAGGGCATCGACATCGCGGGCGTCCACAAGTACAAGGACGACGTGATCTCGGGCCTGTACAAGGGCCTGCAGGGCCTGGTCGCCTCCCGCAAGGTCACCTACGTGACCGGCGAGGGCCGCCTGTCCTCCCCCACCTCCGTCGACGTCAACGGCCAGCGCTACACCGGCCGCCACGTCCTGCTGGCCACCGGCTCCACGCCGAAGTCGCTGCCGGGCCTGACCATCGACGGCAACCGCGTCATCTCCTCGGACCACGCGCTGGTCCTGGACCGCGTGCCGAAGTCCGCGATCGTGCTGGGCGGCGGCGTCATCGGCGTCGAGTTCGCCTCCGCGTGGAAGTCCTTCGGTGCCGACGTCACCATCGTCGAGGCGCTTCCCCACCTCGTCCCGGTCGAGGACGAGAACAGCTCCAAGCTGCTGGAGCGCGCCTTCCGCAAGCGCGGCATCAACTTCTCCCTCGGCTCCCGCTTCTCGGGCGTGGAGTACACCGCCGACGGAGTGAAGGTCTCGCTGGAGAACGGCAAGACCTTCGAGGCCGAGCTGCTGCTCGTCGCCGTCGGCCGCGGCCCGGTCTCCCAGGGCCTGGGCTACGAGGAGGCCGGGGTCGCCATGGACCGCGGCTACGTCCTCGTCGACGAGTACATGCAGACCAACGTGCCGACCGTCTCGGCCGTCGGTGACCTCGTCCCGACCCTCCAGCTCGCGCACGTCGGCTTCGCCGAGGGCATCCTGGTAGCGGAGCGTCTGGCCGGGCTCAAGCCCGTGCCGGTCGACTACGACGGCGTGCCGCGCGTCACGTACTGCCACCCCGAGGTCGCTTCGGTCGGCATCACCGAGGCGAAGGCCAAGGAGCTGTACGGCGCCGACAAGGTCGTCACCCTGAAGTACAACCTCGCGGGCAACGGCAAGAGCAAGATCCTCAAGACCGCGGGCGAGATCAAGCTCGTCCAGGTGCGGGACGGTGCCGTCGTCGGCGTACACATGGTCGGCGACCGCATGGGCGAGCAGGTGGGCGAAGCCCAGCTGATCTACAACTGGGAGGCGCTCCCCGCCGAGGTCGCGCAGCTCATCCACGCGCACCCGACGCAGAACGAGGCCATGGGCGAGGCGCACCTGGCCCTGGCCGGTAAGCCGCTGCACTCGCACGACTGAGTCCCGAGCGCACCACCATCCGCACTAACCGTAAGGAGCAACCGCAATCATGGCGGTTTCCGTAACCCTGCCGGCGCTCGGCGAGAGCGTGACCGAGGGCACTGTCACCCGTTGGCTCAAGGCCGAGGGTGAGCGCGTGGAGGCCGACGAGCCGCTGCTCGAGGTCTCCACCGACAAGGTCGACACCGAGATCCCGGCCCCCGCGGCCGGCATCCTCGCCTCCATCAAGGTGGCCGAGGACGAGACGGTCGAGGTCGGCGCCGAGCTGGCCATCATCGACGACGGCTCCGGCGCGCCCGCCGAGGCCGCGGCTCCGGCCGCCGCCGAGGCTCCGGCCGCTCCGGCCGCCGAGCCCGCCCCGGCCCCCGTGGCCGAGGCCCCCGCCGCCCCGGCGCCCGTCGCCGAGGCCCCGGCCGCCCCGGCCGCCGGTGGCGCCCAGGGCACCGACGTCGTCCTGCCCGCGCTGGGCGAGTCGGTCACCGAGGGCACCGTCACCCGCTGGCTCAAGGAGGTCGGCGAGACGGTCGAGGCCGACGAGCCGCTGCTCGAGGTCTCCACCGACAAGGTCGACACCGAGATCCCGGCCCCCGTCTCCGGCACCCTGCTGGAGATCCTGGTCGGCGAGGACGAGACCGCCGAGGTCGGCGCCAAGCTCGCCGTGATCGGTGCCGCCGGCGCCGCTCCGGCCGCCGCCGCTGCCCCGGCCGCCCCGGCTCCGGCTCCGGCCGCTCCGGCTCCGGCCCCCGCCGCTGCTCCGGCCGCGCCCGCCGCCCCGGCTCCGGCTCCGGCCGCTCCGGCTCCGGCTCCCGTCGCCGCTGCCCCGGCCCCCGCCGCTCCGGCCCCGGCTCCGGCCCCCGCGCCGGTCGCTCCGGCCGCGCCGAAGGCCCCGGCCGTCGCCGCCCCGGCGACGGACGGCGCCTACGTCACGCCGCTGGTGCGCAAGCTCGCCGCCGAGGCCGGCGTCGACCTGACCACCGTCGCCGGCACCGGCGTCGGCGGCCGCATCCGCAAGCAGGACGTCATCGCCGCCGCCGAGGCCGCCAAGGCCGCGCCGGCCCCGGCCGCCGCTGCCGCCCCGGCCGCCGCCGCCCCGAAGGCTCCGGCTCTCGAGGCGTCGCCGCTGCGCGGTCAGACGGTCAAGATGCCGCGCATGCGCAAGGTCATCGCCGACAACATGATGAAGGCGCTGCACGGCCAGGCGCAGCTGACCTCCGTGGTCGAGGTGGACATCACCAAGATCATGCGGATGCGCAACAAGGCCAAGGACGCCTTCGCCGCCCGTGAGGGCGTCAAGCTGTCCCCGATGCCGTTCTTCGTCAAGGCCGCCGTCCAGGCGCTGAAGGCCCACCCGGTCATCAACGCCCGGATCAACGAGGACGAGAACACCATCACCTACTTCGACTCCGAGAACGTCGGCATCGCCGTCGATTCGGAGAAGGGCCTGATGACCCCGGTCATCAAGGGTGCGGGTGACCTCAACATCGCGGGCATCGCCAAGAAGACGGCGGAGCTGGCGGGCAAGGTCCGTTCCAGCAAGATCAGCCCGGACGACCTGGCCGGCGCGACCTTCACGATCAGCAACACCGGCTCGCGCGGTGCGCTGTTCGACACGGTCATCGTGCCCCCGAACCAGGTCGGCATCCTGGGCATCGGTGCGACCGTCAAGCGCCCGGTGGTCATCAACCACCCGGAGCTCGGCGAGACCATCGCGATCCGCGACATGACGTACCTGGCGCTCTCCTACGACCACCGTCTGGTGGACGGCGCCGACGCCGCCCGCTACCTGACCACGGTCAAGCAGCTCCTGGAGGCCGCCGAGTTCGAGGCCGAGATCGGTCTCTGATCCGCACGCCTCGCGGCAGCGCACGCTGAAGGGCGCGGCCCCGGTCTCGTATCCGTACGAGCCGGGGCCGCGCCCTTCGCCATGCGCCCGCCGCGTCTCCCGGGGGACAGCCCCCCGGACCCCCGGCCGGGCCGGCAGGCCGGGGGAAGCGCCGATAATGACGTATCCGGCAGATCCGACCAAGGAGAGCAATGACCCCGCCCGTCGTCCATTCGCTGCGCGAGCAGATCCGCGAGCACATCCTCGAGGGGATCGTCAGCGGGCGCTGGCAGCCGGGCGAGCGCATCGTGGAGCGCCGGATCGCCGCCGAGCTGCTGGTGAGCCAGACGCCGGTGCGCGAGGCGCTGCGCGAGCTGGAGTCGCTGCGGCTGATCGAGTCCGTGCCCAACAAGGGCGTACGCGTCCGCGACCTGACCGCCGCCGACCTCAAGGAGAGCTACCCCGTCCGCGCGGGCCTGGAGCAGGTGGCCGCCGAGCTGGCCGCCGACACCCTCGCCGGGGACGTCTCGGCGCTGGAGCGGGAGGTGGCGGCCCTGGAGGTGGCCGACCGCGCGGGCGACAGCGAGGCGCAGGCGCGGCACACGGTGGCCTTCCACCGCGAGATCGTCCGGGCCTCGGGGAACTCCGTCCTGCTGCACACCTGGGAGTCGCTGGGCATCGAGGTCTGGACGACGCTGTCGATCCGCTGGCTCAGCCCCGAACCGCGCGCCCACGCCGAGGACCACGCGGAGATCGTACGGGCCTTCCGGCGCCGCGACCCCGCCATCGGCGAGCTCCTCAAGCGGCACGTCCTGAGCTGCGCGCCGCGCATCTGACCGCCCCGTTCCCCGGGCGGATTCCCATCCGATTTACCCTAGGGATTGATCGATCATCGATCAAAGGCGTATCGTCTCCGCCGGAGCCGTCCCGCGCGCCCTGTCCTGTGTCGCGGAACGGTCCGAAGGGGTGACGACAGGACCCCATGCGTCATCCGTGCCCTGGCTGCGCACGGGCTCCTGTCGTCGTGCCCCGAATATCGCCGTGCCCCGAATGTCAGCGGGCCCCGGCATGATGAGGTCATGCGTGCGGCCCGTCTGATCAAGCTGGTGCTCCTGCTGCAGTCCCGCTCGTCGATGACCGGGACGGAGCTGGCGCGCCGGCTCGAGGTCTCGGAGCGCACGGTCGCCCGGGACGTCCTCGCGCTGTCCGAGGCCGGCGTGCCCGTCTACGCCGACCGCGGCCGGGCCGGCGGATACCGCCTGATCGGCGGCTACCGCACGCGCCTGACGGGCCTCGGCCGGACCGAGGCCGAAGCCCTCTTCCTCTCCGGCGTGCCGACCGCCCTGCGCGACATGGGCCTGGCCGACGCCGCCTCCGCCGCCCGTCTGAAGGTCTCGGCCGCCCTGCTGCCCGAGCTGAGCGACGCCCCCGCGAGCGCGGCCCAGCGCTTCCACCTCGACGCCCCCGGCTGGTGGCAGCCCCACGACCCGCCCGATCTGCTGCCCGCCGTCGCCGACGCCGTCTGGGACGACCGCCGCATGACGGCCCGCTACGCCCGGCCGGACGGCGACGTGGAGCGGGACCTCGAGCCGTACGGCCTGATCCTCAAGGCGGGCGTCTGGTATCTGGCCGCCCGCGCGGACGCCGACGTCAGGGTCTACCGCGTGGACCGCTTCACGGCGGTGACCGTGGGCGAGGCCCGCTTCCACCGCCCCGAGTCGTTCGACCTGCCGGCCTTCTGGGAGGAACGCTCCGCCGCCTTCGCCCGCTCGATCCTCCGCGACCGCGTGGAGCTGCGCCTCACCCCCGACGGCGCCCGCCGCCTGCCGTACGTCACCGACCGTACGGCGGCCCAGGAGGCCCTCCGGGCCGCCGGCGCCCCGGACGGGCTGGGCCGCGTCGTCGTCACCTTGGCCGTCGAGTCGCGGGACGTGGCGTACGAACAGCTGCTGGCGCTCGGCCCCGAGGCCGAGGTGCTGGGGCCGCCGGAGCTCCGCGAGCGCTTCGCGCGGGCGGCGGCCCGCGCCGCCGCCCTCTACGGCTGATCCCCTACCGGTAGTCCTCCACCGGCGCGTCCTTGCCGCCGTACACCACGTCCTGGAAGTACCCCATGGCGTCCGGCCGGGAGCCGTCGGCGTCGGTGAACCCGTAGACCTTGGCGAGCTCACCGCTGGAGAGCGACCGGCCGTTCCACCGCGCCCGCTCCGGGTCGGCGGCGAGCGCGACGAGGGCGCGGCCGATGAAGACGGGCGACTCGGCGACGGCGAAGTGCGGGCTCGCGGCCACCGCGTCCCGCCACGTCTCCTCCGTCACCCCGAAGTGGTCGAGCATCCGCTCGGACCGCAGGAAGCCGGGCGTGAGGCTGACGGCCGTCCCGCCGTACTCCTGGAGCTCCTTCGCCAGCCCGAAGGCCATCCGGGTGGGGGCGATTTTGGCCAGGTCGTAGAAGAGGTTGTCACGGTAGGTGCGGTTGAACTCCTCCGTGCCGTCGGTGATCTCGACGACCAGGCCGCCCGGCCGCCGGACGAGCAGGGGGAGGGCGAAGTGGCTGGTGATGGCGTGGGTGTCGATCGACAGGCGCAGCATCCGCAGCCCCGCGGCGAGGTCGACGTCCCACACCTTGGTGTCGAACTCCAGCAGGTGGTCGCCGCCCCACACGTCGTTGACGAGCACGTCGAGCCGTCCGTGGTCCCGGTCGACGCGCTCGACGAGGGCGCGGACCTGATCCGGTTCCAGATGGTCGGTGGGTACGGCGATGCCGGTGCCGCCGGCGGCGGTGACCAGCTCGGCGGTCTCCTCGATGGTCTCGGGCCGGCCCACCTCGCTGCGCCGCTCGCGCGTGGTCCGCCCGGTCGCGTAGACCACGGCCCCGGCGCGGCCCAGCTCCACGGCCATGGCCCGGCCGGCCCCCCGGGTGGCGCCGGCGACCAGCGCGACCTTCCCCTCGAGCACACCCATGTCCAACCGTCCCCTCTCGTCACATCTCTTCCCGCCCGACGGCCTTCCGCCGGACGACGAGGACGACGCTGTCACCGAAACCGGACACCTCCTGTCCTGATTTTCCGGCAACCGGGCACCACCCGCCTCCGGTAACAACACGGCCGCATCCGGCTCCCTCCGGGTGCGTCGCCCCCCTCCAGGACCGATGCTGGTCCCGTGATGATGGACGAGACGGAGTTCTGGGAGCTGATCGACAGCGCACGAGAGACCGCCGAAGGAGACCCCGAGGACCAGGCCGACCTGCTGGTCGAGAAGCTCACGCAGCTCGACCCGGACGCCGTGCTGGACTTCGCCCGGCACTTCGAGGCGCGCTACAACCGCGCCTACCTGTGGGACTTGTGGGGAGCCGCGGCCGTGCTCCTCGACGGCGCGAGCGACGACGTCTTCGACTACTTCCGCTGCTGGCTGATCGGGCAGGGCCGGGAGGTGTTCGAGGGCGCCGTGCACGACCCGGACGCGCTCGCGGACCTGCTGGAGGACTTCGACGAGGAAGTGGACGGGGACGGCGAGGACCTGGGCTACGCGGCGGACGAGGCGTACGAGCAGCTGACGGGCGTGGAGACCCCCGACCTCGGCCTGCCCCCGCAGCCTTCCGAACCGCTCGGCACGGCGTTCGACCTCGAGGACGAGGCGGCGCTGGCCGAGCGCTTCCCCCGTCTCTGGGACCGCTTCAAGGCCTGACGAGACCTGACGAGACCTGACGAGACCTGACGGGACACCATGCGCGTAGCAGTCACGGGCTCGACGGGCCTGATCGGCAGGGCGCTCGTCCGCGCCCTCACCCGCGACGGCGACCAGGTGGTCCGCCTGGTGCGCCACCCGCCCCGGAACCCCGGCGAGGTCGAGTGGGATCCCGTCCGCCAGCGCGTGGACGCGGCGCATCTCGCCGGGTGCGAGGCCGTCGTCCACCTGGCCGGGGCCGGGGTGGGCGACCACCGCTGGACGGCGGCGTACAAGAAGGAGATCCGCGACAGCCGGGTGCTCGGCACCGGGGCGATCGCCGAGGCCGTGGCCTCGCTCGACACCCCGCCCCGGGTGCTGCTCAGCGCCAGCGCGATCGGCATCTACGGCGACACCGGCGAGCGGATCGTGGACGAGCGCACCCCGCCCGGCCGGGGCTTCCTGGCGGACGTCTGCCGGGACTGGGAGGAGGCGACGGGCGCGGCGACGGAGGCGGGCGTCCGCACGGTGCTGCTGCGCACCGGCCTGGTGGTGTCCGCCGAGGGCGGCGCCTGGGCCCGCCTCTTCCCCCTCGCCAGGCTGGGGCTGGCGGGCCGGCTGGGAAACGGCCGGCAGTACTGGAGCTTCATCTCCCTCACCGACCACATCGCGGCCCTGCGGCACCTGCTGCACTCCCCCGGCCTCTCGGGCCCCTTCAACCTCACGGCGCCGAACCCGGTCACCAACCGCGAGGCGACCGCGGCGACGGGGCGCGTGCTGAGGCGTCCGGCACTGCTGCCCGCGCCCGCTCCGGCGCTCAGGCTGGCGCTGGGCGAGATGGCCACGGAAGTGCTGGCCAGTCAGCGTGTGGTGCCGGCCCGCCTGCTGGAGTCCGGCTTCACGTTCTCCCACCCGGACGTCGAGAGCGCCGTACGAGCGGCGCTGGCGAAGGGCTGACGCCCTCGGTCCGCACCCCGGAACGGGGGTTTGTGCGACCGCCGTGCGACCGTGCCCGGCCCGTGCGCGACTGTTATTGACCGGATTTCTCTCTACGGTCGAGGCGAACTCGCGCATCGCCGCCGCCGGTTGAGGGCATCAGGCCCCCGAGCGAGCGGACCGACCCCGGGAGGGCACGTGCTCAGCAGCGCACGCACCGCACACCACGCTGATGTCGTCATCGTGGGGGCAAGCCTGGCCGGCCTCTCGGCGGCCCAGCACCTGATCAGTTCCGGCGTGACCGTGACCGTCCTGGAGTCCGGCCCGCAGCCGGGCGGCCGCATGACCACCGACTCGGTGGACGGCTTCCTCCTGGACCGCACGGGCCAGCTGCTCAACACCTCGTTCCCCGAGCTGATCCGCACCCCCGGCCTGGAGGCGCTCAAGCTGCGGCCCTTCACCCCCGGCGTGCTGGTGCACACCGACGGCCGCAACCACCGCACCGGCGAACTGCGCGGCGCCAAGCGCGCCTTCACCACCGCCCGCGCCTTCGCGGCGGCCCGCGCCTCGCGCAGCGCCGGCCTGGACCAGGCCCGGCTGGGAGCGGCGCTGGCCCGCCTCGCCGCGCTGCCCATCGACCGCATGCTGGCCCGCCCGGACCGCCCCACGTCCGCGACCCTCGCCACCCGGGGCCTGCCGGCCCGTACGGTGGAGGGCTTCCTGCGCCCCCTCCTGGCGTCGCTGCTCTCGGACCCCGACCTCACCACGTCCAGCCGCTGCGCCGACCTGGTCCTGCGCGGCTACGCCCGCGGCCGCCTCGCCCTCCCGGCGGGCGGGGCGGGCGTGATCCCGGACCTGCTGGCGGCCCAGCTGCCACCGGAGACGGTGCGGACGGGCGTGGTGGCCAAGACGGTGGGCACCACCGCGGTGGACACGGCCGAGCACGGCGAGATCACCTGCCGCTCGGTCGTCGTCGCGACGGGCGCCCGCTCGGCGGCGGAGCTGATCCCGGGACTGCGCCTGCCGGGCTTCCACCCCGTGACGATCCTGCACCACACCGCGGAGGAGCCGCCGCTGCGCGACGCCTCACTGATCCTCACCGGCGCCCGCCGGGGCCCGGTGGCCCACACCACGGTGGCCAGCGAGGTGGACCCGGACCGCGCGCCGGCCGGCAAGGCCCTGATCACCTCGACGGTCCTGGGCGCGGCGGCCGGCCTGCCCACGGCGGAGCTCGACCGGGCGGCCCGCGCCCAGCTGGCCCGCGTCTACGGCACCTCGACCACGGCGTGGCGGCTCCTGGCGGCCCACCACGACCCGGACGCGGTGCCCGCCATGCCGGCCCCGCACGACGTGCGCCGCCCCGTGCGGCTGCTGTCGGGCCTCTACGTCTGCGGCGACCACCGCGACACCAGCACGGTCCAGGGGGCGCTGTTCTCCGGCCGCCGGGCCGCGCAGGCGGTCCTGCGCGACCTGGGCGTCCGCCCGGGACAGGCGCAGACCCTGCGGGCGGCGTAGCCCGGCAGGGCCCGCGGCCCGGTGGGCACGACCGGCGACGCCGGGCCGCGCGGCCGTCAGAGCACCGACACCTTCTCCCGGTACGCCCGCACGGCCGCCGCGTCCCGGTACGGCTCGAGCCGGCGCTCGAAGTCGCGTACGTACTCCAGCGCCCGCACCGACCGCATCTCCGCCGCCGCCTGCGCCGCCTCCACCCCGAGCGCGCACGCCTGCTCCAGCTCGCCCAGCCCCAGCCGCGCCGACGCCAGCACCACCTTGCAGAACAGCCGGCTGCGCGCGTACGCCGGCGCCCGCAGCTGCAGCGACCGCTCGGCGTGCTGCGCGGCGGCGCGGTACTGCTGCAGGTCCCGGTGGCAGTGCCCGAACTCGTCGGCCAGCTGCGCCTCGTCGAAGAAGCGCGCCCAGTACGGCACGTCGTCGCCCGGCCGCGAGCTCTCCAGGGCCCGTTCGGCCCGGGCCAGCGACGCCGAGCACGCCCGCACCTCCCCCAGGACGCCGTGCCCCCGGGCCTCCACCGCGTGCAGCAGCGACTGCACCACCGGCGGCGCCCCGGACCCGACGCCCTGCTGGGCGACCCGCGCCAGCTGCACGGCCTCGCGGCCGTGGCCGAGGTAGACGGCCTGGCGGCTCATCGTGACCAGGACATAGCTGCCGTAGGCGCGGTCGCCGGCCGCCTGGGCCAGCCGCAGCGCCTGGACGTAGTACCGCTGGGCGAGGCCGTGCGCCGCGATGTCGTACGACGTCCAGCCCGCGAGCCGCGTCAGGTCGGCGGCCGCGGCGAACAGCCGCCGGCCCGTCGTCTCGCCGTACACGCCCCGCAGCATCGGCTCGGTCTCGTGCTCGAGGTAGCGCACCAGCGCCTGGCGGGCGTGCCCGCCGCCGTAGGCGTTGTCGATGGTGCGGAACAGCTCGCCCACCGACCGCAGCGCCGCGATGTCGCCCATGGAGACCCGGGCGCCCGGCGCCCGCTCCGCGAGCCGCTGGCGGGGCAGGGACAGCGCCGACGGCGCCAGGGGCGGGGCCACGGCGGAGGACGGCGCCCCCTGTGCGGCCCGCGCCTGCTGCGGTACGCGCACGCCCTCTCCGGAGGGCGCGGGGCCCGGGCCGCGCGCCACCCGTTCGTCCGCGCGCCCGATCAGCCAGTCCCGGCTCGGCACCACCAGCCCGGCCGGCGTGAAGGCGATCTTCCGCAGCTCGGTGTGGCTGCCGGAGTCCTTGCGCCAGAGCCCGCTGACGATGTCAATGGCCTCTTCCGGTGAGGCGGCGAATTCGAGCCCGGCGTACACGGGGGCGCACGCGTCCAGCCCGAGGTCCTGGGCGGACAGCCGCCGCCCGAGCCGCCGGGTGAACACCTCGGCGATCAGCGCGGGCGTGGTGCCGCGCGGCTGCTGGCCGCGCAGCCACCGCGTGACGGAGGTCTTGTCGTAGCGCAGGTCGAGGCCGTGTTCGAGCCCCAATTGATCGACGCGGCGGGCCAGGCCCGCATTGGAAAAGCCGGCCTCCGCGATGAGCGCCGCGAGCTGACGGTTGGGGATGCGCTGTGGGGGTCGTTCCGTCATCAGCCTGCCGGTCTCCCTGATCTTTGTTCCTGGAACGGCGTGAACTTAGCGGCCCCCAACGCCCCGATCGCCACCTTCGCCCCGCATTCATCCGATCGTGTGAGGACAGATCAGATACCCCCCGGAAGATCACCTCCGAAGATCACCGGGCGATCGGCCGGGGCGGCCGCCCTCCCGGCCCCCTGCGGGTTCGCCGGCGCTCCGCCGTACAGTGGCAAGAACGCGAGCGACACCATGTGGTTCGAAGGTTCGAAGGAAAAGGGAAGCTGCCGTGACTGAGCTGCGCTTTGTCCACCTGGGCTTCGGAGCGGACGCCGTCGAGTACCAGCAGGCGTGGCAGGAGCAGCGCACCGTCCACGCGGCGCGGTTCGCGGACGAGATCCCGGACACCTGCCTGCTCCTGGAGCACCCGGCGGTCTACACGGCCGGACGGCGCACGGAGGACAGCGAGCGCCCCCTGGACGGCACCCCGGTCATCGACGTCGACCGCGGCGGCAAGATCACCTGGCACGGTCCCGGCCAGCTCGTCGGCTACCCGATCCTCAAGCTCCCCCGCCCGGTGGACGTCATCGCGCACGTCCGCCGCCTGGAGGAGGCCCTCATCCGCGTCTGCGCCGAGCTCGGCCTGGAGACGACCCGGGTGGAGGGGCGCAGCGGGGTGTGGGTGCTGGGGGATCCGGTGGAGACCCGCCCGGCCGTCGGCGGCCTGAGCCTGGACTTCGACCCCCGGCTGACGGACGAGGAGTTCGACCCCCGCCTCAACGGCCCGGAGTACGCTCCCTCCAACGCCGGCCAGCGCCGCGAGGACCGCAAGCTGGCGGCGATCGGCATCCGCATCGCCAAGGGCGTCACGATGCACGGCTTCTCCTTCAACTGTGACCCGGACAACACCTGGTTCGACCGGATCGTCCCCTGTGGCATCCGCGACGCCGGTGTGACGTCGCTCTCCAACGAACTGGGCCGCCGGGTGACCGTGGCCGAGGTGATCCCGCTGGTGGAGAAGCACCTGCGGGAGGTCCTGTCGGCGGACGAGCCGCGTCCCCGCGCGGTGGAGCCGGCCACGGCCGCCGCCGAGTAGAGGGGAATGCGCCCCGGGCACCGACGGTTGCCTTGGGCGTACGCGCAGGCGCGCGTATGAGCGTAGGAAATAACGGGCGTACCCTGGTGTCCGCCGAGGAATCGAAGTCATAGGGAGCCGGACGTGTCCGCAGTCGCACCCGACGGACGCAAGATGCTGCGCTTGGAGGTCCGGAACGCCCAGACCCCCATCGAGCGCAAGCCCGAGTGGATCAAGACCCGGGCGAAGATGGGCCCCGAGTACACCGAGCTCCAGGGCCTGGTGAAGCGCGAGGGCCTGCACACGGTGTGCCAGGAGGCGGGCTGTCCCAACATCTACGAGTGCTGGGAGGACCGCGAGGCCACGTTCCTCATCGGCGGCGACCAGTGCACCCGGCGCTGTGACTTCTGCCAGATCGACACCGGCAAGCCGCAGGCGCTCGACCGCGACGAGCCGCGCCGCGTGGGCGAGTCCGTCGTCGCGATGGACCTGAACTACGCCACCATCACCGGCGTCGCGCGCGACGACCTGGAGGACGGCGGCGCCTGGCTGTACGCCGAGACCGTGCGCCAGATCCACCAGCAGACCGCCGGCCGCGAGGGCGGCCACACCAAGGTCGAGCTGCTGGCCCCCGACTTCAACGCGGTGCCCGAGCTGCTGGAGGAGGTCTTCGCCTCCCGCCCCGAGGTCTTCGCCCACAACGTCGAGACGGTCCCGCGGATCTTCAAGCGGATCCGCCCCGGCTTCCGCTACGAGCGCTCGCTCGAGGTCATCACGCGCGCCCGCGAGGCCGGCCTGGTGACGAAGTCGAACCTCATCCTGGGCATGGGCGAGACCCGCGAGGAGATCAGCGAGGCGCTGCAGGACCTGCACGACGCGGGCTGCGACCTGATCACCATCACCCAGTACCTGCGCCCCTCGGTGCGCCACCACCCGGTGGAGCGCTGGGTGAAGCCGCAGGAGTTCGTGGAGCTGAAGGAGGAGGCGGAGGAGATCGGCTACGCCGGCGTCATGTCCGGCCCGCTGGTCCGCTCCTCCTACCGCGCGGGCCGGCTGCACCAGCAGGCGATCGAGAAGCGCGAGGCCGCCGCCTCGGCGAAGGCGGTCTGAGACACCCCCTGCGGAGCGTCGTGAAACGCGGCCCGTACCTCCCGGCGAACGCCGGAGAAGGTACGGGCCGCGTCAACGTTTCATAGGTGTTTGACCAACAGGTCATCCGTTGGTAACACCGTTCAGTGACGATGGGTGTACGCACAGCAGTGCGACCCCCACCCGTACGGCCCCCAGCAGTACGACACCCTCCACGCTCCGATGACCGCCGCTCCCGAGGGGAAAACCGAGATGCAGGCCGCGCCCGGTACCGCACTCCTGTCGACCGCCACCCGCGCCTCCACCGCTCTGCCGTCCACCCTGTCCGTACGACCTCCGTCCGTCACCGGCGCCCTGCGCGCGCTGGAGGGCCTGCTGATGCGCGGGGGCCAGCGCACCGCCCGGCGCAACGCCTGGACGGCGGTGCTGGAGGACCGCCGCCGGGCCAAGGACAGGCGTGAGGCGCAGCATGTGCTCGAGGCCGTGGCTACCCCTGGTCCGCAAGCCACGTAAACTTCGCCGTATGGCGAGGAAGGAAACATCCGAGAACCCCGGGCGACTGAAGCAGATCGCCCTGACCTACAAGATGACCAAGAAGGTCGACTCGAAGGTCGGTCTTGTCGTCGCGGCTGTGGGCATTGTCACCTTCGGTGTACTCCTTGCCATCGGCTTCTTGATCGACCACCCGATTTACCTGGGCATTCTGGGCTTCCTGCTGGCCTTCCTCGCGATGGCGATCGTCTTCGGGCGACGCGCCGAGCGCGCTGCCTTCGGGCAGATGGAGGGCCAGCCGGGTGCCGCCGCCGCGGTGCTGGAGAACATCCGGCGCGGTGGCTGGACGACGACTCCCGCGGTCGCGATGAACCGCAACCAGGACGTCGTCCACCGTGCCGTGGGCAAGGCGGGCATCGTGCTGGTCGGCGAGGGCAACCCCAACCGGGTGAGGGTCCTGCTGGCGGCCGAGAAGAAGCGCATGGCGCGCATCGTCGCGGACGTGCCGGTGCACGACATCGTGGTGGGCGACGGCGAGGGCCAGGTGTCGCTGAAGAAGCTGCACACCACGCTCCTGAAGCTGCCCCGGGTGCTGCCGGGCGCGCAGGTGACGGCCGTGAACGACCGGCTGCGCGCGCTGGGCGACCTGATGAGCAACATGCCGATCCCGAAGGGGCCCATGCCGAAGGGCATGCGGATGCCGAAGGGCCGCTGACACGTAAGAGAACAAATAAAAGGGGCGGGGCGGACCTTTCGGTTCCGCCCCGCCCCTTTTTTCGTTCCGCGATCGTTCGTTCCACGTCTCGATTACATCTCGGTTATGCCCGGGATCCGCTGTCAGATCCGGACCTGAACCGCGCGCGAGAAACGATCGTGAAGACCGCGCGTGTCGCGGTCCCAGACCACGGCGGGGATGACGAGAACGAGCAGCACGCTGCGCAGCAGCACCCGCGGCAGGGAGAGCCGGGCGCCGTCCTCGGAAATGACGCGCAGGCCCAGCAGGCGCTTGCCCGGAGTGCAGCCGACCGTACCGACGGTGAGCAGGCTGAGGACGAAGAAGATCAGTACGGCCCAGTTCCCGACCCGCTGGAGGTCGGCGCCGCCCAGAAAGCCGTATGCAATGAGCTCGCACAACGCCCAGTCGACGACGAGGGCCGCGATGCGGCGGCCGGGCGGGGCCACGGAGCCCGGCCCCTCCTTCGGGAGCCCCAGGCGCTCGCCCCGGTGGCCGAATTCGACGCCCATGTCCTCGGCGGCGGCGCGGGGACCGGAGAGCCATGATCCGATTGCTTGCCTGTTGTCCACCCGACAAAGGTACTGCGTCCCACTCTGTTCCCCGGCGCCCGGGTACGCCCCCGCCGCGCGGCGGTTAACGTCGGCGAAACAAATGGGTCATGCTTGAGAAATCCCGTCTCTCTAGGGTCGGCCCCAGCGCGCCATTGCGATACGGACCGCGCCACCGAAGCAATCCCCGACCCGTGCGGCCGGGCTAGGAGGAGTTGGATGTTCCAGAACGCCGACGAGGCCAAGAAGTTCATCAAGGATGAGGACGTCAAGTTCGTCGACGTCCGATTCTGCGACCTGCCTGGCGTGATGCAGCACTTCACGATCCCGGCCGCGGCCTTCGACCCGGACGAGGAGCTGGCGTTCGACGGCTCGTCGATCCGCGGTTTCCAGGCCATCCACGAGTCCGACATGGCGCTGCGCGCGGACCTGTCCACGGCTCGCATGGACCCGTTCCGCCGGGACAAGACGCTCAACATCAACTTCTTCATCCACGACCCGATCACGGGCGAGCAGTACAGCCGCGACCCGCGCAACATCGCCAAGAAGGCCGAGGCCTACCTCGCCTCCACCGGCATCGCGGACACCGCGTTCTTCGGCCCCGAGGCCGAGTTCTACGTCTTCGACAGCGTCCGCTTCGAGACCAGCGCGAACCAGTCCTTCTACCACATCGACTCCGAGGCGGGCGCCTGGAACACCGGTGCGCTGGAGGACAACCGCGGCTACAAGGTCCGCTACAAGGGCGGCTACTTCCCGGCCCCGCCGGTCGACCACTTCGCCGACCTGCGCGCCGAGATCTCCCTGGAGCTGGACAAGGCCGGCCTGCAGGTCGAGCGCCAGCACCACGAGGTCGGCACCGCCGGCCAGGCGGAGATCAACTACAAGTTCAACACGCTGCTGGCCGCGGCCGACGACCTGATGCTCTTCAAGTACATCGTGAAGAACGTCGCCTGGCGCAACGGCAAGACCGCGACCTTCATGCCGAAGCCGATCTTCGGTGACAACGGCTCGGGCATGCACGTCCACCAGTCGCTGTGGACCAACGGCGAGCCCCTCTTCTACGACGAGCAGGGCTACGCGGGCCTGTCGGACACCGCCCGCTACTACATCGGCGGCATCCTCAAGCACGCCCCGTCGCTGCTGGCCTTCACCAACCCGACGGTGAACTCCTACCACCGCCTGGTCCCCGGCTTCGAGGCCCCGGTCAACCTGGTCTACTCGCAGCGCAACCGCTCGGCCGCCATGCGCATCCCGATCACGGGCTCCAACCCGAAGGCCAAGCGCGTCGAGTTCCGCGCCCCGGACCCGTCCTCGAACCCCTACCTCGCCTTCTCGGCCCTCCTCCTGGCCGGCCTCGACGGCGTCAAGAACAAGATCGAGCCCGCCGAGCCGATCGACAAGGACCTCTACGAGCTCGCCCCCGACGAGCACGCGAACGTCCCCCAGGTCCCGACCTCCCTCCCGGCCGTCCTCGACGCCCTCGAGGCCGACAACGAGTACCTCCAGGCCGGTGGCGTCTTCACCTCCGACCTGATCGAGACCTGGATCGACTACAAGCGCACCAACGAGATCGCCCCGATCCAGCTGCGCCCGCACCCGCACGAGTTCGAGATGTACTTCGACATCTAAACCCTGCGTCCGCAGTCCCGAGCCCCGTTCCCGCCCGCGCGGGAGCGGGGCTCGGGGCGTTTCCGGGGGCGGCCGGGGCGGATCCGGGGGCCGGGGCGCGTCCGAAGGCGGGGTATATCTCACGCCAGGTCCCTGTCGAGAGGGGGGCGCTCACGAGATATCTTGATGTCGAGCAATGTTGCAGACGTGGAGCGGAGCACCCGGTGACTGACTCGACCATCATCTATACGCACACTGACGAGGCCCCGGCCCTGGCCACGCACTCGTTCCTGCCTGTGGTCCAGGCCTACGCCTCGACGGCGGGGGTCACTGTGGAGACCCGCGACATCTCGCTGGCGGGCCGGATCATCTCGCAGTTCCCCGAGTACCTGGAAGAGGGCCAGCGCATCGACGACGCCCTCGCCGAGCTCGGCGAGCTGGCCAAGACGCCCGGCGCCAACATCATCAAGCTGCCCAACATCTCGGCCTCGATCCCGCAGCTGAAGGCCGCGGTCGCCGAGCTGCAGGAGCAGGGCTACGCCCTTCCGGCCTACCCGGACGACCCGAAGACCGACGAGGAGCGCGACATCCGCGCCCGGTACGACAAGGTCAAGGGCAGCGCCGTGAACCCGGTGCTGCGCGAGGGCAACTCCGACCGCCGGGCCCCCGCGTCGGTCAAGAACTACGCCAAGGCCCACCCGCACCGCATGGGCGCCTGGTCGGCCGAGTCGAAGACGAACGTCGCCACCATGGGCGTCGACGACTTCCGCTCCACCGAGAAGTCCGCGGTCATCGCCGAGGACGGCGCGCTGCGCATCGAGCTCTCGGGCGACGACGGCTCCACCACCGTCCTGCGCGAGTCGGTCCCCGTCCTCGCGGGTGAGGTCGTCGACGCCTCCGTCATGCGCGTCGCGGCGCTGCGCGAGTTCCTGTCGGCGCAGGTCGCCCGGGCCAAGGCCGAGGACGTGCTGTTCTCGGTGCACCTGAAGGCCACGATGATGAAGGTCTCCGACCCGATCGTCTTCGGTCACGTGGTGCGCGCCTTCTTCCCGAAGACGTTCGCCAAGTACGGCGAGGTCCTCGCCGCGGCCGGCCTGTCCCCGAACGACGGCCTCGGCGGCATCCTCAAGGGCCTGGAGACGCTGCCCCACATGGGCGACGAGATCAAGGCGTCCTTCGAGGCCGAGCTCGCCGAGGGCCCGGCGCTGGCCATGGTCGACTCCGACCGCGGCATCACCAACCTGCACGTCCCCAGCGACGTCATCGTCGACGCCTCCATGCCGGCCATGATCCGCACCTCCGGTCACATGTGGGGCCCGGACGGCCAGGAGGCCGACACCCTCGCCGTGCTGCCCGACAGCAGCTACGCGGGCGTCTACCAGGCCGTCATCGAGGACTGCCGCGCCCACGGCGCCTTCGACCCGGCCACGATGGGCTCGGTGCCCAACGTCGGCCTGATGGCGCAGAAGGCCGAGGAGTACGGCAGCCACGACAAGACCTTCGAGATCCCCGTCACGGGCACCGTGCGGGTCGTCGACGCCAAGGGCGACGTCGTGCTCGAGCAGGTCGTGGGCGCCGGCGACATCTTCCGCATGTGCCAGACCAAGGACCTGCCGATCCGCGACTGGGTCAAGCTCGCCGTCACCCGTGCCCGTGCGACCGGCGACCCGGCCGTGTTCTGGCTGGACGAGGGCCGTGCCCACGACGCGCAGCTGATCGAGAAGGTCAAGGCGTACCTCGCGGAGCACGACACCGAGGGCCTGCAGATCGAGATCATGTCGCCGGTCGAGGCGACGAAGTTCTCCCTCGAGCGCATCCGCCGCGGCGAGAACACCATCTCGGTCACCGGCAACGTGCTGCGTGACTACCTGACCGACCTCTTCCCGATCCTCGAGCTCGGCACGAGCGCGAAGATGCTGTCGGTCGTCCCGCTGATGAACGGCGGCGGTCTGTTCGAGACCGGTGCCGGCGGCTCCGCCCCCAAGCACGTCCAGCAGCTGGTCAAGGAGAACTACCTGCGCTGGGACAGCCTGGGTGAGTTCCTCGCGCTCGCGGTGAGCTTCGAGCACCTGGCGACGACCACGGGCAACGCGCGCGCCAAGGTGCTCGCCGACACCCTCGACCGCGCGACGGGCTCGTTCCTCAACGAGGACAAGTCGCCCAGCCGTCGCCTCGGTGGCATCGACAACCGCGGCAGCCACTTCTACCTCGCCCTGTACTGGGCCCAGGAGCTGGCCAAGCAGACCGACGACGTCCAGCTCGCCGAGGCGTTCGCCCCGCTGGCCAAGACCCTGGCCGAGCAGGAGGGCACCATCGTCGACGAGCTGATCGCGGTGCAGGGCTCGCCGGCCGACATCGGCGGCTACTACCAGCCCGACGCCGCCAAGGCCTCGGCGGTCATGCGCCCGTCGGCGACCTTCAACCAGGCGATCGCCACCCTCGGCTGAATCCTGCTGACGGCGGTTTCCTCCGCCTGACGGCGGAGTGATCCGCCGCACGGCCGGACGGACGAACAGGCCGGGGCCCCGCACGGGGCCCCGGCCTTCGTCGTGCCGTCACCCGCCCGGCCGCTCAGTCCTGGGCCGTCAGCCCGAACGTGGCGGCGAGCCCCCGCGTGCCGGCGTCCGTCAGATGGACCACGCGCGGGCTCGTCCCGTGGCGGAGCCAGCCGAGGCCGAAGAGCCGGGCGGTGACGGCCGCGCCGAGGCCGCCCGCGAGGTGGTGCCGGTGCTCGCTCCAGTCGACGCAGTAGCGGATGGCCGGCCGGCGGCCGGGCAGGCCGTCCGTGTCGACGCCGAAGGCCAGCAGCCGGGCGCGCCCCTCCTCCGTCAGCCGGTAGTCGACGTCGTGCCCGTACGCGGCGGGCCGGTCCCGGACCGCGGCCCGGGGGTGGTGGCTGCCGTCGTGGCCGGCGAGCAGGCCGTCCTCGAGCAGGGCGCCCATCAGGGCCACGCCGAGCCGGCCGGCCAGATGGTCGTAGCAGGTGCGGGCGCGGTGCAGCGCGTTGGCGACGCCGCTCTCGCGCAGGGAGGTCACCGGCAGCGGCGGGGCGATCAGGGCCAGCGCCTCCAGGGCGGCGCTGACCTCGGCGCCGGTGAGGCGGTAGTAGCGGCGGCGGCCGTCGCGGACGGCGGTGACGAGCCCGCCGTCCATGAGCTTGCCCAGGTGGGCGCTGACGGTCTGCGCGGTGACGCCCGCCTCGGCGGCGAGCGCGCCGGCGGGCAGCGCGCGGCCGTCGCACAGTGCCTTGAGGATGCGGGCCCGGGAGGGGTCGGCGATGAGCGTGGCGGCCCGGGCGACGTCGGTCTGGTGGTTGAGCCGGTCGTCGGCGCCTTCGTGGGTGGCGGTGCGCATGGCGCCACCGTATCGCGACGACACTTCGTCAGCTGACGAAGTGTCCGGCCCCGAGACTTGATCCATGACGACGACGACCGGGTCCACCACGGACCCCCGGCAGGGCGCCGTGGTGAACGCGGCGTCCGAACGCCCGCCCTTGCCACTGCTCCCCCTGATCGCCCTGAGCCTCGGCTATTTCCTGGTGATGCTGGACGTCACGGTGGTCACCGTGGCCGTACCGGACATCCGTGGGTCGCTGGGGGCCGGCACGGCCGCCCTGCAGTGGATCGTGGACGGCTACAGCACCGTCTTCGCCGGCCTGCTGCTGCTCGGCGGCGGTCTGGGCGACCGGCTGGGGCACCGCAGGATGTTCCTGTGGGGCCTGGCGGTCTTCACCCTCGCCTCCATCGGCTGCGGCCTGGCCACGTCGACGGCCGTGCTGGTCGCCGGGCGGCTGGTGCAGGGCGCGGGGGCGGCGTTCCTCGTTCCCGCCTCCCTCGCGCTGCTGCAGGTCACCTATCCGGACCGGGCGCTGCGGGCCCGGGCCATCGCGATCTGGGGCGCGGTCGCCTCGATCGCCTTCGGCGCCGGCCCCGTGGTGGGCGGCCTGCTGATCTCGGGCCTGGACTGGCGGGCGGTGTTCTGGCTGAACCTGCCGGTGGGCGGGCTCGCCGTACTGCTCACCCTGCGCCACGTGCCCGCCCCCGCCGGGCGGCCCGCCGCCGGCCGGATGGACCCGGCCGGGCAGATCCTCGGCGTGGTGGGCCTGGTCGCCCTGGCCGGCGCCCTCAACGAGGCGGGCTCGGCGGGCTGGACGTCCCCGACGGTGCTGTCCGCGGCCGCCGTCGGCGTGGTCGCCCTCGGAGCCTTCATCGTGGTGGAGAACCGGCTGGAGGGCGCGCTGACGCTGAACCCGGCCGGCCGCCGGCCGCTGCTGCGGCCCTCGCTGTTCCGCCGCGGGGCGTTCTCCGCGACGGCCCTGGTCGGCCTGCTGATCAGCCTGGGCTACTACGGCATGCTGTTCCTGTCCACGCTCTACTTCCAGCAGGAGCGGGGGTACGACGCCCTGCGCACCGGCCTGGCGCTGCTGCCCTCGGTGTGCATGGGCCTGATCGCCGCCCCGCTGTTCAGCCGGATCGCGGCCCGCACCGGCCCGTACGTGCCGATGACCTGCGGCTTGTTCCTCGGGTCGGCGGGCTTCCTGGGCTGGCTGCTCGCCGGATCCGACACCTCCTACCCCGTCCTGCTGTTCGCGCTGGTCGCGACGGGGCTCGGACAGACCATGACGGCCCTCGCGTCCACCGCCGCGATCATCGAGTCGGCTCCCGCCGACGGTGCGGGCGTGGCCTCGGCGGTCTTCAACGTCTCCCGCCAGGTGGGCAGCGCCGTCGGCGTGGCCCTCTTCGGCACCCTGGCCGCCACCGCCGGCCACCTCACCGACGGCCTCCACGTCTCGGCGCTGATCGCCGCCGGGGCCTTCCTCACCGGCGGAGTGCTGGCCCTCTTCGCCCGGCGCCAGAACGCCGCGCTCCGCCCCTCCTGAGGGCCGACCGCTTCCGGACCTGAACCACCGCTCGCCCATCGCCACAGCAAGGAGATCTTCCATGTCGGTTCCCGCACGGACCACCGGTCCCGTCCCGGCGCGCAACGTCACCGTGCTGCGCGGCCTGCTCTCCTCCGAGGGCCTCGACGCCCTCGACTGGCAGACCTGGGCCGAGCCGGGCCGGTCGGGGGTGGAGGTCCACCGGCTGTACGTCACCGACGACGCCGGCCCGGCCTCGGCGCTCCTCACCCGGATGCGCCCCGGCGCCCACGGCGACCTGCACGAGCACCTGGGCTACGAGCTGGTGTTCGTCCTCGAGGGCGAGCTGATCAACGACAACGGCGACCGCTACACCGTCGGCGACCTCATCGTCGAGGAGCCCGGCAGCGTGCACCGGGTCAGCACCGAGAAGGGCTGCGTCCTCCTCGGGGTGCGCGAGGCCCCGACCGTGCCGCGGCCGTAACGAGCGGGGCGGAGCCCGCCGCAGCGTTCCCCCGCCCTGCGCGGCGCTCCGCCGTCCCCGAGCCCCGTCCCTGACGCGTCCCCCCGCCGCGTCCAGGGACGGGGCTCACCCTTTTTCCGCGACCGATTCCGCCGGCATTCCCCGCGCGGTCACGGCTTCTTCAGGCGTTGCGGTTCCGGTCTCCCGTCCGCCAACAGCCCGTTACCCAGGAGTAACGCCAACTGATGGGATGTCACAGGCCCGTTCACTCACCCCCACCCCGGGAGACGCAGTGCCGTTCAGCAAGAACACCGGAACCGCCGCCCTGTTCACCGCCGCCGCCACGGCCACCGCCGCCGCGCTGGCCGTGGCCCTGCCGCAGACGGCGGTGGCCGCACCGGCCGCCGCCACCCCGCAGCTGAAGGTGCTGACGTACAACACCTTCCTCATGAGCACGAGCCTCTACCCCAACTGGGGCCAGGAGCACCGGGCCAAGGAGATCGCCGCGGCCGGGTTCTTCCAGGGCAACGACGTCGTCGTGCTGCAGGAGGCGTTCGACAACACCACCGCGGACGCGCTGAAGGCCTCGGCGGCCGACCGCTACCCCTATCAGACGCCCGTCGTCGGGCGGAGCAAGGACGGCTGGGACGCGACCGGCGGCAAGTACTCCGCCACCACGCCGGAGGACGGCGGCGTGACGGTGCTGAGCAAGTGGCCCATCGTCCGCAAGGAGCAGGTGATCTTCAACGACGCCTGCGGCGCGGACTGGTGGTCCAACAAGGGCTTCGCGTACGTCGTGCTGAACGTGGGCGGCACCAGGGTGCACGTGGTGGGCACCCACGCCCAGTCCACCGACAGCGGCTGCGGGGCGGGCGAGGCCGCCGCCGACCGCTCCAAGCAGTTCCGGCAGATCGACGCGTTCCTGGACGCCAAGAACATCCCGGCCGACGAGCAGGTCATGCTCGCCGGCGACCTGAACGTGGACTCCCACAGCGCGGAGTACGCCTCGATGCTCGCCGACGGCGACCTGGCCCCGGCCGACTCCCGCGCCGGGCACCCGTACTCCTTCGACACCAAGGAGAACTCGATCGCGGCCTACCGCTACCCCACCGACCCCCGCGAGGACCTCGACTACGTCCTGCACCGCAAGGGCCACGCGCGCCCGGCGGGCTGGCGGAACACGGTCGTCCGGGAGACGTCCGCGCCGTGGACCGTCTCCAGCTGGGGCAAGCAGTACACCTACACCAACCTCAGCGACCACTACCCCGTGATCGCCGGGGCGAACTGACCGAATCGTCCCCACGGGCCCGGCCTTGGAGTCGATCTTTGGCCAAGGTTCCGTATGGACCGCTCAGCAGGTCTGCTGCCCCGTCGCGGGCCGTGCTTCAATAGGGGGCATGGCCAGCTACCAGAACACCGCGACGGGTCGCAGCGACCTCGAGCCCTTCTGGCCCTCTCGCCAGCACCACGACTTCGACCGAGTGTGTTGTCGCGCGTCCTTCGCGCAGGCCCTCCTCTCCCGCTGACCCTCACGTCGAAGTCAGCCGCCGGCACCAGGCCCGGCCAAGCGGCCCGCGCGCCCAGCACGTCCCCTCGACGTCCTCGCGCGAAAGAGCTTCCGCCATGACGAACCTCCGCACCCTGCCCGTCCCCGCGCAGGCCGCCCCCTCCCACGCCCCCCACCGCCACCGGCTGCGGGCCGTGGCCCCGGACGAGGTGCCGCCGGTCGCCGAGCTGCTGCACCCGGGGGCCACGTGGATGCCCGCCCCGCAGCACACCCTGCCCTCCCTGCCCGGCCAGCCGCCGATGATCGGCTACCTGGTGCTCGTACCGGCCGAGCAGCCCTCCCCCGAGGCCGCCGGACCCGCCACCGAGGGCGACGCGCTGGTGCGCATCGACCCCGAGCAGCGCACGGCGAGCGTCGCGGGCCGGGTGCTGGACCTGACCTACCTCGAGTTCGAGCTGCTCGCGCACCTGGTGGCCCACCCGCACCGGGTGCACACCCGCGACCAGCTGGTGACCACGGTGTGGGGCTACGGACACGTGGGCGACGGCCGGACCGTCGACGTGCACGTCGCCCGGCTGCGCCGCAAGATGGGCGCCGAGCACCGCTCCTCGATCGTCACCGTGCGCCGCGTCGGCTACAAGTACGCGCCCCCGGCCGGCCTGTGAGACCCCCCGCCCCGCCGCCCGCCCCTTGTGGGTGAGCGGCGGGGCGGGTGAGGCTAAGGGCCATGACCGACACCTCCGAGCTCGTCACGCTCCTCGGCCTCGAGCCCCACGTCGAGGGAGGCTGGTTCCGCGAGACCTGGCGGACGCCCGCCGAGGCCGTCCCCGAGGGGTACGCCGGGCCGCGCCCGTTCGCGACCGGCATCCTTTTCCTGCTGCACCCGGGCGAGCGCTCGCGCTGGCACCGGGTGCGCTCCGACGAGATGTGGCTGTGGCACCGCGGCGGCCCGCTGCGGCTGCGGTTCGGCGGCGACGGCGAGACCCCCGATGAGGCCGGTGCCACCGAGGCCGTCCTGGGCCCGGGCGTCGAGCACGGCGAGCGGCCCCAGCTGCTGGTCCCCGGCGGGGTGTGGCAGTCCGCCGAACCGGCGGGTGCCGAGCCGACGCTGGTGACCTGCGTCGTCGCCCCCGGCTTCCACTACGACGACTTCACCCTGGCGAAGGACGAGGGCCCGTGCGCTTAGGTCTCGCCGGCGTCCTGCCGTCCCTCGCCCCCGGCCGGCTGCCCCGCCTCGCACCTGCCTACGTGGGGGGCGTGCAGCTGGGCGCGTACGCCGTGCAGCACCTGCTCACGCCCAGCACGCGCCGGCGCCTGCTGCGCCACTGCTCCACCAATGTCGACAACCTGCGCCGGGGCCGCTGGCACACCCTCGCCGGCAGCGCGCTGGTGGTCGAGGCGCCCATGGAGCTGCCGTACGTCCTGCTGCTCCTGGCCGTGCTGGGGTACACGGAGTACGCCTACGGCGCGTGGTGGGCGGCGGGCGCCTTCGCGTACGGGCACGTGGGCGCGTCGCTCGTCGTGTACGCGGGGTTGCGCGCCCTGCGCGCCGGGCCGCGGACCCGGTCCGCGATCGACGTCGGGACCAGCTACGGCTTCAACGCCGTGGCCGGCGCGCTCACCGCCGCCCTGCCGCACGGCGTGGTGCGGACGGGCGCCCGCGGCGCCCTGCTCGCCCTCGTCGCACGTCCCTACCTGCGCGGACCGCGGCGGACGACCTTCACGGACGCGGGGCACCTGCTGGCCCTGGCGCTGGGCATGGGCCTGGGACCGGTCCTCTCCGACCGGGCGCGTCGCGGACTCGGCCACCCTTCCCCACAATAAGGACAGACAATGGGATAAGCAGCAAGGCAGACAAGGGAGACCCGCCCATGCCTCAGCAGTACGATGCCTCGACGATCACCAATCTCCGCGACCTCGGCGGCATCGCGCTGGCGGGCAACTCCGCCGTCCGCCCCGGTCTGCTGCTGCGCTCCGGCCGGCTGGACCGCCTGGACCCGGAGGCCGATCCCGTCGTCGCCGCCCTGGGCATCCACACCGTCGTCGACCTGCGCAGCGAGCACGAGCGGCGCGAGCGGCCCGACCGGCTGCCCGAGGGGGCCCGGCTGATCGTCGCCGACGTCCTGGCGGGCCTGTCCGCCCACCGCACCGGCCCCCACCAGGGCCACGCCGCCCCCGGCGACCGCGTGCCCGCCCGGCTCGAGGACGTGCTGGGCAGCCCCGCCGCCGCCGAGGAGCACCTGGGCGGCGGCAAGGCGGAGAAGCTGATGTGCGACACCTACCGCACGTTCGTCACCTCCGAGCCCGCCTGCCAGGCCTACGGCCTGCTGCTCACCACGCTGGCCGAGCCCGACTGCGGCCCGCTGCTCTTCCACTGCACGGCCGGCAAGGACCGCACCGGCTGGGCGGCCGCCGTCGTCCTGCTGCTGCTCGGCGCGGACGCCGGGGCCGTCGAGCGCGAGTACCTCGCGGTGAACCCCGCCGTACGGGCCGCCTTCGCGCCGGTCATCGACCGCTTCACGGCCGTGGGCGGCGACCCCTCGATAGCCGACGCGATCCTGGGCGTACGGCCCGTCTACCTCGAGGCGGCGCTGGAGGAGATGCACCGCCTCCACGGGGACGTGAACGGTTACGTGCGCGAGGGCCTCGGCATCCCCGACGCGGCGGTGGACCGCATTCGCTCCCGCTGCGTGGCGTAGCCCCTCCTCCGCCCGCCCACACGGGTGAGGTGACCATCGCATCATTCACTCGTTCTACGGATGTGGAGCAGCAAGCTACAGTCCCCCGGCCCTTCGCCCCGGCCCCCGTCGACGTCGAGCAGGCCGAGGCCGCGCTCATCGAGCACTACCCGCGCCTGGTGCGGCTCGCCTACCTGGTGCTGCCACCGGCGCTGGGGCGCAACCGACGGGTCCTGACCGCGCACGCCCTGGTCCAGCGGGCGCTGCCCCGCAACCGCTCCGCCGCCTCGGAGCCGGTCCTGCCGGCGCCCCGCGAGGCCGAGGACTCCCCCGGCGACGCGGGGTACGCCTATGTGCGGCAGCGCGTGCTGCGCGCCGCGCTGGACGCGGGCCGGCCGCGCGGCCGGTGGCAGCTGCCCCGGCCCGGCCAGCTGCCGCCCCTGCTGCCCCAGGTGTGGGGCCTGCGGCTGTTCCCCCGCTCCGGCGGCGCCGACGAGCTGGCCCTCGACCAGGCGCTCGCCGCGCTCTCCGGGCCCGCCCGCGCCGCGTACGTGCTGCGCGAGCTGGAGCTGCCGGCCGACCGCGACGTGCACCGGCTGCTGGCCGCCGCCGGGGCCGAGGACCCGGACGCGGCCCTCGCCGAGGCCGGCCGGGTGCGCGTCCCGGCCGGCAGCCGGGACGTCTCGCTGCTGGAGTCGGTGGAGTTCGACCCCTGCTCGCTGCAGGCCAGGCCCACGGACCTGATGCGGCGCCGCCAGCACACCCGCGCGGCGCTGGCCGCCCTGGCCGCCGCCGTCGTCTGCGGCACGCTCCTGGGGCTGCCCGGCGACGGCTGGGGCTCCGGGGGCGCGGCCGCTCCCCCGTACGCGCGCAACGAGGCCGCGCAGCAGGCCCTCGACCCCGCCCGGCTGACCCGGGTCGCCCCCGGCGCCTGGAAGCGCGCCGACCGCCTGGGCTTCGCCGGCTGGCCCGCCCGCGGCGACCGCACCGACGACAAGGACCTGCTGCGCCGGGCGCTCGCCGTCTGGGCCCGGCCCGGACGCACCGTGCAGGTCACCGCCACCCCGGGCACCCCCTCCGGGCCGGCCGCGGGGCCGCCGCAGCTGCTGTACGCGGGCGAGGTCGACTCCGCCGTGGTGGTGCTCTTCCACGACGGCCTGCGCGCCGTGCGCTACGCCGAGTCCCGGAACGGCGACACCGGTTCGGCCGCGCTGGACTTCGCGCGGACCGACGCCGCCGAAGACGGGAGCGCCACCGCGCTCGTCCTCGGCCGCACGGACGGCAACGTCCGCTATCTCACCGCCCCCTGGGTGACCACCGCCGCCGTGCGCGACCTGCTCGCGCCCACGGCCGCGCCCGAGCCGCTGCACCGCGACGCCGACGGCGTCACCGACGCGCTCCCCAGCCCGGCCGCCGCCGGCGACTGCCGCCGCTGGACGGCCCTGCAGCTCGGCGGCCACCTCGTCACGGACCTGGCCGAGCTGGTCCCGGCCCGGCTCACCGCGGGCGCCCCCGCCGCCCCGCACGACGTGTCCACCGCCGCCGAGCGCGCCGGCTGGGCCCACACCGCCTGCCACCTCACGACGATCCGCGGCCAGGGCGTACGGGCGGTGAACTCCTGGCGGTTCGCGACGCAGGCGCTGCCCGGGGCCGGCGGGACCGCCGAGTGGTTCTGCACCCGCGCCGAGACCTGGCGGGGCGCGGGCGGCCGGGTCCTCGCGCAGTTCCAGGTCCCCGGCGCCCGGGCGGGCGCCCCGGGCGCGGTCGTCGCCCGCGCCGAGGACTCCCCGGTCTGCGGCGCCCGCGAGCCCAACGTGCTCGCGGGCGTGCTGTGGAAGTCCCGCGCCGGAACGTGGTACGCCCTCGCGGCCGGCGGCGGCGAGGTCTCCTCGGTGACCGCGGCCGGCGGGGTGCGCGGCAGCGCCCTGGGACCGGTCCTGGCCGTGCCGGCCCGGCAGGGCGCGCGCACGGAGCTGACGGCCCGTCTGAAGGACGGCCGGAAGATCGCCGCGCTGCGCTGATCCGGGCCGGCCGGCCCCCCGCGGCCGGGCCCAACGGCCCCGGCCGGCGGGCGGTTCGGGCGGTTTAGGATGACCGCCATGACGACCGTGGTCCGCCGCAGGATGAGCGTCGAGGAGCGACGCGAGCAACTCATCGCGGTCGCCCTCGACCTCTTCAGCCACCGCCCGCCCGACGCCGTCTCCATCGACGACATCGCCATGGCGGCCGGGATCTCCCGGCCGCTTGTCTATCGCTACTTCACCTGCAAGAAGAGCCTGTACGAGATCGCGCTGCGGCGCGCCGCCGACGAGCTGACGGCGCTCTTCGAGGAGCCCGTCGCGGGCCCGCCGGTCGCCCGCCTGTTACGGGTCCTGCGGCGGTTCCTGGACTTCGTCGAGGGCTACGGCCCGGGGTACGCCGCCCTGTTGCGCGGGGGCCCGGCGACGGCGGGGGCGGGGGCGGCGGTCTCGCTGATCGACGGCGTGCGCGGGGCCGCGTACGCCCGGCTGCTGGAGCACCTGGGCGTAGGAGAGCCGACGCCCCGCCTGGAACTGACGCTGCGGTCCTGGATCTCCCTGGTCGAGACCACGACGCTGCTCTGGCTGGACGGGCGGGGCATTCCGCGCCCGGAGCTGGAGACGCAGCTGGCGCACGCGTTCACGGCGCTCGTCGCGGTGAGCGCCGCCCACGACGAGGACACCGCGGCCGTGCTGGCGCGGGTCCTCGCCGACGAGCCGGCGGACGGCCCGGCGGCCGCCCCGGCGGTCCGGCTCAGCTGCGCCGGAAGACCGCTGCCGTTCTGCCCGGCACGGTGAAGGTGCCCGGGCCGGCCGCGTAGGAGGCCGCCTTGACCACGGGGTCGGAGCCGCGCGCCTGCACCGGGTGGAGGGCGTAGGGGGTGCCGGCGAGGTCGGCGACGCGCTGTGTGCGCGCGTCCGGGGCGGCGTTGAGGACGACGACGAGGTCGCCGAGGCGCATGGTGACGACGCCCGGGGTCTCGTCGCGGCCCGAGAGCGGGAAGGACAGGGCCGCCTGCACGGCCTCGGCGGTCGGCAGGCCGAACGCCTTCTCGGTGGTGCGGATGCGCAGCAGGTCCCGGTAGGCGGCCGAGGCGGCCGTGACCGGGGCGCAGCCGGCCTTCAGCGCCGGGTCGGCGAGCAGCGGCCGGGCGTACGGCCACTTGTCGGCGTTGTCCCGGGCCGGGGGCAGGCCGCGGCCGAAGCCGTTGCCGTCGGCGCAGTTCCAGTGGATGGCGTTGAACCAGTCGCCGCTGTCGTAGGAGTTGCGGTCCAGGGACTTCGAGCGCAGCAGGTCCGTGCCCGCCTGGGAGAGGGCGGGGCCCTGGGAGAGCGCGGTGGCGGCCAGGGCGAGGACCTGGGCGCGGGCGCGGTCGGCGGGCGGGGTGGAGCGGGGGAGCTTGTAGGCGAGGGCGTCGTAGAGCGTCTCGTTGTCGTGGGCGTCGGCGTAGGACAGGGCGTCGCCGGGGGCGGCCGCGTAGCCGGCGGGCGAGCCGTTGTAGTCGACGTCGGCGCCCCGGACCCGGCGGCCGGCGGAGTCGGTGAAGCGGTAGTCGGCGAGGTTGCCGGTCAGGCCGACCTTGATCAGGTCCTGGGCGTGCAGGAGCCGGGCCCGCTGTTCGTCGGGGGAGCCGTTCGCGGGCGAGTCGTTGGGGGCGGTGAACAGGCCGGAGGCGAAGCCCTGGACGCGGGGGTCGGCGTCGAAGGGGCCGCCGCCGCGGACGGCGTCGCGGGAGCGGTCGGAGAAGGTGGCGACGCCGGTGCCGGCCATGTTCTTCTGGGTGGCCTGGACGAAGCGGGCGTCGCCCGCGACCTCGCCGAAGTTCCAGCCCTCGCCGTAGAGGATGACGGACTTGCCGTCGACGCCGTCCCGGTCGGGGGTGAGGGCGTCGAGGGCCTTGCGCACGGCGAGGATGTTGGCCTTGGGGTGATGCCCCATCAGGTCGAAGCGGAAGCCGTCGACCTTGTACTCCTTCGCCCAGGTGACGACGGAGTCCACCACGAGCTTGCCCGTCATGGCGTGCTCGGGCGCGGTGTTGGCGCAGCAGGTGGAGGTGGCGACGCTGCCGTCGTCGAGGAGCCGGTGGTAGTAGCCGGGCACGATGCGGTCGAGGACGGACTTCTCGTCCTGGCCGGAGGCGGCGGTGTGGTTGTAGACGACGTCCATGACGGTCCGCAGCCCGGCGTCGGCCAGGCCGCCCACCATCCGCCGGAATTCGAGGGTGCGGCGGGGCCCGTCCGGGTCGGAGGCGTACGAGCCCTCGGGGACGGTGTAGTGCAGCGGGTCGTAGCCCCAGTTGTAGGCGTCGCGGGCGGCGGTGGCGCCGACGCACTTCTGCTGCTCGTCGGAGTCGGCGGGCAGCGCCGCGAGGTCGCAGGGCGGGGTGGCCTGCCCGGCGCGGCGCTCGGGAACGGTGGCGAAGTCGAAGACGGGCAGCAGGTGGACGTACGAGGTCCCGGCGTCGGCGAGTTGCTTCAGGTGCCGCATGCCGGCCGAGCGGCGGTCGGTGAAGGCGAGGTAGTCGCCGCGCGCGGAGAAGTCGCGGACGTGCAGCTCCTGGATCTGCGCGTCGCGCAGGGGCACGGCCTTCGGCTTGCGCAGCCGCTGCCAGCCGGCCGGGGCGAGGGCCGGGTCGGCGAGGTCGGTGACCAGGCTGCGGGCGGAGTCGGCGGTCAGGGCGGTGGAGTACGGGTCGGTGACGTGGTTGGTGACGACCTTCCCGGCGGCCGGGGCGTGGACGGTGACGGCGTACCGGTAGGGCTTGCCGGCCCAGTCGCGGTCGCCGGTGACGCTCCAGACGCCGCTGGCGGCGTCGCGCCGCATGGACACGCTCCGGCCGTCGAGCTCGAGGGCGACGTTCTTCGCCGTCGGCGCCCAGACGGAGAGGGTGGGGCGGCCGCGGTGGAAGACGGGGCCCAGGCGCGCGGTGGTGGCGGCGGACGCGTACAGGTCGTCGAGCACGCCGGGGATCTGGACGCCGGTGGTGACGCCGTCCGTCTCGGCGGTCAGCCTGCCGGTGAGGGCCGTGCGTTCCTCGCCGTGGGCGTCGACGCGGAAGGCGTCGTGGGTCGCGGCCAGGCGCGGGTACTTCGCCAGGCCTCCCGGCTGGGGGGTGAGCGCGAAGGAGCCGCGCTCGTGGACGAGGCGGTGGGGGTGGGTGGGGTCGCCGAGGCCTTTGGGCCAGGCGAGGGTGTGCTGGTCGAGCCACTGGACTTGGGCCCGGGTGGGGGCGGGGGGTTCGGCGGCTCGGGCGGTACCGCCGGTTGTGGGCACCGCCAGGGCTATCGCTGCCGCCAGGGTGGCTAAACGTTTCACGAAGAGGCTCCCTCGGTCGGGGTCAGGGGAAGATCAACCGCATGTACGCGCACCCACGTGCAGCGCCAGCGCCGTGTTCGGGGCGACCGTCGCGGTGAAGCGGCCGTCCGCGCCGACCGTCACCTTCCGACCGCTCTGTACGTCGCAGTAGTCACCGCCCGGCAGCGACGTCTGGAAGGCGCGGCTCACGGCGTACGTCTCGTGGTTGAGGACGACGTATCCCTTGCCGCCCCGGCCGAAGGCGATCGCCTGGTAGCCGTTGTCCCACCACTCGCCGGCCGCCGTCCCCCGCACCGCGTTGCGGAAGGCGACCATGCTGCGGATCTCGGGCCACTTGTGCTGGCACTTCCAGCCGTCCTGCCAGCACGCCCCCACCTCGCCGCCCCGCGGCGGGCCCGCGTCGCGGTCGGTGAACTCGTAGCCGGAGTGGACGTCCGGCGAGCCGTAGGGCCAGGCGAGCATGAAGACGTTGGCCAGCGTGTAGTTCGCGCCGTCCTTGTAGTTCAGGGTGTCGCCGCCGCGCTCGGTGTCGTGGTTGTCGACGAAGACGGACGCCTTGCCGCCGGGCAGGTGGCCCCAGCCCTCGCCGTAGTTCTTCAGGTAGGCGAGCCGCTCGCCGAGGAGGACCCGCTTGAGGTCCCGGGCGTAGCGGAACTCCTGGACGTCGCCGGTGCCGAGGTACTCGTCCGGCTGGACGGCCTCCCCGGCGCCGTAGATCGTCTCCTGCTTCCAGTAGACGTCCGGCCTGCTCAGCCGGGACTTGATGGCGGCGAGGTCCTGTGCCGGTATGTGCTTGGCGGCGTCGATGCGGAAGCCGTCGACGCCGAGGCCGAGCAGGTCCTCGAGGTAGGCGGCGATCCGGGCGCGCACGCGCTCCTCGCCGGTGTCGAGGTCCGCGAGGCCGACGAGCTCGCAGTTCTGGACGTTGCCGCGGTCCCGGTAGTCGCTCACGACGGCCGTGCAGTCGTCCATGTCCTGGCGCTGGTAGGTGCCGGGGTAGTCGTACTTCGTGTACGGGGAGCCGCCCGTGCCGGTGCCCGGGCCGGCCGCCATGTGGTTGACGACGGCGTCGACGACGACCTTCACGCCGGCCGCGTGGCACGCGGCGACCATGCCGGTGAAGGCGGCGCGGTCGCCGAGCCGTCCGGCGATGCGGTAGCCGACGGGCTGGTAGGAGGTCCACCACTGCGGTCCCTGGATGTGTTCCTGGGGCGGGGAGACCTGGACGTAGCCGTATCCGGCGGGGCCGAGGGCGGTGGTGCACTCCTTCGCCACGGAGGCGTAGTTCCACTCGAAGAGGACGGCGGTGACGTCCTTTTCGCCGGGCGGGCTCGCCTGGGCCCGGGGTGCGCAGACGGCCGCGCCGGCCACGAGGGCGAGGGTGGCGGACATGACTTTTCGCGTGATGTCGGACATGCCGGTGGGGGGCACGGGTCCTCCTGGGGTGGGGGGTGCGGTATACGAACCCCGTACGGCAACGCGCCTTGCCCGTAAGGCCCATGAAGGTTCTTTCAGCAAGATTGCCCGCACGAGTGCAACCGCTTGCCGCCCGTGACCGTACGAGCCCCACGCGCACCGGTCAACCCTTGGGACACGGTCCGGTTACAACCCCGAAATCTTGCGATTCCCTTCTTGCAAGGTCTTTCGCAAGAGATTGCAGCCTGTTAGCTTCCTCCTCAGCTCGGGCCGCCCGCTCCAAGGCCGGCCTCCCCGAAAAGGAGCATCCATATGCGAAGAGGCATATCGGTCGCCGCCGTTGTCGGCGCGCTGGCCCTGACCATGACCGCCTGCGGCGGTGGCGGCGGCGACAAGAGCGACGGCTCCAAAGCGGCGAACGACCCGGGCAGCGTGAGCGGCACCGTCACCTGGTGGGACACCTCCGACGCCACCAACGAGGCGCCCGCCTTCAAGAAGCTGGTGGCGGCCTTCGAGGCCAAGTACCCCAAGATCAAGGTCGAGTACGTCAACGTGCCCTTCGACCAGGCCCAGCAGAAGTTCAAGACCGCCGCCGCCACCGGCAAGGGCGCCCCCGACGTCCTGCGCTCCGACGTGGGCTGGACCCCCGGCTTCGCCCAGCTCGGCTACCTCAAGGACCTCACCGGCACCCCCGCCCTCGACAAGAGCGAGGACTTCCTCGAGGGGCCGCTGAAGAACGCCGCCTACCAGGGCAAGACCTACGGCGTCCCGCAGGTCACCGACACCCTCGGCCTGCTCTACAACAAGGAGCTGCTGCAGAAGGCCGGCGTCGGGAAGGCCCCGGCGAACTGGAAGGAGGTCAAGGAGGCCGCCGAGAAGATCAAGGACAAGACCGGTGCCGGCGGCATCGGCCTGAGCCCGGACAGCTACTACTCCCTGCCCTTCCTCTACGGCGAGAACAGCGACATGGTCGACGCCGCCAAGAAGAAGATCACGGTCTCCAGCGCCGCCTCCCTCAAGGGCATCGAGACCGCCGTCGACCTGGTGAAGTCCGGCGCCGCGCCCAAGCCGGCCGGCACCGACGGCTACAACGCCCTCAAGACGGACTTCAAGAACGGCAAGCTGGCCATGCTGATCGACGGTCCCTGGTCGACCAAGGAGATCTTCGGCGGCGAGGCCTACAAGTCCAAGGACAACCTGGGCATCGCGCCCATCCCGGCCGGCTCCACGGGCACCGCGGGCTCCCCGGTCGGCGGCCACAACCTCGTCGTCTACGCCGGCTCCAAGAACTTCGACGCCAGCTACCTCTTCACCCGGTTCATGACCGAGGCCGCCCAGCAGGAGAGCGTCTCCACCGCCATCGGCGTGCTGCCGACGCGCAAGTCGGCCTACACCCAGAGCGTCCTGGCCGACCCGGTGCGCAAGTCCTTCCACGAGGCGCTGAGCAAGGCCCACCCCCGCCCCCCGATCCCCCAGGGCGGCGACCTCTTCACCGAGTACCTCCAGCACTACACCAAGATCCTGACGCTGAAGGAGGAGCCCAAGGCGGGCCTGGACGCCACGGCCAAGGCCTGGCAGTCCGCGCTCCTCAAGGACTACGGCATCGAGGAGTAGGACCCGATGGCCACAGTCGTCACCAAGGTCAGGCGCTCCTTCGGAACCCACTGGTACGCGTGGGCGATGGTGCTGCCGGTCGTCATCGTGCTGGCCGTCCTGGTCGGCTATCCGCTGGGCAGGGGAATCTACCTCTCCTTCACGGACGCCAACGAGGCCAACGTCGCCCGCACCATCGGCGTCAACCACATCGCCGCCACCTACGAGTTCGTCGGACTCGACAACTACTGGAAGGTGCTCTCCGGCCAGGAGGGCCACTTCTACTCGCGCCTGACCTGGACCGTCGTCTGGACCGTGGCCTGCGTCTTCCTGCACTACTCCATCGGCCTGGGGCTGGCCCTGCTGCTCAACCGGAAGGTCCGCTTCCGGGCCCTGTACCGGGTGCTGCTGATCCTGCCCTGGGCGGTGCCGGCGTTCGTCGCCACGTTCTCCTGGCGGCTGATGTTCAACGAGAAGTACGGCGTGCTGAACGCCTTCCTGACCGGGATGGGCCTGGACCCGGTGGACTGGCTCGGCGACAGCACGCTGCAGAAGCTGTCGGCGGTCGCGGTCAACGTGTGGCTGGGCGTGCCGTTCATGATGGTCGCCATCCTCGGCGGCCTGCAGGCCATCCCCGCCGAGCTGCACGAGGCGGCCGAGATGGACGGCGCCTCGCCGTGGCAGCGCTTCCGGCACGTGACCCTGCCGGGGCTGCGGCCGGTGAGCGGCACGGTGATCCTGCTGGGCGTCATCTGGTCGTTCAACATGTTCCAGGTGATCTACCTGCTGATCGGGCAGGGCGCGAGCTCGGAGAGCGAGATCCTGGTGACGTACGCCTACCGCCTGGCGTTCCAGGGCGTCCGCGACTACGCGGGGTCGGCGACGTACGGCATCCTCATCCTCTCCCTGCTGCTGGTCTTCGCCACCTTCTACCGCCGGATGCTCGCCCGACAGGAGGCCGCGCGATGAGCGGCACCACCACCCCTTCGCCGCGCGGGCGCGGGCAGCGCTCGCGCGGGGCGTCCGTCGCCCTGCACACCGCGCTGGTCATCGCCTCGCTGATCGCCCTCTTCCCCGTCCTGTTCATCGTCTTCGTCTCGCTGCGCGGGCGCGACGGCTGGCAGGAGCCGACGAAGTTCACCGGCTTCGACCTCTCCAACTACACCCACATCCTGGGCGAGACGAAGTTCCTGACGTGGTTCGGCAACTCCGTGGTGGTGGCGCTCGGCGCCACCGTCGTGGGCGTCCTGATCGCGGCGACGGCCGGCTACGCCGTCTCCCGGATGCGCTTCCCCGGGCAGCGGCCGCTGATGTGGACCTTCCTCGTCGTGCAGATGTTCCCGATGGCGGTGCTGATCGTGCCGCTCTACACCATCCTCGGCCGGCTCGAGCTGCTGGACACCCACGCCGGCCTGATCCTCACCTACTGCTCGGTGTCGGTGCCGTTCTGCGCGTGGATGCTCAAGGGCTACTTCGACTCGATTCCGGCCGAGATCGACGAGGCGGGCCGGGTGGACGGGCTCACGCCGTTCGGCACGTTCTGGCGGCTGATCCTGCCGCTGGCCCGGCCGGGGCTGGCCGTGACCGGCTTCTACTCCTTCATCACCGCCTGGGGCGAGGTCGCCTTCGCCAGCCAGTTCATGAGCAGCGAGGAGCACTACACGCTGGCCGTCGGCCTGCAGACCTTCGTGGGCCAGCAGAAGGCCGAGTGGGGGCTGATGACGGCGGCCGCCGTGCTGATCACCGTCCCGGCCGGCCTGGTCTTCTTCGTCGCCCAGCGGCACCTGGTGGCGGGGCTCACCGCCGGCGGCACCAAGGGCTGACCTTGTGCGCGCACCGTCGTTGAGCCCTGCGCACGACCCCGTACTACGTGACTACGAGCCGATAGGAAGTACATGACCCAGGATCTGGCGCCCTCCGTCCGCCCGTCCGGCGACGCCTCCCGGCAGGCCGACGGCTGGTGGCGCAGCGCCGTCATCTACCAGGTGTACGTGCGCTCGTTCGCCGACAGCGACGGGGACGGCATCGGCGACCTGCGGGGCATCCGGCAGCGGCTGCCGTACCTGGCGGGCCTGGGCGTGGACGCGCTGTGGCTGACGCCGTTCTACGCCTCTCCGCAGGCGGACGGCGGCTACGACGTGGCGGACTACCGGGCCGTGGACCCGCTGTTCGGGGACCTGTCGGACGCGGACGACCTGGTCCGCGAGGCGCACCGGCTGGGGCTGCGGGTCATCGTGGACATCGTGCCGAACCACACCTCCGACCAGCACGCCTGGTTCAGGGCCGCGCTCGCGGACCGGCCGGAGGGGGCGGCCCGCGAGCGCTACCACTTCCGTCCCGGAAGGGGTGCCTCGGGCGAACTGCCGCCGAACGACTGGGAGTCCGTCTTCGGCGGTCCCGCCTGGACCCGCACCACGGACGCGGACGGCACGCCGGGCGAGTGGTACCTCCACCTGTTCGCGCCCGAGCAGCCGGACCTCAACTGGGACAACGCCGAGGTGCGGGCGGAGTTCGAGTCGGTGCTGCGGTTCTGGCTGGACCTGGGCGTGGACGGCTTCCGGATCGACGTGGCGCACGGCATGGTCAAGGCGCCGGGGCTGCCGGACATCGGGCGCACCGAGCAGGCGAAGCTGATCGGCGCGCAGGTGCTGCCGTTCTTCGACCAGGACGGGGTGCACGAGATCCACCGCGGCTGGCGGCGGCTGCTGGACTCCTACCCGGGCGAGCGGATCGGGGTGGCGGAGGCGTGGGCGCCGACCGCGGAGCGGCTGGCGCTGTACGTGCGCCCGGACGAGCTGCACCAGGCGTTCAACTTCCAGTTCCTGACCTGCGACTGGGGCGCGGAGCCGATGCGGGAGGTCATCGACGAGTCGCTGGCCGCCACCCTGTCGGTCGGGGCGCCCACGACGTGGGTGCTGTCCAACCACGACGTGGTGCGGCACGCCACCCGCTACGGCGCCGGCGACGGGGAGCTGGGCCTGCGCCGGGCGCGGGCGGCCGCGCTGCTGATGCTGGCGCTGCCGGGCTCGGTGTACGTCTACCAGGGCGAGGAGCTGGGCCTGCCGGAGGTCACGGACCTGCCGGACGAGGTGCGCCAGGACCCGGCGTTCTTCCGGGGCGACGGGCAGGACGGCACGCGGGACGGCTGCCGGGTGCCGCTGCCGTGGTCGGGCGAGGCGGCGCCGTTCGGCTTCGGGACCGGCGGCAGCTGGCTGCCGCAGCCGCGGGCGTGGGCCGCCCTGTCGGTGGAGGCACAGTCGGGCGACCCGCGCTCCACCCTGGAGCTGTACCGCTCGGCGCTGGCGCTGCGGCGGGAGCTGCCGGGGCTGGGCGACGGTGCGATGACGTGGCTGGACGCCCCGGAGGGGGTGCTGGCGTTCTCCCGGCCGGGCTTCGTGTGCACGCTCAACGCGCGGGACGGCGAGGTGACCCTGCCGGTGCCGGGCCGCCCGGTCCTGGCGACCGACGACCTGGCAGCCCTGGAATTCTCTGGCGGAACGGTCAGAATTCCTGCGAATTCATGCGTGTGGTGGGCAGTCTGAGATGCGACCGGTACAGTCACCTCCTGTGACCGCCCGGCTAGCCGATATCGCAGCCCAGGCGGGTGTCAGCGAAGCAACCGTCAGTCGCGTTCTCAACGGAAAGCCGGGGGTGGCCGCCTCCACCCGCCAGTCCGTGCTGGCCGCGCTCGACGTGCTGGGCTACGAACGGCCCGTCCGGCTGCGGCAGCGCAGCGAGGGACTGGTCGGCCTGATCACCCCCGAGCTGGAGAACCCCATCTTTCCGGCCTTCGCCCAGGTGATAGGCCAGGCCCTCACCCGCCAGGGGTACACCCCCGTCCTGGCCACCCAGACGCCCGGCGGGTCCACGGAGGACGAGCTGACGGAGATGCTCGTCGACCGTGGCGTGGCCGGCATCCTCTTCGTCTCCGGGCTGCACGCGGACACCTCCGCCGACATGCAGCGCTACGAGCGGCTGCGTGCCCAGGGCGTGCCGTTCGTGCTGATCAACGGCTTCTCGTCGAAGGTGCGGGCCCCCTTCGTCTCGCCCGACGACCGGGCGGCGGTGCGGCTGGCCGTCACCCATTTGGCCGCACTGGGGCACCGGCGGATCGGCCTGGCCCTGGGGCCCCGGCGCTACGTCCCGGTGCAGCGCAAGATCGAGGGCTTCCTGCTGAGCATGCGCGAGGTGCTGGGGGTGCCCGAGGCGGAGGCGGAGCGCTTGATCGAGCATTCGCTGTTCACCCTTGAGGGTGGTCAGGCGGCGGCCTCCGCGCTCATCGACCGGGGGTGCACGGCGGTGGTGTGCGCCAGCGACATGATGGCGCTGGGGGTCATCCGGGGGGCGCGGCAGCACGGTCTCGAAGTGCCGCGGGACGTCTCGGTGGTGGGCTTCGACGACTCGCCGCTGATCGCCTTCACCGATCCGCCGCTGACCACGATCCGCCAGCCCGTGCGGTCGATGGGGCAGGCCGCGGTGCGTGCGCTGCTGGAGGAGATCGGCGGCACCCCGGCCCCGCACAGCGAGTTCGTCTTCCTGCCCGAGCTGGTGGTCCGGGGGTCGACGGCGTCGGCGCCGGGGCCGCGCGCGGACACCCGTACGACGGACGCCTGACCCGCGCCACGGGGGACGCGGGGGCGGCCGGTACCAGACCTGCGGACGATCTGCGGACGGACGCTTTCTGGCAGACTCTTCCCCTATGGGTGAAGCGACAGCAAGGACCCTGGAAGGCCGGACGACCGCCCCGTCACCCACTGTGGAACGGGCGGAGGCGCCGCCGGCGGAGCGCCGCTTCCTGCGCGGACTGCGGGCCCCTCGCCACCCACGCCTGTGGTTCGAGGTGCTGCTGATCGCGGTGAGTTACTGGACGTATTCGCTCGTCCGCAACGCCGTGCCCGAGCAGCGGGCGGCGGCGCTCCGCAACGCCGACTGGGTCTGGCAGGCCGAGCAGACCCTGCACATCGCCGTGGAGCACACCGTCAACAGGGCCGTGAATTCGGTGACGTGGTTGATCGTGGGCATGAACTACTACTACGCCACGCTGCATTTCGTGCTGACGATCGGCGTACTGGTGTGGCTCTACCGCTGGCATCCCGGGCGGTACGCCGCCGCCCGCCTCGCCCTCTTCGCCACCACGGGCGTGGCCCTGCTCGGCTACTACCTGTATCCGCTCGCGCCACCGCGGCTGATGGAGCACATCGGCTTCGTCGACACGGTCGTGGTGCACCACACGTGGGGCTCGATGGCGTCGGGCAACCTGGCCGACGTCTCGAACCAGTACGCCGCGATGCCCTCGATGCACATCGGCTGGTCCACGTGGTGCGGCATCACCATCGCGATGCTGACGCGGGCGGTGTGGGTGCGCGTGCTGGGGGTGCTGTACCCGGTGGCGACGCTGGTGGTGATCGTCTCGACCGCCAACCACTTCTGGCTGGACGCGGTGGGCGGGGTGGTCTGCCTGGCGTTCGGCTTCGCGCTGTCCTACGCCTGGTACCGGGCGTTCCCCTTCCGGCTGGCCCGCCATGTGGCGGTGCGCAGCGCCTAGCCGCATGCTGGGGGGTACGGGGTCCGCCGGCCGTCAGGCGGCCGGTCAGGCTCCGTAGAACAGCTCCTCGACCACGGCCCGGGCGCGCCGGGTGGTGCGGCGGTAGTCGTCCAGCATCTCCCCCACGTGGCCCGGCCCGTAGCCGAGGTAGCGTCCGACGGCGGCCAGCTCCCGGGCGTCGGTGGGGAACGTGTCCCCGGCGCGGCCGCGCACGAGCATCACGGCGTTGCGCACGCTCGTGGCCAGCACCCAGGCCTCGTCCAGGATGCGGGCGTCCTCGGTGGAGACCAGCCGCGCGGCGCAGGCCGCGGCCAGCGCCTCGCGGGTGCGGGTGGTGCGCAGGCCGGGTTCGGCCCAGGCGTGGCGCATCTGCAGCAGCTGGACGGTCCACTCCACGTCCGCCAGGCCCCCACGGCCGAGCTTGGTGTGGGTGGTGGGGTCGGCGCCGCGCGGCAGCCGCTCGGTCTCCATGCGGGCCTTCAGCCGCCGGATCTCGCGCACGGCGTCCTCGCCCAGGCCCTCGGCGGGGTAGCGCAGCGGGTCGATCAGCTCGACGAAGCGCCGCCCCAGCTCCTCGTCGCCGGCCACCGGCTCGGCGCGCAGCAGGGCCTGGCTCTCCCACACCAGCGACCAGCGCCGGTAATAGGCGGCGTACGAGGCGAGGCTGCGCACGATGGGCCCGGACTTCCCCTCGGGCCGCAGGTCGGCGTCGACGAGCAGCGGGGGGTCGGTGGTGGGCAGTTGCAGCAGGCGGCGCATCTCGCCGGCGACGGCGAAGGCGGCCTTGCCGGCCTCCTCGTCCCCGACGCCCTCGCGCGGTTCGTGGACGAAGAGGACGTCGGCGTCGGAGCCGTAGCCCTGCTCGTGGCCGCCGAAGCGGCCCATGGCGATGACGGCGAAGCGGGTGGGCAGGGTGTCGCCCCACTCGGCCCGCACGGCGGCGCGCAGGGCGCCGGCGAGGGTGGCGGCGTTGATGTCGGAGACGGCGTCGCCGACGGTCCGCACGCGGGCGCCCGGGTCGCTGCCGGCGGTCTCGGCGTGGCCGCGGGAGCCGACGCCGTGCTCGCCGGTGGCGTGGGGGCCGTCGCCGGGGTGGCCGTAGGCGCCGATGATGTCGGCGGCGGCCGTGCGGAACAGCTCGCGGCGGCGCACGCCGCGCGCCGCGACGATCGCGGCCTCGGCGTCCTCGGCGCGGCCGACCGCGGCCATGACCTCCTGTTCGAGGGCCTCGCGGCCGCGCGGGCGCAGGCCTCCGGGGTCGCCGAGCAGGGCGACGGCCTCGGGGGCGCGCAGCAGCAGGTCGGGGGCGAGGCGCCCGGCGGAGAGCACCCGGGCGAGGTTCTCGGCGGCCACCCCCTCGTCGCGCAGCAGGCGCAGGTACCAGGGGGTGCGGCCCAGGGCGTCGGAGACCTTGTGGAAGTTGAGCAGCCCCGCGTCGGGTTCGGCGGAGTCGGCGAACCAGCCGAGCAGCACGGGCAGCAGGGTGCGCTGGATGGCCGCCTTGCGGGTGACGCCGGAGGCGAGGGCCTCCAGGTGGCGCAGGGCGCCGGCCGGGTCGGCGTAGCCGAGGGCCTCCAGGCGCTGGCCGGCGGCCTTGGGGCTGAGCCGGATCTCGCCGGGCTCGAGCTGGGCGACGGCGTCCAGCAGGGGCCGGTAGAAGAGCTTCTCGTGCAGGCGCCGCACCTCGCGGGCGTGCAGCCGCCACTGCCTGCCGAGTTCGGCGACGGGCTCCTTGCCGGCGGGCCAGTCGCAGGTGCGGCCCAGCGAGCGGCCCAGCCGGCGCAGGTCGGCCTCGCCCTCGGGGACGAGGTGGGTGCGGCGCAGCCGGTAGAGCTGGATGCGGTGTTCCAGGGCGCGCAGGAAGCGGTAGGCGGCGTCGAGCGCCTTGGCGTCCTCGCGGCCGACGTAGCCGCCGGCGGCGAGGGCGGCCAGCGCCTCGAGGGTGCTGCCGCTGCGCAGGCCGGCGTCGCTGCGGCCGTGCACCAACTGCAGCAGCTGGACGGCGAATTCGACGTCGCGCAGGCCTCCGGGGCCGAGCTTGAGCTCGCGCTCGACCTGGGTGGCGGGGATGGACTCGATGACGCGGCGGCGCATCTGCTGGACGTCGGCGACGAAGTTCTCGCGCTCGGCGGCCTGCCAGACCAGGGGGGAGACGGCCTCGACGTACGCCTGCCCGAGGGCGAGGTCGCCCGCGACGGGCCGGGCCTTGAGCAGGGCCTGGAACTCCCAGGTCTTGGCCCACCGCTGGTAATAGGCGAGGTGGCTGGTGAGGGTGCGCACCAGGGGGCCGTTGCGGCCCTCGGGGCGGAGGTTGGCGTCGACGGGCCAGATGGTGCCCTCGGGGGTGACGTCGGAGCACACCCGCATCATCCGCGAGGCGAGCCGGGTGGCGGCCTGCAGGGCCGGCCCCTCGGCCGTGCCCTCCCTCGCCTCCGCCACGAAGATCACGTCGACGTCGGAGACGTAATTGAGCTCCTGGCCCCCGCACTTGCCCATGCCGATGACGGCCAGCCGGCAGGCGCCGGCGTCCGCGGGCAGCTCCCCGGCCGCGATCTGCAGGGCCGCGCGCAGGGTGGCGGTGGCCAGGTCCGCGAGCTCGGCGGCGGTCTGGGCGACGTCGATGGTGCCGCTGATGTCCCGGGCCGCTATGGCCAGCAGCGAGCGCCGGTAGGCGGCGCGCAGCGCGTCGGGGGGCGTGAGCCCGGCGTCGCGCCCGCGCCGCATGCCCTCGGCCAGGGCCCGCTCGAACTCCGGCGTGGTGGGGTGCAGATCGGCCGATTCGAAGCTGTCGAGGGCGTGCCAGTCGCCCGGGTGCCGGAAGAGGTGGTCGCCGAGCGCCTCGGAGACCCCCAGCACGCCCAGCAGCCGGTCGCGCAGCGGCTTGGCGGTGACCAGGGTGTCCAGCAGCTCCCGCCGCTCCCCGTCGCCCCGGGCGTCCTGCGCCTGGACCAGCCGCAGCAGCCCGCGCAGCGCGAGATCGGGATCGGCGGTGGCGCCGAGCGCGTCGAGCAGCACCGGATCGGACCCCACGGCCCCCAGCACCGGGTCGTCCAGCAGCCGCTCGGCGGCGGCCGGGTCGGTGAAGCCGTACCTCAGCAGCCTGCTGTACGCACTGCTGCGCCGACCCTCCGGCACTGTCATCGGCAGCCTTTCGTCCGTCCGCGGTGGGGGGCAGGACCGCCGGTTCAGAGCACCGGCAGCATCTTGCGCAGCTCGAAGGCGGTGACCTCGGAGCGGTACTCCTCCCACTCCTGCTTCTTGTTGCGCAGGAAGAAGTCGAAGACGTGCTCGCCGAGGGTCTCGGCGACCAGCTCGCTGCGCTCCATGAGCTCGATGGCCTCGCCGAGGTTCTGCGGCAGCGGCTCGATGCCCATGGCGCGCCGCTCGGCGTCGGAGAGGGCCCAGACGTCGTCGTCGGCGCCGGCGGGGAGCTCGTAGCCCTCCTCGATGCCCTTCAGGCCCGCGGCCAGCAGCACCGCGTAGGTCAGGTAGGGGTTGGCGCCGGAGTCGATGGAGCGGACCTCGACGCGGGTGGAGCCGGTCTTGCCGGGCTTGTACATCGGGACGCGGATGAGGGCCGAGCGGTTGTTGTGGCCCCAGCAGATGTACGAGGGGGCCTCGCCGCCGGCGCCGGCGGTGCGCTGGGAGCCGCCCCAGATGCGCTTGTAGGAGTTGACCCACTGGTTGGTCACGGCGGAGATCTCGCCCGCGTGCCGCAGCAGGCCGGCGATGAAGGACTTGCCGACCTTGGAGAGCTGGTACTCGGCGCCGGACTCGTAGAAGGCGTTGCGGTCGCCCTCGAAGAGGGAGAGGTGGGTGTGCATGCCGGAGCCGGGGTACTCCGAGAACGGCTTGGGCATGAAGGTGGCCTGCACGCCCTGCTCGAGCGCCACCTGCTTCATCACGAGCCGGAAGGTCATGATGTTGTCGGCGGTGGACAGCGCGTCGGCGTAGCGCAGGTCGATCTCCTGCTGGCCGGGGGCGCCCTCGTGGTGGCTGAACTCCACCGAGATGCCCATGGACTCGAGCATGGTGATGGCCTGGCGGCGGAAGTCCATGCCGACGTTCTGCGGGGTGTGGTCGAAGTAGCCGGAGGAGTCGGCGGGCACCGGGCGGGTGCCGTCCACCGGCTTGTCCTTGAGCAGGAAGAACTCGATCTCGGGGTGGGTGTAGAAGGTGAAGCCGAGGTCGGAGGTCTTGGCCAGGATGCGCTTGAGGACGTAGCGGGGGTCGGCGTAGGAGGGCGAGCCGTCCGGCATGAGGATGTCGCAGAACATCCGGGCGGTGCCGGGCGCCTCCGCGCGCCAGGGCAGGATCTGGAAGGTCCCCGGGTCCGGCTTGGCGATCATGTCGGACTCGTAGACCCGGGCGAAGCCCTCGATCGCGGAGCCGTCGAAGCCGATGCCCTCGTCGAAGGCCTGCTCGAGCTCCGCGGGGGCGACGGCCACGGACTTCAGGTAGCCGAGGACGTCGGTGAACCACAGCCGGACGAACCGGATGTCGCGCTCTTCGAGCGTGCGGAGCACGAACTCCTGCTGCTTATCCATAGCTACCTATCCTTGCAGGTCAGACGGCTCGTTTCACCGGGTGCGGGCACAGGCTGGACCTTGAGTATCACGCCCCGGGGTTACCGGGGAGTTTCCGGGCGGCAGCCGCACCGTTCCGCCTTATGGGTGCATCGTACGTTCGCAGGGTGGATCTTGCCCCTCCCGATCCGCGGGATTTCCTCCCGTACCGGGCGGGAAGCCTCTTCGCGGGACGCGAGGGGGGATGCCGGATGCGGAAACACCGTCATGCCGGGACCGGGGCTCCGGCCGCCGTCCGGGCGGCGGCCGTCGCCACGGCGGCCGTGGTCGCGCTGGCCGCGCTGGCCGGCTGCGGCAAGGACGACGCCGGGGGCGGGAAGCCGGACGCGAAGGGAAAGGACCCGTTCACGCTGCCCGGCCTGCCGCCGGCCGGGCAGGCCAAAACTCAGCTGGCGGGGCTGAAGGAGGAGGCGCCGCACTCGATGTCCGGCTACAGCCGGGCCGCCTTCCCCCACTGGGCGCAGCAGGGCAACAAGTGCGACACCCGCGAGACGGTCCTCGAGCGCGACGGCAAGGACGTCAAGCGCGACGCCGAGTGCCGGGCGGTCTCGGGCAGCTGGCGCAGCCTGTACGACGGCAAGACGTACACCAAGGCCGCCCAGGTCGACATCGACCACATCGTGCCGCTGGCCAACGCCTGGCGGTCGGGCGCCGACAAGTGGGACAACACCCGTCGCAAGGCGCTCGCCAACGACCTGACGCATCCGCAGCTGCTCACCGTCTCGGCGGCCACCAACCGCTCCAAGGGCGACCAGTCCCCCGACCAGTGGCAGCCACCGGACCGCGCCTCCTGGTGCGTCTACGGCCGGGCGTGGGTGTCGGTGAAGAGCACCTACGCCCTGACCGTCACCGCCGCCGAGCGCAGGACCCTCACACAGATGCTGGACTCGTGCAGCGGCTGAGCTGCCACTCGTGGTCGGGCACCCCGTGCTTGGGCAGGACCATCCGCAGACCGTAGCCGGTGGTGCCCCGTTCGCCGCCCACGTGGACGGCGAGCTTGTCGGCCGTGGAGTGCTTGTGGCTCATCAGGGCGCGGCCGGTCCAGTTCCAGCGCTGGGCGGCGTCGGCGGGGGTGGCCAGCCGGCGCAGGACGGGGCCGTGCCCGGCCGGGCCCAGCAGCAGGGTCAGCACACGGGGCACGGGGTCGTGGGCGTCGGCGGCGAGGGTGATCACGCCGGTGTCGGTGTCGATGTGCCAGGCGCTGTGCCGCTCGGTGACCGCGTCGCGCTCTCGGACGTCGACGAAGCCCTCCGTGGCGTGCCCGCACAGCACGTACCGGGGGTCGGCCCGCCACTGCAGGACGTATGCCGCGCCGCGTTCGATCTCGCCGCCGAAGGGTGTGGGGTCGTGCTGTGGCCTCACCGGGTGCTCCTCGCCTGTGTGCCGGACGCCCCCCTTCCGCCGACCACACTGCCGCCCGCCCGCGCACGGCACCCGCCGGATGCCGCCGACCAGGTGAGGCGGCCGGACGGGCGGGCAGCGCGTACGGCCCGTCAGGCCCGTCAGGCGCGGAGGAACGGGGTGGCGAGGACGGCGGCGGCGATGGACTGCGGGCGGTCGTACATCAGCAGGTGGCCGGCCGGGGCGACGGCCTCGAAGCGGCCGTCCAGGCGCCCGGCGAGGGCCCGCTGGCGCTCGAGCCAGCGGCGCTCCTCGGCCGAGCCGGTGCCGGTGGAGGCGGCGAGGACGGTGACGGGGGCGGGCGGCAGCGGGTGGTGGGCGCGCAGATCCTCGAGTTCGGCGGCTACGTCGTAGTAGCGGGCGTTCTCCATCAGCGTCGCCCGCACCACGCGCCCGCTGCCGTAGACGCGCCGCACCAGGCCGGCGGGGGCCGGGTCGTTGCGGGTGAGGGAGGCGGCGCGGACGCTGAGGTTGCGCAGCACGGGGCCCAGCGCGCGGGGCAGCCCGGCGGCGGCGAAGGCCAGGCCGCGCACGTGCGCGGCGGCGGTGCGCAGCCCCGGCACCGGCACGGGCCGGGCGTTCTCCTCGACGCTGGCGTCGGCCAGCACGAGCCCGGCCGTGCGCTCGGGGTACAGCCGGGCGAACGCCTCGGCGTGGAAGGCGGCGAGGGAGTGCCCGACGACGGTGGCGGGGCCGGTGAGGGCGAGCGCGTCGAGGACGCCCGCTATCCGGGCGCCCTCCGCCGCGGCCGTGGGCGGGCCCAGCGGCGGGGCGCTGAAGCCCAGTCCGGGGCGGTCGAAGCGGACCACCGTGCGGTAGGGGGTGAGCAGCGGAACGACCGGTTCCCAGTCGAACCAGCCCATGCCGAGCCCGGCGCTGAGCACGCACACGGGTCCCGAGCCCTCGCACAGCACGTGCAGGGGGACGCCGCCGACGCGCAGCATCCGTCCGGGTGGCCGTTCCGTACCGCTCATCCAGTCCCCCTGGTGTCGTCCCCGCCCGTCCGCCGGTCGCCGGAGAGCACGCACAAGCTACTCGACCGCGTCGGCCCCACGGTCCCCGGCGGTCACCCAGTGCGGCTTGCGGAACGCCAGGAAGGCGAGCGGCGCGAGGAGTCCGAGGGTCAGCAGCCCGCCGCCCACGATCAGCACGTACCGCCACAGCGGCTGGCCGCCGAACTGCTCCGGCGGCACGAAGCCGATGCACATCGCCGCGGCGGAGGCGGCGAAGCCGACGCCCGCCACCAGGTGGACGGCCGGCACCCGGAAGCCGCGCGGCCGCTCGGGCCGCAGGGCGCGCAGCCGCACGACGGCGGCGAACATCAGCAGGTAGACGACGAGGTAGATCTGCGTGGTGACGACGGAGAAGATCCAGTACGCGCTGGAGACGTCGGGCAGGAAGGCGTACAGGCCCGCGATGACGGTGGTCAGCGCGCCCTGGGCGATCATGATGTTGCGGGGCACGCCGCGCTTGTTGAGCCGCTGCAGCACGGGCGGCAGGTAGCCCTCCTGCCGCGAGACCATCAGCAGGCCCTGGGACGGCCCGGCCATCCAGGTGAGCATGCCGCCGAGCGCGGCGGCGACGAGCAGGACGCCCACGACCTTCGTCAGCCAGCCCACGTGGAAGTGGTCGAAGAAGCCCTGGAAGGCCTGCATCACGCCGGCGGTCAGGCTCAGGTCCTCGCCCGGCATCACCCAGCTGATGGCCAGCGCGGGCAGGATGAAGATCAGCAGTACGAGTGCGGTGGCCAGGAAGACCGCGCGCGGGAACTGCTTGCCGGGGTCGCGCAGGGCGGAGACGTGGACGCCGTTCATCTCCATGCCCGCGTAGGACAGGAAGTTGTTGACGATCAGGACGAGGCTGGCCAGTCCGGTCCACGGCGGGAGGACGTGGGAGGTGTCCATGGGGGCGGCGGACGGGTTGCCCTGGGCGAGGAAGACCATGCCGAGGACGACGAGGACGACGCCGGGGATCAGGGTGCCGGCGACGAGGCCCATGCTCGAGAGCCCGGCGACCGCCTTGGTGCCGCACGAGGTGACCAGGACGCCCGCCCAGTAGACGACCACGATGACGATGGCGATGTAGAGGCCGTTGTCGGCGAGCGAGGGGGCGATGACGTAGGCGAAGGTGCTCGCCACGTAGGCCAGCAGGCTCGGGTAGTACGCGATGGTCATCGCGAACTGGCACCACACGGCCAGGAAGCCGAGCGGCTTGGAGAGCCCCTCGCTGACCCAGCGGTAGACGCCGCCGGGCCAGCCGGAGGCGAGCTCGGCGGAGACCAGGGCGGTCGGCAGCAGGAAGACGACGGCGGGCAGGAGGTAGAGGAAGACGGCGGCCAGGCCGTAGAGGGCCATCGAGGGCGAAGGGCGCAGGTTCGCCACGGAGGCGGTGGTCATCATCGCGAGCGTGGCCCAGGAGATGAACTGCGCCCGGGTGGGTGCGGGCGCGGGGACGGCGGCGGTGCGGGGACTGTCCTCCCGCACCTGGTCCGTGATGGTCATGGGGGGAGAGCGTCCTTCGGGGCCGTGCGTCGATCGTTTTCGCCCCATAATCGGGCCTTGGGGCCCCTCTGCGCACATCCCGCCCCGGCCGCCCGGTGGCCCCGGCCCGAAGGGCGGATACCCCGAGGGGGTAGGGTGCCGCCACGATCGACGAGCCGGTGGAGGCAGGCGGTGCAAGGACGGCGGGGTGCCACCGCGTGGTGCGGCCGGCTGCTGCTGTTCGCCGCGCTGGTCCTCGGCATCGTGACGATGCACACACTCGGCCACCCCCGCGGCCACGGCGGCGGCGCCCACTCCCCGGCGGCGTCCGTGGCGGCGTCCACGGCGCATTCAGTGGCGTCTTCGGAGGCACACGAGGCACAAGAGGTGCATGAGGCGTACGGGCATGGGTCCGCGCCCGCCGCCGCTTCCGCCACTCACGCCACTCACGCCGCTCCCGCCGCTCCCGCCACTCCCGCCGCACACACCCTGCGCACCACGCACGTCTCACACGCCGACGACCCGGCGCACGGCGGCGGCATGGACCCCATGTCCGTCTGCCTCGCCGTCCTCGGCGCCGGCGCGGCGGCCGCCCTCCTCCTCGCCCTCGCCGCGCTCGGCCATCTCGCCGGCGCGGCCCCCGTGGCGGCCCGCGCGTGGTTCTCGCGCGCCCTGTGGCCCGTCCCGCCGCCACGGCACAAGGCCCTCGCCCGGTTGTCGGTACTGCGCGTATAGGCCGGCAGCGCGCTCGCTGCCGCCCGTACCCATCACCGACACCCCACGAGGTGCACTTCCTCATGCGCACAACCACCCGCCGCGCCGTGCTCGGCGCGGGCCTCGCCATGGCCGGAGGCGGCGTGCTCGCCGCCTGCTCGGACTCCCCGGAGAAGCCCGGGCAGCCCGCCGCGCCCGCCGGCTACGTCTCCCCCGACGGCAAGGAGGTCGCCGCCGCCGAGGCCGCGCGCGCCGGCTCCGGGCCCGTCCGCACGGTCCGGCTCACCGCCACCGCCGCCCGGCTCGACCTGGGCGGCGGCACCACGGTCGCCTCCTGGGCCTACGGCGACGCGCTGCCCGGCAAGGAGATCCGGGTCACCGCCGGCGACACCCTCGCCCTGACCCTCGCCAACCACCTGCCCGAACCCACCTCCGTGCACTGGCACGGGCTGGCGCTGCGCAACGACATGGACGGCGCCCCCGGCCTCACCCAACGGGCCGTCAGGCCCGGGGCGTCGTTCGACTACCGCTTCAAGGTCACCCACCCCGGCACCTACTGGCTGCACCCGCACTCGGGCACCCAGCAGGACCGGGGGCTGTACGCGCCGCTGATCGTGGAGGACCCCAAGGAGCCGCTGGCGTACGACAAGGAATGGGTCGTCGTGCTCGACGACTGGGTCGACGGGGTGGACGGCAGCACTCCGGACGCCGTGCTCGCGGAACTCGCCCGGGGCATGGCGGGCATGGACCACGGCGGCATGAACCACGGAGGCATGGACCACGGCAGCGGCGGCGCGCACCACGGCGGCGGCGCGAGCCCCGCGCCCTCCGGCCCCTCGCGGATGCTGATGGGCGCCACCAGCGACGTCCTCGGCGGTGACGCCGGCGACGTCGCCTACCCCCACTACCTCGTCAACGGCCGTACGCCCCGGGCCCCGGAGACCTTCACCGCCCGGCCCGGCGACCGCATCCGGATCCGCCTCGTCAACGCGGGCGGCGACACCGCCTTCCGCGTCGCCCTCGGCGGCCACCGCATGACCGTCACCCACACCGACGGCTTCCCCGTCGAGCACGTGGAGACGGACGCCCTCCTGCTCGGCATGGGCGAGCGCTACGACGTCCTGGTCGAGGCCGGGGACGGCGTCTTCCCGCTGACCGCGCTGGCGGAGGGCAAGAAGCGCACCGCCCTGGCCCTGCTGCGCACGGGCGGCGGCACGGCGCCGGCGGAGGACGTACGCCCGAAGGAGCTGGAGAGCGCGCCGCTGACCGCCGGCCGGCTGAAGGCCCACGGGAGCGTACGGCTGGCGGACCGGCGCCCCGACCGTACGATCACGCTCCGGCTCACGGGCTCGATGGCGAAGTACGACTGGGCGATCAACGGCAGGAGGTACGCGCCCGACCAGCGCTACCCGGTGCGCGCGGGCGAGCGGGTGCGGCTGGTGTTCGTCAACGACACCGCCATGTGGCACCCCATGCACCTGCACGGCCACACCTTCGCCCTGCCCGGCGGCGGGCCCCGCAAGGACACCGCCGTCGTCCGGCCGGGCGAGCGGCTCCAGGCCGACTTCGACGCGGACAACCCCGGGCTGTGGATGATCCACTGCCACAACGTCTACCACGCCGAGTCCGGGATGATGACGGTGCTGGGCTACCGCGACTAGCCGGCGCCGCACGCACCAGGGGCCCGCGCCGGATGCGGCGCGGGCCCCTTCACAGGCGCGTGGATCAGACGGCCAGCGGCACCTGGGTGCCGGGCTGGACCTGACCGTAGTGGTCGACGACCTTGTTCAGCTCGATCTGGTAGTAGAGCGAGTAGAAGCCGAGGAGACCCAGCAGCAGGCCGAGGCCACCGCTGCAGGTGGGCACCAGGCCCGCGGCGCGCTGCGCGTCGCGGATGCGCGCGCCGGTCTTGTAGAGCGAGACGTACGGCGGCACGATCAGGAAAATGCCCAGCGTGACGGCGAGAAGCGACATCGCGGGGTTGACCTGGCGGCGGTTGTCGAACTCCGCCATCTCCTTGTTGATCTTGTAGTACCAGACCAGGCCGTAGATGCCGAAGGTGATGAGCGGCAGGCCCAGCCAGGCGGCGAAGGGGTTGCGGCGCTTCATCGACAGGCCGAAATGGGCCGCACCCTGCTGCGGGTAGCCGGGGGCCGGGGCGGCCGCCGGGTAGCCGTAGCCCGCGGGCGCCTGCTGCTGGGGGTAACCGCCCTGGTAGGGGTTGTGGGCGGGCGCGGCCGGAGGGTAGGGGTTGCTGTTCGGGGACGGCGGACCCCACTGCGGCGGCTGCGTGCTCAACGAGTCTCCTTAAGGGAATTCTCTGACAAAACATCAATGAACCCGCGGCCGGAATTCGCCACGGGTAGATCGCGCAGCTTGTCACAAGATCACATTTTGTCGCCAGGGACATGTCCTTTCCGGCCCCTTACGTGGTCGCCCTCACACGACATTGCGTCAGTCAGACGATTAAACTGGTGGCGTGGCTCACCTTCGTCTCGCCCTGAACCAGATCGACTCCCGCGTCGGCGACATCGCCGGGAACGCCGAGACGATCATGCGCTGGACCCGGCATTCCGCCGAGCGGGGAGCCCATCTGGTGGCGTTCCCCGAAATGGCGCTGACCGGCTATCCCGTCGAGGACCTGGCCCTGCGGCCGTCCTTCGTCGAGGCCAGCCGGGAAGCCCTGCGCTCGCTCGCCGCCCGCCTCCGGGAGGAGGGCCTCGGGGAGCTGCCGGTGGTCGTCGGCTACCTCGACCGCCGCGAGGAGTTCCGCGACGAGCTGGGCCGGCCCGCCGGCGCCCCGCGCAACGCCGCCGCCGTGCTGCACCGCGGCGAGGCCGTGCTGACCTTCGCCAAGCACCACCTGCCCAACTACGGCGTCTTCGACGAGTTCCGGTACTTCGTGCGCGGCGACACGCTGCCGATGATCCGCCTCCACGGCGTGGACATCGCCTTCGCCATCTGCGAGGACCTCTGGCAGGACGGCGGCCGCGTGCCCGCCGCGCGGTCCGCCGGAGCCGGGCTGCTGCTGTCCGTCAACGCCTCCCCGTACGAGCGCGAGAAGGACGACACCCGCCGGGACCTGGTGCGCAAGCGGGCCCAGGAGGCCGGCTGCACCCTCGCCTACCTGGCGATGACCGGCGGCCAGGACGAACTGGTCTTCGACGGCGACTCGATCGTCGCCGACCGCGACGGCACGATCATCGCCCGCGCCCCGCAGTTCGAGGAGACCTGCGTGGTGCTCGACCTCGAGCTGCCCGACGCCCCGGCCGAGGTCCCCTCCGGGGTCGTCGACGACGGACTGCGCATCGAGCACGTCACGCTCTCCGCCGACCCCCTGCCCGCCCGCGAGCCGGAGTTCACCGGCGGCCGGGTGGCGCACCTGGGCGACGACGAGGAGGTCTACACGGCGCTGGTGACGGGCCTGCGGGCGTACGTACGGAAGAACGGCTTCCGCAGTGTCCTGATCGGCCTGTCCGGAGGCATCGACTCGGCGCTCGTCGCCGCCATCGCCTGCGACGCGATCGGCGCGGAGAACGTCCACGGCGTGGCCATGCCCTCGCGCTACTCCTCCGAGCACTCCCTCGCCGACGCCGAGGAGCTCGCCCGGCGCACCGGCCTGCACCTCCGCACCGTGCCGATCGCGCCGATGTTCGACGCGTACATGGGCGCGCTGGGCCTGACCGGCCTCGCGGAGGAGAACCTCCAGTCGCGGCTGCGCGGCACGATGCTGATGGCGATCTCCAACCAGGAGGGCCACATCGTCCTGGCCCCGGGCAACAAGTCCGAGCTGGCGTGCGGCTACTCCACGCTCTACGGCGACTCCGTCGGCGCGTACGGCCCGATCAAGGACGTCTACAAGACGGGCGTCTTCCGCCTCGCCCGCTGGCGCAACCGGGCGGCGGCCGAGCGCGGCGAGACCCCGCCCATCCCGGAGAACTCCATCACCAAGCCGCCGAGCGCCGAGCTGCGCCCCGGTCAGGTGGACACGGACTCGCTGCCCGACTACGACGTGCTCGACCGGATCCTGGAGCTCTACGTCGACCGCGACCGGGGCCTGGCCTCGATCGTCGCGGAGGGCTTCGAGGCGGAGCTCGTGACGCGCATCCTGCGCCTGGTCGACACGGCGGAGTACAAGCGCCGCCAGTACCCCCCGGGCACCAAGATCTCCCCCAAGGGCTTCGGCAAGGACCGCCGCCTGCCGATCACCAACGGCTGGCGCGAGACGGTCTGATCCGGAGGTCCCCCGGCTACGTGCGCGCCGGACCGCCGCGCACGACCAGCCCGTCCAGCAGCCGGGCCGTCGCCTCCGCCACCGCGTCGACGGCCTCGTCGAAGACGGCACGGTTGTGCGCGGCCGGGGCGTGGAAACCGGAGACCTTGCGGACGTACTGCAGCGCGGCCGCGCGCACGTCCTCTTCCCGGACCTCCGGCGTCACCGGCGGCCTAAGCGTCTTGATGCTGCGGCACATGCTCCAAGTGTGCACCCGCGACCACCCGTGACCCGCTGTCACGGTCCAGCGCGCCCGCCGTCACCGCGATGGCCAGCCCCACCGCGGCCAGCGCCGCGCCCACCAGCGTGGGGGACGTCCAGCCCCAGCCCGCCGCGATGGCCGCGCCGCCCAGCCACGCGCCGCCCGCGTTGGCGAGGTTGAACGCCGAGTGGTTGGAGGCCGCGGCCAGCGTCGGCGCGTGCCGGGCCTTGTGCATGACCAGCATCTGCAGGGGCGTGGTCGTCATGAAGCCGACGGCGCCCAGCAGCACGACCGTCACCAGCGCCGCCCACTTCACGTGGGCGGTGAGGTCGAAGAGCACCAGCACCGCCGCCAGGGCGGCCAGCGAGCCGTAGAGCGTGGGGCGCAGGGCCCGGTCGGTGAGGGGGCCGGCGACGAGGGCGCCCAGCGTCATGCCGGTGCCGAAGAGCGCCAGGACGACGGGCACCGAGGTCTCGGAGAAGCCGGTGACGCGCGTGCTGATCGAGGCGAGGTAGCTGTAGACGGCGAAGACGCCGGCGAAGCCGAAGACGGCGGTCAGCAGGCCCAGCAGCACCTGCCGCCCGCCCAGGGCGCGCAGTTCCCGGCCCAGGCCGCCCTGCTCCTCGCGCGGGACCTGCGGGACGAGCGCGAGGAGGGCGGCCATGGCCAGCAGCCCGATGACCGCGACGACGAGGAACGTGGCGCGCCAGCCGAGGTGCTGGCCGAGCAGGGTGGCGGCGGGGACGCCGACGATGTTGGCGACGGTCAGGCCGAGGAACATCGTGGCGACGGCCCGGGCCTGCCGCCCCTGGGAGACCAGCCGGGCGGCGACGACGGACCCCACGCCGAAGAAGGCGCCGTGCGGCAGGCCGGCCAGCACCCGGGCGGCGACGAGCGGGCCGAAGGTGGGGGCGAGCGCGGAGGCCAGGTTGCCGACCGTGAAGAGCGCCATGAGCAGGACGAGCATGCGCTTGCGCGGGATGCGGGCGCCCAGGGCGGTGAGCAGGGGCGCTCCGACCACGACGCCGAGGGCGTAGGCCGAGACCAGGTAGCCGGCGGTGGGGACGGAAGTGCCCAGGTCGTCGGCGACGTTGGGCAGCAGGCCCATCATGACGAACTCGGTCGTCCCTATGCCGAAGGCGGAAATCGCGAGGGCGAGCAGCGCCAGAGGCATGGGGGGCCTTTCGGAGGAGGGTGCGGTGGGCAGCCCTCCACCCTACGGGTCGTCCGGTCAGACCTTGACGCGGGCGGCCACCGGCAGGTGGTCGCTGGGCGTGGCCGGCAGGGTCCACGCCGAGACCGGGTCCATGCCGCGCACCATGATCTGGTCGATTCGCGCCATGGGGAAGCTCGCCGGCCAGCTGAAGCCGAAGCCGTCGCCGGCCGCGCCCTGCGCCGAGCGCAGCTGCGAGGTGACGGGCGCGAGCGAGCGGTCGTTCATGGTGCCGTTGAGGTCGCCGAGGAGGACGACCTTCTGCACGGGCTCGCGGGCGATGGCCCGGCCCAGGGCCTCCGCGCTGTTGTCGCGCTGCCCGGCGGTGAAGCCGGCGTTGAACTTCACCCGCACCGACGGCAGGTGGGCGACGTAGACGGCGACCGGGCCGCGCGGGGTCTGGACGGTGGCGCGCAGCGCCCGGGTCCAGCCCATCTGGATGTCGACGGGGCGGTCGTCGGAGAGGGGGTACTTGCTCCACACGCCGACCGTGCCGTGCACGGCGTGGTACTTGTACGTGTCCGCCAGCGCCCGCTCGTAGCGGGAGGCGTCGCTGAGCTCCTCCAGGGCGACCACGTCGGCGCCGGAGGCGGTGACGGCCCTGGCGGTGGCGGCGGGGTCGGGGTTCTGGGCGTTGACGTTGTGGGTGGCGACGGTGAGGTCACCGCCCTTGCCGGACTTGTCGCTGAGCAGGCCGCCGAAGAGGTTGACCCAGATGACGGCCGGCAGCAGCAGGGCTATCAGGGCCGTCGCCGAGCGGCGCAGCAGCGCGAGGGCGAGCAGCACCGGGATCAGCAGGCCCAGCCAGGGCAGGAACGTCTCGGTGAGGCTGCCGAGGTTGCCGACCCGGTTGGGGATGTCGGCGTGCAGCAGCATCAGCAGGCCGAGCAGGACGGCCACGGCCGCGACGACCACGCCGCGCCGCCAGACGTCCGGGCCCCTCCACTGCTCCCGCGTCCGGCTCAGGAAGTCGCGGAATCCGGAGCCGGTCCGCTCCGGACCCGTGCCCTCGAGACCCGTCTCCTCCATGTATGCCTGCGGCATCCGCTGTCCTCACTGCTCCGTCTGCTGCTTCCCCGCCACCCGACCATAGGTGATCATGACGGCGGGGCTCACCCGGACACCCCTGGGCGGGGCGTCGGGGAGGAGGACGAGCGTCCGGCCCGGCGGGGTTCCTGCGGAGCGGGTCGTGCCAGGGTGCTGTGACACAACGGGCACATTCGGGGCGAGTCCCCCGCGTGAGCCGCGCGGGCGCCGCGCACGGGCGTCCCAGTGGCCGTCTCAGGCGGGCCGTACGCCCTCCAGCAGGGTGTCCACGATCCGCTCGGACAGGCCCTCCGGCAGCTCCCGCCACTCGTGGAACAGCGCGCGGGAGAGCATCGGGCTCACGAAGAGATCGGTGAGGAGACCGGTGTCGAGGTCGGCGCGGATCTCCCCGCTCGCCATGCCCCGGCGCAGCACCGCTTCGAACGCCTCGCGCCGGGCCGCCACGACCGTGTCGTGGTACTCGGCCCACAGCGCGGGCCGCGCCTGCACCTGCGCCACGACCGTGCGCAGCACGGCGGAGGAGCGCTTGGCCAGGCCCCGTCGGCGCAGGAACTCCAGCAGGGCGACGAGGTCGTCGCGCACGCAGCCGCCGGCGGGGCCGGGCACGGCCTCGTCGAGGGAGCGCAGCACGTCGAGCATCAGCGCCTCCTTGCCCGCCCAGCGCCGGTAGACGGTGGCCTTGCCGACGCCCGCCTCGCGGGCTATGCGCTCCATGGACAGCTCGGCGACGCCGACGCCGTCCTCGAGCAGCCGCAGCACGGTCTCGACGACGGCGGTGTCGACGGCCGCGCTGCGCGGACGGCCGCGGCGCTCGGCCGGTGCGGCGGCCGGACCCGTGCCCGGGCCGCCTCCGCCGGTCATCCCTCCGCTCCGCTCTCCGCCTCGGCCTGCCGCGCCCGGGGGGCCGGGCCCGCGGCTCCGGCCGTGGCGCGGGCCGCGTCCTTGGCGGGCAGGAAGAGCACCGCGACCAGCGCCCCGAGCAGGGCGAAGGCGCTGGCGCCGAGGACGGTGACGTGCATGGCGTGGATGAAGGCGTCGTGGGCCGGGCCGACGAGCTCGCGTCCCGCCGGGCCGAGCTCCCGGGCGGTGGCGAGGGTGGCCTCGAGGGACTCGCCGGCCGCGTGCCGGGCCTCCTCGCTCAGGCCGGGGACGGCCGCGAGGCGGTCGGAGACGCCGTCGCGGTAGACGGTGGAGAGCAGCGAGCCGAGCACGGCGACGCCGAGGGCGCCGCCGATCTGCCGGAAGGTGTTGTTCACCGCCGAGCCGGAGCCCGCCTTCTCGCGGGGCAGCGACTGCATGATCGAGACGGTGGCGGGCGGCGTGATGTGCGCCATCGCGGCGCCCTGGAAGAGGAAGAGGACCTCCAGGATCCAGATGGGGGTGTCGGTGTCCAGGAACGCGTAGCCGGCCATCGTCGCGGCCATGACGAGCATGCCGCCGGTGCACACGGCCCGCGCGCCGAACCGCTCGACGACGATCCGGGTGCGCGGCGCGAAGACCATCTGGGCGGCGGCGAGCGGCAGCATCAGCAGCCCGCTCTGCAGCGGGGTGAAGCCCCGGGCGCTCTGGGTGTAGAAGACCATGAAGAAGGTGACGCCCATCAGCCCGAAGAAGACCAGCGCCAGCGAGGCGACGGCCGCCGAGAAGGCCGGGTTGCGGAAGTAGCGCACGTCCATGGCGGGGTGGGTGCTGCGCCGCTCGTGCAGGACGAACAGGACGAGCACGAGCAGGCCGCCGCCGGCCGTGCCGTAGACCTCGGGGTCGGTGAAGTCGGCGAGCTGGCCGCCCTTGATGATGCCGTACACCAGCAGGACGAGCCCGACGACGGACAGCAGCACCCCCAGCGGGTCGAGCCGGCCGGGCCGGGGATTCCTGGAGTCGGGCACCAGCACCACCATCGCGATCAGGACGGCGGTGACGATCGGGATGTTGATCAGGAAGACCGAGCCCCACCAGAAGTGGCTGAGCAGGATGCCGCCGGTGATCGGCCCTATGGCGATGGCGAGCCCGACCGCGCCGGCCCAGATGCCGATGGCCTTGGGCTGCTCCTCGCGCTCGAAGACGTTCATGATGACGGCGAGCGTCGAGGGCATCACGAACGCGCCGCCGAAGCCCATGAGGGCGCGGTAGGCGATGAGCTCCTCGGGGGAGCCGGCCATGGAGGCGAGCGCGGAGCCGACGCCGAAGACGGCCATGCCGAAGATCAGGACCCGCCGGCGGCCCCACCGGTCGCCGAGCAGTCCGGCGGTGAACAGCATTCCGGCGAAGACGAGCGTGTAGGCGTTGATCGCCCACTCCAGCTCGCTCTGGGTCGCGCCCAGCCCCTCGGGTGCGGGGGCGGCGATCGTCTTCATCGCGACGTTGAGGACCGAGTTGCCCAGGACGACCACGAGCAGGCTGCTCAGCAGCACGCCCAGGACGGCCCAGCGCCTGCGGTGCACGGCCTCGGGGACCTTGCGGGGCGGCGGGGAGGCGGTGTCGGGGGTTGCCATGAGCACACCCTAGGTCACTTCCGGAACGGTCCCGTCTCGTATGGGAAGGACTTTGCGCACGCCGCACGCACGGCCGCCTCCGGCCACCCTTCCGGCCGATCCCGGGGCTCACTTCCGCGCCCGGCCGGGCCGTGTCAGCATGGAGGTGATCCGGGGACGCCGTCAGGGCGCCTCGAGACGACACATACAGGAGCCATGGTCATGACGCATGCCGTGAAGACGCCCGACAGCAGCCCGAAGGACACCAAGGCGCTGTACGGCGGAACGAGCTCTCGGCGCATCACCGTCCGCGACATCGCCGCCGCCAAGGCGCGGGGCGAGAAGTGGCCCATGCTCACCGCCTACGACGCGATGACCGCCTCCGTCTTCGACGAGGCCGGCATCCCCGTCATGCTCGTGGGCGACTCCATGGGCAACTGTCACCTCGGCTACGAGTCCACGGTGCCCGTCACCATGGACGAGATCACCCTCCTCTCGGCCGCCGTCGTACGGGGCACCAAGCGCGCCCTGATCGTCGGCGACCTGCCCTTCGGCTCGTACCAGGAAGGTCCCGTCCAGGCGCTGCGCAGCGCCACCCGGCTGGTGAAGGAGGCGGGCGTCGGCGCGGTCAAGCTGGAGGGCGGCGAGCGCTCGGCCCACCAGATCGAGCTGCTGGTCCAGGCCGGCATCCCGGTCATGGCGCACATCGGCCTCACCCCCCAGTCCGTCAACGCCTACGGCGGCTACCCCGTGCAGGGGCGCGGCGAGGAGGCGGCGGCGCAGCTGCTGCGCGACGCCAAGGCCGTCCAGGACGCGGGCGCCTTCGCGGTCGTGCTGGAGCTGGTCCCGGCGGAGCTGGCCGCCGAGGTCACCCGCGTGCTGCACATCCCCACCGTCGGCATCGGCGCCGGCGCCGAGTGCGACGCCCAGGTGCTGGTGTGGACCGACATGGCCGGCATGACGAACGGCCGGGTGCCGCGCTTCGTCAAGCAGTACGCACAGCTGCGCGAGGCCCTGGGCGACGCGGCCAAGGCCTTCGCGGAGGACGTCGTCGGCGGGGCGTACCCGGCCGAGGAGCACTCCTTCCACTGATCCGCCCCGTGCGGGGGCCGGGTGCCGGCCGGTCCGTCGGCGCGGTGTCGGCGGTCTGTCGGCGCCCGGCCCCCGCCGCCGGGCAGCTGTCTGCACGTTGTCGGCGGGGGCCGGCACCGTAGTCGGCATGACGCGAAAAGACATCCCCAGAAGCGGCGGGAACGCCGTCGAAGTCCGGGGCCTGGTCAAGCACTTCGGCGAGACGAAGGCCCTGGACGGGGTCGACCTGGACGTGCGCGAGGGCACGGTCCTCGGTGTCCTCGGCCCCAACGGCGCGGGCAAGACCACGCTGGTCCGCTGCCTGTCCACCCTCATCCGGCCGGACGCGGGCACCGCCCGCGTCGCGGGCTGTGACGTGGTGCGCCAGCCCCGGCAGCTGCGCCGGATCATCGGGCTCACCGGCCAGTACGCCTCCGTCGACGAGAAGCTCTCCGGACGCGAGAACCTCTACATGATCGGGCGGCTGCTCGACCTCTCCCGCAAGGACGCCCGGCAGCGGGCCGACGAGATGCTGGAGCGCTTCTCGCTGACCGAGGCCGCCAAGCGGCCCGCCATGACCTACTCCGGCGGCATGCGCCGCCGGCTCGACCTGGCCGCCTCCATGATCGGCCGGCCCGCGGTGCTCTATCTGGACGAGCCCACCACCGGCCTGGACCCCCGCACCCGCAACGAGGTGTGGGAGGAGGTGCAGCGGATGGTCGGCGAGGGCACCACCGTCCTGCTGACCACGCAGTACATGGAGGAGGCCGAGCAGCTCGCCCATGAGCTGACGGTGATCGACCGCGGCCGGGTGATCGCCGGCGGCCGCGTCGACGAGCTGAAGGCCAAGGTCGGCGGGCGCACCCTGCAGGTCCGCCCGGCGGACCCGGCGGACCTGCACCGGCTGGCCGGGGAGGTCACCCGCGCCGGTCTCGACGGCATCGCCGGCGCCACCGCCGACGTGGCGGAGGGCGTGGTCAACGTCCCGATCGTCAGCGACGAGCAGCTGACCGCCGTGGTGGGCCTGCTGGGCGAGCGCGGCTTCGCCCTCGCCGGGATCAGCACCCACCTGCCCAGCCTCGACGAGGTCTTCCTCGCCGTCACGGGCCAGAAGACGTCCGCCCCCGGTGGCGAGCAGGACATCCGCACCGACGAGTTCCAGGAGGTCGCGGCATGAGCGCGGCGACGGTCAGCGCGCCCACGGCGGCGCCCGCCCACGAGGGCCGGATCGGCCTGCGGGCCAACCTGCGGCACATCGGGGCGCTCGCGCGGCGCAACATGCTGCAGATCAAGCAGGACCCGGAGTCGATGTTCGACGCCCTGCTGATGCCGGTCGTCTTCATCCTGCTGTTCACCTTCGTCTTCGGCGGCTCCATCGCCGGCAAGGGGCACGAGAAGGAGTACGTCAACTACCTGGTCCCCGGCCTGATGGCGATGATGGGCATGCAGATCGCCATGGCCGTCGGCACGGGCATCAACGACGACTTCAAGAAGGGGGTGATGGACCGCTTCCGCACCATGCCGATCGCCCGGTCCTCCGTCCTCATAGCGAAGATCGTCGTCGAGGTCGGCCGGATGCTCATCGCGACCACGATCCTGCTGGGCATGGGCTTCGCGATCGGCCTCACCGTGAGCACCTCGGTGCTGCACCTGCTGGCGGCGGTGGCGCTCGCCATGGTCTTCGGCGCCTCACTGATGTGGATCTTCATCCTGCTGGGCCTGTCGCTGCAGACGGCCCAGGCCGTCCAAGGGGTCGCGATGATCGTCCTGTTGCCGCTGCAGTTCGGAAGCTCCATCTTCGCGCCGACCAGCAACATGCCCGGCTGGCTCGAGGGCTTCACCAAGTACAACCCGCTGTCCAACCTCGCCGACGCCGCCCGTCACCTGATCAACGGCGGTCCGGTGGCCCACTCGGTGTGGATGACGCTGGCCTGGGCCGCCGGCATCACGCTGGTGACGGCACCGCTGGCGGTCGCCAAGTTCCGCAACAAGACCTGAGGCGGCGGGAGCAGAGGCGGCAGCAGGTGAGGCCGCTGGACCTGAGCCGGACCGGGCCGGCGGGGCCGGACCACGACGCGCGTCATACGAGGGCGGCGGCCTCCACGAGGGAGAGGCCGGCGCCCTCGGCGTACGCGCGCTCGTACGCCTCGGCGCCCACGACGGCACGGGCGGCCTCCGCCCCGGCCTCGAGGATCTCGCGCTCCATCGACATCACGTGGAAGACCGCGGGGCGCAGCGCGGCGGAGGCGCCGAACAGCCGGGCCGCCCTCAGGGCGTCGGCCTCGCCGCCCAGCACGGCGTAGGCGTGACCGGCGTTGAGCAGCTGCGCCGGGGCCAGCTGGGGCGCGATCAGCCGGCTGAGCGGGTCATCGGACTTCCCCAGGGCGCTGCGCAGCCGGGGCAGCGCGTCCCCCGGGCGCCCCTGGAGGGTGTCCAGCCAGGCCAGCAGCCCGTCCATCAACGCCTCGAAGACGACGATGGCCCGCTCCCCGAAGTCCTCGGCCAGCGCCTCGAAGATCTCCCGGGCCTCCGCCGGGCGCCCGTTGCGGCCGAGGAGGCAGCCGAGCTGGACCTGGACGAAGGCGGCCACGTCCGGGCTGATCCGCTGCGCGTCGGCGAGCGCCTCGCGGTAGATCTCCTCGGCCTGGGCCGGCCCGAGGGCGCCGTCCTCGGCCAGCACCGTGGCCAGGCGCGCCCGCAGCATCGGCACCTGGCCGGCGGAGCCCAGCTCGAGGACCCGGTCGACGGCCTCGCGGTAGTCGTCGGCGGCGGCCGCGAACCTGCCGTGCTTCTCCAGGGTCTCGCCGCGGCCGGCCAGCGCCTCGGCCACGCCCCAGGAGTCGCCGAGGCCGCGGAAGAGCTCCAGGCCCTCGTCGGCGTCCGCGATGGCCTGTCCGGTCCGGTCGGGGCTGTCGTTGAGCACCTTGGCGCGCAGCTGGAGCATGTTGGCGAGCTCCCAGCGGTAGCCGAGTCGGCGGCAGCGTTCCACGGCGTCGTCGAGGACCGTGTACATGTCGTCGGCGGCGCCGGTCATCAGGATCGCGTAGTACCACATCATGCCCGGCACCCGGCAGTTCTGCGGCTGTCCGTCGCCGTAGGCGGTGACGATGCCGCGCAGCAGCCGCTGCATCTCGGGGTCGCCGATCTCGCGCATGTTGGCGTCCACGTTGGAGATCGCGATCAGCCGTACGCCCCGGCGTGCCTCCTCCAGCAGGTCGGGCGGCAGCGGCGGGGGCACCTCCGTGCAGGTGCCGTGGAGCGGCGGGGCGGGCGTCACGGGCTCGGCGAAGGGGTCCGGGCCGAGCGCGGCGGCGGCCTCCGCCCAGTGCCGGGCGTCGGCGCGGTGGTCACGCAGCTGCCAGAACCAGCCCAGGGACAGCACCAGGCACAGTGCCTCCTGCTCGTCGCGCGCGGCCAGGGCGCGGCGCAGCGCGGAGCGGAGGTTGTCGTGCTCGAGCTCGAGCCGCTCCAGCCAGTCGCGTTGCTCGGGGCCGCGCAGCAAGGGGTCGGCGGTACGGGCCAGTTCGCGGAAGGCGACGAGGTGGAGCCGTTCCACCGCGGCCCGCTCGCCGGCCTCGTCCAGCCGCTCGCCGGCGTACTCCCCGACGGTCTCCAGCAGCCGGTAGCGCATGTGGCCGTCGGCGGCAGGGGCGGCGACCACGAGCGACTTGTCGACGAGCGAGCCGAGCAGGACGGGCACGTCCCGGGCGTCGACGGCCGTGCCGTCGGCGCACACCTCCTCGGCGAGGGCGAGGTCGCATCCGCCGGAGAAGACGGACAGGCGGCGCAGCACGGCGCGTTCGGGCTCGTCCAGCAGGTCCCAGGACCAGTCGACCACGGCTCTCAGCGTCTGCTGACGGGGCAGGACGGTACGGCTGCCGGACGTCAGGAGCCGGAAGCGGTCGTCGAGGCGGTCGGCGAGCCCGCGCGGGGTGAGGAGCCGCAGCCGGGCGGCGGCGAGCTCGATGGCGAGCGGCAGCCCGTCCAGCCGGCGGCAGATCTCGGCGCACGCGGCGGGGTCGTCCTCCACCCGGAAGCCGGGCCGGGCGGCGGCGCCCCGGTCGGCGAGCAGCCGCAGGGCCACGGGGTCGGGCAGCGGCTCGACGGGCCGCACCAGCTCGCCGGGCACGGCGAGGGGTTCCCGGCTGGTGGCGAGGACGGCGACGCCGGGGCAGTGGGCGAGGAGCGTCTCGGCGAGCAGGGCGGCCGCGTCGACGACGTGCTCGCAGTTGTCCAGCACGAGCAGCATCCGGCGGCGCGCGCAGTGCTCCGCGAGCCGCCCGAGCGGGTCGAGGGCGGTGGCGTCGGTGGCCGCGCGCAGCCCCTCGGCGGTCGTGCCGCGCACCACGGTCTCGCGCGCCCCGAGCGCGGTCAGCACCGCCTCGGGCACGGTCTCCGGATCGTCGACGGGCGCGAGCTCGGCGAACCACACCCCGTCGGGCCACCGCTCCCCCGCCATGGCGGCGGCCTCGGCGGCCTCCTGCGACAGCCGCGTCTTGCCGGCCCCGCCGGGCCCCAGCAGCGTCACCAGCCGGTGCCGCCCGAGATCCTCCCGGATCAGCGCGAGGTCGTCCTCCCGGCCGACGAAGGAGGTCAGCCGCGCCCGGAGATTGCCACGCGGCGGGGCGGCGGGCGCGGGCGCGGCCGCGGCTGCGGGTGCGGGTGCGGGACCGCCCGCACGGGGCGCGTCCCCGTCGGCGGGCGGCGCGGCGTGATCGGCCCGGGGGCGGGCGGGCGTGGCGGCGGGCCCTGGGCCGCCCGGCCGAGGCGGGCCCGCGAGCAGTTCGGCGTGGAGGGCGCGCAGCTCGGGGCCGGGGTCGGTGCCCAGCCGGTCGGCCAGGGTGCCGGCGAGCCCGGCGTACGCGGCCAGCGCCTCCGCCGGGCGGCCGGCGTCGCGCAGGGCGCGCAGGCGCAGGGCCTGCAGGGGCTCGTCCAGGGGGTGGGCGTCGCAGAGCTCGGCGAGGGCCGGCAGGGCCGCGGCGGCGTTGCCGAGGGCGACGTCGGCCGCCAGGCGGCCGCGGCGCGCGGCGAGGTGGCGGGTGTCGCAGCGGGCCGCCGTGGCCGTGCGACCGGGCAGGTCCGCGAGGGCCGGGCCGCGCCACAGCGCGAGGGCGTCGTCGAGGAGCGCCGCCGCCTTGGCGGGGTCGGCGTCCGCCAGCGCCCGCTCGCCCTCGTCGGCGAGCCGCTCGAAGCGGTGCAGGTCGACGTGGTCGGGCTCGGCACACAGCCGGTAGCCGCCGTCGGCGGAGACCACGGTGGCGTGCCCGACGACCCGCCGCAGCCGGCCGACGAGCGCCTGCAGGGCGCCCGTGGCGTCGGCGGGCGGCTCGCCGTCCCACACCTCGTCGATCAGCGCCCGGGGGCTCACCACCCGGCCGGGGTGCAGGGCCAGCGCGGCCACCAGCGCGCGCAGGCGGGCGCCGCCGAGGGGAAGGAGGTTCCCGTCGTCGGTATGGACCTGGGTGCTGCCGAGAATGCCGTAACGCACTGCCTTATTCTCCCCCCGCGCGCATCTCGCGCTACGAAATATCGTCCCCCACCGAGTACCGTCGCCCGGTACATCCGCGCGCCCCGGGCGTTCCCGGCGGCCTCCCTCCCCCAGGAGCACTCAGACATGGCATTCGAAGCGACCCGCGGCGAGCGGCGCATCAGCCCCGTCTTCCTCGCCCTCGTCGCCATCATGGCGGTCTCCATATGGGCTGTGTGGACCGACTTCGCGGCGAACGCCGGCTTCCCGGTGTTCCTGTTCGTGACCTCGGCCTGGATCGTCTCGCTCTGCCTGCACGAGTACGCGCACGCGCGCACCGCCCTGCACGGCGGCGACATCTCCGTCGAGGCCAGGGGCTACCTCACGCTCAACCCGCTCGCCTACACCCATGCCCTGCTGAGCATCGTGCTGCCGGTGATCTTCGTGATCATGGGCGGCATCGGCCTGCCCGGCGGTGCGGTCTTCATCGAGCGCCACCGCATCCGCAGCCGCTGGAAGCACAGCCTCATCTCGGCCGCCGGCCCGCTGACCAACGTCGTCTTCGCGCTCGTGGTCTCCGCCCCGTTCTGGCTGGACGCCCTGGACGGCGTGCCGGAGAACCTCCGCTACGCCCTCGGGTTCCTGGCCCTGCTGCAGGTGACCGCGGCGATCCTGAACTTCCTGCCCGTCCCCGGCCTGGACGGCTACGGGGTGATCGAGCCCTGGCTGCCGTACGGGATCCGCCGCCAGCTCGAGCCCTTCGCCCCGTTCGGCCTGCTCGCGGTCTTCGGCTTCCTGTGGATCCCCGAGGTCAACCACGCCTTCTTCGACATGATCGACGCGGTGCTGCGCGCCCTGGGCGTGAGCGACTGGGACACCTTTTACGGTCAGCGGCTGTTCCGCTTCTGGGAGGGCAACCCCATAGAGTCGCTCAACCCGTGACGCGGCCCTGCTCCGCCGCCTTGTCGTTCTTCGCCTTGCGCACGTAGTACCAGGCGATGTTCGACGAGACGCCGAGCAGCAGGATCCAGACGATGCCCAGCCAGCTGCCCCGGGCGAACGAGACGACGGCCGCCGCGATCGCGAGGGCGCACACGGCGAGGGCGTAGAGGGCGAGGCGGGGCATGGGGGCGGCTCCTGTCCGGGGACGCATGTGCGTACGATCCCGGTCATTGTCCCCCATGCCCCGGACGGCTCAGACGTCGGTGACGCGCAGCCCCGCGTGCGCCTTGTGGCGGCGGTTCACGGAGATCAGGTTGGCGACCAGCGACTCCACCTGGTGGGCGTTGCGCAGCCGGCCCGCGAAGACGCCGCGCATGCCGGGGATGCGGCCGGCCAGCGCCTGCACGATGTCGGTGTCGGCCCGCTTCTCGCCGAGCACCATCACATCGGTGTCGATCTCCTCGATCTCCGGGTCGGAGAGCAGCACGGCGGACAGGTGGTGGAAGGCGGCGGTCACCCGCGAGTCGGGCAGCAGCGCGGCGGCCTGCTGCGCGGCGCTGCCCTCCTCCGGCTTGAGGGCGTAGGCGCCCTGCTTGTCGAAGCCGAGCGGGTTGACGCAGTCGACGACGAGCTTGCCGGCGAGCTCCTCGCGCAGCGCCTCGAGGGCCTTGGCGTGGCCGTCCCACGGCACGGCGACGATCACGATGTCGCTGCGGCGCGCGCACTCGGCGTTGTCCAGGCCCTCGATGCCCAGGCCCAGCTCCCCGGCCGCGGCCGCGGCCCGCTCGGCGGCCCGCGATCCGATGATCACCTTCTGGCCGGCCTTGGCCAGCCGGTAGGCCAGGCCGCGGCCCTGGTCGCCGGTGCCGCCGAGCACGCCGACCACCAGGCCGGAAACATCGGGAAGGTCCCAAGGATCCTTGGCCGGGGCCTTCTTCACGTCCTTCACGTCATCAGAAGTAGTCATGACGGCGATACTGTCACGCCGCTTTCCCCCTGGACGGCCCGGTGCGCGGGGGCCCGGCCGGCCCCCGCGCCCGAACGGGTGAGGCGCCCGGCAACTCCGCTTCGCCGTGCGGCGGTTGGGGCAGGATGCGGCGCATGGACGCCGTACGGGTCGCGCTGCTGCGCGAGGCACTCGCCGGGACCGAGTGGCTGCGGGCCGCCCGCGGCTTCGCGGGGACGCTGCGGACGTCGGTCGGCGCCCACGGCGGGGGGCTGCTGCTGGTGGGAACCGCGGAGTACGAACCCTGGCACCTGGCCGCCCACCTGGACGACGAGGCCGCCTGGGCCGGGCTCCCGGAGCTGTGCCCCACGCTCGTGCGCCACCGGGTGCCGGCCGGCGCGCCCGCGCACCTGTCGGTCGGGCTGGGCCGGCTGGAGGCGGCCCGGCGCGGGGAGACGCTGCTGGTGGTGGCGCCGGAGCGACCCGGGGACGGGCTGCTGGAGCGGGTGCACGACGCCCGGCGCTGCGGGGCGACGGTGCTGGCCCTCGACGGCTGCGACGACGCGCGCCACGGCGACCTCCGCACCCTCGCGCACGAGGCGCTGGCCGTGCCGGCCTCGGCGGAGCTCGACCTGGAGACCGTCCAGCACCTGGTCAGCGCCGCGGCCGGGGAGAACGCCCCGCCCGCCCCGCGCGGCCGCGGCTTCCGCGACCGCCTGGCCCACCTCGCCGACCGGCTCACCGCGCCGCCGCCCGACCGCTGGTGACGCCCCGGCGGCCGGCCGGCCCCGCCTGACCGAAAGAAATGGTTTTGCCGGAGCCGTTCCCCGCCCGCACCATGGTGCCCCGTGACCGAGCACCATCCCCCTCCCCCCAGTCCCCCTTCCACCGGCCGGCTGCGCGCCCTGCTGCCCGACCTGACCCCCTGGCACGCGTCGGCCGACTTCCGCCGCATGTGGCTGGCGGGGCTGGTGACGGTCTTCGGCAGCTTCCTGACCTTCATCGCGGTCCCGCTGCAGCTGAAGGACCTCACCGGCTCGGCCCTCGCGGTGGGCGCGGTCGGCGCGGTCGAACTCGTCCCGCTGATCGTCTTCGGTCTCTACGGCGGCGCGCTCGCCGACGCCATGGACCGCCGCAAGCTGATCCTGTGGACCGAGGCCGGGCTCGGCGTCCTGAGCGCGATGCTGCTGCTCAACACCCTGCTGCCGCACCCGATGATCTGGCCCCTGTACGTGGTGGCCGCGCTGGTCAGCGCCCTGACCGGCCTGCAGCGCCCGGCGCTGCAGGCGATCGTGCCGAGGATCGTCGCGCACGACCAGCTGCCCGCCGCCATCGCCCTGAACTCGATGCGCTGGCAGGCCGGCGCCATCGCCGGCCCCTCGGCCGCGGGCGTGATCATCGCCTTCTCGGGGCTGAGCTGCGCGTACGCCCTGGACGTGGCCTCGTACGCCGTCTCCGTGCTCCTCACCCTCCGGCTCGCCCCCTCCCCCGCCTCGCACGACGCCGACAAGCCCTCGCTGCGCGGCATCCTGGAGGGCGCCCGCTACGCGTGGAGCCGCAAGGAGCTGCTGGGCACGTACGCGATCGACATGGCGGCGATGTTCTTCGCCTTCCCCACCGCGATCTTCCCGTTCCTCGCCGACGACCTGGACGCGCGGTGGGCGCTGGGCCTGATGTACGCGGCCGGCGCGGTGGGCTCGCTGGGGGTGAGCCTGACCAGCGGCTGGGTCTCGCGGGTGAACCGGCACGGCCGGATGGTGGTCTACGCGGCCGCGGGCTGGGGCCTGGCCATGGCGGTGGCGGGCTGGATGCACAACATCTGGCTGGTGCTGCTGTTCCTGGCCGCGGCCGGCGCCTGCGACACGGTGAGCGGCCTGTTCCGCTCGGCCATCTGGGACCAGACGATCCCCGACGAGCTGCGCGGCCGGCTGGCGGGCATCGAGCTGCTGTCGTACTCCGTGGGCCCGCAGCTGGGCCAGGTCCGCGCGGGCGGCATGGCCGCGCTGACCAACGTCCGCACCTCGGTGTGGGCCGGCGGCCTGGCCTGCGTGGCATCGGTGGGGCTGCTGGCGGCGTCGCTGCCGAAGCTGATGTCCTACGACCAGCGGACGGACGAACACGCGGTGCGGATGCGCGAGCGCAAGGCCGCCGCCGGGCAGGACTCGGTGACCGAGGCGGCGTAGGGCGGTCCGGGCACCGGCCGCAGGCCGGGCACCGTCGCGGCGGGGCCACTCGCTCCGCCGCGACGGCGAGCCTCAGTCCCCCTTGGGCTCGCCCTCGGCCTCGTCCTTCCAGCGCGGGTCCTCGCGCCACTCCTCGTTCCGCTCGCGCGCCCGCTCCATCGCGTGCGACGCCTCCTCCCGCGTCCCGTACGGGCCCATGCGGTCGGCGGCGCGGCACTCCGGCCCCTCCTCGACCGTGGCGTGCTTGAGGCAGTAGTACCACTCGCCCGCCTTGCCGGCCGTGCCCCGCTTGAACAGTGCCATCGGGTCTCCTCCTGTGTGTGCTCTCGCCCACATGGTCCCCGATGGGCCCTGGCTACACTCGCTGACATGTCTGGCCAGTCGCTTCTTGTCCCGGGGACGCTCTCCCCCATCCGTTCCGTCCCCGCCTCGATCCCGCGGCCCGAGTACGTGGGCAAGGACGCGCCCACCCCGTACACCGGCCCCGAGGTCCAGAGCGCCGAGACGATCGAGAAGATGCGGATCGCCGGCGGCATCGCCGCGCGGGCGATGGAGGAGGCGGCCAAGCACATCGCGCCGGGCGTCACCACGGACGAGCTGGACCGGGTCGCGCACGAGTACATGTGCGACCACGGCGCGTACCCCTCCACGCTCGGCTACCGCGGCTTCCCCAAGTCGCTGTGCGCGTCGGTCAACGAGGTCATCTGCCACGGCATCCCGGACTCCACCGTCCTGCGCGACGGCGACATCGTGAACCTCGACGTGACGGCCTTCATCGGCGGCGTGCACGGCGACAACAACGCCACCTACCTCTGCGGCGACGTCGACGAGGAGTCGCGCCTGCTCGTCGAGCGGACCCGCGAGGCGCTCGCGCGGGCCATCAAGGCGGTCAAGCCCGGCCGCCGCGTCAACATCATCGGCCGGGTCATCGAGTCGTACGCCAAGCGCTTCGGCTACGGCGTCGTGCGTGACTTCACGGGCCACGGCATCAACTCGTCCTTCCACTCGGGCCTGATCGTCCCCCACTACGACAGCCCCCACCACGACACGCTCATCCAGCCCGGCATGACCTTCACGATCGAGCCGATGCTGACGCTGGGGACGTACGAGTACGACATGTGGGAGGACGGCTGGACGGTCGTCACCAAGGACCGCAAGCGCACGGCCCAGTTCGAGCACACGCTCGTGGTGACGGACACGGGTGCGGAGATCCTGACGCTTCCGTAGAGTTTTTACCGACAGCATGTCGGGAAGCGATTGACTTAGGTAAGCCTAAGTGGAGAGGATGGGTGGAGACGGCGCGCCCCGGCGCATCCGTTTCCGCCTGTTCCCTCCGTCCCTTCCCGTCCCCTCGGTCACCGGAGGCCCTCCTTGGACGCGCCCGCCCCGACCCCGTTCTCCACGCTGATCCGCACCGCCTCCCACGAGCAGCACACGGAGGCCGAGAACTCGTCGTTCATGAGCGACATGCTCGGTGGCCGGCTCGGGCTCGCCGCCTACCGCCGCTACACCGAGCAGCTCTGGTTCGTCTACCAGGCCCTGGAGGCCGGGTCCGAGGCCCTGTCCGCCGACCCCGTCGCCGGTCCGTTCATACGGCCCGAGCTGGCCCGCGCCGCGCAGCTCGAGCGGGACCTGGCCCACCTGGGCGGCCCCGGGTGGCGTAGGGGCCTGGAGCCGCTGCCCGCCACGGCGGCGTACGCGGCCCGCATCGAGGAGTGCGCCCGCGACTGGCCGGCCGGCTATGTGGCCCACCACTACACCCGCTACCTGGGCGACCTCTCCGGCGGCCAGATCATCCGCGGCACCGCCGAGAAGACCTGGGGCTTCGAGCGCAAGGGCGACGGCGTGCGCTTCTACGTCTTCGAGGCCATCGGCAACCCCGCCGCCTTCAAGCGCGAGTACCGCGAGCTGCTGGACGCGCTGCCGGTGGACGACCTGGAGAAGCAGCGCGTGATCGAGGAGTGCCGGCGGGCGTTCGCGCTGAACACCGCCGTCTTCCAGGCGCTGGGCCGGGAGTTCCCGCTGAGCGCCTGAGCCGCCCGACCGCTCCGCACGACCTGGAGAAGCCCGCGCCCGCCGGTGACCGTACCGGCGGGCGCGGGTGTTCGTGGGGGCGGAAGGAATCAGCCCTGGGCGTCGCGACGGCGGCGCGTGGCGTAGACGGCGCCGCTGCCCGCGAGCAGCATCGCGCCGGCCGCGCCGAGGAGCGGGCCGGTCGGGGTGCTCGAGCCGGTCTGCGCGAGCGAACCCGTGTCGGTGGTGGAGGCGGTGCCGCCGGTGGTGGAACCGCCGGTGGTCGAGCCACCGGTCGTGGAACCGCCGGTCGAACCGCCGGTCGTGGAGCCGCCGGTGGTGGCGGTGTCGGAACCGGACGCCTCGCAGGCGACGCCGTCGCCGTCGGTGTCGAGCTTGGCCGTGTAGCCGGGCTCGCCCTTGCGCAGCGGCGTCTTGCCCGCGGCCGACGCGGCCTCGCAGTTCTCGAACTCGGTGCCCTCGGGCAGCTTGGCGTTCGCGTCGAGCGCCACGGCCAGCGTCACCGGGTCGAGGGTCTCGCCCTTGGTGTAGTAGCCGGCGAAGGCCTTGGCGCCCTCCTCGGTCAGCGTCGCGGGGACGCCGGCCAGCGCGACGACGCCGTCCTTGGCCTTGAGCGAGCCCGCGGTGAGCTTCAGGGCCGCCAGCGGCACGTCTTCCGTGACGGTACCGCTGGAGATGACGTCGGCGGTCAGGATGCCGGCGGCACCGGTCGCCTTGACCTTGATGTCGCTGAGCTTCAGGTCGAGCTTGCCGGAGTGCGCCGTGAAGCGGACGCTTCCGTTGAACGCCGCCTCGACCGAGCCGCTCGAGGCGTCGAACTTGCCGTGGCCCTTGGGGAAGCGGAAGCCGGCGCTCTTCTGCTGGGCGCCGTCGCCGAGCTCGATCTTGCCCTTCTGCTTCTCGATGTACGCGCGGAAGGACTGCTTCACGCCCCAGTCGAGGTTGCCGTCGAGGACGGTGCCGGGGGCGGGCTTCTCCTTGGGCTCCTCGGGCTCGGGCTTCGGCTTCTCCTTGGGCTCCTCCGGCTCCGGCTTGGGCTTCGGGGGAGCCACCTTCACCGCGAGGGTGGCCGGGTCGATGGCGTCGCCCTCGGCGTAGGGGGACGAGCCGTTGGACGCGAACACCTCCGCGCCGACCTTGGTGAGCTTCGCGGGTATCTTCGTGTAGGTGACCGCGCCGTCGGCCCCGCCGCTCATCCGGCCCGCCTTGACGTCCAGCGAGGCGATGACGACGTCCTGCTCGGTCTTGCCGCCGCGCGTGACGTCGGCGGTGATGCTGCCCTTCTGTCCCTTGGCGGCGGCGTCGGTGACGACCTTGATGTCGGAGAACTTGAGGTCGAGCTGGTAGTGCTCCTTCTCGGGGTGCGCCAGGAAGCGCACGCTGCCCTTGAAGGTGGTGGTCAGCGCGTGCGTCGAGGGGTCGTACGTGCCCTTGCCCCCGGCGAAGGTGAAGGCACCGTTCTTCTTTGCCTGCCGGGCGTCGTCGCCCAGCTCGATCTTGCCCTTGGACCGGACGACGTACTTCCGGAAGCTCTCCTTCACCCCCCAGCTCAGCGAGCCGTCCGCGATCTCCATCTGCGGCGGCTGCTGCCCCTCGACCTTCTGACCTTCGGCCTTCTGACCTTCGGCCTGCTTCCCGTCGGTCGTCTTCCCGTCGGTCCTCTGCCCTTCGGCCTTCGCCGGGGCGCCCGCAGCGTGCGCGGGCACGGTCAGCGCGGTGGCACCCAGAGCGGTCGCCGTGGCCAGCGCGGCGAGTGCGGCGCGGCGTGCGGTGGCGGTCATCGTCTGTTCTCTCCTAGAGGGACATGAGATACGTGAATCAAGCCGTGCGGCCCCATGACATCAGGGAGCCGGAGGCCGGGGAAGGTCCGGGGCGGCCGCGGCCGGTGCGTGGTGCGCCACACCCGACGGAGCGTCAGGTTCCGTTCGAGGTCCGCCGCTTCCGCGTCACCACCAGATACGCGGCACCCGCCGCCACCAGCGCTCCCGCGCCGACGGCGACCGGAAGCACGGGAAAGGAGGACGAGGCGCTCCGCGCGCCCGCCCGCTCCCCGTCCCGCGCGGCGGCCGGCGGCGAGGCCGCGGCTGCCTTCGGCTCCGCCGTGGGCGCGGTGCCCAGGTCCGGCAGGGCGGGCAGCCGTGCCGAGGCCTCGAGGGGGACGGCGAGGGAGACGGGGTCCATCTCCGCGCCCTCCTGGTACAGGCCGCCGAACGCCTTGGCGCCCTCGGCCGTGAGCTTCGCCGGGGCCTCGGCGACGGCGGCGAGGCCGTCCTTCTCCTTGAGGCCGGAGGCGTCGAAGGTGACGAGCTGAACGCCTTTCTCCGTGCCGCCGCCCTTCGTCACGTCCGCCGAGAGGGTGCCCTTGCCGTCCTTCGCCGCCACCGCCACCCGGCCGAGCGCCAGGTCGAGGTCCTTGCCGGTGAAGCGCAGGGTGCCCGCGAAGGCGGCGTCGAGCGTGCCGGACGCGGCGTCGTAGGAGCCCTTGCCGTCCGGGAAGCGGAAGAGCGCGCCGCCGTCCTGGGCGCCGTCGCCGAGCTTCCAGGAGCCCCGGGCGATGGCTCCCGTGACGTACTCCCGGAAGGTCCGGCGCACGCCCCAGTCGACGGCCGCACCGGTGAACTCGCCCTTGGACTTCCCCTTCTTCTCGGGCGAGCCCTCCCCCGGCGAGCCGGAGGGGCTCGCGCCCGGTGACGCCTGCGCACCGGCCACGACGTCGGCGGACAGGCTCACCCGGTCCAGGGCGGTGCCCTCGGTGTAGTAGCCGGCGAACGCCTTGGCGCCCTGCGCGGTGAGGGTGGCCGGGACGTTCGCGAGGGTGACGGACGCGCCGCCGCCCCGCAGGTCGATGCCCGTCAGATCGAGCGAGGCGAACGGGACGTGGGAGGCGGTGGTGACCTCGCCCGTGCCCTTGGCCTTGCTGCTCACGTCGGCGTAGAGGGTGCCGCTGCCGCCGGAGAGGCGGACGCTGGGCCGGTCGACGGTGAGGTCGAGCTCGTGGGAGCCGTCGGGCTTGCGGTGCCCGGTGAAGCGCACGCCGCCCGAGAAGCCCGCCTCGAAGGAGCCGCTGCCGGGCCGGTAGACGCCCTTGGCGGAGTGGAAGCGGAACCGGCTGTCGCCGACCGTGGCCGCCCCGCCCCGCAGGGTCCAGCCGCCGTGTGCGACGGGCCCGGTGACGTAGCTCTGGAAGGAGGACTTGATGCCCCAGTCCAGCCGCCCGCCCGACACCTCGCGCTCGTCGGCCGCGTGGGCGGCGGGCGCGGGCGCCCATGCCGCCAGCACAGCCGCGAGCAGCGCGACCACGGGCGCGCGGGCAGGTCTGGACGGCGGCATGGAAGGCCCCTTTCACACATAGCAATTTAGGTAAGGCTAACCTAAGCTACATCCGGAGTCGTTCGCTATGGAAAGGCGGGAAAGTGTCCCAACGCCAGTCGGTGGGCGGGCCGATGGGCCTCCCACGCCCGTTCGGCGCCCTCGTGGCCCTGCTGGCCCTGGCCGCCGTCCTCACCGGCTGCGGCACGTCCGGCACCTCGTCCGGCACGCCGGAAGGCGCCGCGAAGGGACAGCGGGCGGCGGCCGACCGCGTCGAACCGCTGTCCGGGACGCCGGAGTCACGACTCCCCGTCACCGTGCGGTCCGCCGACGGCCATGACGTCACCGTCACCGCCACTGATCGCATCGTCCCACTCACCGGCTCGCTGTCCGAGGTGGTTTTCGGCCTCGGTCTGGGCGGCAAGGTCGTCGCCCGCGACATCACCGCCACCTTCGAGCAGGCACGCGAACTGCCGGTCGTCACGCGCGCGCACGACGTCTCGGCCGAGAGCGTGCTCTCGCTGAAGCCCACGCTCGTCCTGGCCGAGACCACCACCGGCCCCGCCGAGGCCGTCGCCCAGATCCGGGCGGCCGGCATCCCGCTCGTCGTCCTCGAGCCGGCGAAGAAGCTGGCCGACGTCGGCACCCGCATCGAGAAGGTGGCCGCGGCGCTCGGCGTCCCCACTGCCGGGGACCGGCTGCGCGAGCGCACCGAACAGCGCCTCGACGCCGCGAAGAAGGGCATCCCCGCGGGCGGCGCCGGGAAGAAGCCGCGCGTGGCCTTCCTCTACCTGCGCGGCTCGGCCTCCGTCTACCTCATGGGCGGGGCGGGCTCGGGGGCCGACTCGCTCGTCGAGGCCGCGGGCGGCGTGGACGCGGGCAAGGAGTCCGGCCTGAAGAAGGACTTCACCCCCCTCACGAGCGAGGCACTGGCCAAGGCCGCGCCGGACGTGATCCTCGTGATGAGCAAGGGGCTGGAGTCGGTCGGCGGCGTGGACGGCCTGCTGAAGATTCCCGGCGTCGGCCAGACCCCGGCCGGCCTCGACCGCCGCATCGCCTCCGTCGACGACGGCGTCCTGCTGAACTTCGGGCCGCGCACCGACGCCGTGCTGAAGTCCCTCGTCGAGCAGATCCACAAGGGCGGCCGCTGAATGGGCCTTTCGCCGGAGTCCGCTCCTCCCGCCACCACCACCGCCGCCACCGCCGTCCGGCGCGAGGACGCCGCCGTGTCCCCGGCCGGCGCCGGCCCCGCGAGGGCAGGACGCCGCCGCACCGGCGTCCTCCTCGCCCTGGGCATGGCCGCCGCCCTCGGCGCCCTCTGCCTGCTGTCCGCCGGTCTCGGCGCGTACGACATCCCCGTCGGCGACGTGCTGGGCTCGCTCCTGCACCGCGCCGGCCTCGGCGGCGCCGCGCTCGACCGGGTCGGCGAGAGCGTGCTGTGGAACGTACGGCTGCCCCGCCTGGCGCTGGCGCTGCTGGTCGGGGCGTCCCTGGGGTGCGCGGGGGCGCTGATGCAGGGGGTGTTCGGCAACCCGCTGGCCGAGCCCGGCGTCATCGGCGTCTCGTCGGGCGCGGCGGTCGGCGCGGTCGCCTCGATCGCGCTGGGGCTCGGCTTCCTCGGCAACTGGACCGTGACGGCCTGCGCGTTCGCGGGCGGGCTGGTGACCGTCCTGCTCGTCTACGCGCTCTCGCGCTCGGGCGGCCGTACGGAGGTGGTGACGCTCATCCTCACCGGCATCGCGGTGAACGCCTTCGCCGGCGCGCTCATCGGACTGTGCGTCTTCCTCGCCGACAACGCGCAGATCACGCAGATCACCTTCTGGCAGCTGGGCTCGCTCGCGCAGGCCACCTGGCCGAAGGTGCTCGCGGTGCTCCCGTGCGCCCTGGCCGGGCTGGCCGTCGCCCCCTGGTACGCCCGGAAGCTGGACCTCCTGGCCCTCGGCGAACGGCCGGCGCGCCACCTGGGCGTGGACGTCGAGCGGCTCCGGCTCGTCCTGGTGCTGGTGGTGGCCCTGCTGACGGCGGCCGCGGTGGCCGTGGCCGGAATCATCACGTTCGTGGGCCTGTTGGTGCCGCACCTGCTGCGCATGGCGGCGGGTCCGGGGCACCGCTTCCTCGTACCGGGCAGCGCCCTGGGCGGCGCGCTCGTCCTGGTCGCCGCCGACCTGGCGGCCCGCACGGCCGCCCAGCCGGCGGAACTCCCGCTGGGCGTACTGACCGCCCTCTTCGGCAGCCCGTTCTTCTTCTGGCTGTTGCGCAGGACGCGGCGCAGGCAAGGGGGATGGGCGTGATGCGCTCGTTCTTCGCTCGCCGGGCCCGGCGTCTTCCCTCCCCCGCTCCCCTCGGCTCCGTACGGGCCGAGGCCCGTGCCCTGCGGGTGGGGCTCGGCGGCCGGAACGTGCTGGACGGGGTCGACCTGAGCGTCGCCGCAGGCGAGGTCGTGGCGCTCGTCGGGCCGAACGGCGCCGGGAAGTCCACGCTCCTGGCCGCGCTGGCCCGCGATCTGACCGCCGCCTCGGGCGAGGTGCGGATCGACGGCGCGCCCGCCGATGCGTGGAGCGCCGGCGAACTGGCCCTGCGCCGGGCGGTGCTGCCGCAGTCGGCCGAGCTGTCGTTCCCCTTCACCGCCGGGGAGGTCGTGCGGATGGGCCGCGCGCCCTGGGCGGGGACGGCCGCCGAGGACGAGGACGACGCGGCGGTCGAGGCGGCGATGGCCGCCACGGAGGTGGCCGGATTCGCCTCCCGTCCGTTCGCCGCGCTCTCCGGCGGCGAGCGGGCCCGGGTCGCGCTGGCCCGCGTCCTCGCGCAGCGCGCCCCGCTGCTGCTGCTCGACGAGCCGACGGCCGCGCTGGACCTGCGGCATCAGGAGCTCGTCCTGCGCGTGTGCCGCGAACGGGCCGCCGCCGGGGACGCGGTGGTGGTCGTGCTGCACGATCTGGGCCTGGCCGGGGCGTACGCCGATCGCGTCGCCGTTCTGCACGAAGGGCGCGTCGTGGCGGACGGTCCGCCCGCCGAGGTCTATCTGCCCGAATTGCTCGGAAGGGTCTATGGACAGCCCGTCGATGTATTTGATCATCCGCACAGCGGAGAGCCATTGGTGATCCCGAGACGGGCGGGACGAGATTTTGCTCCGTGAGAGCAGAATCACTCACCGAACGGGGAACAGGGTAGGCAAGGCTCAGATAAGTTAGGGCGGCCTAATTCGACCGATCGTTTTAGGCCACGCCCTCGTCCGCTCTCCGAGCAAGCTGGAGCCCTTATGCGAGTCCTCCGCTCCTCCGCCGTCGCCGCCATCGCGGTGGCCACGGCCCTGACCACCGTGTCCGGTTGTGCCGAGAAGTCGGACAAGAAGGACTCGGACGCCATTCTGGTCAAGGCCACGGACGACAAGTGCGAGGTCTCCACGACCTCTTTCCCGACGGGTCACATCAAGATCAATGTCGAGAACAAGGGCTCGAAGGTCACCGAGGTGTATGTCTACGCCGCGGGCGACCGAATTGTCGCCGAGCGGGAGAACATAGGCCCCGGCACCAAGGCGGAGATCGTCGCGACGATCAAGAAGGCCGGCGCGTACGAAATCGCCTGCAAGCCCGGAATGAAGGGCGACGGCATCCGCCAGAAGGTCACCGCCACCGGCGGCGGCAAGCAGGAGAAGAGCGACCCCGCGCTGGACAAGGCGGTCGCCGAGTACCGCAAGTACGTCCAGCAGCAGGCCGACGAGACGATCCCGGCGGCGCAGAAGTTCGCCGACGCCGTCAAGGCCGGCGACGTGGACGAGGCGAAGAAGCAGTACGCCGTCTCGCGCATCGGCTGGGAGCGCACCGAGCCCGTGGCCGAGTCCTTCGGTGACATCGACCCGAAGGTGGACGTCCGCGAGGACGGCCTGGAGAAGGGCCAGAAGTGGACCGGCTGGCACAAGCTGGAGAAGTCCCTCTGGGAGGACAAGAAGATCACCGAGGACGACAAGAAGCTGGCCGAGCAGCTGATGACGGACCTCAAGGGCTGGCAGAAGGTCGTCGGCACCGCCGAGATCACCCCGACCAGCATGGCCAACGGCGCCAAGGAGCTGCTCGACGAGGTGGCAACCGGCAAGGTGACCGGTGAGGAGGAGCGCTACAGCCACACCGACCTGGTCGACTTCCAGGCCAACGTCGAGGGCGCCGAGAAGGCGTACGAGCTGCTGAAGCCGGTCGCCTCCAAGAACGACTCGGACCTCACCAAGGAACTGGACAAGCAGTTCGGCGAGCTGAAGAAGCTGCTGGACGACCACCGCGACGGCGACACCTTCAAGGCGTACGACAGCGTCGGCAAGGACGACCGCAAGAAGCTCTCCGACGCCGTCAACGCCCTGGCCGAGCCGCTGTCCAAGCTCGCCGGCGCGGTCGCGAAGTAAGGGCGGGGGGAGCTCCCATGGCTGACGAGACACCACGCACCACGGCCGGCGCCACGGCTGACGACGAGGCGGCGAAGGACACGGCGGCCAAGGCCGCCCCCTCCCGCCGCTCCGTGCTCGGCTGGGGCGGCGCCGGGCTCGCGCTCGGTGCCGCCGCCGCGGGCGGCACCGCCGTCGCGCTGCGCACCGGCGGCGACGCCCACCCGGTCGCCTCGGCCGGCGACGCGATCCAGTTCCGCGGCGCCCACCAGGCCGGCATCGCCACGCCCGTCCAGGACCGGCTGCACTTCGCGGCGTTCGACGTCACCACGTCCGACCGCGAGGCGCTGATCAAGGTGCTGAAGGAGTGGACGGCCGCCGCCGAACGGATGACGGCCGGTCACGAGATCGGCGACGGCGCGTACGGCGGGCAGGCGGAGCTGCCGCCGGACGACACCGGCGAGGCGCTCGGCCTCAAGCCCTCCCGGCTGACGCTGACCTTCGGCGTGGGCCCCGGCCTGTTCGAGAAGGACGGCAAGGACCGCTTCGGGGTCAAGTCCCGTCGCCCGCAGGCCCTGATCGACCTGCCCGTCTTCCCCGGCGACAACCTGGACGCGGCCCGCAGCGGCGGCGACCTGTGCGTGCAGGCCTGCGCCGACGACCCGCAGGTCGCGGTGCACGCGATCCGCAACCTCGCCCGCATCGGCATGGGCAAGGTCGCCATCCGCTGGTCGCAGCTCGGCTTCGGCAAGACGTCCTCGACGACGCCGGACGCGCAGACCCCGCGCAACATGATGGGCTTCAAGGACGGCACCCGGAACGTCTCGGGCACCGACACCGCCGCCCTGGACAAGCACGTGTGGGTGAGCGAGAAGGACGGCCCGGCCTGGATGGCCGGCGGCTCCTACCTCGTGGCCCGCCGCATCCGGATGCACATCGAGACCTGGGACCGCACCTCGCTGGGCGAGCAGGAGGACATCTTCGGCCGCGACAAGGCCCAGGGTGCCCCGGTGGGCAAGCAGCGCGAGCGCGACGAGCCCAACCTCAAGCTGATGAAGCCGGACTCGCACGTGCGTCTGGCCCACCCGGACAGCAACAACGGCGCCACCATCCTGCGTCGCGGCTACTCCTTCACCGACGGCACGGACAAGCTGGGCCGGCTGGAGGCGGGACTGTTCTTCATCGCGTACCAGCGCGACGTGCGGGACGCCTTCGTGCCGCTGCAGAAGAACCTCGCCGCCAACGACGCGCTGAACGAGTACATCCAGCACGTGGGCTCGGCGATCTTCGCGGTGCCGCCGGGCATCGAGGGCGACGGCGACTGGTGGGGCAAGGGCCTGTTCGCGTGAACGGTCCCCGCACGGAAGGAGAGGCCGCGTGTTCGGCAACTACCTGATCGGCCTGCGTGAGGGCCTCGAGGCCAGCCTCGTCGTCTGCATCCTGGTCGCGTACCTGGTCAAGACCGGGCGCAAGGACGCACTGCCGCCGGTGTGGACCGGCATCGGCGCGGCCGTGCTGATCAGCATGGGCTTCGGCGCGCTGCTGACGTTCGGCTCGCAGACCCTGACGTTCGAGGCGCAGGAGCTGCTCGGCGGCTCGCTGTCGATCATCGCGGTCGGGCTGGTGACGTGGATGGTCTTCTGGATGCGGCGCACCGCGCGGCACCTGAAGAAGGAGCTGCACGGCAAGCTGGACGCGGCGCTGGCCATGGGTACGGGCGCGCTGGTCGTCACGGCCTTCCTGGCGGTCGGCCGGGAGGGCCTGGAGACCGCGCTGTTCATCTGGGCCGCCGCCGACGCCACCGACGACGGCGTCCGGCCGCTGGTCGGCGCGATGCTGGGCCTGCTGACGGCCGTGCTGCTGGGCTGGCTGTTCTACCGGGGCGCGCTGAGGATCAACCTGGCGAAGTTCTTCACCTGGACCGGCGCCATGCTGATCGTGGTCGCGGCGGGCGTGCTCGCCTACGGCTTCCACGACCTGCAGGAGGCCCGCATCCTGCCGGGCCTGGCGGACAGGGCCTTCGACGTCAGCGAGCAGATCCCGGCCGACAGCTGGTACGGCACGCTGCTCAAGGGCGTCTTCAACTTCCAGCCCGACCCGACGTGGCTTCAGGTCGCCGCGTGGGGGCTGTACCTGGTCCCGACCCTGGTGGTGTTCTTCGCCCCGGGCCGGGCGGGTAGGGTGGCGCCGTCCCGAGCAGCCACCGAGGAGTCGAAGCGCGATGAGACGCCGGTCGCCACGGCCACGCCGAGTGTTCACGGCGGCGGCTCTGACGCTGCCGATGCTGGCGACGGCGACGGGCTGCGTGACGGTGCACGGCGAACGGGCGGTCATCCCGTCGGTGAGCAGCAGGGCTGAGGCCGCCGAGGTCCTCAGGAAGTTCACGGACGGCTACAACGAGGCGTACCGCAAGCTCGACCCGGCCCTGGTGGACCGGGTCGAGGGCGGCGCGCTGGCGGAGATAGCCAAGGCGGACCTGGCCGCCCAGCGTGCCGTCACTCCCGGCGGCAATCCGGGGTATCCCGCGCTGGCGCTGCGGGACGCCCGCTTCACCATCCCGAAGTCGGCCGGCTGGCCGAAGTTCTTCGTGGCCGACACCCTCAGCAACCGCGACCGCAACCGGTGGCTGGTGGTCTTCACCCGCGACGCCGCCCGGGCGCCCTGGAAGGCCGCGTACCTGACGCTGCTGGCCCCGGGGAAGGTGCCGGAGTTCACGACCGACGAGGACGGGTACGCCGAGGCCGTGCCGGCGAGCGGCGAGAGCGGGACGGCGGTGGCGCCCGGCGCGCTGAGCCGCGCGTACACCGAGTTCCTGCGGACGGGCAACAGCGGGCCGTTCCTTCCCGGAGGGCCGCCCGCGCAGCTGCGCGAGGAGCGCGCCAAGCTGGCGCGGACCCCCACGTTCTGGACCGAGTACATCGACACCCCGGACAAGGCCCCGGAATTCCCCCCGCTGGCCCTGCGGACCGTCGGCGGCGGGGCCATGGTGTTCTTCACCGCGCACCACCGGGAGAAGCGCACGATGGTCAAGGGCGTGCGTCCGTCGGTCACCGAGCCGCGCACGAAGGCGCTGCTCAAGGGCGACCTCAAGCAGGCGGTGACGTACACGCGGGTCTCGGAGTCGGCGGTGAAGGTGCCGGCGAAGGAGACTCCCGGCGCGCCCGGCGGCGCCCGCACCGTCTTCGTCAACCGGATCGAGTCGCTGATCGCCGTCAAGGGCGAGTGACGTCCCGGCGTCCTGCCCCGGCCGCCCGCTTCCTCAGCGGCCGATCGGCCAGGGGTGGGCCGGCTCGTGGTCCTGGCGCTCTCCCGCGTACTGGGCGCAGGCGTCGGTGAGCGCCTCCAGCAGGGTCAGCGGGTCCGGCAGCGGGCGTTCGGCGCCGTGCAGCCAGACCACCGGTTCGTCACCGGGCAGCAGGGAGGGCGGCATCAGCACATAGCTGCCGCGGCAGTGCCAGCGCAGGCCCGGATGCTCGTCCATGGTCTCCGGATGGCAGTCCAGCTCGCAGGGCCACCACTCGTCCTCGTCGTCCGGGGTGCCGCGGGTGGCGGTGAAGAACAGCATCCGCTCGTCCTGGGCGACCACGGCGACCGGGCCCACCTCGATGCCCGCCGCCGTCAGCCGGTCCAGCGCCTGCCGGCCGGCCCGGTCGGGGACGTCGAGGACGTCGTGCGCGATGCCGGTGGCGGTGACGAAGTTGGCCTCCGGCTGGGCGCGCAGCCATTTGGTGACCTTGTCGGCGTCGGTGGTGGCGAGGGTCTGCCAGGCGAACGAGACGGGATGGCGCCCGGGAGTGGGACAGCCGATGCGCTCACAGGAACAGCCGTAGCCGGACGGGTGCGCGGCGGGCGCCAGGGGGAATCCGGCGGCGGCCGCGGCCAGGAGCAGCTCCTCGCGGGCGGCTCCGGTGGCCGCCCCCGTACCCGTATCGCCGCCCGCTCCGCTCCTGGGGCGGCGCAGCCATTGGGAGAACCTGCTCTTGCGTTCCATCTATCCCCTCACTTCGACCGCGGTCTCCGGTCAATGCTGCCACCATCCTGCTCCTGGTGTGACCGCCGAACGTACCCGGGGGGTGTGAGACCGGACGCGCCGGCGGCTCGCGCGGGAGCCGTGCGCGGCCCCCGGCGCGGCGTCCGCGGAGCTCGAGGGGGCTTCAGCGCCGGCTGATGCCGCCCAGCACCAGGTCGACGAGGGTGTCGACGAAGTCGTAGGTGAGCGGGGCCGTACGCATGAGCCAGCGCTGGGAGAAGGGGCTGAGGATCATCTCGGCGGCGATCCGCAGGTCGACGTGCTCGGCGATCGCGCCGGCCTCCTGGGCGCGCCGCAGCCGCTCGACGTAGGCCTGGACGCCGGTGTCCTGCAGCCGGTTCACGAACTGTTCGGACAGCTCGGGGTCATTGGCCCCGGCGACCGCGAGCGCCCGGTAGGGGGCCTCGAACTTGGGGTCGTTGAACTCGTCGACGGTGGCGCGCAGGACGAACTTGAGGTCGGCGGCCAGGTCGCCGGTGTCGGGCAGCTCCCAGCCCGGCTCGTCCCCCGCGTCCGCGGTGAACGCGTCGAGGAGGACGGCGGCCTTGGAGGGCCACCAGCGGTAGATCGTCTGCTTGCCGACGCCCGCGCGGGAGGCGATCCCCTCGATCGTGAGCTTGTCGTAGCCCACCTCGCCGACCAGCTCCAGGGCGGCGTCGAAGATCGCGCGGCGGGAGCGCTCGCTGCGGCGGTTGGCGTCGGGGGTCTTGGTAGTGGCCATGCGGCGCAGTGTAGCGAGCAATTGAGGCGAAACGTATCGTCTCTATTCCCTTGACAAGACGATACGTCTCGTTCAGAGTGGAGGACATCGCGAGACGGAGCGTCTCGAGATGGAGCGAAGGGAGAACCCCATGAGCAAGGGAAACGCGGGCGGCATGCTCGGAGTCGGCGGCACCCGCAGCAACCTCTCCCGCGCGGCGCTGCGCGGCGGCCGCGGCGGGCGCGGGGCCGGCGGCGGCACCGACCCCAACGCGGCCAAGCGGGAGCTGCTGCGCTCGCTGCGGGAGGGGCGCGCCGGCCGCGGCGGTGCGTAGGGCCCGTCCGGGGCACCGCCGGGACTACGTCACGAGGTGGCCGATAAACCACCCGTACGGTTCATGCGCGAAGGTCGCCCAGCGTGGACGATTTGGGCACGTACGACAGCGACGTACGTGCCCAACACCACCGTGAGGAGCGCGACTTGCGTACAGCCCCGCGTGCATCCACCCCTCGGCGCTACCTGATGTGCCCGCCCACGTACTTCCGGGTCACATACTCGATCAACCCCTGGATGGACCCGGGCAAGCCGGTCGACCTGCCGCTCGCCCTCGCGCAGTGGGAGGACCTCCGCGACCGCTACCGCTCCCTCGGCCACACCGTGGAGGAGCTGACCCCGCGCCCCGACCTGCCCGACATGGTCTACGCCGCCAACGGCGCCACCGTGGTCGACGGCCGGGTGCTCGGCGCCCGCTTCGCCCACCCCGAGCGCTGGGCCGAGGCGGGGGTGCACCTGGAGTGGTTCCGTTCGCACGGCTACGCGGACGTGCGCGAGCCGGGCCACATCAACGAGGGCGAGGGGGACTTCGCCGTCACCGCCACCTGGCTGCTGGCCGGGCGCGGCTTCCGCAGCAGCCCGCTCTCGCACCCCGAGGCGCAGGAGTTCTTCGGCCGCCCGGTCATCGGCCTCGACCTGGTCGACCCGCGCTACTACCACCTGGACACGGCGCTGTGCGTCCTCGACGACTCCGCCGACGAGCTCATGTACTACCCCGGCGCGTTCTCGCCCGGCAGCCGGGCCGTGCTCGAGCGGCTCTTCCCCGACGCGCTGATCGCCACCGAGGAGGACGCGGCCGCCCTCGGCCTCAACGCCGTCTCCGACGGGCGCCACGTCCTGCTGCCGCAGGCCGCGGTGGGCCTCTTCGGGCCGCTGCGCGAGAGAGGGTTCGAGCCGGTCGGCATGGACCTCGGTGAGTTGCTCAAGGGCGGCGGCAGCGTGAAGTGCTGCACGCAGGAGCTCAGGAGCTGACCGATCGCGCGCCCCGGCCGGGGCCCCGCCCCGGCCGCCGGGCCACGACCGCTACGCCCCCTCGGGCGGCGGCCACTCGTCGCCCCAGTCGGCGTCGCGCGCCGCCCGGTAGAGGGAGCCGTGCCGCTTGGTCACCGTCTCGCGGGCCAGGCCCTCCGCCGGCGTGCACAGCTCCAGCAGCACCTGCCCCTTGCGGATCTGCGGCCTGCGCACGATCCGCGAGGGGGCCTCGGGGACCCCGGCGTCCCGTACCGCCGCCACGTACGAGAACTTCTCGTCCTCGTACGCCAGCGAACCGCCCTTGACCTGCCGGTGCAGCGAGGAACGGCTCACCCGCGCCGAGAAGTGGCACCAGTCCGTGCCCGCCTCTATGGGGCACGCGGCGCTGTGCGGGCAGGGCGCGACGACGCGGAAGCCGGCGGCGATCAGCCGGTCGCGGGCCTCGATGATCCGCAGGTATCCGTCCGGGGTGCCCGGCTCGACGACGACCACGGCGCGCCCGGCGCGGGCCGCCTCGTCGGTCACCGCCCGGCGGCCGTCCTCGGTCAGCTCACCCAGCACGTAGGAGACGGTGACCAGGTCGGCCTCGGGTATGACGAGCTTGTCCCCGATGGTCTGCCGCCGCCACTCGGCCGTGCGCAGCGCCTCGGACGGGGCCTCGCGCGCGATCTCCGCGCCCAGCGACAGGGCCGGCTCGGCCCAGTCCAGGACCGTGGTGCGGTGCCCGTCCTCCGGCCAGGCGGCCGCCACCGCCCAGGTGGCCGCGCCCGTGCCGCCGCCGACGTCCACGTGGGAGGCGGGCGTGCACTCCGGCATGCGGTCGCGGAACGCCTCCAGCGCGGAGCGTACGGCCTCGAAGGTCGCGGGCATCCGGTACGCCGCGTAGGCGACGACGTCGGAACGGTCGCGCAGGATCGGCGTGTGGGTGGGGGTGCGCCCCCGGTAGTTGGCGATCAGCCGCTCGACGGCCTGGGCGGCCTGCCGGGGCGGCAGCCCGTCGAGGAGGCCGGCGAGGGCGGTGCGCAGGGTCTCACCGGTGAGCCGGGCCTCGCCGGTCGGCTGGTGTGCGGGGGCGTGCATTCCTGCAAGTTTAGGCGGCTGACGTGTCTGCTGTTGTTTCTGTGGTTTCTGTTGCTGTCCCCTCCGCCTCCTCCGGCCGGCTCCGCCAGGGCCGGCACAGGGCTGCGAAGCAGGCGAGGGCCGCCAGCGCGCAGGCGAGCTGGACGCCCGCCATGGGCACCGCCGTGTGCTCGCCCGCGATCCCGACGAGCGGGGACGCGACGGCCCCGAGCAGGAAGGTGGACGTCCCCAGCAGGGCGGACGCGGAGCCGGCGGCGTTGCCGGAGCGCATCAGGGCCTGGGCGTTGGTGTTGGGCATGGCCAGGCCCATCGCGGACATCAGCACGAAGAGCCCGGCGGCGACGGGCGCGAGCCCCACCCGGCCGAACACCCCGGAGGCCATCACGAGCAGGGCCGCCGCCGCGAGGACGATGACGCCCAGCCCCACCGCCAGGACCTTGTCCATGCTGACCCGGCCGACCAGCAGCTTGCCGTTGATCTGGCCGACGGCGACGAGCCCCACGGAGTTGGCGCCGAAGAGCAGGCTGAAGGTCTGCGGCGAGGCCCCGTAGATGTCCTGGACGACGAAGGGCGAGGCGGAGATGTAGGCGAAGAGCGCGGCGAAGGCGAAGCCGCCCGCGAGCATGTAGCCGGTGAAGACGCGGTCGGCGAGCAGGCTCCGCATGGCGCGCAGCGCCTCGCCGAGCCCGCCGGCCTGCCGGCGGGCCGGCGGCAGCGTCTCGTCCAGCCGGCGCCAGACGAGGAGGGTGAGGAGGAGGCCGATGACGGTCAGGACGACGAAGACGCCCCGCCAGTCGGTCAGGCGCAGGATCTGCCCGCCGATCAGCGGCGCCGCGACGGGGGCGACGCCGGATATCAGCATGAGGGTGGAGAAGAAGCGGGCCATGGCCACGCCGTCGTAGAGGTCGCGGACGATCGCGCGGGCGATGACGATGCCGGCCGCGCCGGCCAGCCCCTGGACCAGGCGGAAGGCGATCAGCAGCCCGGCGCCGGGCGCCAGGGCGCAGGCGGCGGTGGCCACGACGTAGATCACCATGCCGGCCAGGAGGGGGCGCCGGCGTCCCCACTTGTCGCTCATCGGGCCGACGACGAGCTGGCCCAGCGCCATGCCCATGAGGCAGGCGGTCAGGGTGAGCTGGACGGTCGCGGCGGGCGAGCGGAGGGCGTCGGTGACCTCCGGCAGGGCCGGGAGGTACATGTCCATGGACAGCGGCGGGACGGCGGTGAGCCCGCCGAGGATGAAGGTGACGAGCAGGCCGGTGCGGCGGGCGGCCGCGGAGGCGGCGGGACGGCCGGCACTCCGGCCGCCTGCCGCCTGGGAGCGGCCGGGGTCGGACATAGAGGGCTCCAGGGAAGATTCTGTAACTTTCAAGATACTTCCATGGTGTCATGAGCGTGCCCGGTCCCCGGCCCTTACATCTGGTGATCTGCGCTACGTACGACCCGTGCCGCGGCCTCCGTACGGCCCGTGCCGCGCACGCGCGTTCGCCCGCCCCCCCCGCTACGCCGGGCTGAAACCCGGCGCCCCGGCCTCGGAGACGAACCGGGCGGCGGTCGAGATGTCCCCGCCGGGGGTCACCACCCCGCTCATCGTGCGGAAGTCGGCCTGCAGCCGGCACCGGTCGAGGGTGACGACCGCGTACCCGCGGCGGGCGTCGTAGTACTTCATGTGCGGATTGGCCGCCAGCATCAGGTTCCAGTCGTCCGGGCGCTCCTCGCCGTCGAACCCGCTGGAGACGGACGTTCCGACCACCTCGACGCCCATCGTGCGGGAGCCGGGGTCGTCGAAGTCCCGTTTGACGTCCATGGCGTAGTGGACGTGGACGTCGCCGGAGAGGACGGCCAGATTCTCCACGCCCGCCCGCTCGACGCCGGCCAGCACGCGCTCGCGGGAGGCGGGGTAGCCGTCCCAGGCGTCCATGGACAGCCGGGAGCGGGCGGCGGTGGTGTTCTTGCGCCGGCTGAAGGCGACCTGCTGGACGATGACGTTCCAGCGGGCGGTCGAGTCGCGCAGGCCGTCGAGGAGCCAGCGCTCCTGCGCGTCCCCCGTGATCGTGCGGGCGGGGTCCTCGGACTCGGGGCCCGGGTACTTCCAGCCGTCGCCGTACGCCTGGTCGGAGCGGTACTGCCGGGTGTCGAGGATGTCGAACTGCGCCAGCCGCCCGTAGTGGAAGCGGCGGTAGAGGGGCATGTCGGGCCCGGTGGGCCGCTGCGCCTCGCGCAGCGGCATGTTCTCCCAGTAGGCCTGGTAGGCGGCGGCGCGCCGGGCGCGGAAGGCGTCGACGGGGTCGTTGTTCTGGGAGACCAGCCCCGCGTAGTTGTTCTCCACCTCGTGGTCGTCCCAGGTGACGAACCAGGGGTGCGCGGCGTGCGCGGCCTGCAGGTCGGGGTCGGACTTGCCGAGCGCGTACCGCAGCCGGTAGTCGGTCAGGTTCCAGGTCCAGTGGTCGAAGAACTCCGGGAGCCGGTTGTCGGTGTACTCGCGCGCGCCGGCCTGGGCGTTGATGGCGTTCTCGTAGATGTAGTCCCCGACGAAGAAGACGGCGTCGAGGTCCTCCTCGGCGAGGTGGGCCAGGGCGGTGTAGTAGCCCTCGTCGTACTGCTGGCAGGACACCACCCCGAAGGCGACCCGGTCGGGCACGGCGTCCGGGGCGGGAGCGGTACGGGTACGGCCCACGGGGCTGATCCATCTGCCGGCCCGGAACCGGTACCAGTAGACGCCGCCGGGGTCCAGGCCGCGTAACTCGAGGTGCACGGTGTGGTTGTCGGCGGCGGGCGCGGGAACGGTGCCGCTCTGCCGCAGGTGCCGGAACGACGCGTCGTCGGCCAGTTCCCACTGGACGTCGACGGCGCCCTCGGCGGGCAGGCCGTTGCCCGGCTCGTAGGGCCGGGGAGCGAGCCTGGTCCACAGGACGACGGAGTCGGGCAGGCAGTCGCCGGAGGCCACGCCGAGGGTGAACGGATTTTCGGTGAGGGGGGTCATGTCTTTCAGACTGCGCGGGACGGGGGTGACTGTGAAGGCCCGTGGTGCTGAATATTTGACGCCGCGTCAGGGTGGGGCGGGGCCGGATGCGGGGCGTGACGTTCCCGCGGACGACGTCCGCCGGGCGCGCCGGGTACTCCCCGGTACGCCGCGGCGCTCCCCCTCGTTCGCCGCGCGGGGGTACGGGGGGCTCGTTACCGTGGGTCGGGGGGCAGCGGGAGCCCGGGACGGGGCAGTCACGCCGAAAGAGGTGGAGTATGGCCGTTCTCATGTCAGTGCTCGCCGCCGCGATGGCCGTCGCATCGCCTCTGACGGGCGCGGCGGCCGATCCCGACGTCTTCGTGGGCGGCCAGTTCCGGGCCGCCGGAGGTGCCGCGCATCAGGCGGTGACCTTCGACGCCAAGGCCGTACCGAGCGGTAGTCGGGTCACGGTCATATCGCACCCCGGCGACGACCGGACCCGCATCGAGCTGCGCCTGACCGGCATCCAGGCGAACCGCACGTTCGGCGCGCACGTGCACACGCAGCCGTGCGGCAGCACGCCCGAGGCGTCGGGGCCGCACTACCAGAACGTCAAGGACCCCCAGCAGCCCTCGACCGACCCCAAGTACGCCAACCCCCGCAACGAGGTGTGGCTCGACTTCACCACCGACGCTCACGGCGACGCCCATTCCTCGTCGACCGTGGAGTGGCGCTTCCGCCCCGGTGAGGCGCGTTCCGTGGTCATCCACGACCACGCCACCGCCACCGACCCCGGCCACGCCGGAACGGCCGGAGCCCGGCTCGCCTGCGTGAACGTTCCCTTCACCTGAGCCCCGCGCCCTGAGCCCTGAGGCGGGCGCGGCATCACAGACGCGCACTGCCCGGTGGACCGACCGCCGGGCAGTGCGTGCAGGATCTGTTCGGGCGCAGGATCTGTTCGGGCCGGTGGCTACCAGCCGCCGTTGCCGATCTCGACGCGGTCGCCGAAGCGGCCGGTGCCGGTGCCGGGGTAGAAGTAGAGCTTTCCTTCGGAGCCGGGCTCGGACTCCACGGCGGCCATGTCGCCGATGCCGTCGCCGTTGAAGTCGGCACCGGCGATGTCGGAGATGCCGTTCCAGCCGCCACGGCCGATCTCGACGCGGCTCTTCACGCCGTTGCCGCTGCCGGAGTAGAGGAACAGCTTGCCGGTGCCGATCTCGTTGGCGATCAGGTCGTCCTTGCCGTCCTTGTCGAGGTCACCGGGGCTGACCAGCTTGTTCATGCCGTTCCAGCCGCCGTCACCGATCTCGACGCGGTCGCCCAGCGCGCGCAGGCCGTCGCTCGTGCCCGTGCCGGGGTAGAGGACGAGCTTGCCGGTGCTGATCTCGGTGGCACCGACGTCCTTCTTGCCGTCACCGTTGAAGTCACCCGCGAACAGGTCCTTGAGGCCGTTCCAGCCGCCCCGCCCGATCTCGACGCGATCGCCCAGGCCGTGCCCGTTGCCCTTGTACAGGAAGAGCTTGCCGGTGCCGGTCTCGGTGGCGACCAGGTCGTCCTTGCCGTCCTTGTCGAAGTCGGCCGAGGTCAGGTCCTTCAGACCGTTCCAACCACCACGACCGATCTCCACACGGTCACCGAGACGGCCATTGCCCTGACCCGCGTAGCTGAACAGCTTCCCGGTGGACACCTCCACCGCCACCAGGTCCTTCTTGCCGTCGCCGTTGAAGTCGCCGGCCGTCAGGCTCGTCATGCCCGCATCGACGGGCTCCGCCGGCTTGTCCGGGAAGGGGTCGGCGTGGTCGTACGCGAGACCGGCGCTCGCGCCGCAGGTGCCCCAGGCCCCCGCGCCCTGACCGGCCAGGATCTTCTCCGCGATGCGGATCTGCTGCTCCTTGGTGGCCAGGTCGGCACGCGGGGCGTACGCCTTGCCGCCGTAGCCCTCCCAGGTGGACTGCAGGATCTGCAGCCCGCCGAAGTAGCCGTTTCCGGTGTTGATGTGCCAGTCGTCGGTGCTTTCGCAGTGCGCGACCTTGTCCCAGGTGGCGACCGAAGCGGCTTGGGCGGAACCGCAGTTGAAGATTGAGAGAACAGCGACCGGGGCGACGGCGGCGACGAGCAGGCCCTTGCGTATGCGGGCGGAGGCGGGCATGAGAAACCTATTCGTTGAGAGAAAGCGAAGAGCGGGGAGAGGGGAAATGCTGGATTACCAGCCGCCGTTGCCGATTTCGACGCGGTCGCCGAAGCCGCCGTTGCCGTTGCCGGGGTAGAAGTAGAGCTTTCCTTCCTCACCCGGGGCCGATTCGACGGCGGCGATGTCACCGATGCCGTCGCCGTTGAAGTCGGCGCCCGCGATGTCGGACATGCCGTTCCAGCCGCCACGGCCGATCTCGACGCGGCTCTTCACACCGTTGCCGCTGCCGGAGTAGAGGAACAGCTTGCCGGTGCCGATCTCGGTCGCGATCAGGTCGTCCTTGCCGTCCTTGTCGAGGTCACCGGGGCTGACCAGCTTGTTCATGCCGTTCCAGCCACCGTCACCGATCTCCACGCGATCGCCCAGCGCACCCAGGCCGTCGCTCTTGCCCGTACCGGGGTAAAGGACGAGCTTGCCAGTGCTGATCTCGGTGGCACCGACGTCCTTCTTGCCGTCACCGTTGAAGTCACCCGCGAACAGGTCCTTCAGACCGTTCCAGCCGCCACGCCCGATCTCCACACGGTCACCGAGACGGCCCAGACCGGAGCCGGTACCCGTACCGGGGTAGAGGACCAGCTTGCCGGTGTTGATCTCGGTGGCGACGAGGTCGTCCTTGCCGTCCTTGTTGAAGTCGGCCGCGACCAGGTCCTTCAGACCGTTCCAACCACCACGACCGATCTCCACACGGTCACCGAGACGGCCATTGCCCTGACCCGCGTAGCTGAACAGCTTCCCGGTGGACACCTCCACCGCCACCAGATCCTTCTTCCCGTCACCGTCGAAGTCACCGGCCGTCAGGCTCGTCATACCGGGATCGGTCGGGGCTGCCGGGGCCACGTCGACGTAGTTGCGGTCGATGAGCATCTTGATGCCGGCATGCGTCTCGTAGACGTTGCCGGAGTACTGGTGGATGCGCTGGCGGTCGGCCCAGTAGCCGGACGGGATATAGGGGTCGTCGGTGTTGGCCTTCTCGTTCCAGTTGGCCGTCCACAGGACGTCGGGGCGGCGGTACGAGCCGGAGTCGTGGACCGAGACGAGGTCGTTGATGCCGCTGGAGGCGGAGCTGTAGACGCCCGAGCGGAAGCCGAGCTGCTTCACGCGCTCGGTCCAGCCGGAGAGGAAGGTGAGGACCGTGCCGCGGTAGCCGGGGGCGTACTGCTCCATGTCGAAGTACAGGACCGTGCCGGGGCCGAAGCCGAGGGACGTGGCGTTGTTGGCGGCGTCGTCGGCGGCCTTCCGGCCCAGCTCGGCGGCGCGTCCGGCGTCGATCCGCTCGGCCTGGACACCCACGTAGATCGGCATCAGGTGCCAGCCGGCCCGGGTCTGCGCCGACACCCAGTCGGGCGTGAGGTTGGGCTGCCTGCAGCCCTGCTCGGCCCCACCGATGTACACGCCGAGGCCGCGGTAGGGGGAGTCGGCAGCCCAGGCCTCCATCGTGGAGGTGGACGGGGCAGTGCAGGTGTCGAACGCCTTGCCCGTGTAGCCCGTGCTGGGCGTGACGCCGGAGGGCGACGCGAGGGCGCGGGGCGCGGCGAGCCGGGGCGCGGGGGCCTGCCGCTTGCCCTTGGCCTGGGCGCCGGAGCCGTCGTGCGTCGCCGTCGCGAGGATCTTCTGGACGGCGGCCGTGGTCCCGCCGTAGGCAGCGGTCGCGTAGAGCCCCGCCCCCTCGAACGCGACCCGGACCTCCCTGCTCTCGACCGAAGGCAGCGTGTCCGGTACGGACGTGCCCGCCGCGACCTTCACGGTGGGGATGTCCGCGCGGGGCGCGGCACCCGAGACCGGCTCGACGACCAGGGAATCCGTCTTCGGCGCGACGCGGTGCGCCGGGCACTTCTGGTCCGCGCCGGGGTGACCGAGGTAGAGGGTGTGCTGGTCGAGGCGGACGCAGGTGTCCGGCTGCTTGTCCAGGTCGACGACCTTCCAGTCGCTCGGGATCTGCAGCTTCAACCCCTGGTACGTGACCGGGGTGGTGGAGGACTGACCGGCGGCCGGGCCGCCGGTGGCGGCGGAGGCCGTGCCGGCGATCTGCAGCGGGGTGGCGACGATCGCGGCGGCCGCTACGAGCGTGGCCAGGCGGCGCGTGTGCTGGTGCTGGGAACTCATGATCTCTCTCGGAGCAGCGGCAGCCGACGCAAGGGGGCGGCTGGGAACGAAGCGGCTGTACGGGCCGCGGACTACGGGGAGGAGGGTGGGGCGGGGTGGGCCCGGGGTCCGCTCGGGAGCGGGCCCACCCCTGCCGGAGGCGATGCCTGCCGGCCGGTGACTACCAGCCGCCGTTGCCGATTTCGGTGCGGTCGCCGAAGCCGCCGTTGCCGTTGCCGGGGTAGAAGTAGAGCTTTCCTTCCTCGCCCGGGGCCGATTCGACGGCGGCGATGTCGCCGATGCCGTCGCCGTTGAAGTCGGCGCCCGCGATGTCGGACATGCCGTTCCAACCGCCACGACCGATCTCGACCCGGCTCTTCACACCGTTGCCGCTACCGGAGTACAGGAACAGCTTGCCGGTGCCGATCTCGTTCGCGATCAGGTCGTCCTTACCGTCCTTGTCGAGGTCACCGGGGCTGACCAGCTTGTTCATGCCGTTCCAGCCACCGTCACCGATCTCCACGCGATCGCCCAGCGCACCCAGGCCGTCGCTCTTGCCCGTACCGGGGTAAAGGACGAGCTTGCCAGTGCTGATCTCGGTGGCACCGACGTCCTTCTTGCCGTCACCGTTGAAGTCACCCGCGAACAGGTCCTTCAGACCGTTCCAGCCGCCACGCCCGATCTCCACACGGTCACCGAGACGGCCCAGACCGGAGCCGGTACCCGTGCCCGGGTAAAGGACCAGCTTGCCCGTGTTGGCCTCCGTCGCGACCAGGTCGTCCTTACCGTCCTTGTTGAAGTCGGCCGCGACCAGGTCCTTCAGACCGTTCCAACCACCACGACCGATCTCCACACGGTCACCCAGACGGCCATTGCCCTGACCCGCATAGCTGAACAGCTTCCCGGTGGACACCTCCACCGCCACCAGATCCTTCTTCCCGTCACCGTTGAAGTCGCCGGCGGTCAGGCTCGTCATGCCGGGGTCACTGGGGACGTCGTCGACGATGGAGTTGTTACGGATCGGGTAGTAGCTCTCGGCGTCGTGGTTCGAGAAGTAGGCGTAGGGAATCTCGCGGTAGTGCACGCCGCTCGAGGAGAACTCGTAGCCCATGTAGCTGGAGTGGTCGGCCTTGGTCCACTTCTCGAAGAGCACGATGTGGCCGTCATTGCCGAACTTGGGGTTCAGCAGGGCGTCACCGGGCTTCAGTTCTTCCTTGCCGATGCGCTTGGACACGGGGCCGAAGTAGGGCGTCGCGAGCGACTCGTCGAGGTTCCACGTCATGGACACGTAGCCGGAGCAGTCCATGCGGTAGCCCTCGTACTCGCCGTTCTGGTTGTAGACCAGGCCCTTGCCCACCCACGACTTGGCGCGGTTGATGACCTCGCTCCGGGTGATCTTGGGCGCCGATTCGCTGCCGGCTCTGGGGGTGGCCACGAGACCGCGCTTCTTCCCGCCCTTGCCGGGCACCGGCTTGATCGGGCCCTGGCCGGCGCCGCCGTAGCCGTCGTCCGAGGCCTTGGCCACGGTCTTGGCCGGGCTCGTGGCCGCCGGTGCCGGCGCCGCCGTGGCGGCGGTCGCCGAGGCGATGGCGCCGCCCGTGATGGCGACGACCAGGCCGATGCCGATGGCGGACGTGCGGAGGTAAGCGTTCTTGGACACGGAAGTCTCCTGTGCGAGTGGCCTTTTGGGCATGGCGGATCGACCGGCATGCGAGGCGCGGTGATGGGTGGTGGCTCAGCGAACGGCGGCCGCGTCGGAGGCGGCGGTCGCGAGCGGGAAGTTCGGGGCCCGGAAGGACGGGCGGTTCACGGGGTGGGAGCCCGGGGCGCGGGGCCGGCCGGGCCGGCCCGCTCGGCCGTTACGGCCGGTCGGCTGCTACTGCCAGCCCATTACTGCCAACCCATGGAGTACTGGACGGCGACCGGAGCGTGGGCGGGGGCCGTGACCGCGGGGGCGGTGGCGGAGGCCGCGACATCCGCGACGGCCGGGGCGAGGACTGCGGCGCCGAGTGCGAGGGCTGCGACCGCGGCGGCCTGGGCGAGTCGGGTGCGGATCATCTCTGGTGGTCCTTCCAAGGGCGAGGTGGCGAAGCTGCCGGGCAGGCCGAGGCGGTGCGGTCCGTCGGCATCCCGCGGTGATGCCGTGCCGGCCGCTGTGGGCCGCATCCGGCCCACGGTCGTGCTCTGCCTTGCCTGTCAGCGCGGTGTTCCGTGCTGACGAGTAATAGCTTCGCCGCAGGTCAGGGCGGGTGGAAGCCCTTTCCGGTGGACCGAAACGGCCCTGGCCGGATCGGTCCAGGGGGACGTGTCCGGCCGCCCGCGCCCGGCGCCTGACGCCGCCTCAGTCCAGCAAAGTGCCCGGCAGCGGCATCCGCTCGTACACGTCCATAAGCGGCACCTGAGCGTTCACCAGCTCCCACCCGTCCAGCGCGGAGGGCGACGCGAGGGCGCGCCGGCACACCCGTTCCGCGCGGAACTCGGCGGTCTCCAGCCGGTCCGCGAGCAGGTACACCCCGACCACCGGACAGGGCACGGCATGGGGATGGATCACGACGTGCTCGACGCCGTCCTGGGGAAGCGCGTGCGCGAGGACCACATCGCGGGCGTCGGCGGGGAGTTCGGCACCGCTACGGCCACGCAGGGCGACGTGCACGAGGTACATGGAGTCAACCCTCGCAAGAGAAGGTGCGTCCGTACCAGGGAAAGAGACGGAGCGCTTTTGTCCATGGCCGGAAACGGCCACGCGGCGGCACCGATTCGACCTACCCAATTTGTACATGTCATGTAATGATCACGGAGGATTTGACAGCGACTCCGACTTTTTTGACTCGTACCGTTTCCTGGGGGCAGCAGCATGCTGGACACATTGGGCCTCGACGCCGCATCCGAACGGGTCTACCGAGGGATGCTGGCGATGCCCGGCGCGGGGGTGGGGGCCCTTGCGGAGTACCTGGAGATGTCCGACGCCGATGTGCGCCGGGGCCTCGACGTCCTGAGCGAGCTCTCCCTCGTCCGCCCCTCGGCCGAACTGGCGGGGCGGGCCCGGGCGGTCTCGCCCGACATCGGCCTCGACATCCTGATGTCCCGTCAGCAGGCCCGGCTCGCCGCGCAGCAGCAGCGCCTGGAGGAGTCCCGGGTCGCCGCCGCACAGCTCATCGCCGAGTTCGCCGAACAGCGCTCCGCCTCCTCGGGCTTCGGCGGCGAGCAGCTGATCGGCCTCGACGCGATCAGGGACCGGCTGGCCGGCCTCACCCGCGACGTCCGCGAGGAGGTGATGTCCTTCAGCCCCGACGGCGCCCAGACCGAGGCCAACATCGAGGCCGCCCGCCCCCTCGACCGGGAGCTGCTGGGCCGGGGCGTACGGATGCGCACGATCTACCTCGACAGCGTGCGCAACAGCCCCCACTCCGTGGCGTACGCGCAGTGGCTCACCGACCGGGGCGGCCAGGTCCGCACGGCCGCCGCCCTCCCCACCCGCATGATCATCATCGACCGCGCCACCGCGGTGATGCCGGTCAACAGCGAGGACACCGCCGCCCGCGCCGTCGTGCTGAGCGGCCAGGGCGTGCTCACCGCGCTGTGCGCGCTCTTCGAGAACGTCTGGGCCTCCGCCGCCCCGCTCGGCGAGGTCTCCGTCCGCGACGACCAGGGCCTGACCGGCCAGGAGGCGGCCGCCGTCCAGCTGCTCGCCGAGGGCCGCACCGACGAGACCATCGCCAAGCGCCTCGGCGTCTCCCAGCGCACGGCCCGCCGCATCGCCACCGGCCTCATGGAACGCCTCGGCGCCCGCAGCCGCTTCGAGGCCGGCGCCCTCGCGGTCCGGGCCGGCTGGCTGCCCTGCCACTGCACGCCGGAACACCTTCGCCCACCGCTAACCGGAACACCTGTTTCCGATTCCCACAGACCGGACTGACGGCTTCCACTACCGGCCCGCCCTCCCCCGGCCCCGGCCCCACAAAGCCCCCTGACCTGCAACTTCGCAGACCAGGGGGCTTTCGCGCGGGGTCACTCCATACCGTCGCCCCCTTCCGGAACGACGAACCCTCTCGCTGGCCGGACGGCGCCTTCGTGAGTGGCGAGGGATGACCAGGCGACCGCCGATGACCGCCATTGGTCGAGCCCGACCGATCAGCAGGCGCACGCGGCACATCCGTCTCCGCCCGTGGCTACTGTGGACCCACGCAGTTGCCGCTGTTTCGGTATCGCTCACGCAAGGGAGCCCACATGAGCGCGCACCCGGTGGAACACGGGGACGAGCCGATCATCGAACGCCCCGACAGAACCATCGCCGCACTCAGACAGGCCCTGGCGCGTGTCGCCCCGTCGAAGCTCTCTCTGATGGAGTCCGAGCGGGACGAGGTGCTCACACTGGCCGCCGAGACGCAATCCGTGGGCCCCGTCAATGGGTTCCTGTTGCGCTGGGCAGCACTGGTGGAGATCGAACGACACCCGGCGACAGCCCGCAGGCTCCACGATGCCGAGCGCCGGGTCCGGACAGCGCTGGACGAGGGGACCATGCGCGCCGCCGCCAGAGAGGTGGCCGACATCAAGGCGGCTGCGCGGCAGGCGGTCGGCGGGTGAGCGACGGCTGGGACTGGGAGTACTGGTGGCCGGAGACCGAGCTGGGCCTCGGCCCCGAACTGGCAGGCCAGGTCAAGGAACGGTGTGAGGAGTTACTCCGAGCCGCAGAGACCCTGTACATCTCCGGCGAACGACATGAAGGCGGTTCCGAGGCGCAGACCGCCTATGTCGCCAGTGGCATGTTCGAGTATCTGGTCGCGCCCCGGCTGCTGAAGCTGGTCGTCGTCAGCGTCACCGCCTACTGATGCCTCCTTCGGCTCCGACGACGTGAGCTGGCCCGCCGACCTACGCAAAGGGCCCCTGACCTGCGTAAATGCAGGTCAGGGGCCCTCGCTTCAGATAGCCGACGGACGAGACCGGCCTGTACGCCGGGTTCTGTCTCCCGGTCCCCTTGCGGGGGCCGGGGAGGCGGCCATCCATCTAGGCCTGCCGTTGCCGACAGGCTCGTGCGGTCTACCCGCGGACTCGGGCGGGCAGCCCTCGATCGTCCGCGCAGGGCCGTCGCCGTGAAGCGACCGCCCCTCTTGACCTTGCTCCGGGTGGGGTTTACCTAGCCGTCCGAGTCACCTCGGACGCTGGTGGTCTCTTACACCACCGTTTCACCCTTACCGGGAATCCGAAGATCCCCGGCGGTCTGTTTTCTGTGGCACTGTCCCGCGGGTCACCCCGGGTGGGCGTTACCCACCACCCTGCCGTGTGGAGCCCGGACGTTCCTCGAAGGACCGGTGAAGGTCCCTCGCGGCCGCCCGGCCGGCTCGTCCGCCGTGACGACCATGCTACCGGCCGCTCACGCGGGGGCGAACCACACCTTCTCCCGGCCGGGGTTCGCCTGGATCACCCGGACCTGCATGCGCTTGCCCAGCGGCAGCGGGGGGCCGTCGCCGTCGCCCTCGACGTGGCCGATGACGGCCGGGTCGTAGAGGTGGACGGTGCCCGCCGTGGGGCGGGAGTCGAGCACGTCGACCACGTACGCGTCGAAGACCTCGCCGATCCGGTCGCGGAGCAGTGCCGCCTCGACGAGGTCCACGCATTCCCGCTCCGCCTCCCCCGCCCGCCGTGCGCCGCGTTCCATCTCGGCGGGGAGGGTGTCCAGGGCCGTCCGGACCCACTCGGGGGCGTCGAGGCCCGCGGATGCCGCCAGGCACAGTTCGCTGGTGTAGCGGTCGACGAGGCGGCGCAGGGGGGCGGTGCAGTGGGCGTACGGGGCGGCCACGGCGGCGTGGCCCGGGTCGGGCGGCACGGGGTGGAGGGAGGGGCGTTCGCGGTCGAAGACCGTGTAGCCGGCGCCGCGCAGCAGGGTGGTGCATTCCTGCAGGAAGGCGGCGTGCTGGGTGTCGTTCGGGTCCAGGGCGCGCACGACGACGGCGTACGGCATGGTCTCCGGCCAGGTCACGCCGAGGGCCCGCGCCACTCGCCGGAGCCGTGCGACCGCGCTCTCCGGGGCGGCCGGGAGCGTGCGCAGGACGCCGGTGCCGGCGCCGAGCATGAGCTGGGCGGCGGCCATGCCGGTCATGAGGGAGATCTGGGCGTTCCAGCCGTCCGCCGGCAGCGGGGCCCGGTAGGCGAGCTCGTAGGGGCCGTCGTCACGGCGTACGACCTCCTGTTCGGGGACGTTCAGGGAGATGCCGCCGCGCGTGCGCTCCAGTTCCTCGCGGCGCAGGCCGATCTCGCGGAGCAGGGCCAGCGGCTCCTCCGCCGTGCCCGTGTCGATGGCCCGCTGGACCCCGGCGTAGTCCAGCCGTGCCCTGCTGCGGACGACCGCCCGCCGCACGTCGGTGCCCACGACGGTGCCGTCGGTGTCGAGGTCGAGCCGCCAGAGGACGGCGGGCCGGTCGTGGTCGGGCAGGAGGCTGGCCGCTTCCTCGCCGATCATGCGGGGGTGGAGGGGGATGCGGGTGTCGGGGTAGTAGAGGGTGACCACCCGGTCGTGCGCCTCCTGGTCGAGGGGGCCGCCCGGTGTGACGAAGGCGGCGACGTCGGCGATGGCGTAGTACACGCGAAAGCCCCCCGCCTCCCGCCGGGCCAGGTACATGGCCTGGTCCAGGTCCATGGCCCCCGGCGGGTCGATGGTGAACAGGGGGACGTCCGTCGCGTCGTGGGCGGGCATGCGCGGGCGCCGCGCGGCCCGCTCGGCCTCGGCGAGCACGGCGGGCGGGAAGCTCCGGGGCACGTGGGTGCGCTCGCGCAGCTCGCGCAGGGCGGACGCCAGCGGAGCGCGCTCGGTGTCCGTCACGTGCATCGGGCGCCGGGGCATGGCACCGAGCGTAGGGGCGCCGCGGGCGCGCGGCACGGCGAGTGCGGCGGACGGCGTTAGGGTTCACAGGGCCGGGCGCACGCCGGTCCGGCCGTGATCGTGACGTGATCGTGGAGCGTGGCCCGGTGATCGGTGATCACCGGGTGGTGGACCGGGCAGTGAACCCGGCCATGAACCGGGTAGTGAAGGAGACCGACCGTGCTCGTGCTGTTGCCGCCGTCCGAGGGGAAGGCCACCGGTGGTGCCGGGCCGGCCCTGGAGACCGGGTCGCTGTCCCTGGGGCGGCTCGGCCCGGCGCGGGAGACGGTGCTGGCCGAGCTCGTGGAGCTGTGCTCCGGCGACGAGGACAAGGCCGCCGAGGTCCTGGGCCTGAGCCCGGGCCTGCGCGGCGAGATCGCGAAGAACGCCGGGCTGCGGACGGCGCCCACCCGTCCCGCCGGCGAGATCTACACCGGCGTCCTCTACGACGCGCTGGACCTCGCCACCCTGACCCCGGCGGCGCGGCGGGCGGCGCGTCGGTCGCTGCTCGTCTTCTCCGGCCTGTGGGGTGCCGTGCGCGTCGACGACGCGATCCCCTCCTACCGCTGCTCGATGGGTGTCCGGTTGCCAGGCCTGGGGGCGCTCGGCGCGTACTGGCGCGGCCCCATGGCCGAGGCCCTGCCCGAGGCGGCGGGCGACGGGCTGGTCCTGGACCTGCGGTCGGCGGCGTACGCCACGGCCTGGAAGCCGAAGGGCGAGCTCGCGGAGCGCACGGCGACCGTGCGGGTGCTGCAGTCGAGGATCGTGAAGGGCGTGGAGAAGCGGTCGGTCGTCAGCCACTTCAACAAGGCCACGAAGGGCCGGCTCGTGCGCGACCTCCTCACCGCCGGGTACGAGCCCGCCTCGCCGGCCGAGCTGGCGGAGGCGCTGCGCGCGCTGGGCTATCTGGTCGAGGGGGACGCCGCCCCGGCCAAGGGCGGCAAGCCGTACGCCCTCGACGTCATCGTCACCGAGCTCTAGGAGCCGGACGGGCCCCGGCCCGCACCGCCGGCCCCGGCCCCGTACTGCCGGCGCCGGCCCCGTACTGCCGGCGCCGGCCCCGTACTGCCGGCGCCGGCCCCGTACTGCCGGCGCCGGCCCCGTACTGCCGGCGCCGGCCCCGTACTGCCGGCGCCGGCCCCGTACTGCCGGCGCCGGCGCCGGCCCGTACCGCCGGCGCCGGCCCCTACGCGTGCCGGGAGACCAGGTCGCGCTGGCCGGTCACGGAGCCCGGGTGGGAGGCCGCCCACCCGGGCCACTGACGTGCCGTGACGCCGGGACCGCGGGGGTGGCGCACGGAATCCCGGAGCGCCACCGGAACGCCGGTCACCCACACGGGCATGATTCGACGCCGCACCGCGAGGCCGCCGCACCGCGACGGCCAGTGTCCCGGCCGTGGCCGGGGGCGACACCAACGGGCGGTTCGCTGACAACATGTGAACGCCGGTGACCGGCGGGCCGATAACCTGCTGCTCGCCATGAACGATTTCGTTGACGAAGCACGCTCGCGAGTCGCACATCTGCTCCGGATGGCCAATACGACCGACGGCCGGATCAGGGCACAGATCATCGAATACGCCGACACCACTCCCGAGCCGCCGGTCATAAGCCGGGGGGCGGGGATCGTCACCACCGGCTGCCGGCGCTGCCTGCGCACGGCCTGGCGCCAGCACGACTCCGAGGGCCCGCTGTGGGTGTGCGGCACGTGCGGGCACGTGGAGCCCATCGTGGTGCGGTGCCCGCACTGCGACATCGACATGACGCCGCCGCGCATCGGCGACCCGGACCGCTGGGAGTGCCCCGGCTGCGACTGGGTCGCCTCCACCACCGACCGCTGAGACCGCGCACCGCAACGACAAGGCCCCCGCCGCGGACGACGGGGGCCTTGATGCGTACCGGGCCGCGAGCGGCGGGCGCTACCGCAGGTGGGCGGTGTCGTTCAGCAGCCGCACCGAGGCGTTGCCGTCCGCGTAGTAGGCCACCGCCGACAGCGACGCCGCCGACAGCTCCATGCGGAACAGCGACTCCGGCGGCGCGCCCAGCGCGAGCCGGACCAGCGTCTTGACCGGCGTCACATGCGTCACCAGCAGCACCGTACGGCCCGCGTACCGGGCCAGCAGCTTGTCGCGGGAGACGGCCATGCGCCGTGCCACGGCCGCGAAGCTCTCGCCGCCGCCGGTGGGCGCCGCCTTGGACGAGGCCAGCCAGGCGTCCAGGTCCTCGGGGTGGCGCTCCTTGACCTCGGCGAAGGTCAGGCCCTCCCACGCGCCGAAGTCGGCCTCGCGCAGGCCCTCGTCGATCCGGACCTCGAGGCCGAGGGCCTTGGCCACTGCCTCGGCCGTCTGCCGGGTGCGCCGCATCGGCGAGCTGACGATCGCCTGGATGGTGCCGCGTGCGGCGAGCGCCGCCGCCACGGCCTCGGCCTGGCGACGGCCGGCCTCCGACAGCTCGGGGTCCGTGCCCCCGCTACCGGAGAAACGCTTCTGCGGCGTCAGCGCGGTCTCGCCGTGGCGCAGCAGGACGAAGGTGGTGGGCGCGCCGAGGTCCGCCGCGGCTCCCCACCCGACGGGCACGGCCTTCGGCTCCTCCAGCGGCTCGGCGGCCGGGACGGCCGTCCGTGCCGCGACGGCCAGGCCCGCGGCCGAGGCGCCCGGCTCCCACTGCCGGCCCGCCTTGGCGGCGTCCATGGCCTCGTTGGCCAGCCGGTCCGCGTGCTTGTTCTTCTCGCGCGGGATCCACTCGTACGTCACCCGGTCCGCCGGGAAGACGCGCTGGGCCTGCGCGGCCAGCGGCTTCATGTCCGGGTGCTTGATCTTCCAGCGCCCGGACATCTGCTCGACGACGAGCTTGGAGTCCATGCGGACCTGGACGACGGCCTCCGGGTCGAGGGCCCTGGCGGCCTCGAGCCCGGCGATGAGTCCCTTGTACTCGGCGACGTTGTTCGTCGCCGTGCCGATGTGGGCGGCCGCTTCGGCCAGCGCCTCGCCCGTCGCGGCGTCGAGGACCACCGCGCCGTAGCCGGCGGGCCCCGGGTTGCCCCGGGAACCGCCGTCCGCCTCGACGATGAAGCGATTCGCCATCGCGGCTTAGAGGCCGGACTCGGGCGTACGGACCAGGATGCGGCGGCAGTTCTCGCAGCGCACCACGGCGTCCGTGGCGGCCGCGCGCACCTCGTTCAGCTCGGTGATGTTCAGCTCCAGGCGGCAGCCCTCGCAGCGGCGCTGGTAGAGGCGGGCGGCGCCGACGCCGCCGGACTGGGCGCGCAGCTTGTCGTAGAGCTTGAGGAGGTCGGCCGGGATGGAGGCGGCGACGAGCTCGCGCTCCTTGGTGGCGGTGGCGGTCTCGGCGTCGAGGCCGGCGGTGGCGGCGTCGCGGCGCGCGACGGCGTCGTCGACCTTGGCCTGCACGGACTCCACGCGGCCGGTCAGCTCGGCCACGCGCTCCTGGGCGGCCTCGCGGCGCTCCATGACCTCGAGGACGACGTCCTCCAGGTCGCCCTGGCGCTTGGCGAGGGAGGCGACCTCGTGCTGGAGGTTCTCCAGGTCCTTGGGGGACATGCCGGCGCCGGAGTCCAGGCGCTGCTGGTCACGGGCGGCGCGCTGGCGGACCTGGTCGACGTCCTGCTCGGCCTTGGTCTGCTCGCGGGCGCAGTCGCTCTCCTCGGTCTGCGCGGCGACGAGCAGGTCGCGGTGCTGGGTGAGGTCGCCCTCGAGGGAGGCGATCTCGGCGTGCTCGGGCAGGCTCTTGCGCTTGTGGGCGAGCTGCGTCAGGCGGACGTCGAGGGCCTGGAGATCGAGAAGACGGATCTGGTCGGCGGGCGCGGCGTTCAGTGGAGGCTCCTGTTTAGTGGTGGTTGGGGGAGGACGACGCCGCGTGGGCGGTCCAGGGGTCGGTGACCGTGCGCGAGACGTGGGTGCGCAGGCCCCAGCCGTGACGGTCGGAAATCTCGTCGAGCTGGGCGGCGGCCTGCTCGGTCCAGGGCCATTCGGTGGCCCAGTGCGCGGCGTCGACCAGGGCGAGCGGGCTGTGCGCCCGCGCCTCGGAGGCCGGGTGGTGGCGCAGGTCGGCGGTGACGTAGGCGTCGACGCCGGCGGCGCGCACCTGGTCGAAGAGGGAGTCTCCGGAGCCGCCGCAGACGGCGACCGTGCGGATGGTGCGCCCGGGGTCGCCGGCGACGCGGATGCCCTGGGCGGTCGCGGGCAGGCGCTTGGCGGCGCGCTCGGCGAACTCGGCCAGGCTCATCGGCGGGTCGAGCTCGCACAGCCGGCCCAGGCCGCGGCGGCCGGAGGCGTCGGCCGGGTCGGGCACGAGGGGGCCGGTGACGCGCAGGTCGAGGGCGCCGGCGAGGGCGTCGGAGACGCCGGGGTCGGCGCTGTCGGCGTTGGTGTGCGCGACGTGCAGGGCGATGTCGTTCTTGATGAGGGTGTGCACGGCGCGGCCCTTGAAGGTGCCGGCCGAGACCGTCGTCGTACCGCGCAGGTAGAGGGGGTGATGGGTGACGAGCAGGTCGGCGCCGAGCCGTACGGCCTCGTCGACGACTTCCTGCACGGGGTCGACGGCGAACAGGACCCGGCCGACCTCGGCCTCGGGGTCGCCGCAGACCGTACCGACGGCGTCCCACTGCTCGGCCCGCTCCGGGGGCCAGAGGGCTTCGAGGGCGGCGATGACTTCAGACAGTACGGGCACGGAGGAAAGGCTACCTTCCTCCGTGCCCGCCGTTCGCTGACGCTTGCTCCCCTACTTCACGAGGAAGCCGCGGATCACTTCACCAGGAAGCCGCGGAGGTCGTCCAGGACGCTGTTCGCGGCGGTGACGCCGAGGCCGAGGTACCAGGTCTCGTCCTTGACGGGCTTGGCGTGGCCGTCCTTGACCGCCTTGAGGTTCTTCCACAGCGGGTTGTCCTCGGCGGCGTTCTGCTTGGTCTTGTCCGGGTCGCCGTAGACGCCGGTGAAGATCCAGTCGCCGTCGGCCTTGTCGATGTTCTCGGGGCTGATCTCGACGGCGAGCTTGTCGGCCTGCTGGATCTTCGGGCGGGGCAGGCCGGCGTCCTTGAGGATGGTGCCGATGAAGGACTGCTGGGCGTACAGACGGGTGAACTGCGGCAGGTAGCGCACCATGCTGATGGTCGGCTTCTTCTCGCCGAGGTCGGCGCCGAGCTTCTTCGCCTTGGCCTCGTAGGCCTCGAGCTGCTTCTTCGCCTCGGCCGTCTTGTCCAGGGCGGCTGCGTTGAGGAGGTAGTTCTCCTTCCACGTGAAGCCGGGGCGGATGGAGAAGACGGTCGGGGCGATCTTGGAGAGGTCCTTGTAGTTCTTCTCCGCGCGCAGCTTGCTGCCCAGGATCAGGTCGGGCTTGAGCTCGTTGATCGCCTCGAGGTTGAGGTTGTTGATGGTGCCGACGCTCTTGGGCTCGCCGACGTCCTTCTTCAGGTACTCGGGGATCTCCTGGCTGCCCTCGCTGGGGGCCCAGCCGACGGGCTTGATGCCGAGGGAGACGACGTTGTCGAGCTCGCCGACGTCCAGGACGACGACGCGCTTGGGCGCTTCCTTGATCTCGGTCCTGCCGAGGGCGTGGGTGACGGTGCGCGGGAACTGCCCGGGCTTCGCGTCGGTGCCCAGCTTCGCGGTCTCCTCGGCGGCCTTCCCGAAGTCCTTGCCGCCCTGCGCCACGGACTGCGAGCCCGCGCCGCCGTCCTTGCCGGCCTTGTCGTCCGCGTCGCCGGACGAGCCGCAGGCGGCGAGGGAGAGCGCGGCGGCCAGGGACAGGGCTGCGGCGGCGGTGCCGCGGCGGCGGAGGGTCATCGGGTACTCCAGGGGGTGGTGCAGTGGTGGGGGTGGTGGTCAAGGCGGAGTCAAGAGCGCCGGTCAGCCACATTTCGCGCCACTTAGGTTCGCCTTGCCTTAGTCGCACTTTAAACATGTGGCCCTCGCGCAGCACAACCGGCCCCCGCGCAATGGCCGAACCCCGAAACCGCCACCCGTACGCGTGAAGCGGCGAGCGTCGGAGGGTTGAGCCGCAGGCGCGATAACTACGTTCAGTGCCGGAGGTGACGTTTCTCATGACGGTCTGTGCTCCCCATGGCACCCAGAGCGCCCCGCAAGGCACTTCCCGGGGTGCGTCGCCGGTGGACATGAGACGTACGGCGTTCACGGTCACTGTCGACGGCTCGTACGCAGCCTGGCTGGCCCTCGGCCACGGCACCGACGGCTGGTTCCCCGAGCGCTGGACCCTCGACGGGCCCGAGCCCTACGCCGTGTCCCTGCCCGGCGGCCAGCCCGAGGAGCCGGACAGCGAGGTGCTGCCGCTGTCCGACGGCCGGGTGCTGATCCGCCGCCGGGTGGCCGAGCGGTACGCCCTCTCCCTGCTCTACCCGGCCGGCTCCGGCACCGGCGAGCTGCCGCTGGGCGCGATCGAGTGCCCGTACCTGTCCCTCCTGCCGCCCGCGCCCGACGGCTCGTCGGCCTACGCGCTCGTGCACGGCGAGGAGCAGACCACGCTCTGGCTCGTCTACGGCGGGGTGAGCGGGCCGGAGCTGCTGGCGACGGTGCCGGGGCGCTGCGAGGGCGGGGCGTGGCTGGATCGGTCGGGCCGGCTGCTGGCGCTCGACCGGGAGCTGGAGGGCCTGACCAAGGCCGTCGTCGTCGACCTGGGCCGGGGCGGGGAGACCAGCCCGCTGCTGCAGATCACGGAGAAGAGCAACGACCGGCTGCTGCTGGCCGAGCCGGACAGCGGCCTGCTGGTCGTACGGTCCGACGCGCCCGGCGACGACCGGCTGGGGTGGGGCGTGCTCGGGTCGGCCCGGCCGGTGCGCTTCCCGGAGTGCCTGCTGCTGCCGGATGCCTCGCTGACGCCGTTCGCCGCCCAGCCGGGCCAGGGGCTGTCGCCGGAGGACTGCTCGGTGGCGTTCCGGGTCGACCGGGCCGCGGGCAGCTGGGTGGGGGTGTGGCGGCCGGCGAAGAAGCGGCTGCGGCAGTTCCAGGGACCGGCGGGGTGGCTGGCGGGCGCGGGGCTGTGGACGGCGGACGGCGAGCTGCGGCTGCCGTTCGTCGCGCCCGGCGTGCCCTGCGGGCTGGCCCGGCTGCGGCCGTCGGAGGACGGCGCCGTGGTGGTGCCGGCCGAGGACCGCAGGGACGACGCGCGCGAGGGCGCCGCGGCCCCGGACGAGGACGAGCCGGACGTTCCGGCGCCCCGGCCGGTGCCGTTGCAGCAGGCGCCCTGCGCCCGTACGTCATAACGGGGGACATGGCGGACACGCGCTCGGGTGCGGGTGGCTCGTTGATCAAGGTCCCGTTAGACTCGGCCGGGGGTCGCGCAGCTGTACCGGACGGGCACCCGGGTGAACCGAGGTGAGCGGAACGGTCGCGCGTGGAAAGCGTGTTGACGTCTGGTGATGTCTGTGACGCCGTGCGCCACTGCCGTGGCCCCGACGCGCAGAGCACGCATCCACATCCCACGGAGTGACTTTCCCCATGCCCGATGCCCGAACCGACACGACCGAGGCGCGTCCCCTCGAGGCGTCCGCCCAGGCCGCATCCGCCGGCACCGGCAGGCACCGCGGTCCGGCCGCCCCGGACGAGAACCGCGCCCCCGCCCACGGCAAGCACCGCCGCGCCGACGCAGGCTGACCGTTCCTCACGACCGTCGCACGACAGTTGAACACCGTTGAACGACCGTCCCGGACGCCGGGCGGGCTCTCCTACGAGCCCGCCCGGCGTTCGAGTCTGAGCACCTCCGGGGACGCGAACCCCTCGCCCCGCCCCCGCGCCGCGTAATAAGGGGTCAGTACGGCCGCCAGCTCCGCCACGCCGAAGGCCTCCCCGGCCGTGTCGAACCGCGCCGCCACCCTCGGCCGCTCCATGACGGCCACCATCCCGCCGTGCACCACGAACACCTGCCCGCTCACCCCCGCCGCCGGCGGCGACGCGAGGTAGGCCACCAGCGGGGAGACGTGCTCGGGCGCGAGCGGGTCCTTCCCGCCGTCCGCTGGGACGGCGGCGAAGACGTCCTCGGTCATCCGCGTCCGCGCCCGCGGACAGATCGCGTTCACCGTCACCCCGTACTTGCGCAGCGCGTGCGCCGTGGACGTGGTGAGGCCGACGATGCCGCCCTTGGCCGCCGCGTAGTTCGGCTGTCCGGCCGAACCGGCCAGGAACGCCTCCGAGGCGGTGTTGACGATCCGTCCGTACACCGGTCCCCCGGCCGCCTTGGAGCACTGCCGCCAGTGCTCCGCCGCGAAGCGCGTCGTGTTGAAGTGGCCCTTGAGGTGCACGCGGATGACCGTGTCCCACTCCTCCTCGGTCATGGAGAAGACCATGCGGTCGCGCAGGATGCCGGCGTTGTTGACCAGGATGTCGAGGGAGCCGTACGTGTCGACGGCCGTGCGGACCAGGGCGCGGGCCTGCTCGAAGTCGGCGACGTCGCCGACGTGGGCGACGGCCCGGCCGCCCGCCGCCCGGATCTCCCCGGCGACCGCTTCGGCGGGGCCGGGCGAGGCCTCGCCGGAGCCGTCGCGGCCGGGCCGGCCGAGGTCGTTGACGACGACGGCGGCCCCCAGGCGGGCGAGCTCGAGGGCCTCGGCCCGGCCGAGGCCGCGCCCGGCGCCGGTGACGACGGCCGTCCGGCCGTGCAGGGTCGCGGAGGCGGCGGAGGCCGTGGTGGATGCCGCGGGAGGCGCCATCACATGGTCACCCAGGTCCGCAGCGCCTCGCCCGTGCGCATCTGCTCGATGGCGTCGTTGATGCGGGCGAGCGGGACGCGATGGGTGATCAGGCCCTCGAGGTCGACGCGGCCGGCCCGCCACAGGGCGATGGCGCGTTCGTACGAGCGCAGCACGTCGCCGCCGCCGTAGAGGGACGGCAGGATCTTCTTCTCGTCGAAGAACAGCTCGAACATGTTGAGGCTCAGGTGGTCGTCCAGGGCCCCGGCTCCGACGATGCACAGGGTGCCGCCGCGGCGGGTGGCCTCGTAGGCGGTGCGGGCGGTGACGGACTTTCCGACGACCTCGAAGACGTAGTCGAAGCCCTCCCGGCCGGTGACCTTGAGGCGGGCGTCGGCCAGGCCCTCCGGGGCGACGGCCTCGGTCGCCCCGAAGCGCAGGGCGGCCTCGCGGCGCGCCTCCACGGGGTCGACGGCGACGATCTGCGCGGCGCCGCAGACGCGGGCGCCCTGGATGACGGAGACGCCGACGCCGCCGCAGCCGATGACCGCGACCGTGGAACCGGGCGCCACCCGCGCGGTGTTGAGCGCCGCGCCGAGGCCGGTGGTGACGCCGCAGCCGATGAGGGCGGCGACCTCGTAGGGCACGTCGTCGGGGATCGGCACGGCGCAGTTGGCGTCCACGACGACCTCCTCGGCGAAGGTGCCGGTGCCGGCGAAGCCGTAGAGGTCGGTGGTGCGGCGCCGGAAGTTGGGGACGCCGGAGTTGCGGAGCGAGGCGAGGCAGAGCTGGCCCTGGCCGCGCCTGCAGGAGGCGCAGCTCCCGCAGGGCGGCAGCCAGCAGACGAGGACGCGGTCGCCCTGCTTGAGGCCCGTGGCCTCGGTGACGCCCGGGCCGGCCTCGGTGACGACTCCCGCGCCCTCGTGCCCGGGGACGAAGGGGGCGTTCTGCGGGAGGACGCCGGACATCGCGGAGAGGTCGGAATGGCACAGTCCGGCGGCTCGCACGCGGATCCTGACCTTGCCGGGGCCGAAGCCGACGGCTTCGACGTCGTCGAGGACGTCGAGCGACTCCTGCCCTGTCTTGTGCTGTACGGCGGCGCGCATGGCGGAGCTCCCTTCGCGGGGTCCTGGGACGGTTACGCGTACGCGACGACGGTGTCGGTCAGCACCGGCGCGTCCTCGCGCTCGACGGCGGTGGCGGTCAGCTGGATCCGGCCCGGCCCGGGGGCGTCGCGCCACATCCGCACCCGCAGGGTCTCGCCGGGGTACACGACGCCGGCGAAGCGGGTGGAGTACGCGCGCACGCGGGCGACGTCCCCGCCGAGGACGGTGTCGACGACCGCCTTGAGGGCGATGCCGTAGGAGCACAGGCCGTGCAGGATCGGCTTCTCGAAGCCGGCGCGGCGGGCGAAGCCGGGGTCGGCGTGCAGGGGGTTCCAGTCGCCGGAGAGGCGGTAGAGGAGGGCCTGGTCCTCGCGGAGGGGACGGTCGGCGGTGGCGTCGGGGGGCGTGGTGGGGGCCGGCGTCCGCTCCTGGCCGCCCGCGGGGCCCCGCTCGCCGCCGAAGCCGCCCTCGCCCTTGACGAAGATCTGGCTGACGCACGTCCACAGGGGCCCGTCGGGGTCGGCGACGTCCGCGCGCAGCACGATGACGGCGGCCTTGCCCTTGTCGTACACGGCCTCCACGCGCGAGGTCTGGGTGGCGTCCGTGGCCCGGACGGGAAGGGGCCGGTGGACGGTGACGGCCTGGCCGCCGTGCAGCACGGCGGCGAGGTCGACGTCGATGCCGGGCGCGGTCAGGCCGCCGGCCAGGGCCATGCCGCCGCCGGCGACGGTCGCGAAGGAGGGCAGCACGTGCAGCCGGCTCTCCAGGGTGTAGCGCAGCTCGTCGGGGTCGGTGGCGGGGGTGCCGGCGCCGATGCCGAGGTGGTAGAGCAGGACGTCCTTGTGGTCCCAGGCGAGGGGGACGGTCCGCGGCGCGGCGCTGGTGGCCCTGGCGGGGTCGATGGGCATGGAGGGGTGTGCTCCTGTCTGACCGACGACTAGAACGCGTTCTACGGCCCCGTGTATAGCCGATCTCCGGTGGCGGGGGAAGACAAATGTCACGGATGGCCAGGGACATTCGCTTCTGATCGCACCCCGCGCGGGTTCCTAGGATTTCCCGCATGGGAAAGAGGCAGGGGCGGGGCACCGCCGAGGACGACGCCGCACGCCACAGGCCACCGGGCAAGTACGCCTTCGTGCCCTGGCTGTTCATGATCGCCGGCGATGTGCAGGACCTCGTGTGCGGCGAACTGCCGCTGCCGTGGCTCGGCGGGGCCGGTGTCGTCGCGTTCGCCGGCCTCTACATCGCCACGGTCTGGTTCGGCCTGGACCGCGACCGTCTGACCACGCGCACGCCCCGCCTGCTCCTGCTCGGCCTCGCCGCCGTCACCTATGCCCTGACCATCGGCTACGGCGGCGACTGGCTGCTGTGCTTCCCCGTCCTCTCGCTCGCCGCCGGTGTCGTCCTGCGCGGCGAACGCCTGCGCGACCAACGCCTGCTCGGCCTCACCGTGCTCGGCTTCGCCGGGTCGTCCGGGGTCATCGCCGGCTTCCACGGCAGCTGGGAGGACTCGATGGGCACCGGCTACGGGACGATCCTGTCCGGCCTGGTGACCGCGACCGTCCTGCGGCTGTCCGAGACGGTCACCGAACTGCGCGCCACCCGGGAGGAGCTGGCGCGGGCCGCCGTCGAACGCGAACGGCTCCGCTTCTCCCGCGACCTGCACGACCTGCTCGGCCACACCATGTCCGTGATCGTGGTGAAGGCGGAGGCGGTGCGCCGGCTCGCGCCGCGCGACCTGGACGCGGCGCTCGGCCAGGCCGCCGACATCGAGGCGGTGGGCCGGCAGGCGCTGACCGAGATACGCGAGGCGGTGACCGGCTACCGGGCCGGCGGCCTGACGACCGAGCTGGAGAGCGCCCGTTCGGTGCTCGACGCGTCCGGCGTCACGGTGGACATCCGCCAGTCGGGACCCGTGCTGCCGCCGCAGACGGCGGCACTGCTGGGGTGGGTGGTGCGCGAGGGGGTGACCAACGTCGTACGGCACAGCGGGGCGGCGCGGTGCGCGATCGAGGTGCGGGGCGAACCGGACCGCGTGCACCTGGAGATCACCGACGACGGCCGCGGCGTAGGGTCGGCACCGGGGGCGGCCGGTGCGGGGGGCAACGGTCTCAAGGGCCTGACGGAGCGACTGGCCGCCGCGGGCGGCTCCCTGACCTCCGGCCCCGACGGACGGCGCGGGTTCCGGCTCGTGGCCGAACTTCCGGTGGACGACAACGACGAGGAGGGGCGGGCCGCGTGAACAGCGAGCTGACCAGGGTGTTGCTGGCCGAGGACCAGGGGATGATGCGGGGCGCGCTGGCGCTGCTGCTGGGCCTGGAGGAGGACCTGGAGATCGTCGCCCAGGTGGGCGACGGAGACGAGATCCTCCCCAAGGCCCTCGAGGTCCGCCCGGACATCGCCCTCCTCGACATCGAACTCCCCGGCCGCAGCGGCCTCGACGCCGCCGCCGACCTGCGCACGCGGCTCCCCGGCTGCCGCGTCCTGATCCTCACCACGTTCGGCCGCCCCGGCTACCTGCGCCGCGCGATGGAGGCGGGCGCCTCGGGCTTCCTGGTCAAGGACGGCCCGGTCGAGGACCTGGCGGCCGCGATCCGCCGCGTCCTGGCCGGCGAACGCGTCATCGACCCGGCCCTGGCGGCCGCCGCCCTGAGCGCCGGCCCCAACCCGCTGACCCAGCGCGAACGCGACGTCCTCGCCGCGGCGGTGGACGGCGCGACCGTCGCCGACATCGCGGCCAGGGTCCACCTGTCCCCCGCGACCGTGCGCAACTACCTGTCGGCGGCCATCGGCAAGACCTGCACCCGCAACCGCATGGAGGCGGTGCGGGCGGCCCGGCAGAACGGGTGGCTGTAGGGCTCCCCCGCCCCGCCCACGGCCCTCCGGGGCCCGTACGGCAGCATGTGTCCTGCCCAAGCCACAGCCGACGCACGTGCAGGACGGGGACGACCATGGCGCCCAAGCCCGAGATACTCGCCGCCTTCGAGGCGGCGAAGGGGTTCATGCCGCTGGACGAGGGGCTGGCCCTCCATGCCGCCGCCGAGGAGGCGGGGCGGCTCGGGCTGCCGCTGCTGGAGGTGGGGACGTACTGCGGGCGGTCGACGATCCTGCTGGCCGACGCCGCCCGGGCGGCCGGGACCGTGGCCGTGACCGTCGACCACCACCGCGGCAGCGAGGAGCAGCAGCCGGGGTGGGAGTACCACGACCCGTCGGTCGTGGACGACGCGCCGGGCGTGGGGCGGATGGACACGCTGCCGACGTTCCGCCGGACGCTGTACCGGGCGGGGCTCGAGGACCACGTCATCGCCGTCGTGGGGCGCTCCCCGCAGGCCGCCTCGGTGTGGCGGGCGCCGCTGGGGCTGGTGTTCATCGACGGCGGGCACACCGACGAGCACGCGAACGCCGACTACGAGGGGTGGGCGCCGCACGTGGCGCCGGAGGGGCTGCTGGTCATCCACGACGTGTTCCCCGACCCCGCCGACGGCGGCCAGGCCCCGTACCGCGTGTACCTGCGGGCGCTGGAGTCCGGGGCGTTCACCGAGGTCTCCGTGACGCACTCGCTGCGCGTACTGCGGCGTACGGGTCTCGGATCCTGAGCGGCGACGCTAGGCTCGCCCGCGTGTCCCACGGCAGCAGTACCCACATGACCCGGCGTCTCGCCGCCGGGGCGGCGGCGCTGTTCCTGGCCGCCTGCCTGGCGGGCTGCTCGGACGGCGGCGCGCAGGACAGGGCGCAGGGCGCGGGCGGCAAGGGCGGCCCCGCGCCGGCCGCCGGCGCGTCCTCGGCCGGCGCCGCGGACCGTACGCCGCAACCGCGTTCGGACCAGGGGCAGGAGGCGTCGCAGGCGCCGTCCGCCGCGGCGTCCGCGTCCGCCTCGCCCGTCCCCCCGGCCGGGGCGGCCGACGCTCCCGCCGGCGACGGCCCGCTCAAGGGCAAGGTGGTCGTCGTCGACCCGGGCCACAACTCCCGCAACAACGAGCACACCGCCGAGATCAACCGTCAGGTCGACATCGGCACCGGCCACAAGGAGTGCGACACCACCGGCACCGAGACCAACTCCGGTTACACCGAGGCGGCCTTCAGCCTCGACGTCGCGCACCGGCTCCGGTCGATCCTGCGGGAGCGCGGCGCCACGGTCGTGCTGACGCACGACGGCGACCGGCCGTTCGGGCCGTGCGTGACCGAGCGGGCGGACATCGGCAACAAGGCGCACGGCGATGCCGCCGTGTCCATCCACGCGGACGGCGCCGGCCCCGGCCAGCGCGGGTTCCATGTGATCCTGCCCGCATCCGTGCACGGTGGCGCGGCGGACACCTCCGCCATCACCGGCCCGTCGAAGGAGTTGGGGGCGCGGGTCGCGGGGAAGTTCCTCGAGTCAACCGGAAGCGCGCCCTCCAATTACATCGGTGAGGGCACCGGACTCGACACGCGCGGTGATCTGGGCGGGCTCAACCTCTCGACGATTCCCAAGGTTTTCATCGAATGCGGCAATATGCGTGACGCGCAGGACGCCGCGCAGCTCACCGACGAGACATGGCGCGAAAAGGCGGCGCAAGGGATCGCGAACGGCATTACGGACTTCCTGCGCGGGTAAGTACCGGCAGGCCACGGCCGTGTCACGAGGGTGATACGAAGAGGACGCCCAGGCCGCCCAGGCGATAGGTTCACCGTACGATGGGTGGCCGCCACCCCCGCGCCCGCGCGCCCCGGCATCTCGCGTCCGGCGACAGCGACGATTACTGACAGCACTGACAAAGGATTTTAGGTGAACATCCGCTCCCTCACTCGAGGCGACGGCGGGGTGATCGGAGCAGCGGTGTTGCTGTTCATCGCCTCGTTCCTCAGCTTCCGCTCGTACGACTGCGGGCAGAACTCGATCGGCTGCCCCAAGGAGCCGACCGGCTGGAAGCCTGAACTCTTCCCCGTACTGCCGTCGATCTTCCTCGCCGGGATCGTCGCCGCCGCGCTGATCGTCGCCGCGCGCTTCCAGCCCGAGGGTCGCAAGGTCATGGGCCTCGGCCTCGACCAGTGGGGCACCGTCCTCGCCGTGTCGGCCGCGTGGTCCTCGCTGTGGACGATCTTCGGCGGTCCGGACGTGGACGCCGTCTCGCCGGGCGTCGGCCAGATCCTGGCGCTGATCGCCAACCTGGTGCTGGCCGCGGTGGCCGTGCTCACCCCGCGCACCCCGGCGCTCAAGGCCCCGCTGATGGCCGCCCCGCAGGCCCCGTCCCCGTACGGCGCCCCGCAGCAGGGCTACGGCTACCCCGGCCAGCCCGGCATGCAGCAGCCCGGCGCCCCGTCCCCGTACGGCGCGCAGGCTCCCCAGCCGTACGGCGCCCAGCCGGGCCAGCCCGGCCCGACGCAGGTCCAGCCGCAGGCGGACGGCGGCGCCGCCGCTCCCGCCCCGCAGCCGGAGGCCGCGGGCCAGCCCGCGGCGGCCGGTGGCGACTTCACTCCGTTCTGGTTCGCGGTGCCGGTGAACCGTCCCCTCTACGCGGAGGACGGCTCTGCCTCCCCGATCGCCGAGCTCGCGCCCGGCACGTGGTACCTGGCGGTGGACCAGCGCGGTCCGGCGCTCGTCGCGCAGACGCAGGACGGCCGTCGCGGCGTCCTGCAGGACACCACGGGCATTCAGCGCGGCTGAGCGACGCCCCGCTTCCCGTACGGCGGCCCGCCGGGTTCATCCCGGCGGGCCGCCGTCGTTCCCGCCCCCTTGCCGGGGCGGGCGGGGCGGGCCTACGGTCCCGTCATCTGACTGTAAGTCAGCTACGGACGGAGGTCCGCCATGCGGCTCGGTCTCGCCCTCGGCTACTGGGGCCGCCGGCCCGACGCCCGCCACCTGGCCCTCGCGCAGGAGGCCGAACGGCTCGGCTACCACTCCGTGTGGACCTCCGAGTCCTGGGGCTCCGACGCCTTCACCCCGCTGACCTGGATCGCCGCCCACACCGGCCGCATCGCGCTCGGCACGGCGGTGGCCCAGATGGCGGCCCGCTCCCCCACCGCCACGGCCATGCACGCGCTCACCCTCGACCACCTATCCGGCGGCCGGATGATGCTCGGGCTCGGCCTGTCGGGCCCGCAGGTCGTGGAGGGCTGGTACGGACGCCCGTTCCCGCAGAGCCCGCTGACGGCGACCCGGGAGTACGTGGACATCGTCCGTCAGGTGCTGCGGCGCGAGGCGCCCGTGACCCTCGACGGCCGCTTCCACCCGCTGCCCTACGCCGGTCCCGGCGCGAGCGGGCTGGGCAAGCCGCTGCGGTCCATCACCCACCCCCTGCGCCCCGGCCTGCCCCTCCTGCTCGGCGCCGAGGGCCCCCGCAACGTCGCCCAGACCGCGCGCATCGCGGACGGCTGGCTGCCGCTGTACTGGTCGCCGACGCGTACGGAGCTGTACGCGAAGGCGCTGGCGGGCACGCCCGAGGGCTTCATGGTGGCCCCCATGGTCCAGGCGCACCTGTGCGCGGACCCGGCCGAGGGCCTGCTGCCGGTGAAGACGATGCTCGCCCTCTACATCGGCGGCATGGGCCACGCCGCCCGCAACTTCCACGCCGACCTGATGGGACGCATGGGGTACGAGAGCGAGGCCCGCCGGGTCCAGGAGCTCTTCCTGGCCGGGCGCCGGAGCGAGGCCGTCGAGGCCGTGCCGGACGCCTTCGCCGACGAGATCTCCCTCGTCGGCCCGCGCGAACGCCTCGCCGAGCGCCTGGAGCTGTGGCGCGCGGGCCCGGTCACCGATCTCCTCGTCACGGCGCCGGACCCCGCCACCCTGCGCGTGCTGGCCGAGCTCAACGCGTAGGGAACGCGCCGGAAGCGGCCGCGGCCACGGGCGTCAGAAGGCGGCCTTCTCCAGCCACACGTCGAGGACCGAGCGGTCGCCGACGATCTCGACGCCGGGGCTGTCGGCCGGCAGGCGGCGGTAGAGGACCCGCAGGATGTCGCTCATCGGGCCGCGCACGGCGACGGCGGCCTTCTCGTGCGCCCGGCGCCAGGTGAGGGGGGAGGTGGTGGAGTCGATGAGCCACTCCGCGTTCACGGCGGGGTCCGTGTCCGTGGCGTGCAGGTGCAGCGTGCGGCCGGGGCCCGCCAGCTCGGCCAGCGCCGGCTTGAACGCGAGGACCTGCGGGGCGGTGATGATCTCGAGCCACTCGTCGAGGCAGTCGGCGGCGACGTCCGCGTCGACCGTGTAGTCGGCGCCGACGGCCGCGAAGGCGTCGGCCCGGTGCATCACCGTCTCGTGCGTCATCCGGCGCGCCCAGAAGGAGGTCTTCTGCTCGCGCCCGAAGGTCCACACGTCGACGTCCGGCCCGGCCTCGGCCAGGGCCTCCGCCACCATCTGCGCGCCCTCGGCGAGCCAGGCGTCGAGCCCGGCGGCGTCGAAGGACTCGGCGCCCTCGACGCCGGGCACGCCCTTCGGCACGATGAATTCGGTGTCGCGGTTGCGCACCCTCTCCGCGACGCCGCGGTGGGCGCCGGAGAGGTGCACCGCGAGCTGGGCGATCGTCCAGTCGGGGCAGGTCGGAACGGTCGCGGAGAGGTCCGCGCCGCGCAGCGCCGCCCGCACCAGGTCGTTCTGAGTGATGATCTCTTGGCAGTAACGGTCGTGGCTCAAAAGGCTCATGACGTCACCTTAGATTTACGGGGAGCGGGGTGGCGGGTGATTTACGCCCCACCGCCGGGCCGCCCCCCGTGGGCGCGTCACCGGCGGCAGGCCGAGGGCCCCTGGCCCGATCCCCCGCACGCGCACTCCGGCTCCAGGCCGGCCGGCAGCCGCTCGCCGCCGAAGACGGCGGTGGTCGCCTCGTCGCCGCCGAGCGCCGCCACGGCCAGCAGCAGGGAGCCGGCCGTCCAGGTGGTGAGCTCCTCCGGCCAGACGGCCTCGTCCTCGAAGACGTAGCCCGTCCAGTACATGCCGTTCTCGGCACGCAGGTGCTGGATCCACTGGAGGATCTCCACGGCCCGGTCGGACTCGCCCATCACCCACAGCGCGAGGGCCAGTTCGCAGCTCTCGCCGCCCGTCACCCAGGGGTTGGGCAGCACGCAGCGGACGCCGAGGCCGGGGACGACGAAGTCGTCCCAGTGCTGCTCGATGCGCTCCTTGGCCGCCGGGCCGGTCAGGGCGCCGCCGAGGACGGGGTAGTACCAGTCCATGGAGTAGCGGCTCTTGTCCAGGAACCGCTCGGGGTGGTGGCGTATCGCGTGGCCCAGCAGGCCCACCGCCAGCTCCCAGTCCGGCTGGGGCTCCTCGCGGTGCTCGGCGATGGCCAGGGCGCAGCGCAGGGCCTGGTGGATGGAGGAGGAGCCGGTCAGCAGGGCGTCGGCGACGTCGCGGCCGCCGTCCTCGGGCGACTCCCGCTTCCAGCCGATCTGGCCGCCGGGCTGCTGGAGGGCCAGGACGAACTCGACGGCGGCGTAGACGGTCGGCCACATGCGGTCGAGGAAGGCGTCGTCGCCGGTGGAGAGGTAGTGGTGCCAGACGCCGACGGCGACGTAGGCGACGAAGTTGGTCTCGCGGGAGAGGTCGGTGGGCGCGTCGGCGTCGCCGTCGGCGTACGCGGCGTACCACGAGCCGTCCGGGTTCTGGTGGTCGGCGAGCCAGCGGTAGGCGGCCTCGGCGCGGGCGTGCTCGCCGGCGGCGTCGAGGGCCATGGCGGCCTCGACGTGGTCCCAGGGGTCGAGGTGGTGGCCCCGGAACCACGGGATGGCGCCGTCGGGGCGCTGGACGGCGGCGATGCCGGCCACGGTGCGGGCGGCCTGCTCGGCGGTGAGGACGCCGGGCAGGACGAGGCGTTCGGTGCGGCCGGGGCCCCGGCTGAAGGCGGTCACTCGGCCGCGCCCGCGGACAGCTGGGGCTTGGTGGCGTAGGCCACGAAGCTCTTGCCGATGACGGGGTTGAGGATCTGCTCGGCGACGCGGGTGGCGGCGGGCTTCTTCATGATGTCCCAGACCAGCAGCTTGTGGTACGCGCGCACGGGCAGCGCCTTGTCGTTGTCGACGCCGAACGCGCACTTGAGCCACCAGTACGGGCTGTGCAGGCCGTGGGCGTGGTGGGTGCCGTAGGGCTTGAGGCCGGCCTCCTCCATCTTGCGCAGCAGCTCGTCGGCCTTGTAGATGCGGATGTGGCCGCCCTCGACCTCGTGGTACGCGTCGCTGAGCGCCCAGCAGACCTTCTCCGGGCCGTAGCGCGGGACGGTGATCGCTATGCGGCCGCCGGGCCTGAGGACGCGCACCATCTCGGCGAGCACGCCCTTGTCGTCCGGGATGTGCTCCATGACCTCGGAGATGATGACGACGTCGAAGCTGTCGTCGGGGAACGGCAGGGCGAGGGCGTCGCCCTCCATGGCCGTGGCGGTGGCGCCCTCGGGGGCCTCGCCGGCCTCCTTCATGGCGGCGAACCACTTGGCGACCTCGCGGATCTCCTCGGCGTTGCGGTCGAGGGCGACGACCCGGGCGCCGCGCCGGTAGCACTCGAAGGCGTGCCGCCCCGCGCCGCACCCCAGATCGAGGACGCGGTCGCCTGCGGCGAGCGGGAAGCGGGAGAAATCGACGGTCAGCACGGGTGTTTGCTTTCGTCCGGCGGGGTGGGTCGGTGGGCGCCCGCTGCCGGCGGGCGGCCGGGTCCGGGCTGGCGCCCGGAGCGGAAGTCGTCGGCGGGCCGGTACGGGCCGGTGGTGCGCCGGTACGGGCCTGTGGCGCGGGCCATTACGCGCGCCTGCTCGCCGGCCGCCGGGCCGCGGCCCGCTGCCGGGCGATGGCCCGCCGGTAGTGCTCGGCCGTGCCGATCGCGGCCTGGCGCCAGGTGAAGCGGGCCAGGACGCGCTCGCGTCCCGCGGCGCCGAGCCGGCGCCGCAGGTCGCCGTCGCCGAGCAGCCGGCCCAGGGCGGCGGCCAGCGCGTCGGAGTCGCCCGGGGGCACGGCCAGGCAGGTCTCGCCGTCGGGGCCGGCGACCTCGGGGATGGCGCCGCCCGTGGTGGCCACCAGCGGGGTGCCCGTGGCCATGGCCTCGGCGGCCGGCAGGGAGAAGCCCTCGTACAGGGAGGGCACGCAGGCGACCTGGGCCGAGCGGACGAGGTCGACGAGCTCGGCGTCGCTGATGCCCTTGACGAACTCGACGGCGCCCTCGAGGCCGTGGCGCCGGATCGCCGAGGCGACCGGGCCGTCCTCGGCGCGCTTGCCGACGACGACCAGGTGGGCGCCGGGGTTCTCGACGCGGACCTTGGCCAGCGCCTCGATGAGGTGCACCAGGCCCTTGAGGGGCACGTCGGCGCTGGAGGTGGTGACGATGCGGCCCGGCTTCTCCGGGACGGCGGCATCCGGCGAGAAGAGGCCGGTGTCGGCGCCGATGTGGACGACGTGGATGCGGTCGTTCCGCACCCCGAGGTGTTCGGCGATCTCCTGGCGGGAGGAGCCGGAGACGGTCAGCACGGACGGCAGCCGCCGGGCGACACGTTTCTGCATCGTGGTGAACGCGTACCAGCGGCGCACGGCGGCGCGGCGCTTCCAGTCCGCGGCGGCGTCGAGCTCCAGCTGCCGGTCGACGGTGATGGGGTGGTGGATGGTGGTGACCAGCGGGGCGCCGAGGACGCCGGGGCCGCCGAGGAGGCCGTAGCCGAGGGTCTGGTTGTCGTGGATGACGTCGAACTGCCCCCGGCGCGCGGCCAGATGGCGCCGGGCGCGCAGGCTGAAGGTCAGTGGCTCGGGGAAGCGGCCGGCCCACATCGTGCCGACCTCCAGCGCGTCGATCCAGTCGCGGAACTCCTCGCGCCGGGGCGTGCGGAAGGGGTCGGGCTGGCGGTAGAGGTCGAGGCTGGGCAGCTCGGTCAGGCGCAGGGAGCCGGGGGCGGAGTCGGCCTCGTCGTCCAGCACCGGGTAGGGCTGGGCGCCGATGACCTCGACGCTGTGGCCGAGCCGTGCGAGTTCGCGCGAGAGGTGGCGTACGTAGACGCCCTGACCGCCGCAGAAGGGGTTGCCCTTGTACGTGAGCAACGCGATGCGCAGCGGACGGTCGCCGTCGCCGCTGCCGCCCTCGTCCAGGAGGCTGTCGTCTCGCGTGAGCGATGCCTCCGTGGCCTCAGCGGTCACTCCGGCCTCCTTCTCGCTGGCTGTTCCGCCGGAGCGTAACGGGTCGCGCTAATCTAGAACAAGTTTCAGACTGGGTCGTCGGAAGCTTGAATCTACCGGGATGTCAGGGAGGGGAAAGAGCCCTGCCAGGTGATTCGCGCCACGGCCCGACCCCTGCCATGCTGTGCCGTCCGGAGCCGCGCGGGCGGCGCCCGATGGAGTCTCACGAAACGCCATGGAACGGGACATATGACGACGGAATCCAAGTCGGCCATGACGTCTGTCGCGTCGATGGCGTCCACCCCCGCGTCCGGCTCGCCCCTGACGGAACGTCAAGAGGCCCGGCGTCGCCGGATCCTGCAGGCGACGACCCGGCTGGCCAGCCGCGGCGGCTTCGACGCGGTGCAGATGCGCGAGGTGGCCGAGTCCTCCGGCGTCGCGCTCGGCACGCTCTACCGCTACTTCCCCTCGAAGGTCCATCTGCTGGTGGCCACCATGCAGGACCAGCTGGGACAGCTCCACGCGACCCTGTGCAAGCGCCCGCCCACCGACCCCGACCCGGCCGCGCGCGTCGCCCAGACCCTGATGCGGGCGTTCCGCGCGATGCAGCGCGAGCCGCACCTGGCCGACGCGATGGTGCGGGCCCTGACCTTCGCCGACCGCTCGGTGAGCGCCGAGGTCGACATGGTCTCGCGCCTGACCACGGCCATCATCCTCGACGCGATGGGCCTGCCCGGGCCTGCCGGGCCGGAGCAGCTGTCCGCGGTGCGGGTCATCGAGCACACCTGGCACTCGGCGCTGATCACCTGGCTGTCGGGGCGGGCGTCCATCGCCCAGGTGAAGATCGACATCGAGACGGTGTGCGGGCTCATCGGCCCGGCGGCCGGGCCGCCGGCCGGCGCGGACACCCCCTAGGCACCGGCGGGGCATGCGGCGCTCGCGCGCCGCTCGTGCCCGCCCGTACCCGCTCGTGGCGGCCCCGCCCCGCTCGTGGCGCCCGGCCGGGGCGGACACGGTCTTCTCCCCACGCCCTTACGCCCCCCGCGTAGCGGGTAACAGCACCCGCGGCGGCGGATCCGCCGGTATGAATTTACCGACGTGCCCTAGCGGTTCGCACACGGAGCGGGAGAGGCAACGTGACACGCGTCCTTCTGATACACGACACCTGTCTTCTGCGCACGGCCCTCGCGGCATGGGTCGGCAGAGAGCCGGACCTCGAAGTGTCCTCGGCGTCGTGGCAGGGCGCCGTCGCCGCCTCGCGGGCCCTGCGGCCGGACGTGTGCGTGGCCGACATGGACAGTCCCGACGCGGGCGAGGGGTGGGGCGAGGTCAGGGGGGCGGGGGGCGAGCGATGTACCGGCGGGGATTCCTGGGGGGCGATGCTGGCCCTGGCGACCGCCGGACGCCCGGGGCCCCTGCGCCGGGCCTATGAGATGGGGGCCTTGGGGTATCTGAGCAAAAACGCTTCTCCCGACCGCTTGGTCGAGGGCATACGGCGGGTGGCGAAGGGCGAGCGCTACATCGACGAGACGCTCGGCTTCGGCTTCCTCGAGGCGGCCGAGATCCCGCTGACCCGCCGCGAGCTGAGCGTGCTGTCACTGGCCGCCGGCGGCGCCTCCGTCGGCGAGATCGCGCGCAGCCTGCACCTGTCGAACGGCACCGTGCGCAACTACATGGCCGCCATCACCCGCAAGACCGGGGCCCGCAACCGCGTCGACGCCATCCGCATCTCCCAGTGCGCCGGCTGGGTCTGAGCCGCCGGCGCCCATCAGGTCCCGGTACAGCGCCGAGCGCGCCAGCAGCTCCGCGTGCGTACCCGCCGCCGTGCCGGGGCCGTCCATCACCAGCACGCGATCCGCGCGCAGGGCGGACCCCGCGCGGTGGGCGACGACCACCAGGCTGCCGCCGGGGCGCGCCGCGAACGCGCGCTCCGCGCGCGCCTCGGCCGCCGGATCGAGGTGGCAGGCCGCCTCGTCGAGAATCACCACGGGCGCCGGCGAGAGGTACGCGCGCGCCAGCGCGACCAGTTGCCGCTCCCCCGCCGAGAGTTCGTCCGGGACGAGGGGGGCGGCCAGGCCCCCCAGCCGCCGCACGAGGGCGGCCGCGCCGACGGCGTCGGCCGCCGCCAGGACCTCGCGGTCGCCGACCGGATCGTCCCGCAGGTACCGCAGGTTCTCGCCGAGGGTGCCCGAGAAGACGTACGCCTCCTGCGGGATGAGCACCCGCCGCGCCGCCGCCCCCGGGGCCCGGGCGGGCGCGCCGCCCACCCGCACCTCGCCCTCCCACGGCCCCAGCAGGCCCGCGACCAGGGCGGCCAGCGTCGACTTGCCCACGCCGCTCGGTCCCACGACCGCCAGCCGGCCGCCCACGGGCAGCGTCAGGTCGAGGCCGCGCAGGACGGGCTCGGCGTGCCGCCCGTACCCGAAGGTGACGCCCCGCAGCTCGACGGCCGGGCCGCCGGGCGGCACCGGGCAGGAGGCGGGCGGGACCGCGTCCGGTGCGGAGGCCGGGGCCGTCAGGCGGCGCAGGACCACCACCAGCCGCGACCCGCTCGTGCCCAGCCCGTGGACCAGGCTCTGCAGGGCGGGCAGCAGCGACTGCGTCAGATAGGCGAGGGCGCCCACGAGCGCGCCCGGCGTGACGCCGTGGTCCAGCAGCCACGGCGTGGCCAGCAGCAGCGGCACGACCGGGAGGCGGCCGGCGACGGCCAGGGCGACCACGCGCGTGACGGACCAGCGGGCCAGGGCGTTCGCGGTGCGCAGCCCCTCGTCGACGAGCGCGCCCGTCCCCGCCTCCACGACGCGCTCGGCGCCGCCCGCCGTCACGTCCCGCAGGCCCGCGCAGACGGCGTCCGACGACTGGGACAGCGCCTCGTCGGCCGCCAGGTACGCCTCCTGCCGGCGGGCCAGCGGCCGCAGCGTCAGCACGAACAGCGCGAGGCCGAGGACGAGCGGCGGCACGACGACCGCCAGCAGCACGGGCGCGAGCAGGAAGAGCCCGGCCAGGGCGCCGGCGGCGGTGAAGACGAAGGAACGCGCCACCATGAGCAGGCCCGCGAAGGTGTCGCGGGCGATCTCCACCTGGTGCGTGAGGCGGGACACGGCCGCGCCGTCCGCGTCGTGCAGGGCGCGGGCGACCACGCGCCGGACGAGCGCGTCGCGCAGGGGCTCGGCGAGGCCGGCGACTTGGCGGTACGTACGGCCGGTGCCGTACGCCCCGGCGGCGACCGCCACGGCCGCGGCCGCGAGCCACGCGAGGCCGGCGGCGGGGCGGCCGGCGAGGAAGCCGTCGTCCAGGGCGCGGGCGAGGGCGTAGCCCGTGGTGAACGTCTGCGCCGCCTCGACGACGGACCAGGCGGCGAGGCCGGCGAGGGCGCGGCGGTGCGGGGGCTGGCGCAGGAAGGCGGTGCCGTGCCGGAGGATCATCGGCGGGGGTTCCTTCCGGTGGGGGCCCGGCCGTGCGCTCACTCCCCGAACACCGCCCGGTAGCCCGGCTCGCGCCACAGGTGTGCGTGTGTTCCCAGCCCCGCCAGGCGGCCCCCGTCCAGCCAGGCCACGCGGTCCGCGCGGGCGGCGGTGGAGGGGCGGTGGGCGATGATCAGGCGGGTGGGGGCGGCGACGTGGCGGTGGAGGGCGTCGGTGACCTGGCGTTCCGTCACGGAGTCGAGGCTGGACGTCGCGTCGTCGAGGATCAGGAGCCGGCCGGCGTGGGCGAAGGCGCGGGCCAGGCCGAGGCGTTGGGCCTCGCCGCCGGAGAGCGGCGCGTCGGCGCAGGCCGTGTCGTAGCCGGCGGGCAGCTTCCGTACGAAGTCGTCCGCGCGGGCGGCCCGCGCCGCCGCGGTGACGGCGGCGGGCGGGGGCGTGAAGGAGCCGAAGGCGATCGTGCCGCCGACCGTGCCGCCGAGCAGCGCGGGCCGGGCGAAGGCGTAGGCGACGGCCCGGCGCAGTTCCTTGTGCGTGAGGTCGCGCAAGGGGACGCCGTCGAGGGTGATCTCGCCGGCGTCGGGGTCGGCGAGGCGCCCGGCGAGCTCGGCGAGCACGGACTTTCCGCTGCCCGAGCGGCCGACGACGGCCAGCGTGGTGCCGCCCGGCAGGTCGAGGTCGATGCCGCGCAGCACGGCCCGCCCGCCGCGCTCGGCGCGCACGCCGCGCAGCCGGAGCGTGCCGGCGCCGTCGGCGGGAAGGCGGCGCGTGCCGTACGGGACGGGGGGCAGGGCCCGGACCCCGGCCAGGCGCCGGGCGGCGGTGCGGCTGTGGACCAGCGCGTTGAGGTGGCCGACGAGCATGCCGACGCCGGTGGCGAGCGCGGCGTAGCGGGAGGCGGCCAGCAGGTCGCCGACGCTCAGCCGGTCCCGGGAGAGCTGGAGCCCGGCGACGGCGAGGACGGCGATCTGCAGCAGCGGCACCAGCGTGGCGGCCTGGGCGGTGGAGCGGCCCTGGACGCGCCACATGCGGTGGCCGTGTTCGGAGAGGCCGGGCAGCGGCCGCAGGACGCGCTCGCGCTCGCGGCCGGCGGTGCCGGCGGCGGCGATGGTGCGGGCGCCGCGCAGCGCCTCGAGCAGGCGGCCGGCGATGTCGCCCTGGATCCGCTGGTAGGCGGTGAGCGTGTCGGTGGAGGCGCGGGCGAACGCCCGCAGCAGCAGGGCGAGCAGGGGCGCCCCGGCGAGGAAGGCCACGGCGAGCCAGGGGTCGATGACGCCCAGGGCGACGATGCCGCCGAGGGGGCCGGCGACGGCGGCCGCGGTGCCGGCGAGGGTGGCGGGGGCGGTCGCGGCGTGGGCGGTGTTGCCGACGAGCCGGGTGACGAGGTCGCCGGCGCGGATCCGGGCGGTGGCGCGGGGGCCCGCCGCGAGGATGTCGCCGAGGGCGCGGCGGCGCAGCCATGCCGTGGTGCGGGCCGTGGTGGTGGCGGTGAGGAGTTCGTCGAGCGCGTCCAGGACGGCGGGGACGCAGATCAGCGCGGTGCTCAGCAGCAGCCAGCGGCCGGTGTCGCCGGCGCGCCGGGCGAGCAGCAGGTCGAGGGTGTGCCCGAGCACGGCGGGCAGGAGGAGGGCCGCGCCGGTGCTCGCGGTGGTGACGGCGGCGAGCGCGAGGGTGCGGCCGGCGCTGTGGCGGAGGGCGGCGCGCAGGATCGGGTCGCCGTCGCGCGCGCTCGGCGCCGCGTGGCGCGGGACCGTGGCGGCCATGCGGCACACCCCTTCCTCGTCTCGGTACGGGCCGGCCGCTCCCGGTGCGGGCCGGGCGTGCCGGTGGGCCCTCCGCCGACGAAGGGCCCACCGGGAGCGGTCACCCGCGAGCGACGGTCAGTCCGTCACAGGCAGAGCGCGACACTGGCCGTGCTCCAGCACAGCAGCAGGCTGGCGTTGCTGCCGCCACCGCCGCCGCCGTGGGACAGCTCGTCGGACTCCAGGCTCTGCAGGTCGAGAAGCGCCATGGTTCTTCCTTTCGTGGGGACGGATGGGATTTCTGTGGTGCGGTTACGACTCCACGACGTGGTGGAGCCGGCTCTGGGGCGCCCGTAGGGGCGGCAGGAAGGGCAGCCGGGCCGGCCGGTCGCCGTCGAGGGCGGCGCCGAGCGCGAGCAGGACGCCGGCCGTTCCGGTGGCGAGGTCCATCGACAGCCGCATCATCTGGTGGCCGGGGAAGGCCAGTTCGCCGCGGTAGGGCATCGCGTACCAGGACAGGGCGGAGACCTGCCGGGCGATGTCCTCGCGGGTGACGCCGGGTGCCGTGGTGCGGGCGAGGTGCCAGATCATTCCGGCGCGGCCCTGGAGGAGGCCGGGCTGGGCGTAGAAGCGGGACCGGGCGGCGGTGAGGATGCGGTCGCGGGCCTCGGTGAGGTCGTCGTCGCCGCCGTCGGGGCGGTGGGCGAGGTAGTCGTCGAGCACCGCGCCGATGCCGACGCTGCCGTCGCCGAGGTAGGGCATGGTGCGCCAGCCCTCGTCGACGTCGAGGGAGCCGATGGGGGTGCGGACGCACCGGGAGAGGTCGTCCCGCAGGGCCGCGCCGGCGAGGTCCAGGAGGCCGGGTGCGCCGGTGCGTTCGTGGAGCCTGAGGAAGAGCAGCGCGGGGCCGGTGGTGCCGTGCATGAGCCCGGCGCGCCGGCGCCCGCCGGCCTGCAGCCGGTCGGCGAGGAGCCGCGCGGCCTCGTGGGAGGCCTCGCGCAGGGCGCTCTCGCCGGTGGCCTCGGCGAGGTCGTCGAGGACGAGGCCCACGCCGGCGAGGCCGTCGTGCAGTCCGGGGCCCAGGCGCTGCCAGTTCTCGGCGAGGAGCGAGCCGGTGAGGTCGAGGGCGCGCTGGGTGTGGCCGAGGCGGTGCAGGGTGTGGGCGATGCCGGCGAGGCCGTCGTAGAGGCCGAGGGGGGTGCCGGGCGGTACGGGGTCGGTGTGGTCGAGCAGCCACCGTTCGCCCTGTTCGTAGCGTTCGGCGCCGGTCTCGGCGAGGGCGTGCAGCACTCCGGCGGCGCCGTGCGCGAGTCCCAGTCCGCCGCCGGCGGTGAACTGCGCGATGTCGCCGGGGAAGAGCCGGTCGTCGCGGTCGGGCGTGGCGGAGGCGAGGAGGGCGCGGACCATGGAGTCGCGGGCGGCCGGCCAGTCACCGGGGTCGGGCAGGGCGGCGAGGCCGGTGGCCGGGGTCCGCGTCGTCGTGGCCGGGGCGGCGTCCCGGCCCGCGGCCGGACCGGCGTCCCGGGTGATCTCGGCGACGGCCTCGTCGAGGAACTCCCGGGGCACGGGGAACTGTTCGGCGATGATGCCGGCCAGGTGTGCGGCCTTGGCGCGGTCGATGCCGAAGAGCGTGGTGACGGGCAGGAACAGCGCGAGGCGCAGGCAGGCGAGGGCGTAGCGGTCGACGTCGGTGCCGGTGCGGTCCGGCGGGGCGACGAAGCCGGGGTGGGCGACGATCTGCCGGCCGTTCTCGGCGACGGGCGCGGCGGCCTCGAAGTCGATGAGCGTCACGGACTCCTCGTCCGGCGCCACGAGGATGTTGAACATGTGCAGGTCGTTGAAGACCACTCCCCTGGCGTGCACCGCCTCGACCGCCTCCTCGACGGCCCGGTGGATGCGCAGTGCCCACGCGGTGTAGGCGGCCAGCGCGCCGGGGTCGGGGTCGGTGGCGAGCAGCGGATGGCGCTCGGCGAAGAAGGAGTTGAGCGGGCGGCCCTCGACGAAGTCCATGACGAGGAAGCGGTGGTCGCCGACGGCGAACCAGTCGCGCAGGCCGGGGGCGACGCCGAGCCCGGCGAGCTTCTCCAGCGCGTCCCGTTCGCGCTCCAGGCGGGCGATGGCGTCGGCGCCGTCGGCGGCGAGCCCCGCGTGCGGGCGGCCCTCCTTGAGGACGACGGCGGCGCCGTCGCGGGTGTCGGTGCCGCGGTAGACCCCGCCGCCGTTGGAGAAGTGCAGGGCCTTCTCGATGCGGTAGGGCAGCTCGCCGACGGTGGTGGCGTTGCGGGCGGCCAGGTGGGGCTCGAGGAAGGCGGGCAGGGTGACCCACTCGGGCACCCGGAAGGCCGGGTCGCGCCGGTCGGGTACGAGCGTGCCGCTCGCGTCCTCGAGGGCGGGGACGAGACGGCCGTCGGCGTCGGTGCACCAGCGGGGGGCGAAGGCTCCGTAGCGCACGTAGAGCGGGCCCTCGTGCCAGCGCAGGTCGGTGAGGACGTACGGGCCGGGGGCGCCGCCCACGATCTCGTGGAGCTCGGTGAGGACGGTGTGCAGCTGGTCCTCGTCGGCCGGGTAGACGGTGACGAACTTGCCGCCGCCGTCGCGGGCCGCGTACTTGCTGTTGCGCAGGTGCAGCAGGTGCGGGGCGGGGACGAACTTGAACGGGATGCCCCGGGGGACGCAGTAGTCCCAGACGGCGGCCGCGGTCTTCTCGGCGCTCCCGGCGGTGGCGGACACGTGGATCTTCCAGCCCTGGGCGGGCCGTCCGGGTCGCGGGGTGCCGTCGGCGTCCACGGGCGTGAGGTTGAGCCAGTCGCCGCTGCGGGCGCTCTTCCAGCCCTCGGGCACGGGGCGCTGCGCGGTCTCGAAGGGCCCGGGCCGCCTCCGGCCGCCCGCCGGGGCGGACAGCCGGTCCGGGATCTCGTAGAAGTGCGTGTCGGCCAGGCAGTACACCTCGTACCGCTTCTCCATCGACTCCCCCTCGTGCTGCGACGGGAAGAGATTTCCACGCGGTGGAGGGGCGGGACAGTCACGCATGTCATGAACATCCCGTGCGGAACGCACGCGTAAATATATGTCCGGACCAGGCCGGACGCCGGTCATCCGGCGGGCGGCAGGTGGATCGTCTTCTGCTCGAAGTACTCGGCGTAGCCCTCGGGTCCGCCCTCTCTGCCCATGCCGGAGTCCTTGTAGCCGCCGAAGGGCCCGAACATGTCCAGGCTGAAGGTGTTCACCGAGTACGTGCCCGTCCGCACCCGGCGCGCGATGTCGAGGCCGTGCTCGACGTCGCCGGTCCAGACGCTGCCGGAGAGCCCGTAGGCGGAGTCGTCGGCGATCGCCACGGCCTCCTCCTCGTCCTCGTAGGACAGCAGGCAGACCACGGGGCCGAAGATCTCCTCGCGGGCGACGCGCATGTCGTTGGTGACCTCGCCGAAGAGCGTGGGCTCCACGTACCAGCCCGTGGGCAGGGCGGCGGGCCGGCCGCCGCCGGCCAGCACCTTGGCGCCCTCGCGCTGCCCGAGGGCGATGTACTCCAGCGTCCGCTCGCGCCGGCGGCGGCTCACCAGCGGGCCGACGCGGGTGGCGGGGTCGAGCGGGTCGCCGACGGTGAGCGCGTTCGCGGCCGCCGCTAAGCGCTCGGCGAGCTCGGCGTAGCGGGAGCGGGGGACGAGGACGCGGGTCTGGGCGACGCACGCCTGGCCGTTGTTCATCCACGCGCTCGGCACGATGCCGGCGACGGCCGCGTCGAGGTCGGCGTCGGGCAGGACGATGGCGGCGGACTTGCCCCCCAGCTCCAGGGTGACGCGGGCGAGGTGGCGGGCGGCGACCTCCATGACGCGCTTGCCGGCCGCGACCGAGCCGGTGAAGGAGACCTTGTCGACGCCGGGGTGGCCGACCAGGTACTCGCCGGTCTCCGCTCCGGCGGGCAGGATCGACAGGACCCCCTCCGGCAGCCCCGCCCCGGCCGCGACCTCGGCGAGCACGTAGGAGTCCAGCGGCGTCTCCGGGGAGGGCTTGAGCACCACCGAGCAGCCCGCCAGCAGCGCCGGCGCCAGCTTGGCCGCGGCCACGAACTGCGGGACGTTCCACGGCACCACCGCCGCGACGACCCCCACCGGCTCCCGGCGGACGATCAGCGGGCCGAGGACGCCGGCCCGCCGCTCCTCGTCGTGGAAGCCGCGGGCGACGGCGATGGCGCTGTCCCAGACCATCACCGCTCCGAGCGCCTGGGCGAGGACGCTCCAGGAGTAGGGGGAGCCGTTCTGCGCCGAGATCATCCGGGCGATCTCCTCGTGGCGGGCGGCGATCCCGTCCTTGATGCGGGTGACCACCTCGATCCGCTCGGCCGCCGGCAGGCCGGCCCACACGCCCGAGTCGAAGGAGCTCCGGGCGGCGGCCACGGCCCGGTCGACGTCGGCGCGCGTGGCGTGCGGGACGCGGCCGATGACGGTCTCGGTGTGGGGCGAGACGACGTCGATGACGTCGCCGCCGGGGCCGGCGGCCGGGTCGGTCAGGGTGCCGCCGATGAAGAGCTGTCCGTGTTCGATGGGTCCGGCCATCGCGATCGCCTCCGTCTGAGCTGACGCTGCATCAGAAGAATCAGCCGTTGGATAGCAGCTCCCCGCGCGGGGGGCAATGCCGGGCGCACCACCGGCATGCCATGGGCATGACCGGATTCGACCGCCTCAGTGGCGGTATCGGGGCCCGGTACAGGGCCGGATAAAGTTGTCCGGCCCCCCACCAAAGCGACGTCGGTCGACCACCGGCACCACCGAGAGGCACCACTCCATGGCTCCCTCCCTCGCCGTCCACGCGCGTCGCGCCGCCGCGACGCTGGCCGCCGCCGCAGTCCTCGGCGCGGCCGCGGCCCCCGCCGCCTTCGCCGACGGCTCGCCGTCCCCGGCGGCCCCGGGGCTGTACGGCACGGGCGACCCGAAGTTCGACGGTGTCTTCCGGCAGTCGCTCGCCCTCCTCGCGCAGGACGCCACCGGCGTCTCCCCCGCCCCGCGGGCCGTCGACTGGCTGGCGGGCCAGCAGTGCGCCGACGGCGGCTTCGCCGCGTTCCGGGCCGACACGGGCAAGGCGTGCGACGCCAAGGCCGGCGAGTTCACCGACGCGACCGCCGCCGCCGTGCAGGCGCTGGCCGCGGTCGGCGGCCGCGCCGAGGCGGTCAAGAAGGGCCTCGACTGGCTCAAGGCCCACCAGAACGAGGACGGCGGCTGGGGCATGACCCCGGGCTCCCCCAGCGACGCCAACTCCACCTCCACCGCCGTCGGCGCCTTCGCCGCGGCCGGCCAGGACCCCGCGAAGGCCACGGCCAAGGGCGGCAAGAGCCCGTACGACGCGCTGCTGTCCCTCCAGGCCGGCTGCGACAAGAAGGAGGACGAGCGCGGCGGCTTCGCCCCCAACGACCTCGCCACGGCCGCCGCCGCGCTGGGCGTCCTGGGCAAGGGCTACCTCGTCGAGGCGGCCGAGAAGGGCAAGGACAAGCCGGTCAAGCCGCTGGAGTGCGGCGACGACGAGTCCGCGAAGCCCAAGGACGCCCCGGCCTCGGCCGAGGCGGCGGCCGCGCACCTGGCGAAGAAGCTCGAGGCGAACGGCGGCTTCCTGAAGTCCTCCATGACCCCTGCTCAGGGCCCGGACACCGGCACCACCGCCGACGCCGCCCTCGCCCTCGCGGCCGGCGGCCACCTCGAGGCCGCCGACAAGCCGATGAAGTGGCTCCAGGCCGACCGCAGCGGCACGGCCGAGTGGGCCAAGGGCAACCCCGGCCGCCTGGCCAAGATCATCCTCACCGTGCACGCCGTCGGCGGCGACCCGCGCGCCTTCGGCGGCACCGACTACGTCAAGGCGCTGAACGAGACCGGCCCCAAGCCGGAGGCGTCCGCGTCCCCGGACAAGGACGAGAAGAAGGACGAGAAGAAGAAGGACGGCGGCAGCGGCTTCGGCGTCTGGTGGTACGTCGCCGTCTTCTTCGTCGCCAGCGTCGGCGTCGGCTTCCTGCTCAGCAACCGCAAGAAGAACCAGCTGTGACGACGGCCGTCGCACGTCGTACGGCCGACGCACGTCGTACGGCCATCGCACGTCGCACGGCCGGCGCCCTGCTCCTGGCCACGCTGACGGCCGTGCTCGGCGCCGCGCCCGCGCACGCCGAGGGGTACCGCTACTGGTCCTTCTGGCAGCGCGGCGCCCAGGCCTCCGACTGGGCCTACGCCACGCAGGGGCCCGGCACGCTGCGGCCCGCCGACGGGGACGTCATCGGGTTCCGCTTCGCCGTGAGCAAGGACTCCGCCGACGCCGCCAAGCCGCGCGGCGCGGCCGGCTTCGACGCCGTGTGCGACCGTACGCCCGCCAAGGACGGCACCAAGCGCGTGGCGGTGGTGCTCGACTTCGGCACGCCCGCCGACGCGCCCGGCGGCGAGAAGCCGCCCGCCGGCCGCACCGCCTGCGCCCAGGTCGGCACGGACGCCAGCGCCGGTGAGGCGCTGGCGGCGGTCGCCAAGCCGCTGCGGTACAACTCCGACGCGCTGCTGTGCGGCATCGCCGGGTACCCGAAGTCCGGCTGCGGCGAGAAGGTCGGCGAGCGGGGCGAGGAGAAGCAGGACGACGGGCAGAAGCAGAACGACGGGGAAAAGCAGGACGACGCGGGCGACGACGAGGGCGACGAGGGCCCGTCCGCCGGACTGATCGGCGGCATCGCGGTCCTGGCCGTCCTCGGGGCGGCCACGGTGTGGCAGACCCGGCGGCGTCGTCGCGGATGAGCCGGGAGAGCCGGATGAGGGAGAACCGGGCGAGCGGGGCGGCCGGCCGGGCCTTCGCGTTGCACGCGGGCGCCTGGTGGATATGGGCCCTGGGGCTGGCGACCGCCGCCTCGCGCACGACCAATCCGCTGCTGCTGGCGTTGCTCATCGGCGTCGCCGGCTACGTCGTCGCGGCGCGCCGCACGGACGCGCCGTGGGCGCGCTCGTACGGCGCGTTCCTCAAGCTGGGGCTCGCCGTCATCGGCATCCGGCTCGCCTTCGCGGTCGTCCTCGGCTCGCCCATCCCCGGCACGCACATCCTCGTCACCCTGCCGGAAGTTCCGCTCCCGGACTGGGCGCGGGGCGTACGGATCGGCGGCCGGGTGAGTGCCGAAGGCCTGGTCTTCGCCTTCTGCGACGGGCTGAAGCTGGCCACCCTGCTCGTCTGCGTGGGCGCGGCCAACGCCCTGGCCAGCCCCGCCCGGCTGCTGAAGTCGCTCCCCGGGGCGCTGTACGAGGCGGGCGTGGCGGTCGTCGTCGCGATGACCTTCGCGCCCCACCTCGTCGCGGACGTCCAGCGGCTGCGCGCCGCCCGCCGCCTGCGCGGCCGCCCGGACCGCGGCCTCAAGGCCCTGCTGCAGGTGGGGCTCCCGGTGCTGGAAGGCGCGCTCGAGCGCTCGGTGGCCCTGGCGGCGGCCATGGACGCGCGCGGCTACGGGCGTACGGCCCAGGTCCCCGCCGCCGTCCGGCACACCACGAGCGCCCTGACCCTGGGCGGCCTGCTCGGCGTCTGCGCGGGCACCTACGGCCTGCTCGCCGACACGGGCGCGGGCTACGGCCTGCCCCTCCTGATCGCCGGCCTGGTCCTCGCCCTGGCCGGGCTCCACCTGGGCGGCCGGCGCTCGGTCCGCACCCGCTACCGCCCCGACCGCTGGGGCGCGCGGGCCTGGCTGGTCTCCGCCTCGGGCGTGGCGGTGGCGGCCCTGATGATCTGGGCGGGCACCTCCGCCCCCCAGGCCCTCCACCCGCCGGCGGTGCCGCTGACCCCTCCGGCCCTCCCGCTGTGGCCGGCGGCGTCGATCCTGATCGGGCTGCTGCCCGCGTTCGTGGCACCCGCGCCGGATGCCGGCGGGGCGCCAAGCCCTCAGCCCACCACCCACCGCGAGGAGACCGCGAAGTGATCCGTTTCGAGCAGGTCTCCGTCTCCTACGACGGCGCCGGCCGCCCCGCCCTCGCCGGCATCGACCTCACCGTCCCCGAGGGCGAGCTGTGCCTCCTCGTCGGCCCCTCCGGCGTCGGCAAGTCGACGCTGCTGGGCACCGTCAGCGGACTCGTACCGCACTTCACCGGCGGCACCCTGCGCGGCCGCGTCACCGTCGACGGGCGCGACACCCGTACGCACCGGCCGCGCGAACTGGCCGACGTCGTCGGGACCGTCGGGCAGGACCCGCTCGCCCACTTCGTCACCGACACCGTCGAGGACGAACTCGCCTACGGCATGGAGTCCCTCGGCATCCCGCCCGCCACCATGCGCCGCCGCGTCGAGGAGACCCTGGACCTGCTGGGCCTGGCGGGCCTGCGGGACCGGCCCATCGCCACGCTCTCCGGCGGCCAGCGGCAGCGCGTCGCCATCGGGTCCGTGCTGACCGCGCACCCCAAGGTGCTGGTCCTCGACGAGCCGACCTCCGCGCTGGACCCGGCCGCGGCCGAGGAGGTGCTGGCCGTACTGCAGCGCCTGGTGCACGACCTGGGCACCACCGTGCTGCTCGCCGAGCACCGGCTGGAGCGAGTGGTGCAGTACGCGGACCAGGTGATCCTGCTGCCGGGCCCGGGGGCCGCCCCCGTCGTCGGCGCGCCCGCCGAGGTCATGGCGGCCTCGCCGGTCCATCCGCCCGTCGTGGCGCTGGGCCGGCTGGCGGGCTGGTCGCCGCTGCCGCTGTCGGTGCGCGACGCCCGCCGCAGGGCGGCGCCGTTGCGCGAGCGGCTGGAGCCGCAGGCGCCGGCGGCCGCGGACGACGTGCCGCCCGGCGACGGCGAGCCGGCCGCCTCGGTGTCGGGCCTCGGCGTCCGGCACGGCCACACGGTGGCCCTCCACGACGTGGAGCTGTCGGTACGGGCCGGGGAGACCGTGGCGCTGATGGGCCGCAACGGCGCGGGCAAGTCCACGCTGCTGCGCACGCTCGTCGGCATGCACGAACCCGCGCGCGGCACGGTGCGCGTCGGCGGCGTGGCACCGCACCGCACGAGACCGCGCGACCTGCTGCGGCACGTCGGCCTCGTCCCGCAGGAACCGCGCGACCTGCTCTACGCCGACACGGTCGCCGCGGAGTGCGCGGCGGCCGACCGCGACGCCGGTGCCACGCCCGGCACCTGCCGCACGCTGGTGTCGGCGCTGCTGCCGGACGTGTCGGACGCGACCCATCCGCGCGATCTGTCGGAGGGCCAGCGCCTGGCCCTGGCCCTCGCCGTGGTCCTCACCGCCCGCCCGCCGCTGATCCTGCTGGACGAGCCGACCCGCGGCCTGGACTACGCGGCCAAGGCCCGCCTCGTCGAGGTCCTGCGCGACCTCGCCGGGCAGGGCCACGCCATCGTCCTGGCCACCCACGACGTGGAGCTGGCGGCAGAGCTGGCCCACCGCGTAGTGATCATCGCCGAGGGCGAGATCGTCGCCGACGGCCCGGCGGCAGAGGTCGTCGTCTCCTCCCCCGCCTTCGCCCCCCAGGTGGCAAAGATCCTGGCCCCTCAGCAATGGCTGACGGTGTCACAGGTACGGGACGCACTGGAGGAGGCGTCATGAAGCCGGTTGTGGGCGATCGTTCCGCTGGGCTGGGGGCACCCCCAGCGGTAGCTGGGGGAGGGTGGGCACAACGCGACGACGGCGGGAAGCCGACCGGCACCCCCGGTACCCGCGCCATCCGCCTGGGCCCCCGCTCCGTGATCGCCCTGGCCCTGGTGAGCGCCATAGGCGTAGCCGCCTTCGGCTGGCCCCTCCTCGCCGCCCGGACGTCCGGGCTGGCGCACTCGCAGGACGCCCCGTGGCTGTTCGCGGCGCTCCTGCCGCTGCTGCTCGCCGTCGTGGTGGCGACGATCGCCGACACCGGGCTGGACGCCAAGGCCGTCGCCATGCTCGGGGTGCTGGCGGCGGCCGGGGCCGCGCTGCGGCCGCTCGGCGCGGGGACGGCGGGCATCGAGCCGATGTTCTTCCTGATGGTGTTGTCCGGCCGGGTGCTGGGCCCGGGCTTCGGGTTCGTCCTGGGGGCGGTGTCGATGTTCGCGTCGGCGCTGCTCACCGGCGGCGTCGGGCCGTGGATGCCGTTCCAGATGCTGGCCATGGGGTGGGTGTCGATGGGCGCGGGCCTGCTGCCGGGCCCGGACCGGCTGCGCGGGCGGCGGGAGCTGGCGATGCTCGCGGTGTACGGGGCGGTGGCGTCCGTGGCGTACGGGACGGTGATGAACCTCCAGGGCTGGCCGTACATCGGCGCCCTCGTCTCGGGCGTCGCCTTCGTGCCGGGCGATGCGGTGGCCGACAACCTCGCCCGCTTCGTGGCGTACTGCCTGGCCACCTCCCTGGGCTGGGACCTGCCCCGCGCCCTGGTGACGGTGGTGGCCACGCTCACGCTGGGGCCCACGGTCCTCAAGGCCCTGCGCCGGGCCACCCGCCGCGCCGCCTTCGACGCCCGCCCGGACTTCGAGGACGCCTGACGCCCGGCGGGCGGTGACACCCAGCGGACACCTGACGCCCGCCGCCCCGCCCGTCCTCACAGCCGCTGAATGATCGTGCCCGTCGCCAGCGCCCCTCCCGCGCACATCGTGATCAGCGCGAACTCCCCGTCGCGCCGCTCCAGCTCGTGCAGCGCGGTCGTGATCAGCCGGGCCCCGGTCGCGCCGACCGGGTGGCCGAGGGCGATCGCGCCGCCGTTGACGTTGATCTTCTCCAGGTCCTGCTCGAAGACCTGTGCCCAGGACAGCACGACCGCCGCGAAGGCCTCGTTGATCTCGACGATGTCGATGTCGCGCAGCGACATGCCCGCCTTGCCCAGGACGGCCCGGGTGGCGTCGACGGGCCCGTCGAGGTGGAAGTGCGGGTCGGCGCCGACCAGTGCCTGGGCCACGATCCGGGCGCGCGGGCGCAGCCGCAGGGCGCGGGCCATGCGCTTGGAGGCCCACATCAGCACCGCCGCGCCGTCGGATATCTGCGAGGAGTTGCCCGCGGTGTGGACGGCGGTGGGCATGACGGGCTTGAGCCCGGCCAGCGCCGCCATGCTCGTGTCGCGCAGTCCCTCGTCGCGGTCGACCAGGCGCCACATGCCCTGGCCGGCGAGCTGCTCCTCCTCGGTGGTGGGCACCTGTACGGCGAAGGTCTCCCGCTTGAAACGTTCCTCCGCCCAGGCGCGGGCGGCCCGTTGCTGGGAGAGCAGGCCGAGCGCGTCGACGCGTTCGCGGGTCAGGCCGCGCCGGCGGGCGATGCGCTCGGCGGCCTCGAACTGGTTGGGCAGGTCGACGCTCCACTCGTCGGGGAAGGGCTTGCCGGGGCCGTGCTTGGAGCCGCTGCCGAGCGGGACGCGGGACATGGCCTCGACGCCGCAGCCGATGCCGACGTCGATGACGCCGCTCGCGATCATGTTGGCGACGAGGTGGTTGGCCTGCTGGGAGGAGCCGCACTGGCAGTCGACCGTGGTGGCCGCCGTCTCGTAGGGCAGGCCCATGGCGAGCCAGGCGGTGCGGGCGGGGTTCATCGACTGCTCGCCGGCGTGGGTGACCGTGCCGCCGACGATCTGCTCGACGCAGTCCGGCTGGATGCCGGTGCGGGCGAGGACCTCGCGGTAGGTCTCGCCCAGGAGGTAGGCGGGGTGGAGGTTGGCGAGCGCGCCGCCGCGCTTGCCGATGGGGGTGCGTACGGCTTCGACGATGACAGGTTCCGCGGGCATGGCCAAGTCGTCCTCTCCTCGCGTCCGCAGGGCGTCCCGGCGCCCCCGGCCCAGAACTGGTACACGTTCTAGTTCCGTGGTTCCGTGCGCAGTCTTGCGAGCCTTACCCCCGGTACGCAAGGGTCGCGCACCCCCCGCCCGCGCAACAGATGGCGTCATCGGACTTGCCGCTTCAAGACCCCCTCACTACCGTCGGCCGACACCCTTCTGACGAACCGTCAGTCATCGGAAACGGCAAAGGAAGTGGTGGTGGCCATGACGTCCTGTCCGGCGCTGCCCGACGGCTTCGACCTCACCGATCCCGATCTCTACGCCCATCGCGTCCCGCTCCCGGAGTTCGCCCTGCTGCGGCGGACCGCGCCCGTGTCGTGGATCCCCCAGCCGCGCGGCCTCGCGGGCTTCGCCGACGACGGCTACTGGGCGGTGACCCGGCATGCCGACGTCCGGTGGGTCTCGGCCCGGCCGGAGGTCTTCTCCTCCGCCCTGAACACCTCGGTCATCCGCTTCCACCCGAGCATCCGCGGCGAGCAGATCGACGCCCAGAAGCTGATGATGCTCAACATGGACCCGCCCGAGCACACCCGCGTCCGGCAGATCATCCAGCGCGGCTTCACCCCCCGCGCCATCCGCTCCCTCGAGGCGGCCCTGCGCGAGCGCGCCCGCGCCATCGTGGCCGCGGCCCGCGAGCGCGGCAGCGGCGACTTCGTCACCGACATCGCCTGCGAGCTGCCGCTGCAGGCCATCGCCGAGCTCATCGGCATTCCGCAGCACGACCGGGCGCGGATCTTCGAGTGGACCAACAGGATGATCGCCTACGACGACCCCGAGCTGGCCGTCACCGAGGAGACCGGCACCCGCTCCGCGGCCGAACTCATCGCGTACGCCATGAACCTGGCCGCCGCCCGCGGCGAGCGCCCGGCCGGGGACATCGTCAGCCGGCTGGTGGCCGCCGAGGGGGAGGGCAACCTCCGCTCCGACGAGTTCGGCTTCTTCGTCCTGATGCTGGCCGTCGCGGGCAACGAGACCACCCGCAACGCCATCAGCCACGGCATGCACGCCTTCCTCACCCACCCCGAGCAGTGGGAGCTCTACCGGCGCGAGCGCCCGGCGACGGCGGCCGAGGAGATCGTCCGCTGGGCCACCCCGGTCCTCTCCTTCCAGCGCACGGCGACGTGCGACACCGAACTGGGGGGCGTCCGCATCGCCAAGGGCCAGCGCGTCGGGCTCTTCTACGCGTCCGCCAACCACGACCCCGAGGTCTTCGATGCCCCCGGGGCCTTCGACATCACCCGCGACCCCAACCCCCACCTCGGGTTCGGCGGCGGCGGGCCGCACTTCTGCCTGGGCAAGTCGCTCGCCGTGCTGGAGATCGGCCTCGTCTTCGACGCGATCGCCGACGCCGTGCCCGGCATCCGGCAGGCCGGCGAGCCCCGGCGGCTGCGCTCGGCCTGGCTCAACGGCATCAAGGAGCTGCGGGTGACCTACGGCCCGTAGCCCACGGGGGTGACCCAAGGGCGTCACGCTCCCCAACTCCCTTTGTTCAAACTGGAGTTGTTCATACCTGAACCCTTGTCAGGTGCACGTGGCGGACTTACTCTCGGGTACACCTTCTGAGACGGCGCGTGCGCGCTACGCCGCGCCGGTACCCAGCACCCCACGCACCGCGACAGCGCGGTCAGCGCTGTCCACAGTTTCCCGAGGGGACACCGCATGAAGGACGCTCAGGGAAGACAGGTGACCGGCCGCGTCAGGTGGCGCCGGTTCGCCGTACTCGCCGTGCCCGGATTCGCGGCCACCGCCGCGCTGGCCGTCGCGCTCGCCCAGGGGGCCCTGGCGGCGTCGTTCGCGGTGTCCGGGCAGGAGTTCAAGGTGGCCGCGCAGAGCCTGGAGGGCGAGGGCTTCGCACAGTACGGCGGCATCGACCGCAACGCGCGCGGCAAACTGCTGCCCGTCGCCGTCACCGCCATCAAGAAGGCGAAGCTCGACGACCTGTGCCAGTCCGTGATCACCACCCTGCCGGGGCTCGGCGACATCTCGCTCAGGCTCACCGCGGGCTCGGGCGGCAAGCCCGTGGAGGCGGAGAACCTCTTCATCGACGCCACCCAGCTCGGCGGCGACGCCACCTTCAAGAACATCGAGATCGGGCGCGACGCCTCGACCCTCAACAAGGGCCCGGCCTCCGCGCAGGGCCTGCAGGACGCCTTCGGCCAGCAGGCGGACAAGGTCGTGATGACCAATGTCCGGCAGGTCGCCTGGGCGACCAACGCCGGTACGTTCAAGCTCTCCGGCCTCAGCATGAAGATCGGCTTCGGCAAGCAGGAATGCTTCTGACGTGGCGGGCGGCACCGAGTCCGCCCCGGCACCGTCACCGCGCCGCCACTGGTGGGCGGCGTGGCGGCGGTGGCGCAAGGGGCGGCCCTTCTGGGGCGGCCTGGCCGCCGTCGTCGCGGGCGCGGAGATCTGCGCCCTTCCGCTGGCACCTCTGAAGATCATGCTCGAGCAGGGGATCGCGGGCATCCCGTCGGTCCTCATGGGCCTGGTGATGATCGTGATGGGCCTGAGCGCGTGGTTCGCCCCGCAGTTCCGGGCGCTGGCCGGGGTGCTCACCGTCGTCATCGCCACGGCCGCACTGGTCATGTCCAACCTCGGCGGCTTCCTGTTCGGCACCGTCGTCGGCGTCGTCGGCGGCGGCCTCATCTTCGCCTGGCAGCCGCTGGCACCGGAGCAGGCCCCCGGGCACTCCCCCGAGCCCGGGCCCCACCTCCCACCCAAGGAGACCCCATGATCCCCCACACCCCCCGGCGCGGGCGCACGCTCGGCGCCGCCTTCGCCGTCACCGCCGCCCTCGCCCTCGCCGCCGGCACGGGCACCGGCACCGCGTCCGCCACGCCCGCCGACGACACGGCGGGACCGACCACCGTCACCCCCGCGGGCCACGCCTTCTCCGCGACCCTCAACGGCGAGGTCAGCTTCCGGGCCGGCTCGCTCACCGTGACCTGTACGGCCTCCAGTTCCCTGCCGTCCGACGGCAGCGACAACAACCACGTGCCCGCGGCCCCCGGCAACACCAACCCGGCCGGTCCCGTCGTCAGCAAGGCCAACGCGCCCACCTACTCCGGCTGCAGCGCCAGCCTGCCCGGCGTGGACATCGCCATCGCCACGTCCGGCGCCTGGGACATCTCCATGCAGCACGGCACGCCGAGCACGGCCTCGCTCACCGCGCCCGCCCGGGGCATGGTGCTCAAGAGCAGCGGCCTGGCCAGCTGCACCGTGACGGCCGCCCCCGACGCCCCGGCGGTCATACCGGCCGCGTTCACCAACGGCACGCCGTCCCAGATCGCGGTCACCGACGTGTCGGTGCCGGTGAAGGTGGAGGGCGGCTTCGGCTGCCCGACGACAGCCAAGACGGCCGTGTTCAACGCCACGTACGACATCACCGACGTGACGGACCCGGCGTCCCAGATCGTCGTCAGCGGCTAGAACGGGCATCGGGCCACCGCCGGCCCGGCGGGCCGGGTCAGCTCCCGGCCCGCACGGGCTCGCGCGGCGCGGCGGCCTCCGTCTCGTCCCCCTTGCGGGCACCGGGAATCGCCGCCAGCGCCACCCGGCCCGGGCCGGTCAGGACGTACTGGATGCCGAACCCGGAGGCGACCACCAGCGCGCCGCCCGCCGCGTCGAGCACGTAGTGGTTGGCCGTGCCGACGATGACCGAGAAGGTCAGCAGCGGGTACAGCATGCCCAGCCACCTCGTCCACACCTTCGGCGCCACCGCGGCGATCACGACGCCGCACCACAACGACCACCCGATGTGCAGCGAGGGCATCGCCGCGTACTGGTTGGACAGCTCCGTCAGCGCCCCGTAGTCGGGGTGGGACAGGTCCTGCGGCCCGTTGACGGTGTCGATGAAGCCCCGGCCCGGCATCAGCCGCGGCGGCGCCAGCGGGTAGAGCCAGAAGCCGACGAGCGCCATCAGCGTCGCGAAGCCCAGCGCGGTGCGCGCCCAGCGGTAGGTGGCCGGGCGGCGCACGTACAGGTACCCCAGCACGCACAGCGGCACCAGGAAGTGGAAGGTGCCGTAGTAGTAGTTCATGCCGTCCTTGAGCCAGCCGATGCCCGCCACGAAGTGGTTGAAGCCGTGCTCGACGTCCATGCGCAGGAACTCCTCAACGCCGATGATCTGCCGGCCGTGGAACTCCGCGAGCGCGCGCGAGTCGGGGGCCTGGGCGCGGATGTAGGCGTAGGCCCAGTAGCCGACCCGTATCAGCATCAGCTCCAGCAACAGGTTCGGGCGGTTGAGCGCGCGCTTGAAGAAGCCCAGCAGCGGCACCCAGGCGAAGCGGCCGCGCTGCGGCCCGGCGACCGGCGTCGGCAGCGGCCGGTCCCACACCTCGGACGAGCGGGAGAGGAACGGCACCGCGCAGGCGGCCGCGAGGGCGGCCAGCAGCGGGGCGTGCCGGCCGAGCGGCCCGAGGACCGGGTTCGGCGGGACCAGGATCGTGCTGGTGAGCGTCATGACGAGCACGACGAGCACGGGCCATACGGGCCGGTCGGCGCGGCGCCGGCCCACCCGGCCGGCGACGGCGAGCAGGATCCACAGCTGCTGGTGCTGCCAGGCGGTCGGGGCGACCACGACGGCCACGCAGCCGGTGACGGCCGTGGCGAGCAGCGCCTGCCCGTCCCCGGCGTAGCGGACGGCGCGGCGCAGGCCGACGACGGCGACGGCGAGGGCGAGCGGCGCGTACAGCACCAGCTCGAGCGGTCCGTGCAGCCCCACGCGCAGCAGCAGGCCGTGCAGCGACTGGTTGGCGAGGCCGTCGGGCGCCTCGCCGAGGCCGGCCCCGGCGATGTGGTGCACCCAGTACGTCCACGAGTCGTCCGGCAGGGTCACCCACGCCAGTGTCGTGGCGGCCGCGAAGGTGACGCCGGTGGTGGCCGCCGCGCGGCGGCGCCCGGTCAGCCGGAGCAGCGGGGCGAAGAGCAGGACGGCCGGCTGGAGGGCCGCGGCGAGACCGGTGAGGACGCCCGTGGCCCGGCCGGAGCCCTCGGCGAACCGCGGCACGCAACAGCCCAGGAGCACCAGCAGCACCGGGATGATGCTGGTCTGACCGAGGGTGAAGGTGTTGCGCACGGGCAGCGAGGCCATGGCCAGGATGACGGCGACCGGTGCCGCCGGCAGGGCGGTGCGCCGGCCGGGCGGGGCGCCGTCGGAGCGCCCGGGCAGCGCACGGGCGGCGACCAGCGCCACGGCCACGACGAGGAGCAGGGTGCCCAGCGTCCAGACCACGCCGAGGCTCTGCTCGGCGGCCCGGGTCAGGGGTCTGAGGACGAGTCCCGCGAAGGGGGTGCCGGTGAATTTCCCCGTGTCGTAGAGGGAGCCCCGCACGTGCAGGACACCGTGCTCGCCGATCCACGTCCCGAGGTCGGTGAACCGGCGTTCGGGGGGAAGACGCAGCACCGCGGCCGCCTGACGCACGGCCAGCAGCCCGGCGAGCAGCCACAGCGCCCCCACGACCGTTCCGGTCCGCGAGCCCGCCCTCGGCGGACTGGCCAGTCCGCCCCGCTCCGCATCCGCCACGCTCCGCAGCTCCTCCAGTCCGACCGGCTCGGTCGCCCCCGTAGCGCTGTCCGAAACCCCACAGGTGGCCTAAATCCAACGCTCCAAGGGCCATTAGGGTGCGGAGCGTTGCGCCCAAGGGGTCGCCCGGAGGGCCATGGGGCTGCTGCGGGGGCGGTGCCCTGCGGCAGGATGGGCGCATGAGCATCGTGAAGATCAACGTCCTGACCGTCCCCGCCGAGCAGCGCGAGGTCCTCGAGCAGCGCTTCGCCTCCCGCGCGGGGACGGTGGAGAACTCCGACGGCTTCGAGTGGTTCGAACTGCTGCGCCCGGTCGAGGGCACCGACCAGTACCTCGTCTACACCCGCTGGCGCAGCGAGAAGGACTTCCAGGCATGGATGGAGGGCCCGATGAAGGCCGCCCACCAGGGCGGCGGCGAGGGCGCCCCCAAGCAGCGGCCCGCCGCGTCGGGTTCGACGGTGTGGTCCTTCGAGGTCGTCCAGCAGGCCGCGCCGAAGAACGGCTGAGCACCCGCCAAACCGGGTGACCGGGCGCCGGGTCGCGTGCGACCATCCGCGCCATGACCACCACCGCGCTCTCCTGGACCGTCGCCCAGCAGCCGGCCGGCTCGCCCGAGTCGGCCGCGCTGCTGCGCGCGTATCTCGTCGACATCGCCGACCGCTGGTACCGGCTGCACCACGGCCGCGGCGTCACGCCCGAGGAGACCGAGCGTCACCTGGCCGAGATGGCCGCCGACGACCTCACCCCGCCGCACGGCGTGCTGCTGGTCGCCCGGCACGGCGGGGAGCCGGCGGGGTGCGCGGGGCTGCTGCGCCGCGACGCCCGGACGGCGGAGGTGACGAAGGTGTACGTCACGCAGGGCAAGCGCGGGCTCGGCGGGGCGCCCCTGCTGATGGCGGCGGCCGAGGAGACGGCCCGGGCCTGGGGTGCGCGGCGGCTCGTGCTGAACACGCGGCGCGACCTGGTCGAGGCGCGGGCGCTGTACGCCCGGCACGGCTTCACCGGGATCGAGCCGTACAAGCCGCTGGAGGAGGACCCGTTCGCCGAGGTGTGGCTGGGCAAGGAGCTGGGGGCGTAGGGGCCACCGGCGCCGTCGTCACGGCAGGCGGTGGGTGGGCGTAACGGGCAGACGGTGGCCGGGCGTCACGGCAGGCGGTGGTCGGACCGCATGTCGCCGTTGTGCGGCTGCTCGGCGTCGGAGCCGCAGAGCTCCCTGTTGAGCTCGCGGACGAGCGCCACGAGGTCGTGGGGCCGGTCCTCGGCCGTCCACCAGTCCCCCAGCAGCTCCGCGAGCATCTCCTCGCGCACCGCGAACAGCGTGTCCGCCTGCCGGAGCCCCACCTCGGTCAGGACGAGCCGCAGCCCCTCGCGCTCGGCCAGCCCCCGTTCCTCCAGCTGGCGGGCGCCGCCCGTGATCACCCGTAGCGGTACGTCCACCCGCTCGGCGAGCAGGGACGGCTCGACGTGGCCGTCGCGGTGGATGCGCAGCATCATCCAGCTCGCGGCGGGATGGAGGTCCAGCCCGGCCCGTTCGGTGATCTTCTCGTAGACCCGGCGGCGCCCCTCCCGGCTGCCGAGCACGGAGAGCGCGCGGGCGCACTCCTCGTGCGAGGAGCGCTCGACGGGGTTGCTGGAGAGGACCTCGCTGGTGTCGGGCGCGGTGACGCTGCCGCGCAGCGGCTGCTCCTTGAGCAGCCAGGCGAGGGCGAAGGCGGCCAGGGCGGGCGGCACGGCGTAGAGGAAGACGTCGGTGATGGAGACGGAGTACGCGTCGAGGACGCCGGTGCGCTGTGCCGGGGGCAGCCGGTCCACGGCCCGCGGGTCGGCCTGCAGGCTGCCGGGGGTGACGCCGGGCGGCAAGGGGGTGCCGGCGAGGGCGTCGGTGATGCGGGGGCCGAGGCTGTTGGCGAAGATCGTGCCGAACACGGACACGCCGAACGAGGCTCCGATGGAGCGGAAGAACGTGGCGCCGGAGGTGGCGACGCCGAGGTTCTCGTAGGCCACGGAGTTCTGCACGATCAGCACCAGCACCTGCATGACCAGGCCGAGCCCGAAGCCGAAGACGAAGAAGTACAGGCTCGTCTCGGTGGCGCTGACCGTCGGCGTGAGCTGGTGGAGCAGGAGCAGGCCGATGGTCATGACGGCGGTGCCGGCGATGGGGAAGACCTTGTAGCGGCCGGTGCGGCTGACGATCTGGCCGGAGCCGGTCGAGGAGATCAGCATGCCGGCGACCATCGGCAGCATGTGCACGCCGGACAGGGTGGGCGAGACGCCCTGGACGACCTGCAGGAAGGTCGGCAGGTAGGTCATGGAGCCGAACATCGCGAAGCCGACGACGAAGCCGATGACCGAGCAGAGCCAGAACGTACGGATCCGGAAGAGCCCGAGCGGCAGCACGGGCTCGGCCGCCCGGTGCTCGACGAGGACGAACGGGACCACCAGCAGCACCCCGAGCACCCCCAGGCCGATGATCTGCCACGACGCCCAGGGGTAGGTGGTGCCGCCCAGCGAGGTCATCAGGACCAGGCAGGTGGCGACGGACGCGATGAGGAAGGTGCCGAGGTAGTCGATGCGGTGCGGGGTGCGGCGGGCCGGGATGTGCAGCACGGCGGCGATGACGGCGAGCGCGACGACGCCGATGGGCAGGTTGACGTAGAACACCCAGCGCCAGCTGAGGTTGTCCACGAACAGCCCGCCGAGCAGCGGCCCGAGCACGCTTGAGCCGCCGAAGACCGCGCCGAACAGCCCCTGGTAGCGGCCCCGGTCGCGGGGCGGCACGATGTCGCCGACGATCGCCATCGACAGCACCATCAGCCCGCCGCCGCCCAGTCCCTGCAGGGCGCGGAAGCCGATCAGCTCGGGCATGTTCCGGGCGAGCCCGCACAGCGCCGAGCCGATCAGGAAGATCACGATCGCGGTCTGGAAGAGCTTCTTGCGCCCGTACTGGTCGCCGAGCTTGCCCCACAGCGGGGTGGCGGCGGTGGAGGCGAGGATGTAGGCGGTGACCACCCAGGACAGGTGCTCGAGCCCGCCGAGGTCGCTGACGATGGTCGGCAGGGCGGTGGAGACGATGGTCTGGTCGAGCGCGGCCAGCAGCATGCCGAGCAGCAGCGCGCCGATCGCCACGCCCACGCCGCGCCGCGTCTGCCCCTCGCCGGGTACGGGCGTGGGGGCCGCGGCCACCGTGGGACCGGGTCCGGGGCCCGGGGTGTCCTGGCCCATGGGCAGCTCCTGGGGGTGCGGGGGTGGGGGTTCCGCTCGCTTCGGCCCGGGTCGGACCCGGTCGGTCGGGCCGAAATCCGGTCGGTCGGGCCGAGTCCGCCCGGGTCGGGTCGGTCCGCTCCGTTCCATCGTCCGCCGGAGGGGCGGCCACGGCCCGCTGGGGTACGCCGACCAGGGCCGTCGGGCGTTGACCAGGGGCGTTGGCGTTCTGCCCGATTCGTTTTGTATCGTAGAGAAACAAAGTGGCTCCGCCCGCACTCCCTGACCGGCGGGTGGAGCCGCTTGTCTTTTTTCTCCGCGCGCTTGGAGTCCTCCGATGACCACGACCACGCTCACGGCTCGTGCCCTGCTCCTCGACATGGACGGGACGATCGTCAACTCCGACGCGGTCGTCGAGCGCTGCTGGCGCCGCTGGGCGGAGGAGCACGGTCTGGACGCCGACGAGGCCATGAAGATCGTCCACGGCCGCCAGGGCTACGCCACCATGGCCGTCCTGCTCCCGGACCGCCCCATGGAGCTCAACCACGAGGACAACCGGCGCATGCTCGAGGCGGAGACCGCCGACATGGACGGCGTCGTCCCGGTCCCCGGCGCCCCCGCCTTCATGGCCGCCCTGGCCGGCCTCCCGCACGCCCTGGTCACCTCCGCCGACCGCGCCCTGTCCGACGCCCGCATGGGCGCGGCCGGCCTGCCGATGCCGGCGGTGCGCGTGACGGCCGAGTCGGTCGGCGCCAGCAAGCCGGACCCGGAGGGCTTCCTCAAGGGCGCGGCCGAGCTGGGCTTCGACCCCCGGGACTGCGTCGTCTTCGAGGACTCCGAGGCGGGCATCGCGGCCGGCAAGGCCGCCGGCATGCGCGTCGTGGGCGTGGGCCCCCGCGCGGCGGCGCACGCGCCGGACGCGGCGGTCGCGGACCTCACGCACGTCCGGGTGGAGGCGGCGCCGGACGGCGGGATCGTCCTGACGATCACGACGGAGGGCTGAGGTCCCCTGGCCTGAGGCCTGAGGGCCCCCGCCCCATGGACGGCCGGGATCACCTCACGTCATCTGCGCCTTGACGTGCGCGACGACCTCCTCGAGCTCCTTCGTCGGGCAGAACTCCGCGAATTCGCTGTCCTCGAGCGCCTCGGGGGCGTGCCCGGGCGCCCAGTAGTACAGCTGCCCCGCCTCGTACGTCTCCTCGCCCCCGGCCGTACGCAGCTTGATCCTGCCCTTGGTCAGGAACCCCCAGTGCGGGCACTGGCAGAGGTCGTCGGGCAGTCCCTTGAGGGCCGGGCCGAGGTCGGTCCCCTTGGCCACGCGCACCCAGAGCACGCTCATGCCGCCGCCGATCTCCCGCGTCCGCGCCTCGAGGCCGTCACCCGCGATGGTGACCGGCGTTTCGTCATGCGTTGTCGAGGTCATGACCGTCTCCCTCCGGATCCGGAGCAGGTGCCTCATCTCTCACGATAGGCAGGCGGGTGCGGGGTCTCCAGGCGGGAATGTCAGACCCCGCTGACATGCTGCTCCCATGCCCCAGCAGGACGACACACTCGAGAGCGCCCACGACGCCCGGCCCGGCGCCCGGCCCGGCGCCCCGCTCGCCTTCACGCTCACGCTCGCCCAGATATCCGACCCCCGCGACGTCACGCCCGGGCTCCGGCGAGAGCTGATCGACTGCTGGATCGCGGTCACCAATGCGGGCGGTGCGGCCGGATTCCCGTTTCCCCCGGTCGGGGACGGCGACGTCGCGCCCGTGCTGGACGGGCTCCTCGGCCGTCTCGCCCCGGACAACAGCCGTCTCGTCATCGCCCGGTCCGGCGAGGCCCTGGCCGGCTGGGCCGTCCTCAAGCGCGACCCCTACCGGCTCGTGGGCCACTGGGGCACGATCCACCACCTCCAGACCCATCCCGGCTTCCGGGGACGTGGCGTCGGCTCCGCCCTCGTCCGCGAGCTGCGACGGACAGCCCGCGACGAGCTGGGGCTCGAGCAGTTGCGCCTCGCCGCGCGGGGAGGCGAGGGGCTGGAGGACTTCTACGGGCGGTTGGGCTGGCGCGAGATCGGCCGGTGGCCCGGAGCCCTCCGCTTCGCACCGGACGACACCCGCGACGAGGTCCTCATGATCCTTACCCCGCTCTGAGTCTGACCGGACGTCACCGGAAAGCGGTGTCCGCCCCGATCTCCTCCACCGCGTCCAACTGCTCGAGCCGCGCGCGGAGATGGGCACGGATCCAGGCGAAGGCCTCCGCCCCCAGGGGGAGCCGCAGTGGCGGTTCGTCGAGTCCGACCGCGGCGATGATGGCCTCGGCCCCGCGATACGGGTCGCCCGACTGCGAACCGTGCGAGGCCTCCAGCGCCTTGCGCGCCGGCCCCATGAGCCCGGCGTAGTCCTCCATCGGCTCGCCCCACTGCAGCGCCCGCCCGCCGAAGTCCGTACGGAAGGGCCCCGGTTCCACGATGGTGACGCGAATGCCGAGGTGGGCGACTTCGGCCGCGAGGGCCTCCGACATGCCTTCCAGCGCGAACTTCGTCCCGGCGTACGCGGTGCCGCCCGGCCCGGCGATCACACCGATCACCGACGACATCTGGACGATGTGCCCCGAGCGCCGACGCCGCATCAGCGGCAGGACGGCGCGGGTGACCGCCATCGCACCGAAGAGATTGGTCTCGAAGTTGTGGCGCAGAGCGCTGTCGCTCAGCTCCTCGAAAGCACCGAGCAGCCCCGACCCCGCGTTGTTCACCAGAACGTCGATCCGGCCGAAGCCCGCCTCGGCTTCGGCCACGGCCTGCCGGATGGACTCGGCATCGGTGACGTCCAGCCTGACGGCCCGCACACGATCCGGCGCGAGCGCCACCAGGTCCTCGACGGCCGCGACGTCCCGCGCGGTGGCCACCACGCGGTCGCCATGAGCGACGACGGCCCGCGTGAGCTCCCGCCCGAACCCGGAACTCGTCCCGGTGACGAACCAGACCCGGCCCTCGCCCGATCCCCCGTCATGCCGCCCGCTCATGGTGCCGCCCCTCTTTCGTGCCATGACTTCTGCGTCTGCACTCTAAAGATCATCTGGCACTCGCGAGGAACGATTTTCGGGCCGACGCCGCCTGGCCCGCTAGTGCTTGCCGCCGACGGGCTTCTTCTGGTTGTCGATCTTCCGGGCCTCGTACTGGCCGACCTCGAGGAAACGGCGCACGTCGGCGGGGGTGCCCCGCAGCGCCTTGTCACCCGCCGCCTTCACCGCCTCGCCGCCGTTCGCCATGATCGTCAGAACGGCGACGCGGTCGTCCTCCTCACGAGCCTGGTACTGGCCCACCTCGAGGAAGTGCCGCAGGTCGGCGGCGGTCCCCCGCAGCGCCTTGTCACCCGCCGCCTTCACCGCCTTGCCTGTGCCGGGCTTTCCCATCACCGTCAGAACGGCAACGCGGTCGTCCTCCTCGCGAGCCTGGTACTGGCCCACCTCGAGGAAGTGCCGCAGGTCGTCGACGGTGCCCCGCAGCGCCTTGTCCCCCGCCCGCTTGACACCCTCACCGGTTCCGGGCTTCCCCATCACCGTCAGCACCGCGACCCGCAGGTCGTCCACCGACATGTCCGAGAGCTTGACGGTCCCGTCACCCGGCTTCGCCTCCGCCACGGCGACAGGCGCCTTGGCGCCGGCACCGGCTGCGAAGGCCGGCGAGGACAGCAGAACGGCCGGCGCGATCGCGGCAGCCACGGCAACGGCGGAAACACGTGCGAACTTCATGCGGTACCCCACATTTCACCATCAAGATCATTAAGGCTCTTCACAGGCTATGTCATCCTTTGGCCCGACCTGCGGGCGCCGGCGTCAGAGGCGCGTCAAGGTTCGCTGCGTCGCCGAGCCGAGCGCATCGGTTAGGGTGCGATCTTCGATCGGCGCGAGCCCGTCGGAGTACCCGAGAGGGGCCTGCCATGGCTTCTGTCACCGATGCCCGGCTCAGAGCAGCACTGGACCGCACACGCCAGGTCTTCGGCGGGATGAACGTCCACCCCGACGAATCGACCTGCGAGTGCCATTGGGGCAGCCCTGAGGAACTCACGCTGCTCAAAACGCCGGATGCGCCGCTCGGTGTGAACCTGCTGTACCGGACATGGGTGGACGTGCGCTGGAAGGACCGGGACGCTCTGCTCCGGCGCCTGCTCCCCCAGTTCACGTATGTCCTGGCCACGGTGGGGAACGGGGGCCGGGACCAGGTCGGCTGGTCGCTGGCGCGTACGGAGTGGCGCGACTGGCCGAAGGAGCAGTACGAGGCGGTATCCGGCTTCCTGCACGCGTGGTGGGCTCACACCCTCGAGACGGCGAACCCGCCGACCCCGGCCCACGAAGTGTTCGCCACGTGCGCGACGGCGTCGGGGACCGTGACCCCCTGGCTCGGCCAATGGGCAGCGCACAGGGGCCCGATCGCCGACCGGCACCTGCTCGAGGCGGTCGACGCCTGGATCTACGACCTGGAGTCCGACGTTCTGCCGGGCGACTGGTGGTACTGGGACGACAACAAAACGGCGGTCACCCACGAACTGAACGCGTGGCTCGCGCACCACGCCCCTCCCCGGCTGACCGCCCTGGGTGCGGAACCGGACCTGGTGGACCAGGTGCGCAGGCTCGGCCTGCCGTCTGAATTCGCTGGGGCGAGCCCGCCGCCTCCTGAGCCGGGAACGGAGTCGCACCGGCCTCTCGGCCGGCCCCTGGCTACGACATCGCATCCGTGCGCCGCGCGAGCGGATCGAGAGCGAGCCTCGCCCGGCGCTCGATGGAGAGGCCAGAGGCGTCCACCCGCCCACCCACGTCCAGGGCTTCGCCCGCATCGCCCAGGTCGACGGCAACGGATACGGCCTGGATCTCGACATTGGTCGGCCCGAATTCGAGATTGAAGTCGTTGCGGTCATCGCCGAGCTGTGCGGCCACTTGGCGTGCACGCTCTATCTCACTCCGGGCACCGGCACGGTTCCTGCATCGCGCGTGCACCAGCGCAAGCGCCAAATGCAAGGAGCCGAGAAGGGACAGCATCTCCGGTGACGTTCCGACGCGATCGATATGCCGAACGAGCGCGTTCACAGCGGACTGCGCGACATGTTCCGCCTGGTCGTACCTCTTGAGGCGAACGCATGCGTGCGCGAGCCGAAACGTACCTGCGATGACATCCGGCAAGCGGCCGGACAGCTCGGCAGCAGCGACGGACCTGTCGGCGGCCACCCAGGCGGCATCGGCCTCGTTCTGGCGCACAAAGGCTGCCGACATCGCCTGATAGGTACGGGCGAGCAAACTGTAGGCCTCGTGCCTCTCACGCTCGACGGCCGTGCGCACCACACGCTCCAGCGTCGGAACGAGCGAACTCAGCGAAGCGGTCAGCTCGGAGAACCGGTCGCTATAGGCGAGGGACCAGGCATGATCCACGGCCGCGCTCCACCTGTGAAAGCCAGCTTGTCGTGCGGCCGATCTCAGCCGCCAGTTCCCGTTGGGTCAGCCCACGCTCCGCACGCAGTTCCGCAACCCGTGCGCCGAACGCGCGCTGCCCATCGGGGACCACCGGTCTCGTCACACCTTTCCATCGATGTGCTCCAGAAAGGTCACATCTGTCTGCCGCACGAATTTCTCGCGCTCCTCGAGGAAGTGCCGCGTGTGCGGCTGCCGTTCGTGGGCGTCGAAGGCGGCCCGGCTCTCGTACAGCTCGTAGAAAACCCGCAGGCCCGGTTCGCCCGGCACCCGGTGACTGACGTACGCCACAGTGCCGGCCTCGTGCTGCCGAATGCCCTCCAGGGTCCGGGCCACCAACTCGTCGAAGCCGTCCGCCGCGGCCGCGTCCCGCAGCGTGAAACGCACGATGAGCCCGAATCCAGCGTTCATGGGCATTCCCCCCTCAGCTCGCGTGGCGCCAAGAGTGGCAGACGCCGGCGGGCGGAGACGGCGCTTTCGTTAACCGCCGCCTGTCCGGGCAGTCACTCTCCGGGCGGCTGCTCCGCCACGAACGAACGTGCCCTTCGCCGGCAAGGTCAACAGCAGGCCCCGGTCGCGCAGTTCCCGGATCGCGCGGCGGGTCGTGCCGATCGCCACGCCGTACTCCGCTCCCAGGTCGCGCTCGCCCGGCAGGCGGGCGCCCGGTCGCAAGTCGCCCGCCGCTATCCGTGCGGCGATGTGGTCCGCCACTTGCATGTAGACATAGGCTGCCCGGGCCGGGTCGACGGGCGAGGCGCCCTGCGGATCTGCCATGGCAGTCAACATAGGGCACGGGGCCCCGGGAACCGGCCGCCGAGGCGGACCCCCTGACGCGTCAGGCGCCGAACTCGTACTCCAGCACGTACGACGCGGAGTCCAGCGTCATCTCGCTGATCTCGACCGCCCTGCCGTCCTCGGCGAACGCGGTACGGACGATGTGGACGACGGGCATGCCCAGCGAGAGGTCGAGCTGTTCGGCCTCTTCGACGGAAGGCATCCGGCAGCGAATCTCCTCGCGGAAGCGAACCGGCTTGTGGCCGAGCTCCGCGAGCCTCGCGTACGTCCCTCCCGGGCCGGTGTCCTCCCGCGTGATCGCGGACCCGGCGACAAGGTCGATGGGCAGGTAGGAGGTGGAGAACAACACCGGTTTGCCGTCCAGAACGAACCGCCGACTCCGGACGCAGACGGGCGCGTTGGATGCGAGGTCCAGAACCTCGGCGACCCGCACGGGCGCTGTTCGCTCGGCAATCTCTATGTTGTCGACGACCAGGGCCCGGTCCTCGGTGTCGGCCGACCAGATCGACCGGCCGGAGCCCCAGGTTTCCTCGGCCAGCCGCTGGATGCCGCGTCGTCGAAGCGGGCGGAACGATCGCACGAATACGCCGGCGCCCTTCCGGGCTTCGGTGATGCCTTCACTCTGCAGCACGCCCAACGCCTGCCGCGCTGTCATGCGAGCCACGTTGTAGGCGGCCATCAGCTCGTTCTCGCCGGGCAGTCGGTCACCAGGTCCGTACTCGCCTGCCCGAATCGCGTTCCGCAGCTCGGCGGCGATCCTCTGGTACTTGGGCTGGCGGCCAGTGTCCTGGTTGGCCATCGGGTGATCACCTCTCTTCTCTGGACAGCGTACGGGCGCCCTGTCGCTGACGCGGAGTGGGGGCGCCACAAACCAGGTGCGCAATTTCCAAAGCCCGTTGACTTCTCTAGAGATGAACTGCTTCACTGGCAACATCTCTAGAGATGTACGCGTGCGCTCCGGGAACCGTCCTCCTACTGTTCGGGAGTCCAGATGGCTACTACCGATCCGTCACAGCCACGGGAAGCGTTCTTGTCGGACGGGCACTCGGTCACGGGGAAGACCGCAGGCCCTGCTCCACAGCCCTGCGCGGGCTGCGCGGAAATCAAGGCGCGGCACTACGCGTCCGTTCGGCAAGGGAACACACAAGAAGCCGAGGCCGCGGCCGTGGCCATGGGCCGCCATCTGCGGGCGGCGCACTCGTGACCACCCTTCAGGCAGCGCTCGCAGCCCTGCCCACGTTCATGGTGCTGCACCTCCTCGGCTGCGCGCTGGGCACACGGCCGGTCCTGTCCGCGCCCACGCGCCGAAGCGCACCCCCAAAAGCCGCTCGGCTCCCCGTCTTCCCCTCGGGGAAGCAGCAGCGTTACGAACCACTCCAGCGGTCCGAAGACCAGACGCCCGGCGGCACGGCGGCCCCGGCCTGCCCCCACGCCGACGTCGACTCCGACGACGGCTCCGACTCCTCCTGGACAACATCCGGCGGCATCCAAACCTGCACCCGCTGCGGCACCCGGCGCGTGGTCGACTACCGGGCGCTCGCCCTGGCGCTCGAGCTGCCGGAGCGCGGTCCTTCCGGCGCCCCCGACGGGGCGACCGTCGCCGGTGCCGGCACGGGTGCCGTGGGGCGGCGGTACGACGAGCTCCGGCGAAGAGTGCGGGAGGCGAACCGGCGGAGTGCGCGCGGCAAGCCGTGAAGGGCGGAACCGGCGCCGGGACGCACCCCCGTAGCGTCCTGGCGCTGGTTCCTGCCGCGTAGCCCCCGATGAGGCGCTCCGGACGGGGCCTCGCGTTCGAGCCAAGCACGGTGGCCGGGATCGGAGGGAACGATTCGATCAGGTTCGACGCGTGTGCTGCACTGGGTGGATGGTCGCTATCGCATTGACGGCCGACTCGCTGGCCCGCTCCCGCTTCGCGGTGTCCCCTCTCATGCAGGCCGCGGCAGTGCTGCATCCGCTGCATCCCGGGCCGTCGGATCACGGCCGGGCCGTGCGGCACGCGGTGCGCGCGGCGCTGGCGGACGGGCGCCTTCCGCTGCTGGGGGCGCTGCACAGTGACATCAGTGACTACGCGCCGGACTTCCTGACGCCGGCGCTGACCGCCGGCAGCGCTCCCGATCTCGACGCGGAGCTCCACCAGATCGCCCGCACGCCCGCCCAGGTCGTCGCCCGGCAGATGACCAGGCTCGTGTCCGGACCGCCGCCGCACCACTCCCCGGCCTCCGAACCGAAGGCGGCACGCGGCCGCGGGAACGCCGCCGTCCGCCCCTTCCTCGACAGCCTGGGTGAGGACGGCCTCGCCCAACGGGCGGCGTGCGAGATGGAGGTGCTCTGGAAGACGGCCATCGCGCCCGCGTGGCCCGCGCTGCGGCCCCGGGTGGCGGAGGACATCGAGCACCGGGCGCAGGTCGTCGTCCGCCAGGGCCTGGCCGCGGCGTTGAACTCCCTGCACCCCGCGATCACCTTCGCGGCCGGCACCCTGAGCATGCCGGGCAGCCCCCACGTCACCGCCGCGCCGGACGGGCCCGTCGTCCTCCTCCCGTCCCCGCTCGCCACGACCTGGCTGCTGAGCTCCGACCCCTGGAACGAACGAGGGCCCTATCTCATCTACCCGGCCGCGCGCGGAGCCGTCCCGCAGCTGCCCGCCGAGCCGGCGGCGCACCCCTTGGCCGACGTCGTCGGTCACACCCGGTACGCGCTGCTGGCGGGGCTCACCTCGCCCCGTACGACCGGGGAACTCGCGCGACGGCACCACCTGAGCCCCTCGACCGTCTCCTACCACCTCGCGCACCTGCACCGTGCGGGCCTGGTCACAAGAGCGCGGTCGGGTAAGCAGGTGTACTACCAACAGGCCGCCGGCGCCGAGGAATTGCTCGACCGGCCGGGCCCTGCCCGCCGGCGTGCGCGGAACGCCGCCCACCGTTCGCACGACGCCGCCCCGGCGCAGGGCGTCGTCTCGGCGTGAGCAGGGCGGGGGCGGGGCGGGGCCGGCCTCCGTAGCCACCCCCGCACCCGCACCCGAACCCTCAACTCACTTCACGAAGCGGAACCGAACGACACCGTCTTCGGCGCCACCCGCACCCGCCGCGCTCCACCGCTCGAAGCCCGCCTTCTCCAGCACGCGGATCGACGGTGGATTCGACAGTTCCACGGTGGCGAACACCGTGTGCACATCCGTCGAGGTGAGGGCGAACTCCGCCAGGGCGCGCGCCGCCTCGGGGGCGTAGCCGCGGCCGCGACGCGACGGCACGATGCCGTAACCGATCTCGAGGGTGCCGTCGGCGGGCGGCCAGAACAGGCCCGTCGAGCCGACCACCCGACCGCTTTCGCGCTCGATGACCAGGCGGTGGCCGTAGGCGTCCAGCCAGGCGGGGAAGTCCTCGAAGAGTCCCGCCACGACGCCGTCGCCTTCGGCGGGGAAGTCGTCGGCCCAGTGCTGTTGCCGGGTGCCGTCGAGGACGGCGGCGGCCTCGGCCCGGGTCCACGGGCGCAGGATGAGGCGGTCGGTGGTCAGATCAAGCGGGGTCGGGGTACGAAAAGAAGACATGTGACACTCCGGTCGTGGGAACGACCCGGACCGCGCGGCGGTGCCGGCGCGGGCCGGAAAAGGGCATGCTGAAGAGGGCCGGCGGCGGCCATATTCATCAACCTCCCTTGTCACGGGTCCGAAGTGATCACGCGAGTGATCAGGCGCTCCACGCGCCTGCGGGACGCTAGCAAGGCCTTTCGGGGCCGGGCAACGCATTTCGCGCCCTCCGGCACGCCCGCGCACGCGCCGCCGCGCTTCCGTACGGCGCGTTCCGGCGCTTGCCGCCCCCTCCGCCCTCCGATGGAATGCGCGAGGAAGTACGGCTCACGAAGACGCTCGTGAAGAGGCTCACGAAGACGCTCCACACCGACCACCGCGACGCGAGAGGTGTGAGTACCGCGTGATTCACATGACCGAGACCCTGGCCATCCACACCATCGAGGGTTTCCTCACCCCCGACGAGACGTCCCAGGTCATCAAGGTGCTGGACGAGCACCTCGACGCGACCGGCTGGGTGCCCGCGCGGCCCAGTGACGGCATGGTTCCGCCGCACGCCGTGCAGGAGATCCTGGGGGGAGCCGTCGAGCGGGCGCTGCCGGCGATCCGGCGGGTGTTCCCGTCCGTCGCCGGCGTCACGCCGTGGGACTACCACGATCTCGGGCCCGGGGACGGGATACCGCCGCACCTGCACGGCGTGGACGACCCGTACACGCGCCCCCTGCGGGTCGCGCGCGTGGCCTTCCACCTCCAGGAGGCGGAGCGCGGAGGGGAGTTCTTCGTGGACACCGCCTCCTCCGAGGCGCTGTGGACCGACATCACGGCGGGGCCGGGCAGCGGCTTCGCGCCCGGCACCCGCTTCGCCCGCGAGATCTCGCATCATGCCGGGCCCGAGGCCCTCGCCGCGCTGCGCGCCGTCCCCCGCACCCGCTGGACCAGCTCGCCGCCCGCCGGGACCGCCGTCGTCTACGGCGCCCAGCTCGTCCACGGCGTCGAGCCGGTCGTCAAGGGCCGGCTGCGCAAGCTGATCACCAACCTGCTGGCCGCCTCACCCCGCTGACCTCGACCGTTGCAGGCGCTCGAGCCGCAGGGCGGCCGCCCGCCGCTCGGGCGCCAGCACGTCCACCGGCCCCGTTCCCGCCGCTCCCGACCCCACCGTGTCGGATCCCGCCGTGCCCGTACGGGCCGCCGGTCTCGCCGCCCAGCCGCGGATCTTCGCGGCGACCCGGGGCAGGCGGGCGTCGCCGGGCGGCACGTCGATCGAGAAGAGGGCCTCGTACGGCCGTCCCCGGTGGTCCCCTCCCCATGCGACCACGCCCTCGCACTCGGCGAGGATGTCGCGCAGCACCAGCATCTCGAGCGGGAAGAACCCGCCCCGGCCGCCTCGCGGATACCAGTCGGGCCGGATCGCCACCGCCGTCCCCGAGGCGTGGTTGCTCTCCGGCGCCGACAGCCGCACTCTCGCCGGATCCAGGTGGCCGACCACCTGTCCCTCTCCCAGCGCGGCTACCTCGTAGTGGAAGCGGCGCACCACGTGCACCAGTACGGTCTCCACGTCCCCGGCGCGTAGCGCCACGGTGACGCCGGTTCCCGGGACCGGGCCGCCGCCGTCGACGGACTTCACCATCCGCCAGCCGTTCGCGCTGAGTCCTCCCCTAGGGGCTGCCACAGCGGCCTCTGGGGCCGACGCGGCCTGTGCGGCCTGTGCGAGTGCCGGTACGGACACGGCAGCGCCCAGCGCCACCGCGCCCGCGCCCTTCAGCACCCCACGACGCGATATTCCGGACGTCATTCGCCTCACCTCGCACCGGTCGTGTCGAATTCGTTCTGGCCCATGTCCAGCCCGGACAGAATGTTGTTGTCGATCTCGATCTTTCCGTTGCCGCCGCCCACGCTCACCGTGGCGATCTGGTCGAAGGCCCAGTTCTCCGGCATCGGAAAGCCGAGGTTCCCCGAGAAGCCGGTCGACATGTCGGCCACGAAAGCTGCTGTGGCGAAACCCGCTGCGGAGACGCGCGAACACGCGTTGCGGGGCCCGTAGACGCCGATCCGGTACGTGCCGCCCAGCTCGCCCATCTTCCGGTTGACGCCACGGAAGTGCGGGATGATGCTGTCGGTCACCTGGTGGTCGAGGACGTCGAAGTCCACGGCGAAGTAGATCCACGTATCGCTCTTGAAGCCGTATCCCCGTGCCGCCTCGTACGCCGCCTGCGCGTCCGCGATGCCCTGGTTCTCGTTGAAGTAGGACGCCGAACCTCCATAGGTCTGGTAGATGGGGAAGACCCGCAGGCCCTTGGTCGCGATGACTTCCAGCTCGCCCGGCTGGATCTTCTTGTCGAACGACGAGCCGGGGGCGTTGGTCAGATAGCGGCCGGCGACCAGATATCCCGCCTCGCGCAGGGCATCCGCCCGCGCCGGGGTGATCTCGGTGACGCAGTCGAAGGCCGTGCCGCGCCGGGTGTTGTCGCCGCAGGACACGAGCAGCGAGGCCCAGGTCGGGAAGTCACCGGCCCCCGTCACCGGCAGCTTCACGAACTCCTGGAAACCGCTGACCGCGGCGGAGAGTTCACTCGTGAAGGCGTCGGTGAAGGACACTCCGCCCCGCCTGTTGAAGATCATGGCGGCGGAGAAGAGCTGGACGAACGCACCGCTGGATCCGACCGTGAGCGTGTTCTTCTTCAGCCCCTCCTTCGTCGCCGGCCCGAATGCCCCGGTGGCCACGTCGTCGCTCATGCCCAGCTGGTACTGCACGGCGAACACCAGCGCCTTTTGCACATCGCGCGAGAAGTGGCCGTCGCACGGCACGATGAAGAAGTTCCGGCGATTCACGTGGCGGCCGTTCAGCCACTGCTGAATGGACCGGACCGTTTCACTGCCGCCCTCCGTCGTGACGTACGCGTCCATCGTCAGCAGCGCCTTGAAGACCTTCGGCGTGACGCCGTCTCCCGGAAAGGCCTCCGCGACGCCCATGTTCTGCTTCAGCCTGCCGACGGACGCGGCCACCCGGCCGCCGTACACGCCGTCGATGTCGCTCCCGTCGTATCCCTTGCAGTAAAGCGCCGACTGGACCAGTCGGTTGATGTTCGCGGAGCCGTTGCCTCGGTCGATGACCGGGTATTTCGACTGCAGCGCGGCCAGCGTCGCGGGCCCGAAGTTGTTGGACTGCGGCGAGATGCCGAGTTCGTACTGCAGGGCCCGGGTCAGGGCGTACATGACGTCCCACGACGTCCTGCCGTTCTCCTCCAGCGTCGGCATGCCGCTTATGCCGGCGTACGTGGCGTTGTAGAGCCTCTGCGCCTTGCGCACCATCTCATCGGCCATGCCGCATGCTCGCACCGCGCTCTGGTCCGGACAAAGGCGGAGTACGGCCAACGTCCGCACGCCCCTCTCAGGGGCCTCTCGGGGTGCCCTCAGGGCGTTCCCCGAGGTCGGAGCGGTGCTCCCGGCGACATGATCACAGCATGACGAGCGACAACGGGACACGGGCGACGCCACGTACTGGCACGGGAATGGCGAGAGCAGAGGCGACGACCTGGCGGGAGTCGGCCTTCGCCGCCGCGCCGGTCTGCATGACCGCCTACGGGATCGTCCGGCTGATCGACGACGACCACGGACCCGGCCCCGACTGGTCGCTGGGGCACCTCGCCCTGCTGGCCGGGGTGCTGCTGTTCGTCCCGGTGTTCCTGGTGCTGCGCCGGGCCGCGACGGTCGGGCGGGGGCGCGTGAGCCGGTGGTTCGCGGGCGCCGGTGCGGGTCTCGGCCTGCTGGGCGTCGTGGCCGTGACCGGGCAGGTGCTGATCGATCTGCTCGTCGGATACTGCTCGGTGGACCGGGCGACGATGGACGAGCTCTTCGGGCGCATCCAGAGCCACGCGGGCGTGAAGCCCGCCTTCTATACGGTCGGGCCGCTGCTCTTCTACGTCGGGCTGGTGCTGCTCATGACCCAGCTGGCGGCGCTGCGCGCCATAGCCGCCTGGCGTCCGGTCGTGGTCGTGGCGGGCATCGTGCTCGCGGCGGGCGACCTGGATCTGCTTGCGGTGGCCGGCGTGCTGTTCCTGCTGGCCCTCGCACCCCTAGCGCCCCTCTCACCCCTCGCGCGGAGCACGGAGGTCATACCGATCACGAACCCCGCCCAGCACACGGACTCCACCCCGAACACGAACCACGCCCCGCACACGGACTCCGCCCCGCACACGGACTCCGCTCCGGACGCGCGAATACCGGCGGGCTCAGTGACTCCCCACTGACGGCAGCAGCGGGCTGCCCTTGCGGTCCAGCCAGGCCCGGTACGTGGCACTGGCCCCGGCCACGTCCACGTACGCGGCCATCAAGTCGGCGAAGAGCGCGTCCAGTTCGCGCAGGGGTAAGGAGCCGCGCCGGGAGGCGAGGGAGAGCTGCGTGGTGAGGGGGTCGCCGGCCAGGGGGCGGATCACCGTGCCGGGGACGGGTTCGGCGGTCGGCGCCGACGGGCGTACGGCCTCGCCGCAGGCGACGAGCTCGGCCGCCGTGGTGTTGTCGCGGACGTGGAGGAGCCGGGGGTCCAGGCCCGCCGCCATGAACGCGCGGCGCAGGGCCGTGGCCTCGTCGTCCGCCGTGGGGTCGACGATCCAGGGGTCGCCGGCCAGTTCGGCGAGCCGTATCACCGGGCGCGCCGCCGCGGCGTGGGTGGCGGACAGGGAGACGAAGCGCGGCTCGGAGGCGATGAGGACGCGGCGTTCGACGCCTTCGGGGACGTGCAGCGGGAAGCCGTCCGTCTCGTGGACGAAGGCCACGTCGAGCTGGTTGGTGGCCAGGAGCTGGAGCAGGGTGTTGGACGACACCTCTATGTGGATGGTGGTGTCCGTGTCCGGAAGGCGCCGGTGGATGCGGCGCAGCCAGCCGGTGACGGCGCGGCTGCCGATGCTGCCGATGCGCAGCCGCAGGCCGCCGACCCCGACGGCCGCGTCCCGGGCGGCCGCCACCAGCGCGGCCATCTCCGCGATGATCGGCCGGGCGCGGGAGAGGACGGAGTGACCGAGGGGGGTGGGGTGGCTGCCGTGCTGGCTCCGGGTGAAGAGGAGGCCGCCGATCGTGCTCTCGATGCGGCGGAGCTGAGTGGTCAGCGAGGGCTGGGTCATGCCCAGCTGCACCGCGGCCTTCCGCACGCTGCCGGTGTCTGCGATGGCGCAAAGTGCACGGAGGTGCCTGACCTCAAGCTCCACGCCAGCGAGCATATCCGCGCCCCGTACGTCACACCAGACACATGCCGGACGGGAACGGGCAGTTGGACGGGCCGACGGACAGCGAGTGGCGCAGGATAGGCGATTGGATGGCGCTATGGCCAACTGGCATCATCCGCACCATTGATAACTCGTCAGAGACTCAGGGGGAACAGGAGTTCACCCGGTGAGCCCCGGCCGCGTGTCCCACCGCACCCGGCCGAAGAGGCTCTCGGCACGAATGGAGTCCCCCACATGAAACGCTCCACGATGGTGCTGTCGGCTGCCCTCGGCCTCGGGCTGGCAGCGACGATGGCCGTGCCCGCCTCCGCCGTGACGGCGGACGTGAGCGCGGCGCCGCAGCACACCCAGTCCTCGTACGTCGGCTCCAAGGCCGAAGAGGCCAACAACAAGGCCTTCTTCGACGCCGTCATGAAGTCCGCGAAGGCCAAGCAGGCCGCGTCGCCGGGCATCCGCGTCGTCACCGTCACCTACGACGCCAGCCGGGCGCCGAGCTTCTCGACGGAGATAGCGAGAAGCGCGCAGATATGGAACAGCTCGGTCCGTAACATCCAGCTGCGCGCCGGCTCGAACGCCGACTTCCGGTACTACGAGGGCAATGACTCCCGCGGCTCGTACGCCAGCACCGACGGGCACGGCCGCGGCTACATCTTCCTCGACTACCGGCAGAACGAGCAGTACGACTCCACCCGCGTCACTGCGCACGAGACCGGGCACGTCCTGGGTCTGCCGGACCACTACTCCGGCCCGTGCAGCGAGCTGATGTCCGGTGGCGGCCCCGGCCCGTCCTGCACCAACCCCAACCCGAACTCGGCCGAGAGGAGCCGCGTCAACCAGCTGTGGGCCAACGGCCTGACGGCCTTCGACAAGGCGCCCTTCACCAAGGTCCACTAGCCCCACAGCGCAAAATGGCCCGGTTCCGTTCAGGAACCGGGCCATGTCGCGTGAATCGTCGCGTGAGTCGTCACGCGGATCACGCGGAAGTACTCAACGCTCTAGTGCGCCTGCGCCTCAGGCTCGGCCGGCCGGCGCATGAGGAACCCCGCTCCCGCGCCCGCCGCGAAGAGCGCGAAGACCGAGACCGCCGTGCTCAGCCAGCTGGCGCCCAGCCACTGACCGCCGAAGTAGCCGAGGCTCACGCTGTAGGCGGCCCAGGTCAGGCCGGCCAGAGCGGACCACGGGAGGAACTCCGCCACCCGGCGGTGCATCACGCCCGCGCCGAGGCTGACCACCGAGCGCCCGGCGGGCGCGAAGCGGGCCAGCACGACGAGCGGGCCGCCGCCGCGCAGCAGCGCCGTACCGAGCCTGGCCTGCGCGGCGGTCAGGCGCCGGGAGCGGGCGATGGCGCGGTCGAAGCGGTCGCCGCCGCGCCAGGCGAGGCGGTAGGCGACCATGTCGCCCATCACGGAGGCGGTGGCGGCACACATCACGAGCGCGAACATGTCGGCGAAGCCCGCGTGGCCCTGGGTGGCCTCGCCCACCGCACCCGCGGCGGAGCCGGCGGCCGCGGTGGCGGCGGCGATCACGAGGACGCCGCTCGGCAGCACCGGAAGGAACACGTCGAGGAGTACGGACACCCCGACGACCACGTATATCCATGGGGTCTCGGCCAACGCCCCCAACTGATCCAGCACGTCCTGATCTCCCGGTACGGTCCCCCGCCGCGACGTCGCAGGGGAGCGGCAGGGGCGGCCTTGACAACCGTACAGCGTACGCCTGGGGCAGCTGGGGGATGAGCGCAGGGTCCGTGATGTTGTTCGAATCACGTCCCGCCGCGGCCGTCAGTCCCGCTCGTCGCGGGCGTCAGTCCGCTCGTCGCGGGCGTCAGTCCGCTTGTCGCGGGCGTCAGTCCCGCTTGCCGCGGGCGAAGACACGGTCCAGCGCCAGGGCGCCGGGGCCGGTGAAGACCAGCAGCAGGAAGGCCCAGGCGAACATCGCGGAGGCCTCGCCGCCGTTCTGCATCGGGAAGAGGCCGCCGGCCTGGTGCACGTCGAAGTAGGCGTAGGCCATCGAGCCGGAGGCGATGAAGGCCGCGCTGCGGGTGCCGACGCCCAGCAGGACCAGCGCGCCGCCGACGAGCTGGATCACGGCCGCGTACCAGCCGGGCCAGGTGCCGGCCGCGATGGTGCCGCCGTTGGAGCCGACCGCGCCGCCGAGCACGCCGAGGAGCGAGGCCGCACCGTGGCAGGCGAAGAGCAGGCCGACGACGATCCGGAACAGCGACAGGACGTAGGGCCGGGCCGTCTCGAGGCGCTGGACGAGCGGCGAGGCGGGGGCGTCCGGGGCGGTGCGCACGCCGGAGGGGGAGGGCGCGGCCGCGGTGGGCGTGGGGGGCATGGGTCGGCTCCTCGTGTCGGGGACAGGAACAAGGACGAGCCACAAGTTAGGCACACCTTACGAATACTTGCAAGTTCAAGTTTCTGGATGCGGCCCTGGTCACACGGCTTTTGCAGCCCCACACGACGGCCGGGCCCCCTCCCGCGAAGGGAGGGGGCCCGGCCGGATCCGCTCGGTCGACGCGCCGCGCCGCGGCCCGTTCCCCGGTCCGCCGACGGTCGCTCAGCAGCCGTTGAGGATGCCCGCCAGGGCGCCCTTCTCGGCGGAGTCGACGGTCAGCTTGTAGTCGTGCTTCACCGAGACCCACATGCGGGCGTACGTACAGCGGTACGACTCCAGCGGCGGCAGCCACTGCGCCGGGTCCTTGTCGCCCTTGGCCTGGTTGACGCGGTCGGTGACCGCGATCAGCTGCGGACGGGAGAGGTCGTTGGCGAAGGCCTGGCGCTGGGCGGTGGTCCAGGTGTTGGCACCCGACCGCCACGCCTGCGCGAGGGGCACGACGTGGTCGATGTCGATGTCCTGGGCGTCCTTCCAGGTGGCCCCGTCGTACGGGGAGAACCAGGTGCCGCCGACCGCCGCGCACTTCTCGTTCTGCTCGACGCCCTCGCCGTCCCGCTGCAGCACGACCTCGCGGGTGTTGCACTGGCCGTGCTGGGTGATCCAGTGCGGGAACTTCGTCCGGCTGTAGCCGTCCATCGTCCCCTCGGGCTTGACCGTCAGCTGGCCCAGCTGGGTGCGCGCGGTGGCGGCGTCCGGCGGGGTGGGCGGGGCGGCGTGGGCGGCCGGGCCGTTGAGCACGAGCGTTCCGACGAGGGCGGCGAGGCCCGCGGCGACGGCCGTACGACGCGCGTAGACGCCGCGCGTGGCCGATGAAGCGCGCAGTGCGGACATGAGAACTCCCTTGAGGGTGGAGGGGGTAGAGCCGCTGAAGTGCGGCCAGAATCGCGGCGACGGGTGTACAGGGGGTGGTCGCCACGTGTCAGGATGACGACGCGGTCATGTCAAGGCAAGGGTTCGGGGACGTGAGATCGCCCGGAGGGATCCATTCCAGTCGGCCCCGACCGATCCGGATTCACTCCTGAGCCACCACTGAGCCACCACTGAACCGCCTCCCAGCCGCTCCTGAGCCGCCCTTTCCTGACGCAGCGCCAGGCATAGGCCCCCGTCCGGGTGTTCAACCGCGCCACCGGCCGCACGGCCGCCCGCCGCGGGATCGGGGGCGGCCGGCCGGACCGTAGGGTGGCCGCGTGCTCGCCGCCGACGTCCTGCTGCCCGCCGACGCCACACTGGGGGCGGTCCTCGCCGTCCTGTTCGCGGTGGCCGTGGCGGTGGCGGCCGTCGCCCGCCTCGCCGACGGCCGCGAGCGCGGCTACGCCCGCCAGATCGCCCTCGCCGGGCTGCGCGCGGCGGTCCAGCTGGCCGCGGTCTCGGCGCTCATCGGCTGGGTGGTGGGGTCCGTGCCCGCGCTGCTGGGCTTCCTGCTGCTGATGTACGCCGTCGCCGTCCGCACGGCGGGACGCCGCGTCACACCCAACGGCACCTGGTGGTGGGTGGCGGCGCCGATCGCGGCGGGCGTGCTGCCGACGGTCCTCGCGCTGCTGCTGACCGGGCTCGTACCGCTCAAGGGCGTCGCCCTGATCCCCGTCACCGGCATCCTCATCGGCGGGGCGCTGACCGCGACCGTCCTGGGCGGCCGCCGCGCCCTCGACGAGCTGAGCACGCGCCACGGCGAGGTGGAGGCCGGCCTGGCACTGGGCCTGCTTCCCCGCGACGCCCGCCTGGAGATCGCCCGCCCGGCCGCCTCCGACGCCCTGCTGCCGGGCCTGGACCAGACGCGGACCGTGGGGCTGGTCACGCTGCCCGGGGCGTTCGTGGGGATGCTGCTGGGCGGCGCCACGCCCGTGCAGGCGGGTGTGGTGCAGCTGTTCGTGCTGGTCGCGCTGATGATGGTGCAGGCGGTGGCGGTGGCGGTCGTGCTGGAGCTGGTCGCCCGCGGGCGGCTGCACCGCGAGGACCGCCAGGAGGGGGGTCCTGCGGGGGGTCACGTATCCTGAGGGGAGCAGAAGGGGAGTAGCTCTTCGCCGGACCGTCGACATACTGCTGAGTTCCGTCTCAGCCGGCGCCCGGAGGCCTCGGACACCGTGCCGGAGCCAGCGAGACCTTCGGCCGCAGTGTCCATGACGCTGCCGTGCCGAAGCGACCCCTGATTCACGCAGGTCACTGTTTCGGTGCGGCAGCTCCCACCGACAGAGGAATCCACCCCGTGTTCAGTCTCACCGTCGCCGCCCTGGTCTTCGGCGTCGTCTTCCTGGCCGAGCTGCCCGACAAGACGGCCCTGGCCGGCCTGATGCTCGGCACCCGCTACCGCGCCTCCTACGTCTTCGCCGGCGTCGCGGCGGCCTTCCTCGTCCACGTGTCCCTCGCCATCGCGGCCGGCAGCGTGCTCACCCTCCTGCCCCACCGGCTCGTCCAGGCCGTGGTCGGCGTGCTCTTCCTAGCGGGTGCGGCGATGCTGCTGCTGAAGAAGGACGACGACGAGGAGGAGATCAGGAAGCCCGCCGACCAGTCCTTCTGGAAGGTCTCCGGGGCCGGCTTCATGCTGATCCTGGTCGCCGAGTTCGGCGACCTCACCCAGATCATGACCGCCAACCTCGCCGCACGCTACGACGACCCCGTCTCCGTCGGCCTGGGCGCCGTGCTGGCCCTGTGGTCGGTGGCGGCCCTGGGCATCCTGGGCGGCAAGACGCTGATGCGGTACGTGCCGCTGAAGCTGATCACGAAGGTGGCGGCGCTGGTGATGCTGGCGCTGGCCGGCTTCAGCCTGTACGAGGCCGTCGCGGGCTGACGGGTGCCCGCCGGGAGCGGCCGGCGGCGATGGGGGATGATCCGTTCATGCCCCATCTCGCCCTGGTGACCCTCGTCGTGCGCGACTACGACGAGGCCATCGCCTTCTACGTGAACGCCGTCGGCTTCGAGCTCCGCGAGGACACCCCGCTGGGCGACGGGAAGCGCTGGGTCGTGGTCGCCCCGCCGGGAGCGCGCGAGTCGGCGATCCTGCTGGCCCGCGCCGCGGACGCCGCGCAGGAGGCCCGCGTGGGCGACCAGACCGGCGGCCGGGTGGGGCTGTTCCTGCACACGGACGACTTCGCGCGCGACCACGCCCGCATGCGGACCGCGGGCGTCACCTTCCTCGAGCCGCCCCGCCACGAGCCCTACGGCACGGTCGCCGTCTTCCAGGACCTGTACGGCAACCGCTGGGACCTCCTCGAGCCGCGCTGACTCCCCCGCCCCACCGGTCAACTGGCGCCCTGTCAGGAACATATGATGATCAACCGGCTGGGCTTCCTGCCGGGAACACCGGACAGGACCGTCCCAGCGGTGCGAGAGCAGACGGGCCGGCGAAAGCCGGAGCAGGGAGGGTGCACATGGAACAGCGCGAATCGACGGGCGGCCGTTCCCTACTGGCCGCGATCGCGGCCCTGGCGGGAGTGGTGACGGCGACGGGCGCGGTCGTCCTGCACGAACGCACCGGCCCCAGTGGCGTGCTCACCGCCCTGTCGGTGGTCCTCTTCGCCGTCACCGGCGCCCTCTGGCAGCTCCAGCGCAGGCGCGCCGCGACGGCCCGCTCCTGAAGCCGCCGGCACGCCCTTAGCGAGCACGGAAGGGCCCCTTCGCCACGCCGGCGAGGGGGCCTTCCCGCTAGGCTCGCCCCCGGGAGTACTCGTCGGACGGCCCGAGCGGAGCCTCTATGACCACACCCCGGGACTTGACGATCATCGCCATGGACGCGGCGCCCGGTCGCGACGTGGAGCAAGGCGATCTGTCACTCGCGCTCGCGGGAGCGGAGCTGATCGACCTCCTGGCCGCCGGGACCGTCACCCTGGACGACGACCGGATCGTGCCCGGCACCCGGACGACCGTGGCCGACCCCGTGCTGGAGCAGGCCGCACAGTCGCTGACCCGGGAAGCGCCGTACGAACCGGTCGGCGACTGGCTGTGGCGCAGGGGCCGCGACCTGGCCTCCGCCTATCTGGCCGCCCTCGAGGCGGAAGGGCAGCTCACGCGCCGCCGCAGCGGCTGGATGCCCTTCCGGACCGACCGGACGGTGCCGGCCGATTCGCTGGATCACCGCCTGGCGGAGGACCGCCTGGCCGCGAACGAGCCCGTCCTCACCGCCCTCGCCACGGCCCTCGGCATCCGCGACGAGGACGGCAAGGACGACCAGGACACCGAACAGCCTCCGGACGTGGCCGACGAGGCGGTGGAGACCGTCCTCGCCGCGGTCAACGACGCGCTCATGGAACTGGAGGCCGTGCGGCAACGGCGAGCCATCGAGAAGTCGGCCTTCGACAACGTCTGGCGAGGCGACTGACAACACCCGCCACGCGCGGATGTCACCCATGAACGCCGAAGGCCCCCAGCCATGATCGACTGGGGGCCTTCGTACGGGTGGGCACAGACGGATTTGAACCGCCGACATCCGCTTTGTAAGAGCGGCGCTCTACCGCTGAGCTATGCGCCCTGGCACGACAGCACAGACTACATGGCCTGCCCCAGGTCCCGGCAAACCGGAAAGCAAACCGGAAAGCAGGGCCACCCGGGTACGGGGGCTAGCACCACCCCGGAAGCGGTAGCAGGCGGGATCCCGGGGGCGGTGCGGGCGCGCATAGGCTCGCCGCGCAGGCAGGCACTGCCCGCGCCACCAGCCGAAACGGAGATCGTCATGCTTCCCCGCGCCCGCCGCGCCGTTCGTCTGTCCGCCCTCGCCGGCGGGGTCCTGGCCGCCGCCGTCGCCCTCACCGGATGCGCCACGGTCGACGCCGACGATGCGACGCCCGAGCACAAGGCGTTCTCCCTCGCCGGCCGCGAGCTGACCGTGGACACGGACAACTCCGCCATCGAGCTCGTACCGGCCACCGGAAACGGCAAGGACGTCCAGGTCACCCGGTGGTTCGACGGCTGGTCGATGGGCGGCGAGACCGGGGTGAGCTGGGAGATGGAGGGCGGCGACACCCTGAAGCTGCGCATGAAGTGCAAGGGCCTGAGCGTGGACTGCGAGGCCAAGCACAGGATCGAGGTGCCGCGCGGCGTCGCCGTGACCGTCAAGGGAAGCAACGGGGCCGTCAAGGCCCGCGGCTTCGAGACGGCCCTCAACGTCCGCACCTCCAACGGCGCCATCGACATCCGCGACGCCAAGGGCACGGTGGAGCTGAGGAGTTCCAACGGGGCGGTCACCGCCGAGGGCCTGCGGGCGCCGAAGGTGAAGGCCACCACCTCGAACGGCGAGATCCGCATCGGGCTGGCCCGGGTGCCCGACGAGGTGCGCACCAGCGCCGGCAACGGCGCCACCCGCATCACCCTCCCCCGCGCCCCCTACAAGGTCGACACCAAGTCCGGCAACGGCGGCGTGAACGTGGACGTCCCCCGCGACGACGCCAGCCGCCACGAGGTGACCGCGCGCAGCGGCAACGGCGCCATCGAGGTGCGCACCGCGGGCTGACCGGCCCGTGTGTCCGCCCCCGGTGGATGGGAGAATGGCACCCGGCCTGGGGCGATCCATCGGGAGTGGGCAAGGTGACGGCGACGTTCGCACGTACGGTGACAGTTGCGGCCCGCGAGGCCCTCGCGCTCGTCCTGCTGCCCCTGCCCCTTCTGGCCGTCGCGGCGGCCGCCGCGCCCGCCGCGTTCCCCGGGGGCGGCACCCGCCGCTGGGGCTGGGGGCGCGGCGAGAGCCAGCGGGCGGAGGCGCAGGCCGCCAAGGACGCGGCCGCGGCGGCGTTCTACGAGCTGGACACCGCGCAGCGCGATCTGCGGATCTCCATCGAGACGATCACGGCCGCCGACTCCTCGCCCGCCGCGCGCAAGGCGGCCGCCGACTTCGAGGAGCTCGGGCGGCGCATAGACGAGGTCTCCGCGACGTACATCGGCGCCGTCGACTCCCTCGACCTGGACCGCGACGGCCTCGAGGCCGCGGCCGCGCAGCGGGCCCGTACGGACCTGACCCGGGCCAGGGACGAGCTCCGGCGGGTCAAGGCCGACCTCGACCGGTTCGCGCAGGGCCTGGGCGCGCTGCTGACCCGGGCCGAGAACCAGCTGGCACAGCTCGCGCCCGCCGTGGAGCGGGCCCGGCAGGGGCTGCGAGCGGCCGGCGAGGCGCTGGACGCGGCCCGGGCGGGCGGGCTGCGCGCCGACGACCTGGCCGCCCGCCTCGCCGCCCTGGCCCCCGACCTGACCAAGCTCAACCAGGGCGCCGGGCAGCACGGCGTGCGGGAGACCGTCCAGCGCGCCGAGCGGGTGCAGCGGGAGGCCGAGGCGATCCGCGGCGAGGCCGAGCAGCTGCCGCAGCGGGCCGCGGAGATCGACAAGCGGCTCGTCTCGCTGCGCACCCGCGCCCAGGCGCTGGCCACCCGGGCGGCGGGCGTGGCCCCGGTCCTCAGCGAGCTGCGCCGCCGCTACAGCGCCGCCTGCTGGCAGGACCTGCAGCAGGTGCCGCAGGAGGCGGAGCGGGCCGTCGCCCGGGCGGAGGAGAAGCTGGGCGAGGCCCGTACGGCCCGCGACGAGCAGCGCTGGGCGGACGCCACGGCCCTCCTGGCCACCGTGCGGGCGCTGCTCAACACCACCGACGAGGCCGTCTCGGCGGCCGGCGACCGGCTGCGGCGGCTGGACGAGGTGTCGTTCGACCACGAGAAGGAGGTCGAGCGCACCCGCTTCGCCATCCGCGACGCCCAGCGCCTGGCGATGGCCGGGCGCAGCACGCCCGATCCCCGGCATGCCCGCCCGCTCGACGACTCGGTGGCCCGCCTGGAGCGGGCGGTCGGCGCCCTGGAGGGGCGTCATCCGGACTGGTGGCACTTCCTGACGGAGACCGAGGCGGTCCGGCGGGCCGTCGCGGACGTCGTGCGCGAGATCCGCGAGGAGCGCGGCGGCGCCGCGCGCTGAGGGCCCCGGGCGATCGGCTCAGCCGGTCCTGCGTGCCAGCGTCAGGCCGTCGGCGACGGTGAGCATGACCGACTCCATTCGCCGGTCCGCCGCCACGTGCTCGTTGAACGCCCTGATGTGGGCGCCCGGGCCGCCGGTGACGGCCGGGTCGACGACCTGGCCCATGAAGAGGACGTTGTCCGCCACGATCAGTCCGCCCGGCCGCAGCCGGGGCACGATCTCCTCCCAGTAGTCGATGTAGCCGTCCTTGTTGGCGTCGATGAAGGCGAGATCGATGTGCGGCTCGGCGGGCAGGGCGCGCAGCGAGTCCAGGGCGGGCGCGATGCGCAGGTCGATGCGGTCGTCGACGCCGGCCTCGGCCCAGGCCTCGCGGGCGTGGGCCGTCCACTCCTCGGAGATGTCGAGGGTGATCAGCCGTCCGCCGGCGGGCAGCGCCCGGGCCATGGACAGCGCCGACAGGCCGGTGTAGGTGCCGACCTCCACGACCTGCCGGGCGCCGGTGAGGCGGACGAGGAAGGCCAGCAGCGGTGCCTGCTCCTCGGCCACCTGCTTGAGCGCACTGTCGGGGAAGAGGGTGTGGGTGGACTCGACCAGGGCGCGCTGCACCGGGTCGAGCGGGGGGTTGTGCGCGAGTACGTACGCATACAGCTCGGTGGTGAGCGGAGCGCTCTTGGTCTCGGCCACGCGGTCTCCTCGGTCGGGTCAGTACCCCATGCGGCTGACGATCGACGAGATTACGGGCCCCGGGCGCCGGTTTACGAGACCCCCGCCGCGACCCCCGCCGCGCGGGCGAAGGCCCGGACGATCTCCTCCCCCGCCGCCACCCCGCGCGTGGTGAGCGCGGTGACGTGCGGCGCGCTCCAGCCCGCGTCCGCCAGCTCGCCGTGGCCCGGGCGCCAGCCCCGGCCCGCGGCCAGCAGCAGGTCGGCGTCCAGCAGCGAGTCGCCGGCGGCGAGCACCTCGTCGGCGCCCGTGCGGCGCGCCACCTCCGCGACCGCCGCGCTCTTCGTCAGCGGCCCGGGCACGGCGTAGAGCTTGCGGCCCTGCAGGGAGACCGTCCAGCCGCGTTCCCCGGCCCACTCCGTCAGCTCCGTCACCCACGCCTCGGGCAGCAGCGGCCGGTCGACGACGAGGTAGGAGAAGAGGTCCGCCGCCGTGCGCGCCTTGAGCAGCCACCGGGGGTCGGCGGTATCCACCATGCGGGCGTGGACCTCGTCGAGGCCGGCGCACTCGGCGGCCAGCGTGCGCCGCACCCGCTCCCGCCAGCCGGTGTCGGGCTCGCCGCGCACGAGCAGTTCGCCACCGTTGGCGCAGATGGCGAATTCGGGCGCGGGCCCGGGCAGCCGGATGCGGTCGTACTGCTCGCGGGTGCGGGTGGTGGTGGGGACGAACGTCACCGCGCCGGCCAGTTCGGCGAGCGCGGCGGCCGCGTCCTCCGTCATGTAGGAGAGCGGCTTCTGCTCGTAGGTCTCCACGCACAGCAGGCGGGGCGCCTGGGCGTCCGGCATGGACAGGGCCAGCGCGGCGGTGGAGTAGATCAGGGTGCGGTCGAGGTCGCTGGCGACCAGGACGCGGGAGGCCGTGGTCACTTGGCGGCCACCGCCTTGCCGTCGGTGCCGGTGGCACCGCGGGTGTAGCGCGGGTGGATCAGGCCGACGCAGCTGTAGGGCAGGCCGTCCACCTCCTCGACGGGGACGCCGCGCTGCTCGGCGAGCAGGCGGACGTGGTCCAGGTCGGCGCCGGAGCCGCGCCGGGCGAGGATCTTCCAGGGGACGCGGCGCAGCAGGACGCGCGTGGTCTCCCCCACGCCGGGCTTGACGAGGTTGACGTCGTCGATGCCGTACTCCGCGCTGATGCGCTCGACGGCCGCCCAGCCGGCCCAGGTGGGGGTGCGGTCGGCGGCGGCGAGCTCCTTCACCTCGCGGGCGACGGCCTCCTCGACGTCGCCGAAGCGCGCCGAGACGGTGTCGAGGAAGGCGCGGGAGACGTCGGCGCCGGCCAGCTCCCGGTAGAACTTCGCGCCGTGGAAGTCGTGCGGGCCGACGAGGTCGGCACGCAGGACCGTGCGCGAGATCAGGCCGGAGACGGTGGAGTTCAGGCAGGCGGAGGGGATGAGGAAGTCGTCCCGGGTGCCGTACGTGTCCACGCAGTGGCCGGGATCGGCGAGGACCGCGAGGCGCGGGTCGAACCCGGCGGGCGCGCCGGCGTCCTCGAGGGCCTGGGCCAGCTCGCGGGTGATGGCGCCCTTGCCGGTCCAGCCGTCGACGAAGACGACGTCGGCCGGGTCGTGGTGGGCGGCGATCCAGCGCAGGGCGTTGGGGTCGATGCCGCGGCCGCGCACGATGGACACGGCGTAGTGCGGCAGGTCCAGGCCGTGTGCGTGCCGCGCCCAGCGGCGCATCAGCACGCCGACGGGCGTCCCGGCGCGGGCGAGCGAGACCAGGACCGGGCGGGGCGAGCGCTCGGCGAGCACGGTCTCGGTGACCACGCCCACCGCACGCGCCATGCGGGCCGCCGATGCCTCGAGGGCGGAGTGGTACGCGGCCTGGTAGCGCTCGCTGGGCTGGTACTCGACCGGCAGCGACTCGGCGTAGTGGGCGCCGCCGCTCTGGATCGCCTCCTCCCGCTCCTCGGTGGGCGCCTCGAGGTCCACGGCCGACAGGTCCTGCAGCAGCCAGCCGACCTCCTCGGGGGCGTAGGAGGAGAAGGCGGGGCCGCGCAGCGGTCCGCCTCCGGCACGGTGGGAGGGGATCACGGCGAGCAGCACCTTTCGGGCGTGCGCGGCCAGCTGGTCCAGCAGACCGCCGGGAGCGTGCAGTTCGGGGGTGTCGGCGGCGGAGTCGGTCACCACGACGACGGCGTCGAAGCCGGCGCCGGCGACGTTGTACGCGTAGCGCTCGCCGGGGCCGTCCGCCGGGGCGTCGTGGGCCGGGAAGACGAGGCGCGAGCGGATCGCGTAGCCGGGGTCGTCGACGGGGAGGACGGGTGAGCGGGTGGTGGTGGAGAAACGCACCTCTGCGAACTCGCGCTCCAGCGCCTGAGCGAGGCGCAGGGGCGCGTACATCAGCTCTTCGGTGCCGAGGACGAGGACGCGGCGCGGGGGCGTGCCCACAACCGCGGCCAGCTGGGCGGCCATGCGCGGCAGTGCGGCCTCGAGCCTCGCACGGTGCTCCGGCGTGAAGCCGTGCCGTCCGCCGTCCGGCAGGCCGGCGGGCCATTCCAGCTCAACCCGCTGGGCGGCACGGGTGGGCACCGGCGCACCCGCAGACGGCGACGGCGACGGTGCCGTACGCACCAGCTCCGCGCCCCGCTCCAGCACGCCCGCCGGCAGGCGCACCGTGCCGGAGGCCAGGGCGACGAGGTCGACCCGCGCGCCGAGTTCGGCCGCGAAGTCGTCCAGCCGCGCCCGGTCGTCCGCCGACCGCATGTCGACCAGCGCCACCACCACGTACCGCTCCCGCGGGAACCGCGCGTGCAGCGCCGCGATCGTGTTCAGCACCGTGCGCCCCGTCGAGAACTCGTCGTCGACGAGGACGAGCGGGCCGTCGCCGGCGAAGAAGTCCGGATCCTGTGGCAGCAGCAGGTGCGAGGTGGCGTGGCTGTGCTCCTCCTCGAAGCCGCCGACGGGCGAAATCCCCGGCACGGGCCGCCGGGTGGAGTGCAGGTACGGCGCCAGGCCGACGCCGTCCGCCACGGCGTGGCCCAGGCCCGTGGCCGTCTCGGCGTAGCCCAGGACGACGGCCCGCGCGGCCTCCGCGTCGCCCAGCAGGGCCCGCACCTGCCGGCCGAGGCCGGCCCCGGCCTCGTACACCGCCGCCGGAGAGGCGGGCACGTGCTTGCCCAGCACGTTGGACACCAGCAGATGCGCCCGCTTGGGATTGCGCCGCAGGGCCAGGCCCAGCAGTTCCGGCAGGCGGGCGTCGCCCTCGAGAGCGATGTCCAGCCGGTCCGCGACCCACTGCCCCGACCACACCACGCGTGAATTCTCCTCGTTCGTTATGTCGCTGCTCGTTCCGTCGCTCATACGTCCTGAAGCCCCGCCGCCAGCAGCTCGACGAAGCTGACGTCCTCGCGTGCGACGCCGAAGACCTCGGCGCGCCGCATGGTGCGCTCGGCCCAGGCGCGGTGCGGTTTCACTTCGTTCATCTTGTTCGTGTAGGCGGAGCGCAGTACTCCACCACCGTCGAGTTCCGGCCGCAGGATGTCCTGGGCGTCGCTGAACTCCTCGTGGCTGACGACGGAGAGCGCGTGCACGGGGGCGACGTGCGAGGGGTGGATGCAGGTCTTGCCCTGCAGGCCGTTGGCGCGGTCGAGCTGGATCTCGCGCAGCAGGCCGTCCATGTCGTGCTCGATGAGCGCGGTGCGCAGGGCCTCCGCGGGGCCGGCGAAGGGGCTGCGGCGCAGCTGGGGCTTGAACATCCGCTCGGGCTGGGGGAAGTACTCCCAGACCGGGCCGCTGATCGTGAAGCCGCTGCCGTCGGCGCGGCCCAGGACGTTGACGACGTCGGCGATGACGGAGGCGACGAGCTTCACGTCGTAGGCGGTCATGTCGGGCGCCCGGCGCAGTCCGTACGCCGAGCAGAAGTCGGTCACGCCGAGCCGCAGCGCGAGCACCCGGTCGCGGTACTTGTCGACGGCGCGGGCGATGCCGGTCAGGGTCTCGGTGCGGGTCTCCAGGTGCAGGAGCTCCGGGGACTCGAGGACGGGCATGGCGAACAGCCGTCGGCCGCCGTCGGCTTCGGCGTCGGCCAGCGCCTCGAGGAAGGGCAGGCCGCGTTCCTCGGTGAACTTGGGCAGGACGAATCCGGACAGCAGCCGCCCGGCGGGGCCCAGGCGCCGCACGAGGTCGGTGATCTGGGCGGGTTCGCGGACCCGGACGAACAGCAGCGGCAGGTCGTCCCCGGCGGCGGCCAGCTCCGTGAACTGCCGGACGAGATTCTCCTCGGCGCCCGCGACGTCCGCGTCGCCGATGGAGTCCTCGAGGCACAGCACCATGGAGACCACCCCGCGCCGTGCCTGCTTGTGTATGTCCCGGGCGAGCGTGAGGCGGGTGCCGGGGCTGTAGAGCGTGGCACCGAGGGCGACGGCGAGCGTGGGGGCGGGGGAGTCGGCGGTGAACTCGCCCGGCTCCCTATGGAACAACCCATTCCGCACCGCAGACGCAAGGTGCCCGAAATGCCTCATCGCTCTCCCCGGATGCCGCGGCCTGGACGCCTTCCCACCGGGCCGGCCGGCACGAAGTGTGGCCGATTATCGTACGTCCGGGGGAGGGTCAAGAGTTCCCCAAAGACGTGAAAAACTCATGACGACCGTGAATCCGTCCGGTAAGCGGAGGGCGGCCGGGACCCCCTGCGTTGTCCGCCGGCCGCACGAGGGGGCAGGATTGCGGACATGACGCACGCCATGCTGAAGGGGTCGAACATCCCGCTGGACGCCCCGACCGTACGGGCCGTACTGCGCTGGACCCCCGGCCCGGGGATCCCGGACGTGGACGCCTCCGCCCTCCTGATCGGCGACGCCGGCCGCGTGCGCTCGGACGAGGACTTCGTCTTCTACAACCAGCCCCGGCACCCCTCCGGCCTGGTCCGGCACCTGCCCAAGAAGCGGCTGGTCGAGGGGGCCACGGACTCGCTCGAGGCCGACCTGTCGGCACTGGAGCCCTCCGTGGCCCGCGTCGTGCTGGCCGCCTCGGCCGACGGCGGCTCCTTCGGGCAGGTCAGGGACCTGTGCGTGCTGCTGTACGACGCCGCGCGGACCGCGGCCGGGACCACGGACGTCGCCCCCCTCGCCCGCTTCGACGTCACCGCGGAGACCGGCGACGAGACGGCCATGCTCTGCGGCGAGCTCTACCGGCGCGGCGACGGCTGGAAGTTCCGCGCGCTCGGCCAGGGCTACGCCTCCGGCCTGGTCGGGCTGGCCACGGAGTTCGGGATCTCGGTGGACGAGTCGGAGGAGGGCGGCGCCCCGGGAGCCTCCGCACCGGCGTCCGGCACCCCCTCAGCCATCCCGGAGCCCGCGCCCGAGCCGCAGCCCGAGGCCGCTCCCCCGGCGCCCGCGTCCGCGCCCGGCTACGCCTACCCGCCGCCGCCCCCGGCGCCGCCCACGATCCCGCCGCAGCCGTCGTACGGCTACCCGCCGCAGTACCCGCCGGCCCCGGCGCCCCAGACGGCACCGGCGTCCCAGGCCGCCCAGCCGTCGTACGGCTACCCCCAGCACGGGACGCCCCAGCCCTCCTACGGCTACCCGCCGCAGCGGCCCGTGCCCGACCCGGCCTTCCGGCTGCCCCCGCAGGGTCCGCAGTTCCAGTCCGACCGCTGAGCCCGGCGGCGACACCGGCCCGCACCGCCGGCCGGGCGTCAGCGGCTCAGACCTTGGTCTTGTAGCCGCGGCCCCACTGCAGCCCCCAGCCGTAGAGCCGGTCGAGCTCGGACTGGAAGCCGTAGACGTACTTCATCTCCCGCCGCACGAGGATCTCGCCCTTGATGTTCTCGATCAGCACCACGGCGCACGACCGCGCCTCGGGGGCGCGCTCGTGCAGCGCGACCTCGAGCCGGGGGCCGTTTCCGGGGTAGAGCGTCACCATGGCGTGCGTACGGTCGAACGCCGGGGTGCCGTCGTAGATGTAGACGAAGATCAGCAACCGCTTGAAGTCGTCGCGGTGGTCCATGTTGATGTAGATCGTCTCGCCCGACCCGGACCCGAACCGGTCGTCGCCGCTGAGCTGAACATACGGCGGCGAGTTGACGCTGCCCAGTATGTTCCCGAGCGGCTGGACTACGCCCTTGGACCCGTCCTGCAGCTCGTACATACAGGCGAGGTCCAGGTCGACGTCGACCATGGCCGGCCCCTGCGCCTGCACCACCTGGGGCGTGAACTTGCGCAGCGGGTGCCGCAGCGCGGACAGGTCGAAGCCGCCGGAGGGCCGCTCGCCGAAGTCCGAGGTGCGCATCCGCCAGGACAGGTTGACCCGCAGATTCCCGGTGGCCGCACCCTGCTTGGTCAGCGAGAACGTGGGATGCCGCCTGGTCAGCTCGACCGAGCCGTTGGCACCGCCGGAATCGAATTGGCGCGCGGCGGCGCTTCCCCAGTTGCCGAAGAGCTTCTCCCATACCGACATTGCCGAAAACCCCCACATGAGCAGCACACATGCCACGGGGCGGCCGTGAGGATGATCCTCGCGACCGCCCCGGTGAGAGCGTTCCTCAAATGTGCCGGGGTCACACCCCGGAGGAGACCTCGGCCTTCGCGCCGGAGCCGTCGCCCGGGCCCGCCTCCTTGCGGTTGCGCACCACGGAGGACCAGAACGACAGACCGATCAGCACGACACCGATCAGGCCGGTGACGACCTCGCTGATCTCGTACTTGATGGTGATCAGCAGGATGACGGCCAGCGCGCCGATGGCGTAGTGCGCGCCGTGCTCGAGGTAGACGTAGTCGTCCAGGGTGCCCTTGCGGACGAGGAAGACCGTCAGCGAGCGGATGTACATCGCGCCGATGCCCAGGCCCAGCGCCATGATGAAGATGTCGTTGGTGATGGCGAAGGCACCGATGACGCCGTCGAAGGAGAAGGACGCGTCGATGACCTCGAGGTAGAGGAACAGGAAGAACGCGGCCTTGCCGGCCAGGCCGACGACCGTGCCGTTGCCGCTCTTGGCGGACGCCTTCTCGGCCTCCTCCTCGGCCTCTTCCTCCTCGTGCTCCAGGCGGTCCTCGAAGTAGCCGGAGATGCCGCCGACGATCAGGTAGGTCACCAGGCCGCCGATGCCGGCCAGCAGGACCGTGGCGGCCTTGTCGATCGTGCCCTCGCCGCCGTGGACGGGGACGGCCGTGGCGAGCGTGGTGGCGACGACGAGGAGGACGACCAGGGAGACGACCGTGGAGAGCGTCTCGAGCTTGCCCAGCCGGGCCAGCGGCTTCTCCAGCCACTCCAGCCACTTGATGTCCCGGTCCTCGAAGATGAAGTCCAGGAAGATCATCAGCAGGAACATCCCGCCGAAGGCGGCGATGGCCGGGTGGGCGGCGGTGACCAGTTCCTCGTAGCGGTCCTTGTTGTTGATCGCCAGGTCGACGGCCTCGATCGGGCCCAGCTTCGCGGTGATCGCGACGATGACCACCGGGAAGACCAGCCGCATGCCGAAGACGGCGATGAGGATGCCGACCGTCAGGAAGATCCGCTGCCAGAAGGCGTTCATCTTGCGCAGGACGCCCGCGTTGATGACCGCATTGTCGAACGAGAGCGAAATCTCCAGGACGGAGAGGATCGCGACGATCGCCAGCCCCTGCCACCCCCAGAGAACGCCGGCCAAGGCCAGTCCGGCCGCCGTGACGGCGAACGACCAACCAAAGGTTTTCAGGAGCACTGGCTACCCAATCCTTCGCTGTTCGGGACTGCCGCGCGGACGCGGCTTTACGAAACGTTGACCCCGAAGTCTAGGGCGATGCCCCGCAGACCCGACGCGTACCCCTGTCCGACCGCCCTGAACTTCCACTCGCCGCCGTACCGGTAGACCTCGCCGAAGATCATCGCGGTCTCACTGGAGGCGTCCTCGCTCAGGTCGTAGCGGGCCAGCTCACTGCCGTCGGCCTGGTTGACCACGCGGATGTAGGCGTTGCTGACCTGGCCGAAGCTCTGCCCGCGCACATCGGCCTCATGGATGGAGACCGGAAAGACGATCTTGTCGCACACGGCGGGCACCTTGGCGAGGTCCACCAGGATCGACTCGTCGTCGCCGTCCCCTTCGCCGGTGAGATTGTCACCCGTGTGTTCGACGGAGCCCTCGGGGCTCTTGAGGTTGTTGTAGAAGACGAAGTACTCGTCCCCCAGCACCCGGCCCGCGGCGCACAGCAGCGCGCTGGCGTCGAGGTCGAAGGGGGCTCCCGTCGTGGAGCGCGCGTCCCAGCCGAGGCCCACGGTCACATTGGTGAGGTTCGGCGCGGCTTTGGAGAGGGAGACATTGCCTCCCTTGGCGAGCGTGACACCCATGATCTTGCTTCCTCCCCGAGTTCAGACGATTCGCCCGTGCGCGTCCGGCGCCGCACTCCCCGAGGGGTGTGCGGCGCCGGACGAACAGCTCGCGTGCGACGGTCGGACGCTTGGGACCGCCGGACGGGACCGTCAGACGTTGACGCCGAAGTCCTGCGCGATGCCGCGCAGGCCCGAGGCGTAGCCCTGGCCGATGGCGCGGAACTTCCACTCGGCGCCGTTGCGGTACAGCTCGCCGAAGACCATGGCGGTCTCGGTCGAGGCGTCCTCGCTGAGGTCGTAACGGGCCAGCTCGGCGTTGTCGGCCTGGTTCACGACGCGGATGTAGGCGTTGCGGACCTGGCCGAAGCTCTGCTGGCGGGACTCGGCCTCGTAGATCGAGACCGGGAACACGATCTTGTGGACGTCCGCCGGGACACCGGCCAGGTTGACCTTGATGACCTCGTCGTCGCCCTCGCCCTCACCGGTGAGGTTGTCACCCTGGTGCTCGACGGAGCCGTCGGGGCTCTTGAGGTTGTTGAAGAAGACGAAGTTCTGGTCGTTGGCGACCTTCCCCTGGTCGTTCGTCAGCAGGGCGCTGGCGTCCAGGTCGAAGTCCGTACCGGTGGTGGTACGGGCGTCCCAGCCGAGACCGACGACGACCGCGGTCAGGTTCGGGGCCGCCTTGGTCAGCGAGACGTTGCCGCCCTTGCTGAGACTGACTCCCACGAGTCCTCCATTGGTTCGAGGGGCCAGGCCGGACCCGTGCCCCCGGTTGTGCGATGGCATCCGATCAACGTTTTGATCCTAGTGACCGGTTCCCACCGATTACAGGCTCTTGCGCGAAGGACGTCCGCGGCGCCCGCCGGGGTTGCGCACCCCGGGCGCCCCGGGAGTCGCTCAGAGGGCGGCCAGCGCCTTGGTGTACTCGTTCAGGTCACGCGCGTCGGGCAGTCCGTTGACGATCGTCCAGCGGACGACGCCCTCCTTGTCGATGATGAAGGTGCCGCGCAGCGCGCAGCCCTTGCCCTCGTCGAAGACGCCGTAGGCGCGGCTGGCCTCGCCGTGCGGCCAGAAGTCGGAGAGCAGCGGGTACTCCAGGCCCTCCTGCTCGGCGAAGACGCGCAGGGAGAACGGGGAGTCGTTGGAGACGGCCAGCAGCTGCACGTCGTCGTTGGCGAAGTGCGGCAGCTCGTCGCGCAGGGCGCACAGCTCGCCGGTGCACACGCCGGTGAAGGCGAAGGGGTAGAAGAGCAGGACGACGTTCTTCTCGCCGCGGAAGTCCGAGAGCCGTACGGTCTCGCCGTGCTGGTTCTTCAGCTCGAAGTCCGGAGCCTTGTCGCCTACGGCGATTGCCATGGTCGCTTCCCTCTCTCGACGGGAGCCGGCGCCCGGGGGCGCGTACGGCCCCGCCCGCCGGCGCGGGTAGGCGCCCAGTGTGTCACTGCGCCCCCCACGGAATGCACCGCGCCCCCCGGCAGCGGGCTGCGGGGGGCGCGGAGGCGGTTTTCGGCTGCGGCTCGGGCGCCGCCGTCGGTCAGCGCTTCGGAGCGACCATGCGGGTGCCGGTCCAGTCCTTGGCCACGCTGATGCTCTTGGTCTGGCTCAGCCCTGCGGTCTGCGACGCCTCGTTGATGTCGCTCGGCTCGATGTAGCCGTCGCGGCCGGTCTTCGGGGTCATCAGCCAGATGTCCCCGCCGTCCTCGAGACAACCGATGGCGTCCACCAGCGCGTCCGTCAGGTCGCCGTCGTCGTCGCGGAACCAGAGCACCACGGCGTCGGCCACGTCGTCGTACTCCTCGTCGACGAGGTCCTGGCCGGTGATCTCCTCAATGGCCTCGCGGAGCTCCTGATCGACATCGTCGTCGTAGCCGATCTCCTGGACCACCTGTCCGGGCTGGAAACCCAGCCTGGCGGCAGGGTTGGTCCGCTCCTCCGCGTGGCCCGCGGTCGCGCTCACGGATTGCCTCCTGTCATCTTTCGAGAAATGTTCTTGTGGTCCCCGCGTGCGCGGGGCATTGGGCGTAGTCCACACGTGCCGGACCGATCGCGCAAGTACCCGGCCATCGGGCCCGCCGAAACGTTGACGGACGCGGACGTCTCATGGCAACTCCAACCATCAGGCAGCAGGCCCGAGTGATTCACGCCACAGCGTTCCGCCGGGTTTGCGAAGTTACTCCGTGCGATTACGGGAACCGGGCCCGAACGGCCGTACGCGAGGGACCCCCTATGGGGGCGTAAGGTTGCGATTTGGCCGCCCCCAACGGCCTACCTTCGACGCTTCGTCTCGAGAGTGGTGGTTACCGCTCAGTAGAGATGACGTTTCCGCCGCCGCGGTCCACGATGGGAGCCGGCGCGACATAACAGCAGAGAAGTAATTGACCCGCGTGCGCAGCATGACCCGCGTGCAGAGCACGACACGCCCCGAACAGCGAAGGAACAGCGTGGCTTCCGGATCCGATCGCAACCCGATCATCATTGGCGGCCTTCCCAGCCAGGTCCCGGACTTCGATCCCGAAGAGACCCAGGAATGGCTCGACTCGCTCGACGCAGCCGTCGATGAGCGAGGCCGGGAACGTGCCCGCTACCTCATGCTTCGCCTGATCGAGCGGGCTCGCGAGAAGCGCGTGGCCGTGCCCGAGATGCGCAGCACGGACTACGTCAACACCATCGCGACCAAGGACGAGCCGTTCTTCCCCGGCAACGAGGAGATCGAGCGCAAGATCCTGAACGCGACCCGGTGGAACGCGGCCGTCATGGTCTCGCGCGCGCAGCGCCCGGGCATCGGCGTGGGCGGCCACATCGCCACCTTCGCCTCCTCCGCCTCCCTGTACGACGTGGGCTTCAACCACTTCTTCCGGGGCAAGGACGAGGGTGACGGCGGCGACCAGATCTTCTTCCAGGGCCACGCCTCGCCGGGCGTCTACGCCCGCGCCTTCCTGCTGGACCGACTGTCCGAGCAGCAGCTGGACGCCTTCCGCCAGGAGAAGTCCAAGGCGCCCTACGGCCTGTCCAGCTACCCGCACCCGCGCCTGATGCCGGACTTCTGGGAGTTCCCGACCGTCTCGATGGGCCTCGGCCCCCTCGGCGCGATCTACCAGGCCCGCATGAACCGCTACATGGAGGCGCGCGGCATCGCCGACACCTCCAAGTCCCACGTTTGGGCGTTCCTGGGCGACGGCGAGATGGACGAGCCGGAGTCGCTCGGCCAGCTGTCCCTGGCCGCTCGCGAGGGCCTGGACAACCTGACCTTCGTGGTCAACTGCAACCTGCAGCGCCTCGACGGCCCGGTCCGCGGCAACGGCAAGATCATGCAGGAGCTGGAGTCGCAGTTCCGCGGCGCCGGCTGGAACGTGATCAAGCTGGTGTGGGACCGCTCCTGGGACCCGCTGCTGGCCCAGGACCGCGACGGCATCCTGGTCAACAAGCTCAACAGCACCCCCGACGGCCAGTTCCAGACGTACGCCACCGAGACCGGTTCGTACATCCGTGAGCACTTCTTCGGCGACGACCAGCGTCTGCGGAAGATGGTCGAGAACATGACCGACGACCAGATCCTGCACCTGGGCCGTGGCGGTCACGACCACAAGAAGATCTTCGCGGCCTACGCGGCGGCCAAGGCCCACAAGGGCCAGCCGACCGTGATCCTGGCCCAGACGGTCAAGGGCTGGACGCTCGGCCCGAACTTCGAGGGCCGCAACGCGACCCACCAGATGAAGAAGCTCACGGTCGAGGACCTCAAGCGCTTCCGCGACCGTCTGCACATCCCGATCGCGGACAAGGAGCTGGAGTCCGGCCTGCCGCCGTACTACCACCCGGGCAAGGACTCGGAGGAGCTCCAGTACATGCACGACCGGCGCAAGGCGCTGGGCGGCTACGTACCGACCCGTGTGGACCGCTCCAAGCCGCTCGTCCTTCCGGGCGACAAGGCCTACGCGCCCACCAAGAAGGGCTCCGGCCAGCAGTCGATCGCCACCACCATGGCCTTCGTCCGCCTGCTGAAGGACCTCATGCGGGACAAGGAGATCGGCAAGCGCTTCGTGCCGATCGCCCCCGACGAGTACCGCACCTTCGGCATGGACTCGCTGTTCCCGTCGGCGAAGATCTACAACCCGCTGGGCCAGCAGTACGAGGCCGTGGACCGCGAGCTGCTGCTGGCGTACAAGGAGTCCCCGACCGGCCAGATGCTGCACGACGGCATCTCCGAGGCGGGCTGCACCGCCTCGCTGATCGCCGCCGGCTCCGCCTACGCCACGCACGGCGAGCCGCTGATCCCGATCTACGTCTTCTACTCGATGTTCGGGTTCCAGCGCACCGGCGACCAGTTCTGGCAGATGGCCGACCAGCTGGCCCGCGGCTTCGTCCTCGGCGCCACCGCCGGCCGCACCACCCTGACCGGTGAGGGCCTGCAGCACGCCGACGGCCACTCGCACCTGCTGGCCTCGACCAACCCCGGCGTCGTCGCGTACGACCCGGCGTTCGGCTTCGAGATCGCGCACATCGTCCAGGACGGTCTGCGCCGCATGTACGGCGAGAACGCGGAAGACATCTTCTACTACCTCACCGTCTACAACGAGCCGATCCAGCACCCGGCCGAGCCGGAGAACGTGGACGCCGAGGGCATCCTCAAGGGTCTGTACCGCTTCAAGCAGGGCGAGGCGGGCGCCATCCCGGCGCAGATCCTGGCCTCCGGCGTGGCCGTGCCGTGGGCGATCGAGGCCCAGCGCATCCTCGCCGAGGAGTGGAACGTCAAGGCGGACGTCTGGTCGGCGACCTCCTGGAACGAGCTGCGCCGCGACGCCATCGCGGTGGAGGAGCACAACCTGCTCCACCCCGAGGAGGAGCAGCGCGTCCCGTACGTGACGAGCAAGCTCGCCGGCGCCGAGGGCCCGAAGGTGGCCGTGTCCGACTGGATGCGGGCGGTTCCGGACCAGATCTCGCGCTGGGTGCCCGGCACGTACCAGTCGCTCGGTGCGGACGGCTTCGGCTTCGCGGACACCCGTGGTGCCGCCCGTCGCTTCTTCCACATCGACGCGCAGTCGGTCGTCCTGGCGGTGCTCACCGAGCTCGCCAAGGAAGGCAAGATCGACCGCTCGGCCCTGAAGCAGGCCATCGACCGCTACCAGCTCCTGGACGTGGCCGCGGCCGACCCGGGTGCCGCGGGCGGCGACGCGTAACCTCATAAAAAACCCTGCCCCCGACCGGCCTCGCCGGTCGGGGGCAGGGTTTTTTCAGCGCTCCCACACCTTGTACGCCCGCACGACGTACGGAGACTCCGGCACCCAGCTCCCCGACGGATACGTATCGAACTCCCCCGTCTCACCACACGTCGCGCTCTGATACGTCGTAACAGGGCGCCCCGTCCGGTTGACCAGCGACGCCGCCGTCACCCCAGCCGGCAGCGCCACACAGCTCTCGATGTCGATCCCGGCCAGCTCACTGGCATGGCGCTGCCCCCGGAATTCCGTCTTCGGCCAGAGGCACAGCTGCCCGGCACTGCACGTTCCGCCCGGCTTCGCGCTCGCGGCCGGTGCCGCCGCCAGGCCGAGCGCGGCGGCGACGACGGTCAGGGCCACGAAGCGGATGCGCGTACGCATAAGGGTTCCTCCCCCTGTCAGTTGTCCGAACGCGGTGTCCGAACGCGAAGGAGTCTTCCGAGCGGTGATCACCGCTGCCAAGAGCGCCGGGCAGGCCATGCCCTGATAGGGGAAGACGACCGGCGGCAGGGGTGGTACCGAGGTACCGCCCCCGCCGTACGGCCTCAGATGTGCGCCGCGCCGGACGCGGCTTCCGCGTTCTCGCCCCGCTTGGTGAGGAACGCGACGAGCGCCGCGAACACCGCCACGCAACCTGCGACGGTGAAGGCAACGTTCATTCCTGCCACGAAAGTGTCATGCGCGGCGGCCGAAATCCGCGCCGCGGCCTCCGGCGGCGTGCCCGGCGGCACCGGCGCCACGCCGACCTGGACGGCGTCGGCGGCCCGGGACAGCTGCTCGGGCGTGGCCGGCGGCAGCCCGGCGTCCGCCCACTTCTCCGGCAGCAGGCGGTCCACCCGGGTGGCGACGACGGCGCCCAGCACGGCCGTGCCGAGCGAGCCGCCGACCTGCATGGCGGCCTGCTGGAGGCCGCCGGCCACGCCGGCGTGCTCCAGCGGGGCGTTGCCGACGATGACGTCCGTGGCCCCGACCATGACCGGGGACAGGCCGAGGCCGAGCAGCGCGAACCACACGGACATCGTGGCCGTGCCGGTGCCGGGCTCGAGCGTGGACATCCCGAAGCAGGCCACGGCGGTGCAGAGCATGCCGACGACCAGCGGGATGCGCGGTCCGGCCTTGGTGATGACGGCGCCCGCCGCGGGCGCGGCCACGATCATCATTCCGGTGAGCGGCAGCAGGTGCAGGCCGCTGTCGACCGGGGTCATGCCGTGCACGTTCTGGAGATAGAAGGTGACGAAGAAGACGCCGCCCATGAAGGCGAACGCCATCAGCAGCATCAGGACCGTGCCGGCGGACAGGGGCACGGACCGGAAGAGGCCGAGCGGCAGGAGCGGTTCGCGCGACCTGAGCTCCCAGATGGTGAAGAGGACGAAGCAGACCAGGGAGACGCCGAGGAAGCCGAGCGTCCGGGTATCCCCCCACGACCAGTCGGTGGCCTTGATCAGTGCCCAGATCAGGCAGAACATCGCGCCGGACAGCAGCAGGATGCCCAGGACGTCGAAGGACTTGGGCGACCGCGCGGCGCGGTTCTCCTTGAGGATGACCGCGCCGAGGGCGAGCGCGGCGGCGCCGACCGGCACGTTGATGAAGAAGACCGACTGCCAGTTGACGTGTTCGACGAGCAGGCCGCCGACGATCGGGCCGCCGGCCGTGGAGGCGCCGATGACCATGCCCCACAGGCCGATGGCCATGTTGAGCCGCTCGGCCGGGAAGGTGGCGCGCAGCAGCGCGAGCGCGGCCGGCATCAGCAGCGCGCCGCACAGGCCCTGCAGCACGCGGAAGGCAACGACCGCCGACACGCTGCCGGACAGGGCGATGAGTCCGGAGGACAGGGCGAATCCGGTGGTACCGATGAGGAAGATCAGGCGGTGGCCGAAGCGGTCACCGAGCTTGCCGGCGGTGATCAGGGCGACGGCGAGGGCGAGGAGATAGGCGTTGGTGATCCACTGGACGTCGGCGAGCGAGGCGCCCAGGTCCTTCTGGATGGCGGGATTGGCGATGGCGACGATCGTGCCGTCCAGCGCGACCATCATCACGCCGATCGCGACGGATATGAGGGTCAGCCAGGGGTGGCCCCGCAGCCCTTTGCCGCTGGGCCCGAGGTCCGGCGTCGCCTCGGCGACGGTGGTCCGAGTCATGCCGACGAGATTATGTCAGCCACTGCCACTTGACCATCGATTTCAACCGTCACGATCTGTCAGTTCGGCCACAGCTATCCTGAGCAGCGGAAACACAGCGAGAAGAGGCGATCATGCACGCGATCGAGGATGCCCCCGGGCTGCGTGAGCGCAAGAAGCGGCGGACCCGGGACGCGCTCATCCGGTCGGCCCTGGAGCTGTTCTCCCTCAAGGGCTACGAGGGCACGACCGTCGACGAGATCGCCGCCGCCGCGGACGTCTCGCAGCGCACCTTCTTCCGCTACTTCACCAACAAGGAAGAGGTCGCCCTCTCCGTCCAGCTGATGGCGGAGTCGCGCTTCTTCGCCGCCTTCCTCGAGCGCCCCGCCGCCGAGTCGCCGCTCACCGCGCTGCGCACCGCCGTGCTCGCCTCCTGGGACGGCATCGAGGAGGCCATCGAGGCCGTCGTGCCGCTGGAGCTGCACGTGCGCACGTACGGGATGATCCAGGAGACGCCGCAGCTGCTGGCCGCCCATCTGCGCCGGCTCGCCGAGCTGGAGGACCGGCTGGCGGCGGAGATCGCCCGCCGGGAGGGCCTGCCCCCGCAGGATCCGCGCCCGCGCATCCTGGTCGCCGCGTTCAGCGGGGTGATGCGGGAGACGAGCAAACTGTGGGCCGATGCCGCGGGGGGCGACTTCTCCGAGCTGCGCGGCACCACGGCCGCCTATCTGGACCAGATCGGCCCGGCCTTGGCGGAAAACTGGCGTTCTTGATCGGAAGGCGTACGACTGCGCCCAATTACCGGTGATCCAAACGTGAGATAGCTCACCGACTTCCCGGACGCAAGCGGAATTCTCCTACTGTGGTTCGCGGTGACTGCTTTCCCGGAGCTCGACTCCCCCTCCATTCCCTGGACGAACGCGACCACGGTCTGGCGCGCACTCCTCGCGCTGGCCGTGGTGTTCGTCATGCTCGCCACGACCGGCTGGACCGCCGTGAGAAGCCACAAGGCGGCCGCGGACCCGAGAGCGGCGGCGGCCCGGGAATGGCTGCACGGCTCCATAGGCGGCCGGCCGCTCCCCTCCCTCGGAGCGGACGCCACCACCCTCTCCCGCTTCTTCGGCTCGCTCACCGGCGGCCAGCGCGAGCACCTCGCCGAGCGCTATCCCCTCGTCGTGGGCAACCTCGGCGGCGCCCCCGTGAAGCTGCGCTACCGCGCCAACCGGATCGCGCTCGCCAAGGCCCGTACGACCGAGGAGCGCCGCACCCACGACAGCGCCCTCACCCCCGCCGGCCGCTACGAGGCGGCCCGGCGGATGCACCGCTTCGAGTCGCTGCTCGCCGACGGGCGCCAGGTCCTCGCCTTCGACGCGAGCGGCGCCGGGCGCGTCGCGGAGGTCTTCGGCGACCTCGACCGCGCCGAGCGCGTCTCGGTGGTCGTCCCGGGCGTCGACACCAACGTCCTCACGTTCGAGAAGTCCCAGCGCGCCTACAGCGCCCCCGTGGGCATGGCCCGGTCCCTCTACGCCGCCGAGGGGAAGGCGAGCCCCGGCACCAGGACGGCCGTCATCGCCTGGGCCGACTACACCTCCCCCGTCGGCGTCGGCATGGACGCCGCGACCGGCAAGCTCGCCGCCGAGGGCGCGCTGCGGCTGCGCAAGCTGGTGCGCACGCTGCCCGGCGACTCCGAGGTCTCGCTGTTCTGCCACAGCTACGGCTCGGTGGTGTGCGGGGTCGCCGCCCGCGAGCTGCCCGCCCGCGTCAGCGACGTGGCGGTGGCGGGCAGCCCCGGCATGCGTGCCGAGCGCGTCTCCGACCTGGGCACCAGCGCCCGGATCTGGGCGATGCGCGACCCGGACGACTGGATTCAGGACGTGCCCCACATGGAGGTCGGCGGCCTGGGGCACGGCGCCGACCCGGTCTCCGGGGCCTTCGGGGCGCGCAGGCTGTCGGCCTCCGGGGCCCGCGGCCACACCGGATACTTCGAGCCCGGCACCACCAGCCTCGCCAACTTCGCCGGCATCGGAGTCGGAGCTGCCGGCTCCGTCCGGTGCGCGGGTGACTCCAGTGACTGCACCACCGGTCTGGACCAGGGACGGGTCGTCCCTGCCGCATGACGCGCGTAGCGTCGCGAGGGGGGACGGGCGGACGGGCGCCGCATACGATGAGCGGCATGGGTGATGTGCTGGCCGGTTTCCACACCGTCTGGGAGTTCGACACCGACTCCGTGCTCATCCGCTTCGAACGGGGGATCCGCACACCGAAGCTGCTCCAGGCGCTCGGCGAGCGGCGCATCCCCTACGAGGCGCTCGCGGGCGTCGAGCAGGCCCCGGGAAGGCACGGGACGGTGGTGCTGCGCGCCGTGCCCAGACCCGGCGCCGACCCGCTGGCCGACGCGGCGGACGGCCAGCTCAAGGAGGGCTGCGACCCCTACCGCCTGGTGCTCCCCGCCGAGCACGAGCTGCTCGCGGAGTACTACGCCGAGCGGATACGGGCCGAGCTCGGCCCGGACGCGGACGAGCCGGCCGAGCGCCATCTGGTGGCACCTCCGGTGCCACCGCTGTCCTTCAAGGCCTACGACGGCAAGGCGTCCTTCGACGGCCGCGCCGTCTCCTTCCGCTGGTTCTGGAGCGGCGCCTCCTCCGCCAAGTGGAAGGCGGGCGACCAGCGGTTCGCCGTCGAGGAGCTGACCGGGGTCCACTGGCGCTCCCCCGAGGCCCTCGGCGGACACCTGCGGCTGCTGCGGCGCGGCGCGGACGGCCCCCGGCAGGGCGCCGCGGACCAGGACCCGGCGGCCGTGGTCTTCGGCCGGGGCTACGGCCTCCTCCACGAGTCGCTGCCCTTCGCGGCCGCGGTGCTGGCGGCCGTACGGACCAGGACGCCCGTGCCGCCCTCCGGCGCGGTGCCCGCCGCCCGGCCCGACCCCGGCGGCATCGCCGAGCGCATCCGCCACCTCGGGGAGCTGCACGACGCGGGCCTGCTGACGGACGACGAGTTCAGCGCGAAGAAGGCCGAGCTGCTGGCGGAGCTGTGAAACCCCGGGGTGATACCGGGGTATGACATCCGGGGCGGCACTCCAGGGTGACGTCTTCCCTGGTCGTCCCCCCTACGCTGAGCACGTCATGCCTTCCTCACCGCTCCGCCGTGCACGCGCCGCGCTCGCCCCCGCCGCGCGGCCCGAGCCCCTCCTCGGCCACGCCCGCAGCCGCTTCGTGCGCCGCCTGCCGTACCTCGTCGCGGCGCTGTTCATCGCCATCCTCCTGCCGTCCGGCACCATGGTGCTGGGCGACGAGTACGGGCTGAACTCCGATCTCGCGCTCCTGCTCTGCCTCGTGCAGACCGCGCCGCTGCTGCTCGCCGTGCGCCGCCCGCTGGCGGCCTGGGCGGTGGCCTTCACCGGTCATGTGGCGGGCGCGGCGGCCCTGATCACCGTGCCGGCGGCCAAGGGCTGGGCCTGGCCGTGGACACCCGCGGGCATCGTCGGCATGCTGCTGCTCATGCTGGCCCTCGGCCTGCGCGAGCGGCCCCGCGTCCTGGTCGCGGTCTGGGCGCTGACCGGGGCGGCCGGCATCCTCTTCGACAGCCTCGACCCCGGCCGCAGCAACGGCTCCTGGCCGCTGCCCGTCATCCTCGGCGGCATCCTGCTCGTGGTGACCTCGCTGCTGCGCGAACGCGGCCTGGCCCGGCGGGCGCTGGCCGAGCAGGAGACCATCAGCGAGGCCGAACGCTCCCGCCGCACCCTGCTGGAGGAGCGCGCCCGCATCGCCCGCGAGCTGCACGACGTGGTCGCCCACCACATGTCCGTCATCACCGTGCAGGCCGACAGCGCCCCGTACCGCATCACGGACCTCCCGGACGCGGCCCGCGAGGAGTTCACCACGATCGCCGCCACCGCGCGGGAGTCGCTGACCGAGATGCGCCGCCTGCTGGGCGTGCTGCGCAGCGAGGACGGCACCGGCCCGGCCGGCGGGCCCGAGCGGGCGCCGCAGCCGGGCGTCGAGCGGATCCCGCAGCTGGTGGAGGCGACGGTACGGGCCGGGGTGCCGGTGGAGCTGTCGATGCCGGAGCCGGTGCCCGCCGCGCTGCCGCAGGCCGTGGACCTGTCCGCCTACCGCATCGCCCAGGAGGCCCTGGCCAACGTCGTCCGGCACGCCCCGGGCGCGGCCACCCGGGTGTCGGTCTCCCTCGGCGAGGACCGCCGGAGCCTTACGCTCCTGGTCGTCAACGCCGCCACGGCCGAGCCGGGCGCCGCGCCGCTGGAGACCAGCGGCACGGGCCACGGCCTGGTCGGCATGCGGGAGCGGGTCCGGCTGGTCGGCGGCACGCTCGACACCGGTCCGCTGCCCGACGGCGGCTTCCGGGTGGCGGCCCGGCTCCCGTTCACCACAGAAGAGGAATCCTCCCCCGCATGACCATCAACGTGATCATCGTCGACGACCAGGCCATGGTGCGGGCCGGGTTCGCCGCGCTGCTGGCCGCGCAGAGCGACATCGACGTCGTCGGCGACGCCGCGGACGGGCGGCAGGGCGTGGAGCTGAGCCGGCGCACCCATCCGGACGTGGTGCTGATGGACGTCCGCATGCCGGAGATGGACGGCCTGGAGGCAGCGCGGCGGCTCCTGGACCCTCCTCCGGGGGTGACGCACCGTCCGAAGGTGCTGATGCTGACGACGTTCGACGTCGACGACTACGTCTACGAGGCGCTGCGCGCGGGCGCGTCCGGCTTCCTGCTCAAGGACGCCCCGCCCGCCGACCTGATCTCGGCCGTACGGGTCGTGGCCGCCGGGGAGGCCCTGCTGGCCCCCTCGGTGACGCGCCGTCTGATCGCCGACTTCGCCGCCCGCCCGGCGCCCCGGCGGAACCGGTCGGTGCGGCTCAACGGGCTGACGCCGCGTGAGACGGAGGTCCTGGAGCTGATCGCCCGGGGCCTGTCGAACCAGGAGATCGCGGCCGAGCTGGTGCTGGCGGAGCAGACGGTCAAGACGCACATCGGGCGGGTGCTGGCCAAGCTGAGCCTGCGCGACCGCGCCCAGGCGGTCATCTTCGCCTACGAGTCGGGGCTGGTGACCCCGGGTGAGTGAGCCCGGGGCCCGCCCGGGGTGCTACTCGCGGCCCGCCGACGTGGAGGACATGTCCGGGTAGCGGGTCCCGGCGACCTTCGACGCGACCGGCTCGAGCGTCGCCAGCTCATCGGCCGTCAGCTCGATGCGGGTCGCCCCGACGTTCTCCTCCAGGCGGCTGCGCTTGCGCGTGCCCGGGATCGGAACGACCGTCAGGCCGTGGACGTCCGCCCGCTGCTGGACCCAGGCCAGCGCGACCTGGGCGAGCGTGGCGTCGTGCGCCCGCGCGATGGCCCGCACCGGCTCCAGCAGCGCCGCGTTCGCCTCCGCGTTGTCACCCGTGAAGCGCGGCAGGGTGCGGCGCCAGTCGTCGCCCGAGAGCTCCTTGGCGGCGTCGGTGAACGTGCCCGTCAGGAAGCCGCGCCCCAGCGGCGAGTACGGCACGAGGGCGACGCCCAGCTCACGGGCGGTCGGTACGACGTTCTCCTCGATGTCCCGGCTGAAGAGCGACCACTCCGACTGCACGGCGGCGATCGGGTGCACGGCGTGCGCCGCGCGCAGCTCGCTGCCGGTCACCTCGCTCAGCCCCAGGTGCTTGACCTTGCCCTGGGCCACCAGTTCCGCCATCGCGCCGACGGACTCCTCCAGCGGGACGTCGGGGTTGCGGCGGTGCATGTAGTAGAGGTCGATCTGCTCGACGCCCAGCCGCTTCAGGCTGGCCTCGACGGCCTTGCGGATGTAGGGCGGGTCGTTGCGGACGACCCGGTCCGCGGGGTTCTCGGGGTTGGCGTCGATGGCGAACTTGGTGGCCAGGACCACGTCGTCGCGGTGGGCCCGGATGAAGGGCGCGATGAACTTCTCGTTCTCGCCGTTGCCGTACATGTCGGCGGTGTCGAAGAGCGTGACGCCCAGTTCCAGGGCCCGCTCCAGCGTCGCCCGGGCCTCGGTCTCGTCGGTGGGCCCGTAGGCGAAGCTCATGCCCATGCAGCCGAGTCCCTGGACGCCCGTCCCGGGGCCTCCGTTGCCGAGGGTGACGCGTGCGATCGTCTCGTTGCTCATGTCCCTCATGCCCTTTCGGACGCCCGGCGGGCGTCGGCATAGATGTCGATTTTGTAGTCGAGTACGTCCAGCGTGCTGCGCAGTTCGGCGATGCGCCTGCGGACGTCGTCGCGGTGCGCGCTCAGCAGCCGCTCGCGTTCGGCGAAGGTCTCCTCGCCCTGGCGGACCAGCTCGGCGTAGCGCACCATGTCGGCCACCGGCATGCCGGTCAGCCGCAGCCGGCCCACCAGGTCCAGCCAGTCCAGGTCGCGGCAGGTGTAACGACGCTGACCGGTGTGCGAGCGGTCGACGTGCGGCATCAGGCCGATCCGCTCGTACCAGCGCAGCGTGTGCGCGGAGAGGCCGGTGTACTCCACGACCTCGCTGATCGTGAAGCGCTCCCTGCCCTCGGGCCGCCGGACGCGCTGCCGGTCGAGCTCCAGGCACACCGGGACCTCCACCGGCGGGCTGTCGATCACTGTCATGCCGTTTCCCCCTCGCGAACCGTGCGTGCCCCCCACGCTAAAGAGTTGGAGTGCACTCCAGGCAAGTGAGATCCGGCGCGTTCGGCGGCCGCGTTAGGCTCCTTGCCATGGAGAGCCTGCGCACGATCGACAATTGGCCCGTGACGACCGCGGCGGCGGCCGTCGTACGGGCCGACGGCACCCTGGCCGGTTCGCACGGCCCGACCGGGCACCGGTTCGCGCTGGCGTCCGTGACCAAGCCGCTGACCGCGTACGCGGCGCTGGTCGCGGTCGAGGAGGGCGCGGTCGAGCTGGACGAGCCGGCGGGCCCGACGGGCTCGACGGTCCGCCACCTGCTCGCGCACACCTCGGGCCTGGCCTTCGACGAGCACCGGCCCATGGCCGAGCCGGGCACCCGCCGCCTGTACTCCAACGCGGGCTTCGAGGTGCTGGGCGACCACATCGCCAAGGCGACGGACATCCCCTTCGCGGAGTACCTGCGGCAGGCGGTGCTGGAGCCGCTGGGGATGACCTCGACGGACCTTCCCGGGTCGCCCGCCAAGGACGGCGTCTCGACGGTGGACGACCTGGCGCGCTTCGCGGCGGAGCTGCAGCGCCCGCGGCTGCTGGCGCCGGAGACCGTGGAGGCGGCCACGTCGGTGGCGTTCCCGGGCCTGGCGGGCGTGCTGCCCGGGTACGGCAACCAGCGCCCCAACGACTGGGGCCTGGGCTTCGAGATCCGCGACAGGAAGTCGCAGCACTGGACGGGCACCGCCTCCTCGCCCCGGACGTACGGGCACTTCGGCCAGGCGGGCACGTTCCTGTGGGTGGACCCGGAGGCGGGCGCGGCCTGCGTGGCGCTGGCCGACCGGGCCTTCGGCCCCTGGGCCATCGAGGCCTGGCCGCTGCTGACGGACGCGGTCCTGGCCGAGCTCGGCCGGGCCTGATCAGCCGAAGTGCGGCTCGGCGTGCATCTCCCACGCCAGCAGCTCGGCGGCGGAGCCGACGGCCTCGGCCGTCAGGCCCTCCGCGTCCAGGACGCGGGCCGCGTCGCCCTCCCGCAGCACCTCCGCGCCCAGCCGGACGGCGCCGCGCACCACGTGCACGTACAGCCACGGCGCGTCCGGCAGGGCCGTGCGCTCGGCGCCCCGCAGGCGCCGGACGTGCAGCACCGCCTCGGCGCGCGTCAGCGCGTACGGAGTGCCGTCGGCGATGCCCCGCACCACCTCGTACGACGGCTCCTCGTCGCCTTCGGACGGCGTGAGCCACATCTGCACGAAGCGCAAGGGGGCGGCTCCCGCGTTGCGCTCGCTGTGGCGCACGCCGGAGCCCGCGCTGAGCCGCTGGACGTCGCCGGGGCGAATCGTTTCCACGTGACCCGTGGAGTCCTCGTGGGTGAGCTCGCCCTCCACCACCCAGGTCACGATCTCGACATCGCGGTGGGGGTGCTCCGCGAAGCCGGCGCCGCCCGCGAGGCGCTCCTCGTTGCAGGCCGCGAGCGGGCCGAAGCGCACGTTGTCGGGGTCGTAGAAGCCCGAGAACGAGAAGGCGTGCCAGGTCTCGATGCCGGCCGCCGGATCCCCGCCGCGGAAGCGTTCGGCCGCTCGTTGCACGTACATCACCGGCCCACCGTAGCCCCGCGGAGCACCCCGCGGGGGCCCGGCGGCTCCGGACCCCACCCGAATAAGGCAGGCTTGTCCCCGTGCCCGAACCAGTTGCTGACACCCCGCACCCGCACAGCGCCACCCTGCGCAACCTGGAGAAGTCCTCAGGGACGCTGGCCGCCGCGGCCATCGCCCGGATGGACGCCCAGCTGTCGTGGTACCGGGCGATGCCCCCGGAGAACCGGTCCTGGATCGGCCTGGTCGCCCAGGCCGGCATCGCCGCGTTCACCGAGTGGTTCCGGCATCCGGAGACCCCCCAGGCCATCAGCACCGACGTCTTCGGCACCGCCCCGCGCGAGCTGACCCGGGCGATCACGCTGCGCCAGACCGTGGAGATGGTCCGCACGACCATCGAGGTCATGGAGTCGGCCATCGACGAGGTGGCGGCCCCCGGCGACGAGTCGGCGCTGCGCGAGGCGCTGCTGGTGTACGCCCGGGAGATCGCCTTCGCCACCGCCCAGGTCTACGCGCAGGCCGCCGAGGCGCGCGGCGCGTGGGACGCCCGGCTGGAGTCGCTGGTGGTCAACGCGGTGCTGTCGGGCGAGGCCGACGAGGGGGCGCTGTCGCGGGCGGCGGCGCTGGGCTGGAGCGGCCCCGCGAACGTCTCGGTGGTGCTGGGCACGGCCCCCAACGGGGACAGCGAGCTGACCGTGGAGGCCATCCGCAGGGCCGCGCGGCACGTGAAGGTGCAGGTCCTCACGGGCGTGCTGGGCGACCGGCTGGTGGTGATCGTGGGCGGCGTGGAGAACCCGCTGCAGGCCGCGAAGGCGCTGATCGGCCCGTTCGCGGCCGGCCCCGTGGTGGCCGGGCCCGTGGTGGGCGACCTGCTGGCCGCGACCCGCTCGGCACAGGCCGCGGCGGCGGGGCTGAAGGCCTGCGCGGCCTGGCCGGACGCCCCCCGTCCGGTGCTCGCCGACGACCTGCTCCCCGAGCGCGCGATGGCCGGCGACCCGGCTGCGCGGGACCAGCTGGTGGAGGAGATCTACAGACCGCTGGAGGAGGCGGGCTCGGCCCTGCTGGAGACGCTGAGCGTCTATCTGGAGCAGGCGAGCAGCCTGGAGGGGGCGGCACGCATGTTGTTCGTCCACCCCAACACCGTGCGATACCGCCTCCGACGTGTGACGGATGTCACCGGCTGGTCACCCTCCGACGTCCGGTCAGCGTTTACGCTGCGGATCGCACTGATCCTGGGGCGCCTGGCCGACGCCGAATGACACCCGTAGGCTTTTGTCGAACGTCAACAATTCCCCTGACGGTTCTTCGTCCCTGTCCCCACGGGTGACCGATACCGTCCACGAGAGAGAGTGTGAGGGTGCTCGTACTCGTCGCTCCCGGCCAGGGCGCTCAGACGCCCGGCTTCCTGACCCCCTGGCTCGACCTTCCCGGTGTTGAAGACCGCCTGCGGGAATGGTCGGCCGCCATCGACCTGGACCTCGTCCACTACGGCACGAAAGCCGACGCCGACGAGATCCGTGACACCTCCGTGGCCCAGCCACTGCTCGTCGCGTCCGCCCTGGTCTCCGCCGGGCAGCTCTTCGCGTCCTCCGACGACTTCGCCCGCCTCGTGGGCGCGGCCGCCGGCCACAGCGTCGGCGAGCTCGCCGCCGCCGCGCTGACCGGTGTGCTGTCCGAGCGGGCCGCCATGGAGCTCGTGCGCAAGCGCGGCCTGGCCATGGCCGAGGCCGCCGCGATCACCGAGACCGGCATGTCCGCGCTGCTGGGCGGTGAGCCCGACGTCGTGCTCCCGCACCTGGAGAAGCTCGGCCTGACCCCCGCCAACGTCAACGGCGCCGGCCAGATCGTGGCCGCCGGCACCGCCGCGCAGCTGGCGGCGCTGAACGAGGACAAGCCCGAGGGAACCCGCAAGGTCGTCCCGCTGAAGGTGGCGGGCGCGTTCCACACCCACCACATGGCCCCGGCCGTCTCGGTCCTCGAGGCCGCGGTGGGCGAGCTGGAAGCCGCGGACCCGCATACGCGTTATGTCTCCAACAAGGACGGACAGGTCGTGGCGAGCGGCCACGAGGTCGTCCGGCGCCTGGTGGGCCAGGTGGCCAACCCGGTCCGCTGGGACCTGTGCATGGAGACCTTCAAGGAGCTGGGCGTCACCGCGATCATCGAGGTGGCCCCCGGCGGCACGCTCGTGGGCCTGGCCAAGCGCGCCCTGCCCGGCGTGAAGACCCTCGCGCTCAAGACCCCGGACAACCTGGACGCCGCCCGCGAGCTGATCGCCGAGCATGCCGACGCCGCCGGGTCCACGGCCGAATAAGGAGCCCGAGAGCATGACCGCGAAGATCAAACCCGCCAAGGGCGCCGCATACGCGCGCATCATGGGCGTGGGCGGCTACCGGCCCGTCCGGGTGGTGCCGAACGAGGAGATCCTCAAGCACATCGACTCCTCGGACGAGTGGATCCGCTCGCGCTCGGGCATCGCCACCCGTCACTGGGCCGGCCCGGACGAGACCGTGAGCGCCATGTCCCTCGAGGCGGCCGGCAAGGCGATCGCCGACGCCGGCATCACCCCCGAGCAGATCGGCGCCGTGATCGTCTCGACGGTCTCGCACTTCAAGCAGACCCCGGCCGTCGCGACCGAGATCGCCCACAAGGTGGGTGCGGGCAAGCCCGCCGCCTTCGACATCTCGGCCGGCTGCGCCGGCTTCGGCTACGGCCTGGCCATGGCCAAGGACATGGTGACCGGCGGCTCCGCGGAGTACGTCCTGGTCATCGGCGTCGAGCGGCTGTCGGACCTGACCGACCTGGAGGACCGCGCGACGGCCTTCCTGTTCGGCGACGGCGCGGGCGCCGTGGTCGTCGGCCCCTCCAAGGAGCCGGCGATCGGTCCCGTCGTGTGGGGCTCGGAGGGCGACAAGGCCGAGACCATCAAGCAGACCGTGGCCTGGGACGTCTACCGCGAGGAGACCGACGTCCGCTTCCCCGCCATCACCCAGGAGGGTCAGGCGGTGTTCCGCTGGGCCGTCTTCGAAATGGCGAAGATCGCCCAGCGGGCGCTGGACGAGGCCGGGGTCAGCCCGGAGGATCTGGACGTCTTCATTCCGCACCAGGCGAACATGCGGATCATCGATTCGATGGTCAAGACCCTCAAGCTGCCCGACAGCGTGACGGTCGCCCGCGACGTGGAGACCACCGGCAACACCTCCGCGGCCTCCATTCCGCTTGCCATGGAGCGCCTCCTGGCGACCGGAGCGGCGAAGAGCGGGGACACCGCGCTCCTCATCGGCTTCGGGGCGGGTCTCGTGTACGCCGCCACGGTCGTTACCCTCCCCTAGGCGAGATCCACGGTTCCGGCCCCTCACAGGCGCCGGCGGGCTCACCGCCTCAGCAGTTTCCTTAGCAGCACACCGCACTATCGATAGAAGGAGCGCCACATGGCCGCCACCGAGAAGGAGATCCTCGAGGGTCTCGCCGAGATCGTCAACGAGATCGCCGGCATCCCCACCGAGGACGTTCAGCTGGACAAGTCCTTCACCGACGACCTGGACGTCGACTCGCTGTCCATGGTCGAGGTCGTCGTCGCCGCCGAGGAGCGCTTCGACGTGAAGATCCCCGACGAGGACGTCAAGGGTCTCAAGACCGTCGGCGACGCTGCCGACTACATCCTGAAGCACCAGGCCTGATCAAGCGTTCGTCGCCACCCCGGCGGTGGCGGTTCCAGCACCTCTACACGTGGAGACAATTCCTGTGAATCCGACCAATCGCACCGTGGTCGTCACCGGTATCGGCGCAACCACACCGCTGGGTGGCGACAGCGCAACGACCTGGGAAGGGCTGCTCGCCGGGCGTTCCGGCGTCAAACCCCTGGAGGGTGAGCGGTTCGCCGAGCTGCCCGTCCGCATCGCGGCGCCCGTGGCCGTCGACCCCGCCGACGTCCTGCCCCGCCCCCTGCTCCGCAAGCTGGACCGTTCGGCCCAGCTCGCGCTGATCGCCGCCCGTGAGGCGTGGGCCGACGCGGGCTTCACCGCCAAGGCCGGCGAGGACACCTCCGTCTCCCCCGAGCGCCTGGGCACCGTCGTGGCCTCCGGCATCGGCGGCGTGACCACCCTGCTCGACCAGTACGACGTGCTCCGGGAGAAGGGCGCCCGCCGCGTCTCCCCGCACACCGTGCCGATGCTGATGCCCAACAGCCCCTCCGCCAACGTCGGCCTGGAGGTGAACGCCCAGGCGGGCGTGCACACCCCGGTCAGCGCCTGTGCGTCGGGCGCCGAGGCCATCGGCTACGCCTACGAGATGATCCGCTCCGGCCGTGCCGACGTCGTCGTCGCCGGCGGCACCGAGGCGGCCATCCACCCGCTGCCCGTCGCGGCCTTCGCCAGCATGATGGCGATGTCCAAGAACAACGACGAGCCCACCACGGCCTCCCGCCCCTACGACAAGGCCCGCGACGGCTTCGTCCTCGGCGAGGGCGCCGGCATCGTGATCCTGGAGTCGGCCGAGCACGCCGCCCGGCGCGGCGCCCGGGTCTACTGCGAGGTGCTGGGCCAGGGCCTGTCCGCGGACAGCCACCACATCGCCCAGCCCGAGCCCACCGGCCGCGGCATCGCGGCCGCGCTGCAGAACCTCCTCGACACCACCGACCTCAAGCCGGCGGAGGTCGTGCACCTCAACGCGCACGCCACCTCCACCCCGCAGGGCGACGCGGCCGAGATCAAGGCGCTGCGCAAGGTCCTGGGCGACGACCTCGACCACGTCGCGGTGTCCGCGACGAAGTCGATGACGGGCCACCTGCTCGGCGGCGCCGGCGGCATCGAGACGGTCGCCACCGTCCTCGCCCTGCACCACCGCACGGCCCCTCCGACGATCAACGTCGACGACCTGGACGAGGACATCGACGCGGACATCGTCCGCGACGAGCCGCGCGCCCTCCCCGAGGGCTCCATCGCGGCGATCAACAACTCGTTCGGCTTCGGCGGCCACAACGTGGTGCTCGCGCTGCGCACGGTCTGATCGCGCGCCCGTACGCACGAAGGGCCCGCCCCGGCTTCCACAGCCGGGGCGGGCCCTTCGTCGTGTCCCGCCGCTAACGGTCGAAGCTGGCGAAGTACGACGCCACCATGTCCTCGTCCCCGTGCCCCTGCTCGACCGCCCGCCGGAAGCGCTCGGCGCCCGCGGCGGCCACGTCCATCCGCACGCCGGCGCTCGCGCCCGCGTCGACGATCAGGCGGGCGTCCTTCTCGGCCGTGCTGGTCGCGAAGCTCGGCGGGGTGAGGGCGCCGTCGAGGAGGAGCCGGGCCTTGGTCCGCAGGTAGCCCATGTCCAGCGGCCCGTCCGCGACCGCGTCCAGGAAGGCGGCCGGGTCCACGCCGAGGCCCTGGGCGAGGGCGAGCGCCTCGGCCGTGCCGTGGGTGACGGTCAGCACCCAGCTGTTGAGGACCAGCTTGAGCCGGGTGGCCGCGCCGCTCGTGGCGTCGTCGCCGACCCAGACGGTCCGGCTGCCCACGGCCTCGAGGACCGGTGCCAGGGCCGGGCGCGCCGTGCGGGGCCCCGCGGCGAGCACGGTGAGCTTCCCGGCCTCGGCCGGCTGCCTGGTGCCCAGGACCGGGGAGTCGACGAGGGTGAGGCCCTGCTCGCGGGCGAAGGCGGCGAGGGAACCGAACCCGTCGAGGCCGACGGTGCCCGCCTGCGCCCAGACGGTGCCGGGCCGCAGGCCGGCGGCGGCGGAGCGCATCGTCTCCAGGGCGGCGGGACCGTCGTGGAGCATGGTGAGCACGACGTCGGCGCCGTGCACGGCGTCGGCGGGTGCGTCGGCGATCCGCACTCCGTCGGCGGCGAGCGGTTCGGCCTTCTCCCGGGTGCGGTTCCAGGCGCTCACCGACAGCCCGGCCCGGGCGAGGTTGCGGGCCATGGCCGCGCCCATGATTCCGGTACCGAGGACGGCGACTGAGGTCGTACGCGTATCCGACATGGCCCCGACGCTAGGGCCTGGAGTGCACTCCAGGGCAAGACGCGACCGACGGGCCGGAGGGGTCAGACCACCTGGTGCAGCCAGCGCACGGGCGCGCCCTCGCCGGCGTAGCGGAAGGGTTCGAGTTCGTCGTCCCAGGGCTTGCCGAGGAGCTTGGCGACCTCGTCCTGGAGGTCGCTCTCGCCCCGGCCGGCGCGCGCGAGGGCGGCACGCAGCCGGTCCTCGGGGACGAGGATGTCGCCGTGGATGCCGGTGACGGCGTGGAAGATGCCCAGGTCGGGGGTGGAGCTGTAGCGCTCGCCCTCGGCGGCGGCGCAGGGCTCGGCGGTCACCTCGAAGCGGAGCAGGTGCCAGCCGCGCAGCGCGGAGGCGAGCTGGGAGGCGGTGCCGGGCCGGCCCTGCCAGGAGAATTCCGAGCGCCAGGTGCCGGCGGCCGCGGGCTGGCGGACCCAGTCGAGGGTGACGCGCACCCCGAGGACGCCCGCCACGGCCCATTCGACGTGCGGGCACAGCGCGCGCGGCGCGGAGTGCACGTACAGAACTCCACGTGTCGTCACCGGGACCTCCCGTGCGGTTCGAGGTTCGCCTTCCCCAGCGGCCTCGCACCCGTACCGGTCCCGCCCGGGGCAGCAGACAGTCTGCCCCAATGGCCACTCCCGCACCAGCTCGCGAGGTTACCAACAGTAAACACCATCGGGAGCATTTCTCCTGAAAAGGGACAGGATGTGACGTGTTGTGATGTGGTGGCGCCGCAGTACGAAAGATGCCGGGCGGACCCGATCACCCGGGGGAAAAGCTACCGTGCGGCGGCGCGCCGGGGGTGACGTACCGTCGGTCCCGGACAGATATCACCCGGCCGGAGGGGGAACGAGGATGGGCGGCAGTACGAGGCGGAAGCGGTCCGGAGCCATGCGGGCGGCGGTGGCGCTGCTCTCGGCAGCGCTGCTGGTCACCGGCTGCGACGACGGCGGTTCGGAGAGCAAGGCCGCCGTGGCGAAGCCGAGCCCCACCCGCCCGGCCTGGAACCCCCGCCCCACCTCGATCGCCTCCCTCGGCGACTCCATCACCCGTGGTTTCGACGCCTGCTCGGTGCTCGAGGACTGCCCCGAAGCCTCCTGGGCCACCGGCACCACCGTCGACAGCCTCGCCCGCCGCCTGCTGACATCGCCGCAGACCAGCAGCTGGAACTACGCCCGCACCGGCGCCCGGATGGCGGACCTGCCCGGCCAGATGCGCGCGGCCGTCGCCCAGCGCCCGCAGCTGGTGACGGTGCTCCTGGGAGCCAATGACGCCTGCCGCGCGAATGTGGCCGATATGACGTCCGTGGACTCCTTCCGCGCCGACTTCGAGTCCTCCATCAGGCAGTTGCGCACCGCCCTGCCCACCTCCCAGGTCTACGTCGCCAGCATCCCCGACCTCCAGCGGCTGTGGTCCGAGGGCCGCAAGAGCATGTTCGGCCGGCAGGTGTGGAAGCTGGGCTCCGTCTGCCCGTCCATGCTGCGCGACGCCGAGGTGATGGACGAGGAGGCGCAGGGCCGCCGGGCCCAGGTGGTCAAGCGCGTCGGCGAGTACAACGCCGTGCTGAAGGACGTCTGCTCGCGCGACGCCCTGTGCCGCTACGACGGCGCGGTGAACAACTACGACTTCACCGGGCAGCAGCTGAGCAAGTGGGACTGGTTCCACCCCAGCAGGCAGGGCCAGGGCGAGCTGGCGGGCCTCGCCTACCGGACGATCACCGCAGTGCGGCAGCCGGGCGCGTAAGCCGTGCCCCAGGGCCCCTCCGGCGGACGAGGAAGGGGCGGGGCCTGTCAGGTGGCCCCGCCCCTCGCCCGGGAGGCGGCCGGGAAGCCGGCCGCCACGCACGGCCTGGTCCGCCGCGCACGCCGCGGACACGGGGCGCGGCCCCGGCCTCCGTACCCTCGCCCCGGACGACCGGCGCCGCGCGGGCCCGCGCGGGTCGGCGCAGGCCGTGGCCGAAGGCGGGCGCGGAAGCCGCGGCCGCCCTCTGACCCGCACGCTATCCGATGAACCCGCCCTTCTCCTAAGCGAGTTCACCCGCACCGGGGACGGCGGCCCTCATTCGGTGCTGTCGCGGTGGGCGCGCAGGCCCACGCCGAGGACGCCGTCCCAGTCGGTCAGCTCCTCCACCAGCGGGTGCGCGGAGCCCTTGCCCTCCAGGCTCAGCACCACGCCCGCCTCCTTGGCCTTGCCCTTCCCCTTGTCCGGACCCTCCCCCACGGCCGCCTCGGCGTCGATGTGGACGTCCGTGACCCGGAAGCCGCTCTTGGTGCACAGCTCCAGCACCCTGCCGAGCACGCCCCTGCGGGTGCGGTAGGACAGCCGCAGCTCGACCCGTTCGGTGGCCGGCACCACCGCCAGCCGCCGGGTGAACACCGGGAAGCCGCGCACCACCAGGAAGTGCACGACGGTCGCGGCGGCGCCGAGCAGCGGCAGCCCGCCGCCGCAGGCCATGCCGACGGCGCAGGTCAGCCAGATGGTCGCGGCCGTCGTCAGGCCGCGTACCGCGTCGCGGCGGACGAAGATGAGGCCGCCGCCGATGAATCCGATGCCCGAGACGATCTGTGCGGCCACCCGCGAGCCGTCCAGGCGGGTGCCCGTCAGGTCCCCCAGGGCGCCGAAGCCGTGGATCGAGACCTCCATGAACAGTGCGCTGCCCACGCCCACCAGGGTGTGGGTGCGCAGGCCCGCGCTCTTCTGCTGCAGCTCGCGCTCGAGGCCGACGAGCGAGGAGAGGAGCAGGGCGAGGGCCAACTCGGCCATCTGGCGGGCCCCTTGGCCCGCTCTGGGGTCGAACAGTTCGGCAGCGACGGCCTGGCCGGCGGATATGAGCGGATCGGCGAAGAGCTGCGCTATGACCATCTCGCCATTGTGGCCTGAAATCACCTCTCTACGAAGAGAGTTGGCAGCCCTCTACCGCCGATCGCGGCCCGGTGATTTCCTTCCGTCTCATGAGACCCACAGAGATAACCCGGCGACGGGTCCGGACCACCCCGCTGGGCGCCCTGGGCGCCGTCCTCCTCGCCTGCCTCCCGCTCGCCCTGCCCACCCCGGCCGGCGCCGCCCCCGCCGCCCCGGCCCTCACGGTCGAGGAGCAGCGCCTCACCGGGGCCGTGCCCCAGGAGATCCTGCGGCGCAGCGGCTTCGACGACGTGGCGCCCGGCTTCGCCCGCGCCCTGGCCCGCACCTCCGGCCTCGCGCAGGCCGAGCGGCTGGCGACGGCGGACGGGCGGCGGCTGTGGCGGCGCGCCGTGGACCGCGCGCAGGGCCGGGGGCCGGACGGCGGGGACCTGAGCAGGGACGACGACCGGCCGCTGTACTGGGCGCGGCTGGGCATGACGCGCGCGCTGCGCGAGTGGCGGCCGGCGTTCGCCCTCGACGAGCGGGGGCGCGCCGCCCTGCTGGCGGCGGTGGAGCGCACCTCGCGCGGCCAGGACTCCATCGAGCTGCCGGCGGGGACGAAGGTCAAGCGCGTGCTGATCACCGGCTTCGACCCGTTCCAGCTGGACTCCGACGCCCGCCGCTCCAACCCCTCGGGCGCGGCGGCACTCGCGCTGGACGGCACCGTCATCGACACCCCGGCGGGCCCGGCGCGCGTCGAGGCGGCCGTCTTCCCGGTGCGCTGGGCCGACTTCGCCGACGGCACCGTCGAGCGCACCCTGCTGCCCCACTTCCGGCCCGGGCAGCGGCAGGTGGACCTCTTCACGACCATCAGCCAGGGCCGGCCCGGCCGCTTCGACGTCGAGCGCACCAACGGCGCCTGGCGCGGCGGCTATCCCGACAACGCGAACGTCTCCCGCACGGAGACCGTGCCCGTGCCGCCCGGGGTGCCGACGGTGACCCCGCAGCCGCAGTGGACGACGACCTCGCTGCCGTACGCCGCGATCACGGCGGCGCGGACCGGCCCGTTCCCGGTGTACGACAACACCGCCGTCACCGAGATCCCGGCGGGCGGCACGGAGGAGGTGGACCGGGCGGACGGCCCGACGCCGGGCTCGACGGCCCGCGCGGGCGGCGGGGGCGACTACCTCTCCAACGAGATCGCCTACCGCGCGACCCTGCTGCGCGACGCGGTGCGGCTGAGCGTGCCGGGCGGGCACCTGCACACGCCCGTGCTGCGGTTCGGCGACGACAACGCCGACCCCGCGACGGGTCGGGTCACGGATCCGGAGTTCGTCCGCAACCGGCTGGCGATCACCGCGCAGATCCGGTCGGTGCTGGCGGTGGCGGTCGGCGGCACTGACCAGCCATGATGACCCGATGATCATCGCAGCAGCGCAGTTCACCGCCCGCCCGCTCGACGTCGCGGCCAACATCGGGGCCATGGCCTCGCTCGTCACCGAGGCCGGCGAGCGGGGTGCGGCGCTCGTCGTCTTCCCCGAACTGGCCGTCACCGGCTACGAGCTCGAGGGCATCACCGCCGACCCGGACCGGCTGACCATGGCCCCGGACGACGCCCGGCTGGCCCCGCTCCGCGCCGCCTGCCGGGCGGCGGGCGTGGCGGCGGTGGTGAACTGCGCGGGCCGGCTGCCGGCCGGCCCGACGCTCTCCTCGTTCGTGTACGGCCCGGACGGCGCGCCGCTGACCCGCTACGACAAGGTGCACCTGACGCGGGACGAGCTGGCGGCCGGCTTCGCGGCGGGCACGGCGGACGGGCGGTTCACCCTGAACGGCGTGTCCTTCGGCCTCGCCATCTGCTACGACGCCCACTTCCCGGACCTGGCCGCCCGTGCGGCGGCCGACGGCTGCGGCGCGCTGCTGGCGAGCTCCCTGTACGGCCGGGGCCCCGGACAGGCCGAACGCCGGGAGATCTTCCCGGCGCTGGCGAAGGATCACGGCCTGCACGTCCTGCTGGCCAACCACGTGGGGGCCGCCGGCCCGTACGACGCCTGCGGCGGCAGCGGCCTCTGGGGGCCGGACGGGCACGCCCTCGCGGAGGGGCCGGAGGAGGGGGCGGCGGCGCTGGTGACGGCCGAGGTGTAGTGCCCTACGAGAAGGCGGGGGGCCAGGGAGCGTCCTGCTCCGGCTCCCCGGACGGCTCGGACGCCTCCTCGCCCATCAGGTCCCGCACCAGCAGCGTGGCCCCGGCCACCGCGCCCGGCATCACGAACACCGCCACGAACGGCACCAGGAACAGCAGCGCCAGCGGCACCCCGAATCCCAGCGTCAGCAGCTTGCGCGAGCGCAGCAGCCGCAGCCGCTCCCGCAGCGGCACCCCGCGCCGCTGCAGCGCGACGGCGGTGAGCTCCTCCGCGAGGAAGAACCCGGAGACGCAGAAGCCGAGGACGGGAATGACGGTCTGCCCGATGACGGGCACGAAGCCGAGCGCGAAGAGCAGCACGCCCCACACGGCGACCCGTACGAGCACGGCGAGGCTCTCGCGGGCCGAGATCCACAGCTCCCGCCACAGCGGCAGCCCGGACTCGGCGGCGCTGCCGCCCTCGGCCAGGTCGACCCGCTCGGACAGCGACTCGTAGAAGGGCTGCCCGACCAGCAGGGTCACGGCGGTGAACGTGACCAGCGACAGCATCAGCACGGCGCCGAAGAACACCGTCATCAGGGCGGCGCGGAAGATGCCGAGCCAGGGCGAGCCCCAGTCGTCGGCGAAGGGTGTGGCCCAGGTGACGAAGTCGTCCGCCCAGAAGGCGAGCGCGACGGCCGCCGCCGCGTACCCGACCAGCGTGATCAGCCCGGGCAGCAGCCCGAACCCCCACTGCCGGCGGTTACGCCCCACCCAGCGCTGGCCCTCGGCCAGATACGTCATGCCCGCAACAAGATCTCGCATGGCGGGAAAGCGTAGCGGCTTGGCGGAATGCGATCGTCGCGCTCGTGTCCCGGGACGGTCGCGAGACCGTCCCGGGACCGTCCCCGGCGGGATAGGGGGGAAGGGAAGCGGACCGGGCTCAGTCGCCGAGGCGGACGATCATCTTGCCGGTGTTCTCGCCGCGCAGCAGGCCGAGGAAGGCGTCCACCGCGTTGTCGACGCCGTGCACGACCGTCTCGCGGTACTTCAGCTCGCCGGAGCGCACCCAGGCGGAGACCTCCTCGACGAACCGGCCCTGGAGGTCGTAGTGGTCGCCGACGAGCAGGCCCTCCATGCGGAAGCGCTTGGCGATGATCTGGGCCAGGTTGCGCGGGGCCGGGGTCGGCTCCGTGGCGTTGTACTGGGAGATCATTCCGCAGACGGCGATGCGGCCGTGGAGCTTGATCGAGGCGATGGCGGCCTCGAGGTGCTCGCCGCCGACGTTGTCGAAGTAGACGTCGATGCCGTCGGGGGCGGCCTCGGCGAGCTGCTCCCTGACGGGGCCGTTCTTGTAGTTGAAGGCGGCGTCGAAGCCGTACTCCTCGACGAGGACGCGCACCTTCTCGTCCGAGCCCGCGCTGCCGATGACGCGCGAGGCGCCCTTGAGCTTCGCGATCTGGCCGACCTGGCTGCCGACCGCGCCGGCGGCGGCGGAGACGAAGACGGTGTCGCCCTCCTTGAAGTCCGCCACGCGCAGCAGACCCGCGTAGGCGGTCAGGCCCGGCATGCCGAGCACGCCGAGGTAGGTGCCGAGCGGTGCCACGTCCGGGTCGACCTTCACGGCGGACTTCGCGTTGACGAGGGCGTACTCGCGCCAGCCGAGGTGGTGCAGGACGTGGTCGCCCTCCTCGAAGCCCTCGGCCCCGGAGGCGACGACGCGGCCGACGGCGCCGCCCAGCATCGGCTTGTCCAGCTCGTAGGGGTCGACGTAGGACTTCACCCCGCTCATGCGGCCCCTCATGTACGGGTCGACCGACATGTGGGTGTTGCGGACCAGGATCTGCCCCTCGCCCGGCTGACGGACCGGGGCCTCGCGCAGGGCGAAGTCCTCCGGCTTGGGCCAGCCCTGCGGGCGGGCGACCAGGTGCCATTCACGGCTGGTGGCGGGGGTGCCGGCGGAGGCGGACATGGAACCAACCCTTCTCAATGCTTCATGAACTGAAACAACCATGCGCCTCGATATTTCACATTGTCAAGCAAGCGAGTAGCCTGTTTCCCATGACTCCTCACACGCCGCGGACCACTCCGCACACCGACGCCCTGACCGTCGAGGTGGTCGAACTCGTCGGGACGGTCGTGGCGCGCTACCACGAGGAGTACGAGGAAGCCGCGGCCAAGCACTCCCTCACCGGCGCCCAGGCCCGCGTCCTGGCCCTGCTCGCGCGCGAGGCGATGCCCATGCGGCGCATCGCCCAGAAGCTCAAGTGCGAGCCGTCGAACGTCACGGGGATCGTCGACCGGCTGGAGGGCCGCGGCCTGGTCGAGCGCCGCCCCGACCCGGACGACCGCCGCGTCAAGCTCGCCGCCGTCACGGAGGACGGCCGGGAGACGGCAGGCCGGCTGCGCGCGTCGCTGAACTTCGCGCGCGAACCGCTGGCCGGGCTCTCCACCGAGGAGCGCACGACGCTGCGCGACCTGCTCCGGCGGATGCTGGGCGAGACCCCCTGACGGGCGGCCCCGGCCCCCTCCGCTCCGGCCTCCGCTCCGGTCCCTACTCCGGCAGGACCAGCGCGCCGGCGGTCACCACGGTCCCCAGGCGCGGCATGTCCAGCGCCACCGAGGCGCGGTGCTCCTCGGCCGTCAGGGCGCTCATGGCGTCCTCCACGAACACCACCTCGTAGCCGTGGTCGACGGCGGCCCGGGCCGTCGACTCCACGCCGAGGTTGGTCGCGATGCCGGCCAGGACGAGCGTGCGCACGCCGCGCTCGCGCAGCCGGGCGTCGAGCTCCGTGCCGTGGAACGCGCCCACGGACCGCTTGACGATCTCGATGTCGCCCGGCTCCGCCAGCCCCGCGAGCAGCCCGCTGCCGGGCGGCTGCTCGGCGAGGCCGGGCCGCTCCACCCGTACGACCGCGACCGGCGCGCCCGCCTTGCGGAAGGCCCGCGCCAACTCCGCCGCCGTACCGGCCACTTCGTCTCCCGATCGCGGCGCGAGCGGCAACGCCACGACGCGTTCCATGAGATCGACGAGGACGAGTGCGGTGCGCTGGGGGTCGATTTCCGTCATGGTCCAGACCGTACCGGCCGCGACCACGGCGTGGGCGGCCTCCGGACCAGCTCAGGACTGCCGGGAGGTAAAGCTTGCGCGAAAGGGGGACTTCGCCCGGCGCCCCGCGGCCGGCGGCACAACTCCCGGCGGATCGCCGATCGATCGCGCGGGAAGCGCCCGCGTGCGCGACGATGGCCCGCATGAGACCGGAGACCGACCCCGTACCCGGCGGCGCCGCCCCCTTCGGCCCGCTGGAGTTCCAGCTCGTCCTGCTGCGCCGGATGGCCGACCACCAGGGCGGCCTGGTCGAGGACGCCCTGCGCGAACTGGGCGCCTCCCGCGCCGGGATGCGCGAGGCCAACCGCCGCTGGCAGGCCATGCTGCACTCCCCGCGCCGCCGTGGCGCCGGGGCGCGCTACCGCTCCGTCCTCGGCCCGCCCGAGACCGTCGGCGAGCGCCGGGTGGGCGACCTCGCCTTCGAGGCGATGACCTGGCCGGTGCCGCTCTGGCCGGACCTGCGCTTCGAGGTGCTGGCCGCGCCCGGCGGGGTGGTGTGGAACGAATGGCTGGTCCGCGCCCCCGGCGCGCCCGCCGCCGTGCCGCGCACGGTCGAGGAGCTGCTGCCCTGGTCGTGCACGGTGGACGAGGTCGCGCGGGCCTTCGCGCCGGCCCGGCCCATGGAGGGCACGGCCCCCACCCGCTGGCGGCTGGCCTTCACGGCCCCCGACGCCGACGGGACGCGGGGCGGGTACGTGGCGGAGTTCACCTGGGGCCTCTTCCAGCGGCTGGTGCCGTAGCCCGCCACTGACGCGCTCCGGGCTGCCCCGCGCCGCGGGGCCGTCTCGCACCACAGGGGGGTGCGAAGTGGCCGATCGGCCGAGGCGGGGGCGCACGGACGGTCCCTAGGTTGGGGGGCATGTCCCGTGTGTCCCGTCGAACGCTCCTCCCCGCCCTCGGCCTGCTCTCGGCCGTGGCGGCCGCGCTGCTGGCCGCCTGCGCGCCGGGCGGCGGGACCGACAAGGTCATCGGCGGGCCCGCCCGGGCCGAGGAGCCGTCGCGGGTCTCCATCCCGTCCATCGGCGTGGACAGCCCGCTGATCCGGCTGACCCGCAACAAGGACGGTTCCGTGCGGGTTCCGCCGCCGGAGAAGGGCATGACCGCCGGCTGGTACACCGGCAGCGCCCAGCCCGGCACCCCGGGCGCCGCCGTCATCGTGGGCCACAGCGACTCGCACGGCGGCAAGGCCGTCTTCCACGACCTGGACAAGGTCGGCGAGGGCACCGTCATCGACATCCGGCGCGGGGACGGCGCGGTGCTGCACTTCGCGGTGACCGGCACCGAGAAGGCCACCGGGGGCGCCTTCCCCGCCCACAAGGTCTACGGGGAGACCAAGGAGAGGGTGCTGCGCCTGGTCACCTGCGCGGGCGAGCCCTCCGCCGGCGACGGGCACCGGGCGGAGAACCTGATCGTCTACGCGACCCTGAAGCCCTGACGGGCCCGGCACCCGGCCGGGCTCGGGTGAGCTCAGGCGAGCTCTGCGGCCAGCGTGATCGTCGTACCGGTGAGCGCCTGGCTGACCGGGCAGTTCTTCTTGGCGTCCTCGGCCGCCGCGGTGAAGCCCTCCTCGTCCAGGCCCGGCACCTCGCCGCGGACGGTGAGGTGGATGCCGGTGATGCCCTCGCCCGGCTGGAACGTCACCTCGGCCTTGGTCACCAGCCGGGTCGGCGGGGTGCCGGCGCCGGTCAGGCCGTGCGAGAGGGCCATGGAGAAGCAGCTGGAGTGCGCGGCGGCGATGAGCTCCTCGGGGCTGGTCTTGCCGTTGGCGGCCTCGGCCCGGGAGGGCCAGGAGACGGGCTGCTCGCCGATGCCGGACGAATCGAAGGAGACGACGCCGCTGCCCTTGAGCAGCTCGCCCTCCCAGACGGTGGTCGCGATGCGGTTGGTGGCCACGCTTTTTCCTCCCACGAAGAACGGTCATCACACCATCAGGGCAACGCCCCGATCATCCTGCTCCCGGCTACCGGCTCCCGGCTCCGACACGCCCGTTCCAGGCGAGCAGCGCGGGCCTGCCGTGCTCGGTGCCGATCCGGCTGACGGTCCCGGTGTCGAGCCGGAACAGCGCCCCGGCCGACGGCGGCAGCCCGAGCCTACGAGCCGTCAGCACCCGCAGGAAGTGGGCGTGGGCGACGAGCACCACGTCGCCTCCCGCACCGTCACCCAGCCGGGGCCCGATCCGCGCGAGCACCCGGTCCGCGCGCTCCCCCACCTGCGCGGGGCTCTCCCCGGGATGCCCCGGCGGCCCGGGCACGACCCCGTCCTCGAAGAGGAACCAGCCCGGCCGCTCGCGCTGGATCTCGGCGGTGGTGATGCCCTCGTACCCGCCGTAGTCCCATTCGCGCAGGTCGTCCTCGGTCTCGACGTCCTTCAGGCCCGCCAGCCCGGCCGTCCGCGCGGCGCGGGCCATGGGGCTGACGAGGACCTGGGCGATGTCCCGCTCCGCCAGCCACGGCCGCAGCGCCTCCGCCTCGCGCTCGCCGCGCTCGGTCAGCGCCACGTCGCTGTAGCTCGTGTGCCGGCCGTCGCGGCTCCACTCGGTCTGGCCGTGCCGGATCAGCAGCAGCTCACTCATCGGCGCCCGGCGCCTGCGCCTTGCCCTCCGCCTGCGACTGCGCCTGCACCACGGAGGCCTTGACCTCGTCCATGTCGAGGGCGCGGGCCTGCCGGATGACGTCCTCCAGCGCGGCCTGCGGCAGCGCGCCGGGCTGGGCGTAGACGGCGATGTTGTCCCGCACGATCATCAGCGTGGGGATGGACGTGATCTCGAAGGCCGCCGCCAGCTCCGGCTGGGACTCGGTGTCGACCTTGGCGAACACCAGGTCGTCGTGGGTCTCCGCCGCCTTCTCGAACACGGGCGCGAACTGCCGGCACGGCCCGCACCACTCCGCCCAGAAGTCGATGAGCACGAACCCGCTGCCCGACACGACCTCGTCGAAGTTGTCCTTGGTCAGCTCCACCGTGCTGCTGCTCATGAGCGCCTACCCGCTTCCGCTTGTCTCGGTCGGTCCAGTGTGGCTCGGGGACGCTACCCGTAACGAGGCGGCACCGCCCACTATTCCGCAGGTCCGCCCGCCCGCTGGGTGACGGCGACGGCCTCCCGGCCCGTGGCGCCGGCGTGGGCGCGCAGGCCGGAGCCGTAGCGGCGCAGGAGGAGGACCGCGGTGGTGGCGAGGCCGGCCAGCAGGCCGAGCCAGACGCCGAGGGTCGCGAGGTCCGCCGCGTAGGCGAGGAGCCATGCGGCGGGAAGGCCCACGGCCCAGTATCCGACGAGGGTGATGCGGAAGCCGCTCCTGGTGTCGTCGAGGCCGCGCAGCAGGCCGACGCCGATGTTCTGGGCGCAGTCGAAGAACTGCAGCACGGCGACGACGAGCAGGAGCCGGGTCGCGATCGCGGCGGCCTCGCCGCCGTCCGCACCGCCGGCGTCGAGGAACGGGCGCAGCACCAGGCGGGGAAAGGCGACGTAGACGAGAGCGACGACGGTCATGACGGCGGCGCCGCAGGCGAGGGCGGTGTTCTTGATGCGCCGGGCGGCGTCGGGGCGGCCGAGGGCGAGTTCGCGGCTGACGTTGATGGAGGCGGCGTGGGAGAGGCCGACGGCGACCTGGAAGACGATGTAGACGAGCTGGTTGACGGCGGTGTGGGCGGCCAGCGCGGTGCTGCCGAAGGAGCCGGCCATCAGCGCGGTGACCGAGAAGAAGCCTGCCTCCGACCCGTAGGTCGCGGCGATGGGGACGCCCAGGCGTACGAGCTCCCGTACGCCTGCGCGGTCGGCCCCGAGTGCATTGAGGCTCAGCAGCGGCGCGAGGACGGTGTCCCGCCGGGCCGAGGCGTACAGCGCCAGGAAGGACAGGAGGTGGACGACGGAGGTGGCCACGCCGATGCCGGGCAGGCCCAGCTCCGGCAGGCCCCAGGTGCCGTGGATCAGCAGCCAGTTCAGGCCGGCGTTGACCGCGACGGAGGCGAGGGTGATCCGCAGCAGCGCCTGGGGGCGCCGCATGCCGACGGTGAACTGACGGACCGCCTGGAACCACAGGCACGGCAGCAGGCCGGGGGCCAGCGCGAGGAGCATCGTGCGCGCGCGGGCGGCGACGGCCGCCTCCTGGCCGAGCCCGGTGAGGGCGTGGCCGACGAGGAGCATGACGGCGGCCCCGGCCAGCCCGGCGAGCGTGGCCACCGCCACGCTCGCGCGGACGATCCCGCGGATCTCCTCGCCGCCCCTCGCGGTGTCGCCGCCGGCGGTCTCGGCCCGCGCCGCGGCGGCGGCGATCCGGTTGCCCACGGAGGTGACCAGGCCCACGCCCATGGTGCGGAGCTGGTTGAAGATGACGAGGGCCAGGCCGCCGGCCGCCAGGTCGCGGGTGCTCAGCAGGCCCATCATCACCGTGTCGGTGGTGGTCAGGGCCACCTGGGCGAGCTGGGTGAGGACGAGGGGGACGGCGAGGACGGCCAGGGCGCGGCCGTCGCGCAGGAGGACGGTGGGCTGCATGAGGGGCATCTAGTTCTCGCGGAGCTTGGCGAGCGTTTCGTCGATCTCACGCTCGACGGCGGGGTCGATCAGGTCGCGGGCGCGCATCCACGCGTCGTCGAAGACGGTGTCCAGGTACTTCTCGCCGCCGTCGTTGACGAGGGCGACCATAGTGGTGCCCGGGGGCAGGGACGGCAGACGCGTCAGCGCCTCGTACACCACACCGCCGGCGGATCCTCCGATGAGCAGGCCGGTGCGGGCGACGGCGCGGGCGGTGGCGAAGGCCTCGACGTCGCCGACCTTCACGCCCTCGTCGATCAGGCCGAAGTCGACCAGGGCCCCGATCGTGGCGCCCTCGGGGGTGCCGGTGCCGGACTGGTGGTAGGGGTGGGCAGGGCCGCCGAAGGCGATGGACCCCTTGGGCTCGACGCCGACGGTCCGTACGCCCGGGACGAGCCGGCGCAGCTCGCGGGTGGTGCCGCAGAGGGCGCCGCCGGTGCCGACGGCGCCGAGGAGGATGTCGACGCGGCCGTCGAGGGCCTGGTGGAGCTCGTGGGCGACGGGGTGGTAGCCGACGGCGTTGGCGGGGTTGTTGTGCTGCTCGGTGAAGACGGTGTTGTCCTGGCCGCGGGCCATCTCCTCGGCGAGTTCCTCGCGGGCCGCGGTGGCGAGCTCCTCGGTGCCGTCGTCGACGACGTGGACGAGCTCGGTGCCGAGCGCCGTCATGCCGCGCAGCTTGTCCGCGCAGGCGTGGTGGTCGACGACGGCGGTGAAGGCGTAGCCGCGCTCGGCGGCGATGACGGCGAGGCCCAGTCCGGTGTTGCCCGAGGTGGACTCGACGATGCGGCCGCCGGGGCGCAGCTCGCCGCGCGCCTCGGCGTCGAGGACCATCTGCCGGGCCATGCGGATCTTGGCGCTGCCGGTGGGGTTGTACATCTCCAGCTTCAGCAGCAGCCGGCTGCCGTTCCCGGTGCGGCACAGCTCGAGCAGCGGGGTGTATCCGATGAGGTCGGATATGCGGGAGACCACGGCGGGGCGCATCAGTGCCTCGTTCATGGGAACGGCTCCTGGGGCAGTGGGGGATGACGGCCGGTCAGTGCGGGGGACGGCGGTCCAGGTGCCAGTGCGGCCGCGGGCCGGCGCCGTCGAGGACGACCTTGGGCGGCAGCGGCAGGTCGTGGAACGGGGACTCGTTGGAGTCCATCTGGTAGCCCGCCGTGTTGGGGTAGACCAGCAGGTCGCCGGTCGAGGGGCGGGCGGGGAAGGGGATCTTCCGCCAGGTGAGCAGGTCCGGCTCCAGGCAGGTCGCACCGCCCACGCACGCGGGGTGGACGCCCGGGCCCAGGGCCCGGCCGGCCGGGGTCACCAGCACGGGGTCGGGGAGGTATTCGCTGTTGAACCACTGCTCGGACAGGCTCAGGCTCGTCCCGTCGACGGTGAGGATCGCGTAGCCGTCGCGGTCCTTGACGCCCTGGACGCGGAAGACGGAGGAGCCGGCCCGGTCCAGCAGGGCGCGGCCGGGCTCGACGAGCAGGAGGGTGCCGGTCGCGCGGAGCCTGCCGGCGAGGGTGTCCCGGCCGCCCTCGGGCACGGCGGCCAGGACGGCGCGCAGCGCGCCGGCTCCGGCGACCGGCGAGTGGTACGGGTAGAAGCCGGCGGCGGGGAAGGCCTTGCCGGCGTGGTAGTGCCGGGGCCGCTGCGCCGCGAGGAAGGCGTGCCAGTCGCCGGCCGCCGCGTAGTCGACGGCGAAGCCGCCGCCGATGCTGATCCGGTCGGCCCGCAGGCCCCGGGCGCGCGCCGTGAGGCAGAGGTCCACGAGGTGGCCGGCGAGGTCGGCGCGCGGCTGGATCGCGTAGCCGGACAGGTGGAAGCCGAAGCCTTCCGTGCGGACGGCGTCGCCCGCCCGTACGCACCTGGTCAGGGCCTCGTCGAGCTCGGCGGCGGTCATGCCGAAGCGGCTGTGCGGCTGGGCCGGGGGGAGCCGGCGCAGCAGCAGCCGGGCCGGGCGGGCGGCGCCCGCCCGGGCCAGGGCGGCGACGCGGTCGAGTTCGTCGAGGGTGTCGACGGCGATCAGGGCGCCCTGGAGGACGGCCACGCGCAGGAGTTCCTCGTGCTTGGCGGGGCCGGTCACCACGAGGTGTTCGCCGCGCACCCCGTGCCCCAGCGCCTCGCGGAGCTCGCCGGGGCTCGCGACGTCCACCCCGGCCCCGGCGGCGGCGACGCGTTCGATCCACGCGGCGGCCTTGTTGGCCTTCTTCGCGTAGTACACGCGCCCGTCGACCCCGGCGTCGTCCAGCGCCGCGCGGAACGCGGCGAGGTTGGCGTCGAAGCGGTGCGGGAGGAGGAAGTGGAAGGGCCCGCCGAAGGCGTGGGCCAGTTCGTGGAGGAGGCCGCCGTCGAGGACCTCGTCCGTGGCGGGGTCCGGGTACGCGGGGAGCGTGGGGAGTGCGGCCGCCGTCGGGGGTGTGCCGTTCACCGCCACAGCGCCACCCGCGTCCCGAGGCCCCGCTCGAGGGCGAGGCGGGCGAAGTGGTGGCCGAGGGCGATGTCGGTGACGACCAGGCCGCTGTTGTAGGCGAAGATCCGCTCCTCCGGGGCCGTGCGGCCGGCCGCCGCGCCGGCGAGGACCGCGGGGAACTCGGCGTCGACGGGCGGCAGTTTCCCGTCGGCGTCCGCCATGTCGGTGCCGGTGACGCTCATCTGGGCCTCGCTGGTGGCCACGACGCGGTCGGCGCGGTGCAGCGTGGACGGGGCCAGGCCGTGGCCGACCAGGACGGCCAGGGTGCCGGGCGCGAGGTCGCCGGCCGCGACGGCGGCGGGGGTGTGGGCGCCGGCGGTGGCCACGACGACGTCGGCCTCGGCCGCCGCGGCCCGTACGTCGGCGACGACCTCGACGTCCCGGCCGGGCGCATGGGCGCGCAGGGAGGCGCGTACGGCCTCGATGCCCGCCGGGTGGGTGCCGAAGAGCATCAGCCGCTCGAGGCCGGGCAGCGCGGTCAGCAGGAACGGCAGGGCCAGCCGCCCCTGGGTGCCGGTGCCGATCACCAGCGCGGCGCGCGCCCCGGGGGTGGCGAGCTCGCGGGCGAGGAGGGCGGAGACGGCCGGGGTGCGCAGCGATCCGACGCGGCCGCAGTCCATCATCGCCACGGGCAGGCCGGTGACGTCGTCGTAGAGCGTGAGGGCGGTGTAGTAGTGCTGGTCGTCGCGGCCCTTGGCCAGGCCGTGCTTGTACGAGGTCTTGACGGCGACGACGTCGCGGGAGCCGTCGCGGCCGAGCATGGCGTACGCGACGGAGTGCCCGTCGGCGGGCTTGACGGTGAGCTTGCGCGGGTTGTCCGACCGGCCGGCGGCCAGGGTGCGGTAGGCGTCCTCGACGGTGGCGAGGACGTCGGCCGGGCTGATCTCGATGCCCGCGAGGTCGCTGGTGGACAGCAGGCACAGCGTGGTGTCGTCGGCGGCCATGCGGGGGGCTTCGGCCGGTATCCGGGGATCCTCGCCCGATATCCGGGGGTCGTCGGCGGGTATCCGGGGTTCTTCAGCGGATATCCGGGGGCTGGTGGGGTCGGTGCCGGTCATGTCTCGCTCCTGTCTGCCGGTCGGTGATCAGCGGACGTGGGCCTCGACGGCGATCTGGCCGTAGCCGTGCTCGGCGGCCTCGGCCGGCGGGCGGGTGCGGCGGCCCGGGACGCGGACCGAGGCGCGCTTGAGCCAGCGGTCGGTGCCGTCGTAGCGGGCGGTGAAGGGGACGCGGCCGTGGACGACGAGGTCGTTGTCGAGGACGAGGACCTCGCCGGGGTTCAGGCTCACCGCCACCGAGACGCGGGCCAGTTCGGCCTCCAGCCGCGCGTACGCGGCCCGGTAGGCGGGGCCGGCCTTCTCCAGCGGGGTGTAGGCGGGGTCGAAGCGCAGGGTGAGGCCGTCCTCGGACCGCCACAGGGTGGGGACGTCCGGCGGGCGCCCGGCGAAGCCCCGCGCCCGGGCGTAGGCGGCGTCGGGGAGGATCGGCAGCTCGGGCCGCGTGAGCGTGGCGACGTCGGCGTCCGGCGTGCGCGCCCTGCGGATGCTCGCGGCGGTGGTGGCGACGCCGTCGGGGTTGCGCAGGCAGGCGAGCAGCAGCAGGTGGGCGCGGCCGGGGTGGAAGGCGTCCTCGGTGTGCGGGCTGAGCAGGACGTCGCTGCTGGCGCCGGTCTGCTCCCGCTCGTGGCCGGGGGCGGGGACGATGTTGTGGACGAAGCGCCCGCCCTGCTGGCCCTCCCAGGCGAGGGGGGTGCCCATGGCGGTGGCGAGCAGCAGCAGGACGACGTCGTGGAGGGCGCCGCGGTCCCCGGCCGTGGCCCAACTGGCGGGTGTGGGGCCGATGGCGGCGTCGTCGACGGCCAGGCCGCGCAGGACGAAGAGCCCGTGGTCGGTGTCGGCCGGCCGCAGGTGGCGCCGGGCCGGGCCGGGGAGGGCCGCCGCCGATTCGGCGACGCGGCGCAGGAGGTGGGGGGACGTGGCGGAGGTGCCGCATTCGGCGAGGATCCGGGCGGCGGCCCGGTGGAGCTCGGCCGCCGAGGCGGCGTCGAGCGGGCGGACAGGTGCGACTCCCGTGCTCATGGCGAGGTCATCCGTTTCCGTTGGCGGTGGGGGCTGTGGCGGAAACGCGGTGTGCACATCAGCGGTCGACCAGGAAAGTACCACCGAAATTAGGCAAGGCAAACCTTACTAAGAGGTAGTCACCTTCGCCCGGGTTCCGCCCAACTCGCCCCTAGAAAGCGGAGGTTGACGGAGAATCAGCTTTCGCTTCACGGCGCACCCATAGTTGCGATCAGGGCCGGTTTTAGGGTAGCCAACCCTAAGTAACAACAACTTCACAGGAACGAGGGCCGACGTGAATTGGACAAGGCGCCAGGCACTGTGGGCCGGCGGAAGCATCGGCGCGGCCGCGCTGCTCACCTCCTGCGGGGACGGCGACGACGCGACCTCCCGGCCGGCGGACTCCGCCTCCGGCACCCCTCGCAAGGGCGGCACCCTCCGCATCGGCGCGCTCGGCCGCGCCTCAGCCACCACCCGCGACCCGCACGGAACCCAGGCCAACGAGAGCGACTACCTGATCATCTCGCTCGTCTACGACACCCTCACCGCACCGGGCCTGAAGACCAACACCGTCGGCCGCCTCGCCTCCGGCTGGAAGGCCTCCGACGACCTCAAGACCTGGCGCTTCACGATCGCCAAGGGCGCCGCCTTCCACGACGGCTCACCGGTCACCGCCGACGACGTCGTGTGGTCGCTGCGCAGACTGCGCAACACCCCCTCCGGCGCGGCCCGGCTGCCGGGCATCAAGGCCGACGGCATCACCGCCGACGGCAGGGGCACCGTCGTCCTCGTCTCCGACACGCCCAACGCCGAACTCCCGCTGCTCACCCGCCTGACGACGTTCGTCCTGAAGAAGGGCACCTCCGACAAGGAGCTCGCCAAGGCCCCCGGCACGGGACCGTTCACGCTCGACTGGTTCCGCGGCGGCAACGCCCGTCTGCTGCGCAACGACAAGTGGCACGGCGGGCAGGTCCACCTCGACGCCATCGAGGTGACCATGTTCGAAAGCCCCCAGGCCATGGCCAACGCCCTGCTGGGCGGGCAGATCGACGTCGCCTCCAACGCCGGCGCCGTCGCGGCCCGCACCGCCGCCTCGCGCAAGGACATCCAGGTCGTACGGCGCCCCGACGACATGGCGATGCCGATCGTGATGCGCACCGCCGACGGGCCCTTCGCAGACGCCAGGGTTCGCGAGGCCATGCGGCTCGTCGTCGACCGCGAGGCCATGGTCAAGCAGGTCCTCTCCGGCTACGGCACGGTCGCCAACGACATCCTCGGCACCGGCGACCCCGCCTACGCCGACGACGTCCCCCAGCGCAAGCGGGACCTCGCCAAGGCCAAGAAGCTGCTCGAAGAGGCGAACTTCGGCCTCTCGAAGACCTACGAGCTCGTCACCACCGAGGACATACCGGGGCTCGCCGAGTCCGCGGCCCTCTTCGCCGGCCAGGCCCGCGAGGCCGGCATCAGGATCAAGGTCGTCAAGCAGGAATCGGGCACCTTCTACGACAAGACCTGGCTCAAGGGCGCGCTGTACACCACCTACTGGGGCACCAACGACTCCGTGGTGTTCTTCGCCTCCAAGACCATGGTCACCGGCGCCGGCCAGAACGAGGCCGGCTGGTCGGAGCCGCGGTTCGACGACACGTACCGCAAGGTCGTCGGCACCGCCGACGCCAAGGCCCGCGCCGCCGCCCTGCGCGAGCTCCAGAAGATCGAACACGAGAAGTCCGGCTATCTGGTGTGGGGCATGGCCGACGGCATCGACCTGGCCGGCCCCACGGTCCGCAACCTGCCCAAGCTGCCCGGCTACGGACGCGTGCAGCTCGAGAACGTCTGGCTGGCGCGGTGAACGAGGCCGCGATACGGCGGGCCGGGGCGGCCGCCGAAGCCACGGCCGCCCCGGCCCCGCGCCGCGCCCTGGCGGCGGCCGGCCGCGCGGGCCTGGTCCTCGCCCAGCGCGCCCTGCTGCTGAGCGTGCTGCTCGCCGTCGTGTTCGCCGCGATCGAGCTGCTGCCCGGCGACGCGGCCACGGCCACCTCCGAGCGCGGCGAGAGCGCCGCCGGCACCGCGGCACGCCGCCACCTGCTCGGCCTCGACCGGCCGGTGTGGGAGCGGTTCGGCGACTGGATGACGGCCCTGCCCACCGGCGACCTGGGGACCTCGGCCCGGGGCGAACGCGTCACCGGCCTGCTCGCCGCACCCTTCCCCAACACGCTCCTGCTCGGCGCCACCGCCTTCGCCGTCACCCTCGTCACGGCCCTCGCCCTGGGCTGCTGGGGGGCGCTGCGCCCCGGCGGCGCGGTGGACCGTATCCTCGGCCTCGCCTGCGGCATCGCGTTGGCCCTGCCGGAATTCGTGGTCTCCGTGGGCCTGTTGCTCGCCCTGTCCCTGTGGACCGGCTGGCTGCCCCCCGTCACCCTCACCGCCCCCGACGGCTCGCCCGCCTCCTGGACCATGCTCGTCATGCCGGTCCTGGCCCTCGCCGTCCCCCAGGCCGGCTGGAACGCCCGCATCGTCCGGGGCGCCCTGGCCGACCAGGCCGACGCCCCCCACGTGACGGCCGCCCGGCTGGACGGACTGTCCCCGCGCCGCGTCCTGCTGCGCCACGCCCTGCCCGGCGCGTGGCCCGCCATCGCCACCGGCGCCGCCACCTCCACCGGCATGCTGCTGGGCGGCGCGGTCGTCGTGGAGACCCTCTTCAACTACCCGGGCCTGGGCACCGTCCTGTCCGGCGCCGTCGCCGACCGCGACACCCCGGTCATCGCCGCGGTCGTGGCCTGCACCGGAGCCGTCATCAGCCTCGTCCTGCTCGGTGCCGACCTCGTCCGGGCCCGCACCCTGGGAGCCCGGCCGTGAGGGCCGCCGCCATCGCCCCGGCCCGGGTGCCGCTCGCGGTCGCCCCCGGTCTCCTGCTGACCCTGCTCGCCCTGACCGGCCCCCTGTTCGCCCCCCACCCCGTCGCCGCTCCCGTCACCACCCCCTACGCCCCACCCGGCACCGACACCCCCCTCGGCGGCGACCAGCTCGGCCGCGACGTACTGAGCCGCATGCTGCACGGCGGCGGCGCCCTCATCGGCAGCGCGCTCGTCGTCGCCGTGCTCGTCACCGCCCTGGCCGCCGTACTGGGCTGCTTCGCCGTCCTCACCCCCACCCTGGGCCGGCTCGTCGAGCGCGGCGCCGACGTGGCCATGCTGCTGCCGCCCGTGCTGGGCGTGATGCTGCTCGCCCTGGCCTGGCCCGGCGGCGGACGCCTCGCCGTCATGACCGCCGCCACCGCGCTCGGCGTGCCGTACGCGGTACGCGTCGTCGCCGGCGCGGCGGCACCCGTCGCCGCCTCCGGCTTCGTCGAGGCGGCCACCGCGAGCGGCGAACGACTGTGGCACCTCGCGCTCCGCGAGATCCTCCCCAACCTGCGCTCCACCGTCCTCGCCCTGTTCGGCCTGCGCTTCGTCGCCGCCGTCTACGTCATCTCCATGGCCGGCTTCCTCCAGCTCGGCCCCCGCCCCCCGGCCCCCGACTGGGCCCTGATGATCCGCGAGAACGCCCCCGGCGCCCTCCTCAACCCCTGGGCCGTCGTAGCCCCCAGCCTCGCCATCGGCCTCCTGGCCGTCAGCGTCAACCTCGCCGCCGACGCCCTCACCCCAACCGCGCGCCTGCGGCGAGCGAAGGCGGGGACGCGATGAGGCCGCACGGACCTTCGGCGGAGGGCACTGGCGCGGGGGGCCCTGGCGCGGGCTGGGTCGATGCCTCGGCGGCGGACGGCCTGGCGGCGGGCTCTGCGGCCGCGGGTTCCCCGACCGGCGGCAATCCGACCACCGAGACCTCGGCCGCGGGGTCCCCCACCGTGGTGAGCGTCACCGACCTGGAGATCCGCCTGGCCGGCGGGCCGGTGCTGCTCGCCGGGGCCGGGCTCGCCCTCCGGCGGGGCCGGATCACCGCCCTCACCGGCCCCTCCGGCGCCGGCAAGTCCACGCTGCTGCGCGCGCTCATCGGCGACCTGCCCGCCGGTGCCCACGTCTCGGCGGGACGGATCGAGGTCCTGGGCCACGATGTCCTCACCCTCTCCCCGGAGCGGCTGCGGCATCTGCGCCGCCACCGCGTCGCCTACGTCGGCCAGGACCCCGGATCCGCCCTCGACCCCCGTATGCGCGTGCGTCGGCTCGTCGCGGAGACCGCCGTCGACCCGTCCCCCCGGACCGTACGGAACCTGCTCGCCGAATGCCGCCTGCCCGTCGGCGACGGGCTGCCCGACCGCAGGCCGGGCACACTCTCCGGCGGACAGCAGCGCCGGGTGGCCCTGGCCCGCGCCCTCGCCCGCCGGCCCGACGTCCTCCTGCTCGACGAACCCACGGCGGGGCTCGACACCGCCCTGCGCGACGAGATCTCCGACCTCCTACGACTCCTCGCCACCACCCGCGACATGGCGGTCGTCCTCGCGTGCCACGACCCGGACCTGGTCGCCCGCTGCGCCGACGAGGTCGTGGAGCTCGGCAAGGCCATCCGGCCGGCGCCACGACCGGCGCCACGACCGGCGGCCGTGCCCAAGGCCCGCCCGGTCCGCGCCGGAGCCGGGGCCGAGGCCGGGACCGGGGGCGACCCGCCAGGGACCGGACTGGCCGCCCACGGCCTCGAGGTGAGGTTCACCCGGCGCGGACACCCGCACCGGGCCCTGGCCGGAGTGGACTTCGCGGCGGCCCCGGGCAGCGCCACCGGCATCGTCGGCCCCTCCGGATCCGGCAAGACCACGCTGCTCCGCGTCCTCGCCGGGCTGCGGTCGCCGGACGCCGGCACCCTCACGCTCGACGGCAGGCCCCTGCCCGCCCCGGCCCGCAAGCGCGGCCGGACCATGCAGCGCCGCGTTCAACTGGTCCCGCAGAACCCCCTCGGCACCCTCAACCCCGCCCGTACCGTCGGCGCCACCCTGGCCCGGCCCCTGCGCCTGCACCGGATCGCGGCGAAGGAGGACATCGCCGGGCGGGTCGCCGAACTCCTCGACGACGTCGGCCTGCCCGCCGACATCGCCCGCCGCCGGCCCCACGAACTCTCCGGCGGACAGCGCCAACGCGTCTCCATCGCCCGCGCCCTGGCCTGTGCCCCCGACGTCCTGCTGTGCGACGAGGTCACCTCCGCCCTCGACCCCGGCACCGCCACGGCCGTGATGGAGCTCCTCACCGGCCTCCGGGCCGCCCGTCGGCTGACGGTCGTCCTGGTCAGCCACGAGCTCCACCTCGTCGCCGCCTACACCGACACCGTCCACGTCCTCGAAGCGGGCCGCGTCACCGCGAGCGGGCCCACCGGGCATCTGATGCCAGCGAACCGTTAGACCATCCCCCGCGCAACGGGACCCCCGCCCGAGATCTGCGTCACGTCGCGCCGCCCCGCCCCCGCCGCCGCCCGCGACCGCCCCCGGACAGCACGATGCCCCGCCCGGTCGGAACCGGTCGGGGCAAAGGAAACCGCAGGTCGCATCGTTTCTGCACCTGCATCGTGAAGTGGGGCGGGTGGGACTCGAACCCACGGCCGACGGATTATGAGTCCGCTGCTCTAACCGGCTGAGCTACCGCCCCGTTCACGGCGCGTCGCGCACATCTGTGCGCGCCGTCTGCCGCAGCATAGCCGCTCATACGATCTGCTGCCCCGGAGGGGCCGTATCGTGTGATCGGTCTGACCATGAGGACTTCGATCACGGCCGTTCGGTTCCCTCCGGAATGAAAAAAGGACCCCGGAGGGGTCCTCGTCTCACTGCTCCCCCGACTGGACTCGAACCAGTAACCTGCCGATTAACAGTCGGCTGCTCTGCCAATTGAGCTACAGGGGACCGCGCTCCCCCGACTGGACTCGAACCAGTAACCTGCCGATTAACAGTCGGCTGCTCTGCCAATTGAGCTACAGGGGAATGTCGCGTGTGCCTCGAATGCACCTCCGAACCGGTCTCCCGGGCGGCGGGCGCTCGCTGCGAGACATAGATTAGCGCAAGCAGGGGGGTGCTCCGCCAATCGGTATCCCCCGGCACCGGGAGTGACCATCGGTCCGGCCGGGTAGGCGGCGGGCACGGCGGGTCCGGGGCGGAAGCCCTCGCAGACCCGGGAAGAGTCCGGAAGAGTCCGAGGGAAGCGGAAGGAAGGGGCGCCATGCGCTACCGGCTGACGTTCATCACCGGCGTGGCTGTCGGCTACGTGCTCGGCGCGCGCGCCGGGCGCGAGCGGTACGAGGCGCTGCGCAAGGGGGCGCAGCGGGTCGCGCAGAATCCCGCCGTGCGCAACAGCGTCGAGACCGCCGCCGTGAACGGCCGGGCCCTCGCGACCAGGGCCGCCGACCGGATCGGGGACCGGCTGCCGGGCTCGGTGGCAGGCCGGATCCGTTCCCTGCGCGAGCAGCGCGCCGGCGACGAGGACGACTGGGGCACGAGCAACACGTAACCGGATGCCCCGTCGGGGCCGGGTGTTTGGCATCATCTCGGCATGGGCATAGTCGCCGGGTTGGACAGTTCTTCGGAGAGCACGCGCATCGTCGTCTGTGACGCGGACACGGGCACTGTGCTCCGGCAGGGGTACGCACCCCACCCCACGTCGGTCCCGGAAGGCGATCCCCAGGCGTGGCTGATGTCGCTGGGCGACGCGGCCACGGGCGGGCTGCTGGAGGGCGTCCAGGCCATCGGCGTCTCCGCCCAGCAGCACGGACTCCTCACGCTCGACGCCGGCGGCGTGCTCGTGCGCCCCGCCCTGCTCGGCAACGACAAGCGCGTCCAGGCGGCGGCCGCCGACCTGGCCGACGCGCTGGGCGGCCGGGCCGCGTGGGCCGAGGCCGTCGGGACGGTGCCGCAGGCGGCGCAGGCGGTGGCCAAGCTGCGCTGGCTGGCCCGCAACGAACCCGAGTCCGCCGCGCGCGTGGCGGCGGTGCTGCAGCCGCACGACTGGCTGGTCTGGCAGCTGCTGGGCCGCCCGCTGCGCCGTACGACGGACCGCGGTGACGCCTCCGGCACGGGTTTCTGGTCGGCCGCGACCGGCAGCTGGCGGCCGGACCTGGTGGAGCTGGCGCTGGGCCGGCAGGCGGCGCTGCCGGACGTGCTGGCCCCCGCCGAGCCGGCCGGTCACACCCCCGAGGGGCTGCTGATCTCGGCGGGCACGGGCGAGACGATGGCGGCGGCCTTCGGCCTGGGCGTGGGCCTGGGCGACGCGGTGGTCTCGCTGGGCGCCTCCGGCTCGGTCTTCGCCGTGCACCACTCCGCGCTGGCGGACTCCACCGGCACCATCACCTCCTTCGCCGACGCGACCGGCATGCACCTGCCCGTGGTGCACACCCTCAACGCCGTGCGCGTCCTGCGCGGCACCGCCGAGCTCCTCGGCACGGACCTGCACGGCCTCTCCGAGCTGGCCATGATGTCCTCGCCCGGCTCGTACGGCATGGTGCTGCTTCCGTACCTGGAGGGCGAGCGGACCCCGCACCTGCCGCACACGGCCGGCACGCTGACCGGCCTGCGCCGGGAGAGCATGAAGCGCGAGCACCTGGCGCGGGCGGCCTTCGAGGGCATGCTGTGCGGGCTCACGGACGCGCTGGACGTGCTGCGCGGGCGCGGCGTCGAGGTGCGCCGGGTCTTCCTGCTGGGCGCGGCGGCGGAGCTGCCGGCCGTGCAGGCGATCGCGCCGTCGCTGTTCGGCGTGCAGGTCGTCGTGCCGCAGCCGGCGGACTACGCGGCGCTGGGCGCGGCCCGGCAGGCCGCCTGGGCGCTGGGAGTGCAGCAGGGCGTGCTGTCCCCGCAGCAGCCCCCGCTGTGGCCCTCGGCCGCCAGCCAGGTCTTCGAGCCGGGCGCGGACGAAATGCCGGTGGGGCAGGCGGTGCGCCAGCAGTACGCGGCCGTGCGCGAGCAGACCCACCCGGGGGCCTTCGACGCCGTCTAGCGCGCCGTCGGCCGGGGCACGTAGCGGCCCGGGCGGCCGGGTCAGTCCAGGTAGCCGCGCAGCTGGTCGGCGAAGGCGTGGTCGCGCAGTTTGTTGAGGGTCTTGGACTCGATCTGGCGGATGCGCTCGCGGGTGACCCCGAAGATCCGCCCGATCTCCTCCAGCGTCCGCGGCCGGCCGTCGGCCAGGCCGTAGCGCAGCTGGACGACCTTGCGCTCGCGCTCGCCGAGCGTGGAGAGCACGGCCTCGAGGTGTTCGCGCAGCAGCAGGAAGGCGGCCGATTCCACGGGGGAGGTGGCGTCGCCGTCCTCGATGAGGTCGCCGAGCGCGACGTCGTCCTCCTCGCCCACGGGGGCGTGCAGCGACACCGGTTCCTGGGCCAGGCGCAGCACCTCGCTGACCCGTTCACCCGAGAGGTCGAGCTGGGCGGCGACCTCCTCGGGGGTGGGTTCGTAGCCCCGCTCCTGCAGCATGCGCCGCTGCACCCGCACCACGCGGTTGATCAGCTCCACGACGTGCACGGGGACGCGGATCGTGCGGGCCTGGTCGGCCAGCGCCCGGGACATGGCCTGGCGGATCCACCAGGTCGCGTAGGTGGAGAACTTGTAGCCCCGGGCGTAGTCGAACTTCTCGACCGCCCTGATCAGGCCCAGGTTTCCCTCCTGGACGAGGTCGAGCATGGTCAGGCCGCGGCCGATGTAGCGCTTGGCGACGGAGACGACGAGCCGCAGGTTGGCCTCGATCAGGCGGCGCTTGGCCATCCGGCCGAGGACCACCAGGCGGTCGAGGTCGAGGGCGAGCTGGGTGTCGAGGTCGGGAGTGGTGCTCAGCTTCTCCTCGGCGAACAGGCCCGCTTCGACGCGGCGGGCCAGCTCCACCTCCTCCGCGGCCGACAGCAGCGGGATGCGGCCGATCTCGCGGAGGTACTGGCGGAAGAGGTCGGAGGACGGCCCGCTGGTGTCGGCCCGCGCGGCCCGGTCCGGGGCGGGGCCGGGAGCGGTGTCCCGGTCGGGTCCGGGGGCCCGATCCGGGGCCGGCTCCTCGGCGGGGGCCAGGGTCTCGGACGCGGGCGGCTCGGCCTGCTGCGGCACGGTCGGTGCCGGATCGGCCTGGGCCTGAGGCAGGGTCGGGGTCCGGGTCTGCACGGGGGCGACCTCCAGGGTGATCGCTGCTGAGGCGGCAGAACATGCGGCGGAGCATTCGAAGCGCTACGGCGGCTCGGCCGCCTCCCGTGCCGGGGATCCCGCGCGAGTCGCGGAGGGGTCCGGGTCCGGCCGGCCGGACCGCCGCGCTCCGAGGAAGCGGGCACCGCCCACCAGTGTGGGGCACGACGCGGGCCCGCCACGAGGGGCGTGCGGGCACTTTCTGAGCCCGGACGGTGACCGGGCGGTTACAGCGCGGCCGCGCCGCGGTCCTTCAGGGCACGCCCGTACTGCTCCAGCACCCACAGCTCGTTGGCCACGGCCGCCAGGTGGTCGGGGTCGGCCTGGCTGCCCAGGCGCACCATGCTCGCCTGGACGTCCTTGACGCGGCGTTCCACCGCGCGCAGCCGGACCTGGACCAGCTGCATCCCGGCGTAGGCCTCGTCCACGTTCTTGGCGCGGACGGCCTCGACGGCGAGCTCGGTGACCAGCGAGCGGACGGTGTCGTCGGGGGCGGCGTCGCGGACCTTGGCGAGGTAGCCGGAGTCGGCCTGGGCGACGGCCTGGGTGACGCCGCCGGCCTGCTCGATGGCGCGGCGTACGAGCACGTAGGGGGCGGCGGTGAACTCGTCCTCGCCGTAGGCGTCGAAGGCGGGGGCGACCAGCTGGGGGTGCTGCAGGGCGAGCTTGAGCAGCTCGCGCTCGGTGAGCTGGGCGGGGCTGCGGAGGTTGAGCGCGGGTCCGGGCCGGGCCTGCGCCGGGGCGGCCTGGACGGCGGCGGCCGCCGTGCGCTGCGGGGAGCGTGCCTGGTCCGGCCGCTGGCCGCGCTCGCGGGCCCAGCGGGCCAGCTGCCCCACGCGGCGGACGACGAACTGGGTGTCGAGGATGCCGAGCATGCCGGCGAGCTGCACGGCGTACTCGTGCTGGATGGCGCCGTTCTTGATGTTGGCCACGATGGGGGCCGCGGCCTCGAGGGCCGCGGCGCGGCCCTCGGCGGTGTCGAGGTTGTGCCGGGCGACGACCTGGCGGATGGCGAAGGCGAACAGCGGCGTACGGGCGTCGACGAGGGCCGCCACGGCGGCGTCGCCCTCGGCCAGGCGCAGCTCGCAGGGGTCCATGCCGCCGGGGGTGATGGCGATGGAGGTCTCGGCGGCGAACTTCTGGTCGTCCTCGAAGGCGCGCAGGGCGGCCTTCTGGCCGGCGGCGTCGCCGTCGAAGGTGAAGACGACCTCGGAGGCGGCGTTGTCCATCAGCAGCCGGCGCAGGATCTTGATGTGGTCGCCGGCGAAGGCGGTGCCGCAGGTGGCGATGGCGGTGGTGACGCCGGCCAGGTGGCAGGCCATGACGTCGGTGTAGCCCTCGACGACCACCGCGCGGTTGGTCTTGGCGATGTCCTTCTTGGCGAGGTCGATGCCGTAGAGGACGTGCGACTTCTTGTAGATCGCCGTCTCGGGGGTGTTGAGGTACTTCGGGCCGTTGTCGTCGTCGCGCAGCTTGCGGGCGCCGAAGCCGATGACCTCTCCGGTGATGTCGCGGATGGGCCACATCAGGCGGCCGCGGAAGCGGTCGATGGGCTTGCCGCTGCGGCTGTCCTGGGCGAGGCCCGACAGCAGCAGCTCCTTGTCGCTGAAGCCCTTGCCGCGCAGGAAGCGGGTGAGGTGGTCCCAGCCGGCGGGGCTGTAGCCGACGCCGAAGTGCTCGGCGGCGGCCTGGTCGAAGCCGCGGCTCGCGAGGAACTTCCGGCCGATCTCGGCCTCGGGGCTCGAGAGCTGGTCGGCGTAGAACTTCGCGGCGATCTTGTGGGCCTCGACCAGGCGGATGCGCTCGCCCTGCTGGCGGCCGGGGGTGTAGCCGCCCTCCTCGTAGCGCAGCGTGATGCCGGCCTGGGAGGCGAGGCGCTCGATGGTCTCGGCGAAGGAGAGGTGGTCGATCTTCATGATGAAGTCGACGGTGTCCCCGCCCTCCTGGCAGCCGAAGCAGTAGAAGAGCCCCTTGGCGGGGCTGACCTGGAAGGACGGGGACTTCTCGTCGTGGAAGGGGCACAGGCCCTTGAGGTTGCCGCCGCCGGCGTTGCGCAGCTGGAGGTACTCGGACACGACGGCGTCGATCGGGACCGCGTCCCGGACCGCCTTCACGTCGTCATCGTTGATCCTGCCTGCCACGCGTGAATTCTACGGTGGCCCACCGACACTCCCGTCCCCCGCGCCCTCCCCGGCCTCCGCGACGGGCACCAGCGCGGTGTGGATCGCGCTCACCCCGCCGCCAGCGCGGTCAGCGGGACGGACGGGTCGGCCAGGGCCTCCGGGTCGGGGCGGGCGCCGGCGCGGATGAGCCGCTGGATGTCCGCGGTGACGTCCCACACGTTGACGTTCATCCCGGCGAGCACGCGGCCCTCGGACAGCCAGAAGGCGACGAACTCGCGCTTGCCCACGTCCCCCCGGCACACCACCTGGTCGTACGAGCCGGGCGGCGCGTAGCCCGAGTACTCCATGCCCAGGTCGTACTGGTCGGAGAAGAAGTAGGGCACCCGGTCGTAGGAGACCTCCCGGCCCAGCATGGCGCGGGCGGCGGCCGGGCCCTCGTGGAGCGCGTTGGCCCAGTGCTCGACGCGCAGGCGGGTGCCGAGCCAGGGGTGCTCGGCGGCCGCGACGTCGCCGGCGGCGTAGATGTCGGGGTCGCTGGTGCGCAGCGAGGCGTCGACGGCGATGCCGCCGCCGTCGGCGCGGTCGACGAGGGCCAGGCCGGCGGCCTCGGCCAGGGCGGTGCGCGGGGCGGCGCCGATCGCGGCGAGGACGTCGTGGGCGGGGTGCTCCTCGCCGTCGTCGGTGCGGGCGGCCAGGACCATGCCGTCGTGGCCGGCGATCTCGGTGAGGCGGGCGCCGAAGTGGAAGCGGACGCCGCGCTCGCTGTGCAGGTCGGTGAAGAGCTGGCCCAGCTCGGGGCCCAGGACGGTGTGCAGCGGGGTGGGCTCGGGCTCGACGACGGTCACCTCGGCGCCGTAGTGGCGGGCGGCGGCGGCCACCTCCAGGCCGATCCAGCCCGCGCCGGCGATGACGAGGTGGCCGTTGTCGCGGCCGAGGGAGGACAGCACGCCGCGCAGCCGTTCGGCGTGCGCGAGGCGGCGCAGGTGGTGGACGCCCGCCAGGCCGGTGCCGGGGATGTCGAGGCGGCGGGGCTCGGAGCCGGTGGCCAGCAGCAGCTTGTCGTAGTGGACGACGGTGCCGTCGCCCAGGCGCACGGTCCTCGCCGCCCGGTCGAGGTGCACGGCGGGCTGGCCGAGGTGGAGCTCGACGTCGGCCTTGGCGTACCAGTCGGGGGTGTGGACGAAGACGCTGTCGCGGGCGTCGCGGCCCGTCAGGTAGCCCTTGGAGAGCGGCGGGCGCTCGTACGGATGCTCGCGTTCGTCGCAGATGAGGATCACCCGGCCGGTGAAGCCCTCGGACCGGAGGGTCTCGGCCGCCTTCGCTCCGGCCAGGCCCCCTCCGACGATGACGAACGTCTGGTTCGCGTCCACCACTTGCTGCCTCCTCGCTGCGCGCGGCACACCGGTCGCCGGCGTGTCCGCGGTTGTCGTCCCCGGACGGAAAGAGCCACTGCCGAGAGTCCCGCACCCCGCGTGGCGCCGGTAGAGGGACTACCCCGGGCCGGGTGCGGCCCGCAAGGGCCGTACGGGGTTACTCCCGCGGCACGGTGGGCAGTTCGCTGCGGGCCCCCACGAGCCGGGCGTGCAGGCTCCGGGCCGAGCCGTCGGTCAGCGCGGCGATCTGGTCGACCACCGCGCGCATCCGCCCCGCGTCGTCGGCGGCCTCGGCGAACAGCGTGCGGAACTGCGGGTCGAGGCCCTCGGGGGCCCGGGCGGCCAGCGCGGCGCCGAGCTCGGCGATGACCACGCGCTGTTCGGCGCGCAGCTTCTCCTGGTCCTCGCGCTGCATGACGTAGCGGTCGGCGACGGCCTTGAGGACGGCGCACTCCAGGCGCGTGGCGCGCGGCACCTCCAGCTCGGCGCGGTAGCGGGTGAGCCGGCCGGGCCCCCAGGCGGCCCGGGTGGCCCCCTCGGCGGCGAGGCAGAAACGGCCGATGAGCTGGCTTGTGGCGTCCTTGAGCCGGGCCTGGGCGACCGCGGAGCCGTCGTAGCCGTGCGGCCACCACTCCTGCTCGAGGAGGCGGTCGAGGGCCTCGGCGAGCTCGTCGGGGTCGGCTCCCGGGGCGTAGCGGCCGGCGGCGACGGCGAAGACCTCGCGGCGCTCGGGATCGGCGAGCAGGACGGCCGGGTCGAGGTGGCCGGCGTGCAGGCCGTCCTCGACGTCGTGCACGGAGTAGGCCACGTCGTCGGCCCAGTCCATGACCTGTGCCTCGAAGCTCTGGCGGTGGCCGGGGGCGCCCTGGCGCAGCCACCGGAAGACGGGGACGTCGTCGGCGTAGACGCCGAACTTGCGGGATGCCGGGTCGGCGGGGTGGCCGCCGCGGGGCCACGGGTACTTGGTCGCGGCGTCCAGGGCGGCGCGGGTGAGGTTGAGGCCGACGCTGACCAGCTCGCCCGTGGCCGGGTCGGGCGCGAAGCGCTTGGGCTCGAGCCGGGTGAGCAGGCGCAGCGACTGGGCGTTGCCCTCGAAGCCGCCGCAGGGCCCGGCGACTTCGTCGAGGGCCTGCTCGCCGTTGTGCCCGAAGGGCGGGTGGCCGAGGTCGTGGGCCAGGCAGGCGGTCTCGACGAGGTCGGGGTCGCAGCCGAGCGCCGCCCCCAGCTCGCGGCCCACCTGGGCGCACTCCAGCGAATGGGTCAGGCGGGTGCGGGGGCTGGCGTCCCAGGCCTGGGAGCTCACGCCGGGCGTGACGACCTGGGTCTTTCCGGCCAGGCGGCGCAGCGAGGCGGAGTGCAGCACGCGCGCCCGGTCGCGCTGGAAGGCGGTGCGGCCGGGCCGTTTGTCGGGCTCGGGCGCCCAGCGCTCCAGGTCCGGCTCCTCGTAGCCTGCGATGCCGTTGTGCTCTGACGCGGTCCCCGCTGTGCTGCCGTTCATACCCCCGACGGTAGCCGCAGGGTGTGACAGCAGCGATGCGCGTGGGGGGCGGGAACCAGCCGGACGTCCGCGGCGTTGACCCATCGCGAACGGGGGAGGTCTCATGGATATCGCGGGTCGGGTGCGAAGGGCGCGCCTGCGGCTGCCCGCCACCACGAGCGGCAGACGGCACCTGGTGTGGGCCGTCATGACGGCCTGTGTGCTGGGTCTGCTGCCCGCCACGTGGGTGTACGTCTCGGGCACGCCCCGGGTGCGCGACATCGGCGCGGTGCCGTCCGCGCCGGTGGCGATGGTCTTCGGTGCGGGGCTGTGGGAGGGCAAACCCTCCCCTTATCTGGCGCACCGCCTGGACGCGGCGGCGGAGCTCTACCGCGGCGGCAAGGTGCGCGTGGTGCTGGTGACCGGTGACAACAGCCGCAGCGACTACGACGAGCCGGACGCGATGCGCGCGTATCTGATCCGGCACGGCGTGCCGGACGAGCGGATCGTCAGCGACTTCGCCGGCTTCGACACGTGGGACTCCTGCGCCCGCGCCGAGCGGATCTTCGGCGTGAAACATGCGGTCCTGATCAGCCAGGACTTCCACATACGCCGTGCGGTGGCCCTGTGCGAGGCCGCGGGCATCGACTCGTACGGCGTCGGGGTGGAGGCCACGCGCAACGCCACCTGGTACGCGGGCGGTGCGCGCGAGGTCTTCGCCGCGGGCAAGGCGGCGCTGGACGCGCTGGTCCGGCCCAGCCCGGCGTTCCTGGGCCCGCACGAGCCGGGCGTCGAGCGGGCGCTGGCCGGCGCGAGGAAGTAGCAGGCGGGCGGGCCCCGGGCGCGTCAGGCGCGCTGGGGCTCGCGCCCGTTTATGGCGTCCACGTAGAGCCGGAAGATCTCGTCGTCGTTCATGGGGCTGTACGAGACCTTGTCGCTCTCCTCGCCGTCGGGGCCGCCGCCGTTGAGGCCGCCCAGGACGCCGATCAGGTCGCCGGTCCTCGTCTTCTCGTCGTAGTTGGCCAGCCAGGGGCTGCCCGAGGTGCCGGAGTAGAAGCCGTCGCAGCGCATCGTCATCTGCCGGTGGCCGGGCAGCCTGCCGGTCATGGCCGTGCAGCGGATGGCCCGGTCGGCGGGGTCGCTCTCGGAGCTGGGGTAGCCGATGACGGTGACCCGGTTGACGTAGCCGGGCGTGCGGACCAGGCGGTTGGCGCCGGTGACGCGCTCGAGCTGGCGGCCCCGGCTGTCGGCCTTGACGGTGGCGAAGGCGAAGTCGAGGTCGGAGCCGTCGCCGGTGTCCTCGCGCCGCGGGTCGACGAAGGAGCGGTCCACCGCCCACACCCCGTACGGCTGCTTGCTCTCGCCCTGGCGGTAGTCCGGCACGAAGGCGGCGTCGTCGCCGAAGCCGCAGTGGCCGGCCGAGACGATCAGATTGCCCTTGGGGCTGTGCACCACGCTGGCGGTGCAGTGGTGGTCCCTCATGTCCTCGCCGACGTAGAAGAGCACCCCCACCGTGGGGATCCCGTCGAAGTGGCGGGCGCTGCCGGTGATCCGCTGGGCGCCGTCCTTGTCGCCGTCCGCGTCGTCGTCCACGGTGGCCGTGGACATCCGCGCGGGGCCCCAGAACCGCCGGGCCTCCTCGCTGGACCAGCCGTCGTCGCGGCCGTGTCCGCCGGCCCCTCGGGGCACGGCCGCGGCGAGCGCGACCACATACAACCCCGCGAACAGCGCCCGGACCCACCGGGCCCGGCTCCACCGGGAGAAACGCACGAGCACCCCCACCACGTCAGGAAGGTAGCGACAGGCTAACCGCATCCGGCGTGTTTGCCGTGCACCGGGCTGTATTCCGCATGGTCATTTTGCGCATGGTCGGTAGTGCGCATGATCGACGGGGCGGTGCGCGGCACGGTCCGTACGGGGTGACGCAGGCTCACCCGCCCCACCGGACACCGGCTCACCCGCCCCACTGGTCGTAGGCCAGCTTGCACACCAGCGCCAGGACCACCACGACCAGCACGCCCCGCACGAAGCCGCTCCCGCGCTTGAGGGCCATCCGGGCGCCCAGCGCGCCGCCGGCGAGGTTGAAGACGGCCATCGGGGCCGCCACCTGCCACAGCACGGCGCCCTGCGCGGTGAACGTGACCAGGGCGCCCACGTTGGTGCAGACGTTGACGATCTTGGCCGTGCCGGAGGCCGTCACCAGGTTCATGTGCAGGATCCCGGCCAGCGCGAGGACCAGGAAGGTGCCGGTGCCGGGGCCGATCAGCCCGTCGTAGAAGCCGATGCCCAGGCCCGCGACGCCGATCGCGGCGAGCACGCGGCGCCGGGTGGGCGGGGCGGGGTCCGCGGCCGTGGTGCCGAACGTGGGCCGCAGCAGCACGAACGCGAGCACCGCGAGCAGGACGGCCATGATCAGGGGCCGCAGCACGGCGCTGTCGATGCCCGCGGCGAAGAAGGCCCCCGCCAGCGAGCCGCCGAGCGCCGCCAGCCCGATCCGCGCGGCGGTCCGTACGTCCACGGGCGCCTTGCGGGCGTAGGCGACGGCGGCCGCGGTCGTCCCCCAGATGGCGACGGCCTTGTTGGTGCCGAGGATGTGGGCGGGCGCCGTGTGCGGCAGCCCCACCAGCAGCGCGGGCAGCTGCAGCAGGCCGCCGCCGCCCACCACGGCGTCGATCCACCCGGCCGCCGCGGCGGTGAGGCACAGCACGGCCAGCGTGGTCAGCGATATGTCGGGGATCACCGGCGCGATCGTACGCGCACGGCCGGGGGGCCGGTCCCCCGCGGTCCGGCCAATCACCCCTGGCGGCGGGGTGATTGACCCGGTCGCCGGACCGGGGGCGCGCGTTCGGCCCAAGGGCGCGCGTCAGTCCAGGAACGCGCGTCAGTCCAGGGGCGTGCCGTTCCAGCGCCAGGACTCGCGCCGCGGAAGCCCGGGCAGCTCCAGCCGGCCGGTGGCCCACAGCAGCGTCTGCCAGGGGTCGTCGCCGACGGGAAGGTCGCGGAAGAGCCGGCGCAGCACGCGCTCGCAGACTCCGGCGTCGGGCTGCCACGCCACGCCGAGCCCGGCGGCGATGTCGTGCACGTGCACCAGGGCCTCGACGATGCCCATGGCCGTGAAGCCCTCGGGGTCGGAGGCGCCGTAGGAGTGGTGCGCCCGCGTCTCCGGCGGCCTCGTCCGCACCATGGCCACCAGCAGCCCCGCGCTCGCCTCCAGCACCTGCACCAGCCCGTCCACGCCCGCGTCCCGCTCGGCGTGGAGGGTCTCGTTCGGGCCGCCCTCGCGCTGCCGGGTCATCAGGAACGGCACGTAGCCGTTCAAGGCGCCGGAGTGCGGCGCGAGTTGGGTGGCGTAGCAGAACATGTCGTCCGCCAGGTGCTCGACCGTCTCCCAGCAGTCCCACTCCAGCGAGCCGGCCTTCTCCCCCCACCTTTCCTGCGGGGCCCGGCGCAGGACGGCGACGGCCTGCCGCACCACGTCCTCGAGGTCCTCGGGGGTGACCGGCATCCGCGGCCGGCTCGTCGGTTCGGATGCTTCATGAGTACGCGACATGCCGCGACGCTACCAACGACCCCCGCCCGACTGCTCGAACATATTCCCGTAGCCTGGGGCGTGAGGGACGGCTACGCACTCGTGAGCGAGGAGCACAGCGGAAATGAACGGCTGGAACGCGAGCGACATCCCCGACCAGAGCGGCCGTACCGCCGTGGTGACCGGGGCGAACAGCGGGATCGGGTTCGTCACCGCCAGGGAGCTCGCCCGGCGCGGGGCGCGGGTGGTGCTCGCGTGCCGGGACGTCACGCGCGGCGAGGCCGCCGAGGAGCTGATGCGGGCCCAGGTTCCGGGCGCGGACGTGCGGTTGGCGCGGCTGGACCTCGCGGACCTGTCGTCGGTGCGGGCCTTCGCGGCCGACCTGAAGGAGGACCGGCTGGACCTGCTGGTCAACAACGCCGGGGTGATGGCGCTGCCGCACCGCAGGACGGTCGACGACTTCGAGATGCAGCTGGGCACCAACCACCTGGGGCACTTCGCGCTGACCGGCCTGCTGCTGCCCCTGCTGCGCGAGGCCGGCCCAGGGGCCCGGGTGGTGACGGTCTCCAGCGGGCTGCACTTCCTGGGGACGGTCGACCCCCGCGACGTGCAGATGGACCACCGCTACCGGCGCTGGATCGCCTACGGCCGCTCCAAGAGCGCCAACCTCCTCTTCACCCACGAGCTGGCCCGGCGCCTGAAGGCCGAGGGCTCGGACGTCGTCGCGGTCGCCGCCCACCCCGGCTACGCGGCCACCAACCTGCAGACGGCCGGGGCGCGCATGGAGGACCGGGCGTGGGCCGAGCGGGCGGCGGAGCTGCTCAACCGGGTCCTCGCGCAGAGCGCGGAGGACGGCGCCCTGCCCTCGCTCTACGCCGCCACGGCGCCGGGGGTCCGGCAGGACGACTTCTTCGGGCCCCGCGTAATGCTCTGGCGCGGCGCCCCCGCCCCCTCGCCGCGTGCCGCCTGGACGCGGGACGACCGGGCGAGCGCGGGGCTGTGGGCGGTGTCGGAGCGGATGACGGGCGTCACGTACGACTGACAGGCATCCCTTGCCCGCGCGGCGGGGTGACGGCTAGCCCCGCTCCAGCCCCGACGCCCGCAGCACCGCCCGCGTCGTCTCGCCGTCGATGCGCTCGGCCAGGGCGGCCAGCGCCACCGCTCCCTCCCGCAGCAGCCCGCGCTCGCGGGCCCGCCGCGCGCCCGTCTCGAGGTGGTGCCAGAGCAGGGGGTTCGCGGTGAGGACGCCGGGGTCCAGCTCCACGCGGTTGCCGCCGACGTCGCGCAGCACGAGGCGGGGGGCGATGCCGTCCGCGCGCCGCACCTGGGTGAGCAGGTCGGTGCGGACGCGGTGCTCGCGCAGGAGGCCGCGGGCGGCCAGCCAGTCGGCGCCCACCGTGATCCGTACGGGTCTGAGCACGGCGACGAGCGCGGCGCCGAGCGCCGTCCAGCACAGGCCGCGCGCCGCGTCGAGGCTGCCCCGGGCCAGGTCGGCGAGGAGGAGCACCCCGCCGAGGGCCAGCCCGCACCGCCAGGCGCAGCGCGCCTCGCGCCGCCACGTGCGGTCCCACGCCAGCACGCCACGGGCCGGTGCCCGTTCCCCCGGGCCCCGGCCGTATCCCTCGCGCACGCGCGCACGCGTCCGTAATGTCGGTCGCCGTCCCATACTGCTGACGCTAGGGCCGTCCGCCGCGCCAAGGCGCCGACGTTGACGGCGCGCTGACGTGGTTTTGGCCAATCCTTGCGCCGCGCTGACGCGCCCTGGCCCGGGTGATGGCCCCACGCGTTAAGACTCCGTAGAAGATCCGTCGAAAACCGCCAAGACGCCGCCAAGAAACGACGCGCCCCCGCCGGCCCGGGCGCAGTCTGAGCCTCCGACCCAACGGAGGTACGACAAAAGATGTCCATGCTGGCCAATTCGGAGCACGCCGCGGGCACCGGCGACGAAGAGCCGCCCGATACCGGCGCCGCGCGGGCCGCCGAGGACCGGCACCGGCTCACCGCCACCCAGGGCCTGGCGGCCCTGTCGCTCGACGCGATGGCGTCGGTGGCGTACGGGCCCGAGGCGATCGTCCTCGTGCTGGCCGCGGCCGGGGCGCACGGCCTGGGGTTCACGCTGCCGGTCACGCTCGCGATCGCCGCCCTGCTGGCCGTCCTCGTCGCCTCCTACCGGCAGGTCATCGCGGCCTTCCCGGACGGCGGCGGCTCGTACGCGGTCGCCAAGCGGCACCTTGGCCGGCGCACCGGCCTGTTCACCGCGGCCTCCCTGGTCCTGGACTACGTGCTCAACGTGGCCGTCTCCGTCACCGCCGGCGTCGCCGCCCTCACCTCCGCCTTCCCCTCCCTCCAGGACGACCGGCTGTGGCTCTGCCTGGGCGTGCTGGCCCTGGTCACCGGCGTGAACCTGCGCGGCATCGTGGACTCCGCCAAGGCGTTCCTCGTCCCCACCGCCGTCTTCGTCGGCTCGATCCTCACGGTGATCGTGGCCGGCCTCCTGCGGGACGCCCCCGCGAGCACCGAGGCGGCCGCCGGCCACGCGTCCGCGCTGTCCGGCGACGCCACCGCCGTCGGCGCACTGCTCCTGCTCAAGGCCTTCGCGGCGGGCTGTTCGGCCCTCACCGGCGTCGAGGCCGTCGCCAACGCCGTCCCGGCCTTCCGCGCCCCGGCCACCCGCCGGGCCCAGCGCACGGAGGTCGCGCTGGGAGCGCTGCTGGGCGTCATGCTGATCGGCCTGTCCGTGCTCATCGGCCGCTTCCACCTGCAGCCGGCCGAGGGCGTCACCGTCCTCGCCCAGCTCGCCGACGCCTCGCTCGGCCACAACTGGGCGTTCTACGTCGTGCAGTTCGCGACCGTCGTCCTGCTCGCCCTCGCCGCCAACACCTCCTTCGGCGGGCTGCCGGTCCTGATGGGCCTGCTGGCCCGGGACAACTACCTGCCGCACGTCTTCGGCCTCAAGGCCGACCGCCAGGTCCACCGCCACGGCGTGCTGGCCCTGGCCGCCGTCTCCGCGCTGCTGCTCGTCCTCTCCGGCGGCGACGTCAACACCCTCGTACCGCTCTTCGCCATCGGGGTGTTCGTCGGCTTCACCCTCTGCCAGGCCGGCATGGTCCGGCACTGGCGCCTGGACCGGTCGGCCGGATGGCGGGGCAAGGCACTGCTCAACGGCTTCGGGGCCGTGCTCACCGGCGTCTCGGCCGTCGTGGTCACCGCGACGAAGTTCACCGAGGGCGCCTGGCTGATCGTGATCGCGCTGCCGCTGCTGGTGGCCGCATTCGAGGCCGTCCACCGGGCGTACGGGCGGATCGGCGAGCGCCTGGAGCTGGGCCGGGTGCCCGAGGCCCCGCACCGCTGCCGCTCCGTGGTCGTGGTCCCGGTCTCCTCGCTGTCCCGGCTGACCAGCAAGGCGCTCACCGCCGCCGTCTCGCTCGGCGACGAGGTGATGGCCGTGACCGTCACCCACCCCGACGCGGAGGGCCGGCGCGCGGCCGAGTCGCTGCGCCGCGACTGGGAGCTGTGGCGCCCCGGCGTCGACCTGGTCGAGCTGCCCGCGCCCACGCGCTCGCTGGGCCGCCCGATCGTGGAACTGGTCCGCGAGCTGTCCGGCCGGCATCCCGACACCAGGGTGACCGTGCTCATCCCCGAGGTGGAACCCGCCCGCATCTGGCAGCGGCTGCTGCAGAACCAGCGCGGCGCGGTCCTCGCCCACGCCGTGCGGCGGGACACCGACGCGGTGATCTGCCGGCTCCGGTTCCGCATCGGGGCATGAGCGGGCGCGAGTGGGCGCGGGCGGGCGCGATCGGGCGCGGGCCATGGGCGCCTCGCCCGCCGGCCGGGCGAGGCCCCCTGTCGTAATCCCCCGCCATCGCTGATCGTTGGTCCCAGCGACCCCGACACCGCGAGGGAGAGTCGACATGCCGATCAGCCGCAGACAGCTCATGGCCGCCGGCGCCGGACTCGCCGCGGCAGGGGGCCTGCCCACCGCGTGCGGGTCCGACACCGGCCGCGCGGACGGCGGTTCGGGGCCCCGGCTGTCGCAGTGGTACCACCAGTACGGCGAGCCGGGCACCCGGCAGGCGGTGGAGCGCTACGCCGCCGCGTACCGCAAGGCCCGCGTCCGGGTGGAGTGGCGGCCCGGCAACTACGACCAGCAGACCGCCGCCGCCCTGCTCGGCTCCTCCGGGCCGGACGTCTTCGAGGTCAACGGCCCGACCATCGAGCAGATCCAGGGCGGGCAGGTCGCCGACCTCACCGAACTGATCAAGGACGTCAAGGACGACTTCCACCCGGCCGTCCTCGCCCCCAAGACCTACGAGGGCCGCGTCTGGGGCATCCCGCAGCTGGTCGACACCCAGCTGCTCTACTACCGCAAGAGCTTGCTGCGGGCGGCCGGCCTCCGGCCGCCGGCGACGCTCGACGCCCTGATCGACGCGGCCCGCGAGCTGACCACCAAGCGGGCCAAGGGCCTCTTCCTCGGCAACGACGGCGGCGCGAGCGCCCTCGCGGGCACGCCCCTGTACGCCGCCGGCCTCTCCCTGGTCACCCCCGGCGGCACGGTGGGCTTCGACGAACCGGCCGCGGCCCGCACCCTCGGCAAGCTCCACCGGCTGTACGCCGACAAGTCGCTGCTGCTGGGCGCGCCCACCGACTGGGCCAACCCGGCGGCGTTCGCCCAGGGGCTCACCGCGATGCAGTGGTGCGGCCTGTGGGCCCTGCCGCAGATCGCCAAGGCCCTGGGCGACGACTTCGGGGTGCTGCCCTTCCCGCCGGACGGCCCGGCGGGAAGACCCGCCGTGCCGGTCGGCGCGTGGACCGCGGCCGTCAGCGCCCGCGGCGGCCACCGGGAGGCGGCCGAGGCCTTCGTGCGCTGGCTGTGGATCGAACGCACCGACCTCCAGAAGGACTTCGCCCTCTCCTACGGCTTCCACATCCCCGCCCGCGCTTCCCTCGCCGCCACGGCGGACAGGCTCCGGCAGGGCGCGGCGGCCGAGGCGGTGCGGTTCACCGAGGAGCACGGCTTCGCGCAGCCCCTCTTGTGGACGGCCGCGAGCCAGACCGCCTATCTGGACGCCCTCAACCGCGTGATCAAGGAGGGTGCCGACCCCGGCGCCCAGCTGCGGGCGGTCGTCCGCACGGCCGGGGCGGAGCTGCGGCGCGTTCAGAAGAGGCGCTGAGTGGGCGCCGCCCGCCCGTCCGGGGCCGGGACCCGGCGGACACGGCAGCGGAACCATACCCTCTGGTTCTGGACGTTCGTCGGCCCCTTCGTAGCCGGGCTCACGCTCTTCACGTACGTCCCACTGGCCTGGAGCGTGTACCTCAGCTTCTTCGACGCCCACAACACCGTCTCCCCCACGGAGTTCACCGGCCTCGGCAACTACACGGCCATGCTCGGCGACGGCGCCTTCCGGTCCTCCCTGGTGACCTTCGCCGTCTTCACCGCCTTCATCGTCCCCACCACCTACGTACTGGCCCTGGGCCTGGCCCTGGCGGTGAACCGGCTGCGCGCCGGCCGGGCGTTCTTCCGCTCCGTTTTCTTCCTGCCCGCCGCCTGCTCGTACGTCGTCGCGGCGATGATCTGGAAGCTCTCGGTCTTCAACGGAGTGCGATTCGGACTGGCCAATACCGTGCTGGGATGGTTCGGCGCCGAGCCGGTGGCCTGGCTGTCGGCCACCGACCCGCCCTGGTACTGGCTCGTCATCGTCACCGTCCGGCTCTGGCTGCAGACGGGCTTCTACATGCTGCTCTTCCTCGCCGGGCTGCAGCGGGTGCCGGTGCGGCTGTACGAGGCCGCGGCGCTCGACGGGGCCCGCCCCGGGTGGCAGACCTTCCGGCACATCACCTTCCCGGCCCTGCGCGCCACCTCGGTCGCGGTCGTCCTGCTGCTCGTGGTCAACGCCTTCCAGGCGTTCGACGAGTTCTACAACCTGCTCTCGGGCACCCGGGGTTACCCGCCCTACGCCCGGCCGCCGCTGGTCTACCTCTACTACACCGCCCTCGGCCAGGGGCAGGACCTGGGCCTGGGCAGCGCGGGCGCGGTGATCCTCGCCCTGGTCATCCTGGTGGTGACCGTCGTGCAGGCCCGCTGGACGGGCCTCGGCCGCACGGAGGAGTGAGATCCAATGGAGGACGCCCTCGTACGCGCCGGCCGCGCCCTGCGGCTGGTGCTGCTCATCGCGCTGGCCGTGCTGTTCCTCATCCCCTTCTACCTGCTCGTGCGCAACGGCCTGTCCTCCGAGGCGGAGATCACCGCACCCGGCTGGACGCTCTTCCCCCGCCGCCCGCACTTCTCGAACGTGCGCGAGCTGTTCACCGACCCCGACGTGCCGATGGCCCACGCGCTGCTGAACTCCTCGCTGATCGCGGTGGCCACGACCGCCGGCACCCTGCTGCTCGCCTCCCTCGCCGGCTACGGCCTGGCCCGCATCCCCTACCGGCACGCGAACGCCGTCTTCTACGCCGTCGTGGGCACCCTGATGGTCCCGGCGGCGGTGACGTTCGTGCCGTCGTTCGTGCTGGTGTCGTCGCTCGGCTGGGTCTCGACGCTGCGCGGGCTGATCGTGCCGACGCTCTTCAGCGCCTTCGCCTGCTTCGTCTTCCGCCAGTACTTCCTCGGCTTCCCCCGGGAGCTGGAGGACGCCGCGCAGGTCGACGGGCTGGGCTACTGGCGCACGTACTGGCGGGTCGTCGTCCCCAACTCACGGCCGGTCTTCGCGGCCGTCGGCACGATCGTCTTCATCGGCGCCTGGAACTCCTTCCTGTGGCCGCTGGTCATCGGCCAGGGCCGGAGCTCGTGGACGGTGCAGGTGGCGCTGTCGACGTTCACGACGGCCCAGACCGTCAACCTCCACGAACTGTTCGTCGCGGCCGCCGTCTCGATCGTGCCGCTGCTGCTGGTCTTCGTGCTGCTGCAGCGGTACATCGTGGCGGGCGTGGAGCGCTCGGGGATCGACGACTGAGACGGCCGGCACTTCCGTCCGGCTGGGGGTCCGCGGGTCACCCCCCGGGAAACTGCAGCATCGTGGCGGGCGTCGAGCGCGCCGGCATCGACGACTGCACCCTGCCCCGGGACTGCGGCCCCCGGTGCCCGCCGCGCAGTAACGCCGCGCCCAGCGGCGTGAGGGTGTGCATGACCGCGCTGCCGTTGCGCAGCGTCAGCACCAGCCCGGCCTCGCGCAGCACGCCCGCGTGCTGGCTGGCCGAGGCGGCCGACACGCCGACCCTGCGGGCGAGTTCACTGGTGGTGCAGCCGCCGCCGATGGAGCCCAGGACCGCCGAACGGGTGTGCCCGACGAGCTTGCCCAGCGAGCGCGGGGCGTCCGGGACGGCGGGCGCCGACTCGGACATGGCCCGCGCGGGGTAGACCAGCACGGGCGTGAGCTCGGTGTTCTGCAGGGTCACGGGCGTGCGCCGGCAGAAGAACGACGGCAGGAGCAGCAGCCCCCGGCCACCGAGGTACATGTCGCGGTCGACGGGGTAGTCGACCTCGAGCACCGGGGCCCGCCAGCGCATGGTGGGCGGCAGCGAGGACAGCAGCGCGTCCGCGCCGCCGTCCAGCAGCGCCCGGCCGCGCACGGCGCGGTCCGCCTCGATCTGGGCCTGGATGTGGGCCCAGTACGGGGCGATGGCGGCCTGGTGATAGGTGTGGAGGGCGCTGATCAGCTTCCCGAACGCCCGGGCGTCGCCCTCGGCCAGCGATCGTATCCAAGCCGGCAGGGTCCGCACGGTGGGCAGCCGGCTCAGTTCGTCGTGCACCCGGTCGGCCGGGGTGGCCCGCAGGGCGGCTATGCCGGACTCGAGTCCGTCTAACCCTTCGGGCGGTGTCAGGAAGTCCGGGAAATATCCACGGGACGGAACCAGCGGCGCCAGTAGCCGCGTTTCACCATTCAACCGAGCTCGGGTTTCCGAGCGCCAATCCCCGAAGATCGACTCGCCTTGTTTGTCCCGAAGCCGGTGCAGGCTCAATACGGTTTCCCAGAGCACGTCCGGGTCTCCGGCCAGGCGCAACCGGGCCAGATCGAGTCCAGTGAAATGGACACGCAGCACCAAACCCCCACATGAGACATCCGCAACCACCCCCCGCTCACTGAGTATGCACACCGATACGAGGTGTTACCACGCCCTTTTGGCCACAGTTGAAAGGACTCGCGGCGAACATCGCAGAAGCGAAATGCTATTCACGCACTCAGGGCCGCCCCGCTCGTTCCCGTGGGGGGTGGCGAGCGAAAAAGCGGCCGCTGGGTATGCGAGTTGCCGCCCGAGCCGATGCGGGCGGCAACAACTCCCGGTGGGGGAGTAAAGAGGGGCGGCGCTCCCGCACGGGCGCCGCCCCTTCGCCGTGCAACAGCACGTTACGAACAGGTTAACGATCTCGGTGTCCGCGCCCGGGGACACGAAGGCACGGGGCGCGAGGACACCAGGGCACGAGGACATGAGGAAGGGACGGCGCCCGCGCGAGCGCCGTCCCTTCTCTTCTACCGGAGCCGCCGAGGTCCGAGGGTCGAGGTCATCCCACACCGGCTCCGGAGTTCAACAGGCCGCCACTCAGCGGCTGTCGCTGCCCGCCGTCCCGTTCAGCGCCGCGGCGCGGCCCGCCTCCAGGCGGGCGACCGGGATGCGGAAGGGCGAGCAGGAGACGTAGTCCAGGCCCACCTCGTGGAAGAAGTGCACCGACTCCGGGTCGCCGCCGTGCTCGCCGCACACGCCGAGCTTGAGGTCGGGGCGGGTGGCCCGGCCGGCCTTGGCGGCCGCGCGGACCAGCGAGCCCACGCCGTCCCGGTCGATGGTCTCGAACGGGCTGACCCCGAAGATGCCCTTCTCCAGGTACGCGGTGAAGAAGCTGGCCTCGACGTCGTCGCGGGAGAAGCCCCACACGGTCTGGGTCAGGTCGTTCGTGCCGAAGGAGAAGAACTCGGCGGCCTCGGCGATCTGGTCGGCCGTCAGGGCGGCGCGCGGCAGCTCGATCATCGTGCCGAGCGGCAGGCTGAGGTCCGTGCCGCTGGCGGCCTCGACGTCGGCGATGACGCGCTCGGCCTCCTCGCGGACGATCTCCAGCTCCTGGACGGTGCCCACCAGCGGGATCATGATCTCCGCGCGCGGGTCGCCCTGGCGGCCGATCCGCTCGGCCGCGGCCTCGGCGATCGCCCGCACCTGCATGGCGAACAGGCCGGGGATGACCAGGCCCAGACGGACGCCACGCAGGCCCAGCATCGGGTTCTGCTCGTGGAGCTTGTGCACGGCCTGCAGCAGGCGCAGGTCGTTCTCGTTGGCGTCCTCGCGGGCCTCGGCCAGCGCGACGCGCACCGACAGCTCGGTGATGTCGGGCAGGAACTCGTGCAGCGGCGGGTCGAGCAGGCGGACCGTGACCGGCAGCCCGTCCATGGCCTCGAACAGCTCGACGAAGTCGGCCTTCTGCAGCGGGAGGAGGGCACCGAGTGCCTCCTCGCGCTCGGCGTCGGTGTCGGCCAGGATGAGGCGCTCGACCAGCTCGCGGCGCTCGCCGAGGAACATGTGCTCGGTGCGGCACAGGCCGATGCCCTGGGCGCCGAAGCGGCGGGCGCGCGCGGCGTCCTCGGCGTTGTCGGCGTTGGCCCGCACGCGCAGGCGGCGGGTGCGGTCGGCGTAGGCCATCATCCGGTGCACGGCCTGGACCAGCTCGTCCGCGTCGTCGGCGCCGGCGTGCATGCGGCCCTCGAAGTACTCCACGACCGGGGACGGCACGACCGGGACCTCGCCCAGGTAGACCTTGCCGGTGGAGCCGTCGATGGAGACGACGTCGCCCTCCTGGATGACGACCCCGCCCGGAGCGGTCATCTTGCGCTGCTTGGTGTCGACCTCCAGCTCCTCGGCGCCGCAGACACAGGTCTTGCCCATGCCGCGCGCGACGACGGCCGCGTGCGAGGTCTTGCCGCCGCGCGAGGTCAGGATGCCCTCGGAGGCGATCATGCCGTCGAGGTCGTCGGGGTTGGTCTCGCGGCGGATCAGGATGACCTTCTCGCCCGAGCGCGACCACTTCACCGCGGTGTACGAGTCGAAGACGGCCTTGCCGACCGCCGCGCCCGGCGAGGCGGCGATGCCCCGGCCCAGCAGCTCCGTCTGCGCCTTCTCATCGAAGCGCGGGAACATCAGCTGCGCCAGCTGCGCGCCGGTGACGCGCTGCAGCGCCTCGGCCTCGTCGATCAGGCCCTGGTCCACCAGCTGGGTGGCGATGCGGAAGGCCGCACCGGCCGTGCGCTTGCCGACGCGGGTCTGCAGCATCCACAGCTTGCCGCGCTCGATGGTGAACTCGATGTCGCACAGGTCCTTGTAGTGCGTCTCCAGCGTCTCCATGATCTGCATCAGCTGGTCGTACGAGGCCTTGTCGAGCTGCTCGAGCTCGGCGAGCTGCATGGTGTTGCGGATGCCGGCGACGACGTCCTCGCCCTGGGCGTTCTGCAGGTAGTCGCCGTAGACGCCCTGGTGGCCGCTGGCGGGGTCGCGGGTGAAGGCGACGCCGGTGCCGGAGTCGGGGCCGAGGTTGCCGAAGACCATCGAGCAGATGTTGACGGCGGTGCCCAGGTCGCCCGGGATGCGCTCCTGGCGGCGGTAGAGCTTGGCGCGGTCGCCGTTCCAGGAGTCGAAGACCGCCCTTATGGCGAGGTCCATCTGCTCGCGCGGGGCCTGCGGGAAGTCGCGGCCGGTCGCCTTGGAGACGATGACCTTGAACTCCTCCACCAGGCGCTTGAGGTCGGCCGCGTCGAGGTCGACGTCCGTGGTGACGCCCTTGGCCCGCTTGGTCTCCTCCAGCGCCTCCTCGAAGAGGTCGCCGTCGACGCCCAGCACGGTCTTGCCGAACATCTGGATGAGGCGGCGGTAGGAGTCCCAGGCGAACCGCTCGTCGCCGGCCTGGGTGGCGAGGCCGGTGACGGACTCGTCGGACAGGCCGATGTTCAGGACGGTGTCCATCATGCCGGGCATGGAGAACTTGGCGCCCGAGCGCACCGACACCAGCAGCGGGTCGTCGGCCTGGCCGAGCTTCTTGCCCATGCGCTGCTCGAGGGCCTCGAGGTGGGCGGTGACCTCGTCGCGCATCGACGACGGCTCCTCGCCGCCCTCGAGGTAGACCTTGCATGCCTCGGTGGTGATGGTGAAGCCGGGGGGCACGGGCAGTCCGAGGTTGGTCATCTCGGCGAGGTTGGCGCCCTTCCCGCCGAGCAGGTCCTTGAGGTCCTTGTTGCCCTCGGTGAAGTCGTAGACGAACTTCTGGCGATCTTCGGATACCGGCACGGGAATCGACTCCTCACTCGGGCCTCCCGGGACGCTGAGGGGGGAGGACTGCCCTGACGGCGGGGAGCGTACCCAGATCGAAGGCATCTGAGGAGGTCTACTCCGCCAACTTGGGGGCGCAACCACCCGTCCGCCAGCAGATCGAAAGTTGCGCGCTCAAATGAGGCCCTACCTCCCTTCTTTCAGGCTCTGAACTCAACATGACCGAAAATGATCGACCGATCACGGCCCGTCGAAAAACTCCACCCTCTGTCGTCAAGAGTTGAAACCAAAAGGGGTGGCACGCAGTGCCACCCCTTGGAAAGGTGCACCCCTGATTCCGGTGCTCATCTGAGCGAGACCCTTATCAGAGGTGGCGAGAATCACGCCGTGTTCGACGGCGTTTCACCCGCCCGAAGTATCGAGTTCGGCATCCGCGCCGACCACGGCGCAGTCGTACGGGTCGTTCAGCCACCCGTCAGGAAGCACCACCCGGTCGCGGCCGGACGTACGGCCGCGGGGGCCGTCGGCACCCACCGGCCAGGCCTGATCCAGGTCCAGTTCGCTCAAAAGAGCGTCCAGTTCGTCCAGAGATGAGGCGATCGCCAGCTTCTTGCGCAGCTCCGAGCCGATGGAGAAGCCCTTGGTGTACCAGGCGACGTGCTTGCGGAAGTCGATGACGCCGCGCTGCTCGTTCTCGAGCCACTGCCCCAGCAGCTCCGCGTGGCGCAGCATCACGCGCGCCACCTCGCGCAGGGTCGGCGCGGTGGGCGTCGCGGTGGGCGTCCCGTCCGGGCCCTCCTCGAGGGCGGCGACCAGGTCCCGGAAGAGCCAGGGCCGGCCCAGGCAGCCGCGCCCGACCACGACGCCGTCGCAGCCCGTCTCGCGCATCATGCGCACGGCGTCGTCGGCGGACCAGATGTCGCCGTTGCCCAGGACGGGGATCTCGGGCACCGCCTCCTTCAGGCGGGCGATGGCCTCCCAGTCGGCGGTGCCGCTGTAGTGCTGGGCGGCGGTGCGGCCGTGCAGGGCGATGGCCGTGACGCCCTCCTCGACGGCGATCCGTCCGGCGTCGAGGTAGGTGATGTGCTCGTCGTCGATGCCCTTGCGCATCTTCATGGTCACCGGCAGGGAGCCGGCGTTGCCGACGGCCTCGCGCAGGATCGAGCGCAGGAGGTTCCGCTTGTACGGCAGGGCGGAGCCGCCGCCCTTGCGGGTGACCTTGGGGACGGGGCAGCCGAAGTTGAGGTCGACGTGATCGGCCAGGTCCTCGTCCACGATCATGCGGACGGCCTTGCCGACGGTCACCGGGTCGACGCCGTAGAGCTGGATGGAGCGCGGCTTCTCGGTCCCGTCGAAGTGGATCAGCCGCATCGTCTTGGCGTCCCGCTCGACGAGCGCCCGCGTGGTGATCATCTCGCTGACGAAGAGCCCCTTGCCACCGGAGAACTCACGGCACAGCGTGCGGAAGGGAGCGTTGGTGATCCCCGCCATCGGGGCCAGGACCACCGGCGGCTGCACCGGGTGCGGACCGATCTGGAGCGTCATGGAGGGTGCTTCCTCGAAGTCATGCGGGCGGTTGGGCGGACCGTTAATTGTCCCTCATCCGGGCGAACGGACGATCCGCCGAAGGTCCCGTCCTCTCTCCGCCACGCCATGCCGTGCTCCGGCGTCACGCCGTCCCGTCCTCCCTCCGTCACGCCATGACCGAGGTCATGGCCGAGGTCAGCTCGCTCAGCTTCAGCAGCCGGTCGTGGGTCTCCTCGTCGGCCGGGGTGAAGGTCAGCACCCGGGCGCCGGGGGTGGGGCCCGTCCACAGGCTCGTGTAGTCCAGCCGCAACGGGCCGACCTGCGGCTGGCGCAGGACGCGCGTGCGGTGGGCGGTGGGCTGGACGACCTCGTGCCGCTCCCACACCCGCCGGAACTCCGGCGAGGCGTCCTGCAGGCGCTTCAGGAGGCACTTCCAGGCGGGCTCGGCGAGGTGGTCGGCCATCGAGGCCCGGAATTTCGCGGCCATCGCGCGGGTGGCCTCCTCCCAGTCGACGGTGCCGGTCCGCCAGGCGGGGTGGGTGAAGTACAGCCACAGGCAGTTGCGGTCCTCCGGCGGGATCTCGTCGAGGTCGCAGAGCAGCTGCCCGTACGCGCGGTTGTAGGCGAGGATGTCGTAGCGGGCGTTCTGCAGGCAGGCGGGGAAGGGCTCCAGCCGCTCCAGCATCAGGCGCAGCGCGGGGGTGATGGTCCCGCACTCGGTGTCCGCCCGGGGATCGGCGGAGCCCGCCAGGGCGAAGAGGTGGGCGCGCTCGGCGCGGTCGAGCATCAGGGCGCGGGCGACGGAGTCCAGGACCTGCGCGGAGACCTGGATGTCACGGGCCTGCTCGAGCCACGTGTACCAGGTGACGCCCACGGCGGCGAGCTGGGCGACCTCCTCGCGGCGCAGGCCGGGGGTGCGGCGGCGGGGCCCGCGCGGCAGGCCGGCCCGCTCGGGGCTGATGCGTTCGCGGCGGCTGCGCAGGAAGGCCGCCAGTTCGTGGCGCCGTACCTCGTCGGGCCGGGCGGCGGCGTAGGCGGCCGCCCTGCTTTCGATCACCATCGTGGTCATGTGCTCCAGGGTGCGGTACCGCTGATCCAGTTGCCAGGTAGTTCGAATACCAGGATAAGGGCACTCTGGTACCAGGCTCACGGCGCTGCCATCGTCGTGTCCCGTGAACGAAATCCGCATACCCCGTCCCGTTCCCCTCCCCGTACCGCCTCCCGCCCCGGCCGTCCTCCCCAGCGGCCCCTCCCCCGCCTCCCCCTCGATCGGCCGCGTGGGCCTGCTCACCGTGCTCATCGGTGCCGCGCTGCCGTTCCTCGACTTCTTCATCGTCAACGTCGCGCTGCCGACCATCGACGACGACCTGGACGCCGGTCCCGCGCTGCTGGAGATGGTGGTCGGGGGCTACGGCGTCGCCTACGCGGTGCTGCTCGTGCTGGGCGGGCGGCTCGGCGACACCGTGGGCCGGCGACGGCTGTTCCTGTGGGGGACGGCCGCGTTCGGAGTGACGTCGGTGGCGTGCGGCCTGGCGCCGGACGCGTGGTCGCTGGTGGCGGCCCGGGTGGCGCAGGGCGCGGCCGCGGCGCTGATGCTGCCGCAGGTGCTGGCGACGATCCAGGCCACGACCAGCGGGGAGCGGCGGACCAGGGCGATGAGCCTGTACAGCGGCACGGCCGGGGTGGCCAGCGCGGTCGGGCAGGTGCTCGGCGGGGTGCTGGTCTCCGTGAACCCGGCCGGGACGGGCTGGCGGTCGATCTTCCTGATCAACGCGCCGATCGCGGCGGCGGCGCTGCTGCTCGCGCTGCGGTCGGTGCCCGAGACCCGGTCGGCGAACCCGACGCGGGTGGACGCGCGGGGCACGCTGCTGCTGACGCTGAGCCTGGTGTCGCTGCTGGTGCCGCTGACGGAGGGGCGCTCGACGGGCTGGCCGCTGTGGTCGTGGGTGCTGCTGGGGGTGTTCCCCCTCGCGACGGTGGCGCTCGTCGTGGTGGAGCGGCGCGAGGAGCGGGCCGGGCGTACGCCGCTGGTGCCGCCGTCGCTGCTGCGGGTGCACTCGGTGCGCAGCGGGCTGGCGGTGATCGCCCCCTTCTCGGTCGGCTGGGGCGGCTTCATGTTCGTGCTGGCGGTGGTGCTGCAGGAGGGATTGCAGCTGGGGCCGATGGCGGCGGGGCTGGCGCTGCTGCCGATGTGCGCCACGTACTTCGCGGGCTCGATGGCGGGGCCGCGGCTGGCGGCCCGGTTCGGGCGGCGGGTGGTGACGGCCGGATCCCTCATCCAGCTGACGGGGCTGACCACGGTGATCGCCACGTTCTGGTTCGGCTGGGACGGGCTGGGCGCGGCGGGCCCCGCGGCGGGCCTGGCGATCCAGGGGCTGGGGCAGGGGCTGCTGATCCCTCCGACGCTGCGGATCGTGCTGAGCGAGGTGCCGGTGGACCGGGCGGGCGTGGGCAGCGGGGTGATGGTCACGACGCAGCAGGCGTTCATGGCGCTGGGCGTGGCGACGATGGGCTCGCTGTTCCTGTCGCTGGCGCCGTCGACCGGGATGCGGAAGGCGCTGCTGATCACGTTCGGGGCACAGCTGCTGCTGGTGGTGGCGACGGTGCTGCTGAGCCTGCGGCTGCCGAGGTCGGTGCGCTGATCCGGACCTGAGGGTGAGGACACACATGGACTGACAGATATTGAAATCTGTCAGTCCATGTGTCACGCTTCTGGTGTACCCGCCTCCCGGACCCACCGCCGGGAGGCACCCCCACCCCTCCCCCAGGAGTTCCCCGTGCTGCACCGCACTCTGGGCACCACCGGCCCCCAGGTCTCCGCCCTCGGCCTCGGCTGCATGGGCATGTCCGCCCTCTACGGCGACGCCGACCGCACCGAGTCGATCGCCACCATCCACGCCGCCCTGGACGCCGGCGTCACCCTGCTGGACACCGGCGACTTCTACGGCATGGGTCACAACGAGATGCTCATCGGCGAGGCCCTGCGCTCCACCACGGCCGCCCACCGCGAGAAGGCCCTCACCAGCGTCAAGTTCGGCGCCCTGCGCGACCCCGACGGCGGCTGGTCCGGCTACGACGGCCGCCCCGCCGCCGTGAAGAGCTTCGCCGCCTACTCCCTGCAGCGCCTGGGCGTCGACCACATCGACGTCTACCGCATCGCCCGCGTCGACCCGGACGTCCCGGTCGAGGAGACCGTCGGCGCGATCGCCGAGCTGGTCCAGGCCGGCCACGTCCGCCACATCGGCCTGTCGGAGGTCGGCGCGGACACCATCCGCCGGGCCGCCTCCGTCGCCCCCATCAGCGACCTCCAGATCGAGTACTCCCTGATCTCGCGCGGCATCGAGGAGCGGATCCTGCCCACCTGCCGCGAGCTGGGCATCGGCGTCACGGCGTACGGCGTGCTCTCGCGCGGCCTGATCAGCGGCCACTTCAGCCGCGACCGGCAGCTGGCGGCCAATGACTTCCGCGGCATGAGCCCGCGCTTCCAGGGCGAGAACCTCCAGCGCAACCTCGACCTGGTCGACGCGCTGCGCAAGGTCGCCGAGGGCAGGGGCGCGAGCGTCGCCCAGACCGCCATCGCGTGGGTCCTCTCGCGCGGCGAGGACATCGTCCCCCTGGTCGGCGCCCGCCGCCGCGACCGCCTCACCGAGGCGCTCGGCGCCCTGGACGTCACCCTCGGCGCCGACGACCTCGCCGCCATCGAGGAGGCCGTCCCGGCGGGCGCCGCGGCCGGCGAACGCTATCCGGCGAGCCAGATGGCCCACCTGGACAGCGAGCACTGAGCCCAGGGGTGCCCCGCAGCCGGATGACGACCCGGGCCACCGCGCGCGCCACCACGCGGGTACGGTCGTACAAGCCAACCGCACCCCGAAGGGACCCCGCATCCCGATGCCCGCCGAGCCCCTGACCCCGGACCGCATCCTCGAAGCCACCGAGGACGTGCTGCGCCGCTACGGCCCCGCCAAGGCCACCGTGGTGGACGTCGCCCGCGCGCTCGGCGTCAGCCACGGCAGCGTCTACCGCCACTTCGGCAGCAAGGCGGCCCTGCGGGAGGCGGTCACCGGGCGCTGGCTCGACCAGTCGCACGCCGAGCTCTCGGCCCTGGCCGACGCGCGGGGCCCGGCCGACAGCCGGCTGCGGGAGTGGCTGGCGGCGCTCTTCGCGGCCAAGCGCCGCAAGGCGGGCGACGACCCGGAGCTGTTCGCGACGTACATGGTCCTGGTCGGCGAGAACAGCACCACCGTCGAGCGGCACATAGAAACGATGATCGAGCAGCTCGCCCGGATCATCGAAGGCGGCGTGGACGAGGGCGAGTTCCGGCCCGTCGAGCCCACGACGGCCGCCCGCGCGGTCTGGGACGCGAGCAATCGCTTCCACGACCCCGCCTACGCGCCGGAGTGGTCGCAGCCCGGCATCGAGACGGCGTTCGAGGCGGTGTGCGACCTGGTCCTGCGCGGCCTGCACGCGTAGGCGGACGGCCCGTCAGCCCACGCCGAGGAAGCGCAGCACCGCCAGCACCCGCCGGTGGTCGGCCTCGGCCTTCGGCAGGTCGAGCTTCGCCAGAATGCTGTTGATGTGCTTGGCCACCGCGCTCTCGCTGATGACCAGGTGCCCGGCGATGCCCGCGTTGGACCGGCCCTCGGCCATCGACGCGAGCACCTCCCGCTCACGCGCCGTCAGCCGGTCCAGCGGGTCACTGTGCCGCCGCGTCAGCAGCTGCGAGACCACCTGCGGGTCGAGCGCCGTGCCGCCGGCCGCCACCCGCCGCAGCGCCTCGATGAACTCCTCGACGTCCGCGACCCGTTGCTTGAGCAGGTAGCCGAAGCCGGCCGTGTCCCCGGTCAGCAGGTCGGTGGCGTACCGCTCCTCCACGTACTGCGACAGCAGCAGCACCGCCGTCGCGGGCCACCGGGCGCGCAGGGTGAGCGCCGCCCGTACGCCCTCGTCGGTGTAGCCCGGCGGCATCCGCACGTCGAGCACGGCGAGGTCGGGCTCGTGCAGCTCGACCGCCGCCAGCAGGGCCTCCGCGTCACCGGCCTCCGCCACCACCTCGAATCCGGCCGCCTCCAGGACCTTCACCAGGCCCACCCGGAGCAGAACGGAATCCTCGGCGATCACGGCGCGCACGGCAGCTCCACGGTCACTACGGTCGGGCCCCCCACGGGGCTGCTGATCGAGAACGTGCCGTCGACCGACGCGACGCGCTTGGCCAGCCCGGCCAGCCCCGTGCCGCCCGAGGGATCGGCACCGCCCACGCCGTCGTCGGAGACGACGACGATCAGTATCCCGCCCGTGCGTTCGACCCGGACCTCCGCCCCCGCCGCCCGCGCGTGCTTGACCACGTTGGCGAGCGCCTCGGAGACGACGAAGTAGGCCACGGCCTCGATCGCGGGGGCCGGCCGCTCCGGCAGGTCCACCCGCACCCGTACGGGCAGCGGCGCCCGCTCCGCGAGCCCGGACAGCGCGGCGTCCAGCCCCCGGTCCTCCAGCACGGCCGGGTGCAGCCCGCGCACCAGGTCCTGCAGCTCGGCGATGGCCTCCTTCGCCTCGCGGTGCGCCTCGTCGATCACCTTGCGCGCGTCCTCGGGCAGGCCGGGCATGGTGACCTTGGCCAGGCCCAGGTTGACCGCCAGCGACACCAGCCGCTGCTGGGCGCCGTCGTGCAGGTCGCGTTCGATGCGCCGGCGTTCGGCGTCCGCCGCGTCCACGACGCCGGCCCGGCTCTCGGTGACCTCCTCCACCCGGCGCCGCAGCCGGTCGGCCGGGCTGGGCCCCAGGAGGTCCCGTGCGGCGCGGGTGTCGGCCCGCTCGAGCGCGCCGGACAGCCACGCCGACGCGTACAGCCCGGCGATCCCGACGGCGGTGAGATAGCCGGCCTGGACCGCGTAGCCCCATTGCGCGAGCCGCCACCCGGGCGGCAGCGCCCACACCCACACATAGGTGGTGGTGGCCACGGCGGAGGCCGCCCACAGCGTCAGCGCGCAGGCGCCGCCCGTCGCGATCAGCGGGCCCATCACCAGGTGGTACCGCACCTGCCGCCACGACCAGCGCCGCCCCGGCGCCGGTATCGCCACCCCCAGCCGCCCCTGGAAGCGCGCCCGCTGCACGGTGGTGAGCACGGGCGTGGCGGCCCCCAGCGCCGCGAGACCCGCCAGCAGGGCCGCCAGGCAGCTCAGCGTCTTCGTGGGCCCGCCGTCCAGCCACGGCACCGACAGGACGAACAGCCCGGCGGACTGGATGAGCGCGCCGGTGGCGTGGAAGGCGACGGCACGGCCCGCGCCCTCGAAGGGCCGGCGGAACGGGGTGGGGATTCGCATGCGTCACACGGTATGTGCGCAGGTCAGCGCCGTGCGAGGGAGGAGGCATCCGTACCCGGGGTGTAGCTGGTGCCCCCTCCACAGCGGCACGCCATCAGCCGCCCGGATACGCCGAAGGCCCCGGCCCCCCATCGGGCGGGGGGCCGGGGCCTTCCGGTCGTGCTGCGGGCTGTGGCCCGCGAGGGTCAGCAGCCCAGCAGGCGGGCGCCCAGGTAGGACTGGATCTGGTCCAGCGAGACGCGCTCCTGCTTCATGGTGTCGCGCTCGCGGACGGTGACCGCGTTGTCCTCGAGGGTGTCGAAGTCGACGGTGACGCAGAACGGCGTGCCGATCTCGTCCTGGCGACGGTAGCGACGGCCGATGGCGCCGGCGTCGTCGAACTCGATGTTCCAGTGCTTGCGCAGGTCGGCGGCCAGGCCCTTGGCCTTCGGGGAGAGCTCCGGGTTGCGGGACAGCGGCAGGACCGCGACCTTGACCGGGGACAGGCGCGGGTCGAGGCGCAGGACGGTGCGCTTCTCCAGCTTGCCCTTGGCGTTGGGGGCCTCGTCCTCGACGTAGGCGTCGAGCAGGAAGGCGAGCATGGTGCGGCCGACACCGGCCGCCGGCTCGATGACGTACGGGGTCCAGCGCTCGCCGGCCTCCTGGTCGAAGAACGACAGGTCCTGGCCGGAGGCCTTGGCGTGGGCGCCGAGGTCGTAGTCGGTGCGGTTGGCGACGCCCTCGAGCTCGCCCCACTCGTTGCCGCCGAACTGGAAGCGGTACTCGATGTCAGCGGTGCGCTTGGAGTAGTGGGAGAGCTTCTCCGCGGGGTGCTCGTACCACCGCATGTTCTCCTCGCGCAGGCCGAGACCGGTGTACCAGTTCCAGCGCTGCTCCATCCAGTACTCCTGCCACGTCTCGTCCTCGCCCGGCTTGACGAAGAACTCCATCTCCATCTGCTCGAACTCGCGGGTGCGGAAGATGAAGTTGCCGGGCGTGATCTCGTTGCGGAAGGACTTGCCCATCTGCGCGATGCCGAAGGGCGGCTTCTTGCGGGAGGTCTGCTGGACCTGGGCGAAGTTGGTGAAGATGCCCTGGGCGGTCTCGGGGCGCAGGTAGGCGACCGAGCCGGAGTCCTGGGTGGGGCCGAGGTGCGTCGAGAGCAGGCCGGAGAACTGCTTGGGCTCGGTGAACTGACCCTTGTTGCCGCAGTTGGGGCAGTTGATGTCGGCCAGGCCGTTCTCGGGGAGCTTGCCGTGCTTGGCCTCGTACGCCTCCTCCAGGTGGTCCGCGCGGTAGCGCTTGTGGCAGGAGGTGCACTCGGTCAGCGGGTCGGAGAAGGTGGCCACGTGACCGGAGGCCACCCAGACCTCGGAGGCAAGGATCACCGACGAGTCGATACCGACGACGTCCTCGCGCGAGGTGACCATGTAGCGCCACCACTGGCGCTTGATGTTCTCCTTGAGCTCCACACCGAGCGGTCCGTAGTCCCAGGCGGCTCGCTGGCCGCCGTAGATCTCACTGCACGGAAAAACAAAGCCACGGCGCTTGCTCAGGCTGACGATGGTGTCGATCTTGTCGGCGGCCACGGTGCTCTCTTCATTGCGACGACGAACAGCGAATGGTTCAGGTTACCGGCGCCCACACCCCCCTAATCAAATCGGCTCTGGCCTTGGCTTGACCCATCCAGCCAGACCAGGACGACCCGGGCCGCTGTTGACAATCGTTTCCACTTTTGTTGAAAATGAGTGTCATGAACGTACGTCCGATCCGCCCCATTCGGCCCCTTCGCCGAATAACCACCGCCGCCGTCGCCCTCGCCGCGACGCTGGGCCTGGTCTCCCTCACCGCGTGCTCGGCCATGAGCTCCGACGGCCGGACGAAGGACGGGAAACTGCGGGTCGTGGCGTCGTTCTACCCCATGGAGTTCCTGGCGAAGGAGATCGGCGGCGAGCACGTCGCCGTCACCGGCCTCACCAAGCCGGGCGTCGAGCCCCACGACCTCGAGCTCACCCCCCGCCAGACCGGCTCCCTCGCCGACGCCGGGGCGATCGTCTACCTCAAGGGCATCCAGCCCGCCGTGGACACGGCGATCAAACAGTCCGGAAACAAGCACGTCGCCGACGCCGCCGCCCTCACCCGCCTGGAAGAGCACGGCACCGAGGTCGAGGGCGACGAGCACGGCCACGACGAAGGCGGCCACGAGGGCCACGAGCACCACGACGAGGGCGGCACCGACCCCCACGTCTGGCTCGACCCGCTGAAGTACGCCGAGGTCGCCAAGGGCGTCGCCAGGACCCTCTCCGAGGCCGACCCCGACCACGGGCGCGACTACGACAAGAACGCCGCCGCCCTGGCCGACCGCCTCCGCGCGCTGGACCGGAAGTACACCGAGGGCCTGAAGAACCGCGCCTCGGACACCTTCATCACCACGCACGCCGCCTTCGGCTACCTCGCCGAGCGCTACGGCCTGGACCAGGAGGCCATCGGCGGCGTCGACCCGGAGTCCGAGCCCAGCGCCGCCCGGATGAAGGACCTGCACGCCCTCGCCAAGGACCACCACGTCGGCACGGTCTTCTTCGAGACCCTCGCCAGCCCCAAGACCGCGCGGACCCTGGCCAAGGACCTCGGCCTGAAGACGAACGTGCTCGACCCCGTCGAGGGCATCACCGACGATTCCAAGGGAAGCGACTACTTCGCCGTCATGGAATCCAACCTCGCCGCCCTGCAGAAGGCGCTCGGCACCAAGTGAGCGCACCCGAGGAGACCCGTCACGAGGAGATCAGCATGGAGCAGCCCGTCATATCCCTGCGCGGGGCCACCGCCTCGCTGGGCTCGCGCCCGGTGCTCCGCGGCGTCGACCTGACCGTGCGCCGCGGCGAGGTCGTCGCGCTGCTCGGCGCCAACGGCTCCGGCAAGTCCACGGCCGTCTGCTCGATCGTCGGCCAGGTCCCGCTCACCGGCGGCGAGCTCGAGCTCTTCGGCACCCCGCGCCGCCGCTTCCGCCAGTGGTCGCGCGTCGGCTACGTACCGCAGCGCACCACCGCGGCCGGCGGCGTGCCCGCCACCGTCCGCGAGGTCGTCTCGGCCGGGCGGCTGGCCCGCACCAAGCTGGGCCCCTCCCGCAGGGCCGACCGCGAGGCCGTGCACAAGGCCCTCGAGCTGGTCGGCATGGCGGACCGGGCCAAGGACTCCGTCGACGCCCTCTCCGGCGGCCAGCACCAGCGGGTGCTCATCGCCCGCGCGCTGGCCGTCGAGCCCGAGCTGCTGATCATGGACGAGCCGATGGCCGGCGTCGACCTCGCGAGCCAGGAGGTGCTCGCGAGCGCCCTGCGCGAGGAGGTCGCCCGCGGCGCCACGGTCCTGCTGGTCCTGCACGAGCTCGGCCCGCTGGAGCCGCTCATCGACCGCGCGGTCGTGCTGCGCGACGGCTGCGTCGTCCACGACGGACCCCCGCCCAAGGCCGTGGGCCAGCACGCGCTGCCCGGCCACGACCACGTACACCCGCACGCCGACCCGGCCGCGGAACCGATCCGGACAGGGCTGCTGAGCTGATGGACATCCTCGAACTCGCCTTCATGCAGCGGGCGCTGCTGGCCGCCCTCCTCGTCGGCGTCACCGCCCCCGCCATCGGCATCTACCTCGTCCAGCGCCGCCAGGCGCTGATGGGAGACGGCATCGGCCACGTCGCCCTCACCGGCGTCGGCCTCGGCTTCCTCCTCAACACCAGCCCCGTGTGGGTGGCCACGGCCGTCTGCGTGGTGGGCGCGGTGGTGATGGAGCTCATCCGCTCCTACGGCAAGGCGCGCGGCGACATCGCGCTCGCCATGCTCTTCTACGGCGGCATGGCCGGCGGCGTGATGCTGATGGCGCTCTCCCCCAACGGCTCCAACGCCAACCTCACCACGTACCTCTTCGGGTCGATCACCACGGTCTCGGAGCAGGACATCGTGGCGATCTGCCTGCTCGCCGCGTTCGTCATCGTCACCACGGTCGGACTGCGCCGGCAGCTGTTCGCCATCTGCCAGGACGAGGAGTTCGCCCGCGTCACCGGGCTGCCGGTGCGGCTGCTGAACCTGCTGGTAGCCGTCACCGCCGCCGTGACCGTCACCGTCGCCATGCGCGTGGTCGGCCTGCTGCTGGTCAGCGCCCTGATGGTGATTCCCGTGGCGGCCTCCCAGCAGATCACCCGCAGCTTCGCCACCACCTTCGCGATGGCCGTCGCCATCGGGGTGCTGGTGACCCTTTCGGGCACCGTCACCTCGTACTACGTGGACGTGCCGTCCGGCGCCACCATCGTGCTGCTGGCCATCGGCGTCTTCATCGCCCTGACCCTGCTGGCCGCCCCGCTGGCCAGGAAACGGGCCGACAAGGCGGCCCTGGCCGAGCGCTGCACCCTCGAGGACGCCGCCGCCCCGGGTGCCCCCGGGACGGCCGACGACGTCCGGGTCTGACGAGCCTGCCGGGCCCGCACTCCGGGCCTGGCACAATTGGCGTGGCAACACGTGCGATGTTCTGGCCGTCTTGAGGAGGCAACTGTGGCGACCGCCGGACCCCCGGTACGCGGACGAGCCACCAAACAGCGGGCAGCGGTCGCGGCCGCGCTCGACGAGGTGGACGAGTTCCGCAGCGCGCAGGAGCTCCATGACATGCTCAGGCACCGTGGCGCCTCCGTCGGGCTGACCACGGTCTACCGCACCCTGCAGTCCCTCGCCGACGCCGGCGAGGTCGACGTGCTGCGCACCAGCGAGGGCGAGGCGGTCTACCGCCGCTGCTCCAGCGGGCACCACCACCACCTGGTGTGCCGGGTGTGCGGCAAGGCGGTCGAGGTCGAGGGCCCGGCCGTGGAGAAGTGGGCCGACTCCATCGCGGAGGAACACGGCTTCGTCGACGTGGCCCACACGATCGAGATCTTCGGTACGTGCGGGGAGTGCGCGGCGAAGAGCTGAGCCGGTACACGGCAGTGGCCCCGGGTGTCGTCCGACGCCCGGGGCCACTGCCGTATCCGCCCTACGCGCGCGGCACGCCCGCCTCCAGCAGGGCCCGCAGCCGGTCCAAGTCGCCCGGGGCGGTCAGTGCCCGCTTGGGCAGGATCACCAGGCACCCGGCGCGCCTGTCGGCGCTCAGCAGCGCGAAGACGTCCTTCGTCTCGGCGTAGCGGCCGAAGAGCGACCAGCCCATCGACTGGGACGACTGCGCCGACGCGCTGGCCAGGCCCCCGGCCCCCACCGTCGTGCGCATCCGCCCCTGCAGCCGGGCGGTCCTGTGGAAGGCGCGGGCCTGCCGGGTGGGCGCGTAGGCCAGCACCACGACGATCCAGAGGCCGACCACCAGCACCGGCACCCAGGCGCGCGGGGCCGTCAGGCCCCCCTGGGAGGCGAACGCCTGCAGGACCGCGGCGCCCACGGCGAGGAGCACCACCAGCACTCTCGTCCGCCGGGCGGCGGGCACGACGCGCGTACGGGCCTTGAGCGCGGACCGGATGTCGTCGACCGTCAGCTCGTACTCGAACGTCAGGGATTCGACCGGCGCCGGCGCCGGCGCGGGTGCCGGCGCCGTCATCGCCTCGCTCACGCGCCGCCGTCCTCGACGGCGTTGGGGATCGCGCCGCCGAAGCGGCGGTCGCGCTGGGCGTACTCCAGGCAGGCGCGCCACAGGTCGCGGCGGTCGAAGTCGGGCCACAGGACGTCCTGGAAGACCATCTCGGCGTAGGCGCTCTGCCAGATCAGGTAGTTGGACGTGCGCTGCTCGCCGGAGGGGCGCAGGAAGAGGTCCACGTCCGGCATGTCCGGGTAGTACATGTACTTCTGGAGGGTCTTCTCCGAGACCTTCGACGGGTCGAGCCGGCCCGCCTTCACGTCCTCGGCCATCGCCTGCGCCGCGTCCGCGATCTCCGCACGGCCGCCGTAGTTCATGCAGAAGTACAGCGTGAGCCGGTCGTTGTCCTTGGTCTGCTCCTGGGCGATCTGGAGCTCCTTGGCGACGGACTTCCACAGCTTGGGCATCCGGCCGACCCAGCGCACCCGGATGCCGAGCGCGTCGAGCTGGTCACGGGTCTTGCGGATGAAGTCGCGGTTGAAGTTCATCAGGAAGCGCACCTCGTCGGGCGAGCGCCTCCAGTTCTCGGTCGAGAAGGCGTAGAGGGAGATGCTCCCGACGCCCATCTCGATCGCGCCCTGCAGGACGTCCAGCACGCGCTCGGCGCCGACCTTGTGGCCCTCGGTGCGCGGCAGGCCGCGCTCCTTGGCCCAGCGGCCGTTGCCGTCCATGACGATCGCCACGTGCCCGGGCACCAGCTCGCCGGGGATCTTCGGCGGCCGCGCGCCCGACGGGTGGAGCTCGGGGGTGCGGTACTCGCGTCGGGAACGGCCCAGAATCCCGCGTCGTGCCATGGGTGCCACTTCTCCTTGATGCCTGTTTTCGCTTATTGCTCGACGTAGCGGAGGGAACGAAGCCCCCGCTCCAGATGCCACTGCAGATACGCGGCCACGAGGCCGCTGCCCTCGCGCACGTGGCGCGCCTCGCAGGCGTCCGCCGTCGCCCAGTCCCCGGTCAGCAGCGCGCCGAGGAGCTCGATCGACTCCGAGGAGGGTACGACGCATCCTGGCACCCGGCACTCCCCGCACACCACGCCGCCGGCCGCAGTGGAGAAGAACCGGTTGGGGCCGGGCATTCCGCACTTCGCGCACGCGCCGAAGCTGGGCGCGTAGCCGTTGACGGCGAGCGAGCGCAGCAGGAACGCATCGAGGACGAGGTGCGGGGCGTGCTCCCCGGAGGCGAGCGTGCGCAGGGCGCCGACCAGCAGGAGGTACTGCTGCACCGCCGGCTCGCCCTCGTGGTCGGTGAAGCGCTCGGCGGTCTCGAGCATGGCGGTGCCGGCGGTGTAGCGGGCGTAGTCGGTGACGATGGCGCCGCCGTAGGGGGCGATGGTCTCGCTCTGGGTGCACAGCGGCAGCGCGCGCCCGACGAGCTCGCCGCCGCGGGCGAAGAACTGCACGTCGACGTGGGAGAACGGCTCGAGCCGCGCCCCGAACTTCGACTTCGTGCGGCGCACGCCGCGCGCCACGGCCCGCACCCGGCCGTGGCCGCGCGTGAGGAGGGTGATGATCCTGTCCGCCTCTCCCAGTTTCTGGGTGCGCAGCACGATGCCGTCGTCGCGGAACAGAGTCATGCATGCATTGTCCCGTACGCGGCGGGTGCCCGGGGCCGAGGGGCGCCCGGCTCGGGGCCGCGCGGGTCAGGGGTGCCCGGCGCCGTCCGGGAAGGCGCGGCCGGCGGCGCGGCGCCAGCGGTTGGCCGGCAGGGCGGGGCGCAGGGCGGCGAAGGCGCCGCAGTACTTGGTGAAGACGGCGGGGCGCAGCCCGTGGCCGTGCAGCAGCAGGTCCGTCTCCGTCAGGTGGCCCGCGCTCTTGGTCTCCACCAGCACCAGGCCGTCGTCGCAGCGCACGCTCCGCCCGGTGCGCAGGTCGGTGCAGAGCAGCCCGGCGTCGCAGGTGACGCGCTCGCCGTCGGCCACGAACGTCGCCCGCCGGTAGTCGGTGCTCAGGGAGGGGGTGAGCGCCTCGGGGGCCTCGATGCCGTACGCCTCGCGCAGGGTGGCGGCGAGGAAGGCGCGGCAGGGGCCGTCCAGCGGGCCGTCCGCGCCGGTCAGCGGGCGGCGGTGCTTGACGGTGTCGCCGCGCCGCCCCTTGAGCTTGATCTCGAACTGCCGCTCGCCCGATTCCCGGTAGACGCGTTCGCGGACCTTGAAGCGCAGCCGGCGGCCCTGCCGGTGGTCGTGGAAGGAGCGCAGGCCGGGGGTGTCGTAGTAGACGGAGTGGTAGGCGAAGGCGCGGTGGTCGCCGATGGTCAGGGCGCGGAAGGGGCCGCCGGGGCGGTGGGGGTCGGTGAGGAGGGTGGCGACCCGGGCGAACGTCTCCGCGGGGACCAGGTAGCTGCGGTCGAAGCGGGTGAGCAGCTCGGCGCGCGCGTTGACCTCCTCCAGCGCGATCGGCCGGGCGGCGCCGGCGGCCTCCTCGACGGCTCTCGCCGCCGCCGTGACGTCGAGGGCGGGGGCCGGGGCGCTCACACGGTCTCCCAGGAGGGCGCGGCGGACTGGCGTACGGGCCGGTCGGCCGTGGCGGCCTGCGGCGGCGTGCCGGGCTCGGGCTCGCGGTAGCGGACGTCGACGACGGTCAGGTCGCGGACGTAGTCGATCTCCATGACCGTCCAGTGGAGCGGCTCGCCGAGCCGCCGGGCGAGGTCGGCGCGCAGGCCGGCCGGGTCGGCGTGCACGGTGTCGAGGGTGATCACCGAGCGGCGCGAGCGCGCGTAGAGCCGGGGGTGGTCGGCGCCGTAGACCACGAGCAGCAGGATCGCGCTGAGCGCGGCGGCGAGGCCGACGGCGAGGTGGGGCAGCCCGCAGACCAGGCCGAGGACGAGGGTGGTGAAGTAGTAGGCCACCTCCTCGTGCTGGACGGCGTCCGAGCGGAGCCTGATGATCGACAGGACGCCGAAGAGACCGAAGCCGAGGGCGAGGCCGCCGTTGCCGCCCACCTCGGCGAGGGCCGCGACCACCGTGAACAGCGCGACGTTCAGCGCGAGATACGCGGGGACCAGGTCGCGTCGCCGGTGGCGCGGGTAGTAGATCGCGAAGGTCAGCAGGCCCACGGCGATCAGGTCGAGGCCCAGATGCGCGGCAAGGTGACGCACGGTTTCCATCGCTCCCTCTCTCTGTGCGATCGAACGATCACAGAATCAAGGAGAACTCTGGATGAACACGGCCCGTCACTTAGGGAAACCATGCGGATTCTTGACGAAAGCGAGCGACTCCTGACCGGATCCGGAGGGAGCACGTCCCGATTCGCACTCTTGTGCCGCACCCGCCGCGAGGGGGTTACGAGGGGGTGCGCGCCGCCGCCAGCAGCCGGTCGGTGTCCTCGGGGCACAGCAGCAGCGCCCGGCCCACCGTCGCCAGGACCTCGCGCTCGGCGGGGCGGTACGGCCCGTCCGCCAGGGCGATGCGGGCCCCCTGCAGCAGGATCGACTCCCGCCCGGCCGGAGCCAGGTGGGGCGCCAGGGGCTCCAGGGACTCGTGGAGCTCGATGGCCAGGGCCGTGCCGCACGGGTCGAAGCCGCCGCGGCTCGCACCGTCCGGCGGCGCCGCGTACCGCCCCGGCAGCCGCCCGGTGTCCGCGGCGAGCGCCTCGATCAGCGTGACCAGCTGCTCCTCGCTGCAGTCGGCGAAGCCGGCCGCCCGCACCGCGCCCACCGCCGCGCGCCGGACCGTACGCGCCTCCGTGCCGCCCGCGGCCAGCACCGCCAGGGCGACGGTGTGCACGGCGTCGCGCAGCATCGCCGAGAAGCGGGTCGTGGTCGGGTGGTCCAGGACGTCCATGGCGAACCGGCCCCGGCAGGCCGTGCATTCGACGATGGGCCCCACCGGCCCGCGCGGCAGCAGCGGCACCCCGAAGGCGACAAGGCGACGGCGGCCCGTGCGGCGGTGGTAGTTGCGGTCGCCGCCGCAGCCCGGGCAGAAGAACTCGCCGTCCCCGACGGTGCGCCATACGGTGCGTACGCCCACCACACACCGGTCCGGGCTGTGTCGGCCTTGCGCGTGCATCACGGCGCACCTCCATAACGCCACGGCCTCGTCGCCGCGTTGACGTGATGTTAGCCACATCCGTGATGCTGCGTCAGTACCTCGTCACGCACAGGGACGCGACTCCCGGCCGAAAGCACCGCCCGGCCCACCCGGATGCGGTGCTTTCGGCGGCGCGACATTGACGGACGAACCGTCTGACGACCGGGGACCGCCCCCGTCAGCCGCGGTACGCCCGGTTCACCGCCGACACGACGGCCTTGATCGAGGCGCGGGTGGTGTTGGGGTCGATGCCGATGCCCCACAGCACCTTGCCGTCGATCACGCACTCGATGTACGAGGCCGCCCGGGCGCTGGCGCCCTCGCTCATCGTGTGCTCGGTGTAGTCCAGCAGGCGGGCGTCGACCCCGGTGCCGGCCAGCGCGTCGAAGAACGCGGAGATCGGGCCGTTGCCCGTACCCGTCAGGACCGTCTCCACCCCGTCCACGACGGCCTCGACGGTCAGCGCGTCGGTGCCCGCACTGGTGGTCGAGGTCTGGGCGGAGCGCAGGGTGATCCGGCCCCAGGGGTTGTCGTCCGTGGGCAGGTACTCGTCCCGGAAGACGGACCAGATCTCCTGCGGGGTGACCTCGCCGCCCTCGGCGTCGGTCTTGTTCTGGATGATCCTCGAGAACTCGATCTGCATCCGGCGCGGCAGGTCCAGCTTGTGGTCGTTCTTCAGCACGTAGGCGATGCCGCCCTTGCCGGACTGCGAGTTGACCCGGATGACGGCCTCGTACGAACGGCCGACGTCCTTGGGGTCGATGGGCAGGTAGGGAACGGCCCACTCGATGTCGTCGACGGTCTTCCCGGCGGCGGACGCCTCGGCCGCCATCGCCTCGAAGCCCTTCTTGATGGCGTCCTGGTGGGAGCCGGAGAAGGCGGTGTAGACCAGGTCGCCCGCGTAGGGGTGGCGCGGGTGGACCTCCATCTGGCTGCAGTACTCGGCGGTGCGGCGGACCTCGTCGATCTGCGAGAAGTCGATCTGCGGGTCGACGCCCTGGGAGAAGAGGTTCATGCCCAGGGTGACCAGGTCGACGTTGCCGGTGCGCTCGCCCTGGCCGAACAGGCAGCCCTCCACGCGGTCCGCGCCCGCCATGACCGCCAGCTCGGCGGCGGCGACGGCGGTGCCCCGGTCGTTGTGCGGATGGGCGGACAGACAGACGAACTCGCGCCGGGACAGGTTGCGCGACATCCACTCGAAGCGGTCGGCGTGGGTGGAGGGCGTCGAGCGCTCGACGGTCGCCGGCAGGTTCAGGATGATCTCGCGGCCGGCCTCGGGCTGCCAGACGTCCATGACGCCCTCGCAGACCTCCAGGGCGAAGTCCAGCTCGGTGTCGGTGAAGATCTCCGGGCTGTACTGGTAGCCGAAGACCGTCTCGTCGCCGAGGATCTTCTCGGCGTACTCCATCACCAGCCGGGTGCCGTCCACCGCGATCTGCCTGACCTGCTCCCGCGAGCCGCGGAAGACCACCCGCCGGAAGACCGGGGCGGTGGCGTTGTAGAGGTGGACCGTGGCGCGGTGCGCGCCCCGCAGGGACTCCACCGTCCGCTCGATCAGCTCCTCGCGCGCCTGGGTCAGGACGGAGATCGTCACGTCCTCGGGGACGGCCCCCTCTTCGATGATCGAACGGACGAACTCGAAGTCCGTGGCTCCGGAGGAGGGGAAGCCGACCTCGATCTCCTTGTAGCCCATGCGCACCAGCAGGTCGAACATCTCGCGCTTGCGGGCGGGCGACATGGGGTCGATCAGCGCCTGGTTGCCGTCGCGCAGGTCGGTCGACAGCCAGCGGGGCGCGGCGGTGATGCGGTTGTCCGGCCACGTGCGGCCGGGGAGGTCCACGGCGTCGTAGGGGCGGTACTTGTGGACCGGCATCCCGGAGGGCCGCTGGGTGACGGTGGCGGCGGTGACGGGCGTGGGGCGGCCGACGGACGGGGCGTGCTCGGACATCTGCGGAGGGCTCCTCGGTGATCCGCGGGATACGGCCGACGGGCTGTTTTCCGGGGCGTTTCCGCAACGCCGAACTCCGCGGGGAGGGGGTCAGCCTACGTCTACAGGCCCTCGCCGCGGCGGCTAAGAAGAAGCAGCACGTCACGCATGATGCACAGCACACTAACCGAGGTCCGTGAGGGGCCGCAGCGGCGTTCCAGCATGCGGGACACGGAACCCCGCCACTCGTTTGTGTTAATCGCGGCACCGGCCAATGACAAGGCCGGGGGCCGGTGCCAGATTGCACGCATGGCCGAATCAGAGAAGTCAGAGAAGACGGTTTTCTGCACCATCATTCCGCCGCACGTCCTGGACCGCCTCGCCCAGACCGACGACCCCCGGTTCTACGAACACGCCCGCCGCACCCTCGAGCACGACGGCTCCCTGCGCACCCGCCGCCGCCTCACCGCGCGCCGCATGGTCTACGCGGACTCCTCGGCCGGCACCCCGTCCGACACGCCCCGTCGCACGATCTACGACGCCCGCTGCCACGAGACCCTGCCGGGCACCCAGGTGCGCGCCGAGGGCTCGGAGCCGGGCAAGGACGCCACGGTCAACCGCGCCTACGCCGGGCTCGGGGCCACTTTCGATCTCTATCTGAAGGTCTACGGCCGGCATTCCATCGACGACGCGGGGCTGCCGCTGAACGCCACCGTCCATTACGGACGGAAATACAACAACGCCTTCTGGGACGGCGAGCAGATGGTCTTCGGCGACGGCGACGGCGACGTCTTCCTGGACTTCACCATTCCCGTGGACGTCATCGGCCACGAGCTGACCCACGGCGTCGTCCAGCACACGGCGAATCTGGAGTACTACGGCCAGTCGGGCGCGCTGAACGAGTCCCTCGCGGACGTCTTCGGCTCGCTGATCAAGCAGTACTCCCTGGGACAGTCCGCCGGACAGGCCGACTGGCTGATCGGGTCGGGCCTGCTGGGGCCGGGCGTGGACAAGGGCACGGCCCTGCGCTCGATGAAGGCCCCCGGCACCGCCTACGACGACGACGTCCTCGGCAAGGACCCGCAGCCCGCCACCATGGACGACTACGTCCGCACCAGCCGTGACAACGGCGGCGTGCACATCAATTCCGGCATCCCCAACCACGCCTTCTACCTGCTGGCCACCGCCCTCGGCGGCAATGCCTGGGAGCGGGCCGGGAAGATCTGGTACGCCACGCTGACCGGGGGCGAGCTGGAGGACGACGCCCAGTTCGCGGACTTCGCCCGGCTGACGTTGGCCTCGGCCCGGTCCCTGTACGGCGAGGGCGACGAGGTCCAGGCCGTGCTCAAGGCCTGGAGCCAGGTGGGGGTCCCCGCGGCCTAGCGGCCGGTAGACCGCCGCTGAGGGGGTAGAGGTGACAGCATGCGTATCGTCATCACCCGAACCGGCGGTTTCGCCGGCATCGAGCGCCGGGCCGAGCTGGACACCTGCGGCCGGCCCGACGCCACGCATCTGGAGGCCCTGGCCCACCGCGCGCTCGCGCCGGGCCGGGAGGCACCGGCGAGGGGGGTGCCGGACGGCTTCCGCTACGAGATCAAGGTGGACGGCCGCTCGGTCCACCTGGCCGACCCGCACCTCACCGAGGACCAGCGCGAACTGATCCGCACGGTGCTGAAGGAGGGGGCGTAGGGGCCGCCCGGCCCGAAAAGCCTTAGAAGCCCAGCTTCCGCAGCTGCTTGGGGACCTCTCCCCTCTGCCGCACTCGCACCGCTCGGCCCGAGGGGCCTCGCGGGCTTCGGGCGGCTGCGCCGGCCTCCGGCCGGCGGTGTCGGGTACCTCTAGAAGCCCAGCTTCCGCAGCTGCTTGGGGTCGCGCTGCCAGTCCTTGGCGACCTTGACGTGCAGGTCGAGGAAGACCGGCGTGCCCAGGAGCGCCTCGATGTGCTTGCGGGACTTCATGCCGACCTCCTTCAGGCGGGCGCCCTTGGGGCCGATGATGATGCCCTTCTGGCTGGGGCGCTCGATGTAGACGTTGGCGTGGATGTCCAGCAGCGGCTTGTCCTTGGGCCGGTCCTCGCGCGGCAGCATCTCCTCGACCACGACGGCGATGGAGTGCGGCAGCTCGTCCCGGACGCCCTCCAGCGCGGCCTCGCGGATCAGCTCGGCGACCATGACCTGCTCGGGCTCGTCGGTGAGGTCACCCTCGGGGTACAGCGGCGGGCTCTCGGGCAGCAGCGGGGCGATCAGGTCGGCCAGCAGGGAGACCTGCTTGTCGCCGACGGCCGAGACCGGGACGATCTGCGCCCACTGGATGCCCAGCTCCTCGCCCAGCTGCTGGATGGCGATCAGCTGCTCGGCAAGCTGCTTGGAGTCGACCAGGTCCGTCTTGGTGACGATCGCGATCTTCGGGGTCTTCTTGATCCCCGCGAGTTCCTTGGCGATGAACTTGTCGCCCGGGCCGAGCTTCTGGTCGGCCGGCAGGCAGAAGCCGATCACGTCGACCTCGGCCCACGTGGTGCGCACGACGTCGTTGAGCCGCTCGCCGAGCAGGGTGCGCGGCTTGTGCAGACCGGGGGTGTCCACGAGGACGAGCTGGGCGTCCGGGCGGTGCACGATGCCGCGCACGGTGTGGCGGGTGGTCTGCGGGCGGTTCGAGGTGATCGCGACCTTCGTCCCCACCAGTGCGTTGGTCAGGGTCGACTTGCCCGCGTTGGGGCGGCCGACGAAGCACGCGAAGCCCGCGCGGTGGGGGGCCTGGGAGGGAGCGGAGGCGTTGTCCATGCCTCATATTCTCCCCGATCGTCCGGCCGCCGCCGACCAGCGCCCTCAGGCCCGCGCGGGGCGATCACCGGACGGGCCCCGGGCCCGGCGCGGGCGCCGCCCGGTCAGCCTGCCGGCGAGCCACAGGACCCCGGCGGCGGGCAGCAGCAGGCCGGCCGCGAGGGCGAGCCAGTCCGTGCCCTCGCCGCGCGTCCAGCCCAGGACGAGCCCGGCCCACAGGGCGGCGGTGGCCAGGAACGGGCTCCAGGACCCCGCGGCGCGGGCGCGGCCGGCGGCCCGGTGGTGGCCGCGTACGCGCAGCAGGTCGCTCAGGGCGTGCGGCCACAGGACGAACAGCATGGCGGCCGTCGTCCAGCTGAAGCCCTTGCCGAACACCGCCCAGTCCACGACCAGGGTGAACGTGAGGCCGGCCGACACCACGCAGATGAACCAGGCCGCGCGGGCCGACGTCCGCTCGCGTGCCACGGCTCAGCCCGCGCCGAGCGTGTCACGCAGGGCGCCGTCGGGGCCCGCGAGCAGCACCGGGGTGCCGGCGCCGCCCAGGTCCCGTACGGCCGCGCGGTCGGCGTCGGGGACGGAGCCTGCCTCGGAGACCACGGCCGCGGCCTCGAGGGACGTCGCGCCGCTGGCCACGGCCATCGCCACGGCCGTCTGCAGGGCGCTCAGCCGCAGCGATTCCAGCGCGACGGTCCCGGCGACGTACGTACGGCCCGTCTCGTCGCGGACGGCCGCGCCCTCGGGGACGGCGTTGCGGGCGCGGGTGGCGCGGGCGAGCGTGATGAGCTTGCGGTCTTCGGGGTCCAGGGCAGCATCCGTCATACCGGGAGCATAGAAGCCGCCCCGGCCCGCCCGGTCAGCCGGCCACCGAGTACATGCTGCCGCGCCGGGCCTCGGGCGAGCTCAGCCAGGCCACCTTCCCGGCCGTGTCCGTGTCCGGGACGGGGTTGTGGAGCACGATGGTCAGGTCCGGCCGGGCCGGGACGCGCAGCTGGGTGCTCTCGAAGAGGAGCGATCCGACGAGCGGGTGGTGGATCTCCTTCACCACCAGGCCGCCGGGCTGTACGTCGCCGCGCGCCCAGAGCTCTGCGAACTCCGGGCTCTCCGCCGCCGCTTCGGCCACGACCTCCTCGAAGCCCTCGTCGCCGGGGCGCTCCGAGCACGCGGCGCGGTAGGTGGCGACGACGCGGCGGGCGTTGGCCTCCCAGTCCACGGCGCGCGAGCGGTAGACCGGGTCGGTGAAGAAGTCGATCAGGCAGTTCTGCCGGGTCTCGGGCCGGAAACCGAGGACCAGCCCGGCGGCCTCGTTGTAGGCGACCATGTTCCAGTAGGGGTCCATGATGTGCGCCGGGGACGGCATCCAGCCTTCGATCAGGCGGTGCAGGCCGTCGCACAGGTAGTCCGGGCCCTGCACGGCCTCCGGCAGCGGCGGGTTGAGCCCGGCCAGGACGTACAGGTGGCGGCGCTCGGCGTTCTCCAGCCGCAGGACCCGCGCGACGGCGTCCAGCACCTGCGGCGAGACGGTGATGTCGCGCCCCTGCTCGAGCCACTGGTACCAGGAGGCCCCGACCCCGGCGAGCACCGCGACCTCCTCGCGGCGCAGCCCGGGCGTGCGGCGGCGGCCGCCGCCGTCCGGCAGGCCGGCCTCCGCGGGCGAGACCCTGGCCCGGCGGCTCATCAGGAAGTCGCGCAGTTCCTGGCGGCGGCGCGGCTTGGTGTCTGCTTCCTGCGACGCGATGGTCAACTCTCCCCCTTGCCTGGTGGTGCGGCCACCACCATAAGCACGCTCTCCCCACGGTTGTTCCTGCCGCCGGAGGGTGGGGGCATGGCGATCGACACCCCCACCCGGGCGGAACCCCGCACCCCTGCCCCCGCCCCCGTCCTGTCCGGCCGCGCGAGGCTGATCCTGCTGGTGCTGTGCGCCGCGCAGTTCATCGTCGCGCTCGACTTCTCCATCCTGAACGTGGCGCTGCCCGTCCTCGGCGACGACCTGGGCATGGGCCAGGCCGACCTGCAGTGGGCGGTGACCGCGTTCGCGCTGCCGTCCGGCGGCTTCCTGCTGTTCTTCGGCCGGATCGCCGACCTGTACGGGCGGCGCCGGCTCTTCCTGGTGGGCCTGGGCCTGTTCACCGCGGCCTCGGTGCTCGCCACGTTCGCCTGGGACCCCGCCTCCTTCCTGGCCGGGCGGGCCCTGCAGGGCATGGGTGCGGCCGTGCTCGTCCCCACCGGCATGTCCCTGCTGACCACGACGTTCGCCGAGGGGCCGGAGCGCGAGAAGGCGCTCGGCATCAGCGGCACGCTGCTCTCGCTGGGTTTCACCGTCGGCATGGTGCTCGGCGGCGTGATGACCGACGCGCTGGGCTGGCGCTCGACGATGGGGCTGCTCGCGGTGGCGGGCGTCCTCGTGCTGCTGGCGGCTCCCGGCCTGCTCACCGAGTCCCGGCACCCTCACCGGCCCCGGCTGGACGTGCCGGGCGCGGTGACCGTGACCGGTGGTCTGCTGGCCCTGATCTACGCGCTGTCGACGGCGGCGCAGCGCGGCTTCGGCGGCGCGGACGTGCTGGTGACGCTGGTGGCGGGGGTGCTGCTGCTGGTGGCCTTCGTGATCGTCGAGTCCCGGGCGGCCGAGCCGCTGGTGTCCCTGGCGATGCTGCGGCGGCGCACGGTCGCCTGGGGCAACCTGGCCGGCCTGATGACGTTCGCGATGATGAGCACGGTCGTCTTCCTGCTCACCCTCTACCTGCAGGAGGTGCTGGAGCTCTCCGCCTTCCGCACGGGGCTGGTCTTCGGCGTCCAGGGTCTGCTCGCGGTCGTCGCCGGCATGACCGCTCCCAGGGTCATCGCCCGCCTGGGCGCCCACCGCACGCTGGTCGCCGGCCTGGTGATCCAGGCCGTCTTCACGGCGGCCCTGCTGGGGGTGGGCCTGTCCTCCGGCGCGCTGCTGGGCCTGGTCGCGGTCTCGCTGGGCTGCGTCGGCCACCTGTGGGCGATCGTCGCCTACGGGGTGACGGCGACGTCGGGCCTGCCGGACGCGGAGCAGGGGCTGGCCACGGGCCTGGTCACCAGCTCGCAGCAGGTGGGCATCACCATCGGCATCCCGCTGCTGAGCGCCCTGGCGTCGGCGCACGTCACCGCCCTGCGGGACGGCGGCTCGTCCTTCGCCTCCGCGACGCTGGGGGGCGTGAGGCTGGGGCTCGGCGTGGACGCGGCCGTGGTGGCCGTGGTGGCCGTCCTGACGGCGGTGGGGCTGCACGGCGCGCGGGCGCGGGCCGCGCGCTGACGGCGCGGGGTGTGTCCGGGAGCCGGGCGGGTCGCGTGAGCGGCCCGCCCGGCGTCTTCACGTTCCCCCGGTGCTCCCCTACCCGACCGTGGCCACGGACCTCGCCCCCTGGGCCCGGGCCAGGATGCGGGCCGCCACCGCCGGGGAGTCCACCAGCGGGTGCAGCGCCAGGGCGCGCAGCGCCGCGTCGCGGTCCTCGTGGACGGCCGCCTGGATGGCGGCCCGCTCCACGGCCTTGAGCTGCAGCATCAGCCCCAGCTGGTCCTCGCGCAGGGGCGCGCACGGCAGCGGGCGGGCGCCCTTGGCGTCCACGACGCACACCGTCTCGATGACGGCCTCGGGGGCCAGCGCCGGCACGGTCGTGCCGTTGCGGACGTTGAGGATCAGGCGGGTGCCCTCGTCGCCCGCGACGGCCCGCATCAGGGCCAGGGCCACGCGGTCGTAGCCGCCGCCGTCCAGGTCGCAGGTGTCGCGCTGCCAGCCGCCGCTGGCGGCGCGGCTCTCCGCCATGTACGTCACCTCGCGCTGCAGCCGGGTCCGCTCCCACAGCTCGTGCGAGCGGTGCGGGGTGGCCGCCGCCTCCCGGAAGAAGCCGCTCTGCTGCTGGTCGAGGAACTCGCCGCGGGTCTTGGCGGCCTCCCGCACCGAGCGCAGGGTCTCGCGGCGGAAGTAGTAGTAGTGCAGGTATTCGTTGGGCAGCGCGCCCAGGGCCCGCAGCCACTCGGCGCCGAAGAGCTTGCCCTCCTCGAAGGAGCCGAGCGCCCGCTCGTCCGTCAGCAGGCCGGGCAGCAGGTCCCGCCCGTCCACCTCCAACGTCCTCAGCCACCCGAGGTGGTTGAGCCCCACGTAGTCGAACGTCACCCTCTCGGGGTCGGCGCCCACCGCGCGGGTGGCGCGGCGCACCAGGCCCACCGGCGAGTCGCAGATGCCGATCACGCGGTCGCCGAGGACGGCGGACATCGCCTCGGTCACCATGCCCGCCGGATTGGTGAAGTTGATGACCCACGCGTCCGGGGCCACCGCCGCCACCCGCTCGGCGATGTCCAGCGCCACCAGGACCGTCCGCAGGCCGTAGAGCACGCCGCCCGCGCCGACCGTCTCCTGTCCCAACACCCCCTCGCTGAGCGGGATGCGCTCGTCCATCACCCTGCCGGCCGTGCCGCCGACGCGGATCGCGGAGAAGACGAAGTCCGTGCCCCGCAACGCCTGGTCCAGGTCGTCGGCGATGCGCACGGCGGGGGCGCGCGGCACGCCTGCGGCCTGGGTGGCCAGCACGGACGCGATCACTCTGGCGCGGGTCGAGTCGGTGTCGTACAGCACGAGTTCCGTACAGCGGCCCGGCGCGTCACGCCGGGCGTCGTCGAGAAGGGCCCGGTGCACCAACGGCACCCGGAATCCGCCACCGCCGAGAATCGTCAGCCTCATGGCCGGAACGTACCGCAGCATCGGGCACACTGTCCGGACCCGCACCCGTGCATCCCTGAGAGGAGCAACGAGCGAGCATGACGGTCTCTTCGCCGCACACGACACCGCATGTCACAGCGCAGGCAGCCGGTCAGGGCGGGTGCGTCCCCGTCGAACGCAACGAGGGCGCGGCACCGGTCCTCGACCCGCTCGCGGACCTGCGTTCGGAAAGTGATCCGGCAACCGACGTCTACCTGACCGGGACCGTTTTCCTCGACATCATCTTCACGGGGCTTGACTCCGCCCCCGTGCGCGGCACCGAGTCCTGGGCGCGCGGCATGGGCTCCAGCCCGGGCGGCATCGCCAACATGGCCACCGCCCTGGCCCGCCTGGGCCTGCGCACCTCGCTCGCGGCGGCCTTCGGCGACGACATGTACGGGGAGTACTGCTGGGAGGGCCTCTCGAGGGGCGAGGGCATCGACCTGAGCCTGTCGCGCACGGTGCCCGGCTGGCACTCGCCGGTCACCGTCTCCATGGCGTACGAGGGCGAGCGGACGATGGTCTCGCACGGGCACGAGGCCCCGCCGCCGGAGGAGCCCGCCCCCGAGTGCCCGCCCCCCGCCCGGGCCTGCGTGGCGCTGCTGGTCCCCGGCAAGCAGGAGGAGTGGATCGCGACGGCGGCCCGGCGCGGCAGCCGCGTCTTCGCCGACGTGGGCTGGGACGACACCGGCCGGTGGGACCCGTCGGACCTGGCGGACCTCGAGCACTGCGAGGCCTTCCTGCCCAACGCCGAGGAGGCGATGCGCTACACCCGCACCGACTGTCCGCGCGCCGCCGCCCGCGCGCTGGCGGACAAGGTGCCGCTCGCCGTGGTGACGATGGGCGAGCGGGGCGCGTACGCGGTGGACGGCCGTACGGGCGAGTGCGCCGAGGTGCCGGCCATCGTCGTGGAGGCGCTGGACCCGACCGGCGCGGGGGACGTCTTCGTGGCGGGCTTCGTCACCGGCACCCTCGCCGAGTGGCCGCTCGCGGACCGGCTCGCGTTCGCGGGGCTGACCGCCGCGCTGTCGGTGCAGGAGTTCGGGGGGTCGTTGTCCGCGCCCGGCTGGGTGGAGATCGCGGCCTGGTGGCAGCACGTGCGGTCCTTCAACGACCAGTCCGCCGTCACCCTGCGCCGCTACGCCTTCCTCGACGGCCTGCTGCCCGCCGCCCCCCGGCCCTGGCCGCTGCGCCGGGCCGTGCCCACGCTGGGCTTCCGGCACCCGTAAAAGCCTTCGGGCTCACGGGGGCACCGTCGTACCCTTGGTATTCCAAGGTTCTTCGGATACCGGAACGCAGGAAAGAGGGGATGAGCAGGCCTTCAGTGCCGGCCCATGACTCAGACACCCACACGACCGCAGGCGAGCGCCCACTTCACGATCCCGGCCAAGCACCCGATGGTGACGGTCCTGGGTTCCGGGGACACGCTCCTGCGCGTCATCGAGAACGCCTTCCCGTCGGCGGACATCCACGTACGGGGCAACGAAGTCAGCGTGACGGGCGACGAGCGGGAAGTGGCCCTCGTCCAGCGCCTCTTCGCCGAGATGATGCTGGTGCTCCGCACGGGGGCGCCGATGACGGAGGACGCGGTGGAACGCTCGATCGCCATGCTCAAGAACGAGGAGAAGGGGGCCGAGACCCCCGCCGAGGTCCTCACCCAGAACATCCTCTCCAGCCGCGGCCGCACCATCCGTCCCAAGACGCTCAACCAGAAGCGCTATGTCGACGCCATCGACAAGCACACGGTCGTCTTCGGCATCGGCCCCGCCGGCACCGGAAAGACCTATCTGGCCATGGCCAAGGCGGTCCAGGCACTGCAGTCCAAGCAGGTCAACCGCATCATCCTCACCCGGCCGGCGGTCGAGGCGGGCGAGCGGCTCGGCTTCCTGCCCGGCACGCTCTACGAGAAGATCGACCCGTATCTGCGGCCGCTGTACGACGCCCTGCACGACATGCTCGACCCCGACTCCATCCCGCGCCTGATGGCCGCCGGGACGATCGAGGTCGCACCGCTGGCCTACATGCGCGGCCGGACGCTGAACGACGCGTTCATCATCCTGGACGAGGCGCAGAACACCAGCCCCGAGCAGATGAAGATGTTCCTGACCCGCCTCGGCTTCGATTCCAAGATCGTCATCACCGGTGACGTCACCCAGATCGACCTCCCCGGCGGCACGAAGAGCGGCCTGCGCCAGGTGCGGGAGATCCTCGACGGCGTCGAGGACGTCCACTTCTCCATGCTCACCAGCAACGACGTGGTCCGGCACAAGCTCGTGGGACGTATTGTCGACGCGTACGAGCAGTACGACAGCCGCAACGGAAAGTAAAGCGCAACCACGATGGCAATCGACGTCAACAACGAATCCGGCACTGAGGTCGACGAGCAGGCGATCCTCGACGTCGCCCGCTACGCCCTCAGCCGGATGCGTATCCACCCGCTCTCCGAGCTCTCGGTCATCGTCGTCGACGAAGAAGCCATGGAGCAGCTCCACATCCAGTGGATGGACCTGCCCGGCCCCACCGATGTGATGTCCTTCCCCATGGACGAGCTGCGCCCGCCGGCCAAGGACGACGACGAGCCGCCGCAGGGCCTCCTCGGCGACATCGTGCTGTGCCCCGAGGTCGCGAAGAAGCAGGGCCAGGAGGCCCCGACCGGGCACTCCATGGACGAGGAGCTCCAGCTCCTGACCGTCCACGGAGTCCTGCACCTCCTGGGCTACGACCACGAGGAGCCCGACGAGAAGTCCGAGATGTTCGGCCTCCAGGCGGCGATCATCGACGGCTGGCGCGCCGAGCGCGGCATCGAAGGGCCCTCCCCGGCTCCCACGTTCACGTGACCGGCCGGCTGATCGCCGCCGCGGTCCTGCTGCTCGTCGTCGCCTGGCTCGCCGCCTGCGCCGAGGCCGGCCTCGCCCGGACCACCCGGTTCCGGGCCGAGGAGGCCGTACGGTCCGGGCGGCGCGGCAGCGCGCGGCTGATGGCCGTCGCGGCCGACCCCACCCGCTACCTCAACGTGGCGCTGCTGGTGCGCGTCGCGTGCGAGATGGCCGCGGGCGTCTTCGTCACCTACGTCTGCCTGGAGGAGTTCGACGCCACCTGGCAGGCGCTGACCGTGGCCATCGGCGTGATGGTCCTCGTCTCGTACGTGGCCGTCGGCGTCTCCCCGCGCACCATCGGCCGCCAGCACCCGCTGAACACCGCCACCGCGGCGGCGTACGTGCTGCTGCCGCTGGCCCGCATCATGGGGCCCGTGCCCCGGCTGCTGATCCTCATCGGCAACGCCCTCACCCCCGGCAAGGGATTCCGCATGGGCCCCTTCGCCTCGGAGGCGGAGCTGCGGTCCATGGTGGACCTGGCGGAGAAGGAGTCGCTGATCGAGGACGACGAGCGGCGCATGGTCCACTCCGTCTTCGAGCTCGGCGACACCCTCGTCCGCGAGGTCATGGTGCCGCGCACGGACCTCGTCGTCATCGAGCGCGGCAAGACCATCCGCCAGGCGCTCACCCTCGCGCTGCGCTCGGGCTTCTCGCGCATACCGGTAACCGGCGAGAACGAGGACGACGTGGTGGGCATCGTCTACCTCAAGGACCTCGTCCGGAAGACCCACATCAACCGCGACGCCGAGAGCGAGCTGGTCTCCACGGCCATGCGGCCCGCCGTGTTCGTCCCCGACACCAAGAACGCCGGCGACCTGCTGCGCGAGATGCAGCAGCAGCGCAACCACTGCGCGGTCGTCATCGACGAGTACGGCGGCACGGCCGGCATCGTCACCATCGAGGACATCCTCGAGGAGATCGTCGGCGAGATCACCGACGAGTACGACCGCGAGCTGCCGCCCGTCGAGGAGCTCGGCGACGACCACTACCGCGTCACCGCCCGGCTCGACCTCGGCGACCTGGGCCAGCTCTTCGGCCTGGAGGAGTTCGACGACGAGGACGTCGAGACGGTCGGCGGCCTGCTGGCGAAGTCCCTGGGCCGGGTGCCGATCGCCGGCGCGACGGCACAGATCCCGCTCTCCGAGCGGGGCCGGGACCCCGAGCTGGTCGCCCTGCGCCTGACCGCCGAGGCGGCGGCCGGCCGCCGCAACCGCATCGTCACGGTGCTGGTCGAGCCCGTACGGACGGACGACGACTGACCGGGCGAATCCCGCCGGGCCGGGGATTCCCCCCGGCCCGCGCCGGGAACGTACGCGAAATGGCAGTGGTCACCCCTCTCGCGCGCCCGTTGCTGGCGTCGGCCTTCCTCACCAGCGGCGTGCAGACGATCCAGCACCCGGAGATGCTGGCCGGCATGGCCGCCCCCGTGGCCCTGGCCATCGCGAACCGCGTCCCGGGCCTTCCCAGCGACGCGGCGACCCTGGTCCGCCTCAACGGCGCCGTCCACGTAGGAGCCGGGGCCCTCCTGGCCCTCGGCCGCCTCCCCCGCCTCTCCGCCCTCGTCCTGGCCGCCAGCCTCGTCCCCACGACGCTGGCGGGCCACGCGTACTGGAAGGAATCCGACCCCGGAAAGCGCGCCCAGTCGCGGATCGGCTTCTTCAAGAACATGTCGATGCTGGGCGGCCTCCTCATCGCGGCCACGGAACGCCCCCGGCCGCCGTGCGTATGGGCCGCGCGGCGGACTCAAGGATGAGAGGGCGCGACGGCGGCACAGAAGGCGTCGACGTAGTGGGCGACGAGCGGGTTGCGGTCCGAGCGGCGCCAGGCCACCACCAGGTCGGCCGGCGGCAGGTCGCCGACGGGGACGTAGGCGATGCCCTCGACCGGATGGCCGCGCACCACCTGCTCGGGAACCAGCGCCACGGCCTTGCGCCACAGCACGGCGTGCAAGCACTCGTCCATCGAGCGGACCACCGGGCCCTCGAGTGAGGTGCCGGGCTGCCAGTGCGCGCGGAACAGCGGGTCGGTGCCGTCGGCCAGACGGACCGAGAGGTGGCCGCGCAGATCCGCACGGGAGAGAACGGCGGCGTCCGCCAGGGGGCTGGAGGCCGGCACGGCGGCGTAGCACCGGTCCTGTCGCACGGTGCGTGTGGACAGGCCGGTCCGGGTGAAGGGGGTGAAGGTGATCGCCGCATCCACGTTCCCGGCCGGCAGCCCGACGGTCGGATCGCTCAGATCGCCCTGAACCAGAGTGACCTCGACATCGTCGTGTCGCCGCGTGAAGGCGTGCGCCATGGATGCCGACAGCGCAGCCTCACCGGGGCCGACGACACCCACGCGCAGCACCCGCTGCCCGGCCGCCCGGCGCACCAGGTCGCGGGCACGCTCGACACCCTCCAACAGCCGGCGCGCCTCCTCCAGCAGCACCTCGCCGGGCGGGGTGAGCGTCATGCCCTGCGGAGTACGGACGAACAGCGCACAGCCCAGGTCCGCCTCCAGCTCGCGGATGCGCTGGCTGAGCGGCGGCTGCGACATGAGCAGCCGGCGGGCGGCCCGGCCCACGTTGCCCTCCTCCGCGACCGCGACGAAGTACTGGAGCCTGCGCATGTCCACGCCATGACGATATCGAACGCGTCGGCACGTCGACCAAAACGGTCTTGGACCAGGCCGCGGGCACCCTGATTCCATCACTTCATGACCTACCAACACCCCTCCGACCTGCAACGCGTCCCCGCCGTCCGAGAGCTGGCGAAGACCGAGGCCAACGCCTTCCTCGCCTTCCACGCGGCCGTCTTCCGCGACGGCGGCGCGATACCGCTCAAATACCGCGAGCTCATCGCCCTGGCAGTCGCCACCGCGACCCGCTGCGCCTACTGCATCGACACCCACACCCGCGGCGCCGCCGAAGCCGGCGCGACCCCCCACGAAATGACGGAAGCCGCCTTCGTCGCCTCCGCGGTGAGCGCGGGAGGCGCCATGGCCCACTCCCTGCTGGCCCACCGCCTGCACGAGGAGAACCAGGAGGGACGCTCATGACCGCAGTACTGCGAGCACTACGCCGAGTGTTCGGCCTGTGCCGACGATGCGCGAACGCCTGCCGCCCGGGCAGAGCCGGCCGCACCGATCTCAGCATGGACGCATCCCCGCTCCCCACCGCGCAGCACAGCGCAGCGGGCCCGGGCGAAGCCCGGCACTGAGGGCGCTACGTCCGGGGTGCCCGTCCCGGCGCCGGGCTTCGCACTCCGGCCGCGCCAGCGGACGGCCCCGGGCGCAGCCCCGCGCCTCCCCGCCCAAGCCGCACAGCGGCGCAGAATCACTTAGCCGCTGCGAAGCGCAGCGGAGCAGCCCCGGGCGAAGCCCGGCACTCCGCCTCCGTGCGGCCCCACCGGAGGCCACGCGGCAGGCGGAACGTGATGAAATTCGCCGCCCTGCGATCCGCCGCTCGCCGTGCGCCAGGCCTCGGCGCCTTCGCCTCCGGCAACCCCGGTGGCCGCAAGGCCCCGTAGTCCGTGAACCGCCGCGTACCGCACCTCGCGCAGCGCCACACGCCGTCCTCGGACTGCGTCCACCCCGCCTGATGCGGGCAGTTGATCCCGGTCCTCACACTCATCACGCGTGCACCTCGCGCACATGCCGACGCACCGCCGTCGTGGCCTCCACCGCCTGCTGGGTCCCGCCCTCGTCCACGGCTTGCCGCTGCGCGGCCCGCAGTGCGACGCATTCCGCGCACCCGGACACCACCGCCCGCTCCTCCCGCGTCGCCAGCCGCAACGCCACGGGCGTCACCTCCCACTCCCGCCCACCACCGGGTCGCCGCAGCTGTACCCGCGGGCCCACGGTTCCCATCACCTGTGCCATCCGCCCGCTGCGCGTGTCGATCACGTACGTACCTTCGCGGTACGTCATCGCCTCCGGCGGGCTGGGGTTGTCGTGCACGATGCTTCCCTTCGGGTCTGTTCTCACTTCGAACTCCGGCGTCTTCGGGAAGAGTCCGGCAGGTCGCTGCCAGGATTCGCCGAGACTGCCTGCCCAGCCCATATCCGACCGGTAATCTCACCGTGCGATAACTTCCTGCGTGGACAGGAGGCTTGATGCCGCCAGCACTGGTGCCGGTTGAAATGCCCAGCTGGGCCTGGGAGCGAGCGGAAGTCCGGCAGGCGTTGCGCGCACGGAACGTTGGGGCCGTGTTCCGCTACGTCCAGCAGTACGCCGGTGCGAGTCAGGCGCGTATCGCCACAGCAGTGGGTATGCAGCAGGCGCGTGTGAACGAGATCATCAACGGGCGACGCGAGGTGGCGCGGCTCGATGTCTACGAGCGCATTGCAGACGGCCTGTGCATGCCTGACGACGCCCGTCACCTTCTCGGGCCGGCTGCCGGGACGCGAGAAACGGAGCGGCGGCGTTGCCTTTGACCTTGCGGCGTTTCCCGAGGTCGTCCGGGTGTACTCCGCTCAGGGCTCGGCCGCTCAGGAGATCCAGCAACACGCTTGCGAAGCCGAAGAGCTGGACGTCCTCGCCGTGCGTGGCCTTGGGCTGATCGGATTGAACGACTCGCTTCTGCGCGCCTGTCTCCCTCGCGATCAGGGCGGTACGGGCTTGCGGGTGCGCGTTCTGCTCCTGGGCCCTGACTCGGAGTCCCTGGTGCAGCGGGCCGCGGAGATCGGCGAGAGTACTGAGTCGCTGGCGAGCGGCGTCCTCTGGGCAGAGACGAGATTGCGCGAGCTGGCCGGCACCTGTGACATCCAGGTGTACCGATACGGCATGTTGCCCACTTGGCGGCTCATCCGTATGGACAGCACCATGTTCGTCGGTGCCTTCGACGCCGGCTGGGAGGGGCACGAATCGGCGACGTACAAGGTAATGGAGACGCCGAACGGCCCTTTGTTCCGGGGCTTCAGAAGGATGTTCGAGGCGGTTGTGCAGGGGGCCGACCGCACGGTCTGAATTGGAAGAGGCAAGTGTGATCGAGGCGGAATTGAAGGCCCGAGTGCACGCTCCCGAGGCGGTCATGCGGCAACTCGACGAGCGTGCCACCGCCCGCTTCGAGGTGTACAAGGACACCTACTACGACCGGCCGGACAAGACCCTGCAGAAGGCCGACCAGGAGCTCCGCCTACGCACTGTGCACGGCGCCGACGCCACCCGGACGGTGCTGACCTTCAAGGATGCCGTGGTCGAGGAGGCTTCCGGGTCCAAGCCCGAGCACGAGACCGAGGTGGCGAACGCCGCCGCCGTACACGCGATGTTGCTCGGCCTTGGGTATCGGCCCGTGATCGCATTCGAGAAACGGTGCCGGAATTACGATGTCGAGGCCGTCGGCCGGCGAATGCTGGCGACGCTTGTTCGCGTGCCGGAGATCGACGGCACGTTCCTGGAGCTGGAGACCCTGGTGGACGAGGCCGACGTCGTCGAGGCACTCGACGACCTTCGCTCCGTGCTGGCCGAGCTCGGCATCGGTCCCGAGGACCTGACGCGGGAGTTGTACACCGAGGCTGTTGCCGCACGCCGCGGCACTCGGCGATAGGCGACAGGTGGGGCTACGAACTCGACGACGCCGACAAGCTGCTCTAGCCCCCGGTGGAGTGCCGGGCTTCGCCCGGGCCGCTGCGCGGCTGGGCTGACCGCCAAGGTCAGCTCGCCGATGTCACCGCGCACCGAAAGTGCGCAGCTTGTCCCCTGGTCCCGGGCGGCGGGGCGGGGTGTAGCCGTCGTGGTCCTTGGGGTCATGGGCGTGGCCGTCGTCGAGCATCTGGTCGGGGATGACGACGACGCGGGCCGTGCGTGACAGATGGGAATCGGAGCCGGGGCCGATCCAGGAGTCGCGGTCTTCCACGGGAGTCTCGGGTGTCTGGTGCACGCTGATGGTGTCGCACAGGAGCACGACATCCGCCGAGTCCACCGCGCACGCCTCGATTTGCACCATGGTTTCCGGCAGGGTGCCGGTCCTGGTCAGCCGGTAGGCGTAGTGCACCGCGTTCCCTCGCTCGGGAACCTGGGGGTGCGGCTTCACCTCCCAGTTCGTGATCTTGGCGGTCAGGGGGTACGTCCTGTCGCCGCGGATCACGGTGACTTCGGCTCCCGCGGGGCCGGGCGTGCGCTCCGCGGGACGGGCTTCCCCTGCGATGCAGCCGGCGAGGGCGCCAGCCACGCAGGTGGCCATCGCCGCCCGCGCTGCCGCCTCGACACCCCTCCGAGTCCGAGCCCGCCGCTCCACCCCGCTCCACCCCTCCCCCATGGCCTCTCGGCCCCCTCCGAAAGCCGGAACGCGGGGCGGGCCGCCACGCCGGCCCGCCCCCACGTGCCGGGTTAGAAGACCACCACCGACCGCAGCACATCACCCGTGTGCATGCGCTCGAACGCCTTCTCGATGTCGTCGAGTCCGATCGTCTCCGTGACGAACGCGCCGAGGTCCAGGCGGCCCTGCTGGTGGAGGTCGATCAGCATGGGGAAGTCCCGCGAGGGGAGGCAGTCGCCGTACCAGGAGGACTTCAGGGCGCCGCCCCGGCCGAAGACGTCCAGGAGCGGGAGCTCGATCTTCATGTCGGGCGTCGGCACGCCGACCAGGACCACGGTGCCGGCCAGGTCGCGCGCGTAGAAGGCCTGCTCGTACGTCTCGGGGCGGCCGACCGCCTCGATGACGACGTCGGCGCCGAAGCCGCCGGTGAGCTCGCGGATGGCCTCGACGGGGTCCGTGGTCCGCGAATTGACGGTGTGGGTGGCGCCCATGCCGCGGGCCATCTCGAGCTTGCGGTCGTCGACGTCGACGGCGATGATGCGGGCCGCGCCCGCCAGGCGGGAGCCTGCGATGGCCGCGTCGCCGACGCCGCCGCAGCCGATGACGGCGACGGAGTCGCCGCGCCCCACGCCGCCGGTGTTGATCGCGGCCCCGATGCCGGCCATCACGCCGCAGCCGAGGAGGCCCGCGACGGCCGGGGACACGGCCGGGTCGACCTTGGTGCACTGCCCGGCGGCGACCAGGGTCTTCTCGGCGAAGGCGCCGATGCCGAGGGCGGGCGAGAGCTCCGTGCCGTCGGTGAGGGTCATCTTCTGCTTGGCGTTGTGCGTGGCGAAGCAGTACTGCGGGCGGCCCCGCAGGCAGGCGCGGCACTGGCCGCAGACGGCCCGCCAGTTGAGGATGACGAAGTCGCCGGGGGCGACCTCGCTGACGCCCTCGCCGACGGACTCGACCACGCCCGCGGCCTCGTGGCCGAGGAGGAAGGGGAAGTCGTCGTTGATGCCGCCCTGCTTGTAGTGCAGGTCGGTGTGGCACACGCCGCACGCCTGGATCTTCACCACGGCCTCGCCGGGACCCGGGTCCGGTACGACGATCGTCTCGACCCGGACCGGTTCGTTCTTCCCCGGTGCGATGACTCCGCGAACTTCCTGCGCCATGGTCAGCGCCCCACCCTTCTCGTCGCTGCGTTGTCCGACATGGTCACGGTACGCCCAAGGATCTTTCTCCGCGCGTAGAGGACCCTTGACCGGCACGTGTCGAGCGCCTTAGCTTCGCGCTGCACCTTCCTTGTTACCCAGGAGTCACTAAAGTGTCGCTCTCCCTCAAGTCCACCCGCGTGCGCATCGCCGCGGCCACCGCCGCGCTGGCCGTCGGCGCCGGCCTCTACACCGCCGGCGCGGCCTCGGCCGACCACTCGGTGCCCCGCACGGACAAGGGGATCCCGAACCTCACCCAGGTCCAGGACAAGATCAAGGCCTTCTACGGCGACACGGTCGACGCCTCCGGCCAGCACTACGCCTCGCCGGACAGCAACTACGCCAAGCAGGTCGCCGACATCGAGAAGAAGGCCAAGGCCCAGCTCGAGAAGGTCGTCAAGAACCGCGCCCACGCCAAGAAGGGCGCGAAGAAGCCCGCCATCGTGCTGGACCTGGACGACACCACGCTGCTGACGTACAACTACGAGCTCCAGGTGGGCTTCCACTTCACGCCCGAGTCGCAGGACGCGTACCTGAAGTCCACCGACATGGCGGCCGTCTTCGGCATGCCGAAGCTCGTCAACTGGGCCAAGTCCCAGGGCATCGAGGTCTTCTACGTCACCGGCCGCGGCGAGCACCAGCGCGAGTGGAGCGCCCGCAACCTCAAGAACGTCGGCTACAAGCCCGTGGCCGACACCGGGCACTTCTTCCTGAAGAACAAGCAGAACCCGCCCGCCTACCTCCCGTGCGGCGCGAAGTGCACCACCGTCGAGTACAAGTCGGGCACCCGCAAGTACATCGAGTCCAAGGGCTTCGACATCGTCGCCAACTTCGGCGACCAGCACAGCGACCTCAAGGGCGGCTACGCCGACCGCACGTACAAGCTCCCCAACCCGATGTACTACCTGCCGTAAGCCCTCCCGGCTCGGCGCGGTCCAGCGACCAGCGGCCCGCGACCCGCGGCCCGGACCTCAGGTCCGGGTCCGGGCCTTGCGCAGCCGCTGGCAGCTGTGCAGCTCCCGCCCGTTGGAGTCGCAGACCTCGAACCACACGTTCTTCAGGCCGTAACGAACGCCGTTCCTGCCGACGTCCTGTGCGCCGTCGGGGTTGTCGACCAGGGCGGCCGTGTGACTGCCGCGGCTGTCCTCGTAGTGCATGATCAGCCGACCGCCCCAGCCGTCGTCGTACGCGTCGCGGTCGTCCCGGGACTGCGGCATCACATACTCGATGCCGTACCACCCGTCTCCGGTGTCCCAGTAGCGGTACCCCACGCTCGCGATCGTCGCGCCCTTGGTGCTCCGCGCCTCGAAGAGACTGAACGGGCCGCCGTGGTCCCGCAGCGTTTCGGCCGCGCTCGTCCTGGCGGACGACCGCTCGTCGCCGTTCGTCCGCGGCAGCACCACGCCGAACGCCCCGTAGCCGAGGGCCAGCACGGCCGCCGCCATCGGCAGCCACATCAGCCGCGGCCGTAACGCCGCCCCCGGCAGGCCGCGCCATCTCCGTCTGCGCCCGGTCCGTCCCACCGCCGGGGCGGTATCCACGGCCGTCCCGCCGTGACCGCGGTCACCGCCATCACCGCCGTCATCACCATCACCATCACCATCACCATCACCACCCGGAACGCCCCGCTCCTGCCCGGCGATCCGCTCCCTGGCCTCCAGCCACGCCCCGAGCCGCGGCTCGTCGCCGCATGCCGTCACCAGGGCCTCGAGGACCTCGGCGCGCGGCACGGCGGTCCTGGCGAGGGCGGCGGAGATGGTGCTGCGCGGCAGCACCCTCCCTTGTTCGGCGGCCCGCTCCTGAAGTTGGCGGTAGGTGAGCCCGGAACGGTCCCGCAGCTCTCGCATCAGCCCCACCAGATCGGCCGCGTCACGCGCACGGGCCGGATCCGGTCCCCCCTGCTCGCTCATGGTGCACATGGTGGCAGGCGCGCGCGAAGCCGCAACCCCGCTTTCCGCCACGCGCCCGGCCGCCCGGCCGTCCGTCCGGCCATCCAGTACGCCGGAGTCACGCGGACCGCTCAGCGCCGCTTCGGCACCGGTACGCGCATCAGGTCCCGGGCGACGGTCAGCTCGCCGTCGAAGCCCGCCGCCCGCGCCTGGTGTTCGAAGACCGACGGGTCGTCGTAGCGCTGCGAGAAGTGGGTGAGCACCAGATGCCGTACACCCGCCGCGGCCGCGACCCGGCCGGCCTGGCCCGCCGTCAGGTGGCCGTGCTCGGTGGCCAGGGCCTCGTCCTCGTCCGTGAAGGTCGACTCGATGACGAGCATGTCGCAGCCCTCGGCCAGCTGGTGGACGCCGTCGCACAGCCGGGTGTCCATCACGAACGCGAAGCGCTGCCCGCGCCGCACCTCGCTCACCTCGTCCAGGCTGACCCCGCCGACCGCGCCCTCGCGCATCAGCCGGCCGACGTCCGGACCGCTGATGCCGCGCTCCGCCAGCAGCTCCGGCAGCATCCGGCGCCCGTCGGGCTCGACGAGGCGGTAGCCGTAGGACTCCACGGGGTGCGAGAGCCGGCGCGCCTCGAGGACGTACGACGGCGTGTCGGCCAGCACCGCGCCCGTGCCCGCCACCGGCTCCTGGACCAGCTTGACCGTCTCGCGGTAGGCCGTGGCGTACCGCAGCCGCTTGAAGAAGCGTTCGCCGCTGGCGGGGTAGTGCGCGGTGACGGGGTGCGGCACCCGGTCGAGGTTGATGCGCTGGATCACCCCGGCGAGGCCGAGGGAGTGGTCGCCGTGGAAGTGCGTGACGCAGATCCGGTTGATGTCGTGGGCGGCCACCCCGGCGCGCAGCATCTGCCGCTGGGTGCCCTCGCCGGGGTCGAACATCAGGCCGTCGCCGTCCCAGAGCAGGACGTAGCCGTTGTGGTTGCGGTGCCGGGTGGGCACCTGGCTGGCGGTGCCGAGGACGACGAGTTCGCGGACGGACAAGGGGTTATCCCGGGGGCCAGTTGAAGCCACGGCCGCCGAGGACGTGGGCGTGCGCGTGGAAGACGGTCTGCCCGGCGCCGGCGCCGGTGTTGAAGACGATGCGGAAGCCCTTGTCGCCGTTCTCCTGGAGGGCGACCTCGCCGGCCTCTCGCAGCACGTCGGCGGCGATCTCGGGCGCGGCGGCGGCGAGGGAGCCGGCGTCGGGGTAGTGCACCTTGGGGATCACCAGGCAGTGCACGGGCGCCTGGGGATTGATGTCGCGGAACGCGAGGGTCGTCTCGGTCTCCTTGACGACCGTCGCGGGCACATCACCCGAGACGATCTTGCAGAACAGGCAGTCGGCCTGCGGTTCTCCCGCCACCGGTGGGCTCCTCCCGGGTCATCGGCTCGTACGGTCCGGATGTTACCGGTCCGTCCGTACGGGCGTGATGACCCGGCCCGTCACTTGCCCTGCACCGGCGCCTTGTCGGTGCAGCTCGCCGAGGGGCCGGGCGCCGGGACGTGCGGGCCCGACGGGGGCTTCGGCCCGTCCGGCGGCCTGGGCCCGTCCGGCGGCTTCGGCTGACCGGGCGGCTTGTCCCCGCCCGTGTGACCGCAGTCGCCGAGGACGCTCAGCGAGAACACCGTGCGCCCGTCGACCTTGGCGGTGAGCAGGCCGCGTACGCAGGACTGGCCGGTGATGCCGGTGACCCTGCCGAAGACGATGATCTTCTTGCCGGTGTCCGTGCGGCCCTCGCAGTCGACGCCGACGACGGTCACGGGCTGGGTGGCACCGCCGCCGTCCGGGCCGCCGTTCTCGGCCTTGCCGTGGCAGTTCAGCCAGGCCGTCTTCACGCCCTCGTGGTCGAGCGCGCCGGCGGCCAGCTTCTGCGTGGTGACGGCGACGGTCACGGCGTCGAGCCCGCCGACGGGCTCGCAGCCCGCGACGGCCATGACGGCCGCGCCGGTGAGCGCGGCGGCACCCGCCGCGTACCGCGCCCGGGAAAGACGTCCGGAAAGACGCCGGGAAAGACCCCGGGAATGACGCCGTGAAAGACGTATGCGCCTCAACGCACCCATAGCGGGAGTGTCCCACTGGCCCGATCCATGGGGAAGAACGCCTCTGGGCCATACCCGGGAGGCGGCGGGCGGCGCGTGGGAGAACCGCGAACATGCCGTCACCGGCGGGGTCGTACAGTCGGAGCCCGTGAGCACTTCGAAACCACGTGCGATGGCGGCGTCCCGGTCGTGGTCGCCGCCGACCCGGATCGAGCGAGACCTGCACGACGCGGCGAAGGCCGGCGACCGGGCGCGCTATCTGCGCGTCCTCGCGCAAGCGGACCTGTTCCTGTACCTGCCGAAGGACCACAGGGACGCCTCGGGCGGCCGGCCCGCGTGGATCCCCTACGAGGACGGCCAGGGCAACTGGTGCATCGTGGTCCGCACGGCGGGAGAACGACTGCCGCGCCGGGCCCAGTTCGTCGCCGTCCGCACGTCGCTGCACGACCTCGCCCACGACTGGCCGGGCCGCCGCTTCTCCCTGCACGTCAACCCCGGCACACCCGCCGCCATGCTCCTGACCTCGGGCCCCTGGGACGTCCGCCGCTGGAAGCGCACGGCGAAGCGCCACCTGCTCGGCGACCGCCCCGTCTCCCTCCTCACCAAGGCCACCGGCTACCGCACCGGCCCCCTCGCCCACGCGCTGGCCTGCGGAGCCCACCTGTCCGTACGCAACGGCGTGCTGTGGAACGACCTCGGCGACGTCTACGACGACTACGAGCGCGACGCCGAGATCCTGCGCGACGGATGGGCCACCACCACCCCTCAGGCCTGGCAGGAGCAGATGGACGCCCTGCTGGAAGGCCGCAACAGCCCCGGGGAACCCGAATTCGCCCTCCGCGTCCGCCGCGAGCTCTCCCGCGGCACGGACACGCACCTCGACGCGGACACCTGGCGCCGCGCCTGCACCGAAATACTCGACCAGCTGGACGAACGGCCCCTCGACGAGGCCGTGATCCAGCCCCTCATAGGCCGCATCCTCCGCTACGAGGCCCGCTTCCGCGCCGACGGCCTGATCGAGCCCGACGGCTACGTACGCAGCGCGCTCGCCTACGACTACGGCCGCGCCGTCAGCTTCGCCCGCTGGGGCCTGGGCGCCCGGCTCTGCTCGGAAGCCGCGGCGGAGGAGGCGATCCGGCGGGCAGGCGCGCTGAGCCGGGAACACCACACCTCGTGGGCGGACTTCTCGGCCGGCTACGCGCTCGGGCGCGTCATGCGCTTCGACACCGAGGAATTCGGCTCCTGGTACACCAGCGTCCTCGAACCCCACCGCATCCTCATGGACGCCGCCGAGAACCCGGACAGCCCCTGGCTCACCCTGCCGTGGCGGCAGTGAAGCAGGCGTGCCACGCATTTTTGCCGGCGTACGAGGCCCAGCGGGGCCGCCGGGGCCGGGCCCAGGCTCCGGCCACGTTCCGCGCCGCCGCACGGTCGGCGGCGCGGCGGGCGGCGGGGCTCGGCGTGACGGCGGCGGGCAACCCCGGCGGCCGCAGCGACGCGTAATGCGTGAACCGCCGGGTCCCGCACCGCTCGCACCGCCACGCTCCGGCCCCGGCCCCGGTCTGCGTCCACCCCTGCGGGTGCGCACACTTGGCTCTCACCACGCACCGCCCTCGGTCTCGGTCCCGTCCTCGAGGTGGGCGTCGAGCACGTGCCGCCGCACGGCGACGGTCGCGTCCACGGCCTTCCGCCTGCCCCCACCATCCACGGCCCGCCGCTGCGCGGCCCCCAGCGCCACACACTCCCCGCACGCCGCACTGCGCCCCGGGCACATCAGCTCGAACCACAGCGACTTGCCGTCGTGATGAGAGGTGGAGTTCCCCCAGTCGTCGGCCCACTCCCGCACGAGCATCAGCCCTCTACCGGCCTCACTGTCCGGCCCCGCCGCCCTCTCCGAGGGAACGACCGGACTCGTGTCCCACACGGTCACGCGCACGCGTTCACCCTCCCGCCCGCGCAGCCGGAGGGAGCAGGGGCCCTCGGTGTGCACGTACGCGTTGGTGACGAGTTCGGAGGCCAACAGCTCGGCCGTCTCGGCGATTTCCGACATGCCGTGACTGTCGAGCACGGCCCGCAGCGCGAGGCGGGCCACGCCCGGCGAGCGGGGATCGTGCGGCAGTTCGAGGGTGTACGTCCAGGGCTGTGACGGCGATACGGTGGCCATGGAAGTCTCCTGGCGGGAGGTGGAGTTGGCGTGAAGCGGTTGGCTGAGACCGTAGCGCTACCGCTGAAGATATTGAGCCGTAAGCGCCCAATTGATTCAGCCACCACTCCCATGGGTGACGCCTGCGTAGCGCGTACGAACAGAGGGACAGTGCATGCCCGTCAGAAGCAACCCGACCGGACGTCAACTCCGCCTCGGCGCCGAGCTACGAAAGCTGCGTGAACGCGCGGACATGTCCTCGACCGAGGCAGGCAGACTGCTCGGCACCAACCAGGCGCAGATCAGCAACATCGAAGCCAGCCGTATCGGGGTGAGCGCGGACCGCGTACGAGCACTGGCCAGGAACTACGAATGCTCCGACCATGCCTTGATCGATGCACTCGCCGGAATGACGGGTGAGCGCAAACGCGGCTGGTGGGAGCAGTACCGAGGCATTCTGTCCGCCGGCCTGCTGAACCTCGCTGAACTCGAACACCATGCGACCTCATTGCGCGGGGCATACGTGGCCCATCTACCCGGCCTGCTCCAGACCCCGGAACACGCACGTGCGATCTTTCGCCAGGTCGTCCCCGAGCTCTCACCGCCCGAGGTGGAGCACCGCGTTTCCCACCGCATCAAGCGGCAGGCGGTCCTCTACCGGGACAAGCCGACTCCCTGCGCGACGGTGATCCACGAGGCAGCGCTACGCATGCGCTTTGGAGGGGCATCCACGGCAGCCAGCCAGCTTCAGCACATCCTCAAGATGTCCGAGCAGGAACACATCACAGTGCGTGTCATCCCCTTCGACGCCGGCGACTTTCCCGGCGCCGGTCAATCCATCCTGTATGCGACCGGACCCGTGCATCAGCTCGACACCGTGCATCTCGACACCGAGGTGGGTTCCGTCTTCCTCGACTCGGATGCGCAACTCGCGCGATATCGCGTCGTGCTCGATCGCATGGAGGCGATCGCTCTCCCGGTGAGCCAGTCACGCGACGTGATCCGCAGCATCATGCAGTCCCTGTAAGGAGAATGATGATGTCCACCCTCCTTTGGCAGAAGTCCTCCTACAGCGGCGAGGGCGACGCCTGCCTGTACATCGCCACGGTGGGAGCCGGAACGATCCACCTCCGCGAGAGCGACGCCCCGAACGTGATCGTCACGACCACCCCAGCCAAACTCCGCCCCCTCATATCCCGCATCAAGGCCGGAACGTTGGCGCGGGCGGCGGCAGCCCAACCCGTAGCTGCCGCCCCCTGAGCACCGAGCGCCAAGTCGCCTACCGGCAAAAGGCGTCCGCGCTGCCCAGGATGTGCGCGGTCTGCGTCGGCGTGGTGCCGAGGTCCTGCATGGTCTTCTTGGCCTGCTTGCCGAAGGCGTCGGGAGACGTGCTCCGGGCAACACAGATGGCATTGCCGTAGGTGATGAGCGAGTCGTCGCTGATGTGGTCCACGTCCGGGTAGTTCTTCCGGACGGACCGGACGTAGAGCTTCGACATGATGCCGGTCAACGTACGTACCTTCGCGGGGCTGGACGACGGGCTCGCGGAGGGCGCGGCGCCGGCGGGCGCGGACGCGCCGGACGGTGCGGCAGAGGGGCCGTTCGCACGGCTGTCGCCGGACGAGTCGCACGCCGAGGTGCCGAGAACGGCGGCAGCCACGAGGCAGAGGGCGAGCGGGGTAAGACGCTTGTGCATGAATCTCCTGGTCAGGGGTGAGCAGGGAACATTCTCACCTATGTCCGGTCCGCTCCGCGAGGCATATGGCCCTGCCGACCGGGCGCACCCTCGGGACCACGGCGCACCGCCGACGAATTGCGCCCCCAAATTGCTGCAAGCTCTGGCCCTCACGTCACAAAAACGGTGACTGTACCGACTGGGCAGGGAAGGGGTTCGGGATAATGATGCCGCCCGAAGCGTAAATCCTCACCAGGGATAATCGAAAACCCCCCGAAGAAGGTGTAATGCCCGATCTCCAGAGCGGCTCCAAAAAGCAGGACATGCTCATCCTTGCATTCACCGTCCTGCCCCCCGGCGCGATTTTGATCATCGGCTGGATAGCCAAGGGCACCCACGGCACGGTGACGGTTGCCCTGATTGTCCTCATGGCGCTGCTGGCGACAGCCCCTCCGCTCTGGGGGTTCTGGCTGCACAAGAAGTCGCGGATCCAGGAGAGAGCGCGCCGGGAGGCACTCCTGGCGCCGATCATCGATTACATCGGCGAGAGCATCACGAAGCCGGGCGATGCGCAGGCGAAGGTGGGGCAGATTCACGAGCGCCTGGCACCGCTGCTGGCGGAGAGCCTGGGCGACGGGGCGCGGTGCTCGTTCTACTCGTACGACCAGGAGAACGAGCGCCTGAAGCGCGAGGTGGTCTCGGGCGGACCGAACGGGACGCCGGTGGAGTTCGCCAACGGTTCCGATGAATTTCGTAACCTGCGACATGCGATGGGGCAGAAAGTCCCGGTATATACGAAGGACATCCAGGATCCCGATGCGAATTTGAACTTCACGCTGGGGAGCGGCTACAAATCCATCATCGCCCATGGGGCATGGGCGGGGGACGAGCTCCAGGGGGTCCTGATTATCGACGCGCCGAATCCCGGGGATCTGTCGAGGGCGAAGGTGCCCGAAACATACGTATGGGTGTTCGCATCCTTGTTCGGCGTTTCCAATGCCCTCAGGAATTGACTACGGCGGCGAATATTCCACTTTATCGCCGCAGGCGGGCGGCGAACGCCCGGGTGACGGCGGCCCGGGCAGGGTAAGAAACAGCGAAGATGCTGCAAACCGAGCGAGCCCCGCTCGCGGCTCACTAGAGTCGATGGGCATCTAGAGACAGGTTGGGGGAACCGTCATGCCTGAGCGTGAATCGGCGATCATCGCATCAGGGCATCGCTGGATGGCAGGCCAGGAATCCACGGATGCCTACATCACCAAAGTGCTGCAGTCGGCTGCCACGACTCCAGGTCAGGAGTTGTTCCGCTGGATACGGTCGAGGATCGCCCTGGTGCTGCAGGCGGCGCACCACAGGGAGTAGCGACCCGCACAGCTCTGGCGCGCCGGACCGGCAGCCCGGACGCCCCGTCAGGGACGGCCGGGCCCGCCGGCCTCTGTCAGGCCGCCGCCCGGGCGAGGGCACGCTTCAGCAGCCAGGGGACGACCGTGTGGTGGACCGGGGCGGCCACGGCCCAGACGGGGCGGGCGAGAGGCCGGTGGAAGCGGACGAGGGTGACCCACACGACGCTCGCCTCCCGCACCAGCACGGTGTTACGGGTGGCCATGAGAGGCGAACGCGCTTCGAGGACGACCGACCGGGGTCCGGATTCCGCGACGTGCCACCCCAGGACGCACTGGGGGGACGTTGGCGCCATCCTGAGCCCCAGCGCCCGTCGCCACCCGAACGACAACACCCTTCGCAGTGGAGGGGGAGCACCCTCGAAGACGGCCCGCGCCCATTGTTCGGGCGTCATGGACGTGGCGGCGCCGGGGGCGGGGAGTTCGAACGCCGAGGCGTAGTGCGGCTTGGAGAAGTCCTTCCCGGTCCGCGTCTCGCGCGGGACTTCCGCGCGACGGACGTGCGAGGTGGTCGTGGTCATGGAGGGCCCCTCCTTCGTCACCGGCCGGCGGTCAGCACCTTGAACAGGTAGACGTCGGCGTGCCCGCCGGGCATGCCCGGCACGCGGCCGACTTCCGCGTACCCGTGACGCTCGTAGAAGCCCGGCGCCTGGAAGGTGTAGGAGGAGACGGTCATGCGGTCGCAGCCGCGCCGTACGGCCTCGGCTTCGGCCTCGCGCAGCAGCTTCGTGCCCCAGCCGTCCGCGCGGCGGTCCTCCCGCACCCACAGCAGCTGGATCCCGCACAGCCCGCCCCATGTCCAGGCGGTGAGGCCGCCGATCAGCTCGCCGTCGTCGCCCGTGGCCCGCACCGAGAACTCGTCGTGGGCGACGCCGCCGGTGGCCGCGTCGTTGAACGCGTCGAGTTCGCTCTCGAGCCGCTCGGTGAGCTCGGCGTCATTTCCGCCGACGGTCAGCAAAGGCTTGTCCACAGCAGTCATGAACCGCAGTATGCGCACACGCCGCGCGCCGATCGCCATCGAATTCAGCGGGCGTACGCCGTCGCGGATATGCCTTGATCGCGACGACACGGGACGGCAAGATCACTTACAGCCTGGTATGGACCAGCGCGCCGCCGTCCCGCCTATCGAGGTGCTCGTGATCCAGTACATCCTCCCGGCCGTCCCCGGGCTCATGGCGGCCGGTGCGCTCGCCGCCGCGGCCCGCGTGATCGTACGGCGCCGACGCCTCAATGAGGCCTGGTACAGGGGCGTGACCGTCGAGGGGCGCTGCCTGCGGACGTTCGTGACCACGGCGACGTGGCGACGCGGCCTGCACCAGCACACGAACAGCACGGTCAGCCACGCGTACGAGTTCACGACCCCGGACGGCCGGACGCTGCGCTTCGAGGAGGACGGGCCCTCGACGGTCTTCGACGGGGACGTCGTCCCCGTGCGCTACCCGCAGGGCCGGCCGGACCTGGCGACGGCCCTGCCGCCGGGCGACCGCGGGACCCGGGGCAAGTTCCGTCTGCAGCTGGGCTTTCTGGCCTTCGCCACGCTGCTGTGCTTGGCGGCTACGGCCGTGTTCTCCCTGACCACGCAGATCATGACGGACGTGTTCGAGAGGACCCGGGACATGAAGCCGCCGGCGTCACCCTCGTCCCCCACGTCACCTGAGTCTCCGGCGCCCCCGGCAGCCCCGGCGCCTCCCTCCATGCCCTCGCTTCCCCCGCTCCCCAGCGGCCCGCCGGACGACTTCCCCACCGGCTTTCCGACCGACTTGCCGGGCGCTCCGACCGGCTTCCCGACCGACTTCCCCAAGCCGCCGACGCGATAGACCGTCCGCCAACGGCGCCCGCGCCCGCCGGGCCGGCCTGAACCGCCCCTACTCCTCGGGCACTTCCACAATCACCAGGGTTCCTCGGCTCCCGGCGCGGACGGCATGCCGGGTGCCGGCCACCACCTCGTACATCTCCCCCGGCCCCACCGTCACCTCGAGGCCTTCCACCGTCAGTTCCAACCGGCCGTCGAGCACGAGCAGCACCTCGGTGACGCCGTGCGCCTCCTCCTCGACCGGCAGCGCGTCCATGCGCAGCACCTTGACGCGGGCCGTTCCCACCTCGGCCAGCGCACGGGACCTCCACGCCTCCGGCAGCGCGTCCGCGGTCCGGACCAGGTCGACCACACTCATGGCATGCCTCCTCACGGGCCCCTCCGGTCATCCGGGAGGAGTCCGCATCGCGATCAATGGATGCCTGGACGCTATCCGGCCAGGGACGACGGGTGGTCGACCGTTCGGCAAAACCTCTCGGGTGCGACGAGTTCGGTTGGGCACCGCACCGTGGCGCGAACGCCGAACTCCTGGGAGTGTTGCCTCCGGCGCCCTGTGGATCAGCACGTGGATCACCCGTGGATCACCTGAGGAGAGACCGGCCATGACGACAAAGCTGTACGTGGGCAACCTGGGCTGGAACACGACGGACGACACGCTCAGGCAGGCGTTCGCGGAGTTCGGCCAGGTCCTCGACGCCATCATCATGCGCGACCGCGACACGGGCCGGTCCAGGGGCTTCGGCTTCGTCACCATGGGCTCCGCCGGCGAGGCCGACGCGGCGATCAACGGCCTCAACGAGCAGGAACTCGACGGGCGCCGCCTCAAGGTCAACGTGGCCAACGCCAAGCCCAGCGGCGGCGGAGGCAGGGGCGGCTACGGCGGCGGAAGCGGCGGTGGCCACCAGGGCGGCTACGGCGGTGGCGGCCGCGGCTACTAGGGCGTGTCCGCAAAGTCGGTGAGCGCGTTGTCTGGTCGTGGTGCGTCGTCATGAGCTGACTGA
>NZ_BNBL01000009.1 GCF_014655595.1 Streptomyces griseocarneus | reverse complement strand
GCCCCTTTCCGGGGCCCGGCCGGCGGTCTTCGCACGTTCGTCCGTTCTTCTCTGCTGCCCGCCGCGCTACTGTCCGCCGCGCACGCCGCACAGGTGCAGCAGCGCCGCCACCGCGCGGTACGGGTCGGTGCGCCCGGCCCGGTCCTCGGCGGCCAGCAGGCGCTCCAGCTCGGCGCCGGAGGGCGGCGGGGCCCCGTCGGGGGCCAGGTCGGTGAAGACCCGCACGCCGTACCAGGCCTGCAGCGGAGCGCCGATCCCGGCGAGCGTCGCCGTCAGCGCCTCCAGCCGGTCCGCGCGGGCCTCGACGCCGATGCGGTTGGTGTAGGCGGGGGAGTCGAAGGCCGCCAGCGCGGTGTCCCAGTCACCCGACAGGCCCGGCCGCATCGCCAGGGCGTCGGCGTTGCGCACCAGCAGCGACAGCACCCCGCCCGGGGCGAGCACCCGGGCCAGGCCCGCGAGCAGCGGATCCGGCTCGGACACGTACATCAGCACGCCGTGGCACAGCACGACGTCGAAGGTGCCGGGGAGGAAGTGCGCGCCGGTGTCCCGGCCGTCGCCCTCCACGATGCGCACGCGCTCCCGGATGCCGGCGGGTTCGGCGGACAGCGCCAGGCGCAGCGCCTCGACCATCCGCGGATCCGGCTCCAGGCCCGTCACCTCGTGCCCGGCCCGGGCCAGGCGCAGTGCCTGGGTGCCCTGGCCGGGGCCGACGTCGAGCACCCGCAGCCGCCGGCCGACCGGGAAACGGGCGGCTATCTGTTCGTCCGTCTGGCGGGCGACCAGCTCCTGGCGAACGATGTTCCGCAGCCCCCCGAGCCCCTCGAGCCACCCCCACGCGCCACCGCCGAAGCCGGGCGCGAGGGCGCTCAGGGCTTCGCCCCGCGCTTGACCTTCGGCTTGGGCAGGCGCAGGCGGCGCATCTGCAGCGTGCGCATCAGGGCGTACGGGACGGCGCCGCGGGTGTTCTCGTCCGGGAAGCGCTGCTTGAGGGCACGCTTGAGGGTGAGAGCGGTGATCACCGAGTTGATGACGATCAGCAGGATCACCACGAGCCACGCCATCAGCACGTAGCTCTGGAAGGCACCGCGGTTGATCATGCTCAGGATGAGGATCAGCACGGCCAGCGGCAGGAAGAACTCCGCCACCGAGTACCGCGCGTCCACGAAGTCGCGGGCGAAGGACCGCACCGGGCCCTTGTCGCGGGCCGGCAGATACCGCTCGTCCCCGCTCGCCAGCGCCTCGCGCTGCTTGGCCAGGTCCGCGCGGCGCGCCTCGCGCTGGCGCTTGGCGGCCTCCTTGCGGTTGCCGGGAGTGCTCGCCAGGGAGCGGCGCTGTGCGGAGGCCTCGCTCCGCTTGGGGGTGGGGCGGCCCTTGGGGGCCTGCGGATCACGGGGCTTCTTGGGCTGGTCCGCGGTCACCTCGGGGGTCGCGGCCTGCGCTTTCGAACGGCTTCGGAACACAGAACCCAAGGGTACGGGGTCCGGGCCGCCCGTTCGGGCACGATCCGGCAACGGAGTGCGGCGGTCACCGCGCCGCCCCGTCCCCCTACTCCTCGCGCCGGAGGGTACGAGGCGCTGATCGTCCTGCAGGAGGAGCCCATCCGCGGCCGAACAGTGCGGTAATGGAAGCAGGGCCCGTACTGTGGGTTCTGAAGGATGTGCTGGAGCCTAAGCCCGATCAGTTCGGTCAGAAGGGGGCGCGCGAGGCCCATGAGCGGTGTCATGAAGCGGATGGGAATGATCTTCCGCGCAAAGGCCAACAAGGCCCTGGACCGGGCCGAGGATCCCCGCGAGACCCTCGACTACTCGTACCAGAAGCAGCTCGAGCTCCTGCAGAAGGTGCGCCGCGGCGTCGCCGACGTGGCGACGTCCCGCAAGCGCCTGGAGCTCCAGCTCAACCAGCTGCAGGGCCAGTCGGCCAAGCTCGAGGAGCAGGGCCGCAAGGCGCTCGCGCTGGGCCGGGAGGACCTGGCGCGCGAGGCGCTGACCCGCCGGGCCGCCCTGCAGCAGCAGGTCAGCGACCTCGAGACGCAGCACCAGACCCTCCAGGGCGAGGAGGAGAAGCTCACGCTCGCCTCCCAGCGCCTGCAGGCCAAGGTCGACGCCTTCCGCACGAAGAAGGAGACCATCAAGGCCACCTACACCGCCGCCCAGGCCCAGACCCGCATCGGCGAGGCCTTCTCCGGCATCTCCGAGGAGATGGGCGACGTCGGCATGGCCATCCAGCGCGCCGAGGACAAGACGGCCCAGCTGCAGGCCCGCGCCGGCGCCATCGACGAGCTGCTCGCCTCGGGCGCGCTCGACGACCCGACCGGCATGGCCAAGGACGACCTCACCGCCGAGCTGGACCGCATCTCCGGCGGTTCGGACGTGGAGCTGGAGCTCCAGCGGATGAAGGCCGAGCTGGCGGGCGGCAGCGGCGGTCAGCAGCAGGCGATCGAGGGCGGCGCCGCCGGTCAGGCGCACCAGAACCGGCCCCAGGACCAGCCGCGCTTCGACAAGAGCTGACGGGCACGGGCCGGTGAGCGCGAGCCGACCCGGACGAGAACTGACAGACTCGGCTCGCAGGCATCTCACTCGCCCTACGCAAGGGAGACCGTCATGATCGTACGGATCATGGGGGAGGGTCAGGTGAAGCTGGCCGACAGCCACTTCACCGAGCTCAACAAGCTGGACGACGAGCTGCTCGAGGAGGTGGAGAGCGGCGACGAGGACGGCTTCCGGCGCACGCTTGCCGCGCTGCTCGACGCCGTCCGCCGCCTGGGCACGCCGCTGCCCGACGACGCGCTCGAACCCTCCGAACTGATCCTGCCCGCGCCCGACTCCTCCCTGGCCGACGTCCGCGAGATGCTCAGCGACGACGGCCTCATCCCCGGCTGACCCCAGGCTCCGCACAGCCCAGCCCACAGCCCAGCACCGCTCCGGCTCCCGCCGCGCCCCCGCCCCGCCCGGGCGGGGGCGCGGCGCCGCCGCACACTCCGCCGCCGGCCCGCCCCCGATCGGTACCGCGATGACCTCCCTCGCCGCCACGGGCCTCGCCCGCCCGCACCGCTGGCTGCGCGCCCATCCCCTGGCCGCCGACACCCTGCTGGCCGCCTTCGTCCTCGGCCTCGTCCTCGTCGGCGCCTACCTCGGCCCGCGCACCGCCGGGCACCCGCCCGGCGCCGCCTTCGCCCTGCTGGCCACGGCGGCCTGCGCGTCGCTCGCGCTGCGCCGCCGGATGCCGCGCGCGGTGCTGGCCCTGACCGCCGCGCTGACGGTCGCCGCGACCGTGACCGCCCACGACGGCGGGCCCCCGCGCACCCAGGTCGCCACCGCCACCGCGGTCGCCCTCTACACCGTCGCCGCCCGCACCGAGCGGCCCACCGCCTGGCGCATCGTCGCCGTGACCGTCGCCGTCCTCACCGCCGCCGTGATGCTCTTCGGCCCGCCGCCCTGGTACGCCCAGGAGAACGTGGGCCTCTTCGCCTGGACCGGCATGGCGGGCGCGGCGGGCGACGCCGTCCGCAGCCGGCGGGCCTTCGTCGCCGCCATCGAGGAACGGGCGGTGCGGGCCGAACGCACCCGCGAGGAGGAGGCCCGCCGCCGCGTCGCCGAGGAACGGCTGCGCATCGCCCGCGAGCTGCACGACGTCGTCGCCCACCACATCGCCCTGGTCAACGTCCAGGCCGGGGTCGCCTCGCACATCATGGACAGCCGCCCCGAGCAGGCCAAACAGGCCCTCGCCCACGTCCGCGAGGCCGGCCGCTCGGCACTGGAGGAGCTGCGCGCGACCGTGGGCCTGCTGCGCCAGTACGGCGACCCGGAGGCCCCCACCGAGCCGGCCCCGGGCCTCGGCGTCCTCGACCAGCTCGTCGACGGCTTCGCCCGGGTGGGCCTGCATGTGGAGGTCGCGGCCGCCTCCACCCTGCCGGAGGCCTCGGGCACCGCGACGGGCGCCGCCGGGGCGGCGGCCGTCCTGGGGCCGCTGCCCGGGGCGGTCGACCTGACCGCCTACCGGGTGCTGCAGGAGGCGCTGACCAATGTGCACAAGCACGCGGGCCGCAGCGCCCGCGCGGAGGTTGCCCTGCTGCGCAGCGCGGACAGCCTGCACCTGACCGTCCTGGACGACGGCGGCGACGGGCCCGGCCGGCCCCCGGAGGGCGGCGCCACGGGCGAGTCGTCCGGCGGCGGCCACGGCCTGATCGGCATGCGCGAGCGCGCCACCGCGCTGGGCGGCAGCTGCGAGGCGGGCCCGCGCGGCGGGGACGCGTCCGGCTTCCGGGTGCGGGCGGTGCTGCCGCTGCAGGCCCGTACGGGTGATGCGCGGCCCCTAGGGTTTGACGCATGACTGAGCCGATCACCGTCGTCCTGGCCGACGACCAGGCGCTGCTGCGCAGCGCGTTCAAGGTGCTGGTGGACTCGGAGCCGGACATGCGGGTGGTGGGCGAGGCCGCGGACGGGGCGCAGGCCCTGGAGCTGGCCCGGGTGCACGTACCGGACGTGGTGCTGATGGACATCCGGATGCCCGGGACGGACGGCCTCTCCGCGACGCGGGCGATCTGCTCGGACCCGGCGCTGGCGGCGGTGCGGGTGCTGATGCTGACGACGTTCGAGGTCGACGAGTACGTGGTGCAGTCGCTGCGGGCCGGAGCCTCGGGCTTCCTGGGCAAGGGGGCGGAGCCGGAGGAGCTGCTGGCCGCGATCCGGGTCACGGCGGCGGGCGAGGCGCTGCTGTCGCCCGCGGCGACCAAGGGGCTGATCGCGAAGTTCCTGGCCCAGGGGGATCCCGCCGACCGCCCGGCGGGCGCCGCAGCCGTCCGGATCGACACCCTCACGGGCCGGGAGCGCGAGGTGCTGGTGCACGTGGCGGGCGGGCTGTCGAACGACGAGATCGGCGAGCGCCTGACGGTCAGCCCGCTGACGGTGAAGACGCACGTCAACCGCGCCATGGCCAAGCTGGGCGCCCGGGACCGGGCGCAGCTGGTGGTGATCGCCTACGAGTCGGGGCTGGTGCGGCCGAGAACGGACTGACGGCCCCCACGACGCGCGACGCCGGCCGGGCCGCTCGGGGCGGTCCGGCCGGCGTCGTTCACGACGGCTGCGGGCTGCGGGCTACGGAAGCGCCAGCATCCGCTCCAGGGCCAGCTTCGAGAAGCTCGCGACCTCGGGGTCGACCTCGATGCGGTTGACGACCTTGCCGGCCGCCAGGGACTCGAGCGCCCAGACCAGGTGCGGCAGGTCGATGCGGTTCATGGTCGAGCAGAAGCAGACCGTCTTGTCGAGGAAGACGATCTCCTTGCCCTCGTCGGCGAATCGGTTCGCCAGGCGGCGCACCAGGTTCAGCTCGGTGCCGATGGCCCACTTGGAGCCGGCCGGGGCGGCCTCGAGGGTCTTGATGATGTACTCCGTCGAGCCGACGTAGTCGGCCGCCGCGACGACCTCGTGCCGGCACTCGGGGTGCACCAGGACGTTGACGCCCGGGATGCGCTCGCGCACGTCGTTGACCGAGTCGAGGGAGAAGCGGCCGTGCACGGAGCAGTGCCCGCGCCACAGGATCATCTTCGCGCCGCGCAGCTCCTCGGCGGTCAGGCCGCCGTTCGGCTTGTGCGGGTTGTAGACGACGCAGTCCTCCAGCGACATGCCCATGTCGCGGACGGCGGTGTTGCGGCCCAGGTGCTGGTCGGGCAGGAAGAGGACCTTCTCGCCCTGCTCGAAGGCCCAGTTCAGCGCCCGCTCGGCGTTGGAGGAGGTGCAGATGGTGCCGCCGTGCTTGCCGGTGAAGGCCTTGATGTCCGCCGAGGAGTTCATGTACGAGACGGGGACGGTCACGTCGGCTATGCCGGCCTCGGTCAGCACGTCCCAGCACTCGGCGACCTGCTCGGCGGTGGCCATGTCGGCCATCGAGCAGCCGGCGGCCAGGTCGGGCAGGACGACCTGCTGGTCCGCCGAGGTCAGGATGTCCGCGGACTCGGCCATGAAGTGCACGCCGCAGAAGACGATGTACTCGGCGTCCGGCCGGGCGGCGGCGTCGCGTGCGAGCTTGAAGGAGTCGCCGGTGACGTCCGCGAACTCGATGACCTCGTCGCGCTGGTAGTGGTGGCCGAGGACGAAGACCTTGTCCCCGAGCTTCGCCTTGGCCGCGCGCGCACGCTCCACCAGGTCCGGGTCGGACGGCGCCGGCAGGTCGCCGGGGCACTCCACGCCGCGCTCGCTGCGGGGGTCGGACTCGCGGCCGAGCAGCAGGAGGGCGAGGGGGGTGGGCTGGACATCCAAGGGCTGGGCGGTGGTCACGACACGCACCCTTTCTGTTCTGCGGACGGCCGGTCGGGCCTTGTCGTCAATTTGACGCTATCTATCATAACCCCTTCACGTCAGTTTGACGATGATGATCGCGTCGATGTGACACATTCCCGATCCGCCGAGCGGTGTGCGAGCATGAAAAGCGGAAGTCAGAGTCCAGGCCCGGAATGAATCCGGGACGCCGGCGGTTGCTGCCACAGGCAAGCAGTCCGCACCAAGACCCGGGAGTGAAGCAGATGTCCGTACAGGACGAGAAGACCACTGTGAGCGACGGCATCCTCCTGTCCGACGCCGCGGCCGCCAAGGTCAAGAGCCTGCTGGAGCAGGAAGGCCGTGAGGACCTCGCGCTGCGCGTCGCCGTCCAGCCCGGTGGCTGCTCCGGCCTGCGCTACCAGCTCTTCTTCGACGAGCGCGCCCTCGACGGCGACGTCGTCAAGGACTTCGACGGCGTCAAGGTCGTCACCGACCGCATGAGCGCCCCGTACCTGCACGGCGCCTCGATCGACTTCGTCGACACCATCGAGAAGCAGGGCTTCACGATCGACAACCCCAACGCCACCGGCTCCTGCGCCTGCGGCGACTCGTTCAGCTAAAGCGGACCGCACCGGCCGCGAAAAGGCCGACGGAAAAGGGGCGGCACCCCGAGGTGCCGCCCCTTTCGCACGCCCGGCTACTTGCCCTGCCGCTCCCGCACGCTCTCGCCGCTGCTCAGGTCCACGACCTTGCGGTCGCCCAGCGGCTCCTCCAGCGTCACCGTCGTCTCCATGCGCTTGGCGATCAGCACGCAGGCCCGGCCCGGCTCCTTCTCGGTGCCGGTGACCTTGACCGTCACCGCCGACGAGGACTGCTCGGCGGACGCCGCGTAGGTGCTGCAGACCCCGCCCCAGAAGTGCAGGACCAGCTTCCTGCCGCCCTCCTCCACGGTGTACGCGTCCACCCGCACCGGGCCCGACGTCGCCGACGCGGAGCCCGACGGGCCGCCGGACCGGAACGGGGGCGTCTTCGCGATGAACTTCGGGTCGATCGCCGGCTGCGCGATCGTGACCGCCTCCGCCTTGTCGTCCGCGCCCGGCATCTTCGCCGTGAACAGCCACGACGGCACCAGCGCCTGCCGCCCGGAGACCGACTGCGCCGACAGGCCGAAGACCGCGCCGGTCACGGCCACCGGCTCCCGTGCGTCGCGCTTCCCCTCGCAGGGCGCGTCGCCGCCCCCGTCCCCGTCCCGGAACGGAACCGCCGTCGCGCAGCCCCCGACGGCCACCCGGCCGGTGCCCGCTCCCCGGTTCAGCTCCTCCATCGCCTGCCGCGCCGTGAGCAGCGGGTACGCCGCGCCCTTCTTCGGCAGCTGCAGCCGCCCGCTGCCGCCGACCACCTGCGCGTCCGCCCCGACCTGCAGGCTGGTCTGCCAGCCGTAGGTGGGCGTGGAGTTGACCCGCGGGTCGGCGGTGACCGTGCGCACGGCCCCGTAGACCGCCCGCGCGCCCACCTTCGTGCCGTCCTGCCCCAGGGCCTTGAACACCGGCGCGACGACGCTCTTCGCCTTCTCCTCCGACACCGGCCCCGCGGCCCCCGGGTCCGTGGCGGGCGCACCGTCACGGAAGGAGGGGCAGGCCGGCGCCGGGGAGTCCAGGCCGGGGGAGGTGCCCTGGGAGCCCTGCTCCCCGGAGCCTGCGCCCGGCGGGTGCGCGCAGGTCGTGCCGCCCGGCACGCCGTACTTCGAGTACGCCCAGTCGCCCGGCCCCTGCCGGCTCACCTGCAGCGTGGGGCCGGCCGCGTCGGGCCCGCCGCCGACCGTCCAGGTGTCCTTGACGAGCCGGGGAGTGCCCCGCACGTCCAGGGCCTTGGCCAGGGCCGCCACCTCGCCGCTGGAGACCTCGCGCTCCGGCAGGTGCACGGGCGCCGTCCGGGGGCCGTCGGGCAGGCTGCCCGAGGCCCGGTAGCGCACGCCGTGCGGGTCGGGCTCGCCCACCGCGATGCCCTGGGAGGCGCCGCCGCCGGCCCCCGGGGTCCCGTAGCCGTCCAGCTCCAGCGGTGCGGGCCTGCCGCTCCCGCCGGCCGCGCCCGGCGCGCCCCCGCCGTCGCCGTGCCCGGCGGTGGACGCCCAGTACGCGCCGCCGCCCCCGGCCAGCAGCACCGCCGCCGCCACCGATGCCACCGCCAGCGGCGAGTGCTTCCGCTGCCGTTTGTCGGGGCCACCGCCCGGAGTGCCGCCCTCGGTGCTCACCGCATCGCTCCTTCGCTCCGCTCAAACTTCAGTACTGCCGCATCCCCCGAGAGGGGGACACCGCTTGGACGGAGCGCAGGAGCGAGCGGTTCCAGTGTGTCGTCCGGTGCGGGGCCGTCAGTCGCCGTACTCCGACATTCCGTCCAGCAGCCGGGCCGACCGGTCGGGCACCCGGACCCCGTGGATCAGCGACAGGGGCGTGTGCGCGGCGGGTGCGGAGGGGGCCGGCGGGGCGCCGGTCCAGTGCGGGGCCATCCGGGCGCAGTCCCTGCGCAGATCGGCCAGCGATTCCGGATCTGTGGGCGTGACGTCCTTCACAGTCTTCGGCATACCCGCACCGTACGCACGCCGGTGCGCGCGGCGTAAGACCTACTATTAGGTAGATCTGCCCACCGACCGGCCGGAACCGGACCTGGTGGATATCCGGGGAACCGGTAGCGTGGTGTGGCTCTTCTTGTTGTTTTCCTTCATCATCGCCTCGCCACCAGGAGCAGATCCGTCGTGCGTATCGCTGTCACCGGCTCCATCGCCACCGACCACCTGATGACCTTCCCCGGCCGCTTCGCCGATCAGCTCGTGGCCGACCAGCTGCACACGGTCTCCCTCTCCTTCCTGGTCGACGAGCTCGACGTGCGCCGTGGCGGCGTGGGCCCCAACATCTGCTTCGGCATGGGCGTGCTCGGCCTCCGCCCGGTCCTCGTCGGCGCCGCCGGCGCCGACTTCGCGGACTACCGCGCCTGGCTGGACCGGCACGGCGTCGACACCGCCTCGGTGCACATCTCCGAGGTCCTGCACACCGCGCGCTTCGTGTGCACCACCGACAGCGACCACAACCAGATCGCGTCCTTCTACACCGGCGCGATGAGCGAGGCCCGCCAGATCGAGCTGCAGCCGGTGGCCGACCGGGTCGGCGGCCTGGACCTGGTGCTGATCGGCGCGGACGACCCCGAGGCGATGATCCGCCACACCGAGGAGTGCCGCTCCCGCGCGATCCCCTTCGCGGCCGACCCCTCCCAGCAGCTCGCCCGCATGGACGGCGACGACATCCGCGTGCTGATCGAGGGCGCCGCGTACCTGTTCACCAACGAGTACGAGAAGGCGCTCATCGAGTCCAAGACGGGCTGGACGGGCGAGGAGATCCTCTCCAAGGTCGGCACCCGCATCACCACGCTGGGCGCGCGCGGCGTGCTCATCGAGCGCGCCGGCGAGCAGCCGATCGAGGTCGGCTGCGCCGAGGAGGAGGCCAAGGTCGACCCGACCGGCGTGGGCGACGCGTTCCGCGCGGGCTTCCTGGCCGGCGTGACGTGGGGCCTGTCGCTGACGCGCGCCGCGCAGCTGGGCTGCATGCTGGCCACCCTCGTCATCGAGACGCTGGGCACCCAGGAGTACGAGCTGCGCCGCGGGCACTTCATGGAGCGCTTCACCAAGGCCTACGGCCAGGAGGCGGCCGCCGAGATCCAGGCCCACCTGGCCTGATCCCCGGCGCGGGAGGGGGCGGGCACCCACCGCCCCCCTCCGTCGTCAGGCGCGGCGCCGCACCGTGTACGCGACCCCGGCCGGCGCCGCGCGCTCGCCCACGTACTCCTGCCCCCGCATCGCGCACCACGCCGGAATGTCCAGGCGCGCCGCCTCGTCGTCGGACAGGACCGTCACCAGACCGCCCACCGGCACGTCCCCGATGACCTTCGCCAGCTCGATCACGGGGATCGGGCACCGCTTGCCGAGCGAGTCGACGACCAGCTCCTCCTCCTCGGCCCCGGCCGGTGCGGCCGCGGCGGACGCCGCCGGGGCGCCCAGCGCCTCGCGCACCGAGGCGACCACGCCCGGCAGCACGCCGAGGAAGGACTCCACGTCCTCCTCGGAGGTGCCGCGCGGCAGCGACAGGCGCACATTGCCCTCCGACAGCACCCCCATCGCCTGGAGCACATGGCTCGGCCGCAGGGTGCTGGACGTGCACGACGAGCCCGAGGAGACCGAGAAGCCCTCGCGGTCCAGGGCGTGCAGCAGGGTCTCGCCGTCCACGTAGAGGCAGGAGAAGGTGACCAGGTGCGGCAGCCGCCGCACGGGGTCGCCGACGACCTCCACGTCCGGCACGAGCTCGGGCACCCGGGACCGTACGCGCTCCACCAGCGCCCGCAGCCGGGCGTCCTCGGCCGCCGCCTCCGCGCGCACCGCCCGCAGCGAGGCCGCGGCCGCCACCACGGCGGGCAGGTCGGGGAAGCCGGGGGACCGGCCCGACTCCCGTTCGTCCGCCGGGTGCTGGGCGGCGAACCGCACCCCCTTGCGCACGGCCAGCAGGCCCACCCCCGAGGGGCCGCCCCACTTGTGCGCGCTGGCCGTCAGCAGCGACCAGCCCGGCGCCACCGGGCCCCAGCCGAGCGACTGGGCCGCGTCCACCAGCAGCGGCACCCCCGCCGCCCGGCAGGCCTCGGCCACCTCGGCCACCGGCTGCTCGGTGCCGACCTCGTGGTTGGCGGACTGCAGCACCGCGAGGGCGGTGTCCTCCCGCAGTTCCCGCGCGTACGCCGCCGCGTCGACGCGGCCGGTGCGGTCCACCGCCACCTCGGTGACGGTGCCGCCCGCCGCGCGCAGGGCGTCCGCCGAGTGGAGCACGGCGGAGTGTTCGACGGCGGAGACCACCAGATGGCGGCCCACCCGGCGGCGCCCGGCGAGCGCGCCGGCAATGCCGTCGTGCAGCGCGCGTGTCCCCGAAGGAGTGAACACGAGCTCGTCGGGGCGGCAGCCGACCGCCTCGGCCGCGGCCTCGCGGGCGGCGTCGAGCAGCAGCCGGGCCCGGCGGCCCTCCCGGTAGAGCCGGGCCGGGTCGGCCCAGCCCTCGTCGAGGGCGGCCAGCAGCGCCTGGCGGGCGACCGGGTGCAGGGGAGCGGCGGAGGCCGCGTCGAAGTAGGGCACGTATGAACGCTAACTCCCGCCGCGCGCCCGGTGCCGGGACGGCCCGGGCCGGTCGCGGCCCCACCCCCGCCGCGACCCCCGTGACCAGGCGGCACACGGCGCTGACGGTCCTCCAGATGGCCGCCGGAGCCCCATATTCCACCGGTTCGGGGAGTGGTCCGGCGCGTTGGGCACCCTCCCCGCGCGGCCCCAAATAGCGTCCAGTAGGGTTTGGTCCGCATAAACATCCAAACCCCTGCCCGCAGCGGGCCGGCGACCGACCAGCGAGACGGCCGCAGCCGGCCGCACGGGCGAGACTCTCGGGAAGGCGCTACGTGAGTCCCAACGGCTCCGACCGCTCGTCGCGGCGCCCGGTGCGGCGGAAGCTGCTGCAGGCGCTGGCCGCGGGCGCTGTCCTGGCGACCGCCACCGGTTGCACATCGAAGGACTTCCCCCGCCTCGGCATGCCAACGCCCGTCACGGAAGAGGCGCCGCGGATCCTCTCCTTGTGGCAGGGCTCGTGGGCGGCAGCGCTCGCCACGGGCGTACTGGTGTGGGGCCTGATCCTGTGGAGCGTCATCTTCCACCGGCGCAGCAGGTCCAAGGTGGAGATTCCCACCCAGACCCGGTACAACATGCCCATCGAGGCGCTGTACACCGTGGTCCCGATCATCATCGTCTCGGTGCTCTTCTATTTCACCGCGCGCGATGAGAACAAGCTCCTGACCAACCCGGAGAAGCCGCAGCACGTCATCAACGTGGTGGGCTTCCAGTGGAGCTGGGCGTTCAACTACATGGAGAACGTCGACGGCAACACCGCCACTCCGGCGAAGCCGCTCCGTGAGAACAAGGAGCTCGACGCGATCCCGGACCGGTTCCTGAACAAGGCACCGCAGGGCGCCGAGGGCGTCTACGAGGTCGGCGTCCCGGGCGACCGGAACCCGCAGACCAACAACCCCGGCCCCACGCTGTGGCTGCCCAAGGGTGAGACGGTCCAGTTCGTCCTCACGTCGCGGGACGTCATCCACTCCTTCTGGGTGGTGCCGTTCCTGATGAAGCAGGACGTCATCCCGGGCCACACCAACAGCTTCACGGTGACCCCCAAGAAGGAGGGCACCTACCTGGGCAAGTGCGCCGAGCTCTGCGGTCAGGACCACTCGCGGATGCTCTTCAACGTCAAGATCGTCTCTCCTGAGCGATACCAGGCGCACCTGAAGGAGCTGGCGGCCAAGGGCCAGACCGGTTACCAGCCGGCGGGTATCGCGATGACGGATCACGCGAAGAACGCGGAGACCAAGAACAAGTGAGCATCCTCAACGAACCCCAGGGTGCCGCCGCCGCAACAGCCACGGCAGCACCACCCGTACGCCAGAAGCAGCCCGGCAGTCAGGTGATCAAGTGGCTCACCACCACTGACCACAAGACGATCGGCACGCTCTACCTGGTCACGTCGTTCGCGTTCTTCTGCATCGGCGGCCTGATGGCGCTCCTCATGCGCGCCGAGCTGGCCCGTCCCGGCACGCAGATCATGTCGAACGAGCAGTTCAACCAGGCGTTCACGATGCACGGCACGATCATGCTGCTGATGTTCGCGACGCCGCTGTTCGCCGGATTCGCGAACTGGATCATGCCGCTGCAGATCGGCGCGCCCGACGTGGCGTTCCCGCGGCTGAACATGTTCGCCTACTGGCTCTACCTCTTCGGCTCGCTGATCGCGGTGGCCGGCTTCCTCACCCCGCAGGGTGCGGCCGACTTCGGCTGGTTCGCCTACTCCCCGCTGTCGGACGCGGTCCGCTCGCCGGGCGTCGGCGCCGACATGTGGATCATGGGTCTGGCCTTCTCCGGCTTCGGCACGATCCTCGGTTCGGTCAACTTCATCACCACGATCATCTGCATGCGCGCCCCGGGCATGACGATGTTCCGCATGCCGATCTTCACCTGGAACGTCCTGCTGACCGGTGTCCTGGTCCTGCTGGCCTTCCCGGTGCTGGCCGCCGCGCTGTTCGCCCTGGAGGCGGACCGTAAATTCGGCGCCCATGTATTCGACGCGTCCAATGGCGGCGCGCTGCTGTGGCAGCACCTCTTCTGGTTCTTCGGCCACCCCGAGGTGTACATCATCGCCCTGCCGTTCTTCGGCATCATTTCCGAGGTCATTCCGGTGTTCTCCCGGAAGCCGATGTTCGGTTACTGGGGCCTGATCGCGGCGACGATTTCGATCGCCGGTCTGTCGGTGACGGTGTGGGCGCACCACATGTACGTCACCGGTGGTGTGCTGCTGCCGTTCTTCTCCTTCATGACCTTCCTGATCGCGGTCCCGACCGGTGTGAAGTTCTTCAACTGGATCGGCACCATGTGGAAGGGCTCGCTGTCCTTCGAGACCCCGATGCTGTGGGCCGTCGGCTTCCTGATCACCTTCACCTTCGGTGGTCTGACCGGCGTCATCCTGGCCTCGCCGCCGATGGACTTCCACGTCTCCGACTCGTACTTCGTGGTCGCGCACTTCCACTACGTCATCTTCGGCACCGTGGTGTTCGCGATGTTCTCCGGCTTCCACTTCTGGTGGCCGAAGTTCACGGGCAAGATGCTGGACGAGCGCCTGGGCAAGATCACCTTCTGGACGCTGTTCGTGGGCTTCCACGGCACGTTCCTGGTGCAGCACTGGCTGGGTGCCGAGGGCATGCCGCGTCGTTACGCGGACTACCTCGCCGCCGACGGCTTCACCACGCTGAACACCATCTCGACCATCAGCTCCTTCCTGCTGGGCCTGTCGATCCTGCCGTTCTTCTACAACGTCTGGAAGACCGCCAAGTACGGCAAGAAGGTCGAGGTCGACGACCCGTGGGGCTACGGCCGTTCGCTGGAGTGGGCGACCTCCTGCCCGCCGCCGCGGCACAACTTCCTCACGCTGCCTCGCATCCGCTCCGAATCCCCGGCGTTCGACCTGCACCACCCGGAGATCGCGGCGCTGGAGATCGAGGAGAACCTCGCCGCTGACAAGGCCCTCGCGGGTGGCAAGGAGGCCGGCAAGTGAAGATCCAAGGCCGGATGTTCATCTGGCTCTCCGTCTTCATCCTCGCCATGGCGATCGTCTATGGCATGTGGGCGAAGGAGGCGGCCGGTACGACCGCCCTCTTCATGGCCTTCGGCCTGTGCGTCATGGTCGGCTACTACCTGGCGTTCACCGCGCGCCGGGTGGACGCCGGTGCCCAGGACGACAAGAACGCGGACGTCGCCGACGACGCCGGTGAGCTGGGCTTCTTCGCCCCGCACAGCTGGCAGCCGCTGTCCCTGGCCGTCGGTGGCGCGCTCGCCTTCATGAGCATCTGCTTCGGCTGGTGGCTGATGTACTTCTCCGCCCCGGTCATCCTGGTCGGTCTCTTCGGCTGGGTGTTCGAGTTCTACCGCGGCGAGAACCAGAACCAGTAGTTCTCCGTCCGGTGCCGTTCGGGCCCCGCACACCTCACGGTGTGCGGGGCCCGACGCGTTTCCACCCGTTCGCGCCGCCCCGGAGGCCGTATGCCCGGGTTCTTCCTATTGTGTGACCATGGGTCACACACCTCGACGCCGCACGGCGCCCGCCGGCGCCCTGCTGCTGGTCTCGCTGGCACTGGGGGCCTCCGCGTGCGGGGGCTCGTCCAACCCTCTGGCCGACCCGCCCTACGACGCGACCGGGCAGGTCAGGGTCACCGGCTCGCACGAGGGCCACAAGGCGGACCCGAGCAAACCGCTGGAGGTCGAGGCCTCGGGCGGTGACCGGATCACCGACGTGACCGCCACCGACGCCGCCGGACGGTACGTCAAGGGCGAGCTGGCCCCCGACGGCTCGCGCTGGCACAGCACCGGCGCGCTCGCCGCCGGGGCCCACTACACCGTGCGGGTCAGCACGGAGGACGAGGACGGCGCCCAGGGGCGCCGGACGATCGGCTTCGACACCAACCCGGCCGACCGGCTGCTCAGGGTCGCCTTCGGCCCGCAGAACGGCACCTACGGCGTCGGGCAGCCCATCACCGCCGAACTCAGCGAGCCCGTCCAGGACCCGGCCGCGCGCGCCGTCGTCGAACGCACCCTCAGGGTCGAGTCCACGCCCGCCGTCCAGGGCGCCTGGCACTGGATCGACAACCGCACCCTGCACTACCGGCCGCCCGACTACTGGCCCGCGCACGCCACCATCGACGTGCGCGCCAACCTCGACGGCATCAAGGTCGGCGGCGGCCTCTACGGCGGCCCCTCCAAGCCCGTGCGGCTGACCACCGGCGACCGCGTGGAGGCGGTCACCGACGCCGCCGGGCACTACATGACCTTCACCAGGAACGGCGAGGTCCTGCGCACCATCCCCGTGACCACCGGCAAGCCCGGCTACGCCACCCGCAACGGGGTCAAGGTGATCCTGGGCCGGGAATCCTTCGTACGGATGCGCGGCACCAGCATCGGCATCGCCGAGGGCAGCGAGGACTCCTACGACCTGCCCGTCTACTGGGCCACGCGGGTGACATGGAGCGGCGAATACGTGCACGCCGCCCCCTGGTCCGAGGGATCGCAGGGCATGGACAACGTCAGCCACGGCTGCACGGGCATGAGCACCGCCAACGCCAAGTGGTTCTTCGACAACGTCCGGGTCGGCGACATCGTCAAGGTCGTCGGCAGCGCCGGCGCCACCATGACGCCCTTCGACAACGGCTTCGGCGACTGGAACATGCCCTGGAAGCAGTGGCGCGAGGGCAGCGCCCTGGTGGGCGGCAAGCGGGAGGGCACCGGCCCCGCCGACGTCGCCCGGCTGCGGCCCAGCCTCTAGGGCTGCCCGTCCGGCGTCAGGCGTCCACGCCGAGCTTCTGGCGCAGCAGCCCGGCCAGGGCGTCGGCGAACGCCACCGGGTCCAGCGGGTGGGTGACGGCCGCGTCCGCGCGGCTCCAGGTGGCCAGCCAGGCGTCCTGCGGACGGCCGATGAGCAGCAGCACGGGCGGGCAGCGGAACACCTCGTCCTTCAGCTGCCGGCACACGCCCATGCCCCCCGCGGGGGCCGTCTCGCCGTCCAGGACGCACACGTCGATCCGGCGCTCCTCAAGGGTCCGCAGCACGGCGGGCAGCGTCGCGCACTCCACGTACTCCACGGCCGGCACGTCGGGGGCCGGGCGCCGCCCGGCGGCCAGCCGCACCTGCTCCCGCGTGTTCGCGTCGTCGCTGTAGACCAGCACCGTGGCGGTCGGCTGCATCGTTCCTCCATGCTCGTGGGCAGGTGGGGCCGTTGTGCGCGGATGCTACTCCGCCGACCCCCTCCGGGAGGAGGGTTCCGCAGGGCCCGCAAGGCCCCGGAAGCGCTCCTTCCTCCCTTTGGGGGACCGTCCCAATGGGCCGTACGAGCTGGGCATACGGTCTTGACACACCGAACGGCACCCCCCGGAGTGAGCGCGAGATAAGCGACCGACATAATGTCGGTCGTGGCGACAGCAACAGCAACAGATACCGGGCACGCACACCCGTCGGTCAATCGACCGAACCTCACCAGCGTCGGAACCATCATCTGGCTGAGTTCCGAGCTGATGTTCTTCGCGGCCCTCTTCGCGATGTACTTCACCCTGCGATCGGTGACCGGTGCCGAGCACTGGAAGGAAATGGCGTCCGCGCTGAACCTTCCGTTCTCGGCCACCAACACCACGATCCTGGTGCTCTCCTCCCTCACCTGCCAGCTCGGCGTGTTCGCGGCCGAGCGTGGCGACGTGAAGAAGCTGCGCATGTGGTTCGTGGTCACGTTCGTGATGGGTGCCATCTTCATCGGCGGCCAGGTCTTCGAATACACCGATCTGGTCAAGGAGGAGGGCCTCTCCCTCTCCTCCGACCCGTACGGCTCGGTGTTCTACCTGACGACCGGCTTCCACGGCCTGCACGTGACGGGCGGTCTCATCGCCTTCCTGCTGGTCCTGGGCAGGACGTACGCGGCCAAGAGGTTCACCCACCACCAGGCCACGGCGGCCATCGTCGTGTCCTACTACTGGCACTTCGTCGACGTGGTGTGGATCGGCCTCTTCGCCACGATCTACTTGATCAAGTAATCGGTCCCGTCCCGCACCGGACCAATCAGTCCAGATCGACGCAGAAGATCCTGACACCGGGGTAATCCGTGAAAAAGCTCTCCGCACGACGACGCCATCCGCTGGCGGCGGTCGTCGTCCTACTCTTCGCGCTGGCGGTTACTGGGGGGCTGTACGCCGCGTTCGCGCCGGCGGAGTCGGCCAAGGCCGATGACACCGCCCAGTCCCTCGCCATCGAGGAGGGCAAGAAGCTGTACTCCGTGGGCTGCGCAAGCTGCCACGGTACCGGCGGTCAGGGCACCTCCGACGGGCCGAGCCTGGTCGGCGTGGGCGCCGCGGCCGTCGACTTCCAGGTCGCCACCGGCCGCATGCCGCTGCAGCAGCAGGGCGCCCAGGCCCCTCGCAAGAAGGCCATCTACACGCAGGCCGAGATCGACCAGCTCGCCGCGTACATCGCCTCCCTCGGTGCCGGCCCCTCGGTCCCGACCAAGAACCAGTACAGCCCCGACGGCGCCGACATCGCCAAGGGCGGGGAGCTCTTCCGTACGAACTGCGCCCAGTGCCACAACTTCGTCGGCAAGGGCGGCGCGCTCTCGAACGGCAAGTACGCCCCGTCTCTCGAGGGCGTCAACCCGAAGCACATCTACGAGGCCATGCAGACCGGCCCGCAGAACATGCCCTCGTTCCCCGACACCACCATGTCGGAGCAGAACAAGAAGGACATCGTCGCGTACCTCGACACGGTCAACAGCGACAAGACGAAGAGCCCGGGCGGCCTCGAACTGGGCGGGCTCGGCCCGGTCAGTGAGGGTCTGTTCGCATGGGTCTTCGGCCTGGGCGCGCTGATCGCCGTCGCCATCTGGGTCGCCGCCCACACCGCCAAGGCCAAGAAGTCATGAGTAGCCAAGACATTCCAGAAGAGACCCTGCCGAGCAAGCAGGGCGACGCGCACCAGGGTGTAGCAGCGACCTCCGGCGACCCGTTCGCCGACCCGGGGATCCCGCCGCACGAGCCCCGCATCCAGGACATCGACGAGCGGGCCGCCAAGCGCTCCGAGCGCGTGGTCGCTTTCCTGTTCATGCTGTCCATGCTGGCCACGGTCGGCTTCATCGCCGCCTATGTGACCCTGCCGGTCGACAAGAGCATCTACGTCTTCCCGATCGGTCACATCAGCGCCCTGAACTTCTCGCTGGGGCTCACCCTCGGCGTGGCGCTGTTCTGCATCGGCGCGGGCGCGGTCCACTGGGCCCGCACCCTGATGTCCGACGTGGAGCACGCGGACGACCGTCACCCGATCGAGGCCGAGCCCGAGGTCAAGGCCAAGGTCATGGCCGACTTCAAGCAGGGCGCGGAGGAGTCGACGTTCGGCCGCCGCAAGCTGCTGCGCAACACCATGTTCGGCGCGCTGGCCCTGGTGCCGCTCTCCGGCGTGGTCCTGCTCCGCGACCTCGGTCCGCTGCCGGGCACCAAGCTCCGCAAGACCGCCTGGTCCGAGGGCAAGATGCTCATCAACCAGAACACGATGCAGCCGCTGCGTCCCGAGGACATCGCGGTCGGCTCCCTCACCTTCGCCATGCCCGAGGGCATGAAGGAGGAGGACCACGACTTCCAGCAGGAGATCGCCAAGGCCGCCCTGATGATCGTCCGGCTCCAGCCGGAGAACATCAAGGACAAGCGCGAGCTCGACTGGTCGGCGGACGGCATCGTCGCGTTCTCCAAGATCTGCACGCACGTCGGCTGCCCGATCAGCCTCTACGAGCAGCAGACCCACCACGTGCTGTGCCCGTGCCACCAGTCGACCTTCGACCTCTCCGACGGCGGTCGAGTGATCTTCGGCCCGGCCGGTCACGCCCTTCCGCAGCTGCGGATCAAGGTCAATGACAAGGGCTACCTCGAGGCCATGGGCGACTTCGCCGAGCCCGTCGGTCCTGCCTTCTGGGAGCGCGGATGAGTACTACAGACAACCGCCGCAAGGCGCCCGCCGGCGAGCGGGTCGCCGACTGGGCCGACGGCCGGCTGGGCATCTACAGCCTGGCCAAGGCCAACATGCGGAAGATCTTCCCGGACCACTGGTCCTTCATGCTGGGCGAGATCTGCCTCTACAGCTTCGTGATCATCATCCTCACGGGTGTGTATCTGACGCTGTTCTTCCACCCCAGCATGAACGAGGTCGTCTACCACGGCTCGTACGTGCCCATGCAGGGCATGCACATGTCCGAGGCGTTCAAGTCGACCCTGGACATCAGCTTCGACGTCCGCGGCGGTCTGCTCATCCGGCAGATCCACCACTGGGCGGCGCTGATCTTCCTCGCCGGCATGTTCGTGCACATGATGCGCGTCTTCTTCACGGGCGCGTTCCGCAAGCCGCGTGAGATCAACTGGCTGTTCGGCTTCCTGCTGTTCGTCCTCGGCATGTTCACCGGCTTCACCGGTTACTCGCTGCCGGACGACCTGCTCTCGGGCACCGGTGTCCGCTTCATGGAGGGCGCGATCCTGTCGTTCCCCATCGTGGGCACGTACATCTCGATGTTCCTCTTCGGCGGCGAGTTCCCCGGCTCGGACTTCGTGCCGCGGTTCTTCTCCATCCACGTCCTGCTGCTGCCGGGCATCATGCTCGGCCTGCTGGTGGCGCACCTGATCCTGGTCTTCTACCACAAGCACACGCAGTTCCCCGGCCCCGGCCGGACGAACAAGAACGTGGTCGGCATGCCGCTGCTGCCGGTCTACATGGCCAAGGCCGGAGGCTTCTTCTTCCTGGTCTTCGGTGTGATCGCGGCCATCGCGGCCATCGCGACGATCAACCCGATCTGGGCCATCGGCCCGTACCGTCCGGACCAGGTGTCCACCGGTGCGCAGCCCGACTGGTACATGGGCTTCGCCGAAGGCCTCATCCGAGTGATGCCGGGCTGGGAGATCAACGTCGCGGGCCACACGTTCGTCCTGGGCGTGTTCATTCCGATGATGATCTTCCCGCTGGTCCTCGCGGCCATCGCGGTCTACCCGTTCATCGAGTCCTGGGTCACCGGCGACAAGCGTGAGCACCACCTGCTGGACCGCCCGCGCAACGCCCCGACGCGCACCGCGTTCGGCGTCGCCTGGCTGACCGCGTACATGGTGATGATGGTCGGTGGTGGAAACGACCTGTGGGCCACCCACTTCCACCTGTCGATCAACGCCATCACCTGGTTCGTCCGGATCGGCTTCTTCGTCGGCCCGGTCCTCGCCTTCATCGCCACGCGCCGGATCTGCCTGGGCCTCCAGCGCCGCGACAAGGACAAGGTGCTGCACGGCCGCGAGTCGGGCATCATCAAGCGCCTGCCGCACGGCGAGTTCGTCGAGGTGCACGAGCCCCTCTCGCAGGACCAGCTGCACACCCTCACCGCGCACGAGCAGCCCAAGCCGCTCGAGCTCGAGCCCGAGGTCGACGAGAACGGCGTGGCCCGCAAGGTCGGCGCCGGCCAGAAGCTCCGCGTGAAGCTCTCCAAGGGCTTCTACGGCGAGGGGACCCACATCCCCAAGGCCACCGCGGAGGAGTACCACGAGATCACCAGCGGCCACGGCCACCACTGATCCCGCCCGCTGATCACTGATCGCCACGGCAAGAGCCCCGTCCGACGTCCGGACGGGGCTCTTCGCCGTCCCCGGACCTGGATAGGCTTGACCGCGAATCAGCGGACCCTACGACGGTTCCGTCACGACCGACCACCAGGAGTGTGGACCATGAACGTTGCGACCCCGGCAGGCGGCGAGCGCTCGGTGGCCCCTTCCTGGCCGGGCGTACTGGAGGCCCTGCTCAGCCGGGTGGACCTCAGCGCGGACGAGACCGCCTGGGCCATGGACCGCATCATGCGCGGCGAGGCCACGGACGCGCAGATCGCCGGGTTCGCGGTGGCCCTGCGCGCCAAGGGCGAGACGGTGGCCGAGATCTCCGGCCTGGTGCGGACGATGTACGCGCACGCCAACCTCATCGAGGTGCCCGGCCCGAGCGTGGACATCGTGGGCACCGGCGGCGACAACGCCAGGACCGTCAACATCTCCACCATGTCCTCGATCGTGGTCGCCGGCACCGGCGCGAAGGTCGTCAAGCACGGCAACCGCGCCGCCTCCTCCGCCAGCGGCGCCTCGGACGTGCTGGAGAAGCTGGGCGTCAACCTCGACCTCACCCCGAAGCGGGTGGTGGAGGTGGCCCAGGAGGCGGGGATCACCTTCTGCTTCGCCGTGAAGTTCCACCCGGCGCTGCGCCATGTGGCGCCCGCGCGGCGGGAGCTGGGCATCCGCACGACGTTCAACGTGCTGGGCCCGCTGACCAACCCGGCGCGGGTGAAGGCCCAGGCGACGGGCGTCGCGGACGCGCGGATGGCGCCGATCCTGGCCGGGGTGCTCGCCGAGCGGGGCTCCTCGGCGCTGGTCTTCCGCGGCGACGACGGGCTGGACGAGCTGACGACGACGGCCACCTCGAAGGTGTGGGTCGTGCGCGACGGCTCGGTGCGCGAGGAGTCCTTCGACCCCCGGGACGTGGGCATCGGCCTGGTGCCGGTCGAGGCCCTGCGGGGCGCCGACGCCTCGTACAACGCCGACGTGGCCCGGCGCCTGCTCGCGGGGGAGACGGGCCCGGTGCGCGACGCCGTGCTGCTCAACTCCGCCGCCGCGCTGGCCGCGCTGGCGCCCACGGACGCGCCGCTGGCGGAGCAGATCCGGGCGGGGATGGAGCGCGCGGCCGAGTCGGTCGACTCCGGAGCGGCGCGGCGGGCGCTCGAGCGATGGGTTTCGGCCAGCAACGCCTGAGGCGACGACGGGGCGCGGTCCGCGATGCGGACCGCGCCCTTGCGCTTGCAAGATCGTGTGGCATGATGCTGCGCAGGTCACGAGTGACAGCGCTTCGGCCCCGGCCTGCTGTCCGGCAACCCTCCTTCCGTGGCGGGGTGCCCCGGGTGATGACCGGGCCGCAGGCAGTGAGGTCTGCGGCAAGCGCGGATCCCTCGCCAGGGATCCTGGTCGTCGAGGGAGATCCTTCCGTGATGCAGCGAATGCGATAGGGCCGCAGCGGCCCCTTCTCCGGTAATCCCACCCCTTTTCGCTTCCCGCCGGGAGAATTCGCCATGTCCGCATGCCCTGTCACCGACGTTTCCACCGTGGAGCCGCTGCCCGTTCTGGGCCGGGACGTCCTGGTCCCCCTGGTCACCGGCGGCGAGGTGACCTATGCCGCGCTCGACTACGCCGCCAGCGCCCCCGCCCTGCAGCGGGTCTGGGACGACGTGGCCGCCTACGCCCCGTACTACGGCAGCGTGCACCGCGGGGCGGGCTACCTCTCGCAGCTGTCCACCGACCTCTTCGAGAAGAGCCGCGCGGACGTCGCCGGCTTCCTCGGCTGCCGCCCCGACGACCAGGTGCTCTTCACCCGCTCCACGACCGACTCGCTCAACCTGCTCGCCGCCGTACTCCCGCCCCGCACACGGGTGTTCGTCTTCGAGACCGAGCACCATGCCGCCCTCCTGCCGTGGGAGCGCCGCCCCGACGTCGAGGTCACCTACCTCGACGCACCCCGCACCCCCGGTCAGGCGGTGGACACCCTGGAGCGCGCGCTGGCCGCCCGGCAGCCCTACGGGCCGGCCCTGGTCTGTGTGACCGGCGCCTCGAACGTGACCGGCGAGCTGTGGCCCGTGAGGGAGTTGGCGGCGGCCGCGCACGCGCACGGGGCCCGGATCGTGCTGGACGCCGCGCAGCTGGCGCCGCACCACCCGGTGGACATCGCCGAACTGGACGTCGACTGGGCCGCGTTCTCGGGGCACAAGCTCTACGCCCCGTTCGGCGCCGGGGTGCTGGCCGGGCGGGCCGACTGGCTCCAGGAGGCGGGCCCCTACCTGGCGGGCGGCGGTGCCAGCCGCGCCGTCTCCCGGCGGGCCGACGGCGGCGTGGACGTCGAGTGGCACCGCACCGCCGCCCGGCACGAGGCGGGCTCGCCCAATGTGATCGGGGCGTACGCCCTCGCCGCCGCCTGCACGGCGCTCACCGAGGCCGGCTTCGACCGGCTGGTGGAGCGCGAGCGGCGGCTGGTGGCCGCCGTCCGCGACGGGCTGGCACGGGTGCCGGGGGTCAGGGTGCTCTCGCTGTTCGGCGACGACGCGCCCCGCGTGGGCGTCATCTCGTTCGTCGTCGAGGGCTGGAACAGCTCGCACTTCGCCGCCGCGCTCTCCGCCGAGTACGGCATCGGGGTCCGCGACGGGCTGTTCTGCGCGCATCCGCTGGTACGGACCTTGCTCGGCGGGGAGCCGGACGCCCCCGGCGAGTGCGGGGCGCCCGACGAGGGGCAGTCGCTCAACGCGATCCGGGTCAGCTTCGGCGCGGGCACCCCCGACGAGCACATCGAGCGCTTCACCGGGGCCGTGCAGGAGCTGGTCGAGAAGGGCGCGCGGTGGCGCTACCGCACCGAGAACGGCCGGTGCGTGCCGGACCCGTCGGCGGCCTGAGTCAGCTGTCGAGGCCGATCGCGAAGGCGGCCTCGAGGTCGTGCTGGGAGTAGGTGCGGAAGGCGATGTGCGTCTCCGTCGAGGCCACGCCCGGCACCTTGCTGATCCGGCCCGGGATGACGTCCGCGAGGTCGTCGTGCCGGGCCACCCGCACCATCGCGATCAGGTCGTGCGCGCCCGTGACGGAGTAGACCTCGCTGACGCCCTCCAGCGCGGCGATCTTCTCGGCGATCTCGGGGATGCGGTCCACATCGGTCTTGATGAGCACGATCGAAGTGATCACGTCGGTTTGTCTCCTGTTCCGGCCGGGGGTCCGGGGGGTGTCCCCCGGGAAGACACAGTAGCCGCACGCGTCCGGGTGACCCAGGCGTAGCCGAAGCCGAGGCAGAAGCCCAGGACATGGGCCAGATAGGCGACCCCGGGCCGTCCCGCGTCGGTGCCCGTCGCCAGCCACTGCAGCACGAACCAGAACAACAGTACGGCCCAGGCCGGAAAGCGCAGCGGCAGGAAGAAGAGGAACGGGAAGAGGCTGGTGACCCGGGCCCTGGGGAAGAGATGGAGGAAGGCGCCGAGCACTCCGGAGATGGCGCCGGACGCTCCCACGAGGGTGCGGCCGGAGTCGGCGTGCACGGCCGCGTAGCCGAGCAGGGCCAGATAGCCGGTCACGAGGTAGCACAGCGCGAAGTCGGCACGGCCCATGCGGGCCTCGGTCATGGCGCCGAAGACGAAGAGGAAGAGCATGTTGCCCAGCAGATGCAGCCAGTTGCCGTGCACGAACAGAGCCGTCAGGGGAGTGGTCAGGGCCAGCGGGGAGCTGTGCCACAGCTCCTGCGGGACCACTCCCCAGCGCTCGAAGTGGGCGCTCTGGGCGGACAGCAGCCCGGTGCCGGTGCCGTAGAGGGGATTGAGGCCGGACGCCGGGCCGGCGAGGAAGACCGCGCCGCAGATGCCCAGGATCGTCCAGCTCACCCAGGGGGTGCCGGTCCGGCGGGAGTGTCCAGCCTTTCTGATCATGGCCAGATCATGGCGTACCGGGCGCAACCGGTACCAAGTGCCTCGCCGGTCCGTCCCCCGGGGCCCTGGGCACCGCGTCCGGCGACCGGCAGGCCGTAGGGTGGACCGGGCGTTGAGTATCTGAAGAACGGGAGCGATGGAGCGGTGGCGGAGCACACAGACGGCGTGGAGGCGGCCGGTGACGCCGGCGGGGCCGACGACGGCGTCAGCGAGGTGCTCGAGCGGCCGCTGCCCGAGGGGATCCGGCGACGGGTCGTCAGCCTGGTCGCCGAGGCGTTCGGCGGCCTGACCGTCTCCGAACTCCCCGCCCAGCTGCGGCAGTATGCCCGCTTCACCCCCACCCGCCGCGCCAAGTTCGCCGGGAACGCCATGGCGGCCGCCGTCGAGAACGACACCGCCTTCCGGCAGCGGATCTCCGCGCGGCTGCGCGAGGGCGGCTCCGAGCTGGTCCAGGCGCTCGACGCCGGTTCGCCGCCCGCGGCCGCCGACCCCGAGGACGTGGCGGCCATGGCCTTCGTGCTGCGCCCGGCCGGCTGGGTCAAGCTCGTCACGGCGGCCGGCGAGGAGGCCCAGCGGGCCACCGCCGAACGGGCGGGCGAGGAGGCCCAGCGCGAACTGCGGCGGCTGCGCGGCGAGCTGGCCGCCGCCCGGGACGAGGCCCGCGCGGAGACCGAGCGCGTCCGCGCCGAGCTGGAGGCCGCCCGCAAGGAGGCCGAATCGCTTCAGCGCAAGCTGCGCAGCGCGGTCAGCGACGTGCGCCGCGGCGAGGCCGCGCTGCGCAGGGCGCAGGCGGAGCTGGAGTCCGCGCGTTCGGAGGCCGCCGCCGAGAAGGCCGCGGCCTCGGGCGAGCTGCGGCGCGTCAAGGCACGGCTCGCGGAGGCCGAGGCCGCGCTGGAGGCGGGCCGCCGGGCCGTGCGCGAGGGACGCAGCGTGGAGGACATGCGGCTGCGGCTGCTGCTGGACACGGTGCTGGACGCGGCCCAGGGGCTGCGGCGCGAGCTGGCGCTGCCGCCCGCCACGACGCACCCGGCGGACACCGTGGACGCGGTGCAGCCGGGGACGATGACGCCGAAGGACATCGCCACCCGTGCCCTGTCGGAGACCGACCCTGCGCTGCTCGACCAGCTGCTGGCGCTGCCCCAGGCGCACCTGGTCGTCGACGGCTACAACGTCACCAAGACCGGCTATCCGACGATGCCGCTGGACAAGCAGCGGCTGCGGCTGCTGGGCGGCCTCGCGATGCTGGCCGCGCAGACCGGCGCCGAGGTCACCTGCGTCTTCGACGGCGCCGAGCTCGCGGCGCCGGTGCTGCTGGCGCCGCCGCGCGGGGTGCGGGTGCTCTTCAGCAAGCCCGGCGTGACGGCCGACGAACTGATCCGCCAGCTGGTGCGGGCCGAGCCGCCCGGCCGCCCGGTCGTGGTGGTCTCCACCGACCGCGAGGTCGCGGACGGCGTCGCCAAGGTGGGGGCGCGCCCGGTGGCGTCGGCCCTGCTCCTCAAGCGACTCGCCCGCACCTGAGCCCCGGTCCCCGCCCCGCGGGCCCGCCACACCACCCGTCCGGGCGAATCCCGGCTCCGGCGGCCCGGCGCGCGCCCCGCCGGTGACCTGCGCCTTGGACCGGGTGTCCCTTTTGCCCTTGGGCGCGTCTTTGAACGGAAGGTGACCGCGCCGCTACTGTCTGGCGCGCGGTGCCCGCCCGTCGTCCGCCCCACCGGGCGGCAGGGTCCGCACACAGAGGAAGGGAGTGCGGCCCCCCGTGGCGTCCCATCGCCGTCTCGTGCAGTCCGGTCTCACCCAGAGCGTCCGGGTCTCGGTCCTGTCGGCCGCCGTGGCCACCGCCGCGGCAGCCCTCTCGGCGGCCCCGGCCACCGCCCGGCCCGGTGACGCCACCGACGAGGGCAAGGCCTCCGGGACGGTGAAGGCACAGCTCGACCGGCTCTACGAACAGGCCGAGCGGGCCACCGAGAAGTACAACGCCGCCGGCGAACGCGCCCACACCCTGCGCGAGCGGGTGGAGCGGGCCGCCGGCCGGGTCGCCCGCGGCCAGGAGAAGGTCAACCGGATGCGCGGCGACCTCGGCATGATCGCCACCGCCCAGTACCGCAACGGCGCCGTCGACCCCGCCCTGGAACTGCTGCTGTCCTCCGATCCCGACGGCTACCTCGACAAGGCCGCCACCCTCGACCGCATCACCGGCCGGCAGGCCGAACAGCTGCGGGCCCTGATGGCCGCGCAGCGCACCCTGCGCCAGGAGCGGGCCGAGGCGGCCCGCACCCTCGCCGAGCTGGAGGACAGCCGCAAGGCCGTCGAGCGGCACAAGCGGGAGGTCGAGGGGAAGCTCGCCGCCGCGCGCAGGCTGCTGAACACCCTGCCGGAATCCGACCGGGAGGAGTACGCGCGCTCCTCGCGCTCGGGAGAGCGCTCCGGCGGCCCGTACCGCGCTCCCGCCCTGCCGGACGTGCCCGCCGTCTCCGGCCGCGGCTTCGCCGCCGCCATGGCCGTGCGCCAGGCGGTCGGCTCGCCCTACGCCTGGGGAGCGACGGGGCCGGGCGCCTTCGACTGCTCGGGGCTGATGCAGTGGGCGTACGGGCGGGCCGGGGTGGGCCTGCCGCGCACCTCGCAGGCCCAGCGCCACGCCGGACGCCGGGTCTCGCTCGCCGAGGCGCGCCCCGGCGACCTGGTGATCTACCGCGACGACGCCAGTCACGTGGGCATGTACGTGGGCAACGGACAGGTGGTGCACGCCCCCTACCCCGGCGCGCGGGTGCGCTACGACCCCGCCGACATGATGCCGATCTCCTCCGTCACCCGGCCCTGAGCGTGCCCTGACCCGGGGCCCGGCCCGTCCCCCTCGTACGATGCGGGCGTGACGGGCAGGCGGTGGAGCGGACGGGCGGCGGCGTGCTGCCTGGCGGTGCTGCTCGCCCTGCAGACCCTCACCGGCTGCGGCACCACCGCCTCCCCGGACCGCCCGGACACCGGCGACCGGTCCGTCCAGCGGCTGCTGGACCGGTGGGCGCGGGCCGTGCGCGACCGCGACGAGCGGGCCTTCCTGGCGGCCGTCGACCCGGCCGCCCCCGGCTACCGCGACGAGCGGCGGCAGGTGTTCGCCAACCTCGGCGCCGTGCCGCTGGCCTCCTGGGAGTACCGGCTGGTCCGCACCGAGGGCACGGGCCCGCGGGTGGCGGCCGAGGCGGAGCTGCGCTACCGGCTCGCCGGGTACGACACGGCGCCGGTCACCGCCCCCGTGCGGCTGACCCTCGTGCGGCGCGACGGCCGCTGGTTCGTGGCCGGGCAGGAGGCCCGCCAGGGCGGCGGGCAGCTGTGGGAGCAGGGCACGGTCACGGCGGTGCGGGGCCGCAGCAGCCTGGTGCTGGCGGTCGGCCAGGACCAGGAGCGGATGCGGGCGCTGGCCGCCCTCGCCGACCGGGCCGTGCCCGCCGTCGAGTCGGCCTGGCACGGCGGCTGGGCCCGGCGCGTGGTGGTCGAGATGCCGGCGTCGCTGGACCGGATGGCGGCGCTGCTGGGCTCGCCCGCCTCCCAGTACCGGGGCATCGCCGCCGTGACCACCGGCGAGGGCGGCGGGACGGGAGGCGCCCCCGCCGACCGCGTCATCGTCAACCCCGAGGCGTACGGCGTGCTCGGCGACTTCGGCCGCCGGATCGTGCTCACGCACGAGACCGCCCACGTCGCCACCCGCGCCGCGACCTCACCCGCCACCCCGCTGTGGCTCTCCGAGGGCTTCGCCGACTGGGCGGCCTACCGGAGCACCGGGCGCACCCCCCGCCAGGCCGCCCCCGAGCTGGCGAACGCCGTCGCGGCGGGCCGCGTGCCGCAGCGCCTCCCCGAGGACGCGGACTTCGGCTTCGCCGGGGAGGCGGGCCGGCTGGCGCGGGCGTACGAGGAGGGGTGGCTGGCCTGCCGGATGATCGCCGAGGGCTGGGGGGAGGACCGGCTCGTCGCCTTCTACCGGGCGGTGGGGGAGCGCAAGCAGAGGGCCGGCGCGGTGGAGGGGGCGCTGCGGGAGGTTCTGGGGACGGATCCGGAAGCGTTCACGGCGCGGTGGCGGGAGTACGTGGCGAAGGCCTTCTGACGACCGGGGCGGCGACGGTGATCTCCTGCACGCGGCCGCGCTACCCCGGCACCAGCGCCGACTGCCGCTCCGCCGGCGGCTCCGGCTCCTCCTCCGCCGTACGGGGCTCGGTCACCGTCTCCTGCCACAGCCGCCTGCACGAGATCACCGTCGCCGCCACCAGCAGCCCGTTGCGCAGCGTCAGCGTCGCGACCCCCAGCTTGTCGCTGGCGATGACGTGCGCGAACCAGATCGGGAACTCCAGCTGCGTCAGCGGTGCCGCGATCAGCACGAGCAGCACCGGCAGCCACTGGCGCGGCGTCCGCATCGTCACGCACACCGCCGCCAGGCCGATCAGCCAGATCATGTACTGCGGGCTGATCACCCGGCTGGTCGTGGTGAACAGCAGCACCGCCGCGAACGCGGCGTCGTAGGGGGTCGTCGCGGTGAAGCGGCGGGCCCGCATCCGCCACAGCAGCAGCCAGGCGAAGGCCAGCACGCTCAGTCCCAGCGCCAGCGCGCTGACCGCGTGGACGTGCCGGCCCAGGAACTCCACCGAGCCGTAGTTCAGCCGCGCCTTGCCGTGCCAGCCGACGTGCCGGGCCAGGTGGAAGACCAGCGAGCCGAGCGACTCCACCTCCGTGCCCCGGTCGCGCTGGAAGGTGAGGAAGGCCAGCGCCCCCGGCATCGCCGCCGCGAAGAACATCGCCATGACCCCCGCCGTCACCAGCGCCGCGCCCCACGTGGAGCGGGTGCGCGGGCCGCGCGGGGTGCCGATGAGCAGCAGCAGGGGCCAGACCTTCAGCAGCGCGCCGAAGCCGACCAGCGCGCCCGACAGCCGGGTGCGCCGGGCGGCGGCCAGCAGCGCCGCAACGGCCACCGCCGTGACCATCACGTCGTAGCGGGCGTAGACGATCGGGCCCAGCAGCGGCACCCCCACCACCCAGACCCACACCCCCAGCGGTCCGCGCCGCCGGTCGCGCACCGCGTAGAGCAGCATGCCCATGATCGCGGCGTCGGCCAGCAGGCACAGGGCGAAGAACGCCGGGGCGTAGTCGAGGAACGGCAGCAGCCCCGGGGCGAGCACGGCCAGCGCGGCGGCCGGGGGGTACTGCCAGGTCACGTCGTCGTACGGGAAGATGCCGGTGCGCAGGACGCCGTACCAGCCCTGGTAGATCACCTCGATGTCGACGGAGACGTCCGAGCCCGGCATGTCCCACACCCGGAACACGCACATCATCAGAACGGCCCGGGTGACGGCCCACACCACGATCGAGAGCCGCAGACCTGTGCCCGCCACCATCGTCCACCTCGTCCCTTCGGGTCGGCGCCGCCACCACGCGCCGTACACGTTCGGTCACTGGAAGGAATGATGCCGGTCGAGTGCCCCCGCGCGCGACGGACGTGGCGGGAAGCGGCGCGGTTGCCGCCCGATCGCACCCGGTACTGTCGGCGGCGATGCACAAGACCCTCATCGTCACCAATGACTTCCCGCCGCGCCCCGGCGGCATCCAGGCCTTCCTGCACAACATGGCGCTGCGCCTGGACCCGGCGAGCATCGTCGTCTACGCCTCCACCTGGAAGCACAGCCGCGAAGGCGTGGAGGCCACGGCCCGGTTCGACGCCGAACAGCCCTTCCCGGTGGTGCGCGACCGTACGACCATGCTGCTGCCCACCCCCCGGGTGACCCGGCGCGCGGCCACGCTGCTGCGCGAGCACGGCTGCACCTCGGTGTGGTTCGGGGCGGCCGCGCCCCTGGGGCTGATGGCGCCCGCGCTGCGCCGGGCGGGCGCCCGCAGGCTGGTCGCCACCACCCACGGCCACGAGGCCGGCTGGGCCCAGCTGCCCGGCTCCCGGCAGCTGCTGAGGCGGATCGGCGAGGGCACCGACACGATCACCTATCTGGGCGAGTACACGCGCTCGCGGATCGCCTCCGCCCTGACCGACGAGGCGGCCGCCCGGATGACGCAACTGCCGCCCGGCGTGGACGAGAAGACCTTCCACCCCGGCTCCGGCGGCGACGAGGTCCGCGCCCGGCTCGGCCTCACCGACCGTCCCGTCGTCGTCTGCGTCTCCCGGCTCGTCCCGCGCAAGGGCCAGGACACGCTCATCGAGGCCATGCCGCGCGTGCTCGCGGCCGAGCCGGAGGCGGTGCTGCTCATCGTGGGCGGCGGCCCGTACGACAAGGACCTGCGCCGGCTCGCCGCCGACACCGGCGTGGCGCACGCCGTCCGCTTCACCGGGGCCGTGCCGTGGGAGGAACTGCCCGCCCACTACGGCGCCGGCGACGTCTTCGCCATGCCCTGCCGCACCCGCCGGGGCGGGCTGGACGTCGAGGGGCTCGGCATCGTCTACCTCGAGGCCTCGGCGACCGGGCTGCCCGTGGTGGCCGGCGACTCCGGCGGCGCGCCGGACGCCGTCCTGGACGGCGAGACGGGCTACGTGGTGCGCGGCGGCTCCCCCGAGGACGCCGCCGACCGGATCGTCACGCTGCTCGGGGACGCGGAGCTGCGCCGCCGGATGGGCGAGCGGGGCCGGGAGTGGGTCGAGGAGCGCTGGCGGTGGGACCTGCTGGCGGAGCGGCTCAAAGAACTGCTGTAACGGGCGGCAGGCATGAACGGGCGACAGAGGTAAGACGTAAGGGGCTCGCGCCATGGCGCGAGCCCCTTACGTCGTTGCCCTCATGAGCCGGCGTCAGCCGTGGTAGATCGCCTCGATCTCGCCCGCGAAGTCCTTCGCGACGACGTTCCGCTTGAGCTTGAGCGACGGCGTCACATGGCCGGAGGCCTCGGTGAACTGCGTCGGCAGGACGCGGAACTTGCGCACCGACTCGGCCTTGGAGACCGCCGCGTTGCCGTCGTCCACGGCCTTCTGCACATCCGCCAGCAGGTCCGGGTCGTCGGCCAGTTCGGCGGCGGTCAGCCCGGCCGGCTTGCCGTGCTGCTCCAGCCAGCGCGGCAGGAAGTCCTCGTCCAGGGTCACCAGCGCGCCCACGAACGGCCGGCCGTCGCCGACCACCATGCACTCGGCGATCAGCGCGTGGGCCCGGATGCGGTCCTCGATCACGGCGGGGGCGACGTTCTTGCCGCCGGCCGTGACGATGATCTCCTTCTTGCGGCCGGTGATGCTGAGGTAGCCCTCCTCGTCCAGCGTGCCCACGTCACCGGTGTGGAACCAGCCGTCCGACATCGCCTCGGCCGTCGCCGCCTCGTTGTTCCAGTAGCCCGAGAACAGGTGCTCGCCGTGCAGCAGCACCTCGCCGTCGTCGGCGATCCGCACCACCGAGCCCGGCAGGGGCTGGCCCACCGTGCCGATCTTCGGCTTGTCCCAGGGGTTGAAGGCGGTCGCCGCGCAGGACTCGGTGAGGCCGTAGCCCTCGAGGACGGTGAAGCCGATGCCCCGGTAGAAGTGGCCGAGCCGCTCGCCGAGCGGGGCGCCGCCGGAGATCGCGTGGGTGGCCTTGCCGCCCAGCACCGCGCGCAGCTTGCTGTAGACCAGCTTGTCGAAGACCTTGTGCTTGACCTTCAGCCCGAAGGAGGGGCCGGCGGGGGTGTCCAGCGCGCGGCTGTAGGCGATGGCGGCGTCCGCCGCCCGGTCGAAGATCTTGCCCTTGCCGTCGGCCTGCGCCTTGGCGCGGGCGCCGTTGTAGACCTTCTCGAAGACGCGCGGCACGCCCAGGATCAGCGAGGGCCGGAAGCTCTGCAGGTCGTCGGTGAGGTTGCGGATGTCGCTGACCATGCCCAGGCGGATCGGCGCCAGCATCGCGGCGACCTCGACCAGCCGGCCGAAGACGTGCGCGGCGGGCAGGAACAGCAGGACGGAGTGCTCGCCGGTGTTGAACAGCGGCTTGAGCCGCTCGACGGCGTTGCCGCACTCCGCGAAGAAGTTGCGGTGGCTCAGCACGCAGCCCTTGGGGCGGCCCGTGGTGCCCGAGGTGTAGACGATCGTCGCGGGGGAGTCCGCGGTGGCCAGCGCGCTGCGCTCGTCCACCGACTCGTCGGTCAGCGACTCGCCGGCGGCCCGCAGCCGCTCGATCGCGCCGCGCTCGATCTGCCAGATGTTGGCCAGCTCGGGGAGCCGGTCGCGCACGGACTCCACCGACGCCTCGTGCGCCGGGGTCTCGGTCAGGCAGGCCACGGCGCCGGAGTCGCCGAGGATCCACTGGATCTGCTCGGGCGAGCTGGTCTCGTAGATCGGGACGGTGACGCCGCCCGCGCTCCAGATGGCGAAGTCCAGCAGTGCCCACTCGTAGCGGGTGCGCGACAGCAGGCCGATCCGGTCGCCCGGCTTGATGCCGGAGGCCATCAGGCCCTTGGCGACGGCGCGGACCTCCGCCAGGAAGGCGGTCGCTGTGACGTCCTGCCACTGCCCGTCGACCTTGCGCCCTATGACCACGACATCGGGGTGCAGAGCGGCGTTCCGGCGGATGAGATCCGTCAGGTTTCCGTCGGCCGGGACCTCGTAGAGGGCCGGAAGGCTGAACTCGCGCAAGACTGCTGCTCCTCGTCGGGCGCCGGCGCCGCCGCGTCGTCGAGGGGCGCTGCGTCGGCTGCGGTCCATGATCAGGCAGGGGGTAGGACTGCCCGGACGTTACCCATCAGTACGGAATTCGAATAGAGGGGTGCGCCCAGATGTTCCATGCGTCACATGCCACGGGGCCGCTCCCGGCACCCTAGCCCCTCGGCAAGGTGACCCGGAAGTAACCGCAGGTCGCGGCCCTTCCGGCGGCCCGTGCGCAGCGCCTAGGGTGATCCGTATGCGAGTCCACGTGGTCAGCGACGTACACGGCAACGCCGAGGGTCTGGCACGGGCGGGAGACGGTGCCGACGCCCTGGTGTGCCTGGGCGACCTCGTGCTGTTCCTCGACTACGCCGACCACTCGCGCGGCATCTTCCCCGAGCTCTTCGGCGTCGAGGCCGCCGACCGCATCGTCGAGCTGCGCACCGCCCGCCGCTTCGACGAGGCCCGCGCCCTCTCCCGCGCGCTGTGGGACGGCATCGACCGCAAGGCCGCCGTCGAGGCCGCGGTCCGCAAGCAGTACGCGGAGCTCTTCGCCGCCTTCCCCACCCCCACCTACGCCACCTTCGGCAACGTCGACATCCCGACCCTGTGGCCCGAGTACGCCCGGCCGGGCACCACCGTCCTCGACGGCGAGCGGGTGGAGATCGGCGGCCTCGTCTTCGGCTTCGTCGGCGGCGGCCTGCGCTCGCCCATGCGCACCCCCTACGAGGTCGACGACGAGACCTACGCAGCCAAGCTCGCCGCCCTCGGCGAGGTCGACGTGCTGTGCTCGCACATCCCGCCCGACGTGCCCGAGCTCTGCTACGACACCGTCGCCCGCCGCTTCGAACGCGGCAGCTCGGCCCTGCTGGAGACCATCCGCGCGACCCGCCCCAAGTACGCGCTCTTCGGCCACGTCCACCAGCCGCTCGCCCGCCGGATGCGCATCGGCGCGACCGAGTGCGTCAACGTCGGCCACTTCGCCTCGAACGGAACACCCTGGGTGCTGGAGTGGTGACGCGCAGCGCGAGGTAGCCTTCACCGGCAGACAAATCGAGGCCGCGGACCGGTACGGAGGAGCCACGCAGATGGCGGAACACACCAGCTCGAGCATCACGATCGAGGCGACGCCGGCCCAGGTGATGGCGGTGATCGCCGACTTCGACCGCTACCCGGAGTGGACGGGGGAGGTCAAGCAGGCCGAGGTGCTCGAGAAGGACGAGCAGGGGCGCGCCGCCAAGGTGCGCCTGGTCCTCGACGCCGGCGCCATCAAGGACGACCACACGCTGAACTACAGCTGGCCCGGCGAGAACGTCGTCGAGTGGTCCCTGAACAAGTCGCAGATGCTGCGGCAGCTCGACGGCTCGTACAGCCTGGCCCCGGTGGCGGGCGGCAAGCACACCGAGGTGACCTACCAGCTCACCGTCGACGTGAAGATCCCGATGCTCGGAATGATCAAGCGCAAGGCAGAGAAGGTCATCATCGACCGCGCCCTGGACGGGCTCAAGAAGCGCGTCGAGGGCGGCCTCGCGTCCTGACGCGAGCGCACCACCGCAGTTCCTGACACCAGTGCCCGGAGGCTCCACCTTGCGTACGGTCCTCGTCACCGGTCCCGGCGGCGCGGGCCGCACCACCGTGGCGGCGGCCACGGCGCTGGCCGCCGCCCGCGCCGGGCGCCGCGTGCTGCTGCTCACCTGCGACCGCGGCCCCGCGCCCGACGCGGTGCTCGGCACCGCCCTGCCGGCGGAGGGCGGCGACGCGGGAACGCCGTGGGCGCCGCCCGTCCAGGCGGCGCCCGGGCTGTGGGCCGCCCGCGTGGGCACCGGCGAGCACTTCCGCGCCCTGGCCCGCGACCTGCAGGACCGCGGCACCTCGCTCTTCGACCTCCTGGGAGCCGCCCCCCTCGACCCCGAGGAGCTCACCGAACTCCCCGGCGCCGAGCAGCTGGCCGTCCTCGCCGCCCTGCGCGCGGCCCACGCCGACGCCTCCTCCTGGGACCTGCTCGTCGTCGACATGCCGCCCGCCCACGAGACGGTCCGGCTGCTCGCCCTCCCCGAACAGCTCGACCGCTACCTGCGCCGCCTGCTGCCCCCCGAGCGCCAGGCCGCCCGCGCGCTGCGGCCCATGCTCGCCCAGCTGGCCGGGGTGCCGATGCCCACCCAGAAGGTCTACGAGACCGTCGAGCGCTGGCAGCACGAGCTGGCCGCGGTGCGGCGCGTCATAGAGGCGGACGGCACCACCGTGCGCCTCGTCGCCGAGCCCGGTCCCTTCGGCAACGACGTGCTGCGCACCGCCCGCGCCGGGCTCGCCCTGCAGGGCTGCCGCATCGATTCGCTGGTGGCCAACCGCCTGCTGCCCACGGACTCCGCCGACCCGTGGCTGGCCGCCCTCGCCGACGAGCAGCGCACCGCCCACCGACAGCTGTGCGACGAGTTCCTCGCCGACGGCGTCACCGTGCGCGACCTGCCGCACCTGGGCCGTGCCCCGCGCGGCACCGGCGACCTGGCGGCGCTGGCCGCGGGCGCCGCCCCCACCGAGGCGAGCGGCCCGGCCGGCGACCCCTGGACCGTCGAGGACCGGCTGGCCGACGACGGCATGCTGATCTGGCGCCTTCCGCTGCCCGGCGCGGACCGCGACGGCCTCGGCCTGGTCCGCCGGGGCGACGAACTGGTCGTCGGGGTCGGCCCCTTCCGCCGCGTCCTGCCCCTGCCCTCCGCCCTGCGCCGCTGCGGCGTCGCCGGCGCCGGGCTGCGCGACGGGGCGCTGTGCGTCCGCTTCATACCCGACCCCGGCCTGTGGCCACGGACTCCCTGAACACCGCTGCGGCGGTCGGGTAACGTCGAAGGAAAATCCAGCCCGCAGGAGTGCGTCATGAGCGAATCCACCGAGCGTCCCGGCCCCGGCCCGGCGCCCGACTCCGACGCGTGGGAGCGGGCCTGCGCCGAGGACCTCGCCGCCGAGAACGCCCGCCGCCGCCAGGCGTCCGGGCAGGGGTACGAGCCGGGCAGCGCCGCCGAGGAGCTGCGCAAGCTCGTCGACGCCGTCACCGAGAAGGTCGCCGCCTTCCAGCTGCCGCCGGCCGCCCAGGCGGCCCAGGGCGCGGTGCAGCAGATCATCGCGCAGGCCAAGGCCGCCGTGGAGCCGGTCATCGAGCGCAACCCCGAGGTCTTCGACCACCTCGCCTCCGCCGGCACCGAACTGCTGGCCGCCTACCGCGCCGCCGTCCACCGCCAGGAGGCGCGCTGGACGCGCGACGAGCCCGCGCGCGAGCCGGGCAAGGGCGAGGGTGCGGGCGGCGGAAGCGAACGCATCGACCTCGACTGATCTCCCGCTCCGGTACGGTGGGGCGCGGCGGGGTTCGAGCGAAAAACTGAGGGACACATGGGACTCACCATCGGCGTCGACATCGGCGGCACGAAGATCGCGGCCGGCGTGGTCGACGAAGAGGGCTCGATCCTCGCGACGTGCAAGGTGCCGACCCCCGACACCCCGGAGGGTGTCATCGACGCCATCGCGGACGCGGTGCGCACGGTCAGCGAGGGCTTCGAGGTCGAGGCCGTCGGCATCGGCGCCGCCGGGTACGTGGACGACAAGCGGGCCACCGTCCTGTTCGCCCCGAACATCAACTGGCGGCACGAGGCGCTCAAGGACAAGGTCGAGCAGCGCGTCGGCCTCCCCGTGGTCGTCGAGAACGACGCCAACGCCGCCGCCTGGGGCGAGTACCGCTTCGGCGCCGGCAAGGGCCACGACGACGTCATCTGCATCACCCTCGGCACCGGCCTCGGCGGCGGCATCATCATCGGCAACAAGCTGCGCCGCGGCCGCTTCGGCGTGGCCGCCGAGTTCGGCCACATCCGGGTCGTCCCCGACGGCCTGCTCTGCGGCTGCGGCAGCCAGGGCTGCTGGGAGCAGTACGCCTCCGGCCGCGCCCTCGTGCGCTACGCCCGGCAGCGCGCCCAGGCCACCCCGGAGAACGCCGAGATCCTGCTGGGCATGGGCGACGGCACCCCCGAGGGCATCGAGGGCAAGCACATCAGCGACGCCGCCCGCCAGGGCGACCCGGTCGCCATCGACTCCTTCCGCGAGCTCGCCCGCTGGGCCGGCGCGGGCCTGGCCGACCTGGCCTCGCTCTTCGACCCCTCGGCGTTCATCGTCGGCGGCGGCGTCTCGGACGAGGGCGACCTGGTCCTCGACCCCATCCGCAAGTCCTTCCGCCGCTGGCTCGTCGGCGGCCAGTGGCGCCCGCACGCCCAGGTGCTGGCGGCCCAGCTGGGCGGCAAGGCGGGCCTGGTGGGCGCCGCGGACCTGGCACGCCAGGGGTAACCCCGCAGCCGGGGGCGCCCCTCGTCCGGCCGGCACGGCGGACAGCAACCACGACGGTGGAATCCGGCGGTGCCGAGCCGCCCGTACGCTCCCGGCCCCCGGGCCGGGGGTCCGGCACCGCCGGAGGCCGCCGTCCCGGATCTCGCCGTCACGGCGGAAAGGGGCAGGAGTGCTGCAGGACCTTCCGGCATCCGGCTACGAGCCGGACGGCACGGCCGTCGTCCGGGTGCTGAGCTACAACATCCGCTCGATGCGCGACGACGTGGCGGCGCTGGCCCGGGTCGTCCGGGCCTGCGCCCCCGACGTCGTCTGCGTCCAGGAGGCGCCGCGCTTCTTCCGCTGGCGCAAGGCCGCGGCGCGCCTGGCCCGGGCCTCGGAGCTGGTGTACGCCACCGGCGGCGGCACCGCCTCGGGGCCGATGATCCTCACCTCGCTGCGCGCCCGCGTCGAGCATGCCGAGGACGTCCTGCTGCCCCGCACGCCCGGGCTGCACCAACGGGGCCTGGCCACCGCCGTGCTGAGGTTCGGGCGGGCCCGGCTCGGCGTCGTCAGCTGTCACTTGAGCATCGACGCCGACGAGCGCCACGCACAGGGGAAGCTGCTGCTGGACCGGCTGGCGGCGCTGGACGTGCCGCACGCCGTGGTCGCCGGCGACCTCAACGACCGGCCCGGCGGCCGGACGTTCGGCCTGCTGGCGGGAGAACTGCAGGACGGCTGGGCCGTCCGGCCGTGGGGGCGCGAGCACACCACGCGCCTGGGCGACCCCCTCCAGCGCATCGACGCCGTCTTCGCGACGAAGGGCGTCGAGGTGCTCGGCTGCGGGGTGCCGATGGGCCTGGCCGGCGTCACGGAAGCGGACCTGCGGGCGGCGACGGACCACCTGCCGGTGCTGGCGGCGGTGCGGGTGCCGGCGGCCTGACGGGCCGTACGCCCCCGGCCGCCCGCCGGTTCACACGACGGCGCCGCGCCCCGGGTCGTCGTTGTCCTCGTCGTCGCCGTCCTTCATCCGCAGGACCAGCGTGGCGAAGCCTCCCAGGAAGCCGCCCACGCCCAGCGTGGTGGCCCACCAGGTCAGCTCCTGGCGCAGCAGCACCATGACGAGCAGCAGCAGCGGACCGCCGAGCACCGCGATCCACGCGAAGCGGGACGTCACGTCGCCGGTCGGCAGCGGCGGCGGCTCCGGGGGGACGAAGTGGCCCTCGTCGGGCTCCTCGCCGGCGCCGCCCGCGTCGCCCGACGCAGGCTCCGGCGTGCTCCAGTCGCGGGGGCCCACGCCCGGCGCGTAGACGATGAAGCCCCCGGGCCGGCCGGGGGCGGCCGGCTTGCCCGCCGCCGGGGTCTCCGGCTCCGCCGGGCTCTCCTCGCCGGGGCCGTCCTCGACGTCACCCGTCGCCGGCCATCGCCCCTTCTCCGGGTCCGGCTGCTCGCCGTAGGCCGCGACCAGCTCCGCCCACGCCCGGTCCTCGTCCAGCGGGTCGCGGCTGTCGTCGCGGTCGCGGTCGCGGTCCGCGTCGTGTTCAGCCACGGGTGGCCGCCCTGGGCGCGCCGACCGAGAGGCGCTCGATGAAGGCGTGCGTCTGCTCGAAGATCGCCGGGGCGTCGTGGTCCAGGGTGGCCACGTGGTAGCTGTTCTCCAGCAGCCGCTCGGTGACGTCCCGGGACGAGACCCGGGCCAGGATGCGCGCCGAGTCGGCCGGCGGCACGACGTGGTCCTCGGGGCTGTGCATCAGCAGCAGCGGCTGGGTGACCTGCGGCAGCTCGGCGTCCAGCCGTCGCAGACCGCGCCGGAAGGAGTGCGCGGCGTGCAGCGGCACCCGGTCGTAGCCGACCTCGACGCCGCCGGGCCTGGCGATGTCGCTGGCGATGCCCTTGGTCGTACGGACGAAGTGGCGCACCACCGGCAGGGCCCGGGCGGCCAGGCCGTGCACCTTGTTGGCCGGGTTGACCAGGACGATGCCGGACACGGCGGCGCCGTGCCGGGCGGCCAGCCGCAGGGTAAGTGCCCCACCCATCGACAGCCCGCACACGAAGACCCGCGAGCACGTCTCCCGCAGCCGCCACAGCTCGCGGTCGACCTCCGCGTACCAGTCCTGCCAGCCCGTGATCGCCATGTCCTGCCAGCGGGTGCCGTGACCGGGAAGCAGCGGAAGGGAGACCGTAAGGCCGCGTTCCGCGAGATAATCGGCCCAGGGCCTCACGGACTGCGGGGAACCGGTGAAGCCGTGACACACAAGGACGCCGACCTCTCCGCCCTCATGGCGGAACGGCTCGGCACCGGGCAGGAGCGGCACCGGGATCTCCGATCGATGGAACGAGACAACGGGACAAGGAGGCTCTGGCCCTCAGCCTACGCGGAGCGCCGCACGGCGGGTAGGCAGGTTAAGGTCTCCTCGTCACTCACAGGAGGTTCTCGGTTGTTCTACGGCGCTATGAAGCTGTCCATCGGAGGGTCGCTGAAGCTTGCCTTCCGCCCGTGGGTGGAGGGCTTGGAGAACGTACCGGCCGAGGGGCCCGCCATCCTGGCGAGCAACCACCTGTCCTTCTCGGATTCCTTCTTCCTCCCCGCGGTGCTCGATCGCAAGATCACCTTCATCGCGAAGCAGGAGTACTTCACCTCCCCCGGAGTCAAGGGAAAGCTGACGGCGGCCTTCTTCAAGGGCGTCGGCCAGCTCCCGGTCGACCGCTCGGGCGCCCGGGGCGCCGGCGAGGCCGCGATCAAGAGCGGCATCGAGGTGCTGGAGCGCGGTGAGCTCTTCGGCATCTACCCCGAGGGCACCCGGTCCCCCGACGGCCGCCTCTACCGCGGCAAGCCCGGCGGGCTCGCCCGGGTGGCGCTGGCCACCGGCGCACCGGTGATCCCGGTCGCGATGATCGACACGGAGAAGGTGCAGCCGCCGGGGAAGGTCCTGCCGAAGATGATCCGGCCGGGCATCCGCATCGGGAAGCCGCTGGACTTCAGCCGCTACCACGGCATGGACGGCGACCGCTTCATCCTCCGCTCGGTGACCGACGAGGTCATGTACGAGATCATGAAGCTCTCCGGCCAGGAGTACGTCGACATCTACGCCACCGCCGCCAAGCGGCAGATCGCGGACGAGGCGAAGCGGCAGGCCGAGGAGGAGAAGGCGGCGAAAGCGGCCGGACTCGACAAGGCGGGAAAGAAGGCGGAGCACAAGCCCGAGGCGTAAGGTCGCCCGGCCGGGGGGAGTCGGTTCATGACACAGCGCACCGGGCGGCGCCCGCGTCCCGTACGGATGTCGGTGGAGCTGCCGCTGTGGCGCGCCCTGACCGGCTACCGCCTCCTGACGCTCGGCTACGCGCTCGCGCTCTTCCTCCTCAACTACCGGGAGTACGCCCATCCGGCCGGAGCGGCGCTCTACATGGGCGTACTCACCCTGTGGACGCTGCTGACCTGGAACCGCGTCACCTCCGCCGAGCGCTGCACGAAGTCGTTCCTGATAGCCGACCTGAGCATCGCGATCGCCGGAATCCTTCTCACCGCCGTCCTCGACACCGGCGAGCGCATCGCATCGGGCGCGGCCACCCTCCCGTCCATCTGGGCCGGCGGCGCCGTGCTCGGGATGGCCATCAAGGGCGGCTGGCGGTGGGCGGCGGTCGGCTCCACGATCGTGGCCGTCGCCAACCTCGCCGAGCGCGGCGTCGCGGCCCGCGACACGGTCCACAACGTGGTCCTGGTGTGGGTCTCCAGCATCGCCGTCGGCTACATCGTCGAGGTCGCCCGCGCCAGTGAGCGCACGCTCGCCCGCGCCCTGCAGATCGAGGCGGCGACCCGCGAGCGGGAGCGGCTGGCCCGCGACATCCACGACGGCGTCCTGCAGGTGCTGGCCATGGTCCAGCGGCGCGGCGCGGCCCTCGGCGGCGAGGCCGCCGAGCTGGGCAGGATGGCCGGCGAGCAGGAGATCGCCCTGCGCACCCTGGTCGCCGGCGGCCTCGTGCCCCCGCAGCGCTCCGCCGAGCAGCTCGCCGAGGACGCCGAGCTGGTGCGCGCCGTGCGCCCCGCCCCGGCCCCGCCGGCCGGCCCCTGCGACGTACGCGCCCTGCTCGCCCCGCACGCCGGGGCGACCGTCACCTTCTCCGCGCCCGGCACCGCCGTGCTGCTGGAGGCGGCCGCGGCGGCGGAGCTGGCGGCCGCCGTCAGCGCGGCCCTGGACAACGTCGCCAAGCACGCCGGCCAGGAGGCCCGGGCCTGGATCCTGCTCGAGGACGAACCCGGCGAAGTGATCGTCACCGTCCGGGACGACGGCCCCGGCATCCCCGAGGGACGGCTGGCCGACGCGGAACGGGAGGGCCGCATGGGCGTCGCCCTGTCCATCCGCGGCCGCCTGCGCGATCTGGGCGGCACGGCCGAGCTGGTCTCGGTGCCGGGACAGGGCACCGAGGTCGAACTGAGGGTTCCGAAGGATCGACGGGGGAGCGAGGACACACGATGAGCACGCAGACGGAGCAGGTCAGGGTGATGGTGGTCGACGACCACCCGATGTGGCGCGACGCGGTCGCCCGCGACCTGGGGACGGCCGGATACGACGTGGTGGCCACCGCGGGCGACGGCCCGCAGGCCGTGCGCCGGGCCCGGGCCACCACCCCCGACGTGCTGGTGCTGGACCTCAACCTGCCCGGCCTGCCGGGCGCCGCCGTCTGCAAGGAACTGGTCGCCGAGCGCCCCGCGCTGCGCGTCCTGGTGCTCTCCGCCAGCGGCGAGCACGCGGACGTCCTGGAGGCGGTCAAGTCCGGCGCGACCGGCTACCTGCTCAAGTCCGCCAGCACCGAGGAGCTGCTGGACGCCGTGCGCCGCACCGCCGCCGGCGACCCCGTCTTCACCCCGGGCCTGGCCGGACTCGTCCTCGGCGAGTACCGCCGGCTCGCCGCCGACCCGGCCCCCGCCGCCCCCGACGAGCCGGGGGCGCCGCGGCTCACCGACCGCGAGACCGAGGTCCTCCGCCTCGTGGCCAAGGGACTGTCCTACAAGCAGATCGCCGAACGCCTGGTTATTTCCCACCGCACGGTGCAGAACCATGTGCAGAACACCTTGGGCAAGCTCCAGCTGCACAACCGCGTGGAGCTCGTCCGCTACGCGATAGAGCGAGGCCTCGACGACGCCTGACCGCCCCTTGCGCGGCCGGGCGCACGTACCGGCGCGAGAGAAGGGTGTCTGTCATGCGGATCGGAGTGCTCACCGGCGGCGGCGACTGCCCCGGGCTCAACGCGGTCATCCGTGCGGTCGTCCGCAAGGGCGTCCAGGACCACGACCACGACTTCATCGGCTTCAAGGACGGCTGGCGCGGGCCCCTGCAGGGCGCCGTCACCGAACTCGGCATTCCCGCCGTGCGCGGCATCCTGCCCCGCGGCGGCACGATCCTCGGCTCGTCACGGACCAATCCCCTCAAGGAGCCCGACGGCGTCCGCCGGATCAAGGAGAGCCTCGCCAAGCACGAGGTGGACGCCCTGATCGCCATCGGCGGCGAGGACACCCTGGGCGTCGCCCGCCGGCTCCACGACGACCACGGCATCCGCTGCGTCGGCGTGCCCAAGACCATCGACAACGACCTCTCCGCCACGGACTACACCTTCGGCTTCGACACCGCCGTCAACATCGCCACCGAGGCCATCGACCGCCTCCACACCACGGCCGAGTCCCACATGCGCGTCCTCGTGGTCGAGGTCATGGGCCGCCACGCGGGCTGGATCGCCCTGCACTCGGGCCTCGCCGGCGGCGCCAACGTCATCCTCGTCCCCGAGCAGCGCTTCGACGTCGACGAGGTCTGCGGCTGGGTCACCTCGCGCTTCGGCGCCAGCTACGCCCCGATCGTGGTCGTGGCCGAGGGCGCGATGCCGCAGGACGGCGACCTCGTGCTCAAGAACGCCTCCCACCGGGACTCCTTCGGGCACGTCCGGCTGTCGGGCGTGGGGGAGTGGCTGGCGGAGGAGATCGAACGACGCACGGGCAAGGAGGCCCGTACGACCGTGCTGGGACACGTGCAGCGCGGCGGGACGCCGAGCGCGTTCGACCGGTGGCTGGCGACGCGGTTCGGACTGCACGCCCTGGCCGCCGTGGACGGCGGCCACTTCGGGACGATGGTCGCGCTGCGGGGTACGGACATCGTCCGGGTTCCGCTGGCCGAGGCCACGGCCCGGCTGAAGACGGTGCCGGCGGCGTTGTACGAGGAGGCGAAGGTCTTCTTCGGCTGACCGCGCACGCCCGTTCACCCGGAACGTCATGACGTTCCGGGTGAACGGGCAGGTCAGACGAGGACGGCGGCCAGCATTTCGGCGACGATCGCCGACCCGTTCAGCGTCAGCACCGACTCCGGGTGGAACTGGACGCCGCTGAACGTGCCCCCGCGCACCGCGTGGACGTCCCCGCTCGCGGCGTCCCGGCTCACCTCGATGCCGTGCATGGCCAGCTCCGCGGCCACGGCCTCGTCGCACCGCGCCGTGAACGTGTTGTAGAACCCCACCGTCTCCTCGCGCCCGAAGAGGTCGATCCGCTCCTGTGCCCCCTGGAAGGGCACCCGCTTGCGTACGATCTCCAGCCCCAGCTCCGCCGCGATCAGCTCGTGCCCCAGGCACACGCCGAGCAGCCCGTGGCGGTGGCCCCGCAGCAGGCCGGCCGTCAGCTCGCGCAGCATCCGCATCTTGGGGTCGGCCGCGTCCGAGGGGTTGCCGGGGCCGGGGCCCAGCACCACGGGCCCCTCGTGGTGCAGCGCGGCCTCCCGCAGGCCCGGCTCGTCGTAGCGGCGCACGGTGACCTCGAGGCCCGAGGTGCGCAGGAGGTGGGCGAGCATCGCCGTGAAGGTGTCCTCGGCGTCGACGACCAGCGCGTGGCCGCTCAGCGCGGCGGTGGGCGCGGCGGTGCGCATCCGCAGCCAGAAGGGGGCCAGATCCGCCCGGCGGGCGTCCAGCGCGGCCCGTACCCGGATGTCGTCGCCCAGCCGTACGGCCGGGGCGGCCGCGGGGCGTACGGCGGCCGGCCGGACGCCGAGGGCGGCCAGGACGCCCGCCGCCTTGGCGTGGGTCTCGGCGACCTCGCCGCGGGGGTCGGAGTGGCGGACGAGCGTGGCGCCGACGGACACGCGGAGCCGGCCGCGGCGGTCGATGTCGGCGGTGCGGATGAGGATGGGGGAGTCCAGGGTCTGCGCGCCGCCCGCGTCGCGGCCGATGAGGGCGAGGGCGCCGGCGTAGTAGCCGCGGCCGTGCCTCTCGTGGCGCCCGATGACGCGGCAGGCGTTCTGGACCGGCGAGCCGGTGACGGTGGCCGCGAACATGGTCTCCTTCAGCACCTCGCGCACGTCCAGCGAGGAGCGTCCCCGCAGCTCGTACTCGGTGTGCGCGAGGTGGGCCATCTCGCGCAGCCGGGGGCCGACGACCACGCCGCCCATGTCGCCGACGGTGCACATCATCTTCAGTTCCTCGTCCACGACCATGGACAGCTCCTCGACCTCCTTGCGGTCGTGCAGGAAGCCGAGCAGGTCCTCGGCGGTGGGGCCGCCGGCCGGATAGCGGTAGGTGCCGCTGATGGGATTCATCACGACGGTGCCGCCGGTCATCCGGACGTGCACCTCGGGGCTGGCGCCCACCAGGGTGCGGTCGCCGGTGTGCACCACGTACGTCCAGTAGGCGCCGCGTTCGCCGGCGAGCAGGCGGCGGAAGAGGGCGAGCGCGTCGGCGGCGGTGAAGCCGTGGATCTCGCCCTCGAACGTGCGGCGGATGACGAAGTTGGCGCCCTCACCGGTGCCGATCTCGTCCTCGATGACGCGCTCGACGATGCGCGCGTACTCCTCGTCGCCGACGTCGAACGCGCCGCCCTCGACCCGCGCCTCGTGCGCGGGCAGGGCGGCGAGGGCCTCGGCGAGCGGCAGCTCGTGGGTCTCCTCGGGGCGCAGGACGAGCAGCGGGGTGCCGTCGTCGCGCACGTCGAAGCCGCGCTCGCGGATCTGGCGGAAGGGGACGAGGGCCAGCGCGTCGTGCACGGGCCCGCCGTGCGCCGCGGGCCCGGTGGGCAGCGGGATGTCGCCGAGCCGGCCGGCCTCGGTGACGGGGCCGAGCAGCAGCTCGACCGTGTCGCCGGGCAGGCCGGGGGTGCGGCGGTGCAGCAGGGCGAAGGGCGGGCAGCCGGGAGTGGTCAGCCGGGCGAGGAGGGCGGCGGCGCCGGTGGTCATACGGGGTGTTCCTTCCTGGGAGGAGGAACGGCCCCGGGCCGGCGTCCGGGAAGACGCCGAAGGCCGCCCCTCGGGGCGGCCTTCGCGGTCGGTTCGTGAGTACGCGCGATCAGTGGGCCGCCGGAGGAGCGGTCCACCACCAGTTCTGGTTCTGGTTCGCGAGCACGTACATGCGGCGCACCTTACCCGACGGCCCGGGTCCGCGTCGCGTGACTTTCCGGGGCGTCTTCCCGGGATCCGTCTCAGAATTCGTCTCACAGTCCGGTCCCGCCGCTGGACGCCGTCTTCGACCCCGTAATGTTGAGGTCGTGACCGTGAACGCTGAAATCCACGCCGGTGGCAACACCTGGCGCTCCCTGCCCGCGGCGCAGCAGCCTGACTGGCCGGACCAAGAGGCTCTGCGCGATGTGATCGCCGAGCTCGAGTCCTATCCGCCTCTCGTCTTCGCCGGCGAGTGCGACCAGCTGCGCCAGCGCCTGGGAGCCGTCGCGCGGGGAGAGGCGTTCCTGCTCCAGGGCGGTGACTGCGCGGAGGCCTTCGACGCCGTCGGCGCCGACCAGATCCGCAACAAGCTCAAGACCCTGCTGCAGATGGGCGCGGTGCTGACCTACGCCGGGTCCGTGCCCGTCGTGAAGGTCGGCCGCATCGCCGGCCAGTACAGCAAGCCCCGCTCGAAGCCGACCGAGACCCGCGACGGCGTGACCCTGCCGACCTACCGCGGCGACTCCGTCAACGGCTTCGCCTTCACGCCCGAGGCCCGTACGCCGGACCCGCAGCGGCTGAAGCGGATGTACCAGGCCTCGGCCTCGACGCTGAACCTGGTGCGCGCCTTCACCACGGGTGGCTACGCCGACCTGCGCCAGGTGCACGCCTGGAACCAGGACTTCGTGAAGTCCTCGCCCTCCGGTCAGCGCTACGAGCAGCTGGCCCGCGAGATCGACCGGGCGATGAACTTCATGAACGCCTGCGGGGTGGACCCGGAGGAGTTCAAGACGGTCGAGTTCTACGCCTCCCACGAGGCGCTCGTGCTCGACTACGAGTCCGCGCTGACCCGCGTCGACTCGCGCACCGGGCAGCTGTACGACGTCTCGGGCCACATGGTCTGGATCGGTGAGCGCACCCGGCAGCTGGACGGGGCGCACATCGAGTTCTGCTCGAAGATCCGCAACCCGATCGGGGTGAAGCTCGGGCCGACGACGACGCCCGAGGAGGCGCTGACGCTCATCGAGCGGCTCGACCCCGAGCGCGAGCCCGGCCGGCTGACGTTCATCACCCGGATGGGCGCGGACAAGATCCGCGACAGGCTCCCCACCCTGGTGGAGAAGGTCACCGCCTCCGGCGCCCAGGTGGCGTGGGTCTGCGACCCGATGCACGGCAACACCTTCGAGGCCGCCTCGGGCCACAAGACCCGTCGCTTCGACGACGTCCTGGACGAGGTCAAGGGCTTCTTCGAGGTCCACAAGGGCCTGGGCACCCACCCGGGCGGCATCCACGTGGAGCTGACCGGCGACGACGTCACCGAGTGCGTGGGCGGCGGCGACGAGATCTTCGTCGACGACCTCCACCAGCGCTACGAGACGGCGTGCGACCCGCGCCTGAACCGCAGCCAGTCCCTGGACCTGGCCTTCCTGGTCGCCGAGATGTACCGCGACCAGTAGGCGCGAGCAGTCATAACCGTCGGTGACGACCGTGGGGCGCGGATCTGTGATCCGCCCCCCACGGCGTTGTTATCCGGCCGCCGAGACGGGTAAGGTAAGGGTAACCTTATTGATCAACTCGGCCTCCGGGCCGGCGCAAGGCGGTGACCGCGTGTACGTCTGCTCATGCTTCGGCATCACGGAGCGGCAGGTGCGCGAGCACGCGGACAAGGGTGCGTGCACGCCCCGGCAGATCGCGTCCGCCTGCAAGGCCGGCACCGACTGCGGCGGCTGCGTGCGCCGGATCCAGGCCCTGCTCGGCCGGGGCGCCTGCCCCCGCCGGGAGCTCGCCGACCAGGGGGAGTCCGACGTGCTGGGCGCCGACGTGGCGCTCCTCGCGGCCTCCGCCGGGGCGCAGGCCCCTGCCGCCGCCTAGCCGGCCCTCGCGGGTCAGCCGCTCCCGCCGTTCTCCTGCTCGATGTACTGCGCGAGGTACAGCGCCTCGCCGAGCTTCTCGATCAGCTCCAGCTGGGTGTCCAGGTAGTCGATGTGGTCCTCCTCGTCGGCGAGGATCGCCTCGAAGATGTTGGCCGAGGTGATGTCGCCCTTGGCCCGCATGACCTCCACGCCGCGCCGCAGGCGGTCGATGGCCTCGACCTCGACCTGCCGGTCGGCCTGGAACATCTCGCTGATCGTCTGGCCGATCCGGACGTGGAAGAGCCGCTGGTAGTTGGGCAGCCCCTCCAGGAAGATGATCCGGTCGGTGAGGGTCTCCGCGTGCCGCATCTCGTCGAACGACTCGGCGCGCGTATGCGACGCGATCTTCGTCCACCCGTGGTGCTCCTGCAGCTTCGCGTGCAGGAAGTACTGATTGATGGCGGTCAGCTCGGCAGTCAGCTGTTCATTGAGGAACTCGATGACCTCGGGGTCGCCCTGCATCGCAGAGGCTCCTTCCCAGCAGTTGGCAGGTTGCGCGCATCCTCGCACCGCCCCGGGGGGGCGTCCAGTAAGTGCACACTTAGTGGGAGTTGCCCGGATAACGCAACCCCCGGTCATCAGCACCCCCGAAGGTCTGACACCATTGAGCCATGGGGCCCTCGAAGAACACCGAAAGCCGCAAAGGGGAGAATCTTCAGCTGCCCCCGGGGCAGCGGCTCCAGCGCGGATGGCCGGTGACGCACTACGGCCCGGTGCCGAGGTTCAAGCCGGACCGCTGGGAGTTCCGCGTCTTCGGCGCCACGGCGGGCGGCGACAAGCACCGCTGGAACCACGAGGAGTTCTCCGCGCTTCCGTACACCACGGTGGTGGCGGACCTGCACTGCGTCACGAAGTACAGCATGCTCGGCGCGGAATGGGGAGGGGTCTCCGCCCGTACGATCCTCGAACTCGCCCCGCCAGCGCCCGAGGTCACGCACGTGATGGTGTGGGCGGAGTACGGCTTCAGCTCGAATCTGCGGCTCGCCGACTTCACGGCCGAGAAGACCATGTTCGCCACCCACAAGGACGGCGAGCTCCTCACCGCCGAGCACGGCTTCCCCGTCCGCCTGGTCGTCCCGCACCTCTACGCCTGGAAGGGCCCCAAGTGGGTGCGCGGCGTGGAGTACATGACCGCCGACCGGCGCGGCTTCTGGGAGGAGCGGGGGTACCACAACATCGGCGACCCCTGGAGCGAGCAGCGCTACTCCTACCAGGAGAAGCCGGGCGAGGGCCCGGAGCTCTAGGGCGTCCGCCCGTCAGCCGTCGCGCAGGGCCTTGAGCCGCGCCACGTCCGCGGCGTGCCCCTCCTTGCCGCCGGGCGTCTCGATCGTCAGCGGCACGCCGGCCGTCGCCGCGTGGGCGAACAGCTCGGCGAAGGGCTCGGCGCCGATGTGGCCGGATCCGATGTTCTCGTGCCGGTCCTTGTGCGCGCCGACGACGTCCTTGGAGTCGTTGGCGTGGATCAGCCCCAGCCGGCCCTCGCCCACCACGCCGACCAGCTCGTCGAGGGCCAGCTTCATCCCGCCGGGACCGGCCAGGTCGTGCCCGGCCGCGAAGGCGTGGCAGGTGTCCAGGCAGACGCCGAGCCGGGGGTGGTGCTCCAGCGCGTCGAAGTACGGGCCGAGGTCGTGCACCCAGGAGCACAGCGAGGCGCCCTGACCGGCCGTCGGCTCCAGCAGCAGCCGCGGGTCGTCGTCGTGGGTGAGCTCCTCCAGCAGCGGCAGCAGCCGCTCGTGGACCTGGGCCAGGGCCTCGCGGCGGGGCCGGCCGCCGGTCGCGGAGCCGGTGTGGACCACGACGCCGCGCGCCCCGATCTCCCGGCCCCGGCGCAGCGAGTGCCGCAGGGATTCCACGGACCGCTCGACGGTCGCCTCGGTGTGCGAGCCGAAGTTGATCAGGTAGGGGGCGTGCACGAAGACCGGGATCCCCCCGTCCGCGCAGGCGGCCGCGAACTCCTCGTCCTGCCGGGGGTTGCCGGGCGGGGTCGCCCAGCCGCGCGGGTTGGCGACGAAGACCTGTACGGCCTCGGCGCCCATCTCGCGGGCGTAGGGCAGGCCCACCCGGGCGAGGCCGCCGGCCACCGGGATGTGGCCGCCCACGGGGTTGCGGGCGGGGCCGGGCGGAAGGCCGGTGGTGGTGCTGGTGGTGTTCATGATCCTGTTCAGATGCCGCTCTTCATGCGGATGACGACGGTGTCACCCTTGGCGGCCCGCTCGCCGCCCCGGACCGACTGGCTCTCGACGGAGTCCTTCGGGAAGAAGAACGGCCGCTCCACCTTCACCGCGAAGCCCGCGTCCGTCAGGGCCTTCCGGGCCACCGCCTCACTCTTTCCGGTGACGTCCGGGACCGCGATCATCTCCTTGCCCTTGGAGAGCGTGACGGTCACGGTGTCGCCCTCGGCGGCCTGCGCCCCCTTGGCGGGGGACTGCTGGGCCACGGCGCCCTGGGGCCGGTCGGAGTAGACCTGGTCGTCCGAGATCTTGACCTGCAGGCCGGCGTCGCGCAGCGCCGAGGTGGCCGCCGCCGCGGACTGCCCGGTGACGTCCGGCACGCTGATCTGCCGGCCCTGGCTGACGACGAGCGCCACCGCCGAGTCCGGCCTGAGCTGCGCGCCCGGCTTGGGGTCCGTGGCCAGCACCGAGCCCTTGGGCGTCTCGTCGCTGAACTGCTTGCTCGTCTCGCCGACCGTCAGCCCCTGGCCCTCGATCTTCTTCCGCGCCTGGTCCAGCGGCATGCCGACGACATTGGGCACCTCGGCCTTCTGCGGGCCGCGCGAGACGGTCAGCGTCACCTTGCCGGTGTTGCGGATGCGCTCGCCCGGCTTGGGATCGGTGGCCACGACGTGCCCGCGCTCGACGGTGTCGCTGAACGTCTGCTCGGTGCGCACCCCGAGCCCGGCCGCGTCCAGCTTCTTCTCCGCCTCGGCCTGCGTGAGGTCCAGGACGCCGGGTACGGACGTGAACTGCCCGGAGTTGATGTACCAGACGCCCGTGCCGGCCAGCACGGCCAGCAGGGCGCCCAGCGCGGCGATGATCCAGCGGCGCGGCGGCAGCCGCCGCGCGGCTCCCCGCGGCCCGGGCGGCGGGGCCTGGACCGGCGGCGCGGGGGCGGGCACGGGGAGCTCCAGCCGGGTGGTGTGGTGGAGGCCGTCGTCCTCGCCCTGCGCGGGCACGACCACGCGCGGGATCACGCTCGTACGGTCCTCGGAGCCCACGGCCCGGTCGGCGGGCGCGGCGCCCGGCGGCTCGGCGTCCAGCTGCTCGTCGGTCAGCGCGGCGCGGGCCTCGCGGAGCATCGCCAGCAGCTCGACCGCGTCGGCCGGGCGCAGTGCGGCGTCCCGGGCGGTGGCGGCGGCCACCAGCGCGTCCAGTGCCGGCGCGAGGCCGGGCACCGCGGCGGACGGCGGCGGCACGTCCTCGTGGAGGTGCTGGTAGAGGACCTGGGCGGCGGTGCCGCCGGTGTGCGGCTTGGCGCTGGTGAGCATCTCGTAGAGGACGACGCCGCAGGCGTAGACGTCGGCCCGGGTGTCGGCCGTGCCGTACTCGATCTGCTCGGGGGCGAGGTAGGAGACCGTGCCCAGCACCGAGCCGGTGCTGGCGGTGGTGTTGGTGTCCACCGCCCGGACGAGACCGAAGTCGGCGACCTTGACCCGGCCGTCGTCGCCGATGAGGACGTTCTCCGGCTTCATGTCGCGGTGCACCAGCCCCGCGACGTGGGCCGCGCCCAGCGCGGCCAGGATCGGCTCGGCGATGTCGAGCGCGGCGCGCGGACGCAGGGCCCCGCGGTCGCGCAGCACGTCGCGCAGCGTGCAGCCGGCGACGTACTCCATCGCGAGGTAGACGTACGGGCCGTCCGTCCCCTGGTCGAAGACGCTCACCACGTTGGCGTGGTCGAGCCGGGCCACGGACTTGGCCTCGCGGATGAAGCGGTCCACGAAGGCCCGGTCGGCGGCGAGGGAGGGGTGCATCACCTTGAGCGCGAGCACCCGGTCGAGCCGGGTGTCCAGGGCCCGGTAGACCGTGGCCATGCCGCCCACGGCGACCCGCGCCTCGACGCGGTAACGGCCGTCGAGCAGGTGATCGACGAGAGGGTCCGGCAGGGTCGTATCCACGGCACACGAGTCTACGAGTCGTGAGGCGCGGCCCGGACGGCGCGCGCCCCGCTCACGTCTTCTATAGCCGAACAGTGACAGGAACGGCTGGTCGGAAGGCTTCTCAGAACGCCGGCCGCTCCGGGTCCAACGCGGCCAGACCCTCCGTGGGAGACGAGGCCTCGGCGAAGTGGCGGCGGGGGATCCGCCCGGCCCGGTGGGCCAGCCGCCCGGCCTCCACCGCGTGCCGCATCGCCTCCGCCATCAGCACCGGCTCCTGCGCGCGGGTGACGGCCGAGGCCAGCATCACCGCCGCGCAGCCCAGCTCCATGGCGAGCGCGGCGTCCGAGGCGGTGCCCGCGCCGGCGTCCAGGATCACCGGCACCCCCGCCCGCTCGGTGATCAGCTGGAAGTTGTGCGGATTGCGGATGCCCAGGCCCGAGCCGATGGGCGCGCCCAGCGGCATGATGGCCGCGCAGCCCACGTCCTCGAGCTTGCGGGCCAGGACCGGGTCGTCGTTGGTGTACGGCAGCACGGTGAAGCCGTCGTCGACGAGGATCTCGGCGGCGTCCAGCAGCTCGATCGGGTCGGGCAGCAGGGTGCGCTCGTCGGCGATCACCTCGAGCTTGACCCAGTCCGTGCCGAGCGCCTCACGGGCCAGCCGGGCGGTGAGGACCGCCTCGCCGGCGGTGAAGCAGCCCGCGGTGTTCGGCAGCACCCGGATGCCGTGCTTCTCCAGGACCGAGAGCACGGAGCCGCGCACGGTCGCGTCGAGGCGGCGCATGGCGACCGTCGTCAGCTCGGTGCCGGAGGCGATCAGGGCGCGCTCGAGCACGTCGAGGCTGGGGGCGCCGCCCGTGCCCATGATCAGCCGGGAGGTGAAGGGGGTGTCCGCGATGGTGAGCAGGTCGTCGGCCATCTGTGCTGATCAGCCTCCCTGGACCGCGGTGAGGACCTCGACCCGGTCGCCGGCGGCGAGCGGGGTGTGCGGCCACCGGCCGCGGGGGACGACGGCCTCGTTGACCGCCGCGGCGACTCCGCCGTGCGCGGTGGTGAGACTCGCCACGAGCCCGTCGAGGGTCGTCCCGGCGGGGACGTCGCGGTGCTCGCCGTTGACGCTGATGGTGTGGGTGGTGACGTCGCTGCCGGTCATGCGGGCTGCTCCTGAAGTGCGGGGACGAAGCGTCGGGGGGAGAAGGGGCGGGCCTCCTCGGGCAGCCGCCCGGTGGTCAGCACCTCGGCCATCACGTCGCCGGTGACCGGGGTGAGCAGCACGCCGTTGCGGTGGTGCCCCGTGGCCACGAGCAGCCCCGGCAGGGCGGTCGGGCCGAGCAGCGGGGCGTTGTCGGGCGAGCCGGGCCGCAGCCCCGCGAGGGTCTCCACCAGCGGCAGCTCGGTGATGCCGGGCACGAGCTCGTGGGCGTCGCGCAGCAGCTCGTAGACGCCGCCGGCGGTGACGGTGGTGTCCCAGCCGAGCTCCTCGCTGGTGGCGCCGACGACCAGCTCGCCGTTCTCGCGCGGCACCAGGTACACCGGGCCGCCGCGCACCACCGCCCGTACGGTGCGGGAGAGGAAGGGCCGGTAGGCGTCCGGGACGCGCAGCCGCAGCACCTGGCCCTTGACCGGGCGGACCGGGGGCAGCACCTCCTCGGGCAGCCCCGCCAGGCGGCCGCTGAGGCTGCCCGCCGCCAGTACGGTCTGGCCGGCGGCCAGGCGGGTGCCGTCGGCGAGTTCGGCGCCGGCCGCGCGGTCGCCGGCGAGCAGCGCCCGCACGGCCTCGTGGCGGTGGAAGACCACGCCGGCCCGCTCACAGGCCGTCAGCAGCGCCCGCGACAGCCGCCGGGGGTCGGTCTGGTGGTCGCCGTCCACCCGCAGTCCGCCGCGCACGCCGGGCGCCAGCATCGGCTCCAGGCGGCGGCATTCGCGCCCGGACAGCCACTGCGAGTCCAGGCCGGAGCGCCGCTGCAGGTCGTGCAGCTCCCGCAGGTGCTCCCGGTCGTCGGCGTCGAGGGCGACGGCGAGCGTGCCGCAGGCGCGGTAGCCGGTCTCCACGCCGCTGGCCTCCTCCAGCTCGGCCGTGAACGCCGGATAGCGCCGGGCGGAGGCGAGGTTGAGGGCGAGCAGGGTCTGCTCGCCGTAGTGCAGTTCGGTGACGGCGGCCAGCATCCCGGCCGCCACCTGGGCCGCGCCCCGGCCGGGCGCCGGGTCGGCGACCGCCACGCGCAGCCCGCGCTGGGCGGCGCGCCAGGCCGTGACCAGGCCGATGACGCCGCCGCCGATGACCAGAACGTCACAGGTGTGCCGCGCGTGCATGGGCTTCCAGCCCCTCCCTTCGCCGGCATGACCCGGATCAGGTTCGTACGGTCGGAGGCCGTCCAGCCTCCCTCTCAGCCCGGTGCGTCCGGGCTCCCGCGAGTGCTTGCAGCGGCCACAGTAGTACGCGCCGAGGAGGGGCCGGAAGGGCGGCCCACGCGTAGTTCGTGGCGATCGGCCCCCCAAACATCGTGACGCTGTGTCAGAGGTCTCGTCACCGGTTGCCCCGACGGACGCAGGTCGCCGCCCTACAGTTGATCGGGTGAGCGAGCAGACGAACACCTCCAGTGACCGGCGCGTCGTCATCGTCGGCGCGGGCATGGCCGGCGTGCAGACCGCCGTCGCCCTGCGCGAGCAGGGCTGGAAGGGCGCGATCTCCCTGCTGGGCGCCGAGCCCCACCCGCCCTACGACCGCCCCCCGCTGTCCAAGGCCGTCCTCCTCGGCAAGGCCGAGGGATCCGCCTTCGAGGTGGACTTCGGCTCGCTCGGCATCGACCTCGAGCTCGGCCGGGAGGCCACCGGCCTGCGCGCCGACGAGCACGTCCTGGAGACCGACCGGGGTCCGGTGCCCTACGACGTGCTGGTCGTCGCCACCGGCGCCGAGCCCATCACCCTGCCCGGCGGCGCCGGCGCGCCCGGCGTCCACGTCCTGCGCACCCTCGACGACGTCGAGGGGCTGCGCCCGGTGCTCGCCGCCCAGCACGACGTCGTCGCGGTCGGGGCCGGCTGGATCGGCGCCGAGTTCGCGACCGCCGCGCTCGAGGCGGGATGCCGGGTGACCGTGGTCGAGGCCGCGGACCGGCCGCTGGCGGGCGCCATGCCGCCCGAGGTCGCCGCCCACATGGCCGAGTGGTACGCCCACAGCGGAGCCCGCCTGGTGACCGGCGCCCGGGTGGCGGCGGTGGAGGAGGGCGCGGTCGTCCTCGACGACGGCAGCCGCCTGCCGGCCGGTGCGGTGGTCGTCGGCATCGGGGCCCGGCCCGCCACGGCCTGGCTGGCCGGCTCCGGCATCGAGCTCGCCGAGGACCGTTCCGTCGCCACGGACGACCGGCTGCGCACCTCGCTGCCGGACGTCTACGCGGTCGGCGACTGCGCGTCCTTCCCCTCCGCCCGCTACGGCGAGCGGCTGCTGGTCCACCACTGGGACAACGCCCTGCAGGGCCCCCGGACCGTCGCGGGGAACATCGTCCACGGCCCGGCCGAGGGGCCGGTGTACGACCCGGTGCCGTACTTCTGGTCCGAGCAGTTCGGGCGGTTCGTGCAGTACGCCGGGCACCACGCGCGCGCCGACGAGCTCGTCTGGCGCGGCGACCCGGCCGGCGCCGCCTGGTCGGTGTGCTGGCTGCGCTCGGGCGTCCTGGTGGCGCTGCTGGCCGTCGGGCGCCCGCGCGACCTGGCGCAGGGCCGCAAGCTCATCGAGCAGGGGGCGGTGCTGGACCGGTCGAAGGCCGCCGACGCGTCCGTCCCGCTGAAGTCCGCGGTGCTCTGAGGGGCCGGTGGGGTGACCTCGGGGCCGGTTCCGGGACCGGCTCGGGTCAACCCGGCTACCGACTGTCAGTCCAGGATGGCAGGCTTGTCCCCGTGACCGAGATTGACGCAAAGATCGATGCTCTCGTCCCCGCCTGGCTCAACCTCCCCGACATCGCCGAAAAGCTCGATGTCGAGGTGACGCGCGTCCGGCAGCTGGTCAAGGAGGGCCAGCTGATCGCCGTACGCCGTGGCGAGAACCGAGTGCTCATGGTGCCCGCCGACTTCATCGGCGAGGGCAAGGTGGTCAAGGGCCTGGCCGGGACCTTGACGCTGCTGCGGGACGACGGCTTCAGCGACGAGGAAATGCTGGAGTGGCTCTTCACCCCCGACCCGACCCTGCCCGGCACCCCCGCGCAGGCGCTGCGCGAGAATCGCGGCACGGAGGTGAAGCGCCGCGCCCAGGCGCTCGCCGTCTGACGCGCCCGCAGGCGCCGTAGACGCGAAGTGAAAACCGTCCGGCGTACGGGCACGGGGAGCATCCCGTGCCCGTACGCCGCCGACCCGGGGGGACCCACCACATGTCCGTCACCGCACGCGAGCGGCTCGCCGACGCCCGGCTGTACCTGTGCACCGACGCCCGCAAGCGCCAGGGCGACCTGCCGGAGTTCCTGGACGCCGTGCTCGGTGACGGAGGCGTCGACATCGTCCAGCTGCGCGACAAGGGCATGGAGGCGGGGGAGGAGCTGGAGCACCTCGCCGTGTTCGCCGAGGCCGCCCGCCGCCACGGCCGGCTCCTCGCGGTCAACGACCGCGCCGACGTCGCGCACGCCATCGGCTCCGACGTGCTCCACCTGGGCCAGGGCGACCTGCCCGTGCCCGCCGCCCGCGCGATCCTCGGCGAGGACGTGCTGATCGGCCGCTCCACGCACGCCGAGGCCGAGGTCGACGCCGCCGTCGCCGAGCCCGGCGTGGACTATTTCTGCACCGGCCCCTGCTGGCCGACCCCCACCAAGCCCGGCCGCCACGCCCCGGGCCTGGACCTGGTGCGCTACGCCGCGGCGCTCGAGCCCGTACGGCCCTGGTTCGCCATCGGCGGGATCGACGAGGGCAACGTCGACGAGGTGCTCGCCGCGGGCGCCCGGCGGATCGTGGTGGTGCGCGCGATCACCGAGGCCGACGACCCGGGCGCGGCCGCCGCGCGGCTGGCCGAGCGGATACGCGCCCACGAGGCATAGCCCCGCCCCCGGCTCCGGGCTGTCGGTGCCCCCGCGCAAGGGGCCCGTGAGATGCCAGGTGTCCAAGGAGTGGGACGGTCGGTGGACGGTTGCCCCGCGAACAGGACATTTCGCTGATCCGGTTGGGGGGTCCACGGACCCGCTGGTTAACTTGCCGGTATGGCCCTTGGCACTGCCTCCACCAGGACGGACCACGCGCGCACCGTGCGGGATCTGCTCGCCTCAGGCGAGCGGTCGTACTCCTTCGAGTTCGCAGCCCCGAGGACGGAGAAGGGCGAACGGACGCTGTGGAACGCCATCCGGCGGATCGAAGCCGTCGGACCGACCTTCGTCTCGGTGACCTACGGCGCCGGCGGCTCCTCCCGTGAGGGCACCGTCCGGGCGACCGAGCGCATCGCGACCGACACCACCCTGACCCCCGTGGCCCACCTCACCGCGGTCAACCACTCCGTGGCCGAGCTGCGCAACATCATCGGCCAGTACGCCGACGTGGGCATCCGCAACATGCTGGCCCTGCGCGGCGACCCGCCCGGCGACCCCATGGGCGAGTGGGTGCACCACCCGGAGGGCGTGCGCTACGCCGCCGACCTGGTGCGGCTCATCAAGGAGTCGGGCGACTTCTGCGTGGGCGTCGCGGCCTTCCCGGAGATGCATCCGCGCTCCACCGACTGGGAGACCGATATCGGGCACTTCGTCGACAAGTGCCGGGCGGGTGCGGATTTCGCCATCACCCAGATGTTCTTCTACCCCGAGGACTATCTCCGGCTCCGCGATCGGGTCGCGGCAGCGGGTTGCCAAACTCCGATCATTCCGGAAATCATGCCGGTCACCAACGTGCGCCAGATCGAACGATTCGCGCAGCTCAGTAATGCGGCCTTCCCGCCGGACCTCGCGGAGCGGATCCTCGCGGTGAAGGACGATGCGGCCGCTGTACGCTCGATCGGAATCGAGTACGCGACGGACCTGTGTGCCCGGTTGATGGCCGAGGAGATCCCCGGGTTGCACTTCATTACCCTGAACCACTCAACGGCCACGTTGGAAATCTACGAGAACCTGGGGCTGCACCAGCGGTCCTGACACGGCCGGCCGGCGGACGGGCGGTCGCACGAGAGGGGCGTTAATGGGCTGGACGGTCCTCTACATCGCGTTCGGTGTCGTCGCGCTCTGGCTGCTCGGCGAGGTGCTGCTGCAGTACAAGGCGCGGCTGCGCTGGCGGCTCCTCGCCTTCGTCGGCTTCCTCGGGGTCGTCGCCGGAGTGGCCGTACCGTCCGTGGCGGTCATCGTCGTGGGCGCCCTCGCCTTCGGCGTCGGCCAGACCTTCGTGACCCTCTCCTTCCGCCGCGGCTTCTCCATGGGCTGGGCGCTGCGCCGCAAGGAGGAGGACGCCGGCCCCGGGAGCGCGCCGAAGGGCAAGGACGCACCGAGGGGCAGGGGCAAGGGCCGGGCCGCGGCCGAGAACCGGCCCGGATCCGGCCGCCGCCGCAAGGGTCCCGCGCCCGCCCCCGCGCCCGCCGCCACCGACACCGACGGCCCGTCCTCGGGCCCCGACGCGCCCCCGCCCGCCCCGAGCCTGGACGCCGCCGCCACCGAGCTCATGCCCGCCGTGCCCCAGCAGCCCACGGCCGAGCAGCCCCACCCCGGTGGCTACGACCCCTCCGGCAGCGCCGACGACAACGTCTTCGGGCACACCGACGGCTACGACGGCCAGGCCGCCGCCCCCGGCGCCCCGGCCCAGGGCGGCTACGCCGGCCAGTACGACTACGGCCAGGGGCAGTACGCCTCGTACTCCGACCCGTACATCGGCAACCGCCCGCCGTCCTACGAGCAGTACGACGTGTACGGCCAGCAGCAGCCGTACCCGCAGCAGACCTATCCGCAGCAGCAGTACGGCGGCGGGACCCCCGCCTCCGGGGTGTACACGCCGCAGTACGACTTCGACACCCCGCCCGGCGGCGTCTGGGTGCCGCAGCAGCGCGACAACGACACCCCGCCCTCCGGGCAGGGCGGTCAGCAGCAGCCGTACCCGCCGCAGCAGGCGCCCGGCCACGGCTACGACGAACAACAGCACTACCGCTACTGACCCCCGGCGCGGGGACGCCGCGGGCGGCCTACTGCGAGCCGCGCCAGTCCGCCCCGTCCACGATCAGCCCGGCGACCAGCGCACCGGACATGCCGGCGTGCGCCAGCCCGCCGCCGGGGTGGGCGAAGCCGCCCGCCAGATACAGGCCGGGCAGGCCGGTGAGGTTGCCGGGGTGCAGGAACGCGCCCTCCGTGCCGGCCAGCGCCGGCGCGGGCACGCCGCCGCCCTCGGCTCCGGTCGCCGCCCGGGTGTCGGCCGGGGTGCGCACCTCGTGCCACATCAGCCGCTCGCGCAGGTTCGGCACGGCGGCCTCGGCCGCCCGGATCACCCGCTCGGCGAAGCCGGCGGACGCCCCGGGCGCGGACCAGTCCACCCGGCCGTGCGGGGCGACCGTCGCGGTGAGCGTCACCGCCTCGTGGTCGTCGCCCGGGCGCGTGGTGGGGTCGTCGGGCCGCAGCACCGTCACCGTCGGCCCGTAGCCGGTCCCGCCGCGCTCGCCGAAGACGGCGTCCAACTCGGCGCCGCGGTCGGCCGCGTGGACCACCGTGCGGTGCGCGGTGCCCTGCGGCCGGGCGCCGGAGAGCGCCAGGAACACGCCGAACCTGCCGGGCGGCGGGACGGGGGCCGCCGACGGCCGCCCCTCCGCGCCCGGTGCGATGGCCGCCAGCCGGCCGGGCGACACCGCGGCCACCACCATGTCGGCCTCGGCCACGCCGCCGTCGGCCAGGCGCACCCCGGCCGCCCGGCCGTCCTTCTCCACCAGGCCCACGACCTCGGCGCCGAAGGAGAACTCCACGCGCCGCGCCAGGCACCGCTCGTACAGGGCGTCGGCCAGCCCGCGCAGGCCGCCGCGCACGTACCAGCTGCCGAAGGTCTGCTCCATGTACGGCAGCACGGTCGCGCTCGCGGGGGCGCGGCGGGGATCGAGGCCGTACGCGAGGGCGTGGCTCTCGAGCAGGCCGACGAGGCGGGGGTCCTTCAACTCCCGCTCGGCGACGGACGCCAGGGTGGCGGGCGCCGGCCGCCGGAAGAGGCCGCGCCGGCGCACGGCCGGGTAGGGGTCCTGGCACAGGGCCGCGGCGCGCTCCGCGCGCAGCGGCTCCTCCAGCAGCGGGCGCCGCGTGGCGTCCCAGACCTCGCGCGCCCGGTTGACCAGATCGCTCCAGCGCTCGCCCGCGCCCGGGCCCACCGCCGCGTCCAGGGCGGCCACGACGCCGGCCCGCGAGGCGTTGGGCAGGACGACGTCGGTGCCGTCGGGGAAGACGTGCCGGCTCGCCGGGTCGACCTGGACCAGCTCCAGGCACTGCTCGAGCGATTCCTTGCCGGTCTTGACGAACAGGTCGCGGTAGACGGCGGGCAGGTGCAGCAGCCCCGGGCCGGTGTCGAAGACGAACCCGTCCCGCTCCAGCCGCCCGACGCCACCGCCGTGGGTTGGTCCCTGTTCGTACACCGCCACCCGGTGGCCCGCGACGGCCAGCCGGGCAGCGGTGGCCATCGCGCCCATCCCGGCGCCGATCACCGCAATCCGTGCCATGCGCCGACTGTATCCGCACCCCGGCGCCCGGCCCGCAACGCGGCCCCGCACCCGTTCGCGCCCGGTGCCGGGGGCTCACGTCTGAGTACGCGTACCTAGGCGGGGAGATGAGTACCCGCGCGGATGGGCCGGACCCCGCCGGCGGGGGAGAGTAGGGGGCACGGAAGGGACGCCCGGGCCGGCACCGCCGACACGGGGCGGCGGAACGGCGCGGCGGCCCTGCCGTACGGGGGGGCACGGGAGCCCCATGGGGGCTCTGGGGGGAGTCACGGGGGAACGCTGTCCCGGTGCGGATCGAGGGGGATCGGTCCGCACCGGGACGGCGCACGTCCGCCGGCCCGTCAGCGGCCGCCGCTCACCCGCCCCTGCAGCAGCCGCGACAGCGCGGAGTGCACCTCGTCGATGGATCGCTCCGGCTGGAACGACTGCCAGTCCAGCGCCGCCACCAGCACCATCCCGAACAGTGCGGACGCCGTCAGCGGCACGTCGATCTCCTCGCTCAGCTCGCCCTCCGCGACCGCCTCGCGCAGCACCGACTCGATCACCGCTATCGCGCGTCGGCGGACCTGCATCAGCGTCGACTGCCAGGCCCGGTTGGTGCGCCACAGCTCGGCGACGTAGAGCTGCATGAGCGCCGGGTAGCGCGTGATGAAGTCGAGCCCGGCCCGGATCATCGCGTCGAGCGCGTCAACCCGGCTGCCCCCGCGTTCGGCGGTCTCGTCGGCGGCCGCCTGCAGGGAGTCCGTCAGCAGCTCGATGCCGTGCCGCAGCAGCTCCTCGAAGAGCACGGTCTTGCTGGCGAAGTTGTAGTAGACCGTGCCCTTCGCCACTCCGGCGCGCTCGGCGATCTCGTCCACCGTGGTGGAGGAGAAGCCCTGCTCGGCGATGAGGGTGACCGCCGCCTCGAAGAGTCTGCGCCGGGTGTTCTGGCGGCGTGTACTGCTGCTGTCCATGAGAGTGATTCTCCCTGTACGCGCGGTGTCCGCGCTCACAGACTCAGCTCCGGGTGCAGCCGGTCCACGGACCACACCTGCTTGCCGCGCGCCGACCAGGCGGTCAGCGCGAGGGCGCAGGCGGTGAACGCCGCCAGCACCCCGCACGCCTGCCACACCGGCGCGAGGGAGCCGCCGCTGATCAGGTGGCGCAGCCCCTCGACCACGTAACTCATCGGCAGGAAGGGGTGGACGGCGTTGAAGAAGCCGGGGCTGGTCTGGACGGGATAGGTGCCGCCCGCCGAGGTCAGCTGCAGCATCAGCAGCGCGAGGACGAGGATGCGGCCGGCCGGTCCGAAGCGGGCGCCCAGCCACTGCACGATGGCGGCGAAGCACGCCGTGACCAGGGCGAGGAAGGCGACCGTGCCCCCGGCGTGGGCCATCCGCAGCCCCAGCCCCCGGTGCAGGACGGCCAGCAGCGCGCCCGTCTGCAGCACGCCGACGGCGACCACCGGCAGCCAGCCCGCCAGCGCGATCCGCCAGGCGGCGGCGCCGGCCGCCAGGGCCCGCCGGTTGAGGGGCGGGATCAGCATGTAGGCGACCATCGCGCCGACCCACAGCGACAGGGGGATGAAGTACGGGGCGAATCCGGTGCCGTAGTTGGGCGCTTCGTGCAGCGCCCGGCCGGCCAGCCGCACGGGGTCGGCCATCACCTCGGTCTTCGCGTCGCGGTCCTTCTTGTCGTAGTCGGGTATCCGGGCGGCGCCGTCGCGCAGCCCTCCGGCGAGTTGTGAGGAGCCGTCGGACAGCTTGACCATGCCGCCCTGGAGCGTGCCCGCGCCCTCGCGCAGCTTTCCGATGCCGCCGTCGAGCTCGGTGGCCCCCTTCTCGGCGGTGCCGAGCCCGCTGTTCAGCTTCCCCGCGCCGGTGTGGATCCGGCCGGCGCCGTCGGCGACCTTGTGGGCGCCTTCGTTGAGGGTGTTGACGTTGCGCACCGCGCCGTCGATGTCCCGGGCGAGGTTCGGGGCCTCCTTGGCGAGCCGCAGCGCGTAGGTGCGCAGGGTGTCCAGCTCGCCGGGGAGCCGGTCGAGTTCGCCGTTCCTGTTCTGCACGAGCGTGTCGAGCTTCGCGGCGCCGGCCGCCGACCGGGTGGCGGCGAAGACGGCCTTCTTCAGCTCGGGGCAGTAGGCGGCGGCCCCCTGGGGCGGGCACTGCGTGGTGTACGCCGCGGAGAGGGCGGCCGCGCTCTTGCGGCTGCCCTCGGCGAGCGCCGCGGTGGTCGCGGCGGACGGCAGGTCGTCCAGGTGGTCGCGCAGGAGCTTCGCCTGCCCGGCGACGAAGCGGGCGGTCGCCCCGATCTCCTTGGCGTGCCCCTTGACGAAGGCCCCTTCGTCGCGGGCGGCGGCGTTGACCTTGTCCGCCAGCTGCTGGGTGCCGGCCGCGACCTTCCCCGCGCCGGTGGCCAGCTCCCGGGACGTGGTGTCGAGGGTGCCCGCGCCGGTGTGGAGTTCGCCGACGCCGTCCTCGAGGGTGCCGCTGCCCCCGCTTCGCCCGGGCCAGCCCGTCCTTGAGGTCGCCGGCGCCCTTGCCCGCCCTGCCGATGCCGTCCTGGAGCCGCCCGGCGCCCTCGGCGGCCTCGCGGGTCCTGCCGTGGAGCTCGGAGAAGGAGACGAAGATCTTGTCGTAGAAGGAGCGGGAGGCCTTGCGGGAGGCGGCCGCGCGGACCTCGGAGAAGACCGTGCGGGAGATCTGGCCGACGATGTAGTTGTTGGCGTCGTTCGTCCGGACCCGCAGCGCGCCGGCCGCGGGGGAGTCGCCGGACGCGGAGGCGACGCGTTCGCTGAAGTCGGCGGGGATGGTCAGCGAGAGGTAGTACCTGCCCCGCTCGACGCCCGTGCGGGCCTCGTCGGCGCCCGTCTCGTGCCACTGGAACGACTTGCTCTCCCGCAGGCCCGCCACGATCGAGTCGCCCGCCGCGATCCGGTGTCCGTCCACGGTGGCGCCCCGGTCGGCGTTGACCAGCGCCACGGGCACCTTGTCCAGGCGCCCGTACGGATCCCAGAACGACCACAGGTACAGGGCGCCGTAGAGCAGCGGCAGCAGCAGGAGCGCGACGAGCGCGGCCCGGGGGAGACGGCCCCTGCCGAAGCGCCTGAGCTCAAGCGCGGCCAGTTTCGGCGAGCGCACCGTCGACTCCCTTCTCCTGGTCCTTCTCGCGGTCCTTCGCCTGGTCGCGCAGGGAGACGACGACCGCCCCCTCGGGAGGTTCGGCGCACACCGCGAGCACGGTCGGGCCGGCGGCGGCGAGCGAGCGCAACAGGGCCCACACCTCCTCGCGTTCGGCGGACGAGAGCTTGAGGTCGGCGTCGTCCACGGCGATCAGGCGCGGCCGGCCGGCGATCGCGAGGGCGAGCGAGAGCCGCAGCGCCTCCACCCGGCCGAGGTCGCGGACGGCCGTGGCGGCTCCCCTGGGCAGGGCCGGCACGTCGAGCCCGGCGGCGGCGAGCGCCGCCTCGCCGTGCGCCCGCCCGGCCTCCGCGCGGGCGCCCCGGCGGAGCGGGCCGAGCAGCGGGCCGCCGAACCGCCGCAGCAGCAGGGCGCGTTCGCGCAGGTGCTCGGCGACGGTCAGGGCGGGGTCGAGTTCGGTGACGCCGGGGACGTGCGCGAGCGCGCTCAGCCCGCGGACGGCGGACATCTTCCGGGGCAGCGGCAGGCCGGCGACCGTGGCCGTGCCCGAGGAGGGACGCATGCGGCCGGTCAGCGCGAGCAGAAGACAGGTGCGGCCCGAGCCGGACGGGCCCGTGACGGCGACGAGCGAGCCGGGCTCCGCGCTCACGTCCACCGCGCGGAAGGCCCAGCCGCGGGGGCCCTTGACGCCGAAGTCCTCGGCCGTGATCGCGGCTCCGTGCGGGGTGCCGTCCACGCCACCTCCAACGATCTTGGACTGACCGGTCAGTGCAAAAAGTATGGCGGACCCCGGGCCCCGCCCGTCAACCCCGGGCCGGGAAAGCCCATTAGGCTGGGCCCGCCGGCGAAGGTCGCCGGAGACGAGCCGTTCTGCCGCCGCCGAGGAGCCATCCGCCGTGTCAGACCCCCTTCGCCCCCGGGCGTCCCTCCGTACCGCCGTGGTCTGGGAGGTCCTGCGGGACGCCCTGGACCGCCGGGTCAAGGCCGCCGGCCGGGATGCCCTGGAGGTCCTCGACACCGGTGGCGGCTCCGGCAAGTTCGCCGTCCCGCTCGCCCGGCTCGGCCACCGCGTCACCGTCGTCGACCCCAGCCCCAACGCCCTCTTCGCCCTCGAGCGCCGGGCCGCCGAGGCCGGCGTCGCCGACCTCGTGCGCGGCGTCCAGGGCGACGCCCACGGCCTGTTCGACGTCGTCGAGCGCGGCGGCTACGACCTCGTGCTGTGCCACGGCGTGCTGGAGTACGTCGAGGACCCCGCCGAGAGCGTGCGCAACGCCGTCGCCGCGCTGCGCCCGGCCGGCACCCTCAGCCTGCTCGCCGCCGGTCTCGGCGGCGCCGTCCTCGCCCGCGCCCTGGCCGGGCACTTCACCGAGGCCCACCAGGCGCTCACCGACCCGGCCGGCCAGTGGGGAGCGGGCGACGCCCTCGCCCGCCGGTTCACCGCCGACCAGCTCTCCGGCCTGGTGGCCGACGCCGGGCTGGAGGTCTCGGCGGTGCACGGCGTGCGCGTCTTCGCCGACCTGGTGCCCGGTGTGCTCGTCGACGCCGAGCCCGGCGCCATGGACGCGCTCCTGCGCCTCGAGGCCGCCGTGGCCGAGCTGCCCGCCTTCCACTCCGTGGCCACGCAGCTGCACGTCCTGGCCGAGCGGGGCTGATTCCGCGCGGGCGCACACGGGCCGCCCGATCGGCCCGTTCGCCCCGTATGATCGGGGGACACCGTCCGGCATGGCGGATCGGCGAGCAGGGAATGTACGTCCCGACGGCATCGATCGCCACACCGGGGCCGGTGGCCGAATTGGCGCAGAGGGGCGGGTTTCACGGGGGCGATTCCCTGCCTATCCTGAAAGGGTCGCACCCGGTCGCCCCCCGCGACCGACGAGTAGGAGGACTCCGTGCCGCTCTCGGAGCACGAGCAGCGCATGCTCGAGCAGATGGAGCGAGCGCTGTACGCCGAAGATCCCAAGTTCGCGACAGCGCTCGAGGGCAGCGGCCTGCGCACGTACACCCGGCGACGGGTCTACCAGGCGGTCGCGGGTTTTCTGGTGGGCATCGCGCTCCTCATGGCCGGAATGGTCGCCCAGCGGATCTGGATCAGCGTCGCAGGCTTCCTCGTCATGCTGAGCTGCGCCGTGCTCGCGGTGACGGGGTGGCGCAAGGCGCCCAGGCCCGGTGCGCAGCGGAACGCCGGACCGGGCACGCAGCGGCGGCAGGCCGTCCGGCGGCGCGGAATGATGGACCGGATCGAGCAGCGCTGGCAGCGCCGCCGCGACGAACAGGGCCACTGAGCCCGGCAGTCGAGCCGAACGACGAAGCCCCCGGGGGCCAGGACACGATCCTGGCCCCCGGGGGCTTTTCCGCCGTCGCTCAGCCCCGCCGTCCGGTCCCGCGCGGTGCGGCGATCCCGCGCAGCGCGGCGCCGGCGCGGCGCCAGGCCCTCCCCGCGCGCCCGGAGCGCAGCGCGTCGCAGGCCTCCGACCAGCGGCGGCCCGCGGCCCGTACGAGACGGGCGGCGCTGCGTGGCGCCAGCCGCGCCCGCAGCCGGGCTCCGGGCGCGGCCGAGGCGTGCAGACCGGCCCGTACGAGCTCGACGTCACCGGCCAGACCCTCGGCCGGGCGCGGGTGGGGGGCGTACAGCGTCCGCTCCACCGCCGTGGCCACCCGCCCGGCGGCCTCGGCGGCGGGGCCCTGCAGGCGGCCCGTCGCGACGATGCGGTCGGCGGCCATCCTGGGGGTGCGCGAGTCGTCGGGCGGAATGCCGTAGTCCCAGGCGGAGTCGGTCAGCTCGCGCCAGGCCGCCAGCGTGCGGGCCGCCGGCTCACCGGGGGAGCGCGCCCCGCCGAGCCGCCGGGCCCGGGCCCGTATCCGCCACAGCATCGGCAGCAGGGGCAGCGCCAGCGCCGCCAGGGCGGCCAGCGCGAAGCCCGCGACCGTGAGCGGGGAGGTGCTCCCGCCCGTGCCCGCGGAGCTCGCGCGGGAGACGGCCCCGGAGCAGCCGGTGAGCTTGCGCTGCTCCGGCGGGCACGCCGGGTCGGCCGAGGGCGCCGCCGACGGGACGCTCCTGCGGCTGGGCGCCGGCACCGGAGCGCCGGGGTCGGGCACGGTGGGCGCCTGGGCGACCGTGTACCCGGGCTGGGTGCCCCGGCTCGGCGTGGGCTCGAACCGCGTCCACCCGGCGCCCTCGAAGTACAGCTCGGGCCAGGCGTGCGCGTCCTTCGACCCCACCGACATCGACCCGTCCGTCTGCGGGCTGCCCGGCGTGAAGCCGACCGCCACCCGGGCGGGAATGCCCAGCGTCCGTGCCATGGCCGCCATGGAGAAGGAGAAGTGGACGCAGAAGCCGCGCTTCTCCTCGAGGAAGCGGGCTATGGCGTCGTGGCCGTTGCCCGAGCGCACCTCGGTGTCGTAGCGGAAGCCGCCGTTCATTGCGAAGAAGTCCTGGAGCCTGACCGCCTGGTCGTAGGCGTTCGCCGCTCCGGCGGTCACCTCGCGGGCGGTCCGCGCCACCACCGCCGGCACGTTGTCCGGGACCTTGGTGTACTCGCGCAGCAGCGCCTCGGGAGGGGCGGGGGCGGCCGCGAGCTGGGCGGCCGTCGGCTGCACCCGCAGGACGGAGACCTCGTAGCGCAGGCCCCGGGTGGTCTGGCCGTGGTCGCCGACCAGGGTGCGGCCCTCGGGTTCGTAGCGCCACTGGCCCGTGAGCTTGCCGACGCTCTGGGCGGGATAGGGCATCGGCAGGTAGTTCTGGGCGTAGCCGTCGGCGGCCGCCACGGACATCCCGACCGGGTCCGCCCGCACCTCCGGCGCCAGCCCGGTGGGCGCGGGCAGCATCGGCATCGGCACATTGGTGATCCGCCGCTCGGAGGCCCGCCATGACGCCCCGTCGAACTGGTCGAGGGAGACGATCCGCAGGTACAGGTCCTGGCCGCCCTGGGGGGCGACGCGGTAGCGCAGGACCTCGCGGTTCTCCGGCTGGTTGAGGCTGTTCTGCAGCGACACCAGGGGGTTGACCGCCGAGATCGTGCCGCCGGAGCCGCCGGGTCCGTCGCCCCGGCCGCGCGGCTGCAGCAGCCCGCCGCCGATCGACGGCAGCACGGCCGGCGCCACCACCGCGATGCCCAGTACGAGCGCGCCGATGCGGTGACCCGTGCGCAGCGGGCCCGGCCCGCGGCCCGCACCGATCGCGGCCGGGCCGTCCTCGGCGGGCCGCTGCCCGCCGCCGAAGACGCGGCCCCAGCCCGAGAGCCGCTCATGGCCCTCGGCCAGCAGCAGCAGGAGATAGCCCGCCGCGGCCGGCAGGAACCACAGCCAGTCCGAGCCGCCCTTGGCCAGCCCGGCGCCGATCGAGTACAGCGCGAGCAGCGGCAGGCCCGCCGGGGCCGCGCTGCGGTACGTGGCCGCCAGCGCGTCCACGACCAGGCCCACCAGCAGCACCCCGCCCACCAGCAGCAGCCTCAGGGCCAGGGTCGCCGGCGCCGGGATGGCGTACCGCCCGATGTCGTCCAGGCTCTCGCGCAGCAGCTGGTCGAAGGCGTGGAAGACGTCCGGACCCGGCAGCACTCCGCCGACGGCCTGCTCGTGCGCGAAGACCACGGTCAGCAGCAGCAGCGCGGTCACCGCCTGCAGCGCGACGGTCAGGGGCGCGGCCAGCGGCACCCGCCGCGCCACCACGCCGACGGCGCTCTGGATGGTCAGCAGCAGCGCGGCCTGCAGGAGCCAGCTCGTCCGGTCGACCAGCGGCAGCATCGCGCAGGCCGCCCCGAGCGTCGCCAGCGCGCCGCACACCGCCGACCGCACCCGCCCGTTCATGCCCGGCCCCCCGTCGCTCCGCCCGCCGTCCCGCCCGTCGCTCCTCCGGGAGCCGTGTCCGCCCGGGCCTCCGGCGCGCCCGCCAGCCGCCACAGAGCGGGCAGCGTGACGCCGGGGCCCACGGGAAGCGCGGTCCATCCGGCCTCGCGCAGCAGGCGCAGCGGCGCCGCGGCCCCGGCCGCCGCCCGGCGGCCCGCCCACGCGTCGCCGTCCAGGACGAAGGCGACGGCCGTGCCGCCGCGCGGGCGCATCCGGGCGACGACGGCCGCCTGCCGCTCGTCCAGCTCGCCGAGGAAGGCGATCAGCAGCCCCGCGCCCTGGCCGCCGCTCAGCGCGTCGTACGCCGGGGACAGGTCGCTCCCCTCGGAGTGGTCCAGCACGGCCAGGGCGTCCAGCATCGGCCCGGTCGCCTCCGCGGAGCCGGCGTGGCCGGCCGGGCCGTCGGACCCCGGCAGGATGCCGCCGGTGTCGGTCAGCAGCCGCACCGTGAAGCCGCGCCCGAGCAGGTGCAGCGCGGCGGACGCGGCCCCCGAGACCGCCCACTCGAACGGCGAGTCCGGGCCCGCGCCCTCGTAGGCGACGCCCCGGGTGTCCAGCAGCACCGTGCAGTGCGCCCGCCGGGGCTGCTCCTCGCGGCGCACCATCAGCTTGCCGTGGCGCGCCGTGGAGCGCCAGTGCACCCGGCGCAGGTCGTCGCCGTGGCGGTAGCCGCGCGGGATGACGTCGTCCTCGCCGGCCAGGGCGAGCGAGCGCAGGCTGCCGTCGCCGTGGCCCATGGCCTCGCCGCCCAGCCGCAGCGGCGGCAGCGCGTCGACGCGCGGCACGACGGTGAGCACGTCGTACGCGCTGAAGCTCCGGGTCAGCTCGCACATCCCGAACGGGTCGGTCAGCCGCAGCTGCAGCGGTCCCAGCGGATAGCGGCCGCGCAGGGGGGAGCGCACCCGGTAGGACACCTCGCGCCGGCCGCCCGGCTCCATCCGGTCCAGCACGAAGCGCGGGCGCGGGCCCAGGGCGTAGGGCACCCGGTCCTGCAGCATCAGCAGGCCCGAGGGCAGCCGCGAGACGTTGTCCAGGCGCAGGCTCACCCGGGCCTCGCCGAGGGCGGACACCCGCGCGGGCGTCAGCCGTCTGCTGCCCGTGACGCGCTGGCGGGTGCCCTGCAGGACGAGCACGCACACCAGGGGCAGCACGGCCAGTAACAGCCCGACGCGCAGCAGGTCCGCCTGGCCCAGGACGTAGGAGCACGCGGCCGCGGCGACGCCGGCTGCCAGGAACGAGCGGCCCCGGGTGGTCAGCCCGGCGAACGCCGCCCCCAGGCTCCGCAGCCGGCCCGGCCGGGGCGGGGCGCCGGCGGACATCACAGCCGCCGGGCGCCCGGCGGCTGCTGGCCGAACGGGTCGGGCAGCGGCGTGCGCTGCAGGATGTCCAGGACGATCTGCTCGGCCGTGCGCCGGTTCAGCTGGGCCTGCGCGGTCGGCAGCAGCCGGTGCGCGAGCACCGCGGCCGCCAGCGACCGCACGTCGTCGGGCAGGGCGAAGTCGCGCCCCGCGAGGGCGGCCGCGGCCTTCGCCGCCCGCACCAGGTGCAGCGTCGCACGGGGCGACGCGCCGAGTCTGAGCTCCGGGTGGTGACGGGTGGCGGTGACCAGGTCGACCGCGTACCGCCGCACGGAGTCGGCGACGTGCACCGTGCGCACCGCGTCGATCAGCTTGACGATCTCGTGGGCGTGCGCCACCGGCTGCAGGTCGTCCAGCGGGGAGAAGCCGGCGTGCGCGTCCAGCATCCGCAGCTCGGCCTCCGGGCTGGGATAGCCCATCGAGACCCGGGCCATGAAGCGGTCGCGCTGCGCCTCGGGCAGCGGATACGTGCCCTCCATCTCCACGGGGTTCTGCGTGGCCACCACCATGAAGGGGCCGGGCAGCTCGTAGGTGCGCCCGTCGACGGTGACCTGGCGCTCCTCCATCGACTCCAGCAGCGCCGACTGGGTCTTGGGCGAGGCGCGGTTGATCTCGTCGCCGATCACGATCTGCGCGAAGATCGCGCCGGGCTTGAACTCGAACTCCCGGCGCTGCTGGTCGTAGACGCTCACGCCGGTGATGTCGGAGGGCAGCAGGTCCGGGGTGAACTGGATGCGCCGCACCGAGCAGTCCAGGGACCGCGCCAGCGCCTTGGCGAGCATCGTCTTGCCGACCCCGGGCACGTCCTCGATCAGCAGGTGGCCCTCGGCGAGCAGCACGGTCAGCGACAGCCGTACGACCTCCGGCTTGCCCTCGATCACGCTCTCCACCGACCTGCGGACGCGGTCCGCGGTCGTGGTCAGATCGCTCAGGCTCGCTCGCTCGTCATAGGTCGTCACCCGGCCCTCCTCGGCCAATACCGGGGCATGATCCGACGGGTCACGGACCGCCCCCCTCCCAGCGTGGACACCGCGCCCGCGATCACGGAGGCGGCGTCCTACGCATTCTGTCCGTCCGCGGCGGTTCCCGTCACCGCCTGTGGACAACTCGTCCGGTCACCCGGGGAGGGGGCCGCCGCGGCGGCGGCCCCCGTGGGTCACGGCCGCGGGTCGATCTCCCGCAGCCGGCCGGTGGTGACGTCGAAGACGAAGCCGCGCACGTCGTCGCGGTGGGGCAGGAAGGGGGACGTCCGCACGCGCTGCATGGACTGGCGCACGTCCTGGTCGAGGTCCTTGAACGCCTCGACCGCCCAGGCCGGCCGCTGGCCGACCTCGGCCTCGATCTCGTGGCGGAAGTCCTCGGTGAGGTTGAGCAGGCCGCAGCCGGTGTGGTGGATCAGTACGACCGACCGGGTGCCCAGCGCGCGCTGGCTGATGGTGAGCGAACGGATGATGTCGTCGGTGACCACGCCGCCCGCGTTGCGGATGGTGTGGCAGTCGCCCAGCTCCAGGCCGAGCGCCGCGTGCAGGTCCAGACGGGCGTCCATACAGGCCACGATCGCGACCTTGAGCACCGGCCGGGCGTCCATGCCCGGGTCGCGGAAGGAGGAGGCGTACTTGGCATTGGCCTCGACCAGATGGTCGGTAACCGTGGGTTCGGCGTGCTCGGCGTCGGAGCTGCGCTTTTGCGGCTGGGGCGCGGATATCGGCATAGGGATGAAGGTAGTCGCCGGGCGGCCGCGGCGCACGCGCGGAGTGACGCGCCTGGTGGTTGGTTGACCGAGGGGACGAGTGGACTAAAGTGGCGCGAAGTGGGAGGCGTGACGCTCCCCTTGGAACCGAAGAAGAACACCACGTGCGCGCGGGTGCGCACGTGCCCCTCGGCCTCCTCCCGCTCCCGGTCGCCCGGCGCCGTTTCCCCGGTGCCGAAGCGGCCGCTTCCCCTTCGAGCGGGCGGGGACCCGGTGGCGCGTGCCGCCGACGCGCGGGGCCTGCCTCCCCGTAACTCTCAGAAGGGCGCATGAGCAGCAACGCGCGACACGTCCCCGTCATGCTCCAGCGCTGCCTGGACATGCTCGCTCCCGCTCTCACCGAGCCCGGCGCGGTCGTCGTCGACTGCACGCTGGGTGCCGGCGGGCACAGCGAGGCGCTGCTCAAGGCGTTCCCCGAGGCCCGCCTCGTCGCCCTGGACCGCGACCCCACCGCCCTGAAGCTCGCCGGCGAGCGGCTCGCCCCCTTCGGCGAGCGCGCCACGCTGGTGCGGGCGGTCTACCACGAGCTGCCCGAGGTGCTCGAGCGCCTCGGCATCCCGCGCGTGCAGGGCGTCCTCTTCGACCTCGGCGTGTCGTCCATGCAGCTCGACGAGGCCGACCGCGGCTTCGCCTACGCCCAGGACGCGCCGCTGGACATGCGCATGGACCAGACCACCGGCATCAGCGCCGCCGAGGTCCTCAACACCTACCCGCCGGGCGAGCTGGTGCGCATCCTGCGCGCCTACGGCGAGGAGAAGCAGGCCAAGCGGATCGTCTCGGCCGTCGTCCGCGAGCGCGAGAAGGAACCCTTCAGCAACAGCGCCCGGCTCGTCGAGCTGATCCGCGACGCCCTGCCGCAGGCCGCCAAGCGCACCGGCGGCAACCCCGCCAAGCGCACCTTCCAGGCCCTGCGCATCGAGGTCAACGCCGAGCTGGCCAGCGTGGAGGCCGCCATCCCCGCCGCCGTCGCCTCGCTCGCGGTCGGCGGCCGGATCGCCGTGCTGTCGTACCAGTCGCTGGAGGACCGCATCGTCAAGGGCGTCTTCGCGGCGGGCGCCGCCACCACCGCGCCGCCCGGGCTGCCCGTCGTGCCCGAGCGCTACCAGCCCCGGCTGAAGCTGCTCACGCGCGGCGCCGAGCTGCCCACCGAGGAGGAGATCGCCGAGAACCGGCGGGCGGCCCCCGCCCGGCTGCGCGGCGCCGAGCGCATCCGCGAGGACATCCCGTGACCCCGGCCGCCCGCCGGGGCACCCGGCTGGCCCGGCTGCTGCCGGCCGGGGCCGCGGGCGCCCGGCGCACCCCCTTCGTCCTGCTGGTCGTGGTGCTGCTGGGCTCCGGGCTGATCTCGCTGCTGCTGCTGAACTCCTCCCTCAACCAGGGGTCCTTCGAGCTGAGCAGGCTGCAGCGCAAGACCACCGAGCTGACCGACGAGCAGCAGGCGCTGCAGCAGGAGGTCGACCGGCTGGCCGCCCCCGACGCGCTCGAGCGCCGCGCCCGTGACCTGGGCATGATCCCCGGCGGCAGCCCCGCCTTCCTCAACCCCGACGGCACCGTCAGCGGCATCCCCGCCCCCGCCGGCGCCGACGCCCCGGCCGACCCGGCCGCCTATGTCGGCCCCGCGCAGCCGCCGCGCGCACCGGAGGCCGAGCCTCCCGCCGATGTGCACGCCCCGGCCGAGCCGCCGGCCGCCGCGGCCCCCTCGCCGGCCGAGCCGCAGCCCGCCGCCGTCCCGCCCGTGCCCGTACCCCCGGCGGCCGTACGGCCCCCGGCCCCCGCGGGCCCCGCCGCCACCCGCGCGCCGGCGCCCCCCGTTCCGGCCCTCCCCCCGGTCCCAGCGGCCGGGCACCCCGAACAGGTCAGGTAGGTGAGGTCGTGACGGCGCCCAGGCAGCCCCGCCGCCCGGTACCCGGGCCCGCGCGCCCCGCCGCGCGGCCCGCACGCCCCCGGCCCGGGGCGCAGGCCCTCAGGCTCGGCAGCCCCCGGCCCCGGCTGCGCATGATCGGCGTGGGCCTCACCCTGGTCCTGCTGGTCTTCACCGTCCGGCTGCTGCAGGTGCAGGCCGTCGACGCCGGCGCCTACGCGGCCCGCGCCAACCTCAACCGCTACATCCCCGTCACCCTGGCCGCCGAGCGCGGCGCCATCACCGACCGGTCCGGCATCGACCTGGCCACCACCGTCGACGCCTACGACATCACCGCCGCCCCCGACCTGCTCACCCTCGAGCGGATCAAGGCCGAGGGCGCCCCGCGGCTGGCCGCCGAGCTGCTCTCCCCGGTGCTGGGGGAGCCGGTCGCGACGCTGGAGCAGAAGCTCACCGCCAACCCCAAGTCGAAGTACGTGGTGCTCGCCCGCCGCCAGACCCCCCAGGTCTGGAAGAAGATCACCCAGCTGAAGAAGGCCCAGGCCGACAGGGTGGCCCGCAAGCAGGGCGTGAACGTCCTCGCGGGCGTCAACCGCGAGTCCCACAGCAAGCGCGTCTACCCCAACGGCGATCTGGCCGCCGGGCTGCTGGGCTTCGTCAACGCCGAGGGCCAGGGCGGCGGCGGCCTGGAGGCCCAGCTGAACAAGGAGCTGGCGGGCAAGGAGGGCAAGCGCGTCTACGCCCAGTCCGGCGGCCGCCAGGTGCCCACTGGGGACGTCAAGGAACAGGCCGCGGTGCCCGGCTCCGACGTCGAGCTGACCATCGACCGCGACATCCAGTGGGCCGCGCAGAACGCCATCGCCCGCCAGGTGGAGGAGTCCGGCGCGGACCGCGGCTACGTCGTCGTCCAGGACACCCGCAGCGGCGAGATCCTGGCCATGGCCAACGCCCCCGGCTTCAACCCCAACGAGCTCGCCCGGGCCGACGGCGCCGCCATGGGCAACTTCGCCCTCCAGGACGCCTACGAGCCCGGCAGCGTCAGCAAGGTCATGACCATGGCCGCCGTCCTCGAGGAGGGCGTGGCCACGCCCTCCACCCACGTCGAGGTGCCCAACCGGCTGCCGCGCGCCGACCGCGCGTTCGCCGACGACGTCGACCACCCCACCTGGCACCTCACCCTCAACGGCGTGCTCGCCAAGTCCAGCAACATCGGCACGATCCTGGCCAGCGAGCAGCTCGGCAAGAGCCGCGCCGAGGCCAACGAGGTCCTCTACACCTACTTGCGGAAGTTCGGCATCGGCCGCGCCACCGGCCTCGGCTTCCCCGGCGAGACGCCCGGCATCCTCGCCAAGCCGCAGGAGTGGAAGTCCTCGCGGCCGTACACCATCCCCTTCGGCCAGGGCCTGTCCCTGAACGCCGTGCAGGCCGCGTCCGTGTACTCCACCATCGCCGGCGGCGGCGAGCGCGTACAGCCCTCGCTGGTGCGCGGCACCAAGGGCCCCGACGGCCGCTTCACCGCCGCGCCCGCCCCGCCGCGCACCCGGGTGATCAGCGAGAAGACCGCCCGGCAGCTCACCGAGATGCTGGAGTCGGTCGTCGACGACCAGGAGGGCACCGGCACCAAGGCGAAGATCCCGGGCTACCGGGTGGCCGGCAAGACCGGCACCTCCAACCGGGTGGACCCCGAGACCGGCCGCTACCACGGCTACACCGCCTCCTTCGCCGGCTTCGCCCCCGCCGACCAGCCCCGGATCACCGTCTACTGCGCCATCCAGAACCCCACCCAGGGAAGCTACTTCGGCGGCCAGATCTGCGGACCGGTCTACAAGCAGGTCATGGAGTTCGCGCTGAAGACCCTCCAGGTGCCGCCGTCGGGCTCGCAGCCGCCCCGGCTGCCGGTGAGCTACGAGTGAGCCGGGTCCGCCGTGACGACGATCACTCCGGATCCGGGGAACCGCGGCCCGGCGGGCCCCTCGCTTCGCGACGAGGCGGGTACGCCCGGTACGCTCACCGCCGTGCCCCACGCTGATCAGTCCCACACCACCTCCCAGGACGCCCCTGCCGCGCACCCGGGAGCGCCCCGCCCCACCCGGGTCGACCCCGTGCCCCTCACGGAGCTGGCCGGTCAGCTGGGCATCCCCGCGCCCCAGGGCGCGCCCGAGGCGCGCGTCACCGGCATCACCCACGACTCGCGGGCCGTGCGCCCCGGCGACGTCTACGCCGCGCTGCCGGGCGCCCGCTTCCACGGCGCCGACTTCGCGGCCCAGGCCGCGGACCGCGGCGCGGCCGCCGTGCTCACCGACCCGGCGGGCGCCGAGCGCGCCGCCGCCACCGGGCTGCCCGTGCTGACCGTGGACGACCCGCGCGGCCGGATGGGCGCCCTGGCCGCCACGATCTACGGCCGGCCCGGCGGCGAGCTGCTCCAGATCGGCATCACCGGAACCTCCGGCAAGACCACCACCGCCTACCTCATCGAGGGCGGCCTGCGGGCCCTGGCCGGGCCCACGGGCCTGATCGGCACGGTGGAGTCCCGCATCGGCGACGAGCGGATCAAGTCGGAGCGCACCACCCCCGAGGCCACGGACCTGCAGGCGCTCTTCGCCGTGATGCGCGAGCGCGGCGTGCGCTCGGTCGCCATGGAGGTCTCCAGCCACGCCCTGCGGCTCGGCCGCGTCGACGGCTGCGTCTTCGACGTCGCCGTCTTCAACAACCTCAGCCCGGAGCACATGGAGTTCCACTCGGGCATGGAGGACTACTTCGCCGCCAAGGCGGAGCTGTTCACCAAGGAGCGCAGCCGCCTGGGCGTGGTGAACGCCGACGACGAGTACGGCCGCCGGCTCGCCCGCGGCGAGTCCGAGGTCCCGGTGATCACCTTCTCCGCCGAGGGCCGCGAGGACGCCGACTGGCGCGCGGTGGACGTCGAGATCGGCCCGTTCGACTCGACCTTCACGGTGCTGGGCCCCGAGGGCCGGTCCGTGACCGCCCGGGCGCCGCTCGCCGGCCCCTTCAACGTCGCCAACGCCCTCGCCGCCATCGTCGCCCTCGTCGCCGCGGGCGCCGACCCGCAGGCCGCCGCCGACGGCGTCGCGTCCGTCCCCGGCGTGCCCGGCCGGCTCGAGCGCGTCGACGCCGGCCAGCCCTACCTGGCCGTGGTCGACTACGCCCACAAGACGGACGCCGTCGAATCGGTTCTCCGCGCCCTGCGCGCGGTCGGCACGGGCCGCATCCACGCCGTCCTCGGCTGCGGCGGCGACCGCGACACCACCAAGCGCGCCCCCATGGGGGCGGCGCTGGCCCGCGGCGCCGACACGGCCGTACTGACCTCCGACAACCCCCGCTCCGAGGACCCGCTCGCGATCCTCGCCACCATGCTCGCGGGCGCCGCCGAGGTGCCCGCCGCCGAGCGCGGCGCCGTCCTCCTGCTGGAGGACCGCGCCGCCGCCATCGCCGCCGCCGTCGCCCGCGCCGAGCCCGGCGACACCGTCCTGGTCCTGGGCAAGGGCCACGAGCAGGGCCAGGACATCGCCGGAGTGGTACGCCCCTTCGACGACCGCCAGGTGCTGCGCGAGGCCATCGAGGCCGCGCGGCTGCGTGTGTCGACCAAGCACCGGAACGACCAGGGATGACAGACCGCCATGCGCGCACAACCCTCCCCCCGGCAGCCCTCCCCAGCGGCAGGAGGTGACCTGCGGTGATCGCCCTGTCCCTCGCCGAGATCACCGCCATCGTCGGCGGGCAGCAGCACGACATACCGGACCCGGCCGCCCGGGTCACCGGACCCGTCGTGATCGACTCCCGTGAGGTGCGGACCGGCAGCCTCTTCGTCGCCTTCGCCGGCGAACGCGTCGACGGCCACGACTTCGCCGGGCGCGCGGTCGCCGCGGGCGCGACGGCCGTGCTGGCCGCCCGTCCCGTCGGCGTTCCCGCCATCGTCGTCGACGACGTCGAGCGGGCGCTGGGCGCCCTGGCCCGCGCCGTCGTCGAACGGCTCGGCACCACGGTCGTCGCGCTGACCGGCTCGGCCGGCAAGACCAGCACCAAGGACCTGATCGCGCAGCTGCTGGAGCGCCTCGGGGACACCGTGTGGCCGCCCGGCTCCCTCAACAACGAGATCGGCCTGCCGCTGACCGCGCTGCGCGCCACCGAGGACACCCGGCACCTCGTCCTGGAGATGGGCGCCCGCGGCATCGGCCACATCCGCTACCTCGCCGAGCTCACCCCGCCGCGCATCGGCGTGGTCCTCAACGTCGGCACCGCCCACATCGGCGAGTTCGGCGGCCGTGAGCAGATCGCGCTGGCCAAGGGCGAGCTGGCCGAGGCGCTGCCCGCCGCGGCCGAGGGCGGCGTCGCCGTGCTCAACGCCGACGACCCGCTGGTGCGGGCCATGAGCGAGCGCACCAAGGCCCGCACGGTCCTGTTCGGCGAGGCCGCCGACGCCCACGTCCGCGCGGAGAACGTCCGCCTGGACGGCGCCGGGCTGCCCTCGTTCACGCTTCACACACCCACCGGGTGCGCTGACGTGACCATGCGGCTGTACGGTGAGCACCACGTGTCGAACGCGCTCGCCGCGGCCGCCGTCGCCCATGAGCTGGGCATGCCCGTCCACGAGATCGCCTCCGCGCTCTCCGCGGCGGGTCAGCTCTCGCGCTGGCGCATGGAGGTCACCGAGCGCGCGGACGGCGTGACGATCGTCAACGACGCCTACAACGCGAACCCCGACTCCATGCGAGCGGCGCTGCGCGCGCTGGTCGCGATGGGCGAAGCCGCCCGGGCTAGGGGCGGACGTACGTGGGCAGTACTCGGTCAGATGGCCGAGCTGGGCGGGGAGTCACTCGCCGAGCACGACGCTGTCGGGCGGCTCGCCGTCCGGCTCAACGTCAGCAAGCTCGTGGCAGTCGGGGGCAGGGAAGCGGCCTGGCTGCGGATGGGCGCCTATAACGAGGGTTCGTGGGGTGAGGAGTCGGTGCACGTGTCCGACGCGCAGGCGGCGGTCGACCTGTTGCGCAGCGAGCTGCGCCCGGGAGACGTCGTACTGGTGAAGGCGTCCAGGTCGGTGGGGCTGGAGCGGGTGGCCGAGCAGCTGCTCGCCGTCGACGGTGAGGTCGCCGGCTGATGAACCAGATCCTCTTCGCGGGTGTCATCGGTCTGTTCCTGACCCTCATCGGCACCCCGCTGCTGATCAAGTTCCTCGCCCGCAAGGGCTACGGCCAGTTCATCCGCGACGACGGCCCGCGCGGCCACGCCGGCAAGAAGGGCACGCCCACCATGGGCGGCATCGCCTTCATCCTGGCGACGCTCATCGCGTACGCCGTGACGAAGGTGATCACCAGCAAGGAGCCGACGACGTCGGGTCTGCTGGTGCTGTTCCTGACCGCCGGCATGGGCCTGGTCGGCTTCCTCGACGACTACATCAAGATCGTCAAGCAGCGGAGCCTGGGCCTGCGCGCCAAGGCCAAGATGGCCGGCCAGCTGATCGTCGGCATCGCCTTCGCGGTGCTCGCGCTGCAGTTCGCCGACACCCGGGGCCAGACTCCGGCCTCCACGCGGCTGTCCTTCACCCAGGACTTCGGCTGGTCCGTCGGCCCCGTGATCTTCGTGATCTGGGCGCTGTTCATGATCCTCGCGATGTCGAACGGCGTGAACCTCACCGACGGCCTCGACGGCCTGGCCACCGGCGCCTCGGTGATGGTCTTCGGCGCGTACGTCTTCATCGGCACCTGGCAGCACGGCCAGTCCTGCGGCAACCCGCTGACCGCGGGCGCCTCCTGCTACGAGGTGCGCGACCCGCTCGACCTCGCCGTCGTCGCCTCGGCCCTGATGGGCTCCTGCTTCGGCTTCCTGTGGTGGAACACCTCGCCCGCCAAGATCTTCATGGGTGACACCGGCTCGCTCGCCCTCGGCGGCGCGCTCGCGGGTCTGGCCATCTGCTCCCGCACCGAGCTGCTGCTCGCGCTGCTGGGCGGCCTGTTCGTCCTGATCACCATGTCCGTGGTGATCCAGGTCGGTTCCTTCCGCCTCACCGGGAAGCGCGTCTTCCGGATGGCTCCGCTGCAGCACCACTTCGAACTCAAGGGGTGGAGCGAGGTCCTTGTGGTGGTCCGCTTCTGGATCATCCAGGGCCTGTGCGTGGCCGTCGGACTCGGAATCTTCTACGCCGGATGGTTGGCCATCAAGTGAGTTCCCAGAGCTGGAACGGCAAGCACATCACCGTCGCCGGCCTCGGCGTGAGCGGCGTCAGCGCCGCCCGCGCCCTGGCCGGCCTCGGCGCGCGGGTGACCGTCGTCGACGGCGGCGACAGCCAGGCGCTGCGCGAGCGCGCGGCGACCTTGGAGGAGGGCGGGATCACCGTCCGCCTCGCCGACGCGGACACCCTGCCCGAGGGCACCGACCTCGTCGTCACCTCGCCCGGCTGGAAGCCGGAGAGCCCGCTCTTCGCGGCCGCCGCCGAGGCGGGCGTGGAGGTCGTCGGCGACGTGGAGATCGCCTGGCAGCTGCGCGACGAGACGTCCGCGCCCTGGCTCGCGGTCACCGGCACCAACGGCAAGACCACCACGGTGCAGATGCTGGCCTCCATCCTGGAGGCCGCCGGCCTGCGCACCGCGGCCGTCGGCAACATCGGCACGCCGATCATCGACGTGGTGCTCAGCGACCAGCCGTACGACGTGCTCGCCGTCGAGCTCTCCAGCTACCAGCTGCACTGGGCGCCCTCGCTGCGCGCCCACTCCGCGGCCGTGCTCAACCTCGCGCCCGACCACCTCGACTGGCACGGCTCCATGCGGGCCTACGCCGCCGACAAGGGCCGGATCTACGAGGGCAACACGGTCGCCTGCGTCTACAACGTCGAGGACCCGCGCACCGAGCACCTGGTCCGCGAGGCCGACGTCGAGGAGGGCTGCCGGGCCATCGGCTTCACCCTCGGCGCCCCCGGCCCGTCCATGCTCGGCGTGGTCGACGGCCTGCTCGTCGACCGGGCCTTCGTGGAGAACCGCCACCAGCAGGCGCAGGAGCTCGCCGAGGTCTCCGACATCACGCCCGCGGCCCCCCACAACATCGCCAACGCCCTCGCCGCCGCCGCGCTCGCCCGCGCCTTCGGCGTGGAGGCCTCGGCGGTGCGGGACGGCCTGCGCGCCTTCCGGCCGGACGCCCACCGCATCGCCCACGTCGCCGACGTCGACGGCGTCGCCTACGTGGACGACTCCAAGGCCACCAACACCCACGCCGCCCAGGCATCGCTGGCCGCCTACGAGTCGATCGTGTGGATCGCGGGCGGCCTGGCCAAGGGCGCCACGTTCGACGAGCTGGTCACCGCCTCCGCGAAGCGGCTGCGCGGCGCCGTCCTGATCGGGGCCGACCGGGCGCTGATCAGGGAAGCGCTGGCGCGACACGCCCCGGATGTGCCGGTGGTGGACCTCGAGCGGACCGACACTGGGGCGATGGCCGCGGCGGTGCGGGAGGCGGCACGGCTCGCCCGTCCCGGGGACACCGTGCTGATGGCCCCGGCGTGTGCCTCGATGGACATGTTCACCAACTACAACAAGCGCGGCGAGGCCTTCGCCGAGGCGGTACGGGCCCTGGCCGCCGGCCGCACCGCGGCCGAGTAGCCGCAGGTCCCCGCCCCGGCGACCGGCCCGTCGGCCCGGCCGGCCGGCGCGGGAGACCAGCGAAGGGGAAACCCGGATGCACGCGGACGACATCGTGAGGCCGCCCATCGCGCGGCGGCTGGGGCTGACGGCCCTGCGGGGCCCCGTGGCGCGCTCCCGGCCCGTCCGGGCACCCCGCCCGGCGGGCCGCGGCTTCGCCGGCGGCCGTACGCCCGGGCGGCCGCCCCGGGGCGGCCAGCGCGGCCTGCGGGGGCTGCACGCCCGCGCCCGGCGCGCCTGGGACCGGCCGCTGACCGCGTACTACCTGGTCCTCGGCGGCTCCATGCTGATCATCGTGCTCGGCCTGGTGATGGTCTACTCCGCCTCCCAGATCAAGGCGCTGCAGAACGGCCTGGCGCCCAGCTACTTCTTCCGCAAGCAGCTGCTGGCCGCCGCCATCGGCGCCGTCCTGCTGCTGGCGGCCGCCCGGACGCCCGTGCGGTTGCTGCGCGCGCTGGCCTACCCGCTGCTGGCGGCCTCGGTCTTCCTGCTGTGCATGGTCCAGATGCCCGGCATCGGCGAGACGATCAACGGCAACACCAACTGGATCTCCCTCGGCGGCCCCTTCCAGCTCCAGCCCAGCGAGTTCGCCAAGCTGGCGCTGGTGCTGTGGGGCGCCGACCTGCTGGCCCGCAAGCAGTCCAAGAAGCTGCTGGGGCAGTGGAAGCACCTGCTGGTGCCGCTGGTGCCGGTGACCTTCCTGCTGCTCGGCCTGATCATGCTCGGCGGCGACATGGGCACCACGGTCGTCCTGACCACGGTGCTGCTGGGCCTGCTGTGGATCGCCGGTGCCCCCACCCGGCTCTTCGCCGGGGTGTTCGGCGTCACCGCCGCCCTGGCCGTACTCTTCATCAAGACCAGCGCCAACCGCATGTCCCGCCTGGAGTGCATCGGCGCCACGGACCCGGGCGCCAACGATCAGTGCTGGCAGGCCGTGCACGGGATCTACGCCCTGGCCAACGGCGGCTGGTTCGGCGCAGGCCTGGGGGCCAGTGTGGAGAAATGGGGCGAACTCCCCGAACCCCACACCGACTTCATCTTCGCCATCACCGGCGAGGAACTGGGCCTGGCGGGGACGCTGTCGGTCCTCGCCCTGTTCGCGGCTCTAGGCTATGCGGGTATCCGCGTGGCCGGACGCACGGAGGACCCCTTCGTGAGGTACGCCGCGGGAGGTGTGACCACCTGGATCACGGCCCAGGCCGTGGTCAACATCGGTGCGGTGCTCGGCCTGCTGCCGATCGCCGGTGTCCCGCTCCCGCTGTTCTCCTACGGAGGGTCCGCCCTGCTGCCGACCATGTTCGCCATCGGGCTCCTGATCGCCTTCGCGCGCGACGAACCCGGTGCGCGGGCGGCACTGGCCATGCGGCAGCCTGGGGTGAGATGGAAGACGATGAGACGGCGCGTCAAGAAGCGACCGTCCGGAGAGCGGTGAATTTCGGTGCATGTCGTACTCGCCGGCGGGGGGACCGCCGGCCACATCGAGCCCGCGCTCGCCCTCGCGGACGCCCTGCGCAGGCAGGACCCGACCGTGGGGATCACGGCGCTCGGCACGGAGCGGGGCCTGGAGACCCGGCTCGTGCCCGAGCGGGGCTATGAGCTGGGCCTGATTCCGGCCGTGCCGCTGCCCCGCAAGCCCACCCCGGAGCTGATCACCGTCCCCGGGCGGCTGCGCGGCACCATCAAGGCGGCCGAGCAGATCCTGGAGCGCACGCGGGCCGACTGCGTGGTCGGCTTCGGCGGCTACGTGGCGCTGCCCGGCTACCTGGCCGCCAAGCGGCTCGGCGTGCCGATCATCGTCCACGAGGCCAACGCCCGCCCCGGCCTGGCCAACAAGATCGGCTCGCGCTACGCGGCGGGCGTGGCGGTGAGCACCCCCGACAGCAAGCTGCGCAACGCCCGCTACGTGGGCATCCCGCTGCGCCGCACCATCGCCACCCTGGACCGGGCGGCCGTCCGCCCCGAGGCGCGGGCCGCCTTCGGGCTCGACCCCAACCTGCCGACGCTGCTGGTCTCCGGCGGCTCGCAGGGCGCCCGCAGGCTGAACGAGGTCGTCCAGACCGTCGCCCCGCTGCTGCAGCGCTCCGGCATCCAGATCCTGCACGCGGTCGGTCCGAAGAACGACCTGCCGCACGCGGACAACATGCCCGGAATGCCGCCTTATATCCCGGTATCGTATGTAGACCGGATGGATCTCGCGTACGCCGCGGCCGACATGATGCTCTGCCGCGCGGGCGCGATGACCGTCGCGGAGCTGTCCGCCGTCGGCCTGCCGGCGGCCTACGTCCCGCTGCCGATCGGCAACGGCGAGCAGCGGCTCAACGCCCAGCCGGTGGTCAAGGCGGGCGGCGGCCTGCTGGTCGACGACGCCGAGCTGACCCCCGAATGGGTGCAGAACCAGGTGGTCCCGGTGCTGTCCAACCCGCACCGGCTGTACGAGATGTCCCGGGCCGCCGCCGAGTTCGGCCGACGGGACGCCGACGAGCTGCTGGTCGGCATGGTGTACGAGGCGATTGCCGCACACAGAGCGGGCTGACGGCCCGTAGAGGCAGGAGGCTGGGAGCGTGGCCGGACCGACGACCGCCCGGCGCGGTGGCGAGAAGAGCGCGAAGTCGACATCGTCCCGAACGTCCAAGAGGTCGAAGTCGTCCCGGACCGCGCTCCCGCCGTCCCGTCCGCGCCGCCCGGGCGGTGGCCCCCGTGCGGGGCGCCCGGGCGGCTCCCGGCCCCTCAGACGCCCGCCCAGGCGGCGCACGCTCCTGCTGTGGGGGGCGCTCGCCGTCATGGTGGGCGCGGGCGCCTGGTGGGCGCTCTACGGCTCCACCTGGCTGCGCGTCACCCACGTGGACGTCAGCGGGAACTCCGTGCTGACGGCCGGTGAGGTCCGCGAGGCCGCCAAGGTGCCGCTCGGCGAACCCCTGGTCTCCGTGGACACCGACGCCATCGGCGAGCGGCTGCGGACCCGGCTGCGGCGGATCGGCGCGGTGGACGTCGTCCGGTCCTGGCCGCACGGAATCGGTCTGAAAGTGACAGAACGCCAGCCCAAAGCCCTCCTCGAAAGGGGCGGGAAGTTCATCGAAATCGACGGCGCCGGCGTGCGGTTCGCCACAGTCGATCATGCCCTGAAGGGCGTCCCGCGGCTGGTGATGGAGATCCCGGACGACTCGGCCAGCGCCCGGCGGTTCGGCACCGCCCGGCTCGAGGGCGCCGCCGTCCAGGTCCTGACCTCCCTGCCCGGCCCGGTCCGCAAGGACACCCTGGCCGTGCGCGTACGGTCCTACGACGCCATCACGGTGGAGCTGACGGGGGGTCGGAGCATCACCTGGGGCAGCTCCGAACGGGGCGAGCAGAAGGCCCGCACGCTCACCGCCCTGCTCAGGGCCGCGGGGGGCGCGAAACGGTTCGACGTGAGCGCTCCGGGCGCCCCGGCGGTGTCAGGGAGTTGACGCCGTTCCAGATCGGCCAGCACCCTGGTTGGCTACGGCTATGGGTGATCACATAGGGTGAAAAGAAAAACGGGAGGTTCGGCGTGTTCGTTGAAGCCGCGCCGCTTGTCGACTTAGTGTCCTGCTTCAGAGAACCCACGGAACAGTGACACCGGTAACCCTAAACTTCAACGTTAGGGTTCGGGTCGGCATTGAGAACCGCCCCCAGGCATACGTAACTCGAGGCGAGAGGCCTTCGACGTGGCAGCACCGCAGAACTACCTCGCAGTCATCAAGGTCGTCGGCATCGGCGGCGGTGGCGTCAACGCCATCAACCGGATGATCGAGGTCGGTCTCAAGGGCGTCGAGTTCATCGCGATCAACACCGATGCACAGGCCCTGCTGATGAGCGACGCCGACGTGAAACTCGACGTCGGTCGTGAACTCACCCGCGGCCTCGGCGCCGGCGCGAACCCCGATGTCGGCCGCAAGGCGGCCGAGGACCACCGCGAGGAGATCGAGGAGGTCCTCAAGGGGGCCGACATGGTCTTCGTCACCGCCGGCGAGGGCGGCGGCACCGGCACCGGCGGCGCGCCCGTCGTGGCCAACATCGCCCGCTCGCTGGGCGCCCTGACGATCGGTGTGGTCACCCGCCCGTTCACCTTCGAGGGCAGGCGCCGTGCGAACCAGGCCGAGGACGGCATCGCCAGCCTGCGCGACGAGGTCGACACGCTCATCGTCATCCCCAACGACCGGCTGCTGTCCATCTCGGACCGCCAGGTGAGCGTGCTCGACGCGTTCAAGTCGGCCGACCAGGTCCTGCTGTCCGGTGTCCAGGGCATCACCGACCTGATCACCACCCCGGGCCTGATCAACCTCGACTTCGCCGACGTCAAGTCCGTGATGTCCGAGGCGGGCTCGGCCCTCATGGGCATCGGCTCGGCCCGCGGCGACGACCGCGCGGTGGCCGCGGCCGAGATGGCGATCTCCTCGCCGCTGCTGGAGGCGTCCATCGACGGCGCCCGCGGCGTGCTGCTCTCCATCTCCGGCGGCTCCGACCTCGGTCTCTTCGAGATCAACGAGGCGGCGCAGCTGGTCAGCGAGGCCGCCCACCCCGAGGCCAACATCATCTTCGGTGCCGTCATCGACGACGCGCTGGGCGACGAGGTCCGGGTCACGGTCATCGCGGCGGGCTTCGACGGCGGCCAGCCGCCGGCCAAGGGCAGCCGCGACAAGGTCCTCGGCGGCTCGTCCTCCTACGGCTCCGGCCGCGAGGACGGCGGCTCGGCCGCCACGGCCGCGAGCCGTCCGGCCGTCACCGCGCAGGAGCCCTCGCGCCCGTCGTTCGGCGGGCTGGGCAACGTGACCCCGCGCACCGAGGAGCCCGTGGGCGACCCGGCCCCGGTCGCCGAGGTCCCGCCGCCCCCGGTCGCCTCCCCCCAGGTCCCGCCGGCCCGTCCGTACCAGGACTCGACCGCCGAGGAACTGGACGTTCCCGACTTCTTGAAGTGACACGGCACGACGTGACACAGCACGAAGTGATCCCCGTGATAGGGAATCCCGCCCCGCACCGGCGGGGCGTCCCCGACGTGGCACACGCGAGCGGCGCCCACTTCGCCTTCACCGACAGGTGGGGCGGGGTGAGCGCCGCTCCGCATGCGGAGCTCAACCTCGGCGGCGCGGTCGGCGACGACCCCGAGGCCGTACGGACCAACCGCGCCCGGGCCGCCCGGGCGCTCGGCATCGACGCGGCCTCCGTCGTCTGGATGAACCAGGTGCACGGCAAGGACGTCGCGGTGGTGGACGGACCGTGGCAAACCGGTGAGATTCCGGCGGTCGACGCGCTGGTGACGGCGCGTCGGGGGCTGGCGCTCGCGGTGCTGACCGCCGACTGCACCCCGGTCCTGCTGGCCGACCCGGTCGCCGGGATCGCGGGAGCCGCGCACGCCGGACGCCCGGGCCTGCTGGCCGGGGTCGTCCCGGCGGTGGTCGGGGAGATGCTCCGGCTCGGCGCCGAGCCGGACCGGATCCTCGCCCACATCGGCCCCTCCGTCTGCGGACCGTGCTACGAGGTGCCCGAGGCCATGCGCGCCGAGGTCGCCGAGGCGGTGCCGGAGGCCTGGGCCACCACCCGCCGGGGCACCCCCGCCCTCGACATCGCGGGCGGGGTCCGCGCCCAGCTCGGCCGGCTGGGGGTCGCCGTTGCCGGCGCCTCCGCGGTCTGCACGCTGGAGTCGGCGGACCACTTCTCCTACCGGCGCGAGCACACCACCGGCCGGCTCGCGAGTTACGTCTGGCTGGACGGCTGATCTGTGACGGACCGTAGAACCCAATTGGCGGACAACCTCGCCCGCGTGGAGGAACGTATCTCCGCGGCGTGCGCGGCGGCGGGCCGGGAGCGCGACGAGGTCACCCTCATCGTGGTCACCAAGACCTACCCCGCGAGCGACGTGCGGATCCTCGCCGAGCTGGGGGTGCGTCACGTCGCCGAGAACCGCGACCAGGACGCCGCCCCCAAGGCGGCCGAGTGCTCGGATCTGCCCCTTACCTGGCACTTCGTCGGTCAGTTGCAGACAAACAAGGTCCGGTCGGTGGTGAATTACGCCGGTCTGGTGCACTCAGTTGACCGGAACAGACTGGTGACCGCCCTGTCCGCGGCGGCCGTCAAGGCCGGCCGGGCCGAACAGGAGCTCGGCTGCCTGATCCAGGTCGCGCTGGACGCCGAGTCGGGAGGCCGCGGCGAGCGTGGCGGCGTCGCTCCCGACGGAGTGCTGGAGCTGGCCGACGTGATCGCCAAGGCGGAAGGGCTCCGGCCCGCCGGGCTCATGACGGTCGCTCCGCTGGTCGGCCCGTACGCGGGCAGACCCCGGGCGGCATTCGACCGACTGATGGAAATCGCAACGGACCTGCGCGGGGCTCATCCGACTGCGAACATGGTGTCAGCAGGGATGAGCGCGGATCTCGAGGACGCGGTGGCGGCCGGTGCGACACATGTACGTGTCGGCTCAGCGGTACTCGGAGTCCGACCCCGGCTCGGGTAACGTCGCCAGGAAGTCGGACCACAGCAGAAAATATGGTCATTCCCGTCAAAAGGCGGGCGGACCACGTGGATCCGGGCGCCTTTGACGGAGCCGATCCACCACAGAGCGGAGGACGCAGAGAATGGCCGGCGCGATGCGCAAGATGGCGGTCTACCTCGGCCTCGTGGAGGACGATGGGTACGACGGCCCGGGGTTCGACCCCGACGACGAGTTCGAGCCCGAGCCGGAGCCGGATCGGCGCCGGCAGCACCAAGCGCACCAAGCACAACAGACGCAATCGGACGAACCGGTTCGAGTCGCCCAGCCGCCCGCGCAGCGCGAACCCGCTCCGCTCGTAGCGGAAACGGGACGACCCGCCCGAATCGCCCCCGTGTCGTCCATCACACCCGAACGCCACTCTCTGGAGAAGAACGCACCGGTGATCATGCCCAAGGTTGTGTCCGAGCGGGAGCCCTACCGCATCACGACATTGCACCCCCGGACCTACAACGAGGCCCGTACCATCGGGGAACACTTCCGCGAAGGTACCCCGGTGATCATGAATCTCACGGAGATGGACGACACTGACGCGAAGCGACTCGTCGACTTCGCGGCCGGTCTCGTCTTCGGTCTGCACGGGAGTATCGAGCGGGTGACACAGAAGGTGTTCCTGCTGTCTCCTGCTAACGTCGATGTCACGGCGGAGGACAAGGCCCGCATCGCAGAGGGTGGGTTCTTCAACCAGAGCTGAGACGCAACACCGGGCAATCCGGACAACGGCCGGTCAGGCCGAGTACGAGCAAGGGGAGAGGGAAGCGCGAGATGGGCATCGCACAGCAGGTGATCTACATCGCGCTGTACTGCTTCCTGATCGTGCTGATCTTCCGACTGGTGATGGATTACGTCTTCCAGTTCGCCCGCTCATGGCAACCCGGTAAGGCGATGGTGGTCCTCCTGGAGGCCACCTACACTGTCACCGATCCGCCACTCAAGCTTCTGCGGCGGGTCATCCCGCCGCTGCGTCTCGGGGGCGTAGCGCTCGACCTGTCCTTCTTCGTACTGATGATCATCGTCTACATCCTGATCACCGTCGTGAGCCGGCTGTGAACGCGGCTGTGAACGATACGGTCTTGCCGATTGCCGACGACTACGTTGAGGTGAAGAAGAGATGCCGCTGAGCCCCGAGGACGTGCGGAACAAGCAGTTCACGACCGTCCGCCTCCGAGAAGGCTATGACGAGGACGAGGTCGATGCCTTTCTCGACGAGGTCGAGGCCGAACTGACCCGCCTGCTCCGGGAGAACGAGGACCTGCGCGCCAAGCTGGCCGCCGCCACGCGTGCCGCCGCGCAGAACCAGCAGCAGGCCATGCGCAAGCCCGAGCCGCAGGACCAGCGACCCGGCGCTCCGGTGCCCGCCGCCATATCGGGCCCGCAGCCGGTGCCGCCGAACCAGCAGCAGATGGGCGGCCCGCCGCAGCTTCCGGGCGGTGCCCCGCAGCTGCCGGCCGGCCCCGGCGGCCACGGCCACGGTCCCCAGGGCCCGCACGGACCCGGCCCGATGGGACAGAACGGTCCGATGGGCGGCCCCATGGGCGGACCCATGGGACAGAACGGACCCATGGGGCAGAACCCCATGCAGCAGAACGGTCCGATGGGGCAGAACCCCATGCAGCAGAACGGTCCGATGGGTGGCAACCCCCAGCTGCCGCAGCCGGGCCAGGGCGGTCCGGGTGGCGACAGTGCGGCCCGTGTCCTCTCGCTCGCGCAGCAGACGGCCGACCAGGCGATCGCGGAGGCCCGTTCCGAGGCCAACAAGATCGTCGGCGAGGCCCGCAGCCGCGCCGAGGGTCTGGAGCGGGACGCCCGTGCCAAGGCGGACGCCCTGGAGCGGGACGCGCAGGAGAAGCACCGCGTCGCGATGGGCTCCCTGGAGTCCGCCCGCGCCACGCTGGAGCGCAAGGTCGAGGACCTGCGCGGCTTCGAGCGCGAGTACCGCACGCGCCTGAAGTCCTACCTGGAGAGCCAGCTGCGTCAGCTGGAGAACCAGGCGGACGACTCGCTGGCCCCGCCGCGCACCCCCGCGACGGCGTCGCTGCCGCCGGCCCCCTCCATGAGCGGGTCGATGGCCTCGGCCGGTGCGGGCATGGGCGGCCACTCCATGGGAGGCAACTCCATGGGTGGTAACTCCATGGGCGGCAACCAGACCATGGGCGGCCACGGCGGTCCGTCGACGGGTGCCCCGTCGTACGGCGGCCAGCAGCAGATGTCGCCGGCGATGACCCAGCCGATGGCACCGGTGCGGCCGCAGGGCCCGCAGCCGATGCAGGCGCCGTCGCCGATGCGTGGCTTCCTGATCGACGAGGACGACAACTGACGGCCGCGTAGTCGTCGGCATCAATGGGCCGGGCCCCTGGGTGATCCCAGGGGCCCGGCCCATTTGCACGCCCGCGCCTCCGGTGGGGGATGCGGCATGGGATCCGGCATGGGAAAAGCCCCCCGGCGCGGTGCGCCGGGGGGCTTTCACCCGTCTGCTTACGCCTTACGGAGGCGGAACGTCAGTCCGAGGCCCTCGTCGGTGAAGGGCTCGCCGTACGTGGCGTCGGCATCGCCGGTCGCGAAGTCCGTCGCCAGGACCTCGTCCGCGATGAGCGACGCGTGCTCGGTCAGAGCGGTCACCGTCTCCTCGTCGGCGGAGGTCCACCGCAGCGCGATCCGGTCGGCCACGTCCAGGCCGCTGTTCTTGCGGGCCTCCTGGATCAGGCGGATCGCGTCACGGGCCAGGCCCGCGCGCCGCAGCTCCGGGGTGATCTCCAGGTCGAGCGCCACGGTCGCGCCGGAGTCGGAGGCGACCGACCAGCCCTCGCGCGGCGTCTCGGTGATGATCACCTCGTCCGGGGCGAGGGCGACCGTCTCGCCGTCGACCTCGACGGAGGCGTTGCCCTCGCGCAGCGCCAGCGACAGCGCCGCCGCGTCGGCCGCGGCGACCGCCTTGGCCACCGCCTGGACGCCCTTGCCGAAGCGCTTGCCCAGGGCACGGAAGTTGGCCTTGGCCGTGGTGTCGACCAGCGAGCCGCCCACCTCGGAGAGGGAGGCGAGCGAGGAGACGTTGAGCTCCTCGGCGATCTGCGCGCGCAGCTCCTCGCCGAGCGTCTCGAAGCCGGCCGCGGCGACCAGCGCGCGCGACAGCGGCTGGCGCGTCTTGACGCCGGACTCGGCGCGCGTGGCGCGGCCCAGCTCGACCAGGCGGCGGACCAGCAGCATCTGCTGGGACAGCGCCGGGTCGATCAGCGAGGCGTCGGCCTTCGGCCAGGTGGCCAGGTGGACCGACTCCGGGGCCTGCGGGTCGACCGGGACGATCAGGTCCTGCCACACCCGCTCGGTGATGAACGGCACCAGCGGCGCCATCAGCCGCGTGACGGTCTCGACGACCTCGTGCAGCGTGCGCAGCGCGGCCGCGTCGCCCTGCCAGAACCGGCGGCGCGAGCGGCGCACGTACCAGTTGGACAGGTCGTCGACGAAGGACGACAGCAGCTTGCCGGCGCGCTGGGTGTCGTAGGCCTCCATGGCCTGGGTGACCTGGTCGGTCAGGGCGTTCAGCTCGCTGAGCAGCCAGCGGTCGATCAGGGGCCGCCCGGCCGGGGCCGGGTCGGACGCGGACGGCGCCCAGCCGGACGTACGGGCGTAGAGGGCCTGGAAGGCGACCGTGTTCCAGTAGGTGAGGAGCGTCTTGCGGACGACCTCCTGGATCGTGCCGTGGCCGACGCGGCGCGCGGCCCAGGGGGAGCCGCCGGCCGCCATGAACCAGCGGACGGCGTCGGCGCCGTGCTGGTCCATCAGCGGGATGGGCTGGAGGATGTTGCCCAGGTGCTTGGACATCTTCCGGCCGTCCTCGGCGAGGATGTGGCCCAGGCAGACGACGTTCTCGTAGCTCGACTTGTCGAAGACGAGCGTGCCGACGGCCATCAGGGTGTAGAACCAGCCACGGGTCTGGTCGATGGCCTCGGAGATGAACTGCGCGGGGTAGCGCTGCTCGAAGAGCTCCTTGTTCTTGTACGGGTAGCCCCACTGGGCGAACGGCATCGAACCGGAGTCGTACCAGGCGTCGATGACCTCGGGCACCCGGACGGCGGTGTGCGAGCAGCCGTCGGCGGTGCAGGTGAAGGTGACGTCGTCGATGTACGGGCGGTGCGGGTCCAGCGCGCTCTGGTCGGTGCCGGTCAGCTCGGAGAGCTCGGCCAGCGAGCCGACGCAGGTGAGGTGGTTCTCCTCGCAGCGCCAGATGGGCAGCGGGGTGCCCCAGTAGCGGTTGCGGGAGAGCGCCCAGTCGATGTTGTTGTTCAGCCAGTCGCCGAAGCGGCCGTGCTTGACCGACTCGGGGAACCAGTTGGTCTTCTCGTTCTCCTCGAGCAGCCGGTCCTTGATCGCGGTGGTGCGGATGTACCAGGACGGCTGGGCGTAGTAGAGGAGCGCGGTGTGGCAGCGCCAGCAGTGGGGGTAGCTGTGCTCGTAGGCCACGTGCTTGAAGAGCAGGCCGCGCTCGGAGAGGTCGGCGACGAGCTTCTCGTCGGCCTTCTTGAAGAACTGGCCGCCGACGAGGTCGAGGCCCTCCTCGAAGGTGCCGTCGGGGCGGACCGGGTTGACGACCGGGAGGCCGTAGGCGCGGCAGGTCCTGAGGTCGTCCTCACCGAAGGCCGGGGCCTGGTGGACCAGACCGGTGCCGTCCTCGGTGGTGACGTACTCGGCGTTGACGACGAAGTTGGCGCCCTCCAGCTCGACGAGGTCGAACGGGCGGCGGTAGGCCCAGCGCTCCATCTCGCGGCCGGTGAAGGTCTGGCCGGTGGCCGTCCAGCCCTCGCCGAGGGCCTTCTCGAGCAGGGGCTCGGCGACGACCAGCTTTTCGTTGCCGTCGGTGGCCACGACGTAGGTGACGTCGGGGTGCGCGGCGGCGGCCGTGTTGGAGACCAGGGTCCAGGGGGTGGTCGTCCACACCAGCAGCGAGGCCTCGCCCGCGAGCGGGCCGGAGGTCAGCGGGAAGCGGACGAAGACGGACGGGTCGACGACCGTCTCGTAGCCCTGCGCCAGCTCGTGGTCCGACAGGCCGGTGCCGCAGCGGGGGCACCAGGGGGCCACGCGGTGGTCCTGGACCAGCAGGCCCTTGTTGAAGATCTCCTTCAGCGACCACCAGACGCTCTGGACGTACTCGGGGTCCATGGTGCGGTAGGCGTCGTCGAGGTCGACCCAGTAGCCCATGCGGGTGGTGAGCTCGGCGAACGCGTCCGTGTGGCGGGTGACGGACTCGCGGCACTTCGCGTTGAACTCGGCGATGCCGTACTTCTCGATGTCCTGCTTGCCGGAGAAGCCGAGCTCCTTCTCGACGGCGAGCTCGACGGGCAGGCCGTGGCAGTCCCAGCCGGCCTTGCGGCCGACGTGGTAGCCCTGCATGGTGCGGAAGCGGGGGAAGACGTCCTTGAAGACGCGGGCCTCGATGTGGTGCGCACCCGGCATGCCGTTGGCGGTCGGCGGGCCCTCGTAGAAGACCCACTCGGGGCGGCCCTCGGACTGCTCGAGGGTGCGGGCGAAGGTCTTGCTCTCACGCCAGAACTCGAGCACGGCGTGCTCGAGGGCGGGCAGGTCGACCTGTGCGGGTACCTGGCGGTACTGCGTCATCGGCTTCCTCCGGCGGAACGTCATTGCGCTGTCCGTCGGAGGGACGAGAACGCGCCATGCCGTGCGCTTCCCGCGGTACCACCCTCCTTGGCCGCAGACGCCGCTCGCGCCTCCGGCCCCCTCATTAGGGCCGCGATGCCGGTTCTACTGACCCCCGCGGGGGCGTTCTTCCGGCGGCTCCGGGCTGATCTTCGCTGCCGCGCACGCCTCCGGGCTCGCACCGTCCCCGGATCGCTCATGGCTGCGTGCGGCGCTACTGGTCCCTTCCACGCCTTTCGCTCCGCCCAGTGTACGGGGCCCGGGCGAGCACGGCAGACCGATTTGGGGGCCGGAGGCGGGGCACACGGGCGGAGACCGGCGAGCCCCGTTGCCGCGTGCGCCCGGCCGATTTATCGTTCCCGCACGATTCGCGCGCAAGATCATAAAATGTGAAGGGACCGCGGCGATGGCCAAGAAGACGGCGTCAGAGGCCGGCACCGTTGTGGCCGGGGCCGCGAAGAAGGCCACGTCGGGGAAGGCCGCGTCCGGCGGCAAGGCGGCAGCCGCCAAGGCCGCCAAGAAGGCCACGTCGGCGAAGGCCGTATCCGGCGGGAGGACGGCATCCGCCAAGGTGACGGTGGCCGGCGACAGGGGTGCGGCGAAGAAGGCGCCCTCGGCCAAGAAGACGCCCTCGGCCAAGAAGGCCCCCGCTTCGGCTGCCAAGGCCGTGGCCAAGGAGAGGCCGCCCGCCAAAAAGGCCGTGTCCGCCAAGAGGGCGGTGGCGGGGAGCGCCGCCTCGGCCGGGGCGGCGGCCGGCGGCTCCGCGCCGGCGGCGAAGAAGGCCGTGGCCGAGAAGACGGTGGCCAAGAAGACGGCCAAGAAGGCGGCCAACAAGACGGTGGCCAAGAAGGCGGTGGCCAAGAAGGCCGCCGCCGCGTCGGCCAAAAAGTCCGTACCGGGGAAAAAGACCGCCGCGGCGGGGAAGACTGCCACGGTGACGAAGCCCGCGGCCGACGGGAAGGCGGCCGCGGCGAAGCATGCGCCCGCCAAGGGGGTCGCTCCGGCCGGTGCGGAGGAGTCCGTGCCGGCGAAGAAGGCCGCGGCCCGAGGGGCCGCGGCACTGCACACGGCCGTCACGGCCGAAGGGTCCGCACCGGCCGCGACGGCGGTGCCCGCTGAGGAGACGGGAGCCAGCACGGTGGCTGCGAAGAAGACCATGGGTGAGGCGCAGGCGAAGAAGGTTCCGGGGGCCCGTACGGCAGGCGAGCTCGCCGTACGGCCGGGGGAGGAGCCCTGGTCGCAGGCCGAGGTGCGCGAGGCCCGTGAGGAGCTGCAGAGCGACGTGCTGCGGCTGCGCGGCGAGATCGCGCACTCCGAGGAGGCGATCAGCGGCCTGATGCGCGACTCCGGGGACGGCGCCGGGGACGACCAGGCGGACACCGGCACCAAGAACATCACCCGCGAGCACGAGCTGGCGCTCGCCGCGAACGCCCGCGAGATGCTGCTGCAGGCCGAGCGGGCGCTGGAGCGGCTGGACGCCGGTACGTACGGCCTCTGCGAGAACTGCGGCAAACCGATCGGCAAGGCCCGTATGCAGGCATTTCCCCGTGCCACGCTGTGCGTGGAGTGCAAGCAGCGGCAGGAACGCCGCTGACCCGCCCCCCATCGCGTGCCGTACCCTCGTCCTCAGTCAGCAGGGACGACATCAGGGACTCACGTGACTGAGGCGGAACAGGCCGGACGGCCCACCGGAACCACCGGGACCACCGGCCCGGCCGGGGAGAGCGGGGCGACGGCGGTCGGCGGCAAGGACGAGCCCAGGGGCAGGCGACGCATCGCGGTGCTGCTCGCGGTGGCCGCCTTCGCCTACCTCCTCGACCTCGGCAGCAAGCTGCTCGTCGTGGCCCAGCTGGAGCACCACGACCCGGTCCAGGTGCTCGGCACGTGGCTGCAGCTCGACGTGATCCGCAACCGCGGCGCCGCCTTCGGCATCGGCGAGGCGATGACGATCGTCTTCACGGTGATCGCCAGCGCCGTGATCGTGGTGATCGCCCGGATCGCCCGCAAGCTCTACAGCCTGCCCTGGGCGATCGCCCTGGGCCTGCTGCTGGGCGGAGCGTTCGGCAACCTCACCGACCGGCTCTTCCGCTCGCCCGGCGGCCTCGAGGGCGGGGTCGTGGACTTCATCGCCACCCCGCACTTCGCGGTCTTCAACCTCGCCGACTCCGCGATCGTCTGCGGCGGCTTCCTGATCGTGATCCTCTCCTTCCGGGGCCTGGACCCGGACGGCACCGTCCACCAGGACTGAAGCCCCGGGCGGACGGCCGCGGCGGCCCGCGCGTACGGGCCCGTCGCGGCCGTCCGTCATACTCGACAGGTGAGCACCATTCCCGAGATCCGCGCCCTTCCCGTTCCCGACGGCCTGGAGGGCGAGCGCGTCGACGCCGCGATCGCCCGTATGTTCGGTTTTTCCCGCACCAAGGCCGCCGAGCTCGCGGCCTCGGGCAAGGTCCAGCTCGACGGGGCCGAGGCCGGGAAGTCCGACCGGGTCACCGGCGGGGCCTGGCTCGAGGTCGAGATGCCCGCGCCGCCCGCGCCGGTGCAGATCGTCGCCGAGCACGTCGAGGGCATGGAGATCGTCCATGACGACGACGACATCGTCGTGATCGTCAAGCCCGTCGGCGTGGCCGCCCACCCCAGCCCCGGCTGGACCGGCCCCACCGTGATCGGCGGGCTCGCCGCCGCGGGCTACCGCATCTCCACCTCCGGCGCCGCCGAGCGCCAGGGCATCGTGCACCGCCTGGACGTCGGCACCTCCGGCCTGATGGTCGTCGCCAAGTCCGAGCGCGCCTACACCCTGCTCAAGCAGCAGTTCCGCGAGCGCACGGTCGACAAGCGCTACCACGCGCTGGTGCAGGGCCACCCGGACCCGATGAGCGGCACGATCGACGCGCCCATCGGCCGTCACCCCAACCACGACTACAAGTGGGCCGTCACGGCCGAGGGCAAGCCGTCCGTCACCCACTACGACCTCATCGAGGCGTTCCGGGCCGCCAGCCTGCTGGACATCAAGCTGGAGACGGGCCGTACGCACCAGATCCGCGTGCACATGTCCGCGCACCGCCACCCGTGCGTCGGCGACCTCACCTACGGCGCCGACCCCACCATCGCCAAGCGCCTGAAGCTCACCCGCCAGTGGCTGCACGCGGTGCGGCTCGGCTTCGAGCACCCAAGTGACGGCCGCTGGGTGGAGTTCGAGAGCGTCTACCCGGACGACCTCCAGCACGCCCTGGACACGGTGCGCGCCGAGAGCTCGTAAGGCGCCCCCGGGGCCGGTGCGGCAGGCTTGAGGTTCAGCTCGACCGCACCGACCCGGCCCGGGGGTATCCGTGGACCAGCTCGCCCTGCTGTTCGTCCTGCTGCTGGGGGCGCTGGTCACGGTTCCGCTGGGGGACCGGCTGGGGGTGCCCTCCCCGGTCCTGATGACGATCGGCGGGATCGTCCTCGCGCTGCTGCCGTTCGTGCCCAACGTGGACATCCCGCCGGAGTACATCCTCCCGCTGGTGCTGCCGCCCCTGCTCTACGCCACCGCCCAGCGCACCTCGTGGCGGCAGTTCGCGTCCAACAAGCGGCCGATCTTCCTGCTGGCCGTCGCGCTGGTCTTCGTCACCACCGCCGCGGTTGCCGCCGTCGCCCACACGATCGTGCCCGGCATCTCGCTGGCCGCCGCCGTGGCCCTGGGCGCGCTCGTGGCCCCGCCCGACCCGGTCGCCGTCACCTCCGTCGCCGGCGCCCTGGGGTTGCCGCGCCGCCTGGTCTCCATCCTCGAGGGCGAGGGCCTCTTCAACGACGTCACCGCCATCGTGCTCTACCACGTGGCCATCGCGGCCGCCGTCAGCGGCGGCTTCTCGTGGCCGCAGGCGTTCGGCGCGCTGGTGCTGTCCGCCGTGGTGGCCGTCGCGGTCGGCCTCGCGCTGGGCTGGGCCACCAAGCGGCTGATGGAGGTCCTCGGGGACGCCACGCTCCAGATCGGCCTGACCCTGCTGGTGCCGTTCGTCTCGTACGTCCTGGCCGAGGAGTTCAAGGGGTCCGGCGTGCTGGCCGTGCTGACGACCGCCCTCTACCTGGCCGAGTACACCCACGACCCCGACGACGTCCTGGGCCGGCTGGCCGGGCACACCTTCTGGGAGGTCGTCGACACCCTCGTCACCGGCGTCGCGTTCGGCCTCGTCGGCCTGGAGCTCCACAACGCGATCAGCACGGCCTCCGGCCGCTGGGAGGAGATGCTGGGCATCGGCGGCACCGTCGTGGCGGTGGTCGTCGGCGTGCGGCTGCTGTGGCTGCTGCCCGCCGCGTGGGTGACCAAGAAGCTCCACAACCGCCGGGACGTCCACGAGGAGGTCCTGATGAGCTGGCGCGAGACGGTGGTGACGTGGTGGTCGGGGATGCGCGGCGTGGCCACGGTCGCCCTCGCCCTGGCCATCCCCCTGAAGCAGGAGAACTCCTCCCCCTTCCCGGCCCGGGACGAGATCCTCTTCGTCGCGTTCGCCGTCATCATCGTCACCCTCGTGGCCCAGGGCCTGACCCTGCCCCGGCTGGTCCGCGCGCTGGGGGTGAGCGCCGACACCGGCGAGACCCTCGAACTGGAGCGGCAGCTGGCCGCGCGGGCGGCCAAGGCGGCCCGGCACCGGCTGCTGGACATCGTGGAGGCGGAGGACCTTCCCGAGGACATGATGGAGATGCTGGGCCGGCGCGCCTACGACATCGGCGCCCGGATCAGCCCCGAGATGGTCGACGACGAGCGCCGCGAGGCGCACGCGCAGCGCGTGGAGCGGCTGCGGACGCTCCACCGGGTGCAGGCGGAGCTGCTGTCCGCGGCGCGGCGCGAGGTCATCGCGGCCCGCAGCGAGCCGGGGATGGACCCCGAGGTGGTGGACAGGGTGCTGCGGCATCTGGACGAACGCACCCTGCGCGGGATCTGAAACGCACCCTGCGCGGGATCCGAGCGGCGGGCCTCCCCGGCCTCCCGGCCCCACGCGGACCTCCCCGGCCTCCCCGCCTCGCGCCTGTCCCGCGCCCTCACGTCGTCCCCGGCCCCGGCCCCATGTCGCCGGAGGACGGCGGGGCCTGCTCGCGGTCGGGCACCTCGGCCGGGCCGGGCGCGGGCGCGGTGTTGATCCGCGGCAGCGCGTAGGGGTGCTCGCGGCGCAGCCAGGCGATCAGCTCCTCGCGCACCATGCAGCGCAGGGCCCAGATGTCGTCGGCGTTGCGGGCCGTCAGCAGCGCCCGTACCTCCACGGTGGTGGGCGTGGTGTCCGTGACCACCAGGTTCCAGGCCCGTTCGTCCCACTCGAGGGACGCCTTGAGTATGTCGTGCAGGTGTTCGCGCATCAGGTCGACGGGGACGGCGTGGTCCAGGTGGAAGAAGACGGTGCCGGTCATCCGGGGGTCGCCGCGCGACCAGTTCTCGAACGGCTTGCTGGTGAAGTACGACACCGGCATGGTCAGCCGCCGCTCGTCCCAGGTGCGCACCACCAGATAGGTGAGCGTGATCTCCTCGACGGTGCCCCACTGCCCCTCGACCACGACCGTGTCGCCGATGCGCACCATGTCGCCGAAGGCGATCTGCAGCCCGGCGAAGAGATTGCCCAGCGTCGACTGGGCGGCGATGCCGGCGACGATGCCGATGACCCCGGCCGAGGCCAGCAGGGACGCGCCCGCCGTCCGCATGGCCGGGAAGGTGAGCAGCATGGCGGCCACCGCGACCACCGTCACCGCGGCCGTCACCACCCGCTGGATCAGCGTGACCTGCGTCCGCACCCGCCGCACCCGCGCCGGGTCCTGGGCGCCGGCGGCGTAGCGCGCGTAGGTGGACTCGACCACCGCCGTGGCCACCCGGACGGCCAGCCAGGCGCAGGCCCCGATGAGCACCAGGGTCAGCACCTGCCCGACGGCCGCCGCGTTCCACGGGGACAGCTCCGCCCAGGGGTAGCCGGCCCGCAGCAGCGCCGCGCACAGCACCAGCCGCACCGGCACCCGGCAGCGGCCCAGCAATCCCCACAGCGGCGTCTCCGGGTGGCGCGTCCCGATCCGCCGGACCACCTGGTCCGCGACCCAGCCCGCCAGCAGTGTGATCACCACTGCCGCGCCGACGACCGCCAGGGGACGCAGTATGTGCTCCATGGGCACCTCCGCTCCTTCCGAACCTAGCTGGCACGATGGGGGCACGCTCCCCCAGCTGACTGCTGGGCGGTGCTCCCACAGCTGTAAGGAAGTGACCTCCAGTGGCGTCCCCTACCACGATCGTCCTGTTTCATTCGGCCTACGGGCTGCGGCCCGCGGTCCACGCCGCCGCCGACCGCCTGCGCGCCGCCGGGCACGAGGTGCACGTACCCGACCTCTACGAGGGGCGGACGGCGGACACCGTCGAGGACGGCATGGCCATCAAGGACGAGATCGGCCGCGAGGAGCTGCTGCGCCGCGCCGTGACCGCCGCCGCGCCGCTGTCGGACCGGGGCGTGGTCTACGCGGGGTTCTCGCTCGGCGGCTCGATCGCGCAGAACCTGGCGCTGAACGACGAGAAGGCGCGCGGCCTGCTGCTCCTGCACGGCACCTCCGACCTGGCCGAGGACACGGCCGTGGACGAGCTGCCGGTGCAGCTGCACGTCGCCGACCCCGACCCGTTCGAGCCGCACGACTGGCTCAACGCCTGGTACCTGCGGATGGGCCGGGCCGGCGCGGACGTGGAGGTGCACCGCTACCAGGGCGCGGGCCACCTGTTCACCGACCCGGACCTGCCGGACTACGACGCCGAGGCCGCCGAGGCCACCTGGCGGGTGACGCTCGGCTTCCTCGAGGACATCGGCTCCGGCCGCTCCTAGCTAGCGCACGGGAGCGTCGGCCCGCTCCACGCGCTGGGTCCCGGAGCGGGTGCGGTACGAGCGGGTCCAGGAGGCCGTGGCCGCCGGGTCGGTCTTGTCGGACAGCACGTAGTAGTCCATCTGCGCCTGCTCGGCGGTCACGTCGAGGACGCCGTAGCCGTGCGAGTCCATGTCGAGCCACTTCACGTGCCGGTTGGCGGCCTTGAGGGCGGTGGCCGCGGCCAGGGAGACCGTGTGCGGGGCCACGTGCAGGAGGTCGTCGAGGTTGTCCGAGGACACCGAGGTCACCACGAACTCGGTGGCGGCCGAGGAGGACAGCGGGTACGTCGCGGCCTTCTTCGGCACGTCGTTGGCCCACGCCATGTGGATGTCGCCGGTCAGGAAGACGGTGTTGGAGATGCCGCGGTCGGTCAGGTGGGCTATGAGCTCCCGCCGGTCGTCGGTGTAGCCGTCCCACTGGTCGGAGTTGATGGTCACGCCGCCCGAGGGCAGTCCCAGCAGCTTCGCCAGCGGCTCCAGGAGGTGCGCGGGCAGGGCGCCGAAGGCGACCGGCGAGATCATCACCGGGTTGCCGACCAGGCGCCAGGCGGTGTCCGAGGAGGCCAGCCCCTCCTTGAGCCAGTCCAGCTGGGCGCGGCCGGTGATGGTGCGCTCGGGGTCGTCGACCTTGCCGCTGCCGGGCTTGACCTGCTGCGAGCGGAAGGATCTCAGGTCCAGCAGGTGGAGGTCGGCGAGCTTGCCGAAGCGCAGCCGCCGGTAGGTGGTGCCCTCGACGGAGGGGCGCACCGGCATCCACTCGAAGTACGCCTTCTTGGCGGCCGCCACGCGCGCCGCCCAGTCGCCCTCGGCGCCCGGGGTGTGGTTCTCGGCGCCGCCCGTCCAGGCGTCGTTGGCGAACTCGTGGTCGTCCCAGATGGCCACGACCGGGTGCGCGTGGTGCAGCGCCTGGAGGTCGGGGTCGGTCTTGTAACGGCCGTGCCGGGTGCGGTAGTCGGCCAGGGTGACGATCTCGTGGGCGGGCGCGTGCGGCCGGACGACGTACTTGGCCGCCGGGTACTGCCCGGTGCCGTACTCGTAGATGTAGTCGCCGAGGTGGAAGACCGCGTCCAGGTCGCGGCGGGCGGCGAGGTGGCGGTACGCCGAGAAGTGGCCGGACTCCCAGTTGGCGCAGGAGACCACGCCGAAGCGGATGCCGGGCACGGCCGCGTCGCGGGCGGGGGCCGTACGGGTGCGGGCGGTGGGGGAGTGGACGCCGTCGCAGGTGAACCGGAAGAAGTAGCCGGTGGCCGGGCGCAGTCCGCGCACGTCGGCCTTGACGGTGTGGTCGGTGGCGGCCGTCGCGGTGACCGTGCCGTGCGCGACGACGCGGGTGAACTGCTCGTCCTCGGCGACCTGCCAGGCGACGTCGACGGCCGGCCCGCGGCCGGAGCCGGGGACGGCGTCGGGCGCGGGGGTGACGCGGGTCCACAGCAGGACGCCGTCGGGCAGCGGGTCGCCGGAGGCGACGCCGTGCGCGAAGGCGGTGGCCGTGGCGGGGGTGTTGCCGGCGGGAGGGCCGGAATCGGCGACGGCCGCGGGCGCGGCGACCGTGGGAAGCAGGGCGGCGGTCGCGGTGGCGGCGACGGCCGTGACGGCAGTGCGTCGTGATATGTCGTGGGATGTCACGGGCCGTCACATTACCGGTCGGTCACAACCGCCGGTAAGAGTGCGGGTGGGCGCGTTACCAAGAGTTCGCCCACCCGTCGCCCGCTGTTACTTCTTCAGGTTCTGCTCCACCAGGGTCTTGAACATGTCCGGGGCCTGCGGGGCCTGGCCCCGCTCGTCGCCGAGCACCTTGCCGTTGAGCTTCAGGCCCGGGGTGCCCTTGATCTCCTTGTCCGGGCCGACGAAGGTGTCGAAGGAGTCGGAGACGGCCAGCGCCCACTTGTCGAAGGTGCCGTCCTTGACGTCCTTCTCGAAGGCGGCGTTGCCCTTGAGCGCCGGGACCTGGCCGGCGATGTCGAGCAGCTTGGCGTCGTCGGAGAAGGCGTCGTCCCGCTCGTCGGGGTGGTTCTTCTGCGCGAACAGCGCCTTCTTGTACTCCAGGAAGGCCTCGGGGCTGACGTTGAGCGCCGCGCCCAGCGCGCTGAGCGCGTTCTTGGAGCCGGACCCCTTGATCATCGGATTGCGGTCCAGGAAGGTGCCGATCCGGTACTGCGCCTTGTACTTGCCGTCCTTGACGTCCTTGAGGACCACCTCGCCGACGTTCTGCTCGAAGCCGGAGCAGATGGGGCAGCGCATGTCCTCGAAGACCTCGAGGGTGTTCTTGGCGTCCTGCTTGCCGATGACGACCGTGGTGCCCTTGTCCCCGGAGGTGTTGGCGGGCGCCTTGAACTCCGCCTTCTTGGCCGCGGAGACCCAGTCCTCGCTGGTGACCTTGTTGTTCTTGCCGCCGCTGGTGGCGTTGGTGACGGCCACGCCGATGCCGGCGGCGATCGCGAGGACGGCGACGACGCCCACGCCGACCAGGACCTTGCGGCGCGTCCTGTCCTTCTTGGCCTGGCGCTCGCGCTCGGCGCGCAGCCGCTCGCGGGCGGCGGCCTTGTTCTGCGGGGTGTTGCGGTTGCTCATGGCGTGAACCCTCCGTGGGCGTACGGGCTATGGGACCGAAGACGGTGCTGTGCTCAGGCGGATGCCGGGCACAGCGGCGGTCCCCGCCGTACGACGGAGTGCACGAGGAGGGGGAGCGTGCGCGCGGCGAGCGTGTCGCGCACGGGCCGCGGGCGGGGGCCGGCCGGGGTGGACGGCGCGAGCGCGGCCAGGGCCGACAGCAGCGGCCGGAAGGCGACGGCGGCCACCGCGCGGACCAGCCGGGCCATTGCCACCTCACCGCGCCGCAGCCAGGCGGCGGCCAGCAGCCCGACGGCGACGTGCGCCGCGAGCAGCAGCCAGGGGGTGGCGGAGTTCGCGGCGGCCTCGCCCGCCGCCAGCGGGGTGCCGAACTCGCCGCCGCGGCAGACCAGATCGACGCCCATCGAGTGCAGCGGGCCCGCCACCGGACCGCCGGCCTGGCCGTAACAGGCGTGCTGGCCGGTGGTGAAGACGGTGTCCGCCGCCAGCTCCAGCGGGACCAGGAGCGCGGCTATCGACGCGTAGCCCCGCTCCCGGCCGGCCAGCGCGTAGGCGATGGTGAAGAACGCCGCCGACAGCCCGGCGACCGTGGCCGCCGGCAGCGGTGCGTGGGAGAGCAGGACGTGGGAAGTGGCGGACAGGGTGACGCACAACGCCGTGAACAGCGCGGCGCGCACCGCCCTGAACCGAACTCCCGTCCCCTCCATGACGCCGAGTGTGCCACGGCCCCAGCCGGGTGTCGTGTCAAGATTCGGCATCGTTCGAGGGGACGGTGGCCCGGCCCCGCGAGGGCTACTTCAGGTGCTCGCCGACGGCCGAGTTGAACTGCTCGGGCGTCATCGGTACGCCCTTGCCCTGCTCGCTCTCGTACGTGACCTTCTTGCCGTCGAGCTTGAGCGTCGGGGTGCCGGTGACGTCCTTGACCTTGTCGAAGGAGTCGGACATCTCCAGCGCCCACTTGTCGAAGGTGCCGTCCTTGACGTCCTTCTCGAAGGCGGCGTTGCCCTTGAGCGCCGGCACCTGCTGGGCGACCTTCAGCAGGACGGCGTCGTCGGCGAAGTCGTCCTTGGTCTCCTCGGGGTGGTTCGCCTTGGCGTAGAGCGCCTTGTTGTACGCGCTGAACGCCTCGGGGCTGACGTTGAGCGCGGCGCCCAGCGCGCTGAGCGCGTTCTTCGAACCGGTGCCGGCGATCTGGGGGTTGCGGTCGAGGAAGGTGCCGACGTGGTACGAGACCTTGTACTTGCCGTCCTTGACGTCCTTGTCGATGGTGTCGCCGACGTTCTGCTCGAAGACCGAGCAGACCGGGCAGCGCATGTCCTGGAACACGTCCAGGGTGTGCTTGGCGTCCTTCTTGCCGATGACGACCTCGGTGCCCTTGTCGCCGCCGGTGTTGGCGGGCTTGACCAGGGTCTGGTCGGCGGCGGCCTTCCAGGCGGCGTTGGTGCTCTTGGCGCTGGCGCCGCCGAGCTGGGTCGCGGCGTAGCCGATGCCGCCGGCTATCGCGAGCACGCCGACGATGGCGCCGCCGACGACGAACTGGCGGCGGGTGCGGTCCCGCTTCGCCTGCTGCTCGCGCTCGGCGCGCAGCCGCTCGCGGGCGCTCTGCTTGTTCTCCCAGTTGTTGCGCTTGCTCATGATGGTGCGTTCTCCGTGATGCGTGTCCGTACGGTGCTGTCGGTGTCCGGGGCCCTCAGGCGGCGAGGGCGGGCCCGGGCGGCGGACCGCGGCGGACGACGGAGTGGACGAGCAGCGGCAGGGGCCGGGCCGGCCGGCCGTCGCGCACGGGGCGCGGGAGCGGGCCGCGCCGCGGCCGCACGCGCGCGGTGTCGGTGGTGGCCATCCGCAGCGGCCGGAAGGCGGCCGCGGCCGCGGCACGCAGCAGCCGGCCGAGCGCCGCCTCGCCGCGCCGCAGCCAGGCGGCGGCCAGCAGGCCGAGGGCGACGTGTCCGGCGAGCAGCAGCCAGGGGGCGGCGCCCGGGTCGGCCCAGCGGGCCAGGGGGGTGCCCATGGTGCCGCTGCACAGCCAGGTCAGCGCGCCGGGGGCGGGATGGCCGGGCCGGCCGTAGCAGCCGTCCTGGCCGGCGGCGAAGAGCGCGCCGACGGCCAGCTGCAGCGGGACGAGGAGGGCGGCGATGCGGCCGTAGCCGCGCTCGCGGCCGGCCAGGGCGTAGGCGAGCGCGAAGACGCCCGCGCCGGCCCCGGCGACGGCCGCCGCGGGCAGGGCCCGGCCGGACAGCAGCACGTGCGAGGCGGCGGACAGCAGCACGCACAGCGCTGTGAACAGCGCCGCGCGCAGTGCCCGCAACCGTGCCGCCGATATGTCCATGAGGGCCGAGTCTGCCATGCCGTGCGTAAAGCCGTGGCTAAAGCCCGGGGATCCTGCCGTTGCGGAAGAGGTCCACGAAGATCTGGTGGTCCGCGCGGGCCCGGGCGCCGTAGGTGTGGGCGAAGTCCACCAGCAGCTCGGCGAAGCCCTCCTCGTCGGCGGCGATCACGGCATCGATGGCGCGCTCGGTGGAGAACGGCACCAGCGAGTGGCCGCTCTGGTCGTCGGCGGCGGCGTGCATGGCGGCGGTGGCCCGGCCCAGGTCGGCGACGACCGTGGCGATCTCCGCCGGGTCGTCGATGTCCGACCAGTCCAGGTCGACGGCGTACGGCGAGATCTCGGCGACCAGCTGCCCGGCGCCGCTGAGCTCGGTCCAGCCCAGCCACGGGTCGGCGTGGGCCTGCAGGGCGCGCTGGGAGATCACCGTGCGGTGGCCCTCGTGCTGGAAGTAGCCGCGGACGGCGGGGTCGGTGATGTGCCGGGAGACCGCCGGGGTCTGCGCCTGCTTCATGTAGATGACGACGTCGTTCTCCAGGGCGTCGCTGTTGCCCTCGAGGAGGATGTTGTACGAGGGCAGGCCGGCGCTGCCGATGCCGACGCCCCGGCGGCCGACGACGTCCTTGACGCGGTAGGAGTCGGGGCGGGCCAGGCTGGTGTCGGGCAGGGTCTCCAGGTAGCCGTCGAAGGCGGCGAGGATCTTGTACCGGGTGGCGGCGTCCAGCTCGATGGCGCCGCCGTCGGCGAGGAAGCGCCGCTCGAAGTCCCTGATCTCCGTCATGGAGGCCAGCAGCCCGAAGCGGGTCATCGAGCGGGCCTCGCGCAGGGCGGCCAGCAGCGGGCCCTCGGCGGTGTCCAGGGTGAACGGCGGCAGCTCGTCCTCCTTGGCGCCGGTGGCCAGGGCGTGGATCCGCTCGCGGTAGGCGGCGGCGTAGATCCGCACCAGCTCGGAGATCTTCTCGTCGCTGAGCGCCTTGGTGTAGCCCAGCAGGGCCAGGGAGGCGGCGAGGCGCTTGAGGTCCCAGGTGAAGGGGCCCACGTAGGCCTCGTCGAAGTCGTTGACGTTGAAGACCAGGCGGCCGTTGGCGTCCATGTACGTGCCGAAGTTCTCGGCGTGGAGATCGCCGTGGATCCACACCCGGCTGGTGCGGTCGTCCAGGTACGGGCCGGCGTCGCGCTCGTGCTCCAGGTCGGAGTAGAAGAGGCAGGCCGTGCCGCGGTAGAAGGCGAAGGCCGAGGCGGCCATCTTCCGGAACTTGACCCGGAAGGCGGCCGGGTCGGCCGCGAGCAGCTCACCGAAGGCGGTGTCGAAAACGGCGAGGATCTCCTCGCCGCGCTGCGTGGCCCGGTCGTGCTCGGTCGCCATCGGTGGTCCTCCTCGGGGGCACCCCCGGCGCGGGCCGGGGGAGGGTCATCGGGCGGACACATGTGCTGCCGTCCGCAGGCGTCCGAGGCTACCGGCGCGTGCCCGCGACTGTCGGTGGGGGCCGGTAACCTTCGAAGCTGTCCCCGCCGACCCGCTGCCACCCCACCGGAGGTCGTCCACCGTGGCCAAGACGCCGTTCACGCACCTGCACGTCCACACCCAGTACTCGCTGCTGGACGGTGCCGCGCGGCTCAAGGACATGTTCAATGCCTGCAATGAGATGGGCATGACACACATCGCCATGTCCGACCACGGCAACCTCCACGGCGCGTACGACTTCTACCATTCCGCCCAGAAGGCCGGGATCACCCCGATCATCGGCATCGAGGCCTATGTCGCCCCCGAGTCCCGGCGCAACAAGCGCAGGATCCAGTGGGGCCAGCCGCACCAGAAGCGGGACGACGTCTCCGGTTCGGGTGGTTACACCCACAAGACGATCTGGGCGGCCAACGCCACCGGTCTGCACAACCTCTTCCGGCTGTCCTCCGACGCCTACGCCGAGGGCTGGCTGACCAAGTGGCCGCGCATGGACAAGGAGACCATCAGCCAGTGGTCCGAGGGGCTGATCGCCTCCACCGGCTGCCCCTCCGGCGAGCTGCAGACCAGGCTGCGCCTCGGCCAGTTCGACGAGGCCCTGAAGTCGGCCTCCGAGTACCAGGACATCTTCGGCAAGGACCGGTACTTCCTCGAGCTGATGGACCACGGCATCGAGATCGAGCGCCGGGTCCGCGACGGCCTGCTGGAGATCGGCAAGAAGCTCGGCATCCCGCCCCTGGTCACCAACGACTCGCACTACACCTACGCGCACGAGGCGACCGCCCACGACGCCCTGCTGTGCATCCAGACCGGCAAGAACCTCTCCGACCCCGACCGCTTCCGCTTCGACGGCTCGGGCTACTACCTGAAGTCCACGGACGAGATGTACGCCATCGACTCCTCGGACGCCTGGCAGGAGGGCTGCGCCAACACCCAGCTGATCGCGGACCAGATCGACACCGAGGGCATGTTCCAGTTCCGGAACCTGATGCCCAAGTTCGACATCCCCGAGGGCTACACCGAGGTCACCTGGTTCCGCGAGGAGACCCTGCGGGGCATGCACCGCCGCTTCCCGGGCGGCATCCCCGAGGACCGCATGAAGCAGGTCGAGTACGAGATGGACACCATCATCTCGATGGGCTTCCCGGGCTACTTCCTCGTGGTCGCCGACTTCATCATGTGGGCCAAGAAGCAGGGCATCGCGGTGGGCCCCGGCCGAGGCTCCGCGGCCGGCTCGATCGTCGCGTACGCCCTGGGCATCACCGACCTCGACCCGATCCCGCACGGCCTGATCTTCGAGCGGTTCCTGAACCCCGAGCGCATCTCGATGCCCGATGTCGACATCGACTTCGACGAGCGCCGGCGCGCCGAGGTGATCCGGTACGTCACCGAGAAGTACGGCGCCGACAAGGTCGCCATGATCGGCACGTACGGCACCATCAAGGCCAAGAACGCGATCAAGGACTCCGCCCGCGTCCTGGGCTACCCCTACGCCATGGGCGACCGCATCACCAAGGCGATGCCCGCGGACGTCCTCGGCAAGGGCATCCCGCTCTCCGGCATCACCGACCCCAAGCACCCTCGCTACAGCGAGGCCGGCGAGGTCCGCGCGATGTACGAGAACGAGCCGGACGTGAAGAAGGTCATCGACACCGCCATGGGCGTCGAGGGCCTGGTCCGGCAGATGGGCGTGCATGCGGCCGGTGTGATCATGTCCAGCGAGACGATCACCGACCACGTCCCGGTCTGGGTGCGCCACTCCGACGGTGTGACCATCACGCAGTGGGACTATCCGAGCTGTGAGTCGCTCGGCCTGCTGAAGATGGACTTCCTCGGCCTGCGCAACCTCACGATCATGGACGACGCCGTCAAGATGGTGAAGGCCAACAAGGGGATCGACATCGATCTCCTGAGCCTGCCGCTCGACGACCCGACGACCTTCGAGCTGCTCCAGCGCGGTGACACCCTCGGCGTCTTCCAGTTCGACGGCGGGCCCATGCGGTCCCTGCTGCGGCTGATGAAGCCCGACAACTTCGAAGACATCTCCGCCGTGTCCGCCCTGTACCGGCCGGGCCCGATGGGCATGAACTCGCACACGAACTACGCGCTGCGCAAGAACGGCCAGCAGGAGATCACCCCGATCCACCCGGAGCTGAAGGAGCCTCTCGAAGAGGTCCTCGGCGTCACCTACGGTCTGATCGTCTACCAGGAGCAGGTGCAGAAGGCGGCCCAGATCGTCGCCGGCTACTCCCTCGGCGAGGCCGACATCCTCCGCCGCGTCATGGGCAAGAAGAAGCCCGACGAGCTGGCGAAGAACTTCGTCTTCTTCAAGGAGGGCGCGACGAAGAAGGGCTTCTCCGACGAGGCGATCCAGGCCCTGTGGGACGTGCTGGTCCCCTTCGCCGGCTACGCCTTCAACAAGGCCCACTCCGCCGCGTACGGCCTCGTCTCGTACTGGACGGCCTACCTCAAGGCCAACCACCCCGCCGAGTACATGGCCGCCCTGCTGACCTCGGTCAAGGACGACAAGGACAAGTCGGCGACCTACCTCAACGAGTGCCGCCGCATGGGCATCAAGGTGCTCCCGCCGAACGTCAACGAGTCCGAGGCGAACTTCGCCGCCCAGGGCGACGACGTGATCCTCTTCGGCCTGACCGCCGTCCGCAACGTCGGCGCCAACGTCGTCGACTCGATCATCCGCTGCCGCAAGTCCAAGGGGAAGTACACCTCCTTCCCCGACTTCCTCGACAAGGTCGAGGCCGTCGTCTGCAACAAGCGCACCGTCGAATCGCTGATCAAGGCCGGCGCCTTCGACGAGATGGGGCACACCCGCAAGGGCCTCACCGCGCACTACGAGCCGATGATCGACAACGTGGTGCAGGTCAAGCGCAAGGAGGCCGAGGGACAGTTCGACCTCTTCGGCGGCATGGGCGAGGAGGACAGCAGCGAGCCGGGCTTCGGGCTCGACGTGGAGTTCTCCGACGTCGAGTGGGAGAAGTCCTACCTGCTCGCCCAGGAGCGCGAGATGCTCGGCCTCTACGTCTCCGACCACCCGCTCTTCGGCATCGAGCACGTCCTCAACGACAAGGCCGACGCCTCGATCTCCCAGCTCACCGGCGGTGAGCACGCCGACGGCGCGATCGTGACCATCGGCGGCATCATCTCCGGCCTGCAGCGCAAGATGACCAAGCAGGGCAACGCCTGGGCCATCGCCACCGTCGAGGACCTGGCCGGTTCCATCGACTGCATGTTCTTCCCCGCCACCTACCAGCTGGTCTCCACCCAGCTCGTCGAGGACGCCGTCGTCTTCGTCAAGGGGCGCCTGGACAAGCGCGAGGACATCCCGCGCCTGGTCGCCATGGAGCTGATGGTCCCCGACCTGTCCAACGCCGGCACCAACGCGCCGGTGATCATCTCCATCCCCACGGTGAAGGTCACCCCGCCGCTGGTCGAGCGGCTGGGCCAGGTCCTCAGCCACCACCGGGGCTCGACCGAGGTGCGGATCAAGCTCCAGGGGGCCCGCAAGACCACCGTGCTCCGCCTGGACCGGCACCGGGTGACGCCCGACCCGGCGCTCTTCGGTGACCTGAAGCAGCTGCTCGGGCCGTCCTGCCTGGCGGGCTGAGCCCGCGCGGGAGACCGCTGATCATGCGCGAGGGGCGCACCCGCTGTGAGCGGGTGCGCCCCTCAAGCGCATCCAAGCGCCGGTCAGTTGCCGGTCAGTTGTGGCCGAAGCGCTTCTGGCGGCCCTTGTGTGCGACATCCGCGGGCGTGACCCGTGAGGCCCGCTCCTGTCCCTGGGACTCGATGGACGAGCTCTTGGCCTGTTGCTGGCCGCGTTCCGCCGCGCTCGACTTCTGCTGGCTGCGGTCCTGCTTCTTGTTCTTCGCCATGCTGCTGCGCCTCCGCATCGGGGTGACTCCCCCCGGCGACCACCCTCGCACGCACCGGCCAAACGTGCATTTCGGGTAATTACCGTGGGTGACAGGGGTACTTATCGGCCGCTGCCCGTATCCGCCACGCCGAAGATCCAGTTCGGACTGATAACCCCCGCGCGGTCGGGCAGACTCCTGGGAAAGCCAACGGAACCGGGGCACGCCTGTGCCGGGGGGCGACCGCACTTCTGAACTCAGGGAAAGAGGGTGGAACGTGGACCGCTGCGTCGTCCTGGTGGACGCCGGGTATTTGCTGGGCGCCGCCGCGAGCCTGCTGGCCGGGGAGCCCGCCCGGTCCCGTATCACCGTCGACCACGCGACCCTCATCCAAGGCCTGCGCGAACGCGCCGAGGCCGATACCCAGCGCCCGCTGTTGCGCATCTACTGGTTCGACGGCGCCCCCGACCGCGTCCCCCAGCCCGAACACCGGCGGCTGCGGGTGATGTCCCGCGTCACCGTCCGGCTCGGCGCGCTCACCCGCAGCGACGGCCGCTGGGCGCAGAAGGGCGTCGACGCCGCCATGCACGCCGAGCTCACCGAGCTCGCCCGCAACCGCGCCTGCTCCGACATCGTCCTGGTCACCGGCGACGGCGACCTGCTGCCCGGCCTGATGTCCGCCAAGGAACACGGCGTCGCCGTCCACCTGTGGGCCGTGCAGGCCGCCGACGGCGACTACAACCAGTCCGAGGACCTCGTCGCCGAGGCCGACGAGCGGCGCGTCCTGGACCGCACCTGGATCACCCGCGCGGTACGGGCCAAGGAGCTCACCGGCGTGTGCGCCCCGCCCCCCGCGCCCCGCCCCGAGATCGCCGCCATCCTCGCCGCGCCGCTGCCGGAGACGGCCGCGGCGGCCGCCGCCGCGGCCGCCGGCCGCACGGCGGAGGACCGGCCCGAAGCCGGGCACAACGGCACGGCGCGGCCCGCCGCGGCCGCCGGGGCGTGCCCGAACGGCGAGCGGGGCGACCAGGCGCCCGCCGGACGCGGCGTGCCCACCCCGAAGGACCTCGCCGGGCTGGGCCGGGGGCCCGGCTCCGCCCAGCCCTCCCCGGCCACGGCGGCCGTGCAGAACGGCGCCACGCCGTCCGGCACGCCGAACGCGACCCTGCGCTGGTCCTCGGACAAGGGCTGGGTCGAACGCGGCGCCGGCAACGGCCTAGGGGAGCCTCCCGAAACGGCCTCCCTTCCGATGCTGGCCCAGCTCACCAGCGCCGAGCAGCGCTGGGCCGACCGCGAGGAGGACATCACCACCGTCGGCGGCGACCCCTTCGAGGTCGGCCAGGTCTTCGCCCGCCGCTGGGCCGAGCGCATCACCGACGCCGTCCACCTCCAGCACCTCTCCACCGAGTACCCCCGCATCCCCCACCGCATCGACGGCGAGCTGCTGCGCTACGCCGCCCGCTTCGGCCTCCTCGCCCACAAGGACGACCAGATCGACGAGCACGACCGGTACGCGATCCGGGCGGGCTTCTGGCGCGAGATCGACACCCGCACGGCGGCCGAGCACGCGCCGGCCGGGGACTGACCCGCCGGGCGCACGGCGTTCCCCGTTGTTCCTGCCTCGCCGAATCCCGCCCCCGCGGCGAGCCGCGGGGGCGGGGCGCGTACCCTCATAGCTCGTGAGAACGGGCACGAAAACGGCGGAGCGGGGCGGCTCCCCGCGGCACACCGCGGGCGAGACGGTGTGTACCGTGCGCGGGCTCGTCAAGACCTATCCCGCCGCACGCTCCCGGCGCGGGGAGCCCGCCGCGGCCCCCGTGCGGGCCAGCGACGGCATCGACCTCGACGTCCGGCGCGGCGAGATCTTCGGCCTGCTCGGCCCCAACGGCGCCGGCAAGACCACGCTCGTACGCCAGCTCACCGGCCTGCTGCGCCCCGACGAGGGACGCGTCGAGCTCCTCGGCCACGACCTGGTCCGCCACCCCGAGCGCGCCTCCCGCCTCGTCGGCTACCTGGGCCAGGAGTCCACCGCGCTCGACGAGCTGACCGTCGCCCTCGCCGCCGAGACCACCGGCCGGCTGCGTGGCCTGGACCTGCGCACGGCCCGCGCCGAGCGCGACGCCGTCCTCGACGAGCTGGGCCTGGCCCCCATCGCCGGGCGGCCGCTGAAGAAGCTCTCCGGCGGCCAGCGCCGCCTCGCCTGCTTCGCCGCCACCCTGGTCGGCGACCGTCCGCTGCTGGTGCTGGACGAGCCGACCACCGGCATGGACCCGGTGGCCCGCCGCGCCGTGTGGGCCGCCGTCGACCGCCGGCGCGCCGAGCGCGGGGCCACCGTGCTGCTGGTCACCCACAACGTCATCGAGGCCGAGACCGTGCTGGACCGGGTCGCGGTGCTCGAGCGCGGCCGGATCATCGCCTGCGACACCCCGGCCGGGCTCAAGGAGCTCGTCGGCGACGACGTGCGGGTCGACCTCGTCTGGCGGGACGCCCCGCCGCTGGAGGTCCCCGAGGTCGCGGCCCTGCGCGACGTCGCCCAGGAGACCGGCCGCCGCTGGTCGCTGCGGCTCGGCCCCGCCGAGGCGCGCGCCGCCGTCGCCGCCGTGACCGGCGGCCCCGCCTTCGCCGCGCTCGACGACTTCACGCTCGCCACGCCCAGCCTGGAGGACGTCTACCTCGCCCTGGGCGGCCGCGAGAAGGGGCTGATGAAGGGGTGAGGGCCGTCCCGACCGGACCGAACAGGAGCTGTGCCGCGTGACTGCTGTATCCGCCGAAGCGGTGCCGGGGAAGGCCCCCGCCGGGGCCGGCCCCCGGCCGTGGTCCGAGGACGGCGGCGCCGCCCCGCTCGCGCCCAGGGCGCGGCTGCTGCCCGCGCTGGCGGCGGTCTACCGCGCGCAGCTCTCGCGTGCCCGCGTGGCGCGGATCCCGCTGCTGTTCGTGGCGACGTTCCAGTCCGTCGGCATCATGATCCTGATGCGCGGCGTCGTCGACGGCGGAGCCGAGGCGCGTGCCGTGGTGGCCGGGTCCAGCGTCCTGGTCGTGGCGTTCGTCGCGCTGAACCTCCTGGCCCAGTACTTCGGCCAGCTGCGGGCGAGCGGCGGCCTGGACCACTACGCCACGCTGCCGGTCCCGCCGGCGGCCGTCGTGCTGGGGGCGGCCGGGGCGTACGCGTCGTTCACCGCGCCCGGCACGGCCGTCACGGCGGTGGTGGGCAGCGTGCTGTTCGGGCTGCCGATGACGCACCTGTGGGTGCTGGCCGCGGTGATCCCGCTGGCGGGCGCGGCCCTCGCCGGGCTCGGCGCCGCCCTGGGCCTGCTGGCCCCGCGCCAGGAGCTGGCGACGCTGTGCGGCCAGCTGGGCATGTCGGCGGCGCTGCTGCTGGGCGTGCTGCCGGCCCAGCACATGCCGGCGCCGGTCGCCTACGCGCGCGACCTGCTGCCCTCCACCTACGGCGTGGAGGCGCTGGCGCGGAGCTTCGACGCGCACCCCGACTGGCTGCTCGTGACGGCCGACCTCGGGGTGTGCGCGGCCGTCGGCGTGGTGTCGCTGGCGGCGGCGACGTGGGCCTACCGCCGGGCGGCCGTGCGGTGACGCGCCGCAGCGACCGTCCTGGCTCCGGGGCGCCCGCGTCCACCTGGCACGATGGCGGGGTGACCGCACCGCTGACGCCGCACGGCAACTCCCCCTCCGAGCCCGGCCCCGGATCCGGCCCGGACCTTCCGCAGCATGTCGGGCACAAGGCCGGCGACACCGCGCCCGGCCTGTCCGAGGAGACCCGTACCGAGCTGCGGCAGGGCGCCCTGATCATGGCGCTCGTGACGCTCTGCGGCGTGCTGCTGGGGCTGCTGTGGCTGTGGCTGGCGCCGAGGGTGCCGCTGATCTCCGACGGCAAGGCCGTCTACCTCAAGAACACCGAGGGCGAGCAGGCCGTCGGCGCGGACGGCTGGTTCGGACTGCTGGGCCTGGCGTTCGGCGCGGTCAGCGCGGCCGTGGTCTTCCTCTTCCACCGCCGGGGCGGCATCGCGATCGTGGTGGGCCTCGCGGCGGGCTCGCTGCTGGCCTCGCTGATCGGCTGGCGGCTGGGCCTCTGGCTCGGCCCCACGGCCGACGTGGCCGGGCACGCCCGCGCCGTGGGCCAGGGCGTGGTCTTCGACGCGCCGCTCAAGCTCGCCGCCAAGGGCATGCTGCTGGCCTGGCCGCTGGCGGCCATGGCCGTCCACCTGGGCCTGACGGGCCTGTTCGGCCCCCGCGACCCCGAGCCCGGGCTCGAGCCGGGGCTCGAGGCCGAACCCGGGCCGGTGACGCACCGGCCCGGGACCGCGGGGACCGCGAACGGTCAGGACCAGGGCCTGTCCTAGGGCCTGCCCCAGGTGTTCCTAGGCCGGCCGGCGGCCGTGGTTGGCGCGGCCCTTCTTCAGGCGCCAGCGGCGTTTGCGGGTGCGCTTCGACATGGGGCATCCCTCCCTGCGCGGGGCCGCCCACGCGGCGGCCCGCCCCTCGGTCGTAGCGGAGGGCGCCCGCGCCGTCCAGCCCGCGCGCGGGCCACGGCTCAGCCGCGGGCGATCGGGGCGATCACCGCGTCCGTCAGAAGTGCCAGGTCGGCGGGGGAGAGCTCGACCTCCAGGCCCCGCCGCCCCGCCGAGACGCAGATCGTGGCGTGCGAGCGCGCGGAGGCGTCCAGCGCGGTCGGCAGGCGCCGGCGCTGACCCAGCGGGGAGATCCCGCCCCGTACGTACCCCGTCACGCGCTCCGCGGCCGCCGGGTCCGCCATCGCCGCCCGCTTGCCGCCGACCGCCGCGGCCAGCGCCTTGAGGTCCAGCGAGCCCGACACCGGCACCACCGCCACGGTCAGCGCGCCGTCCACGTCGGCCACGAGCGTCTTGAAGACCCGGCCCGGCTCCACGCCCAGCGCCCGCGCAGCCTCCTCGCCGTAGGAGGCGGCGGCCGGGTCGTGGTCGTAGGAGTGCACGGAGAACGCCGTGCCGGCCTGCTCGAGGGCGGTGATCGCGGGCGTCGCGCCCGCAGTCGCCCTCGCCGTGTTCCTGGGGGACTTCCTGGCCAAAGCGGTGGGTCCTTCGCCTAGTTGGGGCTGGTCGGCCGCCGGGTCAGATCGACGGCCGGCAGCGACGGCAGCTTGCTTATCACCGCGGTCTCGGCGCGCAGCAGCCGCAGCTCCTCCGTCAGCCGGGCCGCCGTGTCGGGCGCCTGGAGCAGGCGCTGCTTGGCCGGGGTGTCCAGCACCGCGGCCGCCGCCACGAGGTAGGACAGCACCCGCGGCTCGCCGGGCAGCTCCGCCTGGCGGGCCAGCGACGCCTCGCTCGCCCCGGCCAGCCGCTTCTGGTACGCCCGGAACGCCCGGACGACGCCGGCGGCGAGGGCGCCGGCCTCGTCGCCCTGCTGCTCCTCGATCTCCTCCACCTCACCCGTCAGGTACGGGCCCGAGGCGTCCACCGACAGCAGCCTGAAGCGCGTGGTGCCGGTGGCCAGCACCTCGTACGTGCCGTTCTCGCGCCGCCGGATCGTGGCCGCGTCGGCGACGCAGCCCACGGTGTGGAACGCCCGCAGCGGGTCGGCGCCGAAGCCGGAGGCCGGCCCGGGCTCCGGGCGGGCCTCGTCGGGCAGGCCCGGTGCACTGGGCGCCACCTCGTGCCCGTCGCGGATCGCGACCACGCCGAAGCGGCGGGGCGCGTCCTCGGGGAGCTGCGCCAGTTCGCGCATCATCGTGCGGTACCGCTGCTCGAAGACGTTCAGCGGCAGCACGAGGCCGGGGAACAGCACCGAGTTCAGCGGGAAGATCGGAAGGCGCGCGGTGGTCACGGCGGGTAAGCCTAATGGCCGTGCGTGCGGGCGGGCCGGGGATTTCACTGCCGGCGCAGCAGGCGCGAGGCTCCCGCCGCCACCGTCGTGGCGAGGATCCAGCCCAGGAGGGTGAGGACGGTCACCACCCACTGCTGGCCGCCGGTGGGGCGCCAGGCGGTGCCCTGGCCCAGGTCGATGACGGGCAGCAGCAGGTCCAGGGTGTACAGCTCGGGGTTCCACGCGGGGCCCTCGCCCTCCTTCAGGGGCGGCACCGGGCGGTAGGAGAAGTAGAAGCCCCCCAGCGCCCACAGCACCGCCATCCACACCGCCGCCCGCCCCGGGCGGTAGCCGTAGGCCACCGTCCAGTCCTGCAGGTACCCCCAGGCCTTCCCGGCCGGCGGCAGCGTCTCGCGCCGGCGGCGCTGCTTGGCGAGCAGCACCGCCCGCGCGTCGGCGTCCTCGCCGCTGGAGCGCAGGGCGCCCGCCAGCCGTTCGTAGGGCTCGGGGGCGTACTCGGGCGTGGCCGCGGCCACCCAGTCCAGGCGGCGGGCCAGCGGGAAGGAGCCCAGCGGGATCAGGTTCTCGTAGGTGAAGCCGGCCATCACCAGCCCGCCCGGGCCCGGCCAGCTGTCGTAGCGGTCGACCAGGTTGACCACCCGGGCCCCCGACAGCACCACCCGTCCCCGCTCCTGCCGCTCGCCGAGGAAGCGCAGCTCGGGCGTCTGGACGCGGCGCAGCGACAGCTCCTGGTCCGCCTCCATCACGAACCGGGCCTGGCTGAGGTCCACCGCGTCCCCGAACCGCCCGTCGTCCAGCCGCGCCCCGCCCAGGCACTCGAAGCGCCGCAGCCGGGGGCCGCGGTCGGGGGCGGGGGTGGTGGAGATGCCGTACGGGGGAGTGGCGCCGCCGGCGAAGCGGGAGCCGCCCACGCCCGCCGAGGTGAGGTAGAGGGTGCGCTCGACGGTCAGCTGGGGGGCGTTGAGGGCGCGGCGGCCGTAGGGGTTGTTCAGGGTGGAGCCGCGCAGGCTCAGCGAGGCCCCGATCGTGGCGCCGCGCATGCTCAGCTCGCCGTGCGAGCGCATCATCTCGGCCTGCAGGTCCTGTCCGACCGTCATCCCGTCGGCGGCTATGGACACCCCGCGCCGGTCCCGCCGCACCACCAGCTGGTTGAGCAGCAGGTCCGTGCCGATGTGCGCGTCGGTCAGGCGTATGCCGTGCTGGACGACGCAGCGCGGCAGGTGGAGGTCGCCGTCGGTGCGGATGCGCGCGGCCTCCACCCGGGGGATGGCGCAGCCGACCAGGCGCAGTGTGGTGAAGGTGCTCTCGGGCAGCAGCAGCTGTTGCTCGAAGCGGCAGTTGTGCAGCTCGACGTAGGGCACGACGGTGCCGCCGGACAGGTCGAGGGTGCCGGTGATCTGCACGCCGTTGAGCTTGAGCGCGGCCACCCGGCCGGGGCGGGCCGACGGGCCGTTCAGGAGCAGCAGGGCGACGACGCGGGCGCGCACGCTGCGGTCGGCGCCCCAGGTGTAGGGGGCGGAGGGGTCGTTCTGCTCGGGGCTGGAGGTGCGTAAGTCGTGGGTGGTGCCGTTGCGGAACGCCTCCCACATGTCCCGCTCGGCCGTGGTCAGCTCGAGGTCCGCGGGCGGCCCGCCGTCGTGTGGATCGGTCACGCTCGTCCCTCCCTTCACCCGTGGCGCCCGGCTATGGGCCCCATTCCCCTCGGGTGACTGTTCGAACACCCCTGGTGAGGGCCGATTGTCCGGCCCCGGTCGGAAAAAGATCAACTCTTTGGCCCCGTATCACTGAGTGGTACGGGGAGCCGTGCGGCGGGACGGGTCTGAGACAATTGGCCACGTGATCTCCCGAATCGATCTGCGTGGCGACGCCTTCCCCGTGAACGGCATCGACCGCGACCTGCTGCCCCGTGCCGAGCTCGACGTCGAGGCCGCCCTGGAGAAGGTGCGGCCCATCTGCGACGACGTGCATCATCGCGGCACGGCGGCGCTGATCGACTACGCGGAACGCTTCGACGGCGTGCGGATCGACCGGGTGCGGGTGCCCGCCGAGGCGCTGGCGCGCGCCCTCGAGGAGCTCGACCCCGCGGTACGGGCGGCCCTGGAGGAGTCCATCCGGCGCGCCCGCCTCGTCCACCGCGAGCAGCGCCGCACCGACACCACCGTCCAGGTCGTGCCCGGCGGCACGGTCACCGAGCGCTGGGTGCCCGTCGAGCGCGTCGGCCTGTACGTGCCGGGCGGCCGGTCCGTCTACCCCTCGTCCGTGATCATGAACGTGGTCCCGGCCCAGGAGGCCGGCGTGGGCTCCATGGCCGTCGCCTCCCCGCCGCAGGCGGACTTCGACGGCCTGCCGCACCCCACGATCCTGGCCGCCTGCGCGCTGCTGGGCATCGACGAGGTGTACGCGGCCGGCGGCGCCCAGGCCGTCGCCATGTTCGCCTACGGCACCGACGAGTGCCGCGCCGCCAACATGGTCACCGGCCCCGGCAACATCTGGGTCGCCGCCGCCAAGCGCCTGCTCAAGGGCCGCATCGGCATCGACGCCGAGGCCGGCCCGACCGAGATCGCCGTCCTCGCCGACCACACCGCCGACCCGGTGCACGTCGCCGCCGACCTGATCAGCCAGGCCGAGCACGACCCGCTGGCCGCCTCGGTGCTCGTCACCGACTCCGAGGAGCTCGCGAACGCCGTCGAGAAGGAACTCGAGACCCAGGTCGCCGCCACCAAGCACGTCGAGGACCGGATCGTGCCCGCGCTCAGCGGCCGCCAGTCCGGCATCGTGCTGGTCGACGGCATCGAGCAGGGCCTCGCGGTCGTCGACGCCTACGCCGCCGAGCACCTGGAGATCCAGACCGAGAACGCCGCCGCGGTCGCCGCCCGGGTGCGCAACGCCGGCGCGATCTTCGTCGGCCCGTACGCCCCCGTCTCGCTCGGCGACTACGCCGCCGGCTCCAACCACGTGCTGCCCACCGGCGGCTGCGCCTGCCACTCCTCCGGGCTGTCGGTGCAGTCCTTCCTGCGCGGCATCCACGTCGTGGACTACACGCGCGAGGCGCTGGCCGAGGTCGCCGGGCACGTGGTGACGCTCGCCGACGCCGAGGACCTGCCCGCCCACGGAGCGGCGGTCAGGGCGAGGTTCGACTGGAAGGTTCCGGACAGCAAGTGACGGGTATTGACGACCTCCCCATCCGGGACGAACTGCGCGGCAAGTCCCCGTACGGCGCCCCCCAGCTCGACGTGCCCGTACGCCTGAACACCAACGAGAACCCCTACCCCCTGCCCGAGCCCCTCGTCGCCCGCATCGCCGAGCGCGTCGCCGAGGCCGCCCGGCACCTCAACCGCTACCCCGACCGGGACGCGGTCGAGCTGCGCACCGAGCTGGCCGCCTACCTCACCCGCACCACGGGCCATGAGGTCACCGCGGCCGGGGTCTGGGCGGCCAACGGCTCCAACGAGGTCCTCCAGCAGCTGCTGCAGACCTTCGGCGGGCCCGGCCGCACCGCGATCGGCTTCGAGCCCTCGTACTCGATGCACGCGCTGATCTCGCGCGGCACCGGCACCGGCTGGATCTCCGGCCCGCGCCGCGAGGACTTCACCATCGACGCCGACGCGGCCGTGGCCGCCATCGCCGAGCACCGGCCCGACGTCGTCTTCGTCTGCTCGCCCAACAACCCCACGGGCACGGCGGTCGACGAGGAGACGGTCCTGCGGCTGTACGAGGCCGCGCAGGCGGCGAAGCCGTCGATGGTCGTCGTCGACGAGGCCTACGGCGAGTTCAGCCACCGCCCCTCGCTGCTGCCGCTCATCGAGGGCCGGCCCCACCTCGTCGTCTCCCGCACCATGTCCAAGGCGTTCGGCGCCGCCGGGCTGCGCCTGGGCTACCTCGCCGCGGCCCCGCCCGTGGTCGACGCCGTCCAGCTCGTCCGGCTGCCGTACCACCTCTCGGCCGTCACCCAGGCCACCGCGCTGGCGGCCCTGGAGCACACCGACACGCTGCTCGGCTACGTCGAACAGCTCAAGGCCGAGCGCGACCGCATCGTCACCGAGCTGCGCGCCATCGGCTGCGAGGTGACCGACTCGGACGCCAACTTCGTGCAGTTCGGACGCTTCGAGGACAGCCACGCCGCCTGGCAGGCCCTCCTCGACCAGGGCGTCCTGGTACGGGACAACGGCGTGCCGGGGTGGCTGCGGGTCACCGCGGGCACGCCCGCCGAGAACGACGCGTTCCTGGACGCGGTACGCGCCATTCGCAAGGAGAACAACTCATGAGTCGCGTTGGACGCGTCGAACGCACCACCAAGGAGACGTCCGTCCTCGTCGAGATCGACCTCGACGGCACCGGGCAGGTCGACGTGTCGACCGGGGTCGGCTTCTTCGACCACATGCTCGACCAGCTCGGCCGCCACGGCCTCTTCGACCTCACCGTCAAGACCGACGGCGACCTGCACATCGACACCCACCACACCATCGAGGACACCGCCCTCGCGCTCGGCGCCGCCTTCCGGCAGGCCCTCGGCGACAAGGTGGGCATCTACCGCTTCGGCAACTGCACCGTGCCCCTGGACGAGTCCCTCGCCCAGGTGACCGTGGACCTCTCCGGCCGGCCGTACCTGGTGCACACCGAGCCCGAGAACATGGCGCCGATGATCGGTGCGTACGACACGACGATGACCCGGCACATCCTGGAGTCCTTCGTCGCACAGGCCCAGATCGCGCTGCACGTCCACGTCCCGTACGGGCGCAACGCCCACCACATCGTCGAGTGCCAGTTCAAGGCCCTGGCCCGGGCCCTGCGCTACGCCAGCGAGCACGACCCGCGGGCCGCCGGAATTCTCCCGTCCACGAAGGGTGCGCTGTGACAGGCCTGTCGACTGTTCTGATCGTTGTCGGACTGTTCCTGATAGGCGGCATCATCTCCTTCCTCAAGCAGGGCATGCCCAAGAGCGTGATCACCCTGCTGGGGGTCGGTGCGGCGATGTGCCTGACCGCCGGTGTGATGCGTATCGAAGGGCTGTGGTCATGAGTTCCCCCGCCAAGAAGGTCGTCGTCTTCGACTACGGCTTCGGCAACGTCCGTTCCGCCGAGCGGGCCCTGGCCCACGTCGGCGCGGACGTCGAGATCACCCGCGACTACGACAAGGCCATGAACGCCGACGGGCTGCTCGTCCCCGGCGTCGGCGCCTTCGACGCCTGCATGCGGGGGCTGCGCGCCGCGCGCGGCGACTGGGTCATCGGGCGCCGGCTCTCCGGCGGCCGTCCCGTCATGGGCATCTGCGTCGGCATGCAGATCCTCTTCGAACGCGGCATCGAGCACGGCGTGGAGACCGAGGGCCTCGACGAGTGGCCCGGAACGGTCGAGCCGCTCAAGGCCGACGTCGTGCCGCACATGGGCTGGAACACCGTCACCCCGGCCGAGGACTCGCGCCTCTTCGCCGGCCTGGACGCGGACACCCGGTACTACTTCGTGCACTCCTACGCGGTGCGCGAGTGGAGCCTGGAGGTCGGCAACGCCAACATCCGCGCCCCCAAGGTCACCTGGGCCACGCACGGCGAGCCGTTCGTCGCCGCCGTGGAGAACGGCCCGCTGTGGGCCACCCAGTTCCACCCCGAGAAGTCCGGCGACGCCGGATCCCAGCTGCTGACCAACTGGATCGAGACGCTCTGATGCCGAAGCTCGAACTCCTGCCCGCCGTCGACGTCCGTGACGGCCAGGCCGTCCGCCTCGTGCACGGCGAGTCCGGCTCCGAGACCTCCTACGGCGACCCGATGGCCGCCGCGCAGGCCTGGCAGCGCTCGGGCGCCGAGTGGCTGCACCTGGTCGACCTGGACGCCGCCTTCGGCACCGGCGACAACCGCGCCCAGGTCACCGAGGTCGTCCGCTCGATGGACATCAAGGTCGAGCTGTCCGGGGGCATCCGCGACGACGCCTCGCTCGCCGCCGCCCTCGCCACCGGCTGCACCCGCGTCAACCTCGGCACCGCCGCCCTGGAGACCCCCGAATGGGTCGCCAAGGTCATCGCCGAGCACGGCGACCGCATCGCGGTCGGCCTGGACGTGCGGGGCACCACCCTGCGCGGCCGCGGCTGGACCAGCGACGGCGGCGACCTCTACGAGACCCTCGCCCGCCTCGACTCCGAGGGCTGCGCCCGCTACGTGGTCACCGACATCGCCAAGGACGGCACCCTCCAGGGCCCGAACCTGGAGCTGCTGAAGAACGTCTGCGCGGCCACCGACAAGCCGGTCGTCGCCTCCGGCGGCGTCTCCTCCCTTGACGATCTGCGTGCGCTCGCCACCCTGGTACCTCAGGGGGTCGAAGGCGCCATCATCGGCAAGGCCCTCTACGCCAAGGCGTTCACCTTGGAAGAGGCCCTGGAGGCAGTGTCCGTATGAGCCAGACCCCGGCCCCGCAGCGCGTGCAGACTGACAGTCCCTGGGAAGAGTCGATCGGATTCGCACGTGCCGTGGCGGCCGGGGACCGGGTCCTCGTGGCCGGGACGATGCCCCTGGTGAAGGGCGTCCTCCACGGCGAGGGAGACCCGTACGAGCAGACGCTGGTGGCGTTCGGCAACGCGCTCGACGCGCTGAAGCACTTCGGCCTCGGCGCCGAGTCGGTCGTCCGCACCCGCATGTACCTGACCCACGCGCGCGACGTCGACGCCGTCGGCCGGGCCCACAAGGAGCTCTTCGAGGGCGTCCGCCCGGCCTCCACCCTGGTGGTGGTCTCCGGCTTCGTCGACTCGCGCGTCCTGGTCGAAGTAGAAGTAGAAGCATTCAGAGGAGAACCGGCGTGACCCTCGCCGTGCGAGTCATCCCCTGCCTGGACGTGGACAACGGCCGGGTCGTCAAGGGCGTCAACTTCCAGAACCTGCGCGACGCGGGCGACCCCGTCGAAATGGCCCGCGTCTACGGGCGGGAGGGCGCCGACGAGCTGACGTTCCTCGACATCACCGCCTCCTCCGGCAACCGCGAGACCACGTACGACGTCGTGCGCCGCACGGCCGAGGAGGTCTTCATCCCCCTCACCGTCGGCGGCGGCGTGCGCACCGCCGAGGACGTCGACAAGCTGCTGCGGGCCGGCGCCGACAAGGTCGGCGTCAACACCGCCGCGATCGAGCGGCCCGAGCTGATCCGCGAGATCGCCGAGCGCTTCGGGCGGCAGGTCCTGGTCCTGTCGGTCGACGCCCGGCGCACCCCCTCGGGCTCCTTCGAGGTCACCACCCACGGCGGCCGCCGCGGCACCGGCCTCGACGCCGTCGAGTGGGCGCACCGGGCCGCCGAGCTCGGCGCCGGGGAGATCCTGCTGAACTCCATGGACGCCGACGGCACCAAGGACGGCTACGACACGGAGATGATCAGGGCGGTGCGCAAGCACGTCACGGTCCCGGTCATCGCCAGCGGCGGCGCCGGACGCCTCGAGCACTTCGCCCCGGCGGTCGAGGCCGGCGCGGACGCGGTGCTGGCCGCCTCGGTCTTCCACTTCGGCGACCTGCGGATCGCGGACGTCAAGGGCGCGCTGCGGGACGCGGGGCACCCGGTCCGCTGAGCCCGTTCCGGGGGCCGGCCCGCCGGCCCCCGGACGTCGCTGCCCCGGACGTCGCGGCCCTTCAGTCCCGGATCAGCAGGAACACCGCTCCCAACACCACCGCCAGCGCGATCGCCGCCACCCCGTACACCAGCCGGTGCGTCCGCAGCCCCGGCAGGAAGTGGTCCACCGCGTACTCCCCGGGCCCGGTCAGCGCCAGCGCCGTGGCCGAGACGGCCAGCAACAGGGTGAATTCCACCCCCTTGGGCAGGAAGAAGGCTCCCCAGGTCACGCCCAGCGCGTTGATCATGGTCCCCAGCACCGCGGCGGCCGCGAGCGGCGTGAGCAGCCCCAGGAACAGCCCGGCCCCGCCCAGCGTCTCGCTGAGCGCGGCCACCACGGCCATGGCTTTGCCCGCCGGATAGCCCGACAGGGTGAAGAACTTCGCCGTTCCGTCGAGCCCCGGCCCGTCGAACCAGCCGAAGAGCTTCTGCGTGCCGTGCCCCATCATGATGATCCCCACCATGAGGCGCAGCAGCAGGAGCCCCAGGGAGACGCCGGTCTGTGACGAGGAGGGGTACGGGGATTCGCCGAAGAGGGATCTGCTGCGGAAAGCCATGGTCGGAGCCTTCTTCCGTGCGTCGGGTGTAGGTGTCCGATGCGGCCCCCGAGTCTTTAGATACCCAGTTTCGCCCCCCTGAGCTTCGCCAGCGCGTCCTCGTCGCCCTCCGTCTTGACGCGGGCCGCGTCCTGACGGCCGAAACCGAAGAGGGTCAGCTCGCCGGGCTCCCCGGTGACGGTGACGACCGGTGCGCCCCGGTGGGCGACCGCCGTGCGCCCGTCGGGGCGTCTGAGCACCAGCCCCACCGGCGACCGGCGGCCGAGGAGGCGGGCCGTCCGCTCCAGCCGGCTCCACAGCGCGTCGGCGAAGACCGGGTCGAGCTCGCGCGGCGTCCACTCCGGCTGGGCGCGGCGCACGTCCTCGGTGTGGACGTAGAACTCGACGGTGTTCGCCGCCTCGTCCACCGGCTTGAGCGCGTACGGCGACAGGCGCGGCGGACCGGTGCGGATGAGCTGGACGAGTTCCTCGTAGGGCTTGGCGGCGAATTCCGCCTGCACCCGCTCCAGGCGGGCGGCCAGTGGCTTGAACACGATGCCGGCGGCCGCGTCCGAGCGCCGCTCGCGCACCACGACGTGCGCGGCGAGATCACGGGCGCGCCAGTCGGCGCAGAGCGTCGGGGCGTCGGGGCCCACCGTCTCCAACAGATCGGCGAGGAGCAGACGTTCGCGCTGGGCATGAGTTGACATGCCGTCACCCTACGGCCGGCCCTCGCGCCCGGCCATGCCGCCGCGCCCCGCCCCGCCCGGCACGGCGACGGCGAACGCGGCGGTGCGGCGGAGGCACAATGGAGCACATGACCGGCAACGCCCGCCCTTCCTCCGCCCTCGACCCCGCCATCGCCGCCCGCCTCAAGCGCGGCGCCGACGGCCTGGTCCCCGCCATCGCCCAGCAGTACGACACCGGCGAGGTGCTGATGCTGGGCTGGATGGACGACGAGGCGCTCCACCGCACCCTGACCACCGGCCGCTGCACCTACTGGAGCCGCAGCCGCCAGGAGTACTGGGTCAAGGGCGACACCTCCGGCCACGTCCAGCACGTGAAGTCGGTGGCGCTGGACTGCGACGCGGACACCATCCTGGTGAAGGTCGACCAGACCGGCCCGGCCTGCCACACCGGCACGCGCACCTGCTTCGACGCCGACTCCCTCCCGCTGGCCCAGTAGGCTCCGCTGCCATGGCTGCCACCACCGCAACTGTCTCCCCCGGGGACGTCACCCCCGACGCGGACACCTTCCGCACGCTGGCCACCGACCGCCGGGTCATCCCCGTCACCCGGCGCTTCCTCGCCGACGGCGACACCCCCGTGGGCCTCTACCGCAAGCTCGCGGCCGAGCGCCCCGGCACCTTCCTGCTGGAGTCCGCGGAGAACGGCCGCACCTGGTCGCGCTACTCCTTCATCGGCGTGCGCAGCGCCGCCACCCTCACCGTCCGCGACGGGGCCACCCACTGGCTCGGCACCCCGCCCGTCGGCGTCCCCACCGACGGCGACCCCCTGGCCGCCCTGCGGGCCACCGTGGAGGCCCTGCACACCCCGCGCGACCTCATGGAGGGCGCCGGACTGCCGCCCTTCACCGGCGGCATGGTCGGCTACCTGGGCTACGACATCGTCCGCCGCCTGGAGCGGATCGGCGAGCACCCCGGCGGCCCCGGCGCGCACGCCCTGGACCTGCCCGAGCTCACCATGCTGCTCACCTCGGACCTCGCCGTCCTCGACCACTGGAACGGCACGGTCCTGCTGATCGCCAACGCGATCAACCACAACGACCTGGCGACCGGGGTCGACGAGGCGTACGCCGACGCCGTCGCCCGGCTCGACGCGATGGCCGCCGACCTGCGCCGCCCGGTCCCCTCCGACCCCACCGTCCTGCCGCCCTCCGAGCTGCCGGAGTACACCGCCCGCTGGGGCGGCGCCGACTACATGGCGGCCGTCGAGGAGATCAAGGAGCGCATCCGCGCCGGCGAGGCCTTCCAGGTCGTGCCCTCGCAGCGGTTCGAGACCCCCTGCACGGCCTCCGCGCTGGACGTCTACCGGGTGCTGCGGGCCACCAACCCGAGCCCTTACATGTACCTCTTCCGGTTCCCCCACGGGGAGGGAGGGGCGTTCGACGTCGTCGGCTCCAGCCCGGAGGCGCTGGTCAAGGTCGAGGACGGGCACGCGATGGTGCACCCCATCGCCGGCACCCGCCCGCGCGGCGCCACGCCGCAGGCGGACGCGGCCCTCGCCGAGGAACTGCTGGCCGACCCCAAGGAACGCGCCGAGCACCTGATGCTCGTCGACCTCGGCCGCAACGACCTCGGCCGGGTCTGCGAGCCCGGCAGCGTCGAGGTCGTCGACTTCATGTCGATCGAGCGCTACAGCCACGTGATGCACATCGTCTCGACGGTGACCGGCCGGCTCGCCGAGGGCCGCACCGCCTTCGACGTGCTCACCGCCTGCTTCCCCGCCGGCACGCTCTCCGGCGCGCCCAAGCCGCGCGCCATGCAGATCATCGAGGAGCTGGAGCCCTCGCCGCGCGGCCTGTACGGCGGCTGCGTCGGCTACCTCGACTTCGCCGGCGACTCCGACACCGCCATCGCCATCCGCACCGCCCTCCTGCGCGACGGCACCGCCTACGTCCAGGCCGGCGCCGGCGTCGTCGCCGACTCCGACCCGGCAGCCGAGGACGCCGAATGCCGCAACAAGGCGGCAGCGGTCCTACGAGCAGTCCACACGGCGAACCGCTTGTAGCGAGGGTCGTGGGCAGTCGTTCCGCTGGGGCGGAACGGGTGGGCACAACCCGGACGACGGCCCGCACCCCCCGTTCGTACCTCCACCCGCTGACAAGCGATAGTGGTACCCGTGACCGCAGCCGTACCCCACCCCAGCACCACCCCCACCCCCCGCACCGCGAAGCGCAGCGTGGGCGCCGCCCTCCTCCTCGGTGCCGCCGGTGCCGCCCTCGTCCTGCTGGCGAGCGGCCGCACCTGGTCCGAGGGCAGCGCCCCCGCCGCCCAGGGCAGCCTGGCCGAGCAGGCCAGCGGCCAGGACGTGACCGCCCTGCCGGGGGCGCTGGCCGTCGTGGGCCTCGCCGCGCTCGTCGCCGTCTTCGCGGTGCGCGGCGCGGGCCGTCTCGTGGTGGCGGTGCTGCTCGCGCTGAGCGGTGCCGGCACCGTGGCGGCCGCGCTCACGGGCGCGGACGACACGAGCGCGCTGGAGGAGAAGGCCGCCAGGGTCGCCGGCAACACCCAGGCCACGATCGGCGACGTCTCCCACACCGCCTGGCCGTGGGTGGCCGTCGTCGGCGGGGTGCTGCTCTTCCTCGCCGGCCTGCTCGCCGTGCGCTACGGGCGCCGGTGGCCCGCCATGTCCGGCCGCTACGAGCGCGACGGCACCCCCCGCCCGAGCCGTCCGCGCGCCCCCGTCGACCCGGACCGCCCGGAGGAGCTGTGGAAGGCCCTCGACCGCGGCGAGGACCCCACCGGCGGAGCGGGCCGCTGAAGGCGGCGGTGTGACACGCCAACCCCGGCGCACGACGGCCCGGGGCGTCGGGGACAATGGCCCCGAGCGATCTCTGCGCCCGCGGGCGCGATACAGCAACGAGGAGTCAACTCATGTCGGCTAGCGACCACGGCCACACCCCTGCGGCCTGGACCGGCGTCACCATCGCCTTCATCGGCTTCTGCATCTCCGGTGCGTTCGTCGTGGCGGCCAAGCCCGTCGGCTTCTGGGCCGGCATGGTCGTGGTGGCCCTCGGCGGCGTCGTCGGCGGCGTCATGCGCGCCATGGGCATGGGCATGGTTCCCAAGGGCGCCGGAAAGTCCCAGACGCAGAAGGCCTGAGCAGCCCGCCTGCCCCGCCATGGCGCGGCCCGGGCCCGTACGGACGCCAGGAGACGGGCCCTGAGCTGCGCCTTCGCGTTTTCCGGCGGACACTCGGCAGTGTGAGAGGCTCTGCACGCGGGCCCCTGGCCCACCGCCTGGCCGCGCCGTTCGGGGTGGCCGCGGGGGTCGGCGCGGCCGTCGCCGGGGTCGCGGCCGTGGACCCGAACCGGCCCGGTCACTACCCCGCCTGCCCCCTGCTGCGCTGGACGGGGCTGTACTGCCCCGGCTGCGGCGGCCTGCGGGGCCTGCACGCGCTGGCCCACGGCGACCTCGGGGCCGCGCTGGGCGCCAACGCCCTGGCCGTCGCCGGCTACGCCGCCTTCGCCGTGCTGTGGGTCCTGTGGCTGGCCAGGGTCCTCCGGTCGGGCGGGGGCATGCCGCTCGCCCCGCGGGCCCGGCACTGGTGGGCGCTGGGCGGGATCGTGCTCGCCTTCACGCTCGTACGGAACCTGCCGTTCGGATCGGCGCTCGCGCCCTGAGCGGCACCGGAGCCTCCCGGAGGCTCCCGGAGGCGTCCATTCATGGGTCCACCTGGCGGGACCGGCGTCAACCGGATGCGAAACCTTCGCCCTCCGGCAAGTACCATCGCAGATGCCTGGTGAGGTGATATCGCACCGCACCAGCCCAGACCATCCGAGTCCGGAAGGGGGCCGCTCGCGTGAGTGTGCTCGACGAGATCATCGACGGAGTCCGTGCCGACCTCGCGGAACGGCAGGCGCGCGTCAGCCTCGACGAGCTCAAGGAGCGCGCGGCGAAGGCCCCGCAGGCCAGGGACGGGGCGGCCGCCCTGCGCGGCGAGAACGTCAGCGTGATCTGCGAGGTCAAGCGCTCCAGCCCGTCCAAGGGCGCGCTCGCCGCGATCGCCGACCCCGCCGGGCTCGCCGCCGACTACGAGGCGGGCGGCGCGGCCGTCATCAGCGTGCTGACCGAGCAGCGCCGCTTCGGCGGCTCGCTCGCCGACCTCGAGGCCGTCCGCGCCAAGGTGGACATCCCGATCCTGCGCAAGGACTTCATCGTCACCGCCTACCAGCTGTGGGAGGCCCGCGCCTACGGCGCCGACCTGGCGCTGCTGATCGTGGCCGCGCTGGAGCAGGAGGCCCTGGTCTCCCTCATCGAGCGGGCCGAGTCCATCGGGCTGACCCCGCTGGTCGAGGTGCACGACGAGGAGGAGGTCCAGCGCGCGGTGGACGCCGGCGCCCGCATCATCGGCGTCAACGCCCGCAACCTCAAGACCCTCGAGGTGGACCGGGGCACCTTCGCCCGCGTGGCCCCCGAGATCCCCGACGGCATCATCAAGATCGCCGAGTCCGGCGTGCGCGGCCCGCACGACCTGATCGCCTACGCCAACGACGGCGCCGACGCTGTCCTGGTCGGCGAGTCCCTGGTCACCGGCCGCGACCCCAAGGGCGCGGTCGCCGACCTGGTCGCCGCGGGCGCCCACCCGGCCCTGCGGCACGGGCGGGGCTGACCCGCCATGAGGGCGTACGCACGGCTCGCCCGCGGCTGCCGGCCGCGGGGCTGCCGTGCGCCCGCACGCCGCGTCCTCGGGCGCCGCGTGCGGTACCACATCGGCTGTGAGCCGGGGCAGATCAACGGGATGCGATGGCGCGGCCGCGCCGCGCTCTAGCTTCCCGTCATCGCCGGGTGCGGCGCCGTCGCGCCCGCGGCGGGCTCTTCCGGCCCGCCCGCCACCCGGAACCCTCACAGACCCGAGGAGTGCGTTCGTGTCCTCCGATTTCTTCGTTCCCGACCCCGAGGGCCAAGTGCCCGACGCGTCCGGCTACTTCGGCGCCTTCGGCGGCAAGTTCATCCCCGAGGCCCTCGTCGCGGCCGTCGACGAGGTCGCTGCCGAGTACGAGAAGGCCAAGGCCGACCCCGCCTTCGCCGCCGAGCTCAACGACCTGATGGTCAACTACACCGGGCGCCCCAGCGCCCTCACCGAGGTGCGGCGCTTCGCCGAACACGCGGGCGGCGCCCGGGTGTTCCTCAAGCGCGAGGACCTCAACCACACCGGCTCCCACAAGATCAACAATGTGCTGGGCCAGGCGCTGCTCACCAAGCGCATGGGCAAGACCCGCGTCATCGCCGAGACCGGCGCCGGCCAGCACGGCGTGGCGACGGCGACGGCCTGCGCGCTGTTCGGCCTCGAGTGCACCATCTACATGGGCGAGGTCGACACCCAGCGGCAGGCCCTGAACGTCGCCCGGATGCGGATGCTCGGCGCCGAGGTCATCGCCGTGAAGTCCGGCAGCCGCACGCTCAAGGACGCCATCAACGAGGCCTTCCGCGACTGGGTGGCCAACGTCGACCGCACCCACTACCTCTTCGGCACGGTCGCCGGACCCCACCCCTTCCCGGCCCTGGTCCGCGACTTCCACCGGGTCATCGGCGTGGAGGCCCGCCGCCAGATCCTCGAGCGCGCCGGCCGCCTGCCGGACGCCGCCGTGGCCTGCGTCGGCGGCGGCTCCAACGCCATCGGCCTCTTCCACGCCTTCCTCCCCGACGAGGGCGTGCGCCTGATCGGCTGCGAGCCGGGCGGCCACGGCGTCGAGACCGGCGAGCACGCCGCGACCCTCACCCAGGGCACCCCCGGCATCCTGCACGGCTCGCGCAGCTACGTCCTGCAGGACGAGGACGGCCAGATCACCGAGCCGTATTCCATCTCCGCCGGCCTGGACTACCCCGGCATCGGCCCCGAGCACTCCTACCTCAAGGACACCGGCCGCGCCGAGTACCGCGCCGTCACCGACGACGACGCCATGCAGGCGTTGCGCCTGCTCTCGCGCACCGAGGGCATCATCCCGGCCATCGAGAGCGCCCACGCGCTCGCCGGCGCCCTCGAGATCGGCCGCGAGCTCGGCCCGGACGGGCTCATCCTGGTCAACCTCTCCGGCCGGGGCGACAAGGACATGGACACCGCGGCCCGCTACTTCGGGCTGTACGACAACGACGCCGACGACGCTGCGGGGGCGAAGTGATGGCAGGCAACATCGAACTGCTGAGCTCCGTGCTGGCCGCGGCCAAGGCCGAGAACCGGGCCGCGCTGGTGGGCTACCTGCCCGCCGGCTTCCCGACCGTGGCGGACGGCGTCCGGGCCGTCACCGCCATGCTCGACGGCGGCTGCGACGTCGTCGAGGTCGGGCTGCCGCACAGCGACCCGGTCCTGGACGGGCCGGTCATCCAGACCGCCGACGACATCGCGCTGCGCGGCGGCATCAGGATCACCGACGTCATCCGCACGGTCCGGGAGGCGCACGAGATCACGGGCGCGCCCGTGCTGTGCATGACGTACTGGAACCCGGTCGACCGCTACGGCGCCGAGCGGTTCGCCGCCGACCTCGCGGCCGCCGGGGGAGCGGGCTGCATCCTGCCCGACCTGCCGGTGGAGGAGTCCGAGACCTGGCGCAAGGCCGCCGAACAGCACGGCCTGGCCACGGTGTTCGTCGTCGCGCCCAGCAGCCGCGACGAACGCCTCGCCAAGATCACGGCGGCCGGCAGCGGCTTCGTCTACGCCGCGTCCCTGATGGGCGTCACCGGCACCCGGGAGTCCGTCGGCCAGGAGGCCCAGGAGCTGGTCCGCCGCACCCGGGCCGTCACCGAGCTGCCCGTCTGCGTCGGCCTCGGCGTCTCCAACCCCGAACAGGCCGCCGAGGTGGCTCAGTTCGCGGACGGCGTCATCGTCGGATCGGCCTTCGTCAAGCGACTGCTGGACGCCCCCGACCTGGAGTCGGGCCTGGCGGCGGTCCGTACCCTCGCGGGTGAACTGGCGGAGGGCGTACGCAAGCGCGCGTAACCCTTTTGGAGGAAACGACGGCCGGGGGCGCGCATGGGCGCGCCCCCGGTTCGTTGTAGGGGGATGTGAGCCAGAAGAACAGCGACGGAAAGCGCAGCGCCCGCGAGCGGCTGCAGGAACAGCGCGAGCGGGAGCAGGCCCGCGTCAAACGCAAGAGGGCCATGATCGCGGGCGTCGCGGTGGCCGCCGTGCTCGGCGCGGGCGCCGGGATCGCCGCGCTGGTGGCCTCTTCCGGCGGCGGCAAGGACAACAAGCAGCAGACCTCCGGCCCGGTCGTCGTCCCCCAGGGGGCCATGGGCAAGGACAACCTGGCCATTCCCGCGGGCAACGCCGCCGCGAAGGCCACCCTCGTCGTCTACGAGGACTTCCGCTGCCCGGCCTGCGCCCAGTTCGAGAACGGCTTCCGGGACGCGGTCCACGACCTGGAGGCCAAGGGGCAGCTGAAGTCGGAGTACCACCTGGTCACGCTGATCGACAAGAACCTGCCCGGCTCCGGCTCCCTCAACGCCGCGAACGCGGCGGCGTGCGCGCAGGACGCCGGCAAGTTCACCGCCTACCACGACGAGCTCTACAAGAACCAGCCGCCGGAGACGGACGACGCCTTCGGCAAGAAGGAGCGCCTGCTGGAGCTGGCGGACAAGGTCGGCCTGAACAGCCCGGCGTTCAAGCGGTGCGTCGAGGACGGCACCCACAACAGCTGGGTCCAGAAGTCCCAGCAGGCCTTCAGCACCTCGGGCCTCCAGGGCACCCCCACCGTCCTGCTGAACGGCAAGAGCATCTACGGCCCGACCACCCCGCTCACCCCGCAGAAGTTCCGCGAGATGGTCGCGGAGGCACAGAAGGGCTGACGCGCGGGCACCGCCGGGGTGGGCGGCACCTTTTCGATCATGCCCCCTTAGGGTTGCTCCTCATGTGCGCAGCCCAGCAGCCGAATCCGTACCAGCAGCCGATGGGGATACCCCCGGTGGGGACGCCCCAGCCCCCGCCCCGGCCCGGCGGCGGCCGGAAGACCGTCGTCATCGCCGTCGTCGCGGCCACCGCCGTCGTCATCGCGGCCGGTGTCACCGGCTATCTGGTGCTCGGCGGCGACGGCGGCACGGACGCCGCCCCCGGGCCGTCCGCCTCGGCGTCCCGGGAAGCCGCCGCGACCGACAACCCCCGCGCGGCCGGCGGCGGCGACAAGGCCGTCGTCCCCGGCTGGAAGGCCGTCGTGAACCCCGACCGCGGCATCGCCTTCGACGTCCCCGCCGAGTGGCAGCTCAAGTCCGCGGACTGGGCGAGCTACGTGACCGAGAAGGACGACCCCGAGGACAAGCCCCTCGTCGGCTTCAAGGCCCCCGCGGTCCTCAAGGAGCGGTGGTGCCAGGCCGACGGCGAGGGCGGCGGCACGGAGGACACCCCCATCGCCGCCGCCGGCTCCCGGGGTGAGTCCGGGAGCAGCAGCACCGAGGAGGCGGCGCGGGAGAACGCCCGTCTGTGGATCCACGGCGGCTACGCCCAGTCGGACAAGCAGCGGGTCCGGGCCGGCTCCGTGGAGCCGTACACCACCGCGTCCGGGATCACGGGCAGCCTGGCGACGGCCCATTCCACCGGCGCACGGAATTCCGTGGAGAAGGACGGGAAGAAGGTCTGCGACTTCGACGGCAAGGCCTTCGCCTTCGCCTTCAAGGACGCCAAGGGCGACCTCGCCTCCTGGACGTTCCACGGAGTCAAGGGCGTACCCGAGGAGGTGCCGGAGACGATGGTGCGGAAGATCCTCTCCACGGTGCGGCAGACCGGCGGGCCCGCGCGCCCGTGAGCTGAGGGCTACCGCGGGTCACGGGCCGGAAAGGGCCGCCCTGGGCCTGGGCGCCGCCACGAGGTAGGTTCTTGTCTGCCATGGAACTCGCATACATTCCCAGTCCCTCGACCGGCGTGATCCACCTCGGCCCGGTCCCGCTGCGCGGCTACGCCTTCTGCATCATCATCGGTGTCTTCGCCGCCGTCTGGCTCGGCAACCGACGCTGGATCGCGCGCGGCGGCCGGGCCGGGACGGTGGCCGACATCGCGGTGTGGGCGGTGCCCTTCGGCCTGGTCGGCGGGCGTCTCTACCACGTGATCACCGACTACGAGCTGTACTTCGGCCCGGGCCGGAACTGGGTGAACGCCTTCAAGGTCTGGGAGGGCGGCCTCGGCATCTGGGGCGCCATCGCGCTGGGCGCGGTCGGCGCGTGGATCGGGTGCCGCCGGCGGGGCATCCCGCTGCCGGCGTACGCGGACGCCATTGCGCCCGGCATCGCGGTCGCCCAGGCCATCGGGCGCTGGGGCAACTGGTTCAACCAGGAGCTGTACGGCAAGCCCACCGACCTGCCGTGGGCGCTGAAGATCGACGCCGACCCGGCCATCGGGCGCGTCGCGGGGACGTACCACCCGACGTTCCTCTACGAGTCCCTGTGGTGCCTCGCCGTCGCGGCGCTGGTGATCTTCGCGGACCGGCGGTTCAAGCTCGGGCACGGGCGGGCCTTCGCCCTGTACGTGGCCGCCTACACCGTCGGGCGCTTCTGGACCGAGTACCTGCGCGTCGACGAGGCCCACCACGTGCTGGGCCTGCGCCTGAACGGCTGGACGTCGATCCTGGTCTTCCTCGCGGCGGTGGCGTACATCGTGATCTCGGCGAAGAAGGCGCCCGGCCGCGAGGCCGTGGTGGAGCCGGGTGCCGCCGACGACGCCGCCGGGGGCGGCGCGCAGGGCGGCAAGGCGTCTGGCAAGGCGTCCCGCAAGGAGCCGCACACGGCGTCCGGCAAGGGCGCCAAGGAGGCCAAGGACGGCAAGGCCGACCCGGCCGCCGCCCCCAAGCCCGCCGGCCCGAAGAAGCCCTGACGCGCGCGTCGCGTCGACCGAAGCCCCCACGGCCGTGGCCGTGGGGGCTTTTCGTCGTCTCGCCGATAAAAAGCCGCAGGTCAGCGAGGTTAGTACGGCCTGCCTTGCTAGCGGATCAAGGTCGAACATGCGTACCTTCGACTCGTACGGGTCATACGACTCGTACGCGAGAGGGGCGGGGCGACGGGCCCGTGCCCCTGGGGAAGGGAGCGACCGGAGCAATGGCTGTCCTCGACACGGCCGCGGAGACGCACATCGCGCACCGTGACAACCACACGCACCGCGATGTGAACGGCGGCTGGCTGCGCCCGGCCGTCTTCGGTGCCATGGACGGACTGGTCTCCAACGTGGCCCTGATGACGGGTGTCGCCGGCGGGTCGGCCTCCTCGGAGACGATCGTCATCGCCGGCCTGGCGGGTCTCGCGGCGGGCGCGTTCTCGATGGCCGCCGGCGAGTACACCTCCGTGGCCTCCCAGCGCGAGCTGGTCCTGGCCGAGCTGGACGTGGAGCGGCGCGAGCTGCGCAAGCACCCGGCCGACGAGCTCCAGGAGCTCGCCGCGCTCTACGAGTCGCGCGGCGTCGAGCCGAAGCTGGCCCGCGAGGTCGCACGGCAGCTGTCGAAGGACCCGGAGCAGGCGCTGGAGATCCACGCCCGCGAGGAGCTGGGCATCGACCCCTCCGACCTGCCCTCGCCGACGGTCGCCGCGGCGTCCTCGTTCGGATCCTTCGCGCTGGGCGCGCTGCTGCCCGTACTGCCCTACCTCCTGGGCGCCACCGAGCTCTGGCCCGCCGTGCTGCTGGCGCTGCTCGGCCTCTTCGCCTGCGGCGCGGTCGTGGCACGGGTGACGGCCCGGTCGTGGTGGTTCAGCGGGCTGCGGCAGCTGCTGCTCGGCGGGGCGGCGGCGGGTGTGACTTACCTCCTCGGTATTGCCTTCGGCACCGCTGTCGGGTGATGCTTATGCGGGCATCCGCATAACGTGCAGATTTCTTGGCGGTTTCAGCTCCTCGGCTACAGGGCACAATCCGGTAGCGCAGCAGGGGCAACGCCGCCCCCTCGCGCGTTCTCGTCGGCGCGACCGGGCCTGGTGATCCCAAGGCCTCCAGGCGCTCCGCTCACACCCCGGGTGTCCAGATGATGGACCAAGCCTTCCACTTTTCGAGAAGCCGCCCATCATGTAATCTGCACGAACTTTTCAGCGGAGGGCCAGCGTCGTCCCTCGGCACATGCCTCTGACATGACTGCCAGACGACGACGGGAGCGCCGATGCGCCACGCATCCCACCCCGCCCCGCAGGGGATGTACGACCCGCGCAATGAGCACGACGCCTGTGGTGTCGGCTTTGTCGCGACTCTCACCGGCGAGGCGAGCCACGAGCTCGTGGAACAGGCGCTCACCGTCCTGCGCAACATGGAGCACCGGGGCGCCACCGGCTCGGACCCCGACTCCGGCGACGGCGCGGGCATCCTGATGCAGGTCCCCGACGCCTTCCTGCGCGAGAGCGTCGCCTTCGCCCTCCCCGAGGCCGGCGCGTACGCCGTCGGCATCGGCTTCCTCCCGGCGGACGACCGGGAGGCGGCCGCAGCCGTCTCGCGGATCGAGACGATCGCCGCCGAAGAGGGCCTCACCGTGCTCGGCTGGCGCGACGTCCCCGTCGCCCCCGACCTGCTGGGCGCCGGCGCCCGCGCCACCATGCCCGTCTTCCGCCAGCTGTTCGTCGCGGACACGGCCGGCGGGGCGAACGGCCTGGCCCTGGACCGCAAGGCCTTCGTCCTGCGCAAGCGCGCCGAGCGCGAGGCGGACACGTACTTCCCCTCGCTGTCCGCCCGCACCATCGTCTACAAGGGCATGCTCACCACCGGGCAGCTCGAGCCGTTCTTCCCGGACCTCTCCGACCGCCGCTGCGCCACCGCCATCGCGCTGGTCCACTCGCGGTTCTCCACCAACACGTTCCCCAGCTGGCCGCTCGCCCACCCGTACCGCTTCGTCGCCCACAACGGCGAGATCAACACGGTCAAGGGCAACCGCAACTGGATGCGCGCCCGCGAATCCCAGCTGGCGAGCGAGCTGTTCGGCGCGGACGGGAACCTGGACCGCCTCTTCCCGGTCTGCACCCCCGACGCCTCCGACTCCGCCTCCTTCGACGAGGTCCTCGAGCTCCTCCACCTCGGCGGCCGCTCGCTGCCGCACAGCGTGCTGATGATGATCCCCGAGGCCTGGGAGAACCACGCCTCCATGGACCCGGCCCGGCGCGCCTTCTACCAGTACCACTCCACCCTGATGGAGCCCTGGGACGGCCCGGCCTGCGTCACCTTCACCGACGGCACCCTCGTCGGCGCCGTCCTCGACCGCAACGGCCTGCGCCCCGGGCGCTACTGGGTCACCGACGACGGCCTGGTCGTGCTCTCCTCCGAGGTCGGCGTCCTCGACATCGACCCGGCCAAGGTCGTCCGCAAGGGCCGCCTGCAGCCCGGCAAGATGTTCCTCGTCGACACCGAGAGCCACCGCATCATCGAGGACGACGAGATCAAGGCCGCCCTCGCCGCCGAACAGCCCTACCAGGAGTGGCTGGAGGCCGGGCTCGTCGACCTCGCCGACCTCCCCGAGCGCGAGCACATCGTGCACACCCACGCCTCGGTCACCCGCCGCCAGCAGACCTTCGGCTACACCGAGGAGGAGCTGCGCGTCATCCTCGCGCCCATGGCCAAGACCGGCGCCGAGCCGATCGGTTCCATGGGCACCGACTCGCCGATCGCCGCGCTGTCCGAGCGGCCGCGCCTGCTCTTCGACTACTTCACCCAGCTCTTCGCGCAGGTCACCAACCCCCCGCTGGACGCCATCCGCGAGGAGCTCGTCACCTCGCTGATCTCCTCCCTCGGCCCGCAGCGCAACCTGCTCGACCCCACCGCCGCGTCCTGTCGCAGCGTCACCCTGCCGTTCCCCGTCATCGACAACGACGAGCTCGCCAAGCTCATCCACATCAACGCCGACGGCGACCTGCCCGGCCTGAAGGCCGCCACGCTCTCCGGCCTCTACCGCGTCTCCGGCGGCGGCGAGGCGCTCGCCGCCCGCCTCGCGGCGATGTGCGCCGAGGCCGACGCCGCCATCGCCGACGGCGCCCGCCTCATCGTGCTCTCCGACCGGCACTCCGACGCCGAGCACGCCCCCATCCCGTCCCTGCTGCTGACCTCGGCCATCCACCACCACCTCATCCGCACCAAGCAGCGCACCCAGGTGGGCCTGCTGGTCGAGGCCGGTGACGTCCGCGAGGTCCACCACGTCGCGCTGCTCATCGGCTACGGCGCGGCGGCGGTGAACCCGTACCTGGCCATGGAGTCCGTCGAGGACCTCGTCCGTGCGGGCACGTTCCTGCCGGACACCGCCCCCGAGGACGCCATCCGCAACCTCATCAAGGCGCTCGGCAAGGGCGTGCTCAAGGTGATGTCCAAGATGGGCATCTCCACCGTCGCCTCCTACCGCGGCGCCCAGGTCTTCGAGGCCGTCGGCCTGGACGAGGGCTTCGTCGACGCCTACTTCCAGGGCACCGCCACCAAGATCGGCGGCGCCGGCCTGGACGTCGTCGCCCGCGAGGTCGCCGCCCGCCACGCCAAGGCCTACCCCGCCACCGGCATCGCGGCCACCCACCGCCGCCTCGACATCGGCGGCGAGTACCAGTGGCGGCGCGAGGGCGAGCCGCACCTCTTCGACCCCGACACCGTCTTCCGGCTCCAGCACTCCACGCGCGCCCGCCGCTACGACATCTTCAAGCAGTACACCGAGCGCGTGAACGAGCAGTCCGAGCGGCTGATGACGCTGCGCGGCCTGTTCTCCTTCAAGAGCGACCGCCCCTCGATCCCGCTGGAGGAGGTCGAGCCGGTCAGCTCCATCGTCCAGCGCTTCTCCACCGGCGCCATGTCCTACGGGTCCATCTCGCAGGAGGCCCACGAGACCCTCGCCATCGCCATGAACCGGCTGGGCGCCAAGTCCAACACCGGTGAGGGCGGCGAGGACCCCGATCGCCTCTACGACCCTGCGCGCCGCTCCAGCATCAAGCAGGTGGCCTCCGGCCGCTTCGGCGTCACCAGCGAGTACCTGGTCAACTCCGACGACATCCAGATCAAGATGGCCCAGGGCGCCAAGCCCGGCGAGGGCGGCCAGCTGCCCGGCCACAAGGTCTACCCCTGGGTCGCGAAGACCCGGCACTCCACCCCCGGCGTCGGCCTGATCTCGCCGCCCCCGCACCACGACATCTACTCCATCGAGGACCTCGCACAGCTCATCCACGACCTCAAGAACGCCAACCCCGCGGCCCGCATCCACGTGAAGCTGGTCTCCGAGGTCGGCGTCGGCACGGTCGCGGCGGGCGTCTCCAAGGCCCACGCCGACGTCGTGCTGATCTCCGGCCACGACGGCGGCACCGGCGCCTCCCCGCTCACCAGCCTCAAGCACGCGGGCGGCCCCTGGGAGCTCGGCCTCGCCGAGACCCAGCAGACCCTGCTGCTCAACGGGCTGCGCGACCGCATCGTCGTGCAGACCGACGGCCAGCTCAAGACCGGCCGCGACGTGATCATCGCCGCCCTCCTGGGCGCCGAGGAGTTCGGCTTCGCGACCGCCCCCCTCGTCGTCTCCGGCTGCGTCATGATGCGCGTCTGCCACCTCGACACCTGCCCCGTGGGCATCGCCACCCAGAACCCCGTCCTGCGCGAGCGGTTCAACGGCAAGGCCGAATTCGTCGTCAACTTCTTCGAGTTCATCGCCGAGGAGGTCCGCGAGCTCCTCGCCGAGCTGGGCTTCCGCACCCTCGAGGAGGCCGTCGGCCACGCCGAACTCCTCGACACCGGCCGGGCCGTCGGCCACTGGAAGGCCCAGGGCCTGGACCTCGAGCCCCTGCTGCACGTGCCGGACCTGCCCGAGGGCGCCGTCCGCCACCGCACCACCGCCCAGGACCACGGCCTGGCCAAGGCGCTCGACAACCAGCTGATCAAGCTCGCCGCCGACGCCCTCAACACCGTCGGCGACGAGGCCCCCCAGCCCGTCCGCGCCCAGCTGCCCATCCGCAACATCAACCGCACGGCCGGCACCATGCTCGGCCACGAGGTGACCAAGAAGTACGGCGGCGCCGGCCTGCCCGACGACACCATCGACATCACCTTCACCGGCTCCGCCGGCCAGTCCTTCGGCGCCTTCCTCCCGCGCGGCGTCACCCTGCGCCTGGAGGGCGACGCCAACGACTACGTCGGCAAGGGCCTCTCCGGCGGCCGCATCGTCGTCCGCCCCGACCGCGGCGCCGACCACCTCGCCGAGTACTCCACCATCGCCGGCAACACCCTCGCCTACGGCGCCACCGGCGGCGAGCTGTTCCTGCGCGGCAGCGTCGGCGAGCGGTTCTGCGTCCGCAACTCCGGCGCCACCGTCGTCTCCGAGGGCGTCGGCGACCACGGCTGCGAGTACATGACCGGCGGCCGGGCCGTCGTCCTCGGCCACACCGGCCGCAACTTCGCGGCCGGCATGTCCGGCGGCGTCGCCTACGTCGTCGACCTCGACCCCCGCAACGTCAACAAGGAGCTGGCCGCCGCCGTCGACACCCTCGACGACGCCGACCGGCAGTGGCTGCACGACGTGGTGCGCCGCCACCACGAGGAGACCGCCTCCACCGTCGCGGCCGGCCTCCTCGCCGACTGGGACACGGCCGTGACCCGCTTCCGCAAGGTCATGCCCGCCACGTACAAGGCAGTGCTCGCCGCCAAGGACGCCGCCGAGCGAGCCGGTCTCACCGAGACCGAGACCCACGAGAAGATGATGGAGGCGGCGACCCATGGCTGACCCGAAGGGCTTTCTGACCAGCGACCGCGAGGTCGCCCGCACCCGTCCCGTCGCGGAGCGCGTCCGCGACTGGAACGAGGTCTACGTCCCCGGCTCCCTCCTGCCCGTCATCAGCAAGCAGGCGAGCCGCTGCATGGACTGCGGCATCCCGTTCTGCCACAACGGCTGTCCGCTGGGGAACCTCATCCCCGAGTGGAACGACTACGCCTACCGCGAGGACTGGGCGGCCGCGTCCGAGCGGCTGCACGCCACCAACAACTTCCCCGAGTTCACCGGCCGCCTGTGCCCCGCGCCCTGCGAGTCCGCGTGCGTGCTCGGCATCAACCAGCAGCCCGTCACCATCAAGAACGTCGAAGTCACCATCATCGACAAGGCCTGGGACGCCGGCGACGTCACCCCGCAGCCGCCCGAGCGGCTCTCCGGCAAGACCGTCGCCGTCATCGGCTCCGGCCCCGCCGGCCTCGCCGCCGCCCAGCAGCTGACCCGGGCCGGCCACACGGTCGCCGTCTACGAGCGCGCCGACCGCGTCGGCGGCCTGCTGCGCTACGGCATCCCCGAGTTCAAGATGGAGAAGCGGCACATCAACCGCCGCATCGAGCAGATGCGTGCGGAGGGCACCAAGTTCCGCACCGAGGTGGAGATCGGCCGCGACATCGACGCCGCCAAGCTCCGCAAGCGCTACGACGCCGTCGTCATCGCCGCCGGCGCCACCACCTCCCGCGACCTGCCCGTCCCCGGCCGCGACCTCAAGGGCATCCACTTCGCCATGGAGTACCTGCCCGTCGCCAACAAGGTGCAGGAGGGCGACCTGACGGTCTCCCCGATCACCGCCGAGGGCAAGCACGTCGTCGTCATCGGCGGCGGCGACACCGGCGCCGACTGCGTCGGCACCGCCCACCGCCAGGGCGCGGCCTCCGTCACCCAGCTGGAGATCATGCCGAAGCCGGGGGAGGAGCGGAACGCGAACCAGCCCTGGCCCACCTTCCCCATGCTCTACAAGGTCACCTCGGCCCACGAGGAGGGCGGCGAGCGGGTCTACTCCGTCTCCACCACCCACTTCGAGGGCGACGAGGACGGCAACGTCCAGTGGCTGCACCTGATCGAGGTCGCCTTCGTCGACGGCAAGCTCGAGCAGAAGCCGGGCACCGAGCGTCGCATCCCCGCCCAGCTCGTCACCCTCGCGATGGGTTTCACCGGCACCGACCGGCAGAACGGTCTCGTCGAGCAGTTCGGTGTGGAACTGGACGAGCGCGGGAACATCGCGCGCGACGCCGACTACGCCACCAACGTCCCCGGCGTGTTCGTCGCCGGTGACGCGGGCCGCGGCCAGTCGCTCATCGTCTGGGCCATCGCCGAGGGCCGCTCCGCCGCCCGCGGCGTGGACCGCTACCTCACCGGAACCAGCACCCTGCCGGCCCCGGTCAGGCCGACGGACCGGGCGCTCACCGTCTGACGGTTCCCGCCCCCCCCCGTGACACGGCGCCCGCCTCATCCCCGACCCGAGGCGGGCGCCGCCACGCGCGCACGTCCCCCCGGCCGCCCGTCACTCCAGAGGGCGGGCCGAGACGTCGCTGAACACCACCCGCGCGTCCTCCGAATAGACCCCCACGTTCCCCTTGAGGTACGGGCGCTCCCGGTCCTCGTAGGCCACCAGCCCCCGGCCGTCGACGCTCACCTCCATCCGGGCGCCCCGCTGGGCGACCCGGACGTCCGACGACCTGCCGAGCGGGAAGTGCTCCGCCCCCGTCGCCAGGAACCGCTGGCCGCCGGGGTAGGCGGGATCGCGCTTGCCGAGCTCCCAGCCGTTCGGCTTGAGGGTGATGTAGTAGAAGTGCTCCGGGTCGGTGTACGCCCACACCAGCCAGGGCACCTCCCAGGGATTGGGCTTGGGGGTGCGCAGCTGGGCGATGGTGCGCATCCGGGCGCGGAAGTCCACGTCGTCGTACTGCCGCGTGGAGACGATCAGGCCGGCGTGGGTCTCCTCCGCCCGCGTGGCGGGCTTGGGGGAGAGGGCCAGGCCGTCATGGCGGCCGATGTTCTCGCCGTGCCCGTCGAACACCGAACGCCACGGCCCGTGGACCGACCCCTCGGCCCACGGCCGCTCCGGCTCCCCGCTGTCCTCCCAGATGGCGCTCACCGCGAACACCAGTCCCGCCACCACGGCGGCCGCGAGCAGTGCGAGGGCGAGAAGCCGGTGAACTCTCGTCATGCCGTCGAGTATGACCCCGGACCGTCGGGCTGGGTGACGACCAGCGGGCTGGGCGCGGGCGCCGCGTCGGCGTCGGCGCCGAAGTCCTCCGCGAGCTGCGCCACGATGCGGTCCGTGGCGTGCCCGTCGCCGAAGGGGTTCCCGGCCGTCGACATCCGTTCGTAGGCCGCGGCGTCGTCCAGCAGGTGCATCGCCGCGTCCAGGATGACGTGGGGTTCGGTGCCCACCAGCCGCGCCGCGCCCGCCTCCACGGCCTCCGGCCGCTCGGTGGTCGTCCGCAGCACCAGGGCCGGCTTGCCCAGGCTCGGTGCCTCCTCCTGGATGCCGCCCGAATCGGTCATCACCAGGTCGCAGCCGGCGAGGGTGGCGGAGAAGTCCACGTAGTCCAGCGGCTCGACGACGTTGATGCGGTCGTGGCCGGTCAGCTCGGGCAGCAGGGCCTCGCGCACGGCCGGGCTCTTGTGCAGCGGCAGCACGATCTCCACGTCGCCGCGGTCCGCCAGCCGCCGCAGCGCGGTGCCCATGGCGCGCATCTTGTCGCCCTGGTTCTCCCGGCGGTGCAGGGTGACCAGGACGCGCCGCAGGCCGGTGCGGAAGTGGTCGCGGCCGGTGCCCTCCTGGAGCACCCAAAGCAGGTTGTCGATGACGGTGTTGCCGGTGACGAAGACCTCGGCGTCCGGGACCCCCTCGGCCCTCAGGTGCCCGGCCGCGCGCGGGGTGGGGGCGAAGTGCCAGCGCGCCATGCGGCCGATGAGACGGCGGTTGAGCTCCTCGGGGAAGGGGTTGTCCAGGACTCCGGTGCGCAGCCCGGCCTCGACGTGGGCGACGGGGATGTGCTCGTAGAACGCGGCGAGGGCGCCGGTGAGCGCGGTGGTGGTGTCGCCCTGGACGATGACGACGTCGGGGCGCTCGGCGCGGATGACGTCGCCGAGCCCGTCCACCAGCCGGGCCGTCAGCTTGGACAGCTCCTGCCGGTCGCGCATCACGTCGAGCTCGACGCTCGCGGGGACCCGCAGGAGTTCGAGCATCTGCTGGAGCATCTCGCGGTGCTGGCCGGTGCTGACGACGACGGGTTCGAAGAGCGGCGAGGCGGCCATCGCGCGTGCCACGGGCGCGAGCTTGATGGCCTCGGGACGGGTGCCCAGGACGAGCATGGCGCGTACGGGCGTGGTGAGGACGTTCGGGGACATGGGTCTCCCTCGGGGAATGAACGTGCTGGGCTTACGGGTGGAGGAGTGCCGGGCCTGTCAGGTGCGCGCGGTCTTGAGCCAGGTCTGCTTGCCGGTGAGCATCCGCCACAGCCCCCACCATCCGGCGGCGAACCAGATGTAGCCGTAGAGGACGAAGACGTGCGAGAGCAGAACCGACCGCACGAGCCCGAGTCCTCGTTCGCGCCGGGAGTAGACCCAGCCGTAGGCGTACGCCGCGGTGAAGGACAGGACGTACGGGCCGATGATCCACATCGGTGAGAACAGCAGGTGTCCCGCCTGCACCGAGCCGATGACGGTGCCGCCGGTGGCCACGAGGAAGGACAGCGGCAGCAGCGAGGTGAGCAGGATCAGGACGGGACTGGAGAGGTGGTAGAGCAGGTCCACCGCGGCCCGGGTGGGCACCTCGCGCAGGATCAGCGGGACCAGCCCGGCCGACTGCAGGTGGCCCTGGAACCAGCGCGAGCGCTGGCGCACCAGGCGCTTGACGTCGAGCACGGCCTGCTGGGAGACGGCGGCGGTGGTGCAGTGGTGGTTGGTCCAACCACGGGCGATCAGGCGCACCCCGAGGTCGAGGTCCTCGGTCAGGGAGTCGCTCCAGGGGCCGTTGCCGCTGTCGTCCATGAGGCTGTCCAGCGCGGAGAGCCGCATGAACTGGCCGTTGCCGCCCATGCCGACGCTGCCGAAGTAGCGCCTGGCCGACTGGAAGATGTCGCCGTAGATGACGAACTCCATGTCCTGGAGCCGGGCGAGCATCCCCTTGTGCCGGTTGTACATCCGCACGCCGATCTGAGTGCCGCCCGTGCGCGGGTCGTCGAAGTAGGGGTCGACCGCCTGCACCACGTGCGGGTCGAGGCGGCCGTCGGCGTCCACGACGCAGACGATGACGTCGGCGGGGTCGTGCGCCTTCAGGAGGCCGGATTCGCGCAGGTGACGGATGCCGGCGTTGAGGGCCGCGCCCTTGCCCTTGCGGGCGTTCGGCAGGTGCCGCTGGAGCAGCCGCACCCTGTTCGACGAGGAATGGGCGGCGAACCGGGCGATTTCGGCCGTACGGTCGTCGGACGCGTCGTCGATGACCAGGGCCATGAAGTTCCCGGCCGGCAATGAGGTGATGCGGGCCAGGCTTTCGGCGAGCACCTTCTCCTCGTTCAGGCAGGCGAGGAGAAAGACGTAGAGACGTTCGGCGCGCGGACCCCGCGCGTGGCGTATCCGCTGTCTCGACAGGACGAAGAGGGTGGAGTTGTAGCAGCCGGCCATCACGATGATGGCGATGCTCGACCACAGCATCACTTCGGTGATCATGAACGGTCACCGGAGTTTCGCAGGACGAACCAGAATTTCGCCGAAAGAAGTGCGGCGGCTATCGCGCAATAGAGCAGGAATCCCGCTCCGGCCGCTTCCTGCAGTCCCCTGGCAAAGGGTATGCCCGGCAGAACTTCTGGGGCAGCCGTCAGTCCTACCAAGGGCAGGACTGTCCCCAGAGCGGGTTTTCCGTACATGAGTTCCCCCCGGATTCCGCCTCGGCTTGAGGCGTGCGCAGGGAAAGTATCAGACGGCGACGGGGGTTTAGGGGGCTGTGGTGGGAGTTGTTGAATCGGAACGATGAATTCTATGGATCTACCGGGTGTTATGCCTGCTCAAGATGGGCGTGTGACGCGTGGGATTTATGGTCTGCACCAATTCCCTTGTCCGTAATTGCCCGGTCGGGACCGTAGTTGTCTATTGACACCCTTCTCGGGGACCACAAGAATCAGCCAACTGTCGGGCCCCGACTCCTTCGGGTGAGGGCTCGGCGGCAGCTCGTCAACCAGGGGGAATCACACAATGAAACAATTGCGCGGGAGAACGGGTATTTCCCGGATTTCCGTCGTCCTCGCCGTCGTCGCCGCCCTCGTGGGCGGCGTCACGCTTTCCGCGGGGGCCGAGGAGGCGATAGCCCGGGACGGCAGGCCCGGCCCGTCGCACGGGCTGCAGGGGGTGGGTTCCGCATCGCTCTCCGGGGCGAGCACCAAGGACCTCAAGGCGTGGGTCACCGCCCGTCTGGCGAACGACCGCAAGCGCCGCGCCGGCAGCCTCACCGTCACCCCGGCACCCGCGCCCAAGGCCACGGTCACCGCCGCCCGGACGCTCGCCGCCGCACCCGGCACCTCGGCCCTGGTCCTCTACGACACCACCGGCCCCTACGGCCACCTCGGCGAGCTCTACGCCATGGCGATCGCCAACCTCGCCGGCCACTTCGGCACCGTCACCGCCAAGCCGGTCTCCGCCTACACCGCGGGCATGGTGGAGCAGTACACCTCCACCGTCTACGTCGGCTCGACCTACTACGGCGGCTCGATCCCGGACGCCATCCCCGCCGCCTTCTACCAGGACGCGCTGAAGACCACCAAGCCCGTCAGCTGGATCGGCGACAACATCTGGGGCATGGCCAACGCCGTCGGCATCGAGAACTTTAAGAAGAAGTACGGCTGGGACCCCACCAACTCGTACTTCGAGACCGGCGGCAGCGTCGGCAACATCAACCAGGTCACGTACAAGAACCAGACGCTGACCCGGAAGATCCCCGCCGGCTTCGACGGCGGCGTGCTGCACCCCGCCCTCTCCGGCGCCGGATACCCGCAGGTCACCGAGCTCGCGCAGGCCAAGGACGCCAACAACGGCACCACCAGCCCCTGGGCGATCCGGTCGTCGAACCTCACCTACGTCGGTGAGATCCCCTTCACCTACGTCTCCGAGTCCGACCGCGTCATCGTCTTCGAGGACCTCCTCTTCGACTCCCTCGCCCCCGCGACCGCCGAGCGGCACCGCGCGTTCGTCCGGCTCGAGGACATCAGCCCCAAGGCGGAGCCGGCCCAGCTGAAGGCCATCGCCGACTACCTCTACGCGCAGAAGATCCCCTACGGGATCAACGTCATCCCGACCTACACCGACCCCAAGGGCGCGTACAACAACGGTGTGGCCGAGACCGTGACGCTGGCCCAGGCGCCGCAGGTCGTCTCCGCGCTGAAGTACATGCTCCAGCGCGGCGCGGTGCTGATGAACCACGGCTACACCCACCAGTACAAGAACGTCGCCAACCCCTACACCGGCGCCACGGGCGACGACTTCGAGTTCTTCCGCGCCCACGTCGACGCCGCCGACAACGTCATCTACGACGGGCCGGTGGCCGAGGACTCCACTCTCTGGGCGCAGTCCCGGGTGACCTCGGCGCTGAGCCAGTTCACGCTGGCCGGCCTGCCCAAGCCCACGCTGTGGACGACCCCGCACTACGCGGCGTCCGCCACCGACTACAAGGTCTTCGGGCAGAACTACACGGCACGGCTGGAGCGTTCGCTGTACTTCGCGGGAACGCTCGGCGGCGGCACGGTGAACGCCTCCCGGTACATCGGCCAGTTCTTCCCGTACGCGGTGAAGGACGTCTACGGTACGACCGTGCTTCCCGAGAACATCGGCAACTACGAGCCCGAGCCCTACAACAACCACCCGGCCCGGCTGCCCGCTGACCTGATCAACTCGGCCAAGGCCAACCTGGCCGTGCGGGACGGCGTGGCGAGCTTCTTCTACCACCCGTACTACCCGGTGGAGCCGCTGAAGCAGACCGTCGAGGGATTCAAGGCCCTCGGTTACACCTTCGTCGGCCCCACGGACCTGGCGCAGTGAACGCGATGAAGAGGGCGGGCGCCGTGCTGGCGGCGGCGGCCGCCCTCTTCGTCGCCGGGTGCTCCTCCTCCGGTGACGGCGACGCCCCCGGGCCGTCCCCCGACCGCGGCCGGCCCGACGGCAGGAAGGTGAGCGGGATGCGGGGCATGACGCTCCCCTCATGGAACACCGACGACTACGGCAGCCCCCAAGCCGGAACGTATCTGCGGCAGATCGCCGCCACCGGCGCCCGGTGGGTGACCTTCACCCCCACCTGGTACCAGGACGGCATCACCGACGCGGCCATGCGCGTCACCGGGGAGACGGCCGGCGACGACGGCCTGCGCCACATCATCGGCCTCGCGCACGACGCGGGGCTGAAGGTCATGCTCAAGCCGCACGTCGACCTCATCAAGGGCGGGGACCGCGCCGAGATCAGGCCACGCGACCGCGACGCCTGGTTCCGCGCGTACGAGCGCTTCATCACCCACTACGCCGAACTCTCCCGCGGCGCCGGCGTCGAGCAGTTCTCCGTCGGCACCGAGCTCGCCGGCACCTCCGAGGACGGCGAGCGCTGGGGCCGCGTCGTCGCCGCCGTGCGCGAGCGCTACAAGGGCCCGCTGACGTACGCCGCCAACTACGACGAGTACCGCAAGGTCGCCTTCTGGAAGGATCTCGACGTCATCGGCGTCGACGCCTACTGGCCGCTGGCCGACCAGGCCACCAGCGACCCCGCCCGCCTGCGCCGGGCCTGGCAGCCGATCGCCGAGGAGCTCGCCGCGTTCTCCGGGCGGCAGCACCGCAAGATCCTCTTCACCGAGGCGGGCTACGTCAGCCAGCGCGGCTCCACCACCGCCCCCTACTCCTGGACCGTCAGCAAGCGCGACGGCGACGCCGAGCAGGCGGCGGCCTACGAGGCGCTGCTCGCGGCCTTCGAGGGCAAGCCGTGGTGGGCGGGCGTCTGCTGGTGGATGTGGGACGACTGGCCCGACAGCGGCGAGACCGCGAAGCGGCTGGCGTACACGCCGCACGGCAAGCCCGCCGAGAAGGTGCTGCGCAAGTGGTGGGGCACGTCCTGAACCGGCCGCGCCCGCCCGTCCGGGTGCGGCCGCTAGGTGTCGCAGTCCAGCTCCGTGCGGCACAGCGCGCAGCGCGCCCGCAGCCGCCCGCGCACCGGCACCCGGATGCGCTGGTGGCACGTCGGGCAGGGGAAGCTGACCCGCAGCGGGTCGGGGCCCTCGAAGGCGTAGCCCGCCTCCGGTGAGGCGGCCCTCGCGCGCCGGTCGCGGGCGTAGCGGTGCCGGACCAGGCGGCCGGCGGCGGCCAGCGGGGGCTGCCGCCCGTCCCGCCGGGCGCGCTCGCGCCCCCGGGTGTACGCCTCGTAGGCCTGGGCGCTGGTGAACCACGGCGAGGGGTCCTCGCCGAAGGCCTCCGCCCGCTTGGCCAGCACGTACCCGAACTCCTCGGGCGTCAGGTAGCCCAGCTTCTGCGTCGTCACCGACGACTCGCGGTAGGCGTCCAGCAGCAGCCAGCCCGCGCCCAGGTAGGCGGCCGCCGTGTCGGTGAGGATCTCGTTGTCCCGGGTGCCGGGGAACTCCAGCCCCAGCCGGTGCAGGTAGACGTGCATGACCTCGTGCGAGAGCGCGGCGCCGATGTCCTTGCGGTGGGTCTTGAAGCGGGAGTTGAGCTCGATGAAGTACTCGGGCCCGGCGGCGAGTTCGACGCTGCCCGCGTGCCGCATGTCGCGGAAGCTGACGATCATGCGGGCGTCCGGCAGCCTCAGGTGCCGGACCATCTCGCCGGCGACGCGCTGCACGCCCAGATAGGGGTCCTCGTGGTCGGAGAAGGCCACGTCGGCCGGCGGCACGCTCGCCGCGAAGGAGCGCACGCCGTCGTAGGAGAGCCGTTTGTAGAGCGCGGTGATCGCCGTCCGCACGGTGTCCACGTGCGGGAATCCGTGCTGGATCGCGACGTCCGGGTCCGAGCCGCCCACGCGTGACCACCCCCGTGCGGTTGCCGCTGCCCTTCCACTGTAGGGCGGGCGGCAAGGCCGCCCCGGCAGGCGGACGAGAGCCCGTCCCGACTGGCCGAAAACCCCGCTAGGTACGACTGCCGCCCGGTTCGATAATCACAGCGCGCATCGTTGTCATGAGCTCTACAACCCCCACCACGCGATGCGCGCAACCTCCCACGAAAGGAAGCACGTTGCGCTCCTACCTCATCGTGCTCAAGAGATGTCTCACCATCGGCGCGGTCGCCCTCGCCGCCCTCAGCCTCCAGCCCGGCGGCGCCCAGGCCGCCCAGGACCGCGACCCCGACCCGCGCCCCGGACAGGGCGTGGTCGGCGGCGTCCCGGCCGCCCAGGGCGAGTTCCCCTGGATGGTGCGGCTGTCCATGGGCTGCGGCGGCGCCCTCTACACCCAGCAGATCGTCCTCACCGCCGCCCACTGCGTGAACGGCAGCGGCGCCGACACCTCCATCACCGCCACCGCGGGCGTCGTCGACCTGCAGTCCTCCTCGGCGATCAAGGTCAAGTCCACCCGCGTCCTGCAGGCCCCCGGCTACAACGGCACCGGCAAGGACTGGGCACTGATCAAGCTCGCCAGGCCCATCGACCTCCCCACCCTCAAGATCGCCGACAGCACCGCCTACAACCAGGGCACCTTCACCGTCGCCGGCTGGGGCGCCAACCGTGAAGGAGGCAGCCAGCAGCGTTCCCTGCTCAAGGCCGACGTCCCCTACGTCGACGACGAGGCCTGCGCGGGCGCCTACGGCGACAGCCTCACGCCCGCCGAGGAGATATGCGCCGGCTTCCTCGAAAAGGGCGGCGTCGACACCTGCCAGGGCGACTCCGGCGGCCCCATGTTCCGCAAGGACGACGCCGGCGCCTGGATCCAGGTCGGCATCGTCAGCTGGGGCACCGGCTGCGCCCGCCCCCACTACCCCGGCGTCTACACCGAGGTGAGCACCTTCGCCTCCGCCATCAAGTCCGCCGCGGCGAGCCTCGGCCGCTGAGCCCGGCGGCCAGCCGGCAGCCACCCGGCGGACGCCCGTAGGACCGGCCCCCGCCCACCGGCCCGTACCGGAGCCCGGCCCGTCCGCTGACCCGGACGGCCCAGCCCGGTACGGGCCTCGCGCGCCCCCGCGGGCCCCTGCGGCGAGCGCCCCTCAGGGCTCCGGACCGGTCTGCGGTATGACGCGGAGGGGGGTCCGTCATCCTTTCGGCCGAGACGAGAATGGTCGGACAGTCGAGGTGTGGGGCGCGTAAACGTCCGTAACGTAAGGGGAGTGCCACCGAGACCGGCGGCCGCAGTCCCAGCCGTCCGTTACGGAAAGGCACTCTCCGTGTCCGTGAAGTCCCGCATCGCCGCCACCGCCGTCCTCACCGCCGCCGTCGCGGCCGTGGTGTACCCGACGGCCGGCGCGTTCGCGGTGGACAAGCCGGACCACGACGCCCGCCCCAAGACCACCACCGTGCGGCAGGTCCTCCTCCCCGACGGCAGCCGCGCCCGCCTCACCTCCGGCGACGGCGGCACCAGCGTCACCGTCACCACCCACGGCACCCGGCAGCGCACCATCGACGCCACCCGGCCCTCCGCCGACCTCGAGCGGCTCCACCTGCGCATCATCGACGGCGACGGCAGCCGCCCCACCCTGCGCGCCCAGCTCGACGGCAGCCGCCTGACGCACTACTACGACTTCGCCTCCGGAACCCTGCGCCACACCCCCGAGGCCGCCGCCACGACCACCGGCCGCCAGGTCGTCACCGGCACCGCGAGCAACCCCGCGACCGCCGACGCCGCCCCCGCCACCGTCCCCGTCGCCTCCCCCCGGACCGGGCAGCACACCGCGCCGGCCGCGCACCGCCCGCCCCACGACACCTCCGGCAACCCCGTCAAGCGCGTGGTGGAGGCCGGCCAGGTCATCAAGGCCAGCCACGACGTCGGCGACGCCGTCACGCCCGCCCTCGCCGGCGGGGTGGCCCTGCTGGCCGTCGGCGGCGGCGCGTACGGCGTGCGCGTGGCGCTGCGCCGCAACGGACGCGCCGAGGGCTGAGCACCGGCCGGGCGTCCGGCCGGCCGCCTGCGGTTGCGGCGCGCGGACGCCCCCGGTGACATGGAAGACGCCCCGGCGTCAAGGCGTGTGAGGAACGAGGGCACAGTATGGCGATCACCGTGGTCATCGCGGACGACCAGGAGATGGTCCGCACCGGCTTCCGGATGATCCTGGAGAGCCAGCCCGACATCGACGTCGTCGCCGACGTCGTCGACGGCGAGGCCGCCCTGGAGGCCGTCGAGCGCCACCGGCCCGACGTCCTCCTCCTCGACATCCGCATGCCCAAGCTGGACGGCCTCGAGGTCACCCGGCGGCTCTCGGAGCTGTCCGCCGCCCACCCCGAGCGCGGCCAGCGCCCCCGCATCGTCATCGTCACCACCTTCGACCTCGACGAATACGTCCACACCGCGCTGCGCAACGGCGCCTCCGGCTTCCTGCTCAAGGACGCCAGCCCCGCCATGCTCGTCGAGGCCGTGCACGCCGCCGCCGTCGGCGACTCCCTCATCTCGCCCGCCATCACCGTCCGGCTGCTGCGTGACATGGCCCCCTCGGCCACCGGCTCCGCACCGCCCGCCGTCAAGCAGCCCGCCGAGCCGCTCACCGACCGCGAGGCCGACGTCGTCCGCTGCCTGGCGCGCGGCGCCACGAACGCCGAGATCGCCTCCGAACTGTTCGTCTCCCTGTCCACGGTCAAGACCCACCTGGCCAACGTGCAGCTCAAGCTCGACGCCCGCAACCGCGTCGAGATCGCGGCCTGGGCCTGGGAGAGCGGACTGGCCACGAGCGGCACGTGAACAGAGCCGGCACGTGAACACGTGGGTCCTGCGGGCCGCCCGCTCACCCCGGCGGGCGGGCTGCGGCAAGGTCGCCCTCGGGGCCGCCCTGCTCTTCCTCGTCGGCTTCGAGGGCTTCTCCCTCGCCCGCCAGCCCAGCCAGCCGCACGCCGTCGTCCTGGCCTCCGGCGTCGTCGTCTGTCTGTGCGCCCTGCCCTGGAGCTGGATCCCGCTGACCGTCCGCGCGAGCATCGCCGTCGCCGTCTCCTGGACCGCCTCCCTCATCCTGATGACCGGACAGCACCCCTCCGTCGTCTGGGGCGTCGGCGAGGACGTCGCCCTGCTCGTCCTCCTCACCGAGATCGTCTCCCGCTCCCCGGCCCGCGTCGCCCGCGTCCTGGGCCCCATGCTCGCCGTCGCCGCCGTCGCCGCGCCCGTACGCGACCTCAATCCCGGCGGCTTCACCGCCCTCTTCGCCGTCCTGACCGCCGTCGTCGGCGCGTACTCCCTGATCCTGCGCGGCCACGACGCGCAGCGCGTGCGCGACATGGCCGCCGTGCGCACCGCCGAGCGCCTCGAACTCGCCCGCGAGCTGCACGACCTCGTCGCCCACCACGTCACCGGCATCGTCGTCCAGGCCCGCGCCGCCCGCTTCACCGCCCTGGAGGGCCCCGCCGTCGCCGACACCCTCGAGCGCATCGAGAGCTCCGCCAGCCAGGCCCTCGGCGCCATGCGCCGCCTGGTGGGCGTCCTGCGCGAGGGCGAGGCCGAGACCGAGCCCGTCGCCGGCCTGCCCGAGGTCCGCGAGCTGACCGAGGAGTTCACGCGCACCGGCCCGCCCGTCGCCCTCTACATCGAGAAGGGCATGGAGACCTGGCTGCCGGACGACGTCGCGGCGGGCGTCCACCGCGTCGTCCGCGAGTCCCTCACCAACATCCGCAAGCACGCGGCGGACGCCACGGCCGTACGCATCGGGGTGCGCGGCGTGTCCGAGGGAGTGGAGCTGCGCATCGCGGACGACGGCAAGCGGGCCGCAGGCCTCTCCGAGCAGGCGCGCGGCGGCGGGTTCGGGCTGGTCGGCCTCGCCGAACGGGCCAAGGCGATGGGCGGCCGGCTGCACGCCGGGCCCGCGCCGGAGGGCGGGTGGCAGGTGATGGCACTGTTCCCGGTGGACCGCGAGCGACGCGGCTGAGCGGGGCCGGGGAAGTTCCCGGATCCGGTTCGCCGGTGGCTCAATCCGCGCACGGCGCAAAGGCTTGGGACGGCGCCTTCTTGATCATTAACGTGACGGCATGACAACGATGCGAACAGTCGAAGTGACGCCGGACATATGGATGCTGCAATTCCCCGTCGGACAGGCCTATGTGCTGCGCCTGCCGGGCGCCAACGGCTGGGCGATGGTCGATGCCGGCCTCCCGGGCCATGCCGAACCGGTCCTCGACGCCCTCGCCGGCCTCGGCGCGCGCCCCGAGGAGCTCCGGGACATCGTGCTGACCCACTCCCACCTGGACCACACCGGTTCCGCCGCGGCCCTGGCGGCAGCCACGGGCGCGCGCATCCTGGCGGGCGCGGCCGATGCGGCCGTCATCCGTGGCGAGGTTCCCGAGCCGCCGCCGGTACTGGAGGACTGGGAGGTGCCGCTGTGGGAGTCCGTCCAGGCGGGCCTCGTCGACGCCCCGCCGCCGGCGCCCTGCCCGGTCGACCTCGAGCTGGGGGAGGGCGACACCCTCGACTGGGGCCATGAGGCCCGCGTCGTCCACGTCCCGGGCCACACCGCCGGCAGCATCGCGCTGCACCTGCCGGCCTCCGGCGTGCTGTTCACCGGCGACACCATCGCCAATGTCGAGCAGCTGATGCCGGGCGTCTTCAACGTCGACCGGCAGGGCGTCATCGACGCCTTCCGCCGCCAGGCCTCGCTGTCGGACGTCGACACCGCCTGCTTCGGCCACGGCGCACCGCTCGTGGGCGGCGCGGGCGAGGCGCTGCGCGCGGTGGCGGCCGGGCTGTAGGGGGTTCTTGTAGAGGGGGTTCTAGCCCTGCTGCCCGTAGCAGAGGCAGAAGGGGTGCCCCGCCGGGTCCGAGAACACCCGGAAGCCGGACGTCTTCCCGCCGCTGTCGTGCAGGAACGTGGCGCCCAGCGCGATGACCTCGCGCTGGGCACGCTCGACGTCGTCGACGTCGAAGTCCAGGTGGAACTGCTGCGGGTGCGCCGGCTCGGGCCAGCGGGGCGGGTGGTACTCGCCCTGGACGCCCTGGAAGGCGAGCCGCTGGGACTTCCCGGGCGCGTTCAGCCACACCCAGGAGGGGTCGGCCTCGTCGGCCTCGACCTCCCACCCCAGGACGGCCGCGTAGAAGTTCGCCAGGGCGAGCGGGTCGGGACAGTCGATGACGGTGCACTGCATGGTGGCGATCATGTCCCGATGATGCCGCACCGGTACTGACGGGGCGTCATCCGTTCGCGTCGTGGGGCGACGTACGGGCGGCCGTTCGACGGGCCAATCGAAAAAATCATGGATTGCGGGAAACCCGGCTCCGGGGCGCGCACGAGCCTGCACGATGTGAATCCGCCGACTCTCCGCAGCTCATCCCCTAGGTGGCCCGCATGCCCGCACCGCACTCCCGAAACGAACCCCGCTACGCCCTGTGGGCGGCGGTCATCACGGCGTTGGGAGCGCTGCTGGCCGCGCTGATCACCAAGTACGGGCTGCCGTCCTTCTCCTCCGACCGCTCCCCCTCCCGGTACGACGGCGGCGTGCCGGACGCGTTCCTCGGGAAGTGGCGGGGCGACGTCACCGAGGAGGGCGTACGGCCGTCCGTCTACGCGGCCGCCGTGTCGATCGGCGAGGCCGGGCCGGGAGGCGAGGCCGGGAGCATCGAGTACACGGCTCCCGGGCTGCTGTGCAAGGGGGTTCTCGTGCTGCAGGAGGTCGGTGACGACCGCGGGACGATCACGCTGGGGGAGGAGATCAGGAGCGGACGGTGCGTGCCCCGGGGGCGGATCACCCTCACCGCGGGGACCGAGCGCCATGTGACGTTCTTCTACACCGGGAAGAAGCACGACGGCACCCTCCAGGTGGTCAGGGGAGGGCTGGACAAGGGCGCGTGAGCCGACCCGCGCACCATCAGTCCAATACCGCCCCCGGTTTGTCCATGGTCACCCCAGGCCCCGCAGCCCCACGGTGAGGCGGTGACCGCAGACCAACCGCGCCCCCACGGCCCCAGCCGACGGGCCGTCGTCGTCACCACCGCCCTGGCCGGACTCGGCCTCGGCACGGCCGAAGCGGCAGCGCACGGGACCGAAGCCGTCCTGCGCTCCGCCGAGCTCGACGTCCGCGTCGACACCTCCTTCCCCCGCGTCCTGTCCTACACCGATCGCGCCACAGGCGCCGTGCTGCACGGCCAGGAAGACGCCGTGACCTCGCTGCTCGTCGACGGCACCGAGCACACCCCCCGCGTCACCCACGCCGTCTCCCCCTCCGGCGACCGCGCCGCGTACACCCTCGCCCTGGCCGGCGGCACCCGGATCGACGTGGAGATCCGCGTCCGGGGATGGCGCGTCGACTGGCGGGTCACCCGCATCGCCGACACCCCCGCCCTGCGCGTCGGCACCCTGGCCGTCCCGGGCCTGGCCCTGCTGAGCGTGCGCAGCACCCAGCCCGGCGCGGCCCTGCTCGCGGCCCGCATCCAGCTCGACGCGGCCAGGAGCGGCGACACCCCCGTACGCCTCACCCCCACACCTCCGCCGCCCGACGCCTCGCCCGTCGGCTGCGCGTACGCGGTCGTCAGCACGGACCGGCTCGCCGCGGCCGTCGAGACGAACACCGTCCACGACCGGCCCGACGCCTCGAGCGCGTGGGAGAACGGCCGCCTGTGGCGGCAGACCCTCCGGCGCGAGGGCTACACCAAGGCCCAGCTCACCTGCGGGCAGTGGACCCACCGCGCGGCGGGCTCGCACACGACCGACCCGCTGCCCCGGGCGACCGTGATCGTCACCCGGGACCGCAACGGCGACGGCACCGTCGACTGGCAGGACGCGGCCATCGCGATGCGGGACATCATGGTGAACCCGCCCGGCGCCGACGAGCAGCACCTGCGCGTCGTCCCCCACATCCCGTTCAACTTCGCCAGCCAGGCCACCAACCCCTTCCTCGCCACCCTCGACAGCGTCAAGCGCGTGCACCTCGCCACCGACGGGCTGCGGCAGTTCACGCTCCTCAAGGGCTACCAGTCCGAGGGGCACGACTCCGCCCACCCCGACTACGGCGGCAACTACAACGAGCGCGCGGGCGGGCTGGCCGACCTCAACACGCTGCTGCGCATCGGGAAGCGGTGGAACAGCGACTTCGCCGTCCACGTCAACGCCACCGAGTCGTACCCGGTCGCCAACGCCTTCTCCGAGACCCTCGTCGACCGCGACAACCGGCAGTGGGACTGGCTCGACCAGTCGTACCGCATCGACGCCCGCCGCGATCTGGTCTCCGGCGACATCGCCCGCCGCTTCGCGCAGCTGCGCGAGGAGACCGACCCCGCCCTGACCACCCTCTACATCGACGTCTTCCGCGAGTCGGGCTGGAACTCCGACGCGCTCCAGCGCCTGCTGCGCGAGCAGGGCTGGCAGATCACCAGCGAATGGGGGCACGGCCTGGAGCGCTCCAGCCTCTGGTCCCACTGGGCCACCGAGACCGACTACGGGCCCGACACCTCGCGCGGCATCAACTCCCGGCTCATCCGCTTCATCCGTCACCACCAGAAGGACGTCTTCGCCGACAAATGGCCCCTCCTCGGCACGGCGCGGCTGGGCACGTTCGAGGGCTGGCGCGGCAAGACCGACTGGCACGCCTTCACCCGGCGGATCTGGGAGGAGAACCTGCCCGCCAAGTACCTGCAGGGCTTCGCCATCCGCAGCTGGGGCGACCACGAGATCACCCTCGCCACCGAACCCGCGGCGCCCGCCGCGTCCCCCGCCGCGTCCCCCGGCGTGATCACGACCCGGGTCTCCGACGCCGACGGCACCCGGCGCGTCACCACCGACGGGCGCACGGTCCTCGCCGGCCGCGCCTACCTCCTGCCCTGGGAGCCCCGCCGCGCCACCGACCCCGCCAGGCTCTACCACTACAACCCCGACGGCGGCACCACCACCTGGACCCTGCCCCGCGGCTGGTCCCGGCAGCGGACCGTCTTCGTCCACCGCCTCACCGACCAGGGCCGCGCCGACACCGCCGAACTGCCCGTGCGCAAGGGCAGGGTCACCCTCACCGCCCGGCCCGGCACGCCCTACGTCGTCACCCGCCGGCGCGGCCGCCCGCCGGCCGACCCGGCCTGGGGCGAGGGCACCCCGCTGCGGGATCCCGCCTTCCACTCCGGAACGCTCGACGCCTGGCGGGTCACCGGCCAGGCCGCCGTCGGGACGAGCCCCCTCGGCGACGGCGAGCTGGTCATGGGCGCGGGCCCCGCGACCGCCGTCAGCCAGCGGCTGAAGCGGCTCGCGCCCGGTACGTACGCGGCGTCCGTGCAGGTCGAGGTCGGCGCCACGGCGGGGGAGCGGCGCCGGGCCGCGCTCGAGGTCCGTACCGGCGACGGCGTCACGGCGGTCAACTGGACCGACACCTCCACCGCCGTCAACCACGTCGCCGCCGACCGCAAGCACGGCACCCGCTTCCAGCGGCTGTTCACCTGGTTCACCGTGCCGCCCGGCGGCGGCCCGGTGACGCTGTCGCTGACGGCCGCGGCGGGAGAGGCCCGCGTCAGGTTCGACGCCGTGCGCGTCGTGCCCGGCCGGCGGGCGACGGCCGAAGGGGCGCTGGTCTTCGAGGACTTCGAGAACGTGCCCCAGGGCTGGGGGCCCTTCGTCAAGGGCGACGCGGGCGGCAGCACCGACCCGCGCACCCACATCGCCCGGCGCCACGCGCCCTACACCCAGCGCGGCTGGAACGGCAAGGTCGTCGACGACGTCATCGACGGCACCCAGTCGCTGAAGTCGCGCGGCGAGAACCCGGGCCTGGTCTACCGCACCGTCCCGCACACCGTCCGCTTCGAGCCCGGCCGCCGCTACCGCGTGAGCTTCCGCTACGAGAACGAGCGCGCCGCCCAGTACGCCTGGGTGACGGCCGTCGACGAGCCCGGGGCGCGCGAGCTGTCGCGCACGCCCCTGCCGGTCGCCGTGGAGCCCACGACGTACGCCTACGAGTTCACGGCGCCCGGTACGGGTGAGGCGTGGGTGGGGCTGCGGAAGACCGGGGAAAACGGGACCGCTGAGTTCGCTCTGGACGGCTTCACCGTGCAGATGGTCGGGCAATAAACATTCACGGGGTTCCGTCCCGTTGGTCACCGTCATCGGCCGGTGACCAGCGGGACGGGAAATGCACCCCGAGACCGGACCGCCGCCCCCCGGGCCCGGCTCACGCGGCGACGGCTATGGCACCGGGCTCAGCCGGATCCCCGGCCCGCCCGCCGCCGCCCCCGCCTCCTCGAACTCCAGCACCAGCAGCTCGTTGTCCCCCTCGCGCAGCACCGGCCCCGGCACGTACAGCGCCCGCTGCGGCCCCCGGTCCCAGTAGCGGCCCAGGCAGAAGCCGTTGACCCACACGAAGCCCCGCACCCAGCCGGGCAGCTCCAGCACGGCGTCCCCCGCACCGGCCACCCGGCACGAGGCCCGGTACAGCCCCGGCTCCCCGCCCGCCGCACCGCCGGCCGCCCACGGCACCGCCTCCAGCGCCCCCGGCTCCTCCAGGGCGTCCAGCCGCAGCCCGCGCGCCACCACCCCGTGCACGTACTGCCGCTCGTGCAGCAGCCCGCCCGTGACGCCCTTGGCCTCGCCCAGCCGCGGCCCGTAATTGACCCGGCCCAGCGACTCCACCCACAGCTCCACCTCGGCCGGCCCCGCCACCTCGCCCAGCGGCGCCGGATCGCGGGAGCCGTCGGCCACCGCCACCCGCACCCCGTCCACCCGGGCCACCGCCACATCCCGCAGCCCCGCCACCCACAGCGGATACGCCCGGCGCGGCCCCGGCACGGCGAAGCGGTAGCGGACCACGCCCCGGTCGACGCCGAGGTCCTCGAAGGAGGGCGGCAGCGGCCCCCGCGTCTCCGGCCCGCCCAGCGCGTCCATCACCCCACCCAGCGGCGCCCACCCCACGGGCCGCGCCACGACCGGCGCCCGCAGCACCGGCGGCGCCGGCGGCACGGCGGGAAGCGGCCCCTCCGCGTACCGCGACAGCACCCGCCGCAGCGCCCGGAACTTCTCCGTCGCACGCCCGAACTCATCGACCGGGGCGTCGTAGTCGTAGGAGGTGACCATCGGACGCAGCGCGCCCCGGAAGTCGGCACCGGCACGGTTCGCCCCCGCCCAGCCGCCGAAGTTCGAGCCGCCGTGCGCCATGTAGATGTTCACCGACGCGCCGCACCCGAGGATCTCCTCGAGCACCCCGGCCGCGTCCTCGGCGTCCCGGGACGCCTCCTCGCCGCCCCAGTGCGTGAACCAGCCGCACCAGAACTCCGTGCACATCAGCGGCCCGCGCTCCTGATGGCGCCGCAGCACCGCGAACGCCTCCCGCGCCCCCGACCCGAAGTTCACCGTGGCGAGCGCCCCCGGCACCGTGCCGCCCGACAGCATGTGCTCCTCCGGCCCGTCCGAGGTGATCAGCGGAACCGTCACACCCAGCGCCCGCAGCCGTTCCACGAGACGCCGCAGATAATCCCGGTCACTGCCGTACGACCCGTACTCGTTCTCCACCTGGACGAGCACCACCGGCCCGCCCCGGTCCACCTGCCGCCCCACCACCTCGTCCGCCACCAGCGCCAGCCACCGCTCCGCGGCCCGCACGAACTCCTCGTCGCGGGTCCGCACGCGCGCCCCCAGCCGCCCGGTCAGCCACGCCGGCAGCCCGCCGTTCTCCCACTCCGCGCAGATGTACGGACCCGGGCGCACGATCGCGTACAGCCCCGCCTCCCGCGCGGCATCCAGGAACCGCCCCAGCTCCCCGACGTCCCGCGCCCGCCCCCGGAACGGCTCGTGCCGGTTCCACGGCACATACGTCTCCACACAGTTGAGGCCCATCGCCCGCAGCATCCCCAGCCGGTGCGGCCACAGCCCCTCGTGCACCCGGAAGTAGTGCAGCGCCCCCGACAGCAGCCGCACCGGCCGCCCGCCGAGCTCGAAAGCGTCGTCCCCCACCACGAATTCCGGCACGTCCCCCGCCTCGTCGCCCGTCGCCCGCACACCCCGGCGCACACCATCCTCGCCCTCTGGCGGGGGAGGGGGCCATGGACAAAGATCGGGGCTGATTGGACGGAAGACGGGGCGGCCGCCGAAGCGACGGGAGGCATCAGGCGCGTGTACCACTCCTGGATGCGGTACTTCACCCCCGGCCCGGTCCACCACCGGCTCGGCCTGGTCTGCCTCGGCGTGGGACTGCAGCACGGCGCGCTGCCCGCCGTCGGCCCCCGCGTCCTGGACCACCACGTCGCCGTCGTCATCGCCGCCGGCGGCGGCTGGTACCGCACCCCCGACGGCCGCACCCACCCCGTCACCGCCCCCGCCCTCATCTGGCTCGTCCCCGGCGTGCCCCACCACTACGGCGCCGGCCCCGGAGCCGGCTGGGACGAGAGCTTCGTCGACTTCACCGGCTCCGCCGTCGCCGCCTACACCGAGCTCGGCTACATCGACCCCGGCCGGCCCGTGGTGCCCCTCGCCGACACCACCACCGCCCGAGCCGCCGTCGCACGCATCGCCCGCGCCGCCCGGCGCGGCAACCCGCTGCTGGAGGTCGAGACCTCCGCCGCCGTCCACGAACTGCTCGTCGCCCTGCGCCGCGCCCGCGCCGATGCCGCCGACGCCGGCGACCCCGTGCTGCGCGCCCTGGCCCGGGACGCCTTCCTGCCCCTGTCCGTCACCCAGCACGCCGCCCGGCACGGCATGACCCCGGCCGAGCTGCGCTCGGCGGTGCGGCGCGGCGCCGGCTGCAGCCCCAAGGACTACCTGCTCGGCATCCGGCTCGGCCGCGCCAAGGAGCTCCTGGCCGCCACCGAGCTGCCCGTCGCCGCCGTCGCCCGGCGCGTCGGCTACGACGACCCCGCCTACTTCAGCCGGCTCTTCACCCGCCGCGTGGGCACCGCGCCCGTGCGCTTCCGGGAGCGCTGCGGCAGGGCCGTACCCGGCGGGTGGAGCAACGAGATCCCCGATCCGGAGCACCCTCCGGTCATCGAATCCCGCCCTTCCGCATAGGCTCGGTGGGTGGACATGAACAACAGTGCCAAAGACGAGCCCGTACGCAGCACCGGCGACGAGTCCGCGAGCGCCGAGCTGCGCCGCCTGCGCGACAGCATCGACAACATCGACGCCGCGGTGATCCACATGCTCGCCGAGCGCTTCAAATGCACCCAGCAGGTCGGTCACCTCAAGGCCGCCCACAAGCTGCCCCCGGCCGACCCGGCCCGCGAGGCCCGCCAGATCGCCCGGCTGCGCGAGCTGGCGGAGAACGCCAAGCTGGACCCGGCGTTCGCGGAGAAGTTCCTGAACTTCATCATCGCCGAGGTCATCCGCCACCACGAGACGATCGCCCGCGCCTGACGGCCGGCGCCCACCCGCGGGCGGGAACGGACCGGGGCCGCCCCGCCGCGGGCGGAACCCCGGCCGTCCCCGGCCCCCGCCCGCCCCGGCGGAAATCCACCGGCCCCGTACGGGCCGTTGCGGCAGCATGGCCCCCATGCCCGTACTGACGCGCGACGAAGCGCAGACCCGCGCCCGCCTCCTCGACGTTCACCGCTACGAGATCGACCTCGACCTCACCCGCGGCGACGAGCACTTCGGCTCCACCACCGTCATCCGCTTCACCGCCCGCACCCAGGGCACCACCTTCGTCGAGCTCAAACCCGCCACCCTGCACAGCGCCAGCCTCGACGGCACCCCGCTCGACCCCGCGGCCCTCGACGACAACCGCCTCGCGCTCACCCTCACCGCCGGCGAACACGAACTGCGCGTCGAGGCCGACATGCGCTACTCGCGCACCGGCGAGGGCATGCACCGCTTCACCGACCCCGCCGACGGCGAGACCTACCTCTACACCCAGACCTTCATCGACGACGCCCAGCGCGTCTTCGCCGCCTTCGACCAGCCCGACCTCAAGGCCGCCTACGACGCCACCGTCACCGCACCCCCCGAGTGGACCGTCCTCGGCAACGGCGTCGCCACCCGCATAGGACCGCCCGCACAGGGCCGCTGGCGCCTGGCCACCACCCAGCCGCTCAGCACCTACTTCGTCGCCTTCGCCGCCGGCCCCTGGCACAGCGTGCGCACCGAGCACGCTGGCATCCCCTTCGCCCTCCACTGCCGCCGCTCCCTCGCCCCCCACCTGGACGCCGACGCCGACGAGATCCTCGGCATCACCCGGCGCTGCTTCGACCGCTACCACGAACTCTTCGACGAGCCCTACCCCTTCGACTCCTACGACCAGGCGTTCGTCCCCGAGTTCAACGCCGGCGCCATGGAGAACCCCGGCCTGGTCACCTTCCGCGACGAATACGTCTTCCGCTCCGCCGTCACCGCCACCGAACGCCAGACCCGCGGCGTGACCATCGCCCACGAGATGGCCCACATGTGGTTCGGCGACCTCGTCACCCTCCAGTGGTGGGACGACATCTGGCTCAACGAGTCCTTCGCCGAGTACATGGGCTACCACGTCCTCGCCGACGCCACCCCCTTCACCGGCGCCTGGACCGAATTCGCCGTCTCCCGCAAGAGCTGGGGTTACGACGCCGACCAGCGGCCCTCCACCCACCCCGTGGCCCCCACCCCCGAAGACGTCACCGACACCGCGTCCGCCCTGCTCAACTTCGACGGCATCTCCTACGCCAAGGGCGCCTCCGCCCTGCGCCAGCTCGTCACCTGGCTCGGCGAGAAGGACTTCCTCGCCGGCATCAACGACCACTTCGCCCGCCACCGCTTCGGCAACGCCACCCTCGCCGACTTCATCGACTCCCTCGCCCGCCACTCCGACCGCGACGTCCCCGCCTGGGCCGAGAGCTGGCTGCGCACCACCGGCGTCGACACCCTCACCCCCGCCGCCGGCGACGAAGGCCCCGCCGGCTGGCGACTGGACCTCCACCACGACGGCACCCGCCCCCACCGCCTGGCCATCGGCCTCTACGACCACGCGCCCGGCGACCGCCACACCCTCGTGCCCCGCGACCGCCTCACCACCGACCTCCCGGCCGGCGGCGGCACCCACACCCTCGCCCTCACCGGCCCCCGCCCCGCACTGATCCTCCTCAACGACGGCGACACCGCCTACACCAAGGTCCGCCTCGACGCCGGCTCCTGGAACACCGCCCTCGCCTCCCTGTCCGCCCTGCCCGACCCGCTCAGCCGGGCCGTGCTGTGGAACGCCGCCCGCGACATGGTCCGCGACGGCGAGCTGCCCCCCACCGCCTACCTCGACGCCGCCCGCGCCCACCTGCCCCACGAAACCGACGTCGCCATCGCCGAAGGCGTCCTGTCCTTCGCCCGCGGCGAGATCGCCGACCGCTACGCCACCCCCGACGACCGCCCCCGGGCCCTGGCCACCCTCACCGCCCTCTGCCACGACGTGCTCGGCCGCCACCACGGCGAGGACGGCGCGGGCCTGCGCCTGACCGCCGTACGCACCCTCGTCGACAGCGCCACCGCCCCCGGCGACCTCCAGGACTGGCTGCGCGCCGGCACCGCCCCCGGCGGCCCGGCCCTCGACCCCGAACTGCGCTGGCGCGTCCTCGCCCGCCTCGCCGTCCTCGGCGCCCTCACCCCGGCTGAGATCGACGCCGAACTGGCCCGCGACCCCAGCGCCACCGGCCAGGAGGGCGCGGCCCGCTGCCGCGCGGCCCTGCCCGACCCGGCCGCCAAGGCCGCCGCCTGGGAGGCGATGTACGGCGGCGACGAACTGTCCAACTACCTCTTCACCGCCACCGCCCAGGGCTTCTGGCAGCCCGAGCAGGCCGCACTCCTGCGCCCCTACCGCGACCGCTACTACCCCGCCGCCGTCGCCCTCGCCGCCCGCCGCGGCCCCGCCCTGGCCTCCGCCGCCGGCGGCCCCGGCTTCCCGCGCACCCTGGTCGACCGGGAGACCCTGCGCCAGGGCGAGGCCTGCCTGCGCGAGGCCGGCCCCACCCCCGCACTGCGCCGCAGGATCGCCGACCAGCTCGACGACCTGCGCCGCGCCCTGGCCGTGACGACCGCACAGCGGTAGCCGGCCCGGCCCGGGAACCACGAGCCTTCAGGCAACGACAAGGCGCCCGCACCCCCTGCCGGGGGTGCGGGCGCCTGGGCCTATGGCTTCGCCGGTTGTCAGCCGGTGTGTCAGTCGCGCGGAGTGGCCGCGTCGGACGGCTGGGCCGCCCGCAGCTCCTCCAGGAAGCGGTCGACGACGCCGCTCTCCCGCGCGTAGTCGGCCATCGACTCGCCGACGATCTTGCCCGCCAGCTCCGTCGCCAGCGCACCGACCTGCTCGCGCAGCTCGGCCTCGGCGACCGCACGCTCGGCGTCGATCACCGCGTGACCCGCGGAGATGATCTCCTCGCGCTGACGCTGGCCCTCGGCACGCAGCTCGGCGATGATCGCCGTGCCCTGCTCGAGCGACTCCTGGCGCAGGCGCGCGGCCTCGTGCCGGGCCTCGGCCAGCAGCGCCTGGTACTCGGCGTGCACCCGCTCCGCCTCGACGCGCGTCTCCTCGGCGTCCTCGAAGGCACCGTCGGTGGCCTTCTCACGCTCGACGAGCACCTTGTTGATCCGGGGCAGGATCACCTTCGCCATCACGGCGAAAACGAGGAAGAAGAGCACCAGCCCGAGAACGAGCGGCGCGGGCTCGGGCTTCAGCGGCCCCACGTCGATAGCAAAAGTCATGGCCATGGTGTGCACATTACCTTGAAGCGCCGCCCCGCCGGAGACCCGCACCCCGCCCGGCGACCCAACTCACCCCCGCCACAAGGCCGTGCCGGCCCCCTACAGCCAACGCATGCCGGGCCCGTACCACCATCGGGCGAAACCTCCCCCACTCGGGGTCACGCAGCGTATACAGCCGGTAGCTTGAGCCGTCCGCAACCGGCCCGGCCCCCCACGGACCCGTACACGGGACCTGCCACGGGTCCGTCACGGACCCGTCACGGACCAGGAAGAAACACCCCGTATCCGACCAAAGAGGCCCTCCTCATGCCCGCGCCGCCCACCGCCCGGCACACCCCCGCGACAGCACTCGCCGGCGGCACCCAAGGCACCCGCGCCCTGCGCCCCCTCCTCGACACCACCCTGCGCGCCCTCGCCCGCGGCGCCACCGCCCGCGGCGGCCCCCTCCCCGCCGGCGGCCCCGAAGCCGTCGCCGCCCGCATACGAGCCGCCGCCACCCCCGCCCTCCCCGAACACGGCACCGGCCCCGACGAAGCCCTCCACACCCTCGTCCAAGCCCTCGCCGAAGGCGCCGCCGACCCCGCCGACCCCCACTGCGCCGCCCACCTCCACGGCCCGCCCCTCGCCCTGGCCACCGCCGCCGACCTCGCCGCCTGCGCCCTGAACCCCTCCCTCGACTCCTGGGACCAGGCCCCCTCCGCCACCGCCCTCGAAGCCCTCACCACCCGCGCCCTGGCCGCCCTCGCCTACCCCGCCCGCCCCCACCCCGACGCCCTCGTCACCACCGGCGGCACCGAGTCCAACCAGCTCGCCCTCCTCCTCGCCCGCGAAGCCGCCCGCACCCACACCCCCGACCGGCCCCTGCGCGTCATCTGCGGCGCCAACGCCCACCACAGCATCCACCGCTCCGCCTGGCTCCTCGGCCTCCCCACCCCCCACACCCTCCCCACCCCCACCGGCACCCTCGACCCCCACGACCTCCACACCGCCCTCACCGCCGCCCCCGGCACCCCTCACCTCGTCGTCGCCACCGCCGGCACCACCGACACCGGCCGCATCGACCCCATCCCCCACATCGCCGACCTCTGCGACACCCACGGCGCCCGCCTCCACATCGACGCCGCCTACGGCGGCCCCCTGCTGTTCAGCCACACCCTGAAGACCGCCCTCACCGGCCTCGAACGCGCCCACACCATCACCCTCGACCTGCACAAACTCGGCTGGCAGCCCATCGCCGCCGGCCTCCTCGCCGTCCCCGACCCCACCGCCCTGCGCCCCCTGGCCCACCAGGCCGACTACCTCAACGCCCCCGACGACACCGACGCCGGCCTCCCCGACCTCCTGCACCGCTCACTGCGCACCACCCGCCGGCCCGACATCCTCAAGATCGCCGTCACCCTCCGCGCCCTCGGCCGACGCGGCATCGCCGACCTCGTCGAACGCGTCTGCGCCACCGCCCACCACCTCGCCGACCTCATCGACGCCCACCCCGCGTTCGAACTCCACTCCCGCCCCACCATCAGCACCGTGCTCTTCCGCCCCACCGGCGCCGACCCCCACACCACCGCCCGCACCAGACGCCGCCTCCTTCACACCGGCCACGCCGTCCTCGGCCGCGCCACCACCCCCGAAGGCCTCTGGCTCAAAGCCACCCTCCTCAACCCCCACACCACCCCCGACGACCTCCGACACCTGCTGAAACTCGTGGAAGGCCACACCACCCGATGACCACCCCCCAGCCCCCAGCCTCCGCCCCCGACCAACCCCTCGACCTCGTCGGCATCGGCATCGGCCCCTTCAACCTCTCCCTCGCCGCCCTCGCCCACCCCCTCGACGACCTCCGCACCGCCTTCTACGACCAGAACCCCACCTTCCAGTGGCACCCCGGCCTCCTCATCGACGGCACCACCCTCCAAGTCCCCTACCTCGCCGACCTCGTCACCCTCGCCGACCCCACCAGCCCCTGGACCTTCCTCAACTACCTCAAGGCCCGCGAACGCCTCTACCCCTTCTACTTCTCCGAGCGCCAGCACATCCACCGCGCCGAATACGACGCCTACTGCCGCTGGGTCAGCGAAAACCTGGGCGGACTCCACTTCAACCACCACATCGACGCCGTCCGCTGGAACCCCGAACGCGTCCTCTTCGAAATCGACTACACCCAGCTCGACCCCGAAGGCGAAGCCGACGCCCTCGGCCGCGCCTACACCCGCAACCTCGTCCTCGGCGTCGGCACCGCCCCCTACATCCCCGAACCCCTGCGCCCCCTCGCCGAAGCCCCCGGCGTCCCCGTCGTCCACTCCGCCGACTACCTCGACAACCGCGCCAAACTCCTCGACGCCGAACACATCACCGTCATCGGCTCCGGACAATCAGGCGCCGAAGTCTTCCTCGACCTCCTGCGCAACCGCCCCCCGGGCCGCGAAAAACTCCACTGGCTCGCCCGCAGCCCCGCCTTCGCCCCCATGGAATACAGCAAGCTCGGCCTCGAACACTTCACCCCCGACTACACCCACTACTTCCGCACCCTCCCCGAAGCCGTGCGCGACCAGGTCCTGCCCCAGCAATGGCAGCTCCACCAGGGCATCGACGCCAAGACCATCGCCGACATCCACGACGAGCTCTACCGCCGAAGCCTCCACGGCGGCTGGCCCGACACCGTCCTCACCCCAGGAGTCTTCGTCCGCACCGCCGGACGCGTCGGCGCCACCCGCGTCGAACTCCACCTCGAACACACCCAGCAGGGCACCCGCTCCCGCCTCACCACCGACGCCGTCATCCTCGCCACCGGCTACCGCGAACGCCGCGTCGACACCCTCCTCGCCGCCCTCGACCCCTACGTCCGCCGCGACTCCAACGGCCGCCCCCGCATCGACGAACACCACCGGCTCGTCCTCGACCCCTCCGTCAAGGGCGCCATCCACGTCCAGAACGCCGAAACCCACACCCACGGCGTCGGCACCCCCGACCTCGGCCTCGCCGCCTGGCGCAGCACCGTCATCCTCAACGCCATCACCGGCAAAACCACCTACCCCCAGCCCCAGCGCACCGCCTTCACCACCTTCGGCCTGGAGCCGCGGCCACAGCCACGACTCCAGCACCACACCTCAGAAAACCGGCACACCATCCCGCGTCAGCTTCCAGTCCACTGACGCGAAGGCCGCCACATCGATCGAACCCTTGGCCTTCACCCAGCCGATGATGGTGTTACGGATCTCCTCCGAATTCGCCCACAACTGCTTGGCACGCGCCACATGCGGGAAGTTGCCGCCACCGCTCGCCCGGTAGTTGTTCACCGCCAGGACGAATTCGGCGGAGTCCTCGAGCGGCTTCCCGTCGAACGACAGCTTCACGATCCGCGACCCCGGCGCCTTCGCGATGTCGATCTCGTACGAGAGGCCGCTCACCGCGTCATAGTTGTAATCCGGGATCGACTCGGCATTCGTCAGCTTCGCCGGATCCACCGGAGCCCCCGCCGGCGTCTGCACGTAATACCGCGCCGAGAACTCCAGGTACGCCCGCAACTGCGCACCCGTCAGCAGCCGCGCCTCCAGCGTGTTCTCGAACGGATACAGCCCCGCCACCTCGCGGATCGTCACCTTGCCCGCAGGAACCGCGGCCGTACGCGAGAAACACGACGCCTGCGACAACACCGGCAGCTTCGCGTACGCCGTACCCGCCAGCGCCGCCTTCACCGTCTCCGCCTGCACATGGTTGATGAAATCGATGACCGCGGTGTCCTTGTACGGAGCCTCCGCCGCACTCATCGCCGCCGACGACGAACCGATCACCTGGTTGACGTACGCCACCACCTTGCGGTGCTCGTCACCCAGCAGACGAGTGATCCTCTTGTCCTCGGCCACCGCATTGGAGTTCAGCACCTTCGCCCCGACCGACTCCACCTGCCAGGCACCGCGCTCCCACACCAGACCGAAGTCGAACAGCGTCAGCCGCTGACCCCACTTGAGCGGCTCGGACAACACCACCTGCTTGCCCGTCTTCTTGTTCGTCACCCGGTACTCGGGAATCTCCGTGTGCGCGTGACCCACCAGAATCGCGTCGATCCCCGGCACCTGCTCGGCCACCAGCGCCGCCGCGTTCTCCACATACGGAAGCTGATCACCGTACGACGACGTACCGCTCGAACCCGAATGCGCCGACACGATCACCACATCCGCACCCAGCGAACGCAGCTTCGGCACCCACTTCGCCGCCTGCTCCTCCAGACCCGGGAAGACCATCTTCCCCTGCACATTCGCCTTGTCCCAGATCGCGATACCCGGATTGGTCAGACCCAGGATCGCCACCCGCACATCACGGCCGAACGGCGTGCACACCTTCTTGATCACATAAGGCCGGAACGCCGGCCGCAACGTCTTCGCATCCAGGGCGTTCGCCCCCAGCAGCGGGAAGTCGCACTGCTCCTCGAACTTCCGCAGCGTCGGAATGCCGTAATTGAACTCATGATTGCCCAGCGCCGCCGCGTCATAGCCGATCGCGTTCATGGCCTGCGCCATCGGATGCACCGGACCGTTCGCACCCGTGATCGGGTCGACCTTCGCGTAGTAGTACGACAGCTGAGTGCCCTGAATCGTGTCACCCGCGTCGATCAGCAGGGTGTTGCGACGACCCTTCTCCGACCGCACCTGATCCACCAGCGTCGAGATCTTCGCCAGGCCCACATCGTTGTGCGCCTTGTCGTCGAACTCGGCATCCGTGAAGTAGTCCCAGTTGAAGACGTTCCCGTGCAGGTCGGTCGTCCCCATCACGGTGAACGAGTACCGCTTCTTGCGGCGCCCCGGGGACTCCGCCTCGGCCGGCACCGTCCCCACCGCACCGGCAAGGGCCACACCCGCACCCGTCACGGCCGTACGCCCCAGGAAATTCCTACGATTGAGCGGCATATGTTCTGTTCTCCCCATTCATATCCAGAACCAACGCGCGTAGATTCTGGCCCAGCCCCCACCCCCGCCGACACCCTCACAAGGTTGCGATCCCGTCACCACCTGGGACGCTGAACCCCATGACCACACCCCAGGACCCCACCCCCGCCGAGGAAACCCACCTGCCCTACGGAACCCCCGACACCCCCCGCATCGCCGTCCGCGGCGAAGCCCGCCTCGAAGTCGACCCCGAAATCGCCCACCTCGGCATCACCGTCAGCGCCCGCGGCACCGACCGCCGAACCGCCCTCGGCGACCTCACCCGCCGCAACAACCAGGTCCTCGACCTCCTCAAGTCCTACGGCGAAGCCGTCGAAAAAATCGAAACCGGCACCTTCACCATCACCCCCCAACTCGCCGAAAAAGGCCGCCACGAACGCATACGCGCCTACCACGGCCGCGTCCGCGTCACCGCCACCCTCATCGACTTCACCGCCCTCGGCGAACTCGCCACCCGCCTCGCCGAACTCGAACTCACCCGCGTCGACGGCCCCTGGTGGAGCCTCCGCCCCGACTCACCCGCCCACGGCGAAGCCCGCCGCCAAGCCGTCCGCGAAGCCGTCCAACGCGCCCGCGAATACGCCGCCGCACTCGGCGCCCAGCTCACCGCCGTCGTCGAACTCGCCGACACCGGAGCCGAAAACCCCGCCCCCATGGGCATGCCCGCCAGGCCCGCCGGCCGGGCACGCTCCGGCTACGCCGGAGCCGCGCCCGACCCCGCGCCGGCCCTCGACCTCGAACCCCAGCGGCAGACCCTCTACGCCCACGTCAACGCCAGGTTTACGATGACGCGCCCGGCCCTGTGAGGCGCCCCCGGGGGCGCTCATCAGAGCGCCCCCTTGCACGTTTCACAAGGTGTCAACAAGCTTTCACGCAAAGGTCGTTGGCCAGTTGCGGCAGGACAATTCTCTACCCATGAGTAGGTCATAAGGTCGTGCCATGCGCCGAGCGAAAATCGTCTGCACCCTGGGGCCGGCCACCGACTCGTACGAGCAGATCAAGGCCCTCGTCGAAGCCGGAATGGATGTCGCCCGCTTCAATCTCAGCCATGGCACCTACGCCGAGCACGAAGCGCGGTACCAGCGCGTCCGTAAAGCGGGCGACGAGACGGGCCGCAGCATCGGCGTCCTCGCCGATCTTCAGGGCCCGAAGATCCGCCTCGGCCGCTTCCGCGAAGGCCCTGTACTCCTTGAACGCGGCGACGAATTCACCATCACCGTCGAAGAGGGCACCGAAGGCGACCGCCACCACTGCGGCACCACCTACGAAGGCCTCGCCGGCGACGTCACCAAGGGCGAACGCATCCTCGTCGACGACGGCCGCGTCACCCTCGAGGTCATCGAGGTCCGCGGACCCCGGGTCAAGACCATCGTCATCGAAGGCGGCATGATCTCCGACCACAAGGGCCTCAACCTCCCCGGCGTCGCCGTCTCCGTCCCCGCCCTCTCCGCAAAGGACGTCGAAGACCTCCGCTGGGCCATCAACACCGGCGCCGACATCATCGCCCTCTCCTTCGTCCGCACCGGACGCGACATCCACGACGTCCACCGCGTCATGGACGAAGAAGGCCGCCGCCTCCCCGTCATCGCCAAGATCGAAAAGCCCCAGGCCGTCGAGAACCTCGACGACATCATCGCCGCCTTCGACGGCATCATGGTCGCCCGCGGCGACCTCGGCGTCGAAATGCCCCTTGAAACGGTCCCGATCGTTCAGAAGCGAGCAATCAAGCTCGCCAAGCGCAACGCCAAACCGGTGATCGTCGCCACCCAGATGCTCGACTCCATGATCGACGCCTCCCGCCCCACCAGGGCCGAAGCCTCCGACGTCGCCAACGCCGTCATCGACGGCACCGACGCCGTCATGCTCAGCGGCGAGACCAGCGTGGGCAAATACCCCGTCGAGACCGTCAAAACCATGGGCCGCATCGTCGCGGCGGCCGAAGAGGACGTCCTCGCCAAGGGCCTCCCCCCACTCACCGAACGCAGCAAGCCCCGCACCCAAGGCGGCTCCGTCGCCCGCGCGGCAGCCGAAATGGGCGACTTCCTCGGCGCCAAGTTCCTTGTGGCCTTCACTCAATCCGGTGACACGGTACGGAGGCTCTCCCGCTACCGCTCGCCCATCCCGCTGCTGGCCTTCACCCCTGAGCCGGCGACCCGGTCACAGCTCAACCTGACGTGGGGCGTGGAGACCTTCCTCGGCCCGATGGTCCAGACGACCGACGAGATGGTCGATCAGGTCGACGAATACCTGCTGCGGATCGGCCGCTGCCGCAAGGGCGACATGGTCATCATCACGGCGGGCTCCCCGCCGGGGACTCCGGGCACGACGAACCTGGTGCGGGTGCACCACATCGGCGAGGACGACTCGCCGAAGTAGGGATGATCAGTACTTCGGGCCTATGTGGGTGTCCATGAGGGCGACGGAGGCGCGGCGGGCCACGGAGATGTTCTGGGTCCGCCGGCCGAGGGCAAGGGTGCGCTGCCGCGCTTCCATGTCGTACATACCTGCGAGCGTCGCTGAGGTTCTACAGCGGAAGACAGGATTCGAAGGCACGCTCACTCTGGCGAGCGAAGATCATCACCGGAACGGAACGTGATTGGTGACCTTGAGATTGAAGGTCAAGTGCCCCGGGTCGGATTCGAACCGACGCTGAATGGGTTTTGAATCCATGGCCTCTACCGCTGGGCTACCGGGGCTAGCCTACGAAACCAAGGTTAGCGGAATACCGCCGTGCGTCAAACATATCGCAGCTAGGTAGGCTCATGGGGCAGTACCCCTGCTCTACCGAGGAGACCCGTGAGCGCCGCCGAGCCCCAGCCGCCTGTCGACGACGAGCCGCAGCACACCCCTCCGAACGTCACGCGCGTCGTGATCGCCGAGGACGAGGCCCTCATCCGGCTCGACCTCAAGGAGATGCTCGAGGAAGAGGGCTACTCCGTCGTGGGCGAAGCGGGCGACGGCGAGACCGCGGTCGCGCTGGCGCGGGAGCACCGTCCCGACCTGGTGATCCTGGATGTGAAGATGCCGGTGCTGGACGGGATCTCCGCGGCCGAGCGGATCGGTGCGGAGTCGATCGCGCCGGTGCTGATGCTGACGGCGTTCTCGCAGCGTGATCTCGTGGAGCGGGCGCGGGACGCGGGGGCCATGGCGTATCTGGTGAAGCCGTTCAGCAAGAGCGATGTGGTGCCGGCCATCGAGATGGCGGTGTCCCGTTTCACGCAGCTGAAGGCGCTGGAGCGGGAGGTCGCGGATCTTTCGCAGCGGCTGGAGACGCGGAAGCTGGTGGACCGGGCGAAGAGCATTCTGCAGACGCAGTACGGGCTGACGGAGCCGGCCGCGTTCCGGTGGATTCAGAAGACGTCGATGGATCGCCGGCTGTCGATGCAGCAGGTGGCGGAGGCGGTCATCGAGGACGCCAAGGAGAAGAAGGCCGCGAAGGAGCAGTAGCCGTAGCGGTCGTGATTGTTTGAGGGGCCCGTGTCCGATGGACGCGGGTCCTTTTTGCGTGCCCTCAGTCCTCGCCGAGGTAGGCCTTGCGTACGGATTCGTCGTGGAGGAGGTCGGTTCCGGTGCCGGAGAGGACGATTTTGCCTATTTCCATGACATGGCCGCGGTCGGCGAGGGAGAGGGCGGCCTGGGCGTTCTGTTCGACGAGCAGGATGGTGGTGCCGGAGGCCTTGAGTTCGGCGATGGTGTCCATGATTTTGCGCATCATGATCGGTGAGAGGCCCATGGAGGGTTCGTCGAGCATGAGGAGTTTGGGGCGGGACATCAGGGCGCGGCCCATGGCGAGCATTTGTTGTTCGCCGCCGGAGAGGGTGCCGGCGGGTTGTTTGGCTCGTTCGCCGAGGATGGGGAAGAGCTCGTAGGCGCGGTGGATGTCGTGGGTGATGCCGGTGGTGTCCTTGCGAAGGAAGGCGCCGAGCTGGAGGTTTTCGGTGATGGTGAGGCGGGGGAAGATGTGGCGGCCTTCGGGGGAGTGGGCGAGGCCGAGGGCGACGATGTGGTGGGCGGGGGTGCCGGTGATGGGGTGGCCGTTGAAGCGGATGGTGCCGGTGGTGGGGGTGAGGAGGCCGGAGAGGGTGCGGAGTGTGGTGGTCTTGCCGGCGCCGTTGGTGCCGATGAGGGTGACGACTTCGCCGGCTTCGACGGTGAAGGAGATTCCTTTGACGGCTTCGATCTTTCCGTAGGCGACGCGGAGGTTGTCGACTTCGAGGAGGGCGGTCATCGGTCGGTGTCCTCCGCTGCGTGGGCTTCGGCCGCTTCGACTTCGGCGGCTTCTTCGGTGCCGGGTGCTCCTTCGAAGGGCGTGCCGAGGTAGGCGGCGATGACGCGTTCGTCGCTCTGGACGGTGCGGGGTGTGCCTTCGAGGAGTTTTTCGCCCTGGACGAGGACGGCGACGTGGTCGCAGAGGTTGAAGATGAAGCGCATGTCGTGCTCGATGACGAGGACGGCGGTGCCCTGGTCGCGGATGGCGAAGACGAGCTGTTCGGTGGTGCGGGTCTCGTGGGGGTTCATTCCGGCGGTGGGCTCGTCGAGGAGGAGGAGTCCGGGGTCGCTGGCGAGGGCGCGGGCGATTTCGAGCTTGCGTTGTTCGCCGTAGGGGAGGTTGCGGGCGAGGTGGTCGCGTTTGGGGGCGAGGCCGGTGAAGTGGAGGAGTTCCATGGCGCGTTCCTCGGAGGCTTTTTCGGCGCGACGGAAGGCGGGGCCTCGTAGGAGGGCGGAGAAGAGGCCTTCTTTGGTGCGGGTGTGGCGGCCGACGAGGACGTTTTCGAGGACGGTCATGTTGGCGAAGAGGCGGATGTTCTGGAAGGTGCGGGCGATGCCTGCCTGGGTGACGAGGTGGGGTTTGGGGGGCAGGTCGGTGCCGCGGTAGGTGACGGTGCCTTCGGTGGGGACGTAGAGGCCGGTGAGGCAGTTGAAGAAGGTGGTTTTGCCGGCGCCGTTGGGGCCGATGAGGCCGACGATCTGGCCTGGGTTGACGGTGAGGTCGACGGCTCGTACGGCGGTGAGTCCGCCGAAGCGCATGGTGACGCCGGTGGCGGTGAGGACGGGGGTGTCGTCGGGGGCGTTCGGGGCGGGGGCGGTGGTGGTCATGGTGGTTACGCCTCCGCCTTGGTGAGGGGTATGGGGCCGCCCGTGGCGGGTGGTTCGTGGAATTCGAGCTGTTGTCGTCGGTTGGGAATGATTCCTTCGGGGCGGAAGCGCATGAGGAGGATGAGGGCGGCGCCGAAGGCGAGGAGTTGGTAGTCCTGGAGGAATTGCAGTTTGGCGGGGATGAGGTAGAGGAGGGCGGCGCCGAGGAGGGGGCCGGTGATGGTGCCCATGCCGCCGAGGATGACGGCGGCGAGGAGGAACGCTGAGTTGGGGGGTACGGGGCCGGCGAAGACGTACTGCTCGGGTACGACGGTGGTGGAGACGTGGGCCTGGACGGTGCCGGCGAGTCCGGCGAGGGTGGCGCCGAGGGCGAAGGCGATGAGTTTGACGCGGAATCCGTTGATGCCCATGGCGGTGGCGGCGGTTTCGTCCTCTCGGATGGCGATCCAGGCGCGGCCGATGCGGGAGTTTCCGGCGCGGCTGAAGACGAGGACGACGAGGAGGGTGACGAGGAGCATGAGGAGGTAGTAGTTGGCGAAGGGGTTGAGGGTGAGGCCGCCGAGGGTGTGGGTGTCGCCGAAGTTGTAGCCGAGGATGCTGAGGTTGGGGATGTTGGGGATCCCGTTGGGGCCGTTGGTGACTGAGGGGCCGGATTCGCCGTTGAGGTTGCCGACGGCGATGCGGAAGATCTCTCCGAAGCCGAGGGTGACGATGGCGAGGTAGTCGCCGCGCAGGCGGAGGGTGGGGGCCCCGATGAGGACGCCGAAGACGAGGGAGGCGGCGGCGCCGGTGAGGGCGGCGGCCCAGAAGGGGAAGTGGATGTGGAGCGTGGAGGCGGTGGAGCCGGAGACGAGGGCGGCGGTGTAGGCGCCGACGCCGAGGAAGGCCACGTAGCCGAGGTCGAGGAGGCCGGCGAGTCCGACGACGACGTTGAGGCCGAGGGCGACGGTGGAGAAGATCAGGATGTTGACGACGATGAGGGTGTATTCGTCGGTGTCCTGGGTGAGGGGGAAGAGGGCCGCGGCGGCGAAGGCGGCGGTGACGGTGACGCGCCGGTGGGTGGCTGTGAGCCGGGAGAGCCGGGTGATGAGTCCGGCTTTGGCGAGTGCGGCGGTGGTGAAGCCGGTCAGGAGCAGGAAGCCGGTGAAGAGTTCTCCGTAGGCGGTGCCGATGCCGTAGGTCAGGACGGAGAGGCCGAGTCCGAAGGCCGCGGCGATGATGAGGATTTCGGCCCATGAGGGCAGGGGCTTGGGTGGCGGCGGTGGTGTGGGGCGTCCGCTGGGCAGGGCGAGGGCGCCGAGGGTGGTGATGAGGGAGGTTGCTCCCGCGAGGTAGCCGCCGGGTTCGAGGTTGACGATGCCGCCGAGTTGTACGGCGATGGCGATGAGGGTGTACCAGGTGGTGGCGAGGGTGCCGAGGGCCAGGTGACGGGTGGCGGTGTTGCTGCGGGTGGGGCTGAGCCAGCGCAGGCCGGGGGTGCCCGTGGTGGCAAGGGTGTGGGCGATGGTGAGGATGGCGCCGGTGAGGGTGAGGAGCTGGAGCCCGCCGGGGTAGCCGGTGACGGTGAGGTTGCCGGGGAAGGCCTGTGTCCAGGTCCAGGCGAGGAAGGTGGAGGCGAGGGTGAGGGCGGCGCCCGCGATGACGGTGATGCGGGCGGCGGCGGGGGGCAGGGGGATGCGGGGGATCGCGGTGATGCCGGCGGTCTTCCCGGTGGGTGGGTTCTTCGGGTTCATGGGTCTCACGCCCGATCCGCTACGCGTTCGCCGAGCAGGCCCTGTGGCCTGACGAGGAGGACGACGATGAGGAGGACGAAGGCCCAGACGTCCTTCCAGCCTCCGCCGCCGAGTTGCTGCATTCCGGGGATGTGCTGGATGTAGGTGGTGGAGGCGGCTTCGGCGATGCCGAGGACGACTCCGCCGAGCATGGCGCCGTAGATGTTGCCGATGCCGCCGAGGACGGCGGCGGTGAAGGCCTTCAGTCCGAGGATGAAGCCCATCTCGAAGTTGATCTGTCCGGCGCGCAGGCCCTGGGCGACGGCGGCGACGGCGGCGAAGGCGCCGCCGATGGCGAAGGCGATGACGATGATGCGGTCGGTGTTGATGCCCATGAGGCGTGCGGTGTCGGGGTCCTGGGCGGTGGCCTGCATGGCGCGGCCGGTGCGGCTCTTGGCGACGAACAGGCCGAGGGCGAGCATGCACAGGGGTGCGGCGGCCAGGACGAAGAGGTCGTCGCGCTGGAGGTGGATGCTGCCGGTGAGTTCGAAGGCGTCGCCCTGGAACTGGGGGAAGCCGCGGGATTTCTTGGCGTCGGGGTAGAAGGCCCAGATGATCTGCTGGAGGGCGATGGACAGGCCGATGGCGGTGATGAGGGGGGCGAGGCGGGGGGCGTCGCGCAGCGGGCGGTAGGCGAAGCGTTCGGCGGCGGTGGCGACGGCGACGGAGGCGATGGCGCCGCCGAGGAGCATGAGGGGGAGGGCGGCGGCGAGGGGGACGGAGTCGGGGAGCCAGAGGCGGACGGTGAGGGCTCCGAAGCCTCCGATCATGACGATCTCGCCGTGGGCGAAGTTGATGAGCTGGACGATGCCGTAGACCATGGTGTACCCGATGGCGATGAGGCCGTAGAGGGCACCGAGGGCGAGGCCGCTGAGCAGTGTTTGCGGCAGTTCGTGCACCGCGTTCCTCCCCGTTGGGGTGTGGTGGGGTGCCCGCGCGAGCGGGTGTGGCGTGCCGGCTCGCGCGGGTGCGGGTGGGTGCTCGGGGTGGCTGCGGTCAGTCCTGGAAGGTGGCGCTCTTGACGGACTTCCATGCGCCGTTGGTCACCTGGTAGACGGTGAGCTGTTTGTTGGTGGTGTCGCCGTACTGGTCGAAGGAGACCTTTCCGGTGACGCCGTCGAAGGAGACCTTGCCCACGGCGTCGAGGATTTTGGCGCGGGGGTCGGCCGGGAGCTTGCCGTTGTTGTCCGCGACGGTCTTCTTGACGGCCTGGATGATGGCCCAGGCGGCGTCGTAGGAGTATCCGCCGTAGGTGGCGTAGGGGTCTTTGTAGCCGCCGGCGTTGTAGTTGGTGACGAAGGCCTTGGCGGAGTCGAGTTCTTCGACGGGGTAGCCGACGGAGGTGCCGAGGTCGCCGTCGTTGTTCTCGCCGGAGGCGGTGACGAAGCCGGGGTTGTAGATGCCGTCGCCGCCCATGAGGGGGATGCGGGCGCCGGCTTTCTTGACCTGGTCGGAGAGGAGTCCGCCTTCGGGGAACTGGCCGCCGAAGTAGACGGAGTCGGCTCCGGAGTTCTTGATTTTGTTGGCGATGGCGGTGAAGTCGGTCTCTTTGACGGTGAGGTGGTCGGTGCCGGCTATCTCGCCGCCGAGGCGTTTGAATTCCTGGATGAAGATGGCGGCGAGTCCGGCGCCGTAGGTCTGTTTGTCGTCGACGACGAAGACCTTTTTCTTCTTGGCGTCCTTGTAGAAGTACTGGGCGGCGAAGCGGCCTTGGATGATGTCGGTGGTGGCGGTGCGGAAGTAGGTGGCGAAGGGGCGTTTCTTCTCGCCCTTGGCCCAGTTGTCGCCCTGGGTGAGGGCGGGGTTGGTGTTGGCGGGGGATATCTGGGTGAGGTCGGCCTTGGCGAAGACGCCCTGCATGGACTGGGCGACGCCGGAGTTCATGGGGCCGACCATGCCGACGACGCTCTTGTCGGCGACGAGCTTGGCGGCGTTCTGCTGTCCGGTGCCGGGGACGGCCTGGTCGTCGAGGGCGACGGTCTTGAAGGTGACGCCTTTGACCTCGTTGTTCTTGTTGGCGGTCTTGACGGCGAGGTCGACGGAGTTCTTGATGCCCTGGCCGAAGGGGGAGAGCGAGCCGGTCAGCGGGGCGTCGATGCCGATCGCCACGGTGGTCTGCTTGCCACCGCTGTCGCCGCCTCCCTTGTCGTCGCGTGATCCGCAGGCGGACAGGGCGAGGGCGGTGGTGGTGAGTGCGGTGGTGAGGACGAGGAGGGAACGGTGGCGCACGGTGAGTCCTTTCCCTGGCGCGGCGGCCTCTGCCGAGGTGCCGGTTCGCTCGCCGGGCGCGAGGAAAGGTGCTGTGCTGGCTGGGTGATTCGCCCGGCGGGGTCGTGATGGGCCGTGACTCTAAGGGGTGGGCGCCGGGGTGGGGCAGAGGTGCTGACCATGATGTGACTGTCTTGTTATGACGCAGATCACGTTCCGCTTCGGGCGCCGGTCGCGGTGGGCCGCGGCCGGCGCCGGCGGGGCCGGTCCTGGGAGGGGCGGGCGGTGGTGCGGGTCAGCTCGCGTCGTTGTCACGCAGGAGGCAGGTCAGGCGGGCGGAGCAGACGCGCTTGTCCTGCTCGTCGGTGACGACGATCTCGTAGGTGGCGGTGGTGCGTCCGCGGTGGACGGGGGTGGCCACGCCGGTGACCAGGCCGGAGCGGACGCCGCGGTGGTGGGTGCAGTTGAGGTCCACGCCGACGGCGAAGCGGCCGGGCCCGCCGTGGAGCATGGCGCCGACCGAGCCGAGGGTCTCGGCGAGGACGGCGGAGGCGCCGCCGTGCAGGAGTCCGTAGGGCTGGGTGTTGCCCTCGACCGGCATGGTGCCGACGACGCGGTCGGGGGAGGCCTCGACGACGCGGACGCCCATGCGCTCGCCGAGGTGTCCGGCGGAGAACAGGGCGTTCAGGTCGAGGCCGCTGCCGGCCCACTGCTCGAGGATCTCCGGCGGGAAGGTGGTCCTGCTGTGCTCGCCCATGCGTCGTCGCTCCGATCGTCGTCGGTGGTTGTCGTGTGAACGTCTTTTCAGCTGAACGATACTTTCGTCAACCACCGACAACTGCTTGTCCGGCGCTCCTTTTTGCCCTACCGGCCCGACGGGTCCTCCTCGGCGCGCCCGGCCGGCTCCAGGCGGATGACGACGGACTTGCTGGCCGGGGTGTTGCTGGTGTCCGCGGTGTGGTCCAGGGGAATCAGGACGTTGGTCTCGGGGTAGTAGGCGGCGGCGCAGCCGCGTGCGGTGGGGTAGTGGACGACGCGGAAGCCGGGGGCGCGGCGTTCGCTGCCGTCGGTCCATTCGCTGACGAGGTCGGCGTAGTCGCCGTCGGCGAGGTGGTGGGCGGCGGCGTCGTCGGGGTGGAGGAGGACGACGCGGCGGCCGTTCTTGATGCCGCGGTAACGGTCGTCGAGGCCGTAGATGGTGGTGTTGTACTGGTCGTGGGAGCGGAGGGTCTGCAGGAGCAGGCGGCCTTCGGGTGCGCGCGGGTACTCGACGTCGGCGGCGGTGAAGTTGGCCTTGCCGGTGGCGGTGGGGAAGGTGCGGCTGTCGCGGGGGCCGTGGGGGAGGGTGAAGCCGCCGGGGCGGGCGACGCGGGCGTTGAAGTCCTCGAAGCCGGGGATGACGCGGGCGATGCGGTCGCGGATCGTCGCGTAGTCCTTCTCGAACTCCTCCCAGGGCGTGCGGCTGGCGGTGCCGAGGACGCGGCGGGCGAGGCGGCAGACGATGGCGGGCTCGGACAGCAGCTGGGGGCTCGCGGGGGCGAGGCGGCCGCGGGAGGCGTGGACCATGCCCATGGAGTCCTCGACGGTGACGAACTGGTCGCCGGCGCTCTGCCGGTCGCGTTCGGTGCGGCCGAGGGTGGGCAGGATCAGGGCGCGTGCTCCGGTGATGACGTGGGAGCGGTTGAGCTTGGTGGAGACGTGGACGGTGAGCCGGGCGCGGCGTACGGCGGCTTCGGTGACGTCGGTGTCGGGGGTGGCGGAGACGAAGTTGCCGCCCATGGCGAAGAAGACCTTGGCCTGTCCGTCGCGCAGGGCGCGGATGGCGCGTACGACGTCGAGGCCGTGGGCCTGTGGCGGGGTGAAGCCGAATTCCTTCTCGAGGGCGTCGAGGAATGCCGTGGAGGGGCGTTCGAAGATGCCCATGGTGCGGTCGCCCTGGACGTTGCTGTGGCCGCGGACGGGGCAGACGCCGGCGCCGGGGCGGCCGATGTCGCCGCGCAGGAGCAGGAAGTTGACGACTTCCTTGATGGTGGGGACGGCGTGTTTGTGCTGGGTGAGGCCCATGGCCCAGCAGACGACGGTGCGCTTCGAGGCGAGGACCATGCTCAGGGCGGCCTCGATGTCCTGGCGGCGCAGGCCGGTGGCGCGCAGGGTCTCGTCCCAGTCGGCGGTGCGGGCGGCGGCCGCGAAGTCCTCGAAGCCGTGGGTGTGCTCCTCGATGAAGGCGGTGTCGACGGCGCCTTCGGTCTCGAGGAGGAGCTTGTTCAGGAGGCGGAAGAGGGCCTGGTCGCCGCCGAGGCGGATCTGCAGGAAGAGGTCGGTGAGGGCGGTGCCGCCGCCGGCGAGGCCGCGGGCGTTCTGCGGGTTCTTGAACCGTTCGAGGCCGGCCTCGGGGAGCGGGTTGACCGTGATGATCTTCGTGCCGCCGCGCTTGGCCTGTTCCAGGGCGCTGAGCATGCGCGGGTGGTTGGTGCCGGGGTTCTGTCCGGCGACGATGATCAGGTCGGCCTTGTAGAGGTCCTCGAGGAGGACGCTGCCCTTGCCGATGCCGATGGTCTCGGTGAGTGCGGAGCCGGACGACTCGTGGCACATGTTGGAGCAGTCGGGCAGGTTGTTGGTGCCGAATTCGCGGGCGAAGAGCTGGTAGAGGAAGGCGGCTTCGTTGCTGGTGCGGCCGGAGGTGTAGAAGACGGCTTCGTCGGGGCCGGTCAGGGCGTGGAGCTCTTCGGCGATGATGTCGAAGGCGCGTTCCCAGCTGACGGGTTCGTAGTGGTCGGCGCCTTCGGCGAGGTACATGGGGTGGGTGAGGCGGCCCTGCTGGCCGAGCCAGTAGCCGCTGCGTCCGGCGAGGCTCGCGACGGGGTGGTCGGCGAAGAAGGCGGGGGTGACGCGGCGCAGGGTGGCTTCCTCGGCGACGGCCTTGGCGCCGTTCTCGCAGAATTCGGCGGCGTGGCGCTTGTCGGGTTCGGGCCAGGCGCAGCCGGGGCAGTCGAAGCCGTCCTTCTGGTTGACCTTGAGGAGGGTGAGCGCGGTGCGGCGTACGCCCATCTGTTCGTGGGCGATGCGCAGTGTGTGGGCGATGGCGGGCAGGCCGGCGGCGGCGTGCTGCGGGGCGGTGACGTCGGGTGCGTCCTGTACGGGATCGCCGGTGGGCGGTGTGCCTGCCATCTCGCTCCCCCTTGAGCGGGTCGGTGGTGCGCGCGGGCGCGCGTACGGTGCCGATCCTTGCACGGGGTGCGGAGGGCGTGGGGGCGAGGGCGGTGTGGCCGGGATTGTCAGTGGTCCGTGGCAGGATCGGGGGCGTGGCAGCAAAGGCATCGAAGACGAACGAGACGACCGGCACCGAGGCAGTGGAGGGAGGCCGCCCCCGTCTGCTGTTGATGGACGGGCACTCCATGGCGTACCGGGCGTTCTTCGCGCTGCCCGCGGAGAACTTCACGACCTCGTCCGGCACGACGACGAACGCGGTGTACGGCTTCGCGTCGATGCTGGCCAATACGCTGCGTGACGAGCGGCCCACGCACTTCGCGGTGGCGTTCGACGTCTCGCGCAAGACGTGGCGCTCGGAGGAGTTCCCGGACTACAAGGCGACGCGTTCGGCGACCCCGGACGAGTTCAAGGGGCAGGTGACGCTGATCGGCGAGCTGCTGGACGCGATGAGCGTGCGGCGCTTCGCCGTGGACGGCTTCGAGGCCGACGACGTGATCGCCACGCTGGCCACGGAGGCGGAGGCGGAGGGCTTCGAGGTCTCGATCGTCACCGGCGACCGGGACGCGTTCCAGCTGATCACCGATGCGGTGACGGTGCTGTATCCGACGAAGGGCGTCTCGGAGCTGACGCGTTTCACGCCGGAGAAGGTCGTGGAGAAGTACGGCCTGTCGCCGCAGCAGTATCCGGACTTCGCGGCGCTGCGCGGCGACCCGTCGGACAACCTGCCGGGCATCCCGGGCGTGGGCGAGAAGACGGCCGCGAAGTGGATCAACCAGTTCGGTTCGTTCGCGGAGCTGGTGGAGCGCGTCGAGGAGGTCAAGGGCAAGGCGGGGCAGAATCTGCGGGATCACCTGGAGGCGGTCAAGCTCAACCGCCGGCTGACGGAGATGGTGCGGGACGTGAAGCTGTCCACGCACCCGGACGACCTGGAGCGCCAGGCGTACGACCGGCTGGCGCTGGTGTCGTTCCTGGAGCGGCTGGAGATCCGCAACCAGGGCCTGCGGGACCGTCTGCTGGCCGCCGACCCGGGCGGGGAGTCCGCCGAGGAGCCGGCCGTGGAGGCGGGCGCCGAGGTGGACGGGACCGTGCTGGGCACGGGAGAGCTGGCGCCGTGGCTGGCCGAGCACGGCGCGGGCCCGCTGGGCGTGGCCGTCACCGACACCTGGTCGCGCGGTGCGGGCCGGGTCGAGGAGGTGGCTCTGGCCACGGGCGAGGGCCCGGCGGCCTGGTTCGACCCGGCGGAGCTGGACGAGGCCGACGAGCGGGCGTTCGCCGCGTGGATCGCGGACGGGGCGCGGCCGAAGGTGATGCATGACGCGAAGGCCGTGATGCGGGTCTTCGCCGATCACGGCTGGGTGGTCGAGGGCGTGGTGATGGACACCGCGCTGGCCGCCTATCTGGTCAAGCCGGGCCGCCGGTCCTTCGCCCTGGACGCGTTGTCGGTGGAGTACCTGGGCCGTGAGCTGGCCACGGCCGCGGCCGGTGACGGGCAGCTGGCCTTCGGCGCCGACGAGCAGGCCGAGGCGGACGCCCTGATGGGCCGGGCCCGTACGGTCCTGGACCTGGGGGACGCGTTCGCGGGCCGGGTCAAGGAGGTGGGCGCGGCGGATCTGCTCACGGACGTGGAGCTGCCGACCAGCGCGGTGCTGTCGGACCTGGAGCGGTCGGGCATCGCCGCGGACCGGGGCTGGCTGGAGCGGATGGAGCAGCAGTTCGCGGCCGCGGTGCAGCAGGCGGTGGCGGAGGCGCACGCGGCGGCGGGCCGGGAGTTCAACCTGGGCTCGCCCAAGCAGCTGCAGGAGGTGCTCTTCGGGGAGCTGGGCCTGCCGAAGACGAAGAAGACCAAGACCGGGTACACCACGGACGCCGACGCCCTGGCCTGGCTCGCGGCCCAGACGGAGAACGAGCTCCCGGTGATCATGCTGCGTCACCGTGAGCAGTCCAAGCTGCGCTCCACGGTCGAGGGGCTGATCAAGGCGATCGCGCCCGACGGCCGTATTCACACCACCTTCAACCAGACGGTGGCGGCGACGGGCCGGCTGTCCTCCACGGACCCCAACCTGCAGAACATCCCGGTGCGCACGGACGAGGGCCGGGCGATCCGCCGCGGCTTCGTGGTCGGCGAGGGCTTCGAGTCGCTGATGACGGCCGACTACAGCCAGATCGAGCTGCGCGTGATGGCCCACCTGTCCGAGGACGAGGGCCTGATCGAGGCGTTCCTCTCGGGGGAGGACCTGCACACCACCGTCGCCTCCCAGGTGTTCGGCGTCGCCAAGAGCGACGTCGACCCCGAGATGCGCCGCAAGATCAAGGCGATGTCGTACGGCCTGGCCTACGGCCTGTCGGCGTTCGGCCTCTCGCAGCAGCTGAACATCGCGCCCGACGAGGCCCGTCGTCTGATGGACACGTTCTTCGAGCGGTTCGGCGGGGTGCGCGACTATCTGCAGCGCGTCGTGGAGGAAGCCCGGGCCACGGGCTACACCGAGACGATGCTGGGCCGCCGCCGCTATCTGCCGGACCTCAACAGCGACAACCGCCAGCGTCGTGAGATGGCCGAGCGGATGGCGCTCAACGCCCCGATCCAGGGCACGGCCGCCGACATCGTCAAGATCGCGATGCTGCGGGTGGCCGTGGCGCTGGAGAGCGAGCGGCTCAGCTCCCGGATGCTGCTGCAGGTGCACGACGAAATCGTGCTCGAGATCGCGCCGGGGGAGCGGGAGCGGGTGGAGGAGCTGGTCCGCCGGGAGATGGCCGGTGCCGTCGAGCTGCGGGCGCCGCTGGACGTGTCGGTGGGTGTCGGCGCGGACTGGGAGTCCGCGGCGCACTGATCGCGCCCCTGTGATGTACGGCCCCTCTTTCCCCGCGGGAGGAGGGGCCGTGCGCGTTCCCGGGGCGGCCGTGGGCGTGGGGGCCGTGGGGGTTCTCGCGCGCGTGGTTCTCATCCGCGGCGCGCGTTGCTACCGTGCCCATTCCTGACGCCTCGTCAGGTCCGGGGAATCCCGCCGGGAGGCTTCGCATGCGCGCACTGGCCGCCGCGGCCGCCGGACTGGCCGCCGCCCTCGCCCTCGTCCTCGCCGTCACCGCCCTCGGGCCGCCCGGCGGCGAGACCTCCCCCGAGCCCCTGCTGTCCTCCCCGCCCGCGCACCCTTAAAAGGGGGGACCGCCGTGCGCCGCCGAGCGAGCCTGGTCCTGCTGGCCCTCGCCGTGTTCTGCACGGCCCTGTCACCCCTGCTGCGCTGGTACGCCTTCCCCCGCCTGGCCAAGGTCCCGGCCGGCCACTACCAGGCGGTCGTCCTGGAGGCGAAGGACGCCACCCTCATCGACTACGCCACGCTCGAGCCCCGTCGGGTCCCCAAGGTCACCATGGTCCAGACCGTCAAGGGCAACGTCGAACAGGCCCGCCGCGTCAAGGCCGCCACCGGCCGGGACGTCGTCGTCTGGGACACCCTCACCCACGCCGCCGGACCCGACGGCGCGATGGTCTCCCGCATCCCCGAGCGCTACGTCTTCGACGCCCACAGCCAGCAGCCCGTCCACGCGGGCGGCGAACACGTCGACGACACCCCCGTGCGCCGCGACGGCATCGAGTTCAAGTGGCCCTTCCTCGTCGAGAAGCGCGACTACCGCTACTTCGGCATGATGACCCGCACCTCCGCCCCCATCCACTACAAGGGCACCCGCACCTTCCGCGGCCTGGACGTCTACTACTTCGAACAGACGATCCCGTGGACCGAGGTGCCGCTCCCCAGGCAGCTGCCGCTCGGTATCACCCCCGACACCGTCCGGCAGCTCGGGCTCGAGCGCTGGTACACCACCCGGCGCATGTTCTGGGTCGACCCCGTCACCGGCGCCCCCGTCAACGGCGAGGAGATCCACCGCGAGGAGATGCGCTGGACCGGCCACCCGGAGAAGAAGCCCATCACCGCCTTCGCCGGGCACGTGAAGATCCGCCCCGACTACGTCGCCCACACCGTCGCCACGGTCAAGGGCCAGCGGCAGCTCGTCCTCCTTCTCACCCGCCACCTCCCCCTGGGCCTGCTCGCCCTCGGCCTCGCGCTGCTCGCCGCGGCGCTCGTCCTCGAGGCCCGAGATCGGCGTGCGCCCGCAACAGAAGTGGCACACGATGGAGGGAAACCCGAACGGCCGACCCCCGGCGAGGGGGCGCTGAGCAGAGGAGGCTCGCCGTGAAGGAGAGTCCCGAGGACACGTCCACCACGTCCCGCCCGCGCCGGCTCTACACCGGCGGCGAGCGGCCCTTCGACCCCGAGGACCTGGTCATGGCCTCCGGCCGGGACGTGACACCCGAACGCGTGGAGCAGGCCAAGCGCCTCATCGAGGAAGAGGGGGCGGCGGCAGTCGAGCGGTACCTCCCCTGACCGCCCCGGCGACGGCCGGGCGGCGGTTGCTCAAGGGCGGCGCGCGGTGGTGCGGCGCGTCGCCGTGGCCGTGGAAGGGTCCTCGGGCCACGGATGCCGGGGGTATCGGCCGCGCAGCTCGGCCCGTACCGCCCGGTATCCGTCCTTCCAGAACGACGCCAGGTCGGCCGTGACGGCGGCGGGCCGCCCGGTCGGCGACAGCAGGTGGACCAGGACGGGCACGCGCCCGCCCGCCACCCGCGGCGTGTTCTCCAGCCCGAAGAGCTCCTGCAGCTTGACCGCCAGCACGGGCTGATCACCCCCGTAGTCCACCCGGATCCGCGAGCCGCTGGGCACCTCGAGGCGCTCCGGCGCCAGCTCGTCCAGGCGCGCCGCCTCCCCGGTCGCCCACGGCAGCAGGCTCCGCAGTGCCGCGCCCGCGTCCACCCGCTCGAGGTCCGCGCGCCGTCGCGCCCGGTCCAGCTCCGTCCCCAGCCACTCGTCGGCCCGCTCCAGCAGCGCGGCCTCCGAGACGTCCGGCCAGGGTTCGCCCAGCTCACGGTGGAGGAACGCCAGCCGCTGCCGCAGGGCGGCCGCCTCCGCGCCCCAGCGCAGCAGCCCCACCCCCTCGGCCCGCAGGCCCTCGAGCAGCGCGGCCCGTACGAGCCGGGGATCCGGCGCGGGCAGCGGGCTCGAGGCCAGTTCCACGGCGCCCAGCCGCGCCACGCGCCGGGCCACCACGTCGCGCCGCCCGGCCGACCACGCCACCTCCTCGCCCTCGGCGAACAGCGCCCCGGCTGCCGCCCTCGCCGTGTCCTCGTCGATCACGGCGCCCAGGCGCACCCGGGCGGAGGCGGCCGAGACCGGCCGGTCGGCCACGGCCACCGCGAGCCAGGGCGCGCTGCGCAGCCGCGAGCCGTCGCCCAGCTCGGCGCCCGTTCCCGACACCATCAGATACGCACTCTCGCCGCGCGCCCGCGCCACCCGCTCGGGGAAGGCCAGGGCCGCGACCAGGCCCGCCGCCGCGTCGTCGGTGAGCCCTCCGGCCGCCGGCGTGTCGTCCGTACGCGTCCGGGGGGCCGCGGCCTCGTCGGTGACGGCCCGCAGCGAGCCCTCGAGCCGGCGCGCCTCCGCCCGCCACCGGGCGCCGTAGGCGTCACCGCCGCGGCGGGCGGAGCGCCAGGCGGCCGCCAGGTCGTCGCCGTACTCGCGGGGCGGTTCCTCGCTCAGCAGCGCCACGATCTCCGCCGCGCGGCGCGCGCCCACCTCCCGCGCGCCGTCCAGAAGGGCGCGCGCCAGACGCGGGTGCACCCCCAGCCGCGCCATCCGGCGGCCCCGGTCGGTGGGGCGCCCCTCGGCGTCGACGGCACCCGTGGCCGTCAGAACGGCGCGCGCGGCGCCGAGCGCGCCGGCCGGCGGCGCGTCGAGGAGCACGAGGGTGGACGCGAGCGGGTCGCCCCAGCAGGCGGCCTGCAGGGCGAACGCCGTCAGGTCCGCGACCGTGATCTCCGCGGCCGGGAACGCCGGCAGCCGCGTCTCGTCCGCCTCCGCCCAGCACCGGTACACCGTCCCCGGCGCCTCGCGCCCGGCGCGGCCGGCCCGCTGCCGGGCCGAGGCGCGGGACGCCCGTACGGTCGTCAGCGCGCTCAGGCCCCGGGCGTGGTCCGTCCGCGGCTCCCGCGCCAGACCCGCGTCCACCACGACCCGCACCCCCGGCACGGTCAGGCTCGACTCCGCCACCGACGTCGCCAGCACCACCCGCCGCGTCCCCGAGCCGCCCGCCAGCACCGCGTCCTGCACGGCGGCCGGCGCCCTGCCGTGCACCTGCAGCACCTCCGCGCCGCCCGGCGCCCCCGCCCCGCCCAGCAGACCCGCGACACGCCCGATCTCGCCCACGCCGGGCAGGAAGCACAGGACGTCGCCCTCGCGCTCGTCCAGCGCCCGGCGGACGACGGCGGCGACGTGCTCGAGCAGGGCGGGGTCCACGCGCATCCCGTGCGGCGGCCGCACCGGGCGGCGCGGCGGGGCCCAGACCACCTCCACCGGGTGCGAGACGCCCCGGGCCTCGACGACGGGCGCGTCGCCCAGCAGGCGGGCCCAGCCCTCGGCGTCCGTCGTGGCGGACGCCGCGACCAGCCGCAGCTCCGGGCGCAGGGCCGCGCGCACGTCCAGCAGGAAGGCGGCGGCGGTGTCGGCGTCCAGATGGCGCTCGTGGCACTCGTCGAGGACGACCGTGTCGATCCCGGCGAGCTCGGGATCGCGCTGCAGGCGCTGCAGCAGCACGCCGGTGGTGACGACCTCGACCACGGTGGCGGGTCCGGCACGCCGCTCGCCGCGGACGGTGAAGCCCACCCGGCCGCCGACCTCCTCGCCCAGCAGCCAGGCCATGCGGCGGGCGGCGGCGCGCGCGGCGATCCGGCGCGGCTCCGCGACCACGACGCGGCGCACCGGGGCGGAAGGAGCGGTGTCCTGCCCGGCGGCCGCCAGTCCGGCCAGGACCAGCGGCACCAGGGTGGTCTTGCCGGTGCCGGGCGGGGCGCACAGGACGGCCGCGCCGTGGTCGTCGAGGGCCCGGGCGAGGTCGGGCAGGGCCGCTCGTACGGGCAGCCGGTGCAGGGCGTCGGTGCGGGTCGCGGGGGCGTCGGTGCGGGTCACGCACCCAGTCTCGCCGAGGGCGCGGGGCCCGCCCCGGCGGGGCCGGGCCCGGCCCGGTGCGTCAGTCCCGCTCGCAGACGAAGATCGCCGTGCCCGGGATGAGGTTGCCGCGCAGGGGGGACCAGCCGCCCCACTCCTGGTGGTTCCAGGCCGGCCACTCGGGCTCGACCAGGTCGACCAGGCGGAATCCGCCCGCCACCACGTCGCGCACCCGGTCGCCGAGCGTGCGGTGGTGCTCGACGTAGACGGCCCGGCCCTCGTCGTCCTGCTCCACATAAGGGGTGCGGTCGAAGTAGGAGGCGGCCACCGACAGGCCCTCCGGGCCGGGCTCGTCCGGGAAGGCCCAGCGGATGGGGTGGGTGACGGAGAAGACCCAGCGGCCGCCGGGCCGCAGCACCCGGTGCACCTCGCGCATCACGCGGACCGGATCGGCGACGAACGGCACCGCTCCGTAGGCCGAGCACGCCATGTCGAAGGAGCCGTCCGCGAAGGGCAGTGCCCCGGCGTCGGCCTCCACCAGCGGGAAGCCGACGCCGATGCGCAGCGCGTGCTGCAGCTGGCGGTGGGAGAGGTCCAGGGCCACCGGGCGGGCGCCCCGGGCGGCCAGCCAGCGGGAGCACTGGGCGGCGCCGGCGCCGATCTCCAGGACGCGCAGGCCCTTCAGGCCGCTCGCGGGGCCGAGCAGGGCGGCCTCCGCCTCGTCCAGGCCCTCGGGTCCCCAGACGAAGCGGTCGTCGCCGAGGAAGCCGCCGTGTTCGCGCTGGTACTCGTCCGCGTTGCGGTCCCACCAGCCGCGGCTGGCCCGGCTGCTCTCCGTCTCGCCGGTCTCACGGCGGGTGGCCTCGGGCTCGTATTCTTGGGTCATCTCGGCGGTCGCACCTCGGTGATCGATCTTTGGTGCTCGATCTTCGCAGGTTCTCGCCGCAGGTTCTCGCCTGAGCATGACGCTGGGGCGCTGCCGAGGCTCTGCCGGGGCCCTCGTGGCCTCGCAAAACCTAAGTTGTGCCGGAATTGGAGCGATTCGTCCCGGGTGTGCGCCTTCGCGCATTGACCCTGTCCGGCTCCCCCCGTATGCTACAAGTTGCGCTGCGGGCCTGCGCGCCTCAGACGGAGCAGGCCGCGCTCGCACTTGTTGTATGTCCCCTCGGTTGTCGAGGCGCTCCCGGTTTCTTACGGGTCTTAGGGCTCTTTTCGAAGAGTGCGTCTCCAAGGCTGTCCGGCTTCGGCAGTGCGATACGGGCTCTCGGCGTAGCAGTGCCTACGACTTCAATGTCCGTACCGGAGCCCTTTCCCACATGACGAGCAGCACCGAGACCACCGCCACCACCCCGCAGGTTGCGGTCAACGACATCGGTAACGAGGAAGCCTTCCTCGCCGCGATCGACGAGACGATCAAGTACTTCAACGACGGCGACATCGTCGACGGCGTCATCGTGAAGGTCGACCGGGACGAGGTCCTGCTCGACATCGGTTACAAGACCGAGGGTGTCATCCCCTCGCGCGAGCTCTCGATCAAGCACGACGTCGACCCGAACGAGGTCGTCAAGGTCGGCGACGAGATCGAGGCCCTGGTTCTCCAGAAGGAGGACAAGGAAGGCCGCCTGATCCTCTCGAAGAAGCGCGCCCAGTACGAGCGCGCCTGGGGCACCATCGAGAAGATCAAGGAAGAGGACGGCATCGTCACCGGTACCGTCATCGAGGTCGTCAAGGGTGGTCTCATCCTCGACATCGGCCTCCGTGGCTTCCTGCCGGCCTCCCTGGTCGAGATGCGTCGCGTCCGCGACCTCCAGCCCTACGTGGGCAAGGAGCTCGAGGCCAAGATCATCGAGCTGGACAAGAACCGCAACAACGTGGTCCTGTCCCGCCGCGCCTGGCTGGAGCAGACCCAGAGCGAGGTCCGCCAGACCTTCCTCACCACCCTCCAGAAGGGTCAGGTGCGCTCCGGCGTCGTCTCCTCCATCGTCAACTTCGGTGCCTTCGTGGACCTGGGCGGCGTCGACGGTCTCGTCCACGTCTCCGAGCTGTCCTGGAAGCACATCGACCACCCGTCCGAGGTTGTCGAGGTCGGCCAGGAGGTCACCGTCGAGGTTCTCGACGTGGACATGGACCGCGAGCGCGTCTCCCTGTCGCTCAAGGCCACCCAGGAAGACCCGTGGCAGCAGTTCGCCCGGACCCACCAGATCGGTCAGGTCGTCCCGGGTAAGGTCACCAAGCTCGTTCCCTTCGGTGCGTTCGTGCGCGTCGACGAGGGCATCGAGGGCCTGGTCCACATCTCCGAGCTGGCCGAGCGCCACGTGGAGATCCCGGAGCAGGTCGTCCAGGTCAACGACGAGATCTTCGTCAAGGTCATCGACATCGACCTCGAGCGTCGTCGCATCAGCCTCTCGCTGAAGCAGGCCAACGAGTCCTTCGGTGCCGACCCGTCCGTGGTCGAGTTCGACCCGACCCTGTACGGCATGGCCGCGTCCTACGACGACCAGGGCAACTACATCTACCCCGAGGGCTTCGACCCCGAGGCCAACGACTGGCTGCCGGGTTACGAGAAGCAGCGCGAGGAGTGGGAGCGCCAGTACGCCGAGGCGCAGCAGCGCTTCGAGCAGCACCAGGCGCAGGTCATCAAGTCCCGCGAGGCGGACGCCGAGGCTGCGGCCGAGGGCGCCCAGGCCGCCCCGCAGGCCGGTGGCCAGGCTTCCGGCGGTTCGTACTCCTCGGAGTCGGCCGACACCTCCGGCGCCCTGGCGTCGGACGAGGCCCTCGCCGCCCTGCGCGAGAAGCTCGCCGGCGGCCAGAGCTGAGGCTCTGACCGGCAGCAGCTGACAGCTGACTGATGTAAGGCCCGCTCTCCTTGGAGAGCGGGCCTTACTCATGCCCGCAGTCCGGCCTCCCCGGGAATGGCCGGGGCCTCCAAGGACGTTCCCCCGTACGGAACATGAGGAGGAACGGTCACTGTGTTGGATCCGCAGGGTTTGTACGAATGGGAGCCCAAGGGGCTCGCCGTGGCCGACCTGGCCCTGGCTCAGGACACCGCTGGTCTGGTCATGCTCTACCACTTCGACGGCTACATCGACGCCGGTGAGACGGGCGACCTGATCGTCAAGCGGCTGCTCGACGGCCTGCCGCACCAGGTCGTCGCCCGCTTCGACCACGACAGGCTCATCGACTACCGGGCACGTCGCCCCCTGCTGACGTTCCAGCGCGACCGGTGGGCCGACTACGAGACCCCGGCCATCGAGCTGCGCCTGGTGCAGGACGCCACGGGCGCCCCCTTCCTCCTGCTCAGCGGCCCCGAGCCGGACGTGGAGTGGGAGCGGTTCGCCGCCGCCGTGCGCCAGCTGATCGAGCGGCTCGGCGTGCGCCTGTCCGTGAACTTCCACGGCATCCCCATGGGCGTCCCCCACACCCGCCCGGTCGGCCTCACCCCGCACGGCAACCGCACCGACCTCATGCCCGGTCACCGCGGCTACTTCGACGAGGCCCAGGTGCCCGGCAGCGCCGAGTCCCTCATCGAGTACCGCCTGGCCGAGGCCGGCCACGACGTCCTCGGCGTCGCCGCCCACGTCCCGCACTACGTCGCCCGCTCGCCCTACCCCGACGCCGCCCTCACCGCCCTCGAGGCGATCACCGCGGCCACCGGCCTCGTGCTGCCCACCGCCGCCCACTCCCTGCGCAACGCCGCGCTGCGCACGCAGGAGGAGATCGAGCGCCAGATCGCCGAAGGCGATGAGGAGCTCGTCTCGCTCGTCCGGGGCCTCGAGCACCAGTACGACGCCGTGGCCGGCGCCGAGACCCGCGGCAACCTGGTCGCCGAGCCCGTGGACCTGCCCTCCGCCGACGAACTGGGCGCGGAGTTCGAGCGCTTCCTCGCCGACAGGGAGGGCGACGGCGGACGCTGACCGGGTGCCCTATAGCGTGGGCCCATGCTGAAGGTGGGCCTCACGGGCGGAATCGGCGCGGGCAAGAGCGAGGTGTCACGGCTCCTGGCCTCGTACGGAGCGGTGATCGTCGACTCCGACAGGATCGCGCGGGAAGTGGTCGAGCCGGGCACCCCCGGGCTCGCGGCGGTCGTCGCCGAGTTCGGGCCCGGCGTCCTCACCCCCGAGGGCACGCTCGACCGCCCGAAGCTCGGCGCGATCGTCTTCGCCGACCCGGACCGGCTCGCCGCCCTCAACGCCATCGTCCACCCGCTCGTCCGCGCCCGGTCCGCCGAGCTCGAGGCGGCGGCGGACGCGGCGGCCGTCGTCGTCCACGACGTCCCCCTCCTCGCCGAGAACGGGCTCGCCCCCCTCTACGACCTCGTCGTGGTCGTCGACGCCGGCACCGGGACCCGCCTCGACCGCCTCGTACGGCAGCGCGGCATGGCTCCCGACGAGGCCCGCGCCCGCATGGCCGCACAGGCCACGCGCGAGCAGCGGCTCGCCGTCGCCGACATCGTCATCGACAACGACGGCCCGCTCGAGACGCTGGAACCCCGGGTCAGGGCGGTGTGGGAGGACCTGCGGCGGCGGGCGGCCCAGGACTGACAGCGGCCGGCCCGTTCGTCATATCGGGTGAGACCCGCAGCGCCGCGCGGGACGGGCCGGACGGCCCGGAAGCGGCTTCGTACCGGCCTTCCGGGCCCCGGCGACGCGCGTGACCGCGGGCCGGAAAGGCGTCGTGCCGCCCCGGAGGCCCGGCGCGGATGAGTAGCGTTGCGCCCTCGACAGCGTCAGTGGACCTGGTGTGAGGGGAGCACTCATGGCCATGCCCGAAATGCTCGGCGTGAGCCCGATCGCGCCCCCGCCCGGCCGGAGGTACCGGACCCGCCTCGGCGGGTTCTGCGTCGTCCTGGCCGGGCTCGCCCTCATGGAACTCTCGGTCACGCACGCCGTGAAGGCCGTCGGCTACGCGGCCGACAAGGGCACCGTGACGGTCGCCCACTGCCGCATCCGCCCGGCGCACGGCCACACTCACGAGTCGAGCGTCTGCGGGGGCGTCTACCGCCCCGCCGGCGGCGGCACCGTGCGCAGGGACGCCGAAGTGGACGGGTGGTACGTGCCCGGGGAACGAGTGACCGTCTACCGCGAGTCCTCCGAGTACTTCCTCCTCGGCATGCGGGCCTTCTGGGGCTGGCTGATCCTCTTCTTCTTCGGCATGCTCATCTCCGCCCACGGCATGGTGACCATCGTCGTCGGGTTCCGCCGTACGACCATCGCCCAGTTCGCCGCCGCCCGCGCGTTGGTCGGACGCTCCCTCATGGCGGAGCCCGTGAAGTGGCTGCGACGGGTGGGAGGCGTCGGCGCGCTGCTGTGCCTCGTGCTGGCGCTGGTGACGCCGTAGTGCGTGACGTCGCCATGGGACGTCGCATTGCCGTCGGACGCGGGGTGCGTCCATCGCGAAAAGGGGAGGAACCGGTGGGACTTCAGGTGGACACCGGCCGGCTGGAGCAGTTCTCCCGGCAGGTCGGCAGAGGGGCGGAGGACGCCGGGGAACTGCTGCTCTACGCCCGCATGTTCACGCACGTTCCCGCCGAGGAGAAAGGGCTGATGGCCGACGTGACCGGATACCACGGCGTCGTACGCGGCGAGGTGCTGAGCGCCCTCCAACGGCTCACCGGCATTCTGCGGCATTCCTCGGACGAGTTACGCGCCTCGGCGTCCTATTACCGGCACACCGACAGGGACGTGGCCGCCGACTTCGACGCGGCCCGCCCGCCGGTGAGGCGGCCGGGCCGGCCATGACCTTCACCGATGTCGCGGAACCCACGACGTATCTCGTGGCCCCGGCGGAACCCGACGAGTTCACCGATCCCATGAAGGCGATCAACGCGGTGGGCGACGTGCTCAGCCCCGGATCGTGGCTGCTGAAACTGGCCGAGCTGATGCTGCCCAAGGACCCGGTGGAATGGGCGCAGCACATCTTCGCCGGGAACTGGAAGGCCTACGCCGAATGCTCCCAGGCCTGGCGGAACCTCGGCCGGTCCTGCGAGGCCCTGGCCCGCAACCTCGAGTCGGGCAACGCCACGATCGACGCGAGCTGGCACGGCAACGCCGCCGACTCGGCATTCCTCTATTTCGACGCCCTGCGGAGGAACCTCGAGGAATTCCGCGATTCCCTGTACACGATGAGCGGTGAATACGTGGCCATCGCGCAGTCGGTCGCCGTCGCCGCCGAGGCCGTCAGCCAGTGCATCGGCGCGATCGTCGACGCCGTGGTCACCGCGGCCATCGCGGCCGCCGCCTCCACGGCCGCCGGATGGACCGGCTGGGCCGCCGCGATGGGATACGCGCTGGGAGCGGCGGAGGCCAGGATCATCCTCAAGGAGTGGGGGCGGATGACCCACCTCGTCAACGCCGCCCAGGTGAGCGTGAGCGCCGGCTACGCCGCGATCGAGCGCGTCGGCGGTGACATCACGGCCAGGCTCAACGCCTTTCCCCTGCCCCGCGCGAGCTACGACCACCCGGCAGTCTGAGCCAGGAGCGACCCCATGGGTGAACGAGAAGTCGGCCACGAGGAGTTCCTCGCCCCCGGCCGCGACGAGACGCAGGCCCGCGTCGTCCACCGGGCCCTGCGGCACCTGGCCGACGGAAGCGCCGGCGAGGTCCTGCGGGAGATGGCCCGCGAGGTCCTCTCCGGCCGCCTCGGCCTCAACGAGGCCGTACGGGTCGGCGCGTACGCCGAGGCACTGGGCGAGCGGACCCGGCCGCTTCAGGAGGCATGGGAGCGCGGGCCCGCGCGCGGCCCGCAAGGCCCGGAGGCGACGCCACCGGGCGGCCGGTAGCGGGCGCTGCCGGGGCCGCGGCGGCTCGAGCGGGCTAGCGGCGCGGTCGTCCCTCGTCGACCGGTTCGTAGGGCGGGACGTCGCGGCCCGGCTGGTAGTGCGGGCCCTGCCGGATGTGGCGGATGATCGCCATCAGGTCGACGACGGTCACCAGCAGTAGCAGCCCGCAGGCGAGCGCCCACCCCATCCGGCCCGCGGCGGCGAAGGCCGCCGTGCCGGCCGCGGCGCACACCAGTCCGAATACGGCGAGCCCGCAGCGCAGCCGCAGGGGGCTGCGGGCGGTGCTCGGTTCGTTGCCCGTACGCATGGCGCACCATCTCCCACTCCCAGGATCCACCCGGGCGGGCGGTGCCGGGCGTCAGAGCAGGCGCTGGATCTCGCCGCGCACGCGGTAGAAGCCGGACGCCGTGGGGGAGAGGGCCTCGACGACGTAGCGGGCGCCGGCCTGGCGTATGTGGCGGGGGAACTGGACGTTCCAGGTGGGTTCGTAGCCGTCGGAGACGACGTGGACACGGAGCCGGCCGCCTTCCTGGACGCACTCGACCACGATGCCGGAGGCGGGCGGGGCACAGACCGTGGCGACCGTGGTGGCGGGGGCGTACGTGGGCAGCGCGGCCGCCGACTTGATGTCCACCGGCACGGGGACCGTGCCGGCCCGCGCGGCCGCGATGGCGCTCTCCGAGGCGTCGGCGCAGACCAGGGAGCCGTCGGTGGTGACCATGTAGAGCTTCTCGTCGAGGTACTGCATGGACAGCGCCGAGCCGCCGCCCGTACCGAGCTTCCACAGCCGCGTGCCGTCCGCCGCGAAGCAGTACACGGACGAGGAGGAGTCGCCGGCGAAGACGTAGCGGCCGTCCGGGGCGGTGGCGCAGGAGTAGACCGCCGCGTCGCAGCGGTACGTGGCCTCCACGGCGCCGTCGGCCTTGGACAGGCGCTGGACGACGCTGCGGTTGGTCCCCGCGTACACCGCGTGCGCCTCCTGCCAGCCGAAGAGCACGGAGCCGGTGGTCCGCGTGTGCCACAGCTCGCCGCCGCCGTCCTGGGCGTACGCGGTCACGCCGGCGCTGTGGCCGTGGTAGACCGCGCGCTCGTCCCGGCGCACCATCCAGGCCGCCTGGCCGGAGCTCCTGCGCGACCACTGGTACTCGTCCTCGTGGTCGATGACGGTGAGGCCGCCGTCGCGGTCGGCGACGTTGAGGACGCCCTCATGGATGTCGAGCCAGAAGATGTCGACGTCGGAGGCGATCTCGTAGGCCGCGAAGGGCACCTTGGCGGACAGGTCGTACACCGTGCCGTCGTCACAGCCCGCGTAGATCCAGAAGTCGTCCGCCACCAGGCACTTGACGCCGTCCGGCAGGCGGTAGCGGGCGAGCACCTCGCCGTCGTGACCCAGGGTGTAGACGTCACCGGCCTGGTTGCCCACCCAGCAGCGGTCCTCGCCGATGTGGATGCCGAACGCGGCGGAGCCGGTGCGGAAGCGCCACAGGACCGGGGCGACCGCGCGGGCCGTGGAGGGGGCGGAGGCGACCTGGCGGCGCGTCACCGGCCGGGCCGGCCGGCTGCCGGGAACGGCGGGCGCGTAGCCCTTGCGCACCTTCTCGCCGATCTTCTTCGCCGCCGCGGCCCGCGCCTTCTCGGCGGTGGGGAAGACCGAGCTCTGCAGCTGTCCCGGTGCGCCGATCCGCCCGTAGCGCACGGCCACCGCCGTGCCGTCGACCGTCACCTCGTAGAACTTGTGCGCCCCGCCGCCGTCCTGGGACAGCTCCAGGTACGTCGTGTTCCCCGCCATGGCAATGCCCCTCTCCCACCGGCCACGGCGGCCGGTCTCGACTTGGGGGGAACGCTAGGGGCTGCCACTGACAATCGGTCACGAGCCGCCGCAGCGGCGGACGGAGGGGGGCGCTCCGGCCCGGCGGCCGGGCCGGAGCGCCCCCCTCCGGGGAATCAGCGGCGGTTCACAGCGCGCTGTCCAGGGCCTTCTCCGCGTCGGACACGTCCGGCAGCCCGTCGAGGAACGAGGGGTCGTCCGCGTCGTCGGACAGGGCGTCCGCGATGACGTGCGGGGCGTTGGTGATGATGCCGTCGACGCCCATCCGGGCCAGGGAGACCGCCTCGTCGGCGTCGTCGACGGTCCACGCCGAGACCTCCAACGGCCGGCCGTGCGGGCCCTTGAGGGCGTGGACCGAGCGCAGCCAGGCGGGGGTGACGTTCTTGTAGCTCGGGTTGATCTGGTCGGCGAAGGCGGCGTAGGAGCGCAGCTCGGACGCCTTGGGGGCGCCCAGGAAGCCCTTCTTGAGGTCGGGGCGGAGCGTGTGCAGGGTCCTCAGGGAGGAGGCGTTGAAGCTCTGGACGACCAGCCTGCCTCTGACGTGCGCCGCGTCGAGCCAGCCGGCGCGGCGCAGTTCCGCGACTATCTGCCGCTCGATGCCGGGGTAGAGCTCCGGCGCCTTCACCTCCAGCAGCAGCTTCTGCCGGTTGTGGTCGACCCGGCGCAGGTAGCGGTCGAGGGTCGGCACCCGCTCGCCCTTGAAGCGGCGGTCGTACCAGCTTCCGGCGTCCAGCGTGCGGATCTCGGCGAGGGTGAAGTCGGAGACCTTCCACGGCGCGCGCCGGGGGTAGAGCCGCTTCACGTCGGTGGTCCGCTCCAGGGTGGTGTCGTGCATGACGACCAGCGCGCCGTCCTTGGTGCGCTGGACGTCGTTCTCCACCCAGACGGTGCCCAGCCGGGCGGCCCTGTCGATGGACGCCAGGGTGTTCTCCGGCGCCTGGACCGGCACCCCGCGGTGGCCGATGACCACCGGCTCGGCGGGGCGCGTGGTGGCGCCCGCCGGGGCGGCGGCGAGGCCGACCGAGGACAGGGAGGCGAGCGTCGTCAGGGACAGGGCGAGAAGTGCGCTGGTCACGGTGGAGACGGGACGGATGCGCATGGCGGCTCCTCGTGGCGTCCGGACCGGGCGCGGCGCTCGCGCCCGGCCAGCGTGTACGGAAAGTCGTACCTGGTGCACGGAAAGTCGTACACGAAACACCTACGCGATCGCGACGGGCAGGGCACCCAGACGAAGGACCCTTTGCCCACTCTTCGCCGCGCGTTCGCCCGCGACGGGCCCGGAAAACGGGGGCCGAACGGCCGGGGCGAGGCCGTTGTCAGTGGTGAGCCGTACGGTGGTCTCATGCGGCCCGTATCGAAGATCGAACGCAAGGTGGCGCCTTTCGAGGTCGTCAGCTCCTACCAGCCCAGCGGTGACCAGCCGACGGCCATCGCTGACCTGGAGCGGCGCATCCGGGCAGGCGAGAAGGACGTCGTCCTGCTGGGTGCGACCGGCACCGGCAAATCGGCGACCACGGCGTGGATGATCGAGAAGCTGCAGCGGCCGACGCTCGTCATGGCGCCGAACAAGACCCTCGCGGCACAGCTCGCCAACGAATTCCGCGAGCTGCTGCCCAACAACGCCGTCGAGTACTTCGTCTCGTACTACGACTACTACCAGCCCGAGGCGTACGTCCCCCAGTCGGACACGTACATCGAGAAGGACTCCTCCATCAACGAGGAGGTCGAGCGGCTGCGCCACTCCGCCACGAACTCGCTGCTCACCCGGCGTGACGTAGTCGTGGTGGCGTCCGTCTCCTGCATCTACGGCCTGGGCACGCCCCAGGAGTACGTCGACCGCATGGTGCCGCTGAAGGTCGGCCAGGAGATCGACCGGGACCAGCTGCTGCGCCGCTTCGTGGAGATCCAGTACACGCGCAACGACGTCGCCTTCACCCGCGGCACGTTCCGGGTGCGCGGCGACACCATCGAGATCTTCCCGGTCTACGAGGAACTGGCCGTCCGGATCGAGATGTTCGGCGACGAGATCGAGGCGCTCTCCACGCTCCACCCGCTCACCGGCGAGGTCATCTCCGACGACCAGGAGCTGTACGTCTTCCCCGCCAGCCACTACATCGCCGGCGCGGAGCGGATGGAGAAGGCCGTCGCGGGCATCGAGGCCGAGCTGGAGGAGACGCTCGCCCGCATGGAGAAGCAGGGCAAGCTCCTCGAGGCCCAGCGGCTGCGCATGCGCACCACCTACGACATCGAGATGATGCGCCAGGTCGGCTCCTGCTCGGGCATCGAGAACTACTCGCTGCACATGGACGGCCGCGAGCCCGGCTCCCCGCCGAACACCCTGCTCGACTACTTCCCCGAGGACTTCCTCCTCGTCATCGACGAGTCGCACGTGACGGTCCCGCAGATCGGGGCGATGTACGAGGGCGACGCCTCCCGCAAGCGCACGCTGGTCGAGCACGGCTTCCGGCTGCCGTCGGCCATGGACAACCGCCCGCTGAAATGGGAGGAGTTCACCGAGCGCATCGGGCAGACCGTCTACCTCTCCGCGACGCCCGGGAAGTACGAGCTCTCGCGCGGCAAGGGCTTCGTCGAGCAGATCATCCGCCCCACCGGCCTGGTCGACCCGGAGGTCGTCGTCAAGCCGACCGAGGGCCAGATCGACGACCTGGTGCACGAGATCCGCACGCGCACCGAGCGGGACGAGCGCGTCCTGGTGACGACGCTGACCAAGAAGATGGCCGAGGACCTCACCGACTACTTCCTCGAGCTGGGCATCCAGGTGCGCTACCTGCACAGCGACGTCGACACCCTGCGCCGCGTGGAGCTGCTGCGCGAGCTGCGGGCCGGCGAGTTCGACGTGCTGGTGGGCATCAACCTGCTGCGCGAGGGCCTCGACCTGCCCGAGGTGTCGCTGGTGGCCATCCTCGACGCCGACAAGGAGGGCTTCCTGCGCTCCGGCACGTCCCTGATCCAGACCATCGGGCGCGCGGCGCGCAACGTCTCCGGCCAGGTGCACATGTACGCCGACAAGATCACCCCGGCGATGGAGAAGGCCATCGAGGAGACCAACCGCCGCCGCGAGAAGCAGATCGCCTACAACAAGGAACGGGGCATCGACCCCCAGCCGCTGCGCAAGAAGATCGGCGACATCGTCGCCACGCTCGCCCGCGAGGAGCTCGACACCGAGCAGCTCCTGGGCACGGGCTACCGCAAGGGCGACAAGGACAAGGGCAAGGCCCCGGTGCCGGCGGCCAAGGGCAAGGCGCGCGGCAAGGCCAAGGCGGCGGCCGTGCCCACGGACCGCCCCGCTGCGGAGCTGGCCCAGCTCATCGAGGACATGACCGACCGGATGCGGGCGGCGGCGGCGGAGCTGCAGTTCGAGGTCGCGGCACGGCTGCGCGACGAGGTGGGCGAGTTGAAGAAGGAGCTGCGGCAGATGCGCGAGGCCGGTCTGGCCTGACGGTCCGTGACGCGCCGGGCGCAGCGGGTGGGGTGGCGTACGCGAAGCGGGGCAGCATACGAGATGTGTGGCGGGGCATGTTGCAAGACCGCCACAATGCCCCCCTCGGGTGCGTACCCCGCGCCCGCCTGTGCATAGGGTCGTTCAAGAAGACCGCGCGGACGGCGCGGTCACGGGGATGAACGAACGAGAGGGACGCGCGTGACGGTCAACTTGTCCAAGGGCCAGGGCATCAGCCTGCAGAAGGCCGACGGGGGCACCCTGACCGCGGTGCGGATGGGGCTGGGCTGGCAGGCGGCCCCTCGCCGCGGACTGTTCGGGTCGCGTACGCGGGAGATCGACCTCGACGCGTCGGCGGTGCTCTTCGCCGACAAGCAGCCGGTCGACGTGGCCTTCTTCCAGCAGCTGGTCAGCAAGGACGGCTCGGTGCGCCACACGGGCGACAACCTGGTCGGCGGCGCGGGCCAGGGCGGCGACGACGAGGCCGTCCTCGTCGACCTGCAGCGCGTCCCCGTGCACGTCAACAACATCGTCTTCACGGTGAACTCCTTCACCGGGCAGACCTTCGCCGAGGTGCAGAACGCCTTCTGCCGCCTGGTCGACGAGACCACCGGCCAGGAGCTCGCGCGCTACACCCTGGACGGCGGCGGCCCGTACACCGCCCAGATCATGGCGAAGGTGCACCGGGTGGGCAACGGCTGGCAGATGACGGCCATCGGCACCCCGGCCAACGGCCGGACCTTCCAGGACCTGCTGGCGGAGATCCAGACCGTCCTGTAACCGTTCGGGCCGCCACGAGCGTCCCGACAAGCGGCAACCGGGCCCGGCGGTGCATCCGCCGGGCCCTCGGCACAGCGAGCACGACACAACGAGGGGGAAGCGGCGATGACGGCCGAGCTGGTGCGGGGGCAGAACCACCCGCTGTCCGGGACCCGACTGGAGATCCGGGTCTCGGCGGGCCAACCGGTGATGGCGGGAGCGACGCTCGGCGACGCGGACGGCAGGGTTCCGGGCGATGAATGGGTCGCTCACCCCGCATCGCCGAGGCTGCCGGGCCTGGAGGTGTCCCGGCAGGCCGCCGCCGAGCACCGGCTGGCGATCGACCTGGACGCCCTCCCGGAGGCCGCGCACCGGGTCAATGTGCTGCTCGCCCTGCCCTCCGGACCGTCGGGCCCCGGCCGCTTCGGGGCGCTGGCCGCCCCCTTCGTCGCCGTCACCGGCACCGACGGCACGGAGCTGGCCAGCTACACCGTCACCGGCCTGGACGCCGAGTCGGCGGTCGTCGCCCTGGAGCTCTACCGCAGGCAGGACGCCTGGAAGGTACGGGCGGTCGGCCAGGGGTACGCGGGCGGCCTGACCGCCATGCTGCACGACCAGGGGCTGCCCCGGGCGGCCGAGACGGCGGCCCGCATCGAGGACGCGGTCGCCCAGGGCGCGTCCCGCGCGGTCTCCGCTCCGCCCGCGCAGGTCGGCGGCGACGCCGCGCGGCGGGTGGCGCCGGCGGGCGGCGGCCCCGCGGACGACCGGGCTGCCGTGGCCGGCCACGACCCTGCGGTGCCGTCCGCCACGACGGGGAGCGGCGCTACGGCCGGAGGCGGCGCTCCGTCGGGCGGCGGCGGTCCCGTCCCCGAGCCGGCGGCACCCGCCCCGGGCCCCATCAGCTACCGCCACCCCGGCCGCCGGACCTCGGCGCCGCCGGAGCCGGCGCCCGCCGCCCCGGCCGCCGGGCCGGGACAGCCGTACCAGCCGGTGGCGGGCGACGCCACGGGCTGGACCATGAACGAGCGGCTCTACAACCAGGTCTGGGGCATGTTCGAGGACCTGGCCCGCGCGGCCGCCGCCTACCGCAGCGCGGTCGACTTCGCGGAGTCGCGCCTGGAGCAGGAGCTGGACCGGGTGCTGTCCGACCCGCGCACCCGGGTCGGCCCGGCCGCCGACGCCGCCCGGGAGGAGGCGCGCTCCCGGCAGGCACAGCTGGTCGAGCAGGCGCGCGGCGTCCTCGACCGGGACCTCGACCGGCTCGTCGCCGAGGCCGAGGTCGTCGAGCACGCGCTGCCGCCCGCCTTCGCGCGCTGGGACAGCCCGGTGTGGCACGGCTACCAGGTCCCGCTGGAGACGCCGATGGCGCTGCGGCTGGGGGACCTGCACCTGCCCGAGCGCAGGGACCTGCGCATCCCCATGCTGGTCCGGCTGCCGTTGGAGCGCGGGCTGTGGATCGACAGCGGCCGCTTCGCGGGCGGGGCGGACGCGAGCCTGGTGGACTCCGCCGGACGGCGCCGGCTCGCCATGGACTGCGCGGTCGCCCACGCCGTGCGGCTGCTGGCCGTCCACCCCGTCGGCGACTACTCGGTCCACGTCATCGACCCGGCGGGCGCGGCCGGCGCGGCGCTGGCCCCGCTGCTGGAGAACGGGGCGCTGAAGGAGCCGCCCGTGGCGGGGGCGCGGGGAGTGTCGGAGGTGCTGGGGCGGCTGACGCAGCGCGTCGACCTGGTGCAGATGGCGGTCCGCAGCGGAGCCGTGGACTCCCTGCCGCCCGACCTCGACACCTCCGAGCAGCTGCTGATCGTCAACGACTTCCCGCACGGCTTCGACGACCGCTCCGTGACCCAGCTGCGCTACCTCGCGGACGAGGGGCCGTCCGTGGGCGTGCACCTGATGATGGTCGCCGACCGCGAGGACGCCCGGGCGTACGGGCCCGTGCTGGACCCGCTGTGGCGCTCGCTGCTGCGGGTCACGCCGGTGCCCGACGACCACCTCGCCGACCCGTGGGTGGGGCACTCCTGGACGTACGAGCCGTCGCTGGCGCCGTCCGGGAGCGAGGTGCTGCGGCAGGTGCTGTGGCAGGTCGGGCAGGCCCGGAAGGCGTATGGCATTTAGCGAGTAAAGCGGCGCTGAGCTGGGGTTTTGGGTTTCTCTTTACTATTCCTTGGGCTTTCCTGTACTGTTCTGGGAACTGCCGTACGCCCGTACGACGTACCGGAGGAACAGTGGACGTTTCCCTGACCCTGTGGACGCTGACCATCCTCGGTCTGTGTGCCCTCATCGCCGCCGACTTCTTCATCGGAGGCCGCAAGCCGCACGAGGTCTCCGTCAGAGAGGCGGGCGTGTGGACGGCGGTCTGGGTGGCCCTGGCCGGGCTCTTCGGGCTGGGGCTCTGGGTCTTCGGCGGCAGCGCTCCGGCCGGTGAGTTCTTCGCCGGCTTCATCACGGAGAAGTCGCTGAGCGTCGACAACCTCTTCGTCTTCGTCCTGATCATGGCGAAGTTCGCCGTCCCGCGGGTCTACCAGCAGCGGGTGCTCATGGTGGGCGTCCTGATCGCCCTGGTCCTGCGCGCCGTGTTCATCGGCGCCGGCGCCGCGATCATCGCCAACTTCGCGTGGGTCTTCTACATCTTCGGCGCCTTCCTGATCTGGACCGCGTGGAAGCTCATCCAGGAGGCGCGGGCGGACGAGGACGAGGAGGAGTTCGAGGAGAACCGCTTCCTGAAGCTGGTCGAGCGGCGCATCCCGTCCACCGACCGCTACCACGGCACGAAGCTGTTCATCACCGAGAACGGCAAGCGGCTGATGACGCCGATGCTGATCGTCATGCTGGCGATCGGCACCACCGACGTGCTGTTCGCGCTGGACTCCATACCCGCGATCTTCGGCCTCACCCAGGACCCGTACATCGTCTTCACCGCCAACGCCTTCGCCCTCATGGGCCTGCGCCAGCTGTACTTCCTGATAGGCGGCTTGCTGAAGAAGCTGGTCCACCTCTCCTACGGCCTGTCGGTCATCCTCGGCTTCATCGGCGTCAAGCTCGTCCTGCACGCCCTGCACGAGAACGGCGTCGCCGTCCCCGAGATCAGCATCCCGGTCTCGCTCGGCGTCATCTGCGCGGTGCTGGCCGTCACGACCGTCACCAGCCTGCGGGCCTCGGCCCGGCAGGCGCGGGAGGAGGCCGCCGAGGCCGCCGTGGCGGCGCCGGCGGCCGGGGAGGGCAAGGACCGCGAGAGCGCCCGCGCCTGACCCCTCCCTCCGGGGGAGGTGCCGGGCCGGTGCCGGGCCGGTGCCCGGCCGGTGCCCGCTCAGGCAGGGGCGGTCCCGGTGGCGGCGGCGGGGGGCACGGCGGGCGCGGGGCGGGTCTCGGGCAGCAGCAGGAAGCAGGCCATGCTGAGCAGGGCGACGCCGGACAGATAGGCCGCGACGCCCCAGGGCGTCCCGCTGCCCCGGGCCGCGGCCGTGGCGACCAGTGGGGTCACGGCGCCGCCCAGGATGCCCGCCAGGTTGTAGCCGACGGCCGCGCCCGTGCAGCGCACCCTGGCCTCGAACAGCTCGGGGAGGTAGGCGCCGACGCAGCCGAAGGCAGTGCCGAAAGCCAGCATGGCGACGACGAAGCCCAGCAGCATCAGGGCGGGGCGGCCGGACTGCAGGAGGCCGACCAGCGGAAACATCCACAGCGTGACGGCGGCGCAGCCGGCCAGGCACAGCGGGCGGCGTCCGTAGCGGTCGGAGAGGAGGGCGACCAGCGGGGTGGTCGCGCCCTGGGCGGTGACCGCCGCCATGGCGCAGCCGAGCATGACCGTCCGGTCGATGCCTAGCCGTTCGGTGCCGTAGGTCAGGGACCAGGTGGTGACCGCGTAGAAGACGGCGTAGCCGAACGACAGCGCCCCGGCGGTGAGCAGGAGCAGCCGCCAGTGGTCGCGGACGACCTCGGCCAGGGGGAGCGTGGCGAGGGTGTCGCCGTCGGCCAGCTTGCGGAAGTCGGGGGTCTCGGTGAGCCGGCCGCGCAGCAGCAGGCCCAGTGCGGCCAGGACGCCGGCGGCCCAGAACGGTACGCGCCAGCCCCAGGACAGGAACTGCGCGTCCGTCAGGGTGGCCGAAAGGGTCAGGGTGATGCCGTTGGCGAGCAGGAAGCCGAGGGCGGGGCCGACCTGGGGGAAGCTCGCCCACAGCGCGCGGCGGTGGGCGGGGGCGTGTTCGGCGGTCAGCAGCACGGCGCCGCCCCATTCGCCGCCGAGGCCCAGCCCCTGCAGGAAGCGCAGGAGGAGGAGCAGCACGGGCGCGGCGATGCCGATGTCGCCGTAGGTGGGCACGAAGCCGACCGCGACGGTGGCGAGGCCGGTCAGCAGCAGTGAGGAGATGAGCACCGGGCGGCGGCCCAGGCGGTCGCCGATGTGGCCGAAGAGCATCGAGCCCAACGGGCGGGCGATGAATCCGACGCCGAAGGTGCCGAAGGCGGCGAGGGTGCCGACGAGGGGGGAGGCGCCGGGGAAGAACAGCCGGCCCAGGACGAGCGCGGCCGCGGTGCCGTAGGCGAAGAAGTCGTAGAACTCGATGGCGGTGCCGGCCATGGAGGCGGCCGCCAGGCGGAACATGGCCGGGGAACGGTCACGATTCATGTACGGCCCAACTTCCGCCCGGGACCCCGGGAAACGGGTGCGTTCGGCCGGAAGCGGGAGCGTGAAGGAAGCGTTGGCGGGGCGCGACGGAATCGCGCCGTCCGCCTGTCGTGCGGACGGCGCGCTACCGCGGGCCCGTGCCCGGTGTCACCAGCCGCGCTCGCGCCACTCCGCGAGGTGGGGGCGCTCGGCGCCGAGCGTGGTGTCGTTGCCGTGGCCGGGGTAGACCCAGGTCTCGTCGGTGAGTTCACCGAAGATCTTGGTCTCGACGTCGTCGAGGAGGCTGGCGAAGGCCTTGGGGTCGTCGTGGGTGTTGCCCACGCCGCCGGGGAAGAGGCAGTCGCCGGTGAAGACGTGCGCGTGGCCGTGCGGGTCGTCGTACACCAGGGCGATGCTGCCCGGGGTGTGGCCCACGAGGTGGCGGGCCGTCAGCTCCACGCGGCCGACGCGGACGACGTCGCCGTCCTCGACGAGCACGTCGGTGGGCACCGGAATGCCCTCGGCGTCGTGCCGGCCGGCGTAGGTGCGGGCGCCGGTGGCGTCGACCACCTCGCGCAGCGCGCCCCAGTGGTCGGCGTGCTGATGGGTCGTGACCACCGAGGCGATGCCGCTGTCGCCGATCAGCGAGAGCAGGGTGTGCGGCTCCGCGGCGGCGTCGATCAGCAACTGCTCGTCGGTTGCGCGGCAGCGCAGCAGATAGGCGTTGTTGTTCATCGGTCCGACCGCGACCTTGGAGATCATCAGATCGGCCAACTCGTGTACGTCCGCAGGTCCGCCGACCTCTACCACTCCGCTGTACGTCATGGCGTTCACCCTATAGCGCGGGCAGAACGGGCAGCGGAGCGCCACCCGTTTCGAGCCCCGTGCCGTCGCGTCGCCCGGCCAGCCAGCCCAGCAGCCCGGCCGCCGGCCCGGTGACGGTCAGCACCTCGCCGTCCGCGCGGCCGGTGCGCCACTGCCGGCCGTCGGTGGCGGCCACCCGGATCGCCGGCACGGCGGGGTTGCCCGAGAAGCGGTCGGTGAGGAACTCGATCTCGCCGGCGGTGAACGCGTCCGGCAGGTCCTCCAGCTCGTAGCCGATGCCGAGGTCGACGTGGTGCAGCTCGACCTCCATGAGCCGGCGGAAGGGGATGCGGGAGGCCTTCTCGGTGACGCCGTTGCGCATGAAGACGGTGCGGCTCCAGTCGGCGGGCGCGGTGGCCGCCCGGACGAAGCCCTCGGTGCTCTCGCGCAGGTCGGCGATCTGGACGTCGAGGGGGCGCGGGGCGTCCCGCTCGATGTCGGCGTCGCGGGCCTCGCCGCTGGTGTACATGGGGCGCCCCTCCAGCACGTTCACCAGGGCGTCGGCGTTGCGGGCGAGGTGGGCCAGGAGGTGGCCGCGGGTCCAGCCGGGGAGCCGTGACGGCCCGGCCAGAGCGGCGTTGTCCAGGCCGGCGAGTGCGGAGAGCAGCCGGTCGGTCGCCTCACGTACGGCGTTCAGGTCGTGCACATGATCACTCATGCGGCCGACGATAGCTCCGCCACTCCTTCGAGTGAAGGAGTCGCCTCTCCGCCGTAAATCGAATATGCGTGCTATAGGCTCGTGGGTGGCATCGCTTACGACATCCGGGTGGCCCGTGGTTGTCAGACGCCCCCCGTACTCTGGATCGAGGGGCCGCGGCCCACCCCCGCACCGCTCTCCAGAGCCGATCCTCACGAAAGGTGCCGACCCGCGTGGCTGACCGTCTCATCGTCCGTGGCGCTCGCGAGCACAATCTCAAGAACGTCTCGCTCGACCTCCCGCGTGACTCCCTCATCGTCTTCACCGGGCTCTCGGGGTCGGGCAAGTCGTCGCTCGCGTTCGACACGATCTTCGCCGAGGGGCAGCGCCGCTACGTTGAGTCGCTCTCCTCCTACGCACGGCAGTTCCTCGGCCAGATGGACAAGCCCGATGTGGACTTCATCGAGGGCCTGTCCCCGGCCGTCTCCATCGACCAGAAGTCGACCTCGCGCAACCCGCGCTCCACGGTCGGCACCATCACCGAGGTCTACGACTACCTCCGCCTGCTCTTCGCCCGGATCGGCAAGCCGCACTGCCCCGAGTGCGCGCGGCCCATCTCCCGCCAGTCGCCGCAGGCCATCGTGGACAGGGTGCTGGAGCTTCCCGAGGGCAGCCGCTTCCAGGTGCTCTCCCCGCTGGTGCGCGAGCGCAAGGGTGAGTTCGTCGATCTCTTCGCCGACCTCCAGACCAAGGGCTACAGCCGGGCCCGGGTCGACGGCGAGACGATCCAGCTCACCGACCCGCCGAAGCTGAAGAAGCAGGAGAAGCACACCATCGAGGTGGTCGTCGACCGCCTCACCGTCAAGGAGAGCGCCAAGCGCCGGCTGACCGACTCCGTCGAGACGGCGCTGGGCCTGTCCGGCGGCATGGTGATCCTCGACTTCGTCGACCTCGCCGAGGACGACCCCGAGCGTGAGCGGATGTTCTCCGAGCACCTCTACTGCCCGTACGACGACCTGTCCTTCGAGGAGCTCGAGCCGCGCTCGTTCTCCTTCAACTCCCCCTTCGGCGCCTGCCCCGACTGCACCGGCATCGGCACGCGCATGGAGGTCGACCCCGAGCTGATCGTCCCGGACGAGGACAAGTCCCTCGACGAGGGCGCGATCAGCCCCTGGTCGCACGGCCACACCAAGGACTACTTCAGCCGCCTGGTCGGGGCGCTCGCCGACGCCCTGGGCTTCCGTACGGACATCCCCTGGGCGGGGCTGCCCCAGCGGGCCAAGAAGGCCCTGCTCAACGGCCACAAGACGCAGATCGAGGTGCGCTACCGCAACCGCTACGGCCGCGAGCGCGCGTACACCACCGCCTTCGAGGGAGCGGTGCCGTTCGTCAAGCGGCGCCACTCCGAGGCCGAGAGCGACTCCAGCCGCGAGCGCTTCGAGGGCTACATGCGCGAGGTGAACTGCCCGACCTGTGAGGGCACGCGCCTGAAGCCGATCGTCCTCGCGGTCACCGTGCAGGGCCGCTCGATCGCGGAGGTCTCCGCGATGTCGATCAGCGACTGCGCCGACTTCCTGCGCGACATGAAGCTCACCGGCCGTGAGAAGAAGATCGCCGAGCGGGTGCTCAAGGAGGTCAACGAACGGCTGAGGTTCCTGGTCGACGTCGGCCTGGACTACCTCTCGCTCAACCGCGCGGCCGGCACGCTCTCCGGCGGCGAGGCCCAGCGCATCCGCCTGGCCACGCAGATCGGCTCCGGCCTGGTGGGTGTGCTCTACGTCCTCGACGAGCCCTCCATCGGCCTGCACCAGCGCGACAACCACCGCCTCATCGAGACCCTCGTCCGCCTGCGCGACATGGGCAACACCCTCATCGTCGTCGAGCACGACGAGGACACCATCAAGGTCGCCGACTGGGTCGTCGACATCGGCCCCGGCGCCGGTGAGCACGGCGGCAAGGTCGTCCACAGCGGTCCCCTCAAGGAGCTGCTGAGCAGCGAGGCCTCGATGACCGGGCAGTACCTGTCCGGCAAGAGGTCCATCGCCACGCCGGACGTGCGCCGTCCCGTGGACCCCGCGCGCCGGCTGACCGTGCGCGGCGCCCGGGAGAACAACCTGCGCGACATCGACGTGTCCTTCCCGCTCGGGGTGCTCACGGCCGTCACGGGCGTCTCGGGCTCGGGCAAGTCGACGCTGGTCAACGACATCCTCTACACCCACCTGGCGCGTGAGCTCAACGCCGCGCGGGCAGTGCCCGGCCGGCACACGCGCGTGGACGGCGACGAGCTGGTCGACAAGGTCGTGCACGTCGACCAGTCGCCCATCGGCCGTACGCCGCGCTCCAACCCGGCCACGTACACCGGCGTCTTCGACCACGTCCGCAAGCTCTTCGCCGAGACGATGGAGGCGAAGGTCCGGGGTTACCTGCCCGGCCGATTCTCCTTCAACGTCAAGGGCGGCCGCTGCGAGAACTGCTCCGGCGACGGCACCATCAAGATCGAGATGAACTTCCTGCCGGACGTGTACGTGCCGTGCGAGGTCTGCCACGGCGCGCGCTACAACCGGGAGACCCTGGAGGTCCACTACAAGGGCAAGTCCATCGCCGAGGTGCTGGACATGCCGATCGAGGAGGCGCTCGAGTTCTTCGAGGCCGTGCCGACGATCGCGCGCCACCTGCGCACGCTGCACGAGGTGGGCCTGGGCTACGTCCGGCTCGGGCAGTCCGCGCCGACGCTCTCCGGCGGCGAGGCGCAGCGGGTGAAGCTCGCGAGCGAGCTGCAGAAGCGCTCCACCGGGCGCACGGTCTACGTCCTCGACGAGCCGACGACCGGTCTGCACTTCGAGGACATCAGCAAGCTGATCACCGTGCTGTCGGGCCTGGTCGACAAGGGCAACACCGTGATCGTCATCGAGCACAACCTCGATGTGATCAAGACCGCCGACTGGGTCGTCGACATGGGCCCCGAGGGCGGCGCGGGCGGTGGCCTGGTGGTCGCCGAGGGCACGCCGGAGGAGGTCGCGTCGGTCCCGGCCAGCCACACCGGAAAGTTCCTGCGGGACATCCTGGCGGACCGCGTCAGCGACGCGCCGCCGGCCCGGAAGACGGCGAAGAAGGCGCCCGCGAAGAAGACGGTGGCGGCGAAGACGGCCGCCAAGAAGACCGTCTCGGCCAGGACCGGCGCGGCCAAGAAGACGGCCGCCAAGACCGCCGGCGCGGCGAAGAAGACCGCCCGGGCGCGCAAGGCGTAGCCGCGCGGGGTGCTCGCCGTCACGGCGGGGGCGGGGCTTCGACAGCCCCGCCCCTTCCCCGGCTCCCGGCTATCCGGTCAGCTCCGCCGCGTACGGCGGTTCCGCGCCGGCCCGGGCGCAGGTCAGGGCCGCCGCGCGGGCCGCGAAGGACAGGATGGCGGTCCAGGCGGGCGCGTCCAGGGAGGCGAGCCCGGCGGGCGAGAGCGCGCCGGCCGCCGCCAGGCGGTGCAGCAGCGCCGCGTTCACGGTGTCGCCCGCGCCGATCGTGTCGGTCACCTCGATGCGCTCGGCCGGGACGGCATGCGTGCGGCCGTCGCGGGTGTGGACGGACATCCCCTCGCCGCCCCGGGTGACCACGACCGCCTCCGGACCCTGGGCCGCCCAGTCGGCGGGGGAGCCGCCCAGCCAGGCGGCGTCCTCGGCGGACAGCTTCAGCAGGCGGACGTCCGGCAGCCAGGAGCGGAAGCGCTCGCGGTAGGCGGCGGCGTCCGGGATGACGCCGGGCCGGACGTTGGGGTCGAGCAGGGTGAAGACCCCGCGCCGGGCCTCCCGCCGCAGCAGCGCCTCGTAGGCGCTCGCCCCGGGCTCCAGGGCCAGCGAACACGTCCCCAGGCACAGGGCCGCGGTGTCGGCCGGCAGCGGGCCCGGCAGCTCGAAGAGGCGGTCGGCCGTGCCGCCCGCGTAGAAGCCGTAGCCCGCCGAGCCGTCCGCTCCCACGGCCGCCACGGCGAGCGTCGTCGGCTCCGGGCCGCGCTGGACGAGCGAGAGGTCCACGCCCGCGGCCCGCAGCCCGTCCAGGAGGGCCTCGCCGAAGCCGTCCGTGGACACGCGGGAGCAGAAGGCGGCCGGCGTGCCCAGCCGCCCCAGCGCCACGGCGGTGTTGTACGGGCCCCCGCCGCGCCGGGGCAGCAGCGCCGGCAGGCCGTCGTCGCCTCCGGGCCCGCCCGGCACGAGGTCGATCAGTGCTTCACCGGCGACGACGATCACAGGGGGAGTCCTCTCGGGTCGGCGGAGCAATTGCTCCCGGTATTGTCGCTACGTCGTGCCACCGCGTCCCGGCGCCCCGTCCCGTCGGCCGGGGCCGGCCGGGCGCCCGTATCACCGTTGGAGTCCGCCATGTCCTCCCCTGCTGTTCCGTCGGCGTCCCGCCGCACCGTGCTGCGCGGTGCCGCCCTGGCCGGGGCCGCCGGGCTCGGCGCGGCCGCCTGCACCGGCGGCGCGGGGGCCAGGGGCCCGGCCGCGCCCACGGCGCCGGTGGACCTCGGGGCGGAGGGCGAGGTCCCGGTCGGCGGCGCCCGCCTCTACCGCGAGGAGAAGCTGGTGGTCGCCCAGCCCGCCAAGGGGGAGTACAAGGCGTTCAGCGCCGTGTGCACCCACGCCGGCTGCGTGGTCGACAAGGTCGAGGACGGCAAGGTGCGGTGCCCCTGCCACGGCAGCGTGTTCGAGGCCGCCACCGGCAAGGTCCTCCAGGGCCCGGCCGGCGCCCCGCTGCCGTCCGTGCCCGTCAAGGCCGACGGCGGCAAGCTGATCGCCGGCCCCGACGCCTGACCCGCGCGGGCACAGGGGCGGCCGCACGCTCAGCACCAGTCCCACGCGATCCCCAGGATTCCCGGCCGTACCCCCTGCTCCACCAGATGCACACCCCGGTGCCGCCCCGACAGGGTCAGCTCCTGCTGCCCGTACCGGGGCGCGCCCGCCGCGCTCTGGGCGAAGCGGCGGCAGCGGACGGGCAGGGCGTCGTCGTCGAAGCGCACCTGCAGCACGTACTGCCCGCCCGCGAAGCTGAAGCCCCGGACGTACTCGCCGCTGACGCCGCCCGTGCCGTCGTTGAAGCCGTAGCCGAAGACGTGCGTCTCGCCGGCGCGCAGCCGGGTGTCGAAGAGCAGCTCGGCCACCAGCACCCCGGACGCCGCGTGCCACCGCACGCGCCCCACCCGGCAGTTCTCGCCCGCCCGCACGGCCACCCGCCCCGGATCGCAGCCGGCGTCGCCGTGGTGGATGGCCACGTAGCGGTCCACCCCGTCGCGGTGCGCCCGCACCACGTGGTGGGAGGAGCGCTCGCGCATCTCCCGGTGCGGGCCGATGAAGACCCGCTCGAGCTGGCAGACCGTGTGCAGTCCGCCGTCGACGGGTGACTCCAGCTCGGCCAGCAGCCGTTCCACGGCACCCGCCTCCTCGACCAGGGTGCGGTACGAGCGCGCGGCCGGGCGCTCCGGGCGCGTACCGGCCGGCGGGTCCGAAAGTAACCGGGTCAGGGCCTGGGCGGGCAGGTCCAGCACCTCCTCCAGCATCCGCACCGCCCGCAGCGACTCCGCCCGCCGGGGCCGCCGGACGCCCTGCTGCCAGTAACTCAGGCTCGTCACCCCGACCTTGACCCCGCGTTGCGCCAGCCGGTGCTGGACCCGGTGCAGGGCCAGCCCGCGGGCCGAAAGGGCCGTGCGCAGGGCCAGGTGAAAGGGGCCCGTGCGCAGGGCCTGGGCCAGTTCGGCCTCGGCAGCGCCGGTGCTGCTGCGTGCCATCCGCTCGCTCCTTGCGTGAATGTGAATATTCACGAACGGTGGTCGGGGCCCCGGTGACCAGGCGTGCCGCATTCCTCATGGACGGGCACCGCTTGTTCACATCCGATTCGATCCGTTCACAGCGTGCTCTCACGCCGTATTGAAGCTGGTTGACCAGTCCCCGACAACACCCGATGCTCCTCACACGCGTCCGGACGCGCTCCTCCACCACAACCCCCCAACGGCGAGGAACGCGAAAATGACCCGTGCTCCGGCATCGGCACATACTGGAAAGTCCCGCATACGCGGCAGACGGCTGTCCCTCGCGGCACTTGTCGCCTCCGTCCTGCTCGCCGTCCCCACCACGGCGAGCGCGGCCACCGGCGAACAGGCGTCCCTGCGTGCGGCCAAGAAGCTCGACATCACCATGCAGGCCCAGCAGAAGAACAATTGGTGCTGGGCCGCGTCCGGAAACACCATCGCGACCTGGTTCGGCCGGAATTACAGCCAGAACCAGTTCTGCAATGCCGCCTTCAACCGCCAGCAGGGCACCACGTGCCCCAACAACCAGGCCACGCTCGGCAATGTGCAGAACGCCCTCGACTGGGCCGGCATCAACGCCGGTTCGTATGTGAGCGGCTGGCTGCGCTACCCCACCGTGCAGAGTGAAATCAACGCGGGCCGCCCGGTCGAGACCCGCATCCAGTGGTCCTCCGGTGGCGGCCACATGCACGTCCTCTACGGGTACGACGACGCGAACAGCACGGTCTACTGGGGCGATCCGTGGCCCTCGAGCAACCGCTACAACTGGGCGTCGCACAGCTGGTACGTCAACAACAACCAGTTCTCCTGGACCCACTCGCTCTACCGGATCGGAGCGTGAGGGCGATGACCGGCCACATGCCCCTGCATTCCCGCCGCAACGCCTCCCGCGCGGCCGCCGCGGGCGCCCTCACCGTCGCCCTCCTCGGCCTCGCGCCCCTCGCGCACTCCGCCCCGGTCCCGGCGGCCCCCACGCCCCCGCCGGCCGCGGGCGTCGCCGCCGCGCACGAGGCGGCCGCCGCCCCCTCGACGCTCGAGACGCTCTCCCGCTTCTTCGCCCGCGACGGCGCCGTCGCCAGGAGCGAGGCGCACCCGCGGATCCAGGGCGCCACGGTGCCCGTCTACACCCTCTCGCCGCACTTCGTGGCGGGCGGCGAGGGCGCCGCGATCGCGGAGCTCGACTTCCTCGCCAGCGCGGCGGTCTCGGCCGACGGCCAGAAGGCCTCGGTGTGGACCGTGCGCACCGGCGACGCCTGGAAGGTCGTCAACATCGCCACCGGCGACGACGAGACGCGCTACGCCGCCGAGGGCGCGCACCGGCTCAGCGGCGGCACCGTCTTCCGCGAGCCCCAGATCAACGCCTGGTACGTGCAGCGCGGCGAGAGGGTGCTGCCGCTCGACGAGGACGCGGTCCGCGCGATCGGCGACAAGGGCACCACCGTCGACGCCTACCGCGACCGGGTGCGGAAGGCCTACGGCGACAAGCTGCCGGGCTCGGCCTACGCGAAGAAGGGCATGGCCGGCGGCTTCGGCGAGAACACGGCCGCGGCGGGATCCGGTGCGGCCGGACCCGGCGCGGACCGGCCGGCGAGCGCCGCTTCGGAGGGCGACGGCGGCCCGCCGGTCACGGCCGCCGCGGCGACGGCCGGAGGGGCCGCAGCCCTGGGCCTGGGCCTCGCGGTCGTGGCCGCGCGCAGGCTCCGGCGGCGCTGACGTCCGGCGGCGCTCTCCGGGGCCGGGGCCCCGGCCCCGGAGAGCGCCCGCCGCCGCGGCCCCGGCAGGTCACCCGCCGGGGCGGCGGCCGTGCCCCGGAGCCCTCCCGGCGACGGCGTCCCGCCCGGCTCGACGCCCGGCTGGACGATGGTGATGTCACTGCCCGCAAGTAGGGTGTGTGACATGGCCGACCCCAGCAGCTACCGACCCAAGCCGGGACAGATCCCCGACTCGCCGGGGGTCTACAGATTCCGGGACGAGCACGGCCGCGTGATCTACGTCGGGAAGGCGAAGAGCCTGCGCCAGCGGCTCTCCTCGTACTTCCAGGATCTCGCCGGCCTGCACCCGCGCACCCGCACCATGGTCACCACGGCCGCCTCCGTGGAGTGGACCGTGGTCTCCACCGAGGTCGAGGCCCTGCAGCTGGAGTACTCCTGGATCAAGGAGTACGACCCGCGCTTCAACGTGAAGTACCGCGACGACAAGAGCTACCCCTCGCTCGCCGTCACGCTGAACGAGGAATTCCCCCGCGTCCAGGTCATGCGCGGCCCCAAGAAGAAGGGCGTGCGCTACTTCGGCCCGTACGCCCACGCCTGGGCCATCCGCGAGACCGTCGACCTGATGCTGCGCGTCTTTCCCGTGCGGACCTGCTCGGCCGGGGTGTTCAAGCGCTCCGCCCAGATCGGCCGGCCCTGCCTGCTGGGCTACATCGGCAAGTGCTCCGCGCCCTGCGTCGGCCGCGTCAGCGCCGAGGAGCACCGCGAACTGGCCGAAGAGTTCTGCGACTTCATGGCCGGCCGTACCGGCGCGTACATCCGCCGTTTGGAACAGGGGATGCACGATGCCGCCGAGGAGATGGAATACGAGAAGGCCGCCCGGCTGCGCGACGACATAGAGGCGCTCCGGCGCGCCATGGAGAAGAACGCCGTCGTGCTGGCCGACGCCACCGACGCCGATCTGATCGCGGTCGCCGAGGACGAACTCGAAGCCGCCGTGCAGATCTTCCACGTCCGCGGCGGCCGGGTGCGCGGCCAGCGCGGCTGGGTCACCGACAAGGTCGAGGCGGTCGACACCGCCGGCCTCGTCGAGCACGCCCTGCAGCAGCTCTACGGCGAGGAGAGCGGCGACGCGGTCCCCAAGGAGGTCCTGGTCCCGGCCCTGCCGGAGCCCGTGGAGCCCGTCGCGCAGTGGCTGGGCGAGCGCCGCGGCGCCCGCGTCGACCTGCGGATCCCGCAGCGCGGCGACAAGAAGGACCTCATGGCGACGGTCCAGCGCAACGCCCAGCAGGCCCTCGTCCTGCACAAGACCAAGCGGGCCTCCGACCTGACCACCCGCTCCCGCGCCCTGGAGGAGATCGCCGAGGCGCTCGGCCTGGACTCCGCGCCGCTGCGCGTCGAGTGCTTCGACATCTCCCACCTGCAGGGGCAGGACGTCGTGGCGTCCATGGTCGTCTTCGAGGACGGCCTGGCCCGCAAGAGCGAGTACCGCCGCTTCCAGATCAAGGGCTTCGAGGGCCAGGACGACGTCCGCTCCATGCACGAGGTGGTGGGCCGGCGCTTCCGCCGCTACCTGCGGGAGAAGATGAAGACGGGGGAGTGGGCCGAGGAGGCCCCCGGCGGCGAGATCGAGGAGCCGCTCCCGGAGGACGACGGCAGGCCCAAGCGCTTCGCCTACCCCCCGCAGCTCGTGGTCGTTGACGGCGGCAAGCCGCAGGTCGCCGCCGCCAAGCGGGCCCTGGACGAGCTCGGGGTCACCGACGTGGCCGTCTGCGGCCTCGCCAAGCGGCTGGAGGAGGTCTGGCTGCCCGACGAGGACGACCCCGTCGTCCTGCCGCGCACCAGCGAGGGCCTCTACCTCCTGCAGCGCGTCCGCGACGAGGCGCACCGCTTCGCCATCTCCTACCAGCGCGGCAAGCGGACCAAGGCCCTGCGCGCCGGGCCGCTGGACGCGGTCCCGGGCCTGGGCGAGACCCGCAAGCAGGCGCTGCTCAAGCACTTCGGCTCGCTCAAGCGGCTGCGGGCCGCCACGGTCGAGCAGATCTGCGAGACGCCCGGCATCGGCCGCAAGACGGCCGAGACGATCGCCGCGGCGCTGGCCGGGGCGGCTCCGGCCGCGCCGGCTGTCAACATGGCCACGGGCGAGATCATGGACGACGCGGAGGAATGATGGACCTGGCCGGACAGGACCCGGGCCCGCGGAAGCCGCAGTATGGAAGACGGGACGGCGCCCGTGGCGCCGTCGGCAGAACGGGGGAACGCACATGAACGTGACCGATCGGGACGGAGCACAGGTGAGTACGGGCACGACGGCGGATGCGGCCGCTGAGGCGGCGGGAATCCCCGAGCTGGTGATCATCTCGGGCATGTCGGGGGCGGGGCGCAGCACCGCCGCCAAGTGTCTGGAGGACCTCGGCTGGTTCGTCGTGGACAACCTGCCGCCCGCGCTGATCCCCACCATGGTGGACCTCGGCGCCCGCTCCCAGGGCAACGTCGCCCGCATCGCGGTGGTCGTGGACGTGCGCGGCCGGCGCTTCTTCGACAACCTGCGCGAGTCCCTGGCCGACCTGGAGGCCAAGAAGGTCAAGCGGCGGGTGATCTTCCTCGAGGCCTCCGACGACGCCCTGGTGCGCCGCTTCGAGTCGGTGCGCCGCCCGCACCCGCTCCAGGGCTCGGGGCGCATCGTCGACGGCATCGCCGCCGAGCGCGACCTGCTGCGCGAGCTGCGGGGCGACGCGGACCTGGTCATCGACACCTCCAGCCTCAACGTCCACGAGCTGCGCGCCAAGATGGACGCCCAGTTCGCCGGCGAGGAGGAGCCCGAGCTGCGGGCGACCGTCATGTCCTTCGGCTACAAGTACGGCCTGCCCGTCGACGCCGACCTCGTCGTGGACTGCCGCTTCCTGCCCAACCCGCACTGGGTGCCGGAGCTGCGTCCCTTCACCGGCCTGAACGAGGAGGTCTCGGGCTACGTCTTCAACCAGCCCGGCGCCAAGGAGTTCCTCGACCGCTACACCGAGCTCCTCCAGCTGATCGCCGCCGGCTACCGCCGCGAGGGCAAGCGCTACGTGACCATCGCGGTCGGCTGCACCGGCGGCAAGCACCGCTCCGTCGCCATGTCCGAGAAGCTCGCCCACCGCCTGGTCTCGGAGGGTGTCGAGACCGTCGTCGTCCACCGGGACATGGGGCGCGAGTGACCGGCCGTACCTTCCGGATGCGCCGCGTGCGCAAGCTGGTGCCCGGCCGCACGCCCGGCGGCGAGCGCCGTACGGGCCGGGGCGCGCAGCCCAAGGTCGTCGCCCTCGGCGGCGGCCACGGGCTGTCCGCCTCGCTCGCGGCGCTGCGCCGGATCACCGGCGACCTGACGGCGGTCGTGACCGTCGCCGACGACGGCGGCTCCAGCGGCCGGCTGCGCGACGAGCTGGGCGTGCTGCCGCCCGGCGACCTCCGCAAGGCGCTGGCGGCGCTGTGCGGCGACGACGAGTGGGGACAGACCTGGTCGCGGGTGATCAAGCACCGCTTCGAGAGCCGGGGCGAGCTGCACGGCCACGCCGTCGGCAATCTGCTGATCGTCGCCCTCTGGGAGCAGCTGGGCGACCACGTACAGGCCCTGGACCTGGTCGGCAAGCTGCTCGGCGCCCACGGCCGGGTGCTGCCCATGTCGGCGGTCCCGCTCGAGCTGCAGGCGCTGGTGCGGGGCCACGACCCGGCCGCCCCCGACGCCGTCACCACGGTGTGCGGCCAGGCCACCGTGGCGCTCACCCCGGGCGAGGTGCAGTCCGTGCACGTCGTCCCGGAGGACCCGCCGGCGGTGCCCGAGGCCGTCGAGGCGGTGCTCGACGCGGACTGGGTGGTGCTGGGTCCCGGCTCCTGGTTCTCCTCCGTCATCCCGCACCTGCTCGTGCCCGAGCTGCTGCAGGCGCTGCAGGAGACCAAGGCCCGCCGGGTGCTGTCGCTGAACCTCGCACCGCAACCGGGGGAAACCGATGGCTTCTCCCCGCAGCGTCATTTGGAGGTTTTGGCACGACACGCCCCTAAACTCGCCCTGGACGTGGTGCTGGCCGACGAGGCCGCCGTGCCCGACCGGGACAGCCTCACCGACGCCGCCAAACGGCTGGGGGCCACGGTCGAGCTGGCGCCGGTCGCCTCGCCCGACGGCTCCCCGACGCACGATCCGGAGCTGCTGGCCGCCGCGTACGACCGTATTTTTCGGATGCATGGAAGGATCGGCCCATGGCGATGACGGCAGCGGTGAAGGACGAAATCTCCCGGCTCCCCGTCACCCGGACCTGCTGCCGGAAAGCGGAGGTCTCGGCGATCCTGCGCTTCGCGGGCGGTCTGCACCTGGTCAGCGGGCGCATCGTGATCGAGGCGGAGCTGGACACCGGGATCGCCGCCCGGCGGCTGCGCAAGGACATCCTGGAGATCTTCGGTCACGCCTCCGACCTGGTGGTGATGGCCCCCGGCGGGCTGCGCCGCGGCAGCCGGTACGTGGTGCGGGTGGTGGCGGGCGGTGACCAGCTGGCGCGCCAGACCGGCCTGGTCGACGGCCGCGGCCGGCCGATCCGCGGGCTGCCCCCGCAGGTCGTCTCGGGTGCCACCTGTGACGCGGAGGCCGCCTGGCGGGGCGCCTTCCTGGCCCACGGCTCGCTCACCGAGCCCGGCCGCTCCTCCTCCCTCGAGGTCACCTGCCCCGGGCCGGAGGCGGCGCTGGCGCTGGTCGGCGCGGCCCGCCGGCTGCAGATCGCGGCCAAGGCCCGGGAGGTGCGCGGAGTGGACCGGGTGGTCGTCCGGGACGGTGACGCGATCGGCGCGCTGTTGACGCGGCTCGGTGCCCACGAGTCCGTTCTGGCCTGGGAGGAGCGGCGGATGCGCCGCGAGGTGCGGGCGACCGCCAACCGCCTGGCCAACTTCGACGACGCCAACCTGCGCCGCTCGGCCCGGGCCGCCGTCGCGGCGGGCGCGCGCGTCCAGCGGGCGCTGGAGATCCTCGGCGAGGAGGTCCCCGAGCACCTCGCGGCCGCCGGCCGGCTGCGCATGGAGCACAAGCAGGCCTCCCTGGAGGAGCTGGGCGCCCTCGCGGACCCGCCGCTGACCAAGGACGCCGTCGCGGGCCGGATCCGCCGCCTGCTGGCCATGGCCGACAAGCGCGCCCAGGACCTGGGCATCCCCGGCACGGAGTCCAACCTCTCCGACCTCTCGGACCTCTCCGAGGAGATGGCCGAGGGCATGGTCGGCTGACGCCGCCTCCTCCCGTACGCCCCCGTCACCCACCAGGGTGGCGGGGGCGTCGCGCTGTGCGGGCCCGGCGTGAAACGCACCGTTGACATGATCATGAGGGGTTACCAGGCTGACGCCCACGCACTCACGTGGCAGACAACAGCAAGGGGGGCTCATGAGACGCAGGGCGGGATCTGTCCTCGCGGTGGCTTCGCTGTTCCTCGGCGCGCTCGCCGCCACGCCCGACGCACACGCGCAACCGGCCGCCGCGGCGGCCCCGCGGGCCGAGGACGGCGCGCTGTCCGTCTGGACCGCCGAGGTCACCGCGGCCCAGGTCCCGCTCCTGCTCCGGGCGGGCATCGACGGCCACGAACTGGGCGAACGCATCACCGGCGACAAGGCCGTGCCCGTCGAGGTCCACCTCACCGCCGGGCAGGCCCAGGAGCTGAAGGACCGGGGCGTGCGCCTCACCGAGAAGCGCCTCCCCAAGGGCGTGCTCGAGCACACCCAGGCCGCCGGCGACGGCGTCTTCCGCCCGTACAGCGGGAAGAACGGCCTCCAGCAGGAGATCAGGGACACCGGCCGGGCCCACCCGGGCCTGACGAAGGTGGTCTCCCTCGGCAAGACCACCCGCGGCCAGGACATCCTCGCCATGAAGGTGTCCAGGAACGCCGCGAAGAGCCCCGACGGCTCCCGGCCCGCCGTGCTCTACATGTCCAACCAGCACGCGCGCGAGTGGATCACCCCGGAGATGACCCGGCGGCTGATGCACCACTACCTCGACCGCTACGGCAAGGACGAGCGGATCACCCGGATCGTGGACTCCACCGAACTGTGGTTCGTGCTGTCCGCCAACCCCGACGGCTACGACTACACCTTCCAGAGCCCCGGCACCCGGCTCTGGCGCAAGAACCTCCGCGACAACAACGGCGACGGGAAGATCACCCCCGGCGACGGAGTGGACCTCAACCGCAACTTCCCCTACAAGTGGGGCTACGACAACGAGGGTTCCTCCCCCCGCCCGGCGTCCGAGACCTACCGCGGACCGTCCCCCGCCTCCGAGCCGGAGACCAGGGCCCTGGACGCCTTCGAGAAGCGCCACGGCTTCCGCTACGCCGTCAACTACCACTCCGCGGCCGAGCTGATCCTCTACGGCGTGGGCTGGCAGGTCGCCACCCCCACCCCCGACGACGTCCTCTACCGGGCGCTGGCCGGCACCCCCGACAAACCCGCGATCCCCGGCTACCGGCCGCAGGTCTCCTCCGAGCTCTACACCACCAACGGCGAGGCCGACGGCCACGCGGGCAACGTCAACGGCACCATGATGTTCACCCCCGAGATGTCGACCTGCCAGACGGCGTCCAAGGCGGACCCCAACGACCGCTGGAACCCGGCCGACTGCCGTTCCAGCTTCACGTTCCCCGACGACGAGAAACTGATCCAGCAGGAGTTCGCGAAGAACATCCCCTTCGCGCTCTCCGTCGCCGAGACCGCCGTGCGCGGTGACCGCCCCGTCTCCGCCGTCGGCCTCGATGCCCCCGACTTCACCCCGCACGCCTTCACCACCTCCTACGCGCGCGGCGGCCGGCAGGCCGTCGCCGTCACGGCCCGCAAGAGCGTCCGCGACAAGCACCTGAACTTCCGGATCGACGGCGGCCGTACGCACACCGCGGAGCTGAAGGCCTGGGACGGCGGCGACCGCTACGGCGGCGAGGACAACATCCGCTTCGACCAGTACCGCGCCACCGTCGAGGGCGCCCGGCCCGGGGCCAGGGTCACCGTCTGGTTCACCGGCCGCACCGGCGAGGGCAAGGCGACCGCCAGTGAGCCCTTCACCTACACCGTCGCCGCCACGCCCCGCGCCGACACCCTGGTCATCGCGGACGAGGGCGGGAAGACGCCCGCGCGCGACGCCGCCGTCTACACCAGGGCCCTCGCCGACAACGGCCGCAAGGCCCTCGTCTGGGACGTCGCCACCCAGGGCGCACCCCCCGCGCTGGGCGTGCTCGGCCACTTCGACACCGTGCTGTGGTACTCCGGCGCCGCCCGTCCCGACGGCGCCACCCTGCTGGCCGTGCGCGACTTCGTCAACGAGGGCGGCAAGCTGATCGCCGCCGGGACCCGGGCGGGCGGCACCGTACGGGTCGGCGACGCCGACACCGACGACTTCGGCCAGTACTACCTCGGCGCGGCCGACCGCACCTCGTTCGCCAAGGCCACGCGCTTCACCGGCGCCGGCGAGCTCACGGGCACCACGGCCGCCCTCGGCACCGGCGGCAGCCCGCTGGCGCTCGCCGGGGCCTACGTCCCGATCTCCGACGAACTGCCGCCCGACGCCTTCCCGCAGTTCCGCAGCGCCGCGGCCGGCGAGTACGGCTCAGCGGTGACGCAGAGTGACGATTCGCGGGTGCGGGCCCGCGCCGCCGCGGCCGTCACCACCCGGGACACCGTCCTGCTGGGCTTCGGTCTTGAACACGTGAGCGACCCCCGCGAACGGGCCGGGCTGGCCGGTGCCGCACTGCGCGCCATCGGCGGCTGACCAGCAGCTGAGCGCGTCAGAGCACGGCTGAGCGCGCCCGAGAGGACCCGCCGCCAATGTCACGTACCTCCCCTGTTAGAGGTAGGGTCGGTGGTGGTCGGGGACATCCCATACAGCCCGCCGGCGGACAGTCCGGCACACCAACGAGGAGATCGGTTCGTGACGATCCGCGTAGGCATCAACGGCTTTGGCCGTATCGGTCGTAACTACTTCCGCGCGCTCCTGGAGCAGGGTGCGGACATCGAGATCGTCGGTGTCAACGACCTGACCGACAACGCCACCCTGGTGCACCTGCTGAAGTACGACACCATCCTGGGCCGTCTCAAGCAGGACGTCAGCCACACCGACGACACGATCACCGTCGGCTCCATGACCTTCAAGACGATGGCCGAGCGCGACCCGGCCGCGCTGCCCTGGGGCGAGCTGGGCGCCGACATCGTCATCGAGTCCACCGGCATCTTCACCAAGCGCGAGGACGCGGCCAAGCACCTGGCCGCCGGCGCGAAGAAGGTCCTCATCTCGGCTCCGGCCAAGAACGAGGACATCACCATCGTGATGGGCGTCAACCACGAGAAGTACGACGCGGCCAACCACCACGTCATCTCCAACGCCTCCTGCACCACCAACTGCGTGGCGCCGATGGCCAAGGTCCTCGACGAGACCTTCGGCATCGTCAAGGGCATGATGACGACGGTCCACGCGTACACCAACGACCAGCGCATCCTGGACTTCCCGCACTCGGACCTGCGCCGCGCCCGCGCCGCCGCGGAGAACATCATCCCGACCTCGACCGGTGCCGCCAAGGCCACCGCCCTGGTCCTGCCCCAGCTGAAGGGCAAGCTGGACGGCATCGCGATGCGCGTCCCGGTCCCGACCGGCTCGGTCACCGACCTGGTCCTCGAGCTGGACCGCGAGACCAGCAAGGAAGAGATCAACGCCGCCTTCCAGAAGGCCGCCGAGGGTCAGCTCAAGGGCATCCTGGAGTACACCGAGGACGCGATCGTCTCCTCCGACATCGTCAACTGGCCGGCCTCCTGCACCTTCGACTCCTCCCTGACCATGGTCCAGGGCAAGCAGGTCAAGGTCGTCGGCTGGTACGACAACGAGTGGGGCTACTCCAACCGCCTGGTCGACCTGACCGTCTTCGTCGGTGGCCAGCTCTGATCGCTGCCTGACGCGACTGGCATAGTTCACAGGCAACGGGATGTAAGGGGACGGGGCTCGTACGACGCGATGGAGCGTCGTACGAGCCCCGTCCGCTGACGTCACTCACGGAATCCCCCAGCCACCGCTGGGAGGGGCCCCTCAACCGGAGTCACTGCATGAAGACGATCGACGAACTCATCCAGAGCGGCGTCGAGGGCAAGCGGGTCTTCGTCCGCGCCGACCTCAACGTCCCCCTCGAGGGCACCACCATCACCGACGACGGCCGCATCCGCGCCGTCGCGCCGACGATCGCCAAGCTCGCCGAGGCGGGCGCCAAGGTGATCGTCGCCTCCCACCTGGGCCGTCCCAAGGGCGCCCCGGAGGCCCGGTTCTCCCTCGCCCCGGCCGCCGCGCGGCTCGGCGAGATCCTGGGCAAGAACGTCTCGTTCGCCACCGACACGGTCGGCGACAGCGCGAAGGCCACCGTCGCCGCACTGGCGAACGGCGAGGTCACGCTGCTGGAGAACCTCCGTTTCAACGCGGGCGAGACCAGCAAGGACGACGCCGAGCGCGGCGCCTTCGCCGATGCCCTCGCGGCGCTGGCCGACCTCTACGTGGGCGACGGCTTCGGCGCGGTGCACCGCAAGCACGCCTCGGTCTACGACCTCCCGGCGCGCCTCCCGCACGCCGCGGGCGACCTGATCGCCACCGAGGTCGGCGTCCTGCAGAAGCTCACCGAGGACGTCGCGCGCCCCTACGTCGTGGTCCTCGGCGGCGCCAAGGTCTCCGACAAGCTGGGCGTCATCGACAACCTGCTCGAGAAGGCCGACCGCATCCTCATCGGCGGCGGCATGTCGTACACCTTCCTCAAGGCCAAGGGCCACGAGGTCGGCATCTCGCTGCTGCAGGAGGACCAGATCCCGGTCTGCCTGGAGTACCTGGCGCGGGCCGAGAAGCGCGGCGTGGAGTTCGTGCTCCCCGTGGACGTCCTCGTCTCCGCCGACTTCCCGGACCTGAAGACCAAGGCCCCGGCCAACCCCGAGCTCGTCGCCTCCGACGCCATCCCGGCGGACAAGGAGGGCCTGGACATCGGCCCGAAGACCCGCGAGCTCTACGCCTCGAAGCTCGCCGACGCCGGCACCGTCTTCTGGAACGGTCCGATGGGCGTCTTCGAGCACCCCGACTACGCGAACGGCACCAAGGCCGTCGCCCAGGGCCTGCTCGACTCCGACGGCTTCACCGTCGTCGGTGGTGGCGACTCGGCCGCGGCCGTGCGCATCCTGGGCTTCGACGAGAATGCTTTCGGCCACATTTCGACCGGTGGCGGCGCCAGCCTCGAGTACCTCGAGGGCAAGACGCTCCCCGGCCTCGCCGCACTGGAGGACTGAACCACTGTGAGTGCACGTACCCCGCTGATGGCGGGCAACTGGAAGATGAACCTCAACCACCTCGAGGCCATCGCCCACGTCCAGAAGCTCGCCTTCGCGCTCGCCGACAAGGACTACGACGGCACCGAGGTCGCCGTCCTGCCGCCCTTCACCGACCTGCGCTCGGTGCAGACCCTGGTCGACGGCGACAAGCTGAAGATCAAGTACGGCGCCCAGGACATCTCGGCGTACGACTCCGGTGCCTACACCGGCGAGATCTCCGGCGCGATGCTCTCGAAGCTCAAGTGCACCTACGTGGCCGTCGGGCACTCCGAGCGCCGCCAGTACCACGGCGAGGGCGACGAGCTCTGCAACGCCAAGGTCAAGGCCGCCTTCCGGCACGGCATCACCCCGATCCTGTGCGTCGGCGAGGGCCTGGACGTCCGCAAGGCGGGCAACCAGGTCGCCTACACCCTCGCCCAGGTCGAGGGCGGCCTGAAGGACGTCCCGGCCGAGCAGGCCGAGACCATCGTGATCGCCTACGAGCCCGTCTGGGCCATCGGCACCGGCGAGGTCGCCACCCCCGAGGACGCCCAGGAGGTCTGCGGGGCCATCCGCGGCAAGCTGGCCGAGCTCTACGGCCAGGAGCTCTCCGACAAGGTCCGCATCCAGTACGGCGGCTCGGTCAAGTCCGGCAACATCGCGGCGATCATGGCCCAGCCCGACGTGGACGGTGCCCTGATCGGCGGCGCTTCGCTGGACGCGGACGAGTTCGTCAAGATCGTGCGCTTCCGCGACCAGTAGCAACTATGACGACGGCCCCGCGCCGTCGTACCCTGTCGGGGCCGGGACCGGCGCAAACGCGCCCCCCGGCCCCGCAGCATTGTCCATCAGAGTCAGTCCGAGAGAGTTGGTCCAGCCGTGGTCATCGGGTTCTCGATCGCCCTCATCGTCTTCAGCCTGCTGATGATGATGCTGGTGCTCATGCACAAGGGGAAGGGCGGCGGCCTGTCCGACATGTTCGGCGGCGGCATGCAGTCCTCCGTCGGCGGATCCTCGGTCGCCGAGCGCAACCTCGACCGGATCACCATCGTGATCGGCCTGCTGTGGTTCGCGTGCATCATCGTGCTCGGCCTGCTGATGAAGCTCGACAGCTGACATACCGTCGTATGAGCCGCCTATGATGGAGGCTTGCGTCCTTGCGGCCGGTCTGTAACTCCTGCCACTGGACGCGCGTTGGGCCTTACGTAGACTGGGGCGCCCGCAGCGGAGCCGATCGAGGACCCCGCGGCGCAGCCGCTATCCGGCACAGTGCAGCACCATCACGCAGGGAGTTACGACCGTGGCAAGTGGCAACGCGATCCGGGGAAGCCGGGTCGGGGCGGGGCCGATGGGTGAGGCCGAGCGGGGCGAGTCCGCGCCGCGCCTGCGCATCTCCTTCTGGTGCTCCAACGGGCACGAGACGCAGCCGAGCTTCGCCAGTGACGCACAGGTGCCGGACACCTGGGACTGCCCGCGTTGCGGCTTCCCGGCCGGCCAGGACCGGGACAACCCCCCGGACCCGCCGCGTACCGAGCCCTACAAGACGCACCTGGCGTACGTCCGTGAGCGGCGCAGCGACGCCGACGGCGAGGCGATCCTCGCCGAGGCGCTCGCCAAGCTCCGCGGGGAGATCTGAGCGACGACGACACACCGTCAGCGGCCCGGCCGCACACCCCACTCGCGGGTGTGCGGCCGGGCCGTCGCATGTCCACGTGTGCCCGGAATGGCCGCCGTCTCCATTAGGTTGGAGATCAGCGGGGCCGTAACGAGAAGAAGTGGGCTGATGTCCGAGATGAATGCAGAGGGCCGCACCCGGCTGGACCGTACTCCCGAGTGGAACGCTCTGGCCAAGCACCGGGACGAACTGGGCGGGACGCACCTGCGGGAGTTGTTCGCCGCCGATCCGCGCCGGGCCGAGAAGTACGCGCTCACGGTCGGCGACCTGCACCTGGACTACTCCAAGCACCTCGTCAACGACGAGACGCTGCGGTTGCTGCGCGAGCTGGCGGCGTCCGCCGGTGTGGCCGCGCTCCGCGACGCCATGTTCCGGGGCGAGAAGATCAACACCACCGAGGGCCGCGCCGTGCTGCACACCGCGCTGCGGGCCCCCGAGTCCGCCGTCGTCGAGGTGGACGGCGAGAACGTCGTCCCCGCCGTGCACGCGGTGCTGCGCAAGATGCAGGTCTTCACCGACCGGGTGCGTTCGGGCGACTGGAAGGGACACACCGGCAAGCGCATCAAGAACGTCGTCAACATCGGCATCGGCGGCTCCGACCTGGGCCCCGCGATGGCCTACGAGGCACTGCGCGCCTACACCGACCGCGACATGACGTTCCGTTTCGTCTCCAACGTCGACGGCGCGGACCTGTACGAGGCCGTGCGCGACCTGGACGCCGCCGAGACCCTGTTCATCGTGGCCTCGAAGACCTTCACCACCATCGAGACCATCACCAACGCGACCTCCGCGCGCAACTGGCTGCTGACCGGGCTGCGAGCCGGCGAGGAGGCGGTGGCCAAGCACTTCGTCGCCCTCTCCACGAACGAGGAGAAGGTCGCCGAGTTCGGCATCGACACCGCCAACATGTTCGAGTTCTGGGACTGGGTCGGCGGGCGCTACTCCTACGACTCGGCCATCGGGCTCTCCCTGATGATCGCCATCGGCCCGGACCACTTCCGCGAGATGCTGGCCGGCTTCCACCTCGTCGACGAGCACTTCCGCACGGCGCCGCCGGAGGAGAACGTTCCGCTGCTGCTCGGCCTGCTGGGCGTCTGGTACGGCAACTTCCACGACGCCCAGTCGCACGCGGTGCTGCCCTACAGCCACTACCTGTCGAAGTTCGCCGCCTATCTGCAGCAGCTGGACATGGAGTCCAACGGCAAGTCCGTGGACCGTGACGGTCACCCCGTCAACTGGCAGACGGGCCCGGTGGTGTGGGGCACCCCCGGCACGAACGGACAGCACGCCTATTACCAGTTGATCCACCAGGGGACGAAGCTCATCCCGGCGGACCTGATCGGCTTCGCGAAGCCCGTCGACGACCTCCTGCCCGGGCTGGTGGCCCAGCACGACCTGCTGATGGCCAACCTCTTCGCCCAGGGCCAGGCCCTCGCCTTCGGCAAGACCCCCGAGGAGGTCGCGGCCGAGGGCGTCCCGCCGGAGCTCGTCCCGCACAAGACCTTCCGCGGCAACCACCCGACGACGACGATCCTCGCGAGCGAGCTGACGCCGTCGGTCCTCGGTCAGCTCATCGCCCTCTACGAACACAAGGTGTTCGTCCAGGGCGCGATCTGGAACATCGACTCCTTCGACCAGTGGGGCGTCGAGCTCGGGAAGGTCCTGGCCAAGCGGGTCGAGCCGGCCCTGACCGAGGGCGCGGAGGTGCCGGGCCTCGACGCGTCGACGGCAGCGCTGGTTTCGCGGTACCGCGAGCTGCGGGGTCGCTGACGCGCCGTCTCCCGGGGCTCCGCCCCGGACCCCGGTCCGGGGCGCTGGGGGCACCCCCCCCATACAACGATGGCCCGCCCCCTCACACGAGGGGGCGGGCCATCGTCGTAGGCAGGCTCAGCCGCTCACGGCGAAGCCGGCGGGTACAGCTCCCGCGGCAGGCGCGCGGCAGCGGCGGCGTCCAGGAGCCACAGCGTGCGGCTGCGGCCGTACGCGCCCGCGGCCGGAGCCTGGACCTCGCCCGCGCCGCTGAGCGCGAGCGCCACGGCGTTGGCCTTGTCCTCGCCCGCCGCCAGCAGCCACACCTCGCGCGCGGCCCGGATCGCCGGGAGGGTCAGCGAGACCCTCGTCGGCGGCGGCTTGGGCGCGCCGTGCACGCCGACGACCGTGCGTTCGGTCTCCCGGACGCCCGGCAGCTCCGGGAAGAGCGACGCGACGTGCGTGTCCGGGCCGACGCCCAGCAGCAGGACGTCGAAGGACGGCACCGGACCGTGGTCCTCGGGACGGGCCGCGGCGGCCAGCTCGGCCGCGTAGGCCTCCGCCGCCGCGTCCGCGTCGTCGTGCGTGCCGTCCGCCGCGGGCATGTAGTGCACCCGCGCCGGATCGAGGTCCACCGCGTCCAGCAGCGCCTCGCGCGCCTGCGTGGCGTTGCGCTCGGGGTCGCCCTCGGGCAGGAACCGCTCGTCGCCCCACCACAGGTCCAGGCGCGACCAGTCGACCGCGTCCCGGGCGGGCGCCGCGGCGAGGGCCGCGAGCAGCCCGTTGCCGTTGCGCCCGCCGGTGAGGACGACGGAGGCCGAGCCGCGCGCGGCCTGGGCGTCCACGATCTTCGTGATCAGCCGGGCCGCCGCGGCCTGGGCCATCAGCTCCTTGTCCCGGTGGACGACGACCTGGGGCGTGCTCACTTGCCCGCCGCCTTCTTGCCGGACGCCTTCTTCGCCGGGGCGGGCCGCTCGGCGGCCTTCTCGGCGGGCTCCTCGGCCTGCTGCTCCCCGGCGGCCGGCGCGGCCGGCACCGGCTCGCCGAGCTGCTCCACGCCGTACTTCAGGGCGGACTCGTAGATGAGGTCCGGGTCCAGCCGGCGCAGCTCCTCCGCGAGGAGCTCGGCGGTGTCGCGGCGCTTGAGGGCCACGGAACGGTCCGGCTGGCCGCGCATGGAGAGCGTGGCCAGGGAGCCGTCCGGGCGGTCGAGGGTGATGGCGCCGTTCTTGGTCTCCAGGCGGACGGCCGTGAGGCCCGGGCCGTCGGAGACGGTGCGGCGGGCGGTCACCCCGAGGCGGTCGGCGAGCCACATGGCCAGCAGTTCACCGCTGGGGTTGTAGGTCTCGCCCTCGACCTCGGCCGAGATGATCTCGGCGTCCGGCTGCTGGTCCATGGCGGCCGCGAGCATCGAGCGCCACGGCGTGATCCGGGCCCAGGCCAGGTCGGTGTCGCCCGGCGAGTAGTTCGCGGCGCGCGCCGAGAGCTCCGCGAGGGGGTCCTCGGCGGCGTAGGTGTCGGTGACCCGGCGCTGGCCGAGCGCGCCGAGCGGGTCCTTCTCCGGGTTGAGCGGAGAGGCCACCGGCCACCAGACGACCACGGGGGCGTCGGGCAGCAGCAGCGGCAGCACCACCGACTGGGCGTGGTCTATGACGTCGCCGTACAGCCGCAGGACGACCGTCTCGCCGGCGCCGGCGTCCGCGCCCACCCGGACCTCGGCGTCGAGGCGGGCCTGGGCGCGGTCGCGCGGGGAGCGGCTGACGCGCTTGATGACGACGAGCTTGCGCGAGGGGTGCTCGCGGGAGGCCTCGTTGGCCGCCTTGAGCGCGTCGTAGGCGTGCTCCTCGTCGGTGACGATGACCAGCGTGAGCACCATGCCGACGGCGGGGGCGCCCAGTGAGCGGCGCCCCTCGACCAGGGCATTGTTGATCTTGCTGGCCGTGGTGTCCGTGAGATCGATCTTCATGGCCGACGCCAGCTCCGTCCATCTCGTGCGAGCATCTCGTCCGCCTCGGCCGGACCCCAGGTGCCGGCCGCGTACTGTGCGGGCTTGCCGTGCTTGTCCCAGTACTCCTCGATCGGGTCGAGGATCTCCCAGGAGAGCTCCACCTCCCGCAGGCGCGGGAAGAGGTTGGCGTCACCGAGCAGCACATCGAGGATGAGCCGCTCGTACGCCTCGGGGCTGGACTCGGTGAAGGACTCGCCGTAGGCGAAGTCCATCGAGACGTCCCGCACCTCCATCGAGGTGCCGGGCACCTTCGAGCCGAACCGCATGGTGACGCCCTCGTCCGGCTGCACCCGGATGACCAGGGCGTTCTGCCCCAGCTCCTCGGTGGCGGTGTGGTCGAAGGGCGAGTGCGGGGCGCGCTGGAAGACGACCGCGATCTCGGTGACGCGGCGGCCGAGCCGCTTGCCGGTGCGCAGGTAGAAGGGGACGCCCGCCCAGCGGCGGTTGTCGATCTCCAGCTTGATCGCGGCGTAGGTGTCGGTCTTCGACTTGGGGTCGATGCCGTCTTCCTCGAGGTAGCCGACGACCTCCTCGCCGCCCTGCCAGCCGTGCGCGTACTGCCCGCGCACGGTCTCCTTGCCGAGGTCCTTGGGCAGCCGCACGGCGCCGAGCACCTTGGTCTTCTCCGCGACGAGCGCGTCGGCGTCGAAGGAGGCGGGCTCCTCCATCGCGGTCAGCGCCAGCAGCTGCAGGAGGTGGTTCTGGATGACGTCACGGGCGGCGCCGATGCCGTCGTAGTAGCCGGCGCGGCCGCCGATGCCGATGTCCTCGGCCATGGTGATCTGCACGTGGTCGACGAAGGACCGGTTCCAGATCGGCTCGAAGAGGGTGTTGGCGAAGCGGAGGGCCAGGATGTTCTGGACCGTCTCCTTGCCCAGGTAGTGGTCGATGCGGAAGACCGCCTCGGCCGGGAAGACCTCGTGGACGATCCGGTTGAGCTCCTGGGCGCTCTTCAGGTCGTGGCCGAAGGGCTTCTCGATGACGGCGCGCCGCCAGGAGTCCTCCTTCTGCTCGGCCAGTCCGTGCTTCTTGAGCTGCTGGACGACCGTGGGGAAGAACTTCGGCGGCACGGACAGGTAGAAGGCGAAGTTGCCGCCCGTGCCCTGTGCCTTGTCGAGCTCCTCGATGGTGGTCTTCAGCGTCTCGAAGGCCTGGTCGTCGTCGAAGTCGCCCTCGACGAAGCGGCAGCCCTGCACCAGCTGCTGCCAGACCTCCTCGCGGAAGGGGGTGCGGGCGTGCTGCTTGACGGCGTTGTAGACCTCGTGGGCGAAGTCCTCGTCCGCCCACGAGCGGCGGGCGAAGCCGATCAGGGAGAAGCCCGGCGGCAGCAGGCCTCGGTTGGCCAGGTCATACACGGCGGGCATCAGCTTTTTACGGGACAAATCGCCCGTGACGCCAAAGATGACCAGGCCCGACGGCCCCGCGATGCGCGGGAGCCGTCGGTCCGATGCGTCACGCAGCGGATTGCTGCTGCTCAATTCATGCCTCCGGAGCGAGGCGCTTGAGCTCCGCCTCTGTGGACTTCAGAAGGTCGTTCCACGACTGCTCGAACTTGTCGACGCCCTCGTCCTCCAGGAGCTGGACGACGTCGTCGTAGGAGATGCCCAGCTTCGCGATGGCGTCGAGCTCGGCCTTGGCCTGCTCGTACGTGCCGCGCACCGTGTCGCCGGTGATCTGCCCGTGGTCGGCGGTGGCCTCCAGGGTGGCCTCCGGCATGGTGTTCACCGTGTTCGGCGCCACCAGGTCGTCCACGTACAGGGTGTCCTTGTAGGCCGGGTCCTTGACGCCGGTCGAGGCCCACAGCGGACGCTGCTTGTTGGCGCCGGCCTTCTCCAGGGCGGCCCAGCGGTCCGAGGAGAAGACCTCCTCGTAGGCCTGGTAGGCCAGGCGGGCGTTGGCGAGGGCGGCCTTGCCGCGCAGCTCCTTGGCCTCGTCGGTGCCCACCGCGTCCAGGCGCTTGTCGATCTCGGAGTCCACGCGGGACACGAAGAAGGACGCGACCGAGTGGATCAGGGACAGGTCCAGGCCCGCGGCCTTGGCCTGCTCCAGGCCGGTGACGTAGGCGTCCATCACCGCGCGGTAGCGCTCGAGGGAGAAGATCAGCGTGACGTTGACGCTGATGCCCCGGCCGATGACGTCGGCGATGGCCGGCAGGCCCGCCCGGGTGGCCGGGATCTTGATCAGCGTGTTGGGGCGGTCCACCAGCCAGGCCAGCTGCTTGGCCTCGGCGACCGTGGCCCGGGTGTCGTGCGCCAGGCGCGGGTCGACCTCGATGGAGACCCGGCCGTCCTGGCCGTCGGTGGCGTCGAAGACCGGGCGCAGGATGTCGGCGGCGTCGCGGACGTCGGCCGTGGTGATCATGCGGATGGCCTCGTCGACGGTGACCTTGCGGGCCGCGAGGTCGGCGAGCTGCTGCTCGTAGCCCTCACCGCTGGAGATCGCCTTCTGGAAGATCGACGGGTTGGTCGTGACGCCCACGACGTGGCTCTGGTCGATCAGCTCGGCCAGGTTGCCGGACGTGATGCGCTTGCGGGACAGGTCGTCGAGCCAGATCGCGACGCCTTCGTCGGAGAGGCGCTTGAGTGCGTCTGTCATGAGTTCGGCTCCTACTTGATGGTGTGTGCGGCGTCAGCGGCGGTTGGCGTCGGCGATCGACTCGCGGGCGGCCTCGACCACGGCGTCGGTGGTCAGGCCGAACTCGCTGTAGAGGATCTTGTAGTCGGCCGAGGCGCCGAAGTGCTCCAGCGAGACGATCCGGCCGGCCTCGCCGACGTAGCGGTGCCAGGTCAGGCCGATGCCCGCCTCGACGGCCACGCGGGCCTTGACGTCCGGCAGCAGCACGCCGTCGCGGTACGCCTCGTCCTGCTCCTCGAACCACTCGACCGACGGCATCGAGACCACGCGGGTCGGGATGCCCTCGGCCTGCAGGGCCTCGCGGGCCTCGACGGCCAGCTGGACCTCGGAGCCGGTGCCGATGAGGATCACCTGCGGGCGGCCGCCCTCGGCCTCGAAGAGCACGTAGCCGCCCTTGGCGACGCCCTCGTTGGCCTCGTAGGTCGGGACGTTCTGGCGGGTGAGCGCCAGGCCGTGCGGCGCCGGGTGGGTGGTGTGACGCTTGGTGATCTCGCGCCAGGCGATCGCCGTCTCGTTGGCGTCGGCCGGGCGGACCATGTTCAGGCCCGGGATGGCGCGCAGGGCGGCCATGTGCTCGACCGGCTGGTGGGTCGGGCCGTCCTCGCCGAGGCCGATGGAGTCGTGCGTCCACACGTACGTGACCGGCAGCTTCATCAGCGCGGCCAGGCGCACGGCCGGGCGCATGTAGTCGGAGAACACCAGGAAGGTGCCGCCGTAGACGCGGGTGTTGCCGTGCAGCGCGATGCCGTTCATGGTCGAACCCATGGCGTGCTCGCGGATGCCGAAGTGGATCGTGCGGCCGTAGGGGTTCGCCTCCGGGAGGGGGTTGCCCTCGGGGAGGAAGGACGACGACGCGTCGATCGTGGTGTTGTTCGAGCCCGCGAGGTCGGCGGAGCCGCCCCACAGCTCGGGGATCACGCCGCCCAGCGCCTTGAGGACCTCGCCGGACGCCTTGCGGGTCGCGACGTCCTTGCCGGCCGGGAAGACCGGGATGGCCTTCTCCCAGCCGTCGGGCAGCTCGCCCGCGCTGATGCGGTCGAAGTCGGCGGCGCGCTCGGGGTTGGACTCGCGCCACTTCAGGATCTGCTTGTCCCAGGCGGCGTGGGCCTCGCGGCCGCGGTCGACGACCTTGCGGACGTGCGCGAAGACCTCGTCCTCGACCTGGAAGTGCTGCTCGGGGTCGAAGCCCAGCACCCGCTTGGTGGCGGCCACCTCGGTCTCGCCGAGCGCCGAGCCGTGCGAGGCCTCGGTGTTCTGGGCGTTCGGGGCCGGCCAGGCGATGATCGTGCGGGCCGCGATGATCGAGGGGCGCTCGGTCTCGGCCTGCGCCGCCTTCATCGCCGCGTACAGCGCCTGGACGTCGAAGTCGCCGCTGGCGGCCTGCTCGATGCGCTGGACGTGCCAGCCGTAGGCCTCGTAGCGCTTGAGGACGTCCTCGGAGAAGGCGGTCTCGGTGTCGCCCTCGATCGAGATGTGGTTGTCGTCGTACAGGGCGACGATGTTGCCCAGCTTCTGGTGGCCGGCCAGCGAGGACGCCTCGGCGGAGATGCCCTCCTCCAGGTCGCCGTCGGAGACGATCGCCCAGATCGTGTGGTCGAAGGGGGACTCGCCCTCCGGGGCCTCCGGGTCGAACAGGCCGCGCTCGTAGCGGGCGGCCATGGCCATGCCCACGGCGTTGGCGATGCCCTGGCCCAGCGGACCGGTGGTGGTCTCCACGCCGCGGGTGTGACCGTGCTCCGGGTGGCCCGGGGTCTTGCTGCCCCAGGTGCGGAACGCCTTGAGGTCCGACAGCTCCAGGCCGTAGCCGGCCATGAAGAGCTGGACGTACAGGGTCAGGCTGGTGTGGCCGGGGGAGAGGACGAACCGGTCACGGCCGGTCCAGTCGGCGTCGCTGGGGTCGTGCCGCATCAGCTTCTGGAACAGCAGGTAGGCGGCGGGCGCCAGGCTCATGGCCGTGCCCGGATGGCCGTTGCCGACCTTCTGCACGGAGTCCATGGCCAGGACGCGGGCGGTATCGACGGCCCGCTGGTCCAGTTCGGTCCATTCGAGGTCTGTGGTGGTCGGCTTGGTGCTCACCCTCGGATCAGGGCTCCTCTCCACATGTTCAATCTGCCGGGGGCGGTATTGCCCGCCACGACGCGGCGAAGTCGAGCCTACCCCCGCCTGGACACGCATTTTTTCGACGAACAGTCGGGCTCCTGGGCTCTCAAATGAGTGCCCTCAGTCGATCGTCGCCCGCGGCAACCTCCTCGGCTCGGCAAAGATTCCCGCCACGGCGTGGCGGCCTTCTTCCCAGCCTGCCGGGTGCCCCCGGAGCCCGCCTGTCGAACACGACCGATCTGCCGGATTCGGCCGCACGGGATCCGGCGTCGCGGCGGCCCCAACACGACCCCACCCCGGCGGAGGACGGGCTCACCCCTGCGTCTAGAGTGGCTTGGTACGCGCAAGCCTTCACCCGGGACAACCCGCCCGGACGCGCTTGCTGGCCTTATCTCTGTCAGGGGTGTGCGTGACGGCCGTCGAAACCCGTCCTGCGGGGGTGCTTGCCGAGGCCCCCGGTCACCGGCCGTTCGGGGCCCGTGTCAAGGCGTTCGTGGCACTGACGAAGCCGCGCGTCATCGAGCTGCTGCTGATGACGACGGTCCCGGTGATGTTCCTCGCGGCCGAGGGCGTCCCGGACCTGTGGCTCGTGCTGGCCACCTGCATCGGCGGTTACCTCTCCGCCGGCGGCGCGGGCGCGTTCAACATGTACTACGACCGTGACATCGACGCGATGATGGACCGTACGTCCCAGCGTCCACTGGTCACCGGCATGGTCTCGCCCCGCGAGTGCCTGGTCTTCGCCAGCGCGCTGACCGTCGGGTCGACCGCGTGGTTCTGGTACCTGGTCAACCCGCTGTCGGCGATGCTCTCGCTCGGCGCCTCGGTGTTCTACACCGTCGTCTACACGATGATCCTCAAGCGGCGTACCGCGCAGAACATCGTCTGGGGCGGCATCGCGGGCTGCCTGCCGGTCATCATCGGCTGGTCCGCGGTCAAGAACGAGGTCTCCTGGGCCTCCCTCATCCTCTTCCTCGTCATCTTCTTCTGGACGCCGCCGCACTACTGGCCGCTGTCGATGAAGGTGAAGGACGACTACGAGCGCGTCGGCGTGCCGATGCTGCCGGTCGTCGCGGGCAACAAGGCCGTGGCCAAGCAGATCGTCCTCTACAGCTGGGTGATGGTCGCCGTCTCCCTGCTGCTCACCCCGCTGGGCTACACCGGCTGGTTCTACACCGTGGTCGCCGTGGTGTGCGGCGCGCTGTGGCTCAAGGAGGCGCACGCGCTGCAGGCGCGCGCCAAGGCGGGCATCACGGGCGCGAAGCTCAAGGAGATGCGCCTGTTCCACTGGTCGATCACCTATGTGTCGCTGCTGTTCACGGCCGTGGCGATCGATCCCTTCCTGCGCTAGATCCCCGGACGCCGCCGACGGGCGGTCCAGGTGGCCAAAGCCACCCGGACCGCCCGTCGCCGTTTGGGCTACTCGTCGGTAGCATCCTGGCCATGGCAGACAACAAGCAGGCAGCGGCCCACCCCAAGCAGGCGGCGAAGCTGGCCAAGCAGATCACCGCCTTCGCCCGGAGCCACGGCGGCGGCGCCGAGGGCCAGCTCGCCCACATCGGCCGCGGCACCACCCGCATCGCCCTGGTCGGCGCCAACGGCGAGTGGGGCAACCTCGTGGCCCGCTCCTACGAGACCGCGCGAGCCGCCGCCGAGCTCGCCGGCATCACCCTCCACGACGACTTCGACGGCGAGCTCGCCGCCAGGGTCCGCACCGGCCGCTACGAGTGGTCGCGCATGGCCGGCATCCAGGTCGGCGGCCCCGCCAACGGACCGGCCGATAACTGACGGCCCCCTCGCCCGTTAGACCCACCGGGAGCGGCGCCGCGCGCCGCGCGGTGGGGGACGGGCGAGGAGGCGGCATGGACGGCCTGACCGGGGGCATACCACCGCTGACCGGGGGCATACCACCGCTCGTCGACCAGCACAGCCACGGCGCCGTCCACGGCGACGTGGGCCTGGGGGAGTTCGAGACCCGCCTCGCCGAGGCCGCGGGCGCCACCGGCCCCGCACCGCCCGGCACCACCTTCTTCGACAGCCGCGCGGGCCTGGCCGTACGCCGCTGGTGCCCGCCCCTGCTGGGCCTCGAGCCGCACTGCGCGCCCGTGCGCTACCTCGCCCGGCGCCGCGAACTGGGCGCCTACCGCGCCGGCCGGCTGCTGCTGCGCGGCGCCGGCATCGGCACCTTCCTGCTGGAGTCCGGGGCGGGCGGCGGCCTCACCTCGCCCGCCGAGCTGGCCCGCGCCGCCGACGGCCGCGCCCACGAGGTCGTCCGGCTCGAACAACTCGCCGCCCGGGTGGCCGACGCGGCCGACGGCGCGGACGTCTTCCTCGCCCGCGCGGCCGAGGCGCTCTACGCCGCCGCCGGAACCGCCACGGCCTTCGCGTCCGGCGTCGCCTCCTGCGACGACGCCCCGCCGCCGGCCGCCGAGGTGCGCGAGGCCGCCGGGCGCTGGCTGCGCGCCCGCCGCACGGGCGAGGCGCCCGGCGACGTGGTGCTCGGGCGGTACCTGCTGTGGTGCGCGGCCGCCACGGGCCTGCCCGTCCAGCTGCACTGCCCCGACCCCCGGCGGCTGACGGGCTTCCTGCGGGCGATGGCGGGCCGGGGCGTGGACCTGGTGCTGCTGCCGGACCCCTGGCACCGGCGACAGGCGGCGCAGCTCGCCGCCGCCTTCCCGCACGTCTACGCGGACGTCGGCGCCCGGCCGGAGGAGACCCTCGGCGAGGCGCCGTTCGGCAAACTGCTGTTCTCCACGGGCGCCCGGGGGCTGGCGGAGCTCTATGTGGTGGCCGCCCGGCTGTTCGTACGGGCCATGGAGCGGCTCATGGGCGACTGGGTCGCCGACGGCTGGTGCCGGGCGGCGGAAGCGGGGCGCATCGCCTCGCTCGTGGCCTCCGGCACCGCGCGCAGGGTCTACCGGCTGGACGCCGCCGCGGGCTGACCCCCGGCCAGGGCCTCGTGCTCACCGGAGGGCGCCGGCAGCGCCGCCGCCTCGCCGCGCTCGCGCAGCGACAGGAACACCCGCAGCACCGCGATCCACACCAGGCAGGAGCCGAACATGTGGGTGCCGACGACGACCTCGGGGGAGTCGTTGAAGTACTGCACGTAGCCGACGACGCCCTGGAGCATCAGTACGGCGAACAGCTCGACGACCCGGCGGCGCGGGGCGGCGGGCGCGTCCACGGCGCGCAGCACGAACCACAGGGCCACCGTGAGGCCGATGACGATGTAGACGAAGTCGACGTGCAGCTGGGTGATCTCGTGCCAGTCCAGCGGGATGCGGCGGACGTCCTTGGAGGCGTCGCCCGCGTGCCGGCCGGAGCCGGTGACCACGGTGCCGGCCACGATCAGCAGGGCGGTCGCGACGACCAGCACCCCGCCGAGCTGGCGCACCGGGCGGGCCACCAGGTCACGGGGCGCGTCGTCGCCCTCGCACGAGCGGTGCCACATCACCACGGCCACGGTCAGCAGCGCGGTCGCGGCCAGGAAGTGCGCGGCGACGATGTAGGGGTTGAGCCCCGTGAGCACCGTGATGCCGCCGATGATGCCGTTGCTCGCGATGAGCCAGAACTGGGCCCAGCCCAGCTTGGTGAGGGACCGGCGGCGCGGGGCACGCGCGCGTGCCCCGGTGATCGCCACGCCGACCACCGCGCACAGCACGTACGTCAGCATGCGGTTGGTGAACTCGATGATGCCGTTGATGCCCATCGCCGGCGTCGGCGTCAGGCTGTCCTCCGTGCACGTCGGCCACGTCGGGCAGCCGAGCCCGGACTGCGTGAGCCGCACCGCACCGCCGGTCACGACGATGATCACGGCCATGACGACGCAGGCGAGCGCGGCGCCCCGGACGAAGCGGGCGGAGGGCTGCCAGCGGTCGGCGACCATCTGCAGGGGGTTCAGCGTTTTCGGCACGGGAGCCATCGTAAGGGGGTGCTTGTGCACGGATTCACGAGGGGCCCCGGTACGGGTGGCGCGTCCTACTCCCAGCGGAAGAAGCGCCCCGCCGCGCCGAGGCCCAGGACCGCCCACGCGGCCAGGACGCCCAGGTCGGCCCAGGGCATGCCCGCGCCGTCCCGCAGGACGTCCCGCAGGCCGTCCGAGAGCGCCGCGATGGGCAGCAGGGCGAGCACCGACTGGGCGGCGTCCGGGAACTTCTCCAGCGGCACGATCACCCCGCCGCCGACCAGCAGGAGCAGGAAGACGAGGTTGGCCGCGGCCAGCGTCGCCTCGGCCCTGAGCGTGCCGGCCATCAGCAGCCCGAGCCCGGAGAACGCCGCGGTGCCCAGGACCAGCAGCAGCAGGACCGCCAGGGGGTTGCCGTGCGGGTTCCAGCCGAGCGCGAAGGCGATGGCCGTCAGCAGCGTGATCTGCAGGACCTCGGTGACCAGCACCGAGCACGTCTTGGCCGTCATCAGCGCCCACCGGGGCAGCGGCGAGGCGCCGAGCCGCTTGAGCACGCCGTAGCGGCGCTCGAAGCCGGTGGCGATGGCCTGGCCGGTGAACGCCGTGGACAGCACGGCGAGCGCCAGCACGCCGGGGGCCAGGAAGTCGACGGCCTCGCCCTCGCCGGTGTCGACGATGTCGACGGTGCTGAAGAGCAGCAGCAGGAGGGTGGGGATGACGACGGTCAGCAGCAGCTGCTCGCCGTTGCGCAGCAGCATCCGGGTCTCCAGCGCCGCCTGGGCGCGGATCATCCGGCCGAGGGGGGCCGCGCCGGGCTTGGGCGCGAAGGTACCGGTCGCGGTCATCCGCGCAGCTCCTTACCGGTCAATTCCAAGAAGACGTCCTCGAGCGTGTGCCGCTCGACCGTTATGCGGTCCGGCATCACCCCGTGCTGGGCGCACCAGGCGGTCACCGTGGCGAGCAGCTGGGGGTCGACCCGGCCGTTGACGCGGTAGGTGCCGGGGGTCGGCTCCACGGCGGTGGAGTCGGCGGGCAGGGCCTTGAGCAGCGAGGCGAGGTCCAGGCCGGGGCGGCCGTTGAAGCGCAGGGTGTTCTCGGCGCCGCCGCGGCACAGCTTCTCGGGGCTGCCCTGGGCGATGACCTTGCCGCCGTCGACGATGGCGACGTCGTCGGCGAGCTGTTCGGCCTCGTCCATGTAGTGCGTGGTCAGCACGACGGTCACGCCGTCGGCGCGCAGCTCGCGCACCAGCGCCCACGTGGCGTGGCGGGCCTGCGGGTCGAGGCCGGCGGTCGGCTCGTCGAGGAAGACCAGCTCGGGGCGGCCGACGACGGCCATGGCGAGCGAGAGGCGCTGCTGCTGGCCGCCGGAGAGCCTGCGGTAGGTGGTGCGGCCGCAGTCGCCCAGCCCGAGGCGCTCGATCAGCGCGTCGACGTCCAGGGGGTGGGCGTGCAGGGAGGCGGTGTGGCGGAGCATCTCCTCGGCGCGGGCCCCGGCGTAGATGCCGCCGCTCTGGAGCATCACGCCGACGCGCGGGCGCAGCGCGGCGGAGTCGGCGAGGGGGTCGAGCCCCAGGACGCGGACGGTGCCGGCGTCGGGGCGGCGGTAGCCCTCGCAGGTCTCGATGGTGGTGGTCTTGCCGGCGCCGTTGGGGCCGAGGACGGCGGTGACGCCGCCGGTCGCGACGGTCAGGTCGAGACCGTCGACCGCGGTCTTCGACCCGTACCGCTTGACCAGGCCGTGGACCTCGACCGCGGGCTCTTCATGCATGCCGGAAGTGTACGGAGGCCCGGGCCGTGCGAGCCCCGGCGGGGTGGCCGCTTAGGTAACCCTAAGTGATCAAAGCCACCGTTCCGTGATCCAGTCGTCGCTTGTCGGTCTCCCGGTAATTACGCAACAATGGTGTTGTGAAATACGCGGGCGAAGCTCCACAGGGGCCCGCGGCCTCCTCGGCCGCCGGGCCGGACTCGGCCATGCCCGCGCCCGCTCCGCAGGAGCAGCGCGCCCACGACGACCAGCGCGGCACCCGCAATCGCGTCGCGCGCTCCATCCTCGACCACGGCCCCTCCACGGCGGCCGAGCTGGCCGTCCGGCTGGAGCTGACCTCCGCGGCCGTCCGGCGCCATCTGGACACCCTGGTGGCCGAGGGCGTCGTCGAGGCCCGCGAGAAGCGGGTCTACGGCGCGCGGACCCGTGGCCGCCCCGCCAAGGTCTTCGCGCTGACCGACTGCGGCCGGGACGCCTTCGACCAGGCCTACGACAAGCTCGCCGAGGACGCCCTGCGCTGGATCGCCCAGTCCGCCGGCGGCGGCGAGATGGGCGAGGCCGCGGTCGCCGCCTTCGCCCGGGCCAGGATGGCCGCGCAGGCCGACGCGTACCGCAGGGCCCTGGAGGGCGTCGCCCCCCAGGATCGCGCGGAGGTACTCGCCCGGGCATTGACCGCGGACGGGTACGCTGCTACGGCGCGCAGCGCACCGGTCGGCGAACAGCTTTGCCAGCACCACTGCCCGGTCGCCCATGTCGCCGAGCAGTTCCCGCAGCTGTGCGAGGCGGAGACCGAGGTCTTCTCCCGCCTGCTCGGGACTCATGTGCAGCGTCTTGCCACCATCGCCCACGGCGACGGAGTGTGCACGACGTTCATCCCCAAGAGCAGCACCCCGAAGACCACCACCGCATCCACCAGCACGGCCGGGAGGAACCCCGCATGACTCTCCCCACGGAGACTGCCCACCCTGAGCTCGAGGGCCTGGGCACGTACGAATACGGCTGGGCCGACTCCGACGAGGCCGGTGCCGCGGCGAAGCGCGGCCTGTCCGAGGACGTGGTCCGCGACATCTCGGCCAAGAAGTCCGAGCCCGAGTGGATGCTCAAGCTCCGTCTGAAGGGCCTCCGGCTCTTCGAGAAGAAGCCCATGCCGACCTGGGGCTCCGACCTGACCGGCATCGACTTCGACAACATCAAGTACTTCGTCCGCTCCACCGAGAAGCAGGCCGCTTCCTGGGAGGACCTGCCGGAGGACATCAAGAACACCTACGACAAGCTGGGCATCCCCGAGGCCGAGAAGCAGCGCCTGGTCGCCGGTGTCGCCGCCCAGTACGAGTCCGAGGTCGTCTACCACCAGATCCGCGAGGACCTGGAGGAGCAGGGCGTCATCTTCCTGGACACCGACACCGCCCTGAAGGAGCACCCCGAGCTCTTCCAGGAGTACTTCGGCACGGTGATTCCGGTGGGTGACAACAAGTTCGCCTCCCTGAACTCCGCCGTGTGGTCCGGTGGCTCCTTCATCTACGTCCCGAAGGGTGTCCACGTCGACATCCCGCTGCAGGCCTACTTCCGTATCAACACGGAGAACATGGGCCAGTTCGAGCGGACGCTGATCATCGTCGACGAGGACGCCTACGTCCACTACGTCGAGGGCTGCACCGCCCCGATCTACTCCTCCGACTCGCTGCACAGCGCCGTCGTGGAGATCATCGTCAAGAAGGGCGGCCGCTGCCGCTACACGACGATCCAGAACTGGTCGAACAACGTCTACAACCTGGTCACCAAGCGGGCCGTGGCCTACGAGGGCGCGACCATGGAGTGGGTCGACGGCAACATCGGCTCCAAGGTGACGATGAAGTACCCCGCCGTCTACCTGATGGGCGAGCACGCCAAGGGCGAGACCCTCTCCATCGCCTTCTCCGGCGAGGGCCAGCACCAGGACGCCGGCGCCAAGATGGTCCACATGGCGCCGAACACCTCCTCCAACATCGTCTCCAAGTCGGTGGCGCGAGGCGGCGGCCGCACCTCCTACCGCGGCCTCATCGAGATCGGCGAGGGTGCCCACGGCTCCAAGTCGAACGTGCTCTGCGACGCCCTGCTGGTGGACACCATCTCCCGGTCGGACACCTACCCCTACGTCGACGTCCGCGAGGACGACGTCTCCATGGGCCACGAGGCGACCGTCTCCAAGGTCAGCGACGACCAGCTCTTCTACCTGATGAGCCGCGGTCTGTCCGAGGACGAGGCCATGGCGATGATCGTCCGCGGCTTCGTCGAGCCGATCGCCCGCGAGCTCCCGATGGAGTACGCACTGGAGCTCAACCGGCTGATCGAGCTGCAGATGGAAGGCTCGGTCGGCTGACCTCCGGCCCCCGACCGACCGCAGCGAACCCTTTGTGACAGGAAGAGAGCACGACGACAGCCATGGCTGACAACACTCCCGCCGGCAGCACGACCGACGGCGCCATCCAGGTGGGCGGGCCGCAGCAGCCCATCGACGCGCGGGTCAGCGCCCCCGCCTCGTACGACGTCGCGGACTTCCCCGTCCCGCACGGCCGCGAGGAGGAGTGGCGGTTCACCCCGCTCGAGCGCCTCCGCGGCCTGCACGACGGCACCGCCGTCGCCGACGGCGCCGGCGTCAAGGTCGAGGTGACCGCCCCCGAGGGCGTGACCGTGGAGACCGTCGGCCGCGACGACGCCCGTCTCGGCAAGGCCGGCAAGCCGGTCGACCGGGTCGCGGCGCAGGCGTTCAGCTCCTTCGAGAAGGCCTCGATCGTCTCCGTCCCCAAGGACACGGTGCTCACCGAGCCCGTCCGCATCTCCGTGCACGGCGAGGGCGGGGTGGCCTTCGGCCACCAGGTCATCGAGATCGGCGCCTTCGCCGAGGCCGTCGTCGTCCTCGACCACACCGGCGACGCCACGCTCGCCGCCAACGTCGAGTACCTCGTCGGCGACGGTGCCAAGCTCACCGTCGTCTCCGTCCAGGACTGGGACCCCACCGCGGTGCACGCCGCCCAGCACTCCGCGCTGGTCGGCCGCGACGCCTCCTTCAAGTCCGTGATCGTCACCTTCGGCGGCGACCTGGTCCGCCTCCACCCCCGGGTCGTCTACGCCGGCCCCGGCGGCGAGGCCGAGCTCTACGGCCTGTACTTCACCGACCAGGGCCAGCACCAGGAGCACCGCCTCCTCGTCGACCACGACACCCCGCACTGCCGCAGCAACGTCGCCTACAAGGGCGCCCTGCAGGGCAAGGACGCGCACGCGGTGTGGATCGGCGACGTGCTCATCCGCGCGGCGGCCGAGGGCACCGACACCTACGAGCTCAACCGCAACCTCGTCCTCACCGACGGCGCCCGCGTCGACTCGGTCCCCAACCTGGAGATCGAGACCGGTGAGATCGTCGGCGCCGGCCACGCCTCGGCGACCGGCCGCTTCGACGACGAGCAGCTCTTCTACCTGATGGCCCGCGGCATCCCCGCCGACGAGGCCCGCCGGCTGGTCGTCCGCGGCTTCTTCGCCGAGCTCGTCCAGCAGATCGGCATCCCCGACCTGGAGGAGCGCCTCATCGCCAAGATCGAGGCCGAGCTGGAGGCAGCGGTCGCATGAGCGAGTTCGTCAAGGTGGCAGCCCTGAGCGAGCTGGAGGAGGACACCCCCAAGCGGGTCGAGATCGACGGCACGCCGGTCTCCCTGGTCCGTACCGAGGGCGAGGTGTTCGCGATCAACGACATCTGCTCGCACGCCAACGTCTCGCTGTCCGAGGGCGAGGTCGAGGACTGCCACATCGAGTGCTGGCTGCACGGCTCCAGCTTCGACCTGCGCACCGGCAAGCCCGACGGCCTCCCCGCCACGCGTCCCGTCCCCGTATACCCCGTCAAGATCGAAGGGGACGACGTGCTCGTCTCCGTCACCCAGGAGTCCTGAGTTCCCCATGGCAACGCTTGAGATCCACGACCTGCACGTCTCCGTCGAGGCCGAGAACGGCCCCCGGGAAATCCTGCGCGGCGTCGACCTGACCGTGAAGCAGGGCGAGACCCACGCCATCATGGGCCCCAACGGCTCCGGCAAGTCCACCCTGGCCTACTCCCTGGCCGGCCACCCCAAGTACACGATCACCGGCGGCACCGTCACCCTCGACGGCGAGGACGTCCTCGAGATGTCCGTCGACGAGCGCGCCCGCGCCGGCGTCTTCCTCGCCATGCAGTACCCGGTCGAGGTCCCCGGCGTCTCGGTCTCCAACTTCCTGCGCACCTCCGCCACCGCCATCCGCGGCGAGGCCCCCAAGCTGCGCACCTGGGTGAAGGAGGTCAAGGAGGCCATGGAGCGTCTCCACATGGACCCCGCCTTCGCCGAGCGCAACGTCAACGAGGGCTTCTCCGGCGGTGAGAAGAAGCGCCACGAGATCCTCCAGCTCGAGCTCCTCAAGCCGAAGATCGCGATCCTCGACGAGACCGACTCCGGCCTGGACGTCGACGCGCTGCGCCAGGTCTCCGAGGGCGTCAACCGCGTCCGTGACACCGGCGAGGTCGGCACCCTGCTGATCACCCACTACACGCGCATCCTGCGCTACATCAAGCCCGACTTCGTCCACGTCTTCTCCGCGGGCCGCATCGTCGAGTCCGGCGGCGCCGAGCTGGCCGACAAGCTGGAGAACGAGGGCTACGAGGCGTACGTGAAGGGTGGCGTAACCGCGTGACGATACTGCTGCCGGGCCTCCTCGACACCGAGGCGATCCGCAAGGACTTCCCGATTCTGGACCGCGTGGTCCACGACGGGAAGAAGCTCGTCTACCTGGACAACGCGGCCACCTCCCAGAAGCCGCGCCAGGTGCTCGACGTGCTCAACGAGCACTACGAGCAGCACAACGCCAACGTCCACCGCGGCGTGCACGTGCTCGCCGAGGAGGCCACGGCGCTGTACGAAGGCGCTCGCGACAAGATCGCCGCTTTCATCAACGCTCCCAGCCGCGATGAGGTGATCTTCACCAAGAACGCCTCCGAGTCGCTCAACCTCGTGGCCAACATGCTGGCCTGGGCCGACGAGCCCTACCGCGTGGACCACGACACCGAGATCGTCATCACGGAGATGGAGCACCACTCCAACATCGTGCCCTGGCAGCTGCTCGCGCAGCGCTCGGGCGCGAAGCTGAAGTGGTTCGGGCTGACCGACGACGGCCGCCTCGACCTCTCCAACATCGACGAGATCATCACCGAGAAGACCAAGGTCGTCTCCTTCGTGCTGGTCTCCAACATCCTCGGCACGGTCAACCCCGTCGAGGCCATCGTCCGCCGCGCCCAGGAAGTCGGCGCGCTGGTCGTCGTCGACGCCTCCCAGGCCGCCCCGCACATGCCGCTGGACGTCCAGGCGCTCCAGGCCGACTTCGTGGCCTTCACCGGCCACAAGATGTGCGGCCCGGACGGCATCGGCGTCCTGTGGGGCCGCCAGGAGCTGCTCGAGGACCTGCCGCCGTTCCTCGGCGGCGGCGAGATGATCGAGACCGTCTCGATGCACTCCTCGACCTACGCCCCCGCGCCGCACAAGTTCGAGGCCGGTACGCCCCCGATCGCCCAGGCCGTCGGCCTCGGCGCCGCGGTGGACTACCTCACCTCGATCGGCATGGAGAACATCGCCCGGCACGAGCACGCGATCACCGAGTACGCGATCCGCAGGCTCCAGGAGGTCCCGGACCTGCGCATCATCGGCCCCACCACGGCCGAGGACCGCGGTGCCGCCGTGTCCTTCACGCTCGGTGACATCCACCCGCACGACGTGGGCCAGGTCCTCGACGAGCAGGGCATCGCCGTCCGGGTCGGCCACCACTGTGCCCGCCCCGTCTGCCTGCGCTACGGAATTCCCGCGACCACGCGGGCGTCGTTCTACCTGTACTCCACTCCGGCCGAGGTCGATGCCTTGATCGAGGGCCTGGAGCACGTACGGAACTTCTTCGGCTGACGGACGAGGCTGCCACTGTGAAGCTTGATTCGATGTACCAGGACGTCATCCTGGACCACTACAAGCACCCGCACGGCCGGGGCTTGCGGGACGGCGACGCCGAGGTGCACCACGTCAACCCGACCTGTGGCGACGAGATCACGCTGCGGGTCCGGCTGTCCGGGCGGACCGTCGAGGACGTCTCCTACGAGGGCCAGGGCTGCTCGATCAGCCAGGCCAGCGCCTCGGTCCTCAACGAGCTGCTGGTCGGCAAGGACCTCGACGAGGCCGGCCGGATCCAGGAGACCTTCCTGGAGCTGATGCAGTCCAAGGGCCGCATCGAGCCGGACGACGCGATGGAGGAGGTGCTGGAGGACGCGGTCGCGTTCGCCGGCGTCTCCAAGTACCCGGCGCGCGTGAAGTGTGCTCTGCTGAGCTGGATGGCGTGGAAGGACGCGACGGCGCAAGCGCTGTCCGAAGGGAAGACCGCATGAGCGAGAACGCTGAGACCACCACCAAGCCGGCCACCGAGGAAGAGGTCCGCGAGGCCCTCTACGACGTGGTCGACCCCGAGCTGGGCATCGACGTCGTCAACCTCGGCCTGATCTACGGCATCCACATCGACGACGCCAACATCGCCACCCTCGACATGACCCTGACGTCCGCGGCCTGCCCGCTGACCGACGTCATCGAGGACCAGGCGAAGTCGGCCACCGAGGGCATCGTCAACGAGCTCCGGATCAACTGGGTCTGGATGCCGCCGTGGGGCCCCGACAAGATCACCGACGAGGGCCGCGAGCAGCTCCGGGCGCTGGGCTTCAACGTCTGATATCGCTGCACCGTTGAGGCCCTCGGCATCATGCCGGGGGCCTCGACACGTCAACGGCGTCGTTTCGTCACAGCGTCCGCGAGGATGCGGTAGACGTCGACGCGCTGGTCGCCGCGCAGTCCGCGCAGAGTGGCCAGGTGCCCCACGAGGAGGACGGCAGCGGTCAGCGCGAGGGGGACACAGGCCAGGACCAGGAGCTCAGGGCCGAAGGACATGGCTTTCCTTTCCGTGGATGGAGCGGGACGGGAGCGATCGCCTGGGACCACGCAACCGCGGGCCGGTGTCCCGGTGCTCGCCCCGCTCCTTGGCGACGGCCGTTTCCGCAGGCCGGACCCCTCGGGCGGGAATTCCCGGCGGGACGCGGGATCAGCGCCGGAAGCCCCGGGCCGGATCGCGTTCCCTGTGCTTGTAGAACGGGTCGAACCAGTCGTCCGCCTGGAGGTTGACGATGTCGGCGAACTGGTTCAGGTGATGGTCGGGGTCCGCGATCCCGTCGGCCCACGGCTCGTAGAGGAACAGGACGTCGGTGTCCTCCAGGAACATGGCCATGCAGAAGTCCCAGTCGTAGTCCTCGGGATCCTCCGGAAGCCCCTCCACGAGAGACGTGACCACCTCAGGGTCTTCCACGACCATGACGGAGGCGTATTCGAGCGCCAGATGCATGGCCATCTCCTCACCCGTGCAGTTGGGGAGGGGCCAGTTGCCCGCCCGGATGTCGCCGGCGAGATCGTCGAAGCAGCGGGCCATCTGCCGTCGCCACTCCGTGTTCTGTCCCCACGTGACTACCGGCATGGTGCTGAACACCTCGGCGTAGTTGTCCCGCAGGTCGACGCGGGCGTCGCCGATCTCCTCCAGCGCGTCGTATGCCCTGTCGGCCAGCATGTCGAAGGCGGCTTCGAGGACGCGCAGGGTGCGCGGTGCGGGCTCCCACTCCTCTTCCTCCTCCTCGTCCCATTCCTCGTCGTCCTCGACGCCGTCCGGCCTGGTGGGTGTGGGCCCGGTGGCGGACACCTGAGGGACGGGAGCGCGTACGATGCCGGGTTCGTTGTAATACGACTCCGACAACTCGTCACCGGCTTCGGCCGCTCTGCGGTACCACTCGTGGGCGCCGTCCCTGTCCCGGCGGCGGAAGTGGAGGTTGCCCATGAGCCGCAGGGCCAGGGTGTCGCCGGCATCGATCGCGAGCTGGAGCCATCGTGCGGCTTCGTCGCGGTCCTCGCGCTCGCAGAGCACTCCGAGCGCCCGCAGCCCCTCGATGTCCTGGGCGGCGGCCAGCGGGCGAAGGGCCCGGCGTCCGACGTCCATGCGGCTGTTGGCATGGGCCGCGATGGCGATGTTGAAGCGCTGGTGCCGTTCCGTCCCCGACGTGAGAACGCTTTCCCAGACCCTTTCCGGGATCAGGTCGGGAGAAGGGTGCTTCTCCCGGAGGTGGGCGTCAAGGAGGTAGTCGAAGGGACGTAGCCCGTCCTCCTCGGGGATCAGCAACCGGGTCACGGCGTCAGGGGGAGTCGTTGCCCAGGCCAGTGCGGCGTCGAGCGGCTCGGGGCCGATCAGCTGCTTGTTACGCCCGGGAATGTAGTCCTCGTGGAGCTCTGTGAGCAGCTCGAGGGGAAGGGGGTCGGTCAAGCCGGCCAACGTCAGGTCGATGGCCGCCCACACCAGGGCCGCGCCGCGCGGATTCCCGTTGACGACCGAGGCGCCCCGGAGGCGCCGCCAGAGCTGCGGGCCCGTCGCGAGGGTTTCCGCGATGCCGAAGTCGCCCGATTGCTCGAGTGCCAGGCGTAGCCGGGGATCCCGGTTGCGTCGCAGCTGTTCCTGTGCCCGCTCGACCTCGGTGGGCGACCAGAGCCGGTCCACCTCGAATTCCTCCGCGACCCCCACGAGTTCGTCCGCGGGCAGATCGCGACGGAAGCGCGTACGCATGGTGCCCAGAACGGTGGCTTTGGCGGCTCGCAACGCTCGGATTCCGTGCAGATCGAGGCCGCCGGGGCCGAGGTAGCGTTCCATGTCGTTGAGCCAGAGAACGCAGGGTTCTCCCGAAGCGGCGAGCCGGGCGACGGCTGCCACTGCCTCGGACACGTCGTTCGCGCTGCGCGGTACGACGAGCAGGTGGTCCGGGAGTACAGCGGTCATCGCCTCGTAGGCGCACCGCGTCTTGCCCGCTGTCGAATCCCCGACGAGCAGAATCATGCCGCCGTGCTGTCCGGCACGGGACAGGGCACGGCGGACCGCGGGGTCCACGTCGCGCGGTACGTAGTCGGGAACGGCATTGCCGCCTTCGGTCGTGCGGGCGCGATGCACCCTCAGTTCGAGTGGATCGGCATCCCGCACACGGAGCGAGACCGCAGTCCCGGCGTGTGCGGGTATCTGCTCCGCGCGGGACCGTCCGTAGAGCCGTGACCACCGGTCGCGGTCGAACCGGCCTTTCGGGAGCGACGCCGTTCTCTCGAGGGCGGTCAGGAAGGAGTTCAGGGCGGCCCATGAGTCAGGAACCCTCCTGCCGTTGCGCCAGGCGCTGATGGCCGTTGTACTCACGGTGAGGAGTTTCTTCTCATCTCGCGTGAATGCGGCGATCTGCGTCTGGGTCGGCTTCCTGGCGCCTTCCTTCGTGATCTCGTCCATAGCGGTCCGTATGGCCCGGGCCAGCTCTTCCCGAGCGTCAGTCGGGTGGGAGGAGTGGTTCATGGAGCGATCGTGCCTGAGAGCACGGCTCGGACGTGCCCAGATCGCCGGTTTGTCCCAGGCGCCTGCCGGGCCTCACGGAGAGGCGGGCTGCTGCTGTGTGGCGCAGTGGATGCCGCCGCCGCCCTCGGCGAGGGCGGGGATGTCCACGGTGCGCACCGTGCGGCCCGGGTGGAGGGCGCCCAGCAGGGACGCCGCCTCGTCGTCGGCGCGGCGGTCGCCGAAGCGGGGGACGATCACGGCGCCGTTGGCGAGGTAGTAGTTGACGTAGCCGCCCAGGAAGTCGGGGCCGCGCCGGCCGAGCTCGGCCGGGTCCGGCTCGGGGAGGTCGATGATCTCCAGCGTCCTGCCCTCGGCGTCCGTGGCGGCCTCCAGGGCCGCCCGGGCCGAGGCGTACACCCGCGTCCAGACGTCGCCGGGCTCCGCGCCCGCGGGCGGCTTGCTGAGCACGACCATGGCGGGCCCCACGAAGCGGGCGAGGGCGTCGACGTGGCAGTCGGTGATGTCCGCGCCGCGCACGCCCTCGAGCCAGATCACCTTGCGCACGCCGAACAGGTCCTTCAGGTCCCGCTCGATGTCGTCGCGGGTCCGCCCGGGGTTGCGGTTGTCGTTGACCAGCGAGCTCTCGGTGGCCAGGAGCGTGCCGGCGCCGTCGGTCTCGAAGGAGCCGCCCTCGGCGACGAACGGCGCCTCGAGGCGGGGGATGCCGAAGAGGCCCAGCACGCGCTCGGCGAGCGGGCCGTCGTTCGGGTGCGCCTGCTTGCCGCCCCAGCCGTTGAAGCGGAGGTCGACGCCCGCCGGGTCCCCGCCGGGGCCGGTGACGAACGTGGGGCCGGTGTCCCGCAGCCAGAGGTCGTCCACCGGGATCCGCACGATCTCCACGCCGTCGCGCCCGCACGCCCGGTGGGCGTCCGCGGCGTCCTCGGGCGAGGCCAGCAGCACCACGGGCTCGTACTCCGCGATGCTGCGGGCGACGGCCGCCACGTCGCGGCGCACGTCGGGGGTGTACCGGCCCCACACGGAGCCGGCGGGGGGCCAGCCCATCAGCGTCCGGGCGTGCGGCTGCGACTCGGACGGCAGATGACGCATCGTCGGCTTCCCTCGGGCTGGGCGGACTGCGGGCGTGGTCCCCTCACCGTACGCCGGGGCCGGGCGCGGCCCGTGTCAGAGGCCTCCCGTGTACAGCAGGCGGTTGGGGGTGCCGGGCTTGAGGTCCGTCACCGCGTTCTTCGTCGCCTGCCCGATCAGCCAGTCGGCCACCTGGGCGGGTGCGGCCGAGGGGTTGCGGGCCTTGTACAGGGCCGCGACCCCGGCGGCGAAGGGCGCCGCCTGCGACGTACCGCTCTTCGTCGTCGTGCCGCCGCCCATCCTGGTGGAGACGATGTCCGCGCCGGGGGCGAGGACGCGCACGCAGGGTCCGTAGCTGCTGAAGTCGGTCATCTGGTCCGACTGGTTCGTCGCCCCGACCGCGAGGGCCGCCACCGCCCCCGAGGGGGAGTGGTCGCAGGCGTTGTCGTTCTCGTTGCCCGCCGCGACGACGGGCAGGGCGCCCCGGGCGGCCACCCCTGCGGTGGCGGTGTCCACGGCCCGCGAGGCGGGGCCGACGATCGAGGCGTTGACGACCGAGGCCGGCGGGGCGGTCCTGGCGACGTAGTCGAAAGCCGCGACGAACCGGGCGATGGTGGTGCGGCCGTCGCAGTTGAGCACGCGCACGCTGACCAGCGTCACCCTGCGCGCCACGCCGTAGGACCCGCTGCCGATCACGCCCGCCACATGGGTGCCGTGACCGCTGCCGGTGCGGCAGTCGCTGCCGTCGCCGCCCACGGTGACCAGGTCGATGCCGCTGCGGGCCCGGCCGCCGAAGTCCGGGTGGGAGTAGTCGATGCCGGTGTCGATCACATAGACGGTGACGCCCTCGCCGGTGGAGGCGACGGAGTACTGGTGGTCGAGCGGCGGATTGTGCTGGTCGATGCGGTCCAGGCCGTACGAGTCCGTGGCGGCCCGGGGCGGCCGGGGGGCGGCGGGCGCGGCGGCGGCCCCGGCCGGGCCGTCGGCCTGGTTGAGGACCGAGTCCTGCTCGACGGCCTCGACGTCGGGGGCGCTGCGCACGGCCAGCAGCTGCTCCGGGGTGAGCGTGGCGGCGAAGCCGGTGAAGGCGTGGGTGTAGACGTAGTCGGGGTTCACGCCCAGCCGGCTGCTGAGGATGCGCGGTGCGGCGCCCTTGCGGAGGGTGACGATGTAGTGGTCGGGCACGGGAACGCCCCAGATGGTGCGCAGCGGGGCGAGGCGCGGCGTGGTGCGTTCGGGGTCGGGGTCGGCCGAGGCGGCCGGGGTGACGGCCAGGGGCAGCAGGGACAGCAGCAGGGCCGCCGGCAGGGCGAGCCGGGCCATTCTCATGCGGGTTCCGTGTCTCACGCGGGTTCCGTTCCGGGCGGTGGTGGATGATCAACGTCCCAGTCAATGGATATGTCGACTTATCCGTGGCCGCGAACCGGGCTGGGCCATCCGCGCCGGTTCGCCTTGAGCGGCCTGGTCCGGTTAGGTTTTCGGGCATGACCGATGCTGTTGCCCCCGCTTCCCGTACCTCCGGCGCCGTCGCCGCCGGCCTCGCCACGATCACCGTGGACGGCACCGTCCTCGACACCTGGTTCCCGGCCCCCCAGCTGGCCGACGCGCCCGGCCCGGCCGGCACCGAGGTGCTGACCGCCGACCTCGCCGCCGAGCTGCTCGGCGAGGCCGCCGTCCAGGCCGTCGGCCCGGACCCGCGCCGGGGCGTGAACGTCGTCGCCGTCCGCACGGTCATCGCCTCCCTCGAGGACAAGCCCCTCGACGCGCACGACGCCTACCTGCGCCTCCACCTGCTCTCCAGCCGCCTGGTGAAGCCGCACGGCCAGAACCTCGACGGCATCTTCGGCCTGCTCGCCAACGTCGCCTGGACCTCGCTGGGCCCCGTCGCCGTCGACCAGGTCGAGACGGTGCGCCTGAAGGCCCGTGCCGAGGGCCTGCACCTGCAGGTCACCAGCATCGACAAGTTCCCGCGCATGACCGACTACGTCGCCCCCTCCGGCGTCCGCATCGCCGACGCCGACCGCGTCCGCCTGGGCGCCCACCTCGGCTCCGGCACCACCGTCATGCACGAGGGCTTCGTCAACTTCAACGCCGGCACGCTCGGCACCTCCATGGTCGAGGGCCGCATCAGCGCGGGCGTCGTCGTCGGCGACGGCACCGACATCGGCGGCGGCGCCTCCACCATGGGCACCCTCTCCGGCGGCGGCAAGCAGATCATCTCCATCGGCGAGCGCTGCCTGCTGGGCGCCGAGTCCGGCATCGGCATCGCGCTCGGCGACGAGTGCGTCGTCGAGGCGGGCCTGTACATCACCGCCGGCACCCGCGTCACGCTGCCGGACGGCGAGGTCGTCAAGGCCCTGGAGCTCTCCGGCGCCGACAACATCCTCTTCCGCCGCAACTCCACCACCGGCTCCGTCGAGGCCCTCCCCTACAAGAGCACCTGGGGCGGCCTCAACGAGGTCCTGCACAGCCACAACTGAGCATCCGCGCCGAGTGCCCTTCCGGCCCGCCCCGTCCCGGGCGGCCCGGAAGGGCGCCGGGCGCCGGGCGCCGGACCCCAACGCCCGCGTCCGGCGTACGTCTTGGCCCGGACGCTCTGGTGATCTCGGGACAAACTGCGCCACCATGAGGACCGTGCAGCGGAACCGACCGTCACGGGAGGCGTCATGAGGCTCGGCAAACCACTGGCCGTCGGCATCGCCGAGGAAACGCCGGCGTCCGACGAGACGCCCGCCCCGGGCGCCCACGAGGCGGCGGAGCCGGCCGCGGGACGCGCGCAGGACGCCGACCGGGCCCCCGCCGAGGCCCCGGCCGCCGCGCTATGAGGCTGCGGCTCCCCCGGGAACACCCCGCGACGCCGCCCACCGGCTACAAGATCGCCTACCCGGTGCTCTCCCACGACGGCACCCGGGCCGGCTTCACCGGCGTCTCGCTCGGCGGCGGCAGCCCCTACGGCGTGCTCGCCGACGCGCGCTGCGTCTACGGCCGCCGGCACGCCGCCCCCGCCCGCCGCTGCGACTGCGGCTTCCACTGCCTCCACTCGCTCACCGAGACCCTCGGCCTGACCTGCGTCGGCGCGCACCGCCGCGCCGTGGTGCTCGAGGTGTCCGTGCTCGGCTCCTACATCCGCTACGAGCGCGGCATGCGCTACGCCCGCCAGCGGGTGCGCGCCGTGCGCGTCGGCCCCTGCGGCTGCGGCCGGGCCGCCACGCGCTTCGCGGACGCCGGCTGGGGACGGCCCGGATGGCGGGCCGTGGCCGCCGACTGCGGGGGCTGCGCCCTGGGGCACGCGGGATGGACGTTCGGGGAGTTCGGGGAGCTGGCCGGCGGGGAGCTGACCATCACCGCGCAGGAGGGGACCGGGGGCCGGGAGCCGGACGCCTCGGCCGTCACCGAGCTGATGGCGGAGGCCGCCCTGCTGCAGGCCCGGCTCGACTGGTTCCAGGGCCGGCTGGCGAAGGTGGCCGGGCAGGGTTACCGCGACAGCGAGTTGTAGGCGTCGAGCAGTGCCGCGGTCCGCTGGGCGTCGGCCGGGCGCAGTGGCGCCCGTACCGGCCCGCCGGGCAGGCCGAGCGCGCCCAGCAGCGCCTTGGCGGTGACCGTGCCCGGCAGGCCGGCGGCCATCATCAGCTCGGTCAGCGGCAGGACGCGCTGGTGGTGGGCGGTCGCCTCGGCGGTCGCGCCGCGGTCGTAGGCGTCGAGGGCGGCGGCCAGCAGCGGCCCCGCGACGTTGGCGACGGTGCTGACGTAGCCCGTGGCGCCCACCGCGCGCAGCGGGAGGTTGAGCTCCTCGCAGCCGGAGTAGTAGGCGAGGCCGGTCCGGGCGATCACCTTCGAGCTGCCCAGCAGGTCGTACGAGCAGTCCTTGACGCCCGCGATGCGCGGGTGCTCGGCCAGCCGCAGCATGGTCTCCGGCTCGATCCTGGTGCCGGTGCGGCCCGGGATGTCGTACAGCATCACCGGCAGCCCGACCGCGTCGGCGACGGTGCGGAAGTGCTCGGCGACGTCCTCCTGGGGAGGCCTGCTGTAGTAGGGGGTCACCACCAGCACGCCGTGCGCGCCGGCCTTCTCGGCCGCCCGGGCCAGCTCCGCCGTGTGCCGGGTGTCGGCCGAGCCCACGCCCGCCGTGATCCGCGCGCGGTCGCCGACCGCCTCGGCCACGGCCCGGATCAGCGCGCTCTTCTCCGCGTCGGAGGTCGTCGGCGACTCGCCCGTGGTGCCGCTGAGGACGAGTCCGTCGCAGCCGCCCTCGCCGACGAGCCGGTCGGCGAGGCGCTGGGCGCCGTCGAGGTCGAGCTCCCCCTCCGCGGTGAAGGGGGTGACCATCGCGCAGACGGTACGGCCGAAGGGGCGCAGGGGCGGCATGGGACGTCACTCTCTTCCGGCGGTGCGGGCTACTGCTTCTCCACCGGATTCTGGGCCCCTTCGACCGTACAGGTCTATTTAATTGTTCTCCTGGGAACCGCTAAGTGTTGCTACGGCTTCCAGCGCAGCACCTGCGGGTCGTGGTCGCTGGCCTGGTCCGCGAACTCGGCGTTGACGTGCACGATGTCGTAGTCGACGCGGCCCAGGTGGCGGCTGGTCAGGATGTGGTCCAGGACCTGCGAGTTGCCCTGGAAGACATAGCCGTAGCGCTCCTTCTTCGGGAGCGTGTCGACCAGGTCGTTCAGGACGCCGCCCGCGGTGAGCGTCTTGAGCGCGGGCGAGAACTGGTAGTCGTTGAGGTCGCCGGCGACGATCACGTTCGCGCCCCGGTCGGCGGCCAGCAGCTCCTTGACGAAGGCGTTGACGGCCTTCGCCTGCTGGGTGCGCTGGGTCTCCGAGGTGCGGGCCGGGGGCTGGAAGCGGCCGTCGACGGCCTGGTCGCCGCCCTTGGAGTTGAAGTGGTTGGCGACGACGAAGACGTCCTTGCCCCGGAAGGAGAACTGCCCCGCCAGCGGCTTGCGGCTGTTCGCCCAGGCGGCGTTCGCCGGGTCGATCCGGCCGGGGGAGGCGCTCAGCGCGGCCTTGCCGCCCTCGCGGGTGACCTTCACCGCCGTGGTGGAGTCGCCGCCCGGGATGTCCTTGAAGGACACGCGCGCGGGGTTGAAGAGGAAGGCGGTACGGATGTTGCCGCCCGGCTGGCCGCCGTCCTGGCCGTCGACCGGGTTGATCTGCCGCCACTCGTACGCCGGGCCGCCCGCCGCCGCGATCGCGTCCGTGAGCTTCTTCAGCGTCAGGCCGGCGTCGACCACGCCGCCGTTGGTGGTGCCGTCGTCGTCCTGCACCTCCTCCAGGGCCACGATGTCGGGCGAGGAGAGGTTGGTCACCAGCGCGGCCGCCAGGCGGTCGAACTTCGCCTGCGGGGTCTTGGGGGAGAGGTTCTCCACGTTGTACGTGGCGACGGCCAGCTCGTCGCTCTTCTGCTTGCGCGTGGTCTCGCGCGCGAGCTTGTGGTCGGTGAGCGAGCCCAGCGCGGTGGCCTGGATGGTGTAGCCGCCGAAGTTGTTGTAGTCCAGCGGGCCGGCGGTGCTGCCGGTCAGCTCGTCGCCGACGTTCGCGACGGGGAAGGGACGCTGCGCGTAGGGGATCAGCGAGGCGACCTTCACCCGGCCCGCGTTGGGGTCGGCGTACGAGCCGTAGAGCGTGCCGCCGCGGCCGGTGCGGTTGTGGCGGGGCTCGGCGGTGACCCACAGCTCCTTGTGCTCGTTCGTCGCGCCGACGACGGGGGCGTCGCGGACCTCGACCCGCATGCCCTCCAGGGACTCGTACCGGTCCAGCGCGTAACGGGCGGGCTTCAGCGGGAGCTTCTCGATGGAGCCGCCGCGGGCGTCGGGCGCGTAGCGGTCGGGCACGAGGGACGGGCGCAGCCGGACGGGGGCGGGCAGGAAGTTGCCCGAGGACTTCACCGTCACGGTGGGCTTGCCGATCTGGGTGACCGACTGCAGGCCGGCGGCCTCGCCGCCGGGGTAGTACTCGCTGACCGTGCCCGAGACCAGCACGGCGTCGCCGACGGCGACGGGGGGCGGGGTCTGGCCGGTGAAGACGAAGACCGCCTCGCTGGTCGCGTCGTCGCGGTCGGCGGCGGTGTCCTGGAACCAGAAGCCGCGGGCCGAGCCGAAGTTCCGCACGGCCGTGACGACGCCCGGCACGTCCTGCACCTGCCGGCCGGCGAGCGGGGATATGCGCGTGGTGCCCTGGATGTCGTGGATCCGTATGCCGGAGCCGGGGGCCGCGCTCGCGGACTGGGCGGGGACGAGCAGTCCGGCCGCGAGGGCGCCGGCGACCAGGGAGCCGACGGTCGCCGCGCGGCGGTGCGTGCGCGTGGGACGGCGGTTGGGCAGCACAAAATCCTCCGAAGGGGAGTGATGAGGGGGGTTGACCAGGAATCGCTGATCATGTGTGGTGCTGGGTGATTACAAACCGTTGCGGAGGCAACACGCAATCTACGCGCGTCAATGTCCGGTGCGGGCGGGGCAGTTGTCAAGAGGTCGCGGGCATTCCGCTTTGCTGGGTCCGACGCCGGGCCCATGAACCGGGCGGCACGGGACGAAACCCGTCTACGCTGGAGCCTCGCGCGCCCCGATCACCGACGCAACCCGGGCGCGGCCGAACCGACGAGGAGATGCCCCCCTGATGTCCGGAGACCGCCCGACCATGCCGCCGGTGCGGCTCCCCTCCGACGCGGAGCTCGCGCGGGACGCGCTCAGCGCGCCGCTGTTCGCGCGCGCCGCGAAGCTCGCCCGCTGGGCGGGCGAGGGCACCCCGGTCGGCGCGGGCGGCGAACTGCTCGCCGGTCAGCTCCGGGCCGCGACCGCGCTGCTCGGCCTGGAGGGCGAGGAGGACGGCACGACCCACACCGCCGAGGCCTGGCAGCTCGCGCTCGACACCGGGCTGGTGGAGTTCACGGAGGAGGAGCCGGAGCGGGCCGCCGGCGGCGAGGGCGAGGAGGCCGCCGAGGACGAGGACGAGCCCTCCGGCACCGCCCGCGTCGGCGAGGAGCTCGCCACGCTGACCTCCGGCAGCCCCCAGGACATCCTCGAGGTCTGGCTCGCCGGCCTGGAGACCGTCCTGGCCGACGCCGCCACGCCCGACCTCGGCGACCTCGTCGACCAGCTCGACGAGACCGGTGACATCGACCTCGACTCCATCGACTGGAACCCCGAGGAGGAGGCCGACTTCCTCGACGGCATCCTCGGCAACCTCTACCTCCTCACCGCCATCGACGACGGCGAGGCCGGCCGGTCCGTACCGCTGCCCGCGCTCGCCGCGTCCCTGATCGTCCCCGACGACATGGACGAGCCCACGGACGACGTCCTCGAAGAGGTCTCCGACGCGATGATGCGGCTCGACGACCAGTTCCGGCTGCTCGAGCCGACCGGCCTGGTGCGCTACCAGCCGGTCGACGAATCCCTCATCGAGGAGATCGACGGGGAGGGCCACATCCGCGAGTCCGTCGACGGCGTGGTCTCCGACGTCCCCGAGGAGGAGGACGTCAGCCGCTACGGCATGGTCGCCCTGACCCCCCTCGGCCTCTACGGCGTGCGGGCCCGCATGCTCGACGCCGGCATCGACGCGCCCGCCGTCGGCGACCTCGCCGAGGCCGACGCGAGCGCGCTGCTCGCCGCGCTGCCCGGCCACCCCGAGGGGCTGGTCCGCACCGAGACCGAGCTGTGGCTCGCCCGCCGCGCCCCGCTGGACGCGGCCCGTGAGCTCCTCGCCGCCGCGCGCGGCACGGACGAGGACTCCCCCCGGCGCCGCCTCGCCTGCCAGCAGACCCTCTCGCTCCTGGGCGCCGAGGCGGAGCCCGCGCTGCGCGAGGTCCTCGACGACCCCCAGCTCGGCGGCCTCGCCCGCGTCTGGCTCGCCGAGCGCGGCGCCGCCGACATTCCCGAGCCGGGCGAGGCGATGGTCTTCTGGCTGACCATCGACACGATCGCCGCCCAGCTCGCGGCGCGCGGCGACGACGCCGTGGCGGCCTCGGAGGAGCTGCGGGGCCTGGTCGTCGGCCTGGTGAGCGGCCACAGCGGCTTCTTCGACGCCGCCTGGCGGGTGGACCACCCCGCGACGGCGGAGGTCCTGGAGGCCATGGGGCGCCTGCACCCCGACAAGAAGACGGCGAAGGAAGCCCGCAAGGCCGCCTTCAAGGCGCGCTCGCGCCGCTGACGGCTCGCCGCACCCGGCCCCTGCGGGGTGTGGGCGCGGCCCCGGGGCGCCCGGCACCGGCCCCCCCGTCGCGGCCGCCCCCGGCCCGACGGGGCCGCAAGGCGGTCGTCGCGTTGGCGTCGGGGGGTGTTCATCGCGTGTTCCACGGGCAACGGGACCGTAGCGACGGCGTCCCGGGCGGTCCGGGGCCGTATCGCCCCTGGAGATGACGATGAGCATGGGCTTCAGCCGAAGAGAGTTCGCCAAGCGGTCCGCCCTCGCCGGGGCGGGCGTGGCCCTGACCGGCAGCGTGGGGGCGCTGGCGAGCGCGCCGGGCGCCCTCGCCGCCGAGCCGGACGCCGCGGGCCCGGACGCCGCCCGGCCCGGCCGGCTCGGGTACGGGCCGCTGCGGCCCGACCCGGCAGGCCTCCTCGCCCTGCCCGCCGGCTTCTCCTACCGCGTGGTGACGCGCACCGGCGTCACCAGGCTCGAGTCGGGGGAGTCCACGCCCTCCCACCACGACGGCACCGCCGCGTTCGAGGGGCCGCGCGGCCGGACCCTGCTGGTCAACAACCACGAGCTCAGGGGCCCCCGCTCGGGCTGGAAGCACCCCGTGCCGCTCGCCGAGGGGCTCGTCTACGACCCGGCCGCGGCCGGCGGCTGCACGGTCGTCGAGGTGGCCCGGCACGGCGAGCACGTGGCCGAGTGGGTCGGCATCGCCGGTACGTCCACCAACTGCGCGGGCGGCAGCACCCCGTGGGGGACCTGGCTGACCTGCGAGGAGACCGAGGACAAGGCCGGCCAGAACGGCATGACGAAGGACCACGGCTACGTCTTCGAGGTCGACCCCCACGACCGGCGGGCCAACCGCGCCCCCAAGCCGGTCAAGGCGCTGGGGCGTTACGCCCACGAGGCCGTCGTCGTCGACCCCGGCCGCGGCCACCTCTACCTCACCGAGGACGCCGCCGGCCCCAACGGGCTCTTCTACCGCTGGACGCCGCCGCACGGCTTCCGGCACGGACGCGGCCGGCTGCGGACCCTCGCCGCCGACGCCGGCGTGCTGCAGGCCTTCAAGTGCTTCGACTCCGGCGGCCGGTTCGTGGACGACCTGTCCCGGGCCACGCGCGTCGGCACGGTCTACGGCGTGGACTGGGTGGACGTGCCCGACCGCGACGCGCGGTCCGTCCCCGTGCGCAAGCAGTTCGCGGCCGGCGCGGTCACCCGGGCGCGCAAGCTCGAGGGCATGTGGTGGGGCGACGGCGGCGTCTACGTGGTGGCGTCCTTCGCCCGGGACGAGAGCCCGGTCCAGCACGACGGCCAGGTGTGGTTCTACGACCCGCGCCGCCGGACGCTGACGCTCAAGGTGCTGCTCGGCGTCAACAAGGACCCGGGCCGCGACGGTGCCTTCGACGGCCCCGACAACATCACCGTCTCGCCGTACGGCGGCCTGGTGATCGCGGAGGACGGCGAGGGCGTCCAGCACCTGTTCGGCGCCGCCGACGACGGGCGCACGTACCCGGTCGCGCGGAACGAGCTCAACATAGGCACGCCGCAGAAGCCGGAGTTCAGCGAGTTCACCGGGGTGACGTTCTCGCCCGACGGGCGGACGCTGTTCGCCAACCTCCAGGAGCCCGGCATCATGCTTGCGATCACCGGGCCGTGGCGGCGGCAGGGGCGCCGGGAATCCTGACGTCCCGGTGATGTTGAAGAGGGGGTGACTCCTCTCCGGCTCTCCGTACTCGACCGCTCCCGCACCCGGTGGGGGCGGGATCCGGGCGAGGCCTTGCGCGGGACCGTGCGGTTCGCGCGGGAGGCCGAGGCGCTCGGCTACCACCGGTTCTGGGTGTCGGAGCACCACAGTGTGCCGGGGGTCGCCGGGTCGGCGCCGGCCGTGCTCGCGGCGGCGGTGGCCGCGGCGACCTCCCGCATCCGGGTCGGCACGGGCGGGGTGATGCTGCCCAACCACCGGCCGCTGGTGGTCGCCGAGCAGTTCGGGGTGCTGGAGTCGCTCTTCCCCGGCCGGATCGACATGGGGCTCGGGCGGTCGGTGGGGTTCACGGACGGCATCCGGCGGGCGCTGGGCACGGAGAAGGAGGCGATGGCCGGCTTCGGCGAGCAGCTGACGGAGCTCGCCGAGTGGTTCGGCGGGGGCCCGCCGCGCTTTCCCGGGGTGCACGCCTTCCCGGCCGAGGGGCTGCGGGTGCCGCTGTTCGTGCTGGCCAACGACGCGGGCGCCGAGGTCGCGGCCCGGGCGGGGGCCGCCCTGGTCATCGGGGGCGTGACGGGCGGCGAGGCGACGGTCGCCGCGATCGGGCGGTACCGCGCGGCCTTCACGCCCTCGGCGTGGCGGGACGAGCCGTACGTGGTCGTCGCGGGGAACGTCGCGGTGGCCGGGAGCCGGGAGGCCGCCCGGCGGCTGCTCGTCCCCGAGGCGTGGGCGCTGGCTCACTCGCGCACGCACGGCGCGTTCCCTCCGCTGCGGCCCGCCGAGGAGATCGAGGCCCTGGAGATGACGGACCGGGAGCGCACGCTCTACGAGGACGCGCTGCGCGGACACGTCCACGGGACCGAGGAGGACGTGGCCGCCGCCCTCGCCGCCCTGGTGCGACGGACCGCCGCCGACGAGGTGCTGGTCACCACCAGCTCGTACGACACCGCCGCACTGCTCGACTCCTACCGGAGGCTGGCCGGAGTACCGCTCCCCGGCGGCACGACCGGGACCTGCCCGACGCCGGCCCCCGGCCGCCGGCCATGACGAGCCGGCCCGGACCGTCGCGACGGTCCGGGCCCGCTCGGCGCGCGCCCCGCGCTACAGCGCCTGCGCGGCCGGCTTCACCAGGTCGCGGACCGTCTTGGCCTTGACGTAGTCGCCCATGGCCGTCATCTCCCACTCGCCGGAGAACTGGCGGATGAACTTGCACATCAGGACGCCCGTCTTCGGCTCGGACCCGGTCAGGTCGAAGCGGACGAGCTCCTCGCCGGTCTGGGCGTCGAGGAGGCGGCAGTAGGCCTTGGCGACCTCGGTGAACTTCTGGCCGTTGAACGAGCTGACCGTGAAGACCAGGCCCGTCACCTCCGGCGGCAGGCCGCCCATGTGGACGGTGATGGTCTCGTCGTCGCCCGAGCCGTCGCCGGTGAGGTTGTCGCCCGAGTGCTGGATGGCGCCGTTGAGGATCTGCAGGCGGCCGAAGTAACAGGCGTCGATCATGTTGCGGTCGGGGCCGTAGGCGATGACCGAGGCGTCCAGGTCGATGGCCCGGCTGTTCCAGGCGGGCTCCCAGCCCAGGCCCATCTTCACCGAACGGGTCAGCGGCTGTCCGCCCTTGACCAGGGAGACCGTCTCGTTTTTGCGGAGGCTCACCCGGCCCTTGTCGAGGTTGATCTTGCCGGGCGCGACGGGCGCGGGCGCCGCGGGCGCCGCGGGCGCTGCGGGTGCGTGCTGGGGCGCCGGGGGAGCGGTGACGGGCATGGGCGGGACGGCCGCCGGGGCCGCCACCGGCGGGGCCGCCGCCGGGGCCGGCTCCTCGACGCTCACGCCGAAGTCCGTGGCGATGCCCGCGAGGCCGTCGGCATACCCCTGGCCGACCGCCCGGACCTTCCACGCGCCGTTGCGGCGGTAGACCTCCACGACCAGCAGCGCCGTCTCCGCGCCCAGCCGGGGCGGGGTGAACGTGGCGAGCACCGAGCCGTCGTCGGCGTTGCGGACGGTCGCGGTCGGCTCGATGCCGGCGAAGGTGGCGCCCTGGGCGTCCGGGCTCGCCGTGACCACGATCTTCTCGATGGCGGCGGGGACGGCCGCGGTGTCGACGGTGATCGCGTCGGGCGTGGCGCCGGACGCGGCCCGGTGGGTCACGCCCGGGCCGCTGGGCTGGTTGTAGAAGACGAAGTCGTCGTCGGAGCGCACCTTGCCGTCGGCGGTGAGCAGCAGGCCCGAAACGTCGAGCCGCACCGGGGCGGTGACGTCCACCGTCACACGGGCGACGGAGAGGGGGATGTTCGAGCCGGGTGTCATAGCGGTCATGTCCCGGGTAACGAGTCATGGGGCTTTACGGTTCCATGACCCGGGGCCCGAATGGGGCGGGGAATATTCGAACGGCCGGGGCGGCTGGGGTGGGCACAGCTGCTTCCGATCTTGATTGTGGGGGGACATCAATGACTGTCGCGCAGGGCACCGTCGCCGAGGGGTTCGAGCCGGTGCGCGAGGCCTTCGAGGCCACGCTGGCGCAGGAGCGCGCCGGGCACTCCGCCCAGCTGGTCGCCTATGTCGGCGGACGACAGGTCGTGGACCTGTGGGGCGGACCGGAGATCACGGGGGACTCGCTCACCGGAGTGTTCTCCTCCACCAAGGGCGCCGCGCACCTGACCGTGGCGCTGCTGGTGCAGGACGGCACGCTGGAGCTGGACAAGGAGGTGCGTCACTACTGGCCCGAGTTCGGCGCCGCGGGCAAGGAGGACGTCACCCTTCGCGACCTGCTGGCGCACCGCGCTGGCGTGATCGGCGTCGACGGCGGCTTCACCGCCGAGGAGCTGGCCGACGACCGCGCCCTCGCCCGGCGGCTGGCCGCCCAGCGTCCCTTCTGGCGGCCGGGTGCCGCCTTCGGCTACCACGCCTTCGTCATCGGGGCCCTGACCGGCGAGATCGTCCGGCGCGCGACCGGCTCGAGCCTCCAGGAGGTCTACGAGACGCGGATCCGGGCACCGTACGGCATCGACTTCCACCTGGGCCTGCCCGAGGAGCACGAGCACCGGGTGCTCGACATCCAGCCCATGGACCCCACGCCCGAGCAGAAGCGCGCTCTGGCGGAGACGACGGGAGGCGCCCACAGCTGGCGGGGCATCGCCTTCAACCGCAACCACGTGGTGCCCACGGTCCTCGAGGCCCTGCCCAACTCCCGGGCCGTCCGCGCCGCCGGGCCCGCCTCGGTGGGCGGCGTGGCCTCCGCGCGCGGACTCGCGCGCATGTACGCGGCCGCCATCAGCGAGGTCGACGGCAAGGCGCCGCTGCTGACGCCCGCGACGGCGGCCGAGTTCGCCCAGCCGCACTCGAGCGGCCACGACCTGGTGCTGGGCGGGCAGAACGTCTTCGGGCTGGGCTTCGCCTCCTCGTCGGCCGACTACCCCTTCCTCGGCGCGCGGGCCTTCGGGCACAGCGGCGCGGCCGGCTCGCAGGCGCTCGCCGACCCCAGCACCGGCCTGGCCTACGGCTACAACCGGCGCCGCTTCGCCTTCCCCGGCGGCGCCGCTCCGGAGAACGCCGTGCTGATCAAGGCCGTGCACGACTGCATCGGCTGACGCCCGCGTCCGGCGACGTCTCCCTCCGCCCGGGCCGGCCGGGCCCGCGTCAGCGGAGGGAGACGAAGCCGCACTCGTAGGCGGCGATGACCGCCTGGGTGCGGTCGCGCACCCCCAGCTTGGCCAGCACCGCCGCCACGTGCGACTTGACCGTCGCCGGCCCCACGTCCATCCGTTCGGCGATCTCGGCGTTCGACAGCCCGGCCGTCATCAGCTCGAGCACCTCGCTCTCCCGCCCCGACAGCCGCTCGCGCAGCCTGCGCGCCGCGTCGTCGCTCCGCCGGACGGTGTGGGCGGCCGCCAGCGCCCGTACCGCCGAGGGGAAGAGCAGCGAGTCGCTGCGGGCCACCACCCGTACGGCCTGGACCAGTTCGTCGGCGCCCGCCCGCTTGAGGAGGAAGCCGGAGGCCCCGGCGCGCAGGGCGTCGTAGACGTAGCTGTCGTTCTCGAAGGTGGTGACGACGATGACGCGGGGCGGGGCGTCCATGGTGGCCAGGATGCGCTCGGTGGCCCGGATGCCGTCGACCTCGGGCATCCGCACGTCCATCAGCACGATGTCGGGGCGCGTCTCGCGCACCAGCGAGACGGCCTCCGCGCCGGTGGTGGCCTCGCCGACGACCTCCAGCCCCGGCTCCGCGCCCAGGATGGCCCGCAGGGCGGTGCGGACCAGGCGCTCGTCGTCGGCGAGGACGATGCGTATCGGCGTCACCGGGCGTCCCCCCGCAGGGGCAGGCGCACCGACAGCCGCCACACGCCGTCGCGTTCGCCCGAGGCGGCGCTGCCGCGCAGCAGCCGGGCGCGCTCGGCGATGCCGGTCAGTCCGCGGCCGCCGCCCGGGCGGCGGTGGGCGGCGGTGGGCCGCACGGGGTTCTCCAAGGTGACCTCCAGGTCGTCGTCGTCCAGGGTGATCCGCAGGGCCACGGGCACCGGGCCCGCGTGCCGCAGGGCGTTGCTGAGGCCTTCCTGCACGATCCGGTACGCCTCGCGGGAGACGACCGGCGGTATCTTCTCCAGGCCCCGGGGCGCGGCGCAGTCGACCGTGCCGCCCGCCGCGCGGGTGCGCTGCAGGAGGCCGTCCAGGCCGGCGAGGGTGGGGGCGGGCGCGGAGGAGGCGGGGCCGTCCTCGCGCAGCAGGCCGAGGACGGTGTCGAGCTCGCCGACCGCCTCGCGCGTGGTCTCCTCGATGGCGGCCAGGGCCTGCCGGGCGAACTCCGGGTCGCTCTCCAGGACCCTGCGCGCGGCGCTCGCCTGCAGGGACACCGCACTGAGCGCGTGCCCGACCGAGTCGTGCAGCTCCCGGGCCAGCCGGTTGCGCAGGGCCAGCCGCATGGCGTGCTGCTCGGCCTCGGCGAGGCGGTCGGCCGCCGTCGGCCCCAGCAGGACGGGGGCGCAGCGCGCCAGCAGGGTGCCGGCGGCCCAGGAGGTGCCGACGACCAGCGCCAGCAGCCCCAGCCCGGCCACCGGGGCCAGCGCCAGGCCGGGGCCCCGGAAGAAGAGGCCCCAGCCGGTGTCGCGGGCCCGGCCGGTGTCGCCCAGCAGCGGAAGGACGAGCAGGTACAGCGCGGCGGGCGGGGCGGCCAGCGACATCCCGCTGACGATCCCGCCGGCCAGCAGGTGCAGGACGTGCCAGGTCGCCGTGCGCCCCCGCGCCGCCCACGACCGGCTGGGGCGGGCGTCCAGCTCCTCCCTCGGCACCCCGCACAGGGCCCGCACCGCGCCGGCCGTCAGCGGCCGTACGAGCGGGTAGAGCCCCATCACGGCGGCGGGCGGGAGGGACAGCGCGAAGGTGGCGAACTGCCAGGCCACGGACGGGCGCAGGAAGAGGCCGACGGCGCCGGGGACGAACACCGACACCACGGTGCTCGTCAGCAGGTAATAGGGCATCAGCAGCGCGCCGCCGAGCAGCAGATGCACCCAGCGCAGCCGGGCCCGGTGGCCCAGCGTCGCGCCGGCCAGGCGGCGCAGCGCGGCCGTCACGGAGTACGGACCGCGGCGGCCTCGCGCCGGGCGCCGGCCGCGCGGGCGAACAGTCCGATGATCACTCGGACAGGGTAGGTGACGGCCCTCGCGGTCAGGGCCCCGCACCGCGCACGGTGCGGCGGGTGGGATGGTCGTCCCGGTTCCCGTGGAACCCTGACGGGATGATCTGCCGGGAAACGACCGTCTTCGGCATGATCTGATGTGAATCTTTCGTCAAGTTGCTCATAAGTCCAGAATTCCGCACCGGCCGTCCCGGCACGTCGGCCTGGACGGCAGACCGTATCGGTCGCCGGTCGGAGATTCTCCTCGTGCCCGCGCCCCATGCGGCGCGCCGGGTTGCCCTGCCCGGGACCCATCCGAGGATCGTCCTCAGGAAGGGTGACCGGGGCCCGTCCGGGGCGGCCGGGGGCTCGTACAGTGCGTGCATGGCCTCCATGAACGAGAGCGCGGCGGTGCGTGACCTGCGGGAGCCGCCGGTGCTGCACATCAAGGGACGGATATTGACCGGCGCGGACCCCCTCGACGGGGTGCGCGACGAGCTGTGGGTGGTGGGCGGGCGGATCACGTTCGACCGGCCGGCCGGGGCGCGCGACGTCACCACCGTCGAGGGCTGGGTGCTGCCCGGCCTGGTGGACGCGCACTGCCACGTCGGCCTCGACGCGCACGGCGCCGTCGACGAAGCGACCGCCGAGAAGCAGGCGCTGACGGAACGTCACGCCGGGGCGCTGCTGCTGCGCGACGCGGGCTCCCCCTCCGACACCCACTGGATCGACGACCGCGAGGACCTGCCCCGCATCATCCGCGCCGGCCGGCACATCGCCCGCACCCGCCGCTACATCCGCAACTACGCGCACGAGATCGAGCCCGAGGACCTGGTGGCGTACGTGGCGCGCGAGGCGCGGCGGGGCGACGGCTGGGTCAAGCTGGTGGGGGACTGGATCGACCGCGAGACCGGCGACCTGGGGGCCTGCTGGCCGCGCGGCGAGGTCGAGGCCGCCATCGCCGAGGCGCACCGGCTCGGCGCCCGCGTCACCGCCCACTGCTTCGCCGAGGAGACGCTGGCGCCCCTGGTGGAGGCGGGCATCGACTGCATCGAGCACGCCACCGGGCTGACCCAGGAGACGATCCCGCTCTTCGCCGAGCGCGGCGTGGCCATCGTGCCGACGCTGGTCAACATCGCCACCTTCCCCCGCCTCGCGGCCGGCGGCGAGGGCAAGTTCCCCCGCTGGGCGGACCACATGCGCCGGCTCCACGCGCGGCGGTACGAGACCGTGGGCGCCGCTTACGACGCCGGCATCCCGGTCTTCGTCGGCACGGACGCGGGCGGCTCGCTGCCCCACGGTCTGGTCGCCCAGGAGGTCGCGGAGCTGGTCAGGGCCGGCATCCCGGCGGCGGCCGCGCTGTCGGCGGCGACCTGGGGGGCGCGCGCCTGGCTGGGCCGGCCCGGGATCGAGGAGGGCGCGCCCGCGGACCTCGTGGTGTACGGGGCCGATCCGCGCGCCGACGTGCGCGTCCTGGGCGCGCCGCGCCGGGTGGTGCTCAGGGGACGCGTGGTGAGCTGAACCGGCCGGGAGCGGCCGGGGCGCGGGGGGCTACCGGCACCTGCCGTGCCCGGTGAATCGAATGCGTAGGCGAAACCCATTCTTTGGGGTGAACTGACGTGGGATCTCTGGGAGTTCACCCGTTCGGCGTCGAACATTGCGGGGTCGATGCCGTCGGCGCGCGATGTCCCCCATTGGCGCGCCGGCGGCTCCGTTCTCCCGTGGGGGTTCCACACACGTGTTCAGCACCACCAGCTCCTCCTTCGGCATGCCCGCACGCCGCTTCACGACGCTGGCCGCGACGGCCACCGCCACCGCACTCGCCCTCGGCGCCACCCCCGCCCACGCCACCGGCCCCGGCGCCGGCGAGGGCAAGGCCACCGCGACCGTCCTGCGCACCGGCCTCGACGTCTCCCTGCTCGGCGGCACCGCCCACGTCCCGGTCAATGCCGTCCTCAACGACGTCCGGGCGCCGGCGGACGCGCACAAGGCGGCCCTCGCCGTCACCCTCGACGGAGTCGAGGGCGGCAGGCCCGTCACCCTCCTGCGCGCCGAGGCCGCCACCTCCCGCGCCACCACCGACCGGCACACCGCCCAGGGCCGCGCCGAGCTCCTGCACGCCACGGTCCACGTCCCGGGCCTGCCGCTGCGCTCGCTGATCGAGGTCGAGAAGGTCACCGCCGAGGCCGTCTGCGCGGCGGGCCGCACCCCCACCGCCACCGCCAAGCTGCCCGGCAGCGTCTCCGTACTGGGGAAGAAGGTCACGATCGGCGCGAGCGGCACCACCAAGGTCACCGTGCCCGGCGTCGGCGAGGTGCGGCTGGAGCTGTCGAAGACCGCCACCACCTCCCGCACGGCCGCCGCGACCGCCCTCGGCCTCGACGTCGCCATCGACCCGCTGGCCCTCGGCGTGGCCAAGGTGCGGGGCACCGTGACCCTGGTACGGGCCGGCTGCGAGGCACCGGCCGCACCCACGACGGGCTCGCAGGACGCCACGACCGGCGGCACGGACATCAAGCCGCAGACCGCCGCGCGCGGCGAGGCCGAGCCCGCGGCGGCCGGCCTCGCCGAGACCGGCGGCAGCTCCACCACGCCCTACCTCGCGGGCGGCGCCGGGCTCCTCGTCGTCGCCGGCGGGGGAGCGCTCTACGCCGTGCGACGGCGCAGGTCCGCGCGCGGCTGAGGACGGCCGGGGCCTCAGGAGGCGGTCAACGCCTCCTCCAGGGCGGCGATGAAGCGGTCCGTCGTCGCCCGGTCCCGCACCGCGAGCCGCAGATAGTCCGGCCCCAGCCCCGGGAACGTGTCACCCCGGCGCACCGCGAAGCCCAGGCCGCGCAGCCGTGTCCGCACGGCCGCGGCCCTCGGCAGCCGGATCAGCACGAACGGCCCGGCCGCCGGCCCGTACACGGTCACCTCGGCGAACTCCGCCAGGCGCAGCTGCAGATGGGCCCGGTCGGCGGCGATCCGGTCCGCGGCCGCCGCGGCCTCGGCCAGCGCCGGGGCCGCGCTGCACGCCTCCGCCGCCGCCAGCGCCGGCGAGGACACCGGCCACAGCGGCTGGGCCCGCTCGAGCCGGGCGATCTTCCCGGGCGAGGCCAGCACGTACCCGACGCGCAGCCCCGCCAGCCCCCAGGTCTTGGTGAGGCTGCGCAGCACGATCAGCCCCGGCAGGTCCGTACGGGCCGCCAGCGACTCCCGCTCGCCCGGCACGGCGTCCATGAACGCCTCGTCCACGACCAGGATCCGCCCCGGCCGCGCGAGCCGCGCCAGCGCGCGGGCGGGGTGCAGCACCGACGTCGGATTGGTGGGGTTGCCCACGATCACCAGATCCGCGTCCCCCGGCACCGCCCGCGGATCGAAGCGGAACCCGTCCGCCGCGTCGAGCACCACCCGCTCCACCGTGTGCCCGGCATCCCGCAGCGCCGCCTCCGGCTCGGTGAACTGCGGATGCACCACCACCGGCCGCCGCACCGGCAGCGCCCGGGCCAGCAGCACGAACGCCTCGGCCGCCCCCGCCGTCAGCAACACCCGTTCCTCCGGCAGCCCGTGCCGCGCGGCCACCGCCCTCCGGGCCGCCCGGCCGTCCGGGTACGCGGCGAGCGCGCCGAGCGAGCCGGCTATGTGCTCGCGCAGCCACAGCGGGGGCGTACCCGCCCGCACGTTGACCGCGAGGTCCGTCAGTTCCGCGCCCATGCCGCGTACTTCGGCGTCTCCGTGGTGCCGCAGATCGGGCTCGGTCGTCTCGTGCATGCGATAGACGGTACTGAGGGCGCGCACGCGGCGTTCACGCGGGGCGGCGCGCGACGGCCGCGGTGACGTGCGCGGACTTCCGCTTCGGCACGGCCAGGACCGCCCCCGGGCCCGCCGCCAGCAGCGCGGCCGCCTCCGCCACACCGGGCGTGCCCAGCACCCTGCGGGCCGCCTCGGAAGGATGCGGGACCGGCTGCGCGGCCAGGACGCCCGGGGCGTAGGCGGTCAGCGGCACGCCGAGGCGCTCGGCCGCCGCCAGCAGCCCCGGCTCGGCGGAGCGGACGTCCACGGTCGCCAGGGCGGCGACCGTACCGCCGCCGGCCTCCGCCAGGGCGCGTCCCAGGAGGTCCAGCACCTCGTCGGCGGCCACGTCACGGCACGCGCCGACGCCGACGTAGAGCACGCCGCTCACCGCGCACCCGCCGCCGCGGCCACGAACCGGGCCGCCGCGCCGGGGGCTCCCGCCCAGTGGACGTGCAGGTACGAGGCGTGCACACCGCCCTGCGCGAAGCCCTCCACCCGGCGCGCGGGGTGGGTGATCCCCCACGCCGGGGCGTCCCCGGCGGCCGGCTCGATCACCGTGCGGTGGAATTCGTGCCCGCGGACGCGGGTGCCCGCCGCGGCCAGCGGATTGTCCGCGATCGCCACGGCCTCGCGATAACCGAGCGTCAGCCGCTCCGACATCCGCGCGTCCGCCGGCAGAACGCCGCACATCGGCCGGCCGTCCAGCGACCGGGCGAGATACAGCAGCCCGGCGCACTCGGCGGCGACCGGCGCCCCGGTCGCGGCGAGGGCGGCGACGGCGGCGCGCAGCGGTTCGTTGGCGGAGAGCTCGGGGGCGTACATCTCGGGGAAGCCGCCGCCGATGACGAGCCCCGAGGTGCCGGGGGGCAGCGCCTCGTCGCGGAGGGGGTCGAAGGTGACCACCTCGGCGCCGGCGGCGCGCAGCAGTTCGGCGTGCTCGGCGTACGAGAAGGTGAACGCGGCACCGCCGGCCACGGCGATGACGGGGGCGCCGTTCGGCTGCGGGCCGGTGGTCGGTTCGTGCCCACCCGTTCCGCCCTGCGGAACGCCTGCCCACGAACCGGGGGTCCACGGCTCGCCCGGCAGGGGCGGGGCGCTGCGGGCCATGGCCAGCAGGGCCTCGAGGTCGCAGCCCTCGCGGACCCTGGCGGCGAACGCCGCCACCGCGTCGACCGCCTCCGCCGCCCGCTCGGCGACCGGCACCAGGCCCAAGTGACGGGACGGCGTATGGATCTGCCCCGCCCGCCGCACGGCGCCCAGCACCGGCACCCCCGACTCCTCCAACGCCTCCCGCAGCAGCGCCTCGTGACGGTCCGAGCCGACCTTGTTGAGGATCACGCCCGCCACCCGGACCTCCGGATCCCAGGAGGCGAAGCCGTGGACCAGCGCCGCCACCGACCGCGACTGCGACGACGCGTCGACGACCAGCACCACCGGCGCCCGCAGCAGCTTCGCCACGTGCGCCGTCGACGCCAGCTCGCCCTGCCCGGCCGCCCCGTCGTACAGACCCATCACGCCCTCGACGACGGCGAGGTCACAGCCCGCGGCCCCGTGCAGGAACAGCGGGGCGATCCGCTCCGGGCCGCACATGAACGCGTCCAGGTTGCGGCCGGGCCGGCCCGTCGCGAGGGAGTGGTAGCCGGGATCGATGTAGTCCGGGCCGACCTTGTGCGGGGACACCGCGAGCCCCGCATCCGCGAAGGCCCGCATCAGGCCGGTGGCCACCGTGGTCTTGCCGCTGCCGGACGCCGGCGCGGCGATGACCAGGCGGGGGATGCGCGTACTCACCACTCGATGCCCCGCTGGCCCTTCTGGCCGGTGTCCATCGGGTGCTTGACCTTCGACATGTCCGTCACCAGGTCCGCGAAGTCGACCAGCTTCTCCGGGGCGTTGCGGCCGGTGATGACGACGTGCTGGGTGCCCGGACGGTCCCGCAGCACCTCGATCACCTCGTCCGTGTCGATCCAGCCCCAGTGCATCGGGTAGGCGAACTCGTCCAGCACGTAGAGCTTGTACCGCTCCGCCGCCAGGTCGCGCTTGACCTGCTCCCAGCCCTCGCGCGCCTTCTCCTCGTTGCTCGGCTCGCCCTCTTTGGCGTCCCGCTGGATCCAGGACCAGCCCTCGCCCATCTTGTGCCAGTCCACCGTGCCGCCCTCGCCCGAGGCGCCGAGGACGCGCAGCGCGTTCTCCTCGCCGACCTTCCACTTCGCGGACTTCACGAACTGGAACACCCCGATCGGCCAGCCCTGGTTCCAGGCCCGCAGCGCCAGGCCGAAGGCGGCCGTCGACTTGCCCTTGCCGATGCCGGTGTGGACGAAGACCAGCGGCCGGTTGCGGCGCTGGCGCGTGGTGAGCCCGTCGTCCGGTACGACGGTCGGCTGTCCCTTGGGCATTACGCGGCCCTCCTGGTGTCGGTGTTCCGTACGGTACGTACCAGCGCGGAGACGTTGTCCGCGCGCAATTCGTCGAGTGTCACGACCGGCCCGCCCAGCGCCCGGCCCAGCTCACCCGCGAGCCCCAGCCGCACCGGCCCCGCCTCGCAGTCCACGACGACCGACGCCGTGCCCTCGCCGGCCAGCAGCCCCGCCGCCCGCGCGGCCCGCGCCAGCGGCTCGGGACCACCCGTGGCCCGGCCGTCCGTCACCACCACCAGCAGCGGGCGGCGCGACGGGTCGCGCATCCGCTCCACGCGCAACACGTCGTGCGCCCGCAGCAACCCCGCGGCCAGCGGCGTACGACCACCGGTCGGCAGCTTCTCCAGCCGCGCCGCGCCCGCCTCCACCGACGACGTCGGCGGCAGCGCCACCTCCGCGCCGGCACCCCGGAAGGTGATCATGCCGATCTTGTCCCGGCGCTGGTACGCGTCCATCAGCAGCGACAGCACCGCGCCCTTGACGGCGCCCATCCGCTTGCGCGCCGCCATGGAACCGGAGGCGTCGACCACGAACAGCACCAGATTGCCCTCGCGCCCCTCGCGCACCGCCTCGCGCAGATCGTCACGCCGGACCACCAGTCCCGGCCCGCTGCGCCCGCGCGCCCGCTGGTGCGGGGCAGCGGCCTGCACGGTCGCCGCGAGGTGCAGCTTGCCGAGGGTGCCACCGCGGGGACGGCGCGCCCCCGTGGTGCGCCCGTGCGCGGTCAGGGCGCGCGAGCGGCGCCCGTCGGCGCCCTCACCCAGCCCCGGGACGTCGAACCTGCGGGTCCGGAAGGGGTCGGCCGCGGCGACGGCGGCGGCCTCGGGGGCCTCACCGCCGGTACCGGTCGCGGGAGTGCCCTCGGGCGCGCTCGCGCTCTCCTGCTGGGGGGCGGGCGCGTCGGAGTCCTGCCGCTGCTGCGGCACGTCGGGGGTGCCGTCGGGGCCCGGACCGTCCTGCGGGGGCTGCTTCCCGCCGCCGTCGGGGCCCTCGGGACCGCTGTCGTCCGGGCCCTCGGGCTCCGGGTCCGGGTCGGGCTCCGGCTCGGGTTCGTCGTCCTCGAACTGCCGCAGGATCTCGTCCAGCCTGTCCTCGTCCAGGCCCGGGGCGTCGAAGGGATTGCGCCGCCGCCGGTGCGGCAGCGACAGCAGCGCCGCCTGCCGTACGTCCGCCGTCGTCACGTCCGTACGCCCCGCCCACGCGGCCAGCGCGCTCGCGGTGCGCGCGGTGACGATGTCGGCGCGCATGCCGTCCACCTCGAACCCGGCGCACACGGCCGCGATCCGGCGCAGCGCGCCGTCACCGAGCCGTACGCCCGGCAGCAGCGCCCGCGCGGCGGCGATGCGCTCGCGCAGGGCCTCCTCCTCGGCGGCCCACTTGGCGGCGAACGCCGCCGGGTCCTCGTCGTAGGCCAGACGCCGGCGGACGACCTCGACGCGCTCGTCGGTCTCGCGGGAGGCCGCGACCTCGACGGTCAGCCCGAAGCGGTCCAGGAGCTGTGGGCGCAGCTCGCCCTCTTCGGGGTTCATGGTGCCGACGAGGAGGAAGCGGGACGCGTGACGGACGGAGACGCCTTCGCGTTCGACGTAGGAGGCTCCGGTCGCCGCCGCGTCGAGGAGGGCGTCCACGAGGTGGTCGCCCAGCAAATTCACCTCGTCGACGTAGAGCACGCCTCGGTGCGCGGCGGCCAGCAGGCCCGGCTCGAACGCCTTCACGCCTTCGGACAGCGCCCGCTCGATGTCGAGCGAGCCGACGAGGCGGTCCTCGGAGGCGCCGACCGGCAGCTCGACCATGCGGGCGGGACGGACCTCGGAAGCACCGCCCTCGTGCGGCCCGTCCGGGCAGGCGGGGTCGGGGGCCGCGGGGTCGCAGGAGAACCGGCAGCCGCCGACCGTCTCGACCTGAGGCAGCAGCGTGGACAGGGCCCTGACTGTCGTCGTCTTTGCCGTTCCCTTCTCACCCCGTACGAGCACACCGCCCACGGCGGGCGAGACGGCGTTCAGCAGCAGTGCCAGCCTCAGACTGTCCATGCCGACGATCGCGGCGAAGGGATAGGGGGTGCTCATGGGGTGGTCGCTCCTTCGAGTGGCATTCGGGTCGCGATATGGCCGGGGAGGCTCATGGGGCCCCCGGCGGTATGAACGGGTAACCGCTCGGCACCCCGTTTTCGATGAGCCGCAGCAGCGCATCCGTGTCCGCGTGTTCCTCGATCAGGTCTCCCAGCCGGTCGAGCTGTTCCTCGCGCAGGGCCGCGAACGACGTGTCCGGGGCCGGGACGAAGGCCCGTCCGGCCGCCTTCGCCACCCGCCGCAGGAACGCCCGGCGGAAGCCGTCGCTCTCCAGCGAGCCGTGCCAGTGCGTGCCCCAGACGGCGCCGACCCGGCAGCCGTCGAGGAACGGCTCGTCGCCGCCCATGACGTCCGCGACGCCGTGGTGGATCTCGTAGCCCTCCACCCGCTCGCCCAGGGCGGTGCCCACCGGCCTTGCCAGGGTCTTCTCCGCCGCGAACCGCACCCGCACCGGCAGCAGCCCGAGGCCCTCGACGACGCCGGCCCGGGACTCCACCTCGTCCTCGATCCGCTCGCCCAGCAGCTGGAAGCCGCCGCAGACGCCGAGGACCGGGCGGCCCTCCGCTGCGCGCCGCGCGAGCGCGTCGGCGAGCCCGCGCTCGCGCAGCCACGCCAGCGCGCGGACCGTGCCGCGCGTGCCCGGCACGACCACCAGGTCGGCGTCGGCGAGCTCCTCGGGCCGGTCCACGAAGCGCACCACGACGCCGGGTTCGGCCGCCAGTGCGTCCACGTCCGTGAAGTTGGACATCAGCGGGACGGCGCACACCGCCACCCGCAGCACGTCGGCGCCGTGCGGCGGGGCCACCACCGACTCCCGTACGGCGCCGCGCAGCGACACGCGCAGGCCGTCCTCCTCGTCGATGCCCAGGCCGTGGGCGAAGGGCAGCACGCCGAACGTCCGCCGGCCCGTCAGGTCGCGCAGCATGTCCAGGCCGGGCTCCAGCAGGGTCACGTCGCCCCGGAACTTGTTGACGATGTAGCCCGCTATCAGCTCCTGGTCCTCGCGCGAGAGCAGCGCCGTGGTGCCGAAGAAGGAGGCGAAGACGCCGCCCCGGTCGATGTCGCCGACGACGACCACGGGCAGCCGGCCCGCCCGCGCGATGCCCATGTTGACGATGTCGCTGCGCCGCAGGTTGATCTCCGCCGGGCTGCCGGCGCCCTCGCAGATGACCGCGTCGTGCGTACGCCGCAGCTCCTCGAGGCACTCCGTCACCGTGCCGAACAGCTGCTCCTGGCGGCCCGCGTGGTAGCCGCGCGCGCTGAGCTCGCCCACGGGCTTGCCCATCAGGACGACCTGGCTGCTGCGGTCGCCGCCGGGCTTGAGCAGCACCGGGTTCATGAGCGCGCTGGGCTCGACGCGCGCGGCCGCGGCCTGCATGGCCTGCGCGCGCCCTATCTCCGCGCCCTCGCGCGTGACGTACGAGTTGAGCGACATGTTCTGCGCCTTGAACGGCGCGACCTTGACGCCCTTGCGGACCAGCCAGCGGCAGATCCCGGCGGTCACCACGCTCTTGCCCGCGTCGGAGGTCGTGCCGGCCACCAGCAGGCCCCCGCCCCTCCCAGCTGTCACCGACAACGCTTCCTCCTCGTCACGGTCGCCACGACCGTCCTTGTCAGCAGGGCCGTTCCCAGGGCCAGGACCGAGACCCGGCGCGAGAGCCGCACCGCGCGTTCGATGTCCGCCACCTCGACCGGCCGGTTCTCCGCGCCCAGTACGGGGCGGTGCTCGACGCGGCCCGCGTAGGCGAGGGTGCCGCCCAGCCGCACCCCGAGCGCCCCGGCGAAGGCGGCCTCGACCGGGCCGGCGTTGGGGCTGGGGTGGCGGGAGGCGTCGCGTCGGGCGACGCGCAGGGCGCCGCGTGGGTCGGGGCCCGCGAGGACGGTGAGGGCGGCGGTGAGCCGGGCGCCGGGCCAGCCGGCGACGTCGTCGAGGCGGGCGGAGGCCCAGCCGAACCGGCGGTAGCGCGGGGACTTGTGGCCGACCATGGCGTCGAGGGTGTTCACGGCCCGGAAGCCCACCAGCCCCGGCACGCCGCCGAGCGCTCCCCACACCAGCGCGCCCACGACGGCGTCGGAGGTGTTCTCGGCGACGGATTCCACGACCGCGCGCGCGATCTGTTGCTCGTCCAGCGCCTGCGGATCGCGGCCGCACAGGTGCGGCAGCCGCTCGCGGGCGGCCGCCAGATCGCCGGCGGCGAGCGCCCCGCCGACGGCGCGCGCCTCGCGGCCCAGCGAGGTGCCGCCGAGCACGGCCCAGGTGGCGGCGGCGGTCAGGGCGACGCGGGCGGTACGGGAGGGGCGGGCGGTACGGGCCAGCAGCCCGGCGCCGGCGACGGCGCCGCCCGCGCACAGCAGGGTGTGCAGGGCGCCGGTGCCGCGGTGGTCGCGCCACAGGCGCTGCTCTACGGCGTGCGCGGCGCGCCCGAAGGCGGCCACGGGGTGGCCGCGGCGGGGGTCGCCGAGGAGGAGGTCGCCGGCGAAGCCGAGCGCGGCACCGCACGCGAAACCGAGGTGATCGGCACGCATCGGCTCAGGCCGCCGTCGTGCCTCGGAGGAAGGTGCGGGAGGGGGCGGGCGGTATGCGACGGCGGCCGGGCATGGCGATGTGTCCTCACTCAGGGTCCGCGCCCTGGCTCGACGTGACCGGCGACCAGAGTCTCCTGGCTCCCGGATCGGCGTCGCTCCGGCCTTCCAGCCCGCGGGGCGGGCCGTGGCCCTCGGTGGAGGACGCTCCCCGGTGACAGTGGCGGGACCGCGCCGGATTCGCACCGGCTTCCTCTGCTGTCGCCGTTTGGCTCGGGGAAGTCCACCACGGCCCGGGAAGGGCAGTCAACTCACAGCTGACCTGCGGCCTTCCCGGGCCGTGGGAGGTGTATGCGGAGGTGCTCCGGGCGCCCGGGAGCGCCCGGAGGGGCCTTAGGAGACGATGAGGAAGATGCCGTATCCGACGGCCGCCGCGCACAGCGCGAAGCAGGCGTACGCGCCGGTGCGCATCAGCGCGTTGGGGGCGGCGGGCGCGGCGACGGTGCCGTCCGGCTGCTCCTGGGGCTTGCGGGGCGCGGTGCCGACGATGCCGAGGGTGAAGACGCCGACGAGCGCGACGGTCACGACGAGGCTGACGCCGAAGACCTGGCCGAGGGCTTCCCAGTTGATCTGCATGACGGGTTCCTTGGTTCCTTAGCTCGTCGCCGCGGCGGCGGGGGCGGCGGAGGAGCTGGCCGCCGGGGCGGCGGCCAGGTTGCCGGCCGGCGGCGGGGCGACGGCCTGGAGGGCGGCGGTGATGACGCCGGCGGGCTCGAGGGGCTCGGCGTCCACGCCCTGCGGCTGGTTGAGGTCGTTGACGTTGTCGTGCGTCACCGGCTTGCGGCGCGAGGCCAGCCAGATCGCGCCGGACACGCCGAGGCCGAGGACGGCGACCGCGGCCACGCCCCAGTCGCCCTGGTCGGCGAGGAGGGCCGCGCCACCGGCGACCAGGCCCGCGGCGGGCAGGGTCAGGCCCCAGGCCATGACCATGCGGCCGGCGGTCGACCAGCGCACCACGCCGCCCTTGCGGCCGAGGCCGGCGCCCATGATCGAGCCGGAGCAGACCTGGGTGGTGGAGAGCGCGAAGCCGATGTGCGAGGAGGCGAGGATGACGGTGGCGGCGCCGGTCTGGGCGGCGAAGCCCTGGGCCGGCTTGATGTCCGTCAGGCCCTTGCCGAGCGTCTGGATGATGCGCCAGCCGCCGAGGTACGTACCGAGCGCGATGGCCAGGCCCGCGGAGACGATGACCCACATGGGCGGGTCGGAGTGCGGGGCGACGACGCCGCCGGCGACCAGCGCGAGGGTGATCACACCCATGGTCTTCTGGGCGTCGTTGGTGCCGTGGGCGAGGGAGACCAGGGCGGCCGAGGCGATCTGCCCGGCGCGGTAGCCCTTGGCGGTCTCCTGCTCGTCGCGGCCCCGGGCCAGGCGGTAGGTGAGCCGGGTCGCGCACCAGGCGGCGATGCCGGCCACCAGCGGCGCGGCGACGGCCGGGATGAGGACCTTCATCACGACCTTGTCGGTGTTGACCGCGTCGAAGCCGACGGCGACGACCGTGGCACCGATCAGGCCGCCGAAGAGGGCGTGCGAGGAGCTGGAGGGGAGGCCCGCGAGCCAGGTCAGCAGGTTCCAGACGATCGCGCCGACGAGTCCGGCGAAGATCACCTCTGGCCTGATGCCGGCCGTCTCGTCGATGATCCCGCCGGAGATCGTCTTGGCGACCTCCACGGACAGGAACGCGCCGACGAGGTTGAGCACGGCCGACATGGCCACTGCCACCTTGGGCTTGAGCGCCCCGGTGGAAATGGTGGTGGCCATGGCGTTGGCCGTGTCGTGGAAGCCGTTCGTAAAGTCGAACACCAAGGCCGTGACGATCACGATCCCGATGAGAAGCGTGATGTTTTCCATTCACCCAGGCAATCAGCTCGATGGTCAGTACGCGGCGACCGTAGGGACTCAGGGTGAACGGAAGGTGAACTGGGCCGAGCGGAACCATGACGCGAACCGGAGGCGACGACCGATGAGTGCGCACGAAGAGATCGGCGGCAGCGGGAGCGGAGCCGGCGCGGCGGGCCAGGACCCAAGGCGCGCCTGGGCGGAGGTGGTCGCCACGGCCCGCCGCACCACGGCCGAGGGGCTCGTCGTCGGCACCTCCGGCAACGTCTCCGCCAGGGTCGGCGACGTGGTGCTCGTCACGCCCAGCGGCGTCCCCTACGACCGTCTCGGCCCCGCCGACATCACCGGCGTCGACCTCTCGGGCCGCCAGGTGATCGGCGAGCTGACCCCCACCAGCGAGCTGCCCATGCACCTCGCCGTCTACCGCGCCACCGACGCCGCCGCGATCGTGCACACCCACGCGGTGCACGCCACGGCCGTCTCCACCCTCGTCACCGAGGTCCCGCTGATCCACTACATGGCCGCCGCCCTCGGCGGCCCGGTCCGCGTCGCCCCCTACGCCCGCTACGGCAGCGACGAACTGGCCGCCCACGTCCTGCGCGCCCTCGACGGCCGCAGCGGCTGCCTGCTGCGCAACCACGGCACCCTCACCCACGGCGCCACTCTCGAGCAGGCCTACGACCGCACCGCCCAGCTCGAGTGGATGTGCAGGGTCTGGCTCACCGCCGCCACCGTCCCCGGCCACACCCCGGCCCTGCTCACCCCCGGGCAACTGGACGAGACGGCCGCCGCCCTGCGCGGCTACGGACAGCGGCGGGAGTGACCCCGGGCCCCGGCGCGCACGTCCCGCGGGCGCGGCGCGCCGGGCACGGCACGCCCACTGGCCGTGGCCGGGGCCCGAGCCCACACTGGGGGTGATGGGCCCGCGCCGGGCGGCGGCCCTGACCGCCGCCACTGTGATCGGTGCCGGAGCGGCCGCGGTGGCGGCCGGACGGTACGCCGGTGACGCTGCCCTCAAGGCCGGCCCCGGCCGGCCGCCGCCCGGCGAGCCGAGGATCGCCGTCCACGACACCGGCCCGGGCACCGTCACCCTCACCCGCACCCCCGCCGCGCTGCGCCCCGGCACCTACGGCCTGACCGGGCGCGGCCTGCACGCCGTGGTCGGGGGCGTGGTGGCCGACGTCTCGCACCCCCACCACTGCGTGGTGAGGCGCCTGGAGCGCGTCGCGCACGGCAGCCCGCGGCAGGGCGACCACGTCTGGCTGACCCCGCGGGTGTACGCGGGCAACCCGCGCGACGCGCTCGGCCTCGACCACGCCGACGTGGACGTGCCCGGCGAGCTCGGGCCGCTGCCCGCCTGGTTCGTGCCCGCGGCCCGCGACACCTGGGTCATCACCGTGCACGGCCTGGGCACCACGCGCGAGCACGCCATGAACCTCCTGCCGTTCCTCCACGCGCAGCGGCTCCCCGTGCTCGCCGTCACCTACCGGGGTGACCCCGGAGCGCCCCGGCCGGCGCACGGAATCGGCCACTTCGGTGCGAGGGAGTGGCGGGATCTCGATGCCGCCCTCCGTTACGCCCTGCGCAACGGCGCCCGCCGCGTCGTGCTGCACGGCTGGTCCACCGGCGCCACCATGGCCCTGCTCGCCGCCCGGGAGTCCTCGCTCAGCCGCCACATCGGCGGCCTCGTCCTGGACTCCCCGCTCCTCGACTGGCCCGCCGCGCTGCGCGCCCTCGCCGCCCACCGCGTCCCGGCGCCGCTCATTCCGCTTGCGGTCCGGGCGACCGAGGGCAGGATCGGCCTCGCCCCCGGCAGCCTGCTGGACGCCGCCGACCCGGCCGGCGTGACCGTGCCCACCCTCGTGGTGCACGGCACCGACGACCCCCTCGCGCCGCTGCGGCACTCCCGCGAACTCGCCGCCGGACGACCGGAACTGATCACCCTGCGGATCGTCCGCGGCGCCGGCCACGCGGGCTCCTGGAACGCCGATCCGGTGGGCTACGAGGAGGCCCTGCGGCGCTTCCTGGTGCCCCTGATGTAGCGGGCGCGCACGGCGCCCGCGCCCTGCCTGCGGCTTCCCCCCACGGGGTGCGCGCGGCCGGATAGTTGATTCCGATTGGGTTTTCGGAGCGTGAACGGCAAGACTGCTCCTGTGACGTCCCGTACTCCGCGCGACTCCCGGCTCAGACTCGTCCCCCGACAGCCGATCGCCGCCGCCCGCCGGGCCGTGGCGAACCGAGGCTCCCGCCCGGCGCCCCGACCGCCCGCAGGCACCCCGGCCCGGCCGGAACTGGCCCGGCAGGCCAGAGCAGGTCTCGCCGGCACGGTCCGGCTGGCCCGCTGGGCCGCCGACGAGTGCGCCCGCGGCGGCGGGCTGTGCGACGAGACCGTCGACCGGGCCGCCGCCGCACTGGGTCTGACGACCGGCCAGGTACGCTCCGACTGGGACCGCGCCCGCCTCGCCGGGCTCCTCGAGCTCCACGACGGCGCCGCCCGCCCCGGCTGGCGGCTGCAGGCCTGGGACCGCGACGACAGCGCCGTGCTGCGCGGCTGGGTCGCCCTCTTCGACGCCTGGTCCCTGGCCCACCCCGAGCCCGCCGGCACCGATCCGACCCTCGCCGCCGAGGTCGTCGAGGCCGCGCCCCAGCTGCTGTCCGTCATGCACCTGTCGGCCGGCCCGGTCTCCGTGGCCATGCTGCTCGACCTGCTCCAGCAGCGCGTCGCGGAGATCCGCGCCGAGCGCTGCGAGGTCCCCTACGGCACCCAGCCGGCCACGACCCCGGCCCCCGCCCCGGTCACCGGGGACCCGCTCCCCGAACTGCTCGACTGGGCGCTGCGCGGCCTCGCCTCGGTGGGCGCGCTCGTCATGCGCGGCGACGCCGGGCCGCGGGCCGAGGCCCTGCTCACCCCGCTGGGGAACTGGGCGGTGTGGGTCAAGCTCGAGCAGATCTGCGTCGCGGCCCAGAGCCCCGCCGGCAACATCGAGCTGTCCGCCGAGGCCATGCTGCGCGGCTGCGCCGACCTCACCCCCGGGCCCGCCCGCGCCGAGTACCGCGCCTGGCTGGCCGCCCGGCCCGTGCGCAGCGCCGTCGCCGAGCTCCTGGACGCCGCCCGCGCCGACGACGCCATGGTCCGGGGCCTGGCCTTCGAGGCCCTGCGGGCGGTCGGCGCCCCCGCCGAGCCCGCGGTGCGGGCGGTGGCCCTGGAGCCGGTGCTGCGCCCGTACGCCCTGCTGTGGCTCGCCGAGCACGAGGGGCACGACCCCGAGGAGGCGGCGGAGGTCCTCACGCGCGAGGAGGCGACGTGGCTGTGGGTGGACACGGCCGCCGCCGTCGCCGACCACGGGGAGAGCCGGCTGCTGGTGCGGCACCTCGACTCGGCCGTCCAGGGCACGGTTCCGGGCCTGCTGGAGGAGGTACGGGCCGTGGGGCATCCCCGCACGGTCCAGGTGCTGGTCGCGCTGGCGGCCGCGCACCCCGACCCGGCGCTGGCCAAGGCCGTGCGCCGGGCCGCCTTCCAGGTGCACCGGGGCGGCGCCTGACCGGGGCCGGGGCGGTGGCCGGCGGCCTCAGCCGATGATCTCCGGTCCCTTCGGGGCGTACGTGCCGAAGGTCCAGATGTTGCCCCCGACGTCCCGCGCCATGTAGTCGCGGGAGCCGTACTCCTGGTCGGTCGGGGGCATCAGGATCTCCACGCCGTGCTCCGCGGCCCGCGCGTGGTGGGCGTCGGTGTCCTCGACGACGACGTAGACGCCCGCCGGTCCCGCCTGCCGCATCGCCTGGTCGAAGATGCCGCCGCGCCCCCGGGAGCCGACCATCACCATGCCGTTGCCGTGGACGAGCTCGGCGTGCAGCACGGTGCCGTCCTCGCTCTCGTACAGCGCGGTCCTGGCGAAGCCGAAGGCGTCCGTCAGCTGGCGGATCGCCGCGTGCGCGTCGTCGTACAGCAGGGCGGGGCAGATGGCCGGCGAGACCGTGTGGGTGTCCGTCATGACGCTCGCTCCTCGTGCGTTAGCGGAAGGTGTCGCAGCGCCGCAGGTCACCCGTGGTGAAACCGGTGGTGAACCACATCAGCGGCCGCCCCGTGGACTTCTCGGGGCTCACCGTGCCGGGCCGGCCCCGGTGCCCCGTGGCCCTCCAGCCAGGGCTGTCCACCCCGAGTATCGGCGAACCGTCCCTTCCCCGCGCTCTCCGGCGTGCCCGGGCGCGGCGCGCGACCCCGGAATTCCGGTTGCGCGCCCCCGTTAGACTGGTCCGCATGGCATTCCTCCTCGCGCATTAGACGGCGTCATCGCGACCCCAGTCCGTCCCACCGCCGTCCACTTCGCCCAGGAGTAGAAACCCCCGTGATCACCGCCTCCGGTATCGAGCTGCGCGCCGGCGCACGCGTCCTCATCGAGTCCGCCTCCTTCCGCATCGCCAAGGGCGACCGCGTCGGCCTGGTCGGCCGCAACGGCGCGGGCAAGACCACCCTCACCAAGTGCCTCGCCGGCGAGGGCATCCCCGCCGCGGGCACGATCGCCCGCTCCGGCGAGGTCGGCTACCTCCCGCAGGACCCCCGCACCGGCGACCTCGACGTCATGGCCCGGGACCGCATCCTCTCCGCGCGCGGCCTGGACTCCGTCCTGCGCAAGATGCGCGAGAACGAGGACCGGATGGCCAACGGCAAGGGCGCCACCCGCGAGAAGGCGATGAAGAAGTACGAGCGCCTGGAGACGGAGTTCCTGACCAAGGGCGGTTACGCCGCCGAGGCGGAGGCCGCGACCATCGCCGCCAGCCTGGGCCTGCCCGACCGCATCCTGACCCAGCCGCTGCACACCCTCTCCGGCGGTCAGCGCCGCCGCGTCGAGCTGGCCCGGATCCTCTTCTCGGACGCCGACACGCTGCTCCTGGACGAGCCCACCAACCACCTCGACGCCGACTCCATCGCCTGGCTGCGGGACTACCTCAAGACCTACCGCGGCGGCTTCATCGTCATCTCCCACGACGTCGACCTCGTCGAGACCGTCGTGAACAAGGTCTTCTACCTCGACGCCAACCGCTCGGTCATCGACGTCTACAACATGGGCTGGAAGCTCTACCAGCAGCAGCGCGAGGCCGACGAGAAGCGCCGCAAGCGCGAGCGCCAGAACGCCGAGAAGAAGGCCGCGGCCCTCAATTCGCAGGCCGACAAGATGCGCGCCAAGGCCACCAAGACCGTCGCCGCGCAGAACATGGCCAAGCGCGCCGAGCGGCTGCTCAAGGGCCTGGACGAGGTCCGCGTCTCCGACAAGGTCGCCAAGCTCCGTTTCCCGGATCCCGCGCCCTGCGGCAAGACCCCGCTGACCGCCGAGGGCCTGTCGAAGTCCTACGGCTCGCTGGAGATCTTCACCGACGTCGACCTGGCCATCGACAAGGGCTCCCGCGTGGTCATCCTGGGCCTCAACGGCGCCGGCAAGACCACCCTGCTGCGGCTGCTCGCCGGCACGGAGAAGCCCGACACCGGCCAGGTCACCCCCGGCCACGGCCTCAAGCTCGGCTACTACGCCCAGGAGCACGAGACGCTCGACCCGGACCGCACGGTCCTGGAGAACATGCGCTCCTCGGCCCCCGACCTGGACCTCGTCGAGGTCCGCAAGACGCTGGGCTCGTTCCTCTTCTCCGGCGACGACGTCGACAAGCCCGCCGGCGTGCTCTCCGGTGGTGAGAAGACCCGGCTGGCCCTGGCCACGCTGGTGGTCTCCTCCGCCAACGTCCTCCTCCTGGACGAGCCGACCAACAACCTCGACCCCGCCAGCCGCGAGGAGATCCTGGGCGCCCTGCGCACCTACAAGGGCGCGGTCGTGCTGGTGACGCACGACGAGGGCGCCGTGGACGCGCTCGAGCCGGAGCGGATCATCCTGCTCCCGGACGGCGTCGAGGACCTGTGGGGCCCGGACTACGCGGACCTGGTGGCCCTCGCCTGACGGGTCGGTCACCGGCTTCTTGATCAGTGGGGTCCCGATCATTCGGCCGACGGGTGATCCATCATCTGAGTGAGGGCGGCTCGTACCCCCGCACCTCCCGGTGCCCCGGCGCACGCGCTGTGCGAGGTGCCGGGCGCCGTTCGCGCCGTGCGGGGGAGTGCACCGTCTGACCTGCCGCTTCACCTCGCCACCCGTACGGCCGTACGAGCCGGATCGCATGGAATCGCCTGCTCCGAGGGCTGTCCCGGCCGGAAATCCCGGGATCTCTTTCCCGCGGACTTCGCATCGACCTTGCCGAATGGGTGGCCAGGAGGCCGCCTAGGGGTGATCATGAGAGACAAGAGGCGCATCTCCCATGAGGAGGCACGGGTGGCCGAGACTCTGAAGAAGGGCAGCCGGGTGACCGGCGCCGCGCGCGAAAAGCTCGCGGCAGACCTGAAGAAGAAGTACGACTCCGGTGCGAGTATCAGGGCGCTGGCCGAAGAGACCGGCCGCTCCTATGGCTTCGTGCACCGGATGCTCAGCGAATCCGGCGTGATCCTGCGAGGTCGCGGCGGAGCAACGCGCGGCAAGAAGGCCGCCTCGGCCTGACGCCGCGCACTCCCAGCACAGCAGTCAGGACAGTCCCACCCGGTCGGCCGACCGGCCGACCGGGTGGTTACTGTGCAGTCAACCAAAGCGACTGCGGCCATTTCGGAGGCCCCCATGACTGCTCGCAGGACCCTGCTCGACCAGGACGGCGTACAGCTCACCGTCGACGACACGGTTGCCACCGTCACGCTCTCCAATCCCGCCAAGCGCAACGCTCAGTCGCCCGCGCTGTGGCGGGCACTGACCGAGGCGGGCCGGCTGCTGCCGGGTTCCGTGCGGGTGGTGGTGCTCAAGGGAGAGGGCAAGTCCTTCTCCGCGGGACTCGACCGCCAGGCCTTCACCCCCGAGGGCTTCGACGGCGAGCCGTCCTTCATCGACCTCGCGCGCGGCAGCGAGGAGGCGCTCGACGCCGAAATCGCCACGTACCAAGAGGCGTTCACCTGGTGGCGGCGCAACGACATCGTCTCCATAGCGGCCGTGCAGGGCCATGCCATCGGCGCCGGCTTCCAGCTCGCGCTGGCCTGTGACCTGCGCGTCTGCGCGGACGACGTCCAGTTCGCGATGCGCGAGACCAGCCTGGGCCTGGTGCCCGACCTCGGCGGCACCCAGCCGCTGGTGTCCCTCGTCGGCTACGCCCGCGCGCTGGAGATCTGCGCCACCGGACGCTTCGTCTCCGCCGCCGAGGCCGAGCTCACGGGCCTGGCCAACGTGGTCGTGCCCGCCGCAGAACTCTCCGCGGCCGTCGACGACTTGGCCGCCGCCCTGCTGGCCGCCCCGCGCGACGCCGTCATCGAGACCAAGGCCCTGCTGCGCGGCGCGGCCGGCCGCACCTACGACGAACAGCGCGTCGCCGAGCGCGCCGCCCAGGGCCGCCGCCTGCGCGACCTGGCGGGGCTCGGGGAGTAGCCGGCCGCCTCCGGTCTTCGTCGTCGCCCGGGCGGGGTGCGCCGACCCCGCCTATGGTGGCGAAGAGGACTGGAAGAAAGGCGACCGACGATGGCAGACACCGTAAGCCCGAACCCCCAGACCGGAAAGAGCACCCCGAGCGGCGGCCAGGGCAAGCAGCCGCAGGCCGCCCCCGCGGACCGCGGCCGCACCACCATCGCCGACGGCGTCGTGGAGAAGATCGCGGGCCTGGCCGCCCGGGAGGTGCCCGGCGTCCATGCCATGGGCAGTGGGCTCTCCCGCACGTTCGGAGCCGTGCGCGACCGCGTTCCCGGCGGCGGCAAATCCCCCAGCCGGGGAGTGAAGGCCGAGGTCGGCGAGGTCCAGACGGCCCTGGACCTGGAGCTCGTCATGGAATACGGCGTGGAGATCAGGGAGATCGCCCGCGCCGTGCGGGAGAACGTCATCGCGGCGGTGGAGCGGATGACTGGCCTGGAGGTCGTCGAGGTCAACATCGCCGTGACCGACGTGAAGCTGCCGGACGAGGAAGAGGAAGAGCCGGAGCCGAGGATCCAGTAGGCCGGCGGGACCGGGTGAGGAGCGCGCGATGAGCATGGCCATGACCGGGATGATCGCCGGCATGGCCCTGGGGTTCGCCGGATACTTCGGCGGGTTCGGGGCCTTTCTACTGGTGGCGGCGCTGGGCGCCGTCGGATTCGTGGCGGGGCGGTTCCTCGACGGGGACCTGGAGCCCGGCGACTTCTTCCGCTCGCGCGACGGACGCGGGAGGTAGCGGCGTGGAGGCAGGACCCGCGGTGGAGCCGGCCCGGCGCGGCGCGACCCGCATCGCCGACCAGGTCGTCGCCAAGATCGCGGCGCAGGCGGCGCGCGAGGCACTGGGCGCACGGACGCCGGAGGACCACGAGCCCCCGCGCGCCTGGGTCACCGTGCACGACGGCTCCGCACGGGTAAGAGTCTCGGTGGAGCTCGGCTATCCGACGGACATCGGCGCCCGCTGCCGCGCGGTGCGGCGGCGGGTCACCGAACGCGTCAGGACACTGGCGGGGATGGAGGTCCCGGAGGTGGTGATCACGGTGGAGCGGCTGCACTCCGCGCACGCGGGCCGCCCGGGCGGGGAGCGGGTGCGATGAGCGATCCCGGGCCACCGGAGAAGAGCCCCGGCCCCGAGGAGGCCCCTGCCCCCGGCCCCGAGGAGGTCCCCGCCCACGACATCGGGGCGCACCGCTTCTGGTCGGCCCGCCGGGTGCCCGCCGCCCTGGTGGCCGCCGCCGTGCTGGGCGCCGCCGGGATCCTCCTCTACGACATCGTCTCCGTGCGGTCCGGCCACCCGGCCATGGCCTGGCGCCGCCGCCTGGCCCACGCCCTGGCCACCCGCCCCCTCGACGACCCCGGGATCGCCGCCTGCGCGGCCGTGGCGGTCCTGCTCGGCCTCTGGCTGATCGTGCTGGCCGCCACGCCGGGCCTGCGCCGGATGCTGCCCATGAGCCGCCCCTCACCGGACGTACGGGCCGGGCTGGACCGGGCGGCGGCCGCGCTGGTGCTGCGGGACCGGGCCATGGAGGTCGCCGGGGTGCGCTCCGTACGGGTGAACGTCCGCCGCCGCGTGGTCCGGGTCCGCGCCCAGTCCCACTTCCGGGACCTGGACGAGGTGCGCACGGATGTGAACACCGTGCTGGCCGAGGGCGTCAGAGAGCTGGGCCTGGCCCGCCGGGCGTCGCTGTCCGTGCACGTCCACCGTCCCGCGAAGGGGTGAGCACCCGGTGCTGAGGACCGCCAACCGCATCCTGCTGGGGCTGGCCGGCGTGGTGCTGGTCGCGCTCGGGGCCGCCGTGCTGGCCGGGGCGCTGGACCTGCCGCGGCGCTGGGGCCTCGCGCTGCCCTCGGGGTGGCCCCTGGCCGGGCCGGACGACGTGCCGCTGAGCGCCGCCCGCCGACGGGGGTGGAGCCGGCAGACGTGGTGGTGGCCCACGCTCATCGGGGGACTGGGCGCCGTCGTGGTGCTGTCCCTGGCATGGCTGCTCGCCCAGGCGCGCCGGCACCGGCTGCGCGAGGTGGGCGTCGACAGCGGCGACGGCGAGACGGTCGTGGTGCGCGGCCGGGCCCTGCAGGAGGCGCTGGCGGCCGAGGCGGCGGCGCTCGAGGGCGTGGAGGACGCCGTGATCACCCTGACCGGGCGGCGCACGGCCCCCCGGGCGCGCATCGGGCTGACCCTCGCCCCGAACGCGCGGCCCGCCGGGGCCCTGCGACGGCTGGACGCCGAGGTCCTGCGCCACGCCAGGACCTCGGCCGGCCTGCTCCGCCTGCCGGCGGAGGTGCGGCTGCGCACGGTGCGCCACCGCGCGCGCCGGGTGGGCTGAGGGCGCGGCCTAGAAGCCGTGCCGGGCGCCGCCGTCGACGGGCAGCATCACGCCCGTGACGTACGAGGCCGCCGGGGACAGGACGAACGCCGCCGTCCTGCCGAACTCCTCCGGGTTGCCGTAGCGGCCGAGCGGGATGGCCGCCGAGCGGCGGGCCCGCGTCGCCTCGGGGTCGCCCGAGAGCGCGTCGAGTTCGCGCAGCCGGTCGGTGTCGATGCGGCCGGGCAGCAGCCCCACGACGCGGATGCCGCGCGGGCCCAGGTCCACCGACAGCGACTTGGCGAAGCCCGCCAGGCCCGGGCGCAGGCCGTTGGAGATCGCGAGGCCGGGGATCGGCTCGTGGACCGACGCCGACAGCACGAAGCCGATCACCCCGCCCTCGCCCAGCTCCGCGGCCGCCGTGCGGGCCATCCGGACCGCGCCCAGGAAGACGGACTCGAAGGCCGCCTGCCACTGGGCGTCGTCGTTGTCGGCCGCCGAGCCGGGCGGCGGGCCGCCGACGCTGATCAGCACGCCGTCGAAGCGCCCGAAGTGCTCCCGGGCGGTGGCGACCAGGCGCTCGGCCGCCGTGGGGTCGGCGTTGTCGGCGCCCACCCCGATCACGCCGGGGCCGATCTTCTCGGCCGCCGCGGCCGCGGCGGCGGCGTCCCGGCCGGAGACGACGACCCGGGCGCCTTCGGCCGCCAGCTCGCGGGCGGTGGCGAAGCCCAGCCCGCGGCTCGCGCCGGTCACCACGTACACCCTGTCCTTGAGTCCAAGATCCATGAGGGTCAGTGTGCCGTGTCCTCCCCGGCCAGGAGAAGGGCGGTGCCCACGAGGCCGATGTGACTGAAGGCCTGGGGGAAGTTCCCCAGGTGCCTTCCGGCCCGGGGGTCGTACTCCTCGGCGAGCAGGCCGACGTCGTTGCGGACCGCGAGCAGTCGCTCGAACACCTCGCGGGCCTCCTTCTCCCGTCCGGTCATGCACAGCGCGTCGGCCAGCCAGAACGAGCAGGCGAGGAACGCGCCCTCGCCGCCCGGCAGCCCGTCCACGGACGTGTCGTGCGGGCTCTCGTCCAGGCTGTAGCGGCGGATGAACCCGTCGCGCTTCAGCTCCCGCCGCACCGCGTCGATCGTGCCGACGACGCGCGGGTCGTCGGGCGGCAGGAAGCCCACGCGGGGGATGAGCAGGGTGGCCGCGTCGAGCTCGCGCGACCCGTAGTACTGGGTGAAGGTGTTGCGTTCCCCGTCGTAGCCCTTCTCGCAGACCTCGCGGTGGACCTCGTCGCGCATCGCGCGCCAGCCCTCGAGGTCGCCCGGCAGCCGCGGGTCGTGCTCCAGGGCGCGCACGGCCCGGTCGGCGGCGACCCAGGCCATGACCTTGGAGTGCACGAAGTGGCGGCGCGGGCCGCGGATCTCCCACAGGCCCTCGTCCGGCTCGCGCCAGTGGTCCTTGAGGAAGTCCAGGAAGCAGCGCTGGATGTTCCAGGCGTGCGGCCTGCCGCCGAGCCCGCCGCTGCGGGCCGCGTACAGGGAGTCGATGACCTCGCCGTAGACGTCGAGCTGCAGCTGGCCGACGGCGTCGTTGCCGGTCCGCACCGGGTACGACCGCTCGTATCCCGGCAGCCAGGGCAGCTCCCGCTCGGGCAGCCGCCGCTCGCCCGCCACCCCGTACATCGTCTGCAGGTCGTTCGGGTCGCCGGCGACGGCGCGCAGCAGCCAGTCCCGCCAGGCGGCGGCCTCGTCCTCGTAGCCCAGGGAGAGCAGGGAGTTCAGGGTGAGGGTGGAGTCCCGCAGCCAGCAGTAGCGGTAGTCCCAGTTGCGGACGCCGCCGATCTCCTCGGGGAGGGAGGTGGTGGGGGCGGCGACGATGCCGCCGGTGGGGGCGTAGGTGAGGGCCTTGAGGGTGATCAGCGAGCGGATCACGGCCTCCCGGTGCGGCCCCCGGTAGCGGCAGCGCGAGGCCCACTCGCGCCAGTCCTCCAGGCTGTGCCGCAGGGACTCGTGCGGGTCGACGAGCCGGGGCCGGGCCTCGTGGGAGGGGTGCCAGGTGAGGACGAAGGCGACCGTCTCCCCGGCCTCCACGGTGAATTCCGAGCGGGTGCTGAAGTCCTCACCGTACGTGTGCACGGGCGGCTCGCTGCGCAGCCAGACCGAGTCGGGGCCGGCGACGGCGACGCGGTGGCCGTCGGTGCGGCGTATCCAGGGGACGATGTCGCCGTAGTCGAAGCGCAGCCGCAGCACGCTCAGCATCTCCACGCTGCCGCTGACGCCCTCGACGATGCGTACGAGGTCGGGGGCGCGGTCGCGCTGCGGCATGAAGTCGGTGACCTTGACGGTGCCGTCGCCGGTCTCCCACACGGATTCCAGGACCAGGGAGTCCTCGAGGTAACCGCGCCGGGTGCAGGCGCCGGCCCCGGCGGGGGCGAGCCGCCAGTGGCCGTTGTCCTCGTCGCCCAGGAGCGCGGCGAAGCAGGCGGGGGAGTCGAAGCGGGGCAGGCACAGCCAGTCGACCGAGCCGTCGCGGCCGACCAGGGCGCTGGTCTGCAGATCGCCGATGAGTGCGTAGTCCTCGATGAGTGCCACGCGGGGCGTCTTCCCTGACCGGCGGGGGGCTACTCGGGGCCGGAGGCCGTCCGGGCGACGCCGGCGGTGTCCCCGGAAGCACTGCCGGGCGCGGGCGCGCGCCCGTCGCCGCCCTCCGTCGCCGCCTCCTCCGCAGCCTCAGCCTCCTGCGCCGCTGCCGCCTCCTGCGCCGCTGCCGCCTCGGCGCGGTCGCGGCGCTCACGGCGGACCAGGATGAACCAGCCGACGGGCACGAAGGCGGAGAACAGCCACCACTGCACGGCGTAGGCCATGTGCGGGCCGATGCTGCTGTGGTCGGGGGCCGAAAGGGGCCGCGGCTGACCGGTGTCGGCGGGGGAAGTGAGCTCGACGTAGCCGCCGAGCAGGGTGCGGTGCAGTTCCTTGGCGCGCTGCTCGCTGCTGATGAGCATCACCTGGCGCGGCGGCAGGCCCGCGGTGTTCTTGATGCCGCTGGCCGTGGTCTCGTCGGCCCTGAGCCGGCCGGTGACGGTGACGCGGCCCGCCGGGGCGGCGGGCACCTCGGGGAACTTGGTCAGGTCGCCGTTGGCCGGAATCCAGCCGCGGTTGACCAGGACGGCACGGCCGTCCGCCATCACCAGCGGCGTGAGGACGAAGTAGCCCTGGTTGCCGTCGTCGTCGGTGCGCATCCGCACCACGACCTCGCCCTTGGGGTCGTACGTACCGCTCGCGGTGACCGTGCGCCAGACGTCGTCGCGCGCCACCGTGCGCCCGGGCCCGGTGAGCTCGGCCACGGGCACGGGGGCGGCGGACAGGCTCCGGGCGATCTGATCGTTCCGCGCTACCCGGTGCTCGTGGCGATGCAGCTGCCAGAAGCCCAGTTGGATCATCGCCGGGATGAGGGCGAGCGCCACGAGTGTGGTGATCACCCACTGCCGGGACAACAGGAAGCGGTACACGCTTTGACGGTACCTGGTGGGGTTCGCCCCCCGGCGAGCGGGTGTCACCCGATCCCCATGCGCCTTATGCCTCTTTTGTCCCGGCGGGGGTCACGTGCGACAACAGCTGTATGAAGGCCGCTTCGTCGACCACCGGCGTGCCGAACGAGCGCGCCTTGACCGTCTTGGAGGTGGGCGCCTCGGGATCGTTGGTGACCAGCAGGCTGGTCAGCCGCGAGACGCTGGTGGCCACGTGCAGCCCCGCCTCGACCGCCCGGTCCTCCAGCAGCTCCCGGTCGACGGATGTGTCGCCCGAGAACGCCACCCGCATGCCCTGCGTCAGCTGACCGCCGGGGACGTAGCGGCCCGGGTTGGGGTACGGGCAGGCCGGGCGCTTGCGGCTGGGCCGCCAGGTCGCCGACCGGTAGGACGGCTGATACCCGACCCTGGCCGGGCGGGCCGGGGCGGACGGCCCGTCGGACCACTCGGTCAGCGGCTGGCAGGCCAGCAGCGGCAGCCGGATCCCCGCCTCGGCCGCCAGCCGCAGGCTCGGCCGGAACGCTTCGGCCAGCACCCGGGCGTCGTCCAGCGCGTGGTGGGCGCGCTGCTGCACGACGCCGTAGTGCGCGGCGAGCGACTCCAGCTTGTGGTTGGGCAGCGGCAGCCGCAGCTCCTTCGACAGTGCGATGGTGCACAGCCGCTGGCGCACCGGGGCGGTCGCCCGGGCGCGGGCGTACTCGCGGGCGATCATCGACCAGTCGAAGGCCGCGTTGTGCGCGACGAGCACCCGCCCGTCCAGGCGCTTGGCGAACTCGTCGGCGATCTCCGGGAACAGCGGAGCGTCGGCGAGGACTTCGGAGGTCAGTCCGTGGATCCACACCGGGCCGGGGTCCCGCTGGGGGTTGACCAGCGTGTACCACTGGTCCTCCACCCGGCCGCGGGCGTCCAGCTGATAGACGGCGGCCGACACTATCCGGTCATCCCGGGCGAGCCCGGTGGTCTCCACGTCGACGACCGCGTATCCCTCCGGATACGCGGCCGGCCACGGGGTGGGCGATGCGGCGTCGGTGCGGTCTTCGAGCATGGTCCAAGAGCTTAAGGGCCCCCGCTGACAACGCCGCAATCCGGCCGGGGACCGGACGGAACCGGACGGGGTGGATCAAGCCAGATCCCTGTCACCCGGAAGGTGGACACCGCCGCCCCGCCGCTGTCGGTGGTGCTGCCACCGAACTCGGGGTAACGCTCTTCGGTACCCGAGGGTAACAACCCCTAGCGGCACCCCCGTCGGCACGCTTATGGTGCCGCCATGCCGCACCTTCCCGATGTCGTGTTGTGGTCCGTTCCCGCCTTCGTCCTGCTCACCGCACTGGAGTTGGTGAGCTACCGGCTGCACCCCGACGACCGCTCCGAGGGCTACGAGGCCAAGGACGCGGCGACCAGCATCGGCATGGGGCTGGGCAGCCTCCTCTTCGACGCGCTCTGGAAGATCCCGATCGTCGCCGTCTACACGGCGGTCTACGAGCTCACCCCCCTGCGCGTGCCCGTCCTGTGGTGGACGCTGCCGCTGATGCTCCTCGCGCAGGACTTCTTCTACTACTGGTCGCACCGCGGCCACCACGTCGTCAGGATCCTGTGGGCCTGCCACGTGGTGCACCACTCCAGCCGCAGGTTCAACCTGACGACCGCCCTGCGCCAGCCGTGGACGTCGCTGACGGTCTGGCCGTTCTACGTGCCGATGATCGCGCTCGGCGTGCACCCGGCGGCGGTGGCCTTCTGCTCGTCGGTCAACCTCGTCTACCAGTTCTGGGTGCACACCGAGCGGGTCGGCAAGCTGCCCCGGCCCGTGGAGTACGTCCTGAACACCGCCTCCCACCACCGCGTCCACCACGCCTCGCAGGGCGGCTACCTGGACCGCAACTTCGGCGGCATCCTCATCGTCTGGGACCGGATGTTCGGCTCGTTCGTCCCCGAAGGGGAGCGTCCGGTCTACGGCCTGACGAAGAACATCGACACCTACAACCCGCTGCGCGTGGCCACCCACGAGTACGCGGCCATCGCCCGCGACCTGAAGGCGGCGCGCACCTGGCGGGAGCGGGCCGGGCGCGTCTTCCGCGGCCCGGGCTGGCAGCCGCCGTCGGTGTCCCCGCCGCGCGCGGACGCCCCGGCCGCCGCCCCGGCCGCCGCGCCCGCACCGGCGAGCGGGCGGGCCGCGTGAGAGGGGCCCGCGCGGCCGCGCCGGCCGTGTCCGCCGTCGTCCTGGCGGTGGTGGCGGCCGTTCACCTGGGGGCGCTCCTGGCCGGCGCCACGACCGCCGCCCACGTGACCAAGCCCGCGCTGATGCCGCTGCTGGCGGCGTACGTCCTGGTGCGCGGCGGTCCCCGGCTGCTCGCCGTGGCCCTGCTCCTCGGGTGCGGGGGCGACACCCTGCTGCAGACCGGCCGGGAGTCCCTCTTCCTGGTGGGGATGGGCTCCTTCGCGGCCGGGCACGTGTGCTACCTCGTGCTCTTCGCCCGGCACGGCAGGAGGGCCGGCGCCCGCGCGTACCGCCTCACGGCCGCCTACGCCGCCGTCTGGATCGCCGTCCTGGCGCTGCTGTGGCCCGGCCTGGAGGCGGACCTGAGGGTTCCCGTCGCGCTCTACAGCCTGCTGCTGACCGTGACGGCGCTGCGCGCGACCGGCGTGGGGGCGTGGGCCGGGGCGGGCGGGGTGCTGTTCCTGCTGTCGGACACGCTCATCGCCGGCGGCCTGGCCGGCTGGCCGCAGGCGCCGGTGCCCCAGTTCTGGATCATGCTCACGTATGCCGCCGCGCAGTACCTGCTGGCGCACGGGCTGCTGACGCGCGTGCGGGCGGACGGGCAGACGGAAGGGGCCGGGCGGAAGCCGCCCGGCCCCTTCGCCGCTCGACGCGGACGTCAGTCCTGGACCGCCGACAGGGCGTCGACGATGCCGTAGCCGTAGAAGCTGTTGACGTTCTTGTTGCCCGTGCAGGCGGCCTTCCACTTACCGGTGCCGTCCGGGTCGTACGCCGCGGTCGGGCAGCCGGGGTTCTTGGCCTGGGCCTTCAGGAGCCACTGGATCTCCTGCGGGCTGGACTTGGGGTGCGTGCTCTTCAGCAGCGCCGCCACGCCCGCCACGTGCGGTCCGGCCATGGACGTGCCCTGCAGGTAGGCCCAGTCGCCGCCCGGCATGGTGGAGAGGATGCCGCCCTCCTTGGCCGGGGCGTCGGGCACCTGCATGGTGTCGCCGCCGGGGGCCGCGACGTCGACGGCCTTCAGGCCGTAGTTGGAGTAGAACGACTTGGCGGACTTCACGCCCGTGGCCGAGACGGTGACGACGCCGGGCAGCTGGGCCGGGACGTCGAGGCAGACCTTGGGGTCGACCGTGCGGGCCGGCGGCTTGGAGCCGGTGTCGTTCGGGCTGCTGGTGTCGACGATCTTGTCGGCGGCCAGGTCGAAGTTGTCGTTGCCCGCGGAGGCGACGTTGACGACGCCCTTGTTCTGGGCGTACTGCGCGGCCCGGCCGACCGCGTCGGCTATCGCCTTCTGGTCGAGGTTGTCCGGGCAGTTGAACAGCCACGGGTCGACGTAGTAGCTGTTGTTCGTCACCGCGGCGCCGTGGTCGGCGGCGAAGACGAAGGCGCAGACCACGCTCTCGGCGTAGAAGAAGCTGTCCTTGGGCGTGCTGACCTTGATGCCGGAGACCTTCACGCCAGGGGCGACACCGGCCACGCCGACGCCGTTGCGGGCCGCGGCTATGGACCCGGCCACGTGGGTGCCGTGGTAGTCGGTCTTCGGGTCGAAGGGACGCCACGCGCCGGGGCTGGTGTCGGCCTTGCCGGAGACGCAGCTGGCGGACTGGCTCGCGGAGAAGTTGGGGGCGAGGTCGGGGTGGGTGTCGTCCACGCCGGTGTCGATGACGGCGACGGTGACGTTCTTGCTGCCCGGGTTGATCTTGGCGGCCTTGTCGGCGCCGATGGCGGGCAGGTCCCACTGCAGGCCCTCGAGGGGCTCCTTGCCGGTGGCGGCCGAGCGGGCGGCGAGGGACTTGGCGCCGTCCTTGGAGAGCTTCAGCTTCTCCGGCTTGCCGTACTGGGTGGTGGCCGCCGCCTTCAGCGGGGCGGTGCGGGTGGCGCCGGCGGACTGCACGCCGGGGACCGCGCGCAGGGCCTTGGCGAACTCCGGGTTCCTGGAGTGCGCGACGACGACGCCGAGCTTGTCGTAGGAGACCACGACGGTGCCGCCGGCCTGCTTGACGGCCTTCTTCACCTTGGTCAGAGTGCCGCGGTCGGTCGCGGTGTTGACCACGTACGACAGCAGCGGACCGTCGGTGGTGGCCGCCCGCACGGCGGTGGTGTCCTGCGGGGCGGCCGAGGCGGCGCCGGGCAGGAAGCCGAGGGAGGCGGTGAGCGCCAGTCCGACGGGGGCCGCCAGCAGGGCGTGCCGGCGTCTGGGACGCAGCTGAGCCATGGGTTCTCCACATCATCCAGGAAGTCCGCCCGGGCGCATGGGTGCGCGTGGGCGGGTACATGACGAGTGAAGCTAGCGCCGATCATGGCCCAGGGCAACGAATTCACCCAGAAATAACATCGGAAGGAATTATTCCGCGCCAGAAGAGGGCAGTTGGGTGTCTTACGGCCCCGGCGTAACGCCCTTTCGGGGCGAAGTGCCCCCGCCGCGCAGGGTGTCGATGCTCAGCGGCGGCAGCGGCACCCGGGGCCCGTACCAGCGGCCCGGCGCCACGGCGGCGGGCGGCCGGCCCGTACCGACGACCCGCACCGGCGCCGTCAACCTGACGCTCCCGAACGGGCGTCGGCCGCCGGCGGACCGGCCGGGAGGTGGGGCAGTGCTCACACCAGGGTCAACGAGGGCGGCGGCGGGCGGTTTTGCCCCCGGCGGCGGCCGCTGCGACATTCGGTGAACCGCCCCCTGTCGCATACTGCGGTGTCGCTCTACGATGCGTGATCCCAGTCACAGGCTCGGCTCGCGCTCCGTATTCACCCGTCAGGAGAGACCGTGGACTCAGAAGAGGCCGTGGGCACCCCACCGACCACAGCCAAGGGCCCGGACGAGCCCGTTCGTCCCGCCATTCCCGCACAGCCCGACCGCTTCACGGACGTGAGGAACAGCGAGGAATTCGGCGAACTGCGCCGGGCGCACCGCTCCTTCGCCTTCCCGCTCACCGTGGCCTTCATCGCCTGGTACCTGCTCTACGTCCTGCTGTCCAACTACGCGGGCGACTTCATGGACACCAAGGTGGCCGGAAACATCAACATCGCCTTGGTGTTCGGGCTGGCGCAGTTCCTCACCACCTTCCTCATCGCCTGGTGGTACGCGCGGCACGCCGCGGCGAAGATCGACCCGAAGGCCGAGGCCCTCAAGGCCCGTATGGAGGCGGGGGAATGAGCACGAGCACCACCATCGCGAGCGCCGTGGCACATCCGCTGGCCGCCGGGGGCGCCGGCGAGCACCGCACTCTGATCATCACCCTGTTCTCCGTATTCGTCGCCATCACGCTGGGCATCACGGTCTGGGCCGGCCGGCAGACCAAGGACGCCACCGACTTCTACGCCGGCGGCCGCTCGTTCACCGGCTTCCAGAACGGCCTGGCCATCTCCGGCGACTACATGTCCGCCGCGTCCTTCCTCGGCATCGCCGGGGCCATCTCCCTCTTCGGCTACGACGGATTCCTCTACTCCATCGGCTTCCTGGTCGCCTGGCTGGTCGCGCTGCTGCTCGTCGCCGAGCCGCTGCGCAACTCCGGCCGCTTCACGATGGCCGACGTGCTCGCCCACCGCCTCAGCCAGCGGCCCGTGCGCACCGCCGCCGGCACCTCCACCATCGTCGTCTCGATCTTCTACCTGCTCGCCCAGATGGTCGGCGCTGGCGCCCTGGTGGCCCTGCTGCTGGGCGCCACCGGCGAGGGGTCGCGGCGCTGGATCATCGTCCTGGTCGGCCTGGTGATGGTGCTCTACGTGACCATCGGCGGGATGAAGGGCACCACATGGGTGCAGATCGTCAAGGCGGTGCTGCTCATCGCGGGCACCCTGCTGATCACCGTGCTGGTGCTCAACAAGTTCCACTGGAACCTCTCCACGCTCCTGGGCCGCGCCGCCGAGGCGAGCGGCAAGGGCAGTGCCTTCCTGGAGCCCGGCCTGCAGTACGGCAAGGACGGCACCTCCAAGCTCAACTTCGTCTCGCTCGGCCTGGCGCTCGTCCTGGGCACCGCCGGGCTGCCGCACATCCTCATCCGCTTCTACACGGTGCCCACCGCCCGGGCCGCCCGTAAGTCGGTGAACTGGGCGATCGGCATCATCGGCGCCTTCTACCTGATGACCATCGCCCTCGGCTTCGGGGCGGCGGCCCTGGTCGGGCCCAAGGCGATCACGGCCTCCAACGAGTCCGGCAACACCGCGGCCCCGCTGCTCGCCCAGGAGGTCGGCGGCGGCGCCGGCTCCACCGGCGGAGCGATTCTGCTCGCCGTGATCTCGGCCGTCGCCTTCGCGACCATCCTCGCCGTGGTCGCGGGCCTGACCCTCGCCTCCTCCGCGTCCTTCGCCCACGACCTGTGGGCCAACGTCATCCGGCGCGGCAGGACGAGCGAGAAGGAGGAGATCCTCACCGCCAAGATCGCCGCGATCGTCATCGGCGCGATCTCCATCGCGCTGGGCATCTTCGCCCACCGGCTCAACGCCGCCGCCCTGGTGGCCCTCGCCTTCGCCGTCGCGGCCTCGGCCAACCTCCCCACGATCCTCTACAGCCTCTTCTGGAAGCGCTTCACCACCCAGGGCGCGCTGTGGTCGATCTACGGCGGACTGATCTCCTCGGTCACCCTGGTGATCCTCTCTCCCGTGGTCTCCGGCAACCCCAAGGCCCTCTTCCCCGGCCTGGCCTTCGACTACTTCCCGCTCGGCAACCCCGGGCTGGTCTCCATCCCGCTCGGCTTCCTGCTCGGCTGGGCCGGCTCGCTGCTGTCCCGGCCGGCGCCGGACCAGGAGCGCAAGTACGCCGAGCTGGAGGTCCGCTCCCTCACCGGCTTCGGGGCGCACTGATCCGTCGGTACGACCGTCCGCCCGGGCCTTCAACGAAGTGTTGAAGGCCCGGGCGATCGCGTACGCTGCGGAGTTATTGAACGACTGTTCCAGTCCGCGGGAGGGGCCCACACCGTGCTCATCGACACCTACGGGCGCGTCGCCACGGACCTGCGCGTCTCCCTCACCGACCGGTGCAACCTCCGCTGCACCTACTGCATGCCCGAAGAGGGCCTCGCCTGGCTCGCCAAGCCCGACCTGCTCACCGACGACGAGATCGTCCGCCTCGTCTCCGTCGCCGTCACCTCCCTCGGCGTCACCGAGGTCCGCTTCACCGGCGGAGAGCCCCTGCTGCGCCCCGGCCTGGTCTCCATCGTCGAGCGCTGCGCCGCCCTCGCCCCCCGCCCCCGGCTGTCGCTGACCACCAACGGCATCGGCCTGGCCCGCACCGCCGGCGCCCTCAAGGCCGCGGGCCTGGACCGGGTCAACGTCTCCCTCGACACCCTGCGCCCCGACGTCTTCGCCGACCTCACCCGCCGCAGGCGTCACCAGGACGTCCTCGACGGCCTGGCCGCCGCCCGCGCCGCCGGACTGACCCCCGTGAAGGTCAACGCCGTGCTGATGCCCGGCCACAACGACGACGAGGCGCCGGACCTGCTCGCCTGGGCGCTGGAGAACGACTACGAGCTGCGCTTCATCGAGCAGATGCCCCTCGACGCCCAGCACGGCTGGAAGCGCGACGGCATGATCACCGCCGATGGGATCCTGGCGAGCCTGCGCACCCGCTTCTCCCTCACCCCCGAGGGCGACGCGGCACGCGGCTCCGCCCCCGCCGAGCGCTGGCTCGTCGACGGCGGCCCCGGGCGCGTCGGCGTCATCGGCTCGGTCACCCGGCCCTTCTGCGGGGCGTGCGACCGCACCCGGCTGACCGCGGACGGGCAGGTGCGCACCTGCCTCTTCGCGCGCGAGGAGTCCGACCTGCGCGGCGCGCTGCGCGCGGGGGCGCCGGACGAGGAGATCGCGGACCTGTGGCGGACGGCCATGTGGGGCAAGAAGGCGGGCTCGGGCCTCGACGACCCGGCGTTCCTCCAGCCGAGCCGCCCCATGTCGGCGATCGGCGGCTGAGCACCGCCGCTCGCGGCCCGGCCGTCAGCCGTTGCGGCTCTCCCACTCCTCGAGCGGCACCACGTCCTTGAGGAAACCGCGCAGCGCGAGGAAGTTGGACAGGTGCTCGCGGTGTTCGTCGCACGCGAGCCACGTCTTGCGCCGCTCCGGCGTGTGCAGCTTGGGGTTGTTCCACGCGAGCACCCACACCGCTGCGGCACGGCAGCCCTTGGCGGAGCAGATCACGGCGGTTTCGGGGGAGTTCACACCGCAAACCTTACGTGGACACGGCGACGCCGGGCAGCCACGGGGGGAGCCGCCCGGCGTCGGTCTGTCGCTCCGACGGGGGATGCGGAGCGCCTACGAAGTATGTCACGGGGGGCCCGGCCGGGGGCACCGATCCACATGATTGATCTGAGGTTTTCTTGAGCTTGTCACACCGCTCCGCGGGCACCCGCCCGGAAGCGGAGGGTCAGCGCTGGCCGGGTTCTTGATCCTGCCCGGGGGAGCGATCGGCTTCCGGGACGGATTCCGCCCCGCCCGCCGGAGGACCCGCCGTCAGCACCGGCCTGGTGGGCGCCGGAACGAACGTACCCGGCAGCGAAGGGGCGTTCTCCCGGCCCGCGTTGGCTATCACGACGGCCACGTACGGCAGCGCCGCGCCCAGGATCAGGGTGCCCACCGCCACGTAGCGCTCGATGTTCCACAGGATCACGGTCAGCACCACGGAGAGGGTGCGGATGCCCATGGAGATCACGTACCGGCGCTGCCGGCCGCGGACGTCCTCCGCCAGTCCCTGACGGGCCCCGGTGATCCGGAAGACCTCGTTACCGCCCAGCTTCCGCATCACATTCCACCACCCGACTGCCGCGCCGACGCCCTTCGGGCTTCTACGCATCCAACGTTACGCCGCGCCCGTCCCGCGGACGAGACCGGGTCGTCCACCCGGTGGCTCACGCACGGGCGCCCGACGTGCGCTCACGGCGTACGGACCACTCCGACGTGCGCCGTAGGGGCGGCGGACCCACAATGGCGGAGCACGCCACATCGCCCGGAACGAGGAGGCGGCATGGACTGGCTGTGGGCAATCATCGTCGGCCTTGTCCTGGGCCTGATCGCCAAGGCGATCATCCCGGGCAAGCAGCAGATCCCGATCTGGCTCACGATCCTCTGCGGCATGGCCGGCAGCCTGCTCGGCAACTGGGCCGCCACCGCGCTGGGCGTCGAGGACACCAAGGGCATCGACTGGATCCGCCACGTGCTGCAGCTCATCGGCGCGGTCATCGTCGTCGCCATCGGCGACCGGCTGTGGGTGGGCATGCGGGGCGACCGGCACCGCGTCACCTGATCCCCGCCACGCCCGGCCACGCCCCCCACGCCATGACGCGGTCGCGAAACGAGGCGGCCGGTGCGCGGGAAGCGCACCGGCCGCCTCGGGGCCTTGGAGAGGGAAGGCGGCGGACTACAGCCCGCGCAGCTCCGCGATCTTGCGGCCGGCCTTGAGGTAGACCCCGCTCACCGCGCGCCCGGCCAGCAGCTCACGGGCCACCTCGCCCAGCGGCCGGATGGCGTCGGCCTCGGCCAGCACCACGGCCTCCTGGCCGCCGTCGGCCTCCAGGACCAGCCGCAGACCGTTCTGCTTGGCGACCCGGCGGGCGGCCGAGGCGCTCGGCTGGAAGCCCAGCACCTTGCTGAGCACGGCCGTGGCCGGCTCCTCGCCGTGCTCGGCCAGGTCCACCACCGGCGTCTCGACGTCGGTGAAGCTCTTCTTCGAGAACTGCGCGACGAAGCCGGCACGCGCCGCCATCGCCGCCTCCAGGCCGTACAGCGCGGCCACGACCTCGCCCGCCAGGACCTTCTTCAGGTCCATCGGGTGCAGCGACTTCTCCTCGATGCGGGAGAGCGCGAGCGCGATCTCCGCGTCCGTCCACTCCGTCCAGGCCTTGAGGTACGGCTCCATCAGCCGGTCCGGCACCGACATGATCTTGCCGAAGACGTCGTCGGCGGGCGCGGTCAGCCCGACGTAGTTGCCCTTGGACTTGGACATCTTCGCGCCGGTGCCGTCCGTGCCCTCGATCAGCGGCATCGTGACGACGAGCTGCGGCTTCTGGCCCCGCAGCTCCATCAGCTTGCGGCCCATCTGCAGGTTGAGCAGCTGGTCCGCGCCGCCCAGCTCCACGTCGCAGTTCAGCGCCACCGAGTCCAGGCCCTGCGCGATCGGGTAGAGCAGCTCCGACATCGTCAGGCCCGAGCCGGACGCCAGGCGGTTGCGGAAGTCCTCGCGCTGCAGCAGCTGCGAGACCGGCACCTGGGAGAGCAGACCGAGCAGCTCCGGGAAGGTGTACGGGGCCAGCCACTCACTGTTCTGGACGAACGTGACCTTCTCGAAGTCGAAGAACGGCCGCACCTGCTCGCGGTAGCCCGCGAGGTTGGCGGCGATGTCCTCGTCGGTCAGCGGCGGGCGCTCCGCCGTCCGGCCCGTCGGGTCACCGATCTTGGCGGTGAAGTCGCCGATGAGCAGGGTGACGTCGTGGCCCATCCGCTGGAAGCGGCTGAGGATGATCACCGGCACCGCGTGACCGAGGTGCACGTCGGCGGCCGTGGGGTCGATGCCCAGCTTGATGGCCAGGCCCTTGCCCTCGGACCGGCGCAGCTCGATCCGCTCGGCCAGCTTGGCCACGCCGGGCAGCACCTCGACCGTACGGGAGGCGATGAGCTCGGCCTGGTCCTTCGCCGACAGATCCGTCAGGTCCAGATAGCGCCTCGCCTTCGTCTCCGTGAGCAGCTGCTCCACGGTGGAGTCGGTGGAGAGGTCCTGCGCCAGCAGGGCGCTGGCGCGCGCGACGGAGTCGCCGAGGCGTGTCATCGTGGCGTTCCTGTAGTGGTTGTCGGACAAAGGACAGGTCGAGTCTATTTGCTCGGCGGACTTCCTTCCCCGCCGGTCACACGCCCCGGCTGACCGAGCTCATGTTGAAGTCCGGGATCCGCAGGGCCGGCATGGCCGCCCGGGTGAAGTAGTCCCCCCACTCGCGCGGCAGCGTCGGCTCGGTCCGGCCCGCCTCGGTGGCCCGGGAGAGCAGCGACACCGGGGACTCGTTGAAGCGGAAGTTGTTCACCTCGCCGACGACCTCCCCCTTCTCCACGAGGTACACCCCGTCCCGGGTCAGCCCGGTCAGCAGCAGCGACGCCGGGTCCACCTCGCGGATGTACCACAGGCAGGTCAGCAGCAGGACCGGCCCGTCGTGGCCGCTCGCGGCGACCATCTCCGCCAGCGACCGGGTGCCGCCGCCGTCCAGGATCAGGTTGTCGGTGTACGGGGTCATCGGCAGGCCCGTCAGCCCCGCGCTGTGCCGCGTGGTCAGCAGGTGCTCGAGCACGCCCTCGCGGATCCACTCGGTGGCGGTGACCGGCAGGCCGTTGTCGAAGACCGACGCGTCGTCGCCCGAGCTGCCCGCGAGCACGAACGGCGCGCACTCCAGGCCCGGCGCGTGCGGGTCGCTGCGCAGGGTCAGCGGCAGGTCCGACAGCTTCTCCCCGATCCGGGTGCCGCCGCCGGGCTGGGAGAAGACGGTGCGGCCCTCGGCCGCGTCCCGGGCCGTGGCCGACCACTGCTGGTACACGAGCAGGTCCGCCACGGCCGTCGGGGGCAGCAACGTCTCGTAGCGCCCGGCGGGCAGCTCGAGCCGGCGGTCCGCCCACGCGAGCCGCTCGGCGAGCTCGGCGTCCAGCGCGCCGGGGTCCACGTCGGTGAAGTCCCGGGTGGCCCGGCCCGCCCACGCCGAGCGGGTGCGGTCCGGCGTCTTGGCGTTCAGCTCGAGGGCGCCGGTGGGCTGGTCGTGGCGCAGCCGCAGCCCCGCCGAGGTGCCGAGGTAGCTGGACTCCATCTCGTGGCGGGCGAAGCCGTACAGCTCGCGGCCCTGGGAGCGGGCCCGGGCGAAGGCCTCGCCGAGGGCCGGCGCGAAGGCGTCGAAGACGGCGGAGGAGGTCTCGGCGGGCGCGTCGGTGAAGCCGGGGGAGTGCGGCACGCCCGTCACCAGCGGCTGGGCGTCCTCCGCCGGCCCCGCCTCGCGGGCCGCCGCCTCCGCCGCCCGTACCAGCGGCTCCAGGTCGTCCGCGGTGACGGCGGTCCGGGAGACCACGCCGGACGCCGTGCCCTCGGCCCCGTCGACGGTCGCCACGACGGTGACGCTCCGGCCGCGGGTGACGCCGTTGGTGGTCAGGGCGTTGCCGGCCCAGCGCAGATTGGCGGTGGACTCCTCGCGCGCGATCACGACGCAGCCGTCGGCACGCGAGAGCTCGAGGACGCGCTCGACGATCTCGTGGGGCTTGCTGGTGTTCCGCGGGCTCACTGACCGGCCTCCTGCGTGGTGTTCAAGATGTTGACGCCCTCGAAGAGGGCCGACGGGCAGCCGTGCGAGACCGCCGCGACCTGCCCCGGCTGGGCCTTGCCGCAGTTGAACGCGCCACCCAGCACATAGGTCTGCGGGCCGCCCACGGCCTTCATCGAGCCCCAGAACTCAGGCGTGATCCCCTGGTATGCAAAGTCCCGGACCTGCCCCTGAAGGCGGCCGTTCCGGATTGCGTATGCCCTCTGCCCCGTGAATTGGAAGTTGTAGCGCTGCATGTCGATCGACCACGAGCGGTCGCCGACGACGTAGATGCCGTTCTTCACCCCGGAGATCAGCTCCTCGGTCGACGGGCCGCCGTCCGCCGGCCGCAGCGAGACGTTGGCCATCCGCTGCACCGGCACGTGGGAGGGCGAGTCGGCGAACGCGCAGCCGTTGGAGCGGCCCTGGCCGGTCAGCCGGGCGATGCGCCGGTCGGTCTGATAGCCCACCAGGATGCCGTCCTTGACCAGGTCCCAGGACTGGGCGGCCACGCCCTCGTCGTCGTAGCCGATCGTCGCCAGGCCGTGCTCGGCGGTGCGGTCGCCGGTGACGTTCATGACGGGGGAGCCGTACTTCAGCGTGCCCAGCAGGTCGGGGGTGGCGAAGGAGGTGCCGGCGTAGGCGGCCTCGTAGCCGAGCGCCCGGTCCAGCTCGGTGGCGTGGCCGATGGACTCGTGGATCGTCAGCCACAGGTTGGAGGGGTCCACCACCAGGTCGTACGTGCCCGCCTCGACGCTCGGCGCCCGCATCTTCTCGGCCAGCAGCTCCGGCATCCCGGCCAGTTCGGCGTCCCAGTCCCAGCCGCCCGCGCCGGTCAGGTACTCCCAGCCGCGCCCGGTCGGCGGGGCGAGGGTGCGCATCGAGTCGAAGTCGCCGGTGGCCGGGTCCACGGCCACGGCGGTCAGCTGCGGGTGCACCCGCACGCGCTGCTGGGTGGTGGTCGTGCCGGCCGAGTCCGCGTAGAACTTGTTCTCGTGCACGGTCGTCAGGGTGGCGTCCGCGTGGTCCACCCCGTCCGCCGCCAGCAGCCGCTCGCTCCACTGGGTGAGCAGCCCCGTCTTCTCGGCGTCCGGCACCTGGAAGGGGTCGATGTCGTACGACGAGACCCAGGTGCGCTCCGCGTGCACCGGCTCGTCCGCGAGCTCCACCCTCTCGTCGGACCCGGCGGCGGCGATCACCTTGGCCGACAGCTTGGCCATGGCCACCGCCTGCGAGGCCACCCGGGCGGCGGCGTCCATCGTCAGGTCGACGCCGGCCGCGAACCCCCACGTCCCCTCGTGCACCACACGCACCGCGTATCCCAGGTCGGTGTCGTCCGAGGAACCCGCCGGCCGGGCGTCCCGCAGCCGCCACGACGCGCTGCGCACCCGCTCGAAGCGGAACTCCGCGTGCGAGGACCCCAGCGCGCGGGCGCGCGCGAGAGCGGCGTCGGCCAGCGGCCGCAGCGGCAGCGCCAGGAATGACGGATCGATCTCATGCGGCACGGTCCACTCTCCTTCTCGTATGTGACGGAAGTGAACCATGGTCGCGGCCGCCGGACCCCGGTTCTGTAGAGATCCAACAGTGACCGCCCATCCCCCCTGTCGCAGGTCGATTGCCGCTTTGGTGACGTCTACCGATACGTTCGGTGTAGTCCAGCACTACCTATGGATACGTAAACGGAAGGGTGATCCTGTGAGCCGCTCGGTTCTCGTCACCGGAGGAAACCGGGGCATCGGCCTCGCCATCGCGCGCGCCTTCGCCGATGCGGGGGACAAGGTCGCCTTCACCTACCGCTCGGGGGAGCCGCCCGCCGAGCTCCTGGACCTGGGGTGCCTCGCCGTCAAGTGCGACATCACCGACCCGGAGCAGGTCGAGCAGGCCTACAAGGAGATCGAGGACAAGCAGGGCGCGGTCGAGGTGCTGGTGGCCAACGCCGGCGTCACCCGTGACCAGCTGCTGCTGCGCATGTCCGAGGAGGACTTCACCTCGGTGGTGGAGACCAACCTGACCGGCACGTTCCGCGTCGTCAAGCGCGCCTCGAAGGGCATGCTGCGCGCCCGCAAGGGCCGCGTCGTGCTGATCTCGTCCGTCGTGGGCCTGATGGGCTCGGCGGGCCAGGCGAACTACGCCGCCTCCAAGGCCGGACTGGTCGGCTTCGCCCGCTCGCTCTCCCGTGAGCTGGGCTCCCGCAACATCACCGTCAACGTCGTGGCGCCCGGTTTCGTGGACACCGACATGACCCGCGTGCTCAGCGACGAGCAGCGCGCCGGCATCGTCGCCAACGTCCCGCTGGGCCGCTACGCGCAGCCCGAGGAGATCGCCGCCTCGGTCCGCTTCCTCGCCTCCGAGGACGCCGCATACATCACCGGAGCCGTCATTCCCGTAGACGGCGGATTGGGCATGGGTCACTGATCGACATGAGTGGAATCCTCGCAGGCAAGCGCATCCTCGTCACGGGTGTCCTCACCGAGGCCTCGATCGCCTTCCAGGCCGCCAAGGTCGCCCAGAACGAGGGCGCCGAGGTCATCCTGACCGGCTTCGGCCGCCTCTCCCTCGTCGAGCGCATCGCCAAGCGGCTGCCCAAGCCCGCGCCGGTCATCGAGCTGGACGTCACCAACCAGGAGCACCTCGACGGGCTCGCCGACAAGGTCCGCGAGCACCTCGGCGACGACGTGCCCCTCGACGGCATCGTGCACTCCATCGCCTTCGGCCCGCAGGGCGCCTTCAACTTCCTCGAGGCCTCCTGGGAGGACGTCTCGACGGCCGTGCAGGTCTCGGCGTACTCCTACAAGTCGCTGGCCATGGCCCTGCTGCCGCTGATGCCGCAGGGCTCGGCCATCGTGGGTCTGACCTTCGACGCGCAGATCGCCTGGCCGAAGTACGACTGGATGGGCGTCGCCAAGGCCGCCCTCGAGGGCACCAACCGCTACCTCGCGCGCGACCTGGGCCCCAAGGGCATCCGCTGCAACCTGGTCTCGGCCGGCCCCATCAAGTCCATGGCCGCCAAGTCCATCCCGGGCTTCGAGGAGCTCGCGGACGTGTGGAACCACCGCGCCCCCATCGGCTGGGACCTGGCCGACCCGGAGCCGGCCGGCCGCGGTGTCGTCGGCATGCTGTCGGACTTCTTCCCCCGCACCACGGGCGAGATCGTCCACGTCGACGGCGGCGTGCACATGATGGGTGCCTGACGCCCGCAGCGCATTCCCAGCGCATCCCGATGCCCGTTCCGGCACCCGCCGGGGCGGGCATCGCGCGTTCCCGGGTCGTGCGGGACGGCCCGCGCCCGCACACTGGGGGCAGGGAGGAGGTACCGGCTGATGCGCTTCCCGATATGCGGCGCGGCGGCGCTGCTGCTGGCGACCGCCGCTCTGTCCGGTGCCCAGGCGACGGCCGCCGGGCACGGCGGGCACGCCTCCCGCGTGCTGGAGCCGCGGCGCGAGGCGGAGTGCCACACCCGCGTCCTGGGCTCCCACGCCCGGTCCGACTGCTTCAACGGCGACTCCCGCCCCGACCGCGTGCAGCTGCACGTGATGTGCGCCCGCTGGTGGGATCCCGCCATGGACACCGCCCCGGTCACCGTCGGGCCGGCCGGCCACGTCACCCTCACCCAGCGCTGCTGGCTGGAGGTCCGCAAGGCGTGGGTGACCCACACGCCCGGATGACGGCCGCCGGGAGCGGGATGGGAGACTGTCGCCATGCCCGTCCTCGACGAGAACCCGAACCCCAAGAACGGCCAGAAGGCCCTGCTGACCATCCTCGGCGTGATGCTCGGCATCACCGTCGTCATCGCCGTCATCGCGACGATCGCCTCCCCCTGAGCCGGGCTCTTCCTGAGCCGGGGCGCCGGGGCCGCTGTGCCGCATCCCCGCCCCCTCCCCGCCCCTCCCCCTAGGGGATGGTGGGGACAGCCCCACCATCCCCTAGGGGGTCAGGGTCAGGGAGGAGTGGGTGGGTTGCCGGATGGGCGGCGGCCCCCGCTCTCCGTAGGTTCGTAGTACACCGCGACGCGGCGGTGCACCGACCCTCGGAGGCGATCCCATGTCCGCCGGCAGGCAGGCTCCCGTTCACGCCGGTGCACGGCTTCACGCCGGCGCCCGGCCCGGGCCGCAGACCAGGCTGCCGTGGTGGGCCCTCGTGCTTCCCGCCGTCGCGTTCGTGACCCTCTTCTGTCTGCTGTCCTCGCCCGCCGCGGCGGACGGCGGCGCCGCGCCGGGCGGGAGCACGCTGGCGCGCGTGGTGCAGCTCGTCCAGTACTCGGCGGGGCACTGGGCGCCGTGAGCGCCGTCCGCGGGGGCGCCACCCTGCGGGGTCAAGCCTGCCAACACCCCGCGCCTCGCCATGGGTTTCGTGCGAAGCTGGACGACATGAGCTCCTCCGACACCCGCAGGATTGTCATCCTCCGGCACGCCAAGGCGGAATGGTCCGACGTGGACGACCACGAACGTCCGCTCGCCGAGCGCGGCCGCAAGGACGCCCCGGTCGCCGGGCGCTGGCTCGCCGGCTCCGGCATCAGCCCCGACCTGGCCCTGTGCTCCACCTCCGCACGGACCCGTGAGACCTGGAAGCTCGCCGTCCATGAGCTGCCGCAGCGCCCGCGGACGGTCTACGAGGACCGGATGTACGAGGCCTCCCTCGGCGAGCTGATCGCGCTGCTCAACGAGGTCTCCGACGAGGTGCGCGACCTGGTGCTCATCGGTCACAACCCCGGGATGCACGCCCTGGCCGACGCCCTGGCCGGCGAGGCGGATGGCGACCTGCTGGCCCGGATGAACCGTTCCGGCTTCCCCACCGCGGCGATCGCGGTGCTCGCCTTCGGCGGCTCGTGGAAGAGCGTCGAGCACGGCGTGGGCCGGCTGATCGCCTTCTGGACTCCGCACGCCTGACCGGGGCCGTCCGCGGGGGCTGCCCGACGGATGCCGGGGCTCGGCGGCCTCACTCGTGGGTGTTGGCCGCCTCGACCTCTTCCCGGGTGACGCCCAGCAGATAGAGCACGGTGTCCAGGAACGGCACGTTCACGGCCGTGTGCGCGGCCTCGCGGACCACGGGCTTGGCGTTGAACGCCACGCCCAGGCCCGCCGCGTTGAGCATGTCGAGGTCGTTGGCGCCGTCCCCGACCGCCACCGTCTGGGACAGCGGCACCCCGGCCTCGGCCGCGAACCGGCGCAGCAGCCGGGCCTTGCCCGCCCGGTCCACGATCTCCCCGGTCACCCGGCCGGTCAGCTTCCCGTCCACGATCTCGAGGGTGTTGGCGGAGGCGAAGTCCAGGCCCAGCCGCTCCCGCAGGTCGTCGGTGACCTGGGTGAAGCCGCCGGAGACCACGCCGACCTGGAAGCCCAGCCGCTTGAGGGTCTTGATCAGGGTGCGGGCGCCCGGCGTGAGCCGCACCTCGGCCCGCACCTTCTCCACCACCGACGCGTCCAGCCCCGCCAGCAGCGCCACCCGCGCGTGCAGGGACTGCTCGAAGTCCAGCTCGCCGCGCATCGCCCGCGCGGTCACCTCGGCCACCTCCGCCTCACAGCCCGCGTGGGCCGCGAACAGCTCGATGACCTCGTCCTGGATGAGCGTGGAGTCCACGTCCATCACCACCAGCCGCTGCGCCCGGCGCTGCAGACCGGCCGCCACGACGGCCACGTCCACGCCGAGCGCCGCCGATTCGATGGCCAGCGCGGTGCGCAGCTTCTCCGTGTCCGTGCCCGACACCGCGAACTCCACGGCCGTGACGGGGTACTTGGCGAGGCGGAAGATGCGGTCGATGTTGCCGCCGGTGTCGGTGATGGCGGCGGCGATGGCGGCCGTCGACTCGGCGGTGAGCGGGTGGCCGAGCACGGTGACGTGCGAACGGCCCGTGCCGCGGGGCCGGTTGTCGCCCCGGCCGGAGATGATCTCGGTCTGCAGGTGCATCGACTCCGCCCAGCTGTGCACGGTCGCCCGCAGCGAGCCCTCGGTCGCCGCGCCCCCGGAGGGAGCGGTGACCAGCGCGCAGAGGGTGATCCGGCCCCGCGTGACGACCTGCTCGATGTCTATGACGTCCACGGCGTAGGCGGCGAGGGTGTCGAAGAGCCCGGCGGTGATGCCCGGCCGGTCCTTACCGAAGATCTTGACGAGCAGGGTCGGGTCGGCGTCGCCGGTGACGGCGGTGGCAGGCGGGGTCTGCGATGCACTCATGGTGTTCCTACGGTATCCGCCCCCGCGCCGGACCCGCACAGGTGTCCCGACCGGCGGACGGCCCCCCGGCCCCGCGGGCCCTAGCCGCGCCCCCGTGGCGGAGGCGGTTCGTCCGGCGGGGGCACGGGCGAGGACCCGTAGCGGTAGCCCGGCTGCCGGGGCGGGCGGGGCGGCGGCCGCAACGGCGAGCGGCTCGTCTGCGTGGGTGCGCTGAACGGGTCGTCCCCCGGCTGCCGCAGGTAGGGATTGGTCTCCGCCCGCGCGGGCCGGTAGCCCGGCGAGGGGTTGTACGGCCCCGGCAGGTACGCCGGATCCGGGTACGCACCGCCCCCGGCAGCCACCGCACCGCGCGCGAGCGGTGCCGCCCGGCGCCCCGCCGCCCCCGTCGCGTACGCCAGCAGCCCCCCGGCCACCCCCGCCACGAACCCCCACACCGCGCCCAGCAGCGCGGCCGCCGGCGCGCTCCCGCTCAGCTCCAGCCCCGCCCCCATCGCGTCGATGCCCAGCACCGACAGGCTCGCGTCCGCCTTCACCCGCGTCGCCAGCACCAGCAGCGGCAGCGCCACCGCCGTGGCCGCGCCCAGCGCCAGCCCGCACCGCCCGGCGAAGCCCACCGCGCCCGCCGTCCCCCGGGGCGTACGGGCCGCCGTGAGCACCCCGGCCGTCACCATCAGCAGCCCGCACCCCATGGGCAGCAGCCACACGCCCGGCTCGAGCTCGGCGAGGCGGGCAACCGACACGTCCTGCCCGGCCCTCATCCGCAGCAGGTCGTCCAGGGGGTGGGGCAGCACCTGCAGCAGCGACCCGCTCGCCACCCCCCGCAGGGGCACGAACAGCCCCAGCGGCACCCCCAGCCACACCCCGTTGGGCGCCCCGAGCAGCGCGGCACCGGCCACCCGCCCGGGGTGACCGTCACTCGCGCCGGCGACCGCCGCGGCCGCTAGCCCGGCCACGACCGCCAGCACCAGCACCGCGCGCAGCGCCGAGGCCGCCGGGCGGACGCCGCGGTGCAGGGCCTCCCAGCCGCGCGGCAGCGGGGCCCGGCGGGCCGAGACCAGCGTGATCAGCAGCACACCGAGCACCCATGCCAGCCCGCCGAACAGCGAGGGGCCGGTGCGTACGGAGAAGCCGACGGAGGCCTTGGCGTCGGCGAGGTCCTTGAGGCGGTCGGTGAGACCGCCGCCGATGTCCCCGATGTCGCCGAGGCCGGGTATCTCCAGGCCGGGCCCGCCACCGCCGGACGCGCCGGGCAGTCCCAGCCCGCTCCCGTCGAAGGTGACGGTGGAGGAGCCCGCCCAGGCGAGAGCGCCCAATATCAGGAGGAAGAGGACGACGACCGCCCCTGCCCGGGCCGCCAGCTCCGCGCCGCCCACGCTCGGGCCCAGGGCGCGCAGCGAACGGGCGAAGACCCAGCCGAGCAGCAGCGCCCCCACCAGGGCGACGCCCAGTGGCGCGATGTCGATGGTGGTGTGCGCCCCCGCGCCCGTCAGGCCGAATGCTTCGACGGAGCCCGAGGGGGTGACCGATCCGCCGACCGCGAGGACGACCACGGCGGCCGTCATCGGGCCCAGGGATCCGGCCGTGTCCGCCCCCAGGAGGTGCAGGCCCAGCGCCGCGACCCCGGCCATCGCGAGGAACGCCCAGCTCACCGCGGCGATCGCGGTCAGGAGCAGATCCGCGCCCCGTGCCGCGCGGCTGCCACCGGTCATGGTCATCACGGCCCCCCGGTCCATACCAGTTGCCCCGGATGTTCATGATCCGTACGCATCCACCGCATCCATGGGCGGTTACTACTGTCAGGGCGTGTTTCGCATCGGTCAACGGCGCCTGTTACAGGGCCGGTACACGGTCGCGTCACTCCCGACTTTCGGTTGAGGGACTGCGCCTGAAATAGTTCCTCCCGATGTTCGCCATCCCTAGACTCCCCGTGCAGGGGGCTCATCGGGGGACAAGTAGTGGGGCATGGAGTGCCGGAACTCGTACTGGAATTGAATGGACAGACCTGGGCGTTGGACCCGTCCCGGGCATACACCCTCGGACGTGATCCGCAGGGTGACATGGTGCTGGAGGACGCCCGGGTCTCATGGCGGCACGCCACCGTCCGCTGGGGCGGACGCGGCTGGATCATCGAGGACCACGGCAGCACCAACGGCACCTTCGTCCAGGGCCAGCGGATCCACCAGACCGAGATCGGTCCCGGCTCCGCGGTGCACCTCGGCAACGCGACGGACGGCCCGCGGCTGAATTTCTCCGGTGCTCCCGGGGCCCCGGCCGCCGACCTGTACAGCGCGCACACCGCCCTGGCCTCGCCCGTGCAGCAGCACGGACAGCAGCCCCCGCAGCAGTACCAGCAGCCGGGCCAGGCGTCCGGCGGCCAGGGGTGGCCCGGACAGCAGCAGTACCAGCAGCCCCCGCAGCAGCAGGGATGGCAGGAGCCCCAGCAGCAGGCGTACGTCCCGCAGCAGGCCCAGCCCGCGCAGCCGCCCGCCGGCGGCGCCGCCCCGCCCGTCTACGGCGACCGCAGCCCGACCAGCTTCCACCAGATGGCCGTCGGCCGCGTGATGCGCATCGGTCGTGCCCTCGACAACGAGCTGGTCGTCTCCGACCTCCAGGTCTCCCGCCACCACGCGGAGTTCCGGGCCACCGCCGGCGGCTTCGAGATCGTCGACCTCGGCAGCCACAACGGCACCTACGTCAACGGTCAGCCGGTCCGCCAGCAGATCATCGGCCCCAACGACATCGTCGGTGTCGGTCACTCGACCTTCCGGCTGGTCGGCGACCGGCTCGAGGAGTTCGTCGACACCGGTGACGTCTCCTTCTCCGCGCGCCACCTGACGGTCACCGTCGACGGCGGCAAGCAGATCCTCAAGGACGTCTCCTTCGGCGTCCCCGAGAAGTCGCTGATCGCCGTCATCGGCCCCTCCGGCTCCGGCAAGTCCACCCTCCTCAAGGCGCTCACCGGCTACCGGCCCGCCAACCAGGGTGACGTCCTCTACGACAACCGAAACCTGTACAAGCAGTTCGCCGAGCTGCGCCAGCGCATCGGTCTGGTCCCGCAGGACGACATCCTGCACAAGGAGCTCACCGTCCGGAAGGCGCTGCGCTACGCCGCCAAGCTCCGCTTCCCCGGCGACACCGCGGCCTCCGAGCGCGAGGCCCGCATCGACGAGGTGCTGCGCGAGCTCAAGCTCGACATCCACAAGGACAAGAAGGTCACCGCCCTCTCCGGCGGCCAGCGCAAGCGCGTCTCGGTCGCCCTGGAGCTGCTGACCAAGCCGTCGCTGATCTTCCTGGACGAGCCCACCTCGGGCCTCGACCCGGGCATGGACCGCGACGTCATGCAGCTGCTGCGCGGCCTGGCCGACGACGGCCGCACGGTCCTGGTGGTCACCCACTCCGTCGCCGAGCTGGCGCTGTGCGACAAGCTGCTGGTGATGGCGCCGGGCGGCTCGGTGGCCTACTTCGGCCCGCCCGAGGAGGCGCTCAACTTCTTCGGCTACGAGACCTGGGCCGACGTCTTCTCGGCGTTCGAGAACTACCGCGACTACGACTGGGCGGGCCGCTGGAAGGGCTCGCAGCACTACCAGATGTACGCGGCCGACATCGACGCCGTCGCCCCGCAGTCCGTCCACGTCCAGCCGCAGATGGTCCGGCCGCCGGTGCCGCAGAGCTGGGGCTCCCAGCTGTGGACGCTGATGCGCCGCTACTCCTCGGTCATCGCCTCCGACCGCGGCTTCCTGGCCCTGATGCTGCTCCTCCCCGCCGTCCTCGGCGGCGTCAGCACCGTCATCCCGTCCGACTTCGGACTGGGCGCGCCCAGCAAGGGCCACTTCAACCAGGACGCCGGCACGATCATGCTGATCCTCGCGGTCGGCGCGTGCTTCTCCGGCGCGGCCAACTCCGTCCGTGAGCTGATCAAGGAACGGGTCATCTACGAACGGGAGCGGGCCGTCGGCCTGTCCCGCTCGGCGTACCTGATGTCCAAGGTCATCGTCCTCGGCGTGATCACCGCGGTGCAGGGCGTCGTCATCTGCGCCATCGGCTTCTCGATCCGCGCGCTGCCGGACGAGGGCGTGATCATCAAGGCCCTGCCCGCCGCCGAGCTCTGCCTGGTGATCATCGCGCTGGGCTTCACCTCGATGATGATCGGCCTGGTCATCTCCTCGCTGGTGAAGACCGCCGAGAAGACCATGCCGCTGCTGGTGATGTTCGCGATCGTCCAGGTCGTCTTCACCGGCATCATGTTCAAGATCTACGACTCGCCGGGCATCGAGCAGTTCGCCTGGCTGATGCCCTCCCGCTGGGCCATCGGCGCCGCCGGTGCCACGCTGGACCTGTCCCACATCATGGCGCCCATGGACAAGGGCAACCCCAAGAACCTCGACCCGCTGTGGGAGCACAGCGCGGCGACGTGGGGCCTCGACATGATCGCCCTCATCGCGATCGGCGTCGCCTGCGGCTTCGCGGTCGCGCGCCTGCTGCGCCGCCACGAGCCCGAGGTCATGCGCAAGTAGTCGCCACAGCGCGCACACGCCGAAGGGCGGCACCCGGTTCGCGGGTGCCGCCCTTCGGCGCATGCGCTGTCCGCCGCCCTCAGGAGGGCTGGGCTGATCAGTACGCCGAGTTGACGTTGTCCATGGAGCCGTAGACCTTCCACGCGTAGTTGCACGCGGCGGTGATGTTGGCGACCGGGTCGTAGATGTTCCAGGAGGTGCCGTCGACGTGGTACGCCTTGAAGGTCGGGTCGATCACCTGGAGCAGGCCCTTGGAGGGGATGCCGGCGGCGGCGTTGGAGTCCCAGTTGTTGATGGCGTTGGGGTTGCCCGTGGACTCCCGCATGATGTTGCGGTAGATGCCGTTGTACGAGCCGGGGATGCCCTTGGCCTTCATGATGTCCATCGCCTCCTTGATCCAGCCGTCAAGGTTGTTGGCGTAGGTCTTCGGGGCCGGGGCCGGGGCCGGAGCCGGAGCGGCGGGGGCGGCCTGGACCGGCTTGCGCTCCTGGGAACGGCTCGCGGCCTCCTTCTCGGCGCGCTCCTTGTCGGCCTTCGCCTTGGCGTCCGCCTCGGCCTTCTTCTTGTTGGCCTCGGCCTCGGCCTTGGCCTGCTTGGCGGCGTTGTCCGACTGCTTGGTCAGCTCGTCCTGCTGGGTCTCACCGAAAGCGGAGGCGTTCCAGGCGACCGGCTTCACGGCGGCCGACTGCTCGGCGTCGGCGGAGCCGCTCGGAACGGCCGCGAACACCAGGGCGGCGGCACCGGCCGCGGCGATGCCGGCGGCGGAGAACTTGTGGACCTTGGTCAGGCGGGAATAGCCGGAGATGGGGGAGCGCATGCTGAGCTGAACCTCTTCCAGTCGCTTGAGTCGCATCAGGCCCGGATCGGCGCGAAGTAAGCGCCGCGTCTCGATCGACGGCGCCGTGCGACGGGGGCAATTCTTAGCGGCTGCAAAAAGGTGTGGCAAAGGTGTGACGTACTATCCCGCTTCGTTGCGAGCGGCGGGACCAAGGGCCTGGCAAAACGGCTCGCTCCCTGCTCGGGGCGATGCTTATGACCGCTTTAGGCCTCCACTAGGCCGCTTCGTACGTGACCTGCGTCCCATGAGCGGGCTCACACCGGGGGTGGCGCTCCCTCACCCGGTGTGAGCGAATCAGTGCGTAGCGTTTGCGATCAAAAACGGTGCAACGTTGCTCGGGTGGCTGGGACCGCTCAGATCTCGACCAGCACCTGCTCCAGCGTCTTGCGCACCAGGTCCGGCACCCGGCAGTCCCCCGCCGGATACCCCACCGGGATCACCGCGAACGCCTTCTCGTTCGCCGGCCGCCCCAGCACCTCGGACAGGAACCGCATCGGGCTCGGCGTGTGCACCAGCGCCGCCAGCCCCGACAGGTGCAGCGCGGACAGCAGCATCCCCACTGCGATGCCGACCGACTCGTCCACGTAGTAGTGCTTGCGCCTGACGCCGTCCTCGCCCAGCCAGTAGCGCTGCTGGAAGACCACGATCAGCGCGGGCGCGTCCGTCAGGTGCGGCTTGACCCCGTCCGTACCCAGCGGCCGCAGCGCCGCCAGCCACTCCTCGCCCAGCCGCCCCTCGTAGGAGATCCGCTCCTCCTCCTCGGCGGCCGCACGGATGCGCCGCCGCACCTGCGGATCCTTGACCAGGACGAACGTCCACGGCTGCTGGTGCGCCCCGGAGGGCGCCGTGGCGGCACAGGCGATCGCGTCCTTCACCACCTGCTCGGGCACGGGCTCGGCGGAGAACTGCCGCACCGTCCGCCGGCGCCCCATCCGCTCCCGCAGCTCGGCGGCGCGGGCCAGCGACTCCTCGGCGGGCATCCGCTCCGGCCGGTACGGCACGGGCCGGTAGGGCTCGCCGTGGGTGGGCGTCCACTGCATTGGTATAGACATGGCGGGAGTCTTCCCCCGCCGGGCCACGGCCAGTCGTGCCCGTGCGGGCCGAACGGCCCCGACCACCGGCCTAAGCCCGACGACCCAGCCGCGGCCGCCCCGGGCCCGATCCCCGGCCCGGCGGCGCTGGATACGGTGATCCCATGACCAACGGCCCCCGCTCCGGCCTCACGGCCGTGAGCACCGCACTGCTCGCCATGAGCCGCCACCTGGAGGTGCGCGACGTCCTCAAGACGATCGTCGTCTCCGCCCGTGAACTGCTGGACGCCGAGTACGCCGCCCTGGGCGTCCCCGACGACCACGGCGGCTTCGCCCAGTTCGTCGTCGACGGCGTCAGCGACGAGGAGTGGAAGGCCATCGGCCCCCTGCCCCGCCAGCACGGCATCCTCGCCGCGATGCTCCAGGAGGCCACCCCCCAGCGCCTCGCCGACGTCCGCCAGGACCCCCGCTTCGAGGGCTGGCCCGACGCCCACCCCGACATGAGCGACTTCCTCGGCATGCCCGTCGCCGACGGCGAGGACATCCTCGGCGCCCTGTTCCTCGCCAACAAGAAGCGGGACACCACCCGGGACACCCCCGGCGAGCGCCGCACCGGCTGCGGCTTCACCGCCGACGACGAGCAGCTCCTGGCCGTCCTCGCCCAGCACGCCGCCATAGCCCTCACCAACGCCCGGCTCTACGAACGCAGCCGCGAGCTGACCATCGCCGGCGAGCGCGCCCGCCTCGCGCACGAGCTCCACGACGCCGTCTCCCAGAAGCTCTTCTCCCTGCGCCTGACCGCCCAGGCCGCCGCCGCCCTCGTCGACCGCGACCCCGCCCGCGCCAAGGGCGAGCTGCACGAAGTCGCCCGCCTGGCCGCGGAGGCCGCCGACGAACTGCGCGCCGCCGTCGTCGAGCTGCGCCCCGCGGGCCTCGACGAGGACGGCCTGGTCGCCACCCTGCGCACCCACGTCAAGGTCCTGGACCGGGCCCACGCCGCCCACGTCACCTTCGCCGCCCACGGCGTACGGGCGCTGCCCGCCGCCCAGGAGGAGGCCCTGCTGCGCGTGGCGCAGGAAGCGCTGCACAACGCCCTGCGCCACTCCGGCGCCTCGGCCGTCGAGGTCACCCTCACCCGCCTCGGCCACGGCGCCGCCCTGCGCGTGCGCGACGACGGACGGGGCTTCGACCCCTCGGGCGTCCGCCGGGCCGGCCGCCACCTGGGGCTGGTGTCCATGCGCGACCGCGCGGACGGGGTCGGCGGCAGGCTGACCGTGGACTCGGAGCCCGGCAAGGGCACCGCGATCGAGATGGAGGTGCCCGGTGGCTGAGGCCAAGGTGGTGAAGGTCCTGCTGGTCGACGACCACCAGGTCGTCCGGCGCGGGCTGCGCACGTTCCTGGAGGTCCAGGACGACATAGAGGTGGTGGGCGAGGCCGCGAACGGCGAGGAGGGCGTCGAGCGCGCCGAGGAGCTGCGGCCGGACGTCGTCCTGATGGACGTGAAGATGCCCGGCATGGACGGCATCGAGGCGCTGCGCAAGCTCAGGGAGCTCGGCAACCCCGCCCGGGTGCTGATCGTCACCAGCTTCACCGAGCAGCGGACCGTCGTCCCCGCCCTGCGCGCCGGCGCCGCGGGCTACGTCTACAAGGACGTGGACCCCGACGCCCTCGCCGGCGCCATCAGGTCCGTGCACGCCGGGCACGTGCTGCTCCAGTCCGAGGTGGCCGGCGCCCTGCTCTCCCAGGACGAGGCCGGCAACGGCGGGCAGGGACGGGGCGGCTCGCTCACCGACCGGGAGCGCGAGGTGCTCGCCCTGATCGCGGACGGCCGCTCCAACCGCGAGATCGCGCGGGCGCTCGTGCTGTCGGAGAAGACCGTCAAGACGCACGTGTCGAACATCCTGATGAAGCTCGACCTCGCCGACCGCACCCAGGCGGCGCTGTGGGCCGTCCGCCACGGGATCGGGGCCTGAGCCCGCGCCGTACCGGGCGGTAGCTGAACGTCACGTTCTGATCAGCGATTCATGCGGTCGTGTGATAAGCCGCCCGCCGGCGCAACCCGAATGGCCCAGGGGCGTTTTCCATGGCGTAACCGCGGCAGCCGGTCGTGGCGACGCTCCGGAAACACTCCCAGGAAGGTCACAGAAAGAGTGAAGAACATGAAGAAGGCCGCTGCCGTCACCCTCGCCGTCGGCGGTCTCGCCCTGGCCGGCGCCGGTGCCGCCTCCGCGCACGGCGGGCACGGCGCGAGCGCCGAGTCGAAGGGCAACCCGGGCGTCGTCTCCGGCAACGTCGTCCAGGCGCCGGTCTCCGTCCCCGTGAACGTCTGCGGCAACACCATCAGCGTCGTCGGGCTGTTCAACTCGGCGCTCGGCAACACCTGCGTCAACCAGTAACCGGCGCGATCCCGCCTCGCGGTCCGGCCGGCTCCGCCCCTGTGGAGCCGACATCCGAGGGGTGATCAATCGTCCGAACGAGGGCAAACACCGCCGATGGCCGTGCCATCGGCGGTGCACTGGCGTTCATCAGTGCACGACCCCATGGCAGGGGCCGGCAAGGTCAGTCATCTCAAAGGAAGACCACCTCATGAACAGTGCCAAGAAGGCCGCCCTCGCTCTGGCCGCCGCAGGCGTCGCCCTCAGCGCCTCTGTGGCGCCCGCCCTGGCCCACGGCGACGACGGCTTCGGCGGGGCCCTGGCCTCGGGCGTCGCGAAGGGCTCCCCGGGCGTCGTCTCGGGCAACGTCATCCAGGTGCCGATCGCCATCCCGATCAACCTCTGCGGCAACACCATCGACATCGTCGGCCTGCTGAACCCGACCTTCGGGAACACCTGCGTCAACGACGGCGTCAAGCACGGCTACACCCACGAGGAGCACCACGAGCACCACGAGGGCGGACGTCACCACCACGACGGCGGCCACCACGACAACGGCGGCCACCACGACAACGGCCACCACGACGGTGGTCACCACCACGACCACTGACGCTCTGCGTCCCCGAGGGGGCGCATGAGCGCACGGGCGGGAAGGCCCCGCGGACCGCGGTCCGCGGGGCCTTCCCGTGCCCGGCGCCGGTGCCCGTCAGCCCCGGTGCCGGTCCCGCTCCTCCACCATGGCGTTGTACGCGGCCACCTGGGCCCGCCGGGCGGTGCGCTCCACAGGGCGCAGCGCGGCCGACCGCGCCGCGATCTCCGAGGCGCTCACCGCGCCGCCGTGCTCACGGCCCTCGCGGTCCCCCGGCTCGTAGGCGATGGAGATCAGCGCCCCCACCCGCCGGGCGAGCTCCAGCACCCGCACCGCGCGCGGCGGGTAGCCGGGCGCCAGCACCTCGCCCCCGCGCTCGGCCCGCGCCCGGTAGGCCTCCAGCGCCGCCTGGGCCACCGGCCCGGAGCCGGCCACGTCCAGCCGGATGAGCACCTCGGTCGCCTCGCGCATCGCCTCGGCCAGCTCCCGCTCGGCCTCCGACAGCGACGGCACGTCCGCGGGCGGCGCCTCCCGCACGGGCAGGCAGTGCCAGAGGACCTCCACGTGCACATCGCCCTCGGGCCCCGCCTCGTACACCTCCGGTACGAGCCCCAGCGCCGCGCCCGAGGCGACGACGGCCTCCCCGGCCTCCAGGGCGCGCGCGTTGAACTCCGGGGGCCCGCTCAGCCCCAGCGGGTGCCCGGGCGCCGGCAGCGCCAGGCGCAGCCCCGTCGCCCCGAGGGTACGCAGCCGCCCCAGGGCCAGGGTCAGGCCGACGGGCCCGGACTCGCCGGGCAGACCGGTGACACGGTGGACCGCGTCACGTCCGGTGATGTGGTGGGCCGCGTCATCCGGGGCGGCAAATCCGGCAAGCAGGGCATTTCCCCATGCGGCGAGCCGTCCTGAGCGAGGTTCATCGAGCATGGCCCCCAGCCTAGGGACTGCCATCCACAACCGGTGGCGTAGGTTTTCCTTGGGGGCTGCGCCGACAGGCGCAAGCGACGACGCGACTGCAATGGGAGACAACGCGCTCATGAGCGATGTGCTGGAACTGGTGGACGTATCCGTGGTCCGCGAGGGCCGGGCTCTGGTGGACCAGGTCTCCTGGTCGGTCAAGGAGGGCGAGCGCTGGGTGATCCTCGGCCCCAACGGTGCCGGCAAGACCACCCTCCTCAATGTCGCCTCCAGCTACCTGTTCCCCACCAAGGGCACCGCCCGGATCCTCGGTGAGAAGCTCGGGGCCGTCGACGTCTTCGACCTGCGCCCCCGCATCGGCATGGCGGGCATCGCCCTCGCCGACAAGCTGCCGCGCAGCCAGACGGTCCTGGAGACCGTCCTCACCGCCGCCTACGGCATGACGGCCCACTGGCAGGAGAGCTACGAGGAGGTCGACGAGCAGCGCGCCCGCGCCTTCCTCGACGTGCTGGGCATGACGGACTTCCTGGACCGGAAGTTCGGCACCCTCTCCGAGGGCGAGCGCAAGCGCACCCTCATCGCCCGCGCGATGATGACCGACCCCGAGCTGCTCATGCTCGACGAGCCCGCCGCCGGCCTCGACCTCGGCGGCCGCGAGGACCTCGTCCGCCGCCTCGGCCGGCTCGCCCGGGACCCCCTCGCCCCCTCGATGGTCATGGTCACCCACCACGTCGAGGAGATCGCCCCCGGCTTCACCCACGTCCTGATGATCCGCCAGGGCAAGGTGCTCGCCGCCGGCCCCATCGAGCTCGAGCTCACCTCCCGCAACCTCTCGCACTGCTTCGGCCTGCCCCTGGTCGTCGAGCGCCGCGGCGACCGGTGGACCGCCCAGGGTCTGCCGATGTCCTGACGGCCGGAGGCCGCGACAGGGCGCCCCGGCGCCCTGTCCGGCGATGGGCCCCCGCCCCTACCATGACCATGTGGACACATGGGTCTGGTGGCTCGTAGCCGCCGTCGGGCTGGGTATTCCGCTGGTGCTGACCGCCATGCCGGAGTTCGGCATGTTCGCGGTCGGAGCCGTCGCCGCCGCGGTCACCGCCGCCCTGCACGGCGGCATGGTGGCCCAGGTCGTCGTCTTCGCCGTCGTCTCCGTCGCCCTCATCGCCGTCGTGCGCCCCCTCGCCAACCGGCAGCGCTCCCGCCGCCCCGAGCTGAAATCGGGCATCGACGCCCTCAGGGGCCGCCAGGCCGTCGTCCTCGAACAGGTCGACGGCAGCGGCGGCCGCATCAAGCTCGCCGGCGAGATCTGGTCCGCCCGCTCCCTCGACCCGGGCCGGGTCCACGAGGTCGGCGAGCAGGTCGACGTCGTCGAGATCGACGGTGCGACGGCCGTGGTGATGTGACCCGCCGTCGAAGAGGTGCCTTACGGACGACCTGCGGCCAACGCCTGCACGGCGGGACCGTGTTCTGAAAGACTGATCAAGTCCAACGACACAGGCAACGACACAGGCACGGGGAGCTGGAGCCACGATGGAACCGATCATCATCGTCCTGATCATCCTGGTGGTGCTCGTCTTCATCGCCCTCATGAAGACGGTTCAGGTCATTCCGCAGGCCAGCGCCGCCATCGTCGAGCGCTTCGGCCGCTACACCCGCACCCTCAACGCGGGCCTGAACATCGTCGTCCCCTTCATCGACTCCATCCGCAACCGCATCGACCTCCGCGAGCAGGTCGTGCCGTTCCCGCCGCAGCCGGTGATCACCCAGGACAACCTCGTCGTCAACATCGACACCGTCATCTACTACCAGGTGACCGACGCCCGCGCGGCGACGTACGAGGTCTCCAGCTTCATCCAGGCCATCGAGCAGCTCACCGTCACCACCCTGCGCAACATCATCGGCGGCATGGACCTCGAGCGGACCCTCACCTCCCGCGAGGAGATCAACGCCGCCCTGCGCGGAGTCCTCGACGAGGCCACCGGCAAGTGGGGCATCCGCGTCAACCGCGTCGAGCTCAAGGCCATCGAGCCCCCCACCTCCATCCAGGACTCGATGGAGAAGCAGATGCGCGCCGACCGCGACAAGCGCGCCGCCATCCTCACCGCCGAGGGCATCCGCCAGTCCCAGATCCTCACCGCCGAGGGCGAGAAGCAGTCCGCCATCCTCCGGGCCGAGGGCGAGGCCCGCGCCGCCGCGCTGCGCGCCGAGGGCGAGGCCCAGGCGATCCGCACGGTCTTCGAGTCCATCCACGCCGGCGACGCCGACGAGAAGCTGCTCGCCTACCAGTACCTCCAGATGCTCCCGAAGATCGCCGAGGGCGACGCCAACAAGCTCTGGATCGTGCCCAGCGAGATCGGCGACGCCCTCAAGGGCCTCAGCGGAGCCGTCGGCAATTTCGGCCCCATGGGCTCGGGCGGCGGCAGCGCCCCGAGGACCACCAAGGAGAGCCCCCGCCCGCGCCGCGAGCAGCCCCCCATCGACTAGCGCGCCGAACGGGCTCCCCACCTGACGCCCCGACGGCCTGTCGCGACGCGACCCGTCTCGTGCATGATCAGTGCGGCCCCCCGACCTCTGACGGCGGGGAGGCGACACACTGACGTAAGGAGATGGCGTTGTCCATCTGGGAAGCACTCGCGATCCTCGCGGCCGGCATCGGCGCCGGCACCATCAACACCATCGTCGGCTCCGGCACCCTCATCACCTTCCCGGTGCTCCTCGCCACCGGACTGCCCCCGATCACGGCCAACGTCTCCAACACCCTCGGCCTCGTCCCCGGCAGCATCAGCGGCGCCATCGGCTACCGCCGCGAACTGCGGGGCCAGAAGGGCCGGATCCTGCGCTTCGGCCTGACCGCCCTCGTCGGCGGGCTCGCCGGCGCCATCCTGCTCCTCGCCCTGCCGTCGGCGGCCTTCGACGCCATCGTCCCCGCGCTCATCGCCCTCGCCCTGGTGCTCGTCGTCCTCCAGCCCCGGCTCGCCCGCGCCCTGGCCCGCCGCCGCGAACGCAACGGCACCGAGGCCCCCACCGACGGCGGCGTCGCCCTGCTCGCCGGACTGCTGCTCTCCAGCGTCTACGGCGGCTACTTCGGCGCAGCCCAGGGCGTCCTGTACCTCTCCCTCATGGGCGTACTGCTCCACGACGAACTCCAGCGCGTCAACGCCCTCAAGAACGTCCTGGCCGTCATCGTCAACGGCGTCGCCGCGCTCTTCTTCGTCTTCGTCGCCGACGTCGACTGGCTCGCCGTCCTGCTCATCGCCGCCGGTTCCGCCGTCGGCGGCCAGATAGGCGCCAAGGTCGGCCGCCGCCTGCCGCCCACGGCACTGCGCGCGGTCATCGTCGCGGTCGGTGTCGTCGCGATCGCGCAGATGCTGCTCAAGTAGCCATCCGCGGTTGGCTTGGCCGCCGAACGGGAGGGAGGGCGGGGGGAACGCTCCGGGCCCTTCCCCCGTATCGAACACGGGCCCGGAGCGTATGACAGCGGACGCGGTCACCCGGCGCAGAACCGGCCTCCGGCAGACGGCCGGCGCGCGTGCGCCCCGCCGCCCCCGCCACTGCGGTATCCGCTGCCCGACGGCCGCATGCGAAGCCGTCAGCCAAGCACCACCACTGTGCGGTCCGGGGCGGCGGGGCGCAACGGAATTTCAGGTCGCGCACGCACGCCTGACGGGGCGTACGGACGTCAGCCCTCGGCCGGCACCTCGTACACGCCGATCAGCTGCGCCCGCGCGAGCGAGTGGAACCGCAGGTGGAAACCCACCACGGCCGGCGAGGCGTCCGCGTCCGGCCCCAGCTTCTCCTGGTCCACCGCGTACACGTTGAACACATAACGGTGCGGGCCGTCCCCGGGCGGCGGCGCGGCACCGCCGAAGTCCTTGCTCCCGTAGTCGTTGCGCGCGTGCACCGCGCCCGCCGGCAGCTCCTTCATGTCACCGCTCGCCGCACCGGCGGGCAGCTCGGTCACGTCGGCCGGGACGTCGAACAGGACCCAGTGCCAGAAACCGCTGCCGGTCGGCGCGTCCGGGTCGAAGCACGTCACGGCGAAGCTCTTCGTTCCCGCCGGGAAACCCTCCCAGCGCAGGTGCGGCGACGCGTTGCCCCTGGAGAACACCTGATCACCCTTCAGCCGGGCATCGGGCGTCACGTCCTCGCTCTCCACCGTGAACGACGGAATGGGAGGAAAGAAATCGTGGGGGAGAGGCGGTTTGCTCTGGTCTGACACTGGGACACCTCCAGTACGAGCGGACGGGTGAGAGCGCCAGCCTAACGAGGCCACCGGGACACGGCCGGAGACCGGACTGCGACCATATGGAGTGTGCTTCATGTACTTCGCCACATTCGTCATATCCGCCACATTCGCCACGACGGACGACCGGGGTCACGACGAGGGGGACCACGACGACCGGCGGGTCGCGTGATGCGTGCGCTGGCCGTCCTCCTGGCCGCCCTCCCGCTCCTGCTCCTGCCGGCCTGCTCGTCGGGCGGTCAGAAGACGGAGAAGGCCCCGGCCTCCACCGCCACGACGGCCGCACCGTCCTGGGCGAAGGGCATGAAGACAGTCCGCGAGGACAGACTGCCGCCCGAGGCCCGGCGTACCCTCGAACTCATCGCCAAGGGCGGCCCCTTCCCCTACGACAAGGACGGCAGCGTCTTCGGCAACTACGAGAACCGGCTCCCGAAGCAGGCCCGCGGCTACTACCACGAGTACACCGTCCCCACCCCCGGCGCCCGCAACCGCGGCGCCCGCCGCATCATCACCGGCGAACACGCCGAGCGCTACTACACCAGCGACCACTACCAGACCTTCGAAGCGGTGGTGCAACCATGACCGGCCCGCTGCCCGCCCCCGGACTTTCCGGCCTCCTCAACGGAGCCACGCCCCCCGGCGTCTACCGCCTGCCCCCCGCCGACGCCCCCGAGGACGTCCCGGCCCTCGCCGCCGAGGCCGACTGGCGGGCATCCCGGCTCCGCCTCACCGGCGTCCACGACAAGGCCGCCTTCCTCGACCGGTGCGCGACCGACCTGGAATTCCCCCAGTGGTTCGGCCACAACTGGGACGCCCTCGCCGACTGCCTCACCGACCTGTCCTGGTGGGGATCCGGCAAGTTCCGCGGCTACCTGCTCCTCGCCGAGGACTGGGACACCTTCACCACATCGGCACCGGACGACGCCCGCACCGCCCTCGCCGTACTCCACGACGCCGTCGACTACTGGTCGGGCACCGAGTCACCCCTGGTCGTCCTCCTCGGCTGACGCGCGGTGCCGGCCGGCGGCCGGGAACACGGTGGCCGGGAACGCGACGGCCGGGGCACGGGCCCGCAAGCCCGCGCCCCGGCCCGTCCGGCTCAGAGCCAGTTGCGCTGGCCGCCGACCTCCGCGAGCCACTGGTTCAGATAAGCAGCCCAGTCGGTGTCCCCGAACGACTGCAGATCGACCGTGAACGACCGGTACGTGTCGCTGCCCGAGCTGAAGAGGCCCGGCTTCTTGTCCATCTCCAGAACGACGTCCATCTGACGGTCGTCAGCGACGAACGACAGCTCGACCTCGTTCAGCCCCCGGTACTGCGCCGGAGCGTGGAACTCGATCTCCTGGTAGAACGGCAGCCGCTGCCGCGTCCCGCTGATGTGGCCACGCTCCAGGTCCGCCGACTTGAAGGCGAAACCGAGCTGCCCGAACGCGTCGAGAATCGCCTGCTGCGCCGGCATCGGGTGCACGTTCACCGGATCGAGGTCACCCGAGTCCACCGCGCGGGCGATCGCCAGGTGAGTCGTCACCCCCACGCTCATCCCGGTCAGGTGCCGGCCCATGAACATCGTGATCGGCGTCTCCCAGGGAATCTGCAGCCCGAACGGCACCACGTGCACCGCCCCCGCCTGGACCTCGAACTCCCCGCCGAGCTGGACGCGCGTGAACTCCACGTCCTGCTTGTACTCGCCGTCCTCGCCCTCCACCTCGACACGCGCCTGCAGCCCCACCGAGAGCCCCTCGATCCGCTGCGGGACCGAGCCGCCCTGAATGCGCACCTCGCCCTGCACCACACCGCCCGGGACGACGTTCTCCTCGAAGAGCACCGTCTCGACCGACGCGCCGCCCGCGCCCAGGCTCGCCATGAGCTTCTTGAACACCATCGCTGTTTCAACCTCCCCGGGCCAGGGACCGAGCCCGACCCTTCCACTACGCTCGACCGGCATGATCGCCGCGCCTGACCGTATGCCACTGGCTCGAGAGTTCTTCGACCGTCCCGTGCTGGAGGTCGCACCCGAGCTCCTCGGCCGCACGCTCGTCCGTACGGCCCCCGAGGGCCGGATCGAGCTCCGCATCACGGAGGTCGAGGCCTACGCCGGAGAATCCGACCCCGGCTCGCACGCCTACCGCGGCCGCACGGAGCGCAACGCATCGATGTTCGGGCCGCCCGGACACGCCTATGTCTACTTCATCTACGGGATGTGGTTCAGCCTGAACCTCGTCTGCGGCCCCGAAGGCACCGCGAGCGGCGTCCTCCTCCGCGGCGGCGAGATCATCAAGGGCGCCGACCTGGCCCGCGCCCGCCGCCCCAAGGCCCGCCGCGACCGCGAGCTGGCCCAGGGCCCCGCCCGCCTCGCGACGGCACTCGACGTCGACCGGGCACTCAACGGAACGGACGTCTGCGCAGGCCCGGGCGCCCCCCTGTCGGTCCTGCAGGGCCACCCCGTCCCGGCACACCTCGTACGCAACGGCCCGCGCACGGGAGTCGGCGGCGAGGGCGCCACGCACCCGTGGCGCTTCTGGGCGGACGGCGACCCGACGGTCAGTCCCTACCGCGCCCACGTGCCGCGTGACCGGCGCAAGCAGGCGAGCTCAGACGGTGCTTGACTCTGACGTCAAGAGGGCCTAACGTAGGCAAGCCGCTTGAGACGGGCAGCGCTGTGAGCGCGTACCTACTGGGCGGCGACAACCACTACTGCGAGGACTTCCCGGATCGGGATCTATTTCGGTGCGCCGAAATATGACGACGATCGGCTCGATTAGGAGCCGCAAGGGAAATCCGCTAACGTAGCGGTCACGCCGGAAGGCGCGAAACACCCCGCTCCAACAGGGGGCCGGAAACGGAATTCGGACCGGAAACGGACTGGAAAACGGATCTGGTAAGGTTGGAAACAACGAAGGGAAGCGCCCGGAGGAA
>NZ_BNBL01000008.1 GCF_014655595.1 Streptomyces griseocarneus | reverse complement strand
CCGCCGGCGTCAAGCACGCCGTCGTCGCCGACATCCACGGCGTCGTCCACGCCGGCCGCCCCGACCTGGTCTCCGCCGACCCCGGATCGGCGCTGCGCTGGATCGCCGACAACACCAACCCCGAAGGCATCACCGGCACCCTCAAGGAAGCCGTGCGCGGCGCCGACGTCTTCATCGGCGTCTCCGCCCCCAACGTCCTGAACGGCGAGGACGTGGCCGCCATGGCCGACGACGCCATCGTCTTCGCGCTCGCCAACCCCGACCCCGAGGTCGAGCCCGCGATCGCCCGCCAGACCGCCGCCGTCGTCGCCACCGGCCGCTCGGACTTCCCCAACCAGATCAACAACGTGCTGGTCTTCCCCGGCGTCTTCCGCGGCCTGCTCGACGCCCAGTCCCGCACGGTCAACACCGACATGATGCTCGCCGCCGCCCGCGCCCTCGCCGACGTCGTCGCCGGCGACGAACTCAACGCCAACTACATCATCCCCAGCGTCTTCAACGACAAGGTCGCCGGGGCGGTCGCCGGAGCCGTCCGGGAGGCCGCCAAGGCCGCCGGAGCGGCTGTGACGGCCGCCACGACGGCCTGACGCACGGCGCGTCGAGTGGCGCGGGGCTCCTTGAGCCCCCATAAGGTGTCGGGCAGACATCCGGGGCCGCAGAAATGCGCCCGCATCCGTGGCTGTGGCGCTGGCCGTGGCGCTTTCCGTGTGACTCTCCAGGGTGCCGGATTGGCTTTCCCGCCACTGGTGGGGGCAGGATGCGTAACCAGGCGCGAGGGTCTGGCAAACGGACCCGGGTCCGGGGACTGTCCGAGGGCCCTGGCAGCATCGGCTTCGATCTCACGCCTCATTGGCAAGAAGAACACGGGAGTACAACATGAACCGCAGTGAGCTGGTGGCCGCTCTGGCCGACCGCGCCGAGGTGACCCGCAAGGACGCCGACGCCGTTCTGGCCGCGCTCGCCGAGACCGTCGGCGAGGTCGTCGCCAAGGGCGACGAGAAGGTCACCATCCCCGGCTTCCTGACCTTCGAGCGCACCCACCGTGCCGCTCGGACCGCGCGCAACCCGCAGACGGGCGAGCCGATCCAGATCGCTGCCGGTTACAGCGTGAAGGTCTCCGCGGGCTCGAAGCTCAAGGAAGCCGCGAAGGGCAAGTAAGCCTCGGGCGCCGCGTCAAGCGTCGCAAGGGCGGCCACCCCGGTCCGGGGTGGCCGCCCTTTTGGCGTTCGTGAGGGCCTGTCAGCCCCGTGGACGGCCTCGGAACACGAAGAAGCCCGTACGGACCTTCGAAGGTCCGTACGGGCTTCTCGCGGCCTTACGGGGCGTCAGGCGCCCCGGGCGTCACGCGCGCTGGGTCCCGGACGCGGGCTCAGGCGCTCTGGGCGCCGGGGAGCTCCACGTTCGCACCCAGCACCTTGAGCTTCTCCATGAAGTTCTCGTAGCCGCGGTTGATGAGCTCGATGCCGTGGACGCGGGACGTGCCCTCGGCCGCGAGCGCGGCGATCAGGTAGGAGAAGCCGCCGCGCAGGTCGGGGATGACCAGGTCGGCGCCCTGCAGCTTCGTCGGGCCGGAGACGACCGCGGAGTGCAGGAAGTTGCGCTGGCCGAAGCGGCAGGCGGAGCCGCCCAGGCACTCGCGGTAGAGCTGGATGTGGGCGCCCATCTGGTTCAGGGCGGAGGTGAAGCCCAGGCGGGACTCGTAGACCGTCTCGTGGACGATGGACAGGCCGGAGGCCTGCGTCAGCGCCACGACCAGCGGCTGCTGCCAGTCGGTCTGGAAACCGGGGGCGACGTCCGTCTCCAGCGCGATGGCGTTGAGCGGGCCGCCGGGGTGCCAGAAGCGGATGCCCTCGTCGTCGATCTCGAAGGCGCCGCCGACCTTGCGGTAGGTGTTGAGGAACGCGACCATCGAGCGCTGCTGGGCGCCGCGGACGTAGATGTTGCCCTTGGTGGCCAGGGCCGCCGAGGCCCAGGAGGCGGCCTCGAGGCGGTCGGGCAGGGCGCGGTGGTTGTAGCCGCCCAGCTTGTCGACACCGGTGATGCGGATGGTGCGGTCGGTGTCCATCGCGATGATCGCGCCCATCTTCTGCAGGACGCAGATGAGGTCTTCGATCTCCGGCTCGACGGCCGCGTTGGACAGCTCGGTGACGCCCTCGGCGAGGACGGCCGTGAGCAGGACCTGCTCGGTGGCGCCGACCGAGGGGTAGGGCAGGCGGATCTTGGTGCCGCGCAGGCGCTGCGGCGCCTCCAGGTACTGGCCGCCCTCGCGCTTCTCGATCGTGGCGCCGAACTGGCGCAGGACCTCGAAGTGGAAGTCGATCGGCCGGCCGCCGATGTCGCAGCCGCCGAGGCCGGGTATGAAGGCGTGGCCGAGGCGGTGCAGCAGCGGGCCGCACAGCAGGATCGGGATGCGTGACGAGCCGGCGTGGGCGTCGATGTCCGCGACGTTGGCGCTCTCGACGTACGTGGGGTCGAGGACCAGCTCGCCGGGCTCGTCGCCGGGGCGCACCGTCACGCCGTGGAGCTGGAGCAGCCCGCGGACGACGCGGACGTCCCGGATGTCGGGGACGTTGCGCAGACGGCTGGGGCCGTGGCCGAGCAGGGCGGCGACCATGGCCTTGGGCACGAGGTTCTTCGCGCCGCGGACGCGGATCTCTCCCTCGAGCGGGGTACCGCCGTGGACAAGCAGGACATCGTCAGGGCCGGTCATGGATCTCGCGTTCCTGGAGTGTGGGCAAGGGGCAAGAAGAAAGGGTAATGCGACCGGAGGGCCATTCGGCCGCTCCGAGGGGGCTTCGGGCACGCAATGGTTTTGTCACAACACTCTGCGTTTATGGAATGGTCGCTACCGGTTATCGCGACGTCGCATTCCGGTCATATGCGCGGGCGCTGCTCTCGTACGCCCCCTCCCCGCCCCCCGACCGTCGTCCCCGTCCACTCCCCGTCCGGCCCCGAAATGCGGGATCATGTCGCCATGACCGAGGTGTCCTCGCTCACAGGGCGGCTGCTCGTCGCGACGCCCGCGCTGTCGGACCCGAACTTCGACCGCGCGGTGGTGCTGCTGCTCGACCACGACGAGGAGGGCTCCCTCGGCGTGGTCCTCAACCGGCCGACCCCGGTCGGCGTCGGTGACATCCTCCAGCCCTGGGCCGCGCTGGCCGGGGAGCCGGGGGTGGTCTTCCAGGGCGGCCCCGTCTCGCTGGACTCGGCGCTGGGCGTGGGTGTGGTCCCCGGGGAGCCGCACGACCAGGGCGCGGAGCCGGCGGCCGGGGACGGCCCCCTGGCGCCGCCCAGGACGCGCCCGGGGCGCGCCGACCCCATCGGGTGGCGCCGGGTGCACGGAGCGATCGGCCTGGTCGACCTGGAGGCCCCGCCGGAGCTGCTGGCCGCCGAGCTGGGCTCCCTGCGCATCTTCGCGGGGTACTCCGGCTGGGGGCCCGGCCAGCTGGAGCAGGAGCTCGTCGAGGGCGCCTGGTACGTGGTCGAGTCCGAGCCCGGCGACGTGTCGTCCCCCGACCCGCGGCAGCTGTGGCGGGCCGTTCTGCGGCGTCAGCGCAACGAACTGGCGATGGTCGCCACCTATCCGGACGACCCGAGCCTCAACTGACGGCTCCCGTCCCCAGTACCCTTGGAGACCATGAGCACTCTCGAGCCCGAGCGCGGGGCAGGTACCGGCACCCTCGTAGAGCCGACACCGCAGGTGTCGCACGGCGACGGCGACCATGAGCGCTACGCCCACTACGTCCAGAAGGACAAGATCATGGAGAGCGCGCTCTCCGGTTCTCCGGTGGTGGCGCTGTGCGGCAAGGTCTGGGTTCCCGGGCGCGACCCGAAGAAGTACCCGGTCTGCCCGATGTGCAAGGAGATCTTCGAAGGCATGGGCGCCGGCGGCGACGACAAGGGCGGCAAGGGCGGTAAGGGCGACAAGAAGTAGCCCCCTTCCCACCACCTCAGGCTTTTCCACGGCTCCTGGGGCGCGCGAGCGCGTCCCCGGGAGCCGTTCGCCTATGCCGGGCCGCGTACGGACCCTTGCCGGACCGCGCGTGCCGCTGCCGGGCCGAGCGCGTGCCTGTGCCCCGGGCCGCGCGGGCGCCTGTGCGGCACGCCGAGCACTGAGGAGTGACGCATGGCCGATCCGCTCCCGCACCCGCTACCCCTCTCGCACCCGGCCCTGATTCCGGCCCCGCGCCGGATGCGGGGCGTGCCGTCGGCGGCTTTGTACGTCCTCGACGAGGACACCGTGATCGAGGCGCGGCCCGGCACCGAGGGGGTCGCGCACTGGCTGCGCGCGACCGTCGGCGCGGCGACGAGCCTGCCGCTCGCACCCGCGGACCCGGCCCGCCCTGCCGGCCCCGGCGCCGGCCCCGGCGCCGGCCCCGGTAGCCGCATCGTGCTGGGCATCGACGCGGCCGTCGGGCGGGAGCTCGGCCCGGAGGGCTATCGCCTCGTCGTCGACGCGCACGCCGTGCGCGTCGACGGGGGCGGGGCCGCCGGGGTCTTCTGGGCGGCGCAGACCCTGCGTCAGCTGCTCGGCCCGGAGGCGTTCCGGCGCGCGCCGGTGACCTCGCGTCGTGCGTGGACCGTGCCCCCCGTCGCCGTCGAGGACGCCCCGCGCTTCCGCTGGCGCGGAGTCCTCCTCGACGTCGCCCGGCACTTCATGCCCAAGGACGGCGTGCTTCGCTACGTCGACCTGCTCGCCGCCCACAAGCTGAACGTCCTGCACCTGCACCTGACCGACGATCAGGGCTGGCGCGTGGAGATCGAGCGCTACCCGAGGCTGACGGAGACCGGCGCCTGGCGGGCGCGCACCCGGACCGGGCACGGCGCGTCCCCGCTGTGGGACGAGCGGCCGCACGGCGGCTACTACACGAAGGACGATCTTCGCGAGATCGTCGCGTACGCGGCCGGACGGCACGTCACCGTCGTGCCCGAGATCGACATTCCGGGCCATTCGCAGGCCGCCATCGCCGCGTACCCCGAACTGGGCAACACCGACGTCATCGACACCACCACCCTCTCCGTCCGCGACACCTGGGGCATCAGCGAGAACGTACTCGCCCCCACTGACACCACCCTCGCCTTCTACGAGAACGTGCTGGCCGAAGTGCTCGAGCTCTTCCCGTCGCCCTTCGTCCACATCGGCGGCGACGAGTGCCCCAAGGACCAGTGGAGGGCCTCCCCGGCTGCCCGGGCGCGGAGGGCGGCGGAGGGGCTGGCGGACGAGGACGAGCTGCAGGGCTGGTTCGTCCGGCACTTCGACCGCTGGCTCGCCGGGCGCGGCCGGCGGCTCATCGGGTGGGACGAGATCCTCGAGGGCGGCCTGCTGGAAGGCGGCCTGTCGCCGGGGGCCGCGGTCTCCTCCTGGCGCGGCAGCGCGGGCGGGGTCGCCGCGGCCCGCGCCGGGCACGACGTCGTCATGTGCCCCCAGGAGCAGGTCTATCTCGACCACCGGCAGGCGCCCGGCGGCGACGAGCCCGTCCCCATCGGCTACGTCCGCACCCTGGAGGACGTCTACCGCTTCGAGCCGGTGCCGGCGGGGCTGACGGACGCGGAGGCCGGCCGCGTGCTCGGGGCGCAGGCCAACATCTGGACCGAGGTGATGGAGAACCAGCAGCGCGTCGACTATCAGGCGTTCCCGCGGCTCGCCGCCTTCGCCGAGGCGGTGTGGTCCGACCTCCCGCCGCCCGCCGTCCGCGACTACGCCGGCTTCGAGCGGCGGATGGCCGCCGCCCACTACGCCCGGCTCGACGCCCTGGGCGTCGACTACCGCCCGCCCGGCGGCCCGCGCCCCTGGCAGCGCCGGCCCGGCGTGCTCGGACGTCCGATCGAGGGTGCGCCCCCGATCGTGTGAGGCGCGGCGGAAGGTGACGAACCGTGGGGCGGCCCCTGGCACGGTGGTCGTTCACACACTGCCGTAAGTCGTACAAGGGTCACTGAAGCATGGCAATACGCAGGCAATACGCACAGATTGCCCACAGTGCTCATGAGGGAGAGAGTTCCCGAATCCGGACTTTTCCTGCCTCCATTCCGAGTGAGGGCAGTCCGGCGGTTCGTGGACCCTCGCGACAGCGCACCCGGAAGATGTGCCAGAGTTGCCACGTCCGGGCCGACAGCACGTACCGTACGGCGAGACCTGGCGGAACAGTCGGGACCTCCGGGGAAGGGGCAGCTGGGTTGACCACGCACGCACCGCAGGCGGCGCACACGGTGACGTTGCCGGGCTCGCTCGACGAAGCCGTGGCGGCGCTGGCCGCCATGCCCACGGCCGTGCCCGTGGCGGGCGGCACGGACCTGATGGCCGCCGTCAACTCCGGGCTGCTGCGACCCGCCGCGCTCGTCGGCCTCGGCCGCATCAACGAGATCCGCGGCTGGCAGTACCAGGACGGCGCCGCCCTGCTCGGCGCCGGTCTCACCCACGCCCGCATGGGCCGCCCGGACTTCGCCGCCCTCATCCCCGCCCTCGCCGCCGCCGCCCGGTCCGCCGGCCCGCCGCAGATCCGCAACGCCGGCACCCTCGGCGGCAACATCGCCTCCGCCGCCCCCACCAACGACGCGCTGCCCGTGCTCGCCGCCCTGGAGGCCTCGCTGGTCATCGCGGGGCCCGGCGGCGAACGCCGCGAGATGCCCATCGGCCGGCTGCTGGCCGGGCTGGACATGCTGCGGCCGGGCGAGCTGATCGGGTACGTGCGCGTGCCGCTCCTGCACGCCCCGCAGACCTTCCTCAAGGCCACCGGCCGTACGGGCCCCAGCCGCGCCATCGCGTCCGTGGCCGTCGTCCTGGACCCCGCGCGGCGCAGCGTGCGGTGCGCGGTGGGCGCGGTGGCGCCGATGCCGCTGCGGCCGTTCGACGCGGAGCGCTGGGTCTCCTCGATCGTCGACTGGGACGGGGAGCGCGCGCTCGCCCCGGACGTCCTCGCGGCGTTCGGCGACTACGTCGCCACCGCGTGCATCCCCGACCCGCCCCCCGCGCAGCCCGTCCTCGACGGCACCGAGCCGGGTACCCTGCCGCCGGCCGTGCTGCATCTCCGTCGTACGGTGTCGACTCTGGCCCGCCGAGCTCTGGGGAGGGCACTCGCGTGAGTGACGAACAGCAGCGACACACCCATGCGTCCGCCGAGGGCGGCTGGCAGCCCATTCCCCGAGGCGGGGAACTGGACGCCGAAGGCACGACGTTCGTGCAGCTCCCGCCGGAGCTCCTGGCCCACCCCGGCGCGGGCGCCGGAGCCGGCGCGCAGGGCTCCTGGGGACCGCTCGCGGCGCCCGGTACGGGCTACGCCCCTCCGGTGGCCGACGCGTGGCAGCAGCCCGTGGCCGCGCCCGTGTCGGTCGCGCACGGCGGCCAGTGGGACGCGCCGGCGTACGAGGCCTCCTACGGCCACGCGGGCGTGCCCGCCGACTCCGCGCCGGACGGCCCCGACGGCGGCGGCCCCGCCGACCCGCACGACACGCAGCCCTGGCCCATGCCGTTCGTGGCCGAGGACGGTCAGGGCGGTCACGACGTCCATGGTGGTCATGGTGGCCAGGTCGGTCACGACGTCCACGGTGGTCACGATGTCCACGGTGGTCATGACGTCCACGGCGGTCACGTCGGTCCCGATGGTTACGGCGGTCACGACGTCCAGGGCGGGTACGCCGGTGTTCCGGTGTCCGACCCCTCGGTGATGGGCCAGTGGTCGGTGCCCGCCGCCGGCGACGACTCGGTGGACGAGTCGGGGGAGTACCCCCTGCGCGAAGCGGGCCTGGACGCGCACCACGAGTACGCCGCGCCCGTCGGCGAGGTCACCGGTGCGGGCGATAATCCGACCGGAGAGTGGACGACGGCCGCGCGGGCGCAGGCGCCGGCGGAAGGCGACCCCGCGCCCGAGTCGCCCGAGCCCCCGCTCGACCACCAGCCCCTCGACCACACGCCGCCGGTGGCCCCCGAGGCCGCCGCGCCCGCCCCCGAGCCCGTGGCCGAGCCGGCTCCCGAGCCCCTGGCCGAGCCGGTGGCTGAGGCCGTGCCCGAGCCCGAGGCCGTCCAGGCGCCCGCCGCCGAGGCGGCGCCCGTCGCGCCGGACGCCGAGCCCGTCCACGTACCGGAGCAGTACGCGGGGCCGGAGCAGTACGCCGCGCCCGAGTCGTACGCCGCGCCCGAGGCGCAGCCGCAACCGCACCTGGAGCCCCAGCCCGAGGCCCTGCTCCAGCCGCACAACGAACACCCCTGCGCCTCGTACGTCCTGCACGTCAACGGCACCGACCGCCCCGTCACGGACGCCTGGATCGGCGAGTCCCTGCTGTACGTCCTGCGTGAGCGGCTCGGTCTCGCCGGCGCCAAGGACGGCTGCTCGCAGGGCGAGTGCGGCGCCTGCTCCGTCCAGGTCGACGGCCGGCTCGTCGCCTCCTGCCTGGTGCCCGCCGCGACCACGGCGGGCTCGGAGATCCGTACGGTCGAGGGCCTGGCGCAGCACGGCCAGCCGTCCGACGTGCAGCGCGCGCTCGCCGAGTGCGGGGCCGTGCAGTGCGGTTTCTGCGTGCCCGGCCTCGCGATGACCGTGCACGACCTGCTCGAGGGCAACCACGCCCCCACCGAGCGGGAGACCCGCCAGGCGATCTGCGGCAACCTCTGCCGCTGCTCCGGCTACCGGGGCGTGCTCCAGGCCGTGCGCCAGGTCGTCGACGAGCGCGCCGAAGCGGCCGCGGCCCTGGAGGAGGACCGGACCCAGCAGGAGCCGGACGCGTCCACGGCGAACATCCCGCATCAGGCGGGCCCGTACGGCCCGTACGGCGACGGCAGCGACAGTGGTGACGGAAGGGCGATGGCATGACGGGAATGGGCGGGATGGCCGGAATGGGCGGCCTCGGGGGCACGACGGGCGCGGGAGACATCCCGGCGTCCGTCACCACCGCCTCCCTCGTGCCGCCCGCCGTCCCCGAGGCCCCGCCGCACGGCATCGGCGTCTCCCTCCCGGCCGCCGACGCGGTCGCCAAGGCGCAGGGCACCTTCCCGTACGCGGCGGACCTGTGGGCCGAGGGCCTGCTGTGGGCCGCCGTGCTGCGCTCGCCCCACCCGCGCGCCCGCATCGTCTCCATCGACACCTCCACCGCCGCGACGATGCCGGGCGTCCGCGCCGTCGTGACGCACGCCGACGTGCCCGGCGACGCGGCCCACGGCCGGGGCGTCGCCGACCGGCCCGTCTTCGCGTCCGACCAGATCCGCCACCACGGCGAGCCGATCGCCGCCGTCGCCGCCGACCACCCCGACACGGCCCGCCTCGCCGCCGCGGCCATCGCCGTCGAGTACGAGGTGATGGAGCCGGTCACCGACCCCGAGGCGGCCTTCGCCGCCGAGCCGCTGCACCCCGACGGCAATCTGATCCGCCACATCCCGCTGCGCTTCGGCGACCCGGACGCCGTCGGCGAGGTCGTCGTCGAGGGCCTGTACCGGATCGGCCGCCAGGACCCCGCGCCCATCGGCGCCGAGGCCGGCCTGGCCGTGCCCCGCCCGGACGGCGGCGTGGAGCTCTACACCGCCTCCACCGACCCCCACCACGACCGCGACCTCGCGGCCGCCTGCTTCGCGCTGGAGCCGGAGCGCGTGAAGCTCGTCGTCACGGGCGTCCCCGGCGCGATGGGCGATCGCGAGGACGTCGGCACCCAGATCGCGCTCGGCCTGCTGGCGCTGCGCACGGGCCACCCGGTCAAGCTCGCGGCCACCCGCGAGGAGTCCTTCCTCAGCCACGTCCACCGCCACCCCACCCTGCTGCGCTACCGCCACCACGCGGACGCCGACGGCAAGCTGGTGAAGGTCGAGGCCCAGATCCTGCTGGACGCGGGCGCCTACGCCGACTCCTCCTCGGAGGCCCTGGCCGCGGCCGTCGCCTTCGCCTGCGGCCCGTACGTCGTCCCGCACGCCTTCGTCGAGGGCTGGGCCGTACGCACCAACAACCCCCCCTCCGGCCACGTGCGCGGCGAAGGCGCCATGCAGGTGTGCGCCGCGTACGAGGGCCAGATGGACAAGCTCGCGGCGAAGCTCGGCCTCGACCCGGCCGAACTGCGCATGCGCAACGTCATGGCGACCGGCGACCTGCTGCCCACCGGCCAGACGGTCACCTGCCCGGCCCCCGTCGCCGAACTCCTGCGCGCGGTCCGCGACTACCCGCTCCCCGCGCTCCCCAAGGACGACCCCGAGGACGACTGGCTGCTGCCCGGCGGCCCCGACGGCGCCGGCGAACCGGGCTCGGTGCGGCGCGGCGTCGGCTACGGCCTCGGCATGGTCCACATGCTCGGCGCGGAGGGCACGGACGAGGTCTCCACGGCCACGGTGAAGGTCAGCGGCTCGGTCGCCACGGTCATCTGCGCGGCGGTCGAGACGGGCCAGGGCTTCACCACGCTGGCCCGCCAGATCGTCCAGGAGATCCTCGGCATCGAGGAGGTCCACGTCGCCCCCGTCGACACCGACCAGCCCCCGTCCGGCCCGGCCGCCCACGGCCGCCACACCTGGGTCTCGGGCGGCGCGGTGGAGCGCGCGGCGCGCATGGTGCGCACGCAGCTGCTGCAGCCGCTGGCCCACCAGTTCGGCATGTCGACGGAGCTGCTGACGATCGCCGACGGCAAGATCACCTCCTATGACGGCGTGCTCAGCACGACGGTCGACGAGGCCCTCGACGGCAAGGAGCTCTGGGCGACGGCCCAGTGCCGCCCGCACCCCACGGAGCCGCTCGACGACACCGGGCAGGGCGACGCCTTCGTCGGCATGGCCTTCTGCGCCGTACGCGCGGTCGTGGACGTCGACGTCGAGCTCGGCTCGGTGCGCGTGGTGGAGATGGCGGTCGCCCAGGACGTCGGCCGCGTCCTCAACCCCGCGCAGGCCCGCACCCGCATCGAGGCGGGCATCACCCAGGGCGTCGGCGCGGCCCTGACGGAGAACCTCCGCACGAGCGGCGGCCACGTCCGCCGCCCCGACCTGACCGGTTACGCCCTCCCCACGGCCCTGGACGCGCCGGAGGTCCACATCGTCAAGCTCGTCGAGGAGCGCGACGTCGTCGCCCCCTTCGGCGCGAAGGCGATCAGCGCGGTCCCGGTCGTCACCTCGCCGGCGGCGGTGGCGGGCGCGGTACGGGCCGCGACGGGCCGTCCCGTCAACCGCCTGCCGATCCGCCCCCAGACGGCCGCGGCGGCTGTGACCGCCGTGACGCAGGAGGTCTGAGTACCCGTACTCAGGTGGATGTCATCCCCCGTCAGTAGGCTGTGACAGGTTGCGACGGGGATGACACGAGGGGTGGGACGGACGTGGGTGCCGGGTCGGCGACTGCCGGAATGCACGCGGAGCTCCAGTCACTGAAGATCTTCCGGGGCAAGCTGGAGAAGATCCTCATCCACCTCCGGGGCACGGAGGCGGACCCCCAGCGCGTCGCCGACAACCACCTCGTGGCCGCCCAGCTCGGCGCCAACTTCCCCGAGGTCGACTCGCTCCACGGCGCCTACAACGACATCCACGGCCAGCTCAAGACCCTGATCTCCCTCCTGAACGACCAGATCGAGGCCCTGAGCACGGCCGTCCACGCCGCCCGTGTCGGCTACGCCAACGTCGACGAGGACCTCCGCGCGCGCATGGCCGCGATCCAGGCCCGGACCCACGCCCTCTACGACCCCGGACTCGACCCGCACCCGCCGAAGACGGCCCCCCGGACTCCCCCCGCGGCCCGCCCCGCGCCGAAGGGCAGCGAGGAGGGGAGCATGTGATGGCCTCGCCCATTTCTCCGCCTCCGCCTCCGCCGTCGTCGGGTTCGGCGAGCCCGATCCTGCCGAAGCCCGTCAGTGGTCTGATCATCGCGTCGGATTTCGAGTGGAAGTCGCATGAAGAGCTGTGCGCGATGTACGCGTGGTCGGCACACCAGCTGTCGGTGGCGCCGCGGCCCACGTTCCGGCCGATGCCGGCGGACATGCCGGGTTTGGTCGGCGACAAGGTTGAGTACTTGCCGAATCCTGGCGCCGTGACGCAACCGGGGTTCGCGGGTCCACACAGTGGCAGTGCGTCTCCCCTGGGGTACGAAGCGGGTAGCCCAGGAGCTGGTGCCGGCGCTGACATGACTGTTGCCCCCGGGAAGCTGCCAGAGGCGCGCACGACGCCGGTCGAGGTTGCCGGTGGTGTGGTGGCGCCGCAAGCACCGTCTGCTGCCGGAGGCATCACGACGCCCCCGCCGTACACCGGTGGTGTGGCGGACCGCCTCCCGGCCCCGGCGACGCCAGCCGTGCCGCCGCTGCCGCCAATTGGCCGCACGGGGCCTGTCTGGTGCGGTGGGCCGAAGGGCCCTGCCGCAACACCACGTAGGCCCGTCACCGACCTGCCCGGGCGCGGCCTCGTCGGGGGGCGAGTCAACGTGCCTGCGCCCGGGGCTCCCGCAGGAGGCATCGTGGGAGGTCGACCGGTACCGCGAACATCTGCTCAGAACCCGACTCAGCTGCCCCGGGGAACGGTCATCGGAACCGAAAGCAGTCGAGGACGCCAGCAGGCGGGGTTCGTTCCGGGGAGCGGCGCCATGCCCGGCGCCCCCGCCGGCCGGTCGGGGAGCGGGAGTTCGGGACGTCGCCTGGCCACGGAACGCGGTGGTGTGGTGGGCGGTCGCAGGCAGCGAACCGGAGCCGATAGCGATCGCGTTTTCATCCCGGGCGGTGCAGGCCTCGTGCGAGGCCCGAGCGACTCGGAACGTGCACGCAACACCAACAGGCCGCGCCAGAGGCCCGATTACCTGGTGGAAGACGAAGAGGCCTGGTCCCACAACAACCGCCGTGCTGTTCCTCCCGTCATCGACTGATGCTGGAAGAGGCTGGAGAAAGCGACATGCACAGACGACCCACCGGTAGGCGGAAGAGTGCGATGTCCAGTGCCGTCGCATTGGGCATCCTTGCCATTTCGGCCGGACCGGCCCAGGCGGACACGGTGTGCTCGCAGCAGTGGTACTTGGACGCGATGCGAGCCGAGGAGATGTGGAAGACAAGCACAGGTGCCGGCGTAACGGTTGCTGTGATCGATAGTGGTGTGGATGCCGATCTGCCGGATCTCGAGGGCCAGGTGCTGCCTGGTAGGGACTTCGCGGGAGTCGCGGGGGACGCTCACTCGGACTACGACGGACACGGGTCCACCATGGCCGTTCTCATTGCCGGGAACGGAAAGAGCAACGGTGGAACGGGAGCGTATGGTCTAGCGCCTGGGGCGAAGATTCTTCCCTTGCGTGTTCTCTCGGATGCGGCGCCGAGGACGCGGGTGAGCCCGGAGACAGCCTTGGCTTCCGCGATTCGGTTCGCCGCGGACTCCGACGCCAAGATCATCAATCTGTCGATGGCGCATGTGTACGAAGGCCCTCGGGAAGCGGTAGCCGTCGATTACGCCTTGTCCAAGGGGAAGCTTGTCTTCGCAGGCGTCGGGAACTGGGGGCACGAGGACAACCGGGTGGTCTACCCAGCGGCGCACCCTGGAGTTGTCGGCGTGGCTGCTGTTGACCAAAGCATCAAAGCGACGGAAATCTCTGAGCGCGGACCACAGGTGGACCTCGCCGCACCAGGCGACAACATCGTCGCCACCTGCAAGGGCGGCACCGGCCTCTGCCGTACCCGCGGCACGAGCGACGCCACCGCCCTGGCCTCCGCCTCCGCCGCACTCGTCTGGTCCGCGCACCCCGACTGGACGGCGAACCAGGTCCTGCGCGTCCTCATCAACACCGCCGGCGGTCCGAAGAGCGGTGAGAAGCGCAGCGACACCATCGGCTACGGAGTGGTCCGCCCCCGCATCGCCCTCCAGAACCCCGGCGACCCCGGCCCCGCCGACGTAAGCCCCCTCCCGGAGCTCGCCGCAGCCGCTTCGAAGGCGAGGCCGAGTACCTTCGCGCCGCGAGCCAATGCCGAGGAGGCTTCCGGCGACGGTTACTTGCTGTCGCAGCGCAACCTCGTGGTGGCGGGCATTGTCGCCGCGGTCGGCCTCGTCGCCGCCGTAGCCATTCCGATCACGCGCCGCCGCAGGCCCCTCCCCCGATAATCCCGCCGCCTCCAGCGTTCGCGCACGTATCCACCCAACTCTTCACTTCGAGGCTCACAATGACGGATGTCCCACGCCCTCGAACAGACGGCGAGTCGCGAATATCGATCGCCTCTGCCAGCCCCGCCGAGGGAGGTAGCTGGTTGGGAAGTGCGGAAGGTGACGCTCAAAGATGACTGAATCCATCCGGCTTCGTACTCGTCGCAAGACGAGATCTTTTTGTTTCACTTCCGGGATTGTCTTCCTTGTTTTCGCTGCGGCGGGGTGTTCTTCTGCTGTTGGTGACGGTTCCGGTTATTTGCCCGAGGAGATGTCCGTCGGTGCGGCAAGAGACCTCGCGCGTCGGCAGTCAAGCGTAATTCTGGAAACCTCGGGGCTGAGATTCGAGACCACCAACGGTGGGCCCAGTGTCAGCGAGTGCAGTGACGTGGAGCATGGGTACCGCGTCACCCACTCCTGGAAGGTTTTCGGGCCATCTCGGGAGGTCCTGACGCAAGCGTTGGAGAAGTTGCACCGGGAGTTGCCTCGACGTGGATGGAAGGTGGTCCGGTTTGAGCAGGCCAAGTCGAAGGCGCGACAGATGCGGCTGGACGTCGAGGACGTGAAGCTGCATCACACGGTGACCATCGAAGAGGATTTCGTACCCCAGGGCCCCGACGTGAGCAGGTGGGAGAAGGCGGGGCGAGACGGCCTGTTCGTCTATCTGGACTCGCCGTGTTACGTCGATACGGCGTACAAGGGTGAAGGGTAAGCAACCGGATCCTCAGAGCAGGTGGTCGAGTTCGCCGCGTTTGGCGGCTTCGATCAGGTTGCGGAGGCCTGCGGGGGTCGTGGTGATCAGTTCGGTGGGGTGGGCTGTCTCGCGCAGGACCGGGGTTCCGTCCGGGGTGTGTCCTATTTGCAGGCAGGCGTTGCCGCCGTTTGCGCATAAGGGGTCTTGCCATCGGATCTCGGGCACGGTCGGCCTTTCAGAGTTGTTTGGCGATGGTATGGATGACATCGCGTGACTCCGCTTCATTGAGGGCGCAACGCTCCATCATGTCGAAGAGTTGTCGGTAGTTGGCCAGTTGCATGTCGGAGTCGATGAACACCGAGCCGTGTGACGTGTCGAGCTGCACGGTGTCCAGTCCGGGGACCGGCCCGCAGGCGTAGAGGATGGTCTGGCCGGCGCCGGGGAAGCCGCCGGCCTCGAAGGGGATCACGCGAAGGGTGACCCGGTCGTGTTCGCCGGCTTCGAGGAGATGCCTCAGCTGGGCGCGGGCGACGCCGCGGCCACCGAACTGCATGCGCAGGGCGCTCTCGTGAACGATCGCGTCGTACGCCGGCCCGTCCTCGCGGTCGAACACCCGGCGGCGCTGTAGGCGGTGGGAGACGCGGAGATCGATCTCGTCGGCGGGCAGGCTGGGGATCACATGGTCGAAGATCGCGCGGACGTGGTCCTCGGTCTGCAGGATTCCGGGAATGTGTGACGTCAGCGCGTTGCGGATGCGGCAGGCGTGCCACTCGAGCTCGGCGATGTCGAGGAAGAAGGCGGGAAGAGTGCCTCGGTACTCCTCCCACCAGCCCTTCGTGTGGTCCCGGGCCATGTCGGCGAGTGCGTCGACCAGGACGGGGTCGGGGCAGCGGTAGTTGCAGGCGAGGGTGCGCACGCGGGCGGGGCTGATGCCGAAGCGGCCGGCCTCGGTGTTGGAGATGCGGGTCCGGTCGACACCGAGCAGAGCGGCCGCGTCCGAGGCCGACATGCCCGCCTGCTCGCGCAACTGTCGCAGTGCGGCTCCGAGGCGTCTCTGTCGGATCGTCGGATTACTCCTCGGTGGCATGAGACCCCTCTCTGAAACTGCCAACCAGTCTGCCCCCAGGGGCCGGTGAGATCCAGCCGCATGGCGGAGAAGTAGCACAGGGCTTCCCGGCTGCGCTACCGTCGGTATCGCTTGGCTCACACGCGGTGGCGCCGGAAGTGCACCGCGCGGCATGCCCTCCTTCCCTGGGTGGGGTGTGTCCGCGCCCAGGGAGGCAGGCCACCGGTGGTCCGTCGCGTGCGAGAACTCCCCCACCTGTGAACGTGCTTGGAGTCCGCACCATGAGCAATCACGATGAACTCTGCCTGCCCGAGTCGCCGCGACCGGCAAAGGCGCCGGGTGGGCCCGGCCGGGCGAACCTCGACTACTCCTTCGGGCTGCCGGGCGGCGCGTACTGCCTGGGTACGGCGCGGATCGCCGTCGGACGGGTGCTCGCCCAGCACGGGCTGGGCGACATGGTCGAGCTCGGCGTGCTCGCCACATCCGAACTGCTCGGCAACGCCGTCCTGTTCACGCCCGACCGGGGCGTCAGCCTCACCCTGCGGTGGCGCTTCGGGGTGCTGCGGCTGACGGTGTTCGACGAGCACCCGGACCATGTCGGCGGCGACGAGAAGCGATGCCGGGCGCATCGGCGCCACGCCTTGTCCACGCTGCAGGCCGTCGTCGACGAGTGTGGTGGCGTGCTCGGGCTGGCGCCGGCGGAGAAGCCGCTTGCCGGAAGCAAGCTGTGGGTTGTGATCCCGCGAGTGGCGGGGAAGCGCTATGCCGAGCTCTGAGGGGTGGAGGATGTGCGCGCACCGGGCGGGGTGGACGCGTGTCGGCGGCGAGGCGCGGTGCGACCGCTGTGGAACCCGGCGGTTCGACGACTACGGGGCGCTGCGGCCGCCTGGCATGCCGGGAGTCGTGACGCCGGGCCCGGCGGCCGGGCATTCGGCCGACCGTACGGCGGCCCGCAGGGTCGCGGCGCGGCAGGCCGCCCGGCCGTGGCCCCGGTGGCCGGGGTGCGCGCATCTGCCGGTGCGGCGGTGAGCAGCGCGCATACGCATCGCCCGGTCGGCGAGAAGCGGTGCCGCTGACGGCGGCCAGGTTCAGTCCGAGCCTCGGCCTCGCACTCTGAGCCGCCGCAGCGTGTAGCCCGTTCCCGTCGGGTCGACGGTCTTCGTGGCCTGCTTGAAGAGGTACTCGGCGCGTTCGTAGGACAGGCGGCGGCGGCCCGTCTCCGGGCAGAGGTCGGCCTCGGACGGGGCGCGGGCCGGGCCGGGGCGGCGGTCGGAGAGGAAGACGGGGCCGCGGGTGCGGCCGGCGAGCAGGGGCGGGAGGAGCACGGCCGTCCTGTCGCCCCAGACGACCCACATGTCGCCCGTACGGGCGCGGCGGGCCGGGAGGTCGAGATCCTCGACGTTCAGGGACAGCACGGTGCCGACGCCCGCCGCCGACTCGTGCAGCAGGCACCACAGGGCGCGTTCGCGCAAGGACGGGCCCGGGCGGTTCCACAGGGTCTCGAGCTCCGCGTCGCGGATCACCGGTGCCGGAGTCCGGATATCGGTGCGCCGGTCGAGGCGGACCCCCAGGTCCTCCAGGGACGCCCAGGCGCCGAACGACCGTACGGCCGACCGGTGGCGGTTCCAGGTCTGTGCCGCCGCCCCGCCCCAGGCCGCCGTGAACACCCGCGCCACCTCGTCGGCCGTCAGCGCGGCCAGCGGCAGGTCGTCGCCCAGGGACCGGCACAGGCGCCGCAGCGTCTGGCCGTACGAGCGGGCCGTGCCGGGGTCGAGGCCGTCGCGCCCCAGGAAGTCCCGGGCCGCCCGGCCGAGGGTGGGGACCGGCGCGGCGGGAGCGGTGATTGCGTCCGCGCGGCGGTGCAGGAAGGCGCGCTCGGCGGCGTTGCCGGTCAGGGCGGCGGCCCGCCGGAACTCCCGCCGCGCCTCCTCGCACCGCCCGAGCCGGGCCAGCAGGTCGCCCCGTACGCCCGGCAGGAGGTGATAGTCGCCCAGCGCGGGGTCGGTGGTGAGGGCGTCGGCCAGGTCGAGCCCCGCGCCCGGGCCGTGTGCCATGCCGACGGCCACCGCCCGGTTGAGCCGCACCACGGGCGTGGGCAGGAGGCGCTCCAGCGCCTCGTACAAGGCCGCGATCCGCGCCCAGTCGGTGTCCTCAGCCGTACGTGCCTGGGCGTGGCAGACGGCGATCGCCGCCTGGAGGACGTACGGGCCGGGCGGGCCGCCGGCCTCGCGTGCGCGCAGCATGGCGGTGAAGCCGCGGCGGATGAGCAACTGGTCCCAGCGGCCACGGTTCTGCTCGTGCAGCTGGACGGGTTCGCCGGATGGGCCGGTCCGGGCGGTGGCACGGGAGGCCTGGAGCTCCATCAGCGCGACCAGGCCGTGCACCTCGGCCTGGTGCGGGACCAGTTCGGCCAGCAGTCGGCCCAGCCGCAGGGCCTCCAGGCAGAGCCCCGGGCGCATCAGGTCGTCTCCGGCCGTCGCCGCGTAGCCCTCGTTGAAGATGAGGTAGACGACGCCGAGCACGGACGACAGGCGCTCGGCGAGCTCTTCCCCGGCGGGCAGTCCGAAGGGAACCCGCTCCTCGGCCAGCGTCCGTTTCGCCCCGGCGATGCGCCGGGCGATCGTCGTCTCGTCGACGAGGAACGCTCGCGCGATCTCGGCCGCCGTCAGGCCGCCGAGCAGCCGCAGTGTCAGTGCGACGCGGGCGTCGGTGGGCAGGACCGGGTGGCAGGAGACGAACATCAGCCGCAGGACGTCGTCCCGTCCGTCCTCTGCGGCGTCTTCCCGCACATCGCGGGCGATCTGCTCGTGCTTGCGCTCCAGGAGCCGGTCACGCCGGATGCGGTCGACGGCCCGGCGCCTGGCGGTGGTCATCAGCCAGGCGCCGGGGTTGCCGGGCACGCCCGCCTCCGGCCACTGCTCGAGCGCGGCGACGAGCGCGTCCTGGGCGAGCTCCTCCGCGAGGCCGACGTCGTGGACCAGTCGTGTCAGGGCGGCGACGATCCTGGCCGACTCGAGCTTCCAGACCGCGTCGACCGCGCCGTGGACGTCCGTCATGGGCTTGGTGCGGGGCCGGTCAGGGACCGAAGACCTGCTGGATCACGCTCTCGCCGTCGCCGACGAGCTTCCGGAAGCGGCGCGCGATCTCGATCGCCTCCTCCTTGGAGCGGACCTCGACCAGCGCGAAGCCGGCCACGGCCTCCTTGGCCTCGGCGAACGGCCCGTCCGTCACCGTTATCTCGTCGCCCGCCGACGTCACGCGGATGCCGCCCGGCTCGAGGCCTCCGGTGGCCAGCAGGACGCCCGCCGCCGTCAGCTCCTCGAGCCACGCGCCCATCTCGGCGTAGAGGCTCTCGTCGGGGGCGGTGTCGGTCGGGTTGGTCATCATCAGGTAGCGCATGGGGTCTTTCTCCGTCTGTCGCGCGGTCCTCGGTGGCCCGCTTCCGACCAAGCGTCGATCAGACTATGTGACAGGGAATCGAAATGATCAAGAAGAAATCGGCGGCCCGTCCGAAGCCCCACCTGCTCCGGCATTCCCTGTCACATCGGCCGATCGACGCAAGGGCGAGAGCAGGCCGAGAACCGGCCGAGAGCAGGCCGCGAACCGGCCGAGCAGGTCGAGGCCCCGAGCAAAGGATGTGCGCCATGCCGAAGTTCGCCACCGTCGAGGACTACGTCGCCTCCCTCCCCGCCGCCCAGCGCGAGATCACGGACGCGCTCCTGCCGCTCGTCGAGGACGCGCTGCCGGCGTCCGGCGCGGTCTGGCACGGCCATCCGGTGTGGAGCCTGGGCGGAGCCCCCGGCAAGTCCCCCGTCTGCTACCTCAAGGCCTACGCCTCCTACGTGACCTTCGGCCTCTGGCGCGGTCAGGAGATCGCCGACCCCTCCGGCCGTCTGGAGCCCGGCGCCCGGGCGATGGCGGGCGTGAAGCTGCGCTCGGCGGCCGACATCGACCCCGAACTGTTCGCCGCCTGGCTGCGCCTGGCCCAGGAGCTGCAGGCGTCGGCGCCTGCCGCGGCCACGGCCTGAAGCGGTACGGAGCGCCGACGCCCGCCTTCAGCGCGTGAAGAGGTACACGGCCAGCCCCAGCGGGCCCGGGAGGGCGATCGCGCCGACGACGGCCGCGCGGGTCGCGGCGGTCAGGCCGAAGACCCGGAGGCCGTGGTAAGCGGCGGTCAGTACGAGGCCCGCCGCCACGAGAACGCCGGCCACCTGGAGGAGGGGCTCCCCGACGGACGCGCCCTCCGCGGCACTCCAGCCCGCGATCAACAGGATGACCGCCAGGCACACGGCGACCGCCTTCGCCGTGAGAGCCCAGAGGACCACGGCCAGGGTCGACGCGAACTGCTCGCGCCGCCTGGTGCGGGCGAGGTGGGCAGGGCGGGTGGGGTAGGCGGGGTAGGTGTTCATGGTGTGCATCCTGCGCGGGAGGCTGCGCCCGGGGCATGAGTACGGCTACTCAGCGGTTACTCATCGGCGGCCCGCTGCCGGGCCGGGCCTTGAGTACGCGCACGGATGGGCCGGCCCCGCAGGGAGCCAGGAAGTGGAGGCCGTGGCGGGAATCGAACCCACGTAACTCGCTTTGCAGGCGAGCCCCTAAGCCACTCGGGCACACGGCCGTGCTGGTGTTCTTACGGGCACGACACTAGGGCCATGCGCCGGGGGCCTCAATGGGGCGGACGGCGCTGGCACAAGACCGCCATCTGTCGTTCATGAAACACGAGCCGATACCGCCGCCGCCACGGCCTCGCTCGCGCGCATGCCGGATCGCGTACCCGGCAGGCCAGTTCGGCCGCGTCGTACGAGGTGTAGTGCGGCATAAGTCCGCCATGTCGGATGTGTTCATTGATCCAAAAGCAACCCACGCCCACTCACCCCATTAACCCAAATTCCGCTTATGATTTCGGCGTGTTCGACTCCCGGCACATCAAGACCTTCCACGCGGTGGTCACCGCGGGGTCGTATTCGGCTGCCGCCCGCGCGCTGGGCTACACCCAGCCGGCGATCACCCAGCAGATGAAGGCCCTTGAACGCTCGGTCGGCACTCCGCTGTTCACCCGCGTCGGCCGCCGCATGCGGCTGACCGAGGCCGGCGAGGCGCTCGCCCGGCACGCCGAGACGATCCTCGCCAGCCTTTCCGCCGCGCAACAGCAAATGAGCTCGCTGACGCGGCTGCGCGCCGGGCGCGTCCGCGTGTGCGCCTTCCCCAGCGCCGGGGCCACCCTCATACCCGAGGCGCTCGCCCGCCTCGCCGCCGACCACCCGGGCGTACGGGTGGAGCTGCAGGAGGCCGAGCCGCCCGACTCGCTGAGCCGGGTGGTGCGCGGCGAGTGCGACATCACACTCGCCTTCACCTATCCCGGCCTGCACGAAGAAGTCCCCGACGAGCTCGTGGAGATACCGCTCTTCGAGGACCAGCTGACCGTTCTGCTCCCCACGGGACACCCCCTCGCCCGCCGCCGGGCGGTCAAGCTCGCCGACCTGGCCGAGGAGCGCTGGATCGCCGGCTGCCTGCGCTGCCGCACGAACTTCCTCCACGAATGCGCCGAGCAGGGATTCGCACCCGACATCGCGTTCACAACGGACGACAACCTCGTCGTGCAGTCGCTGGTCGCCGAGGGGCTGGGCGTGGCGATGATGCCGGCGCTCGTCCTGTCATTCCTCCGGCACGACAAGATCACCGGTCGCGCCCTGGACCCGGCCGCGCGCCGCCTCGTCTCCGCCTACGTGCTGCGCGAGCACCTGAGGATTCCGGCCACCGCGCTGGTGCTGGACGAGCTGAAGGCCGTGGCCGCCCGGCGCGTCGGCTGCTGAGCGGGCCCGCTCGGTCCATAAGCGCACGTTGGCGACCCGGCAAGCAACTGTCGTTGGACGTGATGGATCAAGCGCCTCGACCCTGCACGTATGACCACACCTACCGCACCCCTGACGACCGCGCGGCTCGACCAGCTCGTCGGCGACGTCCGGGACGCCGTAGGCCGCGGCCTGCCGCCCGACACGACGGCGTACCTCGTCGGTGAGCGGCTCGCGGTCCACCTCGGCGCCCCCGACCTGCTCACCGCGGAACAGAGCGAGGGCGACCCCGACCGCTACCGCCAGCACATCCTGCACGCCGAGAGCGACGGCAGCTTCTCCGTCGTCGCGCTCGTGTGGATGCCCGGCCAGCAGACCTCCATCCACGACCACGTCTCCTGGTGCGTCACCGGCGTCCACCAGGGCACCGAGAGCGAGCGCCGCTACCGCCTCGTCCCCGAGGGCATGACCGCCCGCCTGGTGGCCACGGAGGACGTGGTCAACCGGCAGGGCGACGTCTGCGGCTTCGCGCCGCCCGGCGACATCCACCGGGTGCGCAACGCCTGTTCGTCCGTCGCCATCTCCCTCCACATCTACGGGGCCGACGTCTCGCGCCTGGGCTCCAGCGTCCGGCGCGTGTACGACCTGCCGGCCGACGCCCTCTGATGGCGCTCCTCGGCACGCGGGCCGCGAGCCCGCCCAAACCCCCGAAGCCGTCGCGCCCGGCGGCGGCCCCCGGCGCGCTGCCCGGCCTCGCGATGGCCGCCTGCGGGGTCGCCCTGGCCTGGGGCGTCCACGCGCTGCTGCCCGCGATCCCGATGCTCACGGCCGCCGTCGTTCTGGGCATCGCCGCGGCCCATCTGCCGGGCGTACGGGCCCGGGTGCGCGGCGCCGGCAAGCCGGGCCTGACGCTCGCGGGCAAGCGGCTGATGCGCGTCGGCATCGTGCTGCTCGGGCTCAAGCTCAGCCTGGACGACGTGCTCGGGCTGGGCTGGGCCACCGTCGCGATGGTGCTCGCGGTGGTCGCCGCGACCTTCTCCGGGACGCTGTGGCTCGGCCGCCGGCTCGGGCTGCGCGGCGACCAGCCGCTGCTGATCGCCACCGGCTATTCCATCTGCGGCGCCTCCGCGATCGGCGCGGTCAGCGAGGTGTCGGGCAGCGACGAGGAGGACGTGGCGACGTCGGTGGCGCTGGTGACGCTGTGCGGCACGCTCGCCATCGCCGTGCTGCCGCTGCTGCACCACCCGCTCGGGCTGGGCGACGCGCAGTTCGGCCGCTGGGCCGGGGCGAGCGTGCACGACGTGGGGCAGGTCGTGGCCACGGCCCAGACCGCCGGCCAGGCCGCGCTCGGGGACGCCGTCCTGGTCAAGCTGATGCGGGTGGCGCTGCTGGCGCCGCTCGTCGCCGCCGTGGCGGTGTCCGTGCGCGGCCGCCGCCGGGGTGTGGTCCAGGCGTCCGGCAAGCGGCCCCCGCTCGTTCCGCTCTTCGTGCTCGGCTTCCTCGCCATGGTCGCCGTCCGCACGACCGGCTGGCTGCCCGGCGGCGTACTGGACGCCGCCCAGCACGCCCAGGAGCTGCTGCTGGCCGCCGCCCTCGTCGGGCTGGGCAGCGCGGTGCACCTGCCCTCGCTGGTGCGCACCGGCGGCCGGGTCGCGGCGCTCGGGCTGAGCTCGTGGATCGTGATCGCGGGGGTCTCGTACGGCGGGGTGCTGCTGACCACCTGAGCCGGGGGCTGACGACCTGAGCCGGGGGCTGACCGGCCGGGCCGGGGAGGGGAGGGCCGGCGCCGGGACCTGCGACGCGGGACCCCGGCGCCGGGGCCTGCGGACTAGGCCCTACGGACGATGGGATTCCCTTCGTCCGGCCGGGGGCACGGGGGCCGGTGTCTCCCTACGCTGGCCGGCATGACCGCAACCGACGCCGAAGGCACCGACCTCGCCATATCCGCAGCGACTCCGGAGGACCCCGGGGGCATACTCGGGCGCCGGTACCGGGCGCTCACCCTCGGCATCGTCACCGTCGTCTCCCTCATCGCCTTCGAGGCGAGCGCGGTCAACACCGCGATGCCGGTCGCGGCGCGCGCCCTCGACGGCCTCGAGCTCTACGCCTTCTCCTTCTCCGCCTTCTTCACCGCGAGCCTGTTCGCCATGGCGCTGTCGGGGGAGTGGTGCGACCGGGCCGGGCCGCTGGCCCCCCTCTTCACCGGCATCGCGGCCTTCGGCGGAGGGCTGGTCGTCGCCGGGTCGGCGCGGACGATGTGGATGTTCGTCAGGGGACGCGGGGTGCAGGGCATCGGCGCCGGGCTGGTGATCGTCTCGCTCTACGTCGTCGTCGGCCGGGCCTACCCCGAGCGGCTGCGGCCGGTGATCCTGGCGGCCTTCTCCGCCGCCTGGGTCGTCCCCGTGATCGTCGGCCCGCTGGTGGCCGGCACCGTCACCGAACGGATCGGGTGGCGCTGGGTGTTCCTGGCCATCCCCGTCCTGGTCCTGCCGCCGCTGGCCGTGATGCTGCCCGCGCTGCGCAAGCTGCCGGCCGGCGACCGCACCGCGCGCATGGACCGCCGCCGGATACTCCTCGCCCTCGCCGTGGCCGTCGGCGCCGGACTGCTGCAGTACGCGGGCCAGGACCTGCGCCCCGTCTCCGTCCTGCCCGCCGCCGCCGGGCTCGCCCTGATCGTGCCGTGCGTGCTGCGGCTGCTGCCCGCGCGCACCTTCCGGGCCGGGCGCGGGCTGCCCTCGGTCGTGCTGCTGCGCGGCGTCGCCCAGGGGTCCTTCCTGGCCGCCGAGACGTTCGTGCCGCTGATGCTGGTGACCGAGCGCGGCCTGTCGGCCACCCTCGCCGGGCTCTCCCTGACCGGTGGCGGGCTGACGTGGGCGCTCGCCTCGTACACCCAGAGCCGCCCCCGCCTGGAGCCCTACCGCGAGCGGCTGATCAGTCTCGGCATGGCGCTGCTTGCGCTCGCCGTGGCGATCGCGCCGCTGGTGCTGATCCCGTCCGTGCCGGTGTGGATCGTGGCCGTCTCCTGGATCATCGGCGGCTACGGCATGGGGCTGACGATCTCCGGCGGCGCGGTGCTGCTGCTCAAGCTCTCCCGGCCGGGGGAGGAGGGCGCGAACTCCGCCTCCCTGCAGGTGTCGGACGCGCTCGGCAGCATCGTGCTGGTCGGCCTCGCCGGTGTGCTCTTCGTCTCCTCCGGCGGCGGCTCGGTCGCCGCGGACGCGGCCGGCGACGCGGCCCCGCCGCACGCCTTCGCGATCGTTTTCGCCCTCGCCTCGGCATCCGCGCTGGTGGGCTCGTACCTTGCCACGCGGCTGGCACCACGCGACCGTACGACGTGACTCCGGGGCGTTATGTGACGTCCGTCCCACCCCCGGGTGAGCCCGGGTCGTACCACCCGGGGGGTGCCGCGGACGCGGGTAGGCTGACGCGGTTGCCGATCGCCGAACCAGCCGACGGAGACCGTGACTACCACCACAGCGAACCACCATCTCTCACCCGCCTTCCCCGGCCGGGCTCCCTGGGGTACCGCGAACAAGCTGCGTGCCTGGCAGCAGGGCGCCATGGAGAAGTACGTCCAGACACAGCCCCGCGACTTCCTCGCCGTGGCGACCCCGGGCGCCGGAAAGACCACCTTCGCGCTCACCCTCGCCTCCTGGCTGCTGCACCACCACGTGGTCCAGCAGGTGACCGTGGTCGCGCCGACCGAGCACCTGAAGAAGCAGTGGGCCGAGGCCGCCGCCCGGATAGGCATCAAGCTCGACCCGGGCTACAGCGCGGGCCCCCTGGGCCGCGAGTACCACGGCGTGGCCGTCACCTACGCCGGTGTGGGCGTGCGCCCCATGCTGCACCGCAACCGCTGCGAACAGCGCAAGACGCTCGTCATCCTCGACGAGATCCACCACGCCGGCGACTCCCGGTCCTGGGGCGAGGCGTGCCTGGAGGCCTTCGAGCCGGCCACCCGCCGGCTGTGCCTGACCGGAACGCCCTTCCGCTCCGACACCAACCCCATCCCCTTCGTCACGTACGAGGAGGGCAACGACGGCATCCGCCGCTCGTCCGCCGACTACACCTACGGCTACGGCAACGCCCTGGGCGACGGCGTCGTGCGGCCGGTCATCTTCCTCTCGTACAGCGGCAACATGCGCTGGCGCACCAAGGCGGGCGACGAGCTGGAGGCCCGCCTCGGCGAGCCGATGACCAAGGACGCGATCTCGCAGGCCTGGCGCACCGCCCTGGACCCGCGCGGCGACTGGATGCCGAACGTGCTGCGGGCGGCCGACCGGCGGCTGACCGAGGTCCGCAAGTCCATCCCCGACGCCGGAGCCCTCGTCATCGCCTCCGACCAGGAGTCGGCCCGCGCCTACGCCAAGCTGATCCGGGAGATCACGGGCGAGGGCGCCACCCTCGTGCTGTCCGACGACTCCGGCGCCTCGCAGCGCATCGACGACTTCTCGCAGTCCGACGACCGCTGGATGGTCGCCGTCCGCATGGTGTCCGAGGGCGTGGACGTGCCCCGCCTCGCGGTCGGCGTGTACGCCACCACCATCTCCACGCCGCTGTTCTTCGCGCAGGCCGTCGGCCGCTTCGTGCGCTCGCGCCGGCGCGGCGAGACCGCGTCGGTGTTCGTGCCGACCATCCCGACGCTGCTGACCTTCGCCAACGAGATGGAGGTCGAGCGCGACCACGTCCTGGACAAGCCCAAGAAGGACGGCGACGACGAGAACCCCTACGCCGAAGAGGACAAGCTCCTCGCGGAGGCGGAGCGGCAGCAGGACGAGGACACCGGCGAGAGCGACCAACTCTCCTTCGAGGCGCTGGAGTCGGAGGCGGTCTTCGACCGCGTGCTCTACGACGGCGCCGAGTTCGGCATGCAGGCGCACGCCGGCAGCGAGGAGGAGCAGGACTACCTCGGCATCCCCGGCCTGCTGGAGCCCGACCAGGTGCAGCTGCTCCTGCAGAAGCGCCAGGCCCGTCAGATCGCCCACAGCCGCAAGCGCCCCGACGCCGAGGTCGACCTGCTCGAACTCCCCGCCGAGCGACGGCCGGTGGTCACCCACAAGGAGATGCTGGAGCTGCGCAAGCAGCTGAACACGCTGGTGGGGGCGTACGTCCACCAGAGCGGCAAGCCGCACGGAGTGATCCACACCGAGCTGCGCCGGGTGTGCGGCGGACCGCCCAGCGCTGAGGCGACGGCCGGACAGCTCAACGAGCGCATCAAGAAGGTGCGCGAGTGGGCCACGCGCATGAAGTGACGTACGCGCGGACGCCGGAGCGTCCCTGACGCGCGCTGGTGAAAGCAGGGCGCGGGCTCCCCGACCGGGAGCCCGCGCCCTGTCCACATGCTGGGAACTGCCCGCCAATCCCGGCGAATCCCCTGCACAGTGACCGGATTGTGGGCAGACTCTTCCGCTGAGCGGACCGGCGGCGCTACGGTGCCGCTCACGCACACGCCCCGTGGCAGCGCCGCCGCGGAGCGCAGCCGGATCATGCGTCAACGGCCGGCGGCCTCTCTTCGCGCGCTGCCGGACGGGACCGGTGGCGCACCCCACCGTGACGAGGGCCGCCTCTCATCGGAGGAGGGGCGTCGTGACCGCGGAGACTTCGCAGACGCTCGACAGAGGACTGCGCGTCCTCAAACTGCTCGCCGACACCGATCACGGGCTGACCGTCACCGAGCTGTCCACCCGGCTCGGCGTCAACCGCACGGTCGTCTACCGGCTGCTCGCCACCCTCGAGCAGCACGCACTCGTCCGCCGGGACATCGGCGGCCGGGCCCGGGTGGGCCTGGGAGTGCTGCGGCTGGGCCGCCAGGTCCACCCGCTCGTACGCGAAGCGGCCATGCCCGCGCTGCGGTCGCTGGCCGAGGACATAGGGGCCACGGCCCATCTCACGCTCGTCGACGGCGCCGAGGCGCTCGCGGTCGCCGTCGTCGAGCCGACCTGGACCGACTACCACGTTGCCTACCGCGCCGGGTTCCGACACCCCCTGGACCGTGGCGCGGCCGGACGGGCGATCCTCGCCGCACGCCGGGGCGAGGTCGACAACCCCGGGTACGCCCTCACCCACGGCGAGCTGGAGGCCGGGGCGAGCGGGGCGGCGGCACCGCTGCTCGGCGTGAGCGGGATCGAGGGGAGCGTGGGTGTGGTCATGCTCGCCGATTCCGTTCCCGAGCGGGTCGGGACGCGGGTCATGGAGGCCGCGAAGGAGGTGGCGGACGCGCTGAGGTAGCGCCGCCGGCACCGCCGGGGCGACACCGTGCGGGCGGCCCCGGGCCGCCCGCATGCGCGCCCGCCCGGCCGGTGAATTAGATTCGCAGCATGCCAGCTCCGTCCCAGCCTGCCCCGGGCGCGAAGACCGAGGGCACCCCGGCCGAGGGTGCCGCCAGGAAGCGCACGCGCACCCTCGCCGTCTGCGCCGCGCCCGTCGTCGCCCTGCTCGCGGTGGCCGCGCTCGTCCCCCTGCCCTTCGTCATCGCCCAGCCGGGCTCGACGACCGCGAACGTCCTCGGCGAGCACAAGGACAAGCCGGTGATCACCATCACCGGCGCGGCGACCCGCAGGACGAGCGGACAGCTGCGCATGACCACCATCGAGGCCACGGGACCGGACGCGCGCGTGGGCCTGGGCGACGTCGTCGACAGCTGGTTCCGCACCGACCGGGCCGTGATGCCGCGCGACTCCGTCTACCCCGCCGGGCAGTCCGACGAGGAGATCGAGCGGCACAACTCCGCCGAGATGAAGAAGTCCCAGGACTCCGCCGCCCAGGCCGCCCTGCGCTATCTGCACCGCTCGCCCAAGGACGTCAAGGTGGAGCTGAGCCTCGCCGACGTCGGCGGCCCCAGCGCCGGGCTGCTCTTCACGCTCGGCGTCATCGACAAGCTCGACGGCGACGGCCGCGGCGGCGACCTGACCGGCGGCCGCAGCATCGCGGGCACCGGCACCATCGAGCCGGACGGCACGGTCGGCCCCGTCGGCGGCGTCTCGCTCAAGACGCGGGCGGCCCGGCGCGACGGAGCCACCGTCTTCCTCGTCCCCAAGGAGGAGTGCTCGGACGCCCGGGCCGAGCTGCCCGCCGGCCTGCGGCTGATCCCCGTCACCGACCTCAAGGACGCCGTCTCCTCCCTCAAGGCCCTGGCGGCCGGACAGCGCGTGCCCGCCTGCCCGGCCTGACCGCCCGCCCGGGACGCGCCTGCGCCCCGTCCTCAGCCCCTTTCCTCAGCCCCCCTCCTCAGTCCTCCGACGCCTGCTTGACCAGCGGGATGATCCTCAGCGGCACCGGGTTCTCCATGACGATCGCCGTGGACGCCCGGACGATCCCCTCGAAGCCCACCACCCTGTCGATCACCCGCTGCAGGTCGGCGTTCGAGCGGGCCACCAGCCGGCACAGCATGTCGCCGTGGCCCGTCGTGGTGTGCAGCTCCAGCACCTCGGGGACCGACGCCAGGTGGGTGCGCACGTCCGCCCCCTGGCCCTGTTTGATCTCCAGCGTCGCGAAGGCGGTCACCGGATAGCCCAGCGCGGCCGGGTCCACGTCCGGGCCGAAGCCGCGGATCACCCCCTGGGACTGCAGCCGGTCCAGCCGCGCCTGGACCGTGCCGCGCGCCACGCCGAGGCGCCGCGAGGCCTCCAGCACCCCTATCCGGGGCTCCTCCGCGAGCAATTCGATCAGCCGTCCGTCCAAACGATCGATCACCCTGGTCCGCCTCTCGTGGTCATCCTGCACAGATCGCCCGGGATCCCCGGGCCACCGCTATGCAGGATGCCCAGGGAAAACGCAAACTATTGCGCACCTTGTGGTTCGGAGAGACCCTGCGGCCATGACTCAGACCACGGATCACACCCCGCACACCGCGCGGCAGGCCGACCCCTTCCCGGTCAAGGGGATGGACGCGGTCGTCTTCGCCGTCGGCAACGCCAAGCAGGCCGCCCACTACTACTCCACCGCCTTCGGCATGAAGCGCGTCGCCTACTCCGGACCGGAGAACGGCAGCCGCGAGACCGCGAGTTACGTCCTGGAGTCCGGCAGCGCCCGGTTCGTCTTCACCACCGTGATCAAGGCGAGCACCGAGCGCGGCCGCTTCCTCGCCGAGCACGTCGCCGAGCACGGCGACGGCGTCGTCGACCTGGCCATCGAGGTGCCGGACGCGCGGGCCGCGTACGCCTACGCCGTCGAGCACGGCGCCACCGGCCTGGAGGAGCCGCACGAGGTGAAGGACGAGCACGGCACCGTCGTGCTGGCGGCCATCGCCACCTACGGCAAGACCCGGCACACCCTCGTCGAGCGGTCGGGCTACACCGGCCCGTACCTCCCCGGCTACGTCGCCGCCGAGCCGCTCGTCGAGCCCGGCCCGCGCCGCTTCCAGGCCATCGACCACTGCGTGGGCAACGTCGAGCTCGGGAAGATGAACGACTGGGTCGGCTTCTACAACAACGTCATGGGCTTCACCAACATGAAGGAGTTCGTGGGCGACGACATCGCCACCGAGTACTCCGCGCTCATGTCGAAGGTCGTCGCGGACGGCACCCGCAAGGTGAAGTTCCCGCTCAACGAGCCGGCCATCGCCAAGAAGAAGTCGCAGATCGACGAGTACCTGGAGTTCTACGGCGGCCCCGGCGTCCAGCACGTCGCGCTCGCCACGAACGACATCGTCGCCTCCGTACGGGCCATGCGCGCGGCCGGCGTGCAGTTCCTCGACACGCCGGACACCTACTACGACACCCTCGGCGACTGGGCCGGCGAGACCCGGGTGCCGGTCGAGACCCTGCGCGAGCTGAAGATCCTCGTGGACCGCGACGAGGACGGCTACCTCCTGCAGATCTTCACCAAGCCGGTCCAGGACCGTCCCACCGTCTTCTTCGAGATGATCGAGCGGCACGGCTCCATGGGCTTCGGCAAGGGCAACTTCAAGGCGCTCTTCGAGGCCATCGAGCGCGAGCAGGAGCGCCGCGGCAACCTCTGACGAGGCGATCTTCCACCCTGCCGCCGACGGTGGCAGGGTGGGGGCATGGGCGATCTGATCAAGCTCCTGCTCGAGGGACTCCCCGCCGAGGCGGTCCTCACCGACCCCGACGTCACCGCTTCGTACGCCAACGACATGGCGAGCTTCTGCGCGGCGGGGGCGCCGGCCGCCGTGGTCCTGCCGCGCACGGTCGAGCAGGTGCGCCACGTCATGCGCACCGCCACCGCCCTGCGCGTGCCCGTGGTGCCGCAGGGCGCGCGCACGGGACTGTCCGGCGCGGCCAACGCCGTCGACGGCTGCGTCGTGCTCTCGCTCGTCAAGATGGACCGCATCCTCGAGATCGACCCGGTCGAGCGGATCGCCGTGGTCGAGCCGGGCGTCGTCAACGCCGTGCTCTCCCGCGCGGTCGCCGAACAGGGCCTGTACTACCCGCCGGACCCCTCCAGCTGGGAGCAGTGCACCATCGGCGGCAACATCGGCACCGCCTCCGGCGGGCTGTGCTGCGTCAAGTACGGCGTGACCGCCGAGTACGTCCTCGGCCTCGACGTCGTCCTCGCCGACGGCCGGCTGCTGACCACCGGCCGTCGCACCGCCAAGGGCGTCGCCGGCTACGACCTCACCCGCCTCTTCGTGGGCTCCGAGGGCAGCCTCGGCGTGGTCGTGCGCGCCGTCCTGGCTCTCAAGCCGGCCCCGCCGGCCCAGCTGGCGCTGGCGGCCGAGTTCCCCTCCGTGGCCGCCGCCTGCGAGGCCGTACGGCAGATCATGGCGCGCGGCCACGCGCCGTCGCTGCTGGAGCTGATGGACGCGACGACCGTACGGGCCGTCAACTCCATGGCCCGCATGGGCCTTCCCGAGTCGACCGAGGCCCTGCTGCTGGCCGCCTTCGACACCCCCGACCCGGCGCCGGACCTGGCCGCCGTCGCCGCCCTGTGCACCGCCGCCGGGGCCACCGAGGTCGTCCCCGCCGAGGACGCGGCCGAGTCCGACCTGCTCCTGCAGGCCCGCCGGATGGCCCTGCCCGCCCTGGAGACCCTGCGGCCCGCCACGATGATCGACGACGTCTGCGTGCCGCGCTCGCGGCTCGCGGCCATGCTGGAGGGCACCGCCGCCATCGCGCGCGAGCACGACCTGACCATCGGCGTCTGCGCGCACGCCGGGGACGGCAACACCCACCCGGTCGTCTGCTTCGACCCCGCCGACCCCGACGAGGCGAGCCGGGCCCGGGCGTCCTTCGACGCGATCATGGCCCTCGGCCTGGAGCTCGGCGGCACCATCACCGGGGAACACGGCGTGGGCCTGCTGAAGAAGGAGTGGCTGGCCCGGGAGGCCGGTCCGGTGGCCATGGAGGTCCAGCGCGGCATCAAGGCCGTCCTCGACCCGCTCGGCCTGCTCAACCCGGGCAAGGTCCTCGACGGCTGACGCGGCGGGCGGCCGGGCCGGGGAGGTTACGCGGAAGGCGGCGGCGACCACCCCAACGAGTTCCTCCCCGGCGACCGCCCCGCACCCGAACGGTCCCCTCCGGCTAGGCGCCGGGTGCCAGCAGCTCGCGCAACGCCTCGTCCAGGGGCAGCCATTCGCGCTCGGCGCCCGGCGCCACGGTCCGCAGGGTCCGCTCCAGCCACGCCGACAGCCCCGCCGCCGGGGCCATCAGCAGCGCCTGCCCGTCCGGCGAGGACAGCGCGATGCAGACCATGGGCCGCCCCCGGTCCCTGCCGGGAAAGACCCGCACGTCCCCCTCGCCGGCCGCCCTGAAGGCCCCGTCGACGAGCAGCTCGCGGGAAAAGGTCCAGGTCACCGGCTTGTCCGAGGTGATGTGGAAGGTGATGTGGACGGCATAGGGGTCGTCCGTACGGTAGGTCAGCCGGGCCGGGACGGGGATGCTGCGCTGCGGCGACAGCACCAGGCCGATCTCGAGCTCTCGTTCCACCACGGTGTGCATGACGTACGCCCTCTCTGCTCTGCTTCCGTCGGCGCGCGGTCCCCCCGGCAAGGAGGGGCCCGCCCCTGGAGAGAGCGCTCAGGGCGCACATCATGACGCGACTTCCTGTCACCGGTACCGACTTTTCGCACGGTCCGCGCAGTCGCACGTGTGAGTGGTCCGGCCCGGGGACGGTCACAGACCCAAGTGCCGTCTGGTAGACCTGTTGGCTACTCACGTACGGCCGAGCAGATACGGGACACCGGAGACCATGAGCGCACCTACCTCGGGATCCGCTGACAGCAGCCCCGCCAGCGGCTACTATCCCGATCCCTCCATCCCCGGCTACATCCGCTACTGGAGCGGCACCGCCTGGGTCCCCGGCACCAGCAGGCCCGCGCCCGCCGAGGGGGAGCCGATGCCGGCCCCGCCCGCCTCCGTGGCCCCCGCCCCGCTGCCCGCGCTCGCCGCGCCCGTACCGCCGACGCCGCGGTCCACGCCCCGGCAACTGCCCGACGAGACCGGTCCGGTGTTCCTGGACGAGGAGCCGGAGACCGGCCCGGAGCGGGCCGCGGCCGCGCCCGCCTGGCAGGCCGACACCGCGCACCAGGACGGCTTCGGCGGCGAGCGGGAACGGCGCGTGTCCTGGGGCGGTGACGGCTCGGCCGCCCCGGCGCTGCCCACGGTGCGCGACCCGCGGGTGGCCGAGCCGCCCGCCGGGCCCGGCGCTCCCGGGCAGGGCACCCTGACGCTGCGCCCCAAGCCGCACGGCGCCGCCCCGGGCGGTCCGCCCGCCCCCGTCCCCTCCGTCGACCCGCGCCGGGAGCCCGCCCCGGCGGCGCCCGCCACCCCGCGCGCCCGCACCCCGCAGACCCAGGCGCCGCAGGACCGGCCGCAGCCCGTTCCGGCCCAGCAGGTCCAGGCCCCGCCCGAGGGCGGCGCCGCCCTGCCCGTGCGGCGCCCGGAGTCCGCGCCCGTGCCCGCCACCCAGCCGCAGCCCGTGGGCTGGGCCCAGCAGGTGCAGCAGCTCGCCCAGCAGGGCCCGCGGACCGGCGCGGGCGAGCCGGCGCCGGCCTGGAAGCCGCCGAAGGACGACCCGTTCCTCAGCGCCGCCCAGGCGCAGGGCCGCCCCGCCGGCCTCGGCCGGCGGCTCGCGGCCCGGCTGTTGGACACGGTGCTGCTGGGCGGAGTGGTGGGCGCGGTCGCCGTGCCGCTGTGGGGCAAGGCCGTCGACCACATCGACGCCAAGGTCGACCAGGCCCGGCAGACCGGCGAGACCGTGACGGTCTGGCTGCTGGACGGCACGACCGGCGGCTATCTGGCCGTCGTGCTCGCCGTGCTGCTGGTCGGCGGGGTGCTCTGTGAAGCGCTGCCGACCGCCAAGTGGGGGCGCACGGCGGGCAAGAAGCTGTGCGGGGTGCGGGTGCTGGACATCGAGTCGCACGAGCCGCCCTCCCTGGGCGCCGCGCTGCGCCGGTGGCTGTTCTACGGCGTGCTGGGCGTGCTCGGCGTGGGGGTGCTGGGCGTGCTGTGGTGTCTGTTCGACCGGCCGTGGCGGCAGTGCTGGCACGACAAGTCGGCCCGTACGTTCGTGGCGTCGGCGAAGAGCTGAGCTGACTCGAACGGCATACGGCCGGATGCGCGCGCCGGAGCTCCGGGTTCCACTGGGTCCATGAGTACCGAGCCGCCGCCGGACGACAACGACCCGTTCAAGAAGCAGCCGCCGCCGCCCGGGTCCCCGCCTCCGTCGTACCCGGGATCCGGTGGGGACCCGTACGGAGGCGGCCCGTACGGAGGCGGTCCGCAGGGCGGGAGTCCGTACGGAGGCGGCGGGCCGGAGAATCCTTACGGCGGCCCGTACGGCGCGGCCGATCCGCTGGCGGGGATGCCGCCGCTGGCCAGCCGCTTCAGGCGGCTGGTCGCCAGGATCATCGACGCCCTCATCGTGGGCATTCCGGTGAGCGTCGTCTTCTCGCTGGCGACCTGGGGCTACGACCCCTGGAAGGACACGAGCAAGAACACGGGCCTGAGCATCCTCATCTCGATCATCTACTTCCTCTACGAGGGCCTGATGCTGACCACGCGCGGTCAGACGGTCGGGAAGATGGCGATGAAGATCCGCGTCGCGATGCTGGACAACGGGGCGATCCCCGAGGGCAGGCCCGGCTGGACGCGCGCGGCGGTCTACTCCCTGCCGGAGATCGTGCCGTGCTGCGGCTTCGTCTTCTGGCTCCTCAATGTGCTCTGGTGCACCTGGGACGAGCCGTATCACCAGTGCATCCACGACAAGGCGGCGAAGACCGTGGTGGTCTCGACCGTGGGGTGAGGCGTGGAGCGGGAAGCGCGGAGTGAGGCGCCGTCAGCCGTGGAGGGAGTGCTCCTGCACGGCTGACGCCGCGTGCGCGGGCGTGCGCTGCTCGGGCAACCGGGCGGCGGCGTCCGCGCGTTCGCGCGGGGTCCGCACCAGGGCCGCGACGAGCAGGCCGAGCGCGAGGGCGGCCAGCGCGATGACCGCGGCTCCCGGACCCGCCTCCGCGCCCGTCAGCAGCAGCATGACGAGGGTCGAGAAGACGACGGTGGCCGATCCGTAGGCGATCTGTGCGGGAGTCGGACGCGACATGGCGGGATCCGTCCTCAAGGCATCGACAGGGGGGTGCGGAGCCGGCTGGTACATACAGCAATCCCGACTCTACGGTGCTCTCTGCCCGAGCGGAACTGGCGGTAAGCGTGACCTAACCCACGGTACTCGGAGCATCAGGGGCGCACGGGGTCAGGGGGCGCGCCAAGGGCTGCCGGGCGCACGCCCGTTGTGGCCCGAAATCCGCAACATAAAGACCGGATAACGTACTTGCTGAGGGCGCCCCAGTCAAGATCTGTCTTTTCTTGAGTCTCTCCGGTCAAATACCTCCACAGTTCTTACTGGGGAGGACATTCACAAGTGAAGAGCAGCCAACGGCGGGTCGCCCGATCCGCCGCCGTGGTCGTCGTGGCCGCCGCGCTGGGCGCGGGGACCCTGACGACGGGGATCGCGCAGGCGGCGGGCTTGACCGCCCCGTCCGGCGCGGACCAGGGCCCCTCGGCCGTCGCCGCGCGCCAGGACCCGGCGCAGAACGGCCGTGCCGTCGAGCACGACCTCAAGGGCCCGTTCAGCAAGAAGAAGGAAGCCCAGCGCAAGGCCGCGCTGGAGCAGGTGATCGCCGGCGACGCCAAGGCGGAGCAGCGCGGCGCGTCGAAGGTCGTCCAGCTCGGCCGGGGGAAGTACGTCGAGCTCGCCCGGGAGAAGACCGACAAGATCTTCACCATCCTGGTCGACTTCGGCGACAAGGTCGACGACACCACGATGTACGACCCGGACGGCCCCGACGGCCCCAAGCCGCCCGTCAAGAAGTTCGGCGGCACGGCCGGCCCCGCCCACAACACGATAGAAAAGCCGGACCGTGCGAAGGACAACAGCACGGCCTGGCAGAAGGACTTCGACCGCAAGTACTTCCAGGACCTGTACTTCTCGCACGACAAGGACAAGGAGTCCCTGGCCAAGTACTACGAGAAGCAGTCCTCCGGACGCTACTCGGTCGAGGGCACCGTCACCGACTGGGTGAAGGTGCAGTGGAACGAGGCCCGTTACGGCTCCAACTACTGCGGCTCCACCAACTGCCCCAGCGCCTGGGACCTCGTCCGCGACGGCGTCAACCAGTGGGTCGCCGGCCAGAAGGCCGCCGGCCGCAGCGACGCGGACATCAAGGCGGAGCTGGCCAAGTACGACCAGTGGGACCGCAACGACTACGACGGCGACGGCAACTTCAACGAGCCCGACGGCTACATCGACCACTTCCAGATCGTCCACGCCGGCGAGGACGAGTCCGCGGGCGGCGGCAAGCAGGGCAAGGACGCCATCTGGGCCCACCGCTGGTACGCCTACGGCTCCGACGCCGGCAAGACCGGCCCGGCGGGCAACAAGGCGGGCGGCACCCAGATCGCCGACACCGGCATCTGGGTCGGCGACTACACCATGCAGCCCGAGAACGGCGGCCTCGGTGTCTTCGCCCACGAGTACGGCCACGACCTGGGCCTGCCCGACGAGTACGACACCACCGGCACCGGTGAGTCCTCCGTCGCCTACTGGTCCCTGATGTCCTCCGGCTCCTGGCTGGGCGAGGGCAAGGACACCATCGGCGACCTGCCCGGCGACATGAGCGCCTGGGACAAGCTGCAGCTGGGCTGGCTCAACTACGGCAAGGCCAAGGCGGCGACGAAGTCGACGCACAAGCTGGGCGTGGCGGAGTACAACACCAAGGACAAGCAGGCGCTGGTCGTCGAGCTGCCCAACAAGAAGGTCACCACCGAGGTCGTCAAGCCGGCCGAGGGCACCCAGCAGTGGTGGAGCGGCCAGGGCGACGACCTGAAGAACACCCTCTCCCGGAGCGTCGACCTCACCGGCAAGTCCAAGGCCTCCCTGGACCTGTCCGGCTGGTGGGACATCGAGGAGAACTACGACTACCTCTACGCCGAGGTCTCCACGGACGGCGGCGCCAACTTCACGCCGCTCGACGGCACCGCCGACGGCAAGGCCATCACCCGCGACGGCGGCGACAAGCCCGCCCTGACCGGTGTCTCGGGCGCGTACAAGAAGCTGGCCTACTCCCTCGACGCCTACGCGGGCAAGAAGATCGAGCTGCGCTTCCGCTACGCCACCGACGGCGGCACCTCGGGCAAGGGCTTCACGGCCGACGCCATCACGCTGACCGCCGACGGCAAGAACGTCTTCGCGGACGGCGCCGAGGCCGGCGACAACGGCTGGACGGTGAAGGGCTTCTCGCGCATCGGCGCCTCCTTCACCAAGGAGTACCCGCAGTACTACATCGCCGAGAACCGTCAGTACGTCTCGTACGACCGGACGCTGCGCACCGGCCCGTACAACTTCGGCTGGCGGAGCACCAAGCCCTCCTGGGTCGAGCACTACCCGTACCAGACCGGTCTGCTGATCTGGCAGTGGGACACCTCGCAGGTGGACAACAACGTCGGCGTCCACCCGGGCACCGGCCGCATCCTGCCGATCGACGCCCACCCGGCGGCCGAGAAGTGGGCCGACGGCAAGCTGATGAAGAACCGCTTCCAGGCGTACGACTCGACCTTCAGCTGGTTCCCGGCCCAGGGCTACACCGTGCACTCCGACGGCGTGGCCGCGCGCGTCAAGGGCAAGCTGGGCGTTCCGGTCTTCGACGACCACAAGAACACCTACTACGACGCGTCGAACCCCACGGGCGGTGTGAAGATCACCGACACCAACACCCGGATCCGGATCCTCACCCAGGCCCCCAGCGGCTCGACGATGACGATCCAGGTCGGCCCGTCCGGCAAGTGACCCACCGGTAGGCGCGAGCACCGCGACCGCGCCGCAGGTCAGGACCGTACCGGCCGTCGCCCCCTGGCGGGCGGCGGCCGGTCGGCTCGACAATGCCTCTCATGATGGTCTTATCGACACCCTTATTCACAAGGGAGGCATGAGGCGGATGGCAGGTGGTGGGTTCGCCCGGCTCCCCGACGGCACCGTCGTCGTCGCCCTGTCGCTGACCGTGCCGCCGGACGACGGCCCCCGCCCGGGAGCACGCGTCCGCGTCCTGGTCCACGCCGCCAACCGCGCCCGGGCCCTGACCCGGCTGCGCAATCTGGGGATGCGCGCCGTCTACCTGCGGGGCAACACCGAGCCGCCCCTGCCCGACGAGATCACCGCCGTGCTGCACCACCCGGACGGGGTGGTCTGGCGGTCCGTCCCCGAGGACGACACCGAGTCCTGGCACCCGATCGCCAGCCTGCTGCGGGGCAGGCCCGCCGGCGCCGCCTGAGGGCCCCGCACGGCCCTGTGGGGGCCGTCAGCCGCCCTGGACCACCGGCTTGCCGCTGAGCTCCACCCCGGCCTCCCGCAGCTCCTCCAGCGCCCGCTGGGTGGTGTGCGGGGCGACGCCGGCGGTCAGGTCGAGCAGCACGTGGGTGGCGAAGCCGTGCCGCCGGGCGTCCAGGGCGGTGGCCCGTACGCAGTGGTCGGTGGCGATGCCCACCACGTCCACCTCGGTCACCCCCCGCTCGCGCAGCCAGTCCGCCAGCGGTGTGCCGTTCTCGTCCGTGCCCTCGAAGCCGCTGTACGCGGCCGCGTGGGCGCCCTTGTCGAAGACGGCCGCGACCGCGCCGGAGGCGATGACGGGCGCGAAGTTGGGGTGGAAGCCGCTGCCCTCCGTGCCCGCCACGCAGTGGGCGGGCCAGGACTTCTCGTAGTCGGGGCGCTCGGCGAAGTGGTCCCCGGGGTCCACGTGGAAGTCGCGGGTGGCCACGACGTGGGCGTAGCCGGCCTGCGCCTCGCCCACCAGGTCGGTTATGGCCGCGGCCACGTCGGCGCCGCCGGCCACCGCGAGGCTGCCGCCTTCGCAGAAGTCGTTCTGCACGTCGACGATGATCAGTGCACGGTTCATGGTGCAGATCCTTTGTGTGGGGCCCTCGGCCGACGACGCGATCAACCCTGTGTGACCGAGGGTAGTGACTCGGATTGCGTAACGGGAGGGGCACTCGGGCGCGCCCGGAGGTATTCCGTCAGGGGTGTTCCCGGCGCGCCCGCGGAACGCCTCAGAGGTATTCCGTGGGCAGCACGGGCTCGCCCCGCGAGAGCTGCGTCGCCGACATCGGCAGCGCCCCGCGCGCCGCGGCGTGGCGGTCGCGCGCCGCGTCCAGGGGCTCGCGGGCCACGACCTCGCCGCCCCGGACCAGCTCCACGAGCAGCTGCCGCTCCGCCAGCTCCGCCGGGACCTCGCCGGTGCCCACGACCTCCGCCTCCGCCACGCCGGACGCGTCGGCGCGGCGCGCGGCCCACTTGCGGCCGCCGAGGGAGGTCTTGCCGCCCATCGACTTCTTGGCGACGGGCCGCAGCGGGGCGTCCGGGCCGGGGGCGTCCGCGCGGGCGACGAGCTTGTAGACCATCGAGCAGGTGGGGTGGCCGCTGCCGGTCACCAGCTGGGTGCCGACGCCGTAGGCGTCCACGGGGGCGGCGGCCAGCGAGGCGATGGCGTACTCGTCCAGGTCGCTGGTGACCACGATGCGGGTGTCCTTCGCGCCCAGGTCGTCCAGCTGCTGCCGGACGCGGTGGGCGAGCAGCAGCAGGTCGCCGGAGTCGATCCGGACCGCGCCGAGGTCCTTCCCGGCCACCTCCACGGCCAGCCGGACCGCCTCGGTGACGTCGTAGGTGTCCACCAGCAGCGTCGTGCCCGCGCCGAGCGAGTCGACCTGGGCGGTGAAGGCGTCCCGCTCGCTGTCGTGCACGAGGGTGAACGCGTGCGCACTGGTGCCGACCGTCGGGATGCTGTAGCGGAAGCCCGCGGCGAGGTCGGAGGTGGAGGAGAACCCGCCCACGTACGCCGCGCGGGAGGCGGCCACGGCCGCCAGCTCGTGGGTGCGGCGCGCGCCCATCTCGATCAGCGGCCTGTCGCCCGCCGCCACCGCCATCCGCGAGGCGGCCGCGGCGACGGCGGAGTCGTGGTTGAGGATCGAGAGGATCACGGTCTCGAGCAGCACCGCCTCGGCGAAGGTGCCCTCGACGCGCAGGACGGGGGAGCCGGGGAAGTAGACCTCGCCCTCGGGGTAGCCCCAGATGTCGCCCCGGAAGCGGTAGTCGGCCAGCCAGGCGAGGGTCGGCTCGTCCACGATCCGCTGCTCGGCGAGGAAGTCCAGCACGCCGCTGTCGAAGCGGAAGTTCTCCACGGCGTCCAGGACCCGGCCGGTGCCCGCCACGACGCCGTAGCGCCGGCCCTCGGGCAGGCGGCGGGTGAAGACCTCGAAGACCGAGCGGCGGTCGGCGGTGCCCGACCGCAGCGCACCCTGCAGCATCGTGAGTTCGTACCGGTCGGTGAAGAGGGCCGTCGATGGAACGTCCACCGGGAGCCTCAGGTCCGCAGCGTTCATGGCACCAGATGCTACCCCCAGATCTCGTCAGAGTGACGATTTCTGGGACGTGATCTACGGAACCCCTGCTCGGGCCTGTGTGCGAAACCCGGACCCCGTTTGTGCGGGCGGGGGGTGCGAGTGGCAGCATGGATACGTGAGCGACGCACGCGAGGCCGCCGGGCCGCAGAAGATCTCAACCCGCACTCGCGCCTCGCGGGCGGAGAAGCGATCCATGGAGCGCGCGTGAGTGTTGCACCGGTCGAGATCGAACGGCCCGAAACGGGTGAGTCGCCCTTCGCGGTGACCGAACCCGATGTTCCATGGGTGACCCTGGTTCACAACGACCCCGTCAACCTCATGAGTTATGTGACGTATGTGTTCCAGGCCTACTTCGGCTACTCCAAGGACAAGGCGCACCGGCTGATGCTCGACGTCCACCACAAGGGCCGTGCGACGGTCTCCAGCGGCAGCCGCGAGGAGATGGAGCGCGACGTGCAGGCGATGCACGGCTACGGGCTCTGGGCGACGCTGTCGCAGGACCGTTGATGGCCGGGCACTTCGAGCCGCTGGCCGGCGGCGGGGCGGCCGTCGCCCTGGACGAGGTCGAGGTCTCCATCCTGCGCAGCCTGGCCGTGCAGCTCCTGGAGCTGATCGGCCCGGGTGACGACGGGGGCCCGGACGCCGCCGACCCGCTGGCCCGGCTGTTCGCGGAGGGCCCCAGCGAGCCCCCGGCCGACCCGGCCCTGGCCCGGCTGTTCCCCGACGCCTACGGCGACCCGGACAAGGAGCAGGACCGGCAGGAGCGCGCGCACTCCGCCGAATTCCGCCGCTACACCGAGAACGACCTGCGCACGCGCAAGCGCGAGGACGCCCTGGGCATGGTCCGCTCGCTGGACTCGCTGTCCGTGGCGGGCGACAGTGCCGCGGTGCTCCGGCTGACGCCCGAGGACTGCGCGCGGTGGCTCGGCACCCTCAACGACCTCCGGCTGACCATCGGCGCCCGGCTGGAGATCACGAACGAGGACGACGGTGACGCGCTGTTCCGGCTGCCGGACGAGGACCCGCGCAAGCCGATGGTCATGGCCTACCTCTGGCTCGGCGGGCTGCAGGAGACGCTCGTCGAGGCGCTGATGGCCTGAAGGCCTGATTCCGCTCGCGGCCCGGTCCCCCGGCGGCCCGATGGCCCGAAACAAGGGGAACGGGCTGTTCCAGGGCCCTTCCGGCCCCGTTCGCTCAGCGGACCCGCAAATCCGGATAACGATCGAGTCACCGTGGTCGCGGCTATTGGTGGCCCAGATCACTTGTGTCCGGATTTTTTTGTGCCGTGCGCCACAAGCACGCCGATGATCTCATCTTTACACGTGATACTTCTTGCCGACCTGCCTCTGCGACGCCACCCCTGTCGCAGCGGAAGCGCTAGCCGACCGACCGTCGGCGCTGAGCAGGACTCCATCCGGGGGGATCGGAACCCGATCCGGAGCAACCGGATCGGTATGGAGAAAGGCGCACCACCATGACCTCTGAGCAGGTCGCCGACCGCACCGCAGTGCGGGACGGAGAGGGAAGCGGCAAGGAAGCTTCCGAGGGTTACGAGCGGGGACTCGGTAACCGACAGATTCAGATGATCGCCATTGGTGGCGCCATCGGCACCGGCCTGTTCCTGGGCGCGGGCAAGGCGATATCGAAGGCCGGACCCAGCCTGATCCTGGCCTACGCAATTGCTGGCCTGGTCATCTTCTTCATCATGCGAGCGCTCGGTGAGCTGCTCATGTACCGCCCGGTGTCGGGCTCCTTCTCGGACTACGCCCGAGAGTTCCTCGGTCCCTTCTGGGGCTATGTGACCGGATGGACGTACTGGCTCTTCTGGGTCGTCACCGGCATCACCGAGGTCACAGCGGCGGCCACGTACGTCCAGTACTGGAACAAGTCGATCCCACAATGGGTCGCGGCACTGGTCTTCACGGTCATCCTCTACTTCGCCAACCTGATCTCCGTGAAGCTCTTCGGTGAGCTGGAGTTCTGGTTCTCGATGGTCAAGGTCACCGCCATCATCGGCATGATCCTGATCGGCATCGGCGTCATCACGCTCGGCTTCTCGGACGCCGGCGACACGGCTTCCTTCAGCCTCCTGTGGGACCACGGCGGGTTCTTCCCCAAGGGCATCGGCGGCACGCTGATGACCCTGCAGATCGTGATGTTCGCCTTCCTCGCCGTCGAGCTCGTCGGCGTCACCGCGGGCGAGGCCGCCGACCCCAAGAAGACGCTGCCCAAGGCCATCAACACCGTGCCGTGGCGCATCGCCGTCTTCTACGTCGGCGCCCTGATCATCATCCTGTCCGTGGTGCCGTGGACCGAGTTCATGCCCGGCGTGAGCCCCTTCGTGGCGGCCTTCGCCAAGATCGGCCTGCCGGCCGGTGCCGGAATCGTCAACTTCGTGGTCCTCACCGCGGCGCTGTCCTCCTGCAACTCCGGCATGTACTCCACCGGCCGCATGCTGCGTGACCTGGCGCTCAACGGCCAGGGCCCGAAGTTCTTCGGCCAGCTCACCAAGAAGGGCCTGCCGCTGCGCGGCACCACCTTCTCCGCCGCGCTGATGCTCGTCGGTGTGTGGATCAACTACCAGTGGCCGGGCGAGGCGTTCAACTACGTCGTCTCCTTCGCGACCATCTCCGGCATGTGGGCGTGGATCATGATCCTCGTCGCCCAGCTCCGCTACCGCCGCAAGGCGGACCGCGGCGAGCTGCCCCAGTCCGAGCTCAAGGCCCCGGGTGCGCCCTGGACCAGCCTGTTCGCCCTGGCCTTCATCGGCATGGTGATCGTGCTCATGGGCATCGACAAGGACGCGCGGATCTCGCTGTACTGCGCCCCCGGCTGGGCCGCGATCATGTGGGTCTCCTACCTGGTCCTCAAGAAGCGCAACCCGCAGGCGTTCGAGCGCAAGGACTACTCGCTCAGCGAGTAGCCCGCGCCCGGCGCGTGCCGCCCAGGAGCCCGTCCGCACCCCTCAAGGGTGCGGGCGGGCTCTGTGCTTATCCTGGCCCGCATGCTGACCATCACACAGGACCTCCACGACCGGATCGTCGAGCACGCCCGGGCCGACCACCCCGACGAGGCGTGCGGCGTGGTCGCCGGGCCGGCCGGCAGCGGCCGCCCCGAGCGGTTCGTCCCGATGCTCAACGCGGCGCGTTCGCCCACCTTCTACGAGTTCGACTCCACGGACCTGCTCAGGCTCTACCGTGAGATGGACGACCGCGACGAGGAGCCCGTGGTCATCTACCACTCGCACACCGCCACCGAGGCCTATCCCTCCCGCACCGACGTGACCTACGCCAACGAGCCCGGCGCCCACTACGTCCTGGTGTCCACCGCGGACGCCGACGGTGCGGGCCCCTTCCAGTTCCGGTCGTTCCGGATCGTGGACGGCGAGATCACCGAGGAGGAGGTCCGGGTCGTCGCCGCGTACTGACCAGTGAGACCGGTCGTCCGGATGCCGGGACGAACATACGGCTGGCGCACGGGGAATCGATACGATGCGCCCACGGTTGTCCCGCAAGAACACCCAGGCGTCCGCAGGAACCTCCCCGCACTCCGACAGGAGCACTCCCATGGCCATCGAGGTCCGCATCCCGACCATCCTCCGCACCTACACCGACGGCAAGAAGGCCGTCGAGGGTGCCGGCGCCACCATCGACGAGCTCTTCAAGGACCTCGACGCCCGCCACCCCGGCATCCGTGAGCGCCTGGTCGACGAGGCCGCCGGCGGCGAGCTGCGCCGCTTCGTGAACGTCTACCTCAACGACGAGGACGTCCGCTTCCTGGCCGGCATCGCCACCGAGCTCGGCGACGGCGACAGCGTGACCATCCTCCCGGCGGTCGCCGGCGGCAAGGCCTGATGCGGTACGAGTCGCCGCTCGCGGCGGTCGGCAACACGCCGCTCGTCCGTCTGCCGCGCCTGTCCCCGTCCGCGTTCGTGCGGATCTGGGCGAAGCTGGAGGACCGCAATCCCACGGGATCGGTCAAGGACCGGCCCGCCCTCCACATGATCGAACAGGCGGAGAAGGCCGGCCGGCTCACCCCGGGCTGCACGATCCTCGAGCCCACCTCTGGCAACACCGGCATCTCCCTCGCCATGGCCGCCAAGCTCAAGGGCTATCGCATGGTGTGCGTGATGCCCGAGAACACCAGCGAGGAGCGGCGGCAGCTGCTCGCCATGTGGAGCGCCGAGATCATTCCCTCGCCCGCCGCCGGCGGCTCCAACACCGCCGTGCGGGTGGCCAAGGAGCTGGCCGGGCAGCACCCCGACTGGGTGATGCTCTACCAGTACGGCAACCCCGACAACGCCGGGGCCCACTACGCCACCACCGGCCCCGAGATCCTCGCCGACCTCCCCGAGATCACCCACTTCGTGGCGGGCCTCGGCACCACCGGCACCCTGATGGGCGTGGGGCGCTATCTGCGCGAGCACCGGCCCGGCGTGCAGATCGTGGCCGCCGAGCCGCGCTACGACGACGTCGTCTACGGCCTGCGCAACCTCGACGAGGGCTTCGTGCCCGAGCTCTACGACGAGTCCGTCCTCACCACCCGCTTCTCCGTGGGGTCCGAGGACGCCGTCCGTCGCACCCGCGAACTCCTCGCCGAGGAGGGCATCTTCGCGGGCGTGTCCACGGGCGCGGTGCTGCACGCCGCGCTCGGCGTCGCCCGCAAGGCGGTGCGCGCCGGGGAGAGCGCCGACATCGCCTTCATCGTGGCCGACGGCGGCTGGAAGTACCTCTCCACCGGCGTCTACACCGCCGCCACCACCGAAGAGGCGGTGGAGACACTGCACGGCCAGCTCTGGGCGTAGCGCTTCCGTGTCGTCTGTGCGCGCCGGTCCGTGGAAACAGTCCGGTCCGTAAAGAACAGAACTGTGCACGGATGAACTGCTACTACCGATGTTGGGAAGCGGCTGACATCATCCCGTAGGAGACGCACATGAACTGTCCCGCATGTGGATCTTCGGACATGAGGCAACTCAACAATGGAAACTGGCAGTGCGGAAGCTGCGGCGCAGTCACGGCTGGACAAGGCGGCGTGGGATGCGCTCGCCCCTGAGACGCGTGAGCGGCTGGCGGCCTTCATGTCGCCGGAGGTCTTCACCGTGACGGCGGGCAGCAAGGAGTCGGCCGAGCGCTTCCAGCGCTTCATGGACACGCTGGACCGCGCCGAGCGGCACCGCCCCCTGTAAGGAGCGCCCGGCTCCGGCCGCGTACCGTCCGCGCGGCGGCGCCACCCGTGCGTACGTATGTCCCCCTGCCCGTCCCCGTGAGGGCCCCGCCGGTGCCGCGTCATGCGGTGCGGGCGGGGCTCCTGCGTGTGCGCGGGCCTCGTGAGGCGCCGTGGCGGACCACGTCCGTCCTGGTGATTCCGCCCACACGCCCTCCCCCGGAGGAGTCCCGGCCCCCATCTCGCCTTACCCTCGACTGCACCGCATGGCCCCCCGTAACCAGCCCACGGAGGTTCAGGCCCGCATGAAGCTCACCGTCGTCGGATGCTCGGGCTCGTTCCCGTCCACGGAATCGGCCTGCTCGAGCTATCTGGTGGAGGCCGACGGCTACCGGATCCTCCTCGACATGGGCAACGGCGCCCTCGGCGAGCTGCAGCGGCACATCGGTCTGTACGACCTGGACGCCGTGCTGCTGTCGCATCTGCACCCCGACCACTGCATCGACATGTGCGGCTACTTCGTCGCCCGCTACTACCGCCACGAGGGCGGCCGGGCCGGCGCCATACCCGTCTACGGCCCGGAAGGGACCGAGAAGCGGCTGGTCACCGCCTACGGCGACGTCCCCCACGAGGCCTGCATGAGCGAGGTCTTCGACTTCCGCACCCTCGAGCCGGGCACGTTCCCGCTCGGCCCCCTCACGATCCGCACCGTGCGCGTGAGCCACCCCGTGGAGGCGTTCGCCTTCCGGGTCGAGCACCGCGGCTCGTCGCTGGTGTACTCGGGCGACACGGGCCCGTGCGAGGCGCTCGGCGAGCTGTCGCGGGGGGCGGACCTGCTGCTGTGCGAGGCGTCCTTCACGCACGGCAAGGAGGACATCCCCGACCTCCACCTCAACGGCCTCCAGGCGGGCCAGACGGCCGCCCGGGCCGCCGTGGGCCGTCTCGTCCTCACCCACATCCCGCCGTGGACGGACCCCCTCACCAACCTCCGCGACGCGCGCTCGGTCTACGAGGGCCCGGCGGAGCTGGCCCACGCGGGCGCGGTGTACGAGCTGTAGGGCGCGGGCGGTACGCGCGAAGGCCCGCGGAACCGGGTGGTTCCGCGGGCCTTCGCCGGTCCGGTCAGGACCCCTGTCGTGCCGTCAGGACTTGACGTCCTCCAGCTGGCCCTCGGGCTCGCGGCCCGGGGTGGGGAGGTTGAACTTGACGATCGCGAAGCGGAACACCACGTAGTACAGGGCGCCGAAGCACAGGCCCACCAGGGCCAGCATCCACGGCTTGGTGGCGATGCCCAGGTTCAGCAGGAAGTCGATGGCGCCGGCCGAGAAGCCGAAGCCGTCCTTCATGCCGAGCGCCCAGGTCAGGGCCAGCGAGGCACCGGTGAGCAGCGCGTGGAGGGCGTAGAGCACCGGGGCGATGAACATGAAGGTGAACTCGATCGGCTCGGTGACACCGGTGACGAACGCGGTGAGCGCGAGCGAGAACATCATGCCGCCGACGACCTTGCGGTTCTCCGGGCGGGCGCAGTGGACGATCGCCAGGCACGCGGCGGGCAGCGCGAACATCATGATCGGGAAGAAGCCGGTCATGAACTGTCCGGCGTCGGGGTCGCCGGCGAGGAAGCGGGCGATGTCGCCGTGCTTGCCGTTGTAGTCGCCGGCCTGCAGCCACGGGAAGGAGTTGAGCAGGTGGTGCATGCCGACGGGGATCAGCGCGCGGTTGGCGACGCCGAAGATGCCCGCGCCCACGGCGCCGGAGCCGACGAGCCACTCGCCGAAGTTGTGCAGACCCGTGCCCAGGACCGGCCAGATGAGGCCGAAGACGATGCCGATGACCAGACCGGCGAACGCCGAGAGGATCGGGACGAGGCGGCGGCCGCCGAAGAAGCCCAGCCAGTCGGGGAGCTTCTTGCGGCTGTAGCGCTGGTAGAGCAGGGCCACGACCAGACCCATGACGACGCCGCCGAGGACTCCGGCGTTGACCGGGGCCTCGGCCATCACGACCTTGCCGTCGACGACCGTGGCGACCTTGGGCAGGTTGCTGTCCGTGAAGGTGGCCAGCACCTCCTTGAAGACCAGGTAACCGGCCACGGCGGCCAGCGCGGTGGAGCCGTCGGACTTCTTCGCGAAGCCGATCGCCACACCGACGGCGAACAGCAGGGCCATGTTGCCCAGCAGCGCGTTGCCGCCGGCCGACATGTAGCTCGCGATCTTGGTCACGAACTCCGGGAACGACTCGCGGCCCAGCATGTCGTTGTTGCCGAGACGCACCAGCAGTGCGGCTGCGGGCAGGACCGCGACCGGCAGCATCAGGCTGCGACCGATACGCTGGGCGACGGCCATGGCGCCGGCGCCCCGCTTCTTCTTTTCCGGTGCCGCCTCTTCAGGCGCCGCCTTCGCCGCCTTGGCTGCCGTACTCATCGGATTCCTCCAGGTGAGGCGGGCGCTCGGGGGGATGGGGGACGGCCCGCATTTGGTCTACACCACTAGTGGTTTAGACCTGTTGTAGCACGTGAGTCGGGCATAAAGGAATCCACAGTTCCAAGTGCTGTGGGCCACACCCGTAAAGATCACGTGAAGGTTGGGCGCTGCGTCACGCCGCCCTCACAACACGTTGCCCGCGGCGGCCCGCCGGCCCTCTTCGGGGCGACTACTTCACGTTCTCCTTCTCGATCTCGTCCGCCAGCTCCCCGGGCTCCCGCCCGGGCGTCGGCAGATCGAAGAAGGTGATGGCGAAACGGAAGATCGCGTAATAGACGACCGCGAAGCCCAGCCCGATCGGAATGATCAGCCACGGTTTGGTGGCCAGCCCCCAGTTGATGACGTAGTCGATCAGCCCGGCCGAGAAGCTGAAGCCGTCGTGGACCCCCAGCCCCCAGGTCAGCGCCATCGAGACGCCGGTCAGCAGGGCGTGCACCACGTACAGCAGCGGGGCGATGAAGAGGAAGGAGTACTCGATCGGCTCGGTGATGCCCGTGACGAAGGACGTCAGGCCCACCGAGAGCATCATGCCGCTCACGACCTTGCGGTGCTCCGGCCGCGCGCAGTGCGCGATGGCCAGCGCCGCGGCCGGCAGCGCGAACATCATGATGGGGAAGAAGCCGGAGGTGAACTGCCCGGCGTTCGGGTCGCCCGCCAGGAAACGGTTGATGTCGCCGTGCACCACCGTGCCGTCCGGCGTGGTGTAGGAGCCGAACTGGAACCACACGAAGACGTTCAGGAACTGGTGCAGGCCGATGACCAGCAGCGCGCGGTTGGCGACGCCGAAGATGCCCGCCCCGGTGGCGCTCAGGTCGGACAGCCACTCGCTGAAGCTCGTCAGCCAGCCGCCCACCGTCGGCCAGACCCCCAGGCACACCACGGCGAAGGCGATGCCCACGAACGCCATGATGATCGGCACGAGCCTGCGGCCGTTGAAGAAGCCCAGCCAGTCCACCAGCCTGACCCGGTGGAAGCGCTGCCAGAACCAGGCCGCCAGCAGGCCCATGACGATGCCGCCGAAGACGCCGGGGTTCTGGTACGCGGCCCCCGCCGGCTCGCCCGCCTCGGTGACGCAGACCCCGTTCAGCAGGCCGAGCGCGGTGTGCTTGGAGCCGGGCGGGCAGTTCTCGGGGAACTGGTGCAGCACCGCGTAGTAGACGAGGAACCCGGCCACCGCCGCGAGCGCCGTGGAGCCGTCCGACTTCTTCGCCATGCCGATCGCCACACCGACGGCGAACAGCAGGGGCAGGCCCAGCGAGGAGTCCAGCAGCGCCCCGCCCGCGCCGGCCATGACCTTGGCGACGTCCGTCCAGCCCAGCCCGTCCTTGCCGAACACGTCCGGCTGCCCGAGCCGGTTGAGGATGCCCGCCGCCGGGAGGACCGCGATCGGCAACTGCAGGCTGCGGCCCATCTTCTGCAGGCCCTGGAAGAGGCCGTGCATCCGCTTCCGCTCCGGCGGACGGGCCGCGGCGATCGAGCTCATCTGCGTCCTCCGGCTGCTGGCATACTGGTGTAGACCACTTGCGACGCGGTTGCGGGACTCCCGGAACGGCTGTGCCGGGTGGTCGCCATCTTTCGTTAGATGACGGACAAACGCCCGCATAGTTGGGCTATACGTGGGTTACCGTGTGAAAGCCGGTCGGCGGGATCGCCGAGGGGCTGAGACAACCAGGAGTGCACATGGCCAGCAAGGCTGAGAAGATCGTCGCCGGCCTCGGCGGCATCGACAACATCGAAGAGGTCGAGGGCTGCATCACCCGCCTCCGCACCGAGGTCGTGGACCCCTCCCTCGTCGACGAGGCCGCCCTCAAGGCCGCCGGCGCCCACGGCGTCGTGAAGATGGGCACCGCCATCCAGGTCGTCATCGGCACCGACGCCGACCCGATCGCCGGCGAGATCGAGGACATGCTGTGAGCTGAGCCCCCAGGCTCCTCACGGAGGGCCCCGTACCGGTTCAAGCCAACCGGAACGGGGCCCTCTGTTGTCCCGATAGGCTCATCACCATGTCTCGCATCGACGGCCGTACCCCCGACCAGCTCCGCCCCGTGACCATCCAGCGCGGCTGGAGCAAGCACGCCGAAGGCTCCGTCCTCGTCTCCTTCGGCGACACCAAGGTCTTCTGCACCGCCAGCGTCACCGAGGGCGTGCCCCGCTGGCGCAAGGGCTCCGGCGAGGGCTGGGTCACCGCCGAGTACGCGATGCTGCCGCGCTCCACCAACACCCGCGGCGACCGCGAGTCCGTCCGCGGCAAGATCGGCGGCCGTACGCACGAGATCTCCCGCCTCATCGGCCGCTCGCTGCGCGCCGTCATCGACTTCAAGGCCCTCGGCGAGAACACCATCGTCCTGGACTGCGACGTCCTCCAGGCCGACGGCGGCACCCGCACCGCCGCCATCACCGGCGCCTACGTCGCCCTGGCCGACGCCATCACCTGGGCCCAGGGCAAGAAGCTCATCAAGCACGGGCGCCAGCCGCTGACCGGCACCGTCTCCGCCGTCAGCGTCGGCATCGTCGGCGGGATCCCGCTGCTCGACCTCTGCTACGAGGAGGACGTCCGCGCCGAGACCGACATGAACGTCGTCTGCACCGGCGACGGCCGCTTCGTGGAGGTCCAGGGCACCGCCGAGGCGGAGCCCTTCGCCCGCGACGAGCTCAACAGCCTGCTCGACCTCGCGGTCGCCGGCTGCTCGTCCCTGGACGCCGCCCAGCGCGAGGCCCTCGCCCGCACGCTCTGACGGCCCCGGTCCCGGGGGCCGCGTCCGGTCCCCGGGATAATCGGCCCATGAAGCGCCTGATCCTCGCCACCCGCAACGCCCACAAGGTCACCGAGCTCCGCGCCATCCTGGCCGGGGCCGGCCTCGACGTCGAACTCGTCGGCGCCGACGCCTACCCCGAGATCCCGGACGTCAAGGAGACCGGCGTCACCTTCGCCGAGAACGCCCTGCTCAAGGCCCACGCCCTCGCCCGCGCCACCGGCCACCCGGCGATCGCCGACGACTCCGGCCTGTGCGTCGACGTCCTCAGCGGCGCCCCGGGCATCTTCTCGGCCCGCTGGGCGGGCCGCCACGGCGACGACAAGGCCAACCTGGACCTCCTGCTGGCCCAGCTCTCCGACATCGCCGACGAGCACCGCGGCGCCCACTTCGCCTGCGCGGCCGCGCTCGCCCTCCCGGACGGCACCGAGCGCGTCGTCGAGGGCCGCCTCGAGGGCACGCTGCGGCACGAGCCGGCGGGTTCGGGCGGCTTCGGCTACGACCCGGTCCTGCAGCCGCTGGGCGAGTCGCGCACCTGCGCGGAGCTGACGGCGGAGGAGAAGAACGCCATCAGCCACCGCGGCAAGGCCTTCCGGGCGCTGGTGCCCGTGGTGCGCGAGCTGCTGGGCTGAGACCGTACGCCGAAGGGCCGCCCCGCGACGCGCGGGACGGCCCTTCGTTCGTGTGCGGCCGGAGGGACTCGAACCCTCACGGGTGTTACCCCACTGGGACCTAAACCCAGCGTGACTGCCAATTCCACCACGGCCGCCGGTCACGGCCATCGTATCGGCCCCCAGGCGGTAGTTGGGAGGCGGTCCGGGCGGCGCGCGCCCCGCGCCGGACACCTGGCCGGGCCCCCGCGCCGCGAAGCCGGTGGGCCCCGATGGGAACGCGGAGTGCCGTTTCACCGTCACTCAGAGCGGGAGTGGACAGCCCGCGAACGAACACCCGCACGTGATCGAGGAAGAGAGCCCGATGACCGACCGCGCCGTGGCTCGTTGGGCGGGCATGCGCACCGTTGTGGCGATCCTGGCGGGAATGGCCGTGCTGGTGCTCGGCGGGGTCTGGCTGGCCAACGCCACGGACCGCGCGCACGGCGTCGACGAGGCGCCGAAGACCGCGGCCGCCCAGAAGTCACGGGCGGCGGGGCGGGAGTCGCAGGTGGAGGTCGAGGACTCGGACTCGCGCGAGGTGCCGGGAGTGCGGGACTGCGGGGTGGGGGAGCCGGTGCCGGAGCCCACGATCATCACCCTCGACTGCTCCACCGCGGGCCGCGTGGCCAGCGGCATCCAGTGGGACCAGTACACGGCGGCCGGCGCGGCCGGCAGCGGAGTGGTCCAGGTCTCCAGCGGCGCCGCGGGTGCGGCGGCGGGCAAGTCCTTCCCGGCACGGCTGCGGCTGTTCGGGCCGAAGGAGGTGGACGGTCTGGTGGCTTTCACGGCCCTCGAGGTGACGTACACGGGTGCCACCCCGAAGGGGGAGCACACCGAGGTGTTCCCGATCGCGTGATGGGTATTCGTGGCCGGATCGCGCTCGCGATCTCCTTCGTCACCGCCTTGGCCGTCGTGGTCCTCGGCGTCGCCGTGCACCACATCTCGGGCATGGAACGCGACCGGCAGGCGCTGGCCTACCAGGACGGTCTGCTCAGCTCCGCCCTGCAGATCTACCAGCGCGACGGCACCCTCGCGCTGGGCGCCCAGCTGGACGACTCCACGCTGCCGTTCCCCCTGGAGCGGGCCGTGGCCAAGGGCCAGTCGGGCACGTACATCAGCGGCGGCGACGACCCGCGCGTGTGGGCCGCGACGCCGGTCGGCGACGACAAGGTGCTGTCGATCTCCGCGTCGTACCCCGACCGCGACCCGCTGCAGGCCGCGCTGGACAAGGCGCTGGTGGTGGCCGGCGCGGCGACGGTGGCCCTGATGGCGGTGGTGGCGTGGTTCGTCGCGCAGAGCCTGTCGCGGCGGCTGCGGCTCAGCGCCGCGGCGGCCCGGCGGATCGCCTCCGGCGAGGCGCCCGACGCGGACGCGCTGCACGCCGGCGGCCGGGACGAGGTCGCCGAGCTGGGCCGGTCGGTGCACCACATGGCCATGTCGCTGGCGGCGCGGGTGTCGGCGGAGCGGCAGTTCACGGCGGACGTGGCGCACGAGCTGCGCACCCCGGTCGCGGGGCTCGTGGCGTCCGCGGAGCTGCTGCCGCACCCGCGCGCCGTGGAGATGGTGCAGGAGCGCGCGCAGACGATGCGCGCGCTGGTGGAGGACCTGCTCGAGGTCTCCCGGCTGGACGCCGGGGTGGAGAGCGCCCAGCTCGAGGCGGTGGAGCTGCCCTCGCTGGTGCACGGCATCGTCAAGCGGGCGCGCGGCCAGCGCGGCGTGAACGACGTGGCCGTCGAGGTGATCGGCGAGGGCCGGATCGTGGTCACCGACGCCCGCCGGGTGGAGCGCATCCTGGTCAACATCCTCGCCAACGCCGCCAAGCACGGCCGCCCCCCGATCGAGATCACCGTGGAGGGCACCCGGATCGTGGTCCGCGACCACGGCGACGGCTTCCCGCCGGGCCTGGTGGACCAGGGGCCGCGCCGGTTCCGCACGGCCGCGCCGGAGCGCGGCACGGGCCACGGCCTGGGGCTGACGATCGCGGTGGGCCAGGCGGCGGTGCTCGGGGCGCGGCTGGCGTTCGGGGAGGCGAGGGGCGGCGGCGCCCAGGCCGTCCTCGACCTGCCGGAGGCCGAGGACGAGAACGAGCCCGAGCAGGCGCCGTGCCCGCGGGCCGTTACAGCCCCAGGTCCTTGATGATCTTCGCGACGTGGCCGGTGGCCTTGACGTTGTAGAGGGCGCGCTCGACCTTGCCCTCCTCGTCGACGACGACGGTCGAGCGGATGACGCCGGTGACCGTCTTGCCGTACAGCTTCTTCTCGCCGAAGGCGCCGTAGGCCTCGAGGACCTTCTTGTCCGGGTCGCCGACGAGCGTGACCTTCAGGCTCTCCGCCTCGCGGAACTTCGCGAGCTTCTCCGGCTTGTCCGGGGAGACGCCGATGACGTCGTAGTCGTGGCCGGCGAGGAAGTCGAGGTTGTCGGTGAAGTCGCAGGCCTGCTTGGTGCAGCCCGGGGTGAGGGCGGCGGGGTAGAAGTAGACGATGACCTTGCGGCCCCGGTAGTCGGCGAGCGACACCTGCTTGCCGTCCGCGTCGGGCAGGGTGAAGGCGGGGGCGGTCTCGCCGGGCTGCAGTCGCTCGCTCATGGCTCTCCTCGACAGATCGTGGTTACGGTCCCGAGGGTAGTCAGGTCACGGATCGGGGGTGCCGCGGGGCGCTGGGCCGGGGCAGCTGACAGACTGTAGTCATCACTCTTCATCATTCTTATCGACGAGACGGAGGCAGCGCGGTGGCGGAAGCCAGGACCCCTGCGCAGATCGAGGCGGACATCGCCCGCCGGCGACAGGAGCTCGCCGTGACGCTCGACGAGATCGGTGTGCGGATGCACCCGAAGACGATCATCGGTGACGCCAAGGCGAAGGTCGCCTCCAAGGTGGACCACACGGCCGGCCGCGCCTACGTGGCGGCCAACCGCGTCGTCTCCGAGGTGCGCTCCCGCTTCACCACCGAGGACGGCTCCCCGCGCCTGGAGAGGATCGTTCCGGTGGCCATGCTGGCCGTGGGCGTCGTGGGGCTGCTGGCCGCCTCCTCGAAGTCCTCCCGGAAGTCCTCCGGCCGCCGGAAGCGCTAGGGCGTGTCCGATGGGTCGGCACGAGCCCTGCGACGCCTGGCACGGCACCTCGCCGCGTTGTCGCATCACCCGAGTACGCCCAGTACGCGGGAGATGCTCCGCCTTGCGATGCACCGCACCAGACGCCGCAGGACCCGCACCGACCCATCGGACACGCCCTAGGCGGCGGTGACCGGTTCGGGCCGGATGACGGCCCTGTGGCCTCGCTCCCGCGCCCGGGCAGGTACCGTCTTCGCGTGAGTACGAACACCAGCCACGACAAGCTGCCCATCCGGATGCTCCACGACCGCGTGCTGGTCCGGACCGACATCCCCGAGGGCGAGCGCCGGTCCACCGGCGGCATCGTCATCCCGGCGACGGCGGCGGTGGGCCGCAGGCTGGCCTGGGCCGAGGTCGTCGCGGTCGGGCAGAGCGTGCGCACGGTCGAGCCGGGCGACCGGGTGCTCTACGACCCGGAGGACCGCGCCGAGGTCGAGGTCCGCGGGGTCGCGTACGTCCTGATGCGCGAGCGGGACCTGCACGCGGTGGCGGCGGAGCGCCTGGAGGGGTCCGAGGACTCCACGGGTCTCTACCTCTGACGGACGTCCCCGTCCGTCCCCTTTTTCACGTTCACCCTTTTTGATACGGTCGTCATACCCGACGAGACGCGCCGTACCGGGTCAGGACAAGACGACGCACCCCTGGAAGTCGTTTCCACCGGAGGTGCCGTCATGGCATGGGTCCTGCTCGCCGTCGCCGGTCTGCTCGAGGTCGGCTGGGCGATCGGCATGAAGTTCACCGAGGGTTTCACGCGGCTGTGGCCGAGCGTGTTCACCGTCGCCGGCATCGTCGCCAGCATGCTGCTGCTGGCGCAGGCCGCGAAGACGCTCCCCATCGGCACGGCCTACGGAGTGTGGGTCGGCATCGGCGCGGCCGGTGCGGCGGTGCTCGGCATGACCGTGCTCGGCGAGCCGGTGACCGCCGCCCGCGTCCTGTTCATCACCCTGTTGCTGGTGGCCGTGGTGGGCCTGAAGGCCACCTCCGGCCACTGAGGCGGCCCGGCGTCAGTAGTCGTACCCCAGGAGGTCGCCGGCGCCCCGGCGCTCCGACGGACGCCGCTCCTTGTCGTTCGGCGGACCGAACGTGGGCAGTCCCGGCGGCGTCGGGAAGCCCGGCGGGGTGACCGGCGGAACCGTGAACTCCGGTGGCTGCGGCGGGCCCTCGGTGGTCGGCGGGGTGAACGGCGGGGCCGTCGTCGGCGGGGCGGTGGTCTCCGTCGGCGGAGCCGACGTCGGGGACGGCTCGGGGGGCGGCGCCACCGCGCCGCTCTGCAGCTCCAGGTCGAAGTCGGTGGCCTCGGTGCCCTCCAGCGCGTCGGCGGTGTAGGCCGCCCAGATCCGCGCGGGGTAGTCGCCGCCGTTCATGCGGGGCTCCCCGGCGGCCCCGTACAGCGGCTTCTGGTCGCCCGTGTCGGGGTCCTGGCCCATCACCGCCACGACGGTCGCCAGGTCGGGGGTGTAGCCCGCGAACCAGGCGGCCTTGTCCTCCTCGGCCGTGCCCGTCTTGCCCGCCGCCGGGCGTCCCGCGGCCTGGGCCCTGCGGCCGGTGCCGCTCTCCACGACGCTCTGCAGGATCGAGGTCGTGGTGTCGGCGGCCTCGCGCGTCACCACCGGCTTGACCTCCTTGCCGTCCGGCAGCTGGATGTCCTCGCCGGACTTGGCCACCGACTCCACCAGCGTGTACGGGCCGTGCCGGCCGTGGTTGGCGAGCGTCGCGTAGGCCTGGGTCATGTCCAGGACGCTGGCGGTGGCCACACCGAGCGCGATGGAGGGGGTGGCGGTCAGGTCGGGCGTCCGGGCGGGGATGCCGAGGGCGATGGCGGTGTCCTTGACCTTGGCCGGGCCGACGTCCTGGGCCATCTGCGCGTACACGGAGTTCACCGACAGGTCGGTGGCCTTGGTGACGGTGATCGGGCCGTAGGACCGGCCGTCCTCGTTCTCCGGCGCGTAGCCGACGGGACCGCCGCTGCCCTGCACCGGACGCCTGTTGGTGCCGTCGTAGATCGTGTACGGCGTGATCAGGCGCCCCTGCTGGGTGGTCGAGTCGTTGTCGACGGCCGAGGTGAAGACGAACGGCTTGAACGTGGAACCGACTTGGTAGTCGCGCCGGGTGGCGTTGTTGACGTACTGCTTGGTGTAGTCGATGCCGCCGTAGAGGGCGACGACCTTGCCGGTCCTCGGGTCGATGGAGGCGCCGCCGGCCCGTACGTACCGGTCGACCTTGCGGTCGTCGCTGAGGTCGTCCATCAGCTGCCGGCGCACCGCACTGACGAAGGCGTCCTGCTTCTTCCGGTCGATCGTCGTGGTGATGCGGTAGCCGCCGGCCGCCAGCGTCGTCTCGTCGATGATCTTGTTGCTGGTCAGGTAGTCCTTGACGGCCTCCACGAGGTAGCCGCGCTGTCCCGTCATGCTCAGCCGCGGCTTGGTCTTGCCGGGCGAGGGGAACGTCATCCGCGCGCGCTCGTCCTGCCCGAGCCACTTCTTCTTCAGCATGCCGTCGAGGACGTAGTTCCAGCGGGCCAGCGCCCGCGGCTTGTTCTCGGGGTGCGCGCCGACGTCGTAGGCGCTGGGGGCGTTGAGGAGGGTGGCGAGGTAGGCGCCCTCGGCGGTGGTGAGCTTGTCGGAGTCCTTGCCGTAGTACGCCTGGGAGGCGGCCTGGATGCCGTAGGCGTTGCGCCCGAAGTAGCTGGTGTTGAGGTAGCCCTCGAGGATGTCGTTCTTGCTCTCCTCGCGGTCCAGCTTGATGGCGATGAAGAACTCCTTCACCTTGCGGCTGATGGTCTGTTCCTGGCCGAGGTAGTAGTTCTTCACGTACTGCTGGGTGATCGTCGAACCGGACTGCTTCCCCTTGCCGGTGACGGTGTTCCAGGCGGCGCGCAGCATCGCCTCGGGATTGACGGCGGACTCGGAGTAGAAGTCGCGGTCCTCAGCGGCGAGGACGGCGTGCTGGACGTCCTTGGGCACGCGGCTGAGCCCCACGCTCTCGCGGTTGACCTCGCCGTCGCGGGCGAGCTGGGAGCCGTCGGCGTAGAGGAAGACGTTGCTCTCGGCGACGGCGGCCTTGTTGGCCGGGGGGATGTCGACCAGCAGATAGCCGGCGACCAGTCCGCCCACGACCAGCAGGACGATCAGGAGGAATCCCCCGAGCACCATGCGCCAGGTGGGCAGGAGCCGGCGCGGGCCCGTGCGCCGGGGACGGCCCCGCCCGCCGGGCGCGCCGGGGGCCGCGGCCGCCTCCCCCCGCGGTGCCCAACGGGGCGGCGCGTGGCCAGCACCGGCGGACCGCTGCTGTGACTGCTCGTCGCTCATGTCTCCAGGGACTCCTCGGCCGCCGCCGGGGTTGTGCGGCCACGGCGGAGCAGTGTCGGGTCGGGCGGTTCCGAACTGCGTCGTACGCCCCGAAAGACACTGTCGCATCAAGCGTTCCGGCTGAAGGTCCCAGCGCACGTTTGACAGCGCCGTAAGGGCCGTTCAGGCCAGCCCGACCACTCCATGGGGTGAAATTCCGTGGTTCCCGGACGATATGTACGGCTAGGCTCGTGCGCTTCGGCGACGACGAGGGGGAGCGCGGGATGCGGCTGTACGCGGCCGTCGCGGTCGGCGGCTTCCGGCGGTACGCGACGTACCGGACGGCCACCGCCGCCGGGGTGTTCACCAATACGGTCTTCGGCTTTATCGTCGCCTACACCTACATCGCCCTGTGGAACGAACGGCCGCACCTGGGCGGCTACGACCGGTCGCAGGCGCTGACGTTCGTCTGGGTCAGCCAGGCGCTGCTGGCCTGTGCCTCGCTCCTCGGCGGCGGCTTCCAGGAGGAGCTCCAGGACCGCATCCGCTCCGGTGACATCGCCGTCGACCTCTACCGGCCGGTGGACCTGCAGATGTGGTGGCTGGCGAGCGACCTGGGACGCGCGCTCTTCCAGCTGCTGGGACGCGGGGTGGTGCCCCTGGCCGTCGGCGCCCTCGCCTTCGAACTGGCCCTCCCCGGCGATGTGGTGACCTGGCTGTCCTTCCTGCTGTCGGTCCTCCTGGGCGTCGTCGTGAGCTTCGCGCTGCGCTATCTGGTGGCGCTGTGCGCCTTCTGGCTCCTCGACGGCTCGGGGGTGGGCACGCTGAGCGCCCTGCTGTGCATGTTCTTCTCCGGGACGCTGCTGCCCCTGAACGTCTTCCCCGGCGCCTTCGGCGAGGTCGCGCGGACGCTGCCGTGGGCGGCCATGCTGCAGGTGCCCGTGGACGTCCTCCTGGGGCGGCACCACGGGGCGGGGCTCGCCGTGGCGCTGGCCTTCCAGGCGGCGTGGGCGGCGGTCCTGCTCGCGGCGGGACGGGTGCTGCAGTCGGCGGCGACGCGCAAGGTGGTGGTCCAGGGTGGCTGACGCCCGCGCGCGCCGGTGGGGCGACGGACTGCGCTCCTACGGCCTCATCGTGGGGATGTGGGTCCGCTCGACGATGGCCTACCGCCTGTCCTTCGTGATGATGACCGCCGGCAACTTCGCCGCCACCGCGCTCGACTTCGTGGCCATCGCCATCATGTTCTCGCACGTCGACGCGCTCGGCGGGTTCTCCCTTCCCGAAGTGGCCTTCCTCTACGGCACCACGAGCACCGCCTTCGGCCTCGCCGACCTGGCCCTCGGCAACATGGACCGCCTCGGCCGGCGGGTGCGCGACGGCACGCTGGACGTGCTCCTGACGCGCCCGGTGCCCGTCCTCGCCCAGGTGGCCGCCGACCGCTTCGCGCTGCGGCGGCTGGGCCGGCTCAGCCAGGGGGTGCTGCTGCTGGCCTGGTCGCTGACGCGCCTCGACGTCGACTGGACGCCGACGGCGGTGGCGCTCGTCCCCCTGATGCTCGTCAGCGGAGCGGTGATCTTCGGGGCGGTCTTCGTCGCCGGCGCGGCGTTCCAGTTCCGGGCCGACGACGCCTCGGAGATACAGAACGCCTTCACCTACGGCGGGACGACGCTGCTGCAGTACCCGCCCACGGTCTTCGCCACCGACCTGGTGCGCGGTGTCACGTTCGTCGTCCCGCTCGCCTTCGTCAACTGGCTGCCGGCGCTGCGCGTCCTGGGCCGCGACGACCCGCTGCGGCTGCCGGCCTGGGTCGACTTCGCCTCGCCCCTGGTGGCGCTCGTGTGCTGCGTGGCGGCCGGGCTGGCGTGGCGGACGGGACTGCGGAGCTATCGGAGTACGGGGAGTTGACGACGGTGGACGGATTCATCGAGCTCGACGACGTGCGGAAGGTCTTCGACATCCGCCGCAGGACGGGCTTCCTGCGCCGGGAGCGGCACCAGGTGCGGGCCGTGGACGGCATCAGCTTCAGCGTGCCGCGCGGCGAGATGGTCGGCTACATCGGCCCCAACGGCGCCGGGAAGTCCACCACCATCAAGATGCTCACCGGCATCCTCACGCCCAGCGGCGGACGCCTGCGCGTCGCGGGCGTCGACCCCTCCCGCGACCGGACGGGTCTGGCGCGCCGCATCGGCGTGGTCTTCGGGCAGCGCACCACCCTGTGGTGGGACCTTCCCCTGCGCGACTCCTACGGCCTGGTGCGCCGCATGTACCGCGTCCCCGAGGCCCGTTACCGCGCCAACCTCGAGCGCTGTGTGGAACTGCTCGACCTCGGCGGGCTGCTGGACGTGCCCGTGCGGCAGCTCTCGCTCGGCCAGCGGATGCGCGGGGACATCGCGGCGGCGCTGCTGCACGACCCGGAGGTGCTCTACCTCGACGAGCCGACCATCGGCCTCGACGTGGTGAGCAAGGCGAAGGTCCGGGAGTTCCTGCGGGAGGTGAACGCCGAGCGCGGGACGACCGTCGTGCTCACCACGCACGACCTGACGGACATCGAGCAGCTCTGCAAGCGGGTGATGGTCATCGACCACGGCCGGCTCGTGTACGACGGCGGGCTGGACGGGCTGCACGCGGTGGGGGAGAGCGAGCGGATGCTCGTGGTCGACCTGGAACATGAGATTCCGCCCATCGCCGGAGTGCCGGGGGCGCGCACGGTGAAGGTCGAAGGGCCGCGCCAGTGGCTGGCGTTCGCCGCGACCAGCAGCGCGGCCCCGATCGTGGCGGCGGTGGCCGGGCGGTATCCGCTGGTGGACCTGTCGGTGCGCGAGCCCGACATCGAGGAGGTCATCGCCCGGATGTACGCCGAACGGCCGACGCCGTAGGCCCTTACGCTGGTCGCCATGATGAGCGAGCTTCCTGAGATGCGGGCCTCGGACGCGGAGCGCGAGCGGATCGCCGAGGCCCTGCGCGAGGCCGTCGCCGAGGGGCGGCTGGACATGGAGGAGTTCGAGGAGAGGCTGGACGCCGCCTACAAGGCCCGTACCCACGCCGATCTGGAACCGCTCGTGAGGGACCTGCCGATGCCCTCCCGGACGGCCGCCGGGGCCGCCGAGCCGGCCGCGGAGGGCTGGGCCGGGCGGATCGGCGGGCGGGCGACGTCCAAGGGCGCCGTGGGCATCATGGGCGGCTTCCAGCGCCGCGGCGCATGGACCGTCCCCCGCACGTTCACCGCGTTCACCTTCTGGGGCGGCGGCGAGATCGACCTGCGCGAGGCGCGGTTCGAGGACCGCGACGTGGTCATCCGCTGCATCGCCGTCATGGGCGGCATGCAGGTCACCGTCCCGCCGGAGCTCGAGGTGCACGTCGGCGGCGTCGGCATCATGGGCGCCTTCGACGACAAGGCCTCCGGCCCGGGCACCCCGGGATCCCCCAGGGTGCACGTCACCGGCTTCGCCTTCTGGGGCGGCGTCGGCGTCGACCGGAAGCTGCCGAAGGCCGAGCGGAAGCGGCTGCGGGAGGAGCGGCGCGAGGAGCGCCGCCTGGGCCGCGAGGAGCGCCGGAGCGGCCGCAAGTCGCTGGAGTGATCGTTTCAGCGGCCTGCTTCGTCCGAGTGATCGTTTCTCCGGACGGCCGCACAGGCGCCTTCGCCGCACAGGAACCTTCGCCGCGCCCGCGGCTCACAGCGCGGCGGCGACCGGCCGGCTCTTGAGCGCTTCGAGGTCCAGGGCGTCGGCCATCGCGCGGTAGCCGGCGTCGCTGGGGTGCAGATGGTCGCCGCAGTCGTACGCCGGGAGGAGCCGCTGCGGGTTGGCGGGATCGCGCAGCGCCAGGTCGAAGTCGACCACGTCGTCGAAGACGCGTCCGGCGCGGATCTCGGCGTTCACGCCCTGCCGCACGATCTCCTGCTCCGGCACGACGCCCTTGTGGCCGTCGATGGGCGTCAGCGTGGAGCCCACGACGCGCACCCCGCGCGCGTGCGCACGCTCCACCAGCTGCCGCAGCCCCGCCGTGATCCGGGCCGGGTCGGTCTGCTTCGGGCGGCGCAGGATGTCGTTGACGCCCAGTTCGACGACCACGGCCCGCACGCCCGCCCGGGACAGCACGTCACGGTCGAAGCGCTCCAGGGCGCTGGGGTTGTTGACCGGGGAGGCGCCCTGGCCGCCGAGCAGGATCCGGTTGCCGCTGATGCCCTGGTTCAGCACGCCGTAGCGCGGGGCGTCGGGCTCGGAGCGCAGCCGGGCGGCCAGGAAGTCGGTCCAGCGGCGGTTGGCCCCCACGGTGGAGGACACGCCGTCGGTGATGGAGTCGCCGATGGCCACGACCGAACCGCGCGCCTCGGTGCTCCAGACGTCGACGGCGGTGACGTAGCGCCAGTAGGGGCTCTTGGTGGTGTACGAACCGGCGTCGGTGTCCTCGACCCGGTCGCCGTCCGCGAGGTAGGCGGTCTGGCGGGCGTACGGGTGAATGGTGACCGGGCCCGAGGGCGTGGGGGAGTAGGTGGTCACCATCAGGTCGGCCGCGTAGCCGACGGAGAGCCGGACGGGGTCGCTGACGGTGGCCCGGCCGGCCGGGATGGTCACCGTGCCCCGCCCGCCGAAGGTGAGCGCGCGCATGCTGCCGGGCACGGCGGCCGGGCCGCCCGGCGTCGCGGCGAGGGCCAGGGAGGCGTGGCTGATGGTCAGCGGCGTGGTGCCGAAGAGGTTGGACAGGTGCACGCGGGCACTGCCGCCGGCGAGCGTGGTGTGCAGCACGTTGCGGATCGAGCGGCCCGGAAGCCCCTGGGCGGTGCCCGTCTCGGCCGCCGCGGGGGAGGTGGACCAGGCACCCACCCAGCCGCCCGTGGCCGCCGGCGCGGCGGAGCGCCGGGCCTCGTGGGTCCGGTCCGCGGGCCGGTCGCCGGACCCGCCGGCGGTGAGGAATATCGCGGTCGAGACGGCGATCACCACGCCCGCCAAGGACGCGAGCACGGCGTACGCGGCGCCGTGCGGCAGGGGTGACCTCTTCATGGGCGGTTGTCTCCTGGGGACTGCGGAGCGTGTGGCTCCGGGCCGGCCTGGCGGCCTGGGGGGGGCGAGAGCCACGCAGCACGTGCTCGTGACATGTCAGCTGCGACTTGTCAGACGCGGGGAACTCTTCGTCCGTTCCCCTGGTAGGCCGGGTAGGGACAATGCACGTGAGGACAGCCGGAACGGGTGGTGCGGATGAAACGGTCCCATGGACAGGATTCGGCTGCCGCCGGTGGCGGCGCGATTGCCGCCGATGGAGTGATGCCCGCCGCGCCCGGCGGCTTCACCTACAGCGCGGCGGACGCCGAGAAGCAGCGCGGCGTACGCCGGATGAAGCTGCTCGCCACGGGCCTGCTGCTCGCCGTCGCGGCCGTCTACGCGCTCGCCACGTGGGGCCGGACGGCGGGGTGGGGCGGCGGCTGGGCCGGCTTCGTCGCGGCGGCCGCCGAGGCGGGCATGGTCGGCGCGCTCGCCGACTGGTTCGCCGTCACCGCGCTCTTCCGGCGGCCCATGGGCCTGCCGATCCCGCACACGGCCATCATCCCGACCAAGAAGGACCAGCTCGGGCAGAACCTCGGCGACTTCGTCGGCGAGAACTTCCTCTCGGGCGAGGTGGTGCGGCAGCGGCTGCGCTCCGTCGGCATCGGCTCCCGGCTCGGTGCCTGGCTGGCCGAACCGGAGCACGCCGACCGGGTGACCGCCGAGCTCGCCACCGCGCTGCGCGGCGCCCTGACGGTCCTGCGCGACGCCGACGTCCAGGCGGTCGTCGGCGAGGCCATCACCCGGCGGGCCGACGCGGCCGAGATCGCGCCGGGGATCGGCACGATGCTCGAGAGGATCGTCGCCGACGGGGGCCACCACAAGGCGGTGGACCTGGTGTGCGTACGGGCCCACGACTGGCTCGTCACCCACAGCGACTCGGTGATGTCGGCCGTCACCGGCGGGGCCCCCGGCTGGACGCCGCGCTTCGTGGACCGCAAGGTCGGCGAGCGGGTCTACAAGGAGCTGCTCCGCTTCGTGACGGAGATGCGCGACATGCCCGAGCATCCGGCGCGCGGTGCCGTCGACCGCTTCCTCGCCGACTTCGCCCGTGACCTGAAGTCCGACGACGACACACGCGCGCGTGTCGAGCGGCTGAAGTCCGAGGTGCTCGGCCGGGGCGAGGTGCAGGACATCATCGCCTCGGCGTGGTCGTCCGTGCGCGCGATGATGGTGGCCGCGGCGGAGGACGAGCGCAGCGAGCTGCGGACGCGCACGCGCGCCTCGATCCTCTCCCTGGGCGACCGGATGACCGGCGACGAGCGGCTGCGGCAGAAGGTCGACGGCTGGCTGGAGGACGCGGCCGTCTATGTGGTGACGACCTATCGGGACGAGATCACCGCGCTGATCACCGACACGGTGGCCGGCTGGGACGCGGAGCACACCTCCCGCAAGATCGAGGCCCACATCGGCCGGGACCTGCAGTTCATCCGGATCAACGGCACGGTGGTGGGCGCGCTGGCGGGGCTGGTGATCTACACGGTCTCCTGGCTGTCGGGGGCGTAGGGGGCAGCGCGGCGGCGGACCCCGGGGCGGAGGCCGGAATCCGGGGCGCAGGGCGGAATCCGGGGCGGAGGCCGGAATTCGGGGCGCAGGGCGGAACAGGCCCGTCCGCGACCTAGGGTCGATCCGTGAAGAAACGTCTCACCCTGCTGTGGCTCCTGGCCCCGTACGTCCTCTACCTGGGCGCCCTCCCCCTGGTGGACCGCGTCCACCCGACCGTACTGGGCCTGCCCTTCCTCTTCTTCTGGCTGCTGCTGGCGACGTTGCTGACCCCGGCCGCCGTCTTCCTCGCCTGGCGGGGCGACCGCAAGCGGGGGCGGGCGTGAGCGCGGACGCCGCCGTCGCGTCGGCGATCTTCGGCGGGTTCATGCTCCTGACCGTCGCCCTGGGCCTCCTCGCCGTCCGCGGCCACGGCCGCACCACCGGCCTGGCCGAGTGGTCGGTGGGCGGCCGCAGCCTCGGCACGGTCTTCATCTGGGTGCTGATGGCCGGCGAGGGCTACACCAGCTTCAGCTACCTCGGTGCCGCCGGCTGGGGCTACAACCACGGTGCCCCCGTCCTCTACGTCATCGCCTACATGTCCTGCGGCTACGCGCTCGGCTACGTCGTCGGCCCGACGCTCTGGTCGTACGCCCGCCGGCACGGCCTCGTCACCATCACCGACATGGTGGCCCACCGCTACGGCCGGCCCTGGCTCGGCACGGCGGTGGCGATCCTGGCGACCGTGTGCCTGCTGCCGTACATCCAGCTGCAGATCACCGGCATGGGCGTCGTCGTCTCGACGATCTCCTACGGGGCGATCAGCCTGAACTGGGCCTACTTCATCGCCTTCGCGGTGACCACGGGCTTCGTGGTGGTGAGCGGCCTGCGCGGCAGCGCCTGGGTCTCCGTGCTCAAGGACCTGATGGTCATCGTCACGCTCGGCTTCCTCGCCTTCTACGTGCCCCTGCACTACTTCGACGGCTACGGCCCCTTCCTGGACCGGATCGTGGCCGAGAAGCCGGACTGGCTGACCTTCACCGGGCACGGCGGCAGCGGGCTGGGCGGCAGCTGGTTCGTCACGACCAGCTTCCTCAACTCCCTGACGGTCGTCATCTTCCCGACCACCGTGGCGGGCTACCTGGGCGCGCGCAGCGCCGACGCGCTGCGGCGCAACGCCATGCTGCTGCCGTTCTACAACGTGCTGCTGTTCGTGCCGATGCTGCTGGGCATGGCGGCGATCTTCGTGGTGCCGGGGCTCACCGGAGCCGGCTCGAACCTGGCGCTGTTCAAGCTGGTCGTCGACTCGCTGCCGGCCTGGGCGGTGGGCCTGATCGGGGTCGCGGCGGCGCTGTCGTCGATCGTGCCGATGGCGGTGTTCATGCTGGTCATCGGGACGATGTGGGGGAAGAGCGTGCTGGGCGCGATCCCCCGGCTGGCCGGCCGGCCGGACCGGCAGAAGACGGCGGCGCAGGTCGTGGTGGTGGCGGCGGGCACGCTGGCGCTGGTGCTCACCTACACCGAGCCGAACACGCTGGTGCGGCTGTCGCTGATCTCCTACGAGGGCATGGCGCAGCTCGTTCCCATGATCCTGCTGGGGCTGGTGTGGCGGCGGATGACGCTGTGGGGCGCGGTGAGCGGCCTGGTGGCGGGCGGTGCGCTGGTGTGCGGGCTGGTCTTCACCGGGCACGATCCCGTGTGGGGGGTGAACGCGGGCGCCGTGGCGCTGGCCGTGAACGTTGCCGTTGCGCTGGCGGTTTCGTGGTGGGGGCCCCGGCCGGCCGACCCGCGGCCGGACGAGGAGGTGCTGGCGAGTGATCCGGGCCGGGATCCGGGACGGGATCCGGACCCGGGGGAGGGCGTTGTCAGTGGGCCGGTCTACCATCGGAACGACTGAACAACGCTGAACTGGTGAGCGGCTGACCTGCCGTTCCCTCATGTGCATGTGCGAGGAGGAGGGGGGACGATGCGTCACGTACTGCGGAACGTGCCGCGCGACGTGCTGCGTACGCACGTCAGCGTGTTCCTCCTCCTGCTCTCCGAATTGCTGCTGGCCCAGGCCGGCCTGCTCTCCGCCGTCGCGCTCGCCGCGACCACCGCCGTCGCGGCCGCGATCACGCTGTGCGCCGTCGCCGTGGCGGCCGCCCGCACGGGCGGTCCGCTCACGCCGACCCGAATACGCACGGCGATACGGGACCGGGAGCTGCGTACGGCGTTCCTCGCCCAGCGCGATCCCGATGCCCAGGGCCGCCGACGGCCCCGAGCGCCCGGACTGCCCCTCCCGGCGTCCGCGTAGGCGCGCCGCGCGCATCCCGTTTTTCCGCTTGCCGTTGACGGCCGGCTCTCGCCGCTTGCCCTTGTCGCTCGCTGCCTGCTGCTCGCCGATCGTCGCTCGCCGGGGTGCGTGGGGGCTGTGCCCACGTGGTTCGTCACGCCGAATTCCCTGCTTCCTTCGGCACGACGAGACCCGTGGAGGGCTCACTCACCATGTCCTTCTTCTCCCCTCTCTTCACCTCCCTCGGCTCGCTCCTCACGCATCTCGCCGACGCGCTCGACCCGGTGCTGGGCGCCTCGGCGACCGCTGGGGCGATCGTGGTGTTCACGATGTGCGTGCGGCTGGCCCTGCACCCCCTCACCCGTTCGGCGGCCCGCGGCGAGCGGGCCAGGGCCGAGCTCGCTCCCCGGCTCGCCGAGCTGCGGCGGAAGTACGGCAAGAAGCCCGAGCGGCTGAAGGAGGAGGCGGCCAAGCTCTACGCGGAGGCCGGGACCTCGCCGCTGGCGGGGTGTCTGCCGATGCTGGTGCAGCTGCCGGTGTTCTACGTGATGTACCACCTGTTCTCGACCGGTGACGGAGGGGGCGATCTCCTGGAGCACAGGCTGCTGGCCGCGCCGCTCGGCGAGCGGTGGGCCGACGCGCTGGGCGAGGGCGGCCTCCTGGGCGCGCAGGGGCTGGTGTACATGGGCCTGTTCGCGGTGATGGCCGTGGTCGCCACGTGGACGTACCTGCGCAACCGCAAGACCGCGGCGGCGCTGCCCGCGGCGGCGGGCGCGGACGACCAGGCGCCGGGGATGGCGACGATGGTGAAGCTGATGCCGCTGCTCTCCTTCGGCACGCTCGTCACGGCCGCCGTGGTGCCGCTCGCGGCGGGTCTGTACCTCGTGACGACCACGGCGTGGACGGCGGTCGAGCGGGCGTGGCTCCAGCCGCTGCGGACGCCGCAGGAGCGGGAGGAGCGGAAGGGGCGGGCTTCCGCCACGTAGGCGTCCGGGGACCGAAAGGGGGCTTGCGGAGTGAGCCTCCGTTCTTGGACGATCGGGCGGAGCAGGCTTTACGACTGGGGGGAGTTGTAGCGATGAGACTGCTGCGCGTGGGACCCGCCGGGGCGGAACGCCCGGCGCTGCTGGAGGACGACGGGACGCTGCGCGATCTGTCCGGGCTGGTCCCGGACGTGGACGGCGCGCTGCTCGGCGACCAGGCCGCGCTCACCCACGTCCGGGCCGCCGTCGGCGCCCGCATCCTGCCCGTCCTCGACCCGAGGGGGCTGCGGACCGGCCCGCCGGTCGCCCGCATAGGCAAGATCGTCGGCATCGGCGCCAACTACCGGGACGCCGTGGCCGAGGCCGGCCTGGCGGCCCCGGCCGAGCCGGTGGTCTTCCTCAAGGCGCCGGACACGGTCGTCGGCCCGGAGGACACCGTGCTGGTGCCGCGCGGCAGCGAGAAGACCGACTGGGAGGTCGAGCTCGCCGTCGTCATCGGCCGTACGGCGCGGTATCTGCGGACGGACGAGGAGGCGCTGGCGGCGGTGGCGGGGTACGCCGTGGCCAACGACGTCACCGAGCGCGAGTTCCAGAACGAGCGCGGCGGCCAGTGGGACAAGGGCAAGAACTGCGAGACCTTCAATCCGCTGGGGCCGTGGCTGGTGACGGCCGACGAGATCCCCGACCCCCAGGCGCTGGGCATGCGGCTGTGGGTCAACGGCGAGCTGATGCAGGAGTCCGGCACGGCGCGGCAGATCTTCCCGGTCGCGCATCTGGTGCGGTACGTCAGCCAGTTCATGACGCTGCATCCCGGCGACGTCATCAACACCGGCACGCCCGCCGGGACCGCGTTCGGCAGGCCCGAGCCGAAGCCGTATCTGCGGGCGGGGGACGTGGTGGAGCTGGAGATAGACGGGCTGGGGAGGCAGCGCCAGCAGGTGAAGAACGCGTAGGCCGTCCGGGGGACCGGCGGTGTGGGTCCGTGATCTGCTCCACGCAATATGCATATTTTCGGATATGTCTCAGAGGGAGCGTGGAACGCGCCGGGTCGTTCATTCGGTCGTCGCGGCCGCGGCCACACTGGCCGCGGCCGGCGGCACCCTGCTGGCATGCGCCTTCGCCGCGCCGGGCGCGGGCGACGGGCGGGCCGCCGCCGGGCCGGGGCCCTGCGTGCCGGGCAAGTGCCCGGCCGCGTACCCCGACCCGAACGGCGGCGCGGTCGTGGGACGCGACAACGGCGTCAACGTCTTCGTCGGCGGCGACTTCGCGGTGCGCGACGCGGCGGCCGGAGCCGAGGGAAGGGTGGTCGTGGTGGGCGGTTTCGACCTGGCCAAGGGCGCCGGGGCGCCCCTTTCGTACAACGTGGGGGCGGTCGGAGTGGGCTCCCGGGTGCCGCCCGACAACGGCTCGCCCTTCCTGCGGGTGGGCGGCGACCTCAAACTCGCCGCCGGCCAGCGGCTGCTCGCGGAGGACGGCCCCGTCAACGGGACGGTCGCCTTCGCCGGACAGCAGGCCGGTACGGGCACGGTGAGCCCGAAGGCCGTGCGCGACGCGCGGGCGGTGGCGGCCTACGAAGGGGTGCGGGAGGAACTCACCGCGGCGAGCACGTGCTACGCCTACGACAAGGGCGTGCCGAGGAAGCCGACGGGTACGGCGGTGAACCAGGGCAAGGTCACGGTCTTCACGGGGAACGGCACCTCGGGGTTCCAGGTCTTCAACGTGCCCTTCGACCTCGTCGGACCCGACGGGAGCGCGCAGGACTTCTCCTTCCGGAAGATCCCGGCGAGGGCGACGGTGCTGGTGAACGTGATCAGCGAGAGCGGTGACACGCGGACGATCAACACCTCGGCCGGTGCGCTCACCGGCGTGCGGCGCGAACGGCTGCTGTGGAACATCCCCGACGCGAAGGTGGTCCGGATCGCGGGCAGCGGGCAACTGCAGGGCTCGGTGCTGGTGGGCCGCCACTCCTCCACGACCCGGCTCTCGGTGCCGGCGGTGAACGGGCGGGTGTTCACGGCGGGTTCGCTCGCCCACGAGTCGGGGACGGGCGGCCCGGGCGGCCAGACCATCCACGCCTACCCCTTCGAGGGCGTGCTCCCCGAATGCGGTACGGGCCCGACGCCGGACGACGGCCCCGCGGACATCGACGAGCCGGTGCCCTTCCCGGCGGGAGCGCTGCCTCCCGGCTTCCCGGCCGGCCTCGAGGGACTCCTGGGACGCCCGGGCGCCGCCGGACCGGACGACGCCGCCGGCCCCGCCGACGTCCACGAGGTGCCCCGCCAGGGACCGCCGATGAGGGCCTCGATGGCGGTGGGCGCGACCCTGATGGCCGTCGGCGCGGCCCTCGCCCTGGCCGTCCTCTTCCGCACCCGCTCGGGCTCCGGCCCCGGCCGCCGAATGTGACCGGCCGCTGGACGTGACCGGCCGGCCCGCCGTCGGCCGGCGCCCCGGCCGGCGCCCGGCGGCCGGACGGTCGCATCAGGGGGTCATCCGTACAGTCTCGCGCCGTACTGCGGGCCGTAGTAGCGCTCGAGCTCCTCCAGGCTGTCCTCGGGCCGGTCCAGCGACTTGGCCATGCGGGCCCGCGACGGGAGCGCGTCGGGGTTCCAGGTCTCCGGCTTCCAGAGTTCGGAGCGCAGGAAGGCCTTCGAGCAGTGGAAGAAGATCTCGTCGATCTCGACCAGGACGGCGAGTTGCGGGCGGTGGCCCTTGACGACCATCCGGTCGAAGAACGGCGCGTCGCGGACCAGCCGGGCCCGGCCGTTGATGCGCAGCGTGTCACCGCGGCCCGGGACCAGGTAGATCAGGCCGATCTGAGGGTTGCTCAGGATGTTGTGGAAGCCGTCGGCGCGGCGGTTGCCGGGACGTTCCGGCACCGCGATCGTCGTGTCGTCGAGAACGACGGTGAAGCCGGGCGGGTCGCCCTTGGGGGAGACGTCGCAGCTGCCGTCGGCCGCGGACGTCGCCACCAGACAGAACGGCGACCGCTCCAGCCACCGTATGTCGTGCTCGTGGAGGCGGGTGCGGACCTTGCCCGCGGCCTGCGGTGTGGGCCGGCCGAGCAGCTCGCGCAGCTCGTCCCCCGAGGTGATCTCGACTATGCCGGCGGCGGTCTCCATCGGTTGCGTCCTTTCCCTGCGCGTGTCCCATTCGGAGCGTAACCGCCCCGGATGGGCATTGCGTGGGCGTGTGGCGCACGCCATGAAGGGATTGCGTACCGACGGCATGTGACGGTGAATCAGGCCAGGAAGCGCTCCAGCGCCTCGACGACCAGCGCGTGGTCCTCGCCCTGCGCCAGCCCCGACACCGCCACCACGCCCACCACTCCCGTGCCGCGCACCCGCAGCGGGAACGCGCCGCCGTGCGCGGCGTAGCGGCCGGGATCGAGGCGGGAGGAGTCCTCGAAGGTGCGGCCCTTGGCGCGGAAGCGGGCGCCGACCAGGTACGACGACTCGGCGTAGTGGTCGACGACCCGGCTCTTGCGGTCGATCCAGGCGTCGTTGTCGGCCGACGTGCCGGGCAGGGCGCAGTGGAAGAGCCGCTGGGCGCCGCGCCGGATGCCGATCGTGACGGCCGCGCCGCGCTCGCGGGCGAGGTCCGTCAGCAGGCAGCCGAGCCGCCAGGCGTCGTCGTGGTCGAAGCGGTCCAGGACCAGGCGGTGTTCGTCGTCGGCGAGCCGGGCGACCTCCTCGCTCACCGCGCCTCCTCCAGACGGACCGTACGGCCCTCGGCCGCCGAGAGCTTCGCGGCCTCCAGCACGCGCAGCGCCGCCGCGGCCTCCGTCGCCGTGACCGGCGGCCGCCCGCCCGTGCGCAGGGCGTGGGCGATCGCCGCGTAGTACGCCGGGTAGTCGCCCGGCAGCGTCTTCACCGGCTCGCCGCCGCCGGTGAGCGGGGACTCGCCGGCGCCGAGGCGGCCCCAGGAGGACTCGGCCTCGACGCCCCAGGCGCGGCCGTCGCCCGGCCGCAGGCCTTCGCGCAGCGCGGCCTCCTGCGGGTCGAGCCCGTACTTCACGTAGCCCGCCGTGCTGCCCAGCACCCTGAAGCGCGGGCCGAGCTGGGAGGCGGTGGCGCTCATCCACAGGTGGGAGCGGACGCCGCCGGCGTGGGTGAGGGCGATGAACGTGTCGTCGTCGGCCTCGGCGCCGTCGCGGCGGACGTCGGCCTCGGCGTAGACGGTCGTGGCGGGGCCGAAGAGGGCCAGCGCCTGGTCGACGAGGTGGCTGCCCAGGTCGTAGAGGATGCCGCCGACCTCGGCCGGGTCGCCGGACTCGCGCCAGCCGCCCTTGGGGCGGGGGCGCCAGCGCTCGAAGCGGGACTCGAAGCGCAGGACGCGCCCGAGGGTGCCGTCGGAGATCAGCCGGGCGACGGTGCGGAAGTCGTTGTCCCAGCGCCGGTTCTGGAAGGCGCTGAGCAGCAGGCCCCGGCTGTCGGCGAACGCGGCCAGCGACTCGGCCTCGGCTGCGGTCGCGGCAAGCGGCTTGTCGACGACGACCGGCAGCCCGGCCTCGAGGGCGGCGCGGGCGAGGGGGACGTGGGTGCGGTTGGGGGAGGCGATGACGACCAGGTCGAGCTCGCCGGCGCGGGCGAAGAGGGCGTCCGCGCTGTCGGCGGTACGGACCCCGGGGTGCTCGGCGAGGGCCTGCCGCTGCCGTTCCGGGTTGGCGGTGACGACGGTGTCGAGGACCAGCCCGTCGGCGGCGGCGACGAGCGGGGCGTGGAACACCGAGCCCGCGAGGCCGTAGCCGATGAGGCCCACGCGGAGGGGGGTGCGGAAGGCGCCGGTGTCGTCGTCCGGGGCGGCCGTCATGTCCGTGGTTTCCATCGTGGTCTCCGCGCCGGTGGTTTCCGTGTCCTCGCCCGTGGTTTCCATGGGGGCCACTTTGGCAACAGTGTTGCGTAAGTGCAAGTGGAGTGGAGAATGAGGCCTGTGAGCACTATCGGAGCCGGGCCCGGAACCCATCCTGGGGCCAACCTCGCCGCCCTGCGCGACCACAATGCCGCCCTCGTCCTCGGCCTGCTGCGCGACGCCGGCGAGCGCGGGGCCAGCCGGGCGGAGCTGGCCGTGCGCACGGGGCTGACCCCGCAGGCCGTCAGCAAGATCACCGGACGGCTGCGGGAGTCCGGCTTCGCCGCCGAGGCGGGCCGCCGCGCCTCCACGGGCGGCAAGCCCGCCACCCTCCTGCGCCTGGTGCCCGGAGCCGCGCACGCCCTCGGCGTCCACCTCGACCGCGACGCCCTGACCGTCACCCTGGCCGATCTCACTGGCGCGGCCGTCGCCACGCGCACCGCGCCGCTCGCCTTCGGCGCGGGCGGGGACGCGGTGCTCGGCGCGGTGGCGCGCGAGGTGGCGGTGCTGCTCGCGGAGGCCGGTGCCCCCGCCGTCCTCGGCGCCGGAGTCGCCGCCCCGGGGCCCCTGGACCACCGCGGCGGGGTGCTGCACCGCGTCACCGGCTTCCCCCAGTGGGACGGCTTCCCCCTGCGCGACGCGCTGGGCGAACGGCTGGCCCTGCCCGTCACGCTGGACAAGGACACCAACGCCGCCGCCCTCGGCCTCGCCCTGCGCGGCCCGCGCGACGCCGCCTCCTTCGCCTACCTCCACCTCGGCACCGGCCTCGGCGCGGGCCTCGTGCTCGGCGGCCGGGTGCACCGCGGGGCCAGGACCGGCGCGGGGGAGTTCGGGCACCAGGTGCTGCGGCTGGACGGGCCCCCGTGCCCCTGCGGCAACCGCGGCTGCCTGGAGGTCCTCTGTCTGGCGGCCGTCGCGGCCGGTGACACCGCCCGCGCCGCCCGCCTGCTCGGGGTCGGCGCCGCCAACCTCGTCCGGCTGCTGGACATCGACCACGTACTGCTCGGCGGCCGGACCGTCCTGGCGGACCCCGACGCGTACGTACGCGGCGTACGCGCCGAGCTGGCGGACGCCGTTCCGGTCGGCGTCGTGCCCGGCGGCGAGCGCACGGTGGTCGAGGGCGCGGCCGAACTGGTGCTGGCCCCCCTCTTCGGCCGCGCGGGCTCCGCCGCCACGGCCCTCCACCCGGACGAGGCCACAAGGAAGGGCTGAACTTTCGGCTCCGGGACTCGGGCGATATGACCATCGGCCTATCGGGCGGAGATTGACGCCCAGTCGGACGCAAGCCCCGGGCCGCGCGATGACCGGCTGCGCCGCGGTGGGATGTTCCGGTACGACCGGAGCCCCCACCCGCAGAGGTCCCGCGATGCCTGCGCTGTCCGCGATGTGCCCGACCCGCGTGCCGGGGTCCGCCCGGCGGGCCCTCCTCGCGTGCGCCGCCCTCCTCGCGTGCGCCACCGCCTGGGCCCCCGCGGCCGCCGGGGCGGCCCCGCCGTCCGTCGAACCCCCGCCGCAGCAGTGCGGCAACCCCGCCGGCAGCGCGTTCCCGATCACCTCGCGGCTGACCGGCGGCCCGGGGGCGTACGAGCGCGGCGGCGCCCCGCGCACCTGGCGGCTGGAGCTGCACAACGACACCGACGGCGAGTGCCGGGCCATCCACCCCGTCGCCGTCCTCGCCGACAAACAACGGACGCTCCAACCCGCCCACGTCCACCTCGACTTCTACGACCAGGGCGGCTCGCGCTGGCTGCCGGTGCGCTTCGAGCGCACGGACGAGGCGGAGAACGTCGGGGTCCTCGGCGACAACCCCGCCCAATTCGCCGGTTTCGCGGTGCCCGCGCACGGAACGGTCACCATCCCGCTGCGGCTCGGCTTCACCGGCGACGCCCCCGAGGGAGCGGTCACCGCCAACGTCACCGCCGTGCAGAAGCGCGGCGCCGACGGTGCCTGGGTGGGGGAGTCCGACGACTACGCCTTCGCCGTCGGGCCCGCCCGCGCGACGCCGGCGCCGTCCGCGTCGGCCGGCCCGAGCGACCCGGCCGGCCCGAGCAGCCCGGCCGCCCCGGCCGGCGGGTCCGGCGACGCCGCCGGGGCCCCGTACACGCTCGCCGACAGCGGCGACGAGCGGCCCGTGCTCGCGCTGGGCCTCGTGGCCTGCGCCCTGCTGGCCGCCGGGACGGCCCTGCTGATCGGCGCCCGCCTGGTACGGGGCCGCGTGCCGGAGGCCGCGGAGGGCCCGGCGCCAGGGACGGCTCCCTGGGAAACAGCGGCCGGAACAACGGCCGGAACAACGGCCACGGAGACCACTGCCGGCGACTGATTAGGCTGGGGGTGTCAGGGCGGCGCACGAGTGGTGCCGTCCTGGCGTCCCGGTGTCCCGCCGGTGACGGGCGACAGCACGGCAGGAGTCCCGCAGTGGCAGAGCGCAAGCCGATCGAGTCCTGGCTCACCGACATGGACGGTGTCCTCATGCACGAGGGCATTCCGGTGCCCGGGGCCGACGCCTTCATCAAGCGGCTCCGCGAGTCCGGCAAGCCCTTCCTCGTCCTGACGAACAACTCGATCTACACGGCCCGGGACCTGCACGCCCGGCTGCAGCGGATCGGGCTCGACGTGCCGGTCGCCAACATCTGGACCTCGGCCCTGGCCACCGCCCAGTTCCTGGACGACCAGCGCCCCGGCGGCACCGCCTACGTCATCGGCGAGGCCGGGCTGACCACCGCCCTGCACGACATCGGCTACGTCCTGACCGACTCCGACCCCGACTACGTGGTGCTCGGCGAGACCCGCACGTACAGCTTCGAGGCGCTCACCAAGGCCATCCGCCTGATCAACAACGGTGCCCGCTTCATCGCCACCAACCCCGACGAGACCGGCCCCTCCGCCGAGGGCGCCCTGCCCGCCACGGGGTCCGTCGCCGCACTGATCACCAAGGCGACCGGGCGCGAGCCCTACTTCGTCGGCAAGCCCAACCCGCTGATGATGCGGGCCGGGCTCAACGCCATCGGCGCCCACTCCGAGACCAGCGCCATGATCGGCGACCGGATGGACACGGACATCCTGGCCGGGCTCGAGGCCGGCATGGAGACCTTCCTGGTCCTCACCGGGCTGACCCGGGCCGAGGAGGTCGACCTGCACCCCTTCCGGCCGTCCCGGGTCGTCGACTCGATCGCGGACCTCGTCGACCTGATCTGACTGTCGATCTGATCTGACCGTCGGTCTGATCCGAACCGTCGATCTGGTCCGACCGTCGGCCTGATCCGACCGGGCCGACCGATCCGATCCCGCCGCGCGCGGGGTCGGATCCAGGCCCGGAATTGGGCCGAACCGGTCTGATTGGTACTGAAGATCGTCAAATGGAGCAATACGGGCACGGAGCGGATGCGCCCGGCCGCCTCGGCGGGTGAACCTCTGGAGTACCAGGAGGTTCACTATGGCTTCAGTCCGCTACGCCCTCTGCGGCGCCGTGGCCGCGGCGGTGGTCGTCTGCGCGGCCCCCGCCCATGCCAACGACGGCCCCGTCACCATGTCAGGAACCATCGAGCTCACCCCCGTCACCAGCAGGCCGGGCGCCGAGGTTCAGCTGCGGGTCGCCGGCTGCGCGAGCAACCGGGCGACCGCCACCTCCGAGGCGTTCGTGACCGACGCCAGGCTCACCAAGGACTCGGCCGGCATGTTCGCCGAGGCCACCATCCGCGAGACCATGGCCGCCGGCACCTACCCGGTCAGGGTCAACTGCGAGGGCGTCGACGCCACGGCCGAGGGAAAGCTGACCGTCGTCACGGACGGCCGCGACCTGTCCGACCACCACGCCGCCGCGCAGAGCGACCTGGCCGACGGCGACCGCGCCGACCATGGTGACCGCGCCGACCACGGCGACCGGGGCGACCGCGCCGCCCCCATGGGCCCCGACCCCCGCGAGGCCTACGGCTCGCCCGTCGCTCCCGTGCCCGCCGGAGGCGGCGCCACCCGTCACGCCGCCGCCGAGGCGCCGGACACCGGGGGCCTCGTGCTCGCGGGCACCACCGCGGCCATCGCGGGCGGCCTCATCTGGTACCGCCGCCGCACCAACGCCCAGCAGCGGCAACGACAGCAGCAGTAGCGCCATGTCGGACGAGCGCGGGAGCGGTGCAGGCCGTCTCCTGACCGGGATGGCCTGGTCCGCGCTGCTGGTGGCGCTGTGGCTGTGGGGGCGTGATGTCACCGAGGTGCCGATGGGCGCCTCCCCCACCACCGGTGACGTGGCCGCGGTCGGGCGGCCCGACCGGCCCCTGCCCCCGGCCCACGACCCCCTGCCGCCGGCCCGCCCGCAGGCCCTCACCATCACCACCACGAACATACGTGCCCCCATCGAGCCCCACGGCCTGACCCGGCAGGGCGCCGTCGAGCCACCCCCCTTCACCCGCCCCGGCGCCGTCTCCTGGTACCAGGGAGGGCCCGCCCCCGGCAGCCCGGGCGCGGCGGTCCTGGTCGGACACCTCGACACCGACCGCGCGCCCGCCGTCTTCTCCGAACTCGCCGACATCGGCCCCGGCGAGAAGATCGGCGTCACCCGCGCCGACGGCTCCACCGCCGAGTTCACCGTCGAGGACGTCGCCGTCCACACCAAGGACCGCTTCGACGCCGCGAAGGCCTACGGGCCGCGCCGGCCCGACCGGGCCGAGCTGCGCCTGATCACCTGCGGCGGCGACTACGACCGCGAGCGCCGCTCGTACAGCGCCAACATCGTCGTCTCCGCCTACCTGACGGACACGACCGCCCCCTTCGCCACCACCGACATCCGAAAGGCCTGACGATGAGTTGGACGCCGCGGCCGCGCCCGGTCCGGCCGGGTCGCCCGACAGGGCGACCCGGTATGTGTCATGGCATGACTGCCCACGGCCGTGGGCACGTCTGTGCCAGCATTGAGAAGGCATCTCCAGGCACCTCCAGAGGCAGTACACCCAAGGGGGAGTGGATGTACGGCAGCGACGCCGGCCGCACGCGCCGGGCCCGCCGGGCGCGGGCACGGGCGGGGACGACCGCGGGGGTGCTCCTGCTCCTCGCCGTCGCGGGGTGCTCGTCGGGCGACGAGGCGTCGCCGAAGAAGGAACCCCCCTCCGTGTCGCCCGCCTCCCAGCTCCCCAAGTCCTCCTCGCCCTTCTGGGTGAACCCGGACGGCACCGCGGCCAAGGAGGCAGCCCGGCTCCGCCAGGACGGCAAGAAGCGGGACGCCGACCTCATCCAGAAGATCGCCGGGCAGCCGGTCGCCGAGTGGGTGGGCGCGGACGACCCGGAGGGCCAGACCCGGGGCTTCACCGAGGCGGCCACCAAGGCCGACCGGGACGCCGTGCTGGTGCTCTACAACATCCCCCACCGCGACTGCGGCCAGTACTCCCAGGGCGGCGCCGCCGACGGCGACTCCTACCGGGCCTGGCTGGACAGGGCCGTACGCGGCATCGGCGACCGCAAGGCCACCGTGATCCTCGAGCCCGACGCGCTGCCGCACATGGAGGACGGCTGCACCCCCCAGCAGTTCCACGAGGAGCGGTACGCCCTGCTGAAGGAGGCCGTGGGCAAGCTCAAGGAGCTGCCCCGCACCAAGGTCTACCTGGACGCGGGCAACCCCAGCTGGGTCACGCCCGCCGACCGGATGGCCGAGCCGCTGCGCCGGGCGGGCATCGACCGGGCGGACGGCTTCGCCCTGAACGTCTCCAACTTCCAGACCACGAGCGACAGCAAGGACTACGGCCGCAGGCTCTCCGCGCAGGTGGGCGGCAAGCACTTCGTCATCGACACCAGCCGCAACGGCAACGGCCCGCTGAGCGGCGGCGGCCACGAGAAGGCCTGGTGCAACCCCTCCGGCCGGGCCCTCGGTGATCCCCCGACCGTCAGGACCGGGGACGCGCTCGTGGACGCCTACCTCTGGGTCAAGCGGCCCGGCGAGTCGGACGGCGCCTGCAAGGGCGGCCCGGACGCCGGGCAGTGGTGGGAGACGTACGCCCTCGAGCTGGCCCGCAACTCCCGCTGACGCGCCCGGCCGGGCCCGGTGTGCCGGGCCCGGCCGGAGCGGCTCACGGGAGGTCGCCGGAACTCAGGAGGAGTCTGCCGGCGCCTCGGCTGAGGCCGCCGGGGAGAACGCCTCCGACACCGGCACCTTGACCCACACCGCCTCCGACGGAGTGCCCTTCGCGTCGATGACGTTGAGCATGTACCAGCCGGGGGGCACCAGCGACGGGTCCTTGGGGAGCGTCACGGTGAAGGTGTCGCCCGAGACGGTCAGGTCCAGGGCGATCGAGCGCTGCTCGATGTTGGTGACGTGGGTGAAGGAGCCCGGCCGGACCAGCCGGCCCTTGACGACGCTCTTCGCCCGGTCCGCCCGGTAGGTGGCCGACTCGCCCAGCCGCACCGTGCGGGGCGCGGTGTCCTTGATCGCGGGGCGTTCGTCCCGGAAGCCGTAGGGCGGGGTGTAGAGGTCGATCTGCTGCTGGAAGGTGCCGGGCTTGGTGTTGTCCTTGTCGCCGAAGAGCGAGTCGGAGCCGAACGTCATCACCCGCCCGTCGGGCAGCAGCAGCGCCCCGGAGTGGTAGTTGCGCCCCACCAGCGGATCGGCCACCGGGCGGGTGGTGTTGGTCCTCGGGTCGTACAGCTCCGCCGCGATGACGTTGGAGTCGCCGCGGCCCCGGTAGTCGCCGGAGCCGTTGGTGGTCAGCACGGTGTCGTCGGGCAGGATGACGCTGCTGGGATAGCGCACCTTGGCGTAGAGGTCGGGCCCGTCGTGGAAGCGAGGGTTCTCGTCGCGCAGGTCGACGATGCGGGTCCTGGCCGTGGACCTGCGGTCCTCGCCCACCCCGCCGCCGCCCAGGACCATGTAGCGCTGCAACTGGGCGGGCGGCAGCAGCACGGACATCGAGGTCTCGAGGATGTCCGGGTCGCTGATGCCGGGCACCTGGGTGAAGTCGTTGCTCTCCAGGTCCCACAGCCCCGGCACCCGGCCCTTGTCGGCGGGGCCGTAGCCGGCGTTGGAGCCGGTGTAGAAGATCTTGCCCTTGTCGGTGAGGAACAGGGCGGGGTAGGTGGGGAAGAAGCGCTCCTTGGGCAGGTACGTCCACTTCTTGGTGGCCGGGTCGTAGATCTCGTTCTTGCCGGGGACGACCTGGCCGATCTCGTCCAGGCCGGAGACCGACAGCACCCTGCCGTCCTGAAGGGTGGTCAGGGTGGGGTACCAGCGGGCCTCCTGCATCGGGTCGACCGTGACGTAGCGCTCGGCCACCGGGTCGAACTCGAAGGAGTCCTTGATGCCCTGGAAGTCCTTCTTGTCGAACGAGAGCTTGTTGGCGATGCCGTAGGAGTTCTGGGCGTCGGCGCCGGTCAGGCCCTCGACGCGGTAGTTGTCCGTCGTCCCCGTCTCGTACTCGTGACCCTTGTCCAGCGCCTCCACGTACACGCGCGCCGTGCTGGCCGTGACCTTGACCTTGTCGCCGTCGCCGGTCTTGGTGGCGCGGGGCACGAGGACCGCGTCCTTGGACTCGAAGGTCTTGTGGTTGGCCTTGCCGGTGAAGCGGGTCCCCGCCGGGAAGGTCATCGGCTTGTCGGGGTTCTCGTTGTGGACGATCATCAGCCCGCCGGCCTTGTCCACGTCGCCGTCGAGCTTTTCGTAGCGCTGCGTCCCGCCCGCCACCAGGAGCTTTCCGTCGGCCAGCTGGGTGTGCCCGGCGCAGAAGAGGTCCTTGGGGGTGGGGATGTCCTTGTAGGTGTTCGAGCGGGGATCCCACAGGACCGTGCGGAAGGACTTGGCCTTGAAGTTGGCGGCGTTGTTGCCGGAGCCGGCCACGAGCAGCACCTTGCCCGTGTGCAGCAGGGCCGCGTGGATCGTGTTGATCCGGTACTCCTCGGGGACGTTCACCACGTCCCAGTGGCCGTTCCTGGCTTTGTACTCCGCTTGGTTGATCTTGTAATCGTGGTACTGGTCGGCGGCGTATCCCCAGATGGCCGGCATGTTCATCCCGCCCAGCACGAGCGCGACCGCCGCACCGATCGCCAGGCGGCGGGTGCGGCGGCTCGGGGTGTATCTCATGTCCGGTGGGCCCCCTCGGGGTGCTCGGCGGGCCGCTTCGCGCGGTGCACGGTCCACCACCAGGCCACGATCGGCGCGAGGGTGACCGCCAGGGCGAGCGAGGCCCAGGTGCGCATCGCCACATGCGTGTGGCCCGCGACGAACGAGGCCACCAGCGATCCGCCGAAGACCAACAGGAAGAACAGGTGGATGCGGAAGGTGCCGAAGAGGGTGTCGGGGCTGGCCGAGTCGCCCTTCGGGGTCACCACGAACGAGCTCTTGCGGCGCAGCACCGCGTCCGTCAGGGAACGGGCGTAGATCGGCGCAGAGAGGGCGGACATCACCATGCCGGCCAGGCCGCCCGAGCCCTCGGGCTCGTGCGGCGAGACGTTGTGCCGGCGGTTCCAGATGTAGAGCCCGATCTGGAGGGCCGCCGCGTCGCTGTAGAGCATCATCCAGATTTCGGAATTGATGGAGATTCCGGAGGCGCCGAGCCCCAGGAAGAGCGCGCAGCTCAATGCGCCGAGCATCCAGTTGACAGCCGTCATCGGGTAGTAGATGACCATGAGGGTGTAATTGAGGAACTTCCCCGGGGAGAGGGTGAAGGGCCCCTTCCAGTACTGCTTGATGATGGTCTCGTAGGTGCCCCGGGACCAGCGCAGCTGCTGGGTGAAGAAGTCCGTCCAGGCGTTCGGGCCCTCTCCGACGGCGAGGACGTCCGGGGTGTAGACCGAGCGCCACTTCTTGCCGGTCCGGGGATTGCGGTGCCGGTGCAGCTCGAAGCCGGTGGCCATGTCCTCGGTGATCGAGTCGTACAGGCCGCCGATGCCCTTGAGGGCGCTGATGCGTACGGCGTTGTTGGTGCCGACGAACATGGGGGAGCCGTAGCGGTTGCCGGCGCGCTGGATGAGGGCGTGGAAGAGGAACTGCTGGCTCTCGGCGGCTTTGGTGACGGCCGCGTCGTAGTTCCCGTACACCTGCGGTCCAACGACAAAGGCGACATCGGGGTCACGGAAGTATCCGAGCATGCGCTCGAGGAAATTCGGCAGCGGTACGTGGTCGGTGTCCACGGAGGCGAAGAAGTCGTATTCGTCGCCGTGGGCGTCGAGCCAGGCGTTGTAATTGCCGTGCTTGGTCTTCGCGCGGTGCGGGCCCTTGGGCCGGTTCCACTTCTCGACGCCCTTGCGGCTGAAGTGGTGCACGCCCAGGCGCCGGCAGACGGCCTTGACCTCGGGGTCGTCGCCCTCGTCGAGCAGCCATACGTGCACCGGACCGCGGTGGCGCACCCGGACGGCCGCCTCCAGGGTCCTGGTCACCATCTCGATCGGCTCCTTGCCGGGCACGAAGGAGGTGAGGAAGGCGACCCGGGTGCCGGTCTCGGGCACGACCGGTATGGGATCGCGGGCGACGAGCGTGGCGTGGGCGTTGGAGGTGACGTTGAGCGTGCGGAAGAGCTCGATCAGGCCGATGGACACCAGCATCACGGTGTCCAGGACCCGCATGAGGGTGGTGCCGTTCTCGCGCTGCGTCCAGTGGGAGGGCTGCATCAGCCACACCAGCAGGCCGAGCGAGACCACGGGCGCGGCGCCCAGCAGCAGGGCCGCCCGGACGCGGTGCGGCTCGTCGGCGAGCAGGCTGCGATAGCGGACGCGGTACGGGCCGGGGTGCTCGCCGGGGTCGGTGAGCGGGCCGGCGAGGCGGCTGTAGTGCTCGTAGTCGAAGCGCGGAAGCGGCTTGCGATGGTGGGGCGGCGAGAGCCTCGGCGGGTCGGCGTGCCGGGGGCGGCCCGCCGCGCCGGCCGGGGCGGGCACGCGCAGCCGGGTCGTCACCGATGGGTCGTAAGTCTGCTGCCGGGCGTCGGCAGGCGTGGACGTCATGAGTCATCCCCCCGCACGCATGGTGACTGCGTGTATGTGCCAGTGCGTGGCCCCGCGGGCCCCCCTCGGCCGCGCGGGCGCGCCGGTGCCGGCTCCCTCCGGCACCAACCAACTCACTGGTCAGACAGTGACATTGGGTGAAGCTGTGCGTTTCAGGATCTCGAACCCCGCATCATGATCGCAAGGGTGAAACAAGGTGTTTACCGGGCAAAGCGGTACGTCGAACGAAGATGCGTACGAATGTTGCTCAAGTGGTCACAGCTGGCACGCTTGTGTGTTCGTATCGCCCAGAGAACGACTCAGGGCTCCTCACTCTTGGTGAGGAGCCCTGAGACTCGCGTGCGCCGCCAGGGACTCGAACCCCGGACCCGCTGATTAAGAGTCAGCTGCTCTAACCAACTGAGCTAGCGGCGCCTGCTGACAGAGAAAACTCTACCCGACTCCGGAGGTGCCTCCGACCACCCCGCGAGCCGGGGCCCGGAGGGCCCGCGGGGGCGTTCCGGCGGAAGGGGGTCCGATAAGTCCAGTAATGGTATGAATATCTGCTACGTACGGTAACGCCGGGGCGACGTGCGGTTCCTTTGGGTCATTGAGACGCTGTGCCGAGCGTCTTCCAGTGGCGAAAAAAATTCACCGGAAGGCGTCGGGAGCCGCCGTAAGCCGCCGGAAAGCCGGACGAAAGGCAGCAGGGAGATGCCCGAGGACATACCCGAGGAGGGCGCCCCCCGTCGTCGGCGGGGCGCCATGCGCGCCGCGCTGCTGGCGGCGCTGGGGGCCGCGGCGATCGCCGGGCCGGGGGCGGTCGCGCGCGCGGCGGAGCCGCCGCGGCCGGGGCCCGGCCAGGGTGCCGACGCCGCCACGCAGGAGCTGAAGCCCGAGGACCTCGACCTCGCCGACCAGGAGCCCTCCGCCCAGGGCCCCGTCGGCCAGGACCTCCCGGACCAGGGTCTCGTGGAGGCGGAGGGTGCGGGTGCCGTCCCCGCCCTGGAGCCCGCGCTCGTCTTCGCGCTGCGCCATGTGGGGGATCCGTACGCCCTCGGGGGCGTCGGGCCGCGCCGCTGGGACTGCTCCGGGCTGGTCCAGCGGGCCTATGCCCGGGCCGGCATCCGGCTGCCGCGCCTGGCCGCCGACCAGTACCGGGCCACCCTGCGCATCCCGCGGGCTGCCCTGCGCCGCGGTGACCTCGTCTTCTGGTCCGGCAATGGCGCGGCCTCCGGGGTGCACCATGTCGCGATCTATCTGGGCGACGGGCGCTACGTCGAGGCGGCCCGCCCCGGCACCAAGGTCCGGATCTCCACGTTCGCGCACTACAACCCCCACATGTACGGCCGCGTCACCCGGACGGCGGCGCGCTGAGCGGTGCCGGTGGTCGCGTTCGGTGAGGTGACCGCGGCGTGTCAAGGGTGTGAATTTGGCCTGGACATGGCGAATAACCGGGTCTAGCCTCCGTATTGGTCTGGACCGCAACCCACTCGACTCTCAGAACCCCCCACGTTCTCGAGGAGTGCCAGCATGCGCAAAAAGATCAGTGCGGCGATCATCGGCTTGAGCGTCGCCTGCGTCTCCCTCTTCTCCACCACGAGCGCCTCCGGTCACGGCTACACCGACTCCCCCACCAGTCGCCAGGTGTTCTGTGCCCGGGGCGCCGTCCAGAACTGCGGCGACATCCAGTGGGAGCCCCAGTCCGTCGAGGGTCCCAAGGGCTTCCCGTCCCGCGGCCCGTCCGACGGCACCATCTGCGCCGGCGGCAACAGCCGCTTCGCCGAGCTCGACGACCCGCGCGGCGGGCAGTGGCCGGCCACCAAGGTCACGGCGGGCCAGAGCCTGACGTTCCGCTGGAGGATCACCGCGCGCCACGCCACCACGGACTTCCGCTACTACCTCACCAACGGCACCTACGACCCCAAGAGGCCGCTCACCCGCGCGGACCTCGCCACCCAGCCCTTCCTGACGGTCCCCTACGGCGGCCGGGTCCCCGACGCCACCGTCAGCCACCAGGGCACCCTCCCCGCGGGGAGAACCGGCAAGCAGCTGATCGTCGCCGTCTGGACCATCGCGGACACGGGCAACGCGTTCTACGCCTGTTCCGACGTCCAGTTCTGACGTCGAGCGGCCGGGCATGAGGGCGGCCGTGGGGTGACCGGTCGGCGATCACCCCACGGCACTTCACCTCACGGCGCTCACCCGGCGGCGCTCACTCGTCGGGGTCGCGCCGCAGCGCGAACCGCGCCAGCACCCCCGCCACCACCAGGGCGACGACGGCCAGCAGCGCGTAGTCGGGCACCGCGTTGCCCACCCGGGAGGCCAGCTCCTCGAGGCGGAACTCCTGGTCGGCGTCGAGGATGCCCGGCAGGCCGGTCGTCCCGTCGTAGACCAGGAAGAGCACCCCGATGCCGATGAAGAACAACCCGGAGGCCAGGGAGGTGGTGTGCAGCCGCAGCCGGCCCAGGCGCAGCTCCCTGCCGCGCAGCCAGCCGCGGCCGCCGAGCCCGAAGCGGTCCCAGAAGAGGGCCAGGACGAACAGCGGCAGCGCCATGCCCAGCGCGTAGACGGCCAGCATCGAGGCCCCGTACACCGGATTGCCGTTGACGGCGGTCACGGTCAGCACCGCGCCGAGGATGGGCCCGGCGCAGAAGCCGGCCAGTCCGTACACGCAGCCCAGCAGGAACGTCGACGCGGCGGTGCGCGGCGTGATGCGGCCGGCGGCCGCCTGGGCCTTCTTCGACGCGAAGCCGAGACCCGTGATCTGCGCGACGCCCATGGCGATCACCACCCAGCCGCCGGTGGTGACCAGCAGGTCCCGGTGGCCGTTGAAGAGCCGGCTGGCGGCGGTCGAGGCGGCGCCGAGCGGTACGAGCGTGGTGGCGAGCCCGAGGTAGAAGACGCAGGTCCGCGCGAGCAGCCGGCCGGGGCTGGCGAGCGAGTACGCGAAGAACGCCGGCAGCAGCAGGGCGCTGCACGGGCTGACCAGGGCGAGTGCGCCGCCCAGGAAGGCGGCGAGGTAGCCGATGTCGGTCACTTGCCGGACTTCCCGGCGGCGTCCTTCACCGCTTTGGCCTGGGCTATGGCGGCCTCGAACTCCTTCAGGGGCTGGGCGCCCGCCAGCGGCCGGCCGCCGACGAGGAAGGTGGGGGTGCTCTTGACGCCGAGGGCGTAGCCCTCCTCCTGGTCCTTCTTGACGGCGGCCTCGGCGGCGGAGCCGTTCAGGTCCTCGCGGAAGCGGTCGAGGTCCTTCACGCCCGCCTTGCCGGCGAGGTCGACGAGCTTGTCCTCGGCGAGGGCGTCGCCCTTGCGGAGCTTGGCGAACAGCTCGTGGTGGAACTGCGGGAAGCGGCCCTGACGGCCGGCGGCCCAGGCGGCGCGGGCGGCCCGCTCGGAGTCCTTGCCGAAGATCGGGAAGTTGCGGAACTCGATGCGCAGGACGCCCTCGTCCACGTACTTCCGCACCAGCTCGGGCTGGGTCTCCCGGGTGAAGCGGCCGCAGAAGGAGCACTGGTAGTCGGCGTACTCCACGAGCACGACGGGCGCGTCCGCCTTGCCGACGGCCAGGGGGTCGCCCGCGTCGCGGCGGCTGGTGATCTTCTCCAGCCTGTCGTACGTGGGCTGCTGCGGGTCGAAGGACGGCTGGGCGCCGGCGGTGGGCTCGCTCTTGCCGGAGCCGCCGCCGTTCCGGGCGATGGCGATGCCGGCGGCGGTGACGGCCACGACGAGGGCGATGATCGCGCCGATGGCCGCCAGGCGGCGGGAGGGCGTGGAGACGCGTGCGGACATGAGAGGTGGTGCTCCATGGGTCGGTGAGGATCTGGGCATGCCGGAGCACGGCCCGTGCGGGGCCGTGGCGGGGGCGGTCCTAGATCCGCAGGACGGGGAGCAGCTCGGCGCAGCCGGCGACGGGCACGGGTGGCGCCCGGGGTGTGCCGGGGCGCGGGACCTCCGCCTGGGGGAGCGTCACGCGGGTGGTGCCCGGGCCGGTGACGGGGTCGGCGTGCGCCGCGGCGACGGCGACCTCGGCGCCCTTGAGGGGGACGTCCTGCTGGCGGCAGGTGCCGCCGGTCCCGTCGGCCTCGGCCCGGGGCCGGGCGTCGGGACGGGTGCCGGGCGCGGCGGCCGGGGCGGGGGAGTGGGCGCTGGCCGCGGACAGTGCGGACGTGCCCGCCGTCGCGTGGACGGAGGGGGCGACTCCGCACAGGGAGGGGGCGAAGACGGCGGCGAGGAGGAGCAGGAGCACGGCGGCTGCCGTCGGGCGGCGTCGCTGTGACACGCGCGCCCCTCCTTTCCGCTTCGTCCCGGTCCTCGCCGGCCCCATGCTACGGGCCGTACGACGAAGGCCCCCACCGATCGGTGGGGGCCTTCGACTGTCTGTGCGCCGCCAGGGACTCGAACCCCGGACCCGCTGATTAAGAGTCAGCTGCTCTAACCAACTGAGCTAGCGGCGCCTGCTGACAGAGAAAACTCTACCTGATGTCCGGGGGTGCTCCGAACCACCGGTCACACCAGTCCCTCGGACCCCCGCTCTGCCGCGCGCCGCGAGGGGCGCCCCGGCCCCGCGCTACAGGGCCAGCGACAGCAGCATGGGCGCGGCGTGCCGGTTGAGCGTGTCCGCCGCCTGGCGCAGCCGGTGGGCGTGCTCGAGCGGCAGGGACAGGCCCAGCGAGCCCACCGAGCGGCCCGCCGTTATCGGGACGGCCGCGCAGACCGTGCCCACCGCGTACTCCTGGAGGTCGAGGACCGGGACGGTGGCGGGCTGGGCGGCCAGCCGGCTGAAGAGGACCTTCTCGCTGGTGATCGTGCGGGAGGTGAGGCGGGCGGTGCGGTGCCGGGAGAGGTGGTCGCGCCGGTCGTCCTGGTCGAGCTGGGTCAGCAGGCACTTGCCCAGCGCCGTGGCGTGTCCGGCGGAGAGGAAGTCGACCCATTCGTTGACCTTGGGGGTGCGCGGCCCGTCCGCGTACTGCGTGATCCGGATCTCGCCGTCGACGTAGCTGCTGAGGTAGACGGCCGCGCCGACGGTGTCGCGCAGTGCGTGCAGGGACCGCTGGAGCTTGGCGGCCAGCGCCTTCTTGCGGTCGCCGCCCGAGCTCAGCAGGGTGAGCGCCTCGCCCGTGACGTACGCCCCGTCGCCGGTGCGCTCGACGTACTCCTCGCGGCGGAGCATCAGCAGCAGGTGGGCGAGGTGCCCGGCGGGCAGTCCGGTCTCGCGGGCGATCTGGGCCTCGCTCACGCCGCCGGTGTACTTGGCGACCGTCTCCAGCACGCGCAGGGCGTACTGCACCGAGTGGAACGGTGCGGTCGGCTCGGGCCTGAGCGCCACGGTCTCCCCCTAGCGATGTTCCTGTGGGTGTCCCGCTCTCCACGATAAGGGTGAATCCGGCTTCCGGGAGGTGGTGTTGAACAGAATGAACGCACCGCCCGTACCTCTGTCCTGGGCTTTGCGACCTTGGCATATGCCTCCGTCCTGAGATTGCCGACCGGGGTCCGCCCGGGGCCCGCCGGAATAATCGGAGAGTGTCTCCGGTTGTGGCCGGTCGGGGTGCGCGACGCGCGCCCGGGACAGCACCTGTCCGAACAGGGTTCTTGCTCAATCAGGGAGGCGGGCCACCGTGGCCGACGTGCGGGACGACGACATCATCCGGGCCGAACCCCTCGGCAGCGCCCCCGTGGCCCTGTCGGTTCTCGACCTCGCCACGGTCGGCACCGGCCGGACCGCCCGGCAGGCGCTCGGCACCACGGTGGAGCTCGCGCGCCTGGCCGAGCGGCGCGGGTACCACCGCTTCTGGGTCGCCGAACACCACTCCATGCCCGGGGTCGCCAGCTCCTCCCCGGCCGTCATCCTGGCGCACGTCGCCGCCCACACCGAGCGCATACGCCTCGGCTCCGGCGGTGTGATGCTGCCCAACCACGCCCCGCTGGTGATCGCCGAACAGTTCGGCACGCTCGAGGCCCTGGCCCCCGGCCGCATCGACCTCGGCCTCGGCCGGGCGCCCGGCACCGACGGCGCGACCGCCGCCGCGCTGCGCCGCCAGGACCGGCTGCCGCAGGGCGCCGACGACTTCCCGGAGCAACTGTCCGAGCTGACCCGCTTCCTGGACGACGACTTCCCCGACGCCCACCCCTACGCCCGCATCCACGCCGTTCCCGGGCCGATCCAGGGCCGGGTGCCCGGCGGGGTGCAGCGCGCCGACCGGCCCTCGATCTGGCTGCTGGGCTCCTCGGGCTTCAGCGCCCGCCTGGCCGGACTGCTCGGCCTGCCCTTCTCCTTCGCCCACCACTTCTCGGCGGCCAACACCCTGCCCGCCCTCGAGCTGTACCGCGAATCCTTCCGGCCGTCCGCCGTCCTCGACCGCCCGTACGCCAAGATCGGCGTCCAGGCGCTGGCCGCCGACGACCCCAAGGAGGCCCGCCGTCAGGTCCTCACCGGCGCGCTGGCCATGCTCCGCCTGCGCACCGGACGCCCGGGCCTGGTGCCCTCGCCCGAGGAGGCCGCCTCGCACGCGTTCGGCCTGGCCGAGCAGGAATTCGTCGCCGACTGGCTGGGCAACGTCGTCTTCGGCACGCCGGACGAGGTGCGCGAGGGGCTGACCTCGCTGGCCGAGAGGACCGGCGTGGACGAGCTGATGATCACGGCCAACATCCACGGCCCCGAGGCGAGGCTGCGCAGCTACGAGCTGATAGCCGACGCGTTCGGGCTTCCCGGCGCCTGAGGCGCGGGGGGCGCTCCGCCGGGCGGGCCGACACGGGGGTGCGGCCCGGCCGGCGGGGCGTCGGCGCCCCCTTCAGGGGCGTACGCCCGTGCTGAGCAGCGCGTCGATGCGTTCCGCCGGCACGGGCCGGGAGTAGAACCAGCCCTGCCCCGTGTCGCATCCGATCCGCCCCAGGCGCTCGGCCTGCTCCGCGCTCTCCACGCACTCCGCCGTGACCGTCAGACCCAGGCGGTGCGCGAGCTGGACGAGGGCCTCCACGATCGTCTCGTCGGCGGGGTTGGGGTGCTCCTCGGTGCGGAAGCCGCTGACGAAGGAGCCGTCGAGCTTGAGGGTGGAGACGGGCAGGCGGCTGAGGTAGGCGAGGTTGGAGTAGCCGGTGCCGAAGTCGTCGATGGCGATGGCGACCCCCATGTCGCTCAGCGCCTGCAGCTGTTGCAGCGGCCGGCCCGCGGATCCCATCACCGCCGACTCGGTGAGCTCCAGCTGGAGCAGCCGGGGCGGCAGCCCGGTCTCCGCCAGGATCGCCGCCACGTCCGCCACCAGGTCCGAGTCCCACACCTGACGCACCGCCACGTTCACGCTGACCAGGATCGGTTCGGCGGGGTGGTCCAGCTGCCAGCGGCGGGCCTGGCGGCAGGCGGTCGCCAGCACCCAGCGGCCGAGCGGCACGATGGCGCCCGTCTCCTCCGCCAGGCCGATGAAGCGGTTCGGCGCCAGCGTCCCGAACTGCGGGTGGTGCCAGCGCACCAGCGCCTCCACGCCCCGTACGACCCCGTCGTCCAGCCCCACCAGCGGCTGGTACTGCAGGGCGAACTCCTCCCGTTCGACCGCCGGGCGCAGGGTGCTGGAGAGGGCCTGCCGGGTCATCCGGTGGGCGTTGCGCTCGGGGTCGAAGAGCGTCCAGCGGGCCTTGCCGTCCGCCTTGGCCCAGTAGAGCGTGGTGTCCGCCGCCTGCATCAGCTCGGTGGCGTGCGTCCCGGCCGCCGGGCGCTCGACCACGCCGATGCTGGCCGAGACCGCCAGCCGCTGCCCCGCCACCTCGAACGGCCGGGACAGCCTGTTCTGTACGTCCGCGGCGAGGTCGACCAGTTGCTGGGTGCCGGCGGACTCCTCGACCAGCAGCGCGAATTCGTCGCCGCCGAGCCGCGCCACCAGGTGGCCGCCGGGGGCCGCGCACTCGGTCAGCCGTCTGGCCACCGCGACCAGCAGCCGGTCGCCGGCCCGGTGCCCGAGGGTGTCGTTGATGGCCTTGAACCCGTCCAGGTCCAGGTAGCACAGCCCGATCCGGCCGCTGCCGCCGCGGGAGACGGCGGCCGCGGCCAGCGCGGCGGCCAGGCGCTCGAAGAAGAGACTGCGGTTGGGCAGCCGGGTCACCGGGTCGTGCATCCGCAGGTGGCGCAGCCGGGCGCGCAGATCGCGCCGGTCGGAGACGTCGGCCACCGACAGCAGCGCGTCGCGGCTGTCGGGCAGCGCGGTGACGGTCACCTCCGCCCACACCCCCTGCCCGTCCGGCTGCCGGAGCCGGCGGGTGCAGTGCAGCCGGTCACGGCGGCCCAGCAGGACGTCCCGGTACGCGCTCCAGGTGCGGGAGTCCTCGCGCAGACCGGTGAACTCGGCGGCGGGGGAGTCCTGGAGGTGGGCGGGGTCGGTGCCCAGGAGCGCGCCGAGGGCGTCATTGGCGGTGCGTACGAGGCCGTCGCGGCCGACGACGGCCATACCGAGGTGCGCGGCTCGGAAGGCAGCGCGGAAATCATTCGAAGTGACGTGACGTTGCGTGACGACTGGCGGCGTCGTACCGGGCGTGCCGCCCTGGCCGTCGAGTGTTCCGCTCAACGTTCGCTCCCGCGTGGCATTCGTTTCCGCACGGATCCCGTGCGGGTCTTCATGAGTCTCGTACGCGTGGTGGAAAAGGCGGCAAATGGCCGTCTGTAGGGGGATTCCGTGCTGGAAGTGTGGCGAGCATAGAGCCCGCGCAGGGACCGTTCCAGCGGCCCGGCCGCGAGGGGTGGAGCCGCAGGCAGGGGTCCGACCGTTTCTGCGCGTCCATGCACATCCATGTGCGATCACGTCTGAAGCTGCATGGTTGCGTCTTCTCGATTGACCATCTGTGACTGTGTGTGATGTACCCAGAAGTCGGCTTAGTCACTCGACTGGGGTAGTGAAACGGGGCATAACACCGCAAATAACAAGAGGGTGGGTGAGGTCTCCCGATTCCGTCCCCGGAGGTCGACGTGGTGCGTCCGCTGACACCCATGGGAGTGGACCGGCCGCGGCCGCGCCGCGTCGAGCGGTCCCGGCTGCAGCGCGCGGGTGCCGTGCTCACCAGCCTGTGCGCGATCGCCACCAGCCTCGCCGCCTCCCCGGCGCACGCGGCGGGCCCCGGCGGGCCCTGCGCGCTGCCGCGCAGCCAGGCCCACCATTCCGAGGGCGTCGACTCCTGGAACACGGACTACCCCCGGCCCGTCGGCCGGCTCGACGCCGTCATGGTCTTCCTGTCGTTCCCCGACTCCAAGCCCGCCGTCTCCCCCGAAAAGCTCGCCGCCGACCACTTCCCCGGCACGTCCCGCTTCTTCGAGCGGGCGTCCTACGGGCGGTTCACCCTGCGCGCCCATCCCCTGAAGCGGTGGTTCCGGATGCCCCGGCCCTCCGGCGACTACCACATACAGCGCGACTGGGACGGCGAACAGCGCTCCGCCTATCTGCGGGACGCCATCGCCGCCGTGGACCGGGACGTGAACTTCCGGCGCTACAACCTCGTCTACCTCGTCGCCGACCCCGACGCCCCGGGCGTCGACTCCGACGCGACCAAGGTCGTCAACCTCGAGGAGCCGATCGCCGTCGACGGCACGGAGCTGCGCCGCGTCGTGACGGTCTTCGAGCACCACCCGCCGGACCGCAACGTGCTCGCCCACGAGACCGGGCACGTCCTGGACCTGCCCGACCTCTACCACCGGCCGACCGACGGCAAGGGCGACTGGGACACCCACGTCGGCGACTGGGACCTCATGGGCAGCCAGTTCGGGCTGGCCTCGGACCCCTTCGGCTGGCACAAGTGGAAGCTGGGCTGGCTGGGTCCCCGGCAGGTCGACTGCGTCAGCCGCTCCGGCAACTCGGCGCACATCCTCCAGCCGCTCGAGGCCCCGATGCGGCCCGGCGCGGACGGGCGCACCCGCATGGTGGTGGCCCGGACGGGGGCGACCAGCGCGATCGTCGTCGAGGCGCGGGGCGCCTCCGGCAACGACGCCGCCACCTGTACGGAGGGCGTGCTGGTCTACCGGGTGCGCAGCGACACCGCCTCGGGCGGCGGGCCGGTCCAGGTGCTGGACGGGCATCCGGGCACCCATGCCTGCTGGGGCGAGTCGGTCTACCCGCCGCTGGCGGACGCGCCGCTGGTCACGGGGGAGTCGCTGACCGCGGACGGGGTGCGGGTGGACGTGGTGGGGCACACGGTGACCGGGGCGTGGAAGGTCCGGGTGAGCCGGAGGTGAATCCTTGCGCACCGCCCGGACCCGGACACGACGAAGGCCCTCACCGAGAGGTGAGGGCCTTCGTCTGTCTGTGCGCCGCCAGGGACTCGAACCCCGGACCCGCTGATTAAGAGTCAGCTGCTCTAACCAACTGAGCTAGCGGCGCCTGCTGACGTGGAAGACTTTAGCACCCCGGTCCGGTGGAAAGAAAATCCGTATGTTTCAGCCCGCCGCGGGGGTGGGTACAGGGGTCGTCCGCGCGGCCCGTACGCAGGCCCACAGCAGGACGTCCGCCGCCGGGAGCCAGGGGCTGCGGCTGTCCGGGACGACCAGCCAGCGGCTGGTGGGCGGGGTCGGCTCGAGCCCCGCGGGCGGCGGGCACAGCGGCGGGACGGTCACGGCGTCGCCCGTACCGTAGGAGAGCAGCGGGGGCGGCGCCGCCCGGCCCTCGCCGCCCCACTCCTCCCAGGCCAGCAGCGCGGGCAGCCGCTGGGCCGTGCCGGGCGCGGCGAACAGCAGGAGCCGGCCGCGCTGCGCGGCGACCGGACCCGTGCCCGGGCCCGCCGGTGACCACAGCCGGTCCAGCATCCGGCGGCCGAACAGCATCGGGGCGTCGATCACGTCGAACGCGGTGCCGCAGGGCAGTATGACCGTGGCCAGCGGGTCCTCGGCCCACAGGGCGTGGACGCTGCGGGGGAAGCGGCTGGCGGAGGCGAGCCAGTCGGCCCCGGCGAGCGGGACGTGGGGGGCGGCGGGCCGGGGGCGGTCGGGGCGCGGATCGTGCGGCCAGGAGGTCATGGCCCCATGGTCGGCGGCCCGGCGGGGTGCGCCCGGGGGAGTTCGGGGAAATCGGGACAGGGTCGCGGGGGGTGCGCTACGGTGTGCGCCGCATATGCCAACGGCCCATGATCGAGATCATGGGCCGTGCGGATCAGTCGCGGGCGCTGCTGCCGCGCAGCAGGTCACGGCCGAACTCGACCATCTTCTTCGCGTAGTCCTCGCTCCACTCGGCACGCTCGGCGATGACGGCCGTCGGCAGTCTGTCGAAACGCCGGGGATCGGCGAGCTGAGCCGCCGCCACCGCCTGGTACTCCGTCGCCCGGTCCGCTGCCGCGCGGAAGGCCAGTGCCAGCTCGGTGGAGCGGGTCAGCAGCTCACGCGGGTCCTCGATCGACTCGAGGTCGAAGAAGTGCTCCGGATCGGCGACGGCCTCGGGTGGCTCGAAGAGCAGCTGCGCGGGCTTCAGGCGGCGCGGAGCACTCTCCTGCGCGCCGGGAGCCTGCTTCGGCTCGCACATGTACATACCTCCAGAATCGTCTGCACCGTCATCCATTGTCCTGCCGCGCGCAAGTGCGCCCCCGCCCCACGACCCCGTTCAGGGCCGCCGGCGACTGTTTCCTACGGCCGCTCCGGCGGCGTCACGGCTGCCACCGGACCCGGTGCTCGGCCAGGTGGGCGAGGACCGCGTGGTTGGCCTCCCAGCCGTCCGGGAACTTCACCGTCACCCCCAGCTGCACCGGTTCCGTGGCGGGATGGTCGTCCAGCAGACGGTCGACGCCCGCCCGGCAGACCACGATGCACGCGTGCCGGTGCCGCGAGGCCAGGACGCACAGCCGGCCCGTCTCCAGATGGAACGCCGTCGCGTCGGGGCGGCCCGACAGGGGGTGCAGCACCACCGTGACGTCGAATTCGCGCCCCTGGAGCCGGTTGGCCGTGTCCACCGTGACCCCGCCGGCGCCGAGCTCCGCCAGGGCCGCGCGCACGGCCGCGGCCTGGTCGCGGTGGGCCGTGCCCACCGCGATCCGCTCCGCCGTCAGCGGGGCCGGGTCCGGCGAGCTCTCGCTGGTCACGGCCCCGCCGCGGTCCAGCAGCCGCCGGACGACGTGCGCGACGGCGCTCACCGCCTCCGGGTCCGTACGGGGCGTGTGGCGCGCGGGCAGCTCCAGCAGGCCCCACCCGGACTCCGCCGCCTCGTCCAGCACCCGGTCCGGTCCGGAGCCGTCCGAGGTCACCGCGAAGGCGAGCCGCCGCTCGCCGTGGCCGGTGCCGCTGCGGAAGGGCGTGTACGGATAGAAGGCGTCCGAGACCAGCGGCGCGGCGGAGGCGGGCAGCCGCCAGGAGACCGGCAGCCGGTGCTGCGGCAGCCCGGGGTTGTGGGCGAGCAGTGTGCTGACCGCGCTCGCCGACGGGTCGTACGACAGCCCCGCCCACTGCTCCGCGCCGACCACGCTGAAGGGGTCGAGCTGCCCGGGGTCGCCCACGAACAGCGCCCGCTCGAACAGCCCCGCCACGGCCAGCAGCGCGTCCGAGCGCATTTGGTACGCCTCGTCGACGATGGCGTGCCCCCAGGGCTCGGCGATCTTGGTGTGGGCCCACTTCGCGGCCGTGGAGACCACGACGTCCAGCCCGGCGAGGTCGGCCGCCTTCGCCGAGGGGACGACCGAGCCGAGCGCGTCGAGGGCCGGGTCGTAGGGGCGGCGCTCGCTGCTGTGCAGCCGGCCGACCGGCAGGTCGGGGTCCTGCTTGGCCAGGCGCAGCACGAGGTCGTCGACCTGCGCGTTGGTCTGGGCGACGATCATCAGCGGGCGGCCGGCGGCGGCCAGCTCCCGGGCGGCCCGGACCACCAGCGTCGACTTCCCGGCGCCGGGCGGGGAGTCCACGACGACGCCCCGGTGCGGGCCGTGCAGGGTGTCGCGCAGGATCGCGTCCGTGGCCTCGGCCGCCGCCCGGCCGGGGTCGAAGGCGCGCCCGCGCGCCATGCGTACGGTCACAGGTGGTCCTCCGCGGTCACCGGGTCGGGGGCCTCGGCCGCGGCGGCCGGCGGGCCGCCGTGGGTCCAGGGCGTCTGCTCGGGTTCGGGCAGCTCGGGGCCGCCCCTGGGCGCGTGCTCGAAGAGGGTCCAGCACACCTGGTCCCCCGGCTCCGGCACGGAGCCGGCCTCCGGGACCTTGCCGCGCCCCATGCCGCCGGTCAGCCGTACGGTCAGGGAGCCGTCCGGCCCGTGGGAGACGAACTCGGCGGACTGCGCCCTGCCGTCCGGCAGCGCGCGGTGCAGCTTCACGCCGTCGGCGACGTGCGGGGCGTCCTGCGTGCGGAGCGTCACCAGCGGCCGCGGACGCGGAATCTTCGCTTCCGAATACTCCATGACCACATCGGTGACCCGCCCGGCGAAGGCCTCGCCCGCCAGCCGCCGCCCGGCCATCACCAGCGGATCGTCGAGCGCCTCCTGCGCGTCCAGCTGGGCCTGCGCGGTCTCGCGGGCGGACAGCTTGCGGGCCGCCGTCACGGCGTCGTCCCGCCGCGGCTGCGGGGGCTCGCCGGCGCGGACGCGGTCGCGGTGCGCGGTGTACGACCAGCGGTCGCGCTTCCAGCGCTCGCCGACGCGGGCACCCTCGGGCAGGGCGCGCAGCAGGTCGATGCCGTGCCAGACGGCGTCCCAGGTGGGGCGCAGCTGCCCCAGAAGAAGATCGCGTATCTCCAGCTCGGCGCCGGCCAGCGCCCGGTGGGCCGTCGTGAACCGGTGCGGCGACGACCGGAGGACCTCCGTGCGTGCCTGGTCGTAGCGGGCGATGGCGGGAGCCAGCCGCTTGTTGTCGAAGACCGGGTCCGTGGCGGGGCCGGCGGGCGGGTGGACCAGGAGGCCCTCGGCATCGCGGGCCAGCTCCGCCCGCAGGGCGGCCGCGGCGCCGGACGTCTCCTCCGGCGGGTCGATCCAGGCCAGCAGCGCGCCCAGGTGCTGGTCCTCCAGGACGCTCTGGCCGGTGGCCCAGTGGCGGCCCAGGACCTGCGTCATCGCCAGGAGCAGCGACGAGCCCGGGACGCGCGACCGCTCCCCGAAGTGCGTCAGCCAGCGCCCGAGCAGGGGAACCCGAGGGGGAGCCGGGTGCGGCGCGTCCGGGTCCTGCTCGGCGGTGCGGCGGAAGCGCATCGAGCGGCCGAGCAGCCGGACGTACTCCACGCCCGCCGCGCTCGGCACCACCAGCTGCGGCGCGTCCGCGCACAGCTCGACCTCCACCGGCACCTTCCTGCCGGTCGCGGGGTCGGTCTCCTTGCGCTCCTCGCGCTCGACGGCGTCGGCGAACTCCTCGATGTGGGGCAGCATCGCGTCGGCCAGCTCCGCGAGGAACGCGGAGCGCAGGTCGCGGTCGCGCGGCTGGGCCACGACGAGCAGGCGGGGGGCGTCCCGCTCGGTGCCCACGAGCGCTCCGAGCGGGGCACCGGCCTCGCCGGCGGTGGTCAGCGGCACGAACACCAGCGGCTTCCCGGCGATGTGCCGGTGCCGCACGGTGGCCAGCGGCCGGGCCCGCCCGTCCCGCGCGGCCTCCAGCCGGGCGAGGGTGCCGATCAGGGACATGACGCCGCTCCCGCCGTCTCCAGCGACTCCGCCCGCAGCCGTGCCGCGCGGCGCAGCGCGGCGACCGCCGGATCGGCGGGGTCGCCCGCCTCGCCGGCCGCCGCCGCGAGGACCGCCTCGATCGTGGTCAGACCGCCGAGCTCGGCGCGCAGGGCGCGGCCCAGGGTCTGCACCGCGTCCGCCGCCCGGGACCGGGCGCGGCAGTGGAAGGCGAGCTCGCACGCCGCCAGGCACTCGGGGGCGTACGCCGCGCCGACGGCGTCGACCGCGGCGGCGAGCTCCTCGGCCGGCCGGGTGGGCGTCCGTCCGTCGTCGGCCAGGCAGAGGTCGAAGGTCGTGCCCTCCGGAAGGCCGTCGGCGATGTCGGCGACGCCCGTCAGCCGGTCCAGCTGACGGCGTGTCGTGGCCAGCTGCTTGCGGAGGTCGACGAGGGCGGCGTCCGGGAGGTTGGAGAAGTTCTTCGGGCAGACCAGCAGCGCGCGGTGGCGGACCGAGGCGCCGTCGACGCGCTCGGCGACCGGCTCCAGGGCCAGTGCGTACACCGCCGCCTGGCGGGCGGCCGCCCCCACCTTCGCCGCGTCGGCCGCGCCGTCGACCATGGCGAAGGACTTGATCTCCACGACCGTCCAGCCGCCGTCGGGGTGGACCACGACGGCGTCCGGCTCGAGGTACGCGGGCGTGCCGGCGACGGACAGGGCCAGCATGGGGTGGTCCAGCAGCGCCCACCGGCCGGCGGCCGTGGCCTCGCGCAGGGCGAGGGCGGTGCGGGCCGTGCGCCCCTCGGGCCCGGAGGCGGCGAGGTCCGGCGTGTCGACGTCGCCCGGTCCGGGCGGCGGGGCCGGGCCGTCGCCGAGCCGCTCGCACAGCAGGCGGATCAGTCCGGTGCCGCCGTCGTCCTTCACGCGCGCCTCGAAGGCGTGGCCGCGCACGAACGCGAACTGGGACTGTCCGAACGTCGCGGGCGAGCCGAGCGCCCCGGCCAGGGCCGCCTTGTCGACGCCGGCGCCGTCCAGCAGGGCCCGGCGGTGGCAGCCGGGGTTCGCGGCCAGCGCCGCGAGCGCCCGGGCGTCGAGCGGCTGTGGTGCGACGGCCGGGCCGCGCAGCTCAGCGAGCCGCTGTCGCAGCGTCGTCGGTGCGGCTGTCTCCGGCCTCGCCCCGGGCCGGCTGACGGGGGATCTGGTCACTGGCGTCCGCCTCGCGAAGTCTCTCCGGCGCTCCCGGACGGCCGGCTCCGGCCGGGGAGCCGGGGGAGGTCGTCCGGACAAGCGCAGTACCCGCCGCAGTCTCGCACCCGCCACTGACAATCGCGGGCGTCCCGGTGGTTTCCGCGGGCGCGGCGCCGGCGCGGCGGGAGCGGATCCGGTCGGCGAGCCGCAGCGCGGGCTTCGCGAGCAGGAAGCCCGCGCCCATCACGGCGGCGCCGGCGACGGCGTCGAGGAAGTAGTGGTTGGCGGTGCCCATCACCACGAGGGTGATGGCGAGCGGATAGGCCACGCCCACGACCTTCGCCCAGGTGGCGCGGCCGTGGCGCCAGAGCACCGCCCCGCACCACAGGGCCCAGCCGACGTGCAGGCTCGGCATGGCCGCGTACTGGTTGGTGAGCCCGCCCAGGCCGCGCGGGGCGCTGGCGTCGCCGCCCCACCAGCCGTACTCGGAGTACTGGTGCATCGTGTCGACGAAGCCGTAGGTGCCGTCGAGGAGGCGGGGCGGGCAGGTGGGCAGCAGGGTGAAGCCGATGAGGCCGATGAGGGTGGAGGCCATCAGCCAGGTCCGCATCCGGCGGTAGTGGTCGGGGCGGCGTCGGAAGAGCCAGACCAGCAGCGCGGGGGTGAGGAGGTAGTGCAGGGCGGCGTACGCGAAGTCGGCGGGTATGCCGAGCGCGGGATGGCCGGTGAACAGCCGGTTGAGCGGGTGCTCGAAGTTTATTCGGAACGTTTTTTCAAGGTCGAGGATCGCGAGGCCGTGATCCACGGCCGACTGCACGTCTCCCCGGACCAGGAGCCGGCCCGCCGAGTACAGCCCGTACACCACGGCTATCAGTGGCAGTTCGGTCCACCAGCGCGGCCGCTTCCCGAGTGGTGCGGTGCGGTACATCCGGACGGCTCTCCATTTGTTCAGGCGGCCAACAAGCGCGCTTGCAACCGTACGGTGTACGCCACATTGCGCGCACACCGCCCCGTGACTTTCCCGGAACCCCGAGCTGGCGGGAGAGGAGACGCCGTCGCTGGCCAGAGGGTTGCCTGAGGGTGAAGTGAGTGATGATGTGGGCTGGACTGAACCGGCGCCATGCCGGAACTGTCGCGAAAGTCACCGAAAACTTGTGAAGGGGCCCTCGCCATGGCACCGCGCATCCTGCTGGCCCGGCACGGACAGACGCAGTGGTCGCTGTCCGGGAAGCACACCGGCCGCACGGACATCCCGCTGCTCGACGAGGGGCGGCGCGGCGCCGAGCTGCTCGGCGAGCGGCTGCACCGCGCGCCGTGGAACGCCCTGCCGGACGTCGAGGTGCGCACGAGCCCGCTGGCGCGCGCCAAGGAGACCTGCGAGCTGGCCGGCTTCGGGGACCGGGCGACGGACTGGGACGCCCTGATGGAGTGGGACTACGGCGCCTACGAGGGCATGACGCCGGCCGAGATCAAGGCGGGCCGTCCCGACTGGCTCATCTGGCGCGACGGCGTCCCCGAGGGCGAGACGCGCGAGCAGGTCGCCGCCCGGGCGGACGAGGTCGTCCAGTGGGCCCGCTCGGCCGACCGCGACGTCCTGGTCTTCGCGCACGGCCACATCCTGCGCACGATCGTGGCCCGCTGGCTGGGCGAGGACATCTTCTTCGGCTCCCGCATCCGCCTCGACCCGACGTCGCTGTCCGTCCTGGGCTGGGCCTACGGCGCCCCCGCGCTGGTGCGCCTGAACGACACCGGCCACCTCGGCTGACCCTGCGGCGGAAGGGCGGCCCGCTCCGCCCGGCCGCCCCGCTCCGCCCGGCCGCCCCGCCTACCCGGCCTGCGCGACGGGCTGGTGACGGGCCAGGAAGTCCGCGACCACCGGGTCCTGCGCGTGCCGGCGCAGCTGCCGCGCCGTGGCGGTCAGCATGGTGCGGACCCGGGACGACTGGACCTCCTCCAGCAGGTCCAGCGCCCGGCACCCGGCGGCGGCCGCCTCGTCCGGGGCGCCGCCGCGGGCCAGGTCGCCCGCCAGCTGGGCGGTGTAGAGGGCGATGTTCCGCGCGAAGTGCGGGTCCTGCAGGTCCACCGCCCGATCCGCGTGCTCCGCGGCCCGCTTCCAGTCGCCGAGGGCGGACCAGCACTGGGCCTCCAGGCCCTCCAGCTCCGCCTCGCCGAAGAAGGTCATCCACTCCGGGTCCGCGTCGTCCGGCCCCCGCTCGAAGAGCGTGCGCGCGCGCAGCAGCGCCTCCTCGCACGCGGGCCCGTCACCGAGCCGCGCCCAGCCGCCGGCCTCCCGCAGGGCCAGCAGGGACATCAGCCGCGCCGAGCCCAGCCGCCCGCCGGCCCGCTGCGCGGCCTGCGCGGCGCGCACCGCCTCTCGGGGCCGCCCGGCGTCCCGGGCGAGGAAGGCGGTGTTGCAGAAGGCGTGCGCCTCCAGCGCCGGGTCGCCGGCCACCCGGGCGGTCGCCAGCGCCTCCGCGTAGTGCGAGCGCGCGTCGGAGAAGCGGCCCGAGTCATGGGCCAGCCAGCCCACCGAGATGGCGAGCTCGCCCGCCCCCGCGTGCAGCCGGTCCGCCACCGACTGCCGCCGGGTCTGGGCGTCCAGCAGCTCGTAGGCCGCCTTCAGCGGGCGGGCGGCGCGCCGGTAGAGGCCGTCCGCGCCGTGCCGGTCGTCGAGCACCCGGATCTGCCGGACCGCCTGCTCGACGGCGCAGGCATCGGACTCGCCCGCGCGGCGCGGGCCTCGGGTGCCGGGGGCGGCGCCCAGGGAGGCGGCGGCCATGGCGGCCGTGCCGGAGGTCATGAACGCGCGACGCAACACGTCGCTCTCCTCGTTGCTGTCGAAGTTGCTGCGGGAGCCGCGCCGGAAGGCCCCGTCCTCCCCGGGGGAGGTACGGCTTTCGGCGGGGCTCTCGGTTTGCCCGGACGGCGCGGAACCCTTTTTTCGCGCCCCCCGTCCACGTACCGATTCGCGCGGTGCGAAGCCCATGTCCGCCAGCTCGCGGCCGGGGAACATGTGCCGGAACACCCGCTCGTAGGCGTAGTTGGGGCAGCGGATCTCGCCCGACTCGACGCGCCCGACATAGCGTGCGTCGCACGAGACGTGCTCGCCGATCTCGCGGCCCGCCCGCCGCACCGCCGCCGCGAACTCCCCTGGTGAGCGCTGCCCGCGCAGTTCACGGAAGGCGGCGTTGGGGCGTGGTGACGAGGACGCGCGGTGCGACGCCATGGCGGACCCTCTCCCTGGCGAGCCGCCCCGGGGGCAACCCGCGGGGCGGGCGGCTGTGCTGCCGTGTGGCGTGATGACCGTACCGGCTGTGGCGGGACCACTACGGCCGGTTTGGCTACAAACCGGATATCCCACCTGTCATCCGCCATGAACTGCCATCCTTTGGCGCGGCATGGCGCCGTAGCCGTTGACGCCCACGGCCGTTGAACCCTCCGAGCGTGAGCGCGCTCGACGCGGAGTGGCACTGGCGTGAGGAGGGTTTCCCGTGGTGGAGGCCGGAGTGGACATCGGCGGCGGCTCACGGACGACGGCGCTGCACCGGCCGCGTCAGGACCACGGCCCGTCCCCCTACCCGACGCAGGCGCCCGCCGGGGACGGCCGGCCGTGCGACCTCGTCACCGTCCCCGCCCGGCAGGGCCTCGAGGCGGTCGACATCCTCCGGCTGCGCGACGGCGTCGGGCCCGTGCTCCACGACGGCGAGGGCGGCACCCTCGGCTTCCTCGTCCCGCCCGGCACCGCCGACCGCTGGGACGTACCGGGCAGCGCCTGCACCCAGACCTACGGACGCGAGCCGCGCGCGGGAGCCGACATGCCGCCCGTCAAGGGCACCGGCTGGCTCGTCGCACCCGACGCGGCCTACGCCTGGGCCACCGACCCCGTCGTGCTGCGCGCCGCCCTCGGCGAGGCCGCCCGCACGATCGAGGCCGTCGACCGCTGCCGCTGAGCCCCTCCTCCGCCGGGCCACCACCGACGGCCGGAGCGCCGCGCGCCACCGGCGATACTTGACGGGTGGCGAAAGGCAAGCAGAAACAAGGTCGCGGGCGCACCGCGGAAGCGGTGACCGCGCAGGTCGAGGGCGGTCTCGCCGAGCTCGTGCCGGACCGTGACCGCCCGCGCGGCCGGACCCTGCTGATCGACGGGGCCCCGCAGTCCCATGTGGACCTCGACGACCCGTCCCACCTCGACTTCGCCTACCAGCGCAGGCTCGGCCACATCGCCGACCTCGTCGCACCGCCCGGAAAGCCGGTCCAGGCCCTGCACCTGGGCGGCGGCGCCTTCACGCTCGCCCGCTACGTCGCCGCCACCCGCCCCCGCTCCACCCAGCAGATCGTCGAGATCGACGCCCCGCTGGTGCGGTTCGTCCGCACCGAGCTGCCCCTGGAGAGCACCTGGCGCATCCGGGTGCGCGGCGGCGACGCCCGCGAGGGGCTCGGCAAGCTGCCGGACGGCTGGGCGGACCTGATCATCGCGGACGTCTTCAGCGGCGCCCGCACGCCCGCCCACCTGACCAGCACCGAGTTCGCGGCCGAGGTCCGCCGGGTGCTGCGCCCGGGCGGCTTCTACGCCGCCAACCTCGCCGACGGCCCGCCGCTCGCCTACGTCAAGGCGCAGATCGCGACCGTGGGGACCGTCTTTCCCGAGCTGTGCCTGACCGCCGACCCGGCCGTGCTGCGCGGGCGCCGCTTCGGCAACGCCGTGCTGCTGGCCTCCGACCGCGAACTGCCCGTCGCCGAGCTGACGCGGCGGGCCGCCACCGACCCGCACCAGGGCCGGGTCGAACACGGCCGCGCGCTGGCCGACTTCACCGGCGGCGCGGCGCCCGTCACCGACGCCGACGCCCGGCCCTCCCCGGCCCCGCCGCCCTCCGTCTTCGAGTAGCCGCCCTCAGCACGGCGTCAGGCGGCCGGTCCGGGCCACCCGGGCGTACCAGTGGGCGCTCGACTTGGGCGTCCGGGCCAGGGTCGCGTAGTCGACGTACACCGCGCCGAAGCGCTTGCTGTAGCCGTAGGCCCACTCGAAGTTGTCCAGCAGCGACCAGAGGAAGTAGCCGCGCACGTCGGCCCCGTCGCCGAGGGCGCGCAGCACCGCGTCGAGGTGGGCGTGCAGGTACGCGATGCGCTCGGGGTCGTGCACCGCCCCGTCCGCGTCCGGTTTGTCGTCGTAGGCGGCGCCGTTCTCGGTGATGATCAGCGGCAGGCCGGGGGCCTCGCGGGTGAAGCGCATCAGCAGGTCGTACAGGCCGGTGGGGTCCACGGCCCAGTCCATCGCGGTGCGTTTGCCCGGGGGCCGGTGGAACGCCACCCGGCCGGCGCCCGGCCAGGGGGAACGCCCGGCCGCGCCGTGCCCGTCGGAGCGGGCGGGGCGATTGTCAGTGGCGGCTGATACCACTGTAGGCGCGTAGTAGTTGATGCCCAGCGCGTCGAGGGGGTGCCCGATGATGTCCGTGTCGCCGTCCCGCACGAACGACCAGTCCGTGATCGGCTCGGTGTCACGGAGCAGATCGTCGGGGTACGCGCCGCGCAGCATGGGCTCGGTGAAGATACGGGTGGCGAGGGCGTCCACGCGCCGCTGAGCGTCCAGGTCGCCCGGCGCGGGGGTACGGGCCCGCACGGCGGCGGTGTTGAGGGCGACGGACAGGGTGGCGCCCGCCGGCAGGACGGACCGCAGCGCCCCGGCGCCGAGGCCGTGCGCCAGGTTGAGGTGGTGGGCGGCGCGCAGCGCGGCCTCGTCGTCGGTGCGGCCCGGCGCGTGGACCCCGGCGGCATAGCCGAGGAAGGCGCTGCACCAGGGCTCGTTGAGGGTGGTCCACAGCCCGACCCGGTCGCCCAGCGCCTCGCCGACCAGGAGCGCGTAGTCGGCGAAGCGGTGTGCCGTCTCGCGCGCGGGCCAGCCGCCCGCGTCCTCCAGCTCCTGGGGCAGGTCCCAGTGATAGAGCGTCAGCATCGGCTGGATGCCCCGGGCCAGGAGGTCGTCGATGAGCGCGCGGTAGAAGTCGAGGCCGCGGCGGGAGGCGGGGCCGCGGCCGGTGGGCTGGACGCGCGGCCAGGAGACGGAGAAGCGGTACGCGCCCAGCCCCAGCTCCGCCATGAGGCGCACGTCCTCCTGGCGGCGGTGGTAGTGGCCGGTGGCCGTGTCGCCGGTGTCGCCGCCCAGCACCCGGCCCGGGGTGCGGGAGAACGTGTCCCAGATGGAGGGGGTGCGGCCGTCCTCCCGGGCCGCGCCCTCGACCTGGTACGCGGCGGTCGCGGCGCCCCACAGGAAGCCGGGCGGAAAGGTCACGGTCATGGTCGCTCCCGAGGGTGAGAGGAGGGGAGGGGAGAGTGAGGGGATCAGCCTTTGACCGCACCCCGCATGATGCCGCCGACGATCTGGCGACCGAAGAGGGCGAAGGCCAGCAGCAGCGGCAGGGTGCCCAGCAGCGCCCCGGCCATGACCACGGCCTGGTCGGGCACGTAGCCCCGGCCGAGGCCGGTGAGCGCCACCTGCACGGTCGGGTTCTCCTGGGTCAGCGCGATCACGGGCCAGAAGAAGTCGTTCCACGCCTGGACGAAGGAGAGCATCCCCAGCACGGCCATCGCCGGCCGGGCGACGGGGAAGACGATGTGCCACACCACGCGCCAGCTGCTCGCGCCGTCCACGCGCGCCGCCTCGATCAGCTCGGTGGGCAGCGCCTCCACGAGGTACTGCCGCATGAAGAAGACCCCGAAGGCGCTGACCAGCGTGGGCAGCACCACGGTCTGCAGCCGGTCGGTCCAGCCCAGCCCGGCGACCACCATGAACAGCGGGACGACGGAGAGCTGCGGCGGCACCATCATCGTGCCGACGGTCAGCGACAGCAGGACGTTCTTCAGCCGGAACCGCAGCTTGGCGAAGGCGAAGCCGGCGATCGTGCAGAAGAGCACGGTGCCGAGCGCGACCGTCCCGGCCACGAACGTGGTGTTCAGCAGGGCGAGCCCCATGTTGGCGTCGCTCCACGCCGTGCCGAGGTTCTCCAGGAGACGGTCCCCGAACCACAGCGGCGGCGGGGTGCGGGCCAGCCGGGCGTTGTCGCGCGAGGCGGCGACGGCCGTCCACACCAGGGGGAACAGCGAGCCCGCGGTGAACAGCGCCAGCACCGCGTAGGCGACCGGCCCCGCGCGCAGCTGCCGTCCCGCGGCCGGTCGCATCGCCATGGGCTCCTCTCACCGGTCCTTCCGCAGCCCGCGCGCGATCAGCACGTTGACCGCGCCCACGAGCAGCAGCAGGAGGAACATGCTCCAGGCGACGGCCGACGCCCGCCCCAGGTGGTAGTAGAACCAGCCCTGCTCGTAGAGGTAGAGCCCGAGCGTCTGGAACTGGTGCGAGGCGCCGCCCTTCTGCCCGCCCGCCCCGCCGAAGAGCAGGGGCTCGCCGAAGAGCTGGGTCGCCCCGATCGTCGAGACCACGACGGTGAAGAGGATCGTCGGCCGCAGCGCCGGAACGGTGATGTGCAGGAACTGCCGCGCGCGCGACGCCCCGTCCAGCGCCGCCGACTCGTACAGCTCGTCGGGCACCGCCTGCATGGCGGCGAGATAGATGAGCGCGTTGTAGCCCGTCCACCGCCAGATCACGATCGAGGAGACCGCGAACCGCGAGCTCCAGGTGCCGCTCTGCCAGTCGACCGGGCCGACGCCCAGGGCGCCCAGCGCCCAGTTCACCATGCCGTAGTCGCGCCCGTAGAGCAGGACGAAGACCAGGGTGGCGGCGGCGACCGAGGTGGCGTACGGGGTCAGCAGCGCGACGCGCCAGAACGTCGCGGCGCGCAGCCGGTAGTGGAGCAGATGGGCCAGGCCCAGGGCCATCAGCAGCTGGGGGACGGTGGAGAGGACCCCGATGGTGAAGGTGTTGCGCAGCGCGTTCCAGAAGAAGTCGTTGTCCAGCAGCCGGAGGTAGTTGTGCGGCCCCACCCACACCATGCGGTCCGGGGCCGTCAGCTCCACCCGGTGCAGTGAGGCCCAGCCCGTATAGAGGAGGGGGAAGAGCCCGAATGCCGCGAAGAACGCAAAGAACGGAGCGACGAACGCGTACGGGCTGTAGCGCAGGTCCCAGCGGTAGAGGCGGCTGCGCCAGGGGGCCGGGCGGTCCCGGTCGCGGCCCGCGGGGCCCGCTTCCGCCCCCTCCACCACCGTGGTCGTGGCGGTCATTCGTCCACCGCGTTCTTGATCTCCTTCTGCGCCGCCGCCCAGCCGGCCCGGGGGGACCGGCCCTGCTGTTCGACCTGGGGGATGCCGACGTCGGTGAAGGCCGCGCCGATCTGCTGCTCCCTCGGGCCGAAGACCAGCAGGGGGACCGACCGGGCGGCCGTGGTGAAGATCCGCCCGATGGGGGCGTCGCCGAAATAGGGGTTCCGCGCGTCCCTGACCTCCGGCATGGCGTACGAGGCCGGGGTGGAGGGGATGCCGGCCTGCCGGTCGAAGAGCCTGGCCTGCTGGGCGGGCGCGGTCAGCCAGACGGCCAGCTCGATCGCGGCCGCCTTGTGCCGGGCCGCCTTCGGCACCCCGATGAAGGAGCCGCCCCAGTTGGCGGGCCGGGGCGCGGCGGCCACGTCCCACATGCCCTCGCCGGCGGCGCCCGACTTCTCCTTGATGTAGCCGAGCATCCAGGGCGGGCAGGCGACGGTGGCGAAGCGGCCGTTCGCGTAGGCCTGGTCCCAGGGCTTCTCGAACTGCTTGAGCCGGGCCGTCAGCCCGGCGCGCACCGCCTGCACGGCCAGGTCCCAGGAGGTCCTGACCGCGGGAGAGTTCGCGTAGAGGGGCCGGCCGGAGCGGTCGTAGTAGCGCTCGGGGTAGGCGTGGACGGAGGCGTTGTAGATGCCGGCCGCCGAGTCGGTGAAGACCGTGCCCGCCGGGGCCCGCCGGGCGTACGCCTTGCCGGTGTCGATGTACTTCTGCCAGTCGCCGGCCCACAGCCTGCCGACCGCCTCCCGGTCGGTGGGCAGCCCGGCCCGCCGGAAGAGGTCCTTGCGGTAGCAGACGGCGATCGGCCCGATGTCCGTGCCGAGGCCGATGGTTCGGCCGTCGGGGGTGGTGGCCTGCGCCCACTTCCACGGCAGCCAGTCCGACGGCCGGACGCCCTTCGCCCGGGAGAGGTCCTCGAAGAGGCGGCCCTGGCCGGCGGCCAGCTCGTGGACGTTGCCGACCTCCATGGCCTGGATGTCGGCGAGTCCGCTGCCGGCGGCGAGGTGGGTGAGCAGCTGCGGGTAGTAGGCGTCGTTGCGCTCGATGACGCTTTCCTTGATGACGACGTCCGGGTGCAGCCGCTCGTACTCCTCATAGAGTCCGGCCTGGCGGTAGCCGAAGACACCGAAGGTGCCGATGGTGACCGTGGTCCGCCCGGGGCGCCCGGCGTCGTCGCCCCCGTCGTCCCGGGCGCAGCCGTCGAGCAGGCTCACGAGGAGGAGGAGCACGGCGGCGGCCGCGAGGACCAGCGCCCGGCGCCGGTAGGGACCGCTCGGCCAGGCCGGGGTCACCTCTCGACGATGACGTTCTCAGCCTGCGGTCCCTTCGGTCCCTGGACGACGTCGTAGCTGACCTTGTCCTCCTCGTGCAGCTCCTTGAAGCCTTGGGACTGGATGGCGGAGAAGTGGACGAACACGTCCGGGCCGCCGTCGTCCTGCTCGATGAAGCCGAAGCCCTTGTCGGCGTTGAACCACTTCACTTTGCCCGTTGCCATCAGTCATGCCCTTCGTCCGGTGTCGGCACCTGAGCATTCCCCGCACCGGCCCCGAACTCGCCCCGGCCGCGCCGTGCATCACTCGTGAGGGCTACAAAACGATAAGAGCCCGGTCCGCTTACGCGAACCGGGCTCTCCATCAGGGTGAGTAACGGGACTCGAACCCGCGACATCCTGGACCACAACCAGGTGCTCTACCTGCTGAGCTATACCCACCGTGTCCGGTGCGTTTCCCACCGGCCGAGAAAAAGTGTACAGGGTCCGGAGGGGTGCTCGCTCCCAGCTTTGCGCGTGCCGGGAGCGAGCTGCGTCACTATGCCTGAACTGGCAGGACGTGCTTGGCCGCGATGGCCTTCGCCGTGTCGGAGTCCGGACCGGGCTGCGGCACGAAGATCGCCTCGCGGTAGTAGCGGAGCTCGGCGATCGATTCACGGATGTCGGACAGTGCCCTGTGGTTGCCGGTCTTCTTGGGGCTGCTGAAGTAGGCGCGCGGGAACCAGCGGCGGGCCAGCTCCTTCACCGAGGACACGTCCACGATCCGGTAGTGCAGGTGACTCTCCAGGGTGGGCATGTCGCGCAGCAGGAATCCGCGGTCGGTGCTGACCGAGTTTCCGCACAGCGGGGCCTTGCCCGGCTCCGGGACGTGCTCACGGATGTACTCCAGGACCAGACGCTCCGCTTCCTCGAGCGTCGTCCCGCCGTCCAGCTCCGTGAGCAGCCCGGAGGCCGTGTGCATCTGGCGCACCACCTCGGGCATGGTGGCGAGCGCCTCGGCGGGCGGGCGGATGACGATGTCCACGCCGTCCCCGAGGATGTTCAGCTCAGAGTCGGTGACCAGGGCGGCCACCTCGATGAGCGCGTCGGCCGACAGCGAGAGCCCGGTCATCTCGCAGTCGATCCACACCATGCGATCGTTCATACGTCTCACCCTACGGGGCGCTCCCGCTGGCCGGGCAGCCGTGGGGCGTAGAGGTCGGTATCCGATTTGCCGGAATCATTGGGGTTCATCCCATGACCCCCGCCGTGACCGGGCGCATGGCCCAGGTGACCTCCGTGCCCGACATGGGGCGGCGGGCTGCCCAGGGGCGCACCCGTCACCGCGTGCGCGGCCGGAGCCATGGCCGTGCGCCGCATCCCCATGAGCGACGGCTCGCCGGAACGGTGCTCGACGGGATCCGGCCGGTCGAACCGGTCCCCGCGCTCACCCCGCTCCACGCGCTCCGCCCGCTCGCTCCGCTCCGGACGGTCCGGCCCGCTCTGCGGCCGGCGCGCCCGGTAGGCGGCCCGGTAGGCGGCGGGGGAGGACCCCAGCTGCCGGCGGAAGTGGCCGCGCAGGGCCACCGGCGAGCGGAAGCCGCAGCGCCCGGCGACCTCGTCCACGGAATAGTCCGAGGTCTCCAGGAGCCGCTGCGCCTGCAGCACCCGCTGGGTGATCAGCCACTGCAGCGGGGCGCTCCCGGTGAGCGAGCGGAACCGCCGGTCGAAGGTGCGACGGCTCATGTACGCGCGGGCGGCCAGGGTCTCCACGTCGAACTGCTCGTGGAGGTGCTCCAGCGCCCAGGCGACGACCTCGGCGAGCGGGTCGGCGCCGATCTCCTCGGGTAAAGACCTGTCGAGGTAGCGCTCCTGTCCTCCGCTGCGGCGCGGTGGCACGACGAGGCGGCGGGCCAGGGCCCCCGCGGCGTCGGCGCCGTGGTCGGTGCGGACGATGTGCAGGCACAGGTCGATGCCTGCCGCGGTGCCCGCGGACGTCAGTACGTCGCCGTCGTCCACGAAGAGCTCCCGGGGGTCCACGTGGACCGACGGATAGCGCTTGGCGAGCGTGGGCGCGTACATCCAGTGGGTGGTGGCGGGCCTGCCGTCGAGCAGTCCCGCGGCGGCCAGTACAAAGGCACCGGTGCACAGCCCGACGATGCGGGCACCCTCTTCATGGGCCCGGCGCAGTGCGTCGAGTGCGGCGGCCGGCGGCGGCTGGGTGATCGACCGCCAGGCCGGTACGACTACGGTGCCGGCCCTGGAGAGTGCCTCCAGGCCGTACGGTGCGGTCAATTCCAGGCCGCCGGTTGTTCGCAATGGCACATCTTCGCCCGCGCACACCAGCAATCGGTAGCGGGGAACTCCTGCGTCCTGTCGGTCGATACCGAACACGGAGAGCGGGATGGAGCTTTCGAAGATGGGGCCGCCGCTGAAAAGAAGTACGGCGACGATCTCCCGGCGGCGGCGTCCGGAGAGCTTGCGCGCGGCCTCCGGTGCGGTCGTGGAGTCCTGGCTCATGGCGCTAAGCCCCCCTCGGCGGTCGAGTCCTCTCGGTCCTGCACGTTTCCCCTCGGTCCTGAACGGTTCCCCCGCCGGTCATGGCCAAGATCGAATCTACTGCGTCACTTGGAGACGCGGTGACCAGTTCACCACCCGCCTCTAAGTCGACATGACAACTTGGCGCGAAGCGTTCGATCACGAAGCGTTGCACTTGCAGGCCCCGGTGAAAAGTACGCCTCTCGCCCATGCCCACTGTCCGTAGGCGGCAACCGCCCTGCAGGCCCGTTTCCTTGCTGGTCGACCGGCTGTTGGAGGGCTCTTTGGCCAAGGTGTGAAGTTCGGGCCGAACTTGGCTGAAAACCTACGGGTGCAGGCGTGCGAGAGGGTCAGCCGAGGGGGGATCCGGAGCCCGGATGACGGGCCCCGCGATGGCTTCCGCCGCCCGTCCGGCCGCGCCTTCCGCGGTGCGGAAGCGACTGTTCCGAGGAGACCCTGGCGGCGGTCCGCGCCGACTGGCGCAGGAGGGCGTGACAGACGCAGGTGAGGGCGACCAGACCGGCCGCGGTGCCGGCCGCGCCGCCGAAGGACTGGCCGCACATCAGCAGCACGACCGGAACCAGGGCGCAGCTGAACGCCGCCCAGCGGACCACGTCGCTCACCGGATCGGGGGACGGCCCCTCGGAGGTGTCCTCGCGGGCGTCATCACGGGTTCCGGGCACGAGCGGCTCCCTGCTGGCGGCTGCTGGAGGTAGTACGCGGTACTACAACGGCGGCCCGGGGGCCTGGGTCACTGGGGAGTGGGTACCAGTGAGTAGAGCCGGGGCCATTGCGCTACGCGCCGCGCTCGTGCATGCTCCGGGGAACGCCCGCGGGGGCTCGTTCCCGTGCGGCGACCTCTGGGCAGGCAGGCAGTGTCGCCGTACCCTGGGGGTAAGCACTTGAAAAGATGAATCCCGGACGGATTTGGCCGTCCATGATCCATCAGAGGGCGCGCCCCCCGACAACTCCAACCTGTCCACCGCCGATCCCCCTCGATACGAGGCTTCCTTCGCCGAGACACCGATGGCCGGTCACGAATTCTCCGAACCCGCGGACCGCAAGCGGATCGCCGATCAGACGGCGCATCCCGAAGCGGTGGAAGAAACACGTCATTCCTGCGATCCGGCGTTCCAGCACGGCGTCGTGGTGGGCTTCGACGGCTCCATGTCGAGCGAGCGAGCGCTTGCGTATGCAATCGGAATGGCCCGCCGTTCCGGCTCGGGCCTGATCATCGTGCATGTGGCCAACCGGCTGCCGACGACCGTCTGGGCCGGCTGTGAGCCGCCGGTCTTCGTCGACGTTCCCGATCACCGCACCGAAGTGCTGGGCCTGGAACTGGCCTGCGCGGACTATTTGTCCGAAGTGCCCTGGATTCTTGTGGAACGTGGCGGGGACATCTGCCATGAACTCGAAGAGGTCGGGCGGGAGTACGCGGCGGACGCGATCGTGGTGGGCTCCACGCACGGCCTGGTCGGCCGGATCTTCGGCTCGGTGGCGGGCCGGCTGGCCCGGCGCGCCCAGCGGCCGGTCGTGGTCATCCCGTAGGACGTTCCGGCGCACCCGGTGAAACGCGCCCCGGTGAGACACGCCCGGGTGAAACGTCAACTCATCCGCGCCGTACCGCCGATGGCGTCGAATCCGGCGCGATGCGCGGCTTGACGCGCCGCGAAATCTACTCACGCGTAGAGGTGGCTCGCACCCCCGGGAGGGGTAGGTCTCCGGCACACGACGCTGTCGTGCCGCCGACGGGAGGTGACGGTTCCCGGGACCGGTGGCATCACCGCCGGGGTGAGGGCGACGCCGGCGCAGGGGAGGCGGTCCTCCCCGCGCGCGTGGTGGCACGCGCGGGGAGGACCGTCCTCTCGTACCTGTCGCGGACAGGTGCGGACAGGTCCGAGAGGGTCTGTGGGGCCCGCCGGGGCGGGCCCGGGGGCGGGACTACTCGACGGTGACGGACTTCGCCAGGTTGCGCGGCTTGTCGATGTCGCGGCCCATGGCCTTGGCCGTGTAGTACGCGAAGAGCTGCAGCGGGATGCCCATGAGGATCGCGTCCAGCTCGTCCTCGTTCTTCGGCACGACGATCGTGTGGTCGGCCTTCTCCTGCTCCTGGTGCGCGACGGCGAGGATGCGGCCGCTGCGGGCCTTGATCTCCTCGAGCGCGGCGCGGTTCTTCTCCAGCAGCTCGTCGTCCGGCACGATCGCGACGGTCGGCATCGCGGGCTCGATCAGGGCCAGCGGACCGTGCTTGAGCTCGGAGGCCGGGTAGGCCTCGGCGTGGATGTACGAGACCTCCTTCAGCTTCAGCGAGGCCTCGCGGGCCACCGGGTAGCCCCGGACGCGGCCGATGAACATCATCGACTTGGCCTCGGCGTACTCCTTGGCCAGCTCCTCGATCTGCGCCTCGTTCGCCAGGATCTCCTCGATCTGGCCGGGCAGCTTGCGCAGGCCCGCGATGATCCGCTTGCCGTCGGCGACGGACAGGTCGCGGGTGCGGCCCAGGTGCAGGGCGAGCAGGCCGAAGGAGACCACCATGTTGGTGAAGCACTTGGTGGAGACCACGCAGACCTCGGGGCCGGCGTGCACGTAGATGCCGCCGTCGGTCTCGCGGGCGATCGCCGAGCCGACGACGTTGACCAGGCCGAGGACGCGGGCGCCCTTGCGCTTGAGCTCCTGGACGGCGGCGAGGACGTCGTAGGTCTCACCGGACTGGGAGACGGCGATGTAGAGGGTGTCGGGGTCCACGACCGGGTTGCGGTAGCGGAACTCGGAGGCCGGCTCGGCGTCGGCGGGGATCCGCGCCAGCTCCTCGATCATCTGGGCGCCGATCTGGCCGGCGTGGTACGAGGTGCCGCAGCCGAGGATCTTCACCCGGCGCACGGCGCGGGCGTCGCGGGCGTCGAGGTTCAGGCCGCCCAGGTGCACGGTGGAGAAGCGGTCGTCGATGCGGCCGCGCAGCGCGCGGTCCACGGCGTCGGCCTGCTCGTGGATCTCCTTGTGCATGTACGTGTCGTGGCCGCCCATGTCGTACGACTCGGCCTCCCACTCCACGGTGGTCGGCTGGCTCGAGGTGGTGGAGCCCTCGGTGGTGTACGTGCGGTAGTCGTCGGCCTTGAGGGTGGCCATCTCGCCGTCGTCGAGGGTGACGATCTGGCGGGTGTGGCTGACCAGGGCGGCGACGTCGGAGGAGACGAGCATCTCCTTCTCGCCGATGCCCAGGACCACGGGGGAGCCGTTGCGGGCCACGACGATGCGGTCCGGGAAGTCGGCGTGCAGGACGGCGATGCCGTACGTGCCGTCGATGTGCCGGAGGGCCTCGCGGACCTTCTCCTCCAGCGTGTCCGCCTCGGAGCGGGCGATGAGGTGGGCCAGGACCTCGGTGTCGGTGTCGGAGACGAAGGTGAAACCGTCGGCGATCAGCTTGGCGCGCAGCTCGGAGGCGTTGTCGATGATGCCGTTGTGGACGACGGCGACCTTCTCCTCCGCGTCCAGGTGCGGGTGGGCGTTGACGTCGTTCGGCGCGCCGTGGGTGGCCCAGCGGGTGTGGGCGATGCCGGTGGTGCCCGCGAAGCGCTTGGGCAGGCGGGACTCCAGCTCGCGGACGCGGCCCTTGGCCTTGGCGGCCTTCAGGCCGCCGGCCTTGCCGCTGGCGTGCAGGGCTATGCCGGCGGAGTCGTAGCCGCGGTACTCCAGCCGCTGCAGGCCCTCCAGCAGCAGCGGAGCGACATCACGCTTGCCGATGTATCCGACGATTCCACACATAGGTGACCCTCCCAGGTAAACGATCAGTGGCGCCCGGAGGCGACGACGACGGGGGAAGCGGTGAGGCGGCCGTGCGGGGCCGCCTCACCTTTCCGTCCCGGCTGCCGGTTCAGCCGTAGACGATGCGGCGCAGCTGCCGCAGTGAGAGTTCGGGTGGTGCCACGGCGCGGTGCGGCAGCTCTGCCGCGATCCGCTCGAAGATCTCCGTGTTGTTCAGCCCACCGGACTGCAGTTCGCGGTGGCGGCGGCGGACGAATTCCTCGGCCGTCTCGTCGAAGTACGCCAGCACGTCCAGCACCACCCGGGCGGCCTCGCCGCGCTGAAGCGGCGTGCTGCGCACCAGGTGGTCGACCAGGTCGTCATGGGACATGCGGCGTTCGAGCACCCGTCGATACTGAGGGCTACGGAGAGCATTCGCAAGAATCCTGCCCGATTTCGGGCAAGGAAGCCAGGGAATGTGAGCTGAATCGGCTGCAAACGTCTGAAGATCGCCTGTTTTGCCGCCCTGGATCCCTGGCCGGCGAGGGGTCGGCGAGGGGTCGGTGTGACGTGGCCCACCCGGTGTCCGCGCGGTCCCCGGGCGGCCACCTTGACGGCCGGCGGGGCCGGCGGTACTCAAGTGGCAGTCCGTGCGCGTGAATTCCCCCGAGCTGTCCGCCGAAGGGAACCTCCGTGAGACGACGCTCCGGCACCCCCCGGATGCTGTGCGCCCTGCTGCTGACCGCGACCGCCACCGCCCTCGGCGGCGCCGGACAGGCCGCGGCCGCCACCCCCGCCGCCCCCGCCCCGATCGGCCGGATCATCCCCGCCCCGGCATCCGTACGGCCCGGCGGCGCCCCCTACGAGATCACCGCGCACACCCGCATCCACGTACAGCGCGACTCCGCCGAGGCCCGGCGGATCGGCGACGGCCTGGCGGCGGTGCTGCGCCCGGCGACGGGCTACGCGCTGCCCGTCACCCCCACCGCAGGCGCCGGCCCCGACGCCGGCGGCATCCGGCTGCTCCTCGGCGACGGGGACCGGGCGCTCGGCGCCGAGGGCTACCGGCTCTCGGTGACCGGCCGCTCCGTGACCATCAGCGCCCGGGAGGGGGCCGGGCTCTTCCACGGCGTGCAGAGCCTGCGGCAGCTGCTGCCCGCGCGCGTGGAACGCGGCAGCCGGCAGGCGGGGCCCTGGACCGTGCCGGGCGGCACCCTCGTCGATGCGCCGCGCTTCGCCCACCGGGGCGCGATGCTCGACGTCGCCCGGCACTTCTTCACCGTCGACCGGGTCAAGCGGTACATCGACCAGCTCGCGCTCTACAAGATCAACCGGCTGCACCTGCACCTCTCCGACGACCAGGGCTGGCGCATCGCGATCGACTCCTGGCCACGCCTCGCCGCGTACGGGGGCAGCACCCAGGTCGGCGGCGGCCCCGGCGGCTTCTACACCAAGGACGACTACCGCGAGATCGTCCGTCATGCCGAGAGCCGTTACGTGACGGTCGTGCCCGAGATCGACATGCCGGGGCACACCAACGCGGCGCTCGCCTCGTACGCCCGGCTGAACTGCGACGGCGTGGCCCGGCCGCTCTACACCGGCACGGACGTCGGCTTCAGCTCGCTGTGCGTGCCGAAGCCGGACACCTACGCCTTCGTGGACGACGTCATCGGCGAGCTCGCGGCGCTGACCCCGGGTCCGTACCTGCACATCGGGGGCGACGAGGCGCACTCCACCGCCCCCGCGGACTACACCGCCTTCATGGACCGCGCGCAGGCGGCCGTGGCGAGGCACGGCAAGACGGTCATCGGCTGGCACCAGCTGGCCGGGGCCCGCCCGGCGCGGGGCGCGCTGCTGCAGTACTGGGGCTACGACCGGACCGGGGACGCCGAGCGGGCGCGGGTCACGGCGGCGGTGCGGGCGGGCAGCGGCCTGATCCTCTCGCCCGCGGACCGGGCGTACCTGGACATGAAGTACACCAAGGACACCCCGCTCGGCCTGGACTGGGCGGGGCTGGTGGAGGTGCGGCGGTCCTACGACTGGGATCCCGGCCGCTACCTGGAGGGCGTGCCCGAGGAGGCCGTGGCGGGGGTGGAGGCGCCGCTGTGGACGGAGACGATCTCCACCGGCGCACAGCTGGAGTACATGGCGTTCCCGCGGCTGGCGGGCATCGCCGAGCTCGGCTGGTCGCCGCGGGCCACCCACGACTGGGAGGCCTACCGCCTGCGGCTGGCCGCCCAGGGACCGCGCTGGGACGCGCTCGGCATCGCCTACTACCGCTCGCCCCAGGTGCCGTGGCCGGCGGAGTCCGCCGGCCACGGGGCGGGCGGCTAGCCCCCGAGACCCAGCTCGCGGGCGATCAGCATGCGCTGGACCTCGCTCGTGCCCTCGCCGATCTCGAGGATCTTGGAGTCCCGCCACATGCGGGCGACCGGATACTCGTTCATGAAGCCGTAGCCGCCGTGGATCTGGGTGGCCTCGCGGGCGTTGGTGACCGCGATCTCGGAGGAGTAGAGCTTGGCCAGCGCCGCCTCCTTCTTGAACGGCTCGCCGTGCACCAGGCGGGAGGCGGCGTCGCGCCAGGCGATCCGGGCGGTGTGGGCCCGCATCTCCATGTCGGCGATCTTGAACTGGATGGCCTGGTTGGCGCCGATCGGCCGGCCGAAGGCCTCGCGGGTCTTCGCGTACGAGAGGGACTCGTCGACGCAGCCCTGGGCCAGGCCCGTGGCCAGCGCGGAGATCGCGATGCGGCCCTCGTCCAGTATCCGCAGGAACTGGGCGTAGCCGCGGCCCTCTTCACCCAGCAGGTTGGCGGCCGGCACCCGGACGTCGGAGAAGGACAGCTCGCGGGTGTCCGAGGCGTTCCAGCCGACCTTGGAGTAGGGCGCCGCCACCGTGAAGCCGGGGGTGCCGGACGGCACGATGATCGAGGAGATCAGGGGCTTGCCGTCGGGCTTGCGGCCGGTGACGGCGGTGACGGTGACCAGGCCGGTGATGTCCGTGCCGGAGTTGGTGATGAAGCACTTGGTGCCGTTGATCACCCACTCGCCGGTGGCCTCGTCCAGGCGGGCCGTGGTGCGGGTGGCGCCCGCGTCGGAGCCGCCGTCGGGCTCGGTCAGGCCGAACGCGCCCAGCATCTCGCCGGAGCAGAGCTTCGGCAGCCACTCGCGCTTCTGCTCCTCGGTGCCGAAGCGGTAGATGGGCATCGCGCCGAGCGAGACCCCCGCCTCGAGGGTGATGGCCACGGAGGAGTCCACGCGGGCGAGCTCCTCGAGGACCAGCCCGAGGGCCAGGTAGTCCCCGCCCATCCCGCCGTACTCCTCGGGGAACGGCAGCCCGAAGAGCCCCATGCGGCCCATCTCCCGCACGATCTCGTACGGGAACTCGTGCCGCTCGTAGAGGTCGCCGATCTTCGGGGCGACGACGTCGTGTGCGAACTCCTCCACGGTGCGGCGGAGTTCCTCGTGCTCGGAGGAGAGTCGGTGGTCCAGCGACATGGCTCAGGGCTCCTGGTGGGAGAGGGCACGGACAGTGCGGGACGGGCTGGGTCGGCCCAGTTGGCCGGCCATCCACACGCTGGTGGCGGTGAGACGGCCGAGGTCGACGCCGGTGGTGACACCGAGGCCGTCGAGCATCCATACGAGGTCTTCGGTGGCGAGGTTGCCGGTGGCGCTCTTGGCGTACGGGCAGCCGCCGAGGCCGCCGGCCGAGGCGTCGACCGTGCTCACGCCGTGCCGCAGGGCGGCGAGGGTGTTCGCGAGGGCCTGGCCGTAGGTGTCGTGGAAGTGCACGGCGAGGCGCTCGGTGGGCACGCCGGCCTCGTTGAGCGCGGTCAGCAGCGCCGCGACGTGTCCGGGGGTGGCCACGCCGATGGTGTCGCCCAGGCTCAGCTCGTCGCAGCCGAGGTCGAGCAGACGGCGGCTGACGCGGACCGTCCGCTCGATCGGCACGGCGCCCTCCCAGGGGTCGCCGAAGCACATGGAGAGATAGCCGCGCACCCTCAGGCCCGCCTCGCGGGCCGTCGCGACGACCGGGGCGAACATCTCCAGCGACTCGTCGACCGTGCGGTTGAGGTTGGCCTTGGCGAACGACTCCGTGACGCTGCCGAAGACCGCGACCTCACGGGCGCCGAGGGCGAGCGCGCGGTCGAGGCCGCGCTGGTTGGGCACCAGCACCGGGAGGCGCGCCCCGACGCCCTCGAGCATGGGCATCAGCTGCTCGGCGTCGGCCAGCTGGGGCACCCACTTGGGGTGCACGAAGCTGGTGGCCTCGACGGTGTCGAGACCGGCGGCCGCCAGCCGGCGGATGAACTCCGCCTTGACCTCCGTCGGGACGACCGTCTTCTCGTTCTGCAGGCCGTCGCGGGGGCCCACCTCGTGGATGCGGACGCGGGCGGGGAGGGCCGGGTCGGGCACGGCCATGGGCAGTTGGCCGATCATGAATCCTCCAGGGGCGCGGCCGGAGTGACGACGGCCAGGACCTGGTCCATCGCCACCGTGCTGCCGGCGGTCACGTCGAGCTCGGTGACGGTGCCGGCGTGGGGGGCGGCGATGACGTGCTCCATCTTCATCGCCTCGACGACGAGGAGGCTCTGGCCGGCGGCGACCTCGTCGCCGACGGCCGCCTTGACGACGGTGACCGTGCCGGGCATGGGGGCGGTGAGCGCGCCCGCGTGGGCGGCGCCGCCGCCACCGGTGAGGGCGGCTGCCACGGGGTCGTGGGGGGTGAGGTGCCAGGCGTCGCCGTCCCGGGCGAGCCATGTGCCGTGCGGGCCGGCCGCCTGGGCGAAGGTGTGGGTGACGCCGTCGATCTCGAGGGCTATGCCGTCCTCGCGGGGCGGCAGCAGCTTCGCGCCGGCCGGGCCGGCCTCGCCGACGGCCACCTCGCCCTCGCGCACCCGGACCGTCACCGGGGCCTGGCCCGGCACGCGGAAGTGGTGGGGCGTCCAGGCGGGGGTGCCGCCCAGCCGCCAGCCGCTCGGTGCCGAGAAGGGGTCCGCCCAGCCCGTCGCGTCGCCGGTTCGCCGCTCGGACAGCCGGGCCTGGGCGCGCAGGGCCCCGGCGGCGTAGACCTCCGGCGGCACGTCGGCCGGCACCAGGGACGCCGCGTCCCGGTCGACCAGGCCGGTGTCCAGATCGCCCGAGACGACGTCCGGGTGCGCCAGCAGGCGCCGCAGGAAGCCCACATTGGTGTCCACGCCGAGGACGGTGGTCCCGGCGAGAGCCGCCCGCAGGCGGCGCAGGGCGGTGGCCCGGTCGGGGCCGTGGGCGATCACCTTGGCGAGCATCGGGTCGTACGACGTGCCCACCTCGCCGCCCTCGGAGAGCCCGGAGTCGACCCGGATCCCCTCGCCCGCCGGCTCGCGCAGCGCGAGCACGGTGCCGGCCGACGGCAGGAAGTCGACCCGGTCGCCGCTCACGCGCGCCGTCTCGGCGCAGAGGCGGGCCTCGACCGCGTGGCCGGAGAACGTCACGTCCTCCTGGGAGAGGCCCAGCACCTCGCCGGAGGCGACGCGGACCTGCCACTCCACCAGGTCGAGGCCCGTGATCAGCTCCGTCACCGGGTGCTCCACCTGCAGCCGGGTGTTCATCTCCATGAAGTAATAGGAGGAGGGATCGTCGCCGGGGACGATGAACTCCACCGTGCCCGCGCCCGCGTAACCGCAGGACCGCGCGGCCTGCACCGCCGCCTCGCCCATCGCCGCGCGCGTCGCCTCGTCCAGCAGGACGCTCGGCGCCTCCTCGATGATCTTCTGGTGCCGCCGCTGCAGCGAGCACTCGCGCTCGCCGAGGTGGATGACGTTGCCGTGGCCGTCCGCCAGCACCTGGATCTCGATGTGGCGGGGCCGGTCGACCCAGCGCTCGACGAGCAGCGTGTCGTCGCCGAAGGAGCCGCGCGCCTCGCGCCGGGCGGCGGCGATCTCCTCGCCGAGCAGCGCCTCGTCGCGCACGAGCCGCATGCCCTTGCCGCCGCCTCCGGCCGACGGCTTCAGCAGCACCGGCATGCCGATCTCCCGCGCGGCCTCGACGAGCCGTTCGTCGCTCAGACCGCTGCCCACGGAGCCGGGCACGACCGGCACGCCCGCCGCCCGGACCGTCTCCTTGGCGCGGATCTTGTCGCCCATCAGCTCGATCGCCTCGGCGGGCGGGCCGATGAAGGCGAGCCCGGCGCCGGCGCAGGCACGGGCGAAGGAGGCGTTCTCGGCGAGGAAGCCGTAGCCGGGGTGGACGGCCTGGGCGCCGCTGCGCGCGGCGGCGTCCAGCAGCCGCTCGACGGACAGATAGCTCTCGGCGGCGGCCGCCGGGCCGATGCGCACCGCGGTGTCGGCCTCGCGGACGTGCCGGGCACCGGCGTCGGCGTCGCTGTACACGGCGACGGAACGGATGCCGAGGGCGCGCAGCGTACGGATGACCCGTACGGCGATCTCGCCCCGGTTGGCGACAAGGACAGTCTCGAACATGCTCCGCCTCACATCCGGAAGACGCCGTAGCCGGGCTCGCCCAGGGGGGCGTTGGCACAGGCGGTCAGGGCCAGTCCCAGCACCTGCCGGGTCTCCAGGGGATCGATGACACCGTCGTCCCAGAGCCGGGCGGTCGCGTAATAGGCGTTGCCCTGGGTTTCGTACTGCTCGCGGATGGGGGCCCGGAAGGCCTCCTCGTCCTCCGTGCTCCACTCCTCGCCGCGCGCCTCGAGCTGGTCGCGCTTGACGGTCGCGAGGACGGAGGCGGCCTGCTCGCCGCCCATGACGGAGATCTTGGCGTTGGGCCACATCCACAGGAAGCGCGGCGAATAGGCGCGGCCGCACATCGAGTAATTGCCCGCGCCGTAGGAGCCGCCTATGACGACCGTCAGCTTCGGCACGCGCGTGCACGCCACGGCCGTGACCATCTTCGCGCCGTGCTTGGCGATGCCGCCCGCCTCGTACTGCCGGCCGACCATGAAGCCGGAGATGTTCTGCAGGAAGACCAGGGGGATGCCGCGCTGGTCGCACAGCTCGATGAAGTGCGCGCCCTTCTGGGCGGACTCGGAGAAGAGGATGCCGTTGTTGGCGACGATGCCGACGGGGTGGCCGTGGATGCGGGCGAAGCCCGTCACCAGGGTCTGGCCGAACTCGGCCTTGAACTCGGCGAACCGCGAGCCGTCGACGACGCGGGCGATGACCTCGCGCACGTCGTACGGCGTGCGGGAGTCGACCGGCACGGCGCCGTAGAGCCCCGCGGGGTCGGCCTTGGGCTCCTCGACCGGCTCCACCGACCAGGGCAGGGCCCCGCGCTCGGGGAGCGTGGAGACGATGGTCCGGACGATGCGCAGGGCGTGGGCGTCGTCCTCGGCGAGATGGTCGGTGACGCCCGACACCTTCGAGTGAACCTCGCCGCCGCCCAGCTCCTCGGCCGTGACGACCTCGCCCGTCGCGGCCTTCACCAGCGGCGGGCCGCCCAGGAAGATGGTGCCCTGGCCGCGCACGATCACGGCCTCGTCGCTCATGGCCGGGACGTAGGCGCCGCCGGCCGTGCACGAGCCGAGGACCGCGGCGATCTGCGGGATGCCGGCGCCGGACATGCGGGCCTGGTTGTAGAAGATCCGGCCGAAGTGCTCCCGGTCGGGGAAGACCTCGTCCTGCATCGGCAGAAACGCGCCGCCGGAGTCGACGAGATACAGGCACGGGAGCCTGTTCTCCAGGGCGATCTCCTGGGCGCGCAGGTGCTTCTTGACGGTCATGGGGTAGTACGTGCCGCCCTTGACGGTGGCGTCGTTGGCGACGATCACCGTCTCGCGGCCGGAGACCCGCCCGATGCCCGCGATGACCCCCGCCGCGGGGGCGCCGCCGCCGTACATCCCCTCGGCCGCCAGGGGGGCGATCTCCAGGAACGGCGAGCCGGGGTCCAGCAGGGCGTCCACCCGGTCGCGCGGCAGCAGCTTGCCGCGCGCGGTGTGCCGCTCGCGGGCTCTGGCGCCGCCGCCCAGCTGCGCGGCGGTCAGCTTCTCCCGCAGCCCCGCCACCAGCTCGCGGTGCGCGGCCTCGTTCGCCCGCCAGGCGTCGGACGCCGGATCTGCGGCGCTCCCCAGCACCGGTGCCTGCTGCATGGACTCGAGCTCCCTTGCTCGGTTAATGAGCGTTAACACATCCGCCTTCAGGTTAACGACCACTAACGCCGCTGTCTAGAATCGATTTCGTGAACGACGCACCCGCCCGCCCGCAGGCGGCTCCCGCCCCCACCCGCCGCGAGCAGATCCTCCGGGAGGCCGCCCGGCTCTTCGCCGAGCGCGGCTTCCACGGCGTCGGGGTGGACGAGATAGGGGCGGCGGTCGGCATCAGCGGCCCCGGGCTCTACCGCCACTTCGCCGGCAAGGACGCGATGCTGGCCGAGCTGCTGGTGGGCATCAGCGGCCGGCTCTTCGCGGGCGGCCGGCAGCGCGTGGCCGACGCCGCCGAGGCCGGGGCCGGACCGGCCGAGGTGCTCGACGCGCTCATCGACGGGCACATCGACTTCGCGCTCGACGACCGCGCGCTGATCACCCTCCACGACCGTGAGCTGGGCCAGCTGCGCGACACCGACCGCAAGCTGGTCCGCTCCCTGCAGCGCCAGTACGTCGAGCTGTGGGTGGACGTGGTGCGCCGGCTGCACCCGGACGCCGCCGAGGCCGAGGCCCGGGCCGCCGTCCACGCCGTCTTCGGGCTGCTGAACTCCACCCCGCACCTCGGCCGCCCCGGCGCCCTGCCCAGCCGGGCGGCGACGGCCGGGCTGCTGCGCCGCCTCGCGCTGGGGGCGCTCGCCGCGCTCTCGTCCTGACCACCCGCCGCGCCCGGGCCGGTGCACGCGGGGCCGGGAAGCGGGCCGAAGTGGGCCGAAGCGGATCGAAGCGGACCCGTCGGGATCGCGCCAACGGGATCTGGACAGCTCCGGTACCTGCCGGTAGCTTGCCTGAGCAAGCGCTTACACAGCGGGAGGGGAAGCCGTCATGCGCCGCACCGTCTTCAACGAGGACCACGAGGCTTTCCGGGAGACGATCCGGGACTTCATCGCCGCCGAGGTCGTGCCCCACTACGACGAGTGGCGCGAGGCGGGCATCGTGCCGCGCGACTTCTACCGCAAGCTCGGCAAGCTGGGCGTCTTCGGCATCGAGGTTCCCGAGGAGTACGGCGGCGCCGGCCAGAGCACGTTCAAGTTCCAGGCCGTCATCACCGAGGAGTGCGCCCGCGCGGGCGTCAGCTTCGGCAGCGCCGGCGTGCACACCGCGCTGTGCCTGCCGTACCTCCTCGCGTACGCGAACGAGGAGCAGAAGCGGCGCTGGCTGCCGGCCTTCGTCTCCGGCGAGATGATGACCGCCATCGCCATGACCGAGCCCGGCACCGGATCCGACCTGGCCGGCATGAAGACCACCGCCCGGCTGTCACAGGACGGCACGCACTACGTCCTCAACGGCGCAAAGACCTTCATCACCGGCGGCGTCCACGCCGACCGCGTGATCGTCTGCGCGCGGACCGCCCCGCCCACCCCCGAGGACCGGCGCGGCGGCATCTCCCTCCTGGTCGTCGACACCGCCTCCGAGGGCTACGCGGTCGGCCGCAAGCTGGAGAAGCTGGGCCTGAAGACCTCCGACACCGCCGAACTGTCCTTCACCGGCGTCAAGGTGCCCGTCCAGGACCTGCTGGGCGAGGAGGGCAAGGCCTTCTCCTACCTCACGCACAACCTGCCGCAGGAACGCCTGGGCATCGCCTTCGGCGCGTACGCGCAGTCGGCCGCGGCCGTCGCGTTCGCCACGGAGTACGTGCGGGACCGGACGGTCTTCGGCCAGGCGGTCGCGTCCTTCCAGAACACCAAGTTCGTGCTGGCCGACTGCCGGTCCGAGGTCGACGCGATGCAGGCGGTCGTGGACCGGGCCCTGGAGGCGCACGACGCGGGCGAGCTGACCGCCGCCGACGCCGCCTCCGCCAAGCTCTTCACCACCGAGCGTGCGGCCGTCGTCATCGACAAGTGCCTCCAGCTGCACGGCGGCTACGGCTACATGATGGAGTACCCGATCGCCCGCCTGTACGCGGACACCCGCGTCAGCCGCATCTACGGCGGCACGAGCGAGGTCATGCGCTCCATCGTCGCCAAGTCGATGGGACTGTAGGCCGACCACCGATGAACGAGCCCCTCACCCCCCTCGACGACCTCCTCGGCCTGCTCGACCTCGAGCCCATCGAGGAGAACATCTTCCGCGGCGCCGCCGGCCGCGCCACCATCGTGCCGCGCGTCTTCGGCGGCCAGGTCGCCGCGCAGGCCCTGGTCGCCGCCGGGCGCACGGTCCCGGCCGACCGGCGGGCCCACTCGCTGCACTCGTACTTCCTGCGCCCCGGAGATCCCGGGGTGCCCATCGTCTACACCGTGGACCGCATCCGTGACGGGCGCTCCTTCACCACCCGCCGCGTGGTCGCCGTGCAGCACGGGCAGCCGATCTTCCACCTCTCCGCGTCCTTCCAGAGCGAGGAGGAGGGGCTCGAGCACCAGGAGCCGATGCCCCCGGCGCCGGACCCGCTCACCCTGCCCACCGCCGCGGAGATGCTGCCCCACTACGCCGACCGCCTGGGCGGCCCCGAGGTCGTCGAGCGCATCCTGGAGGCGCGCGACGCCGTCGACCTGCGGTACGTGGACGAGCCGCCGCTGGCCAGCGTCGGCGAGCGGCGCGAGCCGAAGTCGCAGGTTTGGTTCCGGACGAACGGCAAACTGGCCGACGACCCGATGCTGCACATCTGCCTCGCCACGTACGTCTCCGACATGACGCTCCTGGACTCCGTGCTGCTCGCCCACGGCCGCGGCGGCTGGGCCGTCGGGGACGTCGTCGGCGCGAGCCTGGACCACGCCATGTGGTTCCACCGGCCCTTCCGGGCCGACGAGTGGCTGCTCTACGACCAGGAGAGCCCCACCGCCCAGGGCGGCCGGGGGCTCGCGCGGGGCCGGATCTTCACGGCCGACGGGCAGCTGGCCGTATCCGTCATCCAGGAGGGCGTCGTCCGCGTTCCGCGCGCCTGAACGACCTCGTACCCTCTTGGAGTCGATCACCGCCGGGAGGGGACACGATGCCGCGCACGGAAACAGCCATGAGCAACGTGGTACGAGGGTTGTTGATGACCGCCGGGGTGGCCGTGATCGCCCTCGGCGTCGTCTTCCTGTTCCTCTGGCACGGCCGGGTCGTCGAACTCACCGGCAGCGCCAGGCTGATATCGGGCCTGGCGCTGAGGGCCGTCGAGGCCGCCGTCCTCTACGGCGGCTCCTGGCTGGCCGTCAAGGGCTGGAACGGCCGCTGGGGCAAGCAGGAGGCCTAGCCCGGCCCGGCCACGACGGCCACGGACGCAGCCACGACGGCTACGGCCACGGCCGCGGCGGCCCGGTTACAGCAGCCCCGCCGCGCCCAGCAGGTACGCCGTCATCGGCTCGTAGAAGCGCGGGTCCGCGACGTGGTCGTCCAGCGGCACCGCCACCTGCAGGACGCCCTCGGCCTCGGCGAGGAAGAGGGCCGGGTCGTTGGAGTCGGCGAAGCCCACCGCGTCGATCCCGCGCTGCGCCGCGCAGCCCGCCCAGCCGTGGTCGGCGACCACCAGGTCCGGCTGGGGGCGGCCCTGCAGCCGCAGGCCGTCGAGGATGGCGGCCATGGGCGCGGGGGAGTGGGTGTGCCAGAGCGAGGCCCCCCGCTCGTACACCGCCACGTCCGCGACCTGGTAGACGGAGCCGTCGTCCGCCCGCAGCCCGCCGGGGATGGAGACGATCTCGCACCCCGCCGCCCGCAGCGCGCCGGCCGTCGTGCGGTGCACGTCCAGGAGCCCGCCCGGGTGGCCGGTGGCGAACAGCACCCGCTTGCCGTCCTCCGCCGCCTTGCGCAGGAGGGCCGCCGCGCGCTCCAGCGCCGCCACCGTCAGCTCCGGGTCGATCGTGTCCTGGCCCGCCCGGTGCTCGAGGTCGTCGCTGACGCCGCAGCGCTCGGCCATGACGGCCAGCACGTCCTGCTCGTCCGTCCACCGGTTGCCGAGCTCCACGCCGAACCAGTACAGCCGGTCGCCCTGCGCGAGCCTGCGGTAGTGGTCGAGGTTGTTCTCCCGGGGGGTGGCCACGTGGCCCGCGATGCGCGTACGGACGAGGTGATCGATCAACTCGGTACGGCTGGGTGGTATCGGCATGGGCTCATTCTCCCCCGGCTGAGCGCGATGGACGTCGTGTCCATATGAACGAACGGACCCTTCACTTCCGTACATGTGCGGAATCCGCCTCCCTGCCTACCCTCGGGTACGTCCTATGGCAGTCGCTCCGGCGTTGACGTGACCGTGACCCGTCGGCGCCCCGTCCGTGATCCGAGAGGCCCCAGCATGAGCACCCCCGCCCCCCGTGAACCGCGCGGCCCCGTCGACTCCTCCCGCATCCCGCGCTACGCGGGCCCCGCGACGTTCGCCCGCCTGCCGCGCCTCGACGAGGTCGGCACGGCCGACGTCGCCGTCGTCGGCGTGCCGTTCGACACCGGCGTCTCCTACCGCCCCGGCGCCCGCTTCGGCGGCAACGCCATCCGCGAGGCCTCGCGCCTGCTGCGCCCGTACAACCCGGCCCAGGACGCCTCGCCCTTCGCCCTCGCACAGGTCGCGGACGCCGGCGACATCGCCGCGAACCCGTTCAACATCGACGAGGCCGTCGAGACCATCGAGGCCGCGGCCGACGACCTGCTGGGCACCGGCGCCCGCATGATGACCCTCGGCGGCGACCACACCATCGCCCTGCCGCTGCTGCGCTCGGTGGCCAAGAAGCACGGCCCCGTCGCCCTGCTGCACTTCGACGCGCACCTGGACACCTGGGACACCTACTTCGGCGCCGAGTACACCCACGGCACGCCGTTCCGCCGTGCCGTCGAGGAGGGCATCCTCGACACCGAGGCGCTGTCCCACGTCGGCACGCGCGGCCCGCTGTACGGCAAGAAGGACCTCACCGACGACGAGAAGATGGGCTTCGGCATCGTCACCTCCGCGGACGTGATGCGCCGTGGCGTCGACGAGATCGCCGACCAGCTGCGCCAGCGCGTCGGCGACCGCCCGCTGTACATCTCCATCGACATCGACGTCCTGGACCCGGCCCACGCGCCCGGCACCGGCACGCCGGAGGCGGGCGGCCTGACCTCCCGCGAGCTGCTGGAGATCATCCGCGGCCTGTCCGACTGCAACCTGGTCTCCGCCGACCTGGTCGAGGTCGCGCCCGCGTACGACCACGCCGAGATCACCTCGGTCGCGGCCTCGCACGCGGCCTACGAGCTGACGACGATCATGTCGCGGCAGATCGCCGCCGCGCGCGGCTGAGGCACCGCCTCCGGGCGCGGACGCCCCGGCGGTTCCGGCAGCGGCGTAAAGACCGTGTAAGTCCGGGCCCGTCGGGCGACAAGGGCACGTAAGGGCACGCCGGGGGCGTGCCCTCAAGCGGTTTGCTGAGGCGGTCATTTCCTGCCGCCCACACCGCCGAAGGTCACACCCCTGATGCTGCACCTGGCGCCCGAAGCCCCCGAACAGGACCTCATACCGCCGACGCCCGGCCGGCCCGCCCGGCGCCGCCACCGCCGCGTGTCCGGCGGTCTCGTCGACCCCCGGCAGCTGATCGCCTGCTTCCCCGACGCGCTGCGCAAGCTGCACCCGAGGGCGATGGTCAAGCACCCGGTGCTCTTCGTCGTCGAGGTGGGCTCCGCCCTCACCACCCTCTCGGCCGTCCTGGACCCCTCCGTCTTCACCTGGCTCATCAGCGTCTGGCTCTGGCTCACCGTCGTCTTCGCCAACCTCGCCGAGGCCGTCGCCGAGGGGCGCGGCAAGGCCCAGGCCGAGACGCTGCGCCGGACCCGGGGCGCCACCGTCGCCAGGCGGCTGCGCTCCTGGCGGGTGGGCATGGACCGGCGCGACTGGGAGGAGGAGCGCGTCCGGGCCGGGGAACTGCGCCCGCACGACGTCGTCGTCGTGGACGCGGGGGAGGTCATCCCCGGCGACGGAGAGGTCGTCGACGGCGTGGCGGCCGTGGACGAATCGGCCATCACGGGCGAGTCGGCCCCGGTCATCCGGGGAGCCGGAGGCGACCGTTCCAGCGTCACCGGCGGCACCGCGGTGCTCTCCGACCGGATCGTCGTCCGGATCACCTCGCGCGCCGGCAACACGTTCCTGGACCGCATGATCGCCCTGGTCGAGGGCACCAGCCGGCAGAAGACCCCCAACGAGCTGGCGCTGAACATCCTGCTCGCCTCGCTCACCGTGATCTTCATCCTGGCCGTGGTCTCCCTCCAGCCCATGGCCAGCTGGTCGGGCGCCCCGCAGAGCATCACCGTGCTCGTCGCGCTGCTCGTCACGCTGATCCCGACCACCATCGGCGCCCTGCTCTCCGCCATCGGCATCGCCGGCATGGACCGCCTCGTCCAGCGCAACGTCATCGCCCTCTCGGGCCGGGCCGTGGAGGCGGCGGGCGACGTCGACACGCTGCTGCTGGACAAGACCGGCACCATCACCCTCGGCAACCGCCGGGCCGCCTCCTTCGTCCCCGTCCAGGGCGTCGCGCACGAGCTCCTGGCCGACGCGGCGCAGCTGGCCTCGCTGTCCGACGAGACGCCCGAGGGCCGGTCCGTCGTCGAGCTCGCCGAGCGGTACGGAATCCGGCACGCCGCCGGCGACTTCGCCCACGGCCGCTTCGTGCCCTTCTCCGCCGGGACCCGCATGAGCGGCGTCGACTTCGCCTTCGACGGCGACTTCTGCCGCATCCGCAAAGGCGCCGGCGCCGCGGTGATGCAGTGGGTCCACCGGCGCGGCGGGCACGTGCCCGAGGAGGCCGGGCGGATCGCCGACTCCATCGCCGCGGCGGGCGGCACCCCGCTGCTCGTGGCGGTCGAGGACCCCGAGGGGACGCGGATCCTCGGCGCCGTCCACCTCAAGGACGTCGTCAAGCCCGGCATCGCGGAGCGCTTCGCGGAACTGCGGGCCATGGGCATCAAGACCGTCATGGTCACCGGCGACAACCCGGTCACCGCCCGGGCCATCGCCGCCGAGGCCGGGGTCGACGACTACGTCGCCGAGGCCACCCCCGAGGCCAAGCTGGCCCGCATCCGCGAGGAACAGGCCGGCGGCAACCTCGTCGCCATGACCGGCGACGGCACCAACGACGCCCCCGCCCTCGCCCAGGCCGACGTCGGCGTCGCCATGAACACCGGCACCCCGGCCGCCAAGGAGGCCGGGAACATGGTCGACCTCGACTCCAACCCCACCAAGCTCATCGAGATCGTCGAGGTCGGCAAGCAGCTGCTCATCACCCGCGGCGCGCTCACCACCTTCTCCATCTGCAACGACGTGGCCAAGTACTTCGCGATCGTCCCCGCGATGTTCGGCGGCGTGGCCGGCTACGAGGGCCTGGAGAAGCTGAACGTCATGGGGCTGCACAGCTCCACCTCGGCCATCACGTCCGCGATCATCTTCAACGCCCTCGTCATCGTCGCGCTGATCCCGCTCGCCCTGCGCGGCGTGCGCTACACCCCCTCCTCCGCGCACGCCCTGCTGCGCCGCAACCTCGGCCTGTACGGGCTGGGCGGGCTCGTCGCGCCCTTCGCGGGGATCAAGCTCATCGATCTGCTGATCCAGTACGTACCCGGCATGTGACGCGTACCCGACCGGCCGTTTTGTTGCGGCGGGATGAAATCCGCAGCCCAGAGCGTTGGGGCCTTCCGTCGGGAACAGGGACAGCGGGAGGTCTGGGGTGGCGGCGACGGATGCGACCGGTCAGGGGTGGGCCAGGCGGCTCGCCGGGTACTGCTGGCGGTACCGCGGGGCGGTGCTGCTCGCGCTGGGCTCCTCCCTCGCCGGCATGGCCGTCATGGCGCTCGTACCGCTCATACCCAAGATGATCATCGACGACGTCATAGGCTCCGGCGAGCGCCCGCTCGCCCCCTGGGCCACGCTGCTGATCGTGGCCGCGGTCGTCGTCTACGGCCTCACCTACGTGCGCCGCTACTACGGCGGCAGGCTCGCCCTCGACGTCCAGCACGACATGCGGACCGAGATGTACGCCGCGATCGCCCGCCTCGACGGCAGGCGGCAGGACGAGCTCTCCACCGGCCAGGTCGTCGGCCGGGCCACCAGCGACCTGCAGCTCATCCAGAGCCTGCTCTTCATGCTGCCGATGATGATCGGCAACATCCTCCTCTTCGTCATCTCCCTGATCGTGATGGCGGTGCTCTCCCCGCTGCTGACCGTGGTCGCCCTCGCCGTGGCCCCCGCGATCTGGTTCCTCGCCCAGCGCAGCCGCACCAAGGTCTTCCCCGCCACCTGGTACGCCCAGGGTCAGGCGGCGGCCGTGGCGGGCGTCGTGGACGGCGCCGTCACGGGCGTACGCGTCGTCAAGGGCTTCGGCCAGGAGGCCCAGGAGGCCGGGAAGCTGCGCGAGGTCAGCGGGCGCCTCTTCGCCGGCCGGATGCGCACGATCCGGCTCAACTCCCGCTACACCCCCGCGCTGCAGGCCGTGCCCGCGCTCGGCCAGGTCGCCATGCTCGCGCTCGGCGGCTGGATGGCCACGCGCGGACAGGTCACCCTCGGCACCTTCGTCGCCTTCTCCACCTACCTCGCGCAGCTCGTGGGCCCGGTGCGGATGCTGACCATGGTCCTCACCGTGGGCCAGCAGGCCCGCGCGGGCGTCGAGCGCGTGCTCGAGCTCATCGACACCGAGCCGGTGGTGCAGGAGCGCGTGGGGGCGCGCGAGCTGCCCGCCGACGCCCCCGCCACCGTCGAGTTCGACGACGTGACCTTCGGCTACGACCCCGAGCGGCCCGTCGTGGCCGGCCTCACGCTGCGCGTGGAGCCCGGCGAGACCGTGGCCGTCGTCGGCGCCTCCGGCAGCGGCAAGTCGACGCTGGCCCTGCTGCTGCCGCGCTTCTACGACGTCACCTCCGGCGCCGTCCGCGTCGGCGGCCACGACGTGCGCGACCTGACCCTGCCCTCGCTGCGCGCCGCGATCGGGCTCGTGCCGGAGGACAGCTTCCTGTTCTCCGACAGCATCCGCGACAACATCGCCTACGGCCGGCCGGAGGCGACCGACGAGCAGATCCGGGCGGCCGCGCGGGCCGCACAGGCGGACGGGTTCGTCTCGGCGCTGCCCGACGGCTACGACACGAAGGTGGGCGAGCAGGGCCTGACCCTCTCCGGCGGCCAGCGCCAGCGCATCGCGCTCGCCCGCGCGATCCTCACCGACCCCCGGCTGCTGCTCCTGGACGACGCGACCTCCGCGGTGGACGCGCGCGTGGAGCACGAGATCCACGAGGCGCTGCGCGGCGTCATGGCGGGCCGCACGACCCTGCTGATCGCCCACCGCGCCTCCACCCTGGCCCTGGCCGACCGCATCGCCGTCCTGGACGGCGGCCGCCTCGTCGACGTGGGCACGGCCGAGGAGCTGGAAGAGCGCTGCGCGGTCTACCGGCGGCTCCTGACGGACCCCGAGGAGCTCGCGGGGGTGACCAAGGACCCGGCGGGCGTCGCGGTCCTCGCCGGCGCCTTCGGCGGCGAGGCGTCGGCCACGGGCCTCGCCGAGCCCCCGGTGCGCACGGCCGGCGCGGGCCGTACCGGCGTCGACGGCGTCACCCCCCATCTGTGGGTGCGCAAGGACGCCGGCGACGCGGCGGGCGCGCACGGCGCGCCCGCGGACATGCCCGCCACGCCCGAGCTGCTCGCCAAGGTGGAGGCGCTGCCGCCCGCCACGGACACCCCCGGCATCGACGAGGAGCTCGCCGCGCGGCCCGAGGAGTCCTACGGCCTGCGCCGGCTGCTGCGCGGCTTCCGGGGGCCCCTGGTGGTCAGCCTGCTGCTGGTGGCCGTCGACGCCGTGGCGGGCCTGCTGCTGCCCGTCCTGATCCGGCACGGCATCGACCAGGGCGTCCAGCGCCTGGCGCTCGGCGCGGTCTGGGCGGCCTCCGCCCTCGCGCTGCTCGTGGTGCTCTGCCAGTGGGCGGCGCAGATCGGCGAGACGCGGATGACGGGGCGGACGGGCGAGCGCGTGCTGTACTCGCTGCGCGTGAAGATCTTCGCCCAGCTGCAGCGGCTCGGACTGGACTACTACGAGCGCGAGCTCACCGGCAAGATCATGACGCGGATGACGACGGACATCGACGCCATGTCGACGTTCCTGCAGACCGGCCTGGTCACCGCGGTCGTCTCCGTCCTCACCTTCTTCGGCATACTCGTCGCCCTCCTGGTCATCGACGTCCAGCTGGCCCTCGTCGTCTTCGCCACCCTGCCGCCGCTCGTCATCGGGACGGTCTTCTTCCGCCGGCAGAGCGTCAAGGCGTACGAACTGGCCCGCGAGCGCGTCGGCTCGGTCAACGCCGACCTGCAGGAGAGCGTGGCCGGGCTGCGCATCGTGCAGGCGTTCCGCCGGGAGACGGCGGGCGGCCGCCGGTTCGCCGAGCGCAGCGAGGCCTACCGCGAGGCGCGGGTGCGCGGCCAGTGGCTGATCTCGGTGTACTTCCCCTTCGTGCAGCTGCTGTCGTCCGTCGCGGCGGCCGCGGTGCTGATCGTGGGCGCGGGCCGGGTCGACGACGGCACGCTGACGGCGGGCGCGCTGGTGGCGTACCTGCTCTACATCGACCTGTTCTTCGCGCCCGTGCAGCAGCTCTCCCAGGTCTTCGACGGCTACCAGCAGGCGACGGTCTCGCTCGGCCGGGTGCAGGAGCTGCTGCGCGAGCCGACGACCACACCGGTGGCGGCGGAGCCGTTCGAGGTGCGCGAGCTGAGCGGCGAGGTCGTCTTCGACGACGTGCGCTTCTCGTACGGCGGCGCCGACGGCGACGGGGAGGCCGCGCTGGACGGGATCCGGCTGACCGTGCCGGCCGGGCAGACGGTGGCGTTCGTCGGTGAGACCGGCGCCGGGAAGTCCACGCTGGTCAAGCTGGTCGCGCGGTTCTACGACCCGACCTCCGGGGCGGTCCGCGTCGACGGCCGCGACCTGCGCGAGCTGGAGCCGGTCTCCTACCGGCACCGGCTCGGCGTCGTCCCCCAGGAGCCGTACCTCTTCCCCGGCACCGTGCGCGACGCGATCGCCTACGGGCGTCCGGACGCGAGCGACGCGGAGGTCGAGGCGGCCGCGCGCGCGGTGGGCGCGCACGAGATGATCGCCACGCTGGACGGCGGCTATCTGCACGCCGTCACCGAGCGCGGGCGCAACCTCTCCGCCGGGCAGCGGCAGTTGATCGCCCTGGCCCGGGCCGAGCTGGTCGACCCGGACATCCTGCTGCTGGACGAGGCCACGGCCGCACTGGACCTGGCGACCGAGGCGCTGGTCAACGAGGCCACCGACCGGCTGGCCGGGCGGCGCACGACCCTGGTGGTCGCCCACCGGCTGACCACCGCGGCCCGTGCGGACCGCGTCGTGGTCCTCGACGGCGGCCGCGTCGTCGAGGACGGCACGCACGCGCAGCTGCTGGCGAAGGACGGCTCCTACGCCCGGCTGTGGCGGACGTTCACCGGTGAGGTGGTCCCGGCCTGAGGGCCGGGGCCCCGCCCCCCCCCGGGCGCGGACCGGGATGAACCGGTCGAACCGGTCCGCGCGGACAGCAAGATCGAAATCTCCGCCGACTGGCTCTGGCGTGGCGGATGTTGCCCCCGGTAGGTTCGCGGCGACCTTTGCGAACCCAGGGGAGGGCGCATGCGCAAGGCTCTCAGAGCACTGCTGGCACTGACGATGTCCATAGGGACGGTCGGTGCCGGCAGCGCGGCAGCGGGCGCGGCGACGGCCGCCGACACCGCGCCGGACATAAAGGAACGCATCCTGAAGATTCCGGGGATGAGTTTCGTCGAGGAGAAGCCCTACGAGGGCTACCGCTACCTCGTGCTGAACTACAAGCAGCCGATCGACCACAAGAACCCGGCCAAGGGCACGTTCGAGCAGCGCTTCACGCTGCTGCACAAGGCCACCGACCGGCCCACGGTCTTCTTCACCTCCGGCTACAACGTCAACACCAACCCGTCCCGCAGCGAGCCGACCCGGATCGTCGACGGCAACCAGGTGTCGATGGAGTACCGCTACTTCACCCCGTCGCGGCCCAAGCCCGCCGACTGGTCGAAGCTGGACATCTGGCAGGCCGCCAGCGACCAGCACCGCCTCTTCCAGGCGCTCAAGCCGGTCTACAACAAGAACTGGCTGGCCACCGGCGGCAGCAAGGGCGGCATGACGGCGACCTACTTCCGCCGCTTCTACCCGAACGACATGAACGGCACCGTCGCCTACGTCGCACCCAACGACGTGGTCAACAACGAGGACTCGGCCTACGACCGCTTCTTCGCGAGCGTGGGCGACCAGGCGTGCCGCACCCAGCTCAACTCCGTGCAGCGCGAGGCGCTGGTGCGCCGCGACGAGATCGTCGGCCGCTACCAGAAGTGGGCCAAGGACAACGGCAAGACGTTCAAGGTCGTCGGCAGCGCCGACAAGGCCTACGAGAACGTCGTCCTGGACCTGGTGTGGGCGTTCTGGCAGTACCACCTGCAGAGCGACTGCAAGACCGTCCCGTCGACCAAGGCGTCCACGGACGACCTCTACAAGTTCATCGACGAGATCTCCGGCTTCGAGGCCTACACCGACCAGGGCCTGGAGCAGTACACCCCGTACTACTACCAGGCGGGCACCGAGCTGGGCGCCCCGACGTTCAAGTCGCCCCACCTCAAGGGGCTGCTGCGCTACCCCGGGATCTACTCGCCGCGCAACTACGTGCCGCGTGACATCCCGATGAAGTTCCGCAACGGCTCGATGGCCGACGTCGACCGCTGGGTCCGCGAGGACAGCAAGCGGATGCTGTTCGTCTACGGCCAGAACGACCCGTGGAGCGCCGAACCGTTCCGCCTGGGCAGGAACGCCGAGGCACGGCACGACTACCGCTTCTTCGCACCGGGCGGCAACCACGGCACCAAGATCGCCGACCTGGTCGCCGACGAGCGGGCCAAGGCCACGGCCGAGGTCCTGCGCTGGGCGGGCGTCGCACCGGCCGCCGTCCAGAAGGACGACCGCAACGCCAAGCCGCTGGCACCGTTCAACTCCAAGCTCGACCGCAAGGACGTGGAGCGCAACACCATGCTGCGTCCGTAACTCCGCGGCACGACATTCAGGAGAGGCGGCGGGCGCACCCCACGGGAGCCCCGCCGCCGACCTGTACGTACAGGTCGGTCGCCGGGGGACAGTCCTCACGGGCGTGCACCGCGCGGTCCACCCGGAACTCCGGTGCGTGCGGGCCGGAGCCGTCGCAGGCGGCCTCCTTCACCACGCCGTGCCGCTCGGTGTAGACGCAGTCGCCCGGCACGGTCAGCGGGCCGCCGCCCATGCCCGGGTCGCCCGGGTGCGGCGGGCGCAGGTTGCGCATGCAGGCGTAGCCCTCGGGCACGCTCCGGGACTCCGAGGTCCCCGCGTCGACGGCCGTGATGTGCAGGACGAAGTCGGTGGTGTCGGGGCAGCGCGGCCCGCCCGTCCGCGGGCCGTAGTAGCGGGCGAGGACGCTCGCCGCGGCCTGCTCGCTCCCGCAGTCCACCTCGGCGAAGGCGGGCCGTCCCCGGCCCGTGCACGCGCCGCGGCCCAGGAACGTGGCGATGTGCCCGGACGCCGCGTCCTGGACGCCCTCGCCGCCCTGCGTGACGATCTCCGCCCCGGTCCGTCCGGCGGCCTGACAGCCGGTGAGCGCGTACGAGCCGTACAGCACGGCGAGCGCGAACAGCGCCTTCGGCAGCGCGCGATGGCGCATGGTCTCCCCCAACCCACCCTACGAGCGTCCAGAGTTACCCGACGGCCACCGGCGCACACCAGGCGTGCGGGAGGCTTCGCGGAGGGTGACCGCGCGCCCCTCGCCGGGGCCGCCCGGCGGCCGGGCGGTCCGCCACCGGTGCGGCGGAGGGGGTGCACCGGCGGCGGCGTGCTGCCGTCCGCAGGCGGCGGAGAGGGTGGGTCGGCGACGCGGCCAGCGGCGGAGCCGACACCGCTCTGCGGAACCCGGCGGCAGCACGCCCCTTGGACGGGCCGCGCGCCGGAGCGGTTCCGCCGGGGGTGCGCACCCTCACCGGCCCGGATCGCGTTCCCTAGCCGGCCGCGCGGTGCGCCCTGCCGAAGCCGCGCGCCCTGCGCCACCGCGCGGGCGGGCGTACGGTCAGCAGCTTCGCGCGCGGGGCCAGCCGCCGGACCATCGCGAAGACCGACTCGGTGCGGGAGAGGTCGCTGTCCAGCACGGTGAAGAGGTTCACGCCGAGGTAGAACGTGACCGCCGCGTTGGCCAGGTCCCTGGGCGGCGTCAGCCGGGCGAGCGGGGTGCCTCCGATGACCCGCTCCAGGGTCTCCTCCATGAACGCCATCCACGGCTCGACGCGCACGCGGATCTCCTCGCGCAGCTCCGGCTTGGCGACGGCGGCTGCGACCAGCTCGGACAGCAGCGTGATGTGGCCGCCCTCGAGGTCGTCGCGGTACACGCGCGTGGCGGCCGCGGCGAGTTCCTCCAGGGTGCGGGCGCCCGCCACCGTGGCGGTGTGCTGTTCCATGCGCTCGGCGGAGGAGCGGTCCAGGGCGGCGAACAGCAGGGCGTCGACACCGCCGAAGTGGTAGAAGATCAGCGCCGAGTTGACGCCGGCCTCCTTGCCGATGGTCCGCGCGCTGGCCTTGCCGTACCCCTGGGTGCGCAGGACCGTGCCCGCCGCGGTGATCAGCCGTTCCTTGGTCTCCACCGACATGTGCCGCCCCCTCGAAGACGCTCATCATACGGATTCGGGCTCCGCGGGATTTGATCGAGTGGTCAAACCCCGCGGGCCGGCCGGAACCGGCGGTCGGAAACGGCGGTAGGAACCTGCGGTCAGAACCTGCGTTCCGGCCACTGCTCGCGCAGCAGCCGCACGGTCTCGTGAATGGCCGGGCGGCGGGCCGCGCCCGCGCGCCAGTAGGCGAACAGCCGCCGGATGGGGGTGGGTTCGAGCGGCACCGCCCGTACGCCCTGGGGCAGCGGACCGCGGCCCAGGCGCGGCACGAGGGCGATGCCCAGCCCGGCCGCGACGAGCGCCACCTGGGTGTGGTTCTCGGCGACCTGGTAGGCCAGGTCCGGCTCGCTGCCCGCGGCGCGCAGGGTGCGCACCAGCCAGTCGTGGCAGACCGTGCCGGGCGGCTGGCAGACCCAGCGCTGGTGCGCCAGGTCCGTCTCGCGCAGGGGCCCCCGCCCGTCCAGCGGATGGCCCTCGGGCACCAGGACGTCGCACAGGTCGTTGCCGATCCGCGCCCGCTCCAGGCCGTCCGGCGCGGGGAGCGGCTCGATGTCCCATTCGAACGTCACGGCCAGGTCGAGCACGCCCTGCGCCACCAGGCCGACGGACTCGTGCGGGTCGACCTCGGCCAGGCGGGCGTCCAGGGAGGGGTGTTCGCGGCCGAGCGCGGCCAGCACGCCCGGCATCAGGCCGCGCGCGGCCGACGCGAACGCCCCGATGGCCAGCCGGCCCGTGGGCAGCCCGCGCCGCTCCTCCAGGTCCGTCTCCGCGCGTTCGACCATGACCAGCAGCTCCCGCGTGGTCTCCGCCAGGCGCACGGCCGCGTCGGTCAGCACCACCCCGCGTCCCCGGCGCTCCAGCAGGGTGGTGCGGGTCTCCCGTTCCAGCTTGGTGATGGACTGCGACACGGCGGACGGCGTGTAGCCGAGCGCGACGGCGGCCGCGCTGACCGAACCGTGCACGGAGACGGCGTGCAGGGCGCGCAGCCGGGACAGATCCAGCATGATCCCTCGTTCCCCCCATTGTTGAGCGTTGCTGAATCCCATCATGAAGAAACCCGCGCTGGTGCTACATGGTGGGTGCACATGATGCTCGTCGCATGCGACCACCGCACATAGCCCTGGCCGTCGCCGTGGCGGCCCTGTGGGGCGTCAATTTCGTTGTCATCGACGTCGGCCTCGACCACTTCCCGCCGCTGCTCTTCTGCGGACTGCGCTTCCTGGCCGCCGCGCTGCCGGCCGTCTTCTTCGTGGGGCGGCCGCCGGTGAAGTGGCGGTGGATCATCGGCGTGGGGCTGGCGCTCGGCGTGGGAAAGTTCGGGCTGCTGTTCGTCGGGATGCGGGCCGGGATGCCGGCCGGGCTGTCCTCGCTGGTCCTGCAGGCCCAGGCGGTCTTCACGGCCCTCTTCGCGATGCTCGCCCTCGGCGAACGCCCGGGGCGGGTCCGGCTGCTGGGCATGGCGGTGGCCCTGTCGGGCATCGTGGTCGCGGCCGTCGACGAGAGCGCCTCCGGGCCGATCCTCGGGTTCGCCCTGGTCGTGATCGCCGCGGCCTTCTGGGGCGTCTCCAACGTCCTGACCCGCAAGGCCTCGCCCGCCGACGGACTGCGCTTCACCGTGTGGATCAGCACGGTCCCGGTGCTGCCGCTCCTTGCGCTGTCCCTGGTCTTCGAGGGCCCCGAGGCCGACGCCGAGGCCCTGAGCTCCCTGGACTTCAGCGGCGTGGGCGCCCTGCTGTTCGTCGCCTGGGTCAGCACCGTGCTCGGCTTCGGCGCGTGGAACTTCCTGCTGCGCGGCTACGACGCCTCGGCCGTCGCCCCCTTCACGCTGCTGGTGCCGGTGTTCGGGATGACCTCGGCCGCGCTGCTGCTGGGCGAGACCGTGAGCCCGCTGCGCTGGTGCGCGGCGGTGCTGCTGGTGGGCGGGGTCGCCGTCACCTCGTTCGCGGGGAGGCGGCGACCAGCCCCCGCAGATACTCCGCTCCCGGCCCCGCCAGCTGCTCGAAGTCGGCCACGTGAGGGTGCCAGCGCTTCTCGTACTCCCAGCTCAGCCAGCCGTCCCAGCCCGCCCGGCTGAGCGTGCCCACGCAGGCGCCCAGCGGCAGGACGCCCGTGCCCAGCTGCACCGGCGTGGTGTCCTCGGCCGAGCCGACGTCCTTGACCTGCACATAGCCCAGGTGCGGGGCGAGGGCGGGGAAGCTCTCCGCCGGCTCCTCCCCGCCCAGCCAGGTGTGCAGCACGTCCCACAGCGCCCCGATGCTGCCGTGCCCCACGGGCCCCAGGACGCGCACGGCGTCCTGGGCGCGCCGGTGGGAGTCGTGGGTCTCCATCAGGACGCGCACGCCCGTGTCGGCGGCGAGCGGCGCGATCGTCCCGAGCCGGCGCGCGGCCGCCGCGTCGGCCTCGTCGGAGGGCTGATCGCCGCCGCCGGGGAACACCCGGACGTACGACGCCCCCAGATCGCCCGCGAGCCGCACCAGGCCGTCCAGCTCCGCCAGCACCGGCTCGTCGGGCCCGGGTGCGGCCACGCGCGCGTACCCGGCGACCGCCAGGATCGCCACGTCCGCCTCGGCGAACGCGGCCGCCGCCGCGGCCCGCTGGGCGGGCGGGAGGCCGGGATGCACGGGCTCCTCCGGATGAGCGCGCAGCTCGACGCCGTCGTATCCGTGCGTCGCGGCGAGCCGCACCACGTCGGGCAGGGCCAGTCCGGGGGTCGCGAGGGTGGAAAAGGCCAGCTTCATGGTGATCGGTTTCCCCGCCCGGCGGCGGGAAATGCCACTGATGCCGAAGTCGGGAACACCGGGGGACGGGAGGGCACCCGCTCATGACGGCCAGGGGCAGCGGAAAACCGGGCACCAGGACCAGGGACATACGCATCGCCGTGAACGGCGCGACCGGCCGTATGGGCCATCGCCAGCACCTCGTACGGTCCCTCCTCGCCCTCCGTGAGCAAGGAGGCGTCCCGCTCGGCGACGGCGGGGCGCTGCGGCCCGAGCCGGTCCTCGTCGGCCGCGACGGCGGCAGGCTGGCCGCGCTCGCCGCCCGCCACGGCGTCGAACGGTGGTCCACCGACCTCGACGCCGTCCTCGCCGACCCGGACGTCGAGGTCTACTTCGACGCCCAGGCCACCTCCGCGCGGCCCGCTGCGCTGCGCCGGGCCATCGCCGCGGGCAAGCACGTGTACTGCGAGAAGCCGGTCGCGGGCAGCTACGCCAAGGCCCTGGAGCTGGCCCGGCTCGCCCGGGCCGCGGGCGTGCGGCACGGCGTCGTCCAGGACAAGCTCTTCCTGCCCGGGCCGCGCAAGCTCGGACGGCTCGTCGACCAGGGCTTCTTCGGCCGCGTGCTGTCGGTGCGCGGGGAGTTCGGCTACTGGGTCCTCGAGGGCGACAGGGAGCCCGCCCAGCGGCCCTCGTGGAACTACCGCGCCCAGGACGGCGGCGGCATGGCCGCCGACATGTTCCCCCACTGGGAGTACCTGCTGCGCGAGCTGTTCGGCCCCGTACGGTCCGTCCAGGCGCGCCTGGCGACCCACATCGACCGCCGCTGGGACGAGCGTGGCCGGCCCTACGAGGCCACCGCCGACGACGCCGCCTACGCCATCTTCGAACTGGAGGGCGGCACGGTCGCGCAGTTCAACTCCTCCTGGGCCGTTCGGGTGCACCGCGACGAACTGCTGGAGCTCCAGGTCGACGGGACGGAGGGTTCGGCGGTGGCCGGGCTGCGCCACTGCCGGGCCCAGCACCGCTCGGCCACCCCGCGGCCCGTGTGGGACCCCGACGTGCCGGCCGCCGAGGACTTCCGCGCGCAATGGCGGGAGGTGCCGGACGCCCCCGAGGACGCCGGCAACGCCTTCCGCGCGCAGTGGGAGCTGTTCCTGCGGCACGTCGCCCTGGGCACCCCCTGGCGCCACGACCTCTTCGCGGGCGCGCGCGGGGTGGCCCTCGCCGAGGCGGGCCTGCGGTCCTCCCGGGAGGGCAGGCGGCTGGCCGTGCCGGAGCCCGCGCCGTGATCCGCCTGCCGGATGCGTCCGGGGCCCTGCGCCCGTACACGCCCCGGGCCGCGCGGCCGGTGCCTCCCGGGCCGCCGCCGCGCCGCCGTACGGTCCTGGCCGCCGCCCACGTCGTGGCCGACCCCTTCGGCGACGCCACCCCGGACGGCCGCGCCGCCCTGGACTGGGACGCCACGCTCGCCTTCCGCCGCCACCTGTGGGCGCACGGGCTGGGCGTCGCGGAGGCGATGGACACCGCCCAGCGCGGCATGGGCCTGGGCTGGGACACGGCCGCCGAGCTGATCCGGCGTTCGGCGGCCGAGGCGGCGGCGGTGGGCGGCCGGATCGTCTGCGGGGCGGGCACCGACCACCTGACGCCGCCCTACGGTTCGCCGGACGACATCGCGGCGGCCTACGAGCGGCAGCTCGAGGTCGTGGAGTCGGCGGGCGCCCGGGCCGTCGTGCTGGCCTCCCGGGCCCTGGCGGCCGTCGCCCGCGGACCGGAGGACTACGAGCGGGTTTACGGGCGGCTGACGCGCCAGACGGAGCGACCCGTGATCCTCCACTGGCTCGGCCCCATGTTCGACCCCCATCTGGAGGGCTACTGGGGCAGCACCGACCTCGACGCCGCCACGGACACGCTGCTGCGGATCGTGACCGCCCACCCCGGGAAGGTCGAGGGGGTGAAGGTCTCGCTGCTGGACGCGGGGCGCGAACGGGCCCTGCGGCAGCGGCTGCCGGCGGGGGTGCGGTGCTTCACGGGGGACGACCTCCACTATCCGGAGCTGATCGAGGGCGACGAGGGCGGGTCCAGCGACGCGCTGCTGGGCGTCTTCGACCCGCTGGGGCCGTGGGCGGCCCATGCCGCGCGCCTGCTCGACGCCGGCGACCGGCACGGCTTCCGGGCCGTGCTGGATCCGACGGTTCCGCTGGCCCGGCACCTCTTCGAGCCGCCGACGCGCTTCTACAAGACGGGCATCGTCTTCCTGGCCTGGCTGGCCGGGCACCAGCACCACTTCGTGATGCCCGCGGGCCTGCACGCCGCGCGGCCGGTGCCGCATCTCGCGAGGGTGTACGAACTGGGCGACGGCCTCGGCCTGTTCCCCGACCCCGAACGGGCCCGGGAGCGGATGGCGCGCTGGCTGGCGGTCCACGGGGTGGAACGGTGAGCGGGCTGGAGCGGTTCAGCCTCAACCAGCAGACGGTCCGGCAGTGGTCGCTGCCCGAGCTGGTGGCGGGCTGCGCGGCCGCCGGGGTGGGTGCGGTGGGGCTGTGGCGGGAGCCGGTGCGGGAGTACGGCACCGAGGCCGCCGCCCGGCTCGTACGCGGCGCCGGACTGGCCGTCAGCAGCCTGTGCCGAGGGGGCTTCCTCACCGGGGCCGATGCCGCCGGGCGGCGTCGCGCGCTCGCCGGCAACCGCGCCGCCGTCGAGGAGGCGGCGACGCTCGGGGCCGCCGCTCTCGTGCTGGTGGCGGGCGGGCTGCCGCCCGGCAGCCGGGACCTGCCCGGCGCGCGCGAGCGGCTGGCCGACGCCCTGGCCGAGCTGGGGCCCTACGCGGCCGCGCACGGGGTGCGGCTGGCGATCGAGCCGCTGCACCCGATGTTCGCCTCCGACCGTTGCGTGGTGTCGACCCTCGGTCAGGCCCTCGACCTGGCCGAACGGTTCCCGGCCGGCCAGGTGGGCGTGGTGGTGGACACCTACCACCTGTGGTGGGACGACGCGGTGGGCCGGCAGCTCGTCCGGGCGGGGGAGGGCGGCCGGATCGCGGCCTTCCAGCTCGCCGACTGGATCACGCCGCTGCCTGAGGGGGTGTTGCTGGGGCGGGGACAGCTGGGCGATGGGTGCGTGGACCTGAGGTGGTTCCGCGAACGGGTGGAGGCGGCGGGGTACACCGGGCCCGCCGAAGTGGAGATCTTCAGTCCGTCGCTGTGGGCGCGTGAGGGCGCGGCGGTGCTCGCCGAGACGCTGGAGCGATATCGCACGCATGTGCTGTGACCTGGGGTTCGGCACCCTAGGTAACGGAATCATAACGCCTTGGAATCGTTGCAACCCTTCGGCGCTGTGGAGGGTCGTTATGAACATCAGGCTTCCCGGGGAGGGATCCGGGGGGATTCAGGGGAAGCCGGTTCCGGGGGGAACACGAGGGGCTCGGTCGTCGGACCGGGCCCCTCGAATCGTTCCGGCACCCCCCCCCGCATCGTCCCGGCCCCCTGCCCCCTGCTCCGGGAAACCGGAACCGCGGTTATCCACAGGCCCGAACGCCTGTCGGACCCCGGCGGTACCGTCGGGGCATGGTGCAACTGGCTGTGGTCGAAGGGGTTCTCGAGCGGATCACCTACGCCAATGAGGAGAGCGGCTATACGGTCGCGCGCGTCGACACCGGGCGCGGCGGCGGCGACCTCCTCACGGTGGTCGGCTCGCTGCTCGGCGCGCAGCCCGGCGAGTCGCTGCGCCTGGAGGGGCGTTGGGGATCCCATCCGCAGTACGGCAAGCAGTTCACCGTGGAGAACTACACGACCGTCCTGCCCGCCACGATCCAGGGCATCCGCCGCTATCTGGGCTCCGGCCTGATCAAGGGCATCGGCCCGCGCATCGCCGACCGCATCGTCAGCCACTTCGGCACGGACACGCTCGACGTCATCGAGAGCGAGCCCGGGCGCCTGATCGAGGTCCCGGGGCTCGGCCCCAAGCGCACCCGATCGATCGGCGCCGCCTGGGAGGAGCAGAAGGCCATCAAGGAGGTCATGGTCTTCCTGCAGGGCGTCGGCGTCTCCACCTCCATCGCCGTACGGATCTACAAGAAATACGGCGACGCCTCGATCTCCGTCGTCCGCAACCAGCCCTACCGCCTCGCCGCCGACGTCTGGGGCATCGGCTTCCTCACCGCCGACCGGATCGCCCAGTCCGTCGGCATCCCGCACGACAGTCCCGACCGGGTCAAGGCCGGCCTGCAGTACGCCCTGTCGCAGTCCACCGACCAGGGGCACTGCTTCCTGCCCGAGGAGCAGCTCATCGCGGACGCCGTGAAGCTCCTCCAGGTCGACACCGGCCTGGTCATCGACTGCCTCGCCGAACTGGCCGCGGACGAGGAGGGGGTCGTGCGCGAGAGCGTTCCCGGCCCCGACGGCGGCGAGCCGGTCACGGCCGTCTACCTGGTCCCCTTCCACCGGGCGGAGCTCTCCCTGGCCGGGCAGCTGACGCGGCTGCTGCGCACCGAGGAGGACCGCCTGGCCGCGTTCCAGGGCGTCGACTGGGACAAGGCCCTGACCTGGCTCGCGGGGCGAACGGGCGCGGAGCTGGCGCCCGAGCAGCAGCAGGCGGTCAGGCTCGCGCTCACCAGCAGGGTCGCGGTCCTCACCGGCGGGCCGGGCTGCGGCAAGTCCTTCACCGTGCGGTCCGTGGTGGAGCTGGCCCGCGCCAAGAAGGCCAGGGTGGTGCTGGCCGCGCCCACCGGGCGGGCGGCCAAGCGGCTCTCCGAGCTCACGGGCGCCGAGGCGTCCACGGTCCACCGGCTGCTGGAGCTCAAGCCCGGCGGCGACGCCGCCTACGACCGCGACCGGCCGCTGGACGCCGACCTGGTGGTGGTCGACGAGGCGTCAATGCTGGATCTGCTGCTGGCGAACAAGCTGGTCAAGGCCGTCCCGCCGGGAGCCCATCTGCTGCTCGTCGGGGACGTCGACCAGCTGCCGTCGGTGGGCGCCGGCGAGGTGCTGCGCGACCTGCTCGCCGACGGCGGGCCGGTCCCGGCGGTCCGGCTCACCCGGATCTTCCGGCAGGCGCAGCAGTCCGGAGTGGTGACCAATGCACACCGCATCAACTCCGGGACGCACCCCCTCACTCACGGGATGAAGGATTTCTTCTTCTTCGTCGAGGAGGACACCGAGGAGGCGGGCCGGCTCACCGTGGACGTGGCGGCGCGGCGCGTCCCCGCCCGGTTCGGGCTCGACCCGCGCCGCGACATCCAGGTGCTGGCCCCCATGCACCGCGGTCCCGCGGGCGCCGGCACGCTCAACGGACTGCTTCAGCAGGCCATTACGCCCGCCCGGCCCGACCTGCCCGAGCGGCGCTTCGGCGGCCGGGTCTTCCGGGTGGGCGACAAGGTCACCCAGATTCGCAACAACTACGAAAAGGGGCAGAACGGAGTCTTCAACGGCACGGTGGGCGTGGTCACCGCGCTGGACGCCGTCGAGCAGCGCCTGACCGTGCGCACCGACGAGGACGAGGAGGTCGGCTACGACTTCGACGAGCTCGACGAGCTCGCCCACGCCTACGCGGTCACCATCCACCGCTCGCAGGGCAGCGAGTACCCGGCCGTGGTGATCCCCGTCACCACGGGTGCCTGGATGATGCTGCAGCGCAATCTGCTGTATACGGCGGTAACCCGGGCAAAGCGACTCGTGGTGCTGGTCGGTTCCCGGCGTGCACTGGGGCAGGCGGTGCGCACGGTGTCCGCGGGCAGGCGCTTCACAGGGCTCGATTACCGGCTCGCGGGGAGCGGCGGAAGACGTGACGGAGGTGGCATTCGTCTCTGAACGGTTTACCAATGCGGGCGAAGGGGGCAGGATGGGCAGGCTGGGCGGCACTGAGTGCCGTCTTTAGGCCCTATGGCCGACCCCGAGTGCACGTACATCGTCCAAATGGGGGAAGGTAGGGGTAGTCAGGGCACCTCGAAGAAGAGGCACAACGTCGGTGAGGGATGACGTGAGCGACAACTCTGTAGTAGTGCGGTACGGGGACGGCGAGTACAGCTACCCGGTGGTCGACAGCACTGTCGGCGACAAGGGCTTCGACATCGGCAAGCTGCGTGCCCAGACCGGTCTGGTGACCCTGGACTCCGGCTATGGCAACACCGCCGCCTATAAATCCGCGATCACCTACCTCGACGGTGAGCAGGGCATCCTGCGCTACCGCGGTTACCCGATCGAGCAGCTGGCCGAGCGCAGCTCGTTCCTCGAGACGGCGTTCCTGCTGATCAACGGCGAGCTGCCGACCGTCGACGAGCTGGCGACCTTCAAGGGCGAGATCACCCAGCACACCCTGCTGCACGAGGACGTCAAGCGGTTCTTCGACGGCTTCCCGCGCGACGCCCACCCGATGGCCATGCTGTCCTCCGTGGTCAGCGCGCTGTCGACCTTCTACCAGGACAGCCACAACCCGTTCGACGAGAAGCAGCGTCACCTGTCGACGATCCGGCTGCTGGCCAAGCTGCCGACGATCGCGGCGTACGCCTACAAGAAGTCGATCGGTCACCCGATCGTCTACCCGCGCAACGACCTCGGCTACGTCGAGAACTTCCTGCGCATGACCTTCTCGGTGCCCGCCGCGGAGTTCGAGCTGGACCCGGTCGTCGTCAGCGCCCTGGACAAGCTGCTGATCCTGCACGCCGACCACGAGCAGAACTGCTCGACCTCGACCGTGCGCCTGGTGGGCTCCTCGCAGGCCAACCTGTTCGCGTCGATCTCCGCGGGCATCAACGCCCTGTGGGGCCCGCTGCACGGTGGCGCCAACCAGTCGGTGCTGGAGATGCTCGAGGGCATCCAGCGCAACGGCGGCGACGTGGACTCCTTCATCCGCAAGGTGAAGAACAAGGAGGACGGCGTCCGCCTGATGGGCTTCGGCCACCGCGTCTACAAGAGCTTCGACCCCCGGGCGAAGATCATCAAGGCGGCGGCGCACGACGTCCTCTCCGCGCTCGGCAAGTCCGACGAGCTGCTGGACATCGCGCTGAAGCTCGAGGAGCACGCGCTCTCCGACGACTACTTCGTCTCGCGCAACCTCTACCCCAACGTGGACTTCTACACCGGTCTGATCTACCGGGCCATGGGCTTCCCGACCGAGATGTTCACCGTGCTCTTCGCGCTCGGCCGGCTCCCCGGCTGGATCGCCCAGTGGCACGAGATGATCAAGGAGCCGGGTTCCCGCATCGGCCGTCCGCGCCAGATCTACACGGGCGTCGTCGAGCGCGACTTCGTCCCGGTCGAGCAGCGCTGACCCGGGCCACCCAGGCCGCACGGCACGCGGGCCCGCGCAACGCGGGCCGACGGGCGCCCCGCACCGATGACGGTGCGGGGCGCCCTCGCGTTTGCCGGTCGCCCGCGTCGTGGTCCCACCGATGTGTGCGCCGGCATGTGCCCGATGTGTGCGCCGGCATGTGCCCGGCATGCGAAAAGCGCCCCGTCTCCGATCCCCCCACGGGTCGGAGCGAGGCGCTTTTCTGTCCCGGCGCGGATTCCCCCCACGGGACCCGGCCGGGAGCCGACGGACGCGATCTGCCGGGACGCGTACGTACGGGAGGGCCGCTCAAAGCTCCCCGGGTACGTGTCCCGGCCACGCGTAGCCGGTCCGTCCCCCAAGACGATCCAGCACTGCCTGGTTAGACCAATGTCCCCCCACGATGGTTACCTGCCAATCGCTGTGATCTAGGTCTCCAGGAGAAAGCGGGACGTCAGGGGCGTGTCAGGCGCGGCCGACGAGCTCGTAGCCCGCCTCGTCCACGGCCGCGCGGACGGCCTCGTCGTCCAGCTCGCCGCCGGCGGTGACGGTGACCAGGCCCGTGGCCGCGACGGCCGCGACCGAGGTGACGCCGGCGATCGTGGAGAGCTCGCTCGTCACGGCGGACTCGCAGTGGCCGCAGGTCATGCCGGTCACCTTGTAGACGGTGGTGGTCATGGGAACTCCTCGGTAGGGAATGTTCGGGTGCCGTATGACGGCGGCAACAAGACTACCCCCCGGGGGTATGTCCGGGGGTAGGGGTGAGGGGAAATACGCCGCGGGCGTCAGGATCTCGGGCGGCGGTTGCGGTTGCCGGGCCGGGAGGCGACCCAGGTGCGGATGGTGTCGGCGAACCAGTACGGCTTCCCGCCCTCGTTGAGGTCCGGGGAGGGGAGCAGTCCGTGCTTGCGGTAGGAGCGCACGGTGTCGGTCTGCACGCCGATGTGTGCCGCGATTTCCTTGTAGGACCAGAGTCGACGGTCGGTCATCTCTCGCGCCTCTCCGCTGTGCCGCAGTCACGGAGGGGGGTCCGTTGGGGGACCTGCGGCACGGCCTTGGTGATCGTCAGCCTGTCCCCGGAGAACGACGCTGAGTGATCAGGCGGAGCGGCTGTCCGGTTTCTGTGACGGAAGGCTCGCGCGGATGTGACGCCCGTAACAAGGAGGTGACTCCGTAACAGCCGTGCCACGCGAGGTGACAGCCGTCCTCCTGCGAGTCCTGCGGACCACGGCCCGGGCGGTCTCAGCCGACGTCCGCCAGCCGCACCGGACGCCGCTCGCGCCGCGAGACCTCGCAGGCCTCGGCGATGTGCAGGGCGCGCAGCCCTTCCGCCCCGGGGCAGGGGCTCGCGGCACCGTCCCGCACGGCCCGTACGAACGCCGCGAGCTCGGCCCGGTACGCGCCCTCGAACCGCTCCAGGAAGCCCCTCCAGGGCCGTGCGGGCGCCGGGGGCCCGTCCGGCTCGGCCGAGGTCAGCGGCGCGCGCCCGGACAGCCCCACCACCCACTGGTCGCGCTCCCCGGACAGCTCGGTGCGCACGTCGTACCCGGCGCCGTTGCAACGGGTGGCGGTGGCCGTCACCAGCGTGCCGTCGTCCAGGGTGAGCAGCGCCGCGGCACTGTCCACGTCGCCGGCCTCCCGGAAGAAGGCGGCACCGGCGTCCGAGCCCCGCGCGTACACCTCCACCACCTCGCGCCCGGTCAGCCAGCGCACCGCGTCGAAGTCGTGGACCATGCAGTCCCGGATCAGCCCCCCGGACTGCGGCAGGAACTCCGGCGGGGGCGGCGCGGCGTCGGAGGTGACGCAGCGGATGGTGTGCACCCGCCCCAGCGCCCCCGAGCGCAACGCCTCGCGGGCCGCCAGGAAGCCGGCGTCGAAGCGGCGCTGGAAACCGATCTGCAACAGCGTGCCCGCCGCCTCCACCTCGCGCAGCGCGGTGACCGTGCCCGCCAGGTCCGCGGCGACGGGCTTCTCGCAGAAGGCGGGCAGCCCGGCCCGGGCCGCCCGGGTGATCAGGCCGGCGTGCGCCGGGGTGGCGGCGGCGATCACCACCGCGTCCACGCCGCGGTGGTTGAGCACCTCGCCCACCGTGCGCGCGGCGTGCGCGCCGACGGCCCGCGCGAGCGCCGCCGCCCGCGCCGGGTCGGCGTCCGCGACCACCAGCTCGGCGACGCCGTCCGTGGCCGCCAGCGCGGCGGCGTGGAAGGTGCCGATGCGCCCCGCGCCGAGGAGCCCGATCCGCAGTCCGCCGTGCGTCACGGTGCTCACCCCCCGTAGAGGGCCGGGCGGGGGACGAGCGTGACCGGCGTGCGTTCGCCGGTGGCCTGGGCCCGGACGCCGGCCTCGCAGACGGCGGCGGCCGCGTAGCCGTCCCAGACGCCGGGGCCCGTGGTCTCGTCGCGCCGGGTGGCGTCCACCCAGGCCTGCACCTCGCGGTCGTAGGCGGAGCGGAAGCGCACCACGTAGTCCGGGGCGATCTCCCCGCCCCACCGGCCGGCGGCGTTGACGTACAGGCCGTGCGCGTCGCCGGCCCGGGCCGTGCCGCGCTCGCCGACCGCCTCGCAGCGCACCTGGTAGCCGAAGCCGCAGTTGAGGAAGGCCTCGACGTCGACGATCGCGCCCCCCTCGGTCTCGAACAGCACGAGCTGGGGATCGCTCAGCCCCCCGGGCGCGGCGGCCGAGGGGGCCGGGCGCAGGACGGTGACGGAGGTGATCTCCTGGCCCAGCAGCCAGCGCGCCACGTCGATCTCGTGCACCACCGAGTCGTGGATGATCATCTGGTCGGTGAAGCCGGGCGGGGTGGCGGCGTTGCGGTGGGTGCAGTGCAGCATCAGCGTCCGGCCGAACGCCCCGGAGTCCAGCAGCGCCTTGAGCTGCTGGAACTCGGCGTCGTAGCGGCGCATGAAGCCCACCTGCGCCCGCCGGTGTCCCAGCCGGACCTCCGCCTCCATCACCCGCAGCGCCGACGCGGCGTCCGGGGTGAGCGGCTTCTCGCACAGCACGGGCAGGTCATGGGCGAACGCCTCGAGCAGTGCCGCCTCGTGGGCCGGTCCGGGGGAGGCGATGAGGACGGCGTCCACCGCGTCGTCCGCCATCGCGGCGGCCGGGTCGGTGTAGGCGGCGCAGTCCGCGACGGAGGCGGCCACGGCCGCGGCGCGCTCGCCGTCGATGTCGACGACGGCCGCCACCCGGGCTCCGCTGATGACCTCGTCGATGCGCCGGACGTGGTCCGATCCCATTCTGCCGGTGCCGATCACGGCCACGCCGAGTGTTCCGTCTCGCGTCATTGCACGTTCCTCAGAGCTGGGGGTCTCAGAGCTGGGGAGTCTCAGGGCCGGTGGGGGCGGCGGGGGCTAGGCGCCGCAGGAGCGCAGGAAGGCGCGGGTGCGCCGGGCGATGGGCAGCGGTTTCCCGGGCGGGCAGGGGTACATGTCCTGCTCGACGATGGCGAAGAGGTCGACGCCCAGGCCCTGTGCCGCGGTCAGGACGGGCTCCAGCGCGGGGACGCCGCGCGGCGGTTCGCACATCACGCCCTGCCGCACGGCCGGGCCGAAGGGCGTGCCCCGCTCCACGACGTCCGCGAGGACGGCCGGGTCCACCTGCTTGAGGTGGAGGTAGCCGATCCGTTCGCCGTAGGTCTTGATGAGCTTGACGCTGTCGCCGCCGCAGTAGGCGTAGTGCCCGGTGTCCAGGCACAGGTTGACCAGCGCGGGGTCGGTGGCGTCGAGGAAGCGCTCGACGTGCGCCTCGGTGTCGAGGTGGGTGTCGGCGTGCGGGTGGACGGCGATGGTCATCCCGAAGACGTCGAGGACCTCCCGCGCCAGCCGTTCCGTGCCGGAGGTCAGGTGGCGCCACTGCTCGGCGGTCAGCTCGCGGCTCTCGACCAGCTCGGCCGTCCTGTCGTCGCGCCAGAAGGAGGGGATGACCACGAGGTGGCCGGCGCCCGTGGCGCGGGCGAGGCCGGCGACCCGGGAGACCTGCTCCCAAGTCTGCTCCCAGACGGCGGGGCCGCGGTGCAGGGCGGTGAAGACCGTGCCGGCGCTGACGTGCAGGCCCCGGCTGCCGGTCTCCTCCAGCAGCAGACCGGGGTCGGTGGGCAGATAGCCGTACGGGCCCAGCTCGATCCACGCGTAGCCGGCCTCCGCGACCTCGTCCAGGAAGCGCCGCCAGGGCACCTGCGCCGGGTCGTCGGCGAACCAGACGCCCCAGGAGTCGGGAGCGGATCCGACGCGGATCCGGTCCAGGGCGGGGGGAGGGGGCGAAGGCGTGGCGGCGGGGTCCATGCGGCGGCTCTCCTCTCGCCGGTCGGCGTTGACCGGGGAAGGCTGGGGATGCCCGTAGCTTCCTGGCTGTGCGGAGGAGTGTCAAGATTTCGTCCGGACATAAGGACGTAACGTCAATAGCGGGACGAGGACGTCCTTATGTAAGGACAAATGCTTGACAGGGTCGTCCGCCCACCGCTAGACCTGAGCCCGGAGCGAGCCGCCGCGCGGAGGGGACGAGGAAGACCATGACCGGTCCGTACGAACTCATCACCATGGGCCGGCTCGGGGTGGACCTCTATCCGCTCCAGACCGGGGTGCCGCTGGCGCGGGTCGAGACGTTCGGGAAGTTCCTGGGCGGCTCGGCGGCCAACGTGGCGGTCGCCGCCGCCCGGCTGGGCCGCCGGACCGCGCTGATCAGCCGCACCGGCGACGACCCCTTCGGCGGCTACCTCCACGACGCGCTGCGCGACTTCGGCGTGGACGACCGCTGGGTGACACCGGTGGCCGCCTATCCCACGCCCGTCACGTTCTGCGAGATCCACCCGCCGGACGACTTCCCGCTGTACTTCTACCGCCGGCCCAAGGCCCCCGACCTCGAGATCCACACCGCCGAGCTGGACCTGGACGCCGTCCGGGCGGCCCGCGTCTTCTGGATGACCGGCACGGGCCTGAGCGAGGAGCCCAGCCGCACCGCCACGCTGGCCGCGCTCGAGGCCCGGGGCCGGCGCGGGACGACCGTCTTCGACCTGGACTGGCGGCCGGTGTTCTGGGGCGACGACGGCGCCGCGGCCGCCCGCCCGCTGTACGCGGCCGCCCTGGCCCACGCCACCGTGGCCGTCGGCAACGTCGACGAGTGCGAGGTCGCCACCGGCGAGCGCGAGCCGTACGCCGCCGCCCGGGCGCTGCTGGCCTCCGGCGTGGAGCTCGCCGTCGTCAAGCAGGGCCCCCGGGGTGTGCTGGCCGTCCACCGCGACGGCACCGTCGCCGAGGTCCCACCGGTCCCGGTCGAGGTCCTCAACGGACTCGGCGCGGGCGACGCGTTCGGCGGCGCGCTGTGCCACGGGCTGCTGGCGGGATGGGAGCTGGAGCGCGCCGTACGGTTCGCCAACGCCGCCGGAGCCGTCGTCGCCTCCCGGCTGGCCTGCTCCGCCGCGATGCCGACCGCCGACGAGGTCGCGGACCTGCTGGACCGTTCCGCCGAGAATGAGGGTTCCCGTTGACCATCCGCATCGCCGACCTGCCGCGCGTGCGCAGCCGCCACCCCGAGGCCGTGGCCGAGGCCGCCGCCCTGCGCGCGCGCCGCCCGCTCGTCGGCGACAGCGGACGGCTGATGATCGTCGCCGCCGACCACACGGCGCGCGGCGCGCTCGACGTGGGCGGCCGGCGCCTGGCGATGGCCAACCGGGCCGATCTGCTGGAGCGGTTGTGCCTCGCGCTCTCCCGGCCCGGCGTGGACGGCGTGCTCGCCACCGCCGACATCCTCGACGACCTGCTGCTGCTCGGCGCCCTGGAGCACAAGGTCGTCATGGGCTCCATGAACCGCGGCGGCCTCCACGGGGCGTCCTTCGAGATGGACGACCGCTTCACCGGGCCCCGCGCCGGCGACATCGTCCGCCGGGGCTTCGACGCCGGCAAGCTCCTGCTGCGCATCGACTACGACGACCCCGGCTCGCTGACCACGATGGAGTCCGCCGCGCGCGCCATCGACGAGATGGCGGCCCACCGGCTGCCCGTCTTCGTGGAGCCCTTCCTCTCCCGGCGGGTCGACGGCCGCGTGCGCAACGACCTGAGCGCGGAGGCGGTCACGAAATCCCTCGCCATCGCGTCGGGCCTGGGCGCGACGTCCGCCTACACCTGGCTGAAGGTGCCGGTCACCGACGACGCCCGGGACATGGCGCGGGTGATGGAGGCCTCGACGCTGCCCGCCGTGCTGCTCGGCGGCGACGTGGGCGCCGACCAGGACGCCGCCTACGAGCGGTGGCGGTCGGCGCTGCGGCTGCCCACGGTGCAGGGGCTGGTGGTGGGAAGGGCGCTGCTGTACCCCGCCGACGGGGACGTGGCCGGGGCGGTCGACACGGCGGTGGGGCTGCTGTGAACGACGCCCGTGCCGCGCGAGCGGCGGCAGCGCCCCGGGGAACGGGAAGGGGCGGGACGGGGGAACACCTCCCGCCGCGGCGACGAGCGGCCCGGGCGAGCGGTCCGGTGCCGAGCCAGGAGATGCGCGCATGACCTCTGACCACCGACACCTGCCCGCCGGAGCCGGCACCGGCGGCGCCTACGACCTGGACATCGGCCCGGAGCGCGCCGGCTGGGCGTACTCCTCGCTGCGGGTGGTGACCCTGGAGCCGGGCGCCGCCCACGCCTTCGCCTCCGGCGACAGCGAGTGGATCGTGCTGCCGCTCGCCGGCGGCTGCGTCGTGGCCACCGGCGACGACGGCGCGGTGACGTTCGAACTGGACGGCCGGGACAGCGTCTTCACCGCCGTCACCGACTTCGCCTACGTCCCGCGCGACACGCACACCACGCTGACCTCTCCCGGGGGCGGACGGTTCGCGCTCGCCGGCGCGCGCTGCGAACAGGCGCTGCCCGCCCGCTACGTGCCTGCCTCCGCCGTCCCCGTCGAACTGCGCGGCACCGGCACCTGCTCCCGCCAGGTCAACAACTTCGCCGCCGCCGACGTCTTCGCGTGCGAGCGGCTCATCGCGGTCGAGGTCCTCACTCCGGGCGGCAACTGGTCCTCCTACCCGCCCCACAAGCACGACGAGCACCACCCCGGTGAGGAGTCGGAGCTCGAGGAGATCTACTACTTCGAGATCGCCGCCGCCCCCGGCGGCGAGGCGGGCCTGGGCTACCAGCGCGTGTCGCCCTCCCGCGAGAAGGGCACGGACGTCCTCGCCGAGGTCCGCACCGGCGACGCCGTGCTCATCCCCGACGGCTGGCACGGCCCCTCGATCGCGGCGCCCGGCCACGACATGTACTACCTCAACGTGATGGCCGGCCCCGGCCCCGGCCGGGAGTGGCTCATCCGCGACCACCCCGGCCACGCCTGGATCCGCTCCACCTGGCCCGGCCACGACACCGACCCCCGCCTGCCGCTGTACGAGCCGTCCTCCGGAGGCCCCCGATGACGACCCGACGGCTCACCGTCGCCCAGGCGCTGGTGGAGTTCCTCGCCCACCAGTACACCGAGCGCGACGGCCGCCGGCACCGCCTGATCGCCGCCTGCTGGGGCATCTTCGGCCACGGCAACGTCGCCGGCGTCGGCCAGGCCCTGCTGGAGTCCGGGGACGCGCTGCCCTACCTCCAGGGCCGCAACGAACAGGCCATGGTGCACGCCGCCGTCGGCTACGCCCGGCACAACGACCGGCTCTCCGCCCACGCCGTCACCACCTCCATCGGCCCCGGCGCCACCAACCTCGTCACCGGCGCCGCCCTCGCCACCATCAACCGGCTGCCCGTCCTCCTCCTGCCCGGCGACACCTTCGCCACCCGCCCCGCCGACCCCGTCCTCCAGCAGCTCGAGCACCCCGGCGCGGGCGACGTCTCCGTCAACGACTGCCTGCGCCCCGTCTCCCGCTTCTTCGACCGCGTCGTGCGGCCCGAGGCGCTGATCCCCGCCGCCCTCCAGGCGGCCCGCGTCCTCGCCGACCCCGTCGAGACCGGCGCCGTCACCCTCGCCCTGCCCCAGGACGTCCAGGCGGAGGCGTACGACTGGCCGGAGGAGTTCCTCGCCGACCGCGTCTGGCACGTGCGCCGTCCCGCCCCCGACCCGGCGGAGCTCGAGGCGGCGGCCGCGGCGGTACGGGCCGCCCGGCGCCCCCTGCTGATCGCCGGCGGCGGGGTCCACCACAGCGAGGCCGAGGACGCCCTGCGCGCCCTCGCCGACGCCACCGGCATCCCCGTCGCCTCCACCCAGGCCGGCAAGGGCTCGCTGCGGTACGACCATCCGTGCGACGTCGGCGGCATCGGCCACACCGGCACCGCCGTCGCCGACGCGCTCGCCGGCGGCGCCGACGTCGTCATCGGGGCCGGCACCCGCTACAGCGACTTCACCACCGCCTCCGCCACCCTCTTCGCCGCGCCGGACGTCCGCTTCGTCAACCTCAACATCGCCCCCTACGACGCGCACAAGATGGCGGGCCTGCCGCTCGTCGCCGACGCCCGCAGCGGGCTGGAGGCGCTGACCGGGCAACTGGCCGGCTACCGCGTCCCGGACGCGTACGCCAGCGCGTACACCGCAGGCAAGGCGCAGTGGGAGGCGACGGTCACGCGCGCGTACTCGTCGCGGGACGGCCGGGGCGACGGCGCCCGCCCCACCCAGGCGCAGGTGCTCGGCGCGCTGGACGCCGTCGTGGGCGACGAGGACGTGATCATCAACGCGGCGGGCTCGCTGCCGGGCGACCTGCACAAGCTCTGGCGGGCCCGCTCCCGCCGCCAGTACCACCTGGAGTACGGCTACTCCTGCATGGGCTACGAGATCCCGGCCGCCATCGGCGTGCGGCTCGCCGACCCCGGACGGCCGGTGTGGGCGCTGGTGGGCGACGGCACGTACCTGATGATGCCGACCGAGCTCGTCACGGCCGTGCAGGAGGGCATCGCGATCAAGGTGATCATCGTGCAGAACCACGGCTACGCCTCGATCGGCGGCCTCTCGGAGTCCGTCGGCGGCGAGCGCTACGGCACCGCCTACCGCTTCCGGGCGCCCGACGGCACGTACACCGGCGACCCGCTGCCCGTCGACCTGGCCGCCAACGCCGCCTCCCTCGGCATGACCGTGCTGCGCCCCCGCACCACCCGCGAGCTGAGCGCGGCGCTGGCCGAGGCGCGCGCCTCGGACCGGCCCACATGTGTCTATGTGGAGACCGAAACAGGCGACACAGTGTCCGGCGCGCCACCGGCGCAGGCGTGGTGGGATGTGCCTGTCGCCGAGACCGCGACCCGCCCGGCGGCCGTGACGGCCCGGGAGGAGTACGACCGCAACGCCGCCGCCCGTCGTCGTTATCTTTGACCGTAAGGAAGGCCGAGCAGATGAAGACCGTCAACCACTGGATCGACGGCAAGTCCGTCGAGGGCGGCTCCGGCACCTACGGGCCGGTGACCGACCCCGCGACCGGCGCCGTCACCACCCGGGTCGCGTTCGCGTCGGCCGAGGAGGTCGACGCTGCCGTCGCGGCCGCCAAGGCCGCGTACGCGACGTGGGGCGGCTCCTCGCTGGCCGCGCGCACGTCGGTGCTGTTCCGCTACCGCGCGCTGCTGGACGCCCACCGCGACGAGCTCGCCGCGCTGATCACCGCCGAGCACGGCAAGGTGCACTCCGACGCGCTGGGCGAGGTCGCCCGCGGCCTGGAGATCGTGGAGCTGGCCTGCGGGATCACCACGCAGCTCAAGGGCGAGCTGTCCACCGAGGTCGCGAGCCGGGTGGACGTCGCCTCCATCCGGCAGCCGCTCGGCGTCGTCGCGGGCATCACGCCCTTCAACTTCCCGGCCATGGTGCCGATGTGGATGTTCCCGCTCGCCATCGCCTGCGGCAACACCTTCGTGCTCAAGCCGAGCGAGAAGGACCCCTCGCCCGCGATCCGCCTCGCGGAGCTCGCCGCCGAGGCCGGCCTGCCGGACGGCGTCCTCAACGTCGTCAACGGCGACCGGACCGCCGTCGACCGGCTCCTGGAGCACCCGGACGTCGCGGCCGTCTCCTTCGTCGGCTCCACGCCCATCGCCCGTCACATCCACACCACCGCCTCCGCCCACGGCAAGCGCGTCCAGGCACTCGGCGGCGCCAAGAACCACATGCTGGTCCTGCCCGACGCCGACCTGGACGCCGCCGCGGACGCCGCCGTCTCCGCCGCCTACGGCTCGGCCGGCGAGCGCTGCATGGCGATCTCGGCGGTCGTCGCGGTCGGCGACAGCGGCGACGAGCTGGTGGCGAAGATCCGCGAGCGCGCCGAGAAGATCAAGATCGGTCCGGGCGACGACCCCGCGTCCGAGATGGGCCCGCTGATCACCAAGGCGCACCGCGACAAGGTCGCCTCCTACGTCCACGACGCCGCCGCCCAGGGCGCGCAGGTCGTCCTCGACGGGACCGGCCTCACGGTGGCCGGCTACGAGGACGGCCACTGGATCGGGCTGTCGCTGCTGGACAAGGTGCCCACCACCGCCGACGCGTACCGCGACGAGATCTTCGGCCCGGTGCTGTGCGTGCTGCGCGTCGCGACGTACGAGGAGGGCGTGGCCCTCATCAACGCCTCGCCGTGGGGCAACGGAACGGCCGTCTTCACCCGCGACGGCGGTGCGGCCCGGCGCTTCCAGCTGGAGGTCGAGGCGGGCATGGTGGGCGTCAACGTGCCCATCCCGGTGCCGGTGGGCTACCACTCCTTCGGCGGCTGGAAGCACTCCCTCTTCGGCGACCACCACATCTACGGCAACGACGGCGTGCGCTTCTACACGCGCGGCAAGGTCGTCACCACCCGGTGGCCCGACCCGGCCGACGGCGGGGTCGACCTGGGGTTCCCCAGCCACCGGTGAGCCGGTTGGGTTGTGCCGGTTTGCTGCGGTATGGACCGTAAGCTCGGGGCATGACCTGGTCGAGCGCGCTGAAGGACACCGCACGCGCCGGGCTGACGATCGAGAAGGCCAGCCTGGAGCCGCTGGTCGCGCTGCGCGGCGCGTGCGGGGTGGCGATCGTCATCGGTCTCACGCTGTGGCTGGGCACCCCGCGGCTCGCGGTGTCCTCGGCGTTCGGCGCCTTCGCCTCGGGGCTGGCGACCTTCCAGCGCAGCTGGCGGCCGCGGCCGGTGCTGGCGCTCGCCGTGGCGATGGGGCTGGCCTTCAGCACGTTCGTGGGCTACATGGCCATCGCCGACCACGTCGTCTTCGCCGTCCTGCTGGCCGTGTGGACGCTGCTGGCGGGCATGGCGTGGGCGATCGGGCCGGTGTCGGGGATGGTGGCCTCGCAGATGGTCGCCGTCATGCTGTTCACCGTCACCCTGCCGACCTCCGTGCTGGGGGCGCTGCACCACGCCGGCCTGATCGCCTTCGGCGGGCTCGTGCAGGCCGCGCTCATCGTCGTCTTCCCCATCCGGCCCTGGGGGCGCCAGCGCGACGCCCTCGCGGACGCGCTCGCCGCCGAGGCCGACTACGCGCGCCGGCTCCGCCACGACCCGGTGGCCACCTTCGACCCGCAGCCGCTCATGGACGCCCGCAGCGCCGCCTCCCTGACCCCGCGCCAGGCCAGACGGCGGCCCGGCCAGCTCGGCGGCCCGCGCGGCCTGGCCGAGCGGCTGCGGCCCGTCCTGGCCTCGCTCGCCGACCCCGTCCTCGGCGCGCCCCCCGAGGGCCCCGAGCGCGACCGGACGCGCGAACTGCTGGGCGCCGCGGCGACCGTGCTCGACGCGGTGGCGCACGCGGTGCGCTGGGGGCGGCCGGTGAAGGTCAGCCCGGAGGTCATGGCCGCCCTGGACGTGCCCGACGAGAACGACCTGGTCCTCACGGGCGCCGCCCGGCGGTCCGCGCTGCGGCTGATGGTGCTGCTCGCGGACGTCGTCGAGTCCGCCGACGAACGCGTCGAGTCCACCCGCCCCACCGTCCCCGAGGAGCGCCGCCACCTGCTGCGTCCCTCCGTGCCCCGCCTCGTGCCCGTCGGCCTGCGCGCCCTGCGCCGCGAGGCGCGCTGGTCCTCGGCCATCGGGCGGCACGCCGTGCGGGTCACGGCGGTGGTCTCGCTCGGCTACGCCCTGGGCACGGCGCTGCCCCTCGGACACGGCTACTGGGCCCCCATGACCTCGGTGATGGTCATGCGCCCCGACTTCGCCCAGACCTACTCGCGCGGCGTCGCCCGCTTCGCCGGGACCGTCGTCGGCGTCTGGCTCGCCGGCGGACTCATGGCACTCGCCCACCCCGGCATGTACGTCTGCGCGGGGCTGGCCGTGCTGTGCATCGGGCTGATGTACCTGCTGATGCGCACGGGTTACAGCGTCGCCTCCACCTGCATCGCCGCCTACGTCGTCTTCCTGCTGGGCATCGCGGGCGAGGGCTGGTCGCAGACCGTCTGGGCCCGGCTGGCGCTGACCCTGCTGGGCGGGCTGCTGGCGCTCGCCGCGTACGCCGTCTTCCCCGCCTGGGAGACGCTCAGGCTGCGCGACCGCCTCGCCGACTGGCTCGAGGCCAACGGCCGCTACGCGATGGCTGTCCTCGCCCGCTACGCCCACCCCGACGTCCGCAAGCCGCGCCGGGTGCGCGAGGCCCTGCTGGACCAGAGGGCCGCCCGCCTGGAGTGGGAGGAGGCCGTCGCCCGCGCGGAGAAGGAGCCGGTGCGCCACCGCGGCATCTCCCGCCGGGCGGAGCGCGCGGCGGAGTCGTCCCTGGCCACCATGGGCCGCGCCACGATGCTGATGGAGGCTCACTTCCCCGACAGCGACGCCCGGCCGTCGCCGGGGGCCGAGGAGTTCGCGGCCGCCCTGCGCGACGCCATGCCGGACGCGGCCGCGGCCGTACGGGAGCGCCGCCGCCCGGACTGGACCGGGCCGCACGAGGCGTACGCCGCGTGGCGGGCGGCGGTGGGGGGCGAGGGGGTGGCGGTGCGGGCGACCGAGCTGCTGCTGGACGCCATGGACGAGCTGGCGGACGCCGTGGCGCCGCGCAGGCGGCGGGAGCCGCCGGGGCGGCCTACGGCGTGAACAGCCGGTCCAGGTGGGCGTCGGCCAGCGCCATCGCCTCGGCCGGCGAGTGCACGTCGAGCAGCGTGTAGCTCGTCAGCCCGTCGACCAGGCAGATCAGCAGCGTCGCCTCGGTGTCCGGGTCGCGGTCCGGGGCGATCTGACCGTCCGCCATCGCCCGCCGGATCTGGTCCGCGAACAGCGCCCGCAGCACCGGAACGCCCTCCTTCGCGTGCCCCCGCAGCCGTTCGTCGTGCACGGCGTGCAGGAAGTACGCGACCTGCACCAGGTTCCCGCTGCGGCTCTCGGCGTCCAGCGGCAGCATCTCGGCGACGGACTCGCGCAGGATCACGCGCGGCGAGGGAACGGCGGCCGACGCCTCGATCCGCGCGCGGATGCGCCGCGCGGCGAGTTCGTTGATGTGGTCGAGCGCGAACACCAGCATGTCGCCCCGGCTGCGGAAGTAGTGCTGCAGCTGCCCGAGCGAGATGCCCGCCTCGGCCGCCACGTCGCGCAGGCTCGCACCCTCGAGGCCGCGCGTGGACGCGATCCGCCAGAGGGCCTCGGCGATGCGGCGACGCCGTTCGTCGTGATCGACACGCTTGGGCACGATTGCTGCCTCCGATTTTTACAGGTCAGTTGTATTGCAATAACCTGCCGCCTGGCAGTACAACTGACTTGGAAAGAACGGGGGACATGGTGGCCGGAAACCCGCACCATTCTCAAATCGGGCGGCTCCGGCCCCCACGCCATCGTGTCGGCCCCCGTGCCCGCCGCTGGTGGACCGCCCGCGCCTGGCTCGCCGTCGGCGGCCCGGCGCTCCTCGCGGCCGGCGCGCTCCTCACCCTCTCGTTCCTCTTCTTCCCCGGGGCGCTGCCCTGGCTGGCCCCGCTCACCGCCGCCGCCGTCGCGCCCGCGCTCGGGTACGCCCTGGCCGTGCCCGCCCTGCGCTGCCGCGTGCACGCCTGGGAGGTGGGGGAGGCGGCCGTCTACGCGGCGAGCGGCTGGTACCGCCGCCGGCGCCGGATCGTGGCGCTGGCCGGCGTGCGCGACGTCGCCGTCCGGCGCGGACCGCTGCAGCGGCTGTACGGGCTCGCCACCGTCACCGTCGCCACCGGCTCGTCCGCGGCCGGCCTGCGGATCGCGGGGGTGCCCGAGGCCGAGGCCGAGGCGCTGGCCGGGCGCATCCGGGCGGGGGTGGCGGCGTGACGGTCCTCGCGACGGCGGACGTGCGCCGGCTCCGCTACGCCCCGCTCACCTTCTGGGTCTGGGGAGGCGTCCTCATCGCCGCCGGAACGGTGTGGAAGATCCTCAAGGCGACGGGCGTCAAGCCCTGGCGGCTCGGCTTCGTGCGGCGCCTGGCCGAGACCTTCGGCGGCGACGCGCTGTGGGTGTCCGTCCCCCTCGCGCTGCTGGTCATGACCGCGCTGGGCGTGGCGGGCGCGCTGGGCATGCACGCCCTGAACTGGTCGCGCTACCGGCTCGAGCGGACCCGCGAGGGCGGCCTCGCCGTCCACCGGGGCCTGTCGGCCAAGGATCCCGTCTCCATCGAGCCCGGCCTGCTGTGCGGGGTCGCGCTGCGCGAGCCGCTGCTGCTGCGGGCCGGCGGCGGCGCGTCCGTACGGGCCGTGGCCGGCGGCCTGGGCAACCGCGACCAGAACCGCACCCGCAGCGTGGTCCTGCCGCCCTCGCCGAAGGCGGAGGCCGAGCGGGTGCGCGCGGGGGTGCTCGGCGAGGGCGTCGACGTCTCCGGGCTGCGCGGGCACCCCCGGGCCGGTCTGCGGCGACGGGCCGTGGCCGCGCTCGGCTGGTGGGTGCTGCCGGTGGTCGTGGTGCTCACGGTGCTGGGGTGGCTGCTCGCACTGCCCGTGCTGCTCGCCTGCGCGGCGGGCTGGGCGCTGGCCGCCTCTCCGGTGGCCCTGCTCCTCGCCCGGGACGCCTACCGGGCACTCGGACACGCGGTCCGCGGCCGGTATCTCGTCGTGCGGTCCGGCACGTTCGGACGGGAGACGGTGACGCTCGCCCGGAATGCCGTACAGGCATGGACATTTACCGATACGCCCTTTGCGCGCCGGGCAGGTGTGGTCACTCTCACTGCGGCGGTGCCCGCAGGGGAGGACGGATATCGCATACCGGACATGTCGGCGGCGGAAGCGGCCGAGTTCGCGGAGTACGCGGCTCCGGGAATCGTCCGTGAGTTCTTGATCCACACAGATGCCTGAAAAGTCTGTCGTACATTCGCACCCAACTTTTTGTTATCTGCGGACCGACCCCCCGGTCTCCTAGGTGTCGGATCGAACGCCAATGTGGCGGGTGCGGAAAGAGGTGCGGGCGTGAAGAGTGTGAGCGTGGCCGTGATCGAGGCGGCGCGGGCCGGTGACACGGCGGCACAGGACGAGCTCGTCGCCACTCACCTGCCGTTGGTCTACAACATCGTCGGGCGGGCGCTCAACGGCCACGCGGACGTCGACGACGTCGTCCAGGACACCATGCTCCGCGTGATCAACGGCCTCGACGGCCTGCGCGATCCCGCGAGCTTCCGCTCCTGGCTCGTCGCGATCACCATGAACCAGATACGCAGCCACTGCCGGGAGCCCCGCCCCGAGGCTCCCGTCAGTGGACTGCAGGACGTGGTCGGCGAGGTCGCCGACCCCAAGGCCGACTTCGTCGACCTGACCATCGTGCGACTGGGCCTCGCGGGGCAGCGCAAGGAGGCCGCCGAGGCCACCCGCTGGCTCGACGAGGGCGAGCAGGAGGTCCTGTCGCTGTGGTGGCTGGAGGCCGCCGGCGAGCTGACGCGCGCCGAGGTCGCCTCCGCCCTCGAGCTCAGCCCGCAGCACGCCGCCGTGCGCATCCAGCGGACCAAGGCCCAGCTGGACATCGCCCGGGGCGTGGTCCAGGCGCTCGCCGCCCACCCCCGCTGCCCGCAGCTCGCCGAGACCACCGCCACCTGGGACGGCGTCCCCTCCGCACTGTGGCGCAAGCGCGTCGCCCGCCACGTGCGCGGCTGCGGCCGCTGCACCGGCGCCCTGGCCGTGCTCGTTCCCGCCGAGGGGCTGCTCGTCGGCCTCGGCCTGGTGCCCGTCGGGGGCGCGCTGCTCGGCTGGTGGCGCGGCGGCGCCGCGACGCTGCCGACCGAGTCGGTGGCCCACGCGGCGCCGATGGGCGGCCGCGCCCACGCCCGCCGCGCGGGCGGCCACGGCCGCCGGGCCGCCCGCGGCCACGGCCGCGGTGCCTCCCGCACGAACCGTACGACCCGGCGGGCCGCCGTCGGCGCCGGCGTACTGGCGCTCATAGCCGGCGGCGTACTCGGCGGCGGCTACCTCTTCCAGGACGAGTCCGAGCAGACCGTCGCGGCCGAGACGGACGCCGCCGGGAGCAGCCTGAAGCAGCTCAACGCCGCCGAGCCGTCGCCGCTGCGCGCCACCCCCTCGCAGTCCGCCAAGCCCAGCGCCTCGGCCTCGGCGAGCCCCTCGCCCAGCAGCTCGACGCCGGGGGCCAAGCCCTCCTCCAAGGCGTCCGAGTCCTCCGGAAGCGACGCCCCCGAGCGCACCGCGGCCGCGCCCAAGCCCACCCCGCGCAAGAGCAAGGCCCCGTCCGGCGGCGGCGGCCCCCTCGCCCAGCAGGTCGTCGACCTCGTGAACGCCGAGCGCGCGAAGGTGGGCTGCTCGCCGGTGACGGAGAACAGCCTCCTCGACGCCGCCGCCCAGGGCCACTCCGACGACATGGCCTCCCGCGGCTTCTTCGACCACACCAACCCCGACGGCAAGGGCCCCGGCGAGCGCGTCACCGCCGCCGGCTACCGGTGGAGCACCTACGGCGAGAACATCGCCTACGGGCAGCAGACCCCCGCCTCGGTCATGGACTCCTGGATGCACAGCGACGGCCACCGCAAGAACATCCTCAACTGCAGCTTCAAGGAGATCGGCATCGGCATCAACAAGGCCCCGGGCGGCCCGAGGTGGACCCAGGTCTTCGGAGCACGGTAGGCGCGGTAGGTGCGGTAGGCGCGGCGGGTCAGTCGGGGATCCGTCGCCACCGCCGCACCCAGCGGGGAAGGATCCGTAGCGGCACGAGCAGCCCCCACCAGTACTTCGCCGCGGTGGGGGAGGCCAGGGCGACGGGAATCGACGTGGCGAAGACGGCGGTCAGGGTCGCGTTGGCGTACAGCAGCCGCGCGACCCGCCGGGGCGATGCCTCCCCTATGCGCGGCGGCCCGGAGGCGCGCAGCCGCAGGGTCATGACGGTCAGCAGCGCGGCCGTCAGCGCGATGGCGGCGGCGTAGCCGGCCGTGGCCTCGGTGGTCCCGCCGTACTCACTGAGCAGCCGGGTGGGGAACGGCAGCGCGGCGATGACGGCCAGCAGCGCGAGCTCCAGGCGCACCGTCGCACGGTCGACCGCCACCATCAGGCTGAACAGCCGGTGGTGGGCGAGCCACAGCAGGCCGACGACGGTGAAGCTGAGCAGATACGCGTAGACCTTGACCAGCGTCTCGCCCAGCGCGTGGCCGAGCTGCCCGGCGTCGAGGCCCTCGGGGACGCGGATCTCCAGGGCCAGCAGCGTGATGGCGATGGCCGTCACCGCGTCGGCGAACGCCAGCAGCCGGTCCTTGCCAATGCCGTCCTTGTCGATTTGGTCCTTGTCGATCCGGTCCTTGTCAGTTCCGTCTTCGCCCGTGCCGTACGCGTCGCGCGTCACGACGAACAGCGTACGAAGGGTGACGAAGCGTCAATGTCGTTGCCCGGCAAACCGCCCGATCAGGTGATGCGTGCGACCGGGCTGGCCGTGCGACCGGGTGAGCCGGCCGTCGTCAGCTCCCGCGCCGGACTCCTCCCTTGACCGTGGCGCGGAGATACTCGCGGTTCATCGTGCTGATCGCCGTGAGCGGGATGCCCTTGGGGCAGGCGGTGGCGCACTCGCCGGTGTTGGTGCAGCCGCCGAAGCTCTGCGCGTCCATCGCGTCCACCATGCCGAGCACACGGGACTCGCGCTCCGGGGCTCCCTGCGGCAGGACGTTGAGGTGCACCACCTTCGCCGCCGTGAAGAGCATCGCCGAGCCGTTGGGGCACGCGGCCACGCACGCGCCGCAGCCTATGCACTCGGCGTGCTCGAAGGCGAGGTCAGCGACGGGCTTCGGCACGGGCGTGGCGTGGGCCTCGGGGGCCGAACCGGTGGGCGCGGAAACATAGCCGCCCGAGGCGATGACGCGGTCGAAGGCCGAACGGTCGACGACGAGGTCCTTGATCACGGGGAAGGCGGCCGCGCGCCACGGCTCGACGTCGATCGTGTCGCCGTCGCGGAAGTGCCGCATGTGGAGCTGGCAGGTGGTGGTGCGCTCGGGGCCGTGCGCCCGGCCGTTGATGACCATGCCGCACGCGCCGCAGATGCCCTCGCGGCAGTCGTGGTCGAAGGCGACGGGCTCGTCGCCGGCGAGGATGAGCTCCTCGTTGAGGTGGTCGAGCATCTCCAGGAAGGACATGTCCTCGCTGATGCCCGTGACCTCGTAGGTGGTCATGGCGCCGGGCCCGGCCGCGTCGCGCTGGCGCCAGATGCGCAGGGTGAGGTTCACGCGTAGCTCCGCTGGGTGGGGTGGACGTACTCGAAACGCAGGTCTTCCTTGTGCAGGACGGGCGCGGCGCCGGGGGAGGTGAACTCCCAGGCGGCCGCGTACGCGAACTCCTCGTCCCGGCGCTCCGCCTCGCCGTCGGGCGTCTGGCTCTCCTCGCGGAAGTGCCCTCCGCAGGACTCGGTGCGGTGCAGCGCGTCGAGGCACATCAGCTCGGCCAGTTCCAGGTAGTCGACGATCCGGTTCGCCTTCTCCAGCGACTGGTTGAGCTCCTCGCCCGACCCGGGCACCTTGATGCGCCGCCAGAACTCCTCCCGCAGCTGGGGTATCCGGTCCAGCGCCTTGCGCAGGCCGCTCTCCGTACGGGACATCCCGCACTCGTCCCACAGCAGCTCGCCCAGCTCGCGGTGGAAGGACTCCGGCGTACGGTCGCCGTCGTTGTCCAGCAGCCGGCGCAGGCGGGCGGTCACCTCCGCGACCGCCGCGGCCGCCGCCGGGTGGTCGTGCGGCACCTCGTCGTGGGGATGGCGGGCGAGATAGTCGTTGATGGTGGCGGGCAGGACGAAGTAACCGTCGGCCAGGCCCTGCATCAGGGCCGAGGCGCCCAGGCGGTTGGCGCCGTGGTCGGAGAAGTTGGCCTCGCCGATGGCGAAGAGGCCGGGGACGGTGGTCTGCAGGTCGTAGTCTACCCACAGGCCGCCCATCGTGTAGTGGATGGCGGGGTAGATGCGCATGGGCACCTCGTACGGATTCTCGGCGGTGATCCGCTCGTACATCTCGAAGAGGTTGCCGTACTTCGCCTCGACGGCCTCGCGGCCCATGCGCGCGATCGCGTCGGCGAAGTCGAGGTAGACGCCCTGGCCGCCGGGGCCCACGCCGCGCCCCTCGTCGCAGACGTTCTTGGCGGCGCGGGAGGCGATGTCGCGCGGGACGAGGTTGCCGAAGGCGGGGTAGATCCGCTCCAGGTAGTAGTCGCGCTCGTCCTCGGGGATCTCGGCCGGCGGGCGGGCGTCGCCCCGGGCCCTGGGCACCCAGATGCGGCCGTCGTTGCGCAGCGACTCGCTCATCAGCGTGAGCTTCGACTGGTGGTCGCCGGAGCGCGGGATGCAGGTGGGGTGGATCTGGGTGAAGCAGGGGTTGGCGAAGTACGCGCCGCGCCGGTGGGCGCGCCAGACGGCGGTGGCGTTGGAGTTCTTGGCGTTGGTCGAGAGGTGGAAGACGTTGCCGTAGCCGCCGCTGGCCAGGACCACGGCGTCGGCCATGTACGTGCCGACGCGGCCGGTGACGAGGTCGCGGGCGACGATGCCGCGCGCCCGCCCGTCGACGACGATCAGGTCGAGCATTTCGGTGCGGGCGTGCATCTCGACGCCGCCCGCGTCGATCTGGCGGCTGAGCGCCTGGTACGCGCCGAGCAGCAGCTGCTGCCCGGTCTGGCCGCGGGCGTAGAACGTCCTGGAGACCTGCACCCCGCCGAACGAGCGGGTGTCCAGCAGGCCGCCGTACTCGCGGGCGAAGGGCACGCCCTGTGCCACGCACTGGTCGATGATCTCCACCGAGATCTGCGCCAGGCGGTGCACGTTGGACTCGCGGGCGCGGAAGTCGCCGCCCTTGACGGTGTCGTAGAAGAGGCGGTGGACCGAATCGCCGTCGTTGCGGTAGTTCTTGGCGGCGTTGATGCCGCCCTGCGCGGCGATGGAGTGGGCGCGGCGCGGCGAGTCCTGGTAGCAGAACTGCACGACGCGATAGCCCTGTTCGGCCAGCGTCGCCCCCGCCGCGCCGCCGGCGAGGCCGGTGCCGACGACGATGACGGTGTGCTTGCGGCGGTTGGCCGGGTTGACCAGCTTCGCCTCGAAGCGGCGGCGGTCCCAGCGCTCGGCCACCGGCCCGCCGGGGGCCGCCGCGTCGACGAGCGGCTCGCCGGCGGAGTAGTGGAGATACTCGCTCATGTTCAGCTCACGACTCCTGTCAGAACACCGACGGGTACGGCGATGAAGCCGCAGGTCAACAGCGCCGCGAGGGCATTGGCGACGGCTTTGAGGGCCCGGTCGCGGCGGGGCGATCCCGCGCCCAGCGTCTGGGCGGCGCTCCAGAAGCCGTGCCGGATGTGCAGCCCGAGGGCGAGCATCGCGGCGATGTAGAAGGCGGAGACGTACCAGCGGTCGAAGGACGCGACGAGGTTCTCGTACGGGTGGCCCTCCTGCGCGTTGGGGTTCACGTCGAGGGTGGTCAGGTCGAGGACGTGCCAGACGATGAACAGGGCGAGGATCACCCCGCCCCAGCGCATGGTGCGGGTGGCGTAGCTGCTGCGGCGCGGCTTGTGCGCGTACTTCGCCGGACGCGCCGCCAGGTCGCGGCGGCTGAGCTGGTACGCGGCCACCCCGTGCAGGACGACCGAGATGCTCAGCGCCACCCGGGCGGTCCACAGGAACCACTCGCGGTGCAGGAACGGCTCGCCGATGGTGCGGATCCAGTGCCCGTAGTGGTTGAACTCCCCGGCGCCGAAGAACACCTTGAGGTTGCCCATCATGTGGGCGACCAGGTACGCCAGCATGACCAGGCCGGTGACGGCCATGACCGCCTTCTTGCCGACGGTCGAGCGCCACACGGAGCGGATGAGGGACGGAGGCCGGTCCGTCCGGGTCGCCAGTGCCATGCCGCCGACGCTAGGGCGGCCGCCCATGATGCGTCCAAGACATGATCGAGCTCGTTTCCATAGGCACCTCCTATCTATGGTGGTGGGGTGCAACTTCAGCAGCTCCGCTACTTCGCCACCGTCGCCGAGGCGCGGCACTTCACCCGGGCCGCGGAGGCCCTGCACGTCGCCCAGCCCTCGCTCTCCCAGCAGATCCGCGCGCTCGAGCGCGAGTTGGGCGCCGAGCTCTTCCACCGGGCCCGGGGCAACATCACCCTCACCGACGCCGGCGAGGCCCTGCTGCCGCTGGCCCGCCGCATCCTCGCCGACACCGAGACCGCACACCGCGAGGTGCAGGAGGTCGCCCAGCTGCGGCGCGGCCGGGTCAGGCTCGGTGCCCCGCCGAGCCTGTGCGCGAGCCTGGTGCCGGACGTGCTGCGCACGTACCACGCGCGCTTTCCCGGCATCGAGCTGCACGTCGACGAGGGCGGCTCGCAGGACCTGGTGCGCCGCCTGGCCGACGGCGGGCTCGACCTGGCGCTGATCATCACCCCGCTCGGCGTCGGTGCCCCGGCGCTGGTGACGACGGAGCTGCTGCAGGAGGACCTGGTGGTGGTCTCGGCCCCGTCCGGCCCCCCGCCCACGCGCCGGAGCCGCATCCGGGTGGGGGAGCTGCGGGACCTGCCGATGGTGATGTTCCGGCGGGGCTACGACCTGCGGGAGATCACCACCGCCGCGTGCCGTGCGGCGGGCTTCGAACCCTCCTTCACCGTCGAGGGCGGCGAGATGGACGCCGTCCTGGGCTTCGTCCGTGCGGGTCTCGGGCTCGCCGTCGTCCCCGGCATGGTCGCGGCCCGTTCCGGCCTGCGCGTCACCCCCTTCGAGGGCGACCGCATGCGCCGTACCGTGGCCGTCGCGCACCGCAAGGACGCGCCGCCCCCGCGCGCGGCCCGCGAGCTGCGGCGGGTGCTCCTCGAGCACCTGGGCACGGGGTGAGCGCCCGAGGTGGAGGAAGGGCGTGACCGGCTGGGGGCCGGAGCTCAGCCCTCGGACAGATCGGCGTTGACGATCGCGCGGAGCGCGGCGAGATGGGACCGGTAGGCCGCCCGGCCCTCCTTGGTCAGGCGCAGCCACACCCGCTGCCGGGTGTCGCGCACGGCCCGCCGCTGCTCGACGTAGCCGGCGTCGGACAGCACCGTGACGTGCTTGCTCAGCACGGACGGGCTCACGCCGAGCGTCTCGCGGATCGTCGCGAACTCGATCTCCTCGACGGCGTCCAGCGCGGCGCAGATCCTCAGCCGGTTCGGGGCGTGGATCGTCTCGTTGAAGCCGTCTTCGGGAGCGGTCACTATGCGGGTATGCCCTTCGTGCGGGAGTGCCTTTCCAGTCCCAGGATGCCCCCTCCGACCAGCAGCGCGGCCGGCACCCAGACCCAGGGCATGTCGGCCTGGCTGTCCACGACGAGCGCGGCCACGTACACCGCCCCGCCGATGAGCGCGCCGACAGCTATCTGACGCCCGGTCTCCGGGGTGGCCCGGTGCATGACGCCCATCTTGCGCACCTGCACGACCACGAACGTCATCATGCCCACGAACAGGACGCCCAGGGCGGTGATGTCGAACGGGTCGGGCAGCAGATTGGTGAGGAAGATCCCGATCACGAACGCGGCCAGCGTGGGCTGGTACCACCGCCCGGGCGAGATCGCCCCGACCGCCGCCTTGGCCTCCTCCGCGAGCGCCAGGGACTGCGCGGCACTCTCCCGCGAGGGCATGGACGGGCCGGACGGCCGCGAGTTCTCATCAGTTGCCATGACGGAAAGTGAAGCACGCTGTTTCCGTCATGGCAACTGTAGATTTTCCGCTGTGGAAAACGTGTCGGCGTGAGAGCGCTCGTGGATCCCGTGAACCCGGCGACGCCCCCGCCACGCGCACCCCTTGGCGTGAACGGACGCACCACCGTCATCTCGGGCGCGTAGGCTCGGCGGACGTCACGCCTGTCGCAGTGGCCCAGGAGAGGATCCATGTCCGAGCAGCACGTCGGCGCCCCCGATGCGCCGCTGATTCCCATGCCGCCGATCACCCCCGCCGCGCTCCGGGCCGCGATCGCGCAGATCGCCCCCGCCCACCTGCCGTCCTTCGTCAAGCATCTCGATCAGGCTGTGGAGCAGGCCGCGGCGCAGAGCACCATCGCTCCTCTGCGTACGTTTCTGCAGCAGTGGGGGCGGTTCGTGGCGATCCAGCGCTTCCCGGCTCGCGCCGCCCGGCTCCGCGCCCTGGAAGACGCCGCGGCGGAGGCGACGGATCGTGAGGAAGTCGGCAGGCTGGTCAGCGGGATGATGGAGATCATCGACGAGGCGGACCGTGAGGCCTCTTCGTGAGCGATGCCTGGAGCTGGGACTACGTTCCGAGTGGCGAGCACGTGGTGGACGGCTTGCCCGCGGAGGTGGTGGCCGAGGTGGAGCGCCTGGCCGAGCAGCTCGCGGTGCTCGGCCCCGATGCCCTGCACGTGGGCAGTGGCCGGCTCGACGGAGGGGGCCTGCGCGCCCTGGATATTTTCGGCGGCCGTGGCTTCTTCATGTTCCTCGCCCATGAACGCCTTCGTCTGGTAGCGATCACCCAGGTCACCTGGACCGGTTGAGCACCTGGCGAGCAGCTCGCGGCGCTCAGCCCCACAGCGCCTGCCCCGCCGTCACCCCCGCGAAGGCCGCGCCCACCCCGCACGTCACGCTCGCGGCCGCGTTCAGGGCGGCGTAGCCGCGCGCCCCGTCCTCGGCGAGGCGGAGCGTTTCGTAGGAGAAGGTGGAGTACGTGGTCAGGGCCCCGCACAGGCCTGTGCCCAGGAGGAGGCGCAGGTGCTCGTCCGGGAGGGCGCCGGTCAGGAGGCCGAGGACGAAGCAGCCCGCCGCGTTGACCACGAAGGTCCCCCAGGGGAAGACGGAATCGTGGCGGGACTGGACGAAACGGTCGGTGAGGTAGCGCAGAGGGGCGCCGGCCATGGCGCCGGCGATGACGAGGAGCCAGTTCACGCGGGCGTCTCCGGCGGGATCTCGACCTCGTCGAGGGTGATCAGGGGCCCCGGCCCCTTCCCGGTCAGCTCCCGCAGGACCGGCAGGAAGGCCCGTACGCGCTCGGCCGTGTCCACGATCACCACCGCCACCGGCAGGTCCTCGCTCAGCGAGAGCAGCCGGGAGGTGTGGATCCGTGACGAGGTACCGAAGCCCTCGATGCCGCGGAAGACGCTCGCGCCCGCCAGGCCGGCCGCGTGGGCGCGGTGGACGATCTCGGAGTAGAGCGGGCGGCCGCCCAGGCCGCCCGAGCCCGCCGCCGTGTCCGACTCGCCGACGTAGGCCGTCAGGCGCAGCGCCTTGCGGGGTGCGGGCGTCATCGGGTCCTCCGGGTGATCAGGCGGCGGGTCGCCGTCGCCGCCGTCCACACCGCCGCCATCGCCGCGCAGAGCGTGGCGGCCGCGTAGGCCGCCGCCGTGCCCGCGTGGCCGTCACGCACCAATTCCTCGATGTCCACCGCGTACGTGGAGAAGGTCGTGAAGCCCCCCAGCACCCCCGTTCCCAGGAACGGGCGCGCCAGCCGGTGCGGGGTGCCCGCCTCGGCGATGGTCACCAGCAGCACTCCGATCAGCGCGCACCCGACCGCGTTGACCAGCAACGTCGTCCAGGGGAAGGTGCCGTTCGCCGTCGGCCACAGGAGCCCGGCGCCGTAGCGCGCGGCCGCTCCCGCAGCGCCGCCCAGCGACACCGCGCAGAGCACCGGCCACTGCCCCGGCGTCCCGCGCCGTCGCGCGGGCGCGGGCGCCGCGCCCGCCCGCGCCACCGCGCCCGGCCGTGTCGTACCCATCGCCTCAGGCTAGCCCAGCGCGTCCCGCGCCCCCGGTCGGCCGGGCCTCAGCCCGCCGGGCCCGCCACCGCGGCGAGGCAGGCCTCCGCCCGGTCGGCGTCCATGAGCCACTCTTGGTAGTCGGCCGGGTCCGCGAAGCCGTTGACGTAGCGGTGGGCCAGCTCGGGGTGCCGGGCGGCGGCCGCCAGGACGTGCTGGACGTGTTCGGGCAGCGGCGCGTCCAGCACCATGTTGGTGAAGGCCGTGGTGTGCCGGGCGTGGTCCCACCAGCCGGCGAACGTCTCGTGCATCCACGCCCGGTCGAACGGCCGATCGCCCCGCTCCAGCACCGAGCCCAGGTAACGCTCCGCGCACCGCGCGGCGTTGTTCGCCCCCTGACCGGTGATCGGATCGTTGAGGACGACGGCGTCCGCCATGCCGAGGACGTACGCCCCCGGGGCGACCTCCGCCACCGGATGCCGCACCACCGGCGTCAGGCTGCCGGTCAGCCACGCCCCCGGGTCCGTCGGCTCGGCGCGGGCGAACAGTTCGTACTCCCAGGGCGCGTACGTACGCAGCAGCTCCAGCGAGCGCCGCAGCGTCGCCTCCGGACCCGAGACGTCGCCCCAGCAGTCGAACGGGCCGCCCGGATGCCCCTCCCACAGCAGGATCACGCACGGCCCGGAGCCCGTGAGCGCCGGCAGCACGAAGAACTCCCCGGCCTCCGGGAACCCCCACATCCGCAGATAGGACGGCGGCAGCCCGGGATCCGGCGCGGCACCGTGCAGGTAGACGCAGGCCAGCGTGCGCTTGGGGCCGGCGTACGGGCTGTGCCGGTCGTCGCGGCCGAAGACCTGCCCGAGCGGTCCGTGCCCGGCGGCGACCACCGTCAGGTCATGACCGGCGGCCAGCGCCGCCAGGTCCTCCGGAGCGGCCTCCCGGTACTCCACCCGGCCGCCGCGGTGCTCGAACAGCTCCAGCCAGTGCGCGGTCTTCACCCGCTGGTCGACGGACTGGGCCGGCTCGTCGAGGGCGGCGGTGATGGTCCGCTCCGGGACGGGCACGCCCGGTGGGTCCACCGGACCGATCCGCAGGCCGTCGATCCGCGGTGTCAGCTCGTCCCACATGTTCAGGGCCGCCGACCGCTCCAGGGCGAGCGCCGGCCCGTACATCAGCTGGGTGGACATCACCCGCCCGCCGCGCACGCCGTCGGGCGTGCGCGCCGAGACCACGGTCACCTCGTAGCCCCCGGCCGCCTGCAGTCCCAGGGCCAGCTGCAGTCCCGCCTGGCCCGCGCCGACGATCGCAATCCTGCGCATGGTTGCCTCCGAAAACCGGATCCCGTGGCTCGCCCCCGATGTAACCGTCCACGGCGCACGCTGTACAGACGGCACGCGAGTGGTGCCCCAACCGTCACCCCGGTTCCGGGGATGGCAGGAAACCGGCGCTTTCGGCGCGCTGTGCCGGGGTAGTCGTCTGGCCGGTCACCTTCCGCCGTCTTCCGCTTCCGAGAACCGTCGAGAACGGAGCCACCCGCCCGTCGGGGTCGGTGAAGGCCGCAGCCGATCCATGGAGATACACGATGACGAAGCAACCCCAGCCGCCCCAACCGGTGGCGCCTCGTACGGTGTCGCCCCGGCTCCAACGGGCGAGAATGCTCGACCGGGTCGAGGAACGGCTGCGCACCGTCCTCGACGAGGAGCACCACCGCTGGCGCACCGCGGACGCGCGCGGTGCCGGACTCGTCGAGTCCCTCGCGGAATTCGTGGCGGCGGGCGGGGACCGGGCCCGCCCCCTGGTCTTCCTCACCGGCTACCTCGCGGCCGGCGGCGACCCGGACGCCTCCTGGGCCGTCGACGCGGCGGCGGCTCTCGAACTCCTGGACACCTGCACCCTCATACGGAGCGACGTCCGCGACAACGCCGCCCTGCGCCGGGGCATGCCCACCCTCCACGTCAGCCGCGCCGCCGAACACGAGCGCGGCGGCTGGGCGGGCGAGGCCCGGCGCTTCGGGGAGTCCACCGCCACCCTCGCCGGGGACCTCGCCCTCGCCCACGCCGACCGCCTCATGGCCCCGCTGCCCGCCGAGGCCCGGCGGATCTGGGACGAGCTGCGCACGGAACGGGCGATCGGCTCCTACAGCCACCACGCCATGACCGCCGAATACCTCGACGACCCCTGGCCCGGGCGCTGCGTGACCGGCTGCGACCTGGGCTGCACCGCCGGGTGGTACGCCCTGCGCCACCCACTGCGGCTGGGCGCGGCGCTCGCCGGGCGGCCGGACCTCGACGGCCCCTACGAGGCGTACGCCCGGCCGCTGCACGCCGCGTGGCGGCTGCGGGGGTTCCTCGACGGCGGCCCGGAGTACGCGTGGGACGCGCAGCTGCTGCGGGAGATCCTGCTGGAGCCGGAGGAGCACGACGTGGCCGAGGAGCTCATCCAGGAGCTCGTCGAGCGCGCCTGCCGCACCGCGGAGTCGCTGTCGCTGGCCGCCGGCTGGGGCGAGGAGCTGGCCGCGTTCGCCGACCGGGTCGCGTCGCAGGAGGGGTGAGCGCCGGCAGCGGCACGACGCCCGGCGTCCCTCCCGGCGGGGGCGCCAGGCGTCCTACCGGCAGGGGCGCCAGGTGTCCTTCCAGGGGGCGCCGGGTGTCACGGCCGGGGCGTCACGATCAGGCCGTCGCGGGCACGGCGATGGCCGTCACGATCAGGCCGTCGCGCACCCGCCAGCGGCCGCTGAAGCCCGCCAGCCGGTTCCCGGTCGCCGCCAGCAGCGGCGCCGGGTCGAGCAGCCGGGCCGTGAAGGTCTCCGCCCCGGGGTCCACCTCCACCACGGCGTCCTCGAAGTCGAGCCAGAGGCCGGTGAGCGGGAACCACGCCTTGTAGACGCTCTCCTTGGCGCTGAACACCAGCCGGTCCCAGCACACGCCGGGCTGCCGGGCGGCCAGCCGCGCCAGCTGCTCCCGCTCCTCGGGGCGCGTGACCAGCGCGCGCACCCCGGCGTTGGGCAGGGGCTCGTGGGGTTCCGCGTCCAGTCCTATGGTCATCACGTCGCGGGCGTGCGCGACCGCCGCCGCGCGGTAGCCCTCGCAGTGCGTCATGCTGCCGATGACCCCCGTCGGCCACCGGGGCGCGCCGCGCTGTCCGGGCAGGATGGGGGAGGGGGCGTGGCCCAGCCTCCCCAGTGCGGTGCGGGCGCAGGCCCGTACCGTCGTGAACTCCCTGCGCCGCTTGTCCACCGCCTTGGCCAACAGCGCCTCCTCCTCGGGGAAGAGCGCCGGAAGGTCCACCGGGTCGTGGAAGGACTCGACGGACTCGACCGCCGCCGGGAGCAGTGCGCCGATCAGTTCCGCCGGCCGTGAGGCGGCCCGGGACATCTCACCGTGATTCACGGAAGGAACCCTGCCAGCCCGGGAGCCGGTGCGGAAACCCCCATTTCTGTTCATCGGTGCGCATCGGTATCACCCGGACGCTTCATGAACGAAACCTTTGCGACCCCCAAACGTTGATCCGGGCTCCCGGCCGTCACCGACCGGGTGCTCGTCCCGTACGACCAAGCAAAGGTGTCTCCCCATGTCTCGTATCGCCAAGGCAGCAGTCGTCACCGCCGCCGTGGGCGCCACTCTCGCCGGCGTGGCCGGCGGCGCGGTCGCCGACTCCGGAGCCAAGGGTGTGGCGGCCGGTTCTCCCGGTGTCATCTCGGGCAACGTCATCCAGGTGCCGATCCACATCCCGATCAACCTCTGCGGCAACTCCATCGACATCGTCGGCCTGCTGAACGCGGCCTCCGGGAACGTCTGCGTCAACAGCTGACCGGTGACCGTCCGACGCGGTTGATGCACGGCTCCGGGACGCTCCCCGGCCCGGAACCGTCCCGTATGGCGCCCCCGACGCTCCGTCGGCGGGCGCCATACGCCGTTCCGCGCCCGGCCCGTAGGATCACTCCTCCCGGCCGCGGAGGGGGCGGAACCGGGTGGGACCGGGCGAGTTGGGGGCTGGGGCGTCATGGGTGACGGCAACGACAACACCATCGGGGGCGGCACGTTCCACGGCACCGTCGTGCAGGCGCGGAACGTCCACTACCACTCCACCGCTCCCACGAGGCGGGCACCGCGGCTGCTGGACGCCGCACCGGAGGTGTTCGTCGACCGCGATCCGGTCTTCGAGATCCTCGCGCAAGCGGCCGCCGAACGGGCCGGCCGCACCGCGCCGTTGGTCGTGGTGGTCACCGGACTGCCCGGCATGGGAAAGACCGCCACCGCCCTGCGCTGGCTGCACCAGCTCGCCGCCGACTTCCCCGGCGGCCACCTCCAGGCCGACATGAGCCCCCAGGGCCCCCTCAGGCCCCGTGACCCGGTCGCTGTACTCGAGGGCTTCGTACGGGAACTGGCCGACCGTCAGGACGACCGGCCGGCCGGCCCGGACGAGCTCGCGGCGCACTACCGCTCGCTGACCGCGGACGCGCCCGCCCTCGTCCTCCTCGACAACGTGGTCACCGCCGGCCAGGTGCGCCCCCTGCTGCCCGGCCACCCCGAGAGCGTGGTCGTCGTCACCAGCCGCTCCCCGCTCACCGGCCTGCGGGCCTCGCATCCGCGCACCCTGGCGGTGCCGCTGCGGGCGCTGGACGCGGCGGCGGGCGCCGACCTCTTCCACGCCGTGGCGGGCCGCCCGGACGTCCTGGACCGGCCGGCCCTGGAGGACGTCCTGAGCGCCTGCGCCGGGCTGCCCCTGGCCGTACGGATCGCGGGCGCCCGCGCGGGTGAACTCCTCGATTCCGGGGAGGATCCGGCCGTACTCGCCCGCGAACTCATCGACCGCCGCACCCGTCTGGAGGCGCTCGCCGTGCCGGACGACCTCTCCGTCCCCCAGGTCTTCGACGCCGCCCACGCCTCCCTGCCGGAGGGGGCGGCCGCGCTCTACCGGGCCCTGGGCGCGCACCCGACGCCCGAGTTCTCGCGCGAGCTCGTGCGGCACGTGGCCGACGGACTGGACGCCGACGCGGAAGCCGACGTCCGGACGCTCGTACGCGAGGGGCTGCTGGAACCGGCCGGCACGGGACGGCTGCGGATGCACCGGCTCGTCCACGACCACGCGCGGGCCGCCGCCACGAGCGCGGAGGACGAGGCGGCGGCGGGGTGGTACACCGACTGGTACCTGCGGCGGGCCGCCGCCGTCGAGCGGCTCACCTCCGCCCGGTGGCGCTACGGACCGCTCTTCGCCGGGCCGGAAGGCGCCGGGCCCGAGAGCGCCGGCCCCGAGAGCGCCGGGCACGACTTCCGGGACGCCGAGGAGGCGCTGGACGCCCTGGAGGCCGACCGCGCCAACGTGGTGGCCGTGGCCGAACTCGCCCATGCCACGCACCGCTACGCCCAGACCTGGCAGCTGTGCGAGGCCCTGCGCGGATTCTTCTTCCGGCGCAAGTACCACGCGGACTGGATCGCCGTCTGCGAGCTGGGCCTGGCCGCGGCCGAGCGGTGCGACGACCCCCTCGCCGTGGCCCGTACGCACCTGGAGCTGGCCTTCGCCTGCGCCGACGCACGGGACGGGCGGGCCGCGGAGCACTACCGGCACGCCCTGCGGCTGGCCTCGGCCGCCGGGCACGCGCGTACCGTGTCGTCCGCGCTGGAGGGGCTGGGGCTGCTGGCGCTGGCCGCGGACGATCCCGCCGCGGCCGCCGGGCACTTCGCGCGCGCGGTGGAGGCGCTGGACGGCATCGACCACCCGCGGGGCCGGGCCCTGCTGACCCTGCACCTCGGGCGGGCGCGCAGCGCCGAGCGCCGCCACGAGGAGGCGGCGGGCCTGCTGCTGCGCGCCCGCCAGCTCTTCGCGGCGCTACCGGATCCCTTCAACGAGGCCAAGGCGCTGTGGCACTACGCGCGTGCACGCGTGCGTGCCGATCGGTCCGACGAGGCGGTCGCCCCGCTGGACGAGGCGGCCGGGCTGATGCGGACGTGCGGCGCCCCGGAGGAGCAGGCCGGGATCCTGCTGCTGCGGGGCGACGTCGCGGCCGGTCGCGGCGAGCGGGAGGCCGCCGAGGCGGACTGGCGGACGGCGGCGGAGCTGTACGCGCGAGTGGGCAGCCCGTCGGCGCGCACGGCGCGGGAACGGCTGGGCGGCTGAGGTCAGCCCGCCGGGCGCTCCGTCCCGTGCCCCGCCCCGTGCTCCGTCCTGCGTTCGAGGACGAAGGAGGAACCGGCCACGGTCACCGCGAGCCGGTCGCCGTCCGGCATCGTGTACAGCGCCGACGCGGCGACGGCGACGGCGTGCGGCGGCGCCGCGCCCGCCCACCGGGCCGTCGTCCGCCCGCCGTCCCGCGTGAACGCGACGCAGCCGTCCGCCCCTTCACCGGCGAAGGCCGCCAGCCAGCACCCCGGATGCCCCCGGAAAACCCGCTCGGCGGCCTCCCGGAACGTTTCGCCGGGCGCCGGCGGGCGGGCCAGCACGATGTCGGCCGTGCGGGACCAGCGGGGGTCGGGCTCGCCCTCGGCCGCCACGAGGTGGGGGTCGGGCAGATGGCCGGTGAGCGCGCCCTGCAGGCCGGCGGGGTAGCGGCGGAGCTCCAGCCTTCCGCCGGCGGTGGTACGGGCGTCGGCGTACGCGGCAGGGGGCACCGGCTCGTGGCGCTCGGCCGGGAGCGGCAGGGGCAGGGCGACGGGACGGGGAACGGCCGGCTGCTCCGGCTCGGACAGTTCCATGCGCGAGTAGTACAGGCGGCGCAGCAGCTCGGCCGACCGCATGGGCCGGGAGGTGACCAGCGCGCCGATGCCGTCGAGCCGTTCGTCGCCGGCCCGGCCGGCGGCCGCACGGGCGAGCTGCCGCTCCAGGGGGACGTCCGGCGCCACGCGCTCCAGCGCCGCGCCCAGCCGGTCCATGGGCGATCCCTGCGCCACCACCTCCTCCCCGAACGCGCCGAGCAGCCCGGGCACCCCGAGCGCGGCCGCGTACAGGGTCAGCGAGCCGTGGTCGCCGACGAACGCGTCGGCCGCCACGAGCGCCGCCTTCCAGACGTCGGTCTCCGGTGACGGCAGGATGAGCCCGGACCGCAGGAACGGCGCCAGCCACGCGCGCAGCTGCCAGCCGCCGTGCCCGTACCAGACGTTGGGATGCACGGCGGCCAGGACGCGGTACTCGTCGGACGGCAGCTCGGCGAGCGCGCGGCGCACGAGGTCCATGTTCGCGCCGAGGAGGGAGTACGGGCCCCAGGTCGAGGTGAGGACCAGCAGCTTCTGCCCGGGGCGCAGGCCGAGCGCCGCGCGGTACTCCTCCCGGAAGGGGAGCGAGGCGCGGAGCCGGTCCATGCAGGGGTCTCCGGCGACGACGGACAGGGGCACGGCCTCGGGACAGCCGCGGCGCAGGCGCTCGCGCTGTTCGTCGTGGGAGAGGACGATGGCGGAGGGAATCAACTCACCGTCGTGAGTGAGCCATTCGGCATCAAGGCCAAAGGCTTCGGACTTCCGGTTTCCGGTTTCCGGTTTCCGGTTTCCGGTTTCCGGTTTCCGGTTTCCGGTGCAAGTATTTATTGTATCCGGCGCCGTGCGGGGCGCCGACGAGCGGTGCGTCGATCTTCTGCAGTTCGCCGCCCCGGCTGCTGCTCACGGCGAGGTCGAATTTCTCCCCCAGGGCCGTCTCCCAGGATATGTACGGCAGTTCGCGGGCGGTCGTGAATTCCCGTATCCCCGCCTCGAACGCCGACGATCCCGTGCACGTGAAGACGACCTGTACGCGCGGGTCGCCCTCGAACGGCTCCAGTAGGTCCAACAGCCGTGTCGCGGAGGTGACGTTGTGGATGACGCCCAGGACCGTGCGCACGGGCGAGGCGGTCGTCCAGCGCGCGGCGTCGTTCCTCAACGGGACGTACGAGACCCGGGATGCTCCTGCGTCCGGCACCGCCGCTCCTTGATCTCGCCCGCTCCGTCCCCGCAGACGATACCGGCCGCCTCTCCGGTGGTGGCGTTGAGCTGTTCGATCATTACTTTGTGTATATATGCAAGTTCGTGGGGGAGTGTGTAGACGAGGGGGGCGGACATGGGGGCTGGTGGTTCGGCATCGAACAGGGCTCAGGAAGCCCGGCGACACGAGCGCGAGCTGCGCGAGCAGCTGCGGGCCGCGCAGCGGGAGGCCCGGCGGTGGGAGGCGGCGAGCGAGGGTGAGCGCAAGGTCGCGGCCCAGCTGCTGATGCTCACCCGGCGCGGCTGGCGCCTGCTGGTGGACCGGCGGTGGCCGGGGACGCGCTCGGCCAACGTCGACATGTTGCTGGTGGGGCCCGGCGGGGTCTTCGTCATCGACGTCAAGAACTGGCGGGCGGCTCCCGGTGCCGCCGACGGCCATCTCACCGCCGGGCGCCAGCGGCGCGACGGCGAGATCGGCAAGCTCCTGGCCGTGACGCGGGTGGCAGAGGTGGCGCTGGCATCCCTGGGCCTGTCGCCCGTGGCGGTCCAGCCGCTGATGGTCTTCGCGGGCCGCTCCTTCGACGGCACGCTCGACCGCGTACGGCTGCTGGGCGAGCGGGAGGTGGGCCCCGCCCTGCTGGCCGAGCGCACCCGGCTGGGAGCGGCCATGGTGCGTGCGATCGCCGACCACCTGGAGGTGGTGTTCCCGGCGTACGAGGGCTCGTACGTACCCGAGGAGCCATCCTTGCCGTCCGCCGGCCCCGGCGGCCCGGCCCCCGACGGCGCATCCGACGGCGCTTCTGACGGCCCCTCCGACGACATCTCCGGTGAGTCCACCGCCGACAACGCCCTCTTCGACATCGTGAGCCTGCGCGACGCCGCCATGGACGCCGCACGCCGTGGCCCCGTCGAGCAGTGGATGACCTTCCTGCACCCCGACCAGGTCGCCCTCGTGCGGCGCAACTGGTCGGGCCCCGCGCGCGTCAGCGGCCCGGCGGGCACCGGCAAGACCGTCGTGGCGCTGCACCGCGCCGCCCATCTCGCCCAGCGCACGAACGGGCGCATTCTGTACGTCACCTTCGCCAGCAATCTCCCGCGCGTCCAGAGCACGTTTCTGCGGACGATGTCCCCGGCCGTCGTCGACCGGGTGGAATTCCGCAGCCTGCATTCCTGGGCGCGGAAATTCCTCGCCGAGCGCGGAATCCCGCACCGGCTGCACGGCGGCCGGGCGGAGGACGCCTTCAGCAGGGCCTGGGTGCGGTGCGGCCGGCCCAGCGTCCTGGCCGCCCTCGACCCGTGCCCGCGCTATTGGCACGAGGAGATCGACTGCGTCATAAAGGGGCGCGGCATCACGGGTTTCGAGGAATACGCGACGCTGCGGCGCCAGCGGCGCCGGGCCGCCCTGCGCCGGCCGCACCGCGAGGCGGTCTGGGCGCTGTACGAGGAGTACGAGCGCGTCCGCCGCGCGCGCGGCGTGCACGACTTCAACGACATCCTCAGCCTCGCCCTCGCCGAGGCCCGCGCCCGGCCCGGCCGCTCCCCGTACGCGGCGGTGATCGCCGACGAGGTGCAGGACCTCACGCTCGTCGGGGTGCGCCTGCTGCACGCGCTCGTCGGGGACGCCCCCAACGGCCTGCTGCTGGTGGGCGACGGCCAACAGGCCGTCTACCCGGGCGGCTTCCGGCTCTCGGACGCCGGCATCGACGTGCGCGGGGACCGTGGACAGGTGCTGCGGACCAACTACCGCAACGCCAAGCGGATCCTCGACGCCGCCCTCGCGGTCGTGGCGGACGACGCCTTCGACGACATCGACGGCACCCGCCTCGCGGGTCTGCGCGACGTCGACCTCACCTATCACGGCGGCGAGGTCACCCGGTCCGTCTCCGGTACGCCCGCCGGGCACGACAGCGCCCTTCTGGCCGCCCTGCGCGCCCGCGGCGAGGCCTCCTGGCCCGACTCGGCCGTACTCTGCCGCTCCTGGCGCGAGACGGCTCACTACCAGCGGCTGCTCGCCCGGGCGGGAATCCCGTTCTGCTCCCTCGAACGCTACGACGGCCGGCCGGTCGCCGCCGTGAAGGTGGGCAGCTACCGGCGGGCGAAGGGCCTGGAGTTCAAGCACGTCTACCTCCCGGACCACGAGCCCGCGCCGGTCCTGGCCTCCATCCCGTCCTCCGTCACGTCCCCCGCGACGGCCTCCGTGACGTCCACGCGCGCGTGCGCGGCGGCCGGCGACGAGGACATCGCCCTCGAGCGCGCGGAACTCACCCGCACCCAGCTCTTCGTGGCGATGACCCGGGCCAGGGACAGCCTCTGGCTCGGCTCGGTGGTGCGTGGCTCGACCGAGGTGTCATAGCGGTGTCAGCGGCACTTGTTTGGATGAAAGGGACCACATCCGACACCCAGGTAAGGAGCGGCGGGCGTGCGATCCGCGTTCCGGAGGAGACACCGTGTACCAACCGAGCCATGCCCGCCTGTGCGACGAGATCGCCCAACAAGCCGGGCACCTTGCCGAGGCACTCGCCCGCCTCGACTACGCCGGGCGGATCGATACCTGCCCCGGCTGGACCGCGGCCCACCTCATGGGCCACGTGCACACGGCCTTCGTCTGGGCCACGGGGATCCTCACGAGCCCGGGCGCCGAATTCCACGCGCCCCACGCCTTCCTGCCCGAGATCCCCGAGGGCGCTCTCGACCCCGCCATGCCCTGGTCGCAGTACGTCGACGCGCTCGCCCGCGCGTACTTGGACGCCCCGTCCGGCCAACGGGCCGTCGAGGAGCGTCTGGTCACGCCCGTGACGAGCTCCGCCGACGCCTTCGTCGCCGCCCTGCGCGGCGGCGGACCCGACGCGCCCGCCTGGACGACCTACGGCGAGCCGCGGTCGCGCTTCTGGGCGGCCTGGGGCGCGCTCGAGGCCGCCGTGCACCGTGCCGACGCCGACATCGCGCTGGGTGCCGAACCCCGGCTCGACCCGGATGTGGCCCTCAGCAGCCTGAACTTCTGGTTCACCTCGATGGGCCAGCCGGGCGTCGCGGCGTTCCTCAACCCGCGGCTGGCGGATCTGCGCCGCTCCGGCGAGCTGATCCTCTTCCGGGGCGACGGCACCTCCCCGGACCGGTCCGGACAGTGGCTGCTGCGCCTGTCCCCCTCGGGTCCCGCCCTCGTCGCTCCCGACAGCGGACGGCCGGACGCCACCGTGCGGGCGTCGGCCGACCAGTTGCTGCTCCTGACCAAGCGACGGCTCCCCGTCACCGCTCCCACGATCCGGATCTCCGGCGACACCGGCCTGGTGCGTCACTGGCTCGACCACGTCCTGGCCTAGCCGGCGGCCGGGCGTTCAGCCCGGCGGGGCCGCCGAGCGGCGAATGCCCCTCCCGAAGGGAGGGGCAAAGGACCGGTTCACCGGCCGGTTCACCGGCCGGCGGCGAAATTCCTGTCGCTCCGCTCGTGCAGCGCGATACCGACCGCCACCGAGACATTGAGGGACTCGGTCGAGCTGAACATCGGAATCGACACCGAAGAGGACGACGCGTCCTTGAAGAGATCCGAAGGACCGCCCTTTTCGCTGCCGAACAAAAGGGCCAGTCGATCGCGCTTGGCGCCGAGGTCCTTCACCGTGAGTTCGCCGTCGGCGTCGAACACCATCAGCGACATTTCGCTGTCGCGAATGAAGTCGACGGCGTCCTCGCGCTTGGCGAGGACGATGGGAAGGGAGAAGACGTAGCCCCGGCTGGCCCTCAGCAGACGCCGGTCGGCGATGCTGGTGAGGTCGCTGTCGACCAGCACGATGCCCGCGGCTCCGAGCGCGAGCGACGTGCGCACGATCGCGCCGATGTTCCCGACGATCTTCACGCCGTCGAGAACGACGACGTCCCCGTCCCGCTTCGCGATGTCGGCGAACTTGGCCGGGCGGGGGACGCGGGCGAGGCCGAACGTCTTGGCCTTCCGCTCGCCCTTGAACAACTGGTTGACGACCGACGACTCGACGAGGCGTACGGGGATGTTCCGCTGCTTGCACAGGTCGAGCAGCTCGGGAGAGACCGGACTGTTATCGCTGCCGTATACCTCGATGAATTCCACCCCTGCCCGGATGGACTGCATAAGGGGTTCGACGTCCTCGATCAGCGTGGTCCTGATGTTGGACCGCGAGGGCTTGGTGACGTCGATAATTCTTTGCATCGCGGGATCGGCGATATTTGCGATTGTGTCCAAATCGGTCATGGGTCGATCCTAACGGCTGCCACGTGGAACGATGCCGCTGCCCGGGGCGAGCGTGAGCGAGCCCGCCGGGCGGCCGGCACGCCGACCCTGGCCGACCCTGGCCAACGCCACCACGCCCGGCCGCACCACCGGCTGCATCGCACCGGCCGCCGCCGGAGAGGGGGACTTCGTCGCGGGGACGGGCCGGTTCCGGAGGGCGGCAATCCGGTTGGCGCCCTATTCCGTAGTGCCGCGGCAGAGGCCCTCGACGCGGAACCACAGGCCCGGGGCGTAGACCGAATGGACGACGGCCTCCTCTCCTCTTGCGACCCGCAGGATTCTCAGGACGCCGCCGGGAAGTACGTCGTACTGGTAAGTGATCTCGGAATCACCCTCGACGGTGTCGTCGTAGGAGATATCCGCCGTTCGTTCGTTCGCGTATTCCTTCGGCGGACGATTCTCCACCAGTTTGATGAAGACGCTCATGGGTCAACCGTAGGGTTCTTTTGTGAACTTCGCCCTCCGGGATGCGTGCACTGGGCCGGTGGATCAGCGGGGCTCCCACCCGCCCTCGCTCTCCCACTCCTCTTCGCGGTCCCGTGACTCCGTCGCCTCGTCGGCCGCTCGCTCGTCCTCCATCAGCCTGCTCGCGGTGAGGAGGCTTCCGGGGGTGGTCGCGGCGGACGTCAGCCGGGCGGCCGCGGCCGGGTCGGTCTCCGGCGGGATGATCAGCAGGTCCAGGCGGTCTGCGGTGTAGGAGAACAGGAGGATCTTGTGCGGGTCCTGCTCATTGGTGAACCAGCCCACGTGCACCGTGTGCCCGCTGACGGGAACCTTGCGCGGGATCACGGGCCAGAAGGCCGGATTCACCGTGACGCGGGTGATCCGCCCCCAGGAGTGGTCCAGCCTCTCCGCCAGTGCGGGAAGCTCGCGGGAGAGATCGCGTGAGCGGGGCCACCAGGCGCCGTCCAGCAGGCCCGGCGCCGTTCCCGGGGTCAGGGACAGGCGGGCGGGCGGCGAAGGAGCGTGCTCGTCAGCGGTCGTACGGTCGATGGTCGCGGTCATGATGCGGACCTGCCCCCGGGCTCGTCGTCGACTGCCCGGCATTGTGGCTCGCCGGGAACGACACCCGCGTGGAAGCCGGTGTACGGAGTGCTCCCGGTCCACTCACTCTACTCCGGTCGGCGGTCCGAGACCGTCCGCGACCAGGCAATTCTCCGGGGAGTGCGGGCGCGCGATCCCGGTGTCCGGTCAGCCGAGGAAGGACAGCCGGACCTGGCGGTCGGGGATGTCCCGGCCGGTGGTCACCAGAACGACGGACTGCGAGGCCCCCAGCTCCAGCCGGCCGCCGACCACGGGCAGCGTGGCGTGGGGCGGGACCAGGGCCGGGAGCATGTGATCGTGGCCGGCGCCTGGATCACCGTGGCGGTCCTGCCACTGACTGTTCGCGGGAAGAATGCTGCGAAGGGCGGCCAGCAGGTCGTTGTCACTGCCGGCCCCGGTCTCGATGACGGCCAGGCCGGACGTCGCGTGCGAGGTGAAGACGTTCAGCAGCCCGTCTCGACCGTGAGCGACCTCCCGGAGGAACGCGGAGCATGCGTTCGTCAGGTCGTGCATGGTTTCGGTGGAGCCGGTCGCAACGTCGACAGTGCGGGTGGTGAAGGTGCCAGTCATGGTTCACCAGTACCCGCTGCACAGGAGCAGCGCTGACGGCTGGACGGGTTGTTCCGCCGGGCCTCCAGTCGGCCAGGACCGCCAAAGCCGTCCCGCCGCCCGACACGCCTCAAGGACCGTTCCGTTGAGCCCTGTTCGTGAGCGCGGGCAGGGCTGGGCCGAGGCTAGGCCGAGCGGTGGGGCCCCGGCCGGCAACAAAAACGCCCCTCCTGATCAGGAGAGGCGTGCGGCGTGGGCGGAGCGCCCCCGGCAGGACTCGAACCTGCGGCCAAGCGCTTAGAAGGCGCCTGCTCTATCCACTGAGCTACGGGGGCCGGTTGTGCGGCGGTCGCGGACGGCTGAAGCCCCGGGCTCGGTGGTGCCGTGACCTTGCCGGGGACAAGGATAGGGCTCCGCGTACCTCGTCCCGGTTGCTTCACCTCCGTGACACGATGTGGAGGTTCGGTGAAGCGGTCCTGATAATCGCAGGCAGGTGCGAATTTCGCATCGTTTTTGACGCCCCAGGCGCCGGGTGTTGTGTACTCGTTATGCCTGGGCCCCTTGCGCCACGCCTCGCGCGCCAGGGGCTATACGCTTCAAAAACACACCAGAATTGGGCATTCTGCACGTGTGGCGACCTTGGACGTACGGCCCCGACTGCTTGACGCGCTGTCCGCACTGCGTGACCGCGTGGACGCCGCACGCTTTCCGCTCCCCCTCCCCGGCGCAGCCCGAGCCCGCCGGAACCGGGCCGAGCTCCTGGCGCAGCTCGACGACTACTTGGTGCCCCGCCTGTGCGCCCCCGAAGCGCCGCTGCTGGCGGTCGTGGGGGGCTCCACGGGGGCGGGCAAGTCCACTCTGGTCAACTCGCTGGTGGGGCGCCGGGTCACTGAGGCGGGGGTGCTGCGGCCGACAACTCGTACGCCTGTGCTTGTCTGCCATCCGGACGATCATCACTGGTTCGCCGGATCGCGGGTGCTGCCCCGGCTCCAGCGGGTGTGGGTTCCGATGCAGGAGTGCGCGGCGGCGGCGTACGAAGCGGAGGCGATGGACGACGACGCCTCGGCGGACGCGGTGGAGCACGAACCGTTCGCCCTGCGCATCGAGACCGACCGCGCCCTCCCGCGCGGACTCGCCCTCCTCGACGCACCTGACATCGACTCACTTGTCGAGCACAACCGCGACCTTGCCGCCGCGCTGGTCTGCGCCGCCGACATCTGGGTGCTCGTCACCACCGCGACCCGGTACGCGGACGCGGTGCCCTGGCACCTGCTGCGCACGGCCAAGGAGTACGACGTCACGCTCGTCACCGTGCTGGACCGGGTGCCGCACCAGGTGGCCGTCGAGGTCTCCCGGCAGTACGACGCCATGCTGGAGAAGGCCGGCCTGGGCGACGTGCCCCGCTTCACCATCCCCGAGCTGCCCGAGTCGGCCGACGGCAGCGGGCTGCTGCCGGCCACCGCCGTGGCGGGGCTGCGCGCCTGGCTCGCCCAGCGGGCCGAGGACCCCGCCGCGCGGACGGTGGCGACCGCCCGCACCGCCCGGGGCGTGCTCTCCTCGCTGGGGTCGCGGCTGCCGGGGCTCGCCGGGGCCTCGGCGGTGCAGCACGCGGCGGCCGTACGGATGCTGCAGAGCGTGGAGGAGGCGTACGGGCGCGCGGTCGAGCGCGTCCGGCGTGAGATCGCGGCGGGGGAGGCGCTCGCCGGCGACGCGCTGACGCACTGGCGCGGGCACCCTCACGACAGCACTCCCGACGAGTTGCTGAACGCGCTCACCGGCTCCGTCATCGCCCTGCTGACCTGCGCCGCCGACGCCGCCGACGAGGGGATCGCGGCGGCCTGCGGCGGCGACCCGGCGGCCGAGGCGGCGCTCGCCCCCCGCGACCCGGACGGCGCGAGCGGGCGCATCGGGGTGGCCGTGCGCCGGTGGCGCCGCTGCCTGGAGGAGATCGCCCAGGAAGAGGTGCGGGCCGCCGAGCGCGACCGCGGCAACGAGGCGGAGAAGACCGCCGCGCTGCTGGCGGCGGCGCTGCTGGGCGGCGGCCGGGCGGGCGCGGCGGGGGACACCCTGGCCAGGACGCTCGGGGCCGGCGCCGCGCTGCGGCTGCGCGACCGGGGCGGCGAGCTGCTGTCCGACTGTCTCGAACAGGTCCTCGAAGGTGAACGGGACCGCAGGACGGCCCCCCTCGAGGCCCTCGAACTGACCCCCGACCATCAGGTCGAACTCATCGCGGTGCTGTCCCTACTGCAGAAGGAGAGATGACCGCCGTGCCGTCAGCAGACGAGGTGGGCCGCTTCTGGAACGACGGTTTGATCGCACGCCGCGGCCGGCCGGACGGCGGCTCCCGCCCGGGAGCCGAACCCGAGCGCCTGGTCCCGGTCGCCCGCCCCCTGGTGCCCGCGGGCCCCCGGACGACGACCTCCGCCGCCGGCCAGGCCCTGCGGCCCCGGCTCGACGCGCTGCGCGAGCTGGTGGGGCTCTCCCGGGCCCGGCTGGACCGGCGCACGCTCGCCGAGGCGGGCCGGGTGCTGGAGGAGGCGGCGGCCCGCCACCGGCACTCGCTGGACCTCACGGTGGTGGCCCTCGCCGGATCCACCGGCAGCGGCAAGTCCTCCCTCTTCAACGCCCTCGCGCGGGCCCAGCTCTCCGAGGCCGGGGTGCGCCGGCCGACCACCGCGATGCCCGTCTCCTGCGCCTGGACCGACCGCGCCGACGGAGTGCTCGACCGCCTCGGCATCCCCGCCCGGGCGCGCCGGCAGCCGGTCCGCCCGTACGATCCGGCGCTGAGCGGGCTGGTCCTGCTCGATCTGCCGGACCACGACTCGGCGGCGGTCGGCCACCGCGAGCAGGTGGACCGGCTGCTGGGGCTGGTGGACGCGGTGATCTGGGTGGTGGACCCGGAGAAGTACGCGGACGCGGTGCTGCACGAGCGCTACCTGCGGCCCCTGGCCGGCTACGCGGAGGTGACGTTCGTCGTCCTCAACCAGGTGGACCGGCTGTCCACGGACGCGGCGGACCAGGTCCTGGACGACCTGCGGCGGCTGCTCGACGAGGACGGGCTGGCGCTGGGCGAGCACGGCGAGCCCGGGGCGGCGGTGCTGGCCCTGTCGGCCCTGACGGGGGAGGGGGTCGGCGAACTGCGCGAGGCCCTGGGCGCGTTCACCAGCCGGCGGTGCGCGGCGGAGCTGCGGCTGACGGCGGACGTGGACGGGGTGTCGGCGCGGCTGCGCAGGGCCTACGTGGCCGACGGACGGCCGGGACTGACGGAACGGGCGCGGCAGGAGTTCGAGGACCGCCTGGCGGAGGCCGTGGGGGCCCAGGCCGCCGGGCTGTCGGCGGAGCGGGCCTGGCGGCGGGACGCCGAGCGGGCGTGCGGCACGGCCTTCAAGCGGGTGCGCGGCTGGCACGACCGGTTGTTCCTGGGCGTGCGCGCCCGGCACCGCGCCGCCGACGACGACATCGAGCCCGTCGGCTACGCGTCGCCGCAGCGCCGCACGGCCTCCCGGCCGCTGGTGGAACGGGCGGTACGGGCACTGGCGTACGAGGCGTCCGCCGGGCTGCCCGACCCCTGGGCGCAGGCGGTGCGCGAGGCGGCGGCGCGGGGTGCGGAGGGGCTGGCGGAGGCGCTGGACGAGGTGGCGGCGGTGGCCGCCGAGACGGCGGCGACGTGCGCCGGCGGCACGGCGCGGGCGGTACGGCCCCGCTGGTGGGCGGCGATCGCGGCAGGGCAGGGGGCGCTGCTGGCGATGCAGCTGCTGGGGGCGGTGTGGCTGGTGGGCACGTTCACCGGGGACTTCGGCGGGCCGTGGTGGCTTCCGGCGGAGCTGCTGGCGGGCGGCAGCGTGGGCGGCCCCGTCCTGGCGTGGTGCGGGCGGATCGCGGCGCGGGGGCCCGCCCGGGGGTACGGCCTGGAGACCGAGCACCGGCTGCGCGGTGCGGCGGCGGGGTGCGGGCGGGCCCGGGTGCTGGAGCCGGTGGCGGCCGAGCTGCTGAGGTACCGCGAGGTGCGGGCGCAGTTCGTGATCGCGGCGGGAGAGGCGTAGGGGGCCCTCCCGGCACGGGCCCGCGCACGACGGGTGGCGGTGCGGGACGCGTGTCCTCGGGGCTGAGGCGGCGCCAGGTGCCCGTGTGGGTGAGCCGGTTGTCCACAACCGGTCCGCCGTCCACAGGCTCCGGCGGGACCTGGACGTCGCGGGCACCATGAGATCCGAGACGACGACGGGGGAGGCGTTCCGGATGAACGAGACACTGGTGACGGTCGTGGGCAACGTGGCCACGCAGCCCGACTTCAGGGAGGCGGCGAACGGCTCGGCCGTCTCGCGCTTCCGCCTCGCGGCGACCGTGCGCCGCTGGGACCGGGAGCGGGAGGAATGGGCGGACGCGTACACCAGCTTCTACACGGTGTGGGCGTGGCGCACGCTGGCGGCGAATGTGGTGGGTTCGGTGTCCGTGGGAGAACCGCTCGTCGTCCACGGAAAGTTGAGAATTCAGGAGCAGGAGCGCGAGGGAAAGCGATGGCTTTCGGCCGACATTGACGCCGTGTCGATCGGTCACGATCTCACTCGCGGTACGTCGGCATTCCGCAGAGTGTCACCGGCCCGTCCGCTTCCGGTCGAGCCGGTGCGGTTGGCGGGTGCGGGGCCGGGGGCGCTCCCGGCGGTGCCGGCGGGGGCCCGTGACCCGGCCGGTACTGGGGCGATGACCGGCCCGGCGCCGGCGACACCCCTGTGAAATGAGTGTTTTGTCCCGGAGATTTGTCGATAATTCCGGGTCCGGTACGCCTATGCGATAACGATTCCGATTCGGATCGGTGATGCGAAGGCATGCGTGGGGGGCGGGTTGTGCGCGCTCCTTAAGATCCCCTCCATAGCAACGGGGGCTTCTGAGTTTTGAGTTGCCCGGTGGGGCGCGCCCTCGAAGGTCCGCACCGACCTTCGCGCGAGACGCGCCCACCCGAAAGGAAATCCATGAACTCTGTAAAGAGGCGGGGCGTGACGCGTCTTGCCGCGGTGATTCTGACGACCGGTCTGGCGGTGGGCGGCACCACCGCAGCGGCGGGCGGCGCGGCCGCCGACGAGGCGCCGCAGAACCAGGGCGGCGTGACCGCCACCCTCGGCCGCATCACGGCCGGCGGCGGGGCCGTCGTCCACGACCGGCGCAAGACCGGGAACGTCATGGCCGGCCTGTTCGAGATGAAGGTCGACGGCGGGGGAACGCTCCAGACGTACTGCATCGACATCCTCACCAACACGGTCGACGGCGCGAAGTACAAGGAGGCCGGCTGGAGCGAGTCCTCCCTGCATGCCAACAAGAACGCGGGCAAGATCCGCTGGATCCTCCAGCACTCCTACCCGCAGGTCAACGACCTCGCCGCGCTCGCCAAGACCTCCGACGCCGGCACGCTCGACGCGAACACCGCCGCCACCGGCACCCAGGTCGCCATCTGGCGCTACTCCGACAACGTCGACGTCGAGGCGAAGAACCCGGCGGCGGAGAAGCTCGCCGACTACCTCTACAAGAGCGCCGAGAACGTCGAGGAGCCCAAGGCCTCCCTGACGCTCACCCCGCCCGCCGTCTCGGGCAGGTCCGGCCAGAAGATCGGCCCCGTCACGGTCCGCACCAATGCCGGCAGCGTCACTGTCGCCCCCTCCGGTGACGCCGCGGGCAAGGGTGTGAAGGTCGTCGACAAGGCCGGCAAGCCGGTCGCCTCGACGGCCAACGGCGGCGAGCTCTACTTCGACGTCCCGGCAGGCGTCCCCGACGGGTCCGTCTCCCTGAAGGCCACGGCCGCCACCAAGGTCCCGGTCGGCCGCGCCTTCATCGGCGACCACACCAAGACCCAGACGATGATCCTGGCCGGCTCCAGCGAGAGCACCGTCTCCGCCACCGCCACCGCCAACTGGGCCACCAAGGGGGCGATACCCGCCCTGAGCGCCAAGAAGAACTGCGAGAAGGGCGGTGTGGAGATCACCGCCGACAACAAGGGCGACCAGCCCTTCACCTTCGAGCTGGAGGGCCGCAAGCACACCGTGCGGCCCGGCGGCTCCGAGACCGTCCTGGTGAAGGTCGGCGAGGACCAGGCGTACAAGTTCACGATCACCGGGCCGAACGGCTTCACCAGGACGTTCTCCGGGATCCTGGACTGCAAGACCGCCGAGACCGGCAGCACCGGCAGCACCGGCGGCTCGGCCGGCGGCACCGCCACTCCCTCCGCCACCCCCACGCCGGCGTCGGGCAGGACCACCAGCGGCGCCACCGGCTCGACCACCGGCGGTGACCTCGCCACGACGGGCAGCAGCAGCGCCACGCCCGTCATAGCGGGCGTGGCCATCGCGCTCGTCGTGGTCGGCGGCGGCGCGGTCTTCCTCCTGCGCCGCAAGAACACGGCCGCGGGAGAGTAGCGCCCGGCGCGCCGGTACGGCTCGCACGGCCGGTGACCGGGGGAGTTCCCGCGGTCACCGGCACGTCGCCCGCAACGCGTTTCCGCCGAGGGCTTCCCGTACGGCAAGATGGGGTGTATCTGCCCTCACTGCGGCGGAGCCGCACATTGGCCCTTCTCGAATGCCGGACGGTTTCTCTTGGCTGAGTACATCTACACCATGCGCAAGACGCGCAAGGCGCACGGCGACAAGGTCATCCTCGATGACGTGACGCTGAGCTTCCTGCCCGGTGCGAAGATCGGTGTGGTCGGCCCCAACGGTGCCGGTAAGTCCACCGTCCTCAAGATCATGGCCGGCCTGGAGCAGCCGTCGAACGGCGACGCCTTCCTGTCGCCGGGCTTCAGCGTCGGCATCCTGATGCAGGAGCCGGAGCTCGACGAGACCAAGACGGTGCTGGAGAACGTCCAGGACGGCGTCGCCGTGGTCAAGGGCAAGCTCGACCGGTTCAACGAGATCGCCGAGCTGATGGCGACCGACTACTCCGACGCGCTGCTCGAGGAGATGGGCAAGCTCCAGGAGGACCTGGACCACTCCAACGCCTGGGACCTCGACGCCCAGCTGGAGCAGGCCATGGACGCGCTGGGCTGCCCGCCCGCCGACTGGCCGGTGGTCAACCTCTCCGGTGGTGAGAAGCGCCGCGTGGCCCTCTGCAAGCTGCTGCTGGAGGCCCCCGACCTGCTGCTCCTCGACGAGCCCACCAACCACCTCGACGCCGAGTCGGTGAACTGGCTGGAGCAGCACCTGGCCAAGTACGCGGGCACCGTCGTGGCGATCACCCACGACCGGTACTTCCTCGACAACGTCGCCGAGTGGATCCTGGAGCTCGACCGCGGCCGCGCCATCCCCTACGAGGGCAACTACTCCACCTACCTGGAGAACAAGGCCGCCCGTCTGAAGGTCGAGGGCCAGAAGGACGCCAAGCGCCAGAAGCGGCTCAAGGAAGAGCTGGAGTGGGTCCGCTCCAACGCCAAGGGCCGCCAGGCCAAGTCCAAGGCGCGTCTGGCCCGTTACGAGGAGATGGCGGCCGAGGCCGACAAGATGCGGAAGCTGGACTTCGAGGAGATCCAGATCCCGCCGGGCCCGCGCCTGGGCTCCGTCGTCGTCGAGGTCAACAACCTCTCCAAGGCGTTCGGCGACAAGGTCCTCATCGACGACCTGTCCTTCACCCTGCCGCGCAACGGCATCGTCGGCGTGATCGGCCCGAACGGCGCCGGCAAGACCACGCTCTTCAAGATGATCCAGGGCCTGGAGAAGCCGGACTCCGGCTCCATCCGGGTCGGCGAGACCGTGAAGATCTCGTACGTCGACCAGAGCCGCGCCAACATCGACCCCAAGAAGACGCTGTGGGCCGTCGTCTCCGACGAGCTGGACTACATCAACGTCGGCCAGGTCGAGATGCCCTCCCGCGCCTACGTCTCCGCGTTCGGCTTCAAGGGCCCGGACCAGCAGAAGCCGGCCGGCGTGCTCTCCGGTGGTGAGCGCAACCGCCTCAACCTCGCGCTCACCCTCAAGCAGGGCGGCAACCTCCTGCTCCTCGACGAGCCGACCAACGACCTCGACGTCGAGACCCTGTCCTCGCTCGAGAACGCGCTGCTGGACTTCCCCGGCGCCGCGGTGGTCGTCTCCCACGACCGCTGGTTCCTGGACCGAGTGGCCACGCACATCCTGGCCTACGAGGGCGACTCCAAGTGGTTCTGGTTCGAGGGCAACTTCGAGTCCTACGAGAAGAACAAGATCGAGCGCCTCGGCCCGGACGCGGCCCGTCCGCACCGCGCCACCTACAAGAAGCTGACGCGGGGCTGATGCACCGGCTGTGCTTCGCCGACGCCGGGGAGGCGGCCGACCTGGCCGCCTTCCTGGCCCGGCTGATCCACTACGACCGTGCCGCCGCCGTCCGCCTGCAGGCAGGCGGCGGCGTGCTCGGCGTCTTCGGCCGCCCGCCGTCCTTCGAGGTCCTCGCCATCCGCACGGCCCGCCTGGCCGCCGACGCCACGCTGGACGTGACCGTCTCGGCCGGACAGCTCGCGGACGCGCTCGACAACGGCGACCCGGTGGCCGGCGGAGGCCTGGAGGCCGTGGTGCCCGAGGCCGTCACCGGCCCGCCCTGGGCCGGCGTCCTGCCGCCGCGCGGCGGCTGGCGGCGCGTCGAGCCCTTCCCCGGCACGGAGGACGTACGGGGCGCGGTCGCGGCCGCCGTCGCGGAGTTCCGGGCCCGGGACGAGGCGCTGCCCGAGCAACGCCGCACCCGCGCCGAGCGCGAGCGCATCGGCCGGGAGATCTGGTCGCGCACCCTGGGCGACACCGGGCTGCCCCTGCGCGCCGTGCACGCCGCCCAGTCGCTGGGCTTCCTGCGGCCCTTCCGGGCGCAGGAGCGGCAGCAGGCCATGGCGGGCGCCGCGGCCGGCTCCGCCACCCGCACGCCGGGCGCGACGGCCCTGGCGCCGGAGCCCCTCGCCCTCTTCGCCGCCCGCGGCTGGCTGCGGCTGCGCACCCCCTACGGCTCCGTGGCCGTGCGGACGGGCGGTCTGCGGGACCTGACGGTCACCCCCGCCTGACGCCGCCGCCCGACACCGCGGAGGGCACCGACGCCGGCCCGGCGGACGGCCCCGGGGGCTCAGCCCTGGGTGTTGACCATGGAGGCGGCGGCGTACGTCATGTAGCCCCACAGCTGGCGCTCCAGCTCGGGCGCGAGCCCGAGCTCGTCCACCGCGTCCCGCATGTGCCGCAGCCAGGCGTCGTGCGCGGCGCGGTCCACCGTGAACGGCGCGTGCCGCATCCGCAGCCGCGGGTGGCCGCGGTTCTCGCTGTAGGTGCGCGGGCCGCCCCAGTACTGCATCAGGAAGAGCACCAGGCGCTCCTCGGCCGGGCCGAGGTCCTCCTCCGGGTACATCGGCCGCAGCAGGGGATCCCCGGCCACGCCCTGGTAGAAGCGGTGGACCAGGCGCCGGAAGGTCTCCTCGCCGCCGACCTGCTCGTAGAAGGTCTGCTCCTGAAGCGTGCCGCGCGGAATCTCATTCACCCCTCCATGGTCTCAGACCACCCGGCGGAGGACCGGCGGCTTAGGACTCCCCGGCCGCTGCCGCCCCCTCAGCCCCGCCGGACCGTGATCGTCGTCCAGGCACCCACGTGCACCCGGTCGCCGTCCTGGAGCGGGACGGGCACATAGGGCTGGATCGGGTCCTCGGAACCGTTGACCGTGGTGCCGTTGGTGGAGTCCTGGTCGACGACCGCCCAGCCGCCGTCCGGCTGCTGCACCAGCATGGCGTGCTGGTGCGAGACGCCGGGGTCCTCCGGCGGACGGGACAGGTCGATGTCCGGGGACTCGCCCGTGCTGTGCCGGCGGCGGCCGATGGTGACCTGGTGACCGCCGAGCGGGAAGCGCAGCTCGGGGGAGTACGCGGGCAGGTTCAGCCCCGCCGCCTCCGGGCCGCTGCGGTTCATCATCGACAGGAAGTACTCCCGGTCGGGCGCGACGACCGCGACCCAGGAGCCGCCCTGCGCGGGCACCCCCGGCGGTGGCGGCGCGGTGTGCGGGACGCCCTCGGCCGCGCCGCGCTCGCCCTGGTGCTCGTAGGAGGAGTACGGGGACGGGACGGGGGCGCCGGCCTGGCCCGGGACGGGCGGGGGCAGCACCCAGTCGTCCTCGCCGAAGGTCTGCGGCCCCTCGTGCGGGACCAGCGGCTCGGCCGGGCGGTTGATCCGCGACGGGCGGGAGCCGTGGTACTCGAAGCTCTGCGGCGGCTGGGCGTGCTGCGGCGGGGGCGGCGGCACCGACTGGAAGCCCTGCACGGGCGGGGGCGGAGGGGCGTAGGGGTTCGCCGTCCGGGTCGCGAAGTTGTAGCGGCACTCCTCGCAGAAGGGCGCCTGCGCCTCCCGGGGCGTACGGCACTGCGGGCACAGCTCCGCCTGGACGGTGACGTCGCCGCCGGCGGCCGGGAAGGCGTAGCCGCCCGTGCCGGGCGGCGGGGAGGACGGCGGCGGAGGCACGGCAGGGGCGGGCGCGCCGGCCTCCGGAATCCGGTGGCCGCACACCTCGCACCAGTCTTCGGCACCCGTCTGGTGGCCGTTCGGGCAGGTCGGCATGGCGGTGGATTCCCCCTCGTCACTTCTTGACGCGAACGGTCTTGGTGGAGCGCGTCTCGAGCGTCATCTCCGCTTCCTCCGAGACCTTCGTCTTCAGCCGCACAGTACCGTTCGCCGCGTCCACGACGTCCACCACCTTGGCGAGCAGTTTCGCGGTGTCCTCGTGGCCCGAGCGGCTGGCCAGCTGCACCGCGCGGCCGAGCTTCGCCGTCGCCCCGTCGACGTCCCCCGACTTGCGCAGGTCCAGCCCCTGCTGGATGGCCTGGGCCAGCTCGGCCTGGCCCGTGTAGTGCGCGACCTGCGGGTTGATGGACGTGGACGCCGCCAGGTCGTCCGTCCACACCGCCCGCACCAGCCCCTGGGCGAGGACGTGCGGCGAGGCGCCGTCCGGGGTGGGCAGCACCAGCGAGACGCGGGCGGCGAGCATCTCCTGGCCCACGTGGGCGCTCGGCACCCGGACGCACACGTGGTAGTCCCGCGACTCGTCGCCCCAGGAGCCGGTGGGGTAGTCGCTCGCGCGCGGACCGGCCGCGACCCGGCGGTCCGTCAGCTCCTCGACGGTGGGGGCGACCTGCTTGACGAACAGCACCTCGGCGCCCTGCGGGGTCCACAGCCGCAGCGAGACGTCGCCGACCTCCTTGCCCATGACGGTCTCCATCATCGACGTGAAGTCCGCGGCCAGGGCGGCCGGGTCCGCGACGATGTCGGCGCTGCCCAGCAGGGCGGAGGCTATGCCCGTGACCTCCTTGACCTCCCAGTCCGTGCCCACGCCGCGCGCGTCGCAGGTGAACCGGCCCGCGCACGCGTCCAGCGACGCCCGCAGCGCCTCCGGCTCCTCGTGCTCGTTGCGCCCGTCGGTGAGCAGGATGCCGTGGCGTATGGAGGCGTCGGAGGAGGAGAGCAGCCGGTCGGCCAGGCGCAGCCAGGTGCCGATGGCCGTGCCGCCGCCCGGGCCGAGCTTGCGCAGGGCCTCCTTGGCCTGCCCGCGGGTGGTGGCGTCGGCCACCGCCAGCCGCCCGCCGGAGGGGTAGACCTCGCGCGCCTGGTGGGTGCCGGCGACGACGGCGAAGGCGACGCCGTCGCGCAGCGCGTCGATGGCGGCGGCCGTGGCGTCGCGGGCGTTGCGCATCTTGGCGGGCGGGTAGTCCATCGAGCCGGAGCAGTCGACCATGATGACGACCGCGGCGTCGGGGGCGTGGCCGCCGGAGGAGAAGGAGCCGGGGGACGGGGACGGCTCGCCGGGGCCGCCGGTGGCGGTGACCGTGACGATCGCGTTGACCTCGCGGCCGCCCTCGGGGAGGTTGGCGTTCTGGTACACCTCGACCGAGAACCGCGGCACGCTCGGTTTGGACAAACTGGCCATCTGATCCGCTCCTTCGTACTCCACGTGGTCACATGGGGCGTGCGGCGGGGCGGACAGCCGCGCGGCGCCGTGCACGGCGCCGCGTATCGATCCCCCCGTGGTCACTCAAGGCCGTCAGGCCGATCCTGCCCCCTCGTGCGGGGCCGGGAACGGCAGGACGGCCACTGTTACGTTGTCGTGGCCCCCTCCGTCCAGGGCGTGCGTCAGCAGACGGCGTGCGCACTCCAGCGGCCGGGTGCGCGCGTCGGGCGGCACGACGGCCGCCATGTGCTCGGCGGACTCGGCGTAGTTCCACAGGCCGTCGGTGCAGACGATCACCACGCCCGGCCGGTCGGGGTGGTACGAGGCGGTGTGCGGCTCGACCTCGTAGGCGTCCGCGCCGAGCCAGCCGGTGATCGCGTGGGCGCGCTCGTCCGCGTACGCCTCGGCCTCCGACATCAGTCCCGCCGCCACCATCTGGGCCGCCCAGGAGTCGTCCTCGGTCAGCCGGGCGGGCTGGGTGGCGCGGTCGTCGGGCACCCAGTACGCGCGGCTGTCGCCGACCCAGCCGACGGTCAGCAGGTCGCCGGTGACGACGGCGCTGACGATGGTGCAGGCGGGCGCGTTCTCCTGGCGGTAGCGCTCGTGCTCGCGCGGCTGGGGGGCCGCGGTGGCCAGGCCGGCGACGGCCTCGGCGGCCAGGACGATCGCCCGGTGCGTGGCCTCCCTGGGGGGCGCGCCCCGCTCCAGGTCCTCCACCAGGGCGCCGTGCGCCGCGGCGCAGGCGGCGGCCGACGCCTCGTCGGGGCGGGCGGCGGACGACACGCCGTCGCTGACGACCGCGACGACGGTGCGGCCGCCGGCCAGGTCGGTGGTGGACACGGCGTACGCGTCCTCGTTGCGGTGGTGGCGCAGGCCGCGGTCGCTGACCGCCGCGACGCCTGCCGACTCGTGCTCCATGTGATCCCGTTCGCGCGGTTGTGCATGCCCGCAGTGTTCGCAGTACCCGTCTTTGTCGATCATGCCCGACCGGCAGGCCGCACAGGCTCCGCCGGGGCTCGCGCCGTGTGCCGGCTGGGCGGGGACCCCGCCGGCCGGCGGGGCGATGCGGTAGTCGTCCGCCCCTCGCACCAGCGGCGTGTCCGGCTGTCGCCACCCGCCGGGCCGCGCCTCATGGGGCAGGGGCGGCACCGCCGAGAGGTCCGCGCCGCAGCCTCCGCAGAAGTTGTCGGCCGGCTCCAGCGGCTCGTGACAGACGGGACACGCCGTCAGTTGTGGGGGCAGTTGCGACATCGATCACACCCATGTCCTGGGGCGGTAACGGTTGGCCCGCTCCACCAGTTCGATCCGTTCCTCACCGCGCTGGGCCAGGCGGGCGAGCACGCGGTACGAGCGCTCCAGCCCGAACCGCAGGTCCTGCTCGTCGAGGCCGCTGCCGAGCAGGCGTACCGGCCCCGGCGGGGCCGGCACGCCCGCGGCCGCGCCCTGACGGCCCGACAGCACCCAGTCCAGCGCCGTGCCCAGCACCTCGGTCGACAGCTGCTCGCGCCGCACCGCGTCCAGGCCGAAGTCCGCCAGCCGCTCCACCTGCCCGGCGGCCGCGCCGAGGTCCGGCAGCAGCGCGTCGCGCGCGGAGCGCTGCCGCAGCCGCGCCCGGACCGCCGCGACGCGCGCCGCCGTGTAGTGGATGGAGGCCTCCGGCACGGACTCCAGGGCGCCGACCGCCCCCGCCCGGTCACCGGCGGCCAGCCGCACCCGGGCCAGGGCGAAGGCGGCGCCCACGAAGCCCGGGTCGGTCGCCCACACCAGACGGTAGTACTCGGCGGCGTTGTCGAGCTGGCCGAGGAGCTCCGCGCACACCCCCAGCGCCAGCTTCGGGGCGGGCTCGCCGGGAAAGGCGTCGTAGACGGCGTCGAAGGAGAGCGCCGCCGTCTCGTGGTCGCCGACGACCAGGGAGTGCACGCCGCGGTGCCAGACCGTGCGCCAGTCGTCGGGGTGCGCGGCCTCCAGGGCGGCCAGGGCCGCTCCCGCCGGGCCGTCCTCGCCGAGCTCCAGCTGGGCCCGCACCTGGCGCAGCCGCAGCTCCGGCGAGTCCGCGGGCGCCGCCCGCAGCGCGGCGTACAGCTCGGCGGGCTGGGCGGCGAGCAGACCGGCGAGGAAGCCGGCGTTGGGGTCGGAGCCGTCGACGAGGGGCAGCGGCAGGGCGAGGGCGGTGGCCCGGGCGTCCAGCGGCTCGACGGCGGGCACCGAGGGCCGCGTGGCCTGCGCGGGGACCGCGGCCGGGGCGGGTGCCCCGCGGACCGCCGACCGCTCGCCGAGCACCGAGACCTCCCCGGTCCACGGTGCGAACAGGCGGGTGTCCACCACCCGCGGCTCCGGCCCGAACAGCGTGGACACCGCCGGCCGGGGCCTGCCCGTCTGCAGCGCCACGATCTCCCGCAGGACGCCCGTCAGCTGCTCGGCCATCTCGTCGGCGGAGGCGAACCGGCGCGCCGGGTCGGGGTCGGTGGCCCGGACGAGCAGCCGGTAGAAGGACTCGTAGCGGGTGAAGACGTCGATGTTCTCGGGGTCGGGCAGGCTGCCGGCGAAGACGTTGGTGTAGCCCTGGAAGTCGAACGTGAGCACGGCGAGGGTGCGCGCCACGGTGTACAGGTCGGAGGCCACCGACGGGCCCAGCTCGGCGACCTCGGGGGCCTGGTAGCCGACCGTGCCGTAGATGGGGCTGTCATGGTCGTCCATCCGCCGGACCGCGCCCATGTCGATCAGCTTGAGCCGGTCCTGCTGCTGGATGGCGTTGTCGACCTTGAAGTCGCAGTAGAGGAGGTTGCGGCTGTGCAGGTGGGCCAGCGCCTCCAGCGCCTCGATGCCGTACGCGCAGGCCTGCTCCACCGGCAGCGGGTCGCGCCGGCCGTCGGGCCGGCGCCGCTCGTTGGCGATCTCCTTGAGGGACTTGCCGCCGACGTACTCCATGACGATGTAGCCGTCGAGGCTGCCGGTGCGCTGGTCGAGGTGCTCGACGAAGTTGTAGATGCGGACGATGTTGGAGTGCTCGATCTCCGCGAGGAAGCGCCGCTCGGAGACGGCGGCGGCCAGCGCGTCCTCGTCGCCGGTGTCGAGCAGGCCCTTGAGGACCACCCACCGGTCGGAGACCGCGCGGTCGATGGCCAGGTAGATCCACCCCAGCCCGCCGTGCGCCAGGCACCCGGCGACCTCGTACTGGCCGCGCACCACGTCGCCCGGGTGCAGCTTCGGCACGAAGGAGTAGGGGTGGCCGCACTTGGTGCAGAAGCCCTCCGTGCGCCCCGGGCGCCCGGCCCGCGAACGCCCCACGGGCACGCCGCAGTCGCTCCTGCTGCAGAACCGCTTGCGCTCGGGCACCTCCGGGCGCTCGAGCACCGCGGCACGGGGGTCGGGGCGCGGCAGGCCCGGCATCGTGACCAGGCCCGCGCCCAGCCGGTTGCGCCCGGAGCCGGAGCCCCCCGTCTGCCGGCTGCGCACCGAGACCGAGGGGGGCCCGCCGGCCTCCGTGCGCTCGGAGCGGCCGGACAGCGAGCGCGAGAGCCGTCCGGGCACCGAACGGCGCGAGGAGGCGGAACGCGAGGACGACCGGGAGGAACCGCGCGAGGACCCCGACGACCCGGACGATCCCGATGACCCGGACGATCCCGCCGACCCCGAGGAGGCCGACGCCCCCGACGACGACCGGGCGGAGGGCGCGCTTCCGGCGCTTCCGGTTCTTCCCGCGTTCCGCTGCGAGGAACTGCCCCGTCCACCCGCCCGGGTGACCCCCGTGGGGGGCGAGGAGATCTGTCCGCCGGGCGAGACCACCGGCGCCAGCCCGCACTCGCCGCAGTACAGCTCGCCGCCGCCGACGTCCTCGTAGACGCCGCCGCAGTCCCGCCGCTGACAGCTGGTGCCCGTCATGATTCCCCCCTGCCCTCGGCGGCCCCGGGAACGGCCGACCGGGCCGGCGGGGCCGCCGCCTCCGCCACGGCCCGCTGGAAGCGCAGCACGGCGCCCTCGGCGGCCACCAGATCGCACGGCGCGCTCCACAGCATGCGGCGCGCCGCGTCGTACCGCTCGAGGATGAAGTGGTCCTCCGCCAGCCCGAGCCGGGCGGCCTTGGCCCGGTACGCGTCCAGCCGGCCGCGCAGCTCGGCCCGTACGGCCAGCGGAGCGGTCACCGCCGTCAGCGACTCGCGGGCGCGCAGCAGCTCCTCCTCGGCCCGCTGCTCCAGGCTCTCCAGCAGCGGGGACAGGCGGTGCCACTGGGCGGCCCTGCGGTGCTCGGAGGCCGCCGCCAGCTGTTCGTAGAGCGCGGTCGGCGGGCCGGAGACGGCGGGCACCTCGAACGCGGCGATCTTCGACAGGACCTCGACGCGGGCCTGCCGGGCCTCGCCGAGGGTGCGGTCCGCGCGCGAGAGGACGTCGCGCACGCGCATCAGCCGCTGCTCGGCGTCCTGGCGGACGTCCAGCACGGCCTCGATCTCCCGCCGCACGTCCTCCAGGGCGAGGGCGGCGCCGTCGTAGCGACCGGTGTCGGGGCGGCCTCCGCCGGGCGCGGACCCGGCCGGGGCACCGGTCCAGAAGGCGAGCGGATCGGATATCACCTCGGACCGCAGCGCGGTCAGTTCGGCGGCGATCCGCTCGAGGTCGTCGCCGGCCGGGTGGTCGCCGGGGCGCACGCCCACCGAGTGGGCCAGGGCGCGGGTGCGCTGCAGCTCGGCGGCCAGCAGGTCGATGCGCGCGGGCAGCGCGGACCAGACGGCGTCGGCGGCCACCACCACGTCCAGGGCACGGGCGTACCAGCTGTTCATCCGGTCGACCAGCTCGTGCAGGCTGAGCCGTTCGCTGAGCTTGGCGGAGGCGCCCAGCAGCACGGCCGTGGCCGCGGGCGGGCCGGCGGGCAGGGTGATCCCGGTGCCGCGCAGCAGGTCGGTCAGCTCCGACAGCTCGCCCTGGGTGGGCCAGCGGCGACGGGCGCGCAGCTCACGGGCCGCCTCCAGCGCGTCGGTATAGGCGTCGAAGTACACCCACAGCTGCGTGATGAGCGCCTCGGTGACCTCCCACCGGCTCTTCGTCACCCCCGCCAGCTCCGCGCCCTCCAGCAGGCGACGGCCGGCATGGTCCTGGAGGGCCAGCAGCGAGGACTCCACGGCCTCGTGCTCCGCGCCGAGCCTCGCCAGCGCACGGTCCACCTCCTCGCGGCTCAAGGCCGGCCCGGTGGGCCCCGCGACCGCCATCGATCCCCTCTCCTGTGCGCGGCCCACGCCGCGCACGAACGCTGTGAACGGTATTCCCCGTCAGTGCTGGTCCGTCGTCAGTCCTTGTACTTCGGTTCCGGAGGGGCGGTGATCCCCTTGAGGTCGGCCGCCAGCCACTTGCGGTAGGCCACCATCCACGGGCTCTCGGCGCCGCCCCGGCGGTAGTCCTCCAGAACCGCGTTGACCCGGCGTACCAGGTCCTGGTCGCCCAGGTTCATCGCCACGCCGTAGGACTCGGTGGTGAACGGTTTGCCGACGAGTCGCACGGACGGGTCCTGGGCCGCTTGTCCGGCGGCCAGCGCGCTGTCGGTGATCACCGCGTCGACCCGTCCGAGCTGGAGCCGCACCAGACAGTCGAGCTGGTTGGGCACGGTCAGCACGGTGGCGCCGTGCGACTCGCTGCGCAGCTCGCTCTCGCCCGTGGATCCCTTGGCCGTACAGACTTTCTTCCCCTTCAGGCTGTCGTCGAACGCCGTGACCGGTGACCCCTTGGGGGCCAGCACCTGCTGCCCGGCCTCGAAGTAGGCCGTGGAGAAGGCGACTTGCCTGATCCGGTCGCAGTTGATGGTCATGGTGCGCGCGATGATGTCCACCTTGCCCTTTTCCAGCGCGGGTATGCGTTGGTTGGTGGGGATCGCCAGAAAGGTGACCTTGTCGGGGTCGCCGAGGACGGCCTTGGCCACGGCGCGCACGAGGTCGATGTCGAATCCGCTGAGCTCGCGGGTGGCGGGGTCGCGGTAGCCCCAGCGGTAGCTGTTCTGGTCCACGCCGGCGATGAGCCGGCCGCGGTTCTTGATGCGCTGCACCGCCGGGCCGTCGGCGGTGGAGGGCCGCAGGCTCGCCTCCGGGTCGGTGCACGTGGCCGGCGCCCGCACCGCCGACTGCCGCGCGGCGGACGCGGCCGCCGTGGCGCCCGCCCGGCTCCCGGCGGCGTCCGGGGCGGAGGGCGGCAGCACGGCGAGCGCCGCGGCCATCGCGCAGACCGCGGCCGCCACCGCCGCCCACCGCCCGCCGGTACGTCCGCTCATGATCCCGCCTCCCCCTGTCACCGGTACTCCGAGAGCCTGCGCCCGATGCCGAGCACGGCGGCCGCGGCGCCCAGCACCGCGAGCACGGCGGCCCCGGCCGCGAGCCCCGTCAGCGCACCGCGGCCGTCGTCGGCGGCCGACCGGAACTCGCCCTGCTCGTGGGCCAGTGCCTGACCCAGTTCCCTGTCCACCCGGTCGAAGGATTCGCCGGTGCTGTCCTTCTCGCCGATCACCTTCGGCAGCGCGCGTTCGTAGTAGCCGCCGTCGTCGGCGGCGCGGGCCTCGCGGTGCCGCTGCTGCCACTGGCGCACGTCCTCGACGGCCTTGACCAGCGGCTCCCGCCCGCCGTCGCCGTCGGCCAGCGCACTCGCCCGGCCCAGCAGGCTGTCCGGCGCCGGGGCGCCCGAGGCGGGCGTGTCCTTGGCGCCCGCCCCCACGAGCCGGCCCATCCCCGTGCGGTAGCTGGACTCGTAGGCGTCGTTGCCCTCGGGGGTGAGCACGGCGCCGCGCGCCACGAGGGTCAGGCTCTCGTCGCCCCGGGCCTGGAGCGAGGCGATGCGGGCCTCGTTGAGCACGCGCAGGGACTTGGCGCCGTGCTCGTAGGAGGTCGTCAGGCCGGCCCTCGCCAGGGCGTGCCCGGTCACCAGCCACAGCAGCACCACCGCGCAGGCGGCGGTCGCGGCCAGCAGGCCCTGGTTGAACACGCGGTTGGTGCGGCGGTAGTCGCGGCGCTGGGCCCAGCCGAGCGCGCCCAGGGCCAGCACGCCGGCGGCCAGCGCGGCCCAGGGCCAGGACTCGGCGTCGTCGTAGTCGTCGCCGAGCCGGCCGGTCTCGGCCTCGTACAGCGCGCGGGCGGCGGGCAGCAGGTCCTCGCGCATCCGGTCGCCGGCGTGCCGCAGATAGGCGCCGCCCAGGGGCAGCCCCTGGCGGTTGTTGGCGCGGGCGGACTCCACGAGGCCGGTGTAGACGGGCAGTTGGGCGTTGAGCAGGGCTATCTGGCGCTCCGCGCCGTGCGAGCCCTCGGTGTTGGCGGCCGCCTTGACCAGCAGCGCGGAGGCGAGGGCGATGTCCTTCTCGTACCGCTCGCGGACCGCGCGCGGTTCCTGGCCGCCGGCGAGGAAGCCGCCGGCCGCGGCGGTGTCGGCGTCGGCCAGGGAGCGGTAGATGTCGGCGGCGTCGGCGCTCAGCGGCTGGCTGTGGTCGACGACGGCGTCCGAGGCCGCGGCCCGGTCGGCGACCTGCCAGGCGGTGACCGCCCCGAAGGCCACCAGCAGCGCCGCCAGCACGGCCCCGATGATGCGCAGTCTGCCGGGCTCCGTGGTGGCCGAGGCCTTCAGGCGGTCCAGACCCTCGCGCCACGCTGTGCGCCGGGTGCCCGGATCCGGCTGCGGTTGTGACACGTGACCTCCCCCTTGGTCGCCGGCGGCGTCCGTCGCCCCAAGAGCCGCGGAGGGACGGATGCCCGGCCAGCAGTATGGCCGCAGGGACTGACAAACACACCGGTCGTGCATCGATCTTGTGCGGACCGCGATATTCCCCGGTGTGTCCGTGTCGGCCTTCTCCTGTGTTCACGCCTGGGGTGGCTGTTCGGTTCCCGTGCGAGGGGCCGACGGGCGGACAGTTCCGGAGAAATGCCGTGGGGGCGGCGGACCGGGGCCCGCCGCCCCCACGGGCGGCCGCACGAGCGGGGATCAGCTGTCGTACGTGTAGAACTTCGTGTGGTCCAGCATGTCGGCCGGGGTGACGTTGTTCCAGGGGCGCATGGTGTCGTTGAGGTCCACGACGTTGGCCGTGCCGGCGGCCGGCAGGTACGTCGAGGTGGGGTGCAGGCGCTGCCAGTCGGCCCACAGCTTGTCGATGAAGCAGTGGTGCAGCCAGAAGACGGGGTCGTTGGGCGAGACGCCGGTGGCCATCTGGCCGCCGATCCACACGTGGACGCGGTTGTGGAGGTTGACGCCGCGCCAGCCCTCGAGGTTGTTGCGGAAGCCGTTGGAGGAGCTGTTCCAGGGGGCCATGTCGTAGGTGGCCATGGCGAGCACGGAGTCCACCTCGGCGCGGGTGGGCAGCGCCCGGACGCTCGTGCCCAGCTCGCGCTGGAGGTAGGGACGGTTGTCCACCGAGACGTTGATGTTCCACTGGCCGGTGGAGTAGGCGAACGGGCCGGTGGTGACCTGGGAGTCACGGCTGCGGCCGGTGCCGCCGAGGAAGTCGGCCCCGAATATGGAGGCGGTCGTCGTGCGGTCGACGGTCCAGTCCCAATAGGGGAGCGTCACCGAAGAATCGATTCTCTGGAGCTCCTGCTCGAACTGGATGAGGAAGCGGCGGTGCCAGGGCAGGAACGACGGCGAGCGGTGGCCGACGCGGTCGCCGGAGTCGGTGTCGCTCATGATGAACTCGTTGTGCGTGCGCACGAATTCGTCGTAGCGGCCGTTCTTCTTCAGCGCCAGCACCGCGTTGACGAAGTTGCGCTTCTCGGTGGCGGTCAGGGTCGCCTGGTTCTTGCGTACTGCCATGGGGATCGTGTCCTTGGGTGTCGGGGCGGGATGGCCGGCAGCGGCCGGAATCAGGCGGTGGCGATCGGGACGAGCACGGCGCCCTGGAGCTTGTCGACGGCGGCGCGGGTCAGCGTCAGCGGGTCGGCGAAGGTCTGGTAGTGGTTGACGACGCTGATCCAGGTGCCGTCGGCGTTCTGCATGACGTGCAGTTCCTTGCCGTCGATCGTCACGGCGAAGCCGCCGTGGTGGGCCTGGTGGCCACCGGTGGCGGGGGCGCCGACGATGCGACGGCCCTTGTACGTCTCGTCGAACGCCTGGGGGCCGTGGCCGGCGTGGTCGCCGTGGCCGGAGTGGTCCATGGGCTTCGGGCCGGACTCGGCGGTCGCGATGCCGGCCACGCCGGCCAGCGCTGCACCGGCCACGGCGACGGCCGTGCCCCTGAGGACGAAGCGGCGAGTGACGGTCTTGGACATGGGTGTCCCCCCTCGGGATGCGGGTGGTCGGGAGCAGGGGTTGCCACGAGGCCGCCGAGTGCCGTTTTGGGCTGATTTCAGCGGCCGTTGGTCGTATTTCGTGATCAATCCGTGCGTGCCCGGATGCTCGCATGCGCCCACAGGAGGGGAGAAATGGTTGCTCCGAATACGGACATTGGGTGTATGAACGGTCAACCAATGTCAGAAGAGAAATTTCTGAGGCGTCCCGTTGCTGACGTGATTGTCAGGAACTTCGGTGCAGGGAGCGGAGCATGAGCGGAGGATTTACGGTCGCCTGGCCCGCACGGTGACGTCTCTCACGATGTGAAGATGACGTGAACAGACCGTGCACCGTGGAATCCGGCCACTTCGGGACGGGTTCCACGGCGCGCAGGCCGGGCCCTTTGCGCACGCCGGCACTACGCCGGGCCCTTCGCGCACCCGGGCCCTACGCCGGGCCCTTCGCGTAGTGGGCGCGCAGCCGGCCGTACGCGGCGGCCGGCGCCCCGGCCCGGTCGAGGGCCAGCAGTGCGGCCCCCAGCACGGGCGGGGCGGTGACCACCCCCGGCACGGCCCGGGGCGCCCGCGCGGCCAGCCGCGCGACGATCCGCTCGTGCAGCAGCGGATGGCGCGCCGCGAGCACGCCGCCGCCCAGCACCACCGGAACCGCCGCGTCCAGCAGGTCCAGCCGCCTCAGCGCGCTCACCGCCATGACGACGACCTCGTCGGCCTGCCGGACCACCAGCGACCGGGCGATCGCGTCCCCGGCCGAGGCCACCGCGAAGAGGACGGGCGCCAGTTCGTGCCGCCGCGACCAGGCGATCCGCCCCAGGTGCAGGGCCTCGATCAGCTCCGGCACGCCGGCCAGCCCGAAGTGGGCGGGCAGCGCCTCGGTGAGCGCCGTGGCCTCGCCGCGGCCGTCCGCCGCCCGCGCCGCCCACCACAGCGCCTCCTCCGCCAGGACCCCGCCGCCGCCCCAGTCGCCGGAGATCCGCCCGACGGCGAGGAAGCGCGCGGTCCGCCCGCCCGGCGCGATCCCCGAGCAGTTGATGCCCGCCCCGCACACGACGGCCACCCCCGCCCGCTCGCCCCCGTCCGGCAGCCCCGCGCGCAGCAGGGCGAAGGTGTCGTTGGCGACCGTGACCGTACGGCCCCATCCGTACGCGGCGATCTCCGCCGTCAGCCGTTCCTCCTCCACCGGCAGATCGGCGTTCGCCAGGCACGCCTGGACGTGCTCCACCCGGCCCGCGCCGTGCGGCCCGGCCTGCTCGAGCGCCCGCGCGACCACGGCGGCCAGGCCGGCCACGGCCCGCGCGACGCCCTCCGCCGCCGGCTGGAAGCCGTCGCCGCGCGCCGCGCCCAGCACCGTGCCGTCGGCGTCCACCAGCGCCACGTCGGTCTTGCTGTTGCCCGCGTCGACGGCGAGCAGCGCACCGCTCACGCCCACGCGAGGTGCTCCCGGTTGTGCGCGAGGAGGGCGTCGGTCAGCCGGTCCGCGTGCTCGGTCTGGCCGACGAGCGGATGGGCCAGCAGGGCCCGGAACACCCGGTCGCGGCCGCCCTCGAGCGCCGCCTCCAGCGCCAGGTGCTCGTACGCCGTCACCCCCGCGACCAGCCCCGCGAACAGCGGCTCCAGCGGCCGTACGGGCAGCGGGTGCGCACCGCGCCCGTCCACGGCCGCCGGAACCTCCACGACCGCGTCGTCCGGCAGGAAGGGCAGGGTGCCGTTGTTGAGCGTGTTGACCACCTGGACGTCCCCGGTGCCGGACAGCAGCGAGGCCGTCAGCGCCACCGCCGCCTCCGAGTAGAAGGCCCCGCCCCGCTTCGCCAGCAGCTCCGGCTTCTCGTCCAGTGCCGGGTCGCGGTACATCGCCAGCAGTTCGCGCTCCATCCGTGCGACCTCGGCCGCCCGCGAGGGCTTGGTCCGCAGCTCCCTGACGACGGCGTCGTGCTGGTAGAAGTAGCGCAGGTAGTACGAGGGCACGACGCCGAGCCGGTGGAGGAGTTCGCGCGGCATGCGCAGGTCGGCGGCGATGGCCTCGCCGTGCTCGGCGAGCAGCCGGGGCAGCACCTCCCGGCCGCCGACGCGCACCGAACGCTCCCAGGTGAGGTGGTTCAGGCCCACGTGCTCCAGCGCCACCTCCCGCGGGTCCACGCCGAGCAGCGCCGCGAACTTCCGCTGGAAGCCGATGGCCACGTTGCACAGCCCGACCGCGCGGTGCCCGGCCGTGAGCAGGGCGCGGGTGACGATCCCGACGGGGTTGGTGAAGTCGACGATCCAGGCGGTGGGGTTGCGGCGGCGCACCCGCTCGGCGATGTCCAGCACGACGGGGACGGTGCGCAGCGCCTTCGCCAGGCCGCCCGCGCCGGTGGTCTCCTGCCCGACGCAGCCGCACTCCAGCGGCCAGGTCTCGTCCTGGTGGCGGGCCGCCTGGCCGCCCACGCGCAGCTGCAGCAGCACGGCGCCGGCTCCGTCGGCGGCCGCGTCCAGGTCGGCGGTCCACCACACGCGGGCGGGGTGGTCCTGCCGGGCGAGGATCCGCCGGGCCAGCGCGCCCACCGGTTCCAGGCGGTCGGCGTCCGGGTCGACGAGCACCAGCTCCGTCACCGGCAGCGCGTCGCGCAACCGGGCGATGCCGTCGACGAGTTCGGGGGTGTAGGTGGAGCCGCCCCCCACCACTGCGAGCTTCAACCCTTGACTCCTGTCGGTGTGACGCCTTCGACGCCCGGGTTCCGGGCCGCGTGGATCGGTGGCCCGAAGTAATCGTTCCCGCAGAAGAAGAACCGGAACAGGGCGACGGCCGCGATGGCGGGCCTGGCCATGGGCGGGCGTATGCGTGGCATGGCGGTACTTCCTTCGGGCCGGGGGTGCGGGGAAGTGACGCGATGGACGTACGGGCGGTGCGGGACGAACAGCGGGGAGAGCGGGGAGAACAGGGAGGACGGGAACGGGACGGCTCAGCCGGTGTCGAAGACGGTGTCGCGGGCGGCGGCCAGTGCGCCGCACAGGGCGCCGGCCAGGATGGGGGAGCCCTCGACGCCGCTCAGCCGCAGTCGCGGCCGGGGCAGGGCCAGTCCGGTCAGTTCGCCCTCGACCAGCTCGCGCAGCCGCTCGCCGCCGGCCCGGCTGACCTCGCCGCCGAGCACCACCAGCGCCGGGTCGACGACGGCGACGATCGCCGCGAGCCCGGTGGCCACGCGCGCCGCGAGCGCGGCGAGGAAGTCCTCCCCCGCGCCCGGGGTGGAGGCCGCGAGCGCCAGGGCCCGTGGGGCCGTCGGGGCGTCGATGCCGTGCGTGCGGGCGAGGCGGACCACGGCCGACGAGCCCACGAGCATCTGGAAGCCGCCCCCGCCGTCCGGGCCGATGGTGGCCTCGGGGCCGCCGCGCGCGAGCGGGGCGCCGGGCAGCGGCATGTAGCCGACCTCGCCCGCGCCGCCGGTCGCCCCGCGCAGCAGCCGCCCGCCGAGCACGATCGCGGCGCCCACGCCCTCGTCGATCCACAGCAGGACGTAGTCGTCGGCGTCGCGGGCCGCGCCGTGGTGGCGCTCGGCGAGGGCGGCGAGGTTGACGTCGTTCTCGATGACGACGGGGGTGCCGAGGAGCGCGGCGAGCTCGGCGCGCAGGCCGGGCGCGTGCCAGCCGGGCAGGTGCGGGGCGTACCGCAGCGTCCCGGTGCCGGGGTCGAGGGCGCCGGGGGTGCCGATGACGGTGTGCCGCAGGGCGGTGCGGCCGAGCCCGGCGGCGGACAGCGCGCCGTCCACCGCCTCGGCCACGAGGCCGGGGGTGCGCTCGCGCGCCCGCCCGTCCACGGCCGGGGCGGCGACGCGGTGCTCGCCGGTGACGGCGCCGGTGATGTCCGCGACGGCGGCGGTGATGCCCTCCTCGTCGACGGCGAGCCCGGCCACGTGCGCGACGCCGGGTTCGATCTCGTACAGCTGGGCGTTGGGCCCGGGGCGGCCGGTGACGTTGCCGGTGACGCGGACCAGGCCGGCGGCCGTCAGGCGGCCGAGCAGCTGGGAGGCGGTGGGCTTGGACAGGCCGGTCAGCTCGCCGAGGCGGGTGCGGGTGAGCGGGCCGTGCGCGAGCAGGAGGTCGAGCGCGGCGCGGTCGTTCATGGCCCGCAGGACGCGGGGCGTCCCGGGGACTCCGGCTCCGGCCATGGCTGTGCACCCGTCTCTGAGGGGTCCGGCAGGGACTGTAAGGAAACTTTCCAAATAGGTGGGGGGACGGTATGCCGCCCCCTGGCACACCGTCAAGAGGCCGTGGCCCGCCCGCATCCGCCCCCGTGACCGAAAAGTCGGCGACAGAAAAATCGGCGACCGGAAAGTCGGCGACCGGAAAAATGAGGCGACGCCCCCGGTCCGCCGCTGTTAGTTTCCCGCCACATGGAACAACTCGGCGAAAACGCCATACGCGCCTCCTTCGTGAACTGCTCGAAGGGCGAGGCGCGCAGGATCAGCCTGCCCAAGGGGCTGGCCGAACTCCCCTGGGCGGAACTGGACTTCCTCGGCTGGCGTGACCCGGGCGCGCCGGACCGGGGCTACATCGTCGCCATGCGGGGCGGCGAGCTCGTCGGCGTCACCCTGCGCGTGCCGCAGGGCGGTCCCCGCAGCATGGCCAAGACCACCATGTGCTCCGTGTGCCTGACCAGCCACGCCGGCTCGGGCGTCTCCCTGCTCGCCGCCCGCAAGGTCGGCGCCTCCGGCCGCGACGGCAACACCGTCGGCGCCTACATCTGCACGGACCTGGCCTGCCCCCTGTACGTGCGGGGCAAGAAGGTGCCCGAGCTGACGATGCGGTACAAGGAGTCGCTCTCGCTGGAGGAGCGCGTCGCCCGGATGACGGGCAACCTCGACGCCTTCCTGGACAAGGTCTTCCAGGAGCAGGGCGCGGCGACCGTCTGACGCGGCCTGCGCACCCAGCGAACGGGCCCCTCGCCATCACGGCGAGGGGGCCCGTTCGTTCACTTGCCGAGGGGAACTCCCGGCGGTGCCGGCGGTATCGGTGTCGTCGCCTGGGACTGCGGGGACGTGGGGTTCGCCAGGGCGGACGGGGCCGCGACGGCGGCCGCCGGATCCGGGATGATCACGGTCTCCAGCTCCGGGTCGAGCGGGCGGCCCACGATGCGGATGCCCTCCGCGTCCAGCGCCCGCTTGATGCGCCAGCGCAGCTCGCGCTCCACGCCGACGGCCTTGCCCGGCATGGTCTTCGCCGAGACCCGGATGATCACCGAGTCGAGGTAGATCGCGTTCAGGCCCAGCACCTCGACCGGCTCCCACAGCCGCTCGTTCCACGGCTCGGCCTTCTGCATCTCCTCGCCGGTCCGGGTGATCACCTCGCGCACCCGGTCCAGGTCCTCGTCCGCGCGCACCTGGACGTCGACGCCCGCGGTCGCCCAGCCCTGGCTGAGGTTGCCGATCCGCTTGACCTCGCCGTTGCGCACGTACCAGATCTCGCCGTCCACCCCGCGCAGCTTGGTCACCCGCAGGCCGACCTCGATCACCTCGCCGGAGGCCACCCCGGCGTCGATCGTGTCGCCGACCCCGTACTGGTCCTCCAGGATCATGAAGACGCCCGAGAGGAAGTCGGTGACCAGATTGCGGGCGCCGAAACCGATGGCGACGCCGGCCACACCGGCGCTGGCCAGCAGCGGAGCCAGGTTGATCTTGAGTACGGAGAGGACCGTCAGGGCCGCCGTTCCCATGATCAGGAACGAGGCGACGCTGCGCAGCACCGAGCCGATGGCCTCCGAGCGCTGCCGCCGCCGCTCGGCGTTGACCAGCAGGCTTCCCAGGGCGGTGCCGTCGACCGCCTGGGCGGTGCGGTTCATCCGCGCTATGAGCTTGGTGATGGCGCGCCGGATCACCGACCGCATGGCCACCGCGATCAGCACGATCAGGACGATGCGCAGGCCGTTGCTGAGCCAGATGGACCAGTTCTGCTCGACCCATCCCGCGGCGTCGTTCGCCGTGCGTTGGGCCTCGTCCAGGGATGTGGGACGGGGCGTCGAGTCTGCGGCCAGGGCAGCGGACCAGAACACAGCAGGAATCCTCCGGTGTGGGACAGACCCGCGACGAGGAGCGGTGCGGGCGATCCACCACACTAACGGGGCAGGCAAGGTGCTCCGTTGTTCTGTTCGATACGGGACCGCTCTTGCGCGGGGATGGCCGTGGTGGGCCGAGCGGTGCTCCCCGGTGTGCTCCAAAACACCTGAGACCCGTTACCCGGTGATGGTGGCGCCGGTGGCGGGGGCCAGGGGACACTTGCAGGAGATCGTCCCGGCGCGAGCCACGCGCCGCCGGCGTACAAGGAGGCACCCGTGCCGCATGTCCTGGTCCTCAACGCGTCGTACGAGCCGCTCGGCGTCGTACCGCTCCGCCGCGCGCTCATACTCGTCCTCAATGAGAAGGCCATCAGCCTCGAGGACTCCGGCGCCTATCTGCACAGCGCGTCCTGCACCGTCCCCGCGCCCAGCGTCGTCAGGCTGAAGCGCTTCGTGCGGGTCCCCTTTCGGGGCCCCGTCCCGCTCACCCGCCGTGCCCTCTTCGCCCGGGACGGCGGGCGCTGCGCGTACTGCGGTGGCGTCGCAACCAGCGTCGACCACGTCGTCCCGCGCAGCCGAGGCGGCCAGCACGCCTGGGAGAACGTGGTCGCGGCGTGCCGTCGCTGCAACCACGTCAAGGCCGACCGGCACGTCGCCGAGCTCGGCTGGCGGCTGCGTCATCAACCCGCACCGCCGTCCGGCCTGGCCTGGCGGATCATCGGCACGGGCCATAGGGATCCGCGCTGGCTGCCGTACCTGGAAGCCTACGGCGCGGAGGACGCGATGGCCCGGATCGACGGCATCTCCGCCTGAGAACACCGGGCCATCGTCGTACGCGGGGCGCGGCGGGCGCCCCGGGTACGACGATGACCCGGTCTCAGCGCGCCTGCCCGCCCTTTCCGGGCTCCCGCACGGCGTACGCCTCCACCTGCCACAGCGAGTAGCCGAAGCGCGTGGCGCGCTTCTCGCCCTGGACGCGCACGAAGCGCGCGTCCGGCGCGTCCATGCGCACGGCCTCCACGCCGCCCTTGCCGTCGGCCACGGCCGCCGCGTCGCGCCACGTGCGCCCGTCCGGGGAGACCTGGACGCGGTAGCGGGCGGGGTGGGCCTCCTGCCAGTGCAGGACGAGCCGGCCCAGCCGGACCGGGCGGGCCAGCTCCAGCTGCCACCAGGCGTCGTCCCGGTGCGGCGATGACCAGCGGGTGCGCGGGTCGCCGTCGAGCGCGGCGGAGGCCGGGAAGCGGGGGGTCTCGTCGCCCGAGGAGGTCGCCTTCCCGCCCGGCGCCAGGTCGGGACCCCCGGTCGGCGGAAACGCCCGGACGGTTACGGTCCGCTCCTGTCCGGCGAGGCTGACGGGCACCGTGAACACCCGGCCCGGGCTCCCGGCCGGCACGGTCAGCTCGATCCGGGCCGTGGTGACGCCGCCGCGCACCGCGGACAGCTCGGCCGGGGCCTTGACCGTCACCCCCTCGGGCGCCTTGACCGTGAGCTTCTCGTGGACCGCCTCCGGGCGCTGGTTGATCATGCGGGCCTCGATGACGGCCGGCCTGCCGCCGGTCTCCGCGTCCACGTCGCCCTGTTCCACCTCGAAGACGGCCGTGCGGGTGTCGGCGAACCACGGCGTGAACTCGTGCACGGCCGGCGGGGCCGCCGCCGCGTCCCCGCTCCACACCACCCGCAGCGCGTCCGCGCGCAGCCCCTTGCCCGGCACCTGCGTCCAGCCGCCGGCCTCCACGGGCCCCAGCGGCTGCCAGCCCTTGACCGCGTCGTGCGCCTCGACGGTGCCCGCCTGCCCGTGCCCGGGCTCGGTGAGCAGGGTGACGACGGTCAGCGGGTGCGGCGCGGGCAGCCGGACGGACAGCGGTTCGCCGGGCTTGGGGCGGACGGCGGTGGCCGGGTCGCCGTCGGTGGCCCGGCCCGCCGTGCGCAGCGGCCGGTCCACCCCGGTCCAGCCGTTGGCGCGGGCCAGGGCCTGGTCCAGGAAGGGCGTCAGCACGCCCTTGCCCACGGTCGCCCGGTCCTGGCCGATCCGCCCGCGCAGCCGCTGCACGTCCAGCTGGGCCCGCCAGGCGGCGGCGCCGTCGCCGCGCGCCTGGGCGGTGAGCATGTCCACGGCCCGCACGCCCGCCTCGCCGTGCCGGGCCAGCTGCTCCAGCCACGGCCGCACCTCCGCGCCGAGGGCGGGGGCGAGCTTCTCCCGCGCCGAGGCCATGGTGCGGAAGGCGCCCCGCAGCTTCTGCGCGGCCCCCTCCAGCCTGCCGGGGTCGGAGCCGGCCAGCGCCGCCCAGAAGTCGTCCAGCAGCGGCCGCAGGTACGCCGACTCCTCGCCGCCCAGCACGGAGGAGGCGTCGTTGCCGGCGAGCGCCCGCAGCGCCTCGCGGGCCTCGCCGTCGCTCCCGGCCAGGTCGTCGACGGCGGCCCGCCAGGACTCGTCGGGGCGGTACCCGCGCGGATTCCAGGCGTAGTCGGCGGTGGTGAACAGCGGGATGCGGGACGCGGTCGGCTGGGCCGAGGCGTTGGCGAGCAGCGCGGCCGAGCCCGTGGCCACGGCCGGCTCGCGCCCGGTGTAGGGGCCGAGGAAGATACGGTCCTGCGCGAAGTCGTTGACCGGGTAGTTGTCCATGGTCACCAGCGGGTGGCCGAAGGCCGCGCGGGCGTCGGCCACTTCGCCGCCGGTGATGGTCTTGGGCACCACGCCCACGCCCGTCCAGGCCACCTCGACCCGCGGGTCCAGCGCCTCGGCCAGCGCCCGCCGGAAGGCGGTGCGGCCGTCCTGGTAGTACTCGGTGGGCAGCAGCGACAGCGGGGCCGCGTCGTCCTTGGCCGCCAGGTGCCGGGCCAGCTCGCCCGCCACCTTCGCCTGGGCCTTCGCCGCCGCCTTGGGGCCCGAGCCGAACGCGTCGGCGTCCGCGTCGCAGTGCCACTCGCTGTAGCTGACGTCCTGGAACTGCAGCTGGAAGGCGCGTACCCCCAGCGCCCACATCGCGTCGACCTTGCGTTTGAGCGCCCGGATGTCCCCGGCCGAGGAGAAGCACATCGCCTGCCCCGGCGAGACGGCCCAGCCCAGCGTCACGTGGTTGCGGCGGGCCCGCTCGGCCAGCTCCCGGAACTCCGCGCGCTGCGCGGCGGGGTAGGGGTCGCGCCAGCGGGCCTGGCGGTAGGGGTCGTCGCCGGGCGCGTAGAGGTAGCGGTTCAGCTTGCTGCGGCCCATGAAGTCCAGCTGGGCCAGCCGCTGCGGCTGCGACCAGGGCCTGCCGTAGAAGCCCTCGGTCACGCCGCGCACCGCCGTGCCGGGCCAGTCCCGGATCACCGCGCCCGCGAAGCCCCGCCCGCCGTCCCGCTCCACCACCAGCTGGCGCAGCGTCTGCGCGGCGTGGAAGAGACCGTCCGTGCCCATGCCCGCCAGCGCCACCGCGGGCCGGCCGCCGGCGGTGCCCGTCGCCAGGCGGTAGCCGCCCCGGGGCAGGTCGGCGATGGGGCTCGCGCCCAGCGACCGCAGGGCGTCCTCGGCCGCCTGTCCGCCCGCGTAGACGATGAGCCCGTCCGGCGGCGGGGTGCCGCCGGGCTGGGCGTCGACGACCGTCCGGGCGCCCGCGGCGTGCAGCACCTCGCGCAGCGCCTCGACGGCGTACGGGTCGGTGCCCTGCTCGGCCATCAGGGTGACCTCGTCACCCACCCGGACGTACGAGCCCTGGGCGCGTGCCGTCTGGGGGCGCGGCCAGACGGGCGGGAGGCCGCCCGTGCCCTCCCGGTCGGGGGCGTCCGCGCCCGGGGCGCCGGCGGCCGGCGAGGGTCCGGGGTCGGCCAGGGCGTCGCCGGCGTTGCCGAGCAGCCCGCCGAGGAGGGCGGCCGCCAGGACGGTGACGCCGGCCCGCCGGGAGCCGGCGCCGGAGGGGAGGACCCTGCCGAGCCGGCCGGTGCCGAGGGCACGTCCGGGCCGCCGCCGGGCGCCGCCGTCGCGTTCGCCGTCGTGTCCGTACGACGCACGTCCGTACGGCTCGTGCCCGCACGCGTCGTGTGCGTACGAGGGGTCGTCGCCCGGGAACCGCACGGCCTTCTCCTTGCCCCTGGTGTCACGCCCGTGAGCGATGAGCCCATCACCAGGTGCTGGGCGTGTCAACGCAGCTGCCCGAACTGCCGGTAATGCCCCGCCGGTCATGGAAGCGAGCCGAAGCGGAACCGAAACCGAAGCCTCCCGAAGGGGAGTCAAAGCGACATCGGGGAACCGAAGGTGTCGGCGGGCGCGGCGGATGGGTAGGGCATCAGGCGACCGGCACGGGCGACCACGGAGGTATCGATGGGCAGAGCGCGCCTTGCCGAACTGCACGGTGTCGCCACCACGTACGAGCCCGCCCCCGGTCACAGCGCCCGGGTCGCCGAGGACACCGTCGTCGCGGTCCTCGCCGCCCTGGGCGTCGACGCCTCCACCCCCAGGGCCGTCCGCGACGCCCTCGAGGCCCATGAGGCCGCCGCGCGCGGCCGCCTGCTGCCCCCGGCCGTCGTCCTCCGCCAGGGACACAAGCGGAATCTGCCGGAGCTGCCCGGGGGCACGCTGCTGCGCGTGGACACCGAGGACGGCCGCGGCCTCGACTGGGACGGCGCGGCGCCCCTGCCGCTCGGCGGTCACCTCCTGCGGGCCCAGGCCCCCGACGGCCGCTCCGCCCGCGTCCCCCTGATCGTCGCGCCCGACCGGCTGCCCGCCCCCGAGGGGCGCGGCCACGGCTTCCTGGTCCAGCTCTACTCCCTGCTGTCCGCCCGCTCCTGGGGCATGGGCGACCTCGGCGACCTGACCGAGCTGGCCGCCTGGGCGGGCCGCTCCTTCGGCTCCGACTTCGTGCAGGTCAACCCCCTGCACGCGGCCGTCCCCGGCCCGCCCACCGACCCCTCGCCCTACCGCCCCTCCTCCCGCCGCTTCCCCGACCCGGTCCACCTGCGGGTGGAGGCGGTCCCCGAGTTCGCCCACCTCGCCGGAGCCGCCCGCGAGGAGGCCGACGCCCTGCTCGCCCGCGCCGAAGGGCTGCGCGACGGCGTGCTGCGGCGCGGCGAGCTGATCGACCGGGACGCGGTGTGGGAGCTCAAGCGCCGGGCGCTGGAGCTGCTGCGGGCCGTGCCGCAGGGCCCCGGCCGCCGCGCCGCGTACTGCGACTTCCTCGCCGAGCAGGGCCAGGCCCTCGACGACCACTCCACCTGGTGCGCGCTGGCCGAGGTGCACGGCCCCGACTGGCGGGCCTGGCCCGCCGGGCTGCGCGACCCCCGCTCGGCCCGCACCGCCCGCGCCCGCGGCGAGCTGCTGGACCGCGTCGACTTCCACTGCTGGCTGGCCTGGCTCACCGACGAGCAGCTGGCCGGCGCCCAGCGGGCGGCCCGCGCCGCCGGCATGCGCGTCGGCCTCGTCCACGACCTGGCCGTCGGCGTCCACCCCTCGGGTGCCGACGCCTGGGCGCAGCAGGACGCCTTCGCCGCCGGGATGTCCATCGGCGCGCCCCCCGACGCCTTCAACTCCCGGGGCCAGGACTGGGGCCTGCCGCCCTGGCGTCCCGACGCCCTGGCCGCCACCGGCTACGCCCTCTACCGCGAGCTGCTGCGGGGTCTGCTGCGGCACGCGGGCGCCCTGCGCATCGACCATGTGATGGGGCTGTTCCGGCTGTGGTGGGTGCCCCAGGGGTACGAGCCCCGGCGCGGGGCGTACGTCCGCTACGACGCCGAGGCCATGCTCGGCGTCCTGGCGCTGGAGGCCCACCGGGCGGGCGCGGCCGTCATAGGCGAGGACCTGGGCACGGTCGAGCCCGGGGTGCGCGAGACGCTCGCCGGGCGCGGGGTGCTGGGCACCTCGGTGCTGTGGTTCGAGCGCGACTACGAAGGCGGCGCCGCGAGGCCCGAGCCGCTGGAGCCGGAGCGCTGGCGCGCCGGCTGCCTGGCCACCGCCACCACCCACGACCTGCCGAGCACCGCGGCCCGGCTCACCGGCGACCACGTGGAGCTGCGGCACCGCCTGGGGCTGCTGGACCGGCCGCTGGCCGTCGAGCAGCGCGAGGACGCCATGGGGGTGGCCCAGTGGCTGGCCCTGTTCGGCCGGCTGGGGCTGCTGCCGGAGGGGCCGGGCGACGAGGAGGCGGCCGTCAAGGCGGTCCACCGCTTCCTGCTGCGCACCCCCGCCAGCCTGGTCGGCGTCTGGCTGCCGGACGCCGTCGGGGACCGGCGCCCGCAGAACCTGCCGGGCACCTGGGACCAGTACCCGAACTGGCGGCTGCCCGTCGCCGACGCCGCCGGGCGGCCGCTGTCCCTGGAGGAGCTGGCGGCCTCGCCCCGGCTGCACGCGCTGATGGAGGAACTCCGTGAACGAACTCCGTGACCAGCGGGGCGGGGCCGGTGGACGCCGATAGGCCACCCCGGGCGCGCGCGGTTCGCGGCTGTCCGATACGTTGAGGCCGTGAGCAATAAGGTCAACAAGAACGCCGTGCGCGCCGGTGCCATCTCCGCCGGCACGATGCTGATGCTGCTGATGTCGTCCCCCGCGTTCGCGCTCACCCGCGACGACGGCGACGACCCGGGCCCGGGCCTGAGCGCGATCAACACGCTCGGCCTCTACGTGGTCGCTCCGATCGTTCTCTTCCTGGTCATCGCGGGCCTGACCATGGTCATGTCCCGGGGCTCGGACAACCCCCGCACCCACGCCGCCAGCACCCACCACCCGCGCACCTCGCGCTGAGGCCCAGCGCTCCACGCCGTACGACGCCGGTCATGACTCCGCCCCGCGGAGCCGTGGCCGGCTTTTTGCTGCCCTTCTCCGGGGGGCCGGGCGGGCGGAACGATCATCTTTATGCCGCCCTTAACTTACGGTGACGTAACCTACGGGGCCGTAAGTAAGTCGCCCCACCCCCAGGAGCCGTCCGTGACCACAGCCCCCTCCCTGCACGGCGGCTCGGCCGTATGGAGCGACAGCCGGCTGCTGTACGCCCTCGAAGAGGTCGTCGAGGCCGAGCTGAACCGGCACCTGAAGGTGGCGAAGGAATGGATGCCGCACGAGTACGTGCCGTGGAGCGACGGCCGTAACTTCGACGGCGTCATGGGCGGCGAGGCCTGGTCCCCCGAGCAGTCGAAGGTGACGGAGATAGGGCGGACCGCCCTGATCGTCAACCTGCTGACCGAGGACAACCTCCCCAGCTACCACCACGAGATCGCCTCGCTCTTCGGCCGCGACGGCGCGTGGGGCACCTGGGTGCACCGCTGGACGGCGGAGGAGGGCCGGCACGGCATCGTGATGCGGGACTACCTGCTCACCTCGCGCGCCGTGGACCCGGTCGCGCTGGAGCGGTTCCGCATGCAGCACATGTCGGAGGGGTTCGAGTCCGACAACCGGCACAGCATGCTGCACTCGGTCGCCTACGTCGCCTTCCAGGAGCTGGCGACCCGCATCTCGCACCGCAACACCGGCCACCACTCCGGTGACCCGGTCTGCGACCGCATGCTCGCCCGCATCGCCACGGACGAGAACCTGCACATGGTCTTCTACCGCAACCTGCTCGGGAAGTCCTTCGAGCTGGCGCCCGACCAGACGATGTGCGCGGTGCGGGACGTGGTGACCGGCTTCCGGATGCCCGGCCACGGCATCCCCGGCTTCGAGCGCGCCGCCGCGCAGATCGCCATCGGCGGCATCTACAACCTGCGCATCCACCACGACGACGTGCTCCAGCCGGTGCTGCGCTTCCTGAAGGTCCTGGACATCACGGGCCTCGGCCCGGAGGGTCTGCGCGCCCAGGAGGAGCTGGGGCTGTTCATGGGCGGCCTGGACGACCAGGCGCGGAAGTTCGACGAGAAGCGCGAGGCACTGCTGGCCCGTCGGCGGGCCCGGGCGGAGAAGGCCTGAGCCGCACACCCGAGGGCGCCCCGGACCGTACGGTCCGGGGCGCCCTCGTCGTTGTCGCTACGGCCGTCAGGCGGTCGCCGCCGCGTCCGCGGCCTGGGCCTTCAGGGCCCGCTCGATGCCCGCGCGGGACTCGGTGACCAGGCGGCGCAGCGCCGCGTTCGGCTCGGCCGAGGCCAGCCAGGCGTCCGTGGCGTCCAGGGTGGCCTGGGAGACCTGCAGCGCGGGGTAGAGGCCGACCGCGATCTGCTGGGCGATCTCGTGGCTGCGGTTGTCCCAGACGTCCTTGACCACCGCGAAGTACTTCTCGGCGTAGGGGGCGAGCAGCTCGCGCTGGTCGGCCTGCTGGAAGCCGCCGATGACCGACTCCTGCACGGCGTTGGGCAGCTTGTCCGACTCGACGACCGCGGCCCAGGCCTGGGCCTTCGCCTCGGCCGTCGGGCGCGCGGCGCGGGCCCAGGCGGCGTGCTGCTCGCCCGCCGAGGTCCTGTCGCGCTCCAGCTCGGCGGCGATGGCCTTCTCGTCCGCGCGGCCCGTCGCGGCCAGCCGGCCCAGCAGGTCCCAGCGCAGCTCGGTGTCGACGGCCAGGCCCTCGACGGTCTCGGTGCCGTCCAGCAGGCCGGACAGCAGGTCCAGCTGCTCGTCGGTGCGGGCGGTGGCGGCGAAGGCCCGGGCCCACGCCAGCTGGTGGTCGCTGCCGGGCTCGGCCGCGCGCAGGTGCTCGAGCGTGGCCTCGGTCCACTTCGCCAGGCCCGTCTCGCGCCAGGTCGGCGCGGCGTACACCTCGAGCGCGGTCTTGACCTGGCGGTGCAGCGACTGCACCACGCCGATGTCCGTCTCCTTGGCGATGCCGGACAGCACCAGGTCCAGGTAGTCGCGGGTGGCCAGCTCGGCGTCGCGGGTCATGTCCCAGGCGGAGGCCCAGGACAGGGCGCGGGGGAGGGACTCGGCGAAGTCGCCCAGGTGCTGGGTGACGGTGGCCAGGGACTCGGAGTCCAGGCGCACCTTGGCGTACGACAGGTCGTCGTCGTTGAGCAGCACCACGGCCGGGCGGGTCCGGCCGGTCAGCTGCGGGACCTCGGTCAGCGCGCCGTCGACGTCCAGCTCGATCCGGTCCTTGCGGACCAGCTTGCCGCCGTCGAGGTCGTACAGGCCGATCGCGATGCGGTGCGGGCGCAGGGTGGGCTCGCCCTTGGCGCCGGCGGGCAGCGCGGGGGCCTCCTGCCGGACGGCGAAGGCGGTGATGACGCCGTCGGCGTCCGTGGTGATCTCGGGCCGCAGGATGTTGATGCCGGCGGTCTCCAGCCACGCCTTCGACCAGGTCTTCAGGTCACGGCCGGAGGTCTTCTCCAGCGCGCCCAGCAGGTCGGACAGGCGGGTGTTGCCGAAGGCGTGCTCCTTGAAGTACGCCTGGACGCCGGTGAAGAACTCGTCCATGCCGACGTAGGCGACGAGCTGCTTGAGGACCGAGGCGCCCTTGGCGTAGGTGATGCCGTCGAAGTTGACGAGCACGTCGTCCAGGTCGCGGATGTCCGCCATGATCGGGTGGGTGGACGGCAGCTGGTCCTGCCGGTACGCCCAGGTCTTCATGGAGTTGGCGAACGTCGTCCACGAGTGGGGCCACTTGCTGCCCGGTGCATACGCCTGGCAGGCGATGGAGGTGTAGGTGGCGAACGACTCGTTCAGCCAGAGGTCGTTCCACCACTCCATGGTGACCAGGTCGCCGAACCACATGTGGGCGAGCTCGTGCAGGATCGTCTCGGCGCGCACCTCGTACGCGGCGTCCGTCACCTTCGAGCGGAAGACGTACTGGTCGCGGATGGTGACCGCGCCCGCGTTCTCCATCGCGCCCGCGTTGAACTCCGGGACGAAGAGCTGGTCGTACTTGGCGAAGGGGTAGGCGTAGTCGAACTTCTCCTGGAACCAGTCGAAGCCCTGCCGCGTCACCTCGAAGATCGCGTCGGCGTCCAGGAACTCCGCCAGCGACGGGCGGCAGTAGATGCCCAGCGGGACGCTCTGGCCGTCCTTCTCGTACGTGCTGTGCACCGAGTGGTACGGGCCGGCGATCAGCGCGGTGATGTACGTGGAGATGCGCGGGGTCGGCTCGAAGCGCCAGACGTTGTCGGCCGGGCGCTCGGGCGTCGGCGAGTTGGAGATCACGGTCCAGCCCTCGGGGGCCTTCACGGTGAACCGGAATGTCGCCTTCAGGTCCGGCTGCTCGAAGGAGGCGAAGACGCGGCGGGCGTCCGGCACCTCGAACTGCGTGTAGAGGTAGGCCTGCTGGTCCACCGGGTCCACGAAGCGGTGCAGACCCTCGCCGGTGTTGGTGTACGCGCAGTCCGCGACCACCTTCAGCTCGTTGCGCCCGGGCACCAGGCCCGGCAGCGCGATGCGGCTGTCCCGGAAGACCTCGCCCGCGTCCAGCGCGGTGCCGTTCAGCACGACCTCGTGCACGGCCGGCGCGACCAGGTCGATGAAGGAGTCGCCCGCCTCGGTGGCCTCGAAGCGCACGGTGGTCACGGACCGGTAGGTGCCGCCGTCCTGAGCCCCGGACAGGTCGAGGTCGATCTCGTAGGCGTCCACGGTCAGCAGGCGGGCCCGCTGCTGTGCCTCTTCGCGGGTCAGATTCGTTCCGGGCACCAGGGCATCTCCTTCACATCACGGCACATCACGACGTTCCCGGCCATCCTTCCACGGCATCGCTGTCCGTGGCGGTGCGTACGCTGTCGGCGGATGCGCCGAGGGGGCGGGCCCGGCGGGCCCGCCCCCTCACGCGTCGCGTCGCGGGTCAGCCGCGCAGCTCGGCGGCGACCAGTTCGGCGATCTGGACGGCGTTGAGGGCCGCGCCCTTGCGGAGGTTGTCGCCGGAGAGGAACAGCGCCAGGCCGTGCTCCACGGTCTCGTCGGCGCGGATGCGGCCCACGTAGGAGACGTCCTTGCCCGCCGCCTGCAGCGGGGTCGGGATCTCGGACAGCTCGACGCCGGGCGCGTCCTTGAGCAGCTCGTAGGCGCGCTCGACGCTGACCGGACGCTCGAAGCGGGCGTTGACCTGCAGGGAGTGGCCGGAGAAGACGGGGACGCGCACGCAGGTGCCGGAGACCTTGAGGTCCGGGATCTCCAGGATCTTGCGGGACTCGTTGCGGAGCTTCTGCTCCTCGTCGGTCTCGAAGCTGCCGTCCTCGACGATCGCGCCGGCCAGCGGCAGGACGTTGAAGGCGATGGGGCGCTTGTAGACGCCCGGCTCCGGGAACTCCACGGCCTCGCCGTCGTGGGTCAGCTCGGCCGCCCGGTCGGCGACCTTGCGCAGCTGGCCGTCCAGCTCGGCGACGCCGGCCAGGCCGGAGCCGGAGACCGCCTGGTAGGTGGTGGCGACCAGGGCGGTCAGGCCGGCCTCGGCGTGCAGCGGCTTGAGCACCGGCATGGCGGCCATGGTGGTGCAGTTCGGGTTGGCGATGATGCCCTTGGGGCGGTCGGCGATCGCGTGCGGGTTGACCTCGGAGACCACCAGCGGCACCTCGGGGTCGCGGCGCCAGGCGGAGGAGTTGTCGATCACGACCGCGCCCTGCCCGGCGACCTTCTCGGCCAGCGCCCTGGAGGTGGCGCCGCCGGCGGAGAAGAGCACGATGTCCAGGCCCGAGTAGTCGGCGGTGGCCGCGTCCTCGACGGTGATCTGCGTGTCCTGCCAGGGCAGCGTGGAGCCGGCGGAGCGCGCCGAGGCGAACAGGCGCAGCTCGCTGACCGGGAACTCCCGCTCGGCGAGGATCTTGCGCATGACTCCGCCGACCTGACCGGTGGCTCCGACGATTCCGATCCTCACGAGTGCTCCCTAGCTCATGTACACCACAACTGTCACTGCCGGGGACGGTGCACCCGGCTGAACAGTTCCATCATGTGGTGGTACCCGCCCCAAAAGTCCAATCCATTGTCCGAGGGCCGGGACGCGTCCCGGTGAGGGCGCGTCCCGGCCCCGGCGGCCGGATCGTCGGAGGCTACGGCTTGGTGGCACCGTCGCCGGCGGTGACCGTCAGCGTGTAGGGGTTCTCCAGCAGCGGGGAGGTGCGGCGGGACTCGACCTCGAACTCCCAGACGCCGGGGACCGGGTTCTTGTACGAGCGCAGGTCCGGGCGGCAGGTGTTGTCGGGGTTCGGGTAGTTCGGGTAGCAGTTGATCGTGGAGGTCTTGTCCGCCGGGACGCCGTAGGGGCTGATGGCGATGAACCGGGTCTGGCTGCCGTCGGCCAGGCCGCTCATGGCGACCTCCAGCGACTTGGTGCCCTGGGGGACGGTCACGAAGTACGACGTGGTGGCGTTGCGCGTGGCCTTGCCGGACGTCTTGAAGACGTTGGAGGCGAGCGGCTCGGCCACGATCACGGTGGTCATGATCTGCTTGTCGATGCCCTCGGTGCGCTCGTCGTCCACGGCCAGGATCGCGCTGTGGATGCCGGCCGCCTTGGCCTTCGCCCGGACCTTGACGGTCACCGGCTTGTTCAGCGGCAGCTTGACCTCGTCGTCACCGACGAGCTTGAAGGTGCCGTCGTTGTTGCGCCACTCGAGCTCGTGCCGCACCGGCTTGTCCGGGCCGGAGGTGCGGGTGATCGTGACGTCGTACGTACGGGTCTCGCCGGCCTTGAGGCCGCCCTCGCGGTCGTAGACGCCGGTGCCGAAGCCGGGGGTCTTGAGTCGGCCGGACAGGGCGGTGGACACGGGCGCCTTGACGGCGTACTCGTGGGCGGTGGCGCCGTCGCGCAGCGCCTCCCAGGCCTCGACGATGTCGATCAGGCCGGAGCCCTGCTCGTACGCCTGGAAGCCCTTGATCTTCTTGGCGGTGCTGGTCAGCGCCGTGCGCAGGTCGGCGGGCGTCAGCTTCATGTGCTTCTGCTTGGCGGCCGAGATCAGCAGCGCCGCGGCGCCCGTGGCCTGCGGGGAGGCCATCGAGGTGCCCTGCAGCATGCCGTAGCCGGGCGGGAGGTCGTAGCCGGCCTCCTTGACGGGCGCGCCCGGCTCCCAGGTCGGCGTGGTGTTGACCGACGCGCCGGGGGCGGTGATCGTCGGGGTGAAGCCGCCGTCCTCGCGCGGGCCGCGGGAGGAGAAGGGCATCATCGCGTACGCGGTCTTGACCTCGGAGCCGTAGTTGGCGGCCCAGGTCTCCTTGGAGACGGAGGCGCCGACGCTGACGACCTTGTCGGCCAGGGCCGGGTCGCCGATGGTGTTCAGGCCGGGGCCGCTGTTGCCCGCGGAGATCACCAGCTGGACGCCGTAGGTGTCGATGAGGCGGGTGTAGAGCTCGGCGCGGGCGTTGTTGCCGTCGTTGAGCGCGGGCAGGCCGCCGATCGACATGTTGACGATGTCGACGCCGCGGTTGACCACGAGGTCGATCATGCCCTCGGTGAGCGCGACGTTGGTGCAGCCGCCGGTCCAGGTGCAGGCCCGGGAGGAGACGATCTTCGCGCCGGGCGCCGCGCCGTTCATCTTCCCGCCGAAGAGCCCGTTGGCGGCGGTGATGCCCGCGACGTGCGTGCCGTGCTCGGACTCGATGACGCCGATGTTGACGAAGTCGGCCTTCTTGCCGATCCAGTCGCCGCCCTTGGGGTCCATCGGCACGTCCTTGCGGACCTGCACGACGAAGGGGATGCGCTCGGCGATCGGGGTGTCGGGGTTGTCCTTGCCGAAGTAGCCGACCTGGAAGCCGTCCTTGTACGGCTTCATGTCGGCGTCGTTGCCGAAGTTCCCGTCGTCGTCGAGGTCGACGCGCACGGTGCCCGCGGCCTTGTCGTAGAGGACCGCCCAGGAGTCGGTGGTGTCGCCGTCCCGGTTGAGGTCGCCCTTCATGTCGCCGCCGGTGGTCTCGCTCTCGCGGAAGAGGGCGACCTGGTACGAGCCGGAGGCGGGCGCGGTGTAGGTGCGGCCGTTGAAGGAGAAGGAGGGGCCGGCCACGTCGGACGTCATCGGCAGCCAGGTGCCGTCCTCGTCCGCGAGCGGGTCGGTGGCGGTCACCCAGTCGACGATCTTGCGCTCGCCGGTGGTGGTCTTCTGCAGCGCCGGGTGGGCGAGGTCCACGCCGGAGTCCAGGATGCCGATGGTCACGCCGCGGCCGTCGGCCTTGGGGTGGTCCTCGGTGAACTCGACGGCGCCGGTCTCGAAGGCGGGCTGGTAGGGGTTCTTCGCCGGGGTGTTCCTGCCCGGGGCGGGGTACGTCCGGCCCTTGGCGAGCTTCCGCGCCGACTGCGCCGCCGAGCCGGTGTCGGCGCGCGGGGTCGGGTCCGGGAGCCGGATCTCCTGCTTGAGGTCGATGCCGTGCACGGCATCGAGCTTCTTCGCCTCGTCGATGGCGGCGTCGGCCTTGCCGGTGGGCACGGTGACGCGGACGTAGCCGAGCTTGTCGTAGGACTGGCCCACCGAGGCGCCCTTGATCGCGTCCAGCGCGCCGGCGACCGGGCCGGTCTTCCCCGGCTGGGTGGCGATCATCATGGTGACGGTCTTGTCGCCGTCGGCCTTGGCCTTTGCCAGCAGGTCCGCGTCCTGCGAACCGAGCTTGTCCGGGCCGGACTTGGCCGGTCCCGGAGCCGGCCGCGGGTCGTCGGCGAGCGCGGGGGCGGCGCCCGCCGCGGTGAGGGCGGCCACGAGCGAGGCCGCTATGGCTATTCGGGCCGCGGCTCTCGCGCCCGGCGGCGCGTTCCGGGGGTCGGGGGTGGTGGTCATGGGCATCCCTGACTGGAAGTGAGGAAGAGAAGAAAAAACGGGTAACGAAAAGTGCACAGCGGTGGGCACTACGACCTGGCGTCCGGAATGCGGAGGCCGGTGAGCGATCACTTTTATGGAAGTGGCGGGGGTTTGGGGAGAGTTGTCGGGGAGGGAACATAAGGATGGCGTAAACCCGCCATGCGCCACGCGGGATGAAGCGGGACGGAGGCCGTGAAGCGGTCAGCGGCGTTCTCGCAGCTCAGCAGCTGTACGACAAACGGACCAACGCACTGCCCGATGACCGGTGCCAGGGTTCCCCTCGAGGGTGAACGCTGAGTGAGCGTCAGAACTCCAGGGGACGAGTGGTGTATGTCAGTTCGCACTAGCCAAGATCCATGTGAGGTGATCGGCGGCGACCGTTGCGGTCATGTTCACGCCCAGGTCATTCGCGCTGCCAACGATCCTGACTGACCGGGGCCGCAGCCCGCCCGCAAGACCGCCTGCCTTCGCGTTCGCACTCGGGGAGACCGCCATGCACCGCAGATCCCGCAGAACCGCAGACTCGCAGTTCGACCGCCGCTCCTTCCTGGCCGCCGCGGGTGCCGTCACCACGGCCACCGGGCTGGGCCTGGCCGTGGGCATGGACGCCGGCCCGGCAGCCGCCACGCCGGGCGATCCCACACCCGCGCCCGGAACACCCGCCCAGGCCGTGGCCACCACGGAGGCCGAGGCCGCGCCCACGGGCGCGGGCACCACCCTGGTCTCCGTCGCCGCCCCGCGCGGCAGCGGCGGCTACCGGCGCCTGGCCGAGGGCCCCGGCTGGTCCAGGGTCGTGCGCGCCGACCTGGCCGAGGGGCACAACGGCCGCGAGGACCGGCGCACCGCCCTCGCCTGCTTCGTGCAGTTCACCGACCTGCACCTGACGGACGTACAGCACCCGCTGCGCTACGAGTTCTTCCGCTCCGCCGACGCCGGCGGCTGGCGGCCGCACGAGGCGCTGACCCTGCCCGGCGTGGTCTCCCTCGTCGAGCGCGTCAACAAGCTGCGCCGGGGCCCCGCCACCGGCAAGCCCCTCGGCTTCATGATGACCACCGGCGACAACGGCGACGAGAACGCCAGGATCGAGGTGGAGTGGTTCCTCACCGCCCTCAGCGGCGGCCGGATGAACCCCAACACCGGCGACCCCCGCCACTACGAGGGCGTGCAGAACAGCGGCCTCAAGCTCTACTGGCACCCCGACACCGCCCTGCGCGACCAGGACAAGGCCGTCGGCTACCCCCGCATCGACGGCTACCTCGCCGCCGCCTGCCGCAGCGTGACCAGCCCCGGCCTGAACATCCCCTGGTACTCCACCTTCGGCAACCACGACGGGCTCTCCGGCGGCTGCTACCCGGCCGCGGGCACCTTCATCTCCGACGTCGCCGTCGGCAACAAGAAGCTGCAGTACATCCCGCCCGCCGAGGCCAAGTACCTGATCGAGGGCGAGGTCAACGGCGCCGACCCCAAGGGCAAGCGCATCGAGGCCATGCTCCGGGCCCACAAGAAGGACATGCGCACGGTCACCCCCGACCCCCGCCGGGTGCCGCTGACCGCGCGGCAGTACGTGGCGGCCCACCTCGACCCCCGCTACGCCGGCCGCGGGCCCGTCGGCCACGGCTACACCCGCGCCAACCTCGACTCCGGCAACCTCTACTACACCTTCCGCGTCTCCGACCGCGTCATCGGCATCAGCCTCGACTCGACGGACCCGGGCGGCCACTACCAGGGCTCCCTGGGCACCGCCCAGTTCAACTGGCTCGACCGCACGCTCAAGCAGCACAAGGACGAGTACGCCCTGGTCTTCAGCCACCACCCGAGCTGGAGCATGAGCAACATGACGCCGGACCCCGCCCGCCCCGGCGAGAAGCGGCACAACGGCGACGAGGTGCTCGCCCTGCTCGGCCGCCACAAGAACGTCCTGGCCTGGATCAACGGCCACAGCCACCGCAACCGCATCCGGCCGCGCGGCAGCTTCTGGGAGATCGCCACCGCCTCGCACGTCGACTACCCGCAGCTCGCCCGCGTCATCGAGATCACCGACAACAAGGACGGGACGATCTCCCTGTTCACCACGCTCATCGAGTCGGCCGCGCCCTACCGCACCGACTTCCACGACCTGTCCCAGACCGGGCTCGCGGCCCTCTACCGCGAGCTGGCCTTCAACGCGCCCGGCTCGGACACCTCGCTCGCGGGCTCGCCCACCGACCGCAACACCGAGCTGCTGCTCCCCATGCGCTGACGGCCCGTCGGGCCTCCCTCACCGGGGCAGCACGACGAGATACGCGGCGGGATCGCGGTCGGCCGACGCCACCAGAGCGGTACGGACGACCGCGGCCTGCTCCTCGAGCGCGTACCGGCCCCGCAGACTCCCCGGCGCCACCCGCACCACCGTGACCCCCAGCCGCTCCAAGTGCTCGCGCCGGCGGGACTGTTCGGACCACAGGGCGTCGTTCTGGCCGTGCGCGGCCCGGGTGTCGAGCTCGAGCGCCACGGCGTGGTCGGGCCAGAACGCGTCCACGCAGCCCAGGCTCGGCCCGCCCGGCAGCCGCAGGTCGACGTTCCACAGCGGGGCGGGCAGGGCCTGCTCGCGCACCATGGCGTAGAGCCTGTCCTCCGCGGCCGAACGGCTCTCGGCGAGCAGCGCGTCGACGGTCTCGGTCACCCGCGGCCGGCCCAGCAGCCGGGCCCGGGTCAGCTCCCGCACCAGCGCGGACGCCTCGCAGTGCCCGCCGCGCACCGCCTCCGTCAGCAGCCGCCGCACCTCGCCGGCGTCCGTCATGTGGGTCACGGCGTCGGCCACCGCGCGGGCGGCCGGCGCCACCGGCACACCGGTGAGCAGCACCGGCCGGGGCAGGGTGTGCGCCCGTACGATCCGCGCGAACCCGGTCGACCGCAGCCGCCGGGTGCGCGGCACCAGCACGTCGATGCGCTCCAGGGAGAGCAGCGAGGGCACGGCCGTGAACCGGTGCAGGGCCAGCGCCGCCGCGCCGGTGATCATCGCCTGGCCGTACGGGCCCGGATCGGGCTCCCGCGCTCCGCCCGGGCCCGGCTGACGCGGCACCCGGGCGCGCGGAAGGGTGTACATCAGGGTGGCGTGCAGCCGCTCCTCGCTGGTGGCCGGCCCGGTGTGGAGGAGGTAGACCCCGGGCAGCAGCTGCCGCCAGGGGCCGCCGGAGCGGCAGCGCTCACCCGCCTCGGCACCCGTCACGCCGTGCTCCCGCAGCTGACGGGCGGTCATGACGCGGTGCCGGACGTCGGAGAGGTGGTACAGGGGGCGTGGGGAGAGGGGGGTGTCGGAGTTCATGCCCCGGCCATTCCCGCTCCCGCCCCGCCCCCTAACCGCTGTTACGCACCCGTCGGGATTTCCGGACAACCCCGCCGTCTTGTCAGCGATTTGAAGGTCCGGTGAAGGCGCGTGAGGAGCCTTAAAGGGCAGCGGCCCCCGCGTCGCACTCCTGGGCCCGCAGCGCCCGCGCCAGGTCGTCCCGGGACTCGGCCACCAGCCGCCGCAGGGCGGGGGCGGCGTCCTCGTGCCCGGCGAGCCAGGCGTCCGCGGCCCGCAGCGTGCTCACGTCGTCCTGCAGCATGGGGAACAGGCCGCGGACGATCGCCATCGCGATCTCGATGGACCGCTCCCGCCACACCCGCTCGATCGCCTCGAAGTAGCGCGCCGCGTACGGTGCCAGCAGATCCGGCCGGTCCGGCCGGGCCCAGCCGGTGATGGTGGCCTCGACCAGCGCGTTGGAGAGGGTGTCGGACTCCACGACCTCCGCCCACGCCCGGGCCTTGACCTCGGCGGACGGGCGGGCCGCCAGGCAGCGGACCTGGTGCCGCCTGCCGGAGGCGGTGTTGTCGCGGGTCAGCTCGGCCGCGATCTCCGCCTCGCCGGCCACGCCGCGGGCGGCGAGCGTCCCCAGGAACGCCCAGCGCAGCTCCTGGTCGACGTCCAGGCCGTCGATCCGGGCGGTGCCGTCCAGCAGGCCGCCGAGCAGCTGCAGGTCCGCCTCGGTGGCGGCGAGCTGGGCGAAGAAGCGCGCCCAGGCCAGCTGGTGGCCGCTGCCCGGCTCGGCCAGCCGCAGCTCGCGCAGCGCGCTGCCGGCCAGCTCGTGGCCGGCGGGCTCCCGCGCGTCGGGGGCCGCGTAGTACGTGAGCGCGCTCGTGGCCCAGGCCTGCACCATCTGCAGCACGCCGATGTCGGTCTCCGCGCCCGCGAAGCGCCGCACCAGGCCGAGGTAGTCGCGGGTGGGCAGCAGCCCGTCGCGGGTGAGGTTCCACAGGGCGGACCAGCACAGGGCGCGGGCCAGCGGGTCGGTCAGGTCGCCCAGGTGCTCGCGCAGGGTGTCCAGCGAGCCCTCGTCGAAGCGGATCTTGCAGTAGGTGAGGTCGTCGTCGTTGACCAGGATCAGCTCGGGCCGCTCCGCCCCGGCCAGCTCCGCCACCACCGTGCGGGGACCGGAGACGTCGACCTCGGCGCGGGCGTAGCGCTCGAGGGCTCCGCCGGCCTCGCGCCTGCGGTAGAGCCCGACGGCCACGCGGTGCGGGCGCAGCTCGGGGTGCGTCTGCGGCGCCTCCTGGAGGACGGCCAGCTCGGTGATCCGGTCGGCCGCGTCGTACGTCGCCAGGGGGGTGAGCGAGTTGACCCCGGCCGTCTGCAGCCAGGACCGGGACCAGGCGGCCATGTCCCGGCCCGAGGTCTCCTCCAGCACCTGGAGCAGGTCGGTCAGGCGGGTGTTGCCGTAGGCGTGGCGCTTGAAGTAGCGGCGGGCGCCCTCGAGGAAGGCGTCGCGGCCCACGTAGGCGACGAGCTGCTTGAGCACCGAGGCGCCCTTGGCGTAGGTGATGCCGTCGAAGTTGAGCTTGGCGTCCTCCAGGTCGTGGATGTCGGCCGTGACGGGGTGGGTGGAGGGCAGCTGGTCGGCGCGGTAGGCCCAGGCCTTGCGGTTGTTGGCGAAGGTGATCCAGGCGTTGTCGAAGCGCGTCGCCTCCACCTGCGAGAAGGAGCCCATGAAGTCGGCGAACGACTCCTTGAGCCACAGGTCGTCCCACCACTGCATCGTCACCAGGTCGCCGAACCACATGTGCGCCATCTCGTGCAGGATGACGTTGGCCCGGCGCTCGTAGGACGACCGCGTCACCTTGCCGCGGAAGACGAACTCCTCCCGGAAGGTCACGCAGCCCGGGTTCTCCATGGCCCCGATGTTGTACTCCGGCACGAACGCCTGGTCGTACTTGCCGAACGGGTAGGGGTAGTCGAAGTGGTCGTGGAAGAAGTCCAGCCCCTGCTTGGTGACGGTGAAGATGTCGTCGGCGTCGAAGTGCCGGGCCAGGCCCTTGCGGCACAGCGCGCCCAGCGGGATGTCGAGGACGGTGCCGTCGTCGAAGGTGCGGCTGTAGTGGTCGCGGACGACGTGGTACGGGCCGGCCACGACGGCCGTGATGTAGGTGGAGATCGGCCGGGTGGGCACGAAGCGCCAGGTGGCCGAGGAGACGTCGGCCTTCTCGGGCTCGCCGTCCTGCTCGCCGTTGCTGAGCACCGTCCAGTCGGCGGGCGCCGTCACCGAGAAGGTGAAGGGGGCCTTGAGGTCCGGCTGCTCGAAGTTCGCGAAGACGCGGCGGGCGTCGGCGGGCTCGTACTGGGTGTAGAGGTAGACCTCGCCGTCCTCGGGGTCGACGAAGCGGTGCATGCCCTCGCCGGTGCGGCTGTAGGCGCACTCCGCGTCGACGACGAGGACGTTCTCGGCGGCGAGGTCCGCGAGCGCGATCCGCGAGCCGTCGAACACGGCCTTCGCGTCGAGCTCGGTGCCGTTGAGGGTGACCGAGGTGACGGCGGGGGCCAGCAGGTCGGCGAAGGTCGCCGCGCCGGGCTCGGCGCAGCGGAAGCGGATCGTGGTCACCGACCGGAACGTGCGCGGCTCGGGGCCCGGGCCCGGTGCGGACCGCAGATCGAGGGCCACGTCGTAGGCGTCCACGGTCAGCAGCCTGGCCCGCTCGCGGGCCTCCTCGCGGGTCAGGTTCTCACCGGGCACGTCGCGGCTCCCTCATTCGTCGGCGTCGACTTCGTCACGTATTTCGAACACCAGGAATCATGGCACGGTGCGTGCTTGTTGAATCGCTGACCGTCCAGTCCGTTCAGACCCGTCAGAGGAGATTCGCGTGACCGCGGAGAGAGTGACCGCCGACTTCTGGTTCGACCCCGCCTGCCCCTGGGCCTGGATGACCTCGCGCTGGATGCTCGAGGTGGAGAAGGTGCGCCCGGTCGACGTGCGCTGGCACGTCATGAGCCTGGCGGTGCTCAACGAGCACAAGATCGACGAGCTGCCCGAGGAGTACCGCGCGTTCCTGAGCGTCGACGCCTGGCGCTCGGTGCGGGTGTGCATCGCGGCCGCGAAGGAGTTCGGCGACGAGGTGCTCGGCCGCCTCTACACCGCCCTCGGCAACCGCTTCCACCTCCAGGGCCTGCCGCAGAGCCGCGAGACGCTCGTCGCGGCGCTGGAGGAGGCCGGCCTCCCGGGCCGCCTCGCGGACGCCGCCGAGACCGACGCCTACGACGCCGACCTGCGGGTCTCTCACAAGGAGGGCATCGACAAGGTCGGCCAGGACGTCGGCACCCCGGTCATCGCCGTCCCCGGCCCGGACGGCGCGGAGGTCGCCTTCTTCGGCCCGGTCGTCACCCCCGCCCCCAAGGGCGAGGCGGCGGCCCGCCTGTGGGACGGCACGCTGCTGGTCGCCTCGACGCCGGGCTTCTACGAGATCAAGCGCACCCGGACGCAGGGGCCGATCTTCGACTGAGGGGGCCGGCCCGGGCCCCGGGCCGGGGGTCCGGGGGTTGTCCCCCGGGAGTCGCGGTAAGCGCACCCGGACGCAGGGGCCGATCTTCGACTGACCGTGTCATGGGGTCCCGTTCGGCGGGCGGCCAAGAGGAAGGTCCCTTAATGTCCCGGTATGGACCAGGTCGACCTCACCCGGCCGCTCGGCCGTGACGGCGGCTGGGCCGAGGCCGAGCCGCACAGCGACAACGCCGGCCACGCGGAGCTGCCCGTACGCCCGTACGACCTGCTGACGCTGGCCGGCTGCCACGCCCTGCGGGGCCTGTGGTCGCTGCTCGGGCTGCGCTCCGCCGCCGGTGCGCTGCGGCACTACCTGCGCGGCACGGGTTCCCCCTACCGGGTGGACGCCGAGGCGCTGCTGGCCCTGCCCGCCGTGCGGGCGGCGGCCGACGCGCAACTGGAGCGGTGGCGGGCCGAGGCCCTCGCGCGATGGCGGGCCGGCGCCCGGGCCGCCGCCGCGTACCCCGCCGACAGCGGCTGGCGCGACGTACTGATCACCCGGCGCGTCAGCCCCGACTGGTGGCTGGCACTGCGCTGCGTGGAGTTCCGCCTGACCGGCACGGTCCGGGTGGCCGCGGACGGCGCGACGGTCGCCGACTACCGCTTCGAGGTGCACAAGGCGTGGAACTTCGACCGGGGCAAGTCGGAGCTGGGGGTGCCGTTCACCCCGTTCGCCCGGCTGCACGAGACCGGGCTGGCCAGGGAGTTCGCCGTGACCGGAGAGGCGTTCGGGCATGGGTGAGGCGAGGCCCCCGTGCGGTATCCGACCGTGCGGGGGCCTCGCCGGTGCGCCTGCCAGGTGAAGGGTGAGAAGACGATCACGAGGCAGGCAGCCTGTGGGTCACGCGCGGGGCGTCACGTTCACGGCGCCAGCAGGATGCTGTTGCCCTTCGCCTTGGCGGCGGTGTAGCGCGCGGCGACGTCCTGCCAGTTGACGACCTGCCACATGGCGTCGATGAAGTCCACCTTCTGGTTCTTGTACTGCAGGTAGAAGGCGTGCTCCCAGGCGTCGAAGACCAGGATCGGGACCGAGCCCTGGCCGACGTTGCCCTGGTGGTCGTAGACCTGCTCGACGATCAGGCGGCCGCTGACCGGCTCGTAGGCCAGGACGCCCCAGCCGGAGCCCTGCGTGGTGGCGGAGGCCTTGGTCAGCTGCGCCTTGAACTTGGCGAAGGAGCCGAACGACTCGGCGATGGCGTCCGCGAGCTCGCCCACGCCGTCCTTGTCGAGGGGCTCGCCGCCGCCGTCGCCGGTCATGTTCTGCCAGTAGATGCTGTGCAGGATGTGGCCGGAGAGGTGGAACGCGAGGTTCTTCTCCAGGCCGTTGACGGCGCCCCACTGGTCCTTGTCACGGGCCTCGGCCAGCTGCTCGAGCGTGTCGTTCGCGCCCTTGACGTACGCGGCGTGGTGCTTGTCGTGGTGCAGCTCGATGATCTCGGGGCTGATGACCGGGGCCAGCGCCGAGTAGTCATAGGGAAGTTCAGGAAGTGTGTAGATGGCCATGCCGAGCCCTCCGACTGCTTATTGCAACGAACTTGCAGGTAGACGCTACCAGTAAGTACTTGTCAGAAGTGGTAATGGGGGCCGGACTGGGACCAAAGACGGAGGCGGGGTAGGTCCTGATCTTCAGGACCTACCCCGCCTCATGGAGCGGTGCGCCGCCGGCGCGTCAGGCGCGGGCCGCCGCCATGCGCTGGCGTACGTATCCGGTCAGCGCGAGCACGAGGGTGAGGCCGCCGGTGAAGTACAGCTGGATGCGGGTCTCCTCCTCGCGGAGCATCAGCGCCAGCACCCCGACGATCCCGGCCAGGGCCAGCCAGGTCAGGTACGGGAAGAGCCACATCTTGACGAGGAGCTGCTCCTTGGGGATGCGGCGCCGGCCCACCAGCTGGGAGACCGCGATGAAGCCCCAGACCACCAGGGTGGCCGCGCCGACCATGTTGAGCAGCCACTTGAAGATGGTGTCCGGCCACCAGTAGCTCAGCAGCACCGCGAGGTAGCCGAAGGCGGCCGAGGCGACGACCGCGTAGCGCGGCACGCCGCCGCCGCTGACCCGGCCCAGCGCCTTGGGCCCCTGGCCGCGGCTGACGAGGGAGAAGGCGATGCGCGAGGAGCCGTAGATGTTGGCGTTCATCGCCGACAGCAGCGCGATCAGCACGACGACGTTCATGATCTGACCGGCGCCGGGGATGTCCAGGTGGTTGAGGACGGCGACGTAGGGGCCCTTGACGACCGACGGGTCGTTCCACGGGATCAGGGTGACGACGACCAGCAGCGAGCCGACGTAGAACAGCCCGATGCGCCACATCGCGGTGCGCACCGCCTTGGCGACGCCCTGGCGGGGGTGCTCGGACTCGGCCGCGGCGATGGTCACCGTCTCCAGGCCGCCGTAGGCGAAGACCGAGGCGAGCAGGCCGACGACCAGGCCGTTGGCCCCCATCGGGAAGAAGCCGCCCTGGCCGGTGAGGTTGTCGACGCCCGGGGACTCGGTGCCGGGCAGCATGCCCAGGACCGCCAGGACGCCGAGGACGAGGAAGACCGAGATCGCGGTGACCTTCAGGGTCGCGAACCAGAACTCGAATTCACCGAAGTTGCTCACCGCGGCCAGGTTGGACACGGTGAATATGATCATGAATAGGCCGACCCACATCCAGGAGTCGGTGCCGGGGAACCAGCCGGTCATGATCGACGCCGCGCCGATTCCCTCGGCTCCGACGGCCACGCACAGCAGGGTCCAGAACACCCAGCCGGAGGTGAAGCCGGCCCAGGGCCCGATCGTCCGCTCGGCGTGCACGGAGAAGGAGCCGGAGGCCGGGTTGGCCGCCGACATCTCGCCGAGCATCCGCATCACGAGCATCACCAGCAGGCCGGACGCCGCATACGCCAGCACGATCGACGGTCCGGCCGCGGCGATGCCCGCGCCGGAGCCGACGAAGAGGCCGGCGCCGATGACGCCACCGAGGGCGATCATCGAGAGGTGGCGCTGCTTGAGGCCGTGCGCCAGTGCCGGACCGGACGGTGGGGTGTCCGCCGTGGCGGCGTCGGAGGCGGGGGTACCGCACGCCGCCGGCGGGGAGGGTGTACCAGTCATGATCGTGATTGCCCCGTTGGTGAGAGCGGAAAAGTTGCCTCAGTGTCGGGGCGATGTTGGCTGAGGACAATACCCCTTACACAGATATCCGATATTCGGACAGACGTATGACCGTCTGTGCCTGACATATCGGCAAAAACGAAAAACCTCAGGCGTCGCGACGCGCGGACCGGCGCAACCGGACCTCACGCAAACCGGCCACCACGAGCACCGCGCCGGTCGCCGCCGCCGACCACAGCAGCTGCGGCCGCGCGCCCTCGTCGGTCAGCATCAGCACCAGCACGCCGCCCATGGCGGCCAGCGCGGCCCACGTCAGGTAGGGGAAGCACCACATGCGCAGGGTCAGCCGCTCGGGCGTCTCGCGCTCGATCCGGCGGCGCAGCCGCAGCTCGGACACCGCGATCAGGCCCCATACGAACAGCAGGACCGCGCCCACCGCGTTCAGCAGGTAGTGGAAGATCGAGTCCGGCCACTTCAGGTTCAGCACGACCGAGGCGAAGCCGAACGCCACCGACGCCAGCACCGCCCGGCGCGGCACGCCGCCGCCGGAGACCTTCAGCAGGGACCGCGGCGCCTCGCCCCGCTCGGCGAGCGAGAAGACCATCCGCGACGAGCCGTAGAGGTTGGCGTTCAGGGCCGACAGCAGGGCCACGAAGACCACGATGTTCATGATCTGGCCGGCCCCCGGCACGCCGATGTGGTCCAGCACCGCGACGTACGGGCTCTGCCCCGGCGTCAGCGACGACCACGGCAGCAGGGTGACGATGACGAGCATCGAGCCCACGTAGAAGAAGAGGATCCGCCACACCGCGCTGCGCACCGCGCGGGCCACGGCCCGCGCGGGGTCGTCGGACTCGGCGGCGGCGATCGTGACGACCTCCAGGCCGCCGAAGGCGAAGACGACGGCGAGGACGCCGGAGATCACGCCGCTCCAGCCGTTGGGCAGGAAGCCGCCCTGCCCGGTGAGGTTGGTGAAGCCCACCGCGTCGGTGTCGGGCAGCAGCCCGAAGACGGCCAGCAGGCTCAGGCCGAGGAAGAGGACGATGGCGCCCACCTTCAGCGCCGCGAACCAGAACTCGAACTCGCCGAAGTTCTTCACGGCCGCGAGGTTCGCGGTCGTGAAGACCAGCATGAAGATCAGGACCCAGCCCCACTGCGGCACCGACGGCGCCCAGCCGTGTGCGATCTGCGCCGCGCCCGTCGCCTCGACGGCGAGCACGACCACGAGCAGGAACCAGTACAGCCAGCCCACCGTGAACCCGGCCCAGCGGCCCAGCGCGCGCTCCGCGTGGACCGAGAAGGCGCCCGAGGCGGGCATCGCCGAGGACAGCTCGCCCAGCATCCGCATCACCAGCATCGCGAGCGCGCCCGCGATCAGGTAGGAGACGATGATGCCGGGACCGGCGACGGCGATTCCCGCGCCCGAGCCGACGAAGAGGCCGGCGCCGATGACACCGCCCAGGCCCAGCATCGTCAGGTGGCGCTGCTTGAGTCCCGCGGCCAGAGGTTCTCTCTCACCGTCGGCCAGCGGCTCGGCGACAAGCTGTGCGTCGTGCATGGGGCTCGTTCTTTCGGGTTGTGCGGGGTGCCGCGCGAGGCGCGCGCGAAACGCGGGGCGCGCGCGAAAACGCGAGGTGTGGTTCCAGATTCCCCCGGCCGGGCGGCCGGAGCCAAGCCGCACACCGTCTCTCGTGACAAGCATCACGTTTACGCAAGCAACCGCTTTTGAAGTGCGCACACGCCGGGCGGCGCGCTGGGAAACCCGCCAAAGCTCAGTGGTCCGCCTTTGTCGCAGCGCTCCGGTGCCCATGGCGTGACGCTCGGCTAACGTCGGGCTGTCCCTGCTCATCCCCTTCCCGCGGAGTACCGATGGCCACCGCTACCGTCCCCGTCACCCGTGCCCGTACCGGTACGGTCCTCGCCGATCTGCTCCCCGCCTCCTCCGCCGGGCGCGCCCGCGTCCGCGACGCGGCCCTGGTCCTCGGCGGCGCCGCGCTCACCGGCCTCACCGCACAGATCGCCGTGCCCGTCCCCGGCTCCCCGGTCCCGGTCAGCGGCCAGACCTTCGCCGCCCTGCTGGTGGGCACCGCCCTCGGCGCCCGCCGCGGCTTCCTCTCCCTCGCGCTGTACGCCGTGGCCGGCGTCGCGGGCATGCCGTGGTTCGCCGAGGCCCGCTCCGGCGCGGCCTTCCCGTCCTTCGGCTACGTCCTGGGCATGCTGCTGGCCGCCACCGTCGTGGGCGCCCTGGCCCGCCGCGGCGCCGACCGCTCGGTGCTGCGCACCGCGGGCACGATGGCGCTGGGCTCCGCGATCATCTACGCGGTCGGCGTCCCCTACCTCGCGCTGGCCACCCACATGCCGCTCGGCCAGGCCGTCGCGGTGGGCCTGACGCCGTTCCTCATCGGCGACGCCCTCAAGGCCGCGCTGGCGATGGGCGCCCTGCCGACCGCCTGGAAGCTGCTGGGCCGCCGCGGCTGAAGCCCTCTCCTTATATACGTACGCACGGGCCGGGCCCGCACCCCACGACAGGGGGTGCGGGCCCGGTTCCGTACGCGGGTCGCCGTACGAGGGCCGTCCGTACGCGGTTCGTCCGTACGCGGGCCGGCGGCGGCTCAGTGGCGGCCGCGGCGCCCCCGGGTCAGCCAGATGCCCGCGGCGCCCCCGGCCAGCAGGAGGGCGGCGAGCACGCCCGCCACGACCAGCGGGGTGGCGGAGGCGCCGGTGCGGGCCAGCTCGTCGTCGGCCTCGTCGTCCTTCCCGCCGGCCTTCGACGGGGACGCGGCCGGCCGGTCCGTGCTCTTGCCCGGGGCGGGGGAGGTGCTCCGCGGACCGCCGGTGCCCTGGTTGGGCGGGGTGGCGGGCGCCGTGGTGCGCGGGCCGCCGGTGGTCCCGCCGGGCGCGGTGCCGGGCCCGCCGGTGCCGCTCGGGGTCGCGGCCGGGCCGGAGGGCACGTTCTTGGTGCCCAGCAGCAGCGGGGTGTCCGGCGCGTCGGAACTGGTGTCGGTGGTCCCGAAGTGCACGGGCCCCTGCTGCCACAGCAGCGTCTTGCCGTCGCCCAGGGTGACCGGGAGACAGACCTGGCCGGTCTTTCCCAGATCGAAGGTCGCCGCCACGCGGTAGGCGCGCTTCTGCCCGGCCGCGAGTTTGTCGACGGCGCACACGAATCCGCTGTTGGAATCCGGCGGGAGTTGTCCGGTGGGAATGGCGGTGCAGCCCTCGACGGAAGTGATCCGCATTCCCTGGAATCCCACGACCTTCAATTTGACGCCGTCGATCTCCTTGGTCCCGCCATTGCGCACCGTCGCGGTCAGACTGGTGTTCCCCGTCTTTTTGTTCACGCTTATCCGGCCCGGCAGTTCGGTGCTGACCCGGTAGCCGGCCGGCGCGCTCGCCGCCGGGCTCCCGCCCTGGCTGCTCCCCGGCGTGGGCTCGTCGGCCCGTGCGCCGAACGGCAGCAGCGCCACCACCGCCACGGCCACCGCGACCGTATGGCGCATTCGGTGATTACTTCGGAACATTTCCGCTCCCCCCTATCTCCACTCCCTGCAGAAGTATTTGAATAGGTACCACAAGATTCCAATGTCCGAAGGTGCGGAAAGGTAATTCCGCAATGGGGGCGGGCCTGGTGGGAAATTCGAGTGACGAGATGCAGGGGCGGCTCGTGGTGGGTCGTTACCGGCTGCTGGAATTGATCGGGCGCGGCGGAATGGGGCGGGTGTGGCGCGCGTCCGACGAGACGCTGGGGCGGCGGGTGGCGGCCAAGGAGATACGCATCGACGGGCTCGTCGGCGAGGAGAGCGCGGTCCAGCGCGAGCGCAGCCTGCGGGAGGCCCGGGCCACCGCCCGCATCGACCACCCCAACGTCGTGCGCGTCTACGACGTCGCGGAGGAGGGCCGGCGGCTGTGGATCGTGATGGAGCTGGTGGACGGCCGTTCGCTGGAGCAGGTGCTGGTGCGCGAGGGGCCGGTGACCCCGCTCGAGGCGGCGCGGATCGGGCTGGGGCTGGTCCGCGCGCTGCGCGCCGTGCACGCGGTCGGGGTGCTGCACCGTGACATCAAGCCGGGCAACGTCCTGCTCACCGCGCGCGGCCGGATCGTCCTCACCGACTTCGGCATCGCGGCGATGCAGGACGCCGCCGCGCTGACCATGGCCGGGACGCTGGTCGGCTCGCCGGACTACATGGCCCCGGAGCGGATCGAGGGGCGGCTGCAGGGGCCGCCGTCCGACCTGTGGTCGCTCGGCGCCACCCTGTGCGCGGCGGTGGCCGGGCACTCGCCCTTCAGCCGGGCGACCACGATGGCCACCCTGCACGCCGTGCTCTACGAGCAGCCCGAGATCCCGGCGGCCGCGGGACCGCTGCGGGACCTGCTGTGCGGGCTCCTGCTGAAGGAGCCCGCCCGGCGTCCGACCCTCGACGGGACCGAGGAGACGCTGGCCCGCCTCCTGGAGCCCCCGCCGCCGGAGCCGGTCCCGCACCCGCCGACGGCCACCGTGGCCGCACCCGGACCCGCCCCCGCGCCCCCTCCGGCGCCCGCGCCCCCGCCCGTGCGCGACGGCGCGCCGCCCCGGCGCCCGCGGCGCAGGGCGGCCTGGCTCGCCACCGGCGCGGTCGTGGCCGTCTCGGCGGCGGCGGCCGTGATCGTCCTCGCCGTCCAGGGGCCCGGGGGCGGGGACACGCCCGATGGCGACGGCACGGGCCGCCCGCCCGGGACGACGGCGTCCGGCACCACGTCGTCCGGCTCCGCCGCGCCCGGCACCACCGCCCCGTCCGGCCCGCGGCAGAGCCAGGGCACGTCGGGCTCCGCCGCGCGCCGCTCCGAGGACGGCTTCAGCTGGGTTCCGCCCGCCGGCTGGAACCGGACGCAGCAGAGCCCCAGCGACGTGACGTACACCTCGAAGGACGGCGCGATCGAGCTCTCGGCCAAGCAGGGCCGTACGACGGAGGACCTGCTGACGCACTGGCAGCGGTTCGAGGAGGGTTTCCACGGCACCCCCGGCTACCGCAAGCTCCGGCTGGAGCGGACGACGTTCTCCGGCGATCCCGCGGTGGTGTGGGAGTACGCCTTCCTCCAGGGCGGCCAGCCGCGCCAGGGCCGTCAGCTGGGCTTCGAGGAGGGCGGGCGGACGTACCAGGTCAGCGTTTGGTACGCCGACTCCGCCGAGAGCACCGCGCTCGGCGTCTACGAAAGCGTGAAGGGGTCGTTCCGCGCCGGCTGACGGCGCGGAACGACCCCTTCGGGCGTCCGGTGTTTCCCGGAACCAGTCCCGGTACTACTCCTTCTCGGCGGCGGCCGCCGCGTGGCGGCGGCCCTGGACGACGCCGATGAGCAGGACGATCACGCCCACGAGGGTCGAGAGCAGGACCTGCTGACGGTTGTCACCGCCGTCGTAGACCATGAAGCCGAGCACGAAGGTGATCATGCCGATGGTGGCCCACGTCAGGTACGGGAACAGCCACATCTTCACGAAGTGCCGCTCCGGCATCTCGCGCTTGATGATGCCGCGGAACTTCAGCTGCGTGACGCAGATGACCAGCCACACGAAGAGCGCGATGGCACCGGAGGAGTTCAGCAGGAACTTGAAGACGGTGTCCGGCCAGACGTAGTTGAAGATCACCGAGAGGAAGCCGAAGACGACCGAGCCGAGGATCGCGGCCTGCGGGACGCCGCGCTTGTTGACGCGGGCGAACGCCTTGGGGGCGTCGCCGCGCTGGCCGAGGGAGAAGGCCATGCGCGAGGCGGTGTACAGGCCCGAGTTCAGGCAGGACAGGACGGCGGTCAGGACGATGACGTTCATGACCTGGCCGGCGTGCGGGATGCCGATCGAGTCCAGGGAAGCGACGTAGCTGCCCTTCTCGGTGATCGTCTTCGAGTCCCACGGCAGGAGGGAGACCACGACGAGGATCGAGCCGAGGTAGAAGACGGCGATGCGCCAGATGACGCTGTTGGTGGCCTGGCGGACGGCGCGCTGCGGGTCCTCGGACTCACCGGCGGCGAGCGTGACGATCTCGCTGCCCATGAAGGAGAAGACGACCATCAGCACACCGGTGAGGATCGCGCCGGGGCCGTTGGGCAGGAAGCCGCCGTGCGCGGTGAGGTTGTCGAACCCGGCACCCGGGTTGTCCGAACCGGGCAGCAGGCCGAACATCGCCAGGCCGCCGATCACGATGAACGCGGCGATGGCGACGACCTTGATGCCGGCGAACCAGAACTCGAACTCGCCGTACGAGCTCACCGACGCCAGGTTGGTCGCGGTCAGGACGACCATGACGATCAGGGCCCAGGCCCACTGGGGGACGGCCGGTATCCAGCCGTTGAGGATGGCGGCACCCGCGGTCGCCTCGACCGCCAGCACCACGACCCAGAAGAACCAGTAGAGCCAGCCGATGGTGAATCCGGCCCAGCGGCCGAGGGCCCGGTCCGCGTAGGCGGAGAACGAGCCGGAGGTCGGGTTGGCCGCGGCCATCTCGCCCAGCATCCGCATCACGAAGACGACCATCGCGCCCACCAGCGCGTAGGACAGCAGGATGCCGGGGCCCGCGGCGGCGATGCCGGATCCGGAACCCACGAAGAGGCCGGCGCCGATCACACCACCAATGGCGATCATGGACAGGTGGCGGTTCTTGAGTCCGGCCTTGAGACCGTCCCCGCCCGCCTCCGGGGCGTGGCCGGGATCGCCGGTCGTCGACCCCTTCGTCATGGTCGGCGGTGTCGCGCTCATATGCACGTTCCTTCGGGTTGTTCCTTTGGTTCTCGGGTTACGAGCCACCGCATTAGAACTTTTCGAAGGCGACTTTTGGAAGACCTGAATCCATTTCGTTGTGTTCACTCAGCGTTACGTATCCCCTGATGACCGGCCGGAGCCCCGGAACGTGCCACACTCGTGCCCATGCGCGTGTACCTCGGCTCCGACCATGCCGGCTACGAACTGAAGAACCACCTCGTCGAGTGGCTCACGGCCCACGGCCACGAGCCCGTGGACTGCGGTCCCCACATCTACGACGCCCAGGACGACTACCCGCCGTTCTGCCTCCGCGCCGCGGAGAAGACCGCCGCCGACGCCGACAGCCTCGGCATCGTCATCGGCGGCTCGGGCAACGGCGAGCAGATCGCCGCGAACAAGGTCAAGGGCGTCCGGGCCGCGCTGGCCTGGAGCGAGCAGACGGCCGCGCTGGGCCGCGAGCACAACAACGCCAACGTGATCAGCATCGGCGGCCGCATGCACACGCAGGAGGAGGCGACGAAGTTCGTCGAGATCTTCCTGAGCACCCCCTACTCGGGTGACGAGCGCCACACCCGCCGCATCGAGATGCTGAGCCGCTACGAGACCACCGGCGAGCTCCCGGCGATCCCGGCCCACCACCCGCAGCAGGACTGACGCGTTCTCCCGCCCGCCCGCCGCCCAGCGGCGGGCGTGGCGCACACGCACGGGCCCGCAGCCGTCGACGCAACCGTCCGGAGGACAGACCCCCCATGCCCGAAGGGCATACGATCCACCGCCTGGCGGCGGACCACACCGAGGCCTTCGCGGGCCAGGAGGTCCGGGCGACCAGCCCGCAGGGCAAGTTCGCGGACAGCGCGGCACTGATAAGCGGCCAGGTGCTGGAGACGGCGGAGGCCCACGGCAAGCACCTCTTCCTCGGCTTCGCCGGACCGCACTGGGTCCACATCCACCTCGGCCTCTTCGGCAAGTACACCTGGGGCGCGGGCGCCGCCGTGCCGCCCCCCACCGCGACGGTGCGCCTGCGGCTGGCGAACCCCGGCGCGTACGCGGACCTGCGCGGGCCGACGACCTGCGCGCTGATCACGGACGCCGAGAAGCAGGAGATACACGACCGCCTGGGTCCCGACCCGCTGCGCGCGGACGACGACCCGGACCGGGCGTGGCGGCGCATCTCGCGCAGCCGCACGACGGTGGCCGCCCTGCTCATGGACCAGAAGATCGTCGCCGGCGTCGGCAACGTCTACCGCGCCGAGGTCCTCTTCCGGCACGGCATCGACCCGTACCGCCCGGGCCGCGATCTCACCCGCTCGGAATGGGACGGCATCTGGTCGGATCTGGTGCTCCTGATGCGCGAGGGCGTCCGCAACAACCGCATCGACACCGTGCGGCCCGAGCACACCCCCGAGGCCATGGGCCGCCCGCCGCGCGTGGACGACCACGGCGGCGAGGTGTACGTCTACCGCCGCACCGGAGCGCCCTGCCACATCTGCGGCGGGGAGATCCGCACGGCAGACCTGGCCGCCCGCAACCTCTTCTGGTGCCCCGGCTGCCAGAAGAACTGACAAACCGGCAAACCGACCCGGCGCGCGCGCAGCCCCGCGCGCGGTCGTGGACACCGACAAGCGTGACCGTACGCCGTCTGTTGCGTATGAGGCGTATGTGAACTCTGCGGCGCGCCACCGGAAAAGAACGGCTCCGGCCGTCCTGTTTACCCGCAGCTCGGTGGCCGAAACCGGCCTTCGGCGGGGCGTTACCGATCAAATGAACGAATGTCGCATATGGTTGCTCTTCGGGTGGCCGCCCGGCGCCCCGAAGGCAGCCGTCTCGGCGCGGCGTGAATCGACGCACCGCCGAATGGGTGGATAAGGTCCCGATGCAATGACTGGCGGTGCGGAGACCCCGACGGCCCGGATGCGCAAAGCACTGCACCGGGCCCGAACGAGCATGCGCAAGGCCGGTGTCGACTACTTCCGGGGCGACGGATCCGACTGGCTCGCCCTGACCGCGCTGCTGGTGTCCGTCCCCGCGCTCGCCTGGGGCACCATCGCCCAGCCCGAATGGTGCGCGCCCGCCGCGCTCGTACTGCCCATCGTGGCCGGCGGGCTGCTGCTGCGCCCCGCCAGCCTGCTCGGGCTCTACGCCGCCGCGGCCGCGGCGCTGATCACGGAGTCGGCGGTCCTGGACGACCCGTACCGCTACGGCACCGACAGGGTCAGCCCCGGCACCATCCTCGTCGTCGCGGCGGTCGGCTTCTTCGGGCTGCTCATCGCGCAGTTCCGCAGCCGGGTCGGAGTGCCGTGGCGACGTGGCGGAACGATGCTCTTCGATCTGCGCGAGCGCATCCGCGTCCAGAGCAAACTGCCCAAACTGCCCCGCGGCTGGCACCGCGAGATGGCCCTGCGCCCCGCCGGCGGCCAGTCCTTCTCCGGCGACTTCGTCGTCGCCGCCCGCACCAACGGCGGCCGCACCCTGGAGGTCGTCCTCACCGACGTCTCCGGCAAGGGCATGGACGCGGCGTCCCGGGCACTGCTGCTGTCCGGCGCCTTCGGCGGCCTCCTCGGCTCGCTGCCGCCCCACGCCTTCCTCCCCGCCGCCAACGGCTACCTCCTGCGCCAGGACTGGGACGAGGGCTTCGCGACCTCCGTCCACCTCGTCCTCGACCTCGACTCCGGCGACTACGAACTCTTCTCCGCCGGCCACCTCCCGGCCCTCCAACTCAGCGCCGGCACCGGCCGCTGGGAGGAGAAAGCAGCCGACGGCCCGCTCCTGGGCGTCTACGACGGCGCCGGCTTCGACCCGGTCAAGGGCACGCTCCGCCGGGGCGACGTGCTGATGCTCTTCACGGACGGCCTGGTCGAGACGAACGAACGCGAGCTGACCGAGGGCATGGACCGCCTCACCGGCGAGGCCGACCGCTACGTCACCTCCGGCTTCCACGGCGCCGCCTGGCACCTGATCGAAGCGGTGGCCAAGGACGTCAACGACGACCGGGCACTGCTGCTCATCTGCCGGGACTAGCGCCCGCGGGTAGGTTGGGCGGATGCCCACGCCGCCCATGATCCTCCTGCTGTCCGGAAGCGTACGTTCCGGCTCGTCCAACGAGGCCGCGCTGCGCACGGTGCGGGCCGTGGCCCCCGGCCGCCTGCGCACCGTCCTCTACGAAGGCCTGGCGGAGCTCCCGCACTTCAACCCCGACGACGACCACGACCCGCTGCCTCCGACCGTCGCACAGCTGCGGGCGGCCATCGACGAGGCGGCCGCCGTGCTGATCTGCACGCCGGAGTACGCGGGCACGCTGCCGGGGGCGTTCAAGAACCTGCTGGACTGGACGGTCGGCGGCACCGAGATCTGCGACAAGCCGGTGGCCTGGGTCAACGTGGCGGCCCCCGGCCGCGGCCAGGGCGCCGAGGCCACGCTGCGCACCGTGCTCGGCTACACCGGAGCCCGCATCGTGGAGCCGGCCTGCGTGCGGACCCCGGTCGGGCCCGGCACGGCCGGCGCGGACGGCGTCATCACGGACCCGGGCGTGCGCGAGCGACTGGCCGCGGTCCTGGAGCGACTGGCCGCGGTCCTGGACACGCTGACGGCCTGACCGGCGCCGGCCGGCGCCCGCGGATCCGTCGGGGCGTCAGAAAGCGGAGCGTGAGCCGCCGTTCACAACCGGTCGACACCCCTCGCGGCCTGCGGAGGTAATCTCGGACGATGTCCCACACCTCACCCGCGACCGCCGCCGACACCGTCACCGACCGCATACGCGGCTGTCTGCTCGGCGGTGCGATCGGTGACGCCCTCGGCAACCCGATCGAGTTCCTCTCCCTGAGCGCCATCCGCTCCGCCCACGGCCCGGACGGCGTCACCGGCATGGTCGCCGACGGCGACGGAGTGACCGGCAGGGTCACCGACGACACGCAGATGACGCTCTTCACCGCGGAGGGGCTCATCCGCGCCCACGCCCGGGCGCAGGCCAGGGGCATCAGCGGGGCCAAGACCGCGATCCTCCGCCACGCCTACCTGCGCTGGCTGGACACCCAGAACCACCCGGCCCCGCCGCCCGCCGAGGGCCGGCTCGACGTCGTCCGCTCCGGATGGCTGCGCCTGCAGCCCTGGCTGTACGCGCGGCGGGCGCCCGGCAACGCCTGCCTGTCGGGGCTGCGCCAGGGCCACACCCCCGACCCCCGCGGGGTCCTCGACGGCACCCGCGGGCCGGTCAACCCCGAGTCCAAGGGCTGCGGCACCGTCATGCGCTCGGCCCCCTTCGGGCTCACCGGCGCCCCCGCCGCCCGGGGCTTCGACCTCGCCGCCCGCTGCGCGCGGATCACGCACGGCCACCCCACCGGCGCGTACGCCGCCGGCGCCTTCGCCGCGATCGTGCGCCACCTCCTGGACGGCGAGTCCCTCGACGAGGCGGTCCGCCGGACGCTGGAGCTCCTCGCCTCCTACCCGGGCCACGACGAGACGACCGCCGCCCTCCGCGCGGCCCTCGACCTCGCCGCCGACGGCCCGGGCACCCCGGAGCGGCTCGAGACCCTCGGCGGCGGCTGGATCGCCGAGGAGGCCCTCGCCATCGCCGTCTACGCCGCCCTCGCCCGTCCGGACTCCGTCGCCGAGGCCCTGCTGCTGTCCGTCAACCACTCGGGCGACAGCGACTCCACCGGCTCCCTCTGCGGCAACCTCCTCGGCGCCCTGCACGGCGAGGCCGCCCTGCCGCCGTCCTGGCTGGCCGTGACCGAGGGCCGCGCCGTCATCGCCGAGCTCGCCGACGACTTCGCGCTGGAGTTCCACGGCCCGACCCCGCCCTACGGCGAATCGGCCCTGCCGCGCGACCGCTACCCGCACAACTGACCTCGCGGCACGAAGCGGCCCGGCACGACGCAGGCCGTGGGGCGACAGGGGGAGACCGCCACCGCATGACGCACATGAACCTCACCGAGGTCGAGGCCTTCGCCCGGCGCGCTCACGCCGGACAGACGGACAAGGCCGGACGACCGTACGCCGAGCACCTGGCGGCCGTAGCCGAGGGCGTGCGTGAGCGCGGCGGGGACGAGGCGCAGATCGCCGCCGCGTGGCTGCACGACGCCGTCGAGGACGAGGCCGTGACCGCCGAGTGGCTGGCGGGCGCCGCGCTCCCGCAGGAGACCAAGGACATCGTCCTCGCCGTCACCAAACGCCCGGGCGAGCCCCCCGAGGCCTATGCCGCCCGGATCCTCGCCACGCCCGGCGCGCTCCTGGTCAAGGCCGCCGACCTGGCCCACAACGCCGACCCCGGACGCCTGGGCGCCCTGGACGACGCGGCCACCCGGGACCGGCTCCGGCGGAAGTACGCGGCGATGCGCGCGCTCCTCGGGCTGGACGAGCCCGGCGACGGCCGGTAGCGGGCGGGCGCGGAGACGACGAGAGGCCTGGCGCCTTCCGGCGCCGGGCCTCCTTCACGTCGTACGCCGGGGCTATCCCTTGCGGAACGCCCAGTCCATCCGCGGCTCCATCACGCAGCGGAACACCCGCCGCACCGGCGCGGTGCACAGCACGGTCATCATCGCGATCGCGAGGAGGGTCACCACGACCTCGCCCACCGGCTTGCGGATCCAGTCGGCGGCGTCGTACCACTCCCACCACCGGGAGAGCTTGATCAGGAAGCCGTGCAGCAGGAACCCGTACAGGGTGCCGCCGCCCAGCGCGGTGAACCACATCGTCCGGCGCGGCACCCAGGCGAGGAAGCAGGCCGTGAGCACGGCCGCGCAGGCGAAGAGGGCGAGGAGCACGACCGGGGCGGTCCAGGCCGGCTCGTGCAGGCCCTGGGCGCTGTCGTTGTGGAAGAACCACTCGGTGTTCAACTGCGGCGGCTGCCAGTAGGCCACCGCGATCGCCGCGGCGAAGACCGGCACGGCGGCGATCCGCACCCAGCGCCGGCGCACCAGGTCGAAGTGGGAGCGCTTGAGGTGCAGCCCGATCACGAAGAAGGGCAGGAACTGCAGCACCCGCTGCAGGTCGAAGTCGTTGCCGACGTCGGGGGAGACCGCGGCCAGGATGGCGATCACGAAGGAGATCGGCACCGGCCAGCGCACCACCTTCCAGATGGGCGTGGTCAGCCGCCAGATGAACAGCGCCGCCAGGAACCAGTTCAGGTACCAGGGGTTGGTCAGCGAGACGGCCTCCGGCGGCGCGTCCTCCGCCCAGTGCTGGAAGTAGGTGTAGGCGACCTCGAAGACCACGTACGGCACGACCACGCCCGTGATCAGGCGCTTGACCTTGGCCGGACTGAGGTCGAAGCTCCGCGAGAAATAGCCGGATATGAGGATGAAGGCCGGCATGTGGAAGGCGTAGACCGTGTAGTACAGCGCCGACGCCGCGTGGCTGGTGTAGGTGAGCGGCTGCCAGGCATGACCCAGGGCGACCAGGACGATCGCCAGGTACTTCGCGTTGTCGAAGAACGGGTCGCGCCCCGCCGGGGCGCCGGCCGCCGCGACAGGCGGCTCGGGAGCGGGGGCCACCGTGGCAGGAGTGGCGGTGGGGGACATTCGAGGCACCCTAGCCGCCGATGCGGGGCCGGTAAAACCCTTGTCCCCACCCCACCGGAGAGACTCTCAATATGGTCGGACTTTTACTCCGTCCGCATGGAATCCGACCGTAGCGGACCCTTGGCACCCCTGATAATCCCCCGATGCGGCATCAGGGCATCCCCGGGGCAGGGGAGTTGGTGGCACGATGGTCCGACAGAGTGGGGGCGTGCGGGGCGGCGTGGCTCCCGGGCCCGGCCAGGCTACCGACCGAAGGTGTGATCAGTTGTGGCCATTTCACTGTCCGTGGTGCTGCTCCTGGCGATCATCCTGGTGGTGATGATCCGCAGCAACAACATCAAGGCGGGGCCCGCGATCGTCGCCATCCTCTTCGGCTTCTTCCTCGCCTCCACGGGCATGGCGCCGTCGATCCACCGGTTTCTGGACTCGATCGCCCAGACCATAAACGGCATCAAGTTCTGAGGGGCACTCCGACGCTCCGAGGGGGCGCCGGGCAAAAAGAATGCCTCCGGCCGGGACCGGAGGCATCGTTGGAGCGGGCGACGGGAATCGAACCCGCGTAGCCAGTTTGGAAGACTGGGGCTCTACCATTGAGCTACGCCCGCGTGCGCCGCAGATCGCATGAGCGGAGCGGCACGCAGTGCATCGTAGCGGGTCGGCGCCGTGCGCCGCACGTCCCCCCTCCGCGACCCGGTCCGCGCTCCGGTCGAGCGGCGTCCGACACCCCCGGGGGCATGTACCCTACGTCTCGCACCGACGGGGTGTGGCGCAGCTTGGTAGCGCGTCCGCTTTGGGAGCGGAAGGTCGTCGGTTCGAATCCGGCCACCCCGACCAGCAAGATCACATTGTGGGGCCCATCCTGCTTGCGGTTACTATGCAAGCTGCGCGTCCGTGTGTCTTCCTACCGGGCGCGGTCCGCTGACCATCACTATCCGATGAGCAGCAGAAACCCAGCAGTCAGCCCCAAGGAGACCGAACCGTGAAGAGCGCCGTGGAGACCCTGAACCCGACTCGGGTTCGGCTCACTGTCGAGGTGCCCTTCGAGGAGCTCAAGGCCAGCCTCGACGCGGCGTACAAGAAGATCAACCAGCAGGTCACGGTGAAGGGCTTCCGCTCGGGCAAGATCCCGGCGCGCGTCATCGACCAGCGCTTCGGCCGCGGTGCGGTGCTGGAGGAGGCCGTCAACGACGCGCTTCCGAAGTTCTACACCGAGGCGGTCAACGAGGCCGACCTGAACCCGCTGGGTCAGCCCGAGGTCGACATCACCGAGCTGAAGGACGGCGAGCTGCTGGCCTTCACCGCCGAGGTCGACGTCCGTCCGACCCTGGAGATCCCGGACTACTCCGGCATCGAGGTCACCGTCGACCCGGTCGAGGTCACCGACGAGGACGTCGAGAAGTCGGTCGAGCAGCTGCGTGACCGCTTCGCCACCACCTCCCCGGTCGAGCGCGCCGCCGCCGAGGGCGACATCGTCACCGTGGACCTCGAGGCCAAGGTCGACGGCGAGGTGCTGGAGGACGGCGTCGCGTCCGACGTCGACTACACCATCGGTTCCGGCCAGCTGCTGGACGGCATCGACGAGGCCGTCAAGGGCCTCGAGGCCGGCGCCTCCGCCACCTTCACCTCGCAGCTCAAGGGTGGCAGCGCCGAGGGCAAGGACGCCGAGATCAAGGTCGACGTCAAGTCCGTCAAGGCCCGCGAACTGCCCGAGCTGGACGACGACTTCGCCCAGCTGGCCAGCGAGTTCGACACCCTCGAGGAGCTCAAGGCGGACAGCCGCAAGCGCCTCGAGCGGATGAAGAAGTTCGACCAGGCCACCCAGGCCCAGGAGAAGGTCCTCGACGAGCTCATCAAGCTGGTCGAGGTCCCGATGCCCGAGAAGCTGCTCGAGGACGAGGTCAACACTCGTAAGCACAACCTCGAGCACCACCAGCTCGGCCAGATCGGCATGGACCTGGACAAGTACCTGGAGATGCAGGGCAAGTCCGCCGAGGAGTTCGACGCCGAGCTCAAGGAGCAGGCCGAGAAGGGCATCAAGACCCAGTTCATCCTCGACGAGATCGTCAACAAGGAGAAGGTCTCGGTCGGCCAGGAGGAGCTCACCGAGCACCTCGTCCGCCGTGCCCAGTCCTCCGGCATGAGCCCCGACCAGTTCGCGCAGGCCGTCGTCGAGCAGGGCCAGGTCCCGATGCTCGTCGGTGAGGTCGCCCGCGGCAAGGCCCTCGCGACCGTCGTCGAGGCCGCCACGGTGAAGGACACCAACGGCGAGGTCGTCGACCTCGATGACGAGGACGAGGCTGCCGAGACCGTCGAGGCCGCGGACGAGAACACCGAGGCCTGAGCCTCGCCTCGCCGCTCACCTGAGCGGCCACGGCACCCCCGGGCGGCGTGAGGGAGTCCTCGCGCCGCTCGTACGGAGCCCGGCCGCTTCCGCGGAGCCTTCCGCTCCGCACGGAGCCCCTTACGGACGGGCCCGGTCGCACTCCCCAGCCGCATGCGCGCGGGGGCCGCGACCGGGCCCTCCGTGCGTCCGTGGGCCCGTCCGGACGGCCGGCCGCTGCCGGGCCCCCGCCAGGGCCCGTGAGAGGCCCCGAACCTGCGCTCAGAGCGAACAGTTCCTGATGCGGGATGGCGCCTGCCGACCAGCGCGTTAGGGTCCGTAGATACGAGGGCAGGGGAGACATGGCAGCGCGCCGGCGCCGTACCGGCCACGCCACCCCCCGGTCCCCAGAGAAGACGCGGAGACGGCCCGTTGCCGTCAGAGACGAGCAGGTGGATACGTGACGAATCTGATGCCTTCCGCCGCCGGTGAGATCGCCATCGGTGGTGGCCTCGGCGACCAGGTCTACAACCGGCTGCTCGGGGAGCGGATCATCTTCCTCGGCCAGCAGGTCGACGACGACATCGCCAACAAGATCACCGCGCAGATGCTCCTCCTGGCCGCGGACCCGGCCAAGGACATCTACCTCTACATCAACAGCCCCGGCGGCTCGGTGACGGCCGGCATGGCGGTCTACGACACCATGCAGTACATCCCCAACGACGTGGTCACCATCGGCATGGGCCTCGCCGCCTCTATGGGCCAGTTCCTGCTGACCGGCGGCACCGCGGGCAAGCGCTTCGCGCTGCCCAACACCGACATCCTCATGCACCAGGGCTCCGCCGGCCTCGGCGGCACCGCCTCGGACATCAAGATCCAGGCAGAGCAGCTGCTGCGCACCAAGAAGCGCATGGCCGAGATCACCGCCGCGCACACCGGTCAGACCGTGGAGACGATCATCCGCGACGGCGACCGTGACCGCTGGTTCAGCGCTGAGGAAGCCAAGGCGTACGGGATCATCGACGAGATCATCACCCACGCCTCCGGCGTTCCGGGCGGCGGCGGCACCGGGGCCTGACGCCCCGGCCGTCCGGGCCCCGCGCCCGGCCGTACCGCCGATCAGCCGTACCTCAGCCCACAGACCGCCATCAGGATGGTGAACACCCGCATGAACATCTCGTCCCCCAGCGGCCTCTACACCGGCCCGCAGGCCGAGGCCCGTTACGTCGTCCCGCGCTTCGTCGAGCGCACCTCGCAGGGCGTGCGCGAGTACGACCCGTACGCGAAGCTCTTCGAGGAGCGCGTGATCTTCCTCGGCGTCCAGATCGACGACGCCTCGGCCAACGACGTCATGGCGCAGCTGCTGTGCCTGGAGTCGATGGACCCCGACCGCGACATCTCGATCTACATCAACAGCCCGGGTGGTTCCTTCACCGCCCTGACGGCGATCTACGACACGATGCAGTTCGTGAAGCCGGACATCCAGACCGTCTGCATGGGTCAGGCCGCCTCCGCCGCCGCGATCCTGCTGGCCGCCGGCACCCCCGGCAAGCGGATGGCCCTGCCGAACGCCCGCGTGCTCATCCACCAGCCCTCCAGCCAGACGGGCCGGGAGCAGCTCTCCGACCTGGAGATCGCCGCTCAGGAGATCATGCGCATGCGCACCCAGCTGGAGGAGATGCTGGCCAAGCACTCCACCCAGCCGATCGAGAAGATCCGCGACGACATCGAGCGCGACAAGATCCTCACCGCTGAGGACGCGCTGGCGTACGGTCTCGTGGACCAGATCGTCTCGACGCGCAAGTCGTCCGTCGCGGTCTGATCGGATCCGATCGGTCCGCAAGGCCCGGCACCGCGCCGGCCGGTTCATCCACCGGTCGGTCCGGTCTCGGCCACCGTGCCGCCGATGACGGGCCCTCCCTTGGCCGAGTAGGGGCAAGGGGGGCCCGCACGGGGGGCCCGGCAAGGTACCGTCGATAGGCAAGCACCCGGGTTCGCAGAGCAAGGCGGATCCCAGGCGAAGGGGAAGCACCTCGTGGCACGCATCGGTGACGGCGGCGACCTGCTCAAGTGCTCGTTCTGCGGCAAGAGCCAGAAGCAGGTGAAGAAGCTCATCGCGGGTCCTGGTGTGTACATCTGCGACGAGTGCATCGACCTCTGCAACGAGATCATCGAGGAAGAGCTCGCGGAGACCTCCGAGGTCCGCTGGGAGGAGCTTCCCAAGCCGCGCGAGATCTACGAGTTCCTCGAGGGCTATGTGGTGGGCCAGGAGGCGGCCAAGAAGGCCCTGTCCGTGGCCGTCTACAACCACTACAAGCGTGTCCAGGCCGGCGAGAACGGCGGCCACAACCGCGACGACGGCATCGAGCTCGCCAAGTCCAACATCCTGCTGCTCGGCCCCACGGGCTCCGGCAAGACGCTGCTCGCGCAAACGCTGGCCCGCATGCTGAACGTCCCCTTCGCGATCGCCGACGCCACGGCCCTGACGGAGGCCGGCTACGTCGGCGAGGACGTCGAGAACATCCTCCTGAAGCTGATCCAGGCCGCCGACTACGACGTCAAGAAGGCCGAGACCGGCATCATCTACATCGATGAGATCGACAAGGTCGCTCGAAAGAGCGAAAATCCGTCGATCACACGGGACGTGTCGGGCGAGGGCGTCCAGCAGGCCCTGCTCAAGATCCTCGAGGGCACCACGGCCTCCGTCCCGCCGCAGGGCGGCCGCAAGCACCCGCACCAGGAATTCATCCAGATCGACACGACGAACGTCCTGTTCATCGTGGGCGGCGCCTTCTCCGGCCTGGAGAAGATCATCGAGTCGCGCGCGGGCGCCAAGGGCATCGGCTTCGGCGCCACGATCCGCTCCAAGCGCGAGATCGAGGCCAGCGACCAGTTCCAGGAGGTCATGCCGGAGGACCTGGTGAAGTTCGGGATGATCCCCGAGTTCATCGGCCGCCTCCCGGTCATCACCAGCGTCCACAACCTCGACCGCGAGGCCCTGCTGCAGATCCTGGTCGAGCCGCGCAACGCCCTGGTGAAGCAGTACCAGCGGCTCTTCGAACTCGACGGCGTGGAGCTGGACTTCGACCGCCCGGCCCTCGAGGCCATCGCCGACCAGGCGATCCTGCGCGGCACCGGCGCGCGGGGCCTGCGCGCCATCATGGAAGAGGTCCTGATGTCGGTGATGTACGAGGTCCCGTCCCGCAAGGACGTCGCCCGGGTCGTGATCACCGCGGACGTCGTGCAGTCGAACGTCAACCCGACGCTGGTTCCGCGCACGCGCGGCAACGAGCCGGGGGAGCGGCACGAGAAGAGCGCGTAGCGCTCGCCAGTACTCACGGAGGAGGGGGCGCCCGGCCGGATGGCGGGGCGCCCCCTCAGCGGTTTGTCGTGAGGACTCAGCCGCCGTGGACGAAGATCTCTTCGGCAGTGGACACGGTGACAGCCGCCTCCAGCCAATACCCCAGGGTGTCCATGTAGGCGCAGGTCATGATGCGCTCACGGACTGCGGGTGGCGTTCACCCGTTCGGGCGGTGCTCCCCGATGTGCCGCAGGGCGGCCTCGAGTGCGTCGCCCGCCGCCGTCGGGATGTCCGGGACGACGCCGACGCCCTCCCAGTTGGTCCCGGTGACGGTGCTGATGGTGCGGGCGGAGGGCACGGTGACGGTGATGTGCTCGGTGACGGGGTAACGGGCGGTGGGGTGGGCGCCGCCGCGGGTCGTCTCGCCGACGAGCGTGGCGCGGCCGTGCGCCTGGAGGGTGTAGGAGATGTCCTCGCCGGCGGAGAAGGTGGTGGCGCTGGTGAGGACGTACACGGGCCGGTCGAGGTAGCGCGGCGCGGGCAGGTGGGAGGCGGTCCAGTACTGGCGGGTGGTGTCGGTGGCGCGCTCGTAGATGTCGTTGAGGTGCGTCGAGTCGTCGGGGAAGAAGTAGCTGCACCAGATGGCGGCCCCTTCGGGTGCGCCACCGCGGCACTCGCGCAGGTCGAGGACGAGCGCGCGGGTGCTCGCCACCAGCTCCATGGCGGCGCCGATCGTACGGGCCCCTTCGCTGGGGTAGGCGACGCGCCGGACGTCGAGGTAGCCGACCCCGCCCTCGATCCCGTCGTTCAGGAACTCGAAGCGCTGCACGCCCTGGTTCTCGCGCCGCATGAGCGCCAGGAACGCCGCTTTCCCGTCGTCCTCGTCGGCCGGCTCCATGGACTGCGGCTCGTCCTGCCACAGCAACCGCAAATGCCGGTCGGGACAGGCCTGTTGGAGATCGGCGGTGACGGCCTCGCAGAGGGCGGGGCCGGCGAGCTCGTCGTACGCCCCGTCGGCGAGGCGGGCCCGGAGCGCGCTGTCCATGGCGTCGACCCGTTCGGGGAAGACGTATCCGGCGGCGATGCGGTCGAGGGCGCGGCCGATTATGTGGGCGGGAGAAAGGGTATTGGCAGGCATGGCCGGTGATCGTAGCTGGCATGTCGGCGAGTGATCCTGGATTTTTCGCCGGGATGCGGGAGGCCTGAGTAGCGATCTGAGTAGGAGCGCTCAGGGCGGGGCTCGGCGGGGGCGGCATGCTGGGGGCATGACCACGCCCCCTCCCGCCTGTCCGCCGCCGTACCCGCCGCACCCGGGCTACCCACCTCCCTTCCCGCCCGCGCTCCCGCTTCCGGTGGCCCGGCAGCGGACGCGCGGGGCCGTGGTGGCCGGGGTCGTCGCGGTGATCGTGCTCGTGCTGGCGGCCGGGGGCGGCGCGGCCTGGTGGCTGACGCGCGGCGACGACGGTCCGCTGGCCGGCCGGCCGCGGGTGACGGACGAGGCGGCCGGGATCTCCTACGCGATACCCGAGGGCTGGAAGCACGAGGAGAAGAAGAAGCTCATCAGCGCCTTCACCTCGTCGATCACCGGGAAGCCCAGCGAGGGTGCGGGCACGGGCGGGAGCGGGAGCCAGGGCGGGAGCGTCGTCCTCGCCGGCCGGGCCGGGGCCATCCCCGAGGCCGACCTGCAGCGGCAGGCAGAGCGGGCGGCCCGCTCGAACGCCGAGTTCTTCTATCCGGACGGCAGCTCGACACGGGAGGAGTCCCGCCCGACGGCGGTCAGCGGCCGCCCCGCGCACACGGTGGTGATGAAGGTGAACGACGGCAAGGGCGGCGAGGCCCACCTCCGCATGACCCTCATCGCGGTGGACGCCACCCACTCTGCCTTCCTCCTCGGCCTCACCCAGCCGGCCGGCCCGAGCGCGAACCGGACGGTCGACGAGGTGCTCGAGAGCGCCACCGTGAGCGGGGCCGCGAGCTAGCGGCGTGCCGCCTGCCGCCCAACCGCCGCCCGGACGGCATGCGCCGGAGCCGGTCCGCCGCATGGGGGAACGGGCGGGTCGGATGTAATGCCGGCATGGAGATGTGGTGGTACTCCCTTCCGGAGCCGACGCGTGAGCGGGTGGACGGTCTCGTGCTGCGGGACAGCCGGATCCTGGCGGTGCGCGAGACGTGGGAAGGGGTGAAGACGCTGTGGGGCGATTCCCGGGCGCCGCGCCCCGGCCTGTACGACTGCGAGGCCGTGGTGGCGGCCCGGTACGAGGCCCTGGCCGACCGGATCGTCCGCACGCCGGAACCGCCACGGGACGTGGAGACGCTGGTCGCCCGCGTTGCCGGGCTTCCCGGCCGCCCGGTGGCGGTGGAGGCGATCTGGGACGGCGACACGAGCGGCTGGTTCGTGGTCCTGGTCGCCCTCTTCGACGACCCGCGGAACGAGGTGGAGCTGGCACTGATCCGCCGCGGCCCGGACACGGACGGAATGTGGCCCCAGGCCAAGGAGGCCGCGGCCACCGGCAAGGCCCTGGCCGAACGCTTCGACGTGCCCTTCCACTTCCCCAGCCCCGACGCCCCCGACGACGAGGCCCCCCGCTGGCGAGCCCCCGAGCGCTAGCCGTGCTGCTGCCGCAGGCGCAGCTTGCGCCACTCCACCTCTTCGACAGTCATCGGGGCCGTGATGCTGTTGACGTCACCGATCCGGAGGTTGCCCGGGGTGAGGTACTCGTCGCGCTCGCCGATGACGCTGACGGCTACCTGTGACTCGGGCTGCCAGAACCAGCGGTAGTGCGGCGACTGGTCCGAAGGGACCTCGACGAGCGGTGTGCCGCGCTTCGCCAGCAGACGCTGCAGCTTCTCGAACCGCAGCCGCCGCTCGAACCGGCCGTACCGGGCCCGGAGCGTCTTCTCGACGGCATCGCTCCGCCCGTATGCGAGCCGGTGCACCTGCAGCGTGAAGTGGTGGCCCGCCCACGGGTGCTCGGCGGACTCGCGGCTCCAGAAGAACTCCGTCAAACCGTAGTCACGCCACATGTTGTGGACGTCGAAGGAGTTCTCGGCGAAGTCCGGCCCCAGGAGCTTCGCCACCTGGTCGGGGGTGTCCGTCGGCTTCGCGCCGAGGACTGTTCCTGAGGTGATGACGTCCATGTAGAACGCCAGGGAGTAGGGCGTCATGGTCAGGTGGTGGGGGCCTGGGGGGTCACGAACGAGCCCATGCCGGGCGTCGTGACGATCAGGCCTTCCTTCCTGAGGGCCGCAGTGACCTTTCGGACCGTTACGCGAGCGACATCGAACTCCTGCTCCATGCGGACCTCGGAGATCAGGTGGTTCGGCGGGTACTCGCCGGTTGCGATGCGATGCCGGATGACATCGGCGATCTGGATCCACTTGGGGCGCGTCGGGTCGTACTCCATCACGGCAGGGAGGGTATGTATTCGCACCCAATCGAACATAGAGGCCCGAACGAGTATCTAGCTATAGACAGGGGCCTCAAGGCGCCTACAGTGGCCTCAATCACAAGACCCCCGCGACCGTGCGACCGGTCCGGGGGCGTGTCCACCAGCTAACAAGGAGCTGATGACGTGAGGGACTCTATCGCCCGCTTGGTTCGTCGAGTAAGGGCGGCGTTCTCACCGCGCAGAATTACGGTGGCGGCTGCCGAGACTCCGTCGGAACCGCAGGCCGTCTTCGCCCTGGTCACCCCCCACGGCATCGACATCCGGCGCCATCACGCCGAACCGGTCGTATGCCGCTGCCCTGTGCCCGAGCGTCAACCCGTCCCGGAGACGGGCGCGTTGGTCATCGACGCGCGCCTCGACAAGGTCGGCCAGGTCATGGGCCACGAAGGCCCCCGGCTGCAACTCCGACCACCGCGCGGCGGCCGGGAGTGGGAGGCGGCGCCCGAAGACGTACGACCCGTCACCCACGCGGAGTCGGCCGGGAGGTGGGGGAGTTGACTGCTCACACCGTGATCCGGTGGGCCGACTGGACGATCGGGCCCGACGTGACGCCAGAGGCGCCGGCCGTCGACTTCGCGATGCGGTGCACCACGTGCGGTGCGTCGTCCGGGGCCGACGAGGTATTCGAGACCGCGCGCGACTGGGCCTTCCGGCATTTAGGGCGCAACCCGTCCCACACGGCCTTCCGTGAGATCATCCACCGGCCCTGGCGTGCAACGCTTGTCAGGTGAAGCAAACGGCCGCCGCGATGCCGGGCTCGGACATCGCGGCGGCCGTCGCCTGTCACTTTTCCTTGCGGACCGCGTTGCGGATCTCGGCCGTGGCTTCGGCGAGGTCCTTGGCCGACATGACGTTGCCGGAGGCGGAGGTGACGGTTCCGGCGATGCCGCCGGACGTCTTGGTGACCTGGTGCTCGACGACGCCGACCGCGCTGCTGTCGGCCCAGACGCAGGTGCTGACCTCCGTGTGGGTCGACGTGGGGCCGGCGGTCCTGTCGGCCTTCTGGGTCAGGCACTTCATGACCGTGCCGTCGAAGTCGCCCGGGTGATAGGCGGCGGTCGGTGAGACGGTCTCGATATTCGCCTTGAACGTCTCCGCGCTGCGCTTCTGGTTCTCGTCCATCTTCGCGAGCATCGCGTCCGCCGTCTTGGCGGGGTCGGCGATCTCGCCGTAGAGGCCGGTCACCCGGAGCTTCTGCTTCTCGTCGTTGCGGTAAGCACCCTTCACGGCCATGCCGTTGACGATGCCCATCGCCTTGGCCTTGGCGTCGTTGCTGATGTCCTCGGTCTCTTTCATGCCGTCGACGGACTGCTTGGTGTACTTCCCGTCGAGCAGCTTCTCCGGCATCACGATCGTGTACGGCTTCACCTTGCCGTCGCTCTCGCTCCCGCCCGTGAAGAACAGGACGCCGCCCACGATCGCGCCGACCACGACAACGGCGCCGACCGCGAGACCGATCACCTTGCCCTTGCCGCCGCCCTGTCCGCCCTGGGGCTGCATGGGCGGCATCGGCTGCTGGCCGTAGTACGGGCCCGGCTGCTGAGGCGGGCCCCAGGCTCCGGGCTGGCCGGGCTGGCCGGGCTGGCCGTACGGCTGCGGCTGCTGCGGCGGTATCGGCGGTGGCGGGCCGTACGGGCCCGGCTGGTTGTGGCTCATGTGAATCCCCCGTAGGGCCGTCGCCGGCCTACTTCTCCTTGCGGACCTCGTTGCGGACCTTGGCGGTGGCCTCGGAGAGTTCCTGGGCCGACATGACGTTGCCGGTGGCGCCCGTGGGGCCCGTGCTTCCGGACAGGCCGCCCGAGACCTTCGAGATCGAGTGCCGGACCATGCCGACCGCGCTCGAGTCGCCCCAGATGCAGATGCTGACGTCGGCGGAGCTGGTCATCGCGCCCATGGAGACCGTGGACTTCTTGGTCTCGCACTTCACGACCGTGCCGTCGAAGCCGCTCGGAGTGAACGTGGTCCAGGGAGTGACCGTCTCGACCTGCGCCTTGAACTGGGACTGGCTCTTCTTCGCGCCCTCGTCCATCTTGGCGATCATGGCGTCGACCGTCTTCTGGGGGTCGGAGAGCTCGCCGTACGCGCCCGCGACATAAAGCGTCTGCTTCTGGTCGTTGGTGTAGTTGCCCTTGACGCCCGTGCCGTTGGAGATGCCCATCTCCTTGGCGGACTTGTCGTCGGTGATGTCCTCGGTGTCCTTGCCGGCCGAGGCGCCCGGCGTCGTGCTCTTGGTGTACTTCCCGTCGAGCAACTTCTCCGGCATCACCATCGTGTACGGCTTCACCTCACCGTCACCGCCCCCGGCGCCCGTGAAGAAGACGACGCCGCCCACGATGGCGCCCACCACCACGAGGGCGCCCACCACGATGCCGATCGTCTTGCCCTTGCCGCCGCCCTGGGGCGGCATCGGCGGCGGGTACTGGCCCGGAACGCCCGGCATGCCCGGCTGCTGGCCGTACGGGCCCGGCATGCCCGGCTGTTGCGGCTGGCCCCAGCCGCCCGGGTGCGGCTGCTGCGGCGGGGCGCCGTACGGCGCCGCCGGCGCCGGGGGCTGCTGCGGGTAGCCGTAACCGGGGGCACCGGGCTGGCCGTACGGGGCCGGCTGCTGGGGAGGCTGGCCGTAGGGGCCCGGCTGCTGGGGGTAGGTCATCGTGTCTCTCTTCGGTGGGGGCGTGCGCGACAGCGGTGGGGGTGCTCACGCGACAGATGGTCAACATCCTTGCGGATGGCTTATCCCAGCCTTACCTCGGGGACGCAACGGTTTCGGAACAGTCCCGTCTCCGTTGCCGGGGCCGACCGTTACGGGATTTCGACGCGCGTCTCGCGGCGCAGCTTCGCCGTGAGGTCGGCCGCGGTGTCGAGGGGGATGTCCTCCTCGTTGAGGACCTTCGCCGCGTCGACCACGAAGACGCTGCCGACCGTGCTGTGGTCGGCCCAGATGCACAGCGGCATCTTGATGGGCTTGGGCGCCGTGGCGTCCTTGATCTCCGTCCTCTGGCACTTCATCACGGCGCCGTCGTCGAGCCCCGCGGGGGTGACGGCCTCCGGCTTGCCCTCGAGCTTGGTCTTGCTGTCGTCCTTGGAGGCCAGCGAGACGCTCAGGAACATGCTGTCCACGGTGCTCTCGGGGTTGGCGACCTCGCCCCAAAGGCCGCTCAGGCGCAGGGCCTTGCGGGTGAGGGCTGCGCCGTCGGTCTTCCACGCGCCGGCGATGCTCTGCGCGTTCTTGATGCCGACGATGGCGAGCTGGCTCTTGTCCTTGCCGGCGAAGCCGTCGTTGCTGCCGCTGGCGTCGTACTTGTACTCGCCGAGGACGGTGTCCGGAGTGGCGATCTTGTAGCGCTTGCCGGCGACCGGAGTCGGGGACGGGGCGGCGCTGCTCGCGCTCGCCGACGGGGTGTCGCTCGCCTTGGGCTTGGCGTCGTCGGACTTGTCGTCCTTGCCGCCCAGGAGGACGATGCCGCCGCCCACGATCGCGCCGACGAGGATGACGGCGCCGACCGCGATGCCGATGGCCTTGCCCTTGCCGCCGCCCTGCGGGGGCACCGGCGGGGGCATCTGCGGCGGGTACTGGCCGGGCATGCCCGGTCCGCCCGGCATGCCCGGCTGCTGGGCGTACGGGTTCGGCTGGGCGTACTGCCCCGGCTGGGCGTACGGGTTGGGCTGGGGCTGCCCCTGGGGCTGCTGAGGCGGCAGCGGCGGCTGCTGAGGAGGCTGCTGCGGCGGTATGCCACCGCCGTACGGGTTCGGCTGCTGGTCGGTCATCGTTGCCTTCGCGTCTCTCACCGCCACGGGACTCGCGGCGGTACGGTTGCGCGCCATCCTCGCCGATGGCGCGTCGCGCTACTTCTTCGGGATCTCCACCCGCAGGTCCTGGCGGAGCTTCGCGGTGAGCTGGCCCGCTTCGTCCAGTGATGTCTCCTTGCCCGCCATGGCGGTTGCCATGTCGACGGAGAACACCGCCGCGGTGGTGCTGTGGTCGGCCCAGACGCACAGCTGCATCATGGGGTGCTCGCCGCCCGGCGTGTTGGCGGCTACCAGACGGACCGCCTGGCACTTCATCACGCCGTCGTCGAAGCCGCTCGGGGAGACCGTCCTCGGGCTGCCGGTGAGCTCCAGCTGGCTGGACTTCTTGCTGTTGGCGGTGCGCATGCCGGTGAGCATGTTGTCCACCACGGCCTCGGGCTTCTTGATGCGTCCCCAGGCGCCCATGAACCTGAGCTGCTTGCCGGTGAGCTTCGCGCCGGGGGTCTGGTACACCCCCGTGACGGTCTCGGGGTCGGCCACCCCCATGCCCCTGAGGTCGTCCTTCGCGGCCGCGCCGAACTCCGGCAGCTTCGCCTCGCGGTCCAGCTCGTACTCGCCGACGACCTTCTCCGGCGTCGTCAGCTTGTAGCGCTTGCCGTCGTCGGGGACCGAGCTGCCGCCCGCGAAGAAGAGGAAGCCGCCGATCACGACGGCACCGACGACGATCACCGCGCCGAGCGCGATGCCGATGGCCTTGCCCTTGCCGCCGCCGTGCGGCGGGACCGGCGGCGGGTACGGAGCCGGGTACTGAGCCGGGTACGGAGCCTGCTGCATCCCCGGATGGCCGTACGGACCGGGATAGCCGTAGCCGCCGGGCTGCTGCCCGTAGGCGCCGGGCTGCCCGTACGCACCCTGCTGTCCGTACCCGCCGGGCTGTCCGTAGGGGGTCGGCTGCTGAGGCGGCTGCGGCGATATGCCGCCTCCGTACGGGCCCGGCTGCTGGTGGCTCATCGTTGCCTCTGCGACTCGACCGACATGGGTAGGCCATCCTTCACGATCGTTTATCCGTCGCTTACGGCGGGGCCGGGCCGGGGCGGAAACGGGTTCGTGAGCTGTCACCCCCGCCCCGTAGAATTCCCCCCGTGACCGAGAACACTCAGCAGACACCAGACAGCGCCCCCGAACTGCCGACCCAGTACGCGCCGGCCGCGGTAGAGGGACCGCTGTACGAGCGCTGGGTAGAGCGCGGTTACTTCACTGCCGATGCCAAGAGCGACAAGCCCGCGTACACCATCGTCATCCCCCCGCCGAACGTCACCGGCTCGCTCCACCTGGGCCACGCCTTCCAGCACACGCTGATGGACGCCCTCACCCGGCGCAAGCGCATGCAGGGCTTCGAGGCGCTGTGGCTGCCGGGCATGGACCACGCCGGCATCGCCACGCAGAACGTGGTCGAGCGCGAGCTCGGCAAGGAGGGCGTCTCCCGCCACGACCTGGGCCGCGAGGCGTTCACCGAGCGCGTGTGGCAGTGGAAGGAGGAGTACGGCGGCAAGATCCTCGGCCAGATGCGCCGCCTCGGTGACGGCGTCGACTGGAGCCGTGAGCGCTTCACCATGGACGAGGGCCTCTCCAAGGCCGTCCAGACGATCTTCAAGAAGCTCTACGACGACGAGCTGATCTACCGCGCCGAGCGCATCATCAACTGGTGCCCGCGCTGCCTCACCGCGATCTCCGACATCGAGGTCGAGTACCAGGACGACGACGGCGAGCTCGTCTCCATCACGTACGGCGAGGGCGAGGACACGCTGGTCGTCGCCACGACCCGGGCCGAGACGATGCTGGGCGACACCGCCGTGGCCGTCCACCCGGACGACGAGCGCTACGCCCACCTCATCGGCAAGCGGATCAAGCTGCCGCTGACCGACCGCTCGATCCCGGTCGTCGCCGACACCCACGTCGACCCCGAGTTCGGCACCGGCGCCGTCAAGGTCACGCCGGCCCACGACCCCAACGACTTCGCCATCGGCCAGCGCCACGGCCTGGAGTCGATGACGGTCATGGACGAGCGCGGCGTGATCACCGTCCATGGCCCGTTCCTCGGCCTGGACCGTTTCGAGGCCCGTTCCGCGATCGTCGGCGCCCTGCGCGCCGAGGGCCGGATCGTGGCCGAGAAGCGCCCGTACGTCCACTCCGTCGGCCACTGCTCGCGCTGCAAGACGACGCTCGAGCCGCGCCTGTCCATGCAGTGGTGGGTCAAGGTCGAGCCGCTCGCCAAGGCGGCCGGCGACGCCGTGCGCGACGGCAAGGTCCAGATCCACCCGGCCGACATGTCGAAGCGCTACTTCGACTGGGTCGACAACATGCACGACTGGTGCATCTCGCGCCAGCTGTGGTGGGGCCACCGCATCCCCGTCTGGTACGGCCCGGACGGCGAGACCGTCTGCGTCGGTCCCGACGAGCAGCCGCCGGCCGGCGAGGGCTGGACGCAGGACCCGGACGTCCTGGACACCTGGTTCTCCTCCGGTCTGTGGCCCTTCTCCACGCTCGGCTGGCCGGAGAAGACCCCGGACCTGGAGAAGTTCTACGCCACCGACGTCCTGCTGACGGGCCACGACATCATCTTCTTCTGGGTCGCCCGGATGATGATGTTCGGCCTGTACGCGATGGACGGCGAGCCGCCGTTCCACACGATCGCGCTCACCGGTCTGGTCCGTGACCAGTTCGGCAAGAAGATGTCGAAGTCGTCGGGCACCGCCGTCGACCCCCTGGACTGGATGAACGAGTACGGCTCCGACGCCGTCCGCTTCACCCTGGCCAAGGGCGCGAACCCGGGCACCGACGTGCCGATCGGCGAGGACTGGGTCCAGGCCTCCCGCAACTTCGCCAACAAGATCTGGAACGCCACCCGCTTCGCGCTGATGAACGGCGCCACGGTCGAGGGCGAGCTGCCGCCGGCCGAGGAGCTGTCGGCCACCGACCGCTGGATCCTCTCCCGCCTCAACGCCGCCATCGCGGAAGCCGACGCGTACTACGACGACTACCAGTTCGCCAAGCTCACCGACGCCCTCTACCACTTCGCGTGGGACGAGGTCTTCGACTGGTACGTCGAGCTGTCCAAGACCACGTTCATGGGCGGCGGCGAGCCGGCCAAGGTCTCCGCGCGCGTGCTCGGCGAGGTCCTCGACGTCACGCTCCGGCTGCTGCACCCGGTGATGCCCTTCGTCACCGAGGCGCTGTGGACCACGCTCACCGGCAAGGAGTCGGTCGTCGTCGCCGACTGGCCCAAGGACAGCGGGTTCCGTGACGCCGGGGCCGAGACCGAGATCGAGAACCTCCAGCAGGTGATCACCGAGGTCCGCCGCTTCCGCTCCGACCAGGGCCTCCAGCCCGGTCAGCGCGTCCCGGCGAAGCTGGACCTGTCCGGCACCTCGCTCGCCGCCCACGAGGGCGCGATCCGCCAGCTGCTGCGCCTGCAGCCGGCCGAGGACGGCTTCCACGCCACCGCGACCCTGACGATCGCCGGTGCCACGGTCGCCCTCGACCTGTCCGGCACGATCGACGTCGAGGCCGAGCGCAAGCGCCTGGCCAAGGCGCTGGCCGCGGCCGAGAAGGACAAGGCGCAGTGCACGGCCAAGCTCGGCAACGAGGCGTTCCTCGCCAAGGCCGCCGAGGCGGCCGTGGAGAAGATCCGCACGCGTCTGTCGAAGGCCGAGGCCGACATCGAGCGGATCACCGCCCAGCTCGAGGGCCTGCCCAAGGGCTGACGCCCCCGGGCAGACGTTCGAGGGCTAGCGCGCCCGGGGTCCCGTACGGCCCGGGCGCGCCCACGGCTTCGTACGACCCGGATCCCACATGGGGCCCCACGGCCCCTCCACAGGCTCCTCGTCCACCCGGTCGAGGGGCCTGTGCTGGTTCCGGTCCCGGCGGTCGCGTACGGGCGCGAACAGCACGTACGCCGTCGAGACCACCACGAACCCCAGCCGGATCAGGCCCTTGACCGACTCGTCCGGCACGACGAACACGCTGCCGTAGAGCACCAGCAGCGCGATCCAGCTCCACCACGGCACCAGCCGCCGCTGACCGCACACGTCCCACAGCAGGGTGCCCAGCAGCACGGAGGCGGTGTAGTAGGTGTAGACGCTGGGGTCCAGGACGATGCGGGCGTTGGCGCCCAGCAGCACCACCGCCGCCCACCGGCCGCGCCAGACGGCGATCGCGCCCAGGCCCAGACCGAGCGCGGCCTGGGCGGGCCGGGCCCAGTGGGGGGTCTCGGGGTCGTTGGCGCCCAGCCAGCGCAGCGCGGACGCCGGGTTGTTGGGGATGGTGAACTTCGCCGCGGCGAACGACTGCGGGTCGACGATGAAGAACGGCAGCCACGCCACCGCCACCAGTCCCACGCACCACAGGCCCGCGCGCAGCCACCGCTCCTTCGGCAGGGCCAGCAGCAGCGGCAGGAACGCCAGCGCGGTGGGCTTGGAGTCCAGGGCCAGGGCCATGCAGATGCCGGTCGCGGCCGCGTTGCAGCGCGTGAGGTAGTAGACCGCGAGCGCGGTGAAGAACAGCGCGAGGACGTCGTCCAGATGGGCGAAGCGGACCGACACCTCGATCCACATGGGGATGAAGGCCAGGCCCGCGACGAGCACCCGCTGCCGCAGCCGCTGGTGGTTGGTGCCGGTGCCCAGGAAGTGGCGGGCGGCGCTGCGGCCGGCGAGGACCAGGATCACCAGGCCCAGGCCCGACATGAAGGCCTCGGCCAGCACCTGCCCGACCTGGGCCGGGAAGGGGTTGAACAGCCCCGCCACCAGGAAGCTGACGGGGCCCATCTGCAGCTCGGGGTGGCGGGCGTAGAGGTTGAGCCCGCCGTCGCCCGAGGAGCCGCCCTCGTAGATCAGCTCACCGCCGGTGCGCAGGTAGTGCCAGGAGAAGCCGCCGCTGGGCTCGACGACGATGAACCAGAGCACTGCCCACGCGGTGAGCAGCAGCAAGTGCATCCGCGAGCTGAGTTCCGGTATTCGCACAACGCTCCGTTCCGCCACCCGGAACCGTTCCGGGCATAGATATCACCGGCGGTCAGATGGCGGAACGGCACGCAAAGTTGTCCCGTCGGTCATTTCTGTGACCGAACTCATGACGGGGGCTCAGGCCTCGATGGCCACCGGGCCCGACTCCACGCGCTCGGCGTTGCGGCGCGTCTTGGCCCAGCCGTTGCGGCCCCGCAGCATGCGGGCGAACCCGCGGGCGGAGGCCGGGAAGAGGTGGTACGCGTACAGCCACAGTGCCAGCCCCCACAGCAGGGCGGTCAGCATCGACCGGTCGGACGCCCGGTCGCGGCGGTAGACCGGGCCCCACAGCACGAACGGCAGCACGGACACCACGGCCAGCGCCAGCACCAGCGGCCACAGGGCCAGCATGCCGCCGAAGGCCTCGCCCACGCCGTCCCGGGCGGCCGTGAGGCCGAGGAGGGCGAACATCACGGCGCACAGCGCGAGCGTGACCAGGTGGGCCACGGGCTGCAGGAAGGTGTAGAGCGTCTCCAGCACGCCCTTGCCGCCGTAGTGGCGGGAGGAGACGATGCGCGGCGCGTAGCGGACGCACTGCAGGTTGCCCTGGGCCCAGCGGGTGCGCTGGGTCAGGAAGCGGCGGCCGTGCGGCAGGCCCTCCTGGGAGACCCAGGTGTCGGCCATATGGGTTATCCGGTCACCGGTGAGGATCATGTGCAGGCCCAGCTCGTAGTCCTCCAGCAGCGCGCCGCGCTGCCAGGGGCGGCGCTCGGCGGCGGCTATGCGGTCGAGCGAGGACAGCCGGGTGAACTGGCCGTTGCCGCCGAGGCCCACGGAGCCGGTGCGGCCGCGCAGCAGCTGCATGCCGGCGTTGGAGACGGAGAACTCCATGTCCTGCATGCGCACCAGCAGGCGGGCGAAGGCGTTGCGGAGCCGGCCGGCGTCGGCCAGCGGCCGCGGGTCGTCGGTGTTGCGCATCCGGACGCTGACCTGCACGCCGCCGGTCTCCGGGTCGCCGAAGCCCTGCGGGCCGCTGACGCGGGCCAGGGCGTGCGGGTCGAGCTGCCCGTCGGCGTCGATGACGCACACCACGGCGCGCTCGCGGTCGGTGTCCTTGGACAGGAACTGGTTCAGCTCGTCGTACGCGGCGTTCAGGGCCGCGCCCTTGCCCTGGCGGGCGTGGGGGCGGTGCCGGCGGACGAGGTGGACGCGACGGTCCTCGTCGGCCAGCGCGGCCACGATCGCGCCGGTGCGGTCGTCGCTGTCGTCGTCGATGACCCACACGTGCGCACCCGGGTGGTCGGCGCGCAGCCGGCTCACGGTGGTGCCGACCACGGCCTCCTCGTCCCGGCAGGGCACGAAGAAGTGCCAGTCGAAGGCGTGCGGGTCGCCGTTCTCGACGGCGGGGCGGCGCGTGTACGCGTGCCGCGCGCCGGCCCAGTAGAGCAGGAAGCACAGCAGGAGGAAGAAGGGGAAGACGAGGAGGAAGGGACTGGAGAACATACGGGGGCGAGACTCCTGGAACGCGGGGGCGGGGCGGTACGGGCGGCTGGGCCGGGCGTTTTACGCCGCGGCAGCCAGTTGCCGCGGCGCGCCGATCGCGACCAGCAGCGTGACGATGCGGTCCGACGCGAGACCGTCGCCGAACGGGCTGGGAAGCGCCGCGAGGCGCTCCAGGCCCGCCGCACCCTCCGCGAGGCGGCGGCGCGCGGCCGCGCCGATGGCGGCGCCCGGCTCGACCAGGTCCGCGAAGTCCGCCATGGCCTCCGGCCGCTCCGTGGAGCGGCGGACGACCACCAGCGGGCGGCCCAGGACCGTGCACTCCTCCTGGATGCCGCCGGAGTCGGACACCAGCAGCGCGGAGTGGCGGGCCAGGGCGAGGAACTCGGAGTAGCCCAGGGGAGCGGTCACCGTGAGCGGGGCCAGCAGGTCCGTGAGGCCGGCGGCCTCCACGCGGGCCCGGGTGCGCGGGTGCAGCGGCAGCACGACCGGGCGGTCGGCGGCGGCGAGGGCGCCCAGCTCGCGCAGGATCGCCCGCAGCGCCTCGGCCGAGTCGGTGTTCTCGGGGCGGTGCACGGTGGCCAGGACGTAGCCGTCGGCCACGAGCCCGTGCCGGGCCAGGAGCGCGGCGCGCTCCCGCTCGCCGGGCAGCTGGTTGCGCACGGCCTCGACGACGGTGTTGCCGGTGACGGCGATGCGGGCGTCCTCGACGCCCTCGGCGAGCAGGTTCGCGCGGTTGTCCTCGGTGGCGGCGCACAGCACGTCGGCGATGCGGTCGATCAGGACCCGGTTGTGCTCCTCGGGCATGTTGCGGTCGTGGCTGCGCAGGCCCGCCTCGACGTGCACCAGGGGGATGCCGCGGGCGTTGGCGGCCAGGGCGCCGGCGAGGGCTGCGTTGGTGTCGCCCTGGACGACGACGGCCAGCGGCGGCTCGGCGGTGAAGAGCGCGTCGAGCTGGGCGAGGGCGGCGGATATCTGCACCGCGCGCGGCCGGCCGCCGACGCCGGTCAGGAAGGTCGGCTCGGGCAGGCCCAGCTCGGTCAGGAAGCGGCCCGACAGCTCCTCGTCGTAGTGCTGTCCGGTGTGCACCAGGTGGGCCGCAGGGCCCAGCAGGCGCACGAGGTCGGTGAGCTTGACCAGCTCGGGCCGGGTACCGAGGACGACGGCGACACTCCGCGGGGGCAGGGGCTGCACGAGGGACTCCTGGGGCTGCTGGCGTGTAGTGACAGCACCAGAGCCTGCGGTTCCCCGGTTGCCCTTCCGGGGGGCCTTCGGTTGCCGGACGGTTGCGACTCGATGATCGGTGACCTAGGTCCCGGCCGGGTCAGGGACCTTCGGCCCCCTGCCCGCCCGCCGCGCCGCCGCCCGGCCCGTCCGGCGCGCGGTAGCGGTAGCCCAGGCCGCGCACGGCCTCCAGCGGGTCGGCGGCCTCGTCCCCGGCGGCCTGGCGCAGCTTGCGCCGCAGCCGCAGCACCGCGAACTTCACCCGTTCCCGGCCCGTGCCCTCCGGGTCGTCCCACACCCGGTCGAGCAGCTGGTCGGTGGTGATCACCCGGCCCCGGTTGCGGACGAGCACCTGCAGCAGCCGGTACTCGATGTCGCTGAGCCGCGCCTCGTGCCCCTGCCAGACGGCCGAGCGCCGCTCGGGCACCAGCCGCAGCCCGTCGCCGCCGAAGGAGTCCCCCGCCCAGCGGGCGGGGGCGCTGCGCCGCAGCAGGGCCTCGACCCGGGCCAGCAGCTCGTCGTTGCCGAAGGGCTTGGGCAGGTAGTCGTCCGCGCCGGCGCGCAGTCCGCGCACGCGGTCGCTCTCGGCGCCGCGGGCGGTGAGCAGCAGGACGGGCAGGTCGCTCATGTCCCGGGTGCGCTCGAGCACCTCCCAGCCGTCGAGGCCGGGCAGCCCGATGTCCAGGAGCAGCAGGCCCGGCCGCTCGGCGAACAGCAGCCGCAGGGCCTCGCGGCCGTCGTCGGCGTGGGCCACCTCGTAGCCGGCGCGGGTGAGCAGGACGCGCAGGGCGAGGCCGAGGTCGGGATCGTCCTCCACGACGAGGATGCGGGTCATGCGGCCTCCGGGGCCGGTGTGCGGGTCATGCGCCCTCCCGGGCCGGGGTGGGGTTCACGCGCCCTCCCGGCCGGTGGCCGGCGGGCCCGCGATCGGCAGCCGGACGCGGAAGACGGCGCCTTCCCCCTCCCGGCCCCCGGCCGAGATGGCGCCGCCGTGCTGCTCGACGACGCTGCGGCCGATGGCCAGGCCCAGCCCCGTCCCGGGGTAGCCGCCGGAGCGGGCGTTGGACGCCCGTACGAAGCCGGTGAAGATCTCGTTCCGGGACTCCTCGGGGATGCCGATGCCGGTGTCGGCCACCTCGATGTCCCAGTACGGGCCGCGGGGCGCGGCCGTGACGGTGATCTCGCCGCCGGGCGGGGTGAACTTCGCGGCGTTCTCCAGCAGGTTGCCCAGCACGTGCCGCAGCCGGTGCCCGTCGCCGCGCAGGGCGGGGCCGCTCGCGCAGTCCAGCACGGCGAACAGCCCCGCCCGCTCGACCGCCCCCATCTGGTCCATGACGGCGTCCTGCAGCATCCGCGGTACGTCCACGGGGGTGAACTCCAGCTCCGGCCCGGAGGCCCGCAGGCGGGTGGTCAGCAGCAGGTCGGAGATCACGCGCTGCATCCGCCCGGCGTTGCGCCGGATGGCGTCGAGGAAGGAGGCCTGCTCGGCGGTGAGCGTGCCGAAGGCGGGGTCCGCCAGCAGCTCGCCGAAGCTGCTGATGGAGGTGAGCGGGGTGCGCAGCTCGTGGGAGGCGGCCGCGGTGAAGGTGTTGCGCTGCCGCGCCAGCTCCGTCAGCGCCCGGTTGTCGCGCTCCAGGTCGTGCTCGCGCCGCTTGGCGTCGCTGATGTCCGTGAACATCCACAGGGCGCCCAGGTACTCGCCGTCCTTGCGCAGCGGCTCGACCACGCGCCGGACGACGCGCCCGTCGCCCAGCGCGAGCTCGGCCACCCGGTGGACGTGCCGGCCGGGGGAGAGCCCCGCCCTGCCGTCCGCGCCGAACATGGCGGTGAACCGCCGGTTGACCGCCAGCACCTCGTCGGACGGGCTCTGCAGCACCGCGCCGGCCGGCAGCGCCTCCAGGACCGCCTGGAGCCGGTCCCGGTCCTCGGACCCCATGGCTCTCACCTGCCGAACGCCCGCCGGTCACTCGCCGGCCCGGCCGCGGAAGACTCACTCAACGGATCTTCCGGAAAAACCGTATGTCAAAGCGGATGCGCGCGCTCCCGATGTCCCGGCGGGTGCCCCCGGCCTCCGCGCGCCCCCGGTCCGTAGACTGGGCGCCGTGAGCGAGCGCCCCCTGAACGACGAAAACGGCGATATCGAACCCGGCGAACCCGGCGAAACCGGTCCGGCCGACCGGTTCGAGGAGATCGTCGAAGCCGAGACCGACCGCGACCCCGACCTTGCCGTGATCGAGGCCGGGAGCCGCACCCTGCGCACCCAGGGCGGCCCCCCGCAGGGCGACGGCGTGCCCGCCCGCCCGGAGGACCCCGAGGTGGACCGGGCGCTGCGCGAGGTGGAGGCCGAGCTCGCGGGCCGCTGGGGCGAGACCAAGCTGGACCCCTCGCTGGTCCGCATGGAAGCCCTGATGGACATCCTGGGCCAGCCGCAGCGCGCCTACCCCTCCATCCACATCACCGGCACCAACGGCAAGACCAGCACCGCCCGCATGATCGAGGCCCTCCTGGCCGCCTTCGACCTGCGCACCGGCCGCTACACCAGCCCGCACGTCCAGTCCGTCACCGAGCGCATCAGCCTGGACGGCGCCCCGATCGCCGCCGAGCGCTTCATCGAGACCTACCGCGACATCGAGCCGTACGTCCGGATGGTCGACGAGCGCGAGGAGCACCGCCTCTCCTTCTTCGAGGTGCTCACGGGCATGGCCTACGCGGCCTTCGCCGACGCCCCCGTCGACGTCGCCGTCGTCGAGGTCGGCATGGGCGGCACCTGGGACGCGACCAACGTCGTCGACGGCTCCGTCGCCGTCGTCACCCCCATCTCGCTCGACCACACCGACCGGCTCGGCTCCACCCCCGGCGACATCGCCGGCGAGAAGGCCGGGATCATCAAGTCCGGCGCCACCGTCGTGCTCGCCCAGCAGCCGGTGGACGCGGCCCAGGTGCTGCTCAAGCACGCCGTCGGCGTCGACGCCACGGTCGCCCGCGAGGGCATGGAGTTCGGCGTCACCGCCCGCGAGGTCGCCGTCGGCGGCCAGCTGCTGACCCTGCGCGGCCTCGGCGGCGACTACGAGGACCTCTTCCTCCCCCTCTACGGCGCCCACCAGGCGCACAACGCCGCCGTCGCGCTCGCCGCCGTCGAGGCGTTCTTCGGCATCGGCGCGCAGCACGCCCGCACGCTCGACATCGACACCGTCCGCCGCGCCTTCGCCTCCGTCACCTCGCCGGGCCGGCTGGAGGTCGTGCGCCGCAGCCCCACGGTCGTCCTCGACGCCGCGCACAACCCGGCGGGCGCCCGGGTCACCGCCGACGGCATCACCGAGGCCTTCGGCTTCAGCCGCCTCGTCGGCGTCGTCGGCACCAGCGCCGACAAGGACGTGCGCGGCGTGCTGGAGGCCTTCGAGCCGATCTTCGCCGAGGTCGTCGTCACCCGGAACTCCACCCCGCGCGCCATGGACGTCGACGAGCTCGCGGCACTGGCCGTCGAGGTCTTCGGCTCCGAGCGCGTCCAGGTCGAGCCGCGCCTGGACGACGCCCTCGAGGCCGCGATCACCCTCGCGGAGGAGGAGGGCGAGTACTCCGGCGCCGGCGTCCTGGTGACCGGCTCGGTGATCACGGTCGGCGAGGCCCGGCTGCTGTTGGGAAGGGGCTGACATGAGGACGCTGTGCGCGAGCACTCTGATCGGTGAATTCTTCGTCATCGGCTTCGCCGGCCTGGTGGCCATGCAGACCTCGGACCTGTCCACGGGCACGGTCTGGGCGGTCAGCGGCACGGCGATGGTGCTGAGCGTGCTGCTGTGCGGGATGCTCACGCGGCCGGGCGGCGTCCAGCTGGGCTGGGCGCTGCAGATCGGCCTGATCGCCAGCGGCCTGGTCGTCCCGATGATGTTCATCCTCGGCGCGGTCTTCGCCGGCCTGTGGTGGGCCTCGGTCCACTTCGGCCGCAAGGTCGACGAGGCGAAGGCGCGATTCGCCGCCGCGGCGGCTGACGCCGCGTAGAGCTCGGTTGTCGGTGCCGGGTGCTGTACTGGCCCGGCACCCGGACCGCTGCTCCGCGCAGGCGGAGGTGAGCCGCCCGACGTCGTTCAGCGCGGGCTGGTCGGCGATCTTGGTCCGGGTGCCCTTCCTGCGCCGCGCCCCTGTACCCTCTGGCCCACCACACTTGATTGCCTGCAAGGAGCCGCAGTATGAGCCAGCGCACCCTCGTCCTCCTCAAGCCGGACGCGGTCAAGCGGTCGTTGATCGGCGAGATCGTCGCCCGCATCGAGCGGAAGGCCGGCTGGACGATCAGCGCGCTGGAACTGCGCACCCTGGACCGCGCCACGCTCGAGCAGCACTACGCCGAGCACGTCGGCCGTGAGTTCTACGAGCCGCTGATGGGCTTCATGTCCTCCGGCCCGGTCGTCGCCATGGTCGTCGAGGGCGAGCGCGTGATCGAGGGCATCCGGGCGCTGGCGGGCCCGACCGACCCCATCTCGGCCGCTCCCGGCTCCATCCGTGGTGACTTCGGCACCATCACGCGCGAGAACCTCATCCACGCCTCGGACTCCGAGGAGTCCGCACAGCGGGAAATCAAGATTTTCTTTCCCGGCCTTGCCTGATAGCGGATCAGGGGAACATCCATTCTGATCAGGGGCGACCGATTTCTTTTCGGTCGCCCTCTGGCATATGCCGCGCCGAACGAGGGAACCTCTCACTCCGACACGACGTCACCATTACTGGGGGCAGCTCGTGTTCCGCCGACAATGGCGGAGGAACCCTCGCGCCACGTTCGAGTGGGCGAGACTACGATGAAGCTCCGCGCCCCGCAGCGCACCACACCTGCCGACCTCAAGTAAGCAATCGCTCAAACTGGGAAGGCCAGACGTATCCTCATGGGGAACAACATGTCGTTCATCGGCCGTGACATGGCTGTCGACCTCGGGACCGCCAACACGCTGGTGTACGTCAGAGGCCGCGGGATCGTCCTCAACGAGCCGTCAGTCGTCGCGATCAATACCAACACCGGTGGGATCCTCGCGGTCGGTGCCGAGGCCAAGAAGATGATCGGCCGGACCCCCGGCAACATCGTCGCGGTCCGCCCGCTCAAGGACGGAGTCATCGCCGACTTCGAGATCACCGAGCGGATGCTCCGCTACTTCATCCTCAAAATCCACAAGCGCCGCTGGATGGCCCGTCCGCGCGTCGTCGTCTGCGTGCCCTCCGGCATCACCGGGGTCGAGCGGCGTGCGGTGATCGAGGCCTCCACCCAGGCCGGCGCCCGGCAGGTGCACATCATCGAGGAGCCCATGGCCGCGGCCATCGGCTCGGGCCTGCCCGTCCACGAGGCGACCGGCAACATGGTCGTCGACATCGGCGGCGGCACCACCGAGGTCGCCGTGATCTCCCTCGGCGGCATCGTCACCGCGCAGTCCATCCGGGTCGCCGGCGACGAGCTCGACAACGCGATCATCCAGCACATCAAGAAGGAGTACTCCCTCCTGCTGGGCGAGCGCACCGCCGAACAAATCAAGATCACCATCGGCTCGGCCTACGACCTGGAGCAGGACGAGCACACCGAGATCCGCGGTCGTGACCTCGTCAGCGGCCTGCCCAAGACCGTCGTCATCTCGGCCGCCGAGGTCCGCAAGGCCATCGAGGAGCCCGTCAACTCCATCGTCGACGCGGTCAAGACCACCCTCGACAAGTGCCCGCCGGAGCTCTCCGGTGACGTGATGGACCGCGGAATCGTTCTCACCGGCGGCGGCGCCCTCCTGCGCGGCCTCGACGAGCGGCTGCGCCGCGAGACCGGCATGCCGATCCACATCGCCGAGGACCCGCTGGACTCCGTCGCCCTGGGTTCCGGCAAGTGCGTGGAGGAGTTCGAGGCCCTCCAGCAGGTGCTGGACGCCCAGCCCCGCCGGTAGGGCGCACGCCCCCGGCCCCCGGCGCGCCGATGGCGCCGGAACAACCTGATATACAGGCAGAACGCTTCCGATGACCGCCCGGTCCCGCAGCCGGGCGGTCCCACGAGAAGGGCCCGCCGCCGCACGTGAGGGACACACGAGAGAGCCGGCTGCTGCTGGTGCTGCTGATCGCGATCGCCTTCGCGCTGATCACGGTCGACATCCGTGGTGGTGAACAGTCCCCGCTCGACGGCCCCCGGCACGCGGCCGCCTCCGTCCTCGGCCCGGTGGAGGAGGGCGTGGCCGCCGCCGTCGACCCGGTCGGCGACGCCATCGCGGCCGTACGGGACTCGGGCGACCGCAGCAGCCGGATCTCCGCGCTCGAACGCGAGAACACCGCCCTCAAGCGGCGGCTGGGCAGCGACGACCGCAACCGCGGCCGGCTGCGCGAGCTGGACGCCATGCTCAAGACGGCCGGCCGGGGGCAGTACGGCATCAAGGGCGCCCAGGTCATCGCCATAGGAGCCGCGCAGGGCTTCTCCTGGACCGTCACCATCGACATCGGCAGCAACGACGGCATCCGCCGCGACATGACCGTGCTCAACGGCGACGGCCTCGTCGGGCGCGTCACCACCGTCGGCCCCTCCACCGCCACCGTCCTGCTCGCCAGCGACCCCAAGTTCACCGTCGGCACCCGCATGGAGAAGACCGGCGAGATCGGCTTCGCCGGCGGCCAGGGCGACCGCCTGCTGCGCGTCGAACTCCTCAACGGCAAGGCCGTCGTCCACGAGGGCGACCGCCTGGTCACCTTCGGCTCCAGCAGGGACAAGCCCTTCGTCGCGGGCGTTCCCGTCGGCGAGGTCACCCGCGTCGACCCCGCCGGCGGCGGGCTCACCCGCACCCTGCAGGTCCGCCCCTTCGTCGGCTTCAGCAAGCTCGACATCGTCGGCGTCGTCGTCGAGGCACCGCGCGAGGACCCGCGCGACACCGTCCTGCCGCCCAAGCCCGAGGCCCCCAAGCCCGCCCCCACCGTGACCGTCACCGTCACCCCCTCCCCGAGTGCCAAACCCCAGGACTGACCGATGCGCCTGAACCGGATCCTGCTCTCGGCCGTGCTCGTGATGGTGGCCCTCGTGGTGCAGGTGAGCGTCTTCGCCCGCCTCCACCTCCCCGGCGCCGTCCCCGACCTGCTGCTGCTCGTCGTCGTCGGCCTCGGCCTGGTCTACGGACACACCGCCGGCGCCCTCATCGGCTTCGGCGCGGGCCTGCTGGCCGACGTCGCCCCGCCCGCCGACCACGCCACCGGCCGCTACGCCCTCGTACTGTGCCTGATCGGCTATCTGGTGGGCCTGGCACGCCCGGAGAACGGCCAGCTGCGCTCGGCCACCGTGCCCATGCTGGCCGTCGTCGGCGCGGCCGTCGCCTCCACGCTGCTGTACGCGGGCGTCGGCTCCCTCGTCGGCGACACCGCGGCCCGCCACGTGGGCCTGACCGGACTGGTGTCCACCGCGGCGCTGTACGACCTGCTGCTGGCGCCCTTCACGGTGCCGCTGATCATGGCCATCGCCCGGCGGACGGTCGCCGACCCGCTCAGCGGCGACGGCACGGCCGTGGCGGCCACCGGCGACGGCGCGTACAAGCGCAGGTCCGGCGGCGGCTTCCGGGCGGGCCGGATGAGCCGCAGGAACCGCCTGGGCGGCCGGACGAGCCGGATGGGCGCCCAGCGCACCGGCCTCATGCCCCGGCCCCCGAAGAAGCTCAAGGGGGTCAAGCGGCTGTGAGCAACCTTCCGGAGACCGGGCGGACCTCGCGCATCACGATCCGGCTGGTCGTCATCCAGATCCTCGTCTTCTCGCTGCTGCTCACCCTCGGCGGCCGCCTGTGGTACCTGCAGATCCGCAACGGCGACCAGTACACCGCCGAGGCCGCCGACAACCACATCCAGCAGGTCGTCGCCCCCGCCACCCGCGGCTCGATCCTCGACGCCCGCGGCGTGCCGCTGGCCGACAACGAGACCCGCCTGGTGGTCTCCGCCAGCCGCACCGACCTGATGAAGATGAAGGACAGGGGCAGGGCCGTCATGGCCCGCCTGGCCGGGGTCCTGGGCCTCAAGCCCGAGGAGGTCGCCGCCAAGGTCCGGCTGTGCGACGCCAAGACCCCCAAGCCCTGCTGGGCCGGCTCGCCCTACCAGCCCATCCCCATCACCGACGAGGCCACCACCCAGCAGGCGCTGCAGATCCGCGAGCGCCAGGAGGACTTCCCCGGCATCACCGCCGAGCCCACGGCCGTGCGCCGCTACGCCGGCCCGGGCGGCTCCAACACCGCCCAGGTCCTCGGCTACCTCTCGCCCGTCACCGACGAGGAGATCGCCAAGGCCAAGAACGGCCGCTCCCCGCTGCTGCGTTCCGACCAGATCGGCCGCTCGGGGCTCGAGCGGCAGTACGACACCGAGCTGCGCGGCAAGGCCGGCGTCACCCGCTACGAGGTCGACAACCTCGGCCGCGTCATCGGCAAGGCCAAGAGCGACAAGGCCGTCCCCGGCGCCAACATCGTCACCAGCATCGACGCCCGCGTGCAGGCCATAGCGGAACGCGAGCTGGACCAGGCGATGAAGGACGCCCGCAAGGAGATCGACCGGAACACCGGCGTCCCCTACAAGGCCGACTCCGGCGCCGTCGTGGTGCTGGAGTCCAAGACCGGGCGCGTGGTCTCCATGGCCTCCAACCCCACCTACGACCCCAACGCCTGGGTGGGCGGCATCTCGGCCAAGGACTACCAGGACCTCACCGGCAAGGACTCCGACTACCCGCTGCTCAACCGCGCCATCCAGGGCCAGGCCGCCCCCGGCTCCATCTTCAAGGTCATCTCGACCACGGCGGCCGTCAACGCCGGCTACGACTTCAACGGCAGCTACAACTGCTCCAGCGCGTACAACATCGGCGGCCAGGTCTTCAAGAACTTCGAGTCCAAGGGCTACGGGGCCATCAACCTCGGCCGGGCGCTCGAGGTCTCCTGCGACACCGTCTTCTACGACCTGGCCTACCGCCAGTGGCAGAAGGACGGCGGCAACAAGCCCAAGCACCCCGCCGACTGGTTCTACAAGACCGCCCACCAGTTCGGGCTCGCCAAGGAGACCGGCATCGACCTGCCCAACGAGGTCCGCGGCCGCGTCCCCGACCGCGAGTGGAAGAAGTCGTACTGGGAGGCCAACAAGGACACCTGGTGCAAGCAGGGCGGCAAGGACGACAGCTACGCCGGGAAGATCGCCAAGGAGAACTGCGAGTCGGGCATGCGGATGCGCGCCGGTGACTCCGTCAACTACTCCATCGGCCAGGGCGACACCCTCGTCACCCCCATCCAGATGGCCACCATCTACGCCGCCATCAGCAACGGCGGCACCCTCTACAACCCCACCGTCGGCAAGGCGGTCGTCAGCCCCGACGGCAGGCGCGTCCACGAGATCAAGCCCACCTCCCACGGCAAACTGCCGTTCGAGGGCAGGACGCGGGACCAGATCGACGACGCCCTCGCCGGCGTCGCCACCCGGGGCACCGCCGCCTGGCGGTTCGAGGGCTGGCCGCAGAAAGAGATCCCCATGCACGCCAAGACCGGCACCGCCGAGGTCTACGGCAAGCAGACCACCTCGTGGATCGCCACCTACACCGCCGACTACACGATCATCATGACGATCTCCCAGGGCGGCACCGGCTCCGGCGCCTCCGGCCCCGCCGTCCGCAAGATCTACAACGCCCTCTACGGAGTCGACGAGAAGGGCAAGATCGACGCCAAGAAGGCCCTGCTCCCGCACCCCGAGAGCAAGCTGCCGAAGATCGAGAAGGACGGCACCATCGAGGCCCAGCCCATCGCCTCGCCCACGCCCACCCCCTCGGCCTCCGCGTCGGACGGCTCCTCGGCCCCGCCCTCGGAGGCCCCGTCCTCGGATGCGCCGGCCTCGCCGGAGCAGTCCCCGTCCCGGAAGGAGGACGACGACCGGTGAGCAGCACCACCGGCGGCTACCCCGTACGCCGCTTCAGCCCCGAGCGCGGCACCTGGTCCCGCCTGACCGCCCGCGACTCCGTCCTGCGCCGCCTGGACTGGGTCATGCTGCTCGCCGCCCTCGCCCTGTCCGGCATCGGCACCCTGCTCGTGTACTCCGCCACCCGCAACCGCACCGAGCTCAACCAGGGCGACCCGTACTACTTCCTGCTGCGCAACCTGCTCAACACCGGCATCGGCCTCGCCCTCGCCGTGGGCGCGGTCTGGCTCGGCCACCGGGCGCTGCGCGGTGCCGTCCCCATCCTCTACGGCATCTCCGTGCTGTTCATCCTCGCCGTGCTCACCCCGCTCGGCGCGACCATCAACGGCGCCCGTTCCTGGATCCAGCTCGGCGGCGGCTTCTCCATCCAGCCCTCCGAGTTCACGAAGATCACCATCACGCTGGGCATGGCGATGCTGCTGGCCGGCAAGGTCGACGCCGGCGACCGGCGGCAGCCCGACCACCGCACCGTCATGGAGGCCCTCGCCCTCGCCGCCCTGCCCATCGTGATCATCCTGCTGATGCCGGACCTCGGCTCGGTCATGGTCCTGGTGATCATCGTGCTCGCCGTGCTGCTGTCCTCCGGCGCCTCCAACCGCTGGATCGCGGGGCTCATCGGCACCGGCGTCCTCGGCTGCGTCCTCGTCTGGCAGCTCGGCGTCCTCGACGAGTACCAGATCAACCGCTTCGCCGCCTTCGCCAACCCCGCCCTCGACCCGGCCGGCGTCGGCTACAACACCAACCAGGCCCGCATCGCCATCGGCTCCGGCGGCCTCACCGGCTCCGGCCTCTTCCACGGCTCCCAGACCACCGGCCAGTTCGTCCCCGAACAGCAGACCGACTTCATCTTCACCGTGGCCGGCGAGGAACTCGGCTTCGTCGGCGCCGGCGCCATCATCGTCCTGCTGGGCGTGGTCCTGTGGCGCGCCTGCCGCATCGCCCGCGAGACCACCGAGCTCTACGGCACCATCGTGGCCGCCGGGATCATCGCCTGGTTCGCCTTCCAGAGCTTCGAGAACATCGGCATGACGCTGGGCATCATGCCCGTCACCGGCCTGCCGCTGCCCTTCGTCTCCTACGGAGGCTCCTCCATGTTCGCGGCCTGGATAGCGGTCGGCCTCCTCCAGTCGATCAAGGCCCAGCGTTCCATGTCCGCCTAGGGACACGCCCTAGGTCGCAAAACGACCTGGTCGACCCGGCATCCGCGCATTAGATTCGGCTTCATGGCGGACACCGTGAGGGAGAACGAGCGGAAGTACGAAGCCACAGCCGGCGTCGGCGGCACGGACCTGCTCCCCGACCTGAGCGCGGCCGCGCCCGTCGCGACCGTCACCGACCGCAGCACGGCCGAACTCGACGCCGTCTACTACGACACCGCCGACCACCGCCTCGCCGCGGCCGGCATCACCCTCCGCCGCCGCACCGGCGGCGGCGACGCCGGCTGGCACGTCAAACTGCCGGTCGCCCCGGGCGTGCGGGACGAGTTCCACGCCCCCCTGAGCACCAATGTCCCCCGCACGCTCGCGGCCCTCGTCCGCTCCCGCACCCGCGGCGTCCCGCTGGCGCCGCTGATACGCATCGAAACCCGCCGCGACGTGCGGCACCTGCTCGACGAACACGGCACGCTGCTGGCCGAGGCCAGCACGGACGACGTCAGGGCCACCCTCCTGACCGGCACCGGAGGAACCGCCTCCTGGACCGAGGTCGAGGTCGAACTCGCCCCGGACGGCGACCCCGCCCTGCTCGACACCCTCGAACCGCACCTGCGCGCGGCCGGCCTGCGCCCGTCGAAGGCACCGAGCAAACTCGCCCGGGCGCTGGCCGAGACCGGCCAGGCCGTCCCGGCACCGGAGGCCGCACCGCCCTCCCGGAAGGCCGACGCCGGCGACCACGTCCTCGCCTTCCTCCGCGAACAGGCCGAAGCCGTCGCCGCCCTCGACCCCGGCGCCCGCCGCGGCACGGAGGACGCCGTCCACCAGATGCGCGTCGCCACCCGCCGGCTGCGCAGCGCCTTCCGCACGTACCGCAAGGTCCTCGACCGCCGGGTCACCGACCCGATCGGCGAGGAACTGAAGTGGCTCGCCTCCGAACTCGGCGTCGACCGCGACCGCGAAGTCCTCGCCGAACGACTGAACGAGCGCCTCGACGAGGTGCCGCACGACCTGGTGCGCGGGCCCGTCCGCGCCCGGCTGCGCACCTGGTCCACCGACGGCCGCACCGGCTCCCGCCGCCACCTGACCGCCGTCCTCGACAGCAAGCGCTACCTGCTCCTCCTCGAGACCCTCACCGCCCTCCTCGCCGACCCGCCCCTGCTCCCCGCGGCCGCCCACCCGGCACGCCAGGTCCTGGCCAAGGCCGTGCTCTCCGACTACGCACGCCTCGCCGGCCGGGTCGACCACGCCCTGGCCATCCTGTCCGCGTCCCCGGAGACGGACACGGCTACGGGCTCCGAGCGCGACACCGCCCTGCACGACGCCCGCAAGGCCGCCAAGCGCGCCCGGTACGGCGCCGAGGCGGCGACACCCGCCCTGGGCAAGGCCGCCAAGCGCTTCGCCAAGCGGATGAAGGCCGTCCAGACGCTGCTGGGCGACCACCAGGACAGCGTCATGGCCCGCACCGCCCTGTGCGCCATCGCCGCCGACGCGGAGGCCGCGGGGGAGTCCGCCTTCACGTTCGGGGTGCTGTACGGGCGCGAGGAACAGTGCGCGGAACGCGACGAGCGGGAGTTCCCGGCCCTGTGGGCGAAGGCGTCGGACCCGCGGTGGCGGAAGGGACTGGGGACGTGACCGGCCCCCTCGCCGCGCCCGCGGGGGCGGGCAAGATCGCGTGCGAGGGGCGATTCGCGGCACGTTACGCTTGAGAGTCGCCCTTTGCCCGCTCACGAAGGTTCGCCCCAGATGACTGCCGAATCGGTCTTCCCACAGCTCGAGGCCCTGCTCCCGCATGTGCAGAAGCCCATCCAGTACGTCGGCGGAGAGCTGAACTCCACCGTCAAGCCCTGGGACGAATGCGACGTCCGCTGGTGTCTGATGTACCCGGACGCCTACGAGGTCGGGCTGCCCAACCAGGGCGTCATGATCCTGTACGAGGTCCTCAACGAGCGCGAGGGCGTCCTCGCCGAGCGCACGTACAGCGTGTGGCCGGACCTCGAGGAGCTCATGCGTGAGCACAAGGTGCCGCAGTTCACGGTGGACGCGCACAGGCCCGTCAAGGCGTTCGACGTCTTCGGCCTGAGCTTCTCCACCGAGCTGGGCTACACCAACATGCTCACGGCCCTGGACCTCGCCGGCATCCCGATGGAGTCCAAGGACCGCACCATCGACGACCCGATCGTCCTGGCCGGCGGTCACGCGGCGTTCAACCCCGAGCCCATCGCGGACTTCATCGACTGCGCGGTGATCGGCGACGGCGAGCAGGCGGTCCTGGAGATCACCGAGATCATCCGGGCCTGGAAGGCCGAGGGCCGTCCCGGCGGGCGTGACGAGCTGCTGCTGCGCCTGGCGAAGACGGGCGGCGTGTACGTCCCGCGCTTCTACGACGTCGAGTACCTCGCCGACGGCCGTATCGGCCGTGTCGTCCCGAACCGCTCCGGCGTGCCGTGGCGCGTGTCCAAGCACACCGTCATGGACCTCGACGAGTGGCCGTACCCCAAGCAGCCGCTGGTCCCGCTCGCGGAGACCGTTCACGAGCGGATGTCGGTGGAGATCTTCCGCGGTTGCACGCGCGGTTGCCGTTTCTGCCAGGCCGGCATGATCACGCGCCCCGTGCGGGAGCGAAGCATCACCGGCATCGGCGAGATGGTGGACAAGGGCCTCAAGGCGACCGGCTTCGAGGAGGTCGGCCTGCTGTCGCTGTCCTCCGCCGACCACACCGAGATCGGCGACATCGCCAAGGGCCTGGCCGACCGGTACGAAGAGGACAAGATCGGTCTGTCCCTGCCCTCGACCCGAGTCGACGCGTTCAACGTCGATCTCGCGAACGAGCTGACCCGCAACGGCCGCCGTTCCGGTCTGACGTTCGCCCCCGAGGGCGGCTCCGAGCGCATGCGCAAGGTCATCAACAAGATGGTCTCGGAAGAGGACCTCATCCGGACCGTCGCCACGGCCTACGGCAACGGCTGGCGCCAGGTGAAGCTGTACTTCATGTGCGGCCTGCCGACCGAGACCGACGAGGACGTGCTGCAGATCGCCGACATGGCGATGAACGTGATCCAGAAGGGTCGCGAGGTGTCGAGGTCCAACGACATCCGCTGCACCGTCTCCATCGGCGGCTTCGTGCCCAAGCCGCACACCCCCTTCCAGTGGGCGCCGCAGCTCTCCGCCGAGGAGACCGACGCCCGCCTGGAGAAGCTGCGCGACAAGATCCGCGGCGACAAGAAGTACGGCCGTTCGATCGGCTTCCGCTACCACGACGGCAAGCCCGGCATCATCGAGGGCCTGCTCTCGCGCGGCGACCGCCGCGTCGGCGCGGTCATCCGGGCGGTCTACGAGGACGGCGGCCGTTTCGACGGCTGGCGCGAGCACTTCAGCTACGACCGCTGGATGAAGTGCGCCGAGCAGGCGCTGCCCGAGCAGGGCGTGGACCTCGCCTGGTACACGACGCGCGAGCGCACGTACGAGGAGGTCCTGCCCTGGGACCACCTGGACTCCGGTCTGGACAAGGACTGGCTCTGGGAGGACTGGCAGGACGCGCTCGACGAGACCGAGGTCGAGGACTGCCGCTGGACGCCGTGCTTCGACTGCGGCGTCTGCCCGCAGATGGACACCTCGATCCAGATCGGCCCGACGGGCAAGAAGCTTCTGCCGCTGAGCGTCGTCAAGTAGCACGTTCGTTCAGGTGAGGGCCCTGCCGGGTTGGCAGGGCCCTCACTGCACGTACGCTAGGTAGCAGTACGACCGCACTCACGAAGGACTGAGACACACTGGGCAAGCGACAGCCCGAAGGCCCGCCGCCCGCACCCGCGGTGCAGCGCATTCGTCTGCGTTACACCAAGCGCGGCCGCCTCCGGTTCACCAGCCACCGCGACTTCCAGCGCGCTTTCGAGCGGGCGCTGCGCCGTGCCGAGGTGCCCATGGCGTACTCGGCGGGCTTCACCCCGCACCCCAAGGTCTCGTACGCCAATGCCGCACCCACCGGCACGGGCAGCGAGGCCGAGTACCTGGAGATCCAGCTCGCGGAGGCCCGCGACCCCGCCCGGCTGCGGGAGCTGCTCGACGAGTCGCTGCCGGACGGCCTCGACATCGTCGACGCCGTGGAGGCGCACACCTCCGCCTTCGCCGACCGGCTGCAGGCTTCCGTGTGGGAGCTGCGGCTGGAGGGCGTCGAGCCCGCGGAGGCCGAGAAGGCCGTCGCGGCGTTCATGGCGGCCGAGACGGTCGAGGTCCAGCGCCGGACGAAAAACGGGTTGCGGACCTTCGACGCGCGCGGTGCGGTGACCCGACTCGAGGCGCTGGAGGCTCCGGCCGATAGGCCCGGCGACGGTGCCTGTGCGATACTGCGGCTGGTTGTTCGGCATTTGACACCTGCCGTTCGACCCGACGACGTCCTGTCCGGTCTCCGCGCCACGGCCGACCTGGCGCCGCCGGTCCCCGCTGCGGTGACCAGGCTGGCGCAGGGGCTGCTCGACGATGAGACCGGCACGGTGACCGATCCGCTCGCGCCCGACCGCGACGCCGCCCCGGCCGCTTCTACCACGGCCGCCGGGCCGAGTGCCGCGCAGCAGGTGCCGGAAGGTTCCGCGTAAGGACGGCCGTCGACGCGCCGCCGCGCCACCAGGGAGCCACCCGGTCCGGCAGGCGCACTGACCAGGAGACTTTCGCCGGTGCCGTGACATTCGGACCCGGCGAGCGAGACGACAGCTCCCGTGCGGCGACCGCGCCCCGGACGGCGGTACCGCGCTCATCACGCGGACCGGCGGGCCGGAACACGACGCGGCGCCCGGGAGCGTGACGGGAGAACCGCCCGCATGCTCGAATCCATTGAGCCCACCGAGCCCGGGGCGACGCAGAGCGTCCCCGGCAACAACACCGAAGAGAGCCCCAGCGACACGCTGCCTCCGCGACGCCGCCGCCGTGTGGCGTCCCGTCCGGCGGGTCCGCCGGTCGGGGACGCGGCCGTGACGGCCGCCGCCGACACCGCCTCCGAGCCGGCCGCCGAGGCCGCCCCGGAGACCCCCGCGCGGCCGCGTCGCCGTGCCACCCGCAAGGCGGCGCCCGCCGCCGCTGCCGCCCCTGAGGCCGCTGCCGCGCCCGAGGCCGCCGCCGAGGCTCCGGCCGCGCCGGAGACCCCGGCCCGCCCGCGCCGCCGTGCCACCCGCAAGGCCACCGCACCCGCTGGTGCCCCGCAGGCCGCCGAGGCTGCTGCGGAGCCGGTCGTCGAGGCCGTCGCCGAGCCGGTGGAGGCCGCTGAGGCCGCGCCGGTGGAGGAGAAGCCGGCCCGTACGCGCCGTCGTGCCACCCGTAAGGCCACCGCGCCCGCCGGTGCCCCGAAGACCGCGGAGCCGGCCGCCGAGGCCGCCCCCGAGGCCCCCGAGGTCGTCGCGGAGGAGGCCCCGGCCGCCGCCGCGTCCGAGACCCCGGCCCGTCCGCGCCGTCGTGCCACCCGCCGGGCGTCCGCGCCCGCTGGTGCGCCGCAGGCCGCCGAGGCTGCTGCGGAGCCGGTCGTCGAGGCCGTCGCCGAGCCGGTGGAGGCCGTCGAGGCCGCGCCGGTGGAGGAGAAGCCGGCCCGTACGCGTCGCCGTGCCACCCGCAAGGCCACCGCGCCCGCCGGTGCCCCGCAGGCCGCCGAGGTCGCCCCGGAGCCGGTCGTCGAGGCCGAGGAGGCGGAGGAGGCCGAGGCCGAGGTCGCAATCGTTCCGGTCGAGGAGGCCCCGGCCGCCAAGCCCGCTCGTACGCGCCGTCGTGCCACCCGTGCCGTGAGCGCCCCGACCGGTGAGCCGCTGGCCGCCTCGCCGCTCGTGGCCGAGGAGACCGCGGCCGTCGCCGACATGGCCGAGACCGCCCCCGCGATCGTTCCGGTCGAGGAGGCCCCGGCCGCCAAGCCGGCCCGTGCCCGTCGCCGCGTCACCCGTCCGGCCGGTTCCGCCGCCGCCGGTGAGGCAGCCGCCGAGGCTCCCGCCGAGGAGGCTCCCGCGCCCGCCGCCGAGCCGCGTGCCCGTCGTACGCGCCGCCGTGCCGTCGCCGAGGCCGCCGCCCCGGAGGCCGCCGAGCCGGCCGCGGCCGAGGCCCCCGCGCGGACGCGTCGTCGTGCGGTGCGCCCGCCGACCGCCGTGTTCCAGGCCCCGGTGTTCACCGAGCCGATGTTCCAGACGCCCGAGACCGCTGCCGCCGCCGCGGCTGCCGCCGCCGAGGAGCGGGAGCAGCGCGAGGAGCCGGAGGAGCCCGCCGTCGAGGCCGCGCCCGCCGCCGGTGGCCGTCGTCGCCGTCGTCGCCGTGGCGAGGCCGCCGAGGCCGCTCCGGTCCAGGCCGAGGTCCCCGCCGAGGTCGAGGCCGAGGAGGAGCCGGAGGCCGAGGAGCCCGAGGGCGCCGCGTTCGAGGACGAGGAGCAGGGCGAGCGCCCGTCGCGCCGTCGTCGTCGTGGTGGCCGTCGTCGTCGCCGTGGTGAGGCCGCCGAGGCGGAGCTCGAGGCCGGCGAGGAGGAGGAGGCCGAGGAGGCCGCCGCCGAGGCCGAGGCCGAGGAGGAGGAGCCGGAGACCGAGGAGGCCGCCGCTTCCGGGTCCGCGGGCAGCCGCCGTCGTCGCCGTCGCCGTCGTCGCAGTGGCGAGGCGCTGGAGACCGAGCCGGGTGCGGACGAGCCGGAGCGCACGGTCGTCAAGGTCCGGGAGCCGCGCGAGCGCGCCGCCCGGATGGAGGGCGGCACGGGCTTCGACGAGGTCCAGTCCATCAAGGGCTCGACCCGCATGGAGGCGAAGAAGCAGCGCCGCCGTGAGGGCCGCGAGCAGGGCCGCCGCCGGGTGCCGATCATCACCGAGGCCGAGTTCCTGGCCCGCCGTGAGGCCGTCGAGCGGGTGATGGTGGTCCGTGAGAACGGTGACCGCACCCAGATCGGCGTGCTCGAGGACAACATCCTCGTGGAGCACTTCGTCAACAAGGAGCAGGCCACCAGCTACGTCGGCAACGTCTACCTGGGCAAGGTCCAGAACGTCCTGCCGTCGATGGAGGCCGCCTTCGTCGACATCGGCAAGGGCCGCAACGCCGTGCTCTACGCGGGCGAGGTCAACTTCGAGGCGCTCGGCATGGGCAACGGCCCGCGCCGCATCGAGGCGGCGCTGAAGTCCGGCCAGTCGGTGCTGGTGCAGGTCACCAAGGACCCGATCGGTCACAAGGGTGCCCGTCTGACCAGCCAGGTCTCCCTGCCGGGCCGCTACCTGGTCTACGTGCCCGAGGGCTCGATGACCGGCATCAGCCGCAAGCTGCCCGACACCGAGCGCGCGCGTCTGAAGCAGATCCTCAAGAAGATCGTTCCCGAGGACGCGGGCGTGATCGTCCGTACCGCCGCCGAGGGTGCGAGCGAGGACGAGCTGCGTCGTGACGTGGAGCGGCTGCAGGCGCAGTGGGAGGACATCCAGAAGAAGTCGAAGCAGATCTCGACGAGCTCGCCGAGCCTGCTGTACGGCGAGCCGGACATGACCGTCCGGGTCGTGCGCGACATCTTCAACGAGGACTTCTCGAAGGTCATCGTCAGCGGTGACCAGGCGTGGGAGACCATCCACGGCTACGTCTCGCACGTCGCGCCCGACCTGGCGGACCGGCTGCAGAAGTGGACGTCGGACGTCGACGTCTTCGCCACGTACCGGATCGACGAGCAGCTGATGAAGGCGCTGGACCGCAAGGTCTGGCTGCCCAGCGGCGGCTCGCTGGTGATCGACCGGACCGAGGCGATGGTCGTCGTCGACGTCAACACCGGCAAGTTCACCGGCCAGGGCGGCAACCTGGAGGAGACGGTCACCAGGAACAACCTGGAGGCGGCCGAGGAGATCGTGCGCCAGCTGCGGCTGCGCGACCTCGGCGGCATCATCGTGATCGACTTCATCGACATGGTGCTGGAGTCGAACCGGGACCTGGTGCTGCGGCGCCTGCTGGAGTGCCTGGGCCGGGACCGTACGAAGCACCAGGTGGCCGAGGTGACCTCGCTGGGCCTGGTCCAGATGACGCGCAAGCGCGTCGGCCAGGGCCTGCTGGAGTCCTTCTCCGAGGCCTGTGTCCACTGCAACGGCCGTGGCGTGCTGGTCCACATGGACCAGCCGGCGACCACGGGCGGCGGCGGTGGCGGCGGCAAGCGCGGCAAGAAGAAGGGCAAGGGTGCCGCCGAGGCCCCCGAGCCCGTCGCCGCGCCGGAGGCCGTGGAGGAGGCTCCCGAGCTGGAGCCCGTGCCGGTGGCCGAGGCGGACCTGGTGCCGTCGGTCGGCGGTGACGAGGAGTGGTTCGGCAGCGCGGCCGAGGCCGAGGCGGCCGCCAAGCGCGGCGGTCGTACGCGTCGCCGGGCGACCCGCAAGGCGTCCGCTCCGGCGGGTGCGCCGCGTGCGGAGCGGGCGGCCGAGCCCGAGGTCGTCGTCGAGGCGCCCGTCGAGGCCCCGGTCGAGGTCGTCGCGGAGCCCGAGCCGGCGCCCGCGCCGGTGGCCGAGCCCGAGGTCGTCGTCGAGCCCGAGGCCGCCGAGCCGGTGGCCGAGGCCGTGGCGCCCGTGGAGGCGGCGGCTCCGGCCCGTCCGCGCCGCCGGGCGACGCGCAGGGTGTCCGCTCCGGCGGGCTCGCCCTCGGGTGCGGAGGAGGCGGCCGTGGTCGTCGTCAGCGCGCCGGCGGCGGAGCCGGTGGCGGCCGAGGAGCCCGTCGCGGAGCCCGTGGAGGCGGCCGAGGAGGCCCCCGCCAAGAAGACGGCCCGTAAGACGGCCGCCAAGAAGGCTCCGGCGAAGAAGGCCGCCACGGCCAAGAAGGCGGTGGCGAAGAAGACCACCACCGCCAAGAAGGCCACGGCCAAGAAGGCGGCCACCAAGACCGCCAAGAAGGCCACCACCAAGAAGGCGGCGGCCAAGAAGACCGCGGCCGCCGAGGCCTCCTCGGAGGACTGAGCTCCATCCGGTGGTCCGGGCCCCGCCACGGGGCCCGGACCCCGGTTTGACCCCCTGGTCAAGGCCCCGTAACCTTGACCGTCGGCGTCTGTGTGGCGCCACACCACTGAGCAAACACCTCCCGGCATGCCGGGAGAGGCCGCTCGTCCATTCGGACTGTCACGGGCTTTCGCCCGTGCGAGCGGCTGGCATCAGCGGTCCCGTTTACTAGCGAGAGTGAGATCCGCGTGTACGCAGTCGTGCGTAGCGGTGGTCGCCAGCACAAGGTTGCTGTCGGCGACATCGTCGAGGTTGACAAGATTTCCGACGGCAAGGTGGGCGACTCTGTCGAGCTCTCCACGCTGCTCGTGGTCGACGGTGAGTCCGTCACCAGCGACCCGTGGGTCCTGGCGGGCATCAAGGTCCAGGCCGAGATCGTGGACCACCACAAGGGTGCCAAGATCGACATCCTGAAGTACAAGAACAAGACCGGTTACCGCAAGCGCATCGGTCACCGCCAGCAGTACACCGCGGTGAAGATCACCGGCATCCCCACGGCTGCGAAGTAAGGGACTGAGAACACATGGCACACAAGAAGGGCGCATCGTCCACCCGGAACGGTCGCGACTCCAATGCCCAGCGGCTCGGCGTGAAGCGCTTCGGCGGTCAGGTCGTCAACGCCGGTGAGATCCTGGTCCGCCAGCGCGGCACCCACTTCCACCCGGGCGCCGGTGTCGGTCGCGGCGGCGACGACACCCTGTTCGCGCTGCAGGCCGGTGCGGTGCAGTTCGGCACCCACCGTGGCCGCAAGGTCGTCAACATCGTTCCGGCCGTCTGATCCACTGGGATCCTGACGCCGTAGAGCGATGAGCGAGGGCGGATCTCGCTTCCCTGCGGGGAAGCGGGTCCGCCCTTGTCGCGTTACAACAGAGACATCCCCGTAAGTATCTGGAGGCACACCGCTATGACCACCTTCGTGGACCGCGTCGAGCTGCATGTCGCCGCGGGTAACGGAGGCCACGGCTGCGCCTCCGTACACCGTGAGAAGTTCAAGCCGCTCGGCGGCCCCGACGGCGGCAACGGCGGCCGTGGCGGTGACGTGACGCTGGTCGTGGACCAGTCCGTCACGACGCTTCTCGAGTACCACCACAGCCCGCACCGCAAGGCCACCAACGGCAAGCCCGGCGAGGGCGGCAACCGCTCCGGCAAGGACGGCACGGACCTGGTCCTGCCGGTGCCCGACGGCACGGTCGTCCTGGACCGCCGGGGCAACGTCCTCGCCGACCTGGTCGGCGAGGGCACCACCTACGTCGCGTCCCAGGGCGGCCGCGGCGGCCTCGGCAACGCCGCGCTGGCCTCGGCGCGCCGCAAGGCCCCGGGCTTCGCGCTGCTGGGCGAGCCGGGCCAGACGCAGGACATCGTCCTGGAGCTGAAGACCGTCGCCGACGTGGCGCTGGTCGGCTACCCGAGCGCGGGCAAGTCCTCGCTGATCTCGGTCCTGTCCGCCGCCAGGCCGAAGATCGCGGACTACCCCTTCACCACGCTGGTGCCCAACCTGGGCGTGGTCACCGCCGGCTCGACCGTCTACACCATCGCCGACGTCCCCGGCCTGATCCCCGGCGCCAGCCAGGGCAAGGGCCTGGGCCTGGAGTTCCTGCGCCACGTCGAGCGCTGCTCGGTGCTGGTGCACGTGCTCGACACGGCGACGCTGGAGTCCGAGCGCGACCCGCTGAGCGACCTCGACGCCATCGAGGCCGAGCTGAAGGAGTACGGCGGCCTGGACGACCGGCCCCGCGTCGTCGTCCTCAACAAGGTCGACATCCCCGACGGCAAGGACCTCGCCGACATCATCCGCCCCGAGCTCGAGTCCCGCGGCTTCCGCATCTTCGAGGTCTCGGCCGTCTCCCGCCTGGGCCTGAAGGAGCTCTCCTTCGCGCTGGCCGACATCGTCGCCGCGGCGCGCGCGGCCAAGCCGAAGGAGGAGGCGACCCGCATCGTCATCCGTCCGAAGGCCGTCGACGACGCGGGCTTCACGGTCACGCTGGAGGAGGACGGCCTCTACCGCGTGCGCGGCGAGAAGCCGGAGCGCTGGGTGCGCCAGACCGACTTCAACAACGACGAGGCCGTCGGTTACCTGGCCGACCGCCTCAACCGCCTGGGCGTCGAGGACGAGCTGATGAAGGCCGGTGCCCGCGCGGGCGACGGCGTGGCCATCGGCTCCGAGGACAACGCGGTCGTCTTCGACTGGGAGCCCTCGATGGCCGCCGGCGCGGAGATGCTCGGCCGCCGTGGCGAGGACCACCGTCTCGAGGCGCCGCGCCCCGCCGCGCAGCGCCGTCGTGACCGCGACGCCGAGCGCGACGAGGCGGCGCAGGAGTACGAGGGGTTCAACCCGTTCGGCGGGTGAGCCCGGCCGTGGCGGCCATGACGTAAACGGCCGCCACGTCACGCACATGACGAAGGCCCCCGGGAGGTTCTCCTCCCGGGGGCCTTCGTCATGTGTGCGTACCCGACGGGTACGCGTGCGCGCGGGCGCGCGTGGCGGCTACGCGGCCGTGACCGGCTCGTCGGCCGTGCCGGCGGCGGTACGCGGCGAGGGGATCTCCGAGGAGCGGGCCTCCATCCGGACCCGGCGCTCGTCCGCCTTCGCGCACAGCGCCTGCGCGGCCGCGTTGAAGCGGACCAGCGACGGCGGGTCGGAGGGACCGAGCAGCTGGACCTTCAGCTCGGCGCGGGCCTCGGCGAGAGTGTCCAGGGCGGGGTCGCGGACGGCGGCCATCAGGCCCGCCACCTCGGTGGCCTCGGGCGTGAGGATGGTCGCCGCGCTGACCGTCGGGAAGTTCGCGCGGAACTCCTCCTCGGACATGCCGCTGGTGTTCGCGACCGCGTACGGCTTCTCGCTGATCAGGTAGTCGGAGACGACGCTGGAGACGTCGCTGATGAGCAGGTCCGACTCGTTGAAGCAGCTGAAGAGCGCCGGGCGGGCGGTCGTGATGATCTGGTGCTCCCACTCCGGCAGCGAGGCCCAGTAGGCGGCCTCCCAGGCCGCGGTGGCGGCCTCGACGGTCGCGGCGCGGCCCTTCTCCGGGGTGCCCTGCAGCAGCATCCGCTCGATCTCGTCGGCGCTGTCCCGGAACGTGCTGGTGGTCAGCTCGTCCAGCTCGGCCGTGCGGCGGGCGAGCTCGGCGGCCGCCTCGGCGCCGGGGCGGGGGCCGGAGCGGTGGGTGTTGGCCTCGCGGATCATGGCCTGGATGCGCTCGTCGGCGCGGCCGGCGCGCGGGTCGACGGAGCCCGTCATGGGGTGCGGCTTGTACAGCAGGCGCACGCCCGGGTCGGCGAGCAGCGCGCGGACGATGTTCTCGCCCGCCAGGATGACCGAGGTGTTGCCGGGGTTGCCGTCCCAGCCCTCCCAGGTGGGGGCGTACAGCACGGTGGTGTACGTACCCGTGGGCGGGCCGGCGTACGGCGTGATCGGCTCCAGCTGCGGGCGGCCGACCTCGACGACGTCCTTGTCCTCGACGCCGATGTCGGCGAGCTGGTAGCGGTCGCGGGCGGCGGGGCCGGCGACCCAGATCTCGTCGTACGCCTTGGAGTAGGGGTTGCAGCTGGAGAGCTTGTCGCTCTCGCCGTGGTTGATGAAGGAGTGCTTGATCGACGGCATCCGCAGGACCTGCGAGGTCTTACCGGAGTTCGCCGGGTGCAGCATCATCTTGAGCGAGGACGTCTCCAGGGCCATCAGGTGGACGACCTTGGGGATGCAGACGATCGGCACGTCGGTGGCCTCGATCTTCTGCATCATGAAGCGCTCGCGGAGCACGATGACGGGGTTGCCGTCCAGCTCGGCGAGGGTGGAGAGCCACATGTTGGCCTGGTAGGCCGAGGTGGTGCCGCCGGAGAAGTACATGCCGATGGTCGGCTTGTAGTCGGCCAGCCAGCGGTCGAGCCACTCCAGGGCCTGCTGCTCGCGGGCGATGCGCTTCTTGGGGCGCAGCCAGCCGGCGAGGTAGAGCGTGCCGCCGAGGGCCAGCAGCAGCGAGACGCCGACGCCGATCCCGGCCCACAGGGCGTTGTGCGTGCCGGCGGTGACCAGCAGGCCGGCCGTGGCGGGGACCGCGAAGCGCAGCAGCCGGCGGCCGTGCTGGCGGGCCAGCAGGCGCGGCGGGGCGGCGGTCAGGTGCAGCCCGGTGGTGTCGACGTTGCGCGTGAGGAACGGCAGCGTGCGGGTGCGGCGGACGAGGATCGCGGCGGCCTGGCAGGCCAGGTGGGCGGCGTAGAAGAGCGCGAGCCCGGCGACCACGGGGACGTAGCCGCGCAGCGAGCCGTCGCCGTGCAGCCGCACCAGCCCGATCAGCAGCAGCATGTCGCGCAGCAGCTGGCGCACCATGACGTCGAAGCGGATCTTGCCGAGTACGGCGACGAGACCGGGGTCACGGTGCTGCAGATAGAGATCGAGCGCGAGGCCCGCCGCCGAGGCGGTGATGAGGAGCGGCACATTGGGCAGCAGCGAGCCGACGAGCTGGGTGGCGAAGAACACCAGCATCGCGAGCAGCGCCGCGAGCTGTACGGCTCGGCGGGAGGCTGTTCCGGCAGAAGGCACTGGACGGGCTCCTGGCAGGAGGACTAGGGATTCATGGGGGGAACCGTCGTGGCGCGCGGAGCCCGCGGTGGACAACGGTCGACCACCGACCGTATGACGGTCGCTGGTCCGGGAGCAATCTTCCCCCATGTCAACCAGCACAAAATAGGGTCGAACGACCACAATCGTCAGGCGGTAGATTTGCCTGCCTGAGCAGGCAGGCATAGCTACGGCGATCACAGGGGTGTACGTACGTTGACAGGGGCAGGCGAGCTGCACGGGGTCCGGCGCGAGGTCGTGTCCTCCCGCCGGATCGTGGTCAAGGTGGGGTCCTCCTCCCTCACCACCGCGGGCGGGGGACTGGACGCGGACCGCGTTGACGCGCTGGTCGACACGCTGGCCAAGGCCGGCGGGGACAAGGAGGTCGTCCTGGTCTCCTCGGGTGCGATCGCCGCCGGTCTCGCGCCGCTGGGCCTGGACCGCCGCCCGCGCGACCTGGCCCGGCAGCAGGCGGCCGCGAGCGTGGGCCAGGGGCTGCTGGTCGCCCGTTACACCGCGTCGTTCGCCCGCTACGGCCGCCGGGTCGGGCAGGTGCTGCTGACCACGGACGACACCAGCCGGCGGGCGCACTACCGCAACGCCCGCCGGACGCTGGACCAGCTGCTGGCCATGGGGGCCGTGCCGGTCGTCAACGAGAACGACACGGTCGCCACGGACGAGATCCGCTTCGGCGACAACGACCGGCTGGCCGCCCTCGTCGCCCATCTGGTCCGGGCCGACCTCCTGGTCCTGCTGTCGGACGTCGACGGCCTCTACGACGGCGATCCCAGCCTCCCGGGCACCTCTCGGATCGCCGAGGTGGCCGGTCCGGCCGATCTCGAGGGCGTTTCCATCGGCAGCGCGGGCAAGGCCGGCGTGGGCACGGGCGGCATGGTGACCAAGGTCGAGGCCGCCCGGATCGCGGCCGCGGCCGGCATCCCGGTCGTGCTGACCTCCGCCAGCCAGGCCGCCGACGCCCTGCGGGGCCACGGCACGGGCACGTACTTCCACCGCACCGGCCGCCGCTCGGCCGACCGTCTGCTGTGGCTGGCGCACGCCTCCACCCCGCGCGGCGCCCTGACCCTGGACGACGGGGCGGTGCGGGCCGTGATCGAGGGGACGGCCTCGCTGCTGCCGGCGGGCATCGCGTCGGTCGAGGGGGAGTTCAGCGCGGGCGACCCGGTGGAGCTGCGGGACGGCACGGGGCGGGCCGTGGCCCGCGGGCTGGTCACCTACGACGCTGCGGAGATCCCCCAGCTGCTGGGCCGCTCCACCCGTGACCTGGCCCGTGACCTCGGGCCGGGCTACGAGCGCGAGGTCGTGCACCGCGACGACCTGGTCGTGCTGCGTCGCTGACGAACGTTACGCAAAGGCGAGAAAGGCTCGGTAAGGCCAGCCTTTCCATGGAGCCTTTCCGTAAAACCGTCACGCGGCCGCCCCCGGACTGGTCAACTTTGATGCATGGGGCCGTGATGGACGCACGGCCCCTCGGCACCACGGCTCCGCCGCACGCGCGCGGAGCAGCGAGCAAGGAGGCCGCCGGTGAGACGAGGGCGCCCAGGGGCGCTGCCCCGAGGGACGGCTGGGCGGGCACTGACCAGCGTCGGGACAGGCGACACGGGGGATCGGGCGGAGGAGGCCGCGCACGACGCGGCCGCGCGGCTGTGGCACGTCACGCTCAGCGTCTCGGGTGCCGAGGCGCCGCTGGGGGAGGTCCGGCGGGCGCTGGAGCAGCTCGCCCACGACCATCCCTTCCTGCTGACCAGCCGCTACGCCAACGACCACGCCGAGATCCGCTACTGGGAGGAGGCGCGCGACCTGCACGACGCCGCGGCCGTGGCGCTGCGGCTGTGGGGCGAGCACCGCTCGACCGCCCGGCTGCCGCCGTGGGAGATCGTGGGCCTGGAGGTCATCGACCGCGAGACCTACCACCAGCGCATCGCCGAGGGGTACGGCCCGCTGCCGGCCACCCCGGTGGGAGTGCATCCCTTCTGACCCGCCCCCGTGCCGTTCTCGCGCGGGATCCCGTGGCCCGCCGCGGCCGCGTCGTCCGTTCCGTCGTCTCGCTCCGGTCATACCGGCCGTCCCGGAGTGTGGAATACCGGATGGCCGCGGCCCGTGCCACGGTTAGGCTGCGGCCATGAGCAGCGTTTTCCCCTCCCCCCTCGCCGACCCCATGCCGCAGTCCCCGGTGCTGCGCGCCGCCTACCGCGCCCGCGCCGCCGCCGCCGAGCTGGCGCCGCTGCCACGGTCGGCGAAGGACGAGGCGCTGCTGGCCATCGCCGACGCGCTGGAGGTGCGCACGCGCGAGATCCTCGAGGCCAACGCCGAGGACGTCGCCAAGGCCCGGGCCGCCGGTACGAGCGAGAGCGTCGTCGACCGGCTCACCCTCACCCCCGAGCGGGTGCGGGCCATCGCCCAGGACGTCCGGGACGTCGCGGCCCTGCCCGACCCGGTGGGCGAGGTCGTCCGCGGCTCCACGCTCCCCAACGGCATCGACCTGCGCCAGGTGCGGGTGCCGCTCGGCGTCGTCGGCATCATCTACGAGGCCCGCCCGAACGTGACGGTCGACGCCGCCGCCCTGTGCCTGAAGTCGGGCAACGCCGTGCTGCTGCGCGGCTCCTCCTCCGCGTACGCCTCGAACACCGCCCTGGTGCGCGTGGTGCGCGACGCGGTCGGCGGGGCCGGGCTGCCGGCGGACGCCGTGCAGCTGGTCCCGGGCGAGAGCCGGGAGTCCGTCCGCGAGCTGATGCGCGCCCGCGGCATGGTCGACGTGCTGATCCCGCGCGGCGGCGCCTCGCTGATCCGCACGGTCGTCCAGGAGTCCACCGTCCCGGTGATCGAGACGGGCACGGGCAACTGCCACGTGTACGTCGACGCCGAGGCCGACCTCGACATGGCCGTCGAGATCCTGATCAACTCCAAGGCCAGCCGGGTCAGCGTCTGCAACGCCGCCGAGACCCTGCTGGTCCACCAGGACATCGCCGAGCGCTTCCTGCCGCTCGCGCTGGCGGCCCTGGCCGAGGCGGGCGTGACCGTGCACGGCGACGAGCGGGTCGTCGAGCTCGCCGCCGCCGCGGACTCGGGCGCCACGGTCGTGGCCGCGACGGCCGAGGACTGGGAGACGGAGTACCTCTCGTACGACATCGCCGCCGCCGTGGTGGAGGACCTGGACGCGGCCGTGCGCCACATCCGGCTGTGGACCTCCGGGCACACGGAGGCGATCGTCACCACGTCGCAGGCCGCCGCCCGTCGCTTCACCCAGCTGGTGGACTCCACCACGGTCGCGGTCAACGCCTCCACGCGCTTCACCGACGGCGGCCAGTTCGGCTTCGGCGCCGAGATCGGGATCTCCACGCAGAAGCTGCACGCCCGGGGGCCGATGGGGCTGCCGGAGCTGACGTCCACCAAGTACATCGTCACCGGCGACGGTCACATCCGCGGGCGGTAGGCCTAATTCCCGTACCGGCCGCGCGGATTGACCGGTTCGGGTCTACGCTGGACGGGTGCCGGACGACGTGGGGGGCAGGCCGTTCCCGGACGGCGAGGAGCCCGACAGCCACCGCCATGGAGACGCGGACGACGCGTTCGCCTCCGTGGTCTTCGACGAGGAGTTCGTGCGGTCCGCCGCGATCCACGAACCCTCCGCGGTCGAGCGGATGCTCGCCGCCGACCGGGCCCGCGCCGAGGCGGACGCCGCGTGGTCCCGGGCCGGGGGCGGCTCCGCCGACGACGACCCGTACGACGACGACCGCGCCCTCGGCCCGGCCGGCGGCCCGGCCGGGCCGCACGCCGACCGGCTGGGGGAGCTGCACGGCCTGGCCCGGGACCTCGACCCGGACGACGCCTACGGCCCCTACGGCCGCTACGGCATCGTGCGCGGCCCCTACCGCGGCCATGCCCGCTGGCACCGCCCGGTGGCCTGGGTGCTCGCCGTGGTCATGGGCATCGGCGTGGTGGCCCTCGCCTTCACCGCCGTCTACCGCGGCGCCTCCTCGGGCAAGGGTCAGGAGCCCGCCCCGCCGCCCGCGAGGACCGGCGTGGACGCCCCGGCGGGGGAGCGCCAGGGGCCCCTGCCGTCGGTGTCGGCCGACTCCGAGCCACCGGTGGCCTCTGCCGTGCCACCCCAGCACTGACGGTCACATCCGGGCGATTCCGGTGACTTTCTGTCATTCGGTGACTGGCCGCGACAGCCTGGGCCAAGGACGCCGCGCTCCTGCGGGCAGCTTGGAATTTCGTAGGAAGTTGTCGCGTACCAGGGCGTTTACCAGGCGCTCCACGGACCTACTCTTGAGATATGAACGGGCCTGGAGACCCCCCTGAGGGCACGCCCGAGGGCCCCCAGGGAGGCGGTGAGGAAGAGTACCGATCCGTCGTCTTCGACGAATCGTTCGTGCGTGCTGCCCGGCTCCAGGAGTTCTCCGCGCGCGAGCGCATGGACGACCACGCGCCCGCCGTCCGGACCCGGCACGCCTGGGCACGCGTCAGCGCCTCGCGGCAGGTGCTGCTCCTGGTGATGCTGATCGCCCTCGCCTTCGGCACCGCCGTCTACATGGGCCTGCGCCACCCCTACAAGGAACCGAGGCCCCCGTCCGCCGAGCCGCTGCGGATCACTCTCGTCCCGCTGGCGCCGCGCGATCCGGTGCCCGGAGCGGCCGCTGCGGGCGACCTCTTCGCCAACAGCCCGGCCGCCCAGTTCCGCCACGGTGCCGAGGGCGTCACCCTTCCGGCCGCACGGCGCACCCAGAATTTCTCCGAGAGCCTGGTGATGACGGCCCTCGCCACGGCCAAGGAGTACACCGTCAAGTCCGCGCTCGACCCGGCCGTGCTCACCGGCGGCGCCCAGCGCGGCGTCCGCCTGCTGCTGGCCCCCTCGCAGCTGGACCAGTTCGACCGCAGCCTGGGCCGCCCCGCCGACGACGGCCGGCACGCGGCCACGGGCTGGCTGGTGCGCTTCGACCCCGCCCAGGTGGCCCTCGCCGACCCCGTCGTGCGCACGCAGGGCACCTTCTCGGTCGTCGAGGCGTCCCCGGCGGCGCTGGAGGTCACCTCCGACCACACGTTCGTCTACGCCGTCCGCGCGGCGAAGGGCGACCCCTCGGACGCCTCGCTGTTCACCGTGCGGCGCACGATGCACTTCCGCTTCGACCGCGACGACCTGCAGGAACACCATGTGCAGGTGCTGCAGAGCGCCCTGCAGGCCGGTCCGGAGTCCTGTGCCGCCGACGACGCGACCTACCTCCGCCCGCTGCTGGCCGGCCAGAAGGCCGCCGCCGAGGGCCCGGCGGGCACGGACCCGTACGCCACGGGCCCCACGACGGCCGACCTCTGCGGCACCCTGGCCCCGGGCACCCAGCCCACCCCGCCGAAGCGCTGAGCGGGCCGCGTACGGACCCGGGGCCGGCGGCGGCCCGGGCCCGGGAGCCCGCCCCCTCGCGGGCTACGGCAGCGGCGAGTCGTCCGGCCCGTCGCTCCTGGCAGCTCCGTCGCTCTTGGCCGGCCCGCCGTCCTTGGCCGGCCCGTCGCTCTTGGCCGCCCCGTCGTTCTTGGCGCCCCCGGAGGTGCGTCCTCCGCCGAACGTGTCCTTCAGCCGGCCGCCCAGCCCCGACGCGCCGCCCGCGATGTCCCGCACGAGGCCCATCAGCGGGTCCTTGCTGGCGCGCACCGACTCCGCGTAGTGGTTCGCCGACTCCCGGAAGGAGTCGGACACCGAGGCGTCCTTGTCCTCCGAGCGGCGGGGGTAGTGGCCGTCCATGAGGCGCTGGAAGTCACGGCTCTCCGACCACTTCTTCAGCTCCGCCGCCCGCACCGTGGTGAAGGGGTGGCTGCGCGGCAGCATGTTCATGATCTTCAGCACGGAGTCGCGGAGGTCGCCGCCCTTCTCGTACTCGTCCGCCTGCTCCAGGAAGGCGTCCACGTTCATCTCGTGCAGGTGGTTGCCGCCCGCTATCTTCATCAGCCCGCGCATGGACGCCTGGAGGTCCTGGCCCACCAGCAGACCGGCCCGGTCCGCCGACAGCTCGGACTTGCGGAACCACTCGCGCAGCGCCGTCACGATCGCCATCACCGCCAGGTTGCCCAGCGGGATCCAGGCGACCTTGACCGCCATGTTGGTCAGGAACAGCAGGATCGTGCGGTAGACCGCGTGGCCCGACAGGGCGTGGCCCACCTCGTGGCCCACGACCGCCCGCATCTCGTCCTCGTCCAGCAGCTCCACCAGGCCCGTGCTCACGACGACGATCGGCTCGTCCAGGCCGATGCACATCGCGCCCGGCTTGGGGTCCTGCACGACGTACATCGCCGGGACGCCCGGCAGGTCGAGGACGGCGCAGGCGTCCAGCAGCATCTCGTGCAGGTGCGGGAACTGCCGCTCGCTCACCCGCACCGAGTCCGACAGGTAGAGCAGGCGCAGGCTGCGCTCGGGCAGCAGTCCGCTCAGGGCCTTGAAGACCGTGTCGAAGCCGCTCAGCCGGCGCAGCGCCACCAGGGCCGAGCGGTCGGCGGGGTGCTCGTAGGCGCGCGAGGAGATGTCCGGGAAGCGCCTGCGGCCGGATCCCCCCGGCCGCTCGCGGCCCTCGGCGCGGCCGTCGCCGCCCTCGCCGCCGATGGCGCCGTCGCCGCTGTTGCTGTCGGTCATCGAGACCCCCTCAGTGGGCTTGATCATGGCCCGTCCCCCGGCTTCAGGACCCCAGACTAGGCCGTACCACCGACACGGCTACCGTGGGGACATGGCAGTCATCGACCCCGTCACCGCGCATTCCGGATTCACCGGGCTCCTCGCCGTCTCCAAGGGCGACCAGGGGCCGGGGGTGGTGCTGCGCACGGTTTTGATCGTCGGCGTGGTGGGCATCGTGCTCGTGGCCTGGTTCCTGCTGCGCGGGTACCGCGACAAGGACTGACGCCGTCTCCCGCGGAGTCGGCGTGAGCCCGCGGACGCGCCCCGCATACGATGTGGCAGAAGTCTCCACCCGATCCCATCCCGGATAGGTCCTGCCGTGATCATCGCCTCCGCGCACAACGCCCTCGTCAGCCTCGCCTCCGAGGGCGAGCACGTGGACACCCACGAGAGCATCAGCCCCTACATGACCGGTGGCGCCGCGCTGGTCATCCTGCTGCTCCTGCTGTGGGTCACCACCCGCTTCAACCGCGACCGCTGATCGCGCCGGTCCCCGGGGACCCGGCGTGTCACCGCGCCCAGTAGGGTCTGCACGCATGGGAGAGCAGACAGGGCCCGTGAAGCGGCGGCTCGGCGTGATGGGCGGGACGTTCGACCCGGTCCACCACGGCCACCTGGTCGCCGCGAGCGAGGTGGCCTCGCAGTTCCACCTCGACGAGGTGGTCTTCGTACCGACCGGGCAGCCGTGGCAGAAGAGCCACAAGCAGGTGTCCCCGGCCGAGGACCGTTATCTGATGACGGTGATCGCCACCGCGTCCAACCCGCAGTTCTCGGTCAGCCGGATCGACATCGACCGCGGCGGCCCGACCTACACCACCGACACCCTGCGGGACCTGAGCGTCCTCAACGAGAACGCGGACCTGTTCTTCATCACCGGCGCCGACGCGCTGGCGCAGATCCTGACCTGGCGGGACACCGAAGAGCTCTTCTCGCTCGCGCACTTCATCGGTGTCACCCGACCGGGGCACATACTGGCCAACCCCGGACTGCCCGAGGACCGGGTCTCCTTCGTCGAGGTCCCCGCCCTGGCCATCTCCTCCTCCGACTGCCGCGCCCGGGTGGCTCAGGGCGATCCCGTCTGGTACCTCGTGCCCGACGGTGTGGTGCGCTACATCGACAAGCGCAAGCTGTACCGTCACGACCGCTGAGAGCGACCGCGACGGCGGTTCTCCGGCTCGAGGGGCACCGAGGGGCGCTGGTGAACGACCGACAGGATTCGCAGCCGCGGCAGCAGGTCCATGGTTACGACGCCTACGGGCGGCCCGTGTACCGCCCGGACGCCCCGGAGCGCGTGTACGACCAGTACGGGCAGTGGATCCCCCGCCAGGCGGGCCCGTCGGCACCCGCACCCGCCCCCGACACCGCCCTCGCTTCCGCCCCCGCCCCCGCTTCCCCGCAGATCCCCGAGCCACGGCCGGCTCCGGACGCCCCGGACTACCGCACCGAGCAGTTCGCCTTCGTGGAGGAGCCGGACGAGGACTCCCAGGACGTCATCGACTGGCTCAAGTTCAGCGCGAGCCGTGCCGAACGCCGCGGCGAGCGCAGGCGCAGGGGCCGCAATCGCGTGACCGCCGTGGCCGTGGTGCTCGGCCTCGCCGTCGTGGGCGGCATCACCTGGCTCCTGCTGTCCGGAGGCGGCGATGAACGCGACGAGGCGGCGACGGGCGGTACGCGCGTGCGGGACGTGATCGTCGTGCACCTGCGGCAGACCAGGGGCGGCGAGAGCTCCACCGCCCTGCTGGTCGACGACGAGCGCGCCCACAAGGGCACCACCCTCCTGCTGCCCGACTCGCTCGCCGTGGCCAGGGAGGGCGGCGGCGCGACGACGCTCGGCAGATCGGTGCTGGACGCGGGCACGGGCGGCACCCGCGACGCCCTGAACACCCTCCTCGGCACCGGCATCAAGGGCAGCTGGCGGCTGGACACCCCCTACCTGGAGAACCTGGTCGAGCTCGTCGGCGGCGTCACCGTCGACACGGACACCGCCGTGCCGGGCGCCGGCCGCGGCGACCGCCCGCTGGTGACCCGGGGCGAGGGCCAGAGCCTCGGCGGCCGGGCGGCGGTCGCGTACGCCACCTACCGGGCGGCCGGCGAGGGGCGCACCGCGCAGCTCACGCGGTTCGGGCGGGTGATGCAGGCGGTGCTGCGGAAGATGTCCGGCGACCCCCGGGCGGCCACCACGACCGTGGAGTCCCTGGCCCAGATCCCCGACCCCTCGCTCAGCACCGAGCAGCTCGGCGCCTCGCTGGCCCGCCTCGCGGCGAAGGCGAAGGCGGGCTCGTACGAGACCACCGTCCTGCCCGTGCGCGCGGACGGCACGCTCGGCGGCCGGGCGGCCGACACCCTGATCGAGGAGGTGCTGGGCGGCGCGGCGCGGGACGCCGCCGGGAACGCGCCGCCCCGGGTCGGCGTGAACAACGCCACAGGGGACGCGGGAGCGGCCGAATCGGCGCGGGTCACCCTGGCCAACGGCGGCTACACCGCCATCGGCGCGGGCACGGCGAGGGCGCCCCGGGCGGCCTCCGCGGTGCTCTACGCCGAGGAGGGCCGGGCGGCCGAGGCCCGGGAGGTGGCCAGGACGCTGGGCCTGCCCGAGCGCGCGGTGCGCCGGGGCGAGGTTCCCGCGCACGCCGACGTCGCCGTGGTCCTGGGCCGGGACTACCTGCCCCGCACGCGCTGAGGGGCCCGCGGGCGGGGGCGGAAAACCCCGGGAGTGCTGTCGGCGGGTCGTGAGACCCTTGAGAGGTACTGACCCTCTTTACGAAAGCATGGCTTGTGACCGCCACGGACCGCTCCATCGAGCTCATCCAGGCCGCCGCCCAGGCTGCCGCCGACAAGCTCGCGCACGACGTCATCGCGTACGACGTCAGCGACGTACTGTCGATCACCGACGCCTTCCTGCTGGCCTCGGCCCCCAACGACCGCCAGGTCAAGTCGATCGTCGACGAGATCGAGGAGCGCCTGCTCAAGGAGCTCGGCGTCAAGCCGGTGCGCCGTGAGGGCGACCGCGACGCCCGCTGGGTGCTGCTGGACTACGTCGACATCGTCGTGCACGTGCAGCACAGCGAGGAGCGCGTCTTCTACGCCCTCGAGCGCCTGTGGAAGGACTGCCCCGAGATCGAGCTGCCCGCCGACGCCGTCGCCACGCGCGGCAAGGCCGAGGCGCACGCCCAGGCCCAGGCCGCCGCGGGCGAGGCGGACGGGGACCTCAGCTGAGCGGCGGCGGGGCCGCCCGCGGCCGCCGGATCGTCCTCTGGCGCCACGGCCAGACCGCATGGAACGTGGAGCGCCGCTTCCAGGGCTCCACGGACATCGAGCTGACCGGGACCGGCGTCGCCCAGGCGCGCCGGGCCGCCCGCCTGCTGGCCTCGATGCGCCCCGACGCGATCGTCGCCTCCGACCTCTCGAGGGCCAGGGCGACCGCCGCCGAGCTGACGGCCGTCACGGGCCTCGCCGCCTCTCACCACGCCGAGCTGCGCGAGACGTACGCGGGCGTGTGGCAGGGCCTGACGCACGACGAGATCATCGAGCGGTTCGGCGAGCAGTACGCGGCCTGGAAGCGCGGCGAGCCCGTGCGGCGCGGCGGCGGCGAGCTGGAGTCCGAGGTGGCCGACCGGGCCGCGCCCGTCGTGCTGTCCCACGCGGAGAAGCTGCCGGACGACGGCACCCTCGTCGTGGTCAGCCACGGCGGCACCATCCGCACCACCATCGGCCGGCTGCTGGGCCTGGAGGCCTCCTCCTGGGAGGCGCTGGGCGGCCTCAGCAACTGCTGCTGGTCCGTGCTGGGCGAGGGCGCGCGCGGCTGGCGCCTGATGGAGCACAACGCCGGAACGCTGCCCGAGCCGGTCCTCGGCGACGACGACTGAGGCCGCGACCGTGGCCCCATGGGGCCCCTGGGGCCCGATTTCACATCTGGGCAGGTCGCAGGCTAAAGTTCTTCTTGTTCGCGGGGAACGCGGGGGAAAACCTCCGGGGGAGCCGAGAACAGCGGGGCTATAGCTCAGTTGGTAGAGCGCCTGCATGGCATGCAGGAGGTCAGGAGTTCAATTCTCCTTAGCTCCACAGTGAAAGAGCGGGCCGTCCTGATGGACGGCCCGCTCTGTTGTATTCACGGCCTGCGGTCCAGTCGCAGCGCCAGTGCCGGGCAGCGGCGTACGGCCCGCCGCACCCGGCCCCGCAAGTGATCCGGCACCCCGGCGTCCGCGAGCGAGGGAAATCCGTCCGCTCCCATCCGTACGAGCTCCGGCAGCAGCCCCGCGCACAGCCCGTGCCCCTCGCACAGCGTCCAGTCCACCGCGAGCCGCTCCCCGCCCCCGCCGCCCGCCGGCGCGCCGCCCGGGGACGGAAGCGGCAGCACCCCGGCCGTGCCGCGCCCGCAGCCGCCGCCCAGGACGTGCGCGGCCAGGTCGTCGGTGAAGGCCGCCAGCGCGCTCAGCGCGAAGCGCGCCGCCCCGTCCGGATGCCCGCACGCCCCCCGGCCGCGCACGGCCCCGGCGGCCTCCCGCACGGCCTCCAGGGCGCCGCGCCCGCCCCCGGCCACCACGTCCGCCAGCGCCCCCGCCAGCGCGGGCAGGCCCGTCCGGCACGGCCCGCACTGCCCGGCCGACTCCGCCGCCAGCCAGTGCGCCACCCGCACCGCCTCGCCCAGCGGGCACGTCGCGCCGGGCAGCGGCAGCACCGCCCCGGCGCCCAGGCTCGCGCCGCGGGCCGCCAGGGCGTCCCGGGAGAGCACCGCCCCGGCCGTCGCCGCCGCGTCCAGCCACGCGCCGTGGTAGCCGCCGACCAGCACCCCCTGGGGAGCGGGCTCGGCGCCGCACTGGGCGAGGACGTAGGACAGTGCCGCTCCGCCCGGCACCTCCACCACGAGGGGCCACGGCACCGCGCCGGAGACGGTGAGCAGGAGGGTGCCCGGCTCGTCGGGCGTGCCGGTCGCCGCGTAGCCGGGGGCGCCCAGGCGGGCGGCGAGGGCGAGTTGGGCGTAGGTCTCGGTGTTGGACAGCAGTGTGGGCAGACCGCCCAGGCCCGCCTCGCTGGCCCGTGCGTGCCGGCCGGGAGGGAGCGCGGGGCCGCCGTCGAGGGCGCGCAGCAGCGCGGAGGACTCACCGGAGACCATGCGCTCGGGGACGCGCACGACCCGGGCGCGCAGCGCACGGCCGCGCCGGTCGGTCAGGCCGCGCTCGGCCAGCGCCTCCCGCACGGAGGCCTCCGCGGCGGGCCGGGTCACCCCGACCACGAGCGTGCCGGCGCCGAGGGCCTCGGCGGCCAGCAGCGCGCCGTCCAGCACCAGGTGCGGGGCGCGCCGGAGCAGCACCGCGTCCTTGCGGCAGGCGGGCTCGCCCTCGCAGCCGTTGACCACCACGGCGGGCCGCTCCCCGCGCCGCCGTGCTGCCGTGCCCGCCGCGCGCAGCTTGCGGGCGAAGGGGAAGCCCGCGCCGCCGCGTCCCCGCAGGGTGACGTCCTCGGCCAGCCGGGTCAGCTCGTCCTCGGTGAGCCGGGGCGCCGTACCGTGCACCGCCAGATGCGCCCGGCGGTCCAGGCGCTCGGCCGAATCGAAGCCGGCCGTCAGGCGGGGCAGCCCGAGGGTGAGGACGTGGGGGAGCTCGGGCAGGGAGGTGGTCATGAGGGCCGTCCGGAGGTGATCCCGGCCCGCTCGGCGTCCGGGAGCCGGGAGCCGGAGCCGGGCGCGGGCAGGGGGCGGGACGGGGGCTCTTTGCCCGCCGCGTGCGCCCCCGTCGGGCGCGTGCGCAGCGGGGGGAGGCGCAGGAACGACCGCAACGGCCTGCTGGCCCGTCGTATCAGCAGAGCCACGGCCACCGCGGCGAGGCTCAGCGCGTAGCACGCGGTGACCCAACCGGCCGCCGGGCGGCCCGCGTTCAGCCCGTGCAGCACGGCGGCGCACCAGGCGGCGTACGCGCAGCCGTGCAGCGCGTGCCAGCGCCGGGCGGCGCGGGCGCGCCCGGCGAAGACGCTGCGCAGGGTGCCGGTCACGGCGGCCAGCACCATCAGGTGAGCCGCGAGGGAACCCAGCCCCAGCAGGCCGCCGGCTCCCCGCAGGCCGGAGGCGAACGGCAGCAGGGCGGTGACGACGGTGGCGTGCGCCTCGGCGGTCTTGGCGGCGACGTGCACGAGCAGGAAGCCGAGCCCGCCGACGGCGGTGGCCCGGTGCACGGCCTGGGCGAGCAGCCGGCCGCGCGGCCCGAGCACCGTGCGGCCGGTGGCGACGAGCCCCCAGACGACGGTCGCGGTGAGCGAGACCAGGGTCAGCACGCCCGCCGTCTGGTCGGGAAAGCGGTGGAGGTCCATGCCCCGGCACGCTAGGCAGCCGTTCGAGTCCCGCGGTCCGCTTCGCGCAACCCCGGTGCGCGGCGGCGCCCCGCTGCTAACGTCTGCAGGGCCCCTGCCTCTGTGCGGTACCGTCCGCCGCTGCGGTAATCTGACCCCATGCGTGCCGTACGCCTCCTGCTTAGCGAGCCGCGCTGATCAGCACCGACCGGTGACGCCCGGTCGGCATCGGCGCGGCTGTCCCCTCCTGTGCGAGGGGCTTTTTCATTTCTGAAGCACTCGGAAATCCGGAATATCGCAGCGCAGGCAGAGACGACGATCGATGGAGCTTAGAGGACGATGAGCGAGACCCCCACCGCCGCCGAGGTGGCCGCACCGCACCGCTACACGGCTGCTCTGGCCGCTGACATCGAGGCGCGCTGGCAGGACTTCTGGGACGCCGAGGGCACGTACGAGGCGCCCAACCCCAGCGGTGACCTGGCGGGCGACCCCGAGGTCGTCGCCCGGCCCAAGAAGTTCATCATGGACATGTTCCCGTACCCCTCGGGTGCGGGCCTGCACGTCGGTCACCCGCTGGGCTACATCGCCACCGACGTCTACGCGCGCTACCACCGCATGACGGGCCACAACGTCCTGCACACCCTCGGCTTCGACGCCTTCGGCCTGCCCGCCGAGCAGTACGCCGTGCAGACCGGCACCCACCCCCGGGTGTCCACCGAGGCCAACATCGACAACATGAAGGCGCAGCTGCGGCGCCTGGGCCTGGGCCACGACAAGCGCCGGTCGTTCGCCACGATCGACCCCGAGTACTACAAGTGGACCCAGTGGATCTTCCTGCAGATCTTCAACTCCTGGTACGACGAGGAGGCGAAGAAGGCCCGGCCGATCAGTGAGCTGATCGAGCAGTTCGAGAGCGGGCAGCGGGAGGTTCCGGGCACGCGCGCGTGGGGCGAGCTGAGCGCCGCCGAGCGCGAGGAGGTCCTGGGCGGCCACCGCCTGGCCTACGCCTCCGACGCGCCGGTCAACTGGTGCCCCGGCCTGGGCACCGTGCTGGCCAACGAGGAGGTCACCGCCGACGGCCGGTCCGAGCGCGGCAACTTCCCCGTCTTCAAGTCCAAGCTGCGCCAGTGGAACATGCGCATCACCGCCTACGCGGACCGCCTGCTCGACGACCTGGACGCCCTGGACTGGCCCGAGGCCATCAAGCTGCAGCAGCGCAACTGGATCGGCCGCAGCGAGGGCGCCCGCGTCGACTTCGCCATCGACGGGCACCCCGACGCCAAGGCCACCGTCTTCACCACCCGCCAGGACACCCTCTTCGGCGCGACCTACCTGGTCCTGGCCCCCGAGCACCCGCTGGTCGTCACCGAGGACCACGGCGTCGTCCCGGCCGCCTGGCCCGAGGGCACGCACGAGGACTGGACGGGCGGCCACGCCACCCCGGCCGAGGCCGTCGCCGCCTACCGCAAGGAGGCCGCCGCCAAGTCCGACGTCGAGCGGCAGGCCGACGCCAAGGAGAAGACCGGCGTCTTCACCGGCGCGTACGCGATCAACCCGGTCAGCGGCGAGAAGCTCCCCGTCTTCGTCGCCGACTACGTCCTGATGGGCTACGGCACCGGCGCCATCATGGCCGTCCCCGCCCACGACAGCCGCGACTTCGCCTTCGCGCGCGCCTTCGACCTGCCGATGCGCTGCGTCGTCCGGCCGTCCGACGAGCGCGGCACCGACCCGGCCGAGTGGGCGGACTCCTTCGACTCGTACGACGCCGAGATCATCAACTCGTCCGGCGAGGGCGTCTCCCTGGACGGCCTGCGGGTCCCCGAGGCCAAGACCCGCATGGCCGAGTGGCTGACCGAGCACGGCATCGGCGAGGCGACCGTCAACTTCCGCCTGCGCGACTGGCTGTTCAGCCGCCAGCGCTACTGGGGCGAGCCCTTCCCGATCGTCTACGACGAGGACGGCGTCGCCCACGCGCTGCCGGAGTCGATGCTCCCGCTGGAGCTGCCCGAGGTCGAGGACTACTCGCCGCGCACCTTCGAGCCCAACGACGCCGACACCTCCCCCGAGACCCCGCTGTCCCGCAACGAGGACTGGGTCAACGTGGAGCTGGACCTCGGCGACGGCCCGAAGTCGTACCGCCGCGAGACCAACACCATGCCCAACTGGGCCGGCTCCTGCTGGTACGAGCTGCGCTACCTGGACCCGCACAACGCCGAGCACCTGGTGTCCGCCGACGCCGAGCGCTACTGGATGGGCCCGCGCGAGGGGCAGCCGCACGGCGGCGTCGACCTGTACGTCGGCGGTGCCGAGCACGCCGTGCTGCACCTGCTGTACGCCCGCTTCTGGTCGAAGATCCTCTTCGACCTGGGCCACGTCTCCTCCGCCGAGCCGTTCCACAAGCTCTACAACCAGGGCATGATCCAGGCGTTCGTCTACCGCGACGCGCGCGGCATCGCGGTGCCCGCCGCCGAGGTGGAGGAGCGCGACGGCGCGTACTACTACCAGGGCGAGAAGGTCAGCCGGCTGCTCGGCAAGATGGGCAAGTCCCTGAAGAACGCCGTCACGCCGGACGAGATCTGCTCCGAGTACGGCGCCGACACGCTGCGCCTGTACGAGATGGCCATGGGCCCGCTGGACGTCTCCCGCCCCTGGGACACCCGTGCGGTCATCGGCCAGTACCGCCTGCTGCAGCGCCTGTGGCGCAACGTGATCGACGAGAACACCGGCGAGGTCACGGTCGTCGACGCCGAGCCCGACGAGGCGACGCTGCGCGCCCTGCACAAGGCGATCGACGGCATCGGCCAGGACATGGCGAACCTGCGCTTCAACACCGCCATCGCCAAGGTCACCGAGCTGAACAACTTCGTGACCAAGCTGCGCGAGGTGCCGCGTCCGGTCGCCGAGCAGATGGTGCTGCTGGTCGCGCCGCTGGCCCCGCACATCGCCGAGGAGCTGTGGCGCAAGCTGGGCCACACCGACTCGGTGGTCCACCGGGACTTCCCCGTCGCCGACCCGGCGTACCTGGTCGACGAGAGCGTGACCTGCGTCGTCCAGATCAAGGGCAAGGTCAAGGCGCGCCTGGAGGTCGCCCCGTCGATCTCCGACGAGGAGCTGGAGAAGGTCGCGCTGGCCGACCCGGCGGTCGTCGCCGCGCTGGGCGGCGCCGGCATCCGCAAGGTCATCGTGCGGGCGCCGAAGCTGGTGAACATCGTCCCTGCGTGACGCGCTAGGGGTTTGTCCCTACGGGCAGGTTGGGGGTTCCGCAGGAACCCCCAACCTGCCCGTTGCGTTTACGGTGGAGGGGGAGGGGCGCCGCCCCGCTGACGACCTGTTGAGGAGCGCATATGGAAGCCGCCGCCGCGATCATCGCCGTGATCTGCGCCCTCGTCGTCGCGTTCGCGGTGATCGCCACGATCAGGGCGGTCCGGGCGGTCAAGCGCGGCGTGGACCGCACGGTCACCCAGGCGCGGCGCACGGTGGAGGACACCCGCCTCAAGGCCCGGCAGTACACGGCACCGGGCCCGGCGGGCGAGGTCGCGCAGCTGCGCCTGTCGCTGCGCACGTCGATGCGCGCCACCCAGGAGGTGCTGCGGTCCGGGATGGCGGACGACTCCTCCCTGTCGGAGTCCATGGCCCTCTTCGAGCGGCTCAGCGCGCACGGCCGTGAGCTGGACGAGGACCTGCGGAAGCTGGAGACCGAGCCCGACCGGAACCGCGTCACCGCCTGCCTGCCGGACCTGCGCGAGCGCACGGAACGCATCACGCACTCGGCCGACTCGCTGCGCTGGGCCGCCCAGGACCGGGCGCGGCAGTTCGCGGACGACGACCTGACGCTGCTGAGCGAGCAGATCCGCATGGAGGCGGGGGCGCTGCGGCACTGGGAGGACGAGGCCGAGGCGTCGTCCCCGGCGGCGTCCGGGCCTGCGGGGGCGCCGCCGAAGCCGGGACGGAAGCCGGAGCCCCAGGCCCAGTCCCAGGGCCAGGGCCAGGCGCGGGCGCGGGCGACGGATGGGGCCGCCGGCGCGGAGCGTCCGGCCATCAACGGCCGGAATGACCGCTGGCAGGCGGGGTACTCGTGGCAGAAGACGAAGCGCCCGGAGAGCACCGCCTGACGGGCGTGCCGCGGGCCGGGCGCGGCGTGGTGCCCGCGTCGTGGCCCGGCTGGAAATGATCATGAGAGTCCGGCTCGTACTGCCGCCCACGCGGCACGGGAGGTAACCTCCGGGGCATGTCCCGCCATGTCGCGATCATCACCGATTCCACGGCCTACCTGCCGCAGCAGGAGATGGAGCGGCACGGCATCACGGCCGTACCGCTGACGGTCGTCCTGGGCGACGAGGCGCTCGAGGAGGGCACCGAGGTCTCGGCCCGGTCGGTCGCCCAGGCCCTGCAGAAACGCAAGCCGGTGACCACTTCCCGCCCCGGCCCCGACGTCTTCGCCGCCGCCTACCGCGCCGCCGCCGAATCCGGGGCGCGAGGCGTCGTCTCGCTCCACCTGTCGGCCGAGCTCTCCGGCACCTACGACGCGGCCGTCCTTGCGGCCCGCGAGGCACCCGTGCCGGTCCGCGTCGTCGACACGGGCATGGTCGCCATGGCCCTCGGCTTCTGCGCGCTGGCCGCCGCCACGACCGCACAGGCGGGCGGCACCCTCGACGAGGTGGTCGCCGCTGCCGAGAAGCGCGCACACGGCACGGCCGCCTACTTCTACGTCGACACCCTCGACTACCTGCGGCGCGGCGGCCGGATCGGCGCCGCGCGGGCCCTGCTGGGCTCGGCGCTCGCCGTCAAGCCGCTGCTCCAGCTGGAGGGCGGCCGCATCGAGCCCCGCGAGAAGGTGCGCACGGCCTCGAAGGCGATCGCGCGCCTGGAGGAGATCGCCGTCGAGCGGGCGGGCGCCGCCCCCGTCGACGTCGCGGTCCACCACCTGGCGGCGCCCGAGCGGGCCGCCCTGCTGGCGGAGCGGCTGCAGGAGCGGGTGCCGGGGCTGGTGGATCTGCACGTCAGCGAGGTGGGCGCGGTCATCGGGGCGCACACGGGGCCCGGGCTGCTGGGCGTGGTGGTCTCGGCTCGATAGGCGTCGGTAGGGGGTCGACGGGGGGTCGGCGGGGGTCGTCAGGGGGTTTGCCGCCCGGCCGGTCCCTCGACAGGGTGAGCGAGTTATCCACAACCGGCCGGTTGTCCACGGAAATCGAGGCGCTCCGGCAGGGTGACGCGAACGCGGCTACCGTCGCGTGTCATGACAGCTCGATCACACACCGTTACGAGCTCCGTCGTGGCCGACCCCCTCGCCGCGGACCTGGGTTCACTGCGCGACCGCGCCTCGGCGCCCGTGCCGGCCGCCAACGCGCGCCCGGTGCCGGGGGGTTGGCGGATGGCGCTGGCGGAGCGGCTGCCGGTGTGGGTGCAGGTGCGGTGCGGCATCGAGCCGCGCACGCTCGCGGCTCTCGCGGTCGTGCTGGTGGCGGCGGCGGTCCTCGCCGCGTACCACTTCTGGTCCGGGCGGCCCCAGACGGTGCGGCCGCCCGAGCGCGAGACACCGGCCGTGACGGCCCCGGCGCCCGTACCCGCCGACGGGACTGCGGCGCCGGCCGGCCCGTCGGCGGGTACGGCGGGTGCGGCATCCGGCGCCGGGGCCGCCGCGCGGGAGGTGGTCGTCGACGTGGCGGGGAAGGTGCCGCACCCCGGGGTCCGGCGCCTGCCGGCCGGCTCCCGGGTCGCCGACGCGCTGGCGGCGGCCGGGGGCGCGCGGCCGGGCGCGGACACGACCGGGCTCAACCGGGCGCGGCTGCTCATGGACGGCGAGCAGATCGTGGTGGGAGCCACCGCTCCCGGGCAGCCGGCCCCGGCCGCTCCCGGGGCCCCGGCGGGCCCGGGGGCACCCACGGGGCCGCTGAGCCTGAACTCCGCGACGCTCGAACAGCTCGACGGCCTGCCCGGCGTCGGCCCCGTCCTGGCCCAGCACATCCTCGACTACCGCACCCGGCACGGAGGTTTCCGTTCGGTGGCCGACCTGCGCCACGTCAACGGCATCGGCGCCCGCCGCTTCACCGACCTCAAGCCCCTGGTCCAGCCATGACCGGGGAAGCGACGGCAGGGCGCCGAGAGGGCCCGGCGGACCTGCGGCTGGCCGTGCCCGCGCTCGCCGCGTGGGCCGCGGCAGCGGCCGCCCTGACGGCGGACGGAAGGACGGTCGCCATCGGCTGCACGGTCGCCGTGCTCGCGGCCTGCCTGCTCCTGGCGGCCGTGCGCGGGGGCATGACCGTGGTGCTCGCGGCCGCGCTGCTGTGCGGCGCCGCCGGTGCGGCCGTCGGCGCGCTGGCGGGTGCCGACACGCGCCGTGGGCCGCTGCCGGAGCTGGCCCGGCGGTACGCCCGGGTGACCGTCGAGGTGACGGTCACCGGCGATCCACGGGCCGTCCGGCCGCACGTGCGCGGGGCGGTCCGCGACCGGCCCGCGGTGGCGGTGGAGGCCGAGGCGACCCACGTCGTCACCGGGGACGGCCCGGCGGGCCCGGCGGCAGCCGTCGTCCGGACTCCGGTGCTGTTGATCGCCCGTCAGTCCTGGTCGGGGCTCCTGCCGTCCACCCGTGTGCGGGCCGAGGGGAAGCTGGCCCCGCCGTCCCGGACGGGCGACCGCGTCGCGGCCGTCCTGCGCGTCGGTGACGACCAGGAGCGGCCCCGCGTCATCGGCGGCCCCACACGCCTCCAGCGCGCGGCGGCCCGGCTGCGGGCCGGCCTGCGGGAGGCCACCGACGGCCTCACACCGGACGCCCGGGCGCTGCTGCCCGGACTCGTCGTCGGCGACACCTCCCGCGTACCCCCGGACCTCGAAGCGGCCTTCCGCGCAACGGATCTGACGCACCTCCTCGCCGTGAGCGGCGGCAACTTCACCGTGCTGCTCGCGCTGCTCACCGGGCCCGCCCACCTCGCCTCGCGGGCCGAACGGCGAGGGCTCGCCGGACGGCTGGGCATTCCGCTGCGGCTCACGGCACTGCTGGGCGGCGCCCTGGCACTGGGGTTCGTGGTGGTGTGCCGCCCCGAGCCGAGCGTGCTGCGGGCCGCCGCGTGCGGACTGATCACGCTGCTGGCCATCGGCACGGGCCGGCGCCGGAGCCTGCTGCCCGCGCTGGCGGCGGCCGTCCTGCTGCTGGTGCTCTGGGACCCGTGGCTGGCCCGGAGTTACGGATTCCTGCTGTCGGTCCTGGCCACCGGGGCCCTGCTGACCCTCTCTCCGCGCTGGAGCGCCGCCCTGCGGCGGCGTGGGGTGCCGCCGCGGATCGCGGAGGCCCTCGCGGCGGCGGGCGCGGCGCAGGCCGTGTGCGCGCCGGTGATCGTCGTGCTGGCGGCGCGGGTGAGTCTGGTGGCGGTGCCGTGCAATCTCCTCGCCGGGCCCGCGGTCGCGTCCGCCACGGTGCTGGGCTTCGCCGCCCTCGCCCTCGCGCCCGTGGCGATGCCCCTCGCCACCGGCCTGGCCTGGGTGGCGGGGTGGCCCGCCGCGTGGACGGCGGCGGTGGCCCGTACGGGGGCGGGGCTGCCCGGCGCGGAGCTCGGCTGGCCCACGGGACCGGCCGGTGGGCTGCTGCTGGCCGCGGTGACGGTGGCCGGCGTGTTCGCCGGGCGCCGTCTGCTCCGCGGCCCCTGGACCCGCGCCGCCTGCGCCCTGCTCCTGCTGCTGGCGCTGGTCCGCCCGGCCCCGCTGACCCGGGCCGTCACCGGCTGGCCGCCGCCCGGCTGGCGGCTGGTGGCGTGCGACGTGGGGCAGGGCGACGCGCTGGCCCTCGCGGCGGGGCCGGGCGCCGCGGTGGTCGTCGACGCCGGTCCCGAGCCGCGGGCCGTGGACCGCTGCCTGGCGGAGCTGGGGGTGGAGAGGGTGCCGCTGCTCCTGCTCAGCCACTTCCACGCTGACCACGTCGACGGCCTGCCCGGGGTGCTGCGGGGCAGGTCGGTCGGGGTGATCGAGACGACGCCGTTCGACCAGCCGGCCGGGCAGGCCGCGTTCGTCCGCCGCGAGGCCCGGAGGGCGGGGGTCCCGCTGACCGAGGCCGTGCCGGGGGAGCGGCGGCGCCTGGGCGAGCTGTCGTGGGAGGTGCTGTGGCCGCCGCCCACCGGGACGTCCGCCGTCGCGGAGGACGGGCCCAACGACGCCAGCGTCGCCCTCCTCGTCCGGGTGGCGGGCCTGACGCTGCTCCTGCTGGGCGACCTCGAACCGCCCGCCCAGCGGGAGTTGCGCGAAGCCCGCCCCGGCCTGCCGCCCGTGGACGTCCTCAAGGTGGCCCACCACGGCTCCGCCTATCAGGACCCGGAGCTGCTCAGCGGGCTGCGCCCCCGCCTGGCCGTGATCTCGGCCGGCGCCGGGAATCCGTACGGACACCCGGCGGCCCGCACGCTGGCCGCGCTCAGGGCGCGGGGCACGGTGGTGCTGCGCACCGACACCGACGGCCCGGTCGCGGTGACGGACGCGGCGGAGGCCGTCACCCGGGGCCGCGGGCGCGGCGCGCCCGCCGGCCGGCGGGTCACTCCGCCTCGAGCCAGCCCTCGTACTCCTCGGCCAGCTCGCGCAGGGCGGCGACGTCCAGCTCGCCGTCGGGGTCCTCGAGCACCACCAGCCACTGGGCGTCCTCGGCGTCGTCCTCGCCGGCGAGGGCTTCGCGCACGATCTGCGGCTCCTCGGGCAGGCCGAAGCGCTGCCCGGCCTCGTCCGCCACCTCTTCGGCGGCGTCGCGGTCGGGGAGCACCAGCAGGTGCCGTACGGAATCGGAGGTGTCGGGGAAGGGGGAAGTGCTGGTCACCCGCTCATTGTGCGATATGCGTCGACGACCGGGAGGAGGGGTGGGCGGCGAGGGCCGGAGGGAAGGGAGTGTCAGCGGGGCGTGGGATGCTGGACGCGATGGCCAGGAAGACTGCAACCGACGACCTGCTCGCCCCCGTCACGCTCGCCGTGGGACAGGAGGACCTCCTCCTCGACCGCGCCGTGCAGGAGGTGGTGGCGGCGGCCCGCGCGGCCGACGCCGACACCGACGTCCGTGACCTCACCTCCGACGCGCTCCAGCCCGGCACGCTCGCCGAGCTGACGAGCCCGTCGCTGTTCGCCGAGCGCAAGGTCGTGATCGTCCGTAACGCCCAGGACCTGTCCGCGGACACGGTCAAGGACGTCAAGGGCTACCTCGGTGCCCCCGCCGAGGAGATCACGCTCGTCCTGCTGCACGCCGGCGGTGCCAAGGGCAAGGGCCTGCTGGACGCGGCCCGCAAGGCGGGCGCCCGGGAGGTCGCCTGCCCGAAGATGACCAAGCCGGCCGACCGGCTGGCGTTCGTCCGGCAGGAGTTCCGGGCCACCGGCCGCTCCGCCACGCCGGAGGCGTGCCAGGCGCTGGTCGACGCGATCGGCAGCGACCTGCGCGAGCTGGCGAGCGCCTGCGCGCAGCTGGTCGCCGACATCGAGGGCACCATCGACGAGTCCGTCGTCGCCCGCTACTACACGGGCCGCGCCGAGGCGTCGAGCTTCACCGTCGCCGACCGTGCGGTGGAGGGCCGGGCGGCGGAGGCCCTGGAGGCCCTGCGCTGGGCCATGTCCACCGGCGTCGCGCCCGTGCTCATCACCAGCGCCCTGGCCCAGGGCGTCCGCTCCATCGGCAAGCTGGCCTCCGCCCCGCGCGGCGCCCGGCCCGGTGATCTCGCCCGTGAGCTCGGCATGCCGCCGTGGAAGATCGACCGGGTGCGGCAGCAGATGCGGGGATGGACCGCAGACGGGGTGGCCGCGGCGCTGACCGCGGTCGCGGAAGCCGACGCCGGCGTCAAGGGCGGGGGCGACGATCCGGAATACGCCCTGGAGAAGGCCGTGGTGGCCGTCGCGAGGGCGGCCCGTAGCCGGTCGTAGCCGGCGGGCCGGGTCGTGGCCCGATGGACCGGGTCGTGGCCGGTGGACCGGCGGGGGCCGGGCCGGGTTCCGGGCCCGGGCCCCGAAAGGCCGAAGGCCCGGTGGCCGCCCTGGGGAAGGGCAGGCACCGGGCCTTCGGATCGTTCAGCGAGCCGTGAGGCTCATGCCGCACCCGCGTGGCGAACGACCGAGTGCGGCGGGGGTGCCGGTCCGGAGCGGTAGAGGGGCCGCTGGATCCGTACCGGCGAAGAACCGGGGCTCACGCCCCGGAGAGGCTTCAGCCCTTGAGGGCGGCAACCTGCTTGGCCAGCGCCGACTTCTTGTTGGCGGCGGCGTTCTTGTGCAGGACACCCTTGCTGGCGGCCTTGTCGAGCTTCTTGCCGGCGAAGGCGACGGCGGCGGTGGCCTTCTCGGCGTCACCGGCGACGATGGCCTCGCGGGCCGCACGGACGGCGGTCTTGACCGAGGACTTGACGGCCTTGTTACGCAGGCGCGCCTTCTCGTTGGTCTTGATCCGCTTCATCTGGGACTTGATGTTCGCCACGAAAAGAGCCTTTTCAGGTTCGTTGGATTTCGATTGCGTGCCGTGTACGTGTGAGAGGCACGACAGGCACAGTGGACCAGGCTACCAGTACGCCCTCCGGCCTCCCAAACCGGACCGTACCCGCCGGTCATGGGACCATGGGGGAGTCGTATACCCGACCTCCGCCGAGACCAGCGTTCAAACGCCGAAGTCACCGAATGGATCCTGCGTGCCCGCGACCCCTACCAACGTGCCGGAGCCGAGCCGTACCGACCCGGCTCTGATCCGTAACTTCTGCATCATCGCGCACATCGACCATGGCAAGTCGACGCTCGCCGACCGGATGCTCCAGCTGACCGGCGTGGTCGACCAGCGGCAGATGCGTGCGCAGTACCTCGACCGGATGGACATCGAGCGCGAGCGCGGCATCACGATCAAGTCCCAGGCCGTCCGTCTCCCCTGGGCGCCTACCGAGGACAAGGGCAACACCCACATCCTCAACATGATCGACACGCCGGGCCACGTCGACTTCACCTACGAGGTCTCGCGCTCCCTGGCCGCGTGCGAGGGCTGCATCCTCCTCGTGGACGCCGCCCAGGGCATCGAGGCCCAGACCCTCGCCAACCTCTACCTGGCGATGGAGAACGACCTCACGATCATCCCGGTCCTCAACAAGATCGACCTGCCGGCCGCCCAGCCGGAGAAGTTCGCCGCCGAGCTGGCGAACCTCGTCGGCTGCGAGCCCGAGGACGTGCTCCGGGTCTCCGCGAAGACCGGCGTCGGCGTCGACGAGCTGCTCGACAAGGTCGTCGCCCAGGTCCCGGCCCCGGTGGGCGTCAAGGACGCCCCGGCCCGCGCGATGATCTTCGACTCGGTCTACGACTCCTACCGCGGCGTGGTCACCTACGTCCGTGTCGTCGACGGTGAGCTCAAGAAGCGCGAGCGCATCAAGATGATGTCGACCGGCGCCACCCACGAGCTGCTGGAGATCGGTGTCTCCTCGCCCGAGATGACGCCCGCCGACGGCCTCGGCGTCGGCGAGGTGGGCTACATCATCACCGGCGTGAAGGACGTGCGGCAGTCCAAGGTCGGTGACACGATCACCTCCCAGCAGAACGGCGCCACCGACGCGCTGGGCGGCTACAAGGACCCCAAGCCGATGGTGTTCTCGGGCCTGTACCCGCTGGACGGCTCGGACTACCCGGAGCTGCGCGAGGCCCTCGACAAGCTCCAGCTCAACGACGCCGCGCTCGTCTACGAGCCGGAGACCTCCGCCGCCCTCGGCTTCGGCTTCCGAGTCGGCTTCCTCGGCCTGCTCCACCTGGACGTGGTCCGCGAGCGGCTGGAGCGCGAGTTCGGCCTCGACCTCATCGCCACCGCGCCCAACGTGGTCTACAACGTGCGGATGGAGGACGGCACCGAGCACGTCGTCACCAACCCGAGCGAGTTCCCCGAGGGCAAGATCGCCGAGGTGCACGAGCCGGTCGTCAAGGCGACCGTCCTCGCGCCCACCGAGTTCGTCGGCGCGATCATGGAGCTCTGCCAGTCCCGCCGCGGCACGATGCTGGGCATGGACTACCTCTCCGAGGACCGGGTCGAGCTGCGCTACACCCTGCCCCTCGCGGAGATCGTCTTCGACTTCTTCGACCAGCTGAAGTCCAAGACCCGCGGCTACGCCTCCCTCGACTACGAGCCCACGGGCGAGCAGTCCGCCGACCTGGTCAAGGTCGACATCCTGCTGCACGGCGACAAGGTCGACGCCTTCTCCGCGATCACGCACAAGGAGAAGGCCTACGCCTACGGCGTCCGTCTGGTCGCCAAGCTGCGCGAGCTCATCCCGAGGCAGAACTTCGAGGTGCCGATCCAGGCCGCCATCGGCTCCCGGGTCATCGCCCGTGAGACGGTCCGCGCCATCCGCAAGGACGTCCTCGCCAAGTGCTACGGCGGTGACATCTCCCGTAAGCGGAAGCTGCTGGAGAAGCAGAAGGAAGGCAAGAAGCGGATGAAGATGGTCGGCAGCGTGGAGGTCCCGCAGGAGGCCTTCATCGCGGTGCTGTCCAGCGACGAGAGCGGCGAGAAGGGCAAGAAGTAGCCCCCTCCCGCGTGATCCGCGGCTGACCGAGGAGTGCCCGTCCCCACCAGGGGGCGGGCACTTTCCGCACCCGCTTCCGCACCCGGCTCCGCACCCGCTTCCGTGCCCGGTGGGGTGAGGGGTGCACAACCGTTCACGGGGCTCTTACGGAAAAGGCTCTTCGGCTCTAGTCTGATCTCTGCTCGAAAGGTTACTCGCGAGTCACCAGCAACGAAGCGGGCCCCGGAGGATGCCGTGACCGACACACAGACTTTGATCGAGAGCCGGCCGCCCTCCGTGGCGAACCTCCTCCTCGAGCGGGTCGAGGCCACCCCCGACGCGGAGGCCTACCGCCGCCCCGTGCCGCCCGCCTCCGGCCAGGGCCCCGACGACTGGACGTCGGTCACCTGGCGCGAGGCCGGCGACCGGGTCTTCGCGATCGCCGCGGGCCTGATCGACCTCGGCATACTCCCGCAGGAGCGGGTCGCCCTCGCCTCCGCCACCCGCCTCGAGTGGATCTTCGCGGACCTCGGCATCATGTGTTCCGGCGCCGCCACCACCCCGGTCTACCCCAGCACCAACGCCGACGAGACCGCCTTCATGCTCTCCGACGCCGAGTGCCGGATCCTCATCGCCGAGGACGCCGCCCAGCTCGCCAAGGCCCGCCTGCGCCGCTCCGAGCTGCCGGGCCTCGCCCATGTCGTGGTCGTCGAGGACGCCGACGCCGTGGCCGCCGAGGACGACCCGGAGGGCTGGGTGCTCTCCCTCGCCGAGCTCGAGAAGCGCGGCGCCGCCCTCCTCGAGCGCGACCCCGGCGCCGTCCGCGCGCGCATCGACGCCCTGCGCCGGGAGGACCTCGCCACCCTCATCTACACCTCCGGCACCACCGGCCGCCCCAAGGGCGTACGGCTGCGCCACGACGCCTGGTCGTACATGGGCCGCGCCATCGAGGCCACCGGGCTGATGCGCGCCGACGACGTGCAGTACCTGTGGCTGCCGCTCGCGCACGTCTTCGGCAAGGTGCTGACCGCCGGCGGCATCACCGTCGGCCACGTCACCGCCGTGGACGGGCGGGTCGACAAGATCGTGGAGAACCTGCAGGTCGTCCGGCCCACCCTGATGGCCTCCGTGCCGCGCATCTTCGAGAAGGTCTACAACGGCGTCGCCGCCAAGGCCCGGGAGGGCGGCGGGGCCAAGTACAAGATCTTCCGCTGGGCCGCCGACATCGCCCGCGAGTACGCCAAGGTCTCGCAGGACAACTACCGCCGCACCGGCAACAGGACCGTTCCCTTCGCGCTGGCCGCCAAGCACCGCGTGGCCGACGCGCTCGTCTACGCCAAGATCCGCGACGCCTTCGGCGGCCGGCTGCGCGCCAGCGTCTCCGGCGCCTCCGCCCTCGCCCCCGACATCGGCTACTTCTTCTCCGGCGCCGGCATCCACATCCTCGAGGGCTACGGCCTCACCGAGACCAGCGCCGCCAACCTCGTCAACCCCGGCGAGGCCTACCGCACCGGCACGGTCGGCAAGCCGCTGCCCGGTACCGAGGTCCGCATCGCGGACGACGGCGAGATCCTGCTGCGCAGCCCCGGCGTCATGGAGGGCTACCACGGCCAGCCCGAGAAGACCGCGGAAGTCCTCGAGTCGGACGGCTGGTTCCACACCGGCGACATCGGCGAGCTGTCCCCGGACGGCTACCTGCGCATCACCGACCGCAAGAAGGACCTGATCAAGACCTCCGGCGGCAAGTACGTGGCGCCCGCCGAGATCGAGGGCCGGTTCAAGGCCGTGTGCCCCTACGTCTCCAACGTCCTGGTGCACGGCGCCGACCGCAACTTCTGCTCGGCCCTCATCGCCCTGGACGGCCCGTCGATCCTCGACTGGGCCAAGGAGCACGGCATGGCGGGCAAGTCGTACGCCGAGGTGGTCGCCGCCAAGGAGACCGAGGCGCTCATCGAGGGCTATGTGCGGGAGCTCAACGAGGGGCTGCAGCGCTGGCAGACGATCAAGAAGTTCCGGCTGCTGCCGCGCGACCTCGACATCGAGCACGGCGAGCTCACGCCCAGCCTCAAGCTCAAGCGGCCCGTGGTCGAGCGCGAGTACAAGGACCTGATCGAGGAGATGTACGAGGGCGCGCGCGAGGCCTGAGCACGGCCGGCGCCACCCGTGTCGTCGCCCGCGACTTCCGCGCGCATCTCCACTCGTACGGCTCACTTGCCCAACTCCACGCACCTGAGCCCAGTTGGTCTGTCACTCTGTCGGTGGTGAATTCCGCACTATGCCGTAAGCGGTCAGGAGCACCACCGTGAGGACATCACCAACCGGCGGTAAGGACCAGGCGGTTGCCCGTGCGCCCGCCTGCGGAGCGAACGCGGCCGCTGGGCCGCACGACGAGGGGCCGGCGCCCGGCACCGGGCCGGGCGGGGCCGGCGAGGGCCCGCCGACGGCCCGCACCAGCCTGCCCGGCGACGCCCGCGCGCCGTCGGCCGCGCGCCGGTTCGTCCGTAGCGTCCTCGCCGGCTGGAACGCCCACGACCTGGTCACCGACGATGCGACCCTGCTGGTCAGCGAGCTGGTGACCAATGCCGTGGTGCACGCGGGGACATCCGTGGACCTCGAGTGCCGGCTGGACCCCGCCCGCGGCGGCAACCTCGTCGTGGAGGTCACCGACCACCACCCCACCCGCGAGTTCCGCGCCCGCCCGCGCCGCGGGCGCGGCGAGCGCGAGGGGTCCGCGCACGGCGGCCGGGGGCTGCGGCTCGTCGCCGAGCTGGCCGAGACCTGGGGCACGGCCTACCGCCGCACCGACAAGACCGTCTGGTTCCACCTGCCCACCTGCCCGGGCCAGGACGCCCCCGGCGCCCCGGTCCGCGAACCGGTCCTGCTCTGCGACCCGGGCGACCTCGGCGACCCGGGCCTCGCCGAGGTGTTCGCCCCCGGCCCGCGCCCCGCTCCGCCCGCCCGCCGCGCCGCCGAGCGCGGCCACCACCGCGCCCTGTCCTTCCTCGCCGAGGCGTCCGAACTGCTGGCCGGGCAGTTCGACGAGGACATGGTCGCCTCCCTCGCCGCCCAGCTCGCCGTCCCGCGCCTGGCCGACTGGTGCGCCGTCTGGCTCGACACCGACGGCTCTCCCGGCACCGTCCGCCCCGCCCCGCGCCTGTCCTGCGTCTGGCACGCCCGCGAACACCGCGTCGAACCCCTCCGCCTCGCCCTGCTGCGCACCCCGCCCGCCCTGCCCGCGGCGGGCCGGTCCGTCCCCTGGCCGTACGGGCCCGACGGCGGCACGGCCCTGGCCTGCCGGCTGGTCGCGGGCGGCCGGGGCGTCGGCACGCTCCTGCTGGGCCGCGCCGGGCCGTCCGCCGTGGCCGGCGACGTCTCCGCCCTCGCCGAGGACTTCGCCCGGCGCGTGGCCCGCGCCCTCGTCTCGGCCCGCCAGTACACCCGGCAGGCCACCATCAGCCGCATCCTCCAGCGCGGCCTGCTGCCCCGGGGCGTCGCGGTGATCCCCGGCGTCGAGGCGGCCGTCGTCTACGAACCCCGGGGCGACGCCTCCGCCGGCGGTGACTTCTACGACGTCTTCGCGGCCGGCGGCGGCCGCTGGTGCTTCGCCCTCGGCGACGTCTGCGGCAGCGGCCCCGAGGCCGCCGTGACCACCGGCCTCGTCCGCCCCTGGCTACGGCTCCTGGCGAAGGAGGGCTACGGCGTCACGGACGTCCTCGACCGCCTCAACCGGATGCTGGGCGAGGAGGCGGCCGAGGCGGAGGCCGGCTCGGGGCCCCGCTTCCTGTCCCTGCTGTACGGGGAGCTCGTGCCGCACGGCGGCGGCGTGCGCTGCACGCTCGCCAGCGCCGGGCATCCGCTGCCGCTGCTCCTGCGCCCCGACGGCTCGGTCCGGCCCGTGGCCGCGCCCCAGATGCTGCTGGGCGTCGTCGACGAGGTCGGCTACGGCAGCGAGACCTTCGACCTGGCACCCGGGGAGACGCTGCTGTGCGTCACCGACGGCGTCACCGAGCGCAAGTCCGGCGGCCGCCTGCTCGACGACGGCGACGGCCTGGCCGCCGTGCTCGCGGGCTGCGCGGGCCTGACCGCCGAGGGCGTCGCCGCCCGCGTCCGCCACGCCGTGCACGGCTTCGCCCCGGGCCCGCCCGACGACGACCTGGCGCTGCTGGTGCTGCGGGCTAAGTGAGCGGGCCCAATGCACGGGCGAAGCGGGCGGGCGGAGTAATCCGGCGCGTGCTGGACAATGGAACGCATGCCTTCCGTACTGCCCGATGGTGAACCCATGCCCGAGGACGGGGCACTGCCCCGCCACGCCCTCGACGGCTCCGGGCAGCGGCCCCTCGGCTTCTACCTGCACGTTCCGTACTGCGCCACCCGCTGCGGCTACTGCGACTTCAACACCTACACGGCGAGCGAGCTGCGCGGATCCGGCGGCGCCCTCGCCTCCCGCGACAACTACGCCGAGACCGTCGCCGACGAGATCCGCCTGGCGCGGAAGGTGCTCGGCGACGACCCGCGGCCGGTCGAGACGGTCTTCGTGGGAGGCGGCACCCCCACCCTGCTGCCCGCCGCCGACCTGGGCCGGATGCTGGCCGCCATTCGCGACGAGTTCGGCCTCGCGGAGGGCGCCGAGGTCACCACGGAGGCCAACCCCGACTCCGTCGACCCCCGCTACCTCGAGGAACTGCGCGCCGCCGGCTTCAACCGGGTCTCCTTCGGCATGCAGAGCGCCCGCCAGCACGTCCTGAAGATCCTCGACCGTACGCACACCCCGGGCCGCCCCGAGGCCTGCGTGGCGGAGGCCCACGCGGCGGGCTTCGAGCACGTCAACCTGGACCTGATCTACGGCACCCCGGGCGAGAGCGACGACGACTGGCGGGCCTCGCTGGACGCGGTGCTCGGCGCGGGCCCCGACCACGTCTCGGCCTACGCCCTGATCGTCGAGGAGGGCACCCAGCTCGCCCGGCGCATCCGGCGCGGCGAGGTGCCCATGACGGACGACGACGTGCACGCCGACCGCTACCTGATCGCCGAGGAGATGCTCTCCGGCGCGGGCTTCTCCTGGTACGAGGTCTCCAACTGGGCCACGAGCGCCGCTGCCCGCTGCCGCCACAACGAGCTCTACTGGCGCGGCGCCGACTGGTGGGGCGCAGGCCCCGGCGCGCACTCCCACGTGGGGGGCGTGCGGTGGTGGAACGTCAAGCACCCGGGCGCGTACGCGCAGGCGCTGGCCGAGGGGCGCTCCCCGGGCGCGGGCCGCGAGGTCCTGGCGGACGAGGACCGGCGCGTCGAGCGCATCCTCCTCGAGCTGCGGCTCGAGGAGGGATGCCCGCTGTCGCTGCTGAAGCCGGCGGGGGCGGCGGCTGCGGCGCGGGCGCGTGCCGAGGGGTTGCTGCAGGCTGGGCCGTACGAGGCCGGGCGGGCGGTCCTGACGCTGCGGGGGCGGCTGCTGGCCGATGCGGTGGTGCGGGACCTGGTGGACTGAGGAGCGTTGCCGGGTGCGGGCCGGTGGGCAGGTTGTGCCCACCCTCCCCCAGCTACCGCTGGGAGGTGCCCCCAGCCCAGCGGAACGACTGCCCACAACCTGGCGACGGCCCTACCCCTCGACCGTCACGAAGTCGATCAGCTCTTCCACCCGACCCAGCAACTGCGGCTCCAGGTCCTTGTACGACCGCACCGAGCCCAGGATCCGTTGCCACGCGGCGCCTGTGTTCTCCGGCCAGCCGAGGGCGCGGCAGACGCCTGTCTTCCAGTCCTGGCCGTGCGGGACGCGGGGCCAGCCGGGGATGCCGAGTGAGGACGGCTTCACGGCCTCCCAGACGTCGATGTACGGATGGCCGACGACCAGTACGTCCGCGCCCGTGACGGCGGCGGCGATGCGGGACTCCTTCGAGCCCGGGACCAGGTGGTCCACCAGGACGCCCAGGCGGGCGTCCGGGCCGGGGGCGAAGGACTCGACGATCGCGGGCAGGTCGTCGATGCCCTCCAGGTACTCGACGACCACGCCTTCGATCCGCAGGTCGTCACCCCAGACCCGCTCCACGAGCTCCGCGTCGTGGCGCCCCTCGACGTAGATGCGCCCGGCGCGCGCCACCCGCGCTCGGGCGCCCGGGACGGCGATGGAGCCGGAGGCCGTGCGCTGCGGCCCGCGCGCGGCGGGAGCCGAGGGGCGTACGAGCGTGACGACGCGCCCCTCCAGCAGGAAGCCCCGGGGCTCCATGGGAAAGACCCGGTGCTTGCCGAAGCGGTCCTCCAGCGTCACCGTCGGCCCCTGCGCGGTCTTCTCGCAGCGGATCACCGCCCCGCAGAAACCGGTGGTGACCTCCTCCACCACGAGATCCGCCTCGGCGGGCACCTCGGGCGCGGGCGTGCTCCGCTTCCACGGGGGCGTCAGATCGGGGTCGTACTGTCGGCTGCTGCGCATGCGCGCCATTGTGGATCACGACACGCCGAACCGGGCCCGCAACGCCTCGCCCTGCCGCCGCACGAACGCCGCGTCCACCACCGCCCCGTGCCCCGGCACGTACACCGCCTCGTCGCCGCCCAGCGTGAGCAGCCGGTCCACGGCCGCCGGCCAGGCGTGCGGCAGCGCGTCCGGACCGGCCTGCGGCTCGCCGGACTCCTCGATCACGTCGCCGCAGAAGACGATCTCGGGGGAGCCGTTCCCGCCCGGCACGAGCACCGCCAGGTCGTACGCCGTGTGCCCGGGCCCCACGTTCGCGAGCAGCACGCGCCGCCCGCCGCCCAGGTCGACCGTGACCTCCCCGGAGACGGCGTGCTGGGGCGGTACGAGCAGTTCCACCGCCTCGGCGGCGGCATCGCGCGGCACTCCGTAGCGCACGGCGTCCCGCCGCAGCTCCTCGCGCTCGTGCTCGGCGCGCAGCAGCTCGCCGAGCCCCACCGCCCCGTACACCTGCACGCCGGAGAAGGCGGCGGTGCCCAGGAGGTGGTCGAAGTGGGGGTGCGTGAGTGCGATGTGCGTCACGGAGAGGCCGAAGATCTGCTGCACCTCGCGCCGGATCTCCGTGCCCTCGCGCAGCGACGACCCGGTGTCCACGACCAGGACGCCGTCCGCCCCCGCGATCGCTCCGACGGTGGCGTCCCAGCCCGGCAGCCTGCGGCGTACGACGTGTGGCGCGAGCCGTTCCCAATGCGCCGCCACGGCGCCGGATTCCCCTTGAGTCTCCATACCGCGACGCTAGCCGCACGGCCGTGCCGTCGCCCGCCCGCACACGGGACCGGGGGCACGCGGCGGGGACTGCCCTTGCCCTGTCCGTGGTGCCCGGCCGTACACTGGCTTGAGGGTTCTGGCACTCGTGACCTTTGAGTGCCAAGGGCGGGGGTCCGGTGGGACCCCCGCGCATGCGACCCTCGTACAACACGTACGACCCGTACGACGGCTGAACCCTTTGGACCGATGGAGGTGCGCGCGATGCTGAGCGAACGCAGGCTCGAGGTGTTGCGCGCGATCGTCCAGGACTACGTGGGCACCGAGGAGCCCGTCGGCTCCAAGGCCCTCACCGAGCGGCACCGGCTGGGCGTGTCCCCGGCCACCGTCCGCAACGACATGGCCGCGCTGGAGGAAGAGGGCTTCATCGCCCAGCCCCACACGAGCGCGGGTCGCATCCCGACCGACAAGGGCTACCGCCTCTTCGTCGACAAGCTGGCGGGCGTCAAGCCCCTGTCGACGCCGGAGCGGCGTGCCATCCAGAACTTCCTGGACGGCGCGGTCGACCTGGACGACGTGGTGGCCCGCACGGTGCGGCTGCTGGCGCAGCTGACCCGGCAGGTCGCGGTGGTGCAGTATCCCTCGCTGACCCGTTCGACCGTGCGTCACGTGGAGTTGCTCTCGCTCGCTCCGGCCCGGGTCATGCTCGTGCTGATCACGGACACGGGCCGGGTGGAGCAGCGCATGATCGACTGCCCGGCGCCGGTGGGCGAGAACGCCCTGGCCGACCTGCGGGCGCGGCTGAACAGCCGTGTCGTGGGGCGGCGGTTCACGGATGTGCCGCAGCTCGTGCAGGACCTTCCGGAGTCGTTCGAGCAGGACGAGCGCGGAACCGTTTCCACGGTTCTCGCCACTCTGCTCGAGACCCTGGTCGAGGAGACCGAGGAACGGCTGATGATCGGCGGCACCGCCAACCTCACTCGTTTCGGTCATGACTTCCCGCTGACGATCCGGCCCGTGCTGGAGGCGTTGGAGGAGCAGGTCGTGCTGCTCAAACTGCTCGGCGAGGCCAAGGGCTCGGAGATGACCGTGCGCATCGGTCATGAGAACGCTCACGAGGGACTGACCTCCACATCGGTCGTCGCCGTCGGCTACGGTTCGGGCGACGAGGCAGTCGCCAAACTCGGCGTGGTCGGACCGACCCGCATGGACTACCCCGGAACGATGGGAGCGGTACGCGCAGTGGCACGTTACGTCGGACAGATCCTGGCGGAGTCGTAGTGGCCACGGATTACTACGCGGTCCTGGGCGTACGGCGCGATGCCTCGCAGGACGAGATCAAGAAGGCCTTCCGCCGTCTCGCGCGCGAGCTGCACCCGGACGTCAACCCCGACCCGAAGACGCAGGAGCGGTTCAAGGAGATCAACGCGGCCTACGAGGTCCTCTCCGACCCGCAGAAGAAGCAGGTCTACGACCTCGGCGGCGACCCGCTGTCCTCCTCGGGCGGCGCGGGTGCGGGCGCCGGCGGCTTCGGCGCCGGCTTCGGCAACTTCTCCGACATCATGGACGCCTTCTTCGGCCAGGCCTCGCAGCGCGGTCCGCGCTCGCGCACGCGCCGCGGCCAGGACGCCATGATCCGGCTCGAAGTAAGCCTGGCGGAGGCCGCCTTCGGCACCACCAAGGACATCCAGGTCGACACGGCCGTCGTCTGTACGACCTGCAGCGGCGAGGGCGCGGCCCCGGGCACGTCCGCGCAGACGTGTGACATGTGCCGCGGCCGTGGCGAGGTCTCCCAGGTCACCCGGTCCTTCCTGGGCCAGGTCATGACCTCCCGCCCGTGCCCGCAGTGCCAGGGCTTCGGCACGGTCGTGCCGACCCCGTGCCCGGAGTGCGCCGGTGACGGCCGCGTCCGGTCCCGGCGGAACCTCACGGTCAAGATCCCGGCCGGCGTCGACAACGGCACCCGCATCCAGCTCGCGGGCGAGGGCGAGGTCGGCCCCGGTGGCGGCCCGGCCGGCGACCTCTACGTGGAGATCCACGAGACCCCGCACCCGGTCTTCCAGCGTCGCGGTGACGACCTGCACTGCACGGTCACCATCCCGATGACGGCGGCCGCGCTCGGCACGAAGGTGCCGCTGGAGACGCTGGACGGCGTCGAGGAGATCGACATCCGTCCGGGCACGCAGTCCGGCCAGTCGATCCCGCTGCACCAGCGCGGCGTCACCCACCTGCGCGGCGGCGGCCGCGGTGACCTCGTCGTGCACGTCGAGGTCACCACGCCCTCCAAGCTGGACCCGCAGCAGGAGGAACTGCTGCGCCAGCTGGCGAAGATGCGCGGCGAGGAGCGCCCGATGGGCGAGTTCAAGCCGGGTCAGCAGGGGCTGTTCTCCCGCCTGAAGGACGCGTTCAACGGACGGTAGGCCCGGCGGCCCTTCGCCGAAGGCGACCGACGGATCATGACCGGCCCCGGCCACGGCTTCCCCGTGGCCGGGGCCGGTTCGTCGGTTTGTGACACGATGTGGTCATGGCTCCGTTGTCCGGACTGACCAGAGTGACCAGACTGTTCGAGCACCCGATCGTGCAGGCCCCGATGGCGGGCGGCGGCTCCAATCCGGCGCTGGCCGCCGCCGTCGGCGACGCCGGTGGCCTGGGCTTCCTCGCCGCCGGGTACAAGACGCCGGCCGCGATGCACGAGGAGATCAAGCAACTCCGCGCCCGCACCGGCCGGCCCTTCGGCGTCAACCTCTTCCTGCCCCAGCCGCCCGCCGCCGACCCGGCCGCCGTCGGGGCCTACGCCGAGCGGCTGGCCGGCGAGGCCGCCCGGTACCGGACGCCGCTCGGCGAGACGGACCACGAAACGGACCAGAGCTCCGACGACGGCTACGACGCCAAGCTCGCCATCCTCCTCGACGACCCCGTTCCCATCGTCTCCTTCACTTTCGGGTGTCCTTCCCGTACGGCCGTGGACGCCCTGGCCGAGGCCGGCACGGTCACGGTGGTGACCGTGACCTCGGCCGCCGAGGCCCGTGCCGCGCGGGAGGCCGGCGCGGACGCCGTCTGCGTCCAGGGCGTGGAGGCCGGCGGCCACCAGGGCACCCACCACGACGACCCGGAGGCGGACGGCGAGGGCGCCGGGCTGCTGCCGCTGCTCGCCGAGGTCCGCGAGAGCGTGCCGCTTCCGGTGATCGCGGCGGGCGGGCTGATGCGGGGCGAGGCGATAGCCGCGGTCCTCGCCGCGGGCGCCTGTGCGGCGCAGCTCGGCACGGCGTTCCTGCCCTGCCCCGAGTCCGGCGCCCACCCCCTGCACAAGCGGGCGCTGACCGACCCGTTGTTCGTCCGCACGGAGCTGACCCGAGCCTTCACCGGGCGCCCGGCCCGGGGACTGGTGAACCGTTTCATCCGTGAGCACGGCCCGTACGCCCCCGCCGCGTACCCCCAGATCCACCACATGACCTCCGGCCTGCGCAAGGCCGCCGCGGCGGCCGGCGACCCACAGGGCATGAACCTGTGGGCGGGCCAGGGCCACCGCCTGGCCCGCACGATGCCGGCGGCCGACCTGGTCGGGGTCCTGGCCGCCGAGCTTGCGGCGGCCCGCGCCCCGGCGGGGTGCTGAGCCGATTTTGTTGATCAGAAAGTCCGAGAGAGCGAGTACGTCATGACAGCGCCGGTGTTCCTGGTCGAAGAGGACTCCCTGACGGGCGTCTTCCCCGGCACCGTCTTCCCCCTGGGCGGCTCCGAGGGCCGCCACGCGGTGTCCGTGCGCCGGCTGCGCGTCGGCGAGGAGATCGTCCTGACCGACGGCGACGGCACGGGCGCCTTCGGCACCGTGGCCGCCGTCGAGGGCAAGGACCACCTCGAGGTCGCGGTGACGTCCGTACGCTCCGAGCCGCTGCCGCAGCCGCGCATCACGGTCGTCCAGGCCCTGCCGAAGGGCGACCGGGGCGAGCTGGCCGTCGAGACGATGACCGAGACGGGCGTCGACGTGATCGTCCCCTGGTCGGCCTCGCGCTGCGTCACCCAGTGGAAGGGCGAGCGGGGCCTGAAGTCGCTCGGCAAGTGGCGCGCGACGGCACGCGAGGCGGGCAAGCAGTCCCGCCGTCTGCGCTTCCCGTCCGTGGCCGACCCCATGACGACCCGGCAGGTCGCGACCCTGCTGGCGGACGCCGCGTTCGCGGCGGTGCTGCACGAGGAGGGCAGCACTCCGCTGGCCACGGCCGAGCTGCCGCCGACGGGCGACATCGTGCTGGTCGTCGGCCCCGAGGGCGGCGTCTCGCCGGAGGAGCTCGCCGCCTTCGGCGAGGCCGGCGCCCATCCGTACCGCCTGGGCCCCAGCGTGCTGCGCACGTCGACGGCCGGGACGGCGGCTGCGGCCCTACTGCTGGGACGCACGGGACGCTGGGGCTGATGCGGGCTGACGCAGCTGACGCGGGCTGACGCAGCTGACGCGGCTGATGCGGACTGACGTGAGCGGCGGCGGTCGGGGAGACTGACGGCTGCGGCTGCGGCTGTTCGGCCGTCGGCTGTTGGCCGGCCGGTCGCGGCCGGACGGAAGACACCACGGGGGGAAGGGTGGGCGTGGGGAACACATGGCGCGGCTCCATGCGCGTGATTACGAGCAGATGCTCGACCTGGCCGTGGCGATCCTGGAGAACGACGCCACGGACTCGGCCTGGCATCTGATCACCGGTCATCTGCTGAAGGCGGTCGGGTGCGACTCGGCGACGTTCTCGGTGGTGAACGTCGCCGAGGGGACGGGGAGCATCGAGGGGTGGGCGCCCGAACGGCTCGGCACGCTCGTCGGCGACCTCGTCCCGCGGCGTCTGCGCCAGCGCCATCCGATGCTCTCGTACATCGTGGGCGGGCACAGCGCCCCGGTGGCCGTCACCGAGATCTGTGAGGACTGGCGCCGCACCTCGTGGTACCGCGAAGCCCGCCGGGACTTCGGCGTCACCCAGCAGCTGGGTGTGCCCGTTCCCGGTGACCCGGACCGCGTCCGCCTGGTCCTGATGGGCCGTGACGGGTCCTTCCGCGCGCACGACCTGGCCTTCGCCGCCCGCGTGCAGCCGCTGCTCGTCAGGGCGGGCAACCACGTGCAGGCACTGCGCCGGCTGCGCACGACGGCTCCGGCGCTCACGGCGGACCACCCCTCCGGGCACGGCCTGACGCCCCGGGAGCTCACGGTTCTCGGCCTGATGGCGGAGGGCCTCACGACGCCCGGGATCGCGCGCCGCCTGACGATCTCCCCGCACACGGTCAACCGCCACCTGGAGAAGATCTACCGCAAGCTCGGCACCAACAACCGCGTCTCCACCCTGCTCCTGGCGCAGCAGGCCGGGCTCGTTCCGGCGACCTGACGGCGGCTGCGGTCCCGGCGCGCGCCGCGCGCCGCGCGCCCGGTCCCGGCGCCGGTGGAGGGCCCCTCCCAGGACCCGTAACATGCAGTGACAGGGGGCTACCCGGCGTACGGACCGCCGGGCCGACTGGGGGTGGACCGAAGGAGAACGCTGCCGCCATGCCACAGCTTCATGCGCGGGACTACGAGCGCATGCTCGACCTCGTCGTCGCGATCCTGGAGAGCGAGAACCCCGACGCGCTGCGGCATCTGATCGCGGAACACCTGCTCGAGGCCCTCGACTGCGGCACGGTGATCTTCGCCCGGCTGCCCGTGGGGACCGAGCGCGCGGGCCGCGTCGAGGGGTGGGCGCCGGAGCGTCTGGGCCGCGACGCGGTGACCGACGTGGTCCAGCGGCGGATCCGCCAGCGCCACCCGCTGCTGCCCTACCTGGCAGCCGGAGAGCGCGACCCGGTGACGATGAGCGGACTCTGCGGCGAGAGCGGCTGGCGCGGCTCCCAGTGGCGCAGCGAGGCGCTGCGCGACTACGGCACCACCGACCAGCTGGCCCTGCCGATGCCCGCCCAGGACAACGAGCTGCGCGCGATCTCCCTGGGCCGCGACGGCGCGTTCACCGAGCACGACCTCGCCTTCGCGGTACGGGTCCAGCCCCTGCTGGCCACCGCCGACCGTCACGTACGCGAACTGCACCGCCTGCGCGCGGCCGTCGCCCCGGCCTTTCCCGCCGCCGGCCGCCTCGAGACGCCGCACCACGGCCTGACCCCGCGCGAACTGACCGTCCTGGGCCTCCTCTCCGAGGGCATCACCGCCCACGGCATCGGCCGCCGCCTGACCATCTCCCCGCACACGGTCAACCGTCACCTGGAGAAGATCTACCGCAAGCTCGGCACCAACAACCGGGTCTCCACCGTACTGCTCGCCAAGCAGGCGGGCATCGTCCCCTGACCACGGCGGCATGGGCAGTTCTTCCCATGGTGCCGCGAGCAGCGCAAACGCGATGATTCCGGTACGGGAACAGGGCGAGAGCGCCGACGCCGGCCACGGGGGATTCGACGTCGGCGCTCTTCTGTCCGTCCGCTCTGTTTGTCGGCCCTGTCTGCCCGCCTGTCGTTCGCATGCCTGCCTGGTGTCGTTACTGACCGTCATAGGATCACCGAGAGCCCATATTTGAGCGCTCGAGTTCGGTCGTACGGTTGCGGTTCGGTGGAGCGATGGGGGAGGGCTCGTGGCGAGCGGTCGGGGAAGTGGGGCCGGCGAGCCGGAGTCGGTGAGGACCGACGAAGCCGTCGCCCAGCCGCTGGAGATCGTCGTGGCGGGCAGGGCCGGGGACCACGGCGGGCACCGGAACCCCTTGCGTGGAGTCCGCCCCGACCTCGTCGAGCTGCCCGGGGCCGCCCGCATCACCTCCGGCATCCGGTGCGCCAAGGACCTGGTCGACGTCGCGACCGGCGTCATGCTGCTGCCGCAGACCGACGTCACCCTGCCGGGCGCCCTGCCGCTCGTCGTGGAGCGTACGCACCTCTCGTCGTACCGGGCGGGCGGCTGGTTCGGCCCGACCTGGGCGTCCACCCTCGATGAGCGCGTGCAACTCGACTCCGAGGGCGTCGTGTACGCCGCCGCTGACGGGATGCGCCTGGTCTACCCGGTGCCGTCGCCGGGCGAGCCCGTCCTGCCGGTCAAGGGACCGCGCTGGCCGCTGGAGTGGGACGGGCGGCCCGACGGCGTGCTGACCGTCACCGACCCGCACGGCGGCGTCGTCCGCACCTTCGGCAGCCCGGCTCCCACGGACACCCCGGGCGCCGTGCAGCTGCCGCTGGACAGCCTGCGTGACCGCAATGGCGCGCGCATCGACATCGAACGCACCGCCACCGGCGTCCCCACCGCCATCCGCCACCACGGCGGCTACCACGTCGCCGTGGAGACCCACGGTCCCCGCGTCACCGCCCTGCGCCTGCTGGACGAGGCCCCCTCCCCGTCGTACGAGCGGCAGCAGGCGCCCGCCGGCCCGGGCACGCTCCTCGTCCGCTACGACTACGACGACGCCGGCAACCTCACCGAGGTCACCGACTCCAGCGGCGAGCCGCTGCGCTTCACCTACGACGCCGACGGACGAATAGCCTCCTGGACCGACCGCAACGGAACGTCGTACGCCTATGTGTACGACGCCCGGGGCCGCGTCGTCCGCACCGAGGGCAGCGACGGCTTCCTCTCCGTAACCCTGTCCTACGACGACGAGACCCGCACGACGACGGAGACGGACTCCCTCGGGCGGCTGCGCACGTACCGCCACGACGGCGCCGGACGCGTGGTCGAGGAGACCGACCAGCTCGGCAACACGACCCTGACGCGGTGGACCGCCCGGGGCGACGCGCCCGTCGAGGTGACCGACCCCCTCGGCCGCACGACGCGCTACGACTACGACGACGCCGGCAACCCGACCCGCATCACGCTCCCCGACGGCACGACGGGGGAGGCGGCGTACAACGACCTGTGCCTGCCGACCGAGGTCACCGAGCCCGGCGGCGCGACCTGGCGGCACACGTACGACGACCGCGGCAACCTGCTGACGACCGTCGACCCGGCGGGCGCCGAGACGTGGTACGCCTACGGCGCGGAGTCCGGGCATCTGACGGCCGTCACCGATGCGCTCGGGCACGTACGCACGGTGGTCTGCGATGCGGCGGGCCTGCCGGTGGCCGTCACCGACCCGCTGGGCCACACGACCGCCGTCCGGCGCGACGCCTTCGGCCGCGTCGTCGAGGCCACGGACGCCATGGGTCACACCACCCGGATGTCCTGGACGACCGAGGGCAGACCCAGCCGGCGCGAACTGCCCGACGGCACGTACGAGACGTGGACGTGGGACGGCGAGGGAAACCTCCTCACCCACACCGACCCCGCGGGCAACACCACCACCCACACCGCCACCCACTTCGACCTCCCGGCCTCACGGACGGAGCCGGACGGCACGACGTACACCTTCGCCTACGACACCGAGCTGCGCCTGACGGGCGTCACCAACCCGCAAGGGCTGACCTGGTCGTACGACTACGACGAGGCGGGCCGGCTCGCCGCCGAGACGGACTTCGACGGGCGCCGGCTCACCTACGTCCACGACCGCGCCGGGCAGCTGCTGGCGCGCACGAACGGCGCAGGAGAAACGCTTCACTTCACGCGGGACGCCCTCGGCCGCGTCGTCGAACAGCGCGCCGAGCCGGGACAGACCACCGCCTACGCGTACGACGCCTCGGGCCGGCTCACCCGCGCCGCCGACGCGGACGCCGAGGTGACCTACGAGCGCGACGCCCTGGGCCGCGTCCTGTCGGAGACGGTCAACGGCCGCACGACGCGCTACGCCTACGACGCCCTGGGCCGCCGCACCCACCGCACGACCCCCTCTGGCCTGACCTCGCACTGGACCTACGACGCGGCGGGCCGCCCACTGGCGCTGCGCGGCGACGCCGGCTCGCTCGGCTTCGCGTACGACGCGGCGGGCCGCGAGACCGAACGCCGCCTGGGGGAGGGGGCGACGCTCACCCAGACCTGGGACGTGACGGACCGCCTCACGGCCCAGACGGTCACAAGCCGTTCCGGTTCCGGATTCGGCTCCGGTTCCGGATTCGGCTCCGGTTCCGGATTCGGCTTCGGGGAGGCGGCCGAGCGGCTCCTGCAGCACCGCTCCTACGCCTACCGCGCGGACGGCCACCTCACCGAGATCCGCGAGCTGACCTCCGGCACCCGCCGCTTCGACCTCACCCGCACGGGCCGCGTCACGGGCGTACGGGCCCACGGCTGGACCGAGACCTACGCCTACGACACCGCCGGCAACCTCCTCCACGCCACGGCCCCGGCCCACGAGGCCCCCGGCAAGCGCGACGCCGAGGGCACCCTCATCCGCCGCGCGGGACGCACCACGTACGAACACGACGCCCAGGGCCGCCTCACCCGCAAGACTCGCAAGCTCCTCAACGGCCGGACCCGTACGTGGACCTACACCTGGGACGCGGAGGACCGCCTGCGGGAGGCGGTGACCCCGGACGGCGAACGCTGGACGTACGCCTACGACCCGCTGGGCCGCCGCATATCGAAGCGGTGCCTGTCGGACGGCGCGGAAACGTTCTTCTCGTGGGACGACACGCGCCTGGCCGAACAGCTGTCCCCGGACGGCACGGTCACCACCTGGGACTACGCCCCGGGCACCCACCGCCCCGTGGCCCGTACGGTGGGCAAGTCCCTGGTCGAGGACACCCACCCCCCGCGCTTCCACGCCGTGATCACCGACCCGGTCGGCACCCCCACGGAACTGGTCACACCCTCCGGAACCCTGGCATGGCAGCACCGCACCACCCTCTGGGGCACCCGCCTCCCGTCCCCGCCGCCCGGCCCCGACGAGCCCGACTGCCCCCTGCGCTTCCCGGGCCAGTACGCGGACGCCGAGACGGGGCTGCACTACGACTGTTTCCGGTACTACGACCCGGAGACGGCGCGGTACATCACGCCGGACCCTCTCGGTCTCGATCCCTCACCGAACCACTATGCGTACGCGGCCAATCCAATGGTTTCGAAGGCCACGCCGTGCAGTGGTGGATTCCCCAAGGCCGCGAAGGCCGAGAGCCGCCTCGCCGTTCGGCCGTACGGGACTTCAGCCCCCGTGACCGGACTTCTTGCTGACGTCGTCCTGGTCCGCGCCGACGCGGAGGGCGTAGCCGGCCGGGACGTGGTGCTCCGGATCCCCCTTGACCGATACGGCGGACACCTGGACGGAGAACTGCCGTCCGGCCGGGAGTATCGGTGTGTACTTGGTGTGGCCCGTGAGCACCGTGGCGCGTTGTCGTTGCGAGGGTGATGTCGCGATTTCCATCGTGTCGCCGACCTGCGCTCCGGTGAGTTTGCCCCAGACGACCTGGCAACGGCTGCTGTAGCGGATCTCCACATGCATCGTGGACACCCAGTCGTCGGCGATCGTCACGGCCCCGTCGCCGCATCCGGCGTCCTTCGGGTCCACTCCTGTGCAGGTGGCGTTGAAGCAGGCCGGGACGGCGGCCGACGCGGGCGCCGCGGACGCCGCCGGTGGGCGGGCCTTGGCGTCTTCGCCGTCGTTGCTGGTCAACGCCGTCACCAAGGCGCCGACCGCCGAACCCACCACGGCCACGATCAATGCGCCCACTAAGGTCTGCGGACCGTGGCGGCCGAGCCACGACCGACGGGGAGCGCCGGCGGTCTCGGGATCCTGCCGGCCAACGGCTTGATCCGGGGTGTTGCCGTCAACGGTCAATGGATCCTCCCAGGAGCGCCCGAGCCACACAGGCCCCTCAGCTGCGGCCGAACATGCCGGGAGAGTAAGGGCAGAGGCATATGGCAGGAAGTGCGATTCGAGTCGAAATCGCCCTATCGAGTGGCCATCAGCCCCACTGGGACACGGGCGCACCACAGGCTGGTGACGAAAGCCGTCTCGCTGCGGAGTAAGTTGACCTGCCATGACTCCTCAGGCTCGACGCCTCGAGATGGTTGATCGACTTCTGGCAGGGCGTGACCGGTCCATGCAATTGGTCAACGAGATCGAGCATGTTCTTGTGGCGGACTTCATGGACACGGATGTTTTCGAGGCTCTGACCGAGGTGGTTCCTCTCTACCGGCCCGGTGCGTGTGAGCCCTGCGTGGGCGAGGGCGAGATGGCCGAAGTACGCGCTTCCGTGCGTGAATTGCTGAGGTGAGCGTGGACCTGTTCGTGAAAGACGTCGTGAGTGTTCGCGGCATCTATTACCTGCCGGAAGCCGGTCCCGGGGCGGCTCACGAGGAGGCGGTGGAGCTGCTCTTCGAGGGAGGTGGGTCCGTCGTGTTCACCCCGGCTACGGACTGGACGCTTCGGGTCGAAGGAGGGCGGTGGCCGGGTCTTCCCGACTGGTGTTTTCCGGAACGGGACTGGGCCTCGATCGGGCTCCGGGCAGCCGAGGGGCATCTTCCGCTGGGGCGGTGCCGGCGGATTGTCGAGCTCACCGATGAGTTCGGGGAAGTGAACGGAGCCGAATTGTGGTTCGGACGGTCGCGGTTGAGCGTGCGTTCGGGGGCGTCGTTGCGGGTTGAGGTCACCGCGCTGAGTTCGTAGGTCTGATGGCGGGTTCCGCCGCCGGGCGGAGGGGGTTCGTGCGGGGCCGGTACGCCCGGCGAGGGCCCGGCGCCGGCCGTGCCGGGCGGCCTCCGGCGCGACGGTGGAGACCCGGTCCTGTCGCGTAGGCCCCACTGAGCACGCTAGATGCGGACGCTCCGCCCAGCAGAGTCCGCGAAGGTCTGGCCGGGTGCGACGGTCCGGGCGGGGCCGGTGCAGTCCGGGGTGGAGTGGACGAACGCCGTGGTTGTGGTGCGGTTCTGGACGGCCAGTGGCGCGTTCAGATTGCGGTAGCAGCCGGACGGATTGGTGAAGACACGTCCGTTGAGGACGAGCTGGCCCGACGCGGCGGAGGCGGATCCGGGAATGGCGAAGGAAAGCGCCAGTGTGGCGGCCATCGCACCGAGGGCCTTCGAGATGTGGTGCCGGTGTCGCATGAACATTGCCTTCCGTCGCAACCGGGGGCAGAACGCCACATAGCTGCCCCGGTGCGAACGGCGCCATGCGCCGCTCACTCGCATGGATGGTGCAGTGATTCCCTGATTCCCTCGGCGCGGTCCGCGGAGGCGGTCACCTCCTGGGCCAACTCGGCGCAGAGGTGTGCGCGCCAGGCCCGTCGCGACGGGCGCACTGCCCAGGGGCGGACGGAAGCCCTGATCAAGGTCACACTCGGCGGTTCCGGTGACCTAATAACGATAGAAACTTCGCACCTCGGCATCGAATTTAATTTTGGACCACTTCGCATACAAGTCGTCGACATACCCTGAGACATCGCAGACCGAGTTGCTGAAGAGGTGGATGTCAGCCCTTGTCCCGTTGGCTCCGGACCGAGCCGTGCGGGGCATCACCTTGACGCAGCGGTTCTTGGGAGGGGCTTTGTAGTCCATATGGGCTCCCGTTTGATCCTTGCTCTGCCAGAAGCAGATGCGATCGCGAGGGCAGTCGAAGGTGCCGGCGTGTGCGGGCGGAGCCGAGGTCGTCATGCCCAGCAGCGCCACAGCGGCAGATGCGACGACGGCTGGGGCCCAATGGCGGCGCATTTAATTTCCCCTTGTCGGATTTTGAGGTGAAGTTTCGGCAGGGCTGATTTCGGCGACTCGTGAGACGAAAATTCATCAACTGGCTGGGCGTGGCTGGCGCACTCAGCTGAGCCAGGCGCTTCGGGCTACGATATGAAACGAGCGTTCGATGTCGTTCTCGCTTGTGTCCGGTCCCATCCTGACGCGTGTTCCCCTGCAGTTCTTCCCGCTCCACATGGTCAGGGTGTCGATTGAGTCGTTCTGTACCGACCTTTGCGGTTCTTTAAGATTTTTGCACCGGTGGCGATCCCTGATTTGGTCCCCGTGTTGGCCTTTGAAGTCCTCCAGGTCCCAGAAGCAGGCGAAGTACCCGTCGCTGCTCTTGCACAGGGGCGTTCTGTCAGCGTGGGCGGGGGGAGCTGCGAGGAACGTGCCGACCAGGACTGTTGATGCGAGCAATCCAAACCGCGATTTCATGCTGATTTTCACCCTGCGCCTTTCTGTGGCCAGTACCCTGAGGGCATCTTTCGTGCTGTTCAAGATCTGTCCACCGGAGGCGATTTGAGCTGTCCCCATGTCGACAGGGTGTCAAATGGCGTTTTCCGGCGCCTATATAGAGTCTGGCCCTCCGAGGGCTGGGGCGGAAGCAATCAATGATGCGAGGGCGAACGGGATTGATAGCCTTCCCGCATGACCCGAGGCAACGCGCCCGATCCGAGCGTGCACCAACTGAGGCTGCTGCTCGTCCTGTCGGAGGAACTGCACTTCGGTCGAGCTGCCCATCGCCTGTTCATCAGCCAGCCGACTCTCAGCCGACACATCCAGGCTCTGGAGGCGACCCTCGGCGTGGCCCTCGTCGAGCGGTCCACGCGGCGTGTGGAACTCACCGCGGCAGGCGAGGCCCTCCTGCCCCATGTGCGGGCCACGGTGGAGGCTGCCGACGGACTGCGGCAGGCAGCGGGGTTCGCAGCGCGGGCGAGCGAGTTGTCAGGACGGTTGGTCCTCGGCGCCTACGTCACCGCGCTGCCCGTCATCCGGACCATCGTCGAACGCATACATGAGCGCCACCCCGGCCTGGAAGTGGAACTCTGCGAGGTGGGCTTCGACGACCAGGCGCACGCCCTTCTGGAAGGCCGAGCTGACGCGGTTTTGTGTTTCGGGCCTGTGCCGCCAGGACTCCAGGCCATGGAGGTGGCTGCGGAACCCCGGCTCGTCTGCCTTCCGGATACCCATCCGCTCGCCTACCGCGACCGGGTGACCCTGAACGAACTGTCAGACCTCCCGACCATCAGTCTCGCGGAGCGCATCCCCCGGATGTGGCGCGACTACTGGGCCGCAGACCCACGCCCCGACGGCACCGCTGTCCGCTACACCGATCACAACGCCGCCTCGCTCGAGGCCATCGTCTCCGCGGTCGGCCTCGGGCAAGGAGTCGCCTTCGTGGCGGGCACCGCAAGTGATCTCTTCCCGCGCCCGGGTATCCGCTATGTCGAGGTCACCGACCTGCCCCCGTGCAGCGCGATTCTCGCCTGGTCCGCGGCACGACGAGACGAAGCCGCTTTGGTTGCTCTGCGGGGCGTCGTGCGCGAGACATGCGCGGCAGGCGTGGCCGCCGGCCCGGATGCCCGGTGGTGGGACGCATCGCCTGAGTTCGGCTGACGGCCGTAGCGGACGCGGACCGGGCGTTTCGCACAGGCCCTAGGGCGTGTCCGCAAAGTCAGGGGAGCCATAGTCGTAGGCAGGCGAGGGTGACCATGGCCTGGTA
>NZ_BNBL01000007.1:15908-392276 GCF_014655595.1 Streptomyces griseocarneus | reverse complement strand
GGCCACCTCAGCCCGCCGCCACTGGGCAGAGCAGCTTTCAGCTCGCACCGTCGTGGTCGTCCCAGTGGGTGCCGAAGCCTTCCTCAGCGGTCCATGAGGCGTACGCGTTGACCTGGACGGGAGTGCGGAAGAACCGTTTGAGGCCGGCGGCGGCTTCCCGGACGGGCGGGTGGATCTGGTCGATCGCGTCGATGACGAGGGACGCGCCTTCGGCGAGCCGGGCGTGGAACTCGGCGGGCTGGGGCTGGTACCAGGACGCCCCACGACGGTTCGTGCGGAGGATCGAGTACGCCGCGGCAGGGACGGCTCCCCCGGCGCGGGAGAGCCGCATCGGGGGCGGTTCGAGCCGGTGAGCGGCCACGATCTCGTTGAGGTCGTCCCAGGTCAGCGGCGCGGGGGAGGTGATGCCGTTGGAACGGATCACTTTGTGGGCGCGGAAGCACATCCGGGCGAGGAACGTGTCCCCGCCCAGACGCTCCGCCCACGATACGGAATCAATCACCGTGGGTCTCCTCGGTCGATCAGGTGTCGTTCATGTCCGACCTGCCGCCGGTGTTGTCCGAGGCTTCCTCGGCACGCGAGCGGGCGGCGGTGATGCGGCGGACACCGATCAGCATGCTGACGTCTCTCACGGCATTCTCGGCACCATCCCCGGAGCCGTCGTCGCGGACGTTCAACAGCTGCCCCTCGCAGATGGAGCCCTCGGCGCGGTCCTTGCGCTGCACATGCTGTACCACGTCGAGGACCAGGCCCAGGCCGTGTGGAGCTGGGTCGCGTCCTGGCGCCCGACGGCATCGCGATCGTCTCCACCAACAGCCGGACCGACAAGCGGGAACTGGAGCACCTCTGGCGCCAGGCCGCAGGCGATGTGCTGGGCATTCCGGAGGGGCCAGCCCGAGTGCAATTGTCCGCCCGATTCACCCTGGAGGACGCCCCAGCGATCCTCGGCGCGGTCTTCGCCGACATCCGTACGATCCCCCTTCCGGGGGTGATCGAGGTGACTGATGCTGAACCGGTCGTCGCCCACTTGGCCTCGTACGAAGCCTGGGCGGACAAGATGGGTGTTCCGTTTCGGGAGACGATCGAGCGCGCGCGAGAGCGGGTCAACGAGGTCATTCAGGCAGAGGGCGGGTTTCGTGTCACCTGCCTGGGCGGCATGCTCGTCTGCCGGATGCCCCGCCTGTAGTACCTCTGCAAGCAAATTGGGTCGTGCCTGCAGACGCGCTGCAACCTACCGTTGTCGGCCCGCCCCGAGCTGAGCTCGGGACGGATACCGGAGTTCACAACCCGACGACTGAAACCTTGCTCGGTGCTCGCTGCGGCCCTTGCTCTTCTTCTCCGAGATGCGGGCCAGGCGTAACACCATGGTCTTTCACGATCGTCACTCGCCACAGGACGAGGAAGGCTGTACGTGTCAAGGCCGCCAGTGTCAGCTGACATCAACGACAGCGGACAGCAGCGGATCAGAGCGCCCAGAGACGGCATGACGACGGGCAGCCAGCAGCATCGACCGCTGCCCAAGCAATCGCCTAACCGAACTTACAAAGCAGCTCCAGCCCAAAGTGGTTTAGCCAATCACGCGGGCCCGCCAGTCGCGAGCGCGCCGGGGTCACACGCCCCTTGATCGCATAACCTGCTGCGCCGCTCCCACGAACGCGCGGTGGAACTCCGGCCAGGTATCAAGCAACGCGCCGCCATCCTCGTACAGTTGAGTGATCACTTCCGCGTACTCCGGGTCCGGTTCACCATCGACACCGGAGGTCATTCGATTCATGGCACGGGCCGCAGCAAGGCGCCGGCGTCCCGGGCGATCCGGAGGAAGCCAGCGCAGTAGGGACGGACGCGGGATGCCCGACCCGTCCCACGTTTTTTGGCAGGTGCGGTTGAAGCCGCACCCAATCCTCGTCTCGCAGATCACTCCACCCCACGTCACCCAGAACGATTCACTCATCTCGGTCGTCACCGACACAAGAGACAGGCCCTAGCCACAGGGCTCAGCCCTTTAGACCCAGTGCCGCCAACAGCACTTCTGCCAACCATCCTGCCCATCGAGCACAAGCAGAAATTCGCCGCACTAACTCGTCAGCCAGTTGACCGGTACTGACGTCCACAAGCCTGTGGTGAACGCGGCTGGAGGCGCTTGAATCTCCAGCCCAGCCCACGGGACGGAGCGTCCAACGACGCTATCGGGTCCGTTCTGTAGGTTACGCGCTTTCAAAAGTCCGATGGAATGGATTCTCTTGTCGTTCCCTTGCAAAACAGGTGTGTCCCCTTTCTTCAGGAAGTACGTATCACCTCCCCCTGGCCACAATGCGATCCCCCCCTACTCCCCCTCCCCGCTCAGCAGTTTCAATAGCCGGGTTGTTTCGTGACCAGCACCATATCTTCCAACTGCCTGGGAGTACCCCTCGGACGCAATCCAGGCAGAGGAATCGGTATCCCCTAGCTCCAAATAATTCAGAGCAAGATTGGCAATACATGAGATGACCAGAGGATGACCTTTACCGACAGTACCCGCCGCCACTTCAACAGCCCTTTGCGTATAGGGGAGAGCTTCCGAGTACCGTCCCAGATGGAAATAGATAGCCCCCATCTGACTAAGTCGATTGGCCACAGACGAGTGCCCATCACCTAGGTTGGCCTCCGTGATACGGAGCGCCTCTCTGGCAAGTGGTAAGGCATCCGAATATCTACCAGCCTTAATGTAATCGGCACACAAATTATTCATGCAGATAGCCGTCGTGGAGCTTTCGGGCCCTAGCAGGTCTTCCGCATCAGAAAGAGCCCGATGGGCCAGCACCATAGCCTCATCAGGTCTATCTAGAACTCGATAGAGTGCGGCCAAGTTACTACAAGACGCAATTACGGCTGTATGCCTTTCTCCATACATTCGCTCACTGGCTGCAAGTGCTCGCTTGGCGAAGGAGAGTCCTTTCGAAGCTCGCCCCATGTCCCTATAGAGTGCCGCAATATTGTTTAGACACATCACCACCTCCGGTCCTTCAACCTCAGACTCCTCCGCCAACCGCAGAGCCTCTTTCAACAGGGGAAGACTCTGATCATACATTCCCATATCTCGCGCAATGGCAGCCGAGTTGTTGAGAATCGTCAAGAACGATCCGTTATCGATTTCACTCGCAGGCAGGGAAGAAACCAGTTCCTGGACTTCACGCATACCACGCATGGCGCCTGGAGTGTCACCTAAAGCCCGCCTTATTGCTGCACGCACCATCAAAGGGGTAAGCATTTCAGAGCTGCGGCCACCGAACGCTTGCATACAGAGATCAATGGACCTCTCCACGAAGTCAATCGCCTGTGGAAATTCCCCTAGCTCTCTAAAGTCTTCAGCAATATTAGATAGGTGAGTAACGACTTCCGCCGGGCGATCTTCTGCAGCTATTGCCTCCAGGGCGCGCTTCCTAAGTGCAACAGCTTCTGCCTGCTGATCCTGACTACTGTAGAAGGACGCGGCCTGCCCCAGAAGGTAACTGAGCTTATCCCCTCCCTGCCCGCTCGGCATGTGGCGCATCAATTCCTCAATGTGCGGAACAAGGGCCCTCCATCGCGGCCAGGCCCTAATCCCTCTCGTGCTCTCGGGTGCGGAGTCAGCCAATAGGTCAAGCGCTCTCGAAAGACTCCTCCCCACGGGATGATCTGTTTGCTTAATTTTGGAGCGTACGACCGACTGAACCAGTCGATGCATATCAATGAGTGATGCGCCCAGTTGAATCATGCTGTACGAGGAGAGCAATCTCAGGGCATCGTCTACGTCCAGCTCGTCCTCAAGGGCATTAGACACAACGTCCCGTGGAATCTCACCTGAGGCGTAGTGCGCAAGAATCTCAAGGATCGTGATGGCTTCACTGCTCCTGCCACCTATCGCCTCAAGCGTAATATCCCAAACCCGCGCGATCGTTCGTTCCGGATCTCGCCCCTCGATCGACGCTCTATGCATTCGGTTTGTTTGAGACCGGAGCCTATCCAGGTAGCGCTTTGGGTCAACCTTTGCTTGAGTCATGTACGAACCAGCCTGAACAAGAGCAAGCGGCAGGTCGCCCAGCTCCTCCGCGATGTCGTGAAGGGCTGGAACCCAGTCCGTTTCGAGGTCTACGAAAAAGCTAGCGATGAGCTGCCACGAGTCTGTACGACTCAGCGACTCGAGAGGAATTTCTTGATAAAATCCATCCCAACCATGCCTTCGGCGCGACGTAGCAATTATGCGACCGCCTTGCATATCAGCTAGAGTGGCACGCACGAACGCCGGATCTTCAACATTATCCAGAACCAGAAGCCAATCGTGAGAACGCCGTAGCCACTGGATCGCCCAGGATGCATTTTCGGCAGTGCTTAACCCAAAGGAAAGTTCTGGATAGAGTGCCTGGGTGAGATTAGCGAGCCCTAACGTAAGGTTTTCTGCGGAGTCCGCTACGATCCACCAGGTGATCGATCGAGATTCGATCCCAACCCTCGCGTACTCTAGTGCCGTTCTTGTCTTGCCGATACCTCCCAGGCCGTAGATAACTTGCGCTGAGCCTGGCGCGGACTTTCGCAGAATTTCCACCTCTACCCGACGACCGACGAAGCTAGCCGTGTCCACGATTGGTAGATTTGAAAGCCCCTGGGGTTTCGCACCACCTCTCGCCCCGCCCGAGTTTTCAGACCTCAAAGTTACTCGCCGCATATCGAAATGCGCATTAGCTCCAGTGCTCGCTACACCAAAGTTCTGGCCCACCGAAATCGACGAGGCGCCCTGAGCTGTGATAGGACGATCCCGCTTCCGCTTCTTCCGGCCCATTAGCGCTGAATAGTCGCCGAGTCGCCGGTATTGGCGATGCCTGTTATCGTTTGCGCTGCGATCGACTTCTCGCCGGACGCATTGATGGACACATGCGTCTGACTCAGCATTGCTTGGATATCTTTGACCAGATCAGAGTCGGCCAGAAGGGCTGATTTGATACGGACCCGAAGCACTGCCTGCAGGTCCGTGTCATTGGGGTCCTCAGCCAGGTCAGTCACAGCAGACTCTATTTCGCCATCGCCTCCACGGCGCCCCAGAATGCGCTGCACAATACGATAGCCGAGATTTACTGAACTGTCCGCCGCATCGGTTTCCAGGCGAGTGAGAATCGCTGCCCCATATACCGAAATAGCAGAAACTGCATAAGGAACAATATCTGCCGACAGCGTCTGAATATCCACCACAGCCCTCCCCTTCACCCACATGTAGGAGGAATCCTATCCACCCTGGGCTCAAGATGAGGTCGGTTCCCGAGAATACGCATGTCCCCTCAGCGAGGATCAGCCGCCGGCGGACCCTCGCGCCAAGGCGAGCGCCCAGCATGCAGAGGCGACTCAGCCGGAACCATTCAGTCCGGTTTTAGGTTGAGGGGGCTTATTTGGATGCCCGCACTGCCGCAGGTCAGCGCTCAAAGCCTTCGCGCGCCCGCAGCAGCCGAAGGACTTGTTGATGAGCTACTTGGCGAAGAGGCTGTGGTCCCCCCAGAGGTGTTGGGAAGGCCTCCGGCCTGCGCCCAAGCGCGTCAGTGGCCCTTCGCCGAGTCCGCCGACCCCTCAGTCGTGCCCGCCGTTCACCGCTGGCTCGGCCAGTGCTCCGCCGTACGAGGCGCGGTGAAGTAGTCCGCGTCCTTGGGGCGGGTTGTGTCGCGGCCGGTGGGGCGGGGGGCCGGTTCGAGGTGGGGTATGTACTTGGAGCAGTGGATGTAGGCCTCTTCGACGGTGACGTGGACCCACATTTCCGGGCTGCGTCCGGGGGCGACGTCGGTGGGGAGGCCGGGATGGATGCTGCGTAGGTCACTGTCGCCGTAGAGGTAGGCCACGCCGTTGACGTGGAGGCCCACGTGGTGGTGGGTGAAGTCCACGAAGAGCATGCCGAGGTGGGGATTCACGAGCATGTTGCCGGCGCTGGCCATCACGCCGTTTCCGCGGAATTCGGGATAGGCGAGCGTGTGGGCGTCGATGACGTGGACGAATCCCGGCGGCCCGGCCCGGAAGCTGGCGTCGCACTCCCCCTGGGAGTCGGCGGTGGCCAGGAAGACCATTGCCTGACGGCCGATGAAGTCCCGCATCTCGGGCGTGAGATGGCGGCGCACCTGTTGGTCGTAGAACCGGGCGGCGCGGTCGGCGGTGCCGAGGTGCTGCTGCAGCTGGTGTTCACCTGCTGATCCAAAAGACGGCGGAGGCGAGGTCACGAAGAGGCTCCTGGCAGGGCGGACAGGGGGATGCGGCTCAGGGAGTGAAGAGGACCGGGGTCTCGAACGGGTCGTGGTGGATGCGGTCGAGCGGGGTGCCGTAGAGGGTGAGCGTTTCCTTGGCGGAGACGACCATTTGGGCCGGGCCGCTGAGAAAGACGTCGTGCTCGTACCACGGCCCGAAATCGGCCAGTACCTCCGGCAGGGATCCACGGATTCCGGGGATGTACTCGTCGGAAACCGCGGCCTTGATGGTCAGCCAGTGGTGCCGTTGGGCCATCCGGAGCATGTCGTCGACTCCGTACAGCTCGGCCCCGGTTCGGGCGCCGAGGAAGAGATGCACTTGCTGGTGTCCCCCTCGGCGGGCGACCTCTTCGATGAGTGCGCGAATCGGGGCGAGGCCGGTACCGCCGGCCACGAAGAGCAGTTCTCTGTGGTCGGCCACGTCCAGGACCATGTCGCCCATCGGGGGCCCCAGCTGGATGATGTCGCCCACCGCCGCTCGGTGCACGAGCGCATTGCTGACCGAGCCGCCGTCCACCGCGCGCACGTGAAAGGTGAGTGTGCCGTCCTCACGAGGCGCGTTGGCCACGGAGTAATAGCGCCACCGCTTCGGCCACCAAGGAGTCTCGACGCTCACGTACTGGCCTGCGGCGTACCCGTAGGGAATGTGGGGGCGTACGGTGATTTCGGCGATGCCGTTGCCGCGCGAGACGCGGTGCACGACCGTGGCCGGCCACACGGCGGGCCGTACCGCCTCGTCCTCCTCGGCTGCACTGATCATGACCTGCGCGATCGTGCCGTACGCCTTCGTCCAGGCGGCGGCGATCTCCCGGGTCCAGGCGGGTCCGGCGTACCGGGCCAGAGAGGCGAGCAGGCACTCGCCCACAGCGGGGAAGTGCGCGGCGAGGGTGCCGAACTTGCGGTGATCGCGGCCGAGATTTCCGCAGAAGTGAACGAGATTTTCGGGGTCGTCGACCAGATCCACGATGCGCAGCAGCGCGCGCAGGAGGCGATCGCGCTGGGGGTCCATCCCTTGCGGGAACATCGGACGGACCTCGGGATAGCGAGCGAACAGGATCGCGTAGAAGTAGACCGTTATCTCACCCGCGAAGGGCTCGACCACCGAAAGGGAAGTCCTGATAAGGGCTATTTCGTGATCCGACAAAGGCGCTTCGGCGGTCTCCGGTTCTTCGGTGCGTACGGCCTGGACGGGTACCGGCTCCTCCGGAGACGGACGCGCGGATGTGCTGCTCGGACGACCGATGCGGAATCTCAACGGGCCAGCGCTCCCCCATCCGCTGTGGGGCATGACTTTCGCCGGGCATACCGCGAAGTGACCTCGCCCGAGGCGCCTCGCCCTCGAGGCGCAGAGAAGGTGGGGCCTCCGCCGAATCTGCCTCGGGAGGTAGCGGCATAAGAGTCGAATGGGGCCAACATGAGTCCTCATCGGAGTACAGAGGCGACGAAGCGGACGGACTGCTTCCGGATGCCCCACGATCCTCAAGGAGGATCGCGTGGCGGGAAAGAGACGCACCCACTAGATCTCGGGACGAGTTCTTGTCGCATTGCCCTGGCCGGATCCGACCGGTGTGCGGATTTGGGGACATATATCCGGGGCTCCGGCTGCCCTCGCAAGCCTCCTCTCCTCATGGCGGCGCGACGGAAGGACTACGGGGCCTCGGTCAGCCTGTCCTCGTTGACCCGGTACGCGTTCCGGAGTCGCTGGTAGTCGAAGTCGCTGCCCTGGGGAACGCGCCGGACGGAGAGGAGTCCATGACGTTCGAGTTCCTTGCGGGCCAGGGTCCACGTGTTGTGGGACAGGCCGTACGACTCCCGGCGCTCTCTGGTGACGTAGCGCGGTTCCGTGTATCCGCCCTGGGCCTCGAGGAGCGCAAGGAGAAGTGCGATCGCGGTCGGGCTCAGCTCCAGGATCCAGCCGCGGGTCCAGAACTCGACGGGTAGCCCTACGTACCGTCCGAGCAGGCTGGCACGCACATACGCGCCCCCGCCCGCCTCCATCGATACGAGCTTGATGGCCGGTGTGTTGCCCCGGCGCGACTCGAGCTGTACGAAGCCGTTCCGGTCCAGCCACGCGAGGTTGCCGGTCACGCGTCGCGGACCCGTTTCCGGTGCGAGGGCGAGCATCCGAGCCCAGGTCATGGGGGTGGGCGGCTGCCGGATGTCATGGGGCTCCGCCGTGGCCATCATCGTGATGCAGAGGTAGAGCTTCAGCCGCACCTCTCCGCCGCGCCCGCCCTGGACCAGGCGGGCAAGGGGCGGCTTCGGCTGTCCGTCCGCGGATCTCACGAAGGCCGGCGAGAACGGGACCTTCGTGCGTCGCGCGGCCTTGTCCGCCGCCTTCCCCAGCAGTGTCAGGGCCGAGAGGGTGAGCGGGTTCGGCAAAGTCGTCGACCTTCCTGAAGGAGAAACAGGGAGTGCAGGGGTACTAGCGGTCACGGGGGTTCTGGTTCTTCCTTTCCTCTCCTCCGCAATAGCGGTGACAGACCACCACAAGCGCTCCAGATCTACTTCACTGACGATCAAGTTGTCCATCACTATCGCGCCCACACTCCTTCACAACTGCGGTATATGGCCTTTGACCTGCGGTTTTCCGTCTGGCACCTTCATCGAAGGCCCAGTGAACGGGCAAGGCCCAGTGAACGGGCCCAATGAACGGGCATCGGAGAAGGAGCACTCAATGGACGAGACGACCGCTTCGACGCGCGGCGTGTGGCTGGCCGTCATCCTGCTGGCCGGTCTCTTCGCCGCCGCTATCGCTTTCGCGGTATTCCGGGCGGTCGGGGCCGATCTGCCGCTGTCGCTCACCGCCGGCGGCGCCACGTTCCTCGGGCTGACCTCGCTGGGACTCACCACCCATCGCTTCCTCACGGAGTGAGGCGGATGCGCCGGCCATGGGCTCGGCGCACATCGCGGGCCGGCCCGCACCCGGCCCGGAAACGCCCCGCCACCCGAACAGGGCCGACCGCGCGGCGAGTTGGGGTGAGGAACCCACAGGAGGCGGGGCCGTTCGGGGGATGAGTGGGGACGACCCGGCGGCCGGAGCGTGGAGTGGCGCTCCGCATCCCCTCTGAACTGCGGTTTTTCCGAAGCCGCAGCGAATTGGTTACCGAATGGAGCAATACGGATACTCTGCGGATGCCCCTGCGGGGGTGGCGGGTGAACCTCGGACCAAGGAGGTACAACCCGTGAAAACAATCCGTACCGCTTTCTGCGGCACTCTGACGGCGTTCGCCGTCTGCGCGGCCCCCGCCGCCTACGCCCTCAACGACCCGGCCGCCAAGGCGGCGCACGTCGACATGTCCCCCGTCAAGGCCGCCGCTCCCGCGACCGGCCACCACGGTGACGACGACGACTGCGACGACGACGACCACGGCTACAAGCATCACGGTCGTGACCACCACAAGGGTCACGACGGCCGGGACGACGACGACTGCGACGACGACCACGGCAAGGACCACGGTCGTGACCACCACAAGGGTCACGACAGCCGGGACGACGACGACTGCGACGACGACCACGGCAAGGACCACGACCACGGTCGGGACCACGGACGTGACGACCACGGCAAGGACCACGAGGGCAAGGACGACGACCACGGCAAGGACCACGGCCGGGACGACCACGGTCGTGACCACGACCACGGGCGTGACGACCACGGTCGTGACCACGACCACGGGCGTGGCGACCACGGCAAGGACCACGGCCGCGAGCACGACCACGGCCGGGAGCACCACGACGGTCACCACGAGCACGGCCGTCCCCACCACCACGCGCACGCGGGTGGTGGCGCGACCGCGTCTCTGGCCGCAGCGGAGTCCTCGTCGTCCGACACCTCGGCCATGGTCCTCGCGGGCGCGACCCTGGGTGTCGCCACTGGTGGGCTGATCTGGTACCGCCGTCGCGCCAACGCGGCCAAGCAGTAACAGGGAGCGAACCGGAGTGATGTCAGAGAAGCGCACAGGCGGCGTGAGCCGCCTGCTGACAGGGGTGGCCTGGGCAGCATTGATGCTGGCCCTGTGGATGGTGGGCAACGACACCGTCGAGGAGCCGATAGCCAAGGCTCCGAAGGCCGGTGACGTCGCCGCCGCCGAAGGCCGCCCTCCCGCGCTCGGCCTGCCCCCGGTACACGCATCGTTGCCGGGGGCCGGCCCTCAAACACTGATCATCAAAGCCCTGGGCCTACGGGCCCCGATCGAAGCCCACGGGCTCGATCAGCTGGGCGGGGTCGAGCCGCCCCCCTATGAACGGCCCAATGCGGTGGCCTGGTACCAGGACGGCCCGCGGCCCGGCAGCCCGGGCGCGGCCGTCCTTGTCGGGCATGTGGACACCAAGCGCTCACCGGCGGTCTTCTACGAGCTCAGCAACATCAAGCGCGGCACGGCGATCACCGTCGTGCGCTCGGACGGCAGCACCGCCGACTTCACCGTCGAGAACGTCTCCCTCGTCGCCAACGACAAGTTCGACGCCGACAAGGTCTACGGGCCGGCGGACACCAAGCGCGCCGAGCTGCGCCTGATCACGTGCGGCGGCGACTACGACCGCGCGCAGCACGAGTACAAGGCCAACGTGGTGGTCTCCGCCTACCTGACGGGGACCGGTCAGGCCGCCCCCGGTTCGGTCCCGCCGGGGAGCGGCTCCGGCAGCGGATCCGGCTCCGGCAACGGCAACGGCACGGGCAGTGGCTCCGGCAACGGCACGGGCAGTGGCACGGGCGGCCCGGCGGACGCCGAGGCGTCGGGCAGGGGAGGAGGGCCGGCTCAGTCCTGAAGTGAGGTCATAGCGCCTTCCCGGTCGTGGCGTCCCACCGCTCCACGGCCGTCCCGCCGTGCCCGCCGCCGATGTACACACCGCGGCCGAGCTCGCCTCCACCGCTCACGAGCGTCCTGCCGTCAGGACTGAACGCCACACTCCTGATGAAGGTGTGGAAGCGGCTCGTGATGACCTTGACGGTCGCGTCCCTGTTCCACAGGCGCACCGTGTTGTCGGAGCCCGCGCTGGCGAGAAGGTTTCCGTCGGGGCTGAACGCCACGCCGTTGACGCTGCTCGTATGGCCTTCCAGGGGGCGCCCGCTCTTTGCTCCGACGGGGTCCCACAACCAGACCGAGCTGCCCCTGCACGCGGTGGCCAGGGCCAATCCGTCGCGACTGAACGCCATGGCCTGCACCTTCGTGCTGTCACCCGGGAGGGTACGGATCAAGTCTCCCGTGCTGGGGTTCCACAGCCGTACCCCCGTGTCACCCTCCCCCACGCCCTCCGCCGGGACGGCTGCCCCGCCGGCGGTGGCCAGGTACGCCCCGCCGGGGCTGAACACCACGCTGCTGATCGGGTCCCGGTGACCGGCGAGCGTGTGGACGAGCGCGCCGGTGGCGGGATCCCAGAGCCGCACCTTCCCGTCGACGGCTCCCGCGGCCAGCGTCCGGCCGTCGGGGCTGAACGCCACGCTGCTGACGGCGGCGTCCTTGTCGAGCGTACGGACAAGCCTGCCGGTCGCCGGATCCCATAGGTGGATGCCGTGAATGTCTCCGCTGGCGAGGGCCTTGCCGTCGGGGCTGAAGACCACGCTGTTGGCGACCGTCATCCGCGCGTCGCGCAGGAGGCGTTCGGGCTTGCCCGTGCTCGCGTTCCACAGCAGGATCACACCGTCCTCGCCCGCGCTCGCGACCGTCTTCCCGTCCGGGCTGAAGGCCACGCTCGCTATCGCCCGGTCATGGCCCGTCAGCGGGCGGTCGACGCTGCTGGTGGTCAGCGTGAAGAGCAGGACGAGGACGATGAGCGTGGCGACGAGCCCCGTCGCCATCAGGCGCGTTCGCCGCCCCCAGGGAGACGCCCCCGAGCGGTGCGGTGACACGGCCGGCGCCGGCAAGGGGAGGGGCGGTGACGGCGGCGGTGGCAAGGGTGGTGCAAGTAAGGGTGGTGACGGCGGTGCCGTCGGTCCCTTGGCTCCAACGGATCCGGGCGGCCGTTGCCGCACGGGCGCCGGCCGCAAGGACTCCAGCCGCGCGTGAGCGTAGTTCGCCACCAGCGGGACGTCGTTGGCCGCCGCCTCCTCGAAGGCCTGGAGCGCGGCCAACGCCTTGGCGGGGTCGGGATCGGTGAGCCAGCTGCCGACGTCCGTGACGGCGCCCAGCCGGATGTGCGGGCTGGCGCTTTCCAGGCCCACCCGCCACTTCTCCGGCAGGTTCGCGGGGACCACGACGATGCCTGCGGCACTGCGCGCCAGCAGGATCTTTCCCTCTCCTCCCGTCAGGGAGCGCTGCGGGGTCTGCGCGACGCCGGCCTCCCGGACCTCCTTGGCCGCGTATTCGTAGGCCTCGTCCACGGAGACGAACCCGTCCCCGTCGGTGTCGGCCGCACCGCTGCGGAGGCCGGCCACCAGGGCGCTGGTGAACACCGAGCCGGGTGATTCCCGCCCGGACAGCGGTGTCCCTTCGAACGAGTACTCATGGGCCCTGGAGGCGGTGAGAACGACCTGTCCCCGGCCGGTTCCCCGCAGCCACTCCAGCTGCAGGTCGCTCTGTCCCTTGCTTCCCCAGGCGAATCCTCCGCTGAAGCAGCAGTCGAGGATGACGACCTGGCGCCGCGCCCGGCACTCCCCCAGCTGGTCGAACAGCCACTGCGACCCCACGCCGGTGGCCGCCAGCCGGTCCTTGCGCGTGTCCGTGGCGGCGAAGTACAGCCTCCTGCGCGCGTCCTCCAGTCCGTGGCAGGACAGGTACACGACCACCAGGTCGTCCGGGCGCCGGTCGGTCAGGAAGTCCTCCACCCCGAGCCGGATGTCCCGCGCCGTCCGGTCGATCAGCGACGTCACGGCGAATCCGCCGAGATGCGGATCGGACAGGACCTCACGCAGAGCGGCCTCGTCGCGCACCGGAGCGCGCAGCTGGCTCAGTGCCGTGTCGTCGTACCGCGCGGTCGCCACGACCAGGGCCAGCCGCCGCTCGGCGGGCAGCTCAGGCGCCGGATGCGTGGCGTGCGAGCCAGGCACGGATGATCTGTTCCTGCTGCTCGGAGGTCGCCCCGGTGATCTTCAGGGTGTCCCCGTCGATGCTCACCTCGACCGTACGGTCCGTCCGCCGCGCCCAGTTGCGCAGCGAGGTCACCAGCGTGTGCAGGATCTCGGCGGTCCTCAGCTGCACTGCCAGCCAGCCGAGCAGGGCGCCCACGCCCTTGGCCTGACCGGGTGCGGTACCGCGTGCGGGCTCGACCGCGTCGACGTCGAGTTCCAGCAGTTCGACGCGGAGCCGCCCGGTGAGGTCCGCCAGCTCTTCCAGGTCACTGTCCGGGGCAGGCTGGACCTGCACGGTCAGAGCGATGAGGTCGGACATGTTCCCCCCTCCAGAGCCGGGGAGGGCCCGATTCCGCCCGATCCCCGCCGCTGCCCGTGGTCAGCGGTCGCAGGCTCGCATGGCCGGAACCGTCCGGGACCGCGCAGTCAGGGTAGCCCCTGGCGCGTTCCATGGGCATACGCCCAGTCAGCTGTAACGATCCGTCAGGCCCGCAGGTGGCCGAGGAGGGCGTCGTCCGCGGGGTACGGGCGCTCGCGGGGCAGCAGGCGGGCGGCGGTGTCCAGCGCGCCCTCGCGCACATGGTGGCGGATCTCGGTGGCGAGCGGGGTCACGTCGGTGATCGAGACCGTCCACTCGTCCGCGTAGCGGCGGGCCGCCTCACCCGCGAGGCCCAGCTGCAGGGAGCGGTACGGCAGGGCCTGTAGGTGGAGGTCGCGCTCGGGATCCCACTGGACGCGGGTGGGCGCCTGCTTCAGCTGCCGCTTCCACGCCGCCGCGTCCGGGTGCAGGTCACGCTCGTAATGGGACAGGCAGGCGTGGCGGAGGGCCCATTCGAAGCCCTCCCGGCTGATCTCGACGGCCAGGACCGTCTCCTGGCCCTCCTTGGCGGCCCAGCCGCAGCGGTACATCATCCACAGGAACGACGGCTTGATCCATGTCATGCGGTCGCGCTTCCAGCTGCCGGGGAAGCGTCCGTCGCGGGCCGCGGGCAGCCCGATGGCCGGGGTGTAGGCCTGGTAGACGGTGACCGTGGAGTCCGTGTACGACGCGCGGATCTGATGCTTCGGACGCTCGTGGTGCATGCCGTTCTCATCGTGCATGTGGTGCTCATCGTGCATGTGGTGCTCATCGTGCATGTGGTGCTCGGGTGTGTTCACTCGCCCAGCATGGGCGCGGCGCCCGTCGGTGTGCCAGCGATTTGATCCGCCGTACGGGGCGCACGGGGCGTACGAAGCGCCCGGCGCCGCACCGAGACCAGCCAGTCCTCCACCCGTGCGGCGTCCGGCTGCTCGGGCAGCGGGCTGTGCTCCAGGGCCCGGTCGATGCGCTCGGTGAGCCGGTCGCGCCAGACCTCGACCTCTTCCCAGGACAGCTCCCCGCGGCGCACCGCCAGGAGCCGGTCCCGGTCGTCGCCGACGTCGGTGCGCAGCGTGCCGGTCTCGAGCAGGGCGGAGCCGCTGGTCAGCAGGCGGAGCAGATGGACGACGGGCTTCCAGCGGGGCTCGCCGTCCCGTTCCCGGGCGGCGCGGGCCTTGGCGAACTGCGTCTGGGCGTAGCGGCCGAAGGTCTGGTGGACGCGCCGGGAGAGGAAGGCCGGGGCGAGCTCGAGAAGTTCCGTACCGAGCGGTGTGCGGTGCTCCACGAGCGGGCTGTGCAGGACCTCCAGCAGATTGGGGTTGGCGGCCAGTGCGAGCTCGCAGAAGCGCTCGACCTCCCAGGCGAACTGCTCCGGCAGTGGGCCCTCGAGGTGCGCGGGCGGCTTGGACAGCCGCCAGAAGTCCTCGGTGGGGGCCACGTACACGCCCCGCCGGTCGGTGTCGGAGCCGGCGGTCGCCAGCCCGAAGGCACGCGACCCTACGACCACGGTCAGGATGGAGTGCCGCTCGACCAGGTGGTCCCACTGCTGTGCCATGCCGGTCATTCTCGGCCCGGTGCGGCCCCTGCCACCAGCGGTTTTCTCCCCCGTGCCAGGCCGCCCGGACCCTGCTCTGGCGATCAGGCCCGGCACGGGGCAGGCTGACCTCTCTCGACACGATTCGAGACGCAATAAGGAGGGATGCTCCATGAACGCACACTTACCCGACGTGTCGCGGATCGCGCTGACGCCCGCCGCGGCGCGGCTCGTCCGCGACCTCACCGCCCGGCACGGACCGCTGATGTTCCACCAGTCCGGCGGCTGTTGCGACGGCAGCTCACCGATGTGCTACCCGCGCGGCGAGTTCCGTACGGGGGCCTCGGACGTGCTCCTGGCCGAGCTGGTGGTCGGGGAAGTGGACGAGCCGGTCGGATTCTGGATGGCGGCCGAGCAGTTCGAGCGGTGGCGCCACACCCACCTGACGGTGGATGTGGTGCCGGGGCGCGGCAGCGGCTTCTCGCTCGAGGCTCCCGAGGGGGTGCGGTTCCTGATCCGCTCGCGGCTGCTGACGGACCACGAGGCACGGGTCCTCGCCGACGACGAAGGTCAGGACGAGGACGCGTCCGCCAGGGAGAGCGTGTGCAGGCGCTCCGGCGGGCCCGGCCGGGCGTAGTACCAGCCCTGTGCGGTGTCGCAGCCGAGTAAACGGAGGTGGTCGGCCTGGGTACCCGTTTCCACGCCCTCGACCGTCACCGACAGGTCGAGGGTGTGGGCGAGGGAGACGATACCCTCGACGATCTTCACGTCGACGGGGTCGGCGGGCGCGCGCTGCATGCCGCGGGTGAAGGACCGGTCGAGCTTGAGGGTGCTGACCGGCAGCCGGCGCAGGTAGGACAGGTTGGAGTAGCCGGTGCCGAAGTCGTCGAGGGCGATGTCGACGCCGAGGTCGGCGAGCTCGCGCAGCGGGCGGAGCTCGTCCTCGTCGGCGCCGATGAGGGCGTTCTCGGTGACCTCCAGGCACAGGGCGGTGGGGTCGAGGCCCGCGTCGTCGAGGACGGCGACGGTGTCGGCGACCAGGCCGGGGTAGCGCAGCTGGGACGGTGAGAGGTTGACGTTGACGCGCAGCGGGCCCTCGTACGTACCGGCCGACTTCCAGGAGCGGGCCTGGCGGGCGGCCTCCTCGAGGACCCAGCGGCCCAGCGGCACGATCAGGCCGGTGTTCTCGGCGAGCGGGATGAACTGGTCGGGGCCGAGCACCCCGTGGGCCGGGTGCAGCCAGCGGACCAGGGCCTCCGCGCCCCGTACGGTGCCGTCGGAGAGGCGGACGAGCGGCTGGTACTCGATGAAGAACTCGCCGTTGTCGAGCGCGGCGGGCAGGCAGTTGGTGAGGCTGTGCCGGGCGATGGCGCGGGCGTCGGAGTCCGCGTCGGCGAGCTCGTAGCGGTTCCCGCCGGCGGCCTTGGCTCGGTACATGGTGATGTCGGCGCTGCGCAGCACCTCCGCGGCGCCGCGCTTGCCGGCCGCGCCGTCGACGACGACGCCGATGCTGGCGCGTACGGACAGGTGGCGGCCGTCGAGATGGACGGGCTCGGCGAGGGCGGCCAGCATCCGGCGGGCGAGGGCGGTGGCGTCGCCCGGGGCGGCGGGGCCGGTGATCAGGGCCACGAACTCGTCGCCGCCCAGGCGGGCCACGAGCTCGCCGGGGCCGGTGGCGCAGGCTCGCAGCCGTTCGGCGACGGCGACGAGCAGCTGGTCGCCCACCGTGTGGCCGAGGCTGTCGTTGACGGCCTTGAAGCCGTCTATGTCGAGGTAGCACAGGCTGACGCGGCGCGAGCCGTCCGCGCGGGGTTCGAGCGCGCGGTCGAGGCGCTCGAAGAAGAGGGTGCGGTTGGGCAGGCCGGTCAGGGCGTCGTGGGTGGCCTCGTAGCGCAGTCGTTCGTGCAGCCGGCGGCGCTCGGTGATGTCCTCCATGAGCGCGAGCTGGTACTGGGGTGCGCCGGAGGCGTCGCGGAGCAGCGAGACCGACAGGTCGGTCCACAGGACGCTGCCGTCGCTGCGGTAGTACGGCTTCTCGACGCGGTAGTGGTCGCGCTCGCCGCGCACGAGCTCGTGGTAGAGGCCCCAGAACTCGGGGGCGTCGTCGGGGTGGACGAGCTCTCCGACGTTGCGGCCGGTCGGGGCGCTCGTGAGGTTGCCGAACATCCGCAGGACCGCCCTGTTGACGTCCATGATGCGGCCCTCGACGTCCGCGATGCCGACGCCGACGGCCGTCCCCTCGAAGACCGCGCGGAAGCGGGCCTCGCTGCGGTGCAGGGCCTGTTCGGCCTCGGCCTGGGCGGCGAGGGCGGCGCCGCAGACGGCCTCCTGCTCGACGAGGGTGCGCTCGTGCAGGGCGCGGGCGAAACCGGCGGCGACGGCGTGCTGCAGCCGCGAGCAGCGGGCCCGGCTCTCCTCGGCGGGCATGGGCCGGTCGGGCGGGCAGTAGAGCACGAGGTAGGCGTCGATGACGCCGAGTATCAGGGGCAGGGCGTCCGGGTCGGTGCAGTGCGCCCGGACCAGCGCCTCGCCGACCGAGGCGGCGGGCCGGGGGTCGAACGGCCGGGCGCTCAGCGCGTCGCTGAGCGTGCGGGCGAGCGGGACGAGATAGCGCTCGAACTCGGCGCGGGCCATGGCGGGTGCCGTCAGGGCGGGATGGACCGCGCGGCTCCAGATGGCCGCGAAGCGCCGCAGCCGGTCGTCCCGGGCATCGGAGCCGACGGCCTCCACGGCGGTCCCCGGGGAACCCATGGCGACGTACGAAACCGGGGCGGCGGTTTGATTCACGGGCAGCATTCTGCCACTGCTCACTCGGCTCACGGCTTCCGCCCCACCCCTGCCGGTCCGGCATACGCGGCCGGGGCTGCCGGAACCGTCCCGGGCCGGTGCTCCGAGCCACCGCGCGCACGGCCTTTTTGAAGGCCCATCAGCAGTGCAGAACCGACCGCTCGGCCCGCACCCCGCCGTCCTTCCCCCCGCACGCGGACCGTGCGGCCCGGCTCGTTCGGTACGGACAGGTCGATGCCCTGGGGGGCCCGGGTGGAACGCTCCATCAGACTGTGTCTCCAGCTCATCTCAGGGGTGTTGAGCAGAGGCTACTGATCGTCCGTTCGAATGGAAGTAGCAAGCGGAAATGGGCGATCCGCATTCGGCCACCACTCACCTTCGCCTCCTGCGGGTGTGTCGTTCGCAGCGGTTCGAAACCACCCGACCGCGTGACATGCATCTCCTTCGCCGGGGAATCCGGGGCCACCCGGCCCGGCGCCGGAACGCGTCAAAGGTCACACCATTGATCGTTTCTTCGGGTCACTGCAGCAAATGATCACATGAAGGAGCTATGTGCCGTACGTGCGGGGGTCCCGGGCGGCGGAGGGCCGGCCGCCGCCCGGGCGCCGCTCAGCGCACCCCGACCGAGGCCAGCGCCCGCGCCTGACGCGTCGTCGGGCGCAGCGGGAAGTACAGGTAGCAGATGCCGCCCGAGCCGCTTCTGACCTCTCCCTGGGCGTTGCGACGCTTGGTGCGCAGCCAGATGTTCTCGAACTGCCTCCGCTTGTAGACGCGCTCGACGGCCGCGTTCGACGGGCTCGCCGGGTCGTTGGCCACCACGTCGCCGCTCTGTGTGAAACCGACCACGCACATCAGGTGGCCGGCCGTCCCGTACCCGGCGCCGTCGAGCTCGGAGGCGAGGAAGGACTGCGAGGTGATGACGGGGATGCCCGCGCGCACGAGCCGTTCGGCGTCGTTCAGCGAGCGCAGGCGGGTGACCACGGCCTGCAGGTCGGGGTAGGTGGCGGCGTAGGCGGCGTTGAAGGGCCAGTTGCCGCAGCCCTTGTACTGGTGGTCGTAGGTGTGCCGGGCGGCGTGGCAGACCTGGGGGTCGGCGTAGGCGGGGTCGACCCAGGCGAGGTCCTCCCGGCTCGGCCGGTGGCCCCAGTACTCGATGACCATCTGCGAGGAGGTGGGGCTGCACCAGGCCTCGCCGCCGTTGTCGTACTCGGGGTACTGCCCCTTGTGGATCTCCTGGGAGTAGCGCGGCACCCGCAGCCGGTGGCCGGCCCCCTCCCCCGGCCTGGAGGCGGGGACGGTGAAGCGGTCGGGGATGTCGGAGGCCATCGCGCCGAGCCGCCAGACGGTGGGCGTCGCCCGGGTGCCGGGCCGGCGGTAGAGGGTGAGCCGGAGCTCGTAGGAGGCCAGGCGCAGTCCGCTCGCGGGGTTGTCGACGGCGAGGGTGTCGGTGGAGACGCTGCTCTTGCCGTCGCCCTGGCCGTCCACGGAGGTCCTGCGGATGTCGCCCGCCGCGTCGCCGGAGGTCCAGCGGCCCATCACGTACCAGGGCGTGCGGGTGCGGTCGGTGTACGTGCCGCGCAGTTCGGTCTGGAGCCAGGTGCCGGCGGGGGTGCGGGCGTTGAAGGAGACGACGATCTCGGTCGCGGGCGCGGGCAGGGTGCGCACCGGCGAGAGCCAGGTGGCGTACTCCCAGGACGTCGTCGCCTGGGTGTGGGGGTCGCGGTACTCGTAGGTGCCGATGGACTCGCCGATGACCAGGCCGGGGCGGGTGCCGCCGACGACGCGGGTGCCCGCGCCCCGGCCGCCGGACCACTGCGGGAACGTGGCCCAGGCGCGGTGGTCGACGGCCCCTTCGGCGGGGCCGGGGTCGCCGCCGGACGCGCCCGCGAAGGCGGGCGTGACCGAGGCGAGGGGCGAGGCGGCGGCCGCGACGGCGAGGGCGGCGGTGAGCACGGCTCGGCGGGGCGTGGGTCTGCTGGTCATGACGGTGGTCCCCCAGTCGTCTGTGGATGGGGCTGCGGGCGCGGTCCGGCCCGGTGGAGGTCCGCACCGGCCGGACCACTATCGCGGCTGTGGCGGTCCACGGCCAGTGATGCCCGCGCGGCGCGTCCCCGATACCGGCGGGAATGCCGGGCCGGGGGCGGGGCGGTCCTAGGGTGGTCCGATGAACGATCAATTCCGGCCCCTGGGCCCCCCGGAGCCCCCGGACCGCGGTGAGACGTGCCCCCACGCGCTCACCGCCCTCGCCCGCCGGCTGCGGGCGCTGCCGCCGTCCGTCGGCCCGGTGCGCCTGGTCGCCGTCGACGGGCACGCCGGATCGGGGAAGACCACCTTCAGCGAGCGGCTGGCCGTGGCCCTGGGCGGCGCTCCGGTCCTGCATCTGGACGACCTCGCGACGCACGAGGAGCTGTTCGAGTGGACCGGGCGGCTCACCGAGTGGGTCCTCGCGCCCTTCGCCCGCGGGGAGAGCGCGCGGTACCGGGCGTACGACTGGGTGGCGCGGCGCTTCGGAGCGGAGCGGGAGCTGCCGGCGGCGCCGGTGGTGCTGGTGGAGGGCGTCGGCGCGGGCCGGCGGGCTCTCCGCCCTTATCTCGCGTGCCTGTTGTGGATGGAGTTGGCCAACGAGGGCTCCTGGGAAAGGGGTCAACTCCGCGACGGCCCCGAACTGACCGAATTCTGGGACGGCTGGAAGCGAGCGGAGCGCGCCCATTTCACTACCGACCCCTCCCGGCCGTACGCCGAACTCCTGGTGCTGCAGGGCATCGAGGGGTACGAGTTGCTTCCGGGGCCCCAGAAAACCGACTGACCTTCACCCTCCCTCACCGTCCGTGATCAGTCGGCGGCCGGCCGGTGGCGTCCCTGCGTACGATCCCCGCCTACTGCCCCAACTCGGCTTGACCCAGGGGCCGTACAGGACTTACGTTCTCAATGTGCGGCCCGCCCAGGCCGCTTGCAGACGCGAAGCCCCCGGTTGTTCCCCCGTGATCGGGGGCTTCGTACTGCCCGCCGCGTCACGATTTGAGCGCTTTGCCTCATCACCCGGTCCGCCCCCGCGTCACCCACCGTGACCGCTCTCCGGGGCGCTTTCATGACCGCCCCCGGCTCGCGCCATCGCTGTCAAGCGCGCCCCCGCACCCTTCGGCCGACACCGATCGCGCAGGTACGATGCGAGACGGCGCACCCGTCGGCGGGCACCGCCGGCCCGGGCGCGTCGGCACTTCGACACGCGTGGTCAACTCCCGTCCACAGCACAACGGTTCGGAAAGGCGCGGCCAAGGCACTCGCCCGGCGGCACGGCACGCTACGGGGGCAGGTTTGTGGGGGACGTGATGGATCTCGGCATGCAGGGCCCGCCCGCCCCGGCCGAACTCGCCTGGCTTCGCGCCGTCGACGCCTACACCATGGGCGCCTACACCGAGGCCGAGCAGGAGTTCCGGGCCGCCGTGCGCGCCGACCCCGGAATGGCGGACGCCTGGCTCGGCCTGCACGCGCTGCGCGCCGAGACCACCACCGCGCTGCTGCGCATGTACCGGCACCGCGACCGCTTCGGCGAGCAGCGCGCCCGCCACCGCCGCCCGCTCAACTCCTGGTACTGGCTGGGCTGGTGGGTCCAGCCGGTGCTGGAGAGCGGCCGCGACCTGCTGCTGGCCCACGCCTCGCACTGGCTCGACGGCCGGCACGTCCCCGAGCTGGACCGGGCCCTCGCCGACTGCCCGCCCGTCGAGGCGGACCCCCAGGTGCGCTTCCTGCACGCCTGCCGGGCCTACCTGGTCAAGGACTGGGACCAGCTCGTACGGCACACCGAACCCCTGCTCGACGACCCGCTGCTGGGCATCGAGGCGGGACTCTTCGGCGGCATGGCCCGGGTCCGGCTGGAGATGTACGGACACGCCGAGCCGCTCCTCGCCGCCGCGCTGATGCGCTGCCGCAGCGAGCAGCCGCAGCGCAAGGAGCTGCGCTACTGGCTCGCCCGCGCCCACGAGGGCACGGGCCGCAGCGCCGCTGCCCTCCCCCTCTACCGCGCCGTGCACCGCGTCGACCCCTCCTTCATGGACACCGCGGCCCGGCTGACCGCCATCGCCGACGCGGACGGCGACGGCCTCGACGACGACCACCTGGACCTCGCCTCCGTGCCGCTGGGCGGCGGCCCGGCCGCCGATCCGGCCGCCGAGAGCGAGCCGCAGGGCGTGCCCGACGCCCTCGACGTCCTCACGGGCACCGGCCCGGAGAGCGAGCCCGCCGGCAGCGCCCCCGTCGAGGCCGACGGCGTGCGCGAGAAGTTCCGCGTCCCGGCCCAGGGCGGTCCGGCGCCGCTGCCCGGCCGCTCGGACCCGGTCCTGCTGGCCAGGGCGCTCGCCGAGCTGGAGCGCATGGTCGGCCTCGAGCCCGTCAAGCGGCAGGTGCGGGCGCTCTCCGCGCAGCTGCACATGGCCCGGCTGCGGGCCGGCCAGGGCCTGCCCGTCCAGCCCCCCAAGCGTCACTTCGTCTTCTCCGGCCCCTCCGGCACCGGCAAGACCACGGTCGCCCGCATCCTCGGCCGGGTGTTCTACGCCCTCGGGCTGCTCGGCGGCGACCATCTGGTCGAGGCCCAGCGGGCGGACCTGGTCGGCGAGTTCCTGGGCCAGACGGCCGTCAAGGCCAATGAGCTGATCGACTCCGCGCTCGGCGGGGTGCTCTTCGTGGACGAGGCGTACAGCCTCTCCAACTCCGGCTACAGCAAGGGCGACGCCTACGGCGACGAGGCGCTGCAGGTGCTCCTCAAGCGGGCCGAGGACAACCGCGACCGCCTGGTGGTCATCCTGGCCGGCTACCCCGAGGGCATGGACCGCCTCCTCGCCGCCAACCCCGGGCTGCACTCCCGCTTCACCACCCGGGTGGACTTCCCGAGCTACCGCCCGGCCGAGCTCACCGCCATCGGCGAGGTGCTGGCCGCGGAGAACGGCGACGCGTGGGACGAGGAGGCCCTGGAGGAACTCCGCAGCATCAGCGGCCACGTCGTCGAACAGGGCTGGATCGACGAGCTGGGCAACGGCCGCTTCCTGCGCACCCTGTACGAGAAGAGCTGCGCGTACCGCGATCTGCGGCTGTCGGCGTACCCGGGCACGCCGACCCGCGACGACCTCGCGACCCTGCGCCTGCCCGACCTCATGCAGGCGTACGGCGAGATCCTCTCGGGACCGGGCTGGGGGGCTCCGCGCCGCCGCCAGGGCGACGCGCGCGACCCGCAGGACCCGGCGCCGTGAGGGGGCCGCGGCCGGCCCCCGGCCCCGCGCCTCAGCCCGCCATCGCCTCCTCCGTCTCCGGGGCCCGTGCCTCCGGGGCCCGTGCCTCCGGGACCTCCCGGTGCGCCGGATCCCGGACCTCGCCGACGAGCATCTCCAGCACGTCCTCCAGCGCGACGAGCCCCAGCACCCGCCCGGACGCGTCGGTCACCGCCGCCAGGTGGGCGGCGGCCCGGCGCATGACGGTCAGCGCGTCGTCGAGCGGCAGCTCGGCCCGTACGGTCTGCACCCGCCGCCATATGTGCTGCGGCACCGCCCGCTCCCGGTCCTCCAGGTCCAGGACGTCCTTGACGTGCAGGTAGCCCATGAAGGCACCGCCCGGGGAGGCGCATATCGGGAAGCGGGAGTAGCCGGTGCGCACGGTCAGCTCCTCGATCTGCCGGGGCGTCACCGACGGGTCGACCGTCACCAGCGTGGCCGGGTCCAGCAGCACCTCCGTCACCGGCCGGCTGCCCAGCCCCAGCGCGTCCTCGAGCCGCTCCTGCTGCTCCGGCTCCAGCAGGCCGGCCTGGCGGGAGTCGTCGACCAGCCTGTTGAGCTGCTCGCTGGTGAAGACGGCCTCGATCTCGTCCTTGGGCTCGACGCGGAAGAGCCGCAGCACGCCGTGCGCGCAGGCGCCGAGCAGCCGGGTGACCGGCCGGCACAGCCGGGCGAAGGTCACCAGCCCGGGGCCCAGCCACAGCGCCGCCCGGTCGGGCGCGGACATGGCCAGGTTCTTGGGCACCATCTCGCCGATGACCAGGTGCAGGAAGACCACGAGGGCCAGCGCGATCACATAGCCCAGCGGGTGGATGAGCCCCTGCGGCAGCCCCGCCGCGTGGAAGACGGGCTCGAGCAGCTCCGCCACGGTCGGCTCGGCGACCGCACCCAGCGTCAGCGAGCAGACGGTGATGCCGAACTGTGCCGCCGCCATCATCTGCGGAAGGTTCTCCAGGCCCGTCAGGACCGTACGGGCCCGGCCCGAGCCCTCGGCGGCCCGGGGCTCGATCTGGCTGCGGCGTACGGACACCAGGGCGAACTCGGCGCCCACGAAAAAACCGTTGGCCAGCACCAGCAGCACGGCGAGGAGGAGTTGCAGCGCGCTCATCGGCGTACTCCCGCCGGGACGTCCGTCCGGACGAAGCGCACGCGCTCCGCCCGGTGGTGGCCGACCCTGCGCACCGACAGCCGCCAGCCGGGCAGCTCGGCGCCGTCGCCGGGGGCGGGGATGCGTCCGAGCAGGCCGGCGACGAGGCCGGCGACGGTCTCGTAGGGCCCGTCGGGCGCCTCGAGGCCGATGCGGCGCAGGGCGTCGACGCGGCAGCCGCCGTCGGCCTCCCAGGCCGGGCGGCCCTCATCGCAGGGGACGGGGGCCAGGTCCGGCCGGCCGGCGTCGGCGGCGTCGTGCTCGTCGCGCACCTCGCCGACGAGCTCCTCGACGATGTCCTCCAGCGTGACCACTCCGGCCGTGCCGCCGTACTCGTCGACGACCACGGCTATCGGCTGCCTGCTGCGCAGCTGCTCCAGCAGCGGCTGGACCGGCAGGGTGCCGGGGACGAGCAGGGGGGCCACGGCGATCCGTCCGACGGGGGTGCGCAGCCGTTCGTGGCCGGGCACGGCGAGGGCGTCCTTGAGGTGCACCATGCCGATCACCTCGTCGAGGCGCTCCCGGTAGACCGGGAAGCGGGAGAGGCCGGTGGCACGGGTGAGGTTGAGGACGTCCTCCGCGGTGGCGGTGGACTGCAGGGCGCTGACCTTCACCCGCGGGGTCATCACGTGCTGGGCGGTCAGGCCGCCGAGCGAGAGGGTCCGTACGAACAGGTCGGCGGTGTCCTGCTCGAGCGCGCCGGCCCGGGCGGAGTGCCGGGCGAGCGAGACGAGTTCGCCGGGGGTGCGGGCCGAGGCCAGCTCCTCGGCGGGCTCGACGCCCAGGGCGCGCACCAGGCGGTTGGCGACGGTGTTGAGCAGGGTGATGACGGGCCGGAAGAAGTGGGCGAAGACGCTCTGCGGGCCGGCGACGAACCGCGCGACCTGCAGCGGCCGGGAGACGGCCCAGTTCTTGGGCACCAGCTCGCCCACGACCATCTGCACGGCGGAGGCCAGCAGCATGCCGGCCACGACGGCGACGCCGGGGGCGGCGCCGTCCGGGAGCCCGGCGGCGGTCAGCGGGACGGTGAGCAGCCGGCCGAGCGCGGGCTCGGCGAGCATGCCGACCACCAAGGAGGTGATGGTGATGCCCAGTTGGGTGCCGGAGAGCTGGAAGGACAGCTCCCGCAGGGAGGCGACCACGGTACCGGCCCGGCGGTCACCGTCGGCCGCGGCCCGTTCGGCCTCCGGCTTCTCGACGGTCACCAGACCGAACTCGGCGGCGACGAAGAAGCCGTTCGCCAGGATGAGGAGCAGGGCTGCCGCGAGCAGCAGCAGGGACACGGTGATACTCATGACGCCGCCTCGCTGTGGGGGGCGGCGCAGGTACTACAGGACGATCCGTCCATCGCCGGAGGGAGTCACTCCTCGGTTCGCAGGTGCCCCGGTCCAGGGGCGGGGCACGTGTGTGCCCGTGGCACCAGAGTAATCAAGGAAGTGGGAGTGGCGGCGATTCAGGTCGCGGAGTGGCCTGTGCCGTGTGCCTCGACCAGCGCACGCAGGGTGCGGGCGTCGGCGATGGCCCGGTCCCGGGCGATGCCGGGCTGGATGCCCATGGCGGGCAGGCTGGTGCCGTCGGAGAGGTCGAGGTGGACCCAGGCGTCGCCCGAGCGCAGGTTGACGCGGACGATCTGGGCCCAGTCCAGCCGCCGGGTCGTCGTCAGGTTGGTGACGGTGACGCCGTCCTCGGCGGCGACGACCTTGGGGCGGCTGAGCAGGGAGAGCACGCCGAGGCCGAGCAGGCCGGTGCAGATGAAGGTGATCCGGTCCCCCGTGGTGAGCGTCTGCAGCAGCAGCGACATCACGGTGAGCGTGACCAGCAGGGCGGTGCCGATGCTCAGCAGCACGATCCGGGTGCGGGTCGGGCGGAAGGTGACGGGCAGCGGCGGCAGGGCGCTCGCGGGCACGGGGGTGGACACGTCTGCGTTCTTCCTCGGGGCTCTCTCGGTGCTTCTCCGGCGCGGCGGTGCGGCGGCGGTCAGAGGCGGCAGGCGTGGATGCCCGTGGTGAGGATGGCCCGGGCGCCGAGGTCGTAGAGCTCGTCCATGATGCGCTGGGCGTCCTGGGAGGGGACCATCGAGCGGACCGCGACCCAGCCCTCGTGGTGCAGCGGGGAGACGGTCGGCGACTCCAGGCCGGGGGTGAGGGCGACCGCGCGGTCCACCTGCTCCACCCGGATGTCGTAGTCCATCATCACGTAGCGGCGGGCGACGAGGACGCCCTGCATGCGGCGGAGGAACTGCTGGACCTTGGGGTCGTCGACCGGCGCGCCGTGGCGGCGGATGACCACGGCCTCGGAGGTGAGGATGGGCTCGCCGATGACCTCCAGCCCGGCGTTGCGCAGGGTGGTGCCGGTCTCGACGACATCCGCGATGATCTCGGCGACGCCGAGCTGGATGGCGGTCTCGACGGCGCCGTCGAGGTGCACGACGTCGGCGTCCACGCCGTTGTCGGCGAGGTGCTTGGTGACCAGGCCGGCGAAGGAGGTCGCGATGGTCATGCCGCCGAAGTCGCCGACGTCCTTCGCGGTGCCGGGGCGGGTGGCGTAGCGGAAGGTCGAGCCGGCGAAGCCGAGCTGCATGATCTCCTCGGCCCGGGAGCCGGAGTCGAGCAGCAGGTCGCGGCCGGTGATGCCGATGTCGAGCTTGCCGGAGCCGACGTAGACGGCGATGTCGCGGGGGCGCAGGAAGAAGAACTCGACCTCGTTCTCGGCGTCGACGAGGACGAGTTCCCTTCGGTCCTTGCGCTGGCGGTAGCCGGCCTCATGGAGCATCGCCGACGCAGGCTCGGAGAGAGAACCCTTGTTGGGGACGGCGATGCGCAGCATGAGGTCGGTTTCCTTTGTGCGTGGGGTTGTTGTGCGGGGAAGGGAGTCTGCCGGGAAGCGCTTACTCGGAGACGGCTGACTCAGAGATGAGCGTATACGTCGTCGAGGGAGATTCCCCGGGCCACCATCATCACCTGAAGGTGGTACAGCAGCTGGGAGATCTCCTCGGCCGTGGCCTCGGCACCCTCGTACTCGGCGGCCATCCACACCTCGGCGGCCTCCTCGACGACCTTCTTGCCGATGGCATGGACGCCCTTGCCCACCAGCTCGGCGGTACGGGAGGTGGCGGGGTCGGCGGAGGCCTTCTGCTGGAGCTCGGCGAAGAGCTCCTCGAACGTCTTCTTGGACATGGTGGTCCTACCCTACGCCGGTCCGCCCCGCCGTCAGTGCCAGGGCTCGGACACCGAACGGAGGATCACCGCCGTGGCGACGGCCGCGGTGACCGCCTCGTGGCCCTTGTCCTCGGCCGAGCCCTCCAGCCCGGCGCGGTCCAGGGCCTGCTGCTCGGTGTCGCAGGTCAGTACGCCGAAGCCGACGGGGACGCCGGTGTCGACGGAGACCTTGGTCAGGCCCTCGGTCACGCCCTGGCACACATAGTCGAAGTGCGGCGTGCCGCCGCGGATGACGACGCCGAGGGCGACGATGGCGTCGTAGCCGCGGCCGGCGAGGACCTTGGCCACGACGGGCAGCTCCCAGCTGCCGGGGACGCGCAGTACGGTCGGCTCGTCGATGCCGAGCTCGTGCAGGGCCCGCAGGGAGCCGTCGACGAGTCCGTCCATCACCTTCTCGTGCCACTGCGCGGCGATCACGGCCACCCGCAGGTCGTGGCAGTTCTTCACACTCAGCTGGGGGGCGCCCTTGCCGCTCACGTGTCTACTCTCCTCGGTCGGTGTGGTGTGATCACTGGTTGCCGCAGGCGGAGACGCGCTCGGCGTCCAGCCAGGGCAGGTCGTGGCCCATGCGGTCCCGCTTGGTCCGCAGGTAGCGCAGGTTGTGCTCGCCGGCCTGTACGGGCATGGGCTCACGGCCGGTGACCTTGAGTCCGTGGCGCACGAGGGCGGCGGTCTTGTCGGGGTTGTTGGTCAGCAGGCGCAGCGAGCGCACGCCGAGGTCCGTGAGGATGCGTGCGCCGGCAGCGTAGTCGCGCGCGTCGGCCGGCAGGCCCAGTTCGAGGTTGGCGTCGAGGGTGTCGCGGCCGTCCTCCTGGAGCTCGTAGGCGCGCAGCTTGGGCAGCAGGCCGATGCCGCGGCCCTCGTGGCCGCGGAGATAGAGGACGACGCCGCGGCCCTCGGTCGCGATCCGCTCCAGGGAGGCGTGCAGCTGGGGGCCGCAGTCGCAGCGCAGCGAGGCGAAGACGTCGCCGGTCAGGCACTCGGAGTGGACGCGGACCAGCACGTCGTCGCCGTCGCCGAGGTCGCCGGCGACGAGCGCGATGTGCTCGACGCCGTCGACGGTGGAGCGGTAGCCGTAGGCGCGGAAGTCACCGAAGGCGGTGGGCAGCCGGGTCTCGGCCTCGCGGCGGACGGTGGGCTCGGCGGACCGGCGGTAGGCGATCAGGTCCTCGATGGAGATGATCGACAGGCCGTGCTTGCGGGCGAAGGGCACCAGCTCGGGCAGGCGCAGCATCGCGCCGTCCTCCCCGGCGATCTCCACGATGGCGGCGGCGGGGCGCAGCCCGGCCAGGCGGGCGAGGTCGACGCCGGCCTCGGTGTGGCCGTTGCGGGCGAGCACGCCGCCGGGCTTGGCGCGCAGGGGGAAGACGTGTCCGGGGCGGACGAAGTCGCCGGGGACGGCGGCCGGGTCGGCCAGCAGCCGGATGGTGACGGCGCGGTCGGCGGCGGAGATGCCGGTGTCGGTGCCGTGGGCGCGGCCGGCGTCCACGGAGACGGTGAAGGCGGTGCGCATGGACTCGGTGTTGCGCTCGACCATCTGGGGCAGGTCGAGCCGGTCGATGTCCGGCTCCTCCATGGGCACGCAGATCAGGCCGCGGCACTCGCTCATCATGAAGGCCACGATCTCGGTGGTGACCTTCTCGGCCGCGACGACGAGGTCGCCCTCGTTCTCGCGGTCGGCGTCGTCCACGACGACGACGGGCCGGCCGGCGGCGATGTCGGCGATGGCGCGTTCGACGGGGTCGAGGGCCAGCACGTCGGCGTCCCCGCCCTCGGTCTCGTACCAGCTCTGCACGGCGGTCATGCCGTTACTCCTTCCGCAACGGGCGCGGTCTTCGGGCTCGTGCGCGACCGCAGCCACCAGTCGCGCATGCCCCACAGGACGAGGACGAGATAGACGACGTAGACGAGGCCGGAGAAGGCGAGCCCGCTGTCGAAGGCGAGCGGGACGCCGACCACGTCGACGAGCAGCCAGGCGAACCAGAACTCCACCAGTCCGCGGGCCTGGGCCACCATCGCGGCGAGGGTGCCGACGAAGATGTAGGCGTCAGGCCAGGGGTTCCAGGACAGCTCGGGCACGGCGGTGAACAGGGAGCCGACGGCGAGGGTGCCGACGGCGGTGCCGGCGATCAGCACGGCGCGCTCGCGCCAGGTGGCGAAGCGGACGGCGATGGAGCCGTCCTGGGCGCTGCGGCTGCCGCGCGTCCACTGCCGCCAGCCCCACAGCGCGACGCCGATGACCAGCAGCTGCTTGCCGATGCCGCCGCTGAGGTGGGCGGAGGCGTAGGCGGCGACGAGGATGACGCCGGAGAGGAACTGGGCGGGCCAGGTCGCTATGGAGCGGCGCCAGCCGAGGGCGAGGGCGGCGAGGCCGACGCAGTTGCCGATCATGTCGGACCAGATCACGTGCTGGCCGAAGGCCGTGAAGGCCTCGCCGTTGAGCCAGTCGAGGGCGCTCACGCGGCACCCTCCCCACCGGCGCGGTGGCCGAGCAGCCGCTCGACGTACTTGGCGAGGACGTCGACCTCGAGGTTGACCGGGTCGCCCGGCTGCTTGAGGCCCAGGGTGGTCAGGGCGAGGGTGGTGGGGATGAGGCTGACGGTGAACCAGTCGTCCTCGGCCCGTACGACGGTGAGGCTGATGCCGTCGACCGTGATCGAGCCCTTCTCCACGACGTAGCGGCCCAGTCCGTCGGGCAGGCCGATCCTGACGATCTCCCAGTGCTCGGCCGGCTGACGCTCGAGGATCGTGCCGGTGCCGTCCACGTGGCCCTGGACGAGGTGGCCGCCGAGGCGCCCGCCGAGCGCCATGGGGCGCTCGAGGTTGACGCGGGAGCCCGGGACGAGGGCGCCGAGGCTGGAGCGGTTCAGGGACTCGGCCATCACGTCGGCGGTGAACTCGCCGTTCTCGGTGTCGACGACGGTGAGGCAGACGCCGTTGACGGCGATCGAGTCGCCGTGCTTGGCGCCTTCGGTGACGAGGGGGCCGCGGAGCCGGAAACGGGAGGCGTCGTCGAGCTTCTCGACGGTGACGACCTCTCCCAGTTCTTCGACGATTCCGGTGAACACTTCAGTTCTCCTCGGTGGCGTTGGCGGGGGCGGGAGTTTGGGGGGTGGCGGTGACCCGCAGGTCGGGGCCGAGCCGGGCGACGTCGGTGACGTCCAGGCGCAACGCCTGGGCGATGGTGCCGATTCCGGCGTCGCCGAGCGCGGTCGGCCCGGCGCCCAGCAGCGCGGGGGCGAGGTAGCCGATGACCCGGTCGACGGCGCCGGCGGCCAGGAAGGCGCCGGCGAGGGTGGAGCCGCCCTCGAGCAGGACGGAGCACACGCCGCGCTCGTGCAGGGCGTCGAGCAGGGCGCGCACGTCGAGGCCGCCGGTGCCCGCGGCGCGCGGGAGCCGTACGGTCTCGACGCCCGCCAGGTGGGTGGTGTCGGCGTCCTCGGCGACGGCGATCAGGGTGGGGGCGGCGTCGTCCAGGACCCGGGCGCCCGGCTTGACGGTGGCGTTGGTGTCGACGACGACGCGCAGCGGCTGGGTGACGGGTTCGGGCCGGCGCAGCAGGGCGCCCCGGACGGCCAGGTGCGGGTCGTCGGCGCGCAGCGTGCCGGAGCCGACGACGACGGCGTCGGCCTCGGCGCGCAGCCGGTGGACGTCGGCGCGGGACTCGGCGGAGGAGATCCAGCGGCTGGTGCCGTCGGCGGCGGCGCTGCGGCCGTCGAGGGTGGCGGCGTACTTCCACACCACGAAGGGGCGCCCGTGCAGGACGGAGGAGAGCCAGGCGGCGTTGCCGGCGGCGGCCCGGTCGGCCAGCAGGCCGCCCTCGACGTCGACGCCGGCGGCGGCGAGCGTGGCCGCGCCGCCGGACGCTCCGGGGTTCGGGTCGGAGACGGCGTAGACCACACGGGCGACGCCGGCCTCGATCAGGGCGCGGGTGCAGGGGCCGGTGCGGCCGGTGTGGTCGCAGGGCTCCAGCGTGACGACGGCGGTGGCCCCGCGGACGTCGTGGCCCGCCTCCCGGGCGGCGCGCAGGGCGTTGACCTCGGCGTGCGGTCCGCCGGCGCGGTGGTGCAGGCCTTCGCCGAGGGTGTGGCCGTGGTCGTCGAGGAGGACGCAGCCGACGACGGGGTTGGGGCTGGTGGAGCCGAGGGCGCGGGCCGCGAGCGCGATGGCGCGTCGCATCGCGTCTGCTTCGGTAGCGGTGGCCACCGGGGTCCTCCTGCCTCTTCGGGCACGGACTCCGGGGCTGTCGTACGGGACGACGAAGTAGCGGGTACGCCGCAGCGGATGATCACCGGGTCAGGGGACGGGGATGCGGGAACGCCACGAGGGACGCCCGCTCCGCGCCACCTGTGACGGTGTGCCGATGCGTGCCCGCCGCGCACTGCCTCCCATCCGGACTTTAACCGTCGGTCCAGGAATTCCACCTGGTCAACCGGCCGCTGGTGTGCGGTCGGGTCGCGGACTATAACCGCCGGTTCGGACTTTCACCGACCCCGGAGTGCGCTGCGTAAATTCGATCAATTTTACAGTACAAGGTGCCTGACCTGCGGATTCATCAAATGCCGCAGCTCCGACGAGTCCGAGCGTACGCCGGACGGCGCCGCGGTGTCCACGGGGACTTGACAGAGTGCGCGGGCTCACACCCGGAGGGCGACGGGAGCTCGCCGCGCACTTGGTCCATACCTATTGACGCACTGGTCTAGTCCTTTTAACCTCTGCCACACCTCCGAGGAGTACGGCCCGCCGGTGCGCGCGCACCACGGGCCCGGCACGTCGCACACCCCCCGCATCGCTCGTCATGAGCCCCCACTGGAGGAACCGAACGTGTTGTCCCGCAAGAGAACCCCCGGCGGATCCGCCGGAAACCGATCGGCCGGTTTCCGCGTCCGCGGGAGCGTCGCCCTCACGGCGGCGGCCACCGCCCTGGCCGGCCTGCTGGCCGGCACGCTCTCCGCGACCGCCTCGCACGCCGAGGACCAGTCCGCCTGCCGCCCCGACGGCCTGTACGCCACACCGGGCGTCGACGTCCCCTACTGTTCGGTCTACGACGCGGCCGGCCGGGAGAAGATGGGCGCCGATCACCAGCGTCGCGTCATCGGCTATTTCACCGGCTGGCGCACCGGCAAGGACGGCACTCCCGCCTACCTCGCCCCGGACATCCCCTGGGACAAGGTCACCCACCTCAATTACGCCTTCGCGCACGTCGGCCCCGACGACAAGATCTCCGTCGGCGCGGACGGCGCGGGAAATCCGGCGACCGGAATGACCTGGCCCGGCGTCGCCGGCGCCGAAATGGACCCGGCCCTCCCCTACAAGGGGCACTTCAACCTGCTGAACAAGTACAAGAAACAGCATCCGCAGGTGAAGACGCTCATCTCCGTGGGCGGCTGGGCGGAGACCGGCGGCTATATCGACGAGAACGGCAAGCGCGTCGACTCCGGTGGTTTCTACCGGACCGCGACGAACGCCGACGGCTCGGTCAACCAGGCCGGAATCGACACCTTCGCGGATTCGGCCGTCGCGTTCGTCAAGAAATACGGATTCAACGGCGTCGACATCGACTACGAGTACCCGACCTCGATGAAGGACGCCGGGCACCCCAAGGACTGGGCGCTCGCCAACGCCCGGCGCGGCGGTCTCAACAAGGGATACGCGGCCCTGCTGAAGACGCTCCGGGAAAAGCTCGACCGGGCCGGCGCCGCCGACGGAAAGCACTATCTGCTCTCCGTCGCCGCACCCTCGTCGGGCTATCTGCTGCGCGGCATGGAGACGTATCAGAGCGCGAAATACCTGGACTACGTCAACGTGATGTCGTACGACCTGCACGGGGCCTGGAACGAGTTCGTCGGCCCCAACGCGGCGCTGTACGACGACGGAAAGGACGCCGAACTCGCCAAGTGGGGCGTCTACACCGCCGGGCAGTACGGCGGCATCGGCTACCTCAACGGCGACTGGGCGTACCACTACTTCCGCGGCGCCCTCCCGGCCGGCCGCGTCAACCTCGGCCTGCCGTACTACACGCGCGGCTGGAAGAACGTCACCGGTGGCACCGACGGCCTGTGGGGAACGGCCAAGGCGGCCTCCTGTCCCGCCGGTTCGGGCCTGACGACGTGCGGCGACGGCGCGGTGGGCATCGACAACCTCTGGCACGACAAGGACGACGACGGCAAGGAGTCGCCCGCCGGGTCCAACCCGATGTGGCACGCGAAGAACCTGGAGAAGGGCGTCGTCGGCGACTACGCCGGCGCGTACGGCTTCCCGGCCGGCACCAAGCTCACCGGCACCTACGCCCGTCGCTACGACGCCACGCTGACCGCCCCCTGGCTGTGGAACGCCGAGAAGAAGGTCTTCCTCTCCACCGAGGACGAGCAGTCGGTGAAGGCCAAGGCCCAGTACGTCGTGGACAAGGGCCTCGGCGGCACCATGATCTGGGAGCTCGCCGGCGACTACGGCTGGAACGCCGGCAAGGGACAGTACGAGCCCGGCTCCACGCTCACCACGGCCCTGTACGACGCGTTCAGGTCGGCCCCCGCCTACGGCGCGAAGCGCGCGACGACGGACGTGCCGAGCCAGGCGATCGACCTCGGCGTCGACTTCACCGGTTTCCCGCTGGGCGACTCCAACTACCCCATCAACCCGAAGATCCACATCACCAACAACACCAAGGCCACCATCCCGGGCGGTGCGGAGCTGCAGTTCGACTACGCCACCTCCGCGCCCGGCAACGCCAGGGACCAGTCGGGCTGGGGCCTGAAGGTCATCCGCAGCGACCACGCCTCGACCGGCAACGTCGGCGGCCTCAAGGGCGACTACCACCGGGTCTCGGTCAGGCTCCCGGCCTCCCAGCCGCTCGCGCCGGGCGCCTCGGCGGACCTCGACTTCGTCTACTACCTGCCGGCGTCCACCCCCTCCAACTGGACGGTGAGCTTCGGCGGCAGGACGTACGCCCTGGCCGGCGACCTGGCCCGGGGCACCACCGTGGTCGACCCGGGCGGTCCCTCGCCCACACCGACGGCAACCCCCACGGGCACCCCCACCGCGACCCCGACGGGCACCCCGACCGGCACGCCGACGGGCACCCCCACCGGCGGCACCTGCACCGCGCCGGCCTGGGACCGGGAAGCCGCCTACAACGGGGGCGCCACCGTCTCGTGGAAGTCCCGCTCCTGGAAGGCCAAGTGGTGGACGCGGGGCGAGGAGCCCGGCACCACCGGCCAATGGGGGGTCTGGCAGGACCAGGGCTCCTGCTGATGCACTGAGAGCGCACGAGCGGGCCGGACGGCGGACGGAGCGGCATGCGCACACCTGCGGAAGGCGGGGACCCCCGGCTGCGCCGGGCACGGATCGCGATCGCGGCGGTCTTCGCCGTCCACGGCGCGGTCACCGGCAGCTTCGCCACCCGCGTCCCCTGGATCCAGGAACACGCGGGCCTCGGATCCGGCCTGCTCGGCCTCGCACTCGTCTGCCCCGCGGTCGGCGCCTCGGTCGCCATGCCGCTCGCGGGGCGCGTCGGCCACCGCTACGGCACCCGGGCCGGGCTGCGCCTGCTGCTCGTCCTGTGGTGCCTCTCGCTGGTGCCGCCCGCCCTCTCCCCCTCCATGGTCACCCTCTGCGCCGCACTCACGGTGTACGGGGCGACGTCCGGGATGGCGGACGTCGCCATGAACGCACTCGGCGTGCGGACCGAGGAGCGGCTGGGCCGCTCGATCATGTCGGGGCTGCACGGAATGTGGAGCGCGGGCGGACTCACCGGTTCCGCGGCGGGCACGCTCGCCGCGCACACGGAGACGGACGCCCGGCTCCACTTCGCCCTGGCGGCCGGTGTGCTCGTCCTGCTCGGCGCGGCCGCCTGCCGGGGAGTGCTGGACCTGCGCCCGGCCGACGACGAGCGGCCGCCGCCGCGATTCTCGCCGCCGCCGCGGGCCGCGCTGGCCATCGGGGCGGTCGGGTTCTGCGCGGTCTTCGCCGAAGGGGCGAGCCTGGACTGGTCGGCCGTCTACCTGCGCGACGTCATCGGCTCCGATCCGGGCACGGCCGCCGCCTGCACCACGGCGTTCGCCTGCGCGATGGCACTGGCCCGCTTCGCCGGTGACGCGGTGGTCCGGCGGTTCGGGCCGGTGGGGACCGTACGGGCGAGCGGCGTCGTGGCGGTCCTCGGCGGGGCGCTGGTCGTCTCCTCGGCCGGGCCGGCGCCCGTGATCGCCGGTTTCGCGCTGCTGGGCGTGGGGATCGCCGTGGTGGTCCCGCTGGCCTTCGCGGCCGCGGGGCACAGCGGGCCGCGTCCGGACCAGGCCATCGCCGGCGTGGCGACCATCGTCTACTCGTCGGCGCTGGTGGCGCCGGCCGTCATCGGCCAGATCGCGAACGCCACCTCGCTCGTGGTGTCCTTCGCCCTGGTGACCGCGCTGGCGGGCGGACTGGTCGCGGGGGCGGGCGTGTTGCGCGCACCGGCCGCTGCCCGGCAGCCCGCGGCCGCCCCCGCCCGTGCGACACGCCGCCGCGGGCCGTGAACCGGACCCCGGGGGAGGTCGGCCACGGCCCGCGGTGGAGGGGGACCGTCAGGCGCGGAAAGGTCAGATCACAATGGCCCAGCCGTGCCCGCCGCCCCAGTGGCCGCCGTGCCCGCCGTGACCGTTGCAGTCGTCGTGGCCGCCGTGGTGGCCGCCCCACTTGTCGTGGTGGCCGCCCCACTTGTCGTCGCAGTCGCCGCCCTTGTGGTGGCCGCCCCAGTCGTCACCGTGGTGACCCCAGCCGCCGCCCCACTTGTCGTGGCCGCAGCCGTTGTTGTGGCCCCAGCCGTTGTTGTGGCCCCAGCTGTTGTGGCCACCCCAGTTGTTGTGGCCCCAGCCGTTGTGGCCCCAGCCGTTGTTCTTCCACTTGCCGATGAAGATGCCGCCCCAGTTACCGCCCCAGCCGCCGCCCCAGCTCTCGTGGCGGCTCCAGCTGTGGTCGTGGCTCCAGCTGCCGTGGCGGTGGCCGCGGTCGCAGTCGTCCTTGTCGTTGTCGCGGTGGTGACGCCCGCGGTCGCAGTCGTCCCGGTCGTTGTCGCGGTGGTGACGCCCGCGGTCGCAGTCGTCCTTGTCGCGGTCACGGTCGCGCCCGCGGTCGCGGTCGCGGTCGCAGTCCCGGTCCTTGTCACGGCCCTTGTCGCGGTCGTGGCGGTTGCCCTTGTCGCGGTCCTTGTCGCGGTCCTTGTCACGGCCCTTGTCACGGTCGTGGCGGTTGCCCTTGTCGCGGTCGCGGTCGCAGTCCCGGTCGCGGCCGCGGTCACGGCCTCGGTCGTGGTCGTCGTCCCAGCTCGCGGACTGGGCGCCCGACGCGATCTGCGGCGCGGCCTGGGCCACTCCGGCGAGCGGAATGATGGTTGCGCCGGCGATGAACGCGGCGGCCGCTGTGCGGCCGACGAGGTTACGCATGTGTGTCTCCTGAATTGCAGGAAATCGGACACCGGACACATACCTCCCATGAACTGATAAACAGCCGGTGCTCCCGGCCGTACAGTCCTACGGGGTGTTAATTGCGCCGATCGCACCAACGCCCGCACGCCCCGGCGGCGAGACGGAGCACCGCGCGGCCCGGCTTAGCATGGTCCGGATCACCACAACGCGACATATGGAGCAGCCATGGGCCTCGGCGTGCGCTGGACCCTGCACGGAGACGGGCGCACCCCCGCCCCGGGAGCCGTCGTCAGACCGGATGAGCGGCTCTCGTGGCCGAGGACCGCGGGCCTGGGCGCGCAGCATGTGGTCGCGATGTTCGGTGCGTCGTTCGTGGCACCCGTCCTGATGGGTCTCGACCCGAACCTCGCGATCATGATGTCGGGCGTCGCCACGATCATCTTCCTGCTGGCGACCCGCGGCCGGGTGCCCAGCTACCTGGGCTGCAGCCTCTCCTTCGTGGGCGTCGCGGCGATCATCCGGGCCCAGGGCGGGGACAGCGCGGCGGTCACGGGCGCGATCCTCGTGGTCGGCGTGGCGCTGTTCCTCAGCGGGCTGGCGGTGCGGAAGTTCGGCGCCCGGATCATTCACGCGGCGATGCCGCCGGTGGTCACCGGCGCGGTCGTGATGCTGATCGGCTTCAACCTGGCGCCGGTGACCGCGACCACGTACTGGCCGCAGGACCAGTGGACCGCGCTGCTGACGATGCTCTTCACCGGGCTCGCCGTGGTGTGCCTGCGCGGGTTCTGGTCCCGCGTGGCGATCTTCCTCGGCCTGGTCTTCGGTTACGCCCTCTCCTGGCTCCTCGACCGGCTCTTCGGGAAGATCCATTCGGTGCACGGCGGCCCGCAGGCCGTCGACCACTGGCGGCTGGACCTGTCCGGCGTCGGCACGGCGGACTGGATCGGCCTGCCCTCGCTGCACGCGCCGAGCTTCGGCTGGTCGGCGGCGCTGGTGGCGCTGCCGGTCGTCATCGCGCTGATCGCGGAGAACGCCGGGCACGTCAAGGCCGTCGGCGAGATGACCGGAGACCCGCTGGACGACCAGCTGGGCACCGCGATCGCCGCGGACGGCGCGGCCACGGTGCTCTCCACGGCGGTCGGCGGCCCTGCCAACACCACCTACTCCGAGAACATCGGCGTCATGGCGGCCACCCGCGTCTACTCCACCGCCGCCTACTGGGCCGCGGCGGGCTTCGCCCTGCTCTTCGGCCTCTGCCCGAAGTTCGGCGCGGTCGTCGCCGCCATCCCGGGCGGCGTGCTGGGCGGCATCACCGTGATCCTCTACGGCATGATCGGCCTGCTGGGTGCGCAGATCTGGGTGCACAACAAGGTCGACCTGCGCAATCCGCTGAACCTGGTGCCGGTGGCGGCGGGCGTCATCATCGGCGTCGGCGGCGTCAGCCTGAAGATCAGCGAGAACTTCGAGCTGAGCGGCATCGCCCTCGGCACGATCGTGGTCATCAGCGGCTATCACGCGCTGCGCGCCCTGGCCCCGGCCCACCTCAAGACGCAGGAACCGCTGCTGGACGCGGGCACCAGCGGCTACGACGACGGGGCGGCCGGCGGCGCGGCGGGCGAGGGGCCGGCCCCGCACGGCGCCTGAGAGAACCGTTCACCCGTTCGGGCTAAATAAGCCACCGCGTCGCCTACGCTCCGTGTTCAGCTGTCACTCTGTGTCCATGACGAGGGTGGGGGCGCGGTCGGCGGTGTCCGTCGGCATCGACGCGGTGGTGGCGAGAATGCGGGGGCTCGGGGCCGGGCTCCCGCCGGGCGACGGGGTGGCGGTCTTCAACCGCGTCTATCTGGCGGTCACCGAGGAGATCGGCCGCCGGGTGGGAGCGGGCGCCTTCCGCGACCACCGAGCCGCGGCCGAGCTCGACGTGCGCTTCGCCGGGCGCTATCTGCACGCCGTGGACCAGGCCGCCGCGGGCCGCCCGGCGCCGGCCTGCTGGCGGCCGCTGTTCCAGCTGCGGGGTCACCCGGCCGTGCGGCCCCTGCAGTTCGCGCTGGCGGGGATCAACGCCCACATCGGCCACGACCTGGCCCTGGCCCTGACCGACACCTGCCGGGCGCTCGGCGTCGAGCCGAGCGCGCTGGAGGGCGACTTCCATCGCATCGGCGAGCTGCTCGTGATGATGGAGGAGCGGATCCGGGAGGAGCTGATGCCCGGCCCGGACCTGCTGGACGTGGCCGACCCGCTGACGCACCTGGTCGGCTCCTGGACGCTCGAGGCCGCGCGGAACGCCGCCTGGGCCTCCTTCCGCACGCTGTGGGCGCTGCGGACGCTGCCCGACCTGGCCGAGGAGTTCACCGACCGCGTCGACGCGAGCGTGGGGATGGTGGGGCGATGCCTGCTCACTCCCCTGGGCTGACCGCCCGGCCGGAAGCGGCCGGGCCGGTGCGCGGAGGGATCACCTCCCCGCACCGGCCCCCGGCCTCGGTTCTTCCGGCCTCAGCCCTGCGGGCCTCAGTCCTCCGGCAGCTCGACGGGCGCGATCTCGTCGAAGACGTCGCCCGGGCCGGGGTTGGTGGCGTCCGTGGTGCCGCCGAACTGGTGCATGACGCCCCACACCGCGTTCAGCGCGGTCTGGACTGCGCCCTCGGCCCAGCCCGCCGTCCAGGAGATGTCGTCACCGGCGAGGAAGATGCCGCGCTTGTCCTCGGGCAGGCGGTCCTGCATGAAGTGGGTGTACAGGCGTCGCTGGTAGCGGTAGTGGCCCGGCAGGTTCGCCTTGAACGCGCCCATGAAGTAGGGCTCGTTCTCCCAGGAGACCGTCACCGGGTTGCCGATGATGTGCTTGCGGATGTCGACCTTGGGGTAGATCTCGCCGAGCGACTTGAGCACGACCTCCAGGCGCTCGTTCGCCGACAGCGGCAGCCACTTGAGGCTGTCGTCGCACCAGGTGTAGGAGAGGCAGATGACGGCGGGCTTGTCCGGGCCGTTGTCCAGCAGGTAGGTGCCGCGCGTCATGCGGTCGGTCAGCGTCATCGACATGACGTCCCGGCCCGTCTCCTCGTCCTTGTCCAGCCAGAACGGCCGGTCCACGGGCACGAAGAGCTTGGACGACTCCATGTAGTGCGTCCGCTCCATCGCCGTCCAGTGGTCGATGGGGAAGAGCGAGTCGTCACACGCGATCTTGGACAGCAGCATCCAGGACTGGGCCGTGAAGATGGCCGCCTTGAAGGTGCGGATGTCGCCGCTCGCGTCGGTGACGGTGATGCGGTTGCCGGCCGTGCGGTGCAGGCGGGTGACGGCCGGGCGGGGAGTGCCGCCGTGCAGCGAGGACAGCGAGGTGCCCGGCGCCCAGTGGACGAGCTTCTGCGGCTCGCGCTCCCACAGCCGCAGCGGAAGCTGCTGGCTGCCGCCGACGATGCCGCGGTGGTGGTCGTCGGCCTCGGTGTAGACGACGCGCAGGATCTCCAGGATGGAGTTGGGGAAGTCGGTGTCCCAGCCGCCGGTGCCGAAGCCGACCTGGCCGAAGATCTCGCGGTGCCGGAAGGACTTGAAGGCCTCGGACTCGCAGAGGAAGCCGTAGAAGGTCTGGTTGTCGAGCTTCTCGACCAGCTTCGCCCAGATCTCCCGGATGCGCGGCACGTCGCGCTCGCGCATGGCGCGGTTCATGTCGGAGAAGTCGGCGCCCTCCTCCAGGCAGGCGTTCCACGCCTGGGCCACGTCACGGTAGACCTGCGGCAGGTCCTCGACCGTCTCGGCGTAGTGGGACTCGCCCTTGAGGTCGACGACGGTGGAGGGGGTCTCGGGCGCCAGCGGGTTGGGGAACGGCTTGGTCTCCAGGCCCACCAGGTCGATGTAGTACTGGAAGGCGGTGGAGGACGGCGGGAAGCGCATCGCGCCCATCTCGGCCGTCAGCTCTTCGTCGCAGCCCTCGAAGCCCACCGTGCGCAGGCGGCCACCGATCTGGTCGGCCTCGTAGACGACGGGCTTGAGGCCCATCTTCATCAGCTCGTACGCCGCGACGATGCCCGACAGTCCGCCGCCGATGACGGCGACCTCGGTGCCGTGCTCGGTGGCCGGGATCTGGCCGAGGCCCGCCGGGTGGGCGAGGAAGTCGTCGTAGGCGAAGGGGAAGTCCGGGCCGAACATGGTGATCGGCGGCTCGACGGGCTGGACCTGCTCGTGCTCGTCGTGGACGGCGGTGGGCACCGTGGACGTCATCGGCTGGACTCTCCTACTGGCAGGGGGGTGGGGCAGGGGGCGGGCAGGGCCCGTGGTCTAGATGAGCGAGGCGTAGAGCTCGGGGCGGCGGTCGCTCAGGTAGGTGTTCTCCGCGCGCGAGGCCTTCAGCAGCCCCGGGTCCACGTCGGCGACGATCAGGTCCTCGCCGGCGCCGGCCCGGGCCCGTACGGTCCCGTCGGGGGCGGCCAGGCAGGACAGGCCGGCGAAGGCGAAGTCGCCCTCGTCGCCGCAGCGGTTGGCGTACGCGATGTAGAGCTGGCTCTCCCACGCCCGGGCCGGCACGATCGTCTGCGGAACGATCTCGTACGGGCGCATCAGCGCGGTCGGCACGAGCAGCAGCTCGGTCCCGGCCAGCGCGTGGGCGCGCACGGCCTCCGGGAATTCCACGTCGTAGCAGATCAGCAGGCCGAGGCGGACGCCGTCGAGGTCCGCCTGGACCACGGCCTGGTCGCCGGGGGTGAAGAAGGTCGTCTCGTAGTCGCCGAAGAGGTGGGCCTTGCGGTAGTTCGCGAGGCGGCCTCCGTCGGGGCCGACGATCTGCAGCGAGTTGAAGACCGTCTCGCCGTCGCGCTCGGGATAGCCGAAACCGACGGCCAGGCCGTGCTCCGCGGCGATCGCGGCGACCGCCCGCGCTGCCGGGCCGTCGGCGGGCTCGGCGAGGTCGCGGACGGCGGGGCCGAGGGCGTAGCCGGTCAGGTACAGCTCATTGGTGAGCAGCAGCCGGGCGCCGGCGTCCGCGGCCCGGCGGGCGGCGTCGGACAGGGCGGCCAGGCTGTCGGCGGTGGACGCGGGAACGCCGCTGGGGCCTTGGTACAGCGCGATGCGCAGCGGCGTCATGCGTCCTCTTTCGCGGTGGGGCCATGCGGCGGGGCCGGGTCAAACACGCATTCGTGTAGGCGTCTCGACGGTACGGTTCCGGCTCTGACCTGGACAAGGCATGGACGTTGCGCGGCGACGGCAAAAACGTTGCGCGTTTCGGGCCCGGCGCGGCGATTCGTTGCGCAGGGGCCCGGGCGGATCACCGGAAGAGGATGTCCGCGGAAGGGACGGCCCGGATCAGGAGGGGGCGCCGGAGCTGAAGCGGCGCAGCAGCGGCGAGAGCACCAGCACCGACTTGGTGCGCTCCACGAAGGGCTCGCCGGCGATGCGCTCGAGGACCCGCTCGAAGTGGCGCATGTCGGAGGCGAAGATCTGGACGATGGCGTCGGCCTCGCCCGTGACGGTGGAGGCGGACGCCACCTCGGGGTAGCGCGTGAGTCCGCGGTGGATCGCCTCGGGCGAGGTGTTGCGGCGGCAGTAGAGCTCGATGAAGCCCTCGGTCTCCCAGCCGAGCGCCGCCGGGTCCACCCGGACGGTGAATCCCGTGATGGCCCCCTCGGCGCGCAGCCTGTCCACGCGCCGTTTGACTGCGGGGGCCGACAGGCCGACCTCCGCGCCGATGTCGGCGTAGGAGCGCCTGGCATCCTCGGCCAGGGCATGCACGATGCGTTCGTCGAGCTCATTCAATCGCACGGCGGGTGGATCACATTTCTACGGGAACCTGCTGTCGTTACCAGCAGTAGATCACGCGCCCGGGGATGGTCCCGCCCGGCGGGTGCCCATCCGGACGTCAGGTGCCCAGTGCGGTGCACATGGCGGAGGGTCCGGGGAATTCTTCGATGAGAGCGTCCATCAGCACTTCGTCGACGTGCTGGCCCAGCCAGTGGCCCGACTTGCGGAAGCGGCCGGTGGGCCGGAAACCGGCCTTCTCGAAGGCGGTGATCCCGGCCCGGTTGGGCTCGAGGACCTTCAGCCAGACGGCCCGCAGCCCGGCCAGGTGGAAGCCCCAGTCCAGGGTGAGCCGGGTGGCCTCCTCGGCGAAGCGCTTGCCGCGCTGGTGCGGGGCCAGGAAGATCGTGAACTCGGCCCTGCGCTCCCTGGGGTCGACGCGCAGCGCGGTCAGGCCGATGGGCTGCTTGTCCTTCAGGCGGACGACCTCGAACCGGGCGTGGTCGCGGTCGTCGAGCTGCCGGTCCCACTCCTCGGCGTGGGCCTCCCAGGCCTGGGGGAAGCGGCTGCCCCGGCCGAGGATCGTGCCGGGGTCGGTCTCCCATTTGTGGTACTCGGCGAGCATCTCGTCGCGGGGCATGCCCAGGGCGAGGCGGTCGCCGGTCAGCAGGAGGTGGGGGCTGCTCATCGGATGTGATCCCTTCCGTGCCCCGGGCGGCCGGGCCGGGGCCGTCGAATGCCCGAATGGCCGCCGGGTCCGCGAAGAGCGGACCCGGCAGCCAGGGATCATAGGGCGCCGCGGGCGAAGATCACTTCTTCACAGAAGTCTTCCGGGCCTTCGCGGGCGCCTTGCCGGCGGCCTTGCGGGGGCTCGCGGCGGCCTTCTGGCTCTTCGCCGGAGCCTCGGACGCCTTCGCGGCGGCCGCGGACGCCTTCGGGGCGGCCTCGGTGGCCTGCTCGGCGGCCTCGGGCGCCTCCTGGGCGATCCCGGCCGTCCCCTGCTCCCCCGCGGCCTCACGGGCCAGGCGGGAGCTGCGCATGCCGTAGGCGAAGTAGATCACCAGGCCGAGCAGCATCCAGCCGCCGAAGACCTCCCAGGTCACGACGTCCAGGCTGAACATCATGTAGACGCACAGCGCGAAGCCGATCGCGGGGAAGACCGGGGCCAGCGGCACGGTGGTGTCACCGAAGGGAACACGCACACCCGAAAGCGGTACCCGGAAGCTGCGCTTCATGGTGGGGCGGGTGAACCGCAGCACGATGACGGCGACATTGACCAGGGCGAAGGCGAAGAGCGTGCCGATGCTGGTGGCGTCCGCGAGCTGGGCGAGCGGTACGGCGGCGGCGAGCACGCCGCAGAAGACCGAGACGATCACGGTGTTGGCGACCGGCACGCCCTTCGGGCTCACCTTGGCGAAGCGCTTGGGCACCAGACCGTCGCGGGACATCGCGAAGAGGATGCGGGTCTGGCCGTAGAGCACGGTCAGCACGACGCTGGCGATGGCGATGACGGCGCCGGCGGCGAGGAAGACGGACCAGAAGCCCTGGCCGGTGACGTCCTTCATGATGCCGGCGAGCGCGGCCTCGGAGCCCTCGAACTTGTCCCACGGCATGGCACCGACGGCGATCGCCGCGACCAGCACGTACAGCGCGGTGACGATCAGCAGCGAGAGCATGATGGCCTTGGGCAGGTCCCGCTTGGGGTCCTTGGCCTCCTCGCCCGCGGTGGAGGCGGCGTCGAAGCCGATGTAGGAGAAGAACAGCGTGGCGCCGGCGGCGCTGACGCCGCCCAGGCCCAGCGGCATGAACGGGGCGTAGTTGCCCGCGCGGATGCCGGTGAAGGCGACGGCGCAGAAGAGCAGCAGGGCCACGATCTTCACGCCGACCATGATGGTGTTGGCGCGGGCGCTCTCCTTGGCACCGCCGAGCAGGAACGCCATGCACAGCAGCACGACGAGCAGGGCGGGCAGGTTGAAGATGCCGCCGTCCACGCCGGGCGGGTTGGCCATCCAGTCGGGGATGGTGACGCCGATCGTGCCCTCGAGGAGCTCATTGAGGTACTGGCCCCAGCCGACGGCGACCGCCGCGACGGAGACGCCGTACTCGAGGATCAGGCACCAGCCGCAGACCCAGGCGACGATCTCGCCCAGGGTGGCGTAGGCGTAGGAGTACGAGGAGCCGGAGACCGGGATGGTGCCGGCCAGCTCCGCGTAGGACAGCGCCGAGAAGAGCGCGGTGAGGCCCGCGATGACGAACGAGATCACCACGGCGGGGCCGGCGCTGGGGACCGCCGAACCGAGTACCACGAAGATGCCGGTGCCCAGCGTGGCGCCGATGCTGATCATCGTCAGCTGCCACATGCCGAGCGAGCGACGCAGCGAGCCGCCCTCGCCCTGGCCGCCCTCGGCGACCAGGCGCTCGACGGGCTTGCGGCGCATCAGGCGCGTGCCGAAGCCGCTGGTCGGCAGCGGGGCACGCTGGTCGTCGCCGGTGGCGGCGGCTGGCGCTGCGCCTTTGTCCAACACTGGGGTCGCTCCCACAGGGGTCGCTCCGTTCATCACTGCCGGTCGGGGGGATCCGGTCGGGAGCGACGGCCGACGGCGGTACCCAGGGCGCGCCGGCATGGCAGAGCAAACCCGTAGCGAGGGGTACCGCCGAGCAAGCGGTACCCGCCACTCCACGTTCTGCGCAGACCCTACGAGGTGAGGGGCCGCGCTCGTAATGCACCATTCTTGCGTATGCCCGGTGGATCATTGCGTCCGGGGATTCGAAACGGGCGATCGTTGCACGTCGCGTTATGAATCGGTACATGGCGAGCAAAAAAGGGGCGCGGTCCGGAATCGGACCGCGCCCCTTTCGGGAGCCGTGAGGAGCCGTGAGGCTTACTGCCAGCTGGCGTGCAGCGGCTTGCCCTCGGCGTAGCCGGCGGCGCTCTGGACGCCGACGACGGCACGCTCGGCGAACTCCTCGAGGGAGCCCGCGCCCGCGTAGGTGCAGGAGGAGCGGACGCCCGCGATGATCGAGTCGATCAGGTCCTCGACGCCCGGGCGGGCCGGGTCGAGGAACATGCGGGAGGTGGAGATGCCCTCCTCGAAGAGGCCCTTGCGGGCGCGGTCGTACGCCGACTCCTCGGAGGTGCGGTTGCGCACCGCGCGCGCGGAGGCCATGCCGAAGGACTCCTTGTACAGCCGGCCGTCGGCGGTCTGCTGGAGGTCGCCCGGGGACTCGTAGGTGCCCGCGAACCAGGAGCCGACCATGACGTTGGAGGCGCCGGCCGCGAGGGCCATGGCCACGTCGCGGGGGTGACGGACGCCACCGTCGGCCCACACGTGCTTGCCGTACTTCTTGGCCTCGGCGGCGCACTCGAGCACCGCGGAGAACTGCGGGCGGCCCACGCCGGTCATCATGCGGGTGGTGCACATGGCGCCGGGGCCCACACCGACCTTGATGATGTCGGCGCCGGCCTCGATGAGGTCGCGCACGCCCTCGGCGGCGACGATGTTGCCCGCGACGATCGGGACCTGCGGGTCGAGCGCCCGGACGGCCTTGATCGCGGCGATCATCGACTCCTGGTGACCGTGCGCGGTGTCCACCACGATGGTGTCCGCACCGGCCGCCAGCAGCGCCTTGGCCTTGCCGGCCACGTCGCCGTTGATGCCGACGGCGGCGGCGATGCGCAGCTTGCCGTCCGCGTCGGTGGCGGGGGTGTAGAGCGTGGCGCGCAGGGCGCCCTTGCGGGTGAGGATGCCGGCCAGCTTGCCGTCCTTGTCGACGGCGGGCGCCAGCTTGCGGTGGGCGGCGTCGAGGGTGTTGAAGGCCTCGCGCGGGTCGATGTCGGCGTCCAGGAGCAGCAGCTCGGTGGACATGACCTCGGACAGCTGGGTGAAGCGGTCCACGCCGGTCAGGTCGTGCTCGGTGACGACGCCGACGGGGCGCTGCTGGTCGTCGACGACCACACCGGCGCCGTGGGCCCGCTTGGGCAGCAGGGACAGCGCGTCGGCGACGGTCTGGGTCGGCGCGAGGACGATGGGGGTGTCGAGCACCAGGTGGCGGCTCTTGACCCAGGAGATGACGTCGGTGACGACCTCGATCGGGATGTCCTGGGGGATGACGACGAGGCCACCGCGGCGGGCGACCGTCTCGGCCATGCGGCGGCCGGCGATCGCGGTCATGTTGGCGACGACGAGCGGGATGGTCGTACCCGTGCCGTCCGGTGCGGAGAGGTCCACACCCTGGCGGGAACCGACCGCGGAGCGGCTCGGCACCATGAACACGTCGTCGTACGTCAGGTCGTACGGCGGCTTCTGGTCGTTAAGGAAACGCATACTGGCTCTCTCACCTGCGGTTTTGAGTACAAAGCGGGTGGGGAGTCAGCACCGAACCAGCGCCGGATCGGGCTGAGGTTCCTGGACCCATCATCCATGATGCTCCTGCGTTCTGGCCAATATGAGTCACATTCTGTGACTTCTCCCAGGGCGGCCGGGAGGGCGTTTGTGGCTTCCGCCAAGGGGGTGTGACGGGCGGCCCGTCAGGGCGAGGACGGGCACGATCGCCAGCGCGAGGACTCCCCCGCCCACCGCCAGCACGGGGAAGCCGCCGTGCGCGACGACCAGCCCGGAGGCCATCCCGCCGGTGGCGCCGGCCAGCGAGATGCCGACGTCGACCAGGCCCTGCGTGGAGGCACGGGTGGCCAGCGGCACGGAGTCGGCGACGATGGCGGTGCCGCTGACGAAGCCGAGGTTCCAGCCGAGGCCCAGCAGCACGAGCGCCACCGCGAGCGCGGCCGCCGAGTGCGGCGGGGCCAGGGCGGCGAGGAGCCCGGCGGCGAGCAGGGTGACGCCGGAGGCGAGGGCGACGCGCACCCGGCCGAGGCGGTCGACGAGGTAGCCGGTCAGCGGCGAGGGCAGGAACATGGCCCCCACGTGGAGGGCGATGACGAGCCCGGCGGCCTGCGTGTCGTGGCCGTGCGCCCGCATGTGGACGGGCGTCATCGTCATGATCGCGATCATCGCGAGCTGGCTGAGGATCATGACCGCGGTGCCGGTGGCGACGCCGCGCGCGTGCCCCCGGCCGGCCGGGGCGGCCTCCGGCTCGTCCGTGGCCCGGGGCGCCGCCGCGCGGGCGGCCCGCTCGCGGGCCAGGTGCAGCGGGTCGGGGCGCAGGAACACCCCCAGGATGACGGTGGCCGCCGCGAAGGCTCCCGCGGCCAGCAGGAAGGGCCCGGCGAGGCGGGGGATGCCCCAGCCGTGCGCCACGTCGCCGGTGACCGTCACCAGGGTGGGGCCGATGACCGCGCCGAGGGTGGTGGCGAACAGCACCAGGCCCGCCGCCCGGCCGCGGCGCGCGGGCGCGGCCACGTCCACGCCCGCGTACCGGGCCAGCAGGTTGGTGGCGGTCCCGGCCCCGTAGACCAGGAGCGAGAGGAACAGCAGCGGTACGTCGTCGAGGGCGGCCGCCGCGACGACCCCGAGGCTGCCGACCGCGCCGGTGGCGTAGCCCACGGCGAGCCCGGGGCGGCGGCCCCGGCGCTGGCACAGCCGGCCCACGCCGACCGCCCCGACGGCGGCGCCCGCCGTGAACAGGGCGCTGGGCACGCCGGCGAGGCCGGTGGAGCCCAGCATCTCCTCGCCGAGCAGCGCGCCGACGGTGATCCCCGCCGCCAGTCCCGCACCGCTGAGCAGCTGGGCGAGCACCAGGACGGTCAGGATCCGCCGCTGCTCCGGAGGCTCGTCGTGCGCGAAGTCCACCGCCGCTCCCGGGACTTCGGAGGTGCCGGCGCTCATGAACCCAGCGGTTCGAGCGCCGCGATGTCCTCCAGCGACATCTCCATCCGCTCGTGCAGGAAGCGCACGATCGTCCAGTGCGGCAGCGCCCCCTCGTCGAACGGACCGAACTCCCGGCAGTACAGCGGGATCCAGCGCAGGGCCTCCTCGACCGATTTCTCCCGGCCCGGCTCCTCCTGGTACTCCTCGTAGGCGATGCTGCGGTGGTCGATGAAGAACCGGCCGGGCAGCCTCTCCTCGCACAGCGTGCGGTATTCGCGCGTCTGCAGGATGAGGTAGTGCCATATCTCGTCGATCTCCTGCTCCACGGGCAGGAACAGACCGCTGAGCTGATCGCGGTGGCGCGAGACGAGGTAGAGGTACCGCAGGCATTCGGTGACCTGGCGCTCGACGTACGCACGCTCCGCCCCGGTGGACCGCTCGAAGTGCCGCACCACCTCCTCGTGGAGCGATGCGCCGAGGAGGGCCTCGAGGTCGTCGGAGCAGACGTGCGGCTGTGGGGTCATGGCTTCTTCCGTCCGGGGGGTCACAGGTCCTTCACCAGCCAGGCGTACTTCCCGGACTTCCCGATGGGAAGGTGCGGGACGTGCTCGACGCGGCAGTGGCGTCCGGTCAGTTCGCCGGCGCTCTCGGCCAGGGCCGCGGTGTCGGCCGCGTCGAGGGGGGCGCCGTCGAAGGTGGTGACGAGCAGCCGGGCCCGGTCGCCGTCGGCCACGTGGAGGCGGTGGAGGAAGACCCGGTGGGAGACGTCGGCGATGCGGTCGTCGAGGTCGGACTGGGCGACGGGCCCCCGCGGCGTGTCCAGCAGTTCCTTCTCGCGGCCGCAGAAGCGGGAGATGCGGGCCGGGTCCGGCGTCCCGTCCAGCGTGCGCGCGCAGTCCCCCGAGCGGTAGCGGATCAGCGGCATGTGCGGATTGCGGACGCTCGTCACGATGAGGCTGTAGATCTCGCTGCCGGGGGCGACCGGGACCAGCTCGACGCTCATCTTGTCGAGGTAGGGCCAGTACCGGCCGCGGGCGTCGCTGTAGTAGAGGTAGCCGAGTTCCGTGCTGCCGAAGAGGTCGACGACGGGGCAGGCGAAGTGCTGTGCCAGGTAGCGGCGGACGTTCACCGGCGTGTACTCGTAGGCGTGGATGATGCTGGCGGGCGCGGGGAACGCGTCCCACAGGCCCCACTCGCCGACCTTGCGCACCAGATGCGCCAGGTGGTAGCCGGAGCAGTCGAGGTGGTACCAGCCCTTGGGGTGCGCCTCGCGGGCCGCCTGGATCTCGCCGAGCATGCGCTCGACGTCCTCGCGCTCCCACAGCGCCGGGTCCAGCCGCAGATTGAGGTAGACGGTACGGGCGTCGAGCCGGCGTTCCTCCGGCGCGGGCGCCGGCGACGGGTCCGTCCCGCGCTTCTTCGCGTTGACGCGGGCCACGTGCTCGGTGGCCAACACCGTGGTGAGGGAGACGCGTTGGCAGCCCTCCTCCCAGGTGGCCCGGATGTCGGGGTGTTCGCTCCACAGCCGGTAATAGGAGTTGAGCAGGAAGTACGGGGGCCGGATGATCTGCATGCGGGCGTGGTTGGTGCCCGTGGAGAGCACGAATTCCGCCTCGCCCTTCTCGAGCGCCGCGGCGAGGGCGGGCGTCATCCAGTTGTCGGGGAAACCGCGGGCTATCTCGGGTTTCTCCAGGATCGGGAAGTGGCCCCGCTCGATCGAGGTCCGGTAGATCGGCACATCCCTGATCAGGTCGACGACGTCCGCGGCCGGCTGACCGTTCACTGCCACCCCCAAGGTGAGCTCGGACAGAGAAAACCCCGGGGCGAGGGCCCCGGGGCGTTGCCCGGAGCGGGCGGCCGGTGTGCGGAGGCGGTCCGCGGCGCCCGCTCCGAGGCGTCTGACACCGGGTCAGGAAATACAACCGGCCTTGGGCGCCGCGCTGATGCAGCCGGCCTTGGGAGCGGCGCTGATGCAGCCGTCCTTGGCGGCGGCGCTCGCCGAGTTGGCGGCGACCCAGCCCTGCCAGACATTGTCCTGGGCCATCTTCTTGATGAGCTGTTCCATGACGGACCTCCGAAAGGTGGGAAACGCGGCGGCGGGTGAGCCCCCGTGCCGCGGGATCCGACGGTAAAGCTCTGGCCAATGGAGTGTCAACGATTGGCAATATTGCGATGGCTCAAATCAACCGGTGCCCCTACGAGATGAGGGCGGCTCCCCCGGAATGATTCCGGGGGAGCCGCCCTCGTGTCGTCGAGCGGACGAGCCGCTACGAGCCGTCCGGATCCGCGCGGTCCAGCGCCGGGCGCGGGCCGGGGCCGGTCTCCAGCAGCAGGTAGTCGGCCGCCGCCGTGTCCGTGACCAGGCTGGTCACCAGCCCGGACCGCAGCACCGCCCCGATCGCCGCGGCCTTGCGCTGCCCGCCGGCGATCGCGACGACCTCCGGTATGCGGCGCAGCCGGTCGGCCTCGACCGTGATGCAGCGCTCGCCCAGGTCCCGGCCGATGCGCCGGCCCTCGGCGTCGAAGAGGTGCGCGGACATCTCGGCCGCCGCGCCGAGGGAGGCGTAGTGGGCGCGCTCCTCCTCGGTGAGCATGTCGTAGACGGTGGAGATGCCCGGCTCCCACGAGCCGATGGAGACCGCGGCGACGGTGACCTTGTCGAAGTAGTCGAAGGCCCGCGCGATGCCCGTCTGGCCGCGCAGCGCGGCGGCGGTGGCGGAGTCGGGCAGCAGCATGGGCGCGTAGATCGGGTGCGCCTCGCCGCCCGAGACCTGGGCCGCCCGGCGGACGGCCTCCACCGAACCGCGCTCGGCCGTGCCGGCGTCGTAGACGCCGGTGAGCTGGACGACCGTGCACGGCGGCAGCCGGTGCAGGGCCGCGGCCATGTGGATGGTGGAGCGGCCCCAGGCGAGGCCGAGCACGTCGCCCTCGTGGACCAGCTCGCCGAGCAGGTCAGCTGCCACCTCGCCGAGGTTCTCGGGATCGGGCGCGTCGTCGGCCGCGTCGGCCGGGGACTCCACGACGACCGCGTGCCGCAGGCCGTAGCGGGCGCGCAGCGCGTCGGAGCGCTCCGCGTCCAGCTCCGCCGGCACCCGGATCTCGATCCGCACCAGGTCGCGCTCCAGTGCCGTCTCCAGCACCCGGGCGACCTTGAAGCGGCTGACGCCGAACTCCTCGGCGATCTGGATCTTCGACTTGCCCTCGAGGTAGAAGCGGCGGGCCATCGCCGCCGCCTGCACCAGCTCGGCGGGCCCCATAGGCGTGGCTGAACGGCCCGTCGACACCGCGGTCTCCTCACTATGTGTTCAAGAGCTGTCCCTGGGAGAGCTCTGGAGCTGTGGACTCGACCGTCATCCTGTCAGATACGACGGTCCTTGATCAGGCCTTGACCTTCGCCCTCAGCAATTCGGGCGAGCGGCCGGGGACGGGTCAGTGCGCGCAGGCCCAGGGCGCACCGGCGGTGGCCTTCTCCGCCTGCGCACGCAGCGAGCGTACGGCCGCGGCCGGGTCGTCCATGCCGTAGACGGCGGATCCGGCCACGAACACGTCCGCGCCGGCCTCGGCGCACCGCTCGATGGTGGAGGCGGACACCCCGCCGTCGACCTGCAGCCACAGCTGGAGGTTGTGCCGGGAGATCAGCTCCCGGGTACGGCGGATCTTGGGCAGCATGATGTCGAGGAACGCCTGGCCGCCGAAGCCGGGCTCGACGGTCATGATGAGCAGCATGTCCAGCTCGGGCAGCAGGTCCTCGAACGGCTCGATCGGCGTCGCGGGCTTGAGCGCCATCGACGCCCGGGCCCCCTGCCGCCGGATCTCCCGGGCCAGCCGCACGGGGGCGGCGGCCGCCTCCGCGTGGAAGGTGACCGATCCCGCGCCCGCCTCGGCGTACTGCGGGGCCCAGCGGTCCGGGTCCTCGATCATCAGATGGCAGTCCAGCGGCGTGTCCGTGGCCTTGAGCAGCGACTCCACGACGGGCATGCCGAGCGTGAGGTTGGGCACGAAGTGGTTGTCCATGACGTCGACGTGGAGCCAGTCGGCGCCCCCGACGGCCTTCGCCTCCTCGGCGAGGCGGGCGAAGTCCGCGGACAGGATGCTGGGGTTGATCTGCACGGCCATACCCCCAAGCCTGCCATGCCGCGTGCGCGGCATTGACACGGGAGGGGCCGCTGGGCCCCCGCCCACCGCCGGATCCCGGTCAGCCGGCACGGCTCACGCCGTGCGCCGCAGCAGCGCCAGGTACATGGCGTCCGTGCCGTGGAGGTGGGGCCACAGCTGGACGTCGGGGCCGTCGCCCAGGACCGGGACGCCCTGCATGTACGGGCGGGCGTCGATCCACTCGGCGCTCACGCCCTCGCGCTTGAGCACGTCGTCGACGACCGCCTTGGTCTCCGCCGGGTGCGGCGAGCAGGTGGCGTAGCCGACGACGCCACCGACGCGGACGGCGCGCAGCGCCTCGCGCAGCAGGTCGCGCTGCAGGGGGGCGAAGCCGGGCACGTCCTCGGGGCGGCGGCGCCAGCGGGCCTCGGGACGGCGGCGCAGGGCGCCCAGGCCGGTGCAGGGCACGTCGACCAGGACCCGGTCGAAGGCGCCCTCTCGCCACGGCGGACGCGTGCCGTCGGCGGCGATGACCTGGTACGGGCCGGGGTTGCCGGCCAGCGCGCGCTCGACCAGGCGGGCGCGGTGCGGCTGCTTCTCGGACGCCAGCAGCGCCGCCCCGCGCTGCGCGGCCAGCGCGCCGAGCAGGGCGGCCTTGCCGCCGGGGCCCGCACAGCCGTCCAGCCAGCGCTCGTCCGGCCCGTCCAGCGGGACGCCGGCCAGCGCGAGGGCCACGAGCTGGCTGCCCTCGTCCTGGACGCCCGCACGGCCCTCGCGCACCGCGTCCAGCGCGCCGGGCTCGCCGCCCTCGGCGAGCCGGACGGCGTACGGCGACCAGCGGCCGGGCAGGCCGGAGTCCTCGCCCACCGCCGCCAGCAGTTCCTCGGGGGTCGACCGTCCGGGGCGTGCGACGAGGGTGACCTCGGGGCGTTCGTTGTCCGCCTCGAGCAGGTCCTCGATGCCCGCCCGGCCGCCGCCGAGCGCGTCCCACAGCGCCGAGACGATCCAGCGCGGGTGGGAGTGGACGACGGCGAGGTGGGCCTCGGGGTCGTCCTCGTACGGCGGCGCGACCCGCTCGAGCCAGCCGTCCAGGTCATGCGCGGCGATCTTGCGCAGCACCGCGTTGACGAACTTCGCCCGCCCGTCGCCGAGCACCACCCGGGCCAGCTCGACGCTGGCCGAGACGGCGGCGTGCGAGGGGATCCGGGTGCCCAGCAACTGGTGGGCACCCAGGCTGAGCACGTCCAGCACCGGCGGGTCGACCTCGCGCAGCGGCCGGTCGACGCAGGACGCGATGATCGCGTCGTACGTGCCCTGGCGGCGCAGCGTGCCGTAGACCAGCTCCGTGGCGAGCGCGGCGTCACGCGCCTCGAACCCCTCCTTCTCACGGGCCTTGCGCAGCAGGGGCGGCAGCACGAGGTTCGCGTAGGCGTCCCGCTCGTCCACGGCCCGCAGCGCCTCGAAGGCGAGCATCCGTACCGGGTCCTTCTTGGGCCGGCGGTAGGGCTTTGCGGGGCGCTTGCGAGGGGCCTGATCGTTCACGAAAGGTGCTCCGGAGCTGTGACGGCGAAGGGCTCCAGACTACGCCCGTTCCGTCGCGCCGAGCCGCTCGCCTGCGGAAATGCGGACGCCTCGGGCCCAGTCCGCCGCCTGCATCGGCTTCTTGCCCTGCGGCTGCACCCAGTGCAACTGAACGGCGTGCGAGCCGGTGCCGACGTGCACGGAGTTCTTGGCGACGGCGATCTCGCCGGGAGCGAGGTCGCCGCGGTCCGGGGTCAGGGCCAGGGACATGAGCTTGAGGCGCTCGCCGCGGAAGGTGGTCCAGGCGCCCGGGGCCGGGGCGCAGCCGCGTACGACGCGGTCGACGCGCAGGGCCGGGGCGGCCCAGTCGACGCGGGCGTCCTCGACGCTGATCTTCGGGGCGAGCGAGACGCCCTCGGCGGGCTGCGGCACGGCCTTGAGGGTGCCGTCCTCGATGCCGTCCATGGTGGCGGCGAGCAGCCCGGAGCCGGCGAAGGCGAGCCGCGTGAGCAGGTCGCCGCTGGTGTCGGTGGGGCGCACCTGCTCGGTCAGCACGCCGTAGACGGGCCCGGAGTCCAGGCCCTCCTCGATCTGGAACGTGGAGGCGCCGGTGACCTCGTCACCGGCCAGGATCGCGTGCTGCACGGGCGCGGCACCGCGCCAGGCGGGCAGCAGCGAGAAGTGCAGGTTCACCCAGCCGTGGGCGGGGATCTCCAGCGCGGCCTTGGGCAGCAGGGCGCCGTAGGCGACGACCGGGCAGCAGTCGGGGGCGATCTCGCGGAGCCGGGCGAGGAAGTCCTCGTCGCGCGGCCTGGCGGGCTTGAGCACCTCGATCCCCGCCTCTTCGGCGCGCTCGGCGACGGGGCTGGCGACCAGTCGGCGGCCGCGCCCGGCGGGCGCGTCGGGCCGGGTGACGACGGCGACGACCTCGTGGCGGTCCGAGGCGATCAGGGCGTCGAGGGCGGGTACGGCGACCTCGGGGGTACCGGCGAAGACGAGCCTCATGGGTGGCGAACAACCTCTCTCGCGGGGCAACGGCCAAGTCTAGAGGGGTCTCGCCCTCAGGGGGCGTGCGGGCTGACGCGCGCCCCATTCCGGCGGATGTACGCCCCCATACCGTGACCCAGCGGCCCGTGGCGCGTTGGGTCAAGAGAGATTGACCGAACAGGGCCGCAACAGCGGCCCGCTTCCCTTGCGTTGGTTGTCAACTACCCGTCAACTTACGTCCCTTCCCGTCCCCTTCACCGCCGGTCCGAGAGGCTTGTTCATGCCCGACCACGCAACCCACGACGCCCAGGCACGGGCCAGCCTGCATCTTCTGGTCCGGGACATCGAGAGGGTCCGCCGTCAGGTGGACGCACTGCGTACCCTCACCGCTCAGCTGGGCAATGTCTACCGCCCGCGCCGCACCGGCCCGTCGGCGGGCTTCGTCGTCTACGGACGCGCGCCCGCGCCGACGGTCCGGCTGGCGCAGGAGCTGCGGGACAGCGTCGAGACGCTGGTCACCGCGGCGGTGGACTTCGACCGCTCGCTGGGCTTCTCGTGGGATGCGGTGGGTTCGGCGCTCGGCGTCACCAAGCAGGCGGTGCACCGCCGCTACGGGGCGCGGCGTGCGGGCACGCAGGGCACGGCCGAGGCCACGGAGTCGGCGGTCCGCACCGCCGAGCCGGCGGCGGTGCCGGTCGTCCCGGCGGCCCGCACGGTCCCCGGCCAGCCGGGCGCCCACCGCGAGGAGCCGCGCACGGCCTCCGCGTTCCCGGGCCCCCGCAACGGCTGAGGCGGCTCCGCCTCCGCTCCTGGGGTCGCCGACCGGGCGACCACCACGGCGCGGCGGCCCTGCGCTCACCCCGAGGGCGCCCGTCACCCGATGTCCGGCGGGTCCACCCGCAGCCGCACCGGCTCCCCGTCGCGGCGGGCGAGCCGTATCGCCTGGGCGGCCTTGAGGGCGGCGGCGAGCGCCGCGCCCTGGCCCGGGCGCACCCGGATCAGCGCACGCTCCCACCGCTCCCCCGACGGCACATCCCCCGCCCGCCGCGGCCGGCCCGGCAGGGGCTCCGGAAGGGGCACGGGGCCGAGCACCTCGGCCCCGTCCGGCAGGTCCGCCATCCCGATCAGCTCCGCGACGGCGGACGGCGGCCCGGCGACGGCCGCCATCCGGGAGACCGGCGGAAAGCCCAGCTCGGCCCGGTCGGCCAGCTCGCGCACCGCGTGCCCGGCGGGATCCCAGCGGACCAGCGCCTGAACGGGCCGCAGCGTCGGATCGGCCACGACCACCACCGTGCCGCCCGCCTCCGCGCCCCGCACCAGCGCCGCCGCCCCCAGCCAGCGGCGCAGCGCCTCCTCCCCCGCCCGCAGGTCGGGGCGGCCCAGCAGGGCCCAGCCGTCCAGCAGCAGGGCGGCCGCGTAGCCGCCCTCGGCGACCGGCTCGGCACCGGGCGTGGAGACGACCAGCGCGGGCCGGCCGGGCACGGTGTCCAGGACGTGATCGCGACCAGAGATCCGTACCGGCACGGCCGGGAACGCCCGCCCCAGCTCCTCGGCCGTACGCCGGGCCCCCACCACCTGGGCGCGCAGCCGGAAGCCTCCGCACTCGCCGCAGTGCCAGTCGCGGGCCTCCTGCCCGCACCAGCCGCAGTGCAGCGCCCCGCCCTCGCCCCGCGCCTCCAGCGGCCCCGCGCAGTGGACGCAGCGCGCGGGCTCGCGGCACCGCTCGCAGGCCAGGCGCGGTACGTAGCCCCGGCGCGGGACCTGCACCAGCACCGGCCCGTGCTTGAGGCCCTCGCGGGCGGCCTCCCAGGCGACCGTGGGCAGCCGGGCGGCGCGCGCGGCCGCGTCCCGCGCCTCGTCGGCCTCCCCCACCGTGCGCACCCGGGGCGCGAGCGCCCTCAGCCGCTCCCGGTCGGCGGCCAGCGGAAGGGCCCAGCCGGTGTCGACCAGCTGCGCCGCCTCCACGGTGCAGCCGAAGCCGCCCAGCAGGAACGCCGCCTTCTCGTGCGCGGCCCGTGAGAGCAGCACCTCGCGGGCGTGCGGCTGCGGGGCGTGCGGCTCGCTGTGGCTGGAGTCGCCGTCGTCCCAGATGGCGGCGAGCCCCAGGTCCCGTACGGGCGCGAACATCGCGGCCCGGGTGCCCACCACCGCCCGTACGGCGCCCCGGCTGACCGCCAGCCAGCGGCGGTACCGCTCCTCGGGGCCGGTGTCGGCGGTCAGCAGCACATGGCGCCCCGCACCGAGCAGCGCACTCAGCGCCGCGTCGACACGGGCCGCGGTCCGGCCGTCCGGCACGACGACGAGCGCGCCGCGCCCCGAGGCCAGCGCGGCGGCGGCCGCCCGGGCCAGCTCGTCCGCCCAGTGCGGCCCGGGGAGCGCGGTCCACACCGCACGCGGGCAGTCGCCCCGGGCGACGGCGTCCAGATAGGCGGGCCCGGCCGGATACCGCGCCCAGGTGCCCGGCTCCGGCGCGGCGGGCGGCGGCAGCGGCGCGGGCGAGGGCTCGGCCTCGATCCGGGCGTGCCGGGGCGGCACCGCCAGCTGCAGCACGTCGGCGAGCGAGCCGGCGTAGCGGTCGGCGACGGACCGGCACAGCCCCAGCAGCGCGGGGCTCAGCACCGGCTCGGGCGAGAGCACCTGGGCGAGGGCGGCCAGGGGCCCCTGGTAGTCGGACTCGGCGACCCGCTCCACGATGAACCCGTCGAGCAGCCCGCCCCCCTCGCGCCGCCCCCCGCGCACATTGCGCGCACCGGCCCCGAACCGCACCCGCACCCGCGTCCCCGGCCGGGCGTCGGCGTCCAGCTCGGCGGGCACGGCGTAGTCCCACAGCCGGTCCAGGTGCACCGGCCCCTTGTCGACCAGCACCCGCGCCACCGGCAGCTCGGCCGCCAGCGCGGCCCCCCGCCACGTCCTCGGCTTGGCCCGCGGCACCTTGGCCTTGCGCACGCTCTCCCGGATGAGCGCGAGCTGCTCCACCTCGGGAGCCTCCCGCTCCGACCGCCCGTTCTCGCTGCTCACGGCTCCAGTCCTATCAGAGGGCACTGACAACGAAAGGCGCCCCCGCTCGGAAGCGGGGGCGCCTTCGACAGGCCGGGCCGGCCGGGCCTACAGGCCCGCGGCCTTCTTCAGGGCCTCGACGCGGTCGGTGCGCTCCCAGGTGAAGTCGGGGAGCTCACGGCCGAAGTGGCCGTAGGCCGCGGTCTGGGCGTAGATCGGGCGGAGCAGGTCGAGGTCGCGGATGATCGCGGCCGGGCGGAGGTCGAAGACCTCGGCGATGGCGTTCTCGATCTTCTCGGTGTCGACCGTGTTGGTGCCGAAGGTCTCGACGAACAGGCCCACCGGCTCGGCCTTGCCGATCGCGTAGGCGACCTGGACCTCGCAGCGGGCGGCCAGGCCCGCGGCGACGACGTTCTTGGCGACCCAGCGCATGGCGTAGGCGGCCGAGCGGTCGACCTTGGACGGGTCCTTGCCGGAGAAGGCGCCGCCGCCGTGGCGGGCCATGCCGCCGTAGGTGTCGATGATGATCTTGCGGCCGGTGAGGCCGGCGTCGCCCATCGGGCCGCCGATCTCGAAGCGGCCGGTCGGGTTCACCAGGAGGCGGTAGCCGTCGGTGTCCAGCTTGATGCCGTCCTCGACGAGCTCCTTGAGGACGTGCTCGACGACGAACTCGCGGATGTCGGGTGCCAGCAGCGAGTCCAGGTCGATGTCCGACGCGTGCTGGGAGGAGACGACGACGGTGTCCAGGCGCACGGCCTTGTTGCCGTCGTACTCGATGGTGACCTGGGTCTTGCCGTCGGGGCGCAGGTAGGGGATGGTCCCGTTCTTGCGGACCTCCGACAGGCGGCGCGAGAGCCGGTGCGCGAGCTCGATCGGCAGCGGCATCAGGTTCGGGGTCTCGTCGCAGGCGTAGCCGAACATCAGGCCCTGGTCGCCCGCGCCCTGCTTGTCGAGCTCGTCCTCATCGCCCTCGACGCGCGACTCGTACGCGGTGTCGACACCCTGCGCGATGTCCGGGGACTGCGCGCCGATGGAGACCGAGACGCCGCAGGAAGCGCCGTCGAAGCCCTTCTTCGACGAGTCGTAGCCGATCTCGAGGATCTTGTTGCGCACGAGAGAGGCGATCGGCGCGTACGCCTTGGTGGTCACCTCGCCGGCCACGTGCACCAGGCCGGTGGTGATCAGGGTCTCGACGGCGACGCGGGACGTCGGGTCCTCCTTGAGGAGGGCGTCGAGAATGGAGTCGCTGATCTGGTCAGCGATCTTGTCGGGGTGACCCTCGGTGACGGACTCCGAGGTGAACAGGCGGCGGGACACATCGCTCCCTGGGGTTGCAGCGGCTGCTGGCTGATCATTTGACGGATCCGGCCGAGAGCTGCGCTCGACTCGGATCCGATGCCAGTTTATCCGGCGTTCTCGGGCTTCGAACATCCCGCCCCACATGACATGGGGCACGCCCTGTGACTCCCGTCACGAGAGCACGGCGAACCACACCCGCCTCGCGGGTCAGGCCAGACGCGGGGAGACCAGGTCCCAGACCGTGTCCGCGAGGGCCTCCTTGGGGCCGTGCGGGACCGGGGTCTCGGTGCCGTCGGGGGCCAGGACGACCGCCTCGTTCTCCTCGGAACCGAACGTCCTGCGCTCCCCCACCTCATTGACGACCAGCAGGTCACAGCCCTTGCGGGCGAGTTTGGCGCGGCCGTTGGCGAGGACGTCGTCGGTCTCGGCGGCGAAGCCCACGACGATCTGGCCGGGGCGGGCGCGGTCGGCGGAGAGCTCCGCGAGGACGTCCGGGTTGCGCACGAGCGCGACCGGCTCGGGCTCCTCGCCGTCCCGCTTCTTGATCTTGCCCTCGGCGTACCGGGCGGGCCGGAAGTCGGCCACGGCCGCGGCCATCACCACGGCGTCCGCGTCCGCCGCCGCCTTGATCACGGCTTCCCGCAGTTGAACGGCCGTCCCCACGTGGACCACGTCCACGCCGGCGGGGTCGGGCAGCTCGCTGTTGGCGGCGACGAGCGTCACCCTGGCCCCGCGGGCCACGGCGGTACGGGCCAGGGCGTACCCCTGCTTGCCCGAGGAGCGGTTGCCCAGGTACCGGACCGGGTCCAGGGGCTCGCGCGTGCCGCCGGCGCTGATGACCACGTGCCGGCCCGCGAGGTCGGGCTCCCGGGCGCCGCGGGCCAGCACCCGGCGGCAGACCTCGAAGATCTCGCCCGGCTCGGGGAAGCGGCCCTTGCCGGTGTCGACGCCGGTCAGCCGGCCGACGGCGGGCTCGAGGACGACCGCGCCGCGGCGGCGCAGCGTCGCCACGTTCTCCTGGGTGGCCGCGTTCTCCCACATCTCGGTGTGCATGGCCGGGGCGAAGACCACCGGGCAGCGGGCGGTCAGGAGGGTGTTCGTGAGCAGGTCGTCGGCCAGGCCGTGGGCGGCCTTGGCCAGCATGTCGGCGGTGGCGGGGGCCACCACGACCAGGTCGGCCTGCTGGCCGATCCGCACGTGCGGCACCTCGTGGACGGTCTCCCACACCTGGGTGACGGCGGGGTGGCCGGAGAGCGCGGACCAGGTCGCCTCGCCGACGAAGTGCAGGGCCGACTCGGTCGGCACGACCCGTACGTCGTGTCCCGACTCGGTGAGCCTGCGCAGCAGCTCGCACGCCTTGTAGGCGGCGATGCCGCCGCTGACTCCCAGGACGACCTTGGGCTTGTCCATCGCTCTCGCTTCTCCCCACGATCCCCGTGCACACGTACGTGTGTACGGGTCTATGACACACCAAAGGCCCGGCAGGGGCGCTGCCGGGCCCGTGGTGGCGCACATTCCGAAGAAATGCCGAAAAACTGCGCTTACTGCGCCGGGGCCTCGACGGCCTCGGAGGTCAGCAGACCCGCGTTGATCTCGCGGAGCGCGATGGAGAGCGGCTTCTCGTGGACGTGGGTGTCCACCAGCGGGCCGACGTACTCCAGCAGGCCCTCGCCGAGCTGCGAGTAGTACGCGTTGATCTGACGCGCGCGCTTGGCGGCGTAGATCACCAGGCTGTACTTCGAGTCGGTCGCCTCGAGCAGCTCATCAATCGGCGGGTTGATGATGCCCTCGGGCGCGGTGATGGAAGAGGACACTCTCTGCCTTCCGAAGGGGGGTGAAGAAAGATGTTCAGCTCAGCAAGGCTAGCAGCTCGCGTGCTACGTCCTCGACCGAGGTGTTGACCAGCGTGGTGTCGAACTCCGACTCCGCCGCCAGCTCGACCTTGGCGACCGTCAGCCGGCGCTCGATGACCTCGGGCGACTCGGTCCCCCGGCCGGTGAGCCGGCGGACCAGCTCGTCCCAGCTCGGCGGCGCGAGGAAGACCAGCTGGGCCTCCGGCATGGTCTCGCGGACCTGCCGGGCGCCCTGGAGGTCGATCTCCAGCAGGACCGGCTCGCCCGCCTCCAGGCGGTCGAGCACGGCCTTGCGCGGGGTGCCGTAGCGGTTGCCCGCGAACTCGGCCCACTCCAGCAGCTCGCCGTTGGCGACGAGCTTGTCGAACTCCTCGTCGTCGACGAAGAAGTACTGGACCCCCTCCCGCTCACCGGGTCGCGGCTTGCGAGTGGTGGCGGAGACCGAGAGCCACACCTCGGGGTGGGCCTTGCGCATGTGGGCGACGACCGTGCTCTTACCGACCCCGGAGGGGCCGGAGAGCACGGTCAGCCGCGGTTGTCCGGCCGGAGGGACGGGGGACGTCCCCCGGGAGACTGCAGTACTCATGCAGCGATTATCCCGGTTCCCGGGAGTGCCTGGGAACGCCGGGCCCGCCGCCGGGTGGCCTTCGGGCCGCCGTCAGGGGTGGCCGTCGGGTCGTTGTCAGGCGGCCTTGCCGCCGAACTCGCGCTCCAGGGAGGCGATCTGGTTCGAGCCGAGGCCGCGGACACGGCGGCTCTCGGAGATCCCGAGCCGTTCCATGATCTGCTTGGCGCGGACCTTGCCCACGCCGGGCAGGCTCTCCAGGAGGGCGCTGACCTTCATCTTGCCGATGACGTCGTCCTCCTGGCCCTGCTTGATGACCTCGTGCAGCGAGGCGCCGGAGTGCTTGAGTCGATTCTTGACCTCGGCGCGGGCCCGGCGAGCCGCGGCGGCCTTTTCGAGCGCGGCTGCGCGCTGTTCAGGGGTAAGGGGCGGAAGAGCCACGCCTACGTCACCTCGGATGTCGAACTGTCGGATACGGACCGGTGAGGAACCTAGTCGGCCCACACCTGCGGAGCAACGAGCAACGCGCTTGCACGTTCGCTCTCGTCGGAGACTAGCGGCCGATCCCGCTCCAGTCAGCGAGAACAAGCGAAAAGTCCTGGTCAGCCTCGATCGACCGGGACTTTTCCGGACATAATGACCGACAATTTTCCTTGGTGTTTGGCGTTAACTCGCCGCTGCCTCCGGCGTGGGACGCGCTAGCCGGCCACCGCTTCGCGCACCTCGGCGGCGAAACGCGCCGCACTCTCGCGCAGAGCGGCCGTATCCGGGCCGTGCCGGAGCACTCCGCGGCTCACATTCGGGACAACGTCCCGCACGGCCGCGCCGAAGACCTTGGGCAGGTCGGCGGCGGTGGCGCCCTGTGCTCCGATGCCGGGGGCGAGCAGCGGGCCGTTGATGGCCAGATCGGCACCCGCCGCGGCCAGGGAGTCACTCAGCGTCGCCCCGACGACCGCGCCGTACGAGCCCATGGGCTCGGCACCCGCGTTCTCGGCCCGCAGGTGGTCCAGCATCGTGGCCGCGACGCTCGAGCCGTCCGCGCGCACCGCGTGCTGCACCTCGGCGCCCTCCGGGTTGGAGGTGAGCGCGAGGACGAAGACGCCGGTGCCGCTCTCGCGCGCCAGGTCCAGCGCCGGGCGCAGCGAGCCGTAGCCCAGGTACGGGCTGACGGTGACCGCGTCGGAGAACAGCGGCGAGGCGGGGTCCAGGTAGGTCGCGGCGTACGCGGCCATGGTCGAGCCGATGTCGCCGCGCTTGGCGTCCATCAGCACGAGCGCGCCGGCGGCGCGGGAGTCGGCCACGGCCCGCTCCAGGACGGCGACGCCGCGCGAGCCGAAGCGCTCGAAGAAGGCCGACTGCGGCTTGAGGACGGCCACCCGGTCGGCCAGGGCCTCCACGACGGTGTACGTGAAGCGCTCCAGGCCCGCGATGTCGTCGGACAGGCCCCAGTCGGCGAGCAGCGAGGCGTGCGGGTCGATGCCGACGCACAGCGGACCGCGCTCGTCCATGGCGCGGCGCAGGCGGGAGCCGAAGGGTTCGGGGGTCGTCATGCGGCGGCCTTCTTCCGGGTCTCTGCGCCGACGGCCTCGGCGAGGGTGGCGTAGGGGCTGGCGGCCAGGCGCTCGGCCAGGCCGTTGTGGATCTTCCGGCACCAGAAGGGGCCCTCGTAGATGAAGGCGCTGTAGCCCTGGACGAGCGTGGCGCCCGCCAGGATGCGCTCCCAGGCGTCGTCGGCGCTCTCCACGCCCCCGACACCGACCAGGGTGATCCGGTCGCCCACACGGGCGTACAGGCGGCTCAGGACCTCCAGCGAGCGCGCCTTGAGGGGGGCGCCGGACAGGCCGCCGGCGCCGATGGCCTCGACGGTGCGCTTCGGGGTCTTCAGACCCAGTCCGTCGCGGGCGATCGTGGTGTTGGTGGCGATGATGCCGTCCAGGCCCAGCTCGACGGCGAGGTCGGCGACGGCGTCGACGTCCTCGTCGGCCAGGTCCGGGGCGATCTTCACCAGCAGCGGCACGCGGCGGTCGGTGACCGTGCGGTCCGCGGCCTCGCGGACGGCGGTGAGCAGCGGGCGCAGCGCCTCGGTGGCCTGCAGGTTGCGCAGGCCGGGCGTGTTGGGCGAGGAGACGTTGACGACGAGGTAGTCGGCGTGGACGGCGAGGCGCTCGGTGGAGGCGACGTAGTCGGCGACGGCCTCCTCTTCCGGCACGATCTTGGTCTTGCCGATGTTGACGCCGACGGTCGTGCGGAAGGCGGCCTTGCGGGCCGCCAGGCGCTCCGCGACGGCCGCCGAGCCGTCGTTGTTGAAGCCCATGCGGTTGACGAGCGCGCGGTCCGCGACGAGGCGGAAGAGGCGCTTCTTGGGGTTGCCGGGCTGCGGCTGCGCGGTGACGGTGCCGATCTCGACGTGGTCGAACCCGAGCATGCTCATGCCGTCGATGGCCGAGGCGTTCTTGTCGAAGCCGGCCGCGAGGCCGAAGGGGCCGTGCATGCGCAGGCCCAGGGCCTCGGTGCGCAGCTCCTTGTGCCGGGGGGCGAGGACCGCCGCGACGAACGTGCGCAGGACGGGGACGCGGGCGGCGGCGCGGATCCAGGCGAAGGCGAGGTGGTGGGCCCGCTCGGGGTCCATCCGCTGGAAGATCAGTCGGAAGAAGAGGGAGTACATGGTGGTGGCGGGCCTTCCACGGGCGAGGGGGGATTCCGAGAGCCGCCCACCGGCCCCCGGCGACGGCCGGGGGCGGGTGGGCGGGAGGGATCAGGACCGGGCGGCGGTGAGCCGTTCGGCGTGCTCCTGCAGGGAGCTGACGCCGACCTCGCCCCGGCTCAGCGCCTCGATGCCCTGGACGGCGGCGGCGAGCGCCTGGACCGTGGTCAGGCAGGGGACCGCCCGGGCGACGGCGGCGGTGCGGATCTCGTAGCCGTCGAGGCGGCCGCCGGTGCCGTAGGGGGTGTTGACGATCAGGTCGACCTGGCCGTCGTGGATGAGCTGGACGATGGTCTTCTCGCCGTTCGGCCCCTCGCCCTCGCTCTGCTTGCGCACGACGGTGGCGTTGATGCCGTTGCGGCGCAGCACCTCGGCGGTGCCGGAGGTGGCGAGCAGCTCGAAGCCGTGGGCGACCAGCTCACGGGCCGGGAAGATCATCGACCGCTTGTCGCGGTTGGCGACGGAGACGAACGCGCGGCCCTTGGTGGGCAGGGCGCCGTACGCGCCGGCCTGCGACTTGGCGTAGGCCGTGCCGAAGACCTTGTCGATGCCCATGACCTCGCCGGTGGAGCGCATCTCCGGGCCGAGGACGGTGTCCACGCCGCGGCCGGAGGCGTCGCGGAAGCGCGACCACGGCATGACGGCCTCCTTGACGGAGATCGGCGCGTCCAGCGGCAGGGTGCCGCCGTCGCCGGTCTTCGGCAGCATGCCCTCCTCGCGCAGGTCGGCGATGGTGGCGCCCAGGGAGATGCGGGCGGCGGCCTTCGCCAGCGGCACGGCGGTCGCCTTCGAGGTGAAGGGGACCGTGCGGGAGGCGCGCGGGTTGGCCTCGAGCACGTAGAGGATGTCGCCGGCCATCGCGAACTGGATGTTGATCAGGCCGCGCACGCCGACGCCCTTGGCGATGGCCTCGGTGGAGGCCCGCAGCCGCTTGATGTCGAAGCCGCCGAGGGTGATCGGGGGCAGCGCGCAGGCGGAGTCGCCGGAGTGGATGCCGGCCTCCTCGATGTGCTCCATGACGCCGCCGAGGTAGAGCTCCTGACCGTCGTAGAGCGCGTCGACGTCGATCTCGATCGCGTCGTCGAGGAAGCGGTCGATGAGCACCGGGTGCTCGGAGATCAGGCCCGCGTGCCGCTCGAGGTAGCCGGCCAGCGAGGGCTCGTCGTAGACGATCTCCATGCCGCGGCCGCCGAGCACGTAGGACGGGCGGACCATGACCGGGTAGCCGATGCCGGCGGCGATGCCCTTGGCCTCCTCGAAGGAGTAGGCCGTGCCGTACTTGGGCGCGGGCAGGCCCGCCTCGGTGAGCACGCGGCCGAAGGCGCCGCGCTCCTCGGCGAGGTCGATGGCCTCGGGCGAGGTGCCGACGATCGGCACGCCGTTGTCCTTGAGCGCCTGGGCCAGGCCCAGCGGCGTCTGGCCGCCGAGCTGGACGATGACGCCCGCGACGGGGCCGGCCTGCATCTCGGCGTGGACGATCTCCAGGACGTCCTCCAGGGTGAGCGGCTCGAAGTAGAGCCGGTCGGAGGTGTCGTAGTCGGTGGAGACGGTCTCGGGGTTGCAGTTGACCATCACGGTCTCGTAGCCGGCGTCGCTGAGCGCGAACGAGGCGTGGACGCAGGAGTAGTCGAACTCGATGCCCTGGCCGATGCGGTTCGGGCCCGAGCCCAGGATGATCACGGCGGGCTTCTCGCGCGGCGCGACCTCGGACTCCTCGTCGTAGGAGGAGTAGAAGTACGGCGTCTTCGCGGCGAACTCGGCGGCGCAGGTGTCGACCGTCTTGTAGACCGGGCGGACGCCGAGGGCCTGGCGGACCTCGCGGACGACGTCCTCGCGCAGGCCGCGGATCGCGCCGATCTGGGCGTCGGAGAAGCCGTGGCGCTTGGCCTCGGCCAGCAGCTCGGGCTGGAGCTTGTCGGCGGCGGCCAGCTCGTCGGCGATCTCCTTGATCAGGAAGAGCTGGTCGACGAACCAGGGGTCGATCTTCGTCGCGTCGAAGACCTCCTCCGGGGTGGCGCCGGCGCGGATGGCGGCCATGACGGTGTTGATCCGGCCGTCGGTGGGGCGGACCGCCTTCTCCAGCAGCTCCGCCTTGTCGCCGGGCTCGGAGACGAAGTCGAACTGCGAGCCCTTCTTCTCCAGCGAGCGCAGCGCCTTCTGCAGGGCCTCGGTGAAGTTGCGGCCGATGGCCATGGCCTCGCCGACCGACTTCATGGTCGTGGTGAGGGTGGCGTCGGCGGCCGGGAACTTCTCGAACGCGAAGCGGGGCGCCTTGACCACGACGTAGTCGAGCGTGGGCTCGAAGGACGCCGGGGTCTTCTCGGTGATGTCGTTGGGGATCTCGTCCAGCGTGTAGCCGACGGCCAGGCGGGCGGCGATCTTGGCGATCGGGAAGCCGGTGGCCTTGGACGCGAGCGCCGAGGAGCGCGAGACGCGCGGGTTCATCTCGATGACGATGACCCGGCCGTCCTCGGGGTTGACCGCGAACTGGATGTTGCAGCCGCCGGTGTCGACGCCGACCTCGCGGATGATCGCGATGCCGACGTCGCGCAGGATCTGGTACTCGCGGTCGGTGAGCGTCATCGCCGGGGCGACGGTGATGGAGTCACCGGTGTGCACGCCCATCGGGTCGAAGTTCTCGATGGAGCAGACGACCACGACGTTGTCGTTCCGGTCGCGCATCAGCTCCAGCTCGTACTCCTTCCAGCCGAGGATGGACTCCTCCAGGAGCACCTCGGTGGTCGGGGAGAGCGTGAGGCCCTGGCCGGCGATGCGGCGCAGCTCCTCCTCGTCGTGGGCGAAGCCGGAGCCGGCGCCGCCCATGGTGAAGGAGGGGCGGACGACGACGGGGTAGCCGCCGAGCGTCTCGACGCCCGCGAGGACCTCGTCCATGGTGTGGCAGATGACCGAGCGGGCGGACTCGCCGTGCCCGATCTTGGCGTTGACGGCCTCGACGACGCCCTTGAACAGGTCGCGGTCCTCGCCCTTGTGGATGGCCTCGACGTTGGCGCCGATCAGCTCGACGCCGTACTTCTCCAGGACGCCGTTCTCGTGCATCGAGATCGCGGTGTTGAGCGCGGTCTGGCCGCCGAGGGTGGGCAGGAGCGCGTCGGGGCGCTCCTTGGCGATGATCTTCTCGACGAACTCCGGGGTGATCGGCTCGACGTACGTGGCGTCGGCGATCTCCGGGTCGGTCATGATCGTGGCCGGGTTGGAGTTGACGAGGATGACCCGCAGGCCCTCGGCCTTCAGCACCCGGCAGGCCTGGGTGCCGGAGTAGTCGAACTCCGCGGCCTGGCCGATGACGATCGGGCCGGAGCCGATGACCAGAACGGACTGGATGTCGGTGCGCTTAGGCACGCTGGCCCTCCATCAGGGAGACGAAGCGGTCGAACAGGTACGCGGCGTCGTGCGGTCCTGCGGCTGCCTCGGGGTGGTACTGGACGCTGAATGCCGGCTGGTCGAGCAGCTGGAGGCCTTCGACCACGTTGTCGTTGAGACAGACGTGGGAGACCTCGACCCGGCCGTAGGGCGTGTCGGTCGCCTTGTCGAGCGGGGCGTCGACGGCGAAGCCGTGGTTGTGGGCGGTGACCTCGACCTTGCCGGTCGTACGGTCCTGCACGGGCTGGTTGATGCCCCGGTGGCCGTACTTCAGCTTGTAGGTGCCGAAGCCGAGGGCGCGGCCGAGGATCTGGTTGCCGAAGCAGATGCCGAACAGGGGGGTCTTCCGGGAGAGGACCTCGCGCATCACGGAGACCGGGTGGTCGGCGGTGGCCGGGTCGCCGGGGCCGTTGGAGAAGAACACGCCGTCGGGGTTCACGGCGTAGACGTCCTCGGCGGTGGCGGTCGCGGGCAGGACGTGCACCTCGATGCCGCGCTCGGCCATCCGGTGCGGGGTCATGCCCTTGATGCCCAGGTCGACCGCGGCGACGGTGAACTTCTTCTCGCCGATCGCGGGGACGACGTACGTCTCCTTGGTGGCGACCTCGGCGGAGAGGTCGGCGCCCTTCATCTCGGGGGCCTGGCGGACCTCGGCGAGCATGACACCCTCGTCGGGCAGCGCGTTGCCGGAGAAGATGCCGACGCGCATCGCGCCGCGCTCGCGCAGGTGGCGGGTGAGCGCGCGGGTGTCGATGCCGCTGATGCCGACGACGCCCTGGCGGGCCAGCTCGTCGTCCAGGGAGCGGCGCGAGCGCCAGTTGGACGGGACGCGGGCGGGGTCGCGGACGACGTACCCGGCGACCCAGATGCGGCCGGACTCGGGGTCCTCGTCGTTGACGCCGGTGTTGCCGACGTGCGGGGCCGTCATGACGACGACCTGGCGGTGGTACGAGGGGTCGGTGAGGGTCTCCTGGTAGCCGGTCATGCCGGTGGAGAACACGGCCTCGCCGAAGGTCGACCCCACGGCCCCGTAGGCGCGGCCGCGGAACGTACGTCCGTCCTCCAGGACAAGTACGGCGGGGAGCTTGCCGGTCCCCCTGGGGGAGGTCGTCATCGTGCGCCTTCCATGTCGGTGCTGTGCTGGTTGTGCGAGGGGGCGAGGGCCTGGAGGGCCTCCACCCACGCCGTGTGCTCGGCCGCCCGGTCGGAGCGGAAGCCGGAGTCGATCGTGGTGTCGCCGTGCTGCCAGGTGATCACGAGCAGGCCGCCCTCGGCGAGGACCTTGCCCGCGATGCCCTTGTCGAGCCGGGCGCCGCGCAGCGCGGCGGCCGGGACGAAGAAGTCCTGGGCGCCGGGCCGGGTGACGGCCAGGCCCTGCTCCGTCAGGGTGAGCTCGGCCCGGCTGCGGGTGCCCAGGCCGTGCGCGACGATGCGGTCGAGCCACTCGCCGGCGGTGGTGGAGCCGTGGTAGCGGCCGCTCATCGTGAGGGTGGGCTCGCCCGGCTCGGCCGGGGCGGCGGGCAGCTCGGGCAGGCCGCCCTGGAGCGTGCCGCGCCACTTCCAGCCCTCGCGCATCAGCCAGTACACCAGCGCGATGAAGAGCAGCAGGCCGACGACCCAGCCGAGGCGCGCGGCCCAGTCGGTGACGTCGGCGGACTTCCGCTCGGCCGCCAGATTGATGAGTGCAGATGTCACGCGAGATTCCCGTCCACGACCGTCGCCCGGCCCCGCAGGAAGGTGTGGGTGACGCGACCCGGCAGCTCACGACCCTCGTAGGGGGTGTTGCGGCTGCGGGAGGCGAAGCCCGCGGGGTCCACGACACCACGGTAAGCGGAATCGACGAGGGTGAGGTTGGCGGGCTCCCCGGCGGCGATGGGGCGGCCGTGACCGGAGAGGCTGCCGATGCGGGCGGGCTTGAACGACATGCGCTCGGCGACGCCGGCCCAGTCCAGCAGCCCGGTCTCGACCATCGTGTCCTGGACGACCGACAGCGCGGTCTCCAGGCCCACCATGCCCATGGCGGCCGCGGCCCACTCGCAGTCCTTGTCCTCGTGCGGGTGCGGGGCGTGGTCGGTGGCCACGATGTCGATCGTGCCGTCGGCCAGGGCCTCGCGCAGCGCCATCACGTCGCGCTCGGTGCGCAGCGGCGGGTTGACCTTGTAGACCGGGTTGTACGAGCGGACGAGCTCGTCGGTCAGGAGCAGGTGGTGCGGGGTGACCTCGGCGGTGACGTCGATGCCGCGCGACTTGGCCCAGCGGACGATCTCGACGGAGCCGGCCGTGGACAGGTGGCAGATGTGCACCCGGGAGCCGACGTGCTCGGCGAGGAGGACGTCGCGGGCGATGACCGACTCCTCGGCGACGGCCGGCCAGCCGCCCAGGCCGAGCTCGGCGGAGACGACGCCCTCGTTCATCTGGGCGCCCTCGGTGAGCCGGGGCTCCTGGGCGTGCTGGGCGACGACGCCGCCGAAGGCCTTCACGTACTCCAGCGCACGGCGCATGATCACCGCGTCGTCGACGCACTTGCCGTCGTCGGAGAAGACGGTGACGCCGGCGGCGGAGTCGTGCATGGCGCCGAGCTCGGCGAGCTGCTTGCCCTCGAGTCCGACCGTGACGGCGCCGATGGGCTGCACGTCGCAGTAGCCCGACTCCTTGCCCAGGCGCCAGACCTGCTCGACGACGCCGGCGGTGTCGGCGACGGGGAAGGTGTTGGCCATGGCGAAGACGGCGGTGTAGCCGCCGCTCGCGGCGGCGCGGGTGCCGGTCAGGACGGTCTCGGAGTCCTCGCGGCCGGGCTCGCGCAGGTGGGTGTGGAGGTCGACCAGGCCGGGCAGCAGGATCTTGCCGTCGGCCTCGATCACCTGGGCGCCCTCGGCGCTCAGGCCGGTGCCGACCTCGGCGATGGTCTCGCCGTCGATGAGCACGTCCTGCGGCTCGCCGCCGAGGACCTTCGCACCACGGATCAGGATCTTCGTCATGGTTACTTGTTCTCCTCGGTGCGGGCGGTGGCGTTGTTCGTGACGGCCGGCTCGGAGCCGCCGAGCAGCAGGTACAGGACGGCCATGCGGGTCGAGACGCCGTTGGCGACCTGCTCGACGGCCGTGCAGCGCGCGGAGTCGGCGACCTCGGCGGTGATCTCCATGCCGCGGTTCATCGGGCCGGGGTGCATCACGACGGCGTGCTCCGGCATCTTCGCCATGCGGTCGCCGTCGAGGCCGTAGCGGCGCGCGTACTCGCGCTCGGTCGGGAAGAACGCGGCGTTCATCCGCTCGCGCTGCACCCGCAGCATCATCACGGCGTCGGACTTCGGCAGCACCGCGTCGAGGTCGTAGGAGACCTCGCAGGGCCAGCTCTCGACGCCCACCGGCACCAGCGTGGGCGGCGCGACCAGCGTGACCTCGGCGCCGAGGGTGTGCAGCAGGAGCACGTTGGAGCGGGCGACGCGGCTGTGCAGCACGTCGCCGACGATCGTGATGCGGCGCCCGGACAGGTCCTTGCCGAGCCCGGCGTCCCGGCCGACCAGGCGGCGGCGCATGGTGAAGGCGTCCAGCAGGGCCTGGGTGGGGTGCTCGTGGGTGCCGTCGCCGGCGTTGACGACGGCGCCGTCGATCCAGCCGGAGTTCGCCAGCCGGTAGGGGGCGCCGGAGGCGTGGTGGCGGATGACGACCGCGTCCGCGCCCATGGCCTCCAGGGTCAGGGCGGTGTCCTTGAGCGACTCGCCCTTGGAGACCGAGGAGCCCTTGGCGGAGAAGTTGATGACGTCGGCGGAGAGCCGCTTGGCGGCGGCCTCGAACGAGATGCGGGTCCGCGTCGAGTCCTCGAAGAAGAGGTTGACGACGGTGCGGCCGCGCAGGGTCGGCAGCTTCTTGATGGGCCGGTCGGCGACCCGGGCCATTTCCTCGGCGGTGTCGAGGATCAGGACGGCGTCGTCGCGGGTGAGGTCGGCGGCCGAGATGAGATGGCGCTGCATCCGGTTGCTCCGTGGTTGAGGAGGTATGCGGGGGTACGGACGGGCATGCCGCGGCACGGCCCCGGGATCACCGGGTCCGTGACGGGGGACTACTGCCCGTCGGCCGGGGCGGTCGCGCCCGCGCCGAGGAGCACGCTGTCGCGGCCGTCCTCCTCGGTCAGGTGGACCTTGACCGTCTCCCGCAACGACGTGGGGAGGTTCTTGCCGACGTAGTCGGCACGGATGGGAAGTTCACGGTGGCCGCGGTCGACGAGGACGGCCAGCTGGACGGCGCGCGGCCGGCCGAGGTCGTTCATGGCGTCGAGGGCGGCGCGGATGGTGCGGCCGGAGAAGAGCACGTCGTCGACGAGGATGACGAGCTTGCCGTCGATGCCCTCGCCGGGGATCTCGGTGCGCGCGAGGGCACGGGCCGGGCGCAGCCGCAGATCGTCGCGGTACATGGTGATGTCGAGGGAGCCGACCGGCATCTTGCCGCCGGTGATCTCCTCGAGCTTGGCCGCCAGCCGGCGGGCGAGGAAGACGCCACGCGTGGGGATGCCGAGGAGTACGACGTCGTCGGCGCCCTTGGCGCGCTCGACGATCTCATGAGCGATCCGGGTCAGGACCCGGGCGATGTCCGGTGCTTCCAGCACGGGACGCGCAGCAGGAATTGCGTCCATACGAAACGGACCTCCTTCTCCGCCTCACGGGACGGACTTTAAAGGACGTCGGATTTACATGTTTCACCGTACCAGCACCGCCGGGCGCCTCTTGCCATCACCCCCTGACGGCCCAGAGCGGGCGGCATTCGGCTTGACGAACCGAGATTACGCTGCGTAACCTCACAGTGAGTTACCAGACACGCGGCAGTCGCAGAAGACGCCGTCGCACGTCGATACAGCGTCCGGGGAGCTTTATGTCCAGCGAATACGCCAAACAGCTCGGGGCCAAGCTCCGCGCCATCCGCACCCAGCAGGGCCTCTCCCTTCATGGCGTCGAGGAGAAGTCCCAGGGGCGCTGGAAGGCCGTCGTAGTGGGTTCGTACGAGCGCGGCGACCGTGCCGTGACCGTGCAGCGCCTTGCCGAGCTGGCCGACTTCTACGGTGTGCCCGTGCAGGAGCTGCTGCCCGGCACCACGCCCGGCGGCGCCGCCGAGCCCCCGCCGAAGCTGGTCCTGGACCTGGAGCGTCTCGCCCACGTCCCGGCCGAGAAGGCGGGCCCGCTCCAGCGCTACGCCGCGACCATCCAGAGCCAGCGCGGCGACTACAACGGCAAGGTCCTCTCGATCCGCCAGGACGACCTGCGCACCCTCGCCGTGATCTACGACCAGTCGCCCTCGGTGCTCACCGAGCAGCTGATCAGCTGGGGCGTCCTGGACGCCGACGCGCGTCGTGCCGTGCAGCACGAGGACGCGTAGCGGCCGCAGGGCGGCCTTCTTTTGCCGATAACAAACCGCCGTGGGGCGGGAAACCCGGCCGGGTTTCCCGCCCCACGGCGGTTGTTGCGTTATGAGCGCCGAATGCTCGGCTTGAGCTCCTTGAAACGACCCAGCAGGCCGTTGACAAAGGCGGGCGAGTCGTCGGTGGAGAACTCCTTGGCGAGCTGCACCGCCTCGTCGATCGCCACCGCGTCCGGGGTCTCGTCCTCCCAGATCAGCTCGTACGCACCGAGCCGGACGATGTTCCGGTCCGCGGCGGGCATCCGGTCCAGGTCCCAGTCGACCGCGTAGGTGGCGATCAGCTCGTCGATCCGCGCGACGTGCTGCGCGTAACCCTCGACGAGCTGCATCGTGTACGGATTGACCGACGGCTGACGGTCGTCGGACCGGGCAAGCCGGATCCAGTCCGCGAGGACGTTCTGCACGGTGGAACCGCGCTGGTCGGCCTCGAAGAGGATCTGGAAGGCGCGCTTACGTGCCTTGCTGCGGGCGGACACGGTTAGCTGTTCACCCGGCCGAGGTAATCGCCGGTGCGCGTGTCGACCTTGATCTTCTCACCCGTGGTGATGAAGAGCGGGACCTGGATCTCGTAGCCGGTCTCGAGCTTCGCGGGCTTGGTGCCGCCGGTGGAGCGGTCGCCCTGGACACCCGGGTCGGTGTGCTCGATGACGAGCTCGACCGCGGCCGGCAGCTCGACGTAGAGCACCTCTTCGCCGTGCTTCGCGACGGTGGCCTCGAAGCCCTCGAGCAGGAAGTTGGCGGCGTCGCCGACGGCCTTGCGGTCGACGTGCAGCTGGTCGTACGTGTCCATGTCCATGAAGACGAAGTACTCGCCGTCCATGTACGAGAACTGCATCGTCCGCTTGTCAACGGTGGCCGTCTCGACCTTCACGCCGGCGTTGAAGGTCTTGTCGACCACCTTGCCGGAGAGCACGTTCTTCAGCTTCGTACGGACGAAGGCGGGGCCCTTACCGGGCTTGACGTGCTGGAACTCGACGACGGACCAGAGCTGGCCGCCTTCGAGCTTGAGCACCATGCCGTTCTTGAGGTCGTTCGTGGATGCCACGGTTGCGGTATCTCCTGGGCTGGTGGAACCAGAAAGTGCGATGCGCCCGGCTAGAGCGCGAGCAGCTCTTTGGTCGTAATGGTGAGTAGCTCGGGTCCGCCGTCCGCCTCGGGGCGGACGACGAGCGTGTCATCGATCCGGACGCCGCCCCGCCCCGGGAGGTGGACTCCCGGATCTACGGTGACCGGCACGCAAGCGTCCAGTTTACCCATTGCCGACGGTGCCAGCCGAGGGTCCTCGTCGTTTTCGAGCCCCACGCCGTGGCCGATGCGGGGTCCGACCCGCTCGCCGTGGCCCGCGGCCTCCAGCACGACCCGTGCCGCACGGTCCACGTCACGGTACGCCGCGCCGGGCGCCAGGGCCTCCCGGCCCGCCCGCTGGGCTGCGAACACCTGCTCGTACAGCTCGATCTGCCAGTCCGCCGGGGAGGATCCGATCACAAACGTACGAGCGATTTCGCTCCGGTATCCACGATAGTCCGCGCCCAGGCAGACGCTGAGGAAATCACCCTCCTCCACCCGGCGGTCGGTCGGCACGTGACCGGCGCGCCCCGAGTTCGGCCCGGCACCCACCGAGGTGGGAAAGGCCGCCGCGTCCGCGCCGTGGTCGATCAGCCGGCGCTCCAGCTCCAGCGCCAGGTGCCGCTCGGTGCGCCCGACGAGTATCGACTCCAGCAGCTCCCCCAGCGCCTGGTCGGCGATCTCGGCGGCGATCCGCAGGTGCGAGATCTCCTCGTCGTCCTTGACGATCCGCTGCTGCTCGACGGCCGTGCCCAGGTCCTCCAGGCGCGCGCGGGGCGCCACCGAACGCACCGCCCGGTGCCGGGCCACGGTCAGGTGGTGCTCCTCCAGGGCCAGCGAGCGCGCCCCGGCCTCGACGGCCCGCTCCGCGGCCGCGACGGCAGGATCCCCCTCCGGGCTCGGCAGCACGAGGACGCCCAGGTCGTCGGCGGGCCGGCCGGCGCCGGTGACGTCCGCGAAGGGATCGACACCGCACACGAGCACGTCGGCGCCCGGACCCAGGAGGAGTACGGCACCGGCCGGGGCGCCGCCCGCCAGGTAGCGCACGTTGGCCTCGCCGGAGACCAGGGCGGCCTCGCTGCCGACCGCCTCGCACCGCTCGCGCAGCCTGGAGCGCCGTGCCGCGTACACCTCGGACATGCTTCCGAGCGTACGTTCGGCGGCGCTTTCCGGCCTTCCGGGGGACTCCGACCGGGGCTGCCGGCGGCGGGGTGCTACCAGGCGGTGAGGGCGCGGGCGACGACCTCGTCGAGGAGCCGGGCCGTGGTGGCGACGTCCTGGTGGGTGTTGTCGATGATGGGCAGCCCCGAGCCGTACCAGCCGGCCATCCGGCCGTGGATCCGGGCGACCTCCTCGTCGCTGAGCCGGCGGTTCCCGCTGCGTTCGGCGTTGCGTTCGAGGACCACCTCCAGGCCCGGCAGCAGCACCACGGGCAGCAGGCCGGGGCCCACGTGCCGCTTCCAGCCGCCCAGGCCCACGACGGGCCGGTCGGGGAAGACGGCGTCGTCGAGGATGCAGGAGATGCCGTTGGCGAGGAAGTTGCGGGCGGCGAAGCCGCAGGTGCGCCGGGCGAGGCGGTACTGCGCCTCGGAGTGGTCGTTCCAGCCGGACTGCGGGTCCGCGAAGCCGGAGCGCACCCATTCGCGCACGTCGTCCAGGCTGATGTGGGCCGTGGGCACCCGGCGGGTGTCCGCCCAGTGCCGGGCCACGGTGGTCTTGCCGGCGCCGGCGGGGCCGATGAGGAGCACCGCGACGGCGGCGGTGGAGGCGTCGGCCGCCGCGGGGGCCGGGGGAACGTGTCCGGTGGCCTCGTTCCCCGGCGGGGGAACGGCCGGCATCGGGGGGTGGGCCGGGGGCAGCGGCGGTCCCACGGGGTACTGCATCCGGTGGCACTCCGTCTCGTGCGGTCGCGTGGTGAAGGGCGCTGGGCCAGACGGGAGAGTACCGGAGACCGCCCTCCCCGGCCGTCGCACCGCTCAACGGCCGGGGGTGACGCGAAGTGCCCGACGGGCCGTCAGCCCGCCAGTTCCTCCGCCAGCGCGCGCAGCGCGAGCCGGTAGGAACCGATGCCGAAGCCCGCCACGGTGCCGCTGGCGACCGCCGCGATGACGGAGGTGTGGCGGAACTCCTCCCGGGCGTACGGGTTGGAGATGTGCACCTCGATCAGCGGCGCGGTGCGCTGCGCGGCCGCGTCCCGCATGGCGTACGAGTAGTGCGTGAAGGCGCCGGGGTTGATGACCACGGGCAGCGCGCCGTCGGCGGCCTCGTGCAGCCAGCGGACCAGCTCGCCCTCGTCGTTGGTCTCGCGGACCTCGACGTCGAGGCCGAGCTCGCCGCCCAGCGTCGTGCAGGCCTCCACCAGCCCCTTGTAGGACGTCGAGCCGTACACGTCGGGCTCGCGGGAGCCGAGCCGCCCCAGGTTGGGGCCGTTCAGCACCAGCACCTTGCGGGCGCCCACGCCGCTCACGCCGCTCACGCCGCGATCTCGGCGTGTGCGGCCAGCAGCATCGCCGGGTCCGGGCCCTCCAGCACGGTCGGCCTGGCCAGCCCGTCCAGGACGATGAAGCGCAGCCGGTCGCCGCGGGTCTTCTTGTCGACCTTCATGGTCTCCAGCAGCTTCGGCCACTGGTCACCGCGGTAGGTGACGGGCAGCCCCACGGACTCGAGGACCGTGCGGTGCCGGTCGGCCGTGGCGTCGTCCAGGCGCCCGGCGATCCGGCCGAGCTCGGCCGCGAAGACCATGCCGACGGCCACGGCCGCGCCGTGCCGCCAGTTGTAGCGCTCGTTCTTCTCGATGGCGTGGGCGAGGGTGTGCCCGTAGTTGAGGATCTCGCGCAGGCCGGACTCCTTGAGGTCGGAGGAGACGACCTCCGCCTTGACCCGGATCGAGCGCTCGATCAGCTCGGCGGTGTGCGGGCCGGCGGGCGTACGGGCGGCCTCGGGGTCGGCCTCGATGAGCTCGAGGATGGCCGGGTCGGCGATGAAGCCGGCCTTGATGATCTCGGCGAGCCCGCTGACGTAGTCGTGGACCGGCAGCGACTCCAGCGCGGCCAGGTCACACAGCACGCCGGCCGGCGGGTGGAAGGCGCCGACGAGGTTCTTGCCCTCGGCGGTGTTGATGCCGGTCTTGCCGCCGACGGCCGCGTCGACCATGCCCAGCACGGTGGTGGGCACGGCGATCCAGCGCACCCCGCGCAGCCAGGTGGCGGCCACGAAGCCGGCCACGTCGGTGGTGGCCCCGCCGCCCACGCCGACGATCACGTCGGTGCGGGTGAAGTTGGTCTGCCCGAGGGCCTTCCAGCAGTAGGCGGCGACCTCGACGGTCTTGGACTCCTCGGCGTTCGGGAGCTGGATCGCGATGGCCTCGTAGCCCTGGGCGGCCAGGTCCTCGCGGATCGCCTCGCCGGTCTCGGCGAGCGCCTCCGGGTGCAGCACGGCGACCCGCTTGGCCTGGGGGCCGATGAGGCCGGGCAGCTCGCCCAGCAGCCGGTGGCCGACCAGGACCTCGTACGGCGCGCTGCCCGCGCTGCCGGCGACCTGGATGCGGGTGGGGGCGTCGGTCATGCGTTCCTCACTGCGTGGTGTCCGGTGTGTGGGCCCGGGGCAGGCTCAGCGCCTCCATCACGGCGTCGGCTACCTGGGCCGGGGTGCGGCCGCCGGTGCCGACGACGGCGCGGGCGACCTCGGTGTAGAGCGGGCGGCGCGCCTCCATCAGCTCGCGCCACCGCTTGCGGGGGTTGACGGCGAGCAGCGGGCGCGGGGCGTCCAGGCCCACCCGGCGGACGGCGTCGGCCAGGTCGACGTCGAGGAAGACCACCGGCAGGCCCGCCAGCAGGGCCCGGGTGTCCGGGTCCATGACGGCGCCGCCGCCGAGGGCGAGCACACCGGGGTGCTCGGCCACGGCGGCGGCCACGGCCCGCCGCTCCAGCGCGCGGAAGTGCGGCTCGCCCTCGTCGATGAAGATCTCCGGGATGGGCTTGCCGGCCACGCGCTCGATGTCGGCGTCGGTGTCGCGGTAGCCGGTGCCCAGCCGCTCGGCGAGCAGGGCCCCGACGGTGGACTTGCCCGCGCCGGGCGGCCCCACCAGGACGACCGCGGGCTTGGCGGGCGACGTCACTTGATGGCCAGGTTCTCGAGGTAGCTGTGGACGTTGCGGCGGGTCTCGGCGACGCTGTCGCCGCCGAACTTCTCCACCACGGCGTCGGCGAGCACCAGCGCCACCATCGCCTCCGCGACGATGCCGGCCGCGGGGACGGCGCAGACGTCGGAGCGCTGGTGGTGGGCCTGCGCGACCTCGCCGGTGGCGACGTCCACCGTCGCCAGCGCGCGGGGCACGGTCGCGATCGGCTTCATCGCGGCCCGTACGCGCAGCAGCTCACCGGTCGTCAGGCCGCCCTCGGTGCCGCCGGAGCGGCCGGAGGTGCGGCGGATGCCGTCCTCGGTGGCCACGATCTCGTCGTGCGCCTTGGAGCCGGGCACCCGGGCGAGGTCGAAGCCGTCGCCGACCTCGACGCCCTTGATGGCCTGAATGCCCATCAGGGCGGCGGCCAGGCGGGCGTCCAGGCGGCGGTCCCAGTGCACGTGGGAGCCCAGGCCGACCGGCACGCCGTACGCCAGCACCTCGACGACGCCGCCGAGGGTGTCGCCGTCCTTGTGGGCCTGGTCGATCTCGGCGACCATCGCCTTGCTGGCATCCGCGTCCAGGCAGCGCACCGGGTCGGCGTCGAGCCGCTCGACGTCGGAGGGCTTGGGGTACACGCCGTACGGGGCCTTGGCGGCGGCCAGCTCGACGACGTGCGAGACGATCTCGATGCCGGCCGTCTCCTTGACGAAGGAGCGGGCCACGGCGCCGAGGGCGACGCGGGCGGCGGTCTCCCGGGCGGAGGCGCGCTCGAGGACCGGGCGGGCCTCGTCGAAACCGTACTTCTGCATGCCCGCCAGGTCCGCGTGACCGGGACGGGGGCGGGTGAGCGGGGCGTTGCGGGCCAGCTCGGCCAGCTCGGCGGGGTCGACCGGGTCGGCCGCCATGACCTTCTCCCACTTGGGCCACTCGGTGTTGCCCACCATGACCGCGACCGGGGAGCCCATCGTCAGGCCGTGCCGCACGCCGCCGAGGAAGGTGACCTCGTCGCGCTCGAACTTCATGCGGGCACCGCGCCCATAGCCGAGGCGCCGCCTGGCCAAGTGGTCCGCCACCATCTCCGTGGTGATCGGCACGCCGGCGGGAAGACCCTCCAGCGTCGCCACGAGTGCGGGGCCGTGCGACTCCCCCGCGGTCAGCCAGCGCAACCTGCTCAACGGTGCTCCTCAGTAGCCATGGCCTTGCGAAATGCTCGCTCCGATCCTCCCACGCCGCGGGGGCCTGTCCGGCGGCCGGTCCAGGTTGTGGACCGGCCGGACCGAGGAGTGGGCAGCGGTCAGCGCGTGCGCGCGGCCAGGGCCGCCTCGCCCGCCGCGCGCATGGCGGCCAGCGGGGCGGGGGTGCGGCCGGTCATCCGCTCGACCTGGAGCACCGCCTGGTGGACCAGGAGGTCCAGGCCGCCCAGGACCGTGCCGCCGCGCCCCGACCAGGCGGCGGCCAGGGGGGTCGGCCACGGCTCGTACAGCACGTCGAAGAGCGTGCCGGGGTGGTCCGGGACCGCGCCGGCGAGGGCGTCCGTGGCACCGGCCGGGGTGGTGGCGATCACCAGGGGCGCGGTGAGCGCCTCGGCGGCCCGCGACCAGTCGGCGGTGCGGACGGACACGCCGAGCCGCTCACCCCACTGGAGCATTTCGGCGGCCCTCTCGGGGCTGCGCACGTACGCGGTGACCTCCCCGGTGCAGACGCGCGCCAGGGCGGCCAGGGCGGAGGAGGCGGTGGCCCCGGCGCCGAGGACGGCGGCGGATTCCGTCTTCTCCACGCCGCGCTCGCGCAGCGCGGCCTCGATGCCGGGGATGTCGGTGTTGTCGCCGAGGCGGCGGCCGTCCTCGGTCAGCACGACGGTGTTGACGGCCTCCACCGAGCGGGCGGTGGCACTGACCTCGTCCAGCAGCGGGATCACCGCGCGCTTGAGCGGCATGGTGAGGGAGAGACCGGCCCAGGTGGCGTCGAGGCCGTCGAGGAAGGCCGGCAGGGCCGCCTCGCCGACCTCGTGGCGGTCGTACGTCCACTCCGTCAGGCCCAGGTCCGCGTAGGCGGCCCGGTGCAGCACGGGCGAGAGGGAGTGGGCGATCGGCGAGCCGAGCACCGCGGCCCGGTGACGTACGGTCACTGTCCGGCCTTCTTCTTGTTCTCCTGCTCGTACCGCTGCCGGTTCTTGTTGTGCTCTTCGTTCGTCACGGCGAACAGCGTCTCGTTCTCGTTGATCGAGACGAAGTAGTACCAGGGACCGGGCGCGGGCTCGAGGGCCGACTTCAGGGCCTCCATGCCGGGGTTGCTGATCGGGCCGGGCGGCAGGCCCTTGATGTTGTACGTGTTGTACGGGTCCTTGAACTTGCGCAGGTCGCTGACCGCGCCGGTGTTCAGGGTGCTCTGGCTCTTGGCGTAGTTGACCGTGGAGTCGAAGTCGAGCAGCCCGTAGGTCTCCTTGTTGTCCGGCTTGAGCCGGTTGTAGACCACCCGGGAGATCTTGTCGAAGTCGTGCTTGTACTTGCCCTCGACCTGCACGAGGCTGGCGAGGGTGACGACCTGCAGCGGGGACTTCAGGCCCAGGGCCTGCGCCTTGCCGACGACGTCCTGCTCCTCGTAGTTCTTCTTCGCCCGGGCGACCATCTGCCGCAGGATGTCCTCGGGCTTGGTGCCCTTGCCCGCCGTGTACTGCGACGGGAAGAGGAAGCCCTCCAGCGGGTCCTTGACGTTGGCGTCGGCCGTGGCCCAGTCGGGCAGCCCGAGGTTCTTGGCCTGGCTCTTGGCGGCGCCCTTGGTGGTGCCGGGGCTGACGCCGAGCTTCTTGTCGATCGCGGCGTAGACGTCGGCTGCCCGGATGCCCTCGCGGAGGGTGAGGAAGTTGCCGGCGTCGGTCATCATCGCGACGGCCGCCGCGCCCGACATCTCCTTGCGCAGGGTGTACGTGCCCGGCTGGATGGACTTCTTGGCCGCGGCCTCGGTGAACGCGCCGACGCTCTTGACGACGCCGGCCTTCTCCAGGATCTGCCCCATCTGGGTCAGGGACGAGCCCTTGGGGATCTCGACCTGCACCTGGCCGGAGCCCTCGCCCTCGTAGTCGGGCGCGGAGCCGAAGTGGGTCTGCCAGTAGTCGTAGGCGAGGTAACCGCCGCCGCCCACGCCACCGACGAGCACGACGGCGACCAGCAGGCAGGCGGTGCCGCTGCGGCGCTTGGGCTTCTTCTCCTTGCCCTTGCCCTTGCCGCGGCCGCCCCGGCCGCGGCGGGACTCCTCGCGCGGCTCGGGGTCGTCGTCCTCGTCCTCGTCCCGGGCGGGGGCGGGCGGCAGCGGGTCGTCGAAGAGGGAGATCTTCTCCTCGACCGCCTCCGCCGACGTCTCCGCCTGCACCTGGGCCTGCTGGATGGGGTGCTGCCCGGTCTGCTGCTGCACGGGGTGCTGCCCGGTGTGCTCCTGGACCGGATGCTGCCCCGTGTGCTGCTGCACGGGGTGCTGCCCCGTGTGCTGCTGGACCGGATGCTGCCCCGTGTGCTGCTGGACGGGGTGCTGCCCCGTGTGCTGCTGGACGGGGTGCTGGCCCGTGTGCTGCTGGATGGGGTGCTGCCCGGTCTGCTGCTGGATCGGGTGCTGTCCCGTGTGCTGCTGCACGGGGTGCTGACCCGTGTGCTGGTCCCCGGAGTACGGGGCCTGCTGCTGGTGCGGGTAGGCGGTGTTGCCCGTGTCGTACTCGTAGTAGCCCGGCTGGCCGCCGCCCCCGTACGTCCCGCCGTGCCCGGCGTACGGGTCGCCGGGGCCCGCGGCGGGGTACGGACCGGGGCCCCCCGCGTTCTGCGAGGGGTCCCAGCCGTACTGCTGCTGACCGGGATGGGGCTGGTCGTAGGAGGGCTGAGACTGCGGCTGGTGCTGCGCGTACTGCTGCCCGCCGTATCCCTGGTCCCCGTACAGAGGGTCCTCGGGATGCCACGGTTGGGAGCCGGAACCCCGGCCGTACTCAGTCATCTATCCCCTAGAGCCGCACAGCGGCAGCCAGTGCGCCAGGTGAAGCGCGAAAGTCCGACGTCTGGTCCTGCCCGGCAGACATTCGAACAGCTGCCATGTCGCGCGGAACGTTACCGTATTGCGATCAGATGACCACTTCGACGGCCTCGCCCGGCGGGCGCCCGGAGACCTTCTCGATCTCCAGGGCGTTCTGCAGGATGACCACGGCGGCCGCCTGGTCGACCACGGAACGGCCCTTCTTGGAGCTGACCCCGGAGGCGCGCAGGCCCTGCGCGGCCGTGACGGTCGTCATGCGCTCGTCGACGAGCCGCACCGGCACCGGCGCGATCCGCCGGGCCATCTCCCGGGCGAACGTCCGCACCTTGGCCGCGGCCGGCCCCTCTCCCCCCTTGAGGGAGCGGGGCAGGCCCACGACGACCTCGACCGGCTCGTACTCCGCGACGATCGCCGCGAGCCGCTTGTGGGCCTGCGGGATGTCACGTCCGGGAACGGTCTCCACCGGGGTGGCGAGGATCCCGTCGGGGTCGCACGACGCGACCCCGATCCGGGCGTCCCCGACGTCCACGGCAATACGCCTGCCTCGTCGCACGGTGCTCAGGCCGCCTCGGCCACGAGGCGCTCGACGGCGGCCATGGCCTCGTCGAGGGCATCGGCGTTCTGCCCGCCGCCCTGGGCGACGTCCGGCTTGCCGCCGCCACCGCCGCCGAGGGTCTTGGCGGCGGTGCGGACCAGGTCACCGGCCTTGAGCCCGCGCTCACGGGCGGCCTCGTTGGTGGCGATGACGGTCAGCGGACGGCCGTTCACCACGGTGAACAGGGCGACCACGGCGGCACGGCCGCCCTGGATGCGCCCGCGGACGTCCAGGACGAGCTTGCGCAGGTCGTCGGCGCCGGTGCCGTCCGGCACCCGGCCGATGGCCAGGGCGATGCCGTGGACGTCCCTGGCGCCCTCGGCGAGGCCGGCCGCGGCCTGCAGCACCTTCTCGGCGCGGTAGCGCTCGATCTCCTTCTCGGCGTCCTTGAGCTTGGCGAGCATCCCGGAGATCTTCTCCGGGAGCTCCTCCGGACGGCCCTTGACCAGCTCGGTGAGCTGGGCGACGACCGTGTGCTCCTTGGCCAGGAAGTTGTAGGCGTCGGCGCCGACGAGGGCCTCGACGCGGCGCACGCCGGAGCCGATCGAGGACTCGCCGAGCAGCTTCACCAGACCCAGCTGGGCGGTGTTGGCGACGTGCGTGCCGCCGCACAGCTCCTTGGAGAAGTCGCCGATGGTCACGACGCGCACGCGCTCGCCGTACTTCTCGCCGAACTCGGCGATGGCGCCGGCCTTCTTGGCCTCCTCCAGGCTCATGACCTCGGCCTGGACCTCGAGCTCGTGGGAGAGGACCTCGTTGATCCGCTGCTCGACGTCGGTGAGGACCGAGCCCGGCACGGCGGCCGGCGAGCCGAAGTCGAAGCGGAAGCGGCCGGGCGAGTTCTCCGAGCCGGCCTGGGCGGCCGTCGGGCCCAGGGCGTCGCGCAGCGCCTGGTGGGTGAGGTGGGTGGCGCTGTGGGCGCGGGCGATGGCCCGGCGGCGCCGGACGTCGATCGTGGCGAAGGCGGAGGCGCCCACGGTCACCTCGCCGACCTGCACGACGCCCTTGTGGACGTGCACGCCGGGGACCGGCTTCTGCACGTCGCGGACCTCGATGACGGCACCGGTGTCGAGCTTGATCCGGCCCTGGTCGGCGAGCTGGCCGCCGCCCTCGGCGTAGAACGGGGTGCGGTCGAGGACGACCTCGACCTCGTCGCCCTCGGAGGCGGCCGGCGACGGCACGCCGTCGACGAGCAGGCCGACGACCGTCGACTCGCCCTCGGTGAGGGTGTAGCCGGTGAAGTCGGTGGCGCCGGAGGTGTCGGCGACCTCGCGGTAGGCGGACAGGTCGGCGTGGCCGGTCTTCTTGGCCTTGGCGTCGGCCTTGGCGCGCTCGCGCTGCTCCTTCATCAGACGGCGGAAGCCGTCCTCGTCCACGGACAGCCCCTGCTCGGCGGCCATCTCGAGGGTGAGGTCGATGGGGAAGCCCCAGGTGTCGTGGAGCAGGAACGCCTTGTCGCCGGCGAGGACCGTGCCGCCGGCGGCCTTGGTCTCGGTGACGGCGGTGTCGAGGATGTTGGTGCCGCCCTTGAGGGCCTTGAGGAAGGCGGCCTCCTCGGCGAGGGCCACGGTCTCGATGCGCTGACGGTCCGTCAGCAGCTCGGGGTACTGCTGACCCATCGTGCGGATGACGACGTCGAGCAGCTCGGCGACGACCGGGCCGGTGGCGCCCAGCAGGCGCATGTTGCGGATGGCACGGCGCATGATGCGGCGCAGGACGTAGCCGCGGCCCTCGTTGCCGGGGGTGACGCCGTCGCCGATGAGCATGGTGGACGTGCGCATGTGGTCGGCGACCACGCGCAGCGCGACGTCGCTGTTCTGGGCGGCGCCGTAGCGGACGCCGGTCAGCTCGGTGGCCTTGTCGATCACGACGCGCAGGGTGTCGGTCTCGTACATGTTCTGCACGCCCTGCAGGATCATCGCCAGGCGCTCGAGGCCGAGACCGGTGTCGATGTTCTGGCTGGGCAGGTCGCCGAGGATCGGGAAGTCTTCCTTGCCCTCGCCGGCGCCGCGCTCGTACTGCATGAAGACCAGGTTCCAGATCTCCACGTAGCGCTCGTCGTTGACGGCCGGGCCGCCCTCGATGCCGAACTCGGGGCCGCGGTCGTAGTTGATCTCGGAGCACGGTCCGCAGGGGCCGGGGACGCCCATGGACCAGTAGTTCTCCTTCTTGCCCAGGCGCTGGATGCGCTGGGCGGGCACGCCGATCACGTCGCGCCAGATGCGCTCGGCCTCGTCGTCGTCGAGGTAGACGGTGATCCAGAGCTTCTCCGGCTCCAGGCCGTAGCCGCCGTCCGCCACGGGAGTCGTCAGCAACTCCCAGGCGTACTTGATGGCGCCTTCCTTGAAGTAGTCGCCGAAGGAGAAGTTGCCGCACATCTGGAAGAACGTGCCGTGGCGGGTGGTCTTGCCGACCTCCTCGATGTCCGGGGTGCGGACGCACTTCTGCACGCTGGTGGCGCGCGGGAAGGGCGGCTTGACCTCGCCGAGGAAGTAGGGCTTGAAGGGGACCATGCCCGCGGGGACCAGCAGCAGCGTCGGGTCGTCCGCGATGAGCGACGCCGACGGCACGACGGTGTGCCCACGCTCCTCGAAGAAGCGCAGCCAGCGCCTGCGGATTTCAGCCGACTCCATCAGTGGTCCTCTTTCCGGGTGAACGGGTGGTGGGTGTGGTGCTGTTCGAGAGCGACCAGGCGGCGCTGCTCGGGCAGGGCGCGGGGCTCGGGCCCGGGCGGCGCGGCACTGAGGCCGAGCGCGTCCTTGAGCGCCTCTTCCCGGTGCGCCATGCCGTCGCGGACGTCCAGCGCGAAGAGCTTGACCTTGCGGCCGGCGATGACCGCGCGGTCGGCCGCCTGCAGGGCCAGGCTCTCCGGGGTGAGCTTGGCGAGCTTCCGGTTGACCTTGGTGGTGGCCCAGACACCGGCTGCTACACCGGTGGTGAACCAGAACGTGCGGCGGAACATTTCTGGGGTCAGCCCTTCCCACGGATGCGGCGGCCGCCGAGCCGGGCGGACGGCAGGTCCTTGCCGACGGTCCGGCCCGTGAAGACGGTGCTCTCGCGCACCGGCTCCGCCTTGCGGCCCAGCGCGCGCCGCACGCCGTAGCCGAACGCGGCGACCTTGACGAGGGGCCCGCCGAAGGCGGAGGAGACGGTCGAGGAGAGCGCGGAGGCGTTCGCCGTGACTTCCTGGACGTCGGCGGTGATCGAGTCGACGCGGGCGAGCTGGGTGTTCGCGGAGCGGACGGTCGCGGAGGCGTCGGCCAGCAGCGGCACGGCCTGCTCGGAGACCTCGGCGACCAGCTTGGTGGCCGCCTTCAGGGTCTGCGCGAGCCGTACCAGCACCAGGGCGATGAAGGACACCAGGATCGCCCAGAAGACGGCCACGAGGATCCCGGCCACCTCTCCACCGGACACGCTGCACCGCTCCCTAGCTGTAGTTTCGCTTGAACGTCGGGTATCGACCTTATCGCGCCGGGCCTGTCCGCCCGTACCGCATTACCGGTCCGTACGGGCCCGGATGCACGGCACGGATGTACGGACGCGCGGGCCCGGAAACGCGCGAGCCCGCCGGCTCGCCGGCCACGGGGGCAGGCGAGACGGCGGGCTGTGCGCAGGAGAGTGCGACGTCCGGCTTAGCGGGCGTAGTACTCGACGACCAGCTGCTCGTCGCAGATGACCGGGATCTCCTTGCGGTTCGGCTCGCGGTCCAGGCGGAAGGCCAGCGCACCCAGGTTGACCTGGAGGTAGCGCGGGGTCTCGCCCTCGGCGGCGAAGCCACCGGCGCGGGCCGTCTCGAAGAGGGCCTTGGCGCGGCTGCGCTCGCGGACCATCACGACGTCGTTCGGGCGAACGCGGAAGGACGGCTTGTCGACCTTGCCACCGTTGACCTCGATGTGGCCGTGGACGACCATCTGGCGGGCCTGGTAGATGGTGCGGGCGATGCCCGAACGCAGGACCAGGGCGTCGAGGCGACGCTCGAGCTCGACGACCAGCGCCTCGCCCGTCTTGCCCTCGGCCTTCTTGGCGCGGTCGTAGGCGCGGGCCATCTGGCGCTCGCTGATGTCGTACTGGGCGCGCAGACGCTGCTTCTCGAGCAGACGGACCTTGTAGTCCGAGTTCTGCTTGCGGCCACGGCCGTGCTCGCCCGGCGGGTAGGGGCGGGCCTCGAAGTACTTGACGGCCTTCGGCGTCAGCGCGATGCCGAGCGCACGGGACTTCTTGACCTTGGGACGCGACTGGTTAGGCACGTTCTCCAGACCTCCGTTGTAAGTTAGGTTAGGCTTACCTTACTCAAGGAGATCGCATGTCTCGCCCGGGGAACACCAGTCACATCACGGACAGCACGAAAGGATCCCGAAAGGGATCCGACGCTCTCGAGGGCGTCGACGTGACGGAGGTCCGATCAGATCGTGGTCAGCCGCGTCCCAGCGGACTTGAAATCGCACGGATGCCGTCAGCAGCCGAGCGCACACGAACTCTCGTACAGAGTACATGCTCCGCCGTACTGCTGATTCCGGGGGCTCCCACCGCCTTCCCCGACCATCTCATCCCCGAGGTGCGCACGGTCGGCCCGGACGGGGAGGTCTTCCTCGTCATGCCCGCCGATTCCCCGGCCGTACGGGCCGCCACCCACGCCCAGGACGACGAGCTGGCGGCGGTGCTCGAGCTCACCGATGTGGCGCCCGTCTCCGTCCCCCACCGCATCCGTGGCCGCGCCCGGCTGTCGGGCTGGCTCACCTGCGTCCCCGGGATCGCCGAACCGGGACGGATGCTGCTGCGCCTGGAGCTGGGCGAGGTGGGCGTCGACGACCTGTGGGGCGCGGAGGACGTGGAGCCGGAGGAGTTCGCCCGGGCCGCCGCCGACCCCCTCGTCGCCCACGAGGCGGAGCTGCTGCAGCACCTGCATTCCGGCCACGGCGACCAGGTGCGCGGCCTCGCCTCGCTGCTGGGCGGCCGCGAGGAGGGCCCGGAGGCCTTCGAGCGGGCGGTGCCGCTGGCGCTCGACCGCTTCGGCCTGCGCGTGCGCTTCACCCGGCGCCTGGGCGGCGGCACGGCCGCGGACCGCTCCTTCGACGCCCGGTTCGAGTTCCCCCGCCCGGTACGGGACATCGTGGGCCTGCGCGCGGAGATGCACCGGCTCTTCGAGGCGGCGGACTAGCCGCCCGCGGTGTCCTTGCCCGGCTGCTCGCCGCGCAGCCTCTCCCGCACCCGCTCCACCACGTCCGCGTAGCGCGCCTCGGCGCCGTAGCGGGTCGGTTCGTAGTACCGCTTGCCGTGGACGGAGTCCGGGGCGTACTGCTGCGCGGCGATGCCGCCGGGGACGTCGTGGGGATAGACGTAGCCCTGGCCGTGGCCCAGCTTCTGGGCGCCCTTGTAGTGGCTGTCGCGCAGGTGGGCGGGGACGGGCCCGGCCAGGCCCGCGCGCACGTCCGCCAGCGCCGCGTCGATGGCCAGGTAGGCGGCGTTCGACTTCGGCGCCAGGGCGAGCGCCACGGCCACCTGGCTCAGCGTGATCCGGGCCTCCGGGAAGCCGATCAGCGCCACCGCCTGCGCCCCGGCCACCGCCGTCTGCAGGGCCGTGGGATCCGCCAGCCCGATGTCCTCGCTCGCCGAGATCATCAGCCGGCGGGCGATGAAGCGCGGGTCCTCCCCCGCCTCGATCATCCGGGCCAGGTAGTGCAGCGTCGCGTCCACGTCCGAGCCGCGGATGGACTTGATGAGCGCGCTGGCGACGTCGTAGTGCTGGTCGCCGTCGCGGTCGTACTTCACCGCCGCCCGGTCGACCGCGCCCTCCAGCGTCTCCAGGGTGATCTCGGCCTCGCCCTTGGCGATGGCGGAGCCCGCCCCCGCCTCCAGCGCCGTCAGCGCGCGCCGCGCGTCGCCTCCCGCGATGCGCAGCAGGTGCGCCTCGGCGTCCTCGTGGAGGGTCACCGCGCCGCCGAGGCCGCGCTCGTCGGTGAGGGCGCGGTGGATCAGGCCGCGCAGGTCGTCGTCGGTCAGGGCCTGCAGGGTCAGCAGCAGGGACCGCGAGAGCAGCGGCGAGATGATCGAGAAGTAGGGGTTCTCGGTGGTGGCCGCGACCAGGGTGACCCAGCGGTTCTCCACGGCGGGCAGCAGGGAGTCCTGCTGGGCCTTGCTGAAGCGGTGGATCTCGTCCAGGAAGAGGACGGTCTCCTTTCCGTATCCACCGGAGGCGCGGCGGGCGCCGTCGATGACGGCCCGCACCTCCTTGACCCCGGCGGTGATGGCGGACAGCTCCACGAAGCGCTTGTTGGTGGCCTGGCTGACCACGTAGGCCAGCGTGGTCTTGCCGATGCCGGGCGGGCCCCACAGGATCACCGAGGAGGGCCCGGCGGGGCCGCCGCTTCCCTCCCCCACCAGGCGGCGCAGCGGGCTGCCCAACTTGAGCAGATGCGCCTGCCCCACCACCTCGTCGAGGGTGCGGGGGCGCATGCGGACGGCCAGCGGACTGGCCGCCGGGTCCTTCTCCTGGCGGTCCTCTGCGGCCGCGGTGAACAGGTCGGGCTCCACGCTCGAAACCCTATGCCACTCCACTGACAACGCCGCCGGACCCGAAGGTCCGGCGGCGTTGATCAAGCCGGGCAGGCGGTGCGGGCGGTCAGGCCGTGCCGCCGGTCCAGAACCACCACCACTTGGTGAGGATCAGCATGCCGATGACGCCGATCCACAGCACCGGCACCACCCAGTGGAACTCCAGCAGGCCCCGCTTGAGACCCTCGGGCGCGGGGATGAAGCCGTGGCGGAGGTTCTGCACGGTCACGTACCAGAACATGACGATCGTGGCGACCCAGGCCAGGCAGCACCACAGGCACAGCGAGCCGATCACGTACAGCGACTGGTACTGCAGCCAGGTCACGAAGCCGACGCCGAAGAGGCAGCCGGCCTCCATGCCCAGCCAGTACCAGCGGCGGTAGCGGGCACCGGCGAGCAGGCCCATGCCGACCGCGATGATCACACCGTAGGCGACCAGGCCCAGCATCGGGTTGGGGAACCCGAAGGCCTTGGCCTGGGCGCTCTCCATGATGTTGCCGCAGGAGACGATGGGGTTGAGGCTGCACCCGGGGGTGAACGTCTTCCCGTCGACCTTGGCCTCGAGGATCTTGAACTTGTCGATCGTGATGACCCACGAGGCCAGCAGCCCCGCGGCACCGGTGATCACCAGCAGCCAGGCGAACGCACGGCTGCCGCCCACCGCACCCCGGGCGGGCCCGTCCCGCTCCACGCCATCCGTGTCGCGTTCGAGTGCCGAAGTCGTCATAGCGCTGTCGATCCCATCACTAGGCCGTAGTCGCCCATTCTGCACCAGTAGCCTGTGAATCAGCCTTGGGCCGAAAGGACTTCACTCACCACGGTGTCGAGCGGAACGGCCTTCTGTTCGCCGCTCTCCAGGTCCTTGAGCTGCACCACGCCCTCGGCCAGGTCCCGCTCGCCCGCCACGAGGGCGAAACGCGCGCCGGAACGGTTGGCCGACTTCATGGCGTTCTTCAGGCCCTTTCCGCCGAAGGCGAAGTCCGTCGCGACGCCCGCCCGGCGCAGCTCGGTCACCAGGCCGAACAGCACGCGGCGGGCCTCGTCGCCGAGCGGCACGGCGAAGACCTGGGTGGCGGCGGGCAGTTCGAGCTCGACGCCCTCCGCCTCCAGCGCCAGTACCGTGCGGTCCACGCCGAGCGCCCAGCCGACGGACGGCAGCGCGGGGCCGCCGATCATCTCGGACAGGCCGTCGTAGCGGCCGCCGCCGCCGACCGCGGACTGCGAGCCGAGGCCGTCGTGGACGAACTCGAAGGTGGTGCGGGTGTAGTAGTCCAGGCCGCGCACGAGCTTCTCGTCGTCCTCGAAGGCGACACCGGCGGCGGTCAGCAGCTCGCGCACCTGCTCGTGGTACTCCTTGCACCCCTCGCACAGGTGGTCGCGGAGCATGGGGGCGCCGACGAGCTGCTTCTGGACGTCCGCGCGCTTGTCGTCGAGGACCCGCAGGGGGTTGATCTCGACGCGCCGGCGGGTGTCGTCGTCCAGGTCCAGGCCGCGCAGGAAGTCCTGCAGGGCGGCCCGGTAGGCGGGGCGGCACTCCTTGTCGCCCAGCGAGTTCAGCAGCAGGCGGAAGTTCTTCAGGCCCAGCGACTTGTAGGCGTCGACGGCCAGGATGATCAGCTCGGCGTCCAGCACCGGGTCCTCGGCGCCGATGGCCTCGGCACCGACCTGCGAGAAGTGGCGGTAGCGGCCCTTCTGCGGGCGCTCGTAGCGGTAGTACGAGCCGGAGTACCAGAGCTTGACGGGGAGGTTGCCGGCCTTGTGGAGGTTGGCCTCCAGGGCGGCGCGCAGCACGGAGGCGGTGCCCTCGGGGCGCAGGGCGAGGCGCTCGCTGCCCTCGCTGCGCTGGGTGAGGGTGTACATCTCCTTGGTCACGATGTCGGTGGACTCGCCGACGCCGCGGGAGAACAGCTCGACCTGCTCGAAGCCGGGGGTCTCGACGTAGCCGTAGCCGGCCCGCTTGAGCGGCGCGGAGATGGCCTCGCGGACGGCCAGGTAGACCGCCGAGACCGGCGGGATCAGGTCGTAGGTGCCCCGGGGGGCCTTGAAGGTGCTCACGGAAACTCTCGTCACATTCCTCGTCGCGGAGCCGGGTTCCCGGCTCCAAGGCCGGCGGCCACTTCCCGCAGGTACGGGTTGGTGGCGCGCTCGTGGCCGATGGTCGTCTGGTGGCCGTGGCCGGACAGCACCACGGTGGAGTCCTCCAGGGGCAGGCACACCCGTGCCAGCGACTGGAGCATCTCGGCGTGGTCACCGCCGGGCAGGTCGGTGCGTCCGATGGAGCCGGCGAACAACAGGTCGCCCGAGAAGAACACCGACGGGATCTCGGAGGTCTCGGGCATCCGGAAGGTCACCGACCCCTTGGTATGGCCGGGCGCGTGCGCGACGGTGAACTCGAGCCCCGCGAGGTCGAGCGTGCTGCCGTCGGTCAGCTCCTTGACGTCGTCCGGTTCGCCGATGGTCAGCTCGCCCATGAGCTGCTGCCCGATGGAGCGGCCGAGGGCCTTCTCCGGGTCGCTCATCATGTAGCGGTCGGCGGGGTGGATCCAGGCCGGGACGTCATGGGCGCCGCACACGGGGACGACCGAGGCGACGTGGTCGAGGTGGCCGTGGGTGAGGACGACGGCGACGGGCTTGAGCCGATGCTTCTTCAGTGCTTCCTCGACGCCCTGGGCCGCCTGGTGGCCCGGGTCGATGATCACGCACTCCTCGCCTGCGGCAGGGGCGACCAGGTAGCAGTTGGTCCCCCAGGCCCCGGCGGGGAACCCGGCAATGAGCACGTTCGTCCTTAACTGTCGGTCGGTCTTCGGTCGGTCGACGGCCGGGGCGGTGGCCCCGTCCGGAGTCCCCGGCGGAGACACCCGACCCGATCAGAGCCTACCGGCGGCACTCCCGCCGCCGCGAACCCGTATACGGTACGGGCACACTCGCGATTCGCGGCTCAGGACATGCACGAAACGGCACGAGGAGAGGACCCGGTGGTCAGTAACGAGCAGCGGCGGCGACAGCTGGCCCGCGAGAAGTTCGAACGGCAGCAGCAGCGTCGCGAGGCGGCGCGGCGCAAGGCCCAGCGCCGCAACGCGGTGATCGCCGCCGGCCTCGCCGTGGTCCTGGCCGCCGGCGCGACGGCGTACGCCACGGGCGCGCTGTCGGGCGACGACGGCAAGAAGGACAAGGCCGACGCCGCCGACGCGCTGCCGACCCCGAAGAAGGGTCCGGACCCCTGCGCCAAGCCGGCCCCCGGCTCCCCCGCCTCCAAGACGTGGAAGGCGGAGCCGGAGATGAGCGTCGACAAGTCGGCGTCGTACGCGATGAACCTGACGACCACCTGTGGTGCGATCGACGTCAAGCTGGACGCCGCGAACGCCCCGCACACGGTCAACTCCTTCGAGTTCCTGGCGAAGGAAGGGTTCCTCGACCACACCAAGTGCCACCGCCTGACCACCGGCGGGATCTACGTCCTGCAGTGCGGCGACCCCAAGGGCACCGGCCAGGGCGGCCCCGGCTACACGCTCCCGGACGAGAACCTCAAGGACTCCCGGCTCAAGGGGAACGTCTACCCCGCCGGCACCATCGCGATGGCCAACACCGGCCAGCCGCACACCGGCGGCAGCCAGTTCTTCCTCGTCTACCAGGACAGCCAGCTGCCCCCGCAGTACACCCCGTTCGGCACCATCGGCGCCGACGGCATGAAGACGCTGAAGAAGATCGCCGACGCGGGCGAGCAGACCGGAGCCGGCGACGGCGCCCCGAACGCGACCGTGGTGATCGACAAGGCGACCGTGGCGAAGTCCTGACGCGATCCTGACGCCCCCGCGGCGAAATTTCGGTCGCGCGGGATACGGACAGCCGGGCCGCCGTTCGCCTATGTTGGCGTTGTGTAGGGTGCCTGATCCGGCGGCTGTACGCACCCGGATGATCAAGCTGCCGGACCGGTCGGGGCGCGGCCCTGTCCGGATCAACTGTGGACGATGCACGCGGGCCGTACACCGGCCCCGGCATCATGTGGAGGAGGCGCTGTGAGCAGCGACCCGTGGGGCCGCGTCGATGAGACGGGGACCGTGTACGTGCGTACCGCCGACGGCGAGCAGGTCGTCGGATCGTGGCAAGCGGGGTCTCCGGAGGAGGCTCTGGCTTACTTCGAGCGCAAGTACGAGGGCTTGGTCGTCGAGATCGGCCTCCTCGAGCGCCGGGTGAGGACCACCGACCTGTCGGCCAAGGACGCGACGGTCGCGATCGACCACCTGCGGACCCAGGTCGACGAGCACCACGCGGTGGGCGACCTCGACGCGCTGCGGACCCGGCTCGACAAGCTGGTGTCCGACGTCGAGTCGCGCCGCGAGGAGCGCAAGGCGGCCAAGGCCAAGCAGTCCGAGGAGGCCCGTACGGCCAAGGAGGCGCTGGTCGCCGAGGCCGAGGAGCTGGCGGCCAGCGAGCAGTGGCGCTCGGCGGGCGAGCGGCTGCGCGCCCTGGTCGACACCTGGAAGGGCCTGCCCCGGCTGGACCGCAAGACCGACGACGAGCTGTGGCACCGCTTCTCGCACGCCCGCTCGGCGTTCTCCAAGCGGCGCAAGGCGCACTTCGCCTCGCTGGACGCGCAGCGCGAGGACGCCCGCAAGGTCAAGGAGAAGCTGGTCGCCGAGGCCGAGGCGCTCTCCGGGTCGGCGGACTGGGGCCCCACGGCCGCGCGCTACCGCGACCTGATGTCGGAGTGGAAGGCCGCCGGGCGCGCGCAGCGCGAGGCGGAGGACGAGCTGTGGGCCCGCTTCCGCGGCGCGCAGGACGTCTTCTTCCAGGCGCGCAGCGAGGTGTTCGCCGAGCGCGACGCCGAGCAGCAGGGCAACCTCACGCTCAAGGAGGAGCTGGTCGTCGAGGCCGAGAAGCTGCTCCCGGTGACGGACCTGAAGTCGGCGCGGGCGGCGTTCCGTTCGATCAACGAGCGCTGGGAGGCCATCGGCCACGTGCCGCGCGACGCCCGGCCGAAGATCGAGGGCCGGATGCACGCGGTCGAGCGCGCCATCCAGGAGGCCGAGGAGGCCGAGTGGCGGCGCACGAACCCCGAGGCGCGGGCGCGTGCGGCCGGTCTGACCGGGCAGCTGCAGTCGGCGGTCGACAAGCTGCAGGAGCAGGTCGACAAGGCGCGTGCGGCCGGCAATGACGCCAAGGCCGACAAGCTCGCCAAGGAGCTCGAGGGCCGCAAGGCACTGCTGGACCAGGCCCTGAAGGGCCTGGAGGAGTTCGGCGGCTGACGCCGCAAGGCATGACGTAAGGGGCTCCGGCTATTGCCGGAGCCCTTACGTATGCGCGGGCTACGGCCGGCGGGCCGACGTCACGCGGTAGACGTCGTAGACGCCCTCCACGCCCCGCACCGCCTTGAGCACGTGCCCGAGGTGCTTGGGGTCGCCCATCTCGAAGGTGAAGCGCGAGGTGGCCACCCGGTCGCGGGAGGTCTGCACGGCGGCGGAGAGGATGTTGACGTGCTGGTCGGACAGCACGCGGGTGACGTCCGACAGCAGCCGGGAGCGGTCCAGCGCCTCCACCTGGATGGCGACGAGGAAGACCGAGGACTGGGTGGGCGCCCACTCGACGTCGATGATCCGCTCGGGCTGCTGCGAGAGCGAGTCGACGTTCACGCAGTCGGCGCGGTGGACCGAGATGCCGTTGCCCCGGGTGACGAAGCCGATGATCGGGTCGCCGGGGACGGGCGTGCAGCAGCGGGCCAGCTTGACCCAGACGTCGTCGACGCCCTTGACGACCACGCCCGGGTCGGCGCTGGAGCGCCGCTTGGAGCGGCCGCGGATCGGCGCCGCCTCTTCCTCGATGTCCTCGGTGGCCGCGTCCTCGCCGCCCAGGGCCTGGACGAGCTTCTGCACCACGCCCTGGGCCGCGACGTGGCCCTCGCCGATGGCGGCGTAGAGGGAGGAGATGTCGGGATAGCGCATCTCGTGGGCGAGGGTGACCAGCGAGTCGCCGGTGAGGATGCGCTGGATCGGCAGGTTCTGCTTGCGCATGGCCCGCGCGATGGCGTCCTTGCCCTGCTCGATGGCCTCGTCGCGGCGCTCCTTGGAGAACCAGGCACGGATCTTGTTGCGGGCGCGGGGGGACTTGACGAAGCCCAGCCAGTCCCGGGAGGGGGCGGCGCCGGGCGCCTTGGAGGTGAAGACCTCGACCAGGTCGCCGTTGTCGAGGGTCGACTCCAGCGGCACCAGCCGCCCGTTGACCCTCGCCCCTATGGTGCGGTGGCCGACCTCGGTGTGGACGGCGTAGGCGAAGTCGACGGGGGTGGCGCCGGCCGGGAGGGCTATGACGTCGCCCTTGGGCGTGAAGACGAAGACCTCGTTGCGCGAGAGGTCGAAGCGCAGGGACTCCAGGAACTCGCCCGGGTCCTCGGTCTCCTTCTGCCAGTCGAGCAGCTGCCGCAGCCAGGCCATGTCATTGACGGTGTCCTGGTTCTTGCCGGCGTTCTTCGGCACGTCCGTGCGGATCTTGGAGGCGCCGGCGACGGCCTCCTGCTTGTACTTCCAGTGCGCGGCGATGCCGTACTCGGCGCGGCGGTGCATGTCGAAGGTGCGGATCTGCAGCTCGACGGGCTTGCCGCTGGGCCCTATGACCGTCGTGTGCAACGACTGGTACATGTTGAACTTGGGCATCGCGATGTAGTCCTTGAACCGCCCCGGGACCGGGTTCCACCGGGCGTGGACGGTGCCGAGCGCCGCGTAGCAGTCGCGGACGGTGTCGACGAGGACGCGGATGCCCACCAGGTCGTAGATCTCGGCGAAGTCGCGGCCCCGCACGATCATCTTCTGGTAGACGCTGTAGTAGTGCTTCGGGCGGCCGGTGACGGTCGCCTTGATGCGGGCGGCGCGCAGGTCGGCCTGGACCTCGTCGGTGACGATGGCCAGGTACTCGTCGCGCTTGGGGGCGCGCTCGGCGACGAGACGGACGATCTCGTCGTACATCTTGGGGTAGAGGATCGCGAAGGCGAGGTCCTCGAGCTCCCACTTGATGGTGTTCATGCCCAGCCGGTGCGCCAGCGGGGCGTAGATCTCGAGGGTCTCGCGGGCCTTCTTCTCCTGCTTCTCCCGCTTGAGGTAGCGCATGGTGCGCATGTTGTGCAGGCGGTCGGCGAGCTTGATGACCAGGACGCGCGGGTCCTTGGCCATGGCGACGACCATCTTGCGCACGGTCTCGGCCTGCGCGGCCTCGCCGAACTGCACGCGGTCGAGCTTGGTGACGCCGTCCACGAGGAGGGCGACCTGGTCACCGAAGTCCCGGCGCAGGTCCTCCAGGCCGTACTCGGTGTCCTCGACGGTGTCGTGCAGCAGGCCGGCCATCAGGGTGGCGGGGTCCATGCCCAGCTCGGCGAGGATCGTGGTGACGGCGAGGGGGTGGGTGATGTACGGGTCGCCGCTCTTGCGCTTCTGGCCGCGGTGCCAGCGCTCGGCGACCTGGTAGGCGCGCTCGATCTGGCGGAGCGTGGTGGTGTCGGCCTTCGGGTCGTTCCCGCGCACGATGCGCAGCAGCGGCTCGAGCACCGGGTTGTACGGGCTGGAGCGCTGTACGCCCAGACGGGCGAGGCGGGCGCGGACCCGGCTGGAGGAGCCGGTGCGGGAGACGGCGCCCTGGGGCGCGGCCGCGCGGGCCGGGGCGGCCGGGGCGGGGCCCTGCGGGGCGGTCTTGTGGGGCGGTTCGGCCGCCTTGCGCGCGTCGGTCGCGGGCGCGGGACCGCTCGTGCCCCCGGCGGGGCCGGCGGGCGTGCCCTTGCCCGCCGCGGCCTCGGGAGACGTCTTGTCTTCTTGGGCGGCTGGGGATCCCCCCGGACGGAGTCTGGGAGAGAGCGGCTGAACCTCGTCTGGCAAGAGCACTCCTCATGCGTTCCGGCCCCCCGATCAGGTCCGGACTGCCATGGTATCGATCCCGGCCGCCGGACCGCCGTGCGGCTGCTGACGCAACAAGGGACGTCAGGGATAACGCGAGGCGGGCACCGGGAGCTTCCCGGTGCCCGCCTCGGGGCGTTTCGCGCGCCGTGCGGCGCGCCGTCGCGGTCAGACGGTGATCAGCGCCTCCAGCGGCGCCCCGCCGAGCTCGCCGGCCAGGCGCTCGCGGCCCGGCAGGAAGCCGAGCTCCATCAGCACGGCGACGCCCGCCACCTCGGCGCCCGCCCGGCGGATCAGCTTGAGCGAGGCCTCGGCGGTGCCGCCGGTGGCCAGGACGTCGTCGATGACGAGGACCCGGTCGCCGGGGACGAGCGCGTCGGCGTGCAGCTCGATCTCGGCGGTGCCGTACTCCAGCTCGTAGGCCTGGGCGAGCGTGGCGCCGGGCAGCTTGCCGGCCTTGCGCACGGGCACGAAGCCGAGCCCGGCGCGCACGGCGACGGGGGCGGCGAGGATGAAGCCGCGCGCCTCCAGGCCGATGACCTTGGTGGCGTCGTGGCGCCGGCACAGCTCGGCGAAGGCGTCCGTCAGCGCGGCGAACGCGGTGGCGTCGGCGAGCAGCGGGGTGATGTCCTTGAACGTCACGCCCGGCTTGGGGTAGTCCGGGACGTCGTGGATCCGGCTGAGCAGCAGCTCCCGCAGGTCCTGGTCGGCGCCGGAGGCGCGGGTGGCGCTCATCGGCGCTTCCCCGAGGGACGGCCGCCGCGGCCGCGGCTGCGGCCGGCACCCTGGCCGCGCTGGCCGACGACGCCCGCCGCCGCGTCCTGCACGTCCTCGTCCTCGTCCTCGCCCGCCGCGTCGGCGGATCCGGCCGCGTCCCCCGACCCGTCCTTGGCCGCGTCGGCGGCGCGCCGGGCGCGCACGCGCTTGGCCAGGGCCTTCATCTGCGGGTCGCGCTCCTTGAGGTCGGCGACCAGCGGGGTGGCGATGAAGATCGAGGAGTAGGCGCCGGCCGCGAGGCCGACGAACAGGGCGAGCGAGATGTCGTTGAGCATGCCCGCGCCGAGGAAGCCGCCGCCGATGAACAGCAGGCCGGCGACCGGCAGCAGCGCCACGACGGTGGTGTTGATCGAGCGGACCAGCGTGCCGTTGAGGCTGCGGTTGGCGATCTCGCTGTAGGTGAAGCGGGTCTGCTTGGTGATGTCCTTGGCGCTCTCCTTGAGACCGTCGAAGACGACGACGGTGTCGTAGAGGGAGTAACCGAGGATGGTCAGCAGACCGATCACGGTGCCCGGGGTGACCTCGAAGCCCACCAGCGCGTAGACGCCGACGGTGATGGTGAGGTCGTGGATCAGCGCGATCAGGGCGGCCACGGCCATCCGCCATTCGAAGGCGATGGCCAGGTAGATCACCACGAGGATCATGAAGACCGCCAGGCCGGTCCAGGCCTTGTTGGCGATCTGGTCGCCCCAGCTCGGGCCGACGATGTCGGTGTTGATCTTGTCGACCGGGACGGCGAGCTTCTTGGCCAGCGCCTCCTGGGTCTTGCGCGACTGCTCGGTGGTGAGCTCGCTGACCTGGACCCGGAGGGTCTTGTTGCCCAACTTCTGGACGACGGCGGGGTGGCCGGAGGCGTCCTCGGCCGTCTGCTGGGCCTGGGTGGCCGAGACCGAGGTCGGGGGCGAGTTGAAGACCGCGCCGCCGGAGAACTCGATGCCCATGTTCAGGCCGCGCACCGCCAGGCCGACGATGGCCGTGATGGTGATGAGGATCGAGATGCCGTACCAGATCTTCCGCTTGCCGACGAAGTCGTAGCCGACCTCACCGCGGTAGAGCCTGGCACCGAGGTTGCCGAGTCGCGACATCTCACGCCTCCTTCGGGTCGACGGGGGCGGAACGGCGGCGGGAGGCCCGCAGCGGCGGCCTGACGCCCAGCCGGGCGGGGTCCAGGCCGGACCAGGGGTGGCCGCTGGCGAAGAACTTCCGGCGGGCCAGGACCGTCATCAGCGGCTTGGTGAAGAGGAAGACCACGACGACGTCGAGGAGCGTGGTCAGGCCGAGGGTGAACGCGAAGCCCTGCACCTTGCCGACGGTGACGATGAAGAGCACCGCGGCGGCGAGGAAGGACACGAAGTCGGACACCAGGATGGTGCGGCGGGCGCGCGGCCAGCCGCGCTCCACGGCCGGGCGCAGCGTGCGGCCCTCGCGGATCTCGTCGCGGATGCGCTCGAAGTACACGATGAAGGAGTCGGCGGTGATGCCGATCGCCACGATGGCACCGCAGACGGCCGGCAGGTTCAGCGCGAAGCCGATGGCCGGGCCGAGGAGCACCATGATCGTGTAGGTGAGGATCGCGGAGACCGCGAGGCTGGCGAGGGCGACGAGCGCGAGACCGCGGTAGTACGCCACCAGGTAGACGATGACCAGGGCGAGGCCGATGGCACCGGCGATCAGGCCGGCGCGCAGCTGCTCGCCGCCGAGCGCGGCGGTCACGGTGGTCTCGGTGACCACGTCGAACGACAGCGGCAGGGCGCCGTAGGACAGCACGTTGGCCAGTTCCGAGGCGCTCTGCTGGGTGAAGCCGCCGGAGATCTCCGCCTGGCCGCCGCCGATCGAGCTGGTCACGGACGGGTCGGAGACGACCTCGCCGTCCAGGACGATCGCGAACTGGTTCTGCGGGGACTGCTTGGTGGCCAGCTGGCCGGTGACCTGGGCGAACTTCTTGGCGCCGGTGGAGTCGAACTTGAGCTGGACGAGCCAGCCCTTGCCCTGCTGGGTGTCGAAGACGGCGCTGGCGTCGCTGACGTTGGTGCCCTCGACGGCCACCGGGCCCAGGATCTCCTTGACCTGGCCGTCCTTGCGGCACGCGACGATCATGTCGGTCGGCGCGGCGCCGGCGGCGGCCTCGTTGGCCTTGGCGCGACCCTCCTTGGTGGAGCAGTCCAGGGCGTCGAGCTTCTTCTGCAGCGCGGCCGCGTCGCCCGGCGCCGGGGTGGGCGTCGGCGCCTTCTTCTCGTCCTTCTTCCCGTCCGCCTTGGCGGACGCGGAGGCGGACGCACCCGGGGTGGCGTCGTCCTTGTCGGCCTTCAGGGCGTCGGTGACCGGCCGGCCCTGGGGGCTGGCGCTGGCGGTCGGGGACGGCGAGCCGGAGGGCTTGGTCGTGGCCCCGGTGCTCTTGTCGCCCTTGTTCTTCTCGCCGGTCTTCTCGTCCTGCTTGGCCTTGTCGCCCTTGTCCTTGTCGCCCGTCGCGCCGGGCGCGGGCTCAGGGGTCTTGACACCGGCAGTGGCGGTCAGAACGGGCCGGAAGCCGAGCTGGGCGGTGGTGCCGACCTGCTGACGGGCCTGCTTCGCGTCCGTCCCCTTGGGGATGTTCACGATGATGTGGTTGTCGCCCTGCGTCTGGACCTCGGACTCGGTGACACCGAGACCGTTGACACGCCGCTCGATGATGCCGACGGCCGTGTTCATGTTGGTCGCGTTGATCGCGTTGGGCCTGCCGGGCTGGTTCTTGGCCTCGAGCGTGAAGCTCGTGCCGCCCGCGAGGTCGATGCCCAACCGTGGCGTGGTGTGCCCGGAGGCGAACATCCCCCCGGTGAGCGCCACCATGGCGATCAGGATCAGGGCCAGGACACGGCCCGGCCTCCCCTGGCCGCCCGGGGACCTGCGGCCCTTCTTCGGTGCTGCCACCTTGTCGTTTCTCCCTGTCCAACCGCCGGGCGTCGGGTGTTCGCCGGACGGCCACGATGTGTTGTGGGGACCTGCCCCCCGCCGGAGCCTAGACCGTAACGGAACCGCGGCGCACCGCTCAGTGGGTGCTCCGCGGTTCCGGAAAGGGGCTACTTCGCGTCGGTGTCGCCGTCCCGCTTGGCGTCCTTGGTCTCCGCCTCGGCCGGGTCGTCGGCCTTCTTCGGCTCCTCGGCCTTCTTCGCCTCGTCGCCGGCGGCCGCGCCCTTGCCCAGGTCGATCTTCTGCTCGGCCGGGGGCTCACCGGTCTCGACGGCCTCGGTCAGCGCGGAGGCGTCGTCCGGGACCACCGGGGTCTCCTCCGGCTCCAGGCCGTGGACGATGCGGTTGTACTCCGCGTCCTCCAGCACGGCGCCGATGGCGTTCTTGGCAAAGATCGCGTGCACGCTCGGGGCGACCTCGAGGAGAACGGTGTCCTCGTGGATCTCCTTGACGGTGGCGTACATGCCGCCGATCGTCCGGACACCGGTACCCGGCTGCATCTGGTCGCGCATCTGCATCGCCTGGCGCTGCTTGTTCTTCGCCGACCGGGTCATCAGGAACATGGCCCCGATAAGCACGATGAACGGCAGGAGAGTCACGATATTCACGGGACGGGGTTTCCTTCACACGACCGCTTGGGGACGCGGCCTGGTCTACGGGGGTGGTATGCCGCACCGGTACGGACGGCATCGGCGGAGTCTAAGCGAGCCCGCACCTATGGAACAACGCCCAGCATGGCACCGCGGTTCCTGAGCGGACCAGCCCCCACACCGTCACCGATCGAAGAGTCCCTGCTGGCCGGGGCCCGTGGGGCCCTGCCCGGGGGGCGTCAGCCCGAGGTGGGCCCAGGCCGCCGGCGTTGCCACCCGGCCCCTGGGCGTACGCGCCAGCAGTCCCTCCCGCACCAGGAAGGGCTCCGCCACCTCCTCGACGGTCTCGCGCTCCTCGCCCACGGCCACGGCCAGGGTGGACAGCCCCACCGGGCCGCCGCCGAAGAGCTTGAGCAGCGCGCCGAGCACGGCACGGTCCAGCCGGTCCAGGCCCCGGGCGTCGACCTCGTACACCTGCAGGGCCTGGGCGGCGATCTCCTGCGTCACCACCCCGTCGGCCTTGACCTGGGCGTAGTCGCGGACGCGGCGCAGCAGGCGGTTGGCGATGCGGGGCGTGCCCCGGGAGCGGCCGGCGATCTCGGCGGCGCCCGCCTCCTCTATCTCCACGTCCAGCAGCCGGGCCGAGCGGTGGATGACGCGCTGCAGCTCGACGGGGGCGTAGAACTCCATGTGGCCGGTGAAGCCGAAGCGGTCGCGCAGCGGGGGCGGCAGCAGCCCGGCCCGGGTGGTCGCGCCGACCAGGGTGAACGGCGGGAGCTCGAGGGGGATGGCGGTGGCGCCGGGGCCCTTGCCGACGATGACGTCGACCCGGAAGTCCTCCATCGCCATGTAGAGCATCTCCTCGGCGGGGCGGGACATGCGGTGGATCTCGTCGAGGAAGAGCACCTCGCCCTCGGTGAGGGAGGACAGGATCGCGGCCAGGTCGCCGGCGTGCTGGATGGCGGGGCCCGAGGTGATGCGGATGGGGGCGCCCATCTCGGCCGCGATGATCATCGAGAGGGTGGTCTTGCCGAGTCCGGGGGCCCCGGACAGCAGGACGTGGTCGGCGGTCGCGCCCCGGGCGCGGGCGGCCTTCAGCACGAGGTCCAGCTGCTCGCGGACCCGCTCCTGGCCGACGAACTCGCCCAGGTCCTTGGGCCGCAGTGCGGCCTCGACGGCCCGGTCGTCGCCGTCGGCGGCGGCCTTGACCAGGCGGTCGCCGTCACCAGTGGTGGTGACGGGTGCGGACTCGTCGTCCCAGTTCACGGTGGAAACCTCACGGTCGGAAGTGCTCGGCGGGGTGCTTGTCGGCGTTCTCAGCGGGCCCGGTTCAGGGTCTGCAGCGCGGCCCGCAGCAGCGAGCCGACCTGCGGCTGGGCGCCCTCGGCGAGGGCGGCCTCGGCCCGGGGCGTGACCGCCGCGACGGCCTCGTCCGCCTCGCGCGTGGCGTAACCGAGGCCGACGAGGGCGGCGTGCAGCTGGTCGCGCCAGCCCTGCGTGACCGGGGCGCCCACCGCCGCGGCGGCGGAACCCACCGGTGCGCCCAGCCGGTCCTTGAGCTCCAGCAGCAGCTTCTGCGCGCCCTTCTTGCCGATGCCCGGCACGGCCGTGAGCGCCTTCTCGTCGCCGGAGGCGAACGCGCGCCGCAGCGCGTCGGGGCTGTGCACGGCGAGCATGGCCTGCGCCAGGCGCGGGCCGACGCCGCTGGCGGTCTGCAGCAGCTCGAAGGTCTGCCGCTCGTCGTCGTCGGCGAAGCCGTAGAGCGTCAGGGAGTCCTCGCGGACGACGAGGGACGTGGCGAGCCGGGCCTGCTGCCCGACGCGCAGCCCGGAGAGCGTGCCGGGCGTGCACTGGACGGCCATGCCGATCCCGCCGACCTCGACGACGGCGGTGTCCGGGGCGAGGGCCGCGACCGGCCCGGAGACGAAGGCGATCATCGGGTGCCCTTCGGGAGACGTACGGGTGCGGTGGCGCGGCGGTGGGCGGCCGCGATCTGCTGCAGGCGGTTGGTCGCCGGGGCCCGCCAGATGTGGCAGATCGCCAGCGCCAGGGCGTCGGCGGCGTCCGCCGGCTTCGGCGGCGCGTCGAGCCGCAGCAGCCGGGTGACCATGGAGCCGACCTGGGCCTTGTCGGCCCGGCCGGAGCCGGTGACGGCGGCCTTGACCTCGCTGGGGGTGTGCAGGGCGACGGGCAGGCCACGGCGGGCGGCACAGAGCATGGCGACCGCGCTGGCCTGGGCGGTGCCCATGACCGTACGGACGTTGTGCTGGCTGAAGACGCGCTCGACGGCGACGTACTCCGGGGAGTGCTCGTCGAGCCACTGCTCGATGCCGCGCTCTATGAGGACGAGCCGGTCGGCAACCTCGGCGTCCGCCGGGGTGCGCACGACGCCGACGCCCACCATGCGCAGCGGGCGGCCCGCGACGCCTTCCACCACCCCGACGCCGCACCGGGTCAGCCCCGGGTCCACCCCCAGCACCCGCATAGCGCGCCCCTCCCCTCGATCGGCCGGATCCACCTGCCGCAGCAGGCTATCCGCTGCCACTGACAACGCGACGGGCCGGCGGGACAGCGTGTCCCACCGGCCCGTCCGCCGACCGCAGCCGGAACCCTTACGCGTCGACCTTCGCCATGACGTCGTCGGAGACGTCGAAGTTGGCGAAGACGTTCTGCACGTCGTCGCTGTCCTCGAGGGCGTCGATCAGCTTGAAGATCTTGCGCGCGGCGTCCTCGTCGAGCTCCACCTGCATGGTGGGGACGAAGTTGGCCTCGGCGGAGTCGTAGTCGATGCCCGCCTCCTGGAGCGCGGTGCGGACCGCGACCAGGTCGGTGGCCTCGCTCATGACCTCGAAGCTCTCACCGAGGTCGTTGACCTCCTCGGCACCGGCGTCCAGGACCGCGCCGAGCACGTCGTCCTCGGTCAGCTCGCCCTTGGGGACGATGATGACGCCCTTGCGGTTGAACAGGTAGGACACCGAGCCCGGGTCGGCCATCGAACCGCCGTTGCGGGTCATGGCGACGCGCACGTCGGAGGCGGCGCGGTTGCGGTTGTCGGTGAGGCACTCGATGAGCACGGCGACGCCGTTGGGGCCGTAGCCCTCGTACATGATCGTCTCGTAGTCGGCGCCACCCGCCTCGAGACCGCCGCCGCGCTTGACCGCGGAGTCGATGTTCTTGTTCGGGACCGACTGCTTCTTGGCCTTCTGGATGGCGTCATAGAGGGTCGGGTTGCCCTCGATGTCGACGCCACCCATGCGGGCCGCGACCTCGATGTTCTTGATGAGCTTCGCGAAGAGCTTGCCGCGCTTGGCGTCGATCACGGCCTTCTTGTGCTTCGTCGTAGCCCATTTAGAGTGGCCGGACATCCGCCTGTCTCCTTCGCGTAACCCAATTCGTAACGAACGACAGAGATCCTACCGGGACCGGGCTACTGCGCCGCGCGCACCATGTCCACGAACAGGCCGTGGACGCGGTGGTCGCCGGTGAGCTCCGGATGGAAGGACGTGGCCAGCACGTTCCCCTGGCGCACGGCGACGGTGTGCCCGTCGTGGGTGGCGAGGATCTCGGCCGCGGCGCCCACGGACTCGACCCAGGGGGCGCGGATGAAGACGCCCTCGACGGGGCCGCCGTCGATGCCGGCCACCTCGACCTTCGCCTCGAAGGACTCGTTCTGCCGGCCGAAGGCGTTGCGGCGCACGATCATGTCGATGCCGCCGAGCGTCTCCTGGTCCTCACGGCCGTCCAGGATCTTGTCCGCGAGCATGATCATGCCCGCGCAGGTGCCGTAGACGGGCATGCCGGCCCGCACGCGCTCGCGCAGCGGCTCGAGCATCCCGAAGACGACCGCGAGCTTGGACATGGTGGTGGACTCGCCGCCGGGGATGACCAGGCCGTCGACCTCGGCGAGCTCCTCGGGGCGGCGCACCGGGCGGGCGAGCGCGTCGGCCGCGGCGAGGGCGATGAGGTGTTCGCGGACGTCGCCCTGGAGGGCGAGGACGCCGATGGTGGGGGTGGACACGGGGGGACTACCTCTCGGATGTACGACCGCCGGTGGGCGGCCCGCACCTGACGCGGGCCGCCCACCTGGGGAAGAACGGGTGTTACCAGCCGCGGTTGGCGTAGCGCTGGTCCTCGGGCAGGGTGTCGCAGTTGATGCCGACCATGGCCTCGCCCAGGTTGCGGGAGGCGTCCGCGATGATCTTCGGGTCGTCGTAGAAGGTGGTGGCCTTCACGATGGCGGCGGCGCGCTTGGCCGGGTCGCCGGACTTGAAGATGCCGGAGCCGACGAAGACGCCCTCGGCACCGAGCTGGCGCATCAGCGCGGCGTCGGCCGGGGTGGCCACACCACCGGCGGAGAACAGCACGACCGGCAGCTTGCCGAGCTCGGCGACCTCCTTGACCAGCTCGTAGGGGGCGCGCAGCTCCTTGGCGGCGGCGTAGAGCTCGTTGTTGTCGAAGCCGCGCAGCTTGGCGATCTCGTTCTTGATCTGACGCAGGTGGCGCACGGCCTCCACGACGTTGCCGGTGCCGGCCTCGCCCTTGGAGCGGATCATGGCCGCGCCCTCGGCGATGCGGCGCAGGGCCTCGCCCAGGTTGGTGGCACCGCAGACGAAGGGGGTGGTGAACGCCCACTTGTCGGAGTGGTTGATCTCGTCGGCCGGGGTGAGGACCTCGGACTCGTCGATGTAGTCGACGCCGAGGGACTGCAGGACCTGGGCCTCGACGAAGTGGCCGATGCGGGACTTGGCCATGACCGGGATGGAGACGGCGCCGATGATCTCTTCGATCATGTTGGGGTCGGACATCCGGGCCACGCCGCCGTCCTTGCGGATGTCGGCCGGCACCCGCTCGAGGGCCATGACCGCGACCGCGCCCGCGTCCTCGGCGATCTTCGCCTGCTCGGCGTTGACGACGTCCATGATCACGCCGCCCTTGAGCTGCTCGGCCATGCCGCGCTTGACGCGCGCGGTGCCGGTCTCGGGAGTCTGGGCGGGGGTGGGGGTGGACACGATGTGACCTCGCTATCAAGGGCGGTAACGCTGCAGCGTCATCAAACCCAGGGCGCGAGGGCCGGGAAAAGGGCCAATCCGAGGTCAGTGGCCTGTCCGGTCGCCGAGTACGGCCGGGGGCTCGTCGTCCATCTCGAAGGCCATCGGAAACGGAGCGTGGCCCGCGAGGCGGAACCAGCGCACCGTGCGGTGCCTGCGCAGCGCCCGGGCCGCCCGGACCGCGTCGTTGTGGAACCTCCGGGCCATGGGCACCCGCCGCACGGCCTGGGTCAGCTCCTCGAGCGACTCCTCGCCGCCGGGCGCCTCCCGCACCACGTCCGCCTGCTGCGCCTCGGCGAAGACGGCGCGCAGCGCCTGGCTCAGCTCGCTCTCGGCGACCTCGCGGTGCTCCTCCTCCGCCTGCCGCGCGGCGTGCGCGGCCTGGTAGAGGACCATCGAGGCGGCGGGGTCGAGGACGCCCGCGGTGCCGAGCTCCTGGGCGACCGAGGCGCGGCGCAGCAGCTGGGCGTCCAGCGCAGCGCGCGCCGCGTCGATGCGGCTGTGCAGCCGGTCCAGGCGGCCCGCGGTCCAGCTCAGGTAGACGCCGATGACGACCAGGGCGGCCGCGATCCAGATCAATGTGGTCACGCGAGGTCACAGTACCGGCCGGGCGGCGGCACGGCGGGGGCCGCCCGGCCGGGCACCGGCGGGGACGACGGCCGCCCCGCCCCGTGCCGGTCAGTCGCGGGCGAGGCCGAAGCGCGCGCGGAAGCCGGTGCGTTCGTCCGTGGCGACCGACGCCGCGCCGGCCGCGACCGTCTCGTAGACGGCGAGGATGTCGGCGCCGACCGTGCCCCAGTCGAAGCGCCGCACGTGCCGGCTGCCGCGCTCGCTCAGCTCGGCCCGCCGCCCGGCGTCGCCGAGGAGCCGGACGGCCGCGGCGGCCAGGTCGTCGGCGTCCTCGTTGGCGAACAGTTCGCCCGCCGCCCCCTGGTCCAGGACCTGGGCGAAGGCGTCGAGGTCGCTGGCGAGGACGGGCGCGCCCGCCGACATCGCCTCGACGAGGATGATGCCGAAGGACTCGCCGCCGGTGTTGGGCGCGAGGTAGACGTCGACGCTGCGCAGCAGCCGGGCCTTGTCCTCGTCGCTGACCATGCCGAGGAACTCGACGTGGGAGCGCATCTCCGGGGGCAGGGCGGCGACGGCCTCCCGTTCGTCGCCCAGCCCGGCCACCAGCAGCCGGGTGCCGGGGCGCTCGGCGAGGATCCCCGGCAGGGCGCGCATCACGACGGGCAGGCCCTTGCGGGGCTCGTCGATGCGGCCGATGAAGCCGATGGTCCCCCCCTGCCACTCGGGGCGGGGCTCGGCGCGGGCGAAGAAGTCCACGTCGACGCCGTTGGGGATGACGACCGCGTCGCCGCCCAGGTGCTCGACCAGGGTGCGGCGGGCGTACTCGCTCACGGCGATGCGCGCGCTGATCTTCTCCAGGGCGGGCTGCAGGATCGGATAGGCCGCGATCATGGCGCGCGAGCGCGGGTTGGAGGTGTGGAAGGTCGCCACGATGGGGCCCTGCGCGGCCCAGCAGGTCAGCAGGCCCAGGGAGGGGGAGGTGGGCTCGTGGATGTGGATGACGTCGAAGTCGCCCTCGTGCAGCCAGCGGCGCACCCGCGCGGCGGACAGGAAGCCGAAGTTCAGGCGGGCCACCGAGCCGTTGTAGGGGACGGGCACGGCCCGCCCGGCGGAGACGACGAACGGCGGCAGCGGCGTCTCGTCGTCCGCGGGCGCCAGGACCGACACCTCGTGGCCCTGCCGGATCAGGTGCTCGGCGAGGTCACGGATGTGGAACTGCACGCCCCCGGGGACGTCCCACGAATACGGGCAGACGATCCCGATCCTCAAGGCTTCTCCGTTCCGGAGCTCTCGTCGCGTCCGGGCCGCGGCCGCCGGTCGAGGTCGGCGAGCCACAGCCGCTGGAGCATGTGCCAGTCCTGGGGGTGCTCGGCGATGCCGGAGGCGAAGGCGTCGGCCACCGCCTGGGTCATGGCCGCGGCCTTCTCCCCCCGGGTGCCCTCGCGGGGCACCTCGACCGGGGCGTGGACGCGGCCGCGCATCACCGGGGAGCTGTCGTACCAGAGGGTGACCGGCAGCAGCACGGCGCCGGTCTGCAGGGCGAGCGCGGCGGGGCCGGCGGGCATCTTCGCGGCCTCGCCGAAGAACTCGACCTCGATCCCGGAGGACGACAGGTCCCGGTCGGCCACCAGGCAGACCAGGCCCCCGGCGCGCAGCCGCCGGGCCAGCGTGCCGAAGGCGCTGCCGCCGGCGTGCGGCAGGACCTCCATGCCGAGCCCCTCGCGGTAGGCGACGAAGCGGTCGTAGAGCGTCTCCGGCTTGAGCCGTTCGGCGACGGTGGTGAAGGGCACCCCCAGGCGCGTGGTGACCCACGCCCCGGCCAGGTCGTAGTTGCCCATGTGCGGCAGGGCGGCGACGACGCCGCGCCCGGACGCCAGGGCCTCCTCCAGGTGCTCCACGCCCTCCGGGTCGAAGCCGGAGCGGATGCGGTCCTCGCTCCAGACGGGCAGCCGGAAGGACTCCATCCAGTAGCGCATGTACGAGCGCATGCCGGCCCGGGACAGCTGCGCGAGCCGCTGCGGTCCGGCGCCGGGCACGACGCGGGCGAGGTTGGCCTCCAGGCGCGTGACGCCCTGGCCGCGCCGCTTCCAGGCGGCGTCGGCGATGCTCCGGCCCAGGGCCGTGGCCACGGGCTCGGGGAGCTTCTTGACCGTGCCCCAGCCCAGTCCGTACAGCGCGTCCGTCAGGCGTTCCCTCACCCGGCCTCGCCCCCGCCGGCCGCGACGGCGGCGTCCGCCTCGGCGGACTCACGGCGGACGGTGATCACCCGCTGGATCAGGGTGACCAGGCTGCCGGCGGCCACGATCCACAGCGCGATGGGCAGCAGGATGTCGATGTGCGGCACGCCGAACGTGTGCAGGCCCGAGAGGCCGCACGCCACCAGCGAGATCACCAGGCGTTCGGCGCGCTCGACCAGGCCGTTGACGTTCACCGGCAGGCCGATGCTCTCGCCGCGCGCCTTGGTGTACGACACGACCTGGCCGCTGGCGAGGCAGAAGATCGCCACCGCGCACAGCGCGATGTCGTCGCCCCGCCCGGCGTACCAGAGCGCGAGCCCGCCGAAGATCGCCGAGTCGGCGACGCGGTCGAGGGTGGAGTCCAGGAAGGCGCCCCAGCGGCTGGAGCGGCCCAGCTGCCGCGCCATGTTGCCGTCGACGAGGTCGGAGAAGACGAACAGCGTGATGACGATCGTTCCCCAGAAGAACTCGCCCTGGGGGTAGAAGACCAGCGCGCCCGCCACCACACCACCGGTACCGATGAGGGTCACCGCGTCGGGGCTGACCCCCAGGCGGATGAGCAGGGCGGCGAACGGTGTGAGAACACGCGTGAAGAAAGCACGCGCGTACTTGTTCAGCATGGCCTTCCCGGAAGGTAGTGATCGGGCCGGGTGGTCGGAAGGCCACCGGCTGGCCCATCGTAGCCAGCCCGTCCCGGGCCGCCGCGCACACGTCGCTCCCCCGGGCCATGGCGCAGGTCACGCCCGCCACGGCCGCCCGCCGTCGGCGGCTCGCGCGGGGGGCGGACGGTTGCGTCCCCGTGTGCGACGTATGGACGCAGCGTGACCACGGTGGAAAGCTCGAAGGACCGCAGGTGTCGACCGGGAGGCGAGGCACATGGGCGAGAAGACGAGTGCACATCCAGGGGCCGCGGGCAGAGCAGTGGCGGCCGACCGGCCGGGCAACATCCGGAACGTGGTGCTGGTCGGCCACAGCGGCTCGGGCAAGACGACGCTGGTCGAGGCGCTGGCCCTGGCGACCGGCGCGGTGAACCGGGCGGGCCGGGTCGAGGACGGCGCGGCACTGTCCGACTACGACGAGATCGAGCACCGCCAGCAACGCTCCGTACAGCTGTCCCTGGTGCCCGTCGAATGGGCCGGGATCAAGATCAACCTGCTGGACACACCCGGCTACGCCGACTTCGTCGGCGAGCTGAGGGCCGGTCTGCGCGCGGCGGACGCGGCCCTCTTCGTCGTCTCGGCGGCGGAGGGCGTCGAAGGGGTCGCCGGCGCGACCCGCGTGCTGTGGGAGGAGTGCGCGGCCGTCGGCATGCCGCGCGCCATCGTGGTCACCCACCTGGAGGCGGCCCGGGCGGACTTCGAGGAGATGACGGAAACCTGCCGCGCCGCCTTCGGGGGCGACTCCGGCGACGGCGTCCTCCCCCTGTACCTCCCGCTGCACGGAAAGGAGGGCCCCGACGGCCACCGGCCGGTGGCCGGCCTCGTCGGACTGCTCACCCGGCGCGTCTTCGACTACTCCTCCGGCACGCGGACCGAGACCGCGCCCGACGACGACCAGCTCCCGCTGATCGAGGAGGCACGCAACCGCCTCATCGAGGGGATCATCGCCGAGAGCGAGGACGAGACCCTCATGGACCGCTACCTCGGCGGCGAGGAGATCGACGTCAAGACCCTCATCGAGGATCTCGAGCGGGCCGTGGCCCGGGGCAGCTTCCACCCGGTGCTGGCCGCCGCGCCCGCCCAGGAGGGCGCACGCCAGGGGCTGGGCACCGTGGAGCTGCTGGAGCTGGTCACCGGCGGCTTCCCCACCCCGCCCGAGCGGACGCCGCCGGAGGTCACCACACCCGACGGCAGCCCCCGCCCGCCGCTGACGTGCGATCCGGCCGGGCCGCTGGCCGCCGAGGTGATCAAGACCGCCTCGGACCCCTACGTCGGCCGCGTCTCCCTGGTCCGGGTCTTCTCCGGCACCCTGCGGCCCGACGAGACCGTGCACGTCTCCGGGCACGGCATGGAGGACCGCGGGCACGAGGACCACGACGTCGACGAGCGGATCGGCGCCCTGTCCCAGCCCTTCGGCAAGCAGCAGCGGCAGCTGTCCCAGGCCGTCGCCGGCGACATCGCCTGCGTCGCCAAGCTCGCCAGCGCCGAGACCGGGGACACCCTCTCCGCGAAGAACGACCCGCTGCTGATGGAACCCTGGCTCATGCCCGACCCGCTGCTGCCCGTGGCCATCGAGGCCCACAGCAAGGCGGACGAGGACAAGCTCTCCCACAGCCTGGCGCGCCTGGTGGCCGAGGACCCCACCATGCGCCTGGAGCACAACCCGCACACCCACCAGGTCGTCCTGTGGTGCCTGGGCGAGGCCCACCGCGACGTGGCCCTGGAGCGGCTGCGCACCCGCTACGGCGTCCAGGTCGACGTGGTGCCCCACAAGGTCTCGCTCCGCGAGACCTTCGGCTCCCGCGCCACCGGCCGCGGCCGGCACGTCAAGCAGTCCGGCGGCCACGGCCAGTACGCCATCTGCGAGATCGAGGTCGAGCCGCTGCCCGGCGGCAGCGGCATCGAGTTCGTCGACAAGGTCGTGGGCGGCGCGGTCCCCCGCCAGTTCATCCCCTCGGTCGAGAAGGGCGTACGGGCCCAGGCCGCCCGCGGCGTCGCCGCGGGCTACCCCCTGGTCGACGTGCGGGTCACCCTCCTCGACGGCAAGGCCCACTCGGTGGACTCCTCGGACGCGGCCTTCCAGACCGCCGGCGCCCTCGCCCTGCGCGAGGCCGCCGCCGAGACCCGCATCCACCTCCTCGAGCCCGTCGCCGAGATCCAGGTCCTGGTCTCCGACGACTACGTCGGCCCGGTCATGAGCGACCTGTCCGGGCGGCGCGGCCGGGTGGTGGGCACCGAGCAGTCCGGCTCCGGCCGGACGCTGGTGCGCGCCGAGGTGCCGGAGATCGAGATCGGCCGGTACGCGGTGGACCTGCGCTCCCTGTCGCACGGCACGGGACGGTTCAGCCGTTCCTACGCGCGGCACGAGCCCATGCCCCCGCAGGTCGCGGACCGCGTTCGCGAACAGACCGAGAACGGCTCATAGTTCGCAAGCCGCCCGCCCCAACTCACTTGGGGCGGGCGGCTTTCCGATCTCCCACGACAGCCGGCACCCCACCCCATTACGCTGAGCACGCGACCCATGACACAGACCGTGGGCGGCAGTCGGGAGCGGGCCCGCGTCCGGACGGACGCGGCATTGGGGGCAGCAGTGGCAGGAGACGCGTACGACTTCAGCCCGGGTGCGCAGATCCCGGTTTCGGGCGGTGCCGGAGGCACCGCGGCGACACAGGCCCTGGCCTCGGCGGCCTACCGCGACGGCCCCGTGGACGAACTCCTCAAGGCCAACTCCGACTGGGCCACCTCGGAGGTCAAGAAACCCCGGATCTCACTCTTCGAGCCCAATCTCGGCGAGGCCTTCGCCCGTGCCGTGCAGACCCGCATGCTCGGCAGCGGCCGCAAGCCGCTCATCCAGTCCTTCGGCCTCGAACCCCAGGTCATCGTCGAGCACTGCCTCGCCGCCAGCCGCATCCGCAAGATCCGCGACGCCCAGCTGACGGTCATCATGGCCGTCTTCGGGCTGCTCTTCCTGCCCGGCGTCCTGCTCTGGCTCGGCGCCTTCCAGCTGCGCCGCAGCCTCGCCGGCGCCCAGAACAAGCGCGCCGGCGCCCTGGGCACCACCCTCCTCGCCGCCCTCGCCGTCGTGATCACCGTCGCCATGGTCAAGGCGCCGCTGCACGGCTTCTGGGGCCTCTACCTCCGCGCCATGGTCATCGCCCCCCTCATCGGCGGCTTCTGGGCCAAGACCGCCTGCGAGCGCACCGCGAAGGACCTGCGCGACCGCTGGACCGGACTGCTCGACGGCGGCGCCGTCGCCGCCAAGATCCCCGAGAGCGTGCCCCGCAACCCCGGCGAGAGCGCCGCCGAACAGCTCCGCCAGAGCCTGCAGAAGCTCTCCGCCGAGCAGCAGAGCAACATCGTCTTCTACGCCGGCCCCAAGGGCATACTCGGCATGGGCACCCGCTGGGGCAGCTGGCAGCTCGCCGAGGACCTCGTCCCCACCGAACCCGGCCGGGACATCAACCCCTTCCGCAGCTGGGACATCGCCCGCGCCGTCCACGACCAGCTCAAGCTGCTCGAGCGCACCCCCATCAACACCGGCGGCCTCACCCCGCCCCACGTCGAGCACTGGGTCGTCGTCCCCATCGGCGAGGGCGCCTCAGCCGTGTCCCGCCCCGGCGGCACCGACGCCGCCTCGTACCAGGTCAGGGGCGCCCAGCTCCAGGACATCTGCGACAAACAGCACTTCGGCAGCGGCGACCGCCACTACCTCGGCGTCCAGTTCGTCCTCTGGGACGGCCAGCTCGTCATCAACCTCCTCATCAACATCACCGTCCTGCACAAGACCCTGCGCATCGAGGTCACCGGCTACGCCCTCGGCCCCACCCACTCCGTCTTCAACGGCCGCCCCAAGAACCGCACCAAGACCTTCAAAAAGGGCATCAAGTTCTGGGAGACCTGGACCCGCACCCTCCCCATCGTCGAACCCAAGGAGGTCGTCCGGCTCGCCGCCCGCGCCCCCCTCACCTGGTACCCGCCCCTCCTCGAGTACTGGGGCGGCAAGCTCGTCCTCCCCGAGCCCTTCGGACTCCGCCACGCCTGGGCCGACAAGCCCTGGCGCCACCGCTTCATGGCCGACGACGCACTGCGCGCCGCCACGCCCGTCCTGCGCGTCGTCCACGAAGCGGCGCTGCGCGTCCTGAAGGAGAACGGCGTCGACACCACCAAGTTCGCCTCCCGCGCGGGCAGCCTCAGCGGCACCGTGCAGGACGCCAAGCCGGGCAGGGTCGACGTCTACGACGCCTAGGGCTCGTGCCGACCCACCGGACACGCCCTAGCCCTAGGACCTGGCGGCGGCTACGCGCCGGGCCTCACCGGAAGATGCCGGTGTGGCCCAGCGAGTACCGCCCCGGCTGCGGATAGACCGCCAGACCGTGCGGCCCGTCACCCACCTTGATCCGCGCGATCTGGTGCCCGTCCGTCGTGTCGATGGCGTACACCTCACTGTTGTAACGCCCCGACAGCCACAGCACCTTGCCGTCCGCCGACACGCCGCCCATGTCCGGACTCCCGCCGTCCGGCAGCTCCCACTTCTTCACCAGCTTGCGGCTCGGCAGGTCCAGCACCGAGATCGAACCCTCGCCCCGGTTGGAGATGTACAGCGACTTCGAGTCCCGGCTGACGTACAGACCGTGCGCCCCCTTGCCCGTCGGCATCAGCCACGGCTCGGTGAACTTGTCCCCGTCCAGCACCCACACCCCGTCGGCCATCATGTCCGCCACGTACCAGGTCCGGCCGTCCGAGGAGATCTTCACGTCCTGCGGCATCGCCCCGTCGAACGGCAGCTTCTGCTGACCGATCACCTTCATCCGCGCCGTGTCGACCTTCAGCAGCTCCCCCGAGAACTCACAACTGACGATGAAGTACCGCCCGTCCGGCGAGAAGTCGGCGTGATTGACGCCCAGGCAGTTCACATGCTCCGTCTTCATCCGCTTCATCGTGTGCGCGTCCCGGAACACCAGCTCCCGGTCCATCGACGCCATCACCACCGCGTACTTGCCGTCCGGGGTGAAGTAGAGGTTGTACGGGTCGTGCACGTCGACCGTCTTCCCCTTCTTCCCGGTCGCCGGGTCGATCGGGGTGAGCGTATGACCGCGGTCGTTGTTGACCCACAGCGTCTTCATGTCCCACGACGGCACGACGTGCTGCGGCTGCTCGCCCACCGGGATCGTCTCGATCACCTTGTACGTCGCCGGGTCGATGACACTGACCGTGTCGGACTCCGTGTTCGGCACGTACACCCGCGACGGGAAGTCCTTCACCACCGGCGACAACGCGTTCGGCCGGTCCGCCGCGTAGAGGTCGTTGGGATCCAGCAGCGGCGGCATCCCCGGCAGCCCTTGCGGAACGCCCCGCGCCGCACCCTGGCTGTGCGCGCCCCGGGCCGGCTGCCGGTCGCCCGATTCCTTGTCCCCGCCACCGCAGCCCGACGCCAGCAGCGCACAGGCCGCGACGAACAACGCGGCCCCGCGTCGCCCGCGCGAACGGAAGGGGAAACCGGGGAGAGAACGTCGAGGACGGTGATGCGAGAACTGGATCATCGGGTCAGCAGCTCCGTAGTCGTCACCGCGCGCAGGCCGCGGCGGTGCAGGCCGTCGAGGATCGCGGGCAGCGCGGCGACCGTGCCGGCGTGCCCGAAGTGCAGACTGACGACCGACCCTGGCCGTACCGCGTTCAACACGGTACGCCGGACCACCTCGGCGCCCGGGTCGGTGAAGTCGAGGGAGTCCACGTCGTAGGACAGGACGTGCGGGTAACCGGCCTTTCTCGCCAGCCGCACCACCTGATCGGTCGCCCGCTGCGCGCGCGAGGGCCTGAACCAGCGGCCGATGCCGCCCGTCAGCCTGCGCAGCCGGTCGGCGCACTCGGTGATCTCGGCATAGGCGGCCTTCGCGGGCATCGAGCAGATGTTCAGATGCCGCATGGTGTGATTGCCCAGCTCATGCCCGCCGTCGAGCACCCGGCGGGCCATCCGCGGCTCGGCGTCCAGCCAGTCCCCGACGGCGAGTACGGTCACCCGGGCCCCGGCCCGCTCGGCCTCCTTGAGCAACGCGGTCGCCGACTTCGCATCGCCCCGGCCGTGAAAGGTGAGCGCCACCGAACGGCCCCGCCGGGGACCGTGGTCGATCTGCGCCGGCAGCCCCGAGGGCAGCCTGGCCAGCAGCAGGGGCGGCCCGGGCGGCGCCGACGCCCGCGCCGCCCCCGACCGCCCCGCGCCGGACGCGCCCGTCGGCGCTGCAGTGCGCTGCCGGGCCCCTTCGGCGGCCGACCGCTCGCCCTCGCAGCCCGCGACCGCACCACCGGCGGCCCCGGCCAGGGCACTCCCGGCGGCCGCGCGCAGCACGGTACGACGGTGAAGAAAGGTCACCGTCCTATTAGAGCTTCTTTAAGAAGAATTGGTGAGATTTGCCCGATTCTGGGCGGGGTGTGTCCTGTCCGGTCGTCATCCGACCGGAACTGCCACTGCGGCCGACGGCCTAGACGGCCGCCCAGACGTCCGCCAGCATCTTGCGGGTGTCCGCGAGAAGTTGCGGCAGCACCTTGGTGTGACCGATGACGGGCAGGAAGTTGGTGTCGCCACCCCAGCGCGGCACGACGTGCTGGTGCAGATGGGCGGCGATGCCGGCGCCGGCGACGCCGCCCTGGTTCATGCCCACATTGAAACCGTGCGCGCCCGAGGCCTCGCGAAGGGCACGCATGGCCCGCTTGGTGAACGCGGCGAGCTCCGCGGTCTCGGCCTCGTCGAGTTCCGTGTAGTCGGCGACGTGCCGGAACGGGACCACCATCAGGTGGCCGCCGTTGTAGGGGTAGAGGTTCAGGACGGCGTAGACCAGCTCGCCCCGGGCGATGATCAGCCCGTCCTCGTCGCTCTTGGCCGGAATCGAGCAGAACGGACAGCCGTCGTCGGCCCCGGGCCCGGTGGGCTTGCCCTCACCCTGGATGTACGCCATCCGGTGAGGCGTCCAAAGCCGCTGAAAGGCGTCTGGCGTCCCCACCCCGAACTGCTGCTCCGGCTCACTCGTCATGCGAGTCAGCATATTCCTTGGGGTGGATGCGAATGCGACGAGGGGCGGCCCGTACGGGCCGCCCCTCTACCTCCGCTCCAGCGGAACGCAAGGCACCGACTCACCCCCGCCTGCGCAGGGAGACCGGTCACACCTGAACGCGGCGCTCCACCACGTCAACGATCTTCGCGATGGCCTGGTCGCTCGGAATGCCGTTCTCCTGCGACCCGTCGCGGTAGCGGAACGAGACCGTACCCGCGGCCATGTCCTCGTCACCGACGATGATCATGAACGGGACCTTGGACTTCTGGTGGTTACGGATCTTCTTCTGCATCCGGTCCGACGAGGCGTCCACCTCGACCCGCAGACCCTTCTCCTTCGCCTCCTCGGCGAACTTCTGCAGGTACTCGACGTGGGCGTCGCCGATCGGGATGCCGACCGCCTGGACCGGGGCCAGCCACGCCGGGAACGCGCCCGCGTAGTGCTCCAGCAGCACGCCGAAGAACCGCTCGATGCTGCCGAAGAGCGCACGGTGGATCATGACCGGCTGCTGGCGCGAGCCGTCCGCCGCCGTGTACTCGAGACCGAACCGCTTGGGCTGGTTGAAGTCGACCTGGATGGTCGACATCTGCCAGGACCTGCCGATCGCGTCCTTCGCCTGCACGGAGATCTTCGGGCCGTAGTACGCGGCGCCGCCCGGGTCCGGGACCAGCGGCAGCCCCTGCTTCTCGGCCGCCAGGCGCAGCGCCTCGGTGGCCTCCGCCCAGTCCTCGTCGGAGCCGATGAACTTGTCCGACTCGGGGTCGCGGGTGGAGAGCTCCAGCTCGAAGTCGTTCAGGCCGTAGTCGCGCAGCAGGTCGAGCACGAAGGTGAGGAGGGTGTCGAGCTCCTCCGGCATCTGCTCCTTGGTGGAGTAGATGTGCGCGTCGTCCTGGGTGAAGCCGCGCGAGCGGGTCAGGCCGTGGACGACGCCGGACTTCTCGTACCGGTACACCGTGCCGAATTCGAACAGCCGCAGCGGCAGCTCACGGTACGAGCGCCCGCGCGACTTGAAGATCAGGTTGTGCATCGGGCAGTTCATGGCCTTGAGGCGGTAGTTCTGCCCGTCGAACTCGATGGGCGGGAACATGCCCTCGGCGTAGTGCGGAAGGTGCCCGGAGGTCTCGAAGAGGTGCTCCTTCGAGATGTGCGGGGTGTTCACGAACTCGTAGCCGGAGGCCTCGTGCTGCTTGCGCGAGTAGTTCTCCATCTCCTTGCGGATGATGCCGCCCTTGGGGTGGAACACCGCGAGGCCGGGGCCCAGCTCGTCGGGGAAGGAGAAGAGGTCGAGCTCGGCGCCCAGCTTGCGGTGGTCGCGCCGCTCGGCCTCGGCGAGGAACTCCAGGTGCGCCTTCAGCTCGTCCTTGGTCGGCCAGGCGGTGCCGTAGATGCGCTGGAGCTGCGGGTTCTTCTCGCTGCCCCGCCAGTACGCCGACGCGTTGCGCATCAGCTTGAACGCGGGGATGGCGCGGGTGCTGGGCAGGTGCGGGCCGCGGCAGAGGTCGCGCCAGCACAGCTCGCCGGTCTTGGCGTCCAGGTTGTCGTAGATGGTGAGCTCGCCCGCGCCCACCTCCACGTCCGCGCCGTCGTCGTGCGAGGCGGAGCCCTTGAGACCGATCAGCTCGAGCTTGTACGGCTCGTCGGCCAGCTCCTCGCGGGCGGCGTCGTCGGTGACGACGCGGCGCGAGAAGCGCTGACCGCGCTTCTGGATCTCCTGCATCTTCTTCTCGATGAGCTTGAGGTCATCGGGAGTGAAGGGCTTCTCGACGTCGAAGTCGTAGTAGAAGCCGTCCTTGACCGGCGGGCCGATGCCCAGCTTGGCCTCGGGGAAGAGCTCCTGCACGGCCTGGGCCATGACGTGGGCGGTCGAGTGGCGCAGGATGTTCAGGCCGTCCTCGGAGGTGATCTCGACGGGCTCGATCTCCTCGCCGTCGGCGACGGCGTACGCCAGGTCCTTCAGCTCGCCCGCGATGCGCGCGGCGATGACGGTGCGCTCTCCGGCGAAGAGGTCGGCGGCCGTAGTGCCCGTCGTCACCACGCGCTCTTCCCGCTCGGAATCGCGTTGGATGATCACACGGACGTCTGACACCGGTCTCTCCTGACTTATGGGGCGCGACAGCGGTCGCTGTGCGCCTGAATCGTACCGAGCCCGGCCACCTGGTCGCTAAACGGTTATGGCGCCTCCCCTATTCTCCGCCGCACGCGGGTCCGAAGTCGTCGGGGGCCTCGAGCAGGGACTTCAGCAGCCCGTCCCGTTCCGCCTCGTCCACCGGCACGGGGGTGACGCTGTGGGCGCCGGCCAGGCGGCGGAAGCCGCCGCGGCTCTCCAGGCGCCCGCTCACCCGGACCGGGAGCCCTGCCAGGTGGGCGTGGCCCGCGACGCGGTAGTCGTCGCCGCCGAGGGCGACCCGCACCTGGGTGACGTCGGCCCCCTCGAGCACCCGCAGGCGCACCACACCCGCCCCGCCCGGCGTCTCGCGGCGCAGCCGCACCACGGCTCCGGTGACCCGGACGGGGACGGAGGGCTCGTCGCGTACGTACCGGGCTCCGGCCTCGCGCAGGGCCGGGAGGTCGCCGGGTGAGAACTCCACGGGTTCGGGGCGGGCGGCGAACCCCTTGGGCGGGCCGGCGGCGGGGGCCCATTCCACGGTGATCCGGATGCCCTGGGAGCCGCCGGTCAGGGTGACGACTGCGTCGGTGAGCTCCCGGCAGACGCCGGCCTCGACCGCCGTGTCGAAGGCGTCCGCCCGGCCGGTGGCACGCCGGTAGTCGGTGGCGTCGCGGGCGGTCTGCAGGGCGCGCAGGAGGGTGGCGGCGAGGCGGTCTCCCCCGTCGGCCGTCCCCTCTCCCGTGGCCCGGCCGGTGCCGGCCGGGGCCTCCAGCGGCAGGAAGACGGCGAGGTCGCTCCCGCCGGGGGCGGGGCCGAGCAGCAGGGGTGCCAGGGCGGCCTCGGCCTGCCGGCGGCGCCGGGCGCCGTGGTGGCCGGCCCGGGTGCGGGCGGCGAGGGCTCCGGCGAGCAGCATGGCGCGGGCGCCGGTGCGCAGGCGTTCCTGGTCGGCCCAGGCGGCTGCGGGGGCGCGGGTCCCGGGGATCTCGCGGTGCCAGCGGATCTCGTCGCTGGGGGTGTGCAGCGCGATGAGGACCTCGCGGGCGGAGGGGGCGGCGCTGTGCTCGAGGGCGGCGAGCGCCTCGGTGAGCAGGTCGGCGCTGTCGGGGAAGGCGCTGCCGACCGGTACGAGGAGGCTGGTGCCGTTGCCGGGGCCGGCGGGGGGTGTCCAGCGGTTGTAGCGGCCGGGTGCTCCGCCGCGCCGCCGCCAGCCGTGGCGGGCGAGGAGGGCGCCGAGGACGGCGGGGTCCGGGTGGTGGTGCGGGGGGTCGTCGGTCGGCCGGTGCATCAGGGTCTCCCTCCCGCCCCGACCCGGGTCATGATCTCGCGCAGTGCGCGGTCGTCGAAGACGCGTGAGGTCGGGATCCGCACGGTGGTCCTGCGCCGGCCGGTGACGGGGTGGCCGGCGAGGTTGGTCCAGTAGCAGCAGTGCCGCAGTTCGAGGCGGTCGGGGCCGGCCCGCAGCCAGTCGTCCTGGGTGCGCGGAACGATCATCACGACGAGGATCTTGTGGACCGAGACGGGGGTGCGGGCGAGCTTGACCAGGTGGTCGTTGTCGAGGGTGAAGCCGAAGGTCACGCCCGGGGGGCGGGGGCCGAGCTGGTAGGTGCTCTTGAGCTGCACCTTGATGGTGACCTCGTCGTCGGTGGTGTGGCCGGGAGCGCTGTGACTGACGTGCCAGTCGATGCCGTTGTCGGGAAAGGGCTGGGCGAGGGAGCAGCCGGCGGCGGCCGCGACGGCGTGCAGGTAGCCGACCTGGAGGGTCTCCATGCAGGCGGTGACGGCGAGGCCGCCGCGGGGCGCCGGGAGGTGCCCGGGCGACCGGCGGCCGTGGGGCGTGGCCGGATCGGGCTGAGCGAGCGCCATGTCCGAAAAACCTTCCGGGCTCGCCGGTTCTTTGGTCGTACATCTGTGTTGTCTCCACGCGAACTCCCCGGCAAACGGCGGCGGTTCGGGCACTCGGATGGCCGGGTATCACCTGGCGGGGAGGGGAAACACGCCATGTGCCGCACAAGCGCGAGGAGTTGTGTCATGCCGTGCTGGCTCGAAGGGCCGCTGGCCGCCTTCGACACCGAGACGACCGGGGTGGACGTGGAGCAGGACCGGATCGTCTCGGCGGCTTTCGTGACGCAGTCGCAGGCGGGGGCCGCGCCGGTGGCCACCCGTTGGCTGGTGAATCCGGGGGTTCCCGTTCCCGCCGAGGCGACCGCCATACACGGTCTGAGCGAGGACCATCTGCAGCGGTACGGCCGGTGGCCGGCCCCGGTGATGGAGGAGGTGGCGAGGGCCCTGGCGGGCCATGCGGCGCGGGGCGTGCCGCTGGTGGTGATGAACGCCCCGTTCGATCTGACGCTGCTGGACCGGGAGTTGCGCCGGCACCGGGCGTCGTCCCTGGCGGACTATCTGGGCGGTGCGCCGCTGTGCGTGCTGGATCCGTGGGTGCTGGACAAGCACCTGGACCGTTACCGCAAGGGCCGCCGGACGCTGACGGACCTGTGCGCGCAGTACGGGGTGGAGCTGGCGGGGGCGCACGACGCGGCCGCCGACGCCACGGCGGCGCTGGAGGTCGTACGGGCGGTGGGGCGGCGCTTCGCGTCGCGGCTGGAGCGGCTGAGCCCGGCGGAGCTGCACACCCGGCAGGCGGTGTGGCACGCGGCGCAGGCGCGGGGGCTGCAGGCGTGGTTCGCGCGCAACGGTTCGGACGAGGAGTGCGATCCGGCGTGGCCGCTGCGTCCGGAGATGCCCGCCGCGGCGTGAGGGGTCCGGCAAAGCGAAAGGCCGGTCCGTCAGTTGACGGACCGGCCTTCCCGGGCGTGGGCGATACTGGGATCGAACCAGTGACCTCTTCGGTGTGAACGAAGCGCTCTCCCGCTGAGCTAATCGCCCGGGGCTGTTTCCGGGGGCGTCCCCGGCAACGCACTGAACAATACAGGTCGCGGCGGCCCTCCTTCAAATCCCGTCCGCTCCGCCCCGCGGCCGGCCCTCCAGCAGGGCGCGCAGGCCGCGTCGTCCGCCGCGCATCATCCACGCGTGGTTGGCGCGGAAGACGGGCCGGCCGGGGAGGGCCAGCCGCCGCATGAGGGGTTTGCGCACGTCCACGTCCTGCTCGAAGCGGGCGAGGCTGCCGGCGGTGCCGTGGGGCAGGACGGTCCAGCGCGCCCAGCCCTCGAGGTCGCCGTGGACGACGACCTCCAGGACGCGGGCGCGGGGGTCGCGGCGGCTCTCGCGGGCGGCGAGGGTGAGCCCGTACGGCAGGAGGGAGCGGATGTGGACGGTGCCGCTGACGTCGTCGGCCTGGTGGACGCGGCGGACCTGGGGCCACCAGGAGGGATAGCCCTCGACGGCCTCCAGCACCGCGTAGACGGCGTCGGGCGGCGCCGGGAGCACCCAGGCGTCGCGGAAGCGGTAGTGGTGCGGGGAGCGCGGGCGGCGGGCCATGAGGACCAAGGGCATACGAAAAACCGAGGGTCCGCAAGGGGGTGAACCTTGCGGACCCTCGGTGGGATGTGGGCGATACTGGGATCGAACCAGTGACCTCTTCGGTGTGAACGAAGCGCTCTCCCGCTGAGCTAATCGCCCGGGCGCACCGCAAACATTACCGCATGTCAGACGGTGCTTCGCACCACCCGTGCCTGGTCAGGGGCCCGGGGTGGTCAGTGGCCGGCCTTCCAGGGCAGGCTCAGGCCGTGGGTGGTGACGTAGAGCGCCACGAGCCCGGCGATGATCACCAGGCCGGTCACGGTGAGGATGATGTTGCGCCGCCGGACCTTGGGGTCGAGGGCGCGCTGGGCCGCCTCGGTGACCTTGCGCTTGGTCCAGCGCAGGACCAGCTGGGCCCAGACGAACTCGGTGGCCCAGATCGCCATGCCGCCGAAGATCACCAGCCAGCCGGGGCCGGGCAGGGGCAGCATGACGATGCCCGCGGCGACGACCGCGAGGCCGACCACGAAGACGCCGACCTGCCAGCTCAGGTGCAGCGGCCGGGATCTCTTGATGAAGTGCGGGGCCCGCGAGCCGAGGCCGTCGCCGGGCTCCGCGTCACCGTCCGCCGGAGCGGATCTCCGCTCGTCACTCTCCGCGTTCATGAGGTCCAACGTACCCGACGGGCCGGACATCACCGGTTCGGCGGTATGCGTGGCGCGGGCGCTGGGCCGTCCGAGGTATCCGAAGAGCCTCAAAACGGTCAGAGGGGTTTACAACGGCACCGTAGGTGGCATGTCGATTTCGCCGACGTGCGAATCCCCGAGCGCACACTGAGCGAAAGGCCTTGGCGCTTATGAACACCACGGTCAGCTGCGAGCTGCACCTGCGCCTCGTTGTGTCGAGCGAATCCTCACTGCCCGTACCAGCGGGCCTGCGGTACGACACGGCCGATCCGTATGCCGTGCACGCCACCTTCCACACCGGAGCCGAAGAGACGGTCGAGTGGGTCTTCGCCCGTGATCTGCTCGCCGAGGGCCTCCACCGGCCCACGGGCACGGGCGACGTCCGCGTCTGGCCGTCCCGCAGTCATGGCCAGGGCGTCGTCTGCATCGCGCTGAGCTCTCCCGAGGGCGAAGCCCTGCTGGAGGCGCCGGCGCGGGCACTGGAGTCGTTCCTGAAGCGGACCGACGCCGCGGTGCCGCCAGGCACCGAACACCGTCACTTCGATCTGGACACCGAGCTCTCGCACATCCTGGCCGAGAGCTGATGCCGGGCCGTAGCTGACCAGGGCGCGCCGGCCCACTCGGGGAGGCCGCGCGCCGCACATCCGGAACAACCGCACAGGGACACCACGACACGGCGCCGTCGCCGCGGATCCACCGCGGAGGACGGCGCCGTCGCGCTGCGGAGCCGCTAGAGTCTGCTGCCCGCGGTCGAACACCTGCCGCCCTCCGTCCGTCCGGCCAGGGAGCGAACGTTCCGTGCTGATCAACCACGACACCCGCCGCACGCTCGACACCGTCGTCGACCTGCTGAACATGGAGCTCGACGACCTGGCGGCGCTACGGGGATTCGTCGAGCGCCACGAGATCAGCGGCATCGACGTCCTGCGGCAGCCGGACCTGGCGGCCGTCCGGTCCATACGCGACCGGTTCGGCCAGGTGTTCGACACCGCGGACGCGCAGGCTGCCGCGACGCTCCTGAACGCGCTGGTCGCCGAGGCGGGCACCACCCCCCGGCTGACCGACCACGACGGCTACGACTGGCACGTCCACTACTTCGCGCCCGGCGCCTCCCTCGCCGAGCACCTGGCGGCCGACGGCGGCATGGCGCTGGCGTTCCTGCTCGTGGAGGGCGAGCGAGAGCGGCTGCGGCGGTGCGCGGCGCCGGACTGCGGGCGGGCCTTCGTCGACCTCTCGCGCAACCGCTCGCGCCGCTACTGCGACGGGCGCACCTGCGGGAACCGGCTGCACGTGGCCGCGTACCGGGCGCGCCGCCGGGGGGCCGCGGACTGACGACCGCCGGGCCGGCGGCGTCACCAGCGGTAGAGGTCGTGCACGGCGGTCAGCAGGACCAGCGTGGCGACGAAGGCGAGAAAGAACATCAGCGGCGGTTGGGACAGCGCGAACAGGCAGCCGCGCGGCTCGTCGGTGATCTGGGCCGGTGGTTCGTCGTTCATCTCCGACAGATGATGGCGCAGCGGCGGGGCCGCCCGCTCACCAACACGCCAACCGCCAGGGGGAGTTCGTCAGATCCCGTGCTTCTTGAGGATCGCCTCGATGTCCGAGAAGTCCTCTGCGTCGCCGGCCGGGGGCTTCGTCCCGGCGTGCCGGGGGCCCTTGGCGCGGGCGGGGCCGAGCGAGGGCGCGGAGGCGGCCGGGGCCACGGCTCCGGGCCGCCCGGCAGCCGCGGCCTCGCGGCGCCCGCGGCGGCCTCCGGCGCGGCGGCGCTCGACGGTCCGGGTGATCAGGAACAGCACGGCGGAGAGCGCGAGCACGCCGAAGCCGGCCCAGACGGTGGGCTTGAACACGATGTCCGTCAGCCACTCCACGATCCCCGTCATCACCAGCCCGAGGGGCACCAGCGACCAGGCGGCGATCCTGGCCGCGGCCAGGAAGCGCCTGCGGTAGGCCGTCAGCAGGGCGATGCCCAGGCCGGCCGCGGACACGGCGGCGCATACGGTCGAGGTCAGCATCCGGGGCCTCCTGCCGGTGACGGTCTCCTCGCCTCCATCGTGCACCGCGCGGCGCCGGACATGCCACGACCGGCCCGGTTGTCGGGGAGAACTCCGGGTCCGTCCCCCACCCGCCTCCTCCCCAGGTAGGGGATCACACCCATGCGGCGGGGCTGGGAGACTGGCCCCATGAGCGATACCGACACCGTCCGCGCCACCCTCGACGTCTGGTGCGACCTGCAGTGCCCCGACTGCCACAAGGCCCTCGACGACGTGCGCGCCCTGCGCGCCCGCTACGGCGACCGGCTGGAGATCCGGCTGCGGCACTTCCCGCTGGAGAAGCACAAGCACGCCTACGCCGCGGCGCAGGCCGCCGAGGAGGCGGCGGAGCAGGGGAAGGCGTGGCCGTACGCCGAGGCCCTGCTGGAGCGCACCGCGGACCTCGGCGCCCGGGGCGAGCGGCTGCTCGTGGAGTCGGCGGGCGAGCTGGGGCTGGACACCGAGGAGGTGGACACCGCGCTGATCGACGGGCGGCACATGCTGATCGTCGACGCCGACCAGGCCGAGGGCAAGGCGATCGGCGTGACGGGGACGCCCACGTACGTCATCGACGGCGAGCGGCTGGACGGCGGCAAGAGCCAGGAGGGCCTGCGGGAGCGGATCGAGGAGATCGCCGACCGGCTGCTCGCGGGCTGACGGCCGAGGCCCGGCGGCGGCGCGGCCCGCCGGCGGCGCGGCCCGGCGGCCTAGAGCAGCGGTTTGTACAGGTGGAAGACGGTCGGCCGGTAGCCGAGCGATTCGTACAGCCGCAGGGCCGGGGTGTTCCCGGCGAAGACGTTGAGCCCGAGCGCGGCCGCGCCCGCCGCCAGGGCCTCGCGCTCGGCGAGGAGCATCAGGGTGCGGCCGTGCCCGCGGCCCCGGTGGGCCTCGCCGACCTCGACGTCGAAGACGAAGACGCCGTCGGCGTGCGAGCCCACCCACAGGGTGCCGACGTCCTCGCCGTCGTGGGCCAGGACGGCGAGGGTGGTGCCCGGCGTGGCCAGGCCCTGCCCCAGCACCCCCTCGTGGTCGCGCTCGGCCTTGGCCTCGGCCAGCGCGGGCGGCACGCCCCGGTCCGTCCACTCGCGGACGTAGCGCTGCCGGGAGCGGGCCAGCCAGCGGCGGAACTCCGCCTCGTCCATGGGGCGGGGGGTGCTGCCGGCGGGCAGCGCGGGGGCGGCGGCCAGCGGCTTGGACATGTTGCGGCTGCGCTCGGTGTAGCCGAGCGCTCCGGCCAGGGCCAGGGCGGTCGTCGCGCTCGCGGGGACGCCCACCACGATCTGCGTGCAGCCCCAGCCGCGCAGCACCTCCTCGGCGGCGAGCGCGGCGACCGTGGCGCGGCCGCGGTGCCGGTCGCGTTCGTTGATGACGAGGTGGGCGATCCTGCCGACGGTCGGCCCGAAGCGGGGTTCGGTGGAGATGTCGACCGTGCCGACGCGCCGGCTGTTGACGCACACCTCGTACGAACGGGACCGGCCGCCGTCGGCGGTGCGCTGCTCGGGTGCGGTGGGCCGCAGGGTGGTGGTCACCCTTGACGTTGTACCGGCCCGGCGGCGCCCCGTCACGGGGTTTACGGATCGATGTCCGCGGCCGCGCGCTCGTCGAACACCCGCATCGCCTTGGCGGTCACCGGGCCGGGCGCGCCGGGCAGTTGGCGGCCGTCGAGGGCGTGGACGGCCTGGACGTCGCGGAGGCTGGAGGTCAGGAAGATCTCCTCGGCGCGGTCCAGGACCTCGAGGGGCAGGTCGCTCTCGTGGGCGCCGGTCCATTCCAGGACGAGGGCGCGGGTGATGCCGGGCAGGCAGCCGGAGGCGACGGGCGGGGTGTGCAGCTCGCCGTCGAGGACGACGAAGACGTTGGATCCGGTGCCCTCGCAGAGCGCGCCGACGGTGTTGGCGAACAGCGCCTCGGTGGCGCCCTGCTGCCGGGCCCGCTCGAGGGCGACGACGTTCTCGGCGTACGAGGTGGACTTCAGGCCGGCGAGGGCGCCGCGCTCGTTGCGGGTCCAGGGCACGGTGACGACGGCCGTGGTGTCGGCGCGCCGGGTGGTCTCGCTGAGGGCCACGGCGAGGGTGGGGCCGGCGGTGCCGCGGTCCGAGCCCAGCGGGGAGAGCCCTCCGGTGTAGGTGATCCGCAGCCGGCCGAGCGGCATGGGGTTGGCCTCGAGGACGGCGGCGCAGGCGTGCCGCACCTCGTCCAGGTCGGGCTCGGGCAGGCCGAGGCCCTGGGCGCTGCGGGCGAGCCGGGCCAGGTGGCGGGTCATGGCGAAGGGCCGGCCGGCCGTGGTCTTGAGCGTTTCGAAGACGCCGTCGCCGACCGTCAGGCCGTGGTCGAAGACGGAGACATGGGCGCTGTCGGCATCGCGCAGCGCCCCGTTGAGCCAGATACTCACCGTTTCGTCCCTTCAAGCGGCCGGTGTGTTCCCGACGCTATCGCGAGCAGCCGGGACGCCTTGAGCTCGGTCTCGGCCCACTCGCGCTCCGGGTCGGATCCCCACGTGATGCCGGCTCCGGTGCCGAAGCGCAGCACCGGTCCGCCGGGGGCGGCGCGGTCGATCCAGAAGGTGCGGATGCCGACGGCCAGCTCGCCGGTGCCCCGGTCGGCGTCGACCCAGCCGATGCCTCCGCAGTAGGGGCCGCGCGGGGCGGGCTCCAGGGAGCCGATGATGTCCAGGGCGCTGGCCTTGGGGGCGCCGGTCACGGAGCCGGGCGGGAAGGTCGCGTCGAACAGCTCGGCCCAGCCGGCGTCGGCGGCGAGCTGCCCGCGGACGGTGGAGACGAGGTGGACCAGGCCGGGGTGCGGCTCGACCGCGCAGAGCGCGGGGACGGTCACGGAGCCGGTGGCGCAGACGCGGCCGAGGTCGTTGCGGACCAGGTCCACGATCATCACGTTCTCGGCGTGGTCCTTCTCCAGCAGGTCCTCGGCGGTGCGGCCGGTCCCCTTGATGGGTCCGGACTCCACGGTGCGGCCGGAGCGGCGCAGGTAGAGCTCGGGCGAGGCGGTGGCCACCTCCACCCCGTGCGCGGGCAGGCGAACCGTTCCGGCATAGGGGGCGGGGTTGCCCCGGGCGAGCAGCGCGGTCAGGGCGTCCACGTCGGCGGCGTCCGGGTCGGGCAGGGGCGCGCTCAGGACGCGGCAGAGATTGGCCTGGTAGACCTCGCCGGCGGCTATGTGCTCGCGTACGCGCCGCACCCCCGCGACATAGGCGTCGCGGTCCAGGGAGCTGGTCCAGTCCTCGGGCGCCGGGCCCCGCCAGCGGCCGGGGACCGGGACGGGCGCGGGCGCGGGGCGGACGTCGCCGAAGCGCGCGCACGTCAGCCCGCCCTCGAAATCGGCGACGACGGCCCACCAGCCGGCGGACTCCAGGGCGGCCGGGTCACTGGTGACATCGCGCAGGTCAGTGGCGATCAGGCCGCCGAAGCGGGCCATCGGGGAGGACGTCGGAGGGAGGCTCTGCACGTCATCGAGTCTATGGCGCGGGGGTCCTGGACCGGCCCTCGCGCGGGATCAGCGCAGCACGCTGGGCAAACGGAATTTGAGCTGGCGCCGGAATCCGCTAAAGTTCAACACGTCGCCGGGACGCGGAAGCGAAACGGCGGAGCAGCTCCCGGGCGATCCGGGGGAGGCACCTGCGGACATAGCTCAGTTGGTAGAGCACCACCTTGCCAAGGTGGATGTCGCGAGTTCGAGTCTCGTTGTCCGCTCGAGTAGGGGGATCTTCCCGAACCCCCGCACTCCTGGTGGAGTGGCCGAGAGGCGAGGCAACGGCCTGCAAAGCCGTCTACACGGGTTCAAATCCCGTCTCCACCTCCAAGGACGATTAGCTCAGCGGGAGAGCGCTTCCCTGACACGGAAGAGGTCACTGGTTCAATCCCAGTATCGTCCACCAAGATCCGCATGGATCTTCCCGCGCGATTAGCTCAGCGGGAGAGCGCTTCCCTGACACGGAAGAGGTCACTGGTTCAATCCCAGTATCGCGCACGCAGCACGACCCGGACGATTAGCTCAGCGGGAGAGCGCTTCCCTGACACGGAAGAGGTCACTGGTTCAATCCCAGTATCGTCCACCAAGATCCGTACGGATCTTCCCGCGCGATTAGCTCAGCGGGAGAGCGCTTCCCTGACACGGAAGAGGTCACTGGTTCAATCCCAGTATCGCGCACCATCCCATGGCCGGTGGCCGGGGCTCCCAGAGCTCCGGCCACCGGTCTTTTGCGTACGGACGAAGTGCGGGGAAACGCGAGGGGCCGGGCACCTCCCCAGGTGCCCGGCCCCTCGTGCCGTCCGCCGCACCCCCGTCCCCACGGGGTCATGCCGTTCCCGGCCCGGGCCGCTCTCCCGGGCCCGGGGCGCCTCAGCGCCCCAGCATCCCGGCCACGGACGACGCTTGTGTGACGACGGCATCCCAGCCGCCGAAGACGACGGCCAGAAGGGCCGCCAGCGGCAGCACCATGGCCGCCGCGACGAGCGGGTGGCGAGTGGAGGACGGGCGCTGCCCGAAGACGTCCACCTGCTGCCGGGTCCGCGCCCGGCCGCCGGGGCGTTCCGCGTAGTGCGCCATCGGTCCTCTCCTTCCCGCCCGCTCGTGGTCCCGGGATCCCGCTCTGCACGTTCGCCCGGTGTGTCGCCTGCTTGGGGGCGGCGGGCACCTGACCTCGGGGGACGAGTGTTCGCGCCCGCCGCTTGCCTTCAACACTAGGTGCGGGACCGCCGCCGGGCGTCATGCCCTCGTACCGCTTGACGGTTCTCCGCGAGGATGAGGCTCCACCCCCGGAGCTACTCCCATGGGTGGAGACCCCACCCCCGCGCCTTGGGGTCCTCCCCGAGGGGACGCCCCTCCCGTCCGTCCACGCGCCCGTCCGCGACGCCCCGCCCCGGGTGACTTCGCTCACTTCCACCACGCCCCGGCGGGCGGCCGCCTCCGCCCTCCGGACGGCCCGGCCCGCCATCACTTCATACGTTCGAGTCGTGCTCCCCGCATCCGCGACGCTCTCCGCCCGGTGCCCCCTCACGGCGCCAATCCCCCTTTCGCTGCGGCCCCTTGAGCCGCCGGTCCGGGGCCGGTGGCGGGATTCCGACGCCCCGCGCCCGCGCTTCGGGCGTCCCGCGCGGCACCGACAATCCACTTGCCGACGCATGCGCGGCCTCGCAGCGCGACCGTCCGTCAATCCGTAAGCTGTGCCACGTCAGAGGCCGGGCGGCCAACGGGGCCTGACGGCCGACCAAGGGGCCGGACGGCCGAAGGGCAGCGATGTGGGGCAGCCCCACCGGAGGTAGGGGACGAACATGACGATGATGCGGCTCCGGCGCGAGGACCCGCGTGTCGTCGGCTCCTTCCGGCTGCACCGCAGGCTGGGCGCGGGCGGCATGGGCGTGGTCTACCTGGGCTCCGACCGGCGCGGGCAGCGCGTGGCGCTGAAGGTCATCCGTCCGGACCTCGCCGAGGACCAGGAGTTCCGCTCCCGCTTCGCCCGCGAGGTCTCCGCCGCCCGGCGCATCCGCGGGGGCTGTACGGCGCGGCTGGTGGCCGCCGACCTGGAGGCGGACCGGCCGTGGTTCGCCACACAGTACGTGCCGGGGCCCTCCCTGCACGACAAGGTGAACGAGGAAGGGCCCCTGTCGGCCGCTCAGACCGCCTCCATCGGGGCGGCGTTGGCGGAAGGACTGCTGGCGGTGCACGACGCCGGCGTCGTGCACCGGGACCTCAAGCCGTCGAACATCCTGCTCTCCCCCAAGGGCCCCCGCATCATCGACTTCGGCATCGCCTGGGCCACCGGGGCCAGCACGCTGACCCACGTGGGCACGGCCGTGGGCTCCCCCGGCTTCCTGGCCCCCGAGCAGGTGCGCGGCGCCGCCGTGACCCCCGCGACGGACGTCTTCGCGCTGGGCGCCACGCTGGCCTACGCCTCGACGGCCGACTCTCCGTTCGGGCAGGGCAGTTCGGAGGTCATGCTCTACCGCGTCGTGCACGAGGAGCCGCAGCTCATGGGCGTGCCGGACGCGCTGGCCCCGCTCATCCACGCCTGCCTGGCCAAGGACCCGGAGGAGCGGCCCAGCACCCTGCAGCTCTCGCTGCGGCTGAAGGAGATCGCGGCGCGCGAGGCGCACGGGCTTGCCGAGGGCCGTCCGCCGTCCCCGCGCCGCGAGCCGGACCGGCCGTCGGCGCGGCGTGCCGCGGAGTACGAGCGGCAGCGCACCGAACGGCGGCCGGGCAGCGCGCCCACGCCGCGGCCCCACCGCGCGGGAGCGGGAATCGATGCCCCGCACGCCTCGCACACCCCGCATGCCTCGCACGCCCCGCACGGCGTGCCGGCGCCCGGGCCGACGGCGATCGACCGGCGTGGGCTCGCGGGGGCGCGGCAGGGCGGGGCACGGGACCGGAACACCTCCCGCACCGGGGCCCGTACCGGCGCCCGTACGCGCCCGGGGGCCGGGCCGCGGCGCCCGGGGCCGGACCGGAAGCTGCTGCGGCAGCGGCTCATCGTCTTCGTCGTCGTGACGCTGCTGGTCGCGCTCGGGATCGCGGCCGCGCAGGGGTGCCAGGGGCCGGCTCGCAGTTCTGGGGAGCTGCCGGGGGCTTCTGTTGCGCCGCTTGTGCCGGAAGCGGCGCTTGCGCCGGAGGCGGTGGGGGTTCCGGAGGTTTCGGGCGCCGGCGGTTTCGGGGGCCGGGAGACCGGCCGCTAGCGGGCGGACAGCCCTACGCCGTCGGGCGGCCCGTTGTCACCGCGTAGAACGCCACCGCCGCCGCCGCGCCCACGTTGAGCGAGTCGACTCCGTGCGCCATCGGGATGCGGACCCATTGGTCGGCCGCGCGCAGCGCGCGGTCGGACAGGCCGTCACCTTCCGCGCCCAGCATGAGCGCCACCCGCTCCAGGCGGTGCGGGGCCGCCTCGTCCATGGACGTGGCCTTCTCGTGCGGGGTGAGGGCGAGCAGGCCGAATCCCGCCTCGCGCACCGCCTCCAGATCGGCCGGCCAGCTGTCCAGGCGGGCGTAGGGGACGGAGAACACCGCACCCATGGAGACCTTCACCGAGCGGCGGTAGAGCGGGTCGGCGCAGTCCGGGGAGAGCAGGACCGCGTCCATGCCGAGCGCCGCCGCGCTGCGGAAGATCGCGCCGATGTTGGTGTGGTCCACCAGGCCCTCCAGCACGGCCACCCGGCGTGCGGAACGCAGCAGCTCACCGGCCTCGGGCAGCGGCTTGCGCCGCATGGAGGCGAGCGCGCCGCGGTGGACGTGATAGCCCGTCACCCGCTCCGCGAGGTCCGGGGTCACGGCGTAGACGGGGGCCGTGCTCTCCTCGATGACGTCCCGCATCACCTCGACCCACTTGGCCGTCAGCAGCATGGACCGCATCTCGTAGCCGGCCTGCCCGGCGCGGCGGATCACCTTCTCGCCCTCCGCGATGAACAGCCCCTCCTCGGGCTCGCGGCGGCGGCGCAGCTCGACGTCCGTCAGGCCGGTGTAGTCGTGCAGGCGGGGGTCGTCGGGGTCGTCGATGGTGATGAGGTCGGCCATGCTTGTGTCCTGGTTCGGTGTGGCGGGTGGTCCCGGGGGGCCGGGGGTGGTCAGCCGTTGAGCGTCTGGGCCGTCGTTACTACCTCGCCGATCACGATGACCGCCGGCGGGCGTATGCCCTCCGCCGCCGTCCTCTCCCCCACGGTCTCCAGGGTCGCGTCCACGCGGCGCTGGGCGGCGGTGGTTCCCTCCTGCACCACCGCCACGGGCGTGGCGGCGGGGCGGCCGTGCCGGATCAGCGTCGCCGCGATCGCGGCGATGTTCTCCACCGACATCAGCAGGACCAGCGTGCCGCGCAGGCGGGCGAGCGCCTCCCAGTCGACCAGCGAGCGCGGGTCGTCGGGCGCCACGTGGCCGCTGACCACCGTGAACTCATGTGCCACCCCACGGTGGGTGACGGGGATTCCGGCGGCCGCCGGGACGCTGATCGAGCTGGAGATGCCCGGGACGACGGTGCACGGGATGCCGTGCTCGGCCAGCGCCTGGACCTCCTCCATGCCGCGGCCGAAGACGAAGGGGTCGCCGCCCTTGAGGCGGACCACGGCCTTTCCGGCCTTGGCGTGCTCGATCAGGGCGTTGTTGATGACCTCCTGGGCCATGAAACGGCCGTAGGGGATCTTGGCCGCGTCGATGACCTCGACGTGCGGGGGAAGTTCGTCGAGGAGGTCACGCGGGCCCAGGCGGTCGGCGACGACCACGTCCGCCTCGGCGAGCAGGCGGCGGCCCCGGACGGTGATCAGGTCCGGGTCGCCGGGCCCGCCGCCGACGAGGGCGACGCCCTTGACGCGGGCGCGGTGGTGGGGGGCGGCGAGCGAACCGTCGCGCAGGCCCTCGACCACCGCGTCGCGCACGGCGGCGGAGCGGCGGGGGTCCTGGCCGGTGAGCACGGCGACCGTGACGCCCGCGGCGCGACCGGTGGCCGGGGTCCAGGCGGAGGCGGCGTCGGCGTCGTCGCTGCGTACGGCCCAGACGCGGCGGGCCTCGGCCTCGGCGGAGGCCGCCTCGTTCGCGGCGGGGTCGTCGGTGGAGATCAGGGCGTACCAGGCGCCGTCCAGGTCGCCGTCGCGGTAGCGGCGGCGCTCCCAGCGCAGTTCACCGGCCTCGGCCATGGCCTCCACGGAGGGGGTGGCCGAGGGGGAGATCAACAGGACGTCGGCACCGGCGGCCAGGAGGGCGGGCAGACGGCGCTGGGCAACCTGTCCGGCACCCAGGACGACGACCCGGCGCCCGGCGAGGCGCAGTCCGACGGGGTAGGCGGCGACGTGTGCGTGCAGCTCGGCCATGGTGCGGGCTCCTCGTGCGAATGCGCTGGTGGGGACACCTTACGTGGGGGCGGGTGCGTTGTGGGGCGGGGCCGGTGCGGGAGGGGCCGGGCCCTTCCGGGGCTGGATTATTTACGGCCCGGAACCCTCAACGGGGACAGTTGCCCCGTACTTGGGCCGCAAATAACCCCTACGCCCCTACCAGGGCCCGGCCCCTCCCACCCCGGCCCCTCCGGTCGACGGCCGACTACCGCCGGCCTGTTTGTGGGCAGTCGTTCCGCAGGGCTGGGGGCACCTCCCAGCGGTAGCTGGGGGAGGGTGGGCACAAACCCGACTACCGGGCCGCGCCCACCCCTTACGGCACCCCCAAGGGCGTCAGCCCTTCTCGGTGACGCCCGCCGTGTCGAACGTCGCCACCTCGTGCATCGCACGCGCCGCACTCTGCACCACCGGAAGCGCCAGCAGCGCCCCGGTGCCCTCGCCCAGGCGCAGGTCGAGGTCGACCAGCGGGCGCAGGCCCAGCTTGGTCAGCGCCGCGACGTGGCCGGGCTCGGCGCTGCGGTGGCCGGCGATGCACGCCGCCAGTGCCTCCGGCGCGATCGCGCGGGCGACCAGCGCCGCGGCCCCGGCGCTGACGCCGTCCAGGATCACCGGTGTGCGCAGCGACGCGCCGCCCAGGATCAGGCCGACGAGCGCCGCGTGCTCCAGGCCGCCGACCGCGGCCAGGACACCGATCGGGTCCTGGGGGTCCGGCTGGTGCAGCTCCAGCGCGCGGCGGACGACGTCGATCTTCCGGGCGTGCATCTCGTCGTTGATGCCCGTGCCGCGGCCGGTGATCTCCGCCGGGTCCGCGCCCGTGTACACCGCGATCAGGGCGGCCGACACGGTCGTGTTGGCGATGCCCATCTCGCCCGTGAGCAGTGCCTTGTTGCCGGCCGTGACCAGGTCGCGGGCCGTCTCGATGCCCACCTCGACGGCCTGCAGCGCCTCCTCGCGGGTCATCGCGGGGCCGCTGGTGAAGTCGCTCGTACCGGGGCGGATCTTGCGCGGCAGCAGGCCCGGCGTGCTGGGCAGCTCGCCCGCCACGCCGACGTCGACGACGACGACCTCGGCGCCCACCTGGTTGGCGAAGGCGTTGCAGACCGCCCCGCCGCCCAGGAAGTTGGCGACCATCTGCGAAGTGACCTCCTGGGGCCATGCCGTGACGCCCTGGTGGTGCACCCCGTGGTCGCCGGCGAAGATCGCGACGGCGGCGGGCTCCGGGATCGGCGGCGGGCACTTGCGCGACAGGCCGCACAGCTGCGCGGAGATGATCTCCAGCATGCCGAGCGCGCCGGACGGCTTGGTCATCCGCTTCTGGCGCTCCCACGCCTCGCCGAGCGCCTTGGCGTCCAGCGGGCGGATGCCGCGCAGGGTCTCCGCGAGGAGGTCGTGCGGGTCCTCGCCGGGCAGCGCCCTGCGCCCGTACTCCTCCTCGTGCACCACCCACGACAGCGGGCGCCGCTTCGACCAGCCGGCCTGCATCAGCTCGGGCTCGTCCGGGAACTCGTCGACGTAGCCGACGCAGAGGTAGGCGACGACCTCCAGGTGCTCCGGGAGGCCGAGCGTACGGACCATCTCGCGCTCGTCGAAGAAGCTGACCCAGCCGACGCCGAGGCCCTCGGCTCGCGCGGCGAGCCAGAGGTTCTCCACGGCGAGCGCGGAGGAGTACGGCGCCATCTGGGGCTGGGTGTGCCGGCCCAGGGTGTGGCGGCCGCCCCGGGTGGGGTCGGCGGTGACGACGATGTTGACCGGCGTGTCGAGGATGGCCTCGATCTTCAGTTCCTTGAACTGCTTCGCCCGCGCCTTCGGAAGCGACTTGGCGTACGCCTCGCGCTGGCGGGTGGCCAGCTCGTGCATCGTCCGCCGGGTCTCCTCCGAGCGGATGACCACGAAGTCCCACGGCTGGGAGTGGCCCACGCTGGGCGCCGTGTGCGCGGCCTCCAGGACGCGCAGCAGCACCTCGTGCGGGATCGGGTCCCGGCGGAAGCCGTTGCGGATGTCCCGGCGCTCGCGCATCACGCGGTGCACGGCTGCGCGCTCCGCCTCGTCGTAGCCGACTGCCGGGGGGCCGAGGGGTTCCGGTTCGGGCGTCGGTTCGGCGGTCGCTTCGGGGGCGGCTTCGGGCGTCGGTTCGGGGGCCGGCTCGAGGGCCGGTTCCGGGGTCGGCTCGAGGGTCGGTTCGGGGGTGGGCTCCTGTGCCGGTTCCGGAGTCGGCGCCGGTTCCGGTTCCGGTTCCGGTTCCGGTTCCGGCGTCGGAACCGGCGTGGGAACCGGTGCGGGCTGCGGCTCGGGGGCCGGGGCCACTGCTGGGGTCGGCTCCGGGGCGATTGTCTGCTCGGGGGCCGGGGCCGGGACCGGCACTGCCTCGGGGGCCGGGGCCTCTTCGGGGGCCGGGACCGGCTCCGAGGCAGGTGCGATCTGCTCAGGGGCCGGCACCTGTGCCTGCTCCGGCGCCTGCGGCTCGGGCGCTTCCGCTGCCTCCGGGGTCACGGGGGCCTCGGCCGGCGCCTCGGGCTCCGGCTCCGCGGCCGGCTCAGCCACCGGCTCCGGCGCGGGCGCCACCGCTTCCGGCGTCTGCTCCACGGGCGCGGGCTGCGGGGCCTCGGCCTGCACCGGCTCCGGCGCGGGGGCGACGGGGGCCGACTCGGCCACCGGCTCCGGCGCGAGGGCGACCGGGGCCGGCTCGGGCTCCGGCTGGGCGGGCACCGCCACGGGCTCCGGGGCGGCCTGCACGGGCTCGGCCACGGGCTCCGCCTGGACCGGCTCCTGCTCCTGGGCCGGTTCCTGGACCGGCTCGGCCGGCGCCTCGTCAGCGGCGGGCTGCTCCGGGGCGGGTACGACGGCCGGAACCGGCACCTCGGCCACCACGGGCTCCGCCTGGACCGGCTCGGCCGGCGCCTCTTCCACGACCGGCTGCTCCGGCGCGGGGGCAGCGGCTTCGGGGGCCGCGGCCTCGACCGGTACCTCGGTCACCTCGGCAACCGGTGCGGGCTCGGGCTCGGCGACCGGGGCCGGTGCCGGCGTCGGTTCGGCGACGGCCTCCGCCGCGGGCTGCTCCGACGGGACGTCGGCCGGCGCCGGCTGCGTCAGCGCCGAGGCGACCTCCTGGGTCGCCCTGGCGATGACCGCCTGCGCGGCGTCCGCGCTCGGCACGGGCGGCACCGGCTGCGCCGCCGGGGCGGGCTCGGAGCCCAGGTCGAGGCTCTCCGCCGGCGCGGCGGGAGCGGCGGGGGGCGTTGACGTCGCGTCAGCCTGCGGGGCGGGCTCGGCGAGTATCTCGGGCGCCGGGGCGGTGGCGACGGCCTGCGCCTCGCCCTGCGGCGGGACGAAGGGCTCGGCCGGGGCGTCGAGGTACTCGACGCCGCCCACCGGCGGGGCCGGCGGGTGGACCGGGGAGCCGACGGGCTGCTGCTGGGTGGCGGGGCCGCGGTCGGCGAGGGAGCGGACGACGCCGCTGGTGGGGTCCGGCACGGGCGGGCCCATGTGCAGCGGGCGGCGCGGCGGGGTGGCGGCGGGCGCGGCCGCCGGGGGCGGGGTGCGTACGCCGGTGTAGTCGAGGGAGCCCGTGTCGCGGCCGCCCGTCTCGTGCGTACCGCCCTGGACGGGCGGCTGCTCCATCCAGGCGCCCTGGGCGCCCGGCATCAGCAGCAGGTCGTCCTCGTCCGCGGTGTCCTGCTCGAGGAAGGCGTACGTCGAGTGGGTCGCGGGAGCTCCGGTGTCGGCAGGGGCCGCGGCGTCCGCGTGATGCGGGTGGCCGGGCAGTGCGCCTGCGTTCTCCGGCTGTCCCTCGTCCGGGAACCGGCCGGTGTCGGTCATGCGTACCCCTCGCCCATCGGTAGTGCTCCTTCCAACCGCTCACGCCCATAGACAAGAACGAGCGTGCATGCCTCGCGGCACGTTGTGTGCCGTCCGTGTCACCTTGCCCTGTACGCGCCAATCGAGGGGGGCGTTCGGAGCATTGGCGACTGTGGTGTCGGACACCGGGCGGCTGCACAACGATCCGCCAGCCTACCCTCCGCGCCTTCCCCGGGCCTCAGGGGTGCGTGCGACGGCCACTCAGGAGGAAGGCTACGGCGCGCTCGCGCTCGGTCCAGGCGGCTGTGTCCAACTCCACTGCCTGGAGCAACGTGCACTCCACCGCGTAGCCGCCTTCGGCGAGGGCGCGGCCGATGGCCTCGGCGTCGTCGCGGGTGGCGGCGTGGGCGACGATCCGCTCGGGGCGGCGGTCGGCGCAGGCGGCGACGACGGGTGCGCCCCCGCCGCCGACGCGGACGACGTCGGGTTCGGGGAGGTCCTCCAGGACCTGGGGGGCGGTGCCCTGGACCACCTGCAGTTGCACGCCGTGGTGGCGGGCCGCGGCGGCGGTGCGGCGGCAGGCGTCGGGGGACTGGTCGACGGCGATGACGGCCGCGCCGAACCGGGCGGCCTCGACGGCGGCGGCGCCGCTGCCGGAGCCGATGTCCCACACCAGGTCGCCCACGCGCGGCCCGAGCCGTGCCAGTTGGGCGGCGCGCAGCTCGGTGGACTCGCCCTCGCCGGGCCGGCCGGCGTAGGCGTCGGCGGGCAGCGCCCAGCCGCGCACGCCGGAGGGGTAGCCGGCGTCGCGGCCGGCGATCCAGCCGCCGCCCAGGACCGGTTCCCCCGAGCCGCCGATGACGATGACGACGTTGGGGTCGCGCCAGACGTGGTCGACGGCCCGGTCGGAGGTGAGGACGGTGACCTCTTCGCGCTCGGTGCCCAGTTCCTCGCAGATGACGAAGGTGCGGTGGACGGGTCCGAGGAGGAGGGCGAGTTCGGCGGGGCCGGCGCCGGGCGAGGTGAGGACGGCGACCTTGGGGTGGGCGCGGCAGACGTTGACGGCGCGTCGCAGGTCGCGGCTGTGGGCGACGACGACCTGGGCGTCGTCCCAGGGCATGCCGGCCCGGGCGAAGGCGGCGGCGACGGAGGAGACGGCGGGGACGACCTCGACCTCGAGGCCGTGCTCCGGGCCGCGCAGGGTGCGGACGACGCCGAAGAAGCCGGGGTCGCCGTCGGCGAGGACCACGGCCGAGCCGCGGTGCTGGGCGATGCGCCGGGCGGCGAGGTCGATGCTGCCCAGGCGGATGCGTTCGGCGGCGGGCGGGACCTCGGGCAGGGCCAGGTGGTGCGCGGCGCCGGCCACCAGGGTGGCCGCGCCGAGGGCGGAGCGGGCCGCGTCCGTCAGCGGTGAGCCGTCCCATCCGATCACCGTGACCCGGTCGGCCATCGTCGTCAGTCTCCTGGGCTTGTCGCGGGTCGGGCCCGCGCGGAGGCGGGCAGGGTGAGGGTACCCCGGTCGGGTGGGCCGGGGCCGGGGGCGGGCGGTGGCCCGCTCAGCGCCACTCGGGGAAGGTGGCGGCGTAGTCGGGGTAGTCGTAGCCGCCGCCGGGGGCCTCGCGGAACTCGTCGAGGTCCTCGGGCAGCAGGCTCCAGACGATGAGGTCGGTGCGGAGCTCGGTCCAGCCGGCGTCCTCGGTGCGGCTGCGCGCTATCCAGGCGTTGCGCAGGACGCCCTCGCTGACGCAGCCGATCTTCTGGGCGACCTGCTGGGCGGCGCTGTTGTCGGCGGCGGTGCGCAGTTCGAGTCGTTCGAACTTCTGGTCGCGGAAGAGCCACTGGGCGACGGCGAGCACCGATTCGCAGGCGTAGCCCTCGCCGCGGGCCCAGGGCGCGGTGACGTAGGAGACCTCGGTGGTCAGGGTCCGCCAGTCGGTGTTGCGCAGGTGGAGGGTGCCGACGAGGCGCTGGGTGAGGAATTCGGTGACCGCAAAGACGATTCCGCGCCCGGAGATGCGTTCCGAGGGGGCCCGGCGCAGGGCCCAGTCGCGGGCGTCGGCGGTGGTGTAGGGGTGCGGGGCGGAGGTCCAGGCGGTGATGAGCTCGTCGTTCATCATCTCGGCGAGCGGGGAGACGTCTCCCGCCTCGAACGGGCGCAGCACCAGCCGGTCCGTACTGATGGAGATGTCCGGAAAGGTGGATGTCATGTGCTGCTCCAACGCCGGTGCGAGATTGCTCGGGGGTGGTACCGGTCTGGCTCGGGTGCACCAGCATGCAGCATCGGCAGGTGGATACGCCAAGTGTCAGGCCCCGCGCACGGGCGGTTCGTGTGCGCGGGGCCTGCGACCGTACGAATGGCCGAGATTACAAGGTGTCAGCTCTTGGGAGCGCCGAAGGCGGGGATGACGGCGCCGTTGCTGAACTTCTGCTCGATGAACTTCTTGACCTCGTCGGAGTTGAGGAGCTTGGCGAGCTTGGCGATGCGGGGGTCGCCCTCGTTGCCCTTCTTGACGGCGAGGAAGTTGGCGTAGGGGTTGCCGTCCGCCTTCTCCAGGGCCAGGGAGTCCTTGGCGGGGTTGAGCTTGGCGCCGATGGCGAAGTTGCCGTTGATGACGGCGGCGTCGACGTCGGCCAGGCGGGAGGGGATCTGGGCGGCCTCGAGCTCGGTGAACTCGATGCCCTTCTTGTCCTCGATGTCGGAGAGCTTGGCCTCGGCGCCCACGCCCGCCTTGAGCTTGATGACGCCGTTGTCGGCGAGCAGCTTCAGGGCGCGGCCCTCGTTGGTGGCGTCGTTGGGGACGGCGATGGTGGAGCCGGAGCCGAGGTCGCCGACCTTCTTGTCCTTCTTGGAGTACAGGCCCAGCGGCTCGATCTCGACGTTGACAACGGGAACGATGTCCGTCTTGTTCTTCTTGTTGAAGTCGTCGAGGTACGGCTTGTGCTGGAAGAAGTTCGCGTCGACGTCGCCGTTCTGGGTGGCGGTGTTCGGCAGGACGTAGTCGTTGAACTCCTTGACCTCCAGGTTCAGGCCGGCGTCCTTGGCGAGCTTGTCCCTGACGAAGTTCAGGATGTCCGCGTGCGGGGTGGGGCTGGCGGCGACGACGAGCTTGGCGGCCGGGTCGGCGTCCTTGCCCTTCTTGCCGGAGCTCGAGGAGGTGTCGGAGGGGGCGCTGCAGGCGCTCAGGCCGAGGGTGAGTGCGGCGGCTGCGGCGGCGACGGCGGTGAGCTTGACGGTGGTACGCACGAAGAGTGCCTCTTTCTTGTTCTCACGAGGTGTTGCTGCCCGGCAAAGGGTCCGGGCTCGTGGGTTCTCGGGGTACGGCCGGTGGCCGTGGGCCTATGCGGCCTTGGTGGGCTCCGCGGCCTCGGGGGCGGTGCGGGGCCTGGGGACGGCGGGGGCCCAGAGCCTGCGCAGGCCCACGGCCTGGGCCTGGCGGCCGGTGCGCCGGGTCAGCCGGCGCGCGGCCAGGTCGCCGGCGAGCTGGACGATCGTCACGATGGCGATGAGCAGCACGATGGTGACGTTCATCAGGCCGGTCTCGTGGCGCATGTAGCCGTAGGTGATGGCGAGGTTGCCCAGGCCGCCGCCGCCGACCGCGCCGGCCATGGCGGAGTAGCCCAGGAGGGCGATGACCGTGGTGGTCAGGCCGGCGATGAGGGAGGGCAGGGCCTGCGGGAGGAGCACCTTGAAGATCACGGTGAAGGTGCCGCCGCCCATCGACTGGGCCGCCTCGATCAGGCCGTGGTCGACCTCGCGGATCGCGGTCTCCACCAGCCGGGCGAAGAACGGCACGGCGCCGATGACCAGGGCCACCACGGCGGCGCTGGGGCCGATGGAGGTGCCGACGATCAGCCGGCTGAAGGGGATCAGCCAGACGAGCAGGATGATGAAGGGCAGCGAGCGGCCGAGGTTGACGATCACGCCGATGACCTTGTTCACCACGACGTTCTGCAGGAGCGCGCCGCGGTCGGTGAGGACCAGCAGCAGGCCCAGCGGGATGCCGCCGACGACCGCCCAGACGGTGGACCACCACACCATGAAGAGGGTGTCGAGACAGGCGTCGCGCAGCAGTGGCTGCATCTCGGTCCAGGTCACTTGGCACCTTCCTTCAGGAGCGCGTCGGCGGGTGCCGGGGTCTTGGTGTCGGCGACGTCGACCTGGAGGCCCTGCTCGCGCAGGAAGCCGATCGGCACGACGTTCTCCTCGAAGCGGCCGGGCAGCTCGATGCGCATCCGGCCGACCTGCTTGCCGGCGACGGTGTCCATCGCGGCGCCCAGGATCGAGATGTCGATGTTGTACGTGCGGGAGAGCTGCGAGATGACCGGCTGGGTGGCCGCCTCGCCGTGGAAGGTGACGTCCACGACGGTGCGGTCGGGGCCGGAGGCCTCGCCGCCGACGGGGAAGAGCTCGGCGGCGAGCTCGGAGCCGGGGGTGGCGAGGATCTCGGAGACGGTGCCGGACTCCACGACCCGGCCGCCCTTCATCAGCGCGGCGGAGTCGCAGATGGTCTTGACGACCTCCATCTCGTGGGTGATGAGGAGGACGGTCAGGCCCAGCTGCTGGTTGAGGTCGCGCAGCAGCTGGAGGATGGAGCGGGTGGTCTCCGGGTCGAGCGCGGAGGTCGACTCGTCGGAGAGCAGCACCTTGGGGTCGCCGGCCAGGGCGCGGGCGATGCCGACGCGCTGCTTCTGGCCGCCGGAGAGCTGGGCGGGGTAGGCCTTGGCCTTGTCGGCGAGGCCGACGAGGTCGAGCAGCTCGAGGGCCTTGCGCTCGCGCTCCTTGCCGGAGACGCCGAGGATCTCCAGCGGCAGCTCGATGTTGCTCTGCACCGTGCGCGAGGAGAGCAGGTTGAAGTGCTGGAAGACCATGCCGATGCGGCTGCGCGCCCTGCGCAGTTCGGCGCCCGCGCGGGGGCCTCGGCCGGCCAGCGCCGTGAGGTCCTGTCCCGCCACGGTGACCGTGCCGGAGCTGGGGCGCTCCAGGAGGTTGACGCAGCGGATGAGGGTCGACTTGCCGGCGCCGCTCTGGCCGACGACGCCGTACACCTCGCCCTCGCGGACGTGCAGATCGACGCCGTCGAGGGCGGTGACCTCGCGGCCGCCTGAGCGGTAGACCTTTGTCAGGCCCGTAGTGGTGATCACAGGGGGATTCCGTCACTGTCGAGTGCGCGGCGGTGAATGCCGGCACGGGCAATTCATTGCGGAACGCGGCATAGGGGTCCTCACGGTGCGCGGAGGGCGCGGATGAGGGAGTTCCTGGTGACGCGGGGCGGGGAGCTGTTCGTTCCGGCCGGGGTGGCCGGTACGGGCTCTACGGGGTCTCGCTTCGGGGCGCGAGGCACGGACGGGGGCCCTCAGCAGTCACACATTCGACACATGCGACGAGCAGCACCGGGCGTCGTCATCGCCTCGGTCGCAAGGATGCGGGTGCTCGTCGTGGTCATGCGGGCAAGTAAAACAGAAGCCTGTGCGAATAAGCCAAGCCTGTCCGAATAGCGGACAGGGTGGTTCAGTCCGTGGACGCTCCGGGGTCGCTCACGGCCGTACGGGCGCGGGCCATTAGAGTCGGTACATGCCTGTCACGCCCCATCCGCACACCCGCGCCGTCCGGGGGCCGCGGTGATCCACGCGCTGACGCTCGCGGCCGGCCTGGCCGCGCTCGCGCTGGCCGCCTGGTGCGGCTTCGCCTTCTCGCGGGACCAGTCCACCAAGGACTGGCACTTCATCGGCATGGCCGTGGTCTCCCTGCTCGCCGTGGTGCAGCTCGTCATCGGCGTGGTGCGGCTGGCCGGCGGCGACAAGCCCGAGCAGGGCACGGCGATCTTCGTCGCCTATCTGCTCGGCGCGGCGGCCGCGGTGCCCGCGGCGGGCTTCATGTCCCTGGCCGAGCGCACCCGCTGGGGCTCGGCCACCGTCACGGCGGGCGCCGTGATCCTCGCCGTGCTCGAGGTGCGGCTCTACGACATCTGGGGAGGCTGACGTGACCGAATCGACCGATGCGGGGCAGCGGTCCGGCTTCGACCTGGGGCAGGGCCCCGGCCGGCTGCTGGTCTGGCTCTACGGGGTGTTCACGGTCGCGGCGGCGTCCCGCTCGGCCGTCCAGATGCTCATGGACTTCGGCAGGGCGCCGCTCGCGTACGTGCTCTCGGCCGGCGCCGCCGTGGTGTACGCCTTCATCACGTACTCACTGGTGCGCGGCGGGGAGTCGGCCCGCCGGGCGGCGCTGGTGTGCTGCGCCGCCGAGCTGGCGGGCGTCCTGGTCGTGGGGACGTGGACGCTGCTCGAGCCGTCCGCCTTCCCCGACGCCACGGTCTGGTCGGACTACGGCATGGGCTACCTCTTCATCCCGGTCATCCTGCCGGTGACCGCCATGGTCTGGCTGCGCCGGGCGCCGCGCTCCTAGGCGCTGGCCGCCAGCGCCGGCCGGGCCTCCTTCTCCAGGGTGACCAGCGTGAAGGCGCGGGTCACCACCTGGGATCCGGTGCGCTCGTAGCCCCACTTGCGGTACAGCCGCAGATTGCCCTCGCTGCGCTGGCCGGTGGCCAGCCGGTAGCGCTTGGCGGCCCACTCCCCCGCCAGCCGCTCCTCGAGGGCGGCGAGCAGCCGCCCGCCCAGGCCGTGCCGCTGCATCCGGGGGTGCACGATGAGGCCGGTGATCACGGCCGTGCCCTCGGCGTCGACCGTGCCGCGCACCGAGCCGACGACCTCCTCGCCGAGCCGGGCCACGAGCACGCAGCCTTGGCCCAGTTCGGCGCGCAGGTCGTCGAGGGTCTGGGTGAGGGGCTCGATGGAGTAGTCGCCGTAGAGTGCGGCCTCGCTCTGGTAGCAGAGGTACTGGAGCTTGAGGATCTGTTCGGCATCGTCCCCGGCCGCGGCCGAGATGGTCACGCTCATGCCCATGTGCGCATGCCTCCCCTGGTGGGTCGCTTAACGCTCCTTTCCCCCGGGTCAAGGAGCCGCAATCTCTGCCATGAGCATTCTGCGCAGGCATCCCAGGCAACGGGAACGTACGGGTCCCAGAGATCCTTGTGACATTCCCAACTTCCCTGCGATTTCCCGGTAGGTCGGGTCACTCGAGGAGAGCAGGGCGCCGAGCAGGTGCGGGCAGCGGCCGGGCAGCCTGCGGACGGCGGCGCGCAGCTCGCGGCCCGCCTCGGCGTCCAGCACCGTCTGTTCGACGCCGGGCGAGGTGGTGGGCGGCGGCTGCGCGGTCGGGTCGTAGGGCACCTCGCGGCGCGCCCGGCGCCGTGCAGCACGGGCCTCGGCCCGTACGGTCGCCCGTAACCGCACCGCCGACACGGCCGTGCGGCCGTCGCTGAGCAGCCGTACCCACACGCCCTGTTCGAGGTCGGCGGGGTCCACTCCCCCGGCCGCGGCCGCCTCGGCGGCGCACTCCGCCTTCAGCAGCGGGCCCAGTCCGGTCAGAAGATCACTCTGCGTCACGGGAACCGGGACGCGTGCCCGGCCGCCGGCGGTTTCCGCGGCGACCGGGCACCACCCGTCCGGGGGATGCCGGCGGGTCAGCCCTTGACGAAGTCCGCGCGGGCGAGCGCCCCGGTGTCGGGGTTGTCGGTGAAGATGCCGTCGATGCCCGTCGCGAAGTACGTCTTGAACGCCCCGAACGCGTCACCGTAGGCGTTCGGGTCCGTGCCCCGGCGGAAGTCGGCCGGCAGGAAGCTGTTCTCGTTGCGCATCGTGTACGGGTGCAGGATCAGCCCGGCGGCGTGGGCGTCGCGCACCAGCGTGGTGGGCTTGGTGAGCCTGTCGTCCTTGTCGCGCGGGATGACGAGGTTCAGCCACGGGCCGATGCCCTGGGCGAAGCCCGAGACCCACTTCAGGCCCTTGGGCGTGATGAGGTCGGCGACCGTCCGCGGGTCCTTGGCTTCGGTGAAGTCCCAGGGCCGGGTCGGCAGGTCGTCCAGCAGCAGGACCTTGGGGCAGTCGATGCCCAGCCTGTTCAGCCGCTGGAGGCTGCTGGGCTCGAAGGACTGCAGGAAGGTGTAGCCGTCGCGGCCGGCGCGGCCGTAGCGGCGCAGCAGCTTGGCCAGGCGCTCCTCCAGGCCCAGGCCGGCCTTGCGGAAGTACGTGGGGTGCTTGGTCTCGACGTGCAGCCATATCCGGCGCCCGCGCTTGCGGCCCTGCTCCTCGGCCCACTTGAGGACCTCTTCGAAGGTGGGCACCTGCCAGCGGCCGTCGTAGAGGGTGTTGTGCTGGCGGGTGGCGGGGATGCGCTCCTTGGCGCGCAGCGTCTTCAGCTCGGCGAGGGTGAAGTCCTCGGTGAACCAGCCGGTGTGGGCCTCGCCGTCGACGGTCTTGGTGGTCTTGCGGGAGGCGAACTCCGGGCGCGAGGCGACGTCGGTGGTGCCGGTGATGTCGTTCTCGTGGCGGCAGACCAGGTGGCCGTCCTTGGTGGGGACGAGGTCCTGCTCGATGACGTCCGCGCCGTTGTCGAGGGCGAACTGGTAGGAACCGAGGGTGTGCTCGGGCCGGGAGCCGCTGCAGCCGCGGTGTCCGACGACGGTCGGCACCGGCAGGTCCTTGTAGGAACCGCCGTGGCCGCCGCGGCGCGCCGCGGACTCCGCCGCCGACGCCGGGGTCACCGCGCCGCCGAGGGCGACCGCCCCCGCGCCGAGGGCCGCCGCCGCTCCCAGCACCGTACGCCTGCCGGGCCGCTGCTCATGCTGCATGAACTCTCCTCGTTCCGTGGTGGTGCGCTGCGGGGCGATCGTATGCACGTACGACTTCCCTGATGAAGAACGGAAACGGAACGGAGTGAAAAGTCACGTCAACACTCTGTTTCGAGTCGGTCAACCCCGCGTGCACAGGGGTGGTACCCACGAGTATCGTCAGCGACCGCGCCCTGTGCGCCAGTCCGAACACCACGACCGGAGGGTCCGTTGTCCCGCATCTTGCTCAAGGCGTTTCTCGGGTTGCTCATGCGCGTCCTGTACCGCCCGAAGGTGGAGGGGGCCGAGCACATCGCGGACAGCGGGCCGGTGATCCTCGCCGGGAACCACACCACGTTCATCGACTCGCTCTTCCTGGCCCTGATCGTCAAGCGTCAGGTGTTCTTCATCGGCAAGGACGAGTACGTCACGGGCAAGGGCGTCAAGGGCCGGCTGATGGCGTGGTTCTTCAGCTCCTCGGGCATGATCCCTGTCGACCGCGACGGCGGCAACGGCGGCGTGGCCGCGCTGATGACGGGCCGCCGGGTGCTGGAGGAGGGCAAGATCTTCGGCATCTACCCGGAGGGCACCCGCTCCCCCGACGGCCGGCTCTACCGCGGCCGCACCGGCATCGCCCGCCTGACGCTGATGACGGGCGCGCCGGTGGTGCCGTTCGCCATGATCGGCACCGAGAAGGTCCAGCCGAGCGGCAAGGGCCTGCCCCGCATCGCGCCGGTGACGGTGCGCTTCGGCGAGCCGCTGGACTTCTCCCGCTACGAGGGCATGGACCGCGACCGTTACGTTCTGCGCGCCGTCACCGACGAGGTGATGAGCCAGGTGATGGAGCTGTCGGGCCAGGAGTACGTCGACATGTACGCCACCAAGGCCCGCGAGGCCAAGGCCGCCTGACGGCCCCCGGGTGCTACGCCCCGCCGAGGCAGCGGGGCTGGAAGCCCGGGTCGGCCGGGCCCTTGCGGCCCAGCGCGTTGAGCACCCACTGGGCGACGACCGGGTCCTTGGTGGCCTGGTCGTGCATGTAGAGGTCGAGCGGGCACTTGTCCTGCAGCACGACGTTGGTGAGGTGCTCGGCCGGGCCGCTCAGCAGGGCGCTGGTGTAGGGGATGACCACCTCGTCGTAGCGGGTGGTGACGACCGTGTAGTCCGGGCCGGCCGGGGTCTCGTCGCCCTCGTTGAGCTTCTTGAGCAGGTCGGAGCCGACCTGCTGGTCCACGCACGACGGGCAGAAGGTCCAGCCGGCGGGGATCGCGAGCGGGTTCTTCGTGCCGTGGTTGGAGGGGACGATGCCCACGAGGTCGTCGACCTTGGCGGCGCCGCCGAGGAACTTCACGTAGTAGCGCGGCATCATGCCGCCCTGGCTGTGCCCGACGATGTCGACCTTCTCGGCGCCCGTGGCGCCGCGCACGGCCTCCACGAAGTCCGAGAGCTCCTGGGCGGCCTGGGGTATCGGGTCGGTCTCCATGTGCCCGTAGTTGAAGGCGAAGACGCAGTAGCCCGCGTCCTTCAGCGCCGGGGAGAGCTTGGCCCAGTTCTCGACCATCAGCTTGAAGGTGCCGTTGACCAGCACGACCGGCTGCGGGTGCGCCGAGTCCGGCTTGCAGGACCAGTCGTTGGCGCCCTTGGGCGGGATGTCCAGCGGCGAGGCGGACGCCGGGGTGGCGGTGAGCCCCATGAGGCTCAGCGCGGCGGTGGCCGCGGCGGCGACCAGGAACCGTGCGGTGGTGCGCAGACGCATGTGGGGGAATCCTTTGAACACGGCGTCCCACAGCGGACGCCCTCGTCCGAACCACGTTCGACAATGTCGACCGGTGGACGTGATGTTCTCCGGCACATAAGGAGCGCGTCAAGGGAGTTACTCGCCGGTAAACATCACAGGGGCCGGGGCTTGCCAGCCCCGGCCCCTGTGATGTTTGCTCATCCGAGCTGTATCCGGCTCAGCCGCCGTACCCCTCCTCCAGCCGCTGTCCGCGCAGCAGGAACCAGGCCGCCACGGCCGTGGCCAGCAGCACCACGGCGCCGACCCCGGACGCGATCCGCAGCCCCTCCACGAAGGCCTCCTGCGCCGAGGACAGCAGCGCCTGGCCCGTGTCCGCGGGCAGCGCCGACGCCGACTGGACCGCGCCGCCCAGCGACTCGCGGGCCTCGTTCGCCTGCGCGGCCGGCACGCCCGGGGGCACGGCGAAGTCGCGGTAGACGCCGGTGACGATCGACCCGAGCAGGGCGATGCCGAGCGCGGCACCGAGCTCGTACGCCGTCTCGGAGACGGCCGAGGCGGAACCCGCCTGCTCCTTGGGGACGCTGGAGAGGATCACGTCGGCGGTGACGGTGAACGAGAAGCCGGCGCCGACGCCGACGATCAGCAGCACCACGCCGAGCACCGGATAGTCGGTGTCGGGGGACAGCCACATCAGCGTCGCCAGCGCCACCCCGATCGCCGCGAGGCCGCCCGTCACCACCGAGCGCACCGAGAAGCGCCGGGCCGCCTGGCCGGCGAGCAGGCCCGCCGTCACCGCGCCGACGGCCGCGGGCAGTTCCGCGAGCCCCGCCTCCAGCGGGCTGCGGTCCTGCACCAGCTGCAGGAACTGGGAGAGGAAGAAGACCATCCCGGACAGCCCCAGCACGGTCAGCAGGTCGGCCAGCACGGCGCCGGAGAAGCCCCGGTGGTGGAAGAGCCGCATGTCCAGCAGCGGCGACGGGAGCCGGAGCTGGCGTCGTACGAACCACACCAGCGCCAGCGCGCCGGTCGCGGCCACGAGGGCGATGGGCCAGGTCAGGCCGTGGGTCGCCGCCTCCTTGATCGCGTAGACGACCGCCACGATGCCGACCATCGACAACACCACGCTGATCAGGTCCCAGGGCCCCGGCGAGGGGTCCCGGGACTCGGGCAGCAGCTTGATGCCGACCAGCACCAGCACCGCCATGACCGGCAGGTTGATCAGGAAGACCGAGCCCCACCAGAAGTTCTCCAGCAGGAAGCCGCCCACGACCGGGCCCACGGCCGCGCCCGCCGACGCCATCGCGCCCCAGATGCCGATGGCCAGGCTGCGTTCCTGGGGGTCGTGGAAGAGGTTGCGGATGAGGGCGAGGGTGGAGGGCATCAGCGTCGCGCCCGCCACGCCCAGCAGGGCGCGGGCCGCGATCATCATCTCGGGGCTGCTGGCATAGGCGTTGAGCACGGAGACCGCGCCGAACGCCACCGCGCCGCACAGCAGCAGCTTCTTGCGGCCGATGCGGTCCCCGAGGCTGCCCATGGACACCAGGAGTCCGGCGATGACGAAGGAGTAGATGTCACCGATCCACAGCAGCTGGGTGCCCGACGGCTGCAGGTCCTCGCTGAGGAAGGGCGTGGCGAGGCCCAGGACGGTGGCGTCGATGGCGACGAGCAGCACGGCCAGGGCGAGGACGGCGAGGGCGAGCCAGCGGCCCCGCCGCGGCTCTTCCACCGGCGCGGGCGCACCGGGCGCCGGGCCGGCGGTCTTGGCGCTCACCGCTCGGCCCTCCGCTGCGCCCCGCCGAGCAACAGCTCGGAGACCATGCGGGTGAGGTCCTTGGCGGCCACCCGCCCATCCTGCACGGCCCACGCCCCCGAGGCGATCAGCCCGTACAGCGCGTCGGTGAGCCAGGCGGGTGAGAGGTCGATGCGGAAGGCACCCTCCTCCTGACCGCGGACGAAGAGGGCGTGGACGCGGGCGTCCAGGCGGTTCCAGCCCTCGTCGACCGCGCCCTCGAAGAGCTGGTTCTCGGTGTAGAGGAACGACAGGATGCCGGCGACCGGCTCGGCCTTCTCGATCAGCCTGCGCACGGCCTGCGCCGCGTCGCCCTCGTCGAGCCGGGCCTCGTCCAGGGCACGCTCGAACTGGTCGATGCCGAGCCGTTCCAGGGCCCGTACGAGTGCGTCGCGGCCGGCGAAGTGGCGGTGGAGGGTGGCGCGGCTGATGCCGGCGGCCTTGGCGATCTCGTCCATGGAGGCGGTCGCCTTACGGGTGAGCAGGGCTGCGGCTGCTCTCAGTACGTGCTCACGGCGGTCAACACTCATGAGACGACCATAACCCGAATGAGACATGGATGTCTCATTCGGGTTATGGTCGTCTCAAAATGATCACCCGTGTCGCGTAGCGTCCGCCCATTCCCGCTGGACGGCCAGGTCCGCCTTGACCTCCTGCAGCTGCACCACGACCGCCGAGGGAGCCGTGCCGCCGCGCCCGCTGCGCGAGGCCAGCGCGCCCGGCACGCTGAGGACCGAGCGCACATCGGGGGTCAGGTGCGGGGAGATGGCGGCGAACTGCTCGTCGCTCAGCCCGTCCAGCTCGATGCCCCGCGCCTCGCACTCCTTGACGCACTCCCCCGCGACCTCGTGCGCCACACGGAACGGCACGCCCTGCTTGACCAGCCATTCGGCGATGTCCGTGGCCAGCGAGAAACCGGCGGGGGCCAGCTCCTCCATCCGGGCGCGGTTGACCGTGAGGGTCGCCATCATCCCGGTGAAGGCGGGAAGCAGGACCTCCAGCTGGTCGCAGGAGTCGAAGACCGGCTCCTTGTCCTCCTGCAGGTCGCGGTTGTACGCGAGCGGCAGGGCCTTGAGCGTGGCGAGCAGCCCGGTGAGGTTGCCGATCAGCCGCCCGGACTTGCCGCGCGCCAGCTCGGCGATGTCCGGGTTCTTCTTCTGCGGCATGATCGAGGAGCCGGTGGAGAAAGCGTCGTGGAGGGTCACGAAGGAGAACTCCTTCGTGTTCCAGATGATGATCTCCTCGGCGATCCGCGACAGGTCGATGCCGATCATGGCCGTGATGAACGCGAACTCGGCGACGAAGTCACGCGAGGCCGTGCCGTCGATGGAGTTCCCCACCGAGCCCCGCTCGAAGCCGAGGTCGGCGGCGACCGCCTCCGGGTCCAGCCCGAGGGAGGACCCGGCGAGCGCCCCCGACCCGTACGGCGAGACGGCCGTGCGCTCGTCCCACTGCCGCAGCCGCTCCGCGTCCCGCGACAGCGCCTGGACGTGCGCGAGCACATGGTGGGCGAAGAGCACGGGCTGGGCGTGCTGCAGGTGCGTACGCCCCGGCATGGCGACGTCCGGGTGCGCCTCGGCGAGGCCGACGAGCGCCTCCTGGAGATCGGCGACCAGACCGCCGATGATCCGCGCGTGGTCGCGCAGGTACATCCGGAAGAGCGTGGCGACCTGGTCGTTGCGGGACCGCCCGGCGCGCAGCTTGCCGCCGAGCTCGGGGCCGAGCCGCTCCAGCAGACCGCGCTCGAGGGCGGTGTGCACGTCCTCGTCGGCGATGGTGCCCGTGAACGTGCCGGCGGCGACGTCGGCCTCGAGCAGTCCGAGGCCCTCGATCATGCGCTGGAGCTCGTCGGCGGTCAGCAGCCCGGCCTTGTGCAGGACCCGGGCGTGGGCCCGGGAGCCGGCGATGTCGTACGGGGCGAGCCGCCAGTCGAAGTGGACGGAGGCCGAGAGTTTGGCCAGGGCCTCGGCCGGTCCGTCCGCGAACCGGCCGCCCCACAGGCGTACGCCCTGCTGCTCGTCGCTCACACCAGGTCCCGCTTGGCCGCGATCTTGGCGGAGAGACCGAAGATCTCGATGAAGCCCTTCGACATGGACTGGTCGAACGTGTCGCCCGTGTCGTAGGTGGCGAGGTTGAAGTCGTACAGCGACTGGGCGGACTTCCGGCCCGTCACGACGGCCCGGCCGCCGTGCAGGGTCATCCGGATGTCGCCGGAGACGTGCTGGTTGGCCTCGGCGATGAAGCCGTCCAGGGCCCGCTTGAGCGGCGAGAACCACATGCCGTCGTAGACCAGCTCGGCCCACCGCTGCTCCACGCCCCGCTTGTACCGGGCGAGCTCGCGCTCGACGGTGACGGCCTCCAGCTCCTTGTGCGCGGTGATCAGCGCGATGGCTCCGGGCGCCTCGTAGATCTCCCGGGACTTGATGCCGACCAGCCGGTCCTCGACCATGTCGAGCCGCCCGATGCCCTGGGCGCCGGCCCGCTCGTTGAGCTGCTGGATGGCCTGCAGCACGCTGACGGGCTTGCCGTCGAGGGCGACGGGGACACCCTGCTCGAAGGTGATGACCACCTCGTCGGCCTCGCGGGGCGTGGCCGGGTTGGCGGTGTAGTCGTAGACGTCCTCGATCGGGGCGTTCCAGATGTCCTCGAGGAAGCCGGTCTCGACGGCCCGGCCGAAGACGTTCTGGTCGATGGAGTACGGCGACTTCTTGGTCGTCGCGATCGGCAGGCCCTTGGCCTCGCAGAAGGCGATGGCCTTGTCCCGGGTCATGGCGTAGTCGCGGACCGGGGCGATGCACTTCAGCTCGGGGGCGAGGGAGGAGATGCCGGCCTCGAACCGGACCTGGTCGTTGCCCTTGCCGGTGCAGCCGTGGGCGACGGTGGTCGCGCCGTGCTTCTCGGCCGCGGCCACCAGGTGCTTGACGATCGTGGGCCGCGAGAGGGCGGAGACCAGGGGGTACCGGTCCATGTAGAGGGCATTGGCCTTGATCGCCGGGAGGCAGTACTCCTCGGCGAACTCGTCCTTGGCGTCGGCGACCTCCGCCTCCACCGCACCGCAGGCGAGCGCGCGCTTGCGGATGACGTCCAGGTCCTCGCCGCCCTGGCCGACATCCACGGCGACGGCGATGACCTCGGCGCCCGTCTCCTCGGCGATCCAGCCGATGGCGACGGAGGTGTCAAGGCCGCCGGAGTAGGCGAGTACGACGCGCTCGGTCACGGGATTCTCCTTACGGTGCTGCATGTACTGGTAGGCATAACTATGCAGTGCGCCGTATGTTTCGTCAATAGCTCGCGGGAGTGAATGTTGCGCCGGGCCCGCAGGGAGGCCATGTGCCCAGGGGGCTTGGCGCATGCCATGGCCACTCGACCTCCTCGTGAGCACGTTCCACGCCATCTGCGAGCACCAGGGAGGCATCAAGATCGACGTGGTGGGCGACCGAATCGTGATCGCGATGCGGACCGGGGTCCACTGTTCGACGGACTTCGACGCCCAGGAGGCTGCACGCGCGGCAGGCCTGGCCGACGAACGGGTGCTGTCCAACGTGCTGATCGAGTTCCCGGCGGAAGCCCCGCGCGTACCGGACGTGTCGATCCTCAGGGACGGCCGGCTCGAGGAGCCCTACTCGCACGAGGATCTGCTGGTCGCGGTTGAGATCGTCTCCACCGAGCACGACGGGTACGACTTCGCACTCAAGGAGGAGCAGTACGCGCGGTCCGGCGTCCCGGCGTTTCTGATCATCGACCCGTTCCGCGGCGAGTGCGACCTGCTCACCCGCCCCGTGGACGGCAGGTACGCCACCCGCCGGCTGCACAAGTACGGCGACACCATCCACCTGCAACTGGCCGACGGCGGCAAGATCGACATCCCCACGGACACCTTCGACCGCAGGAGGTGACGACCCCCGATTTGGATCACGGCGCGGAACAGGATATTTTCTTTCTGCACGCCCCACCGGGAAGAACCCCGGAGGGACACGGCACCGGGACGTGGCGCAGCTTGGTAGCGCACTTGACTGGGGGTCAAGGGGTCGTGGGTTCAAATCCCGCCGTCCCGACAGTAGGCCAGGGCTGAAGCCCAGGTCAGAGGCCCTGTCTCACTTCGGTGAGGCAGGGCCTTCGTCGTTTTTCCGGGCGATCTTGTCGCCCTTTGCCGCAGACGATGCGGATCTTGCCCAGGCGGTCGGCGGCTCGCCCGGCCCGTCCGATCCGGTCCGGGGTTCCCGGGGCCCGGATGGACGTGGACCCGCTCGGCCTCAAAGTTGCGGGAACCATCACCTACGCCAACGATGGAACGATGAAGAGGCGTTGATCCCAGCCTCAACCCGAGAAGCGAGAACGGGAGAAGCCATGTCCGAGGATCTGAATGGATCCATCTGCAACTACAAGGCGGAAAACTTCAGCGCCACGGCGTACAGAGGCGCCAAGGGCGGACGCCGGGTTGCAGTAGAAGGCTACGGTTCCTGCCCCACTCCGGGCTTTGGGCTCACGCTGGAACTCGCAAGCCCGCCGCTGGTACCGACTCCCGACACTCTGCACATCAACCTGGTGGAGAAAGAACCCGACGGCACTGTCCCGCAAGTAGTGACAGAAACCCGGGTCGAAGGGGATTTCGAGATCACGGACGAGATGGAAAAGGTACTCATCCGCAACCTCGACATCACCGTCCCGATCACCGAAAAGTAACAGAACGGCAAGGGAGCGTGCGGGGATGGGCTCCTCTCTTCAATCCTTCAACTTCCAGGATCGCTTCGTTCGTCACGCAGACTTTCTGGGCGAGCTGTCAGTCATCACCAGCGACCTGGACCGCGCCGACGCGACGTTCGACATGGTGGACGGCCTGGCGGACAGAAACCTCGTGTCCTTCCGGTCCGTCAACTTTCCCCTTCACTTTCTGCGGCACCAGGACTCCCGTCTCAAGCTCCATGAAGGGCCGAACACTCCGCTCGTTCCCCCCGGGACGACTCCCCCACCCGAGTCCCCGGAAATGAAACTGATGCGGAAGGATGCCACGTTCACCAAGGTTCAAGGGCTCGCGGACCCCAACCTGGTGTCGTTTCGGTGTTTCAACATCCCCAGCCTCTTCATCAGGCACAGGAACTTTCATCTCTTCGTCGAACCGATCAATAGCGACCTGGACCGGAAGGACGCGACCTTCAGGTTGGTTCCAGGGCTGTCGCCGGAACCCCCAGGGCCCCACTGAGCGTGGTGCCGGCAGGCGCCGGCCCCGCCAGCCCGGGGCCCGAGCGGCCCCCGGGCGGGGCCGGTCAGTGCTCCTTCTGGGCCAGCCTCATCAGGTGGTCCGCCAGGGCCTGGCCGCCGGCCGGGTCGCGGCTGATCAGCAGGAGGGTGTCGTCGCCGGCGATGGTGCCGATGATCTCGTGGACGCCCGCCTGGTCGATGGCCGAGGCGAAGAACTGGGCCGCGCCCGGCGGGGTGCGCAGCACGACCAGGTTGGCCGAGGCCTCGGCGGAGATCAGCAGCTCGGCCGCCAGGCGGCCCATGCGGGCCTCGGTGGCGGACTCCCCCAGCGGGGCGCGCGGGGTGCGGTCGCCGCCCTCGGAGGGCACGGCGTAGATGAGCTCGCCGCCCGTGTTGCGGATCTTGACCGCGCCGAGCTCGTCCAGGTCGCGGGAGAGCGTGGCCTGGGTGACGGACAGGCCGTCGTCGGCGAGCAGCTTGGCGAGCTGGCTCTGGGACCTGACGGCCTGTCGGCTGAGAATGTCCACGATCCGGCGGTGGCGGGCGGTGCGGGTCTGCGGCACGGCCTGTCCGCCGTGAACCGGCTCGGTCTCCTGCGCCTCGGTCATCGTTGTCGTCAGTCTCCGGATCGTCGTTCCGTTGTGGCCCCGCCGGCGGCGGCGTCCAGGACGCCCGGCAGCGCCTGGAGAAACGTCTCCGCTTCATCCTCGGTGATGATCAGCGGAGGGGCCAGCCGCACCACGTGGGGTGCGACCGCGTTCACCAGGAGACCGGCTTCCCGGGCCGCCTGCTGCACCTGCGGTGCGAGGGGCTCGTCTAGGACAATACCCAGGAGCAGGCCGGTGCCACGGACATGGTCGACCAGGGGGTGGCCGAGTGCGGCGATCCCGTCACGCAGGCGCGCGCCCGTACGCCGCACGCGGCCGAGGGCGTCGTCGGACGCGAGGGTGTCCAGGACGGCGAGGGCGGCGGCGCACGAGACCGGGTTGCCGCCGAAGGTGGAGCCGTGCTGACCGGGAGTCAGCAGGTCGGCGGCGGTGCCGAAGGCCAGGGTGGCGCCGATGGGCAGCCCTCCGCCCAGGCCCTTGGCGAGGGTGACGACGTCGGGCTCGACGCCCTGCGCGAGGTGCTCGAACCAGTCGCCGGTGCGGCCGATACCTGTCTGGATCTCGTCCAGGACGAGCAGCGTTCCGGTGGCCCGGGTGATCTCCCGCGCCGCCGCCAGGTAGCCGGGCGGGGGCACGACCACGCCGTTCTCGCCCTGGATGGGCTCCAGCACCACGAGCGCGGTGTCGGTGGTGACCGCGGCGCGCAGTGCTTCCGTGTCGCCGTACGGGACGTGGGTGACGTCGCCGGGCAGCGGAAGGAACGGCTCCTGCTTGGCGGGCTGGCCGGTCAGGGCGAGTGCGCCCAGGGTGCGGCCGTGGAAGCCGCCGGCGGCGGCGACCATGTGCGTACGCCCGGTGCGCCGCCCGATCTTGACGGCGGCCTCGATGGCCTCGGCGCCGGAGTTGCAGAAGTAGACCCGCCCCGGGCGCCCGGCGAGCTCGAGCAGCCGTTCGGCGAGGTGGACCGTCGGCTCGGCGGTGTAGAGGTTGGAGACGTGGCCGAGGGTGGCGATCTGGTCCGACACCGCCCGGACGACCGCCGGGTGGGCGTGGCCGAGGGCGTTGACGGCGATGCCGCCGACGAAGTCGAGGTAGCGCCTGCCGTCGGCGTCCCAGACGGTGCTGCCCTCGCCGCGCACGAGGGGGATGCCGGGGGTGCCGTAGTTGTCCATCATGGCGCCCTGCCAGCGGCGGGTCAGCTCGGCGTTGCTCATGACTCCCCCTCGGGGTCCGGGACGACCATGGTGCCGATGCCCTCGTCGGTGAAGATCTCCAGCAGGATCGAGTGCTGGACCCGCCCGTCTATCACGCGGGCGGTGGTGACGCCGCCGCGCACGGCGTGCAGGCAGCCCTCCATCTTGGGCACCATTCCGCTGGCCAGCTCGGGCAGCAGCGTCTCGAGTTCGCTCGCGGTGAGCCTGCTGATGACGTCGTCGCTGTGCGGCCAGTCCGCGTAGAGGCCCTCGACGTCGGTGAGGACCATCAGCGTCTCCGCGCCCAGCGCGACGGCGAGGGCGGCGGCGGCCGTGTCGGCGTTGACGTTGAAGACGCCGGCGTCGTCGGCGCTGCGGGCGATGGAGGAGACGACCGGGATGCGGCCGTCGTCGAGCAGGGCCTGGACGGCACCCGGGTCGATGTCGGTGATCTCGCCGACCCGGCCGATGTCCACCCGCTCGCCGTCCACCCGGGCGTAGTGCCGGGTGGCGCTCATCAGGTGGGCGTCCTCGCCGGTGAGGCCGACGGCGAGCGGGCCGTGCCGGTTGAGCAGGCCGACGAGCTCGCGCTGCACCTGCCCGGCCAGCACCATCCGTACGACCTCCATGGCCTCGGGGGTGGTGACGCGCAGTCCCGCCTTGAACTCCGACTCCAGGCCCAGCCGGTCGAGCTGGGCGCTGATCTGGGGGCCGCCGCCGTGCACCACGACCGGGCGCAGCCCGGCGTGGTGGAGGAAGACGACGTCCTGGGCGAACGCGGCCTTCAGCTCCTCGTCGACCATGGCGTTGCCGCCGAACTTGATGACGACGGTCTTGCCGTGATGGCGGGTCAGCCAGGGCAGGGCCTCGACGAGGATGCGGGCCTTGGGCAGGGCGGTGTGCCGGCGGGTGACGGTGTTCGGGGCGTCGTCCGCCGGGGCCGGGGCGGCGTCCGCTGCGGTCGGGGTGTCGTTCGTCGCGGTCATGAGGAGTACGCGCTGTTCTCGTGGACGTAGTCGGCGGTCAGGTCGTTGGCCCAGATGACGGCGCTCTCGGCGCCCTCGGCCAGGTCGGCGGTGATCTGGACCTCGCGGTAGCGCATGTCGACCAGGTCGCGGTCCTCGCCGACGGAGCCGTTCCGGCACACCCAGACGCCGTTGATGGCGACGCTCAGCCGGTCGGGGTCGAAGGCGGCGGAGGTGGTGCCGATGGCGGAGAGCACCCGGCCCCAGTTGGGGTCCTCGCCGTGGAGGGCGCACTTGAGGAGGTTGTTGCGGGCGATGGAGCGCCCGACCTCGACGGCGTCGTCCTCGGTGGCGGCGTTGATCACCTCGATGCGGATGTCCTTGCTGGCGCCCTCGGCGTCGCCGATGAGCTGGCGTGCGAGGTCGTCGCAGACAACGCGGACGGCCTCGGCGAACACGTCCTGGGCGGGGGTGACCCCGGCGGCGCCCGAGGCGAGCAGCAGCACGGTGTCGTTGGTGGACATGCACCCGTCGGAGTCGACCCGGTCGAAGGTCTGCCGGGTGGCGGAGCGCAGGGCGGCGTCGAGGCCGGGGGCGTCGATGTCGGCGTCGGTGGTCAGGACGACCAGCATGGTGGCCAGGCCCGGCGCGAGCATCCCCGCACCCTTGGCCATGCCACCCACGGTCCAGCCGTCACCCTGGACCACGGCCGTCTTGTGCACGGTGTCCGTGGTCTTGATGGCGATGGCGGCCTTCTCACCACCGTGGGCGGAGAGCCCCGCGGCGGCCTTCTCGATGCCGGGCAGCAGTTTGTCCATCGGCAGCCGCACACCGATGAGTCCGGTGGAGGCGATGGCGATCTCGCCCGCACTGTGCCCCAGCACCTCGGCCGCCTTCTCGGCGGTGGCGTGGGTGTCCTGGAAGCCCTCGGGGCCGGTGCAGGCGTTGGCCCCGCCGGAGTTGAGGACGACGGCGGAGACGAGGCCGCCCTTGAGGACCTGCTGCGACCACAGGACGGGCGCGGCCTTGACGCGGTTGGCGGTGAAGACGCCCGCGGCGGCCAGGCGGGGGCCCTGGTTGACCACGAGGGCCAGGTCGGGGCTGCCGCTCTCCTTGATCCCGGCGGCAATGCCGGCCGCCGTGAATCCCTTTGCTGCGGTGACGCTCACTGCATCTCCTCGGTCATGGTCGTGCTGTGGGGGCAGTCGGGGTTCTCGCACGGCAGCAGCCGTGCCAGTACGGTCGCGAGCATCCGGCGTACGCTCATGGCGCCACTCCCGTGGCCGGCAGCCCCAGCTCCTCGGGGAGGCCGAGGGCGATGTTCATGCTCTGCACCGCGCCGCCGGCGGTGCCCTTGGTCAGGTTGTCGATCGCGCTGACGGCGATGATCCGGCCGGCCTCCTCGTCGAGGGCGACCTGCACGGACACGGCGTTGGAACCGTGGACGTGCGCCGTGGCCGGCCACTGGCCCTCCGGCAGCAGCCGCACGAACGGCTCGCCCTGGAAGGCCTTCTCGTACGCCGCCCGCAGGCCCTGGGCGGTGACGCCGGGGCGGGCCTTGGCGCTGCAGGTGGCGAGGATGCCGCGGGGCATGGGCGCGAGGGTGGGGGTGAAGGAGACGGTGACGGGCTCCCCGGCGACGGCGGACAGGTTCTGCGCCATCTCGGGGGTGTGCCGGTGCGTGCCGCCGACGCCGTACGGGCTCATGGAGCCCATGACCTCGCTGCCGAGCAGGTGGGGCTTGGCGGCCTTGCCGGCGCCGGACGTGCCGGACGCGGCGACGATCACGGCCTCGGGCTCGGCGAGGGAGGCGGCGTAGGCGGGGAAGAGGGCGAGCGAGACGGCGGTGGGGTAGCAGCCGGGGACCGCGATCCGCCGGGTGCCGCCGAGGGCCGCCCGGGCGCCGGGCAGCTCGGGCAGCCCGTACGGCCAGGTGCCGGCGTGGGCGGTGCCGTAGAACCGCTCCCACGCCCCGGCGTCCTGGAGCCGGAAGTCCGCGCCGCAGTCGATGACGAGCACCGACTCGCCCAGCTCGTCGGCCACGGCCGCCGACTGCCCGTGCGGAAGGGCGAGGAAGACGACGTCGTGCCCGGCGAGCGTGTTGGCGCTGGTGGGTTCGAGCACCCGGTCCGCGAGCTGGGGCAGGTGGGGCTGGAGGGCGCCCAGGCGCTGTCCGGCGCTGGAGTTCGCCGTCAGGGCGCCGATGCGCACCTCGGGGTGTCCGAGCAGCAGGCGCAGCACCTCGCCGCCCGCGTATCCGCTCGCTCCGGCCACTGCCGCACGTATCGCCATGGATCGGTCCTCCTCCGTATGCAGCATGACTATACGGAGAGAGGAAGTTTTATGCAATGCCGCTCCGACGTGCGGAAACGCCGACGGCCAGGACCGGATGTCCGGTCCTGGCCGTCGGATCCCTCGCCTCAGCCCCGGGGGACGGCGTCGGCGTGGGCGGCCAGCCAGGCCTCGAAGGACTGCAGCTCCGGGTTGAGCTCCCGGGCCCGGCCGAGGTCACGAGCGCCGACGAACTCCTTCTCGTTCTCGGCGTAGTACTGGAACATGTTGGCGGTCTCGACGGAGAACTGGCGCAGCTGCTCGAAGGGCTGCGCGTAGTAGGTCACCGGCTCGCCGAAGGCCCTGCCCATGGCCGCGGCGTACTCCTCGCCGGTCAGGTGGTCGCCGGCGACGGCGATCGTCTGACCGATCAGGTCGCCGCCGCGGCGGAGGATGCCGTACGCGGTCCGGCCGACGTCCTCGGAGGCGATCCCGGACAGCTTCGCGTCGCCCATGGCCAGGGCGAGCACGAGCGCGCCCTGCTCGTCGCGGCGCGGCGCCATCATGCCCAGGAAGACGTCGAAGTTCAGGCTCGTGCGCAGGAACGTGGTCGGCACGCCCGCCTCGCGGAAGATGTCGTCGGCCTCGGCCTTGGCGTCGAAGTGCGGCACCGTGTACGTGCCGTCGTCCAGCGTCGGCACCCGCTCGCCGCCGAGCCCGAAGAACGGGCGGGTGTCCTCGAGCGTGGACCAGATCAGGTGGCGCACGCCCGCGGCCTTGGCGGCCCGCGCGGCGTTGCCGGCCTGGGCCAGCTCCATCTGGGCGGCGGTGCGGGCCCGCGCGTCGTCCTCCGGGCGCTGCTCCCAGAAGTTGGTCACCACGAACGCGCCGTACGCGCCCTCGAACGCCGCCCGCAGCGCGGCCTCGTCGTCGAGGTCGGCCGCCACCACCTCGGCGCCGAGCTCGGCGAGCGCCCGGGCCTTGGCCGACCCGGTGTTACGGGTGATCGCCCGGACGGCGAACCCCCCGTCACGGTCGGCCAGGATCGCCCGGACCAGCCCGCCGCCCTGAGCGCCGGTCGCCCCCACCACCGCGATGATCTTCTGCTCGCTCATCCAGTCCTCCCCGACTGCAGGTTGATATGACAACCAACGTAGAGCGCTCGGGTTGATGCGTCAACCTATGGCTAGAATGCGTCCCATGGCAGAGGAACCCTGGCTTGACGAGACGCAGCAGCGGGCGTGGCGGGCGTACCTGGCCATGAGCAAACGCCTGAGCACCCATCTGGGCCGCCAGCTGCAGCGGAAGTTCGACCTTTCCCCGCAGGACTTCGAGATCCTGGTGAACCTCTCCGAGGTGCCGGGGCGGCGGATGCGGGCCGTGGAGCTGGGCCGGGCCACCCAGTGGGAGAAGAGCCGGCTGTCCCATCAGCTGTCCCGGATGGAGCGGCGCGGCCTGGTCTGCCGGGAGGCGGTGCCGGGCGCCCGCTATCCGGAGGTGGTGCTGACCGAACAGGGGTACGCGGCCATCGTCCGCGCGGCGCCGACGCACGCCGCCTCGGTGCGCGCGATCTTCGCCGACGCCCTGGAGCCCGAGCTGCTCGACCGGTTCGCGGAGGCGTGCGCGGCGATCTCCGAGCGGCTCGAGGAGCACGAGACGGATCCCTGCTGACCGCATCCCCCGGCCGGATCCCCGCCGAGCGGCGGGCCCCTGTCCGAGGAGTCGCTTTCCGGCCACTTCGGGCGGGCACAGTACGACGAAGGCGGGCGCGACGGCGCCCGCCTTCGTCGTTTCCGGTGGATCTCAGCGGCCGCCGGCCGGTGCCGGCTCGCGGGCGGGGGCCGGGCGGCGTACGGCGTCGCCCGCCGCCGGGTGCAGGCGTACGGCCCCGGCCAGGGCGCCGAGGCTGACGAGCGCGAGCAGGCAGAAGGCGACGCCATAGGCGGTGGCCGGGCCGACGGCGCCCGGCAGCAGGTCGCCGAGGGGGCCGCCGGCGCGCAGGGCGACCGTGGCGGCGACGACGCCGAGGCCCGCCGCGGCCTGCTGGGCGGTCGACTGCAGGGTGTTGGCGTCCCGCATGCGCTTGTGCGGGACGTCGGCGAAGGCGATGACCTGGTAGCAGGTCAGGCCCAGCGAGCGGGCGGCGCCGCTGACCACGCTGACGACGACGATCAGGGCGATGGGCGTCGCGGCGGTGAAGAACGCGCAGACGGCCGTCGTGGCGCCGACGCCGAGCGTGGCGGCGAGCAGCAGCGGCCGGAAGCCGAAGCGGTTGAGCAGGTAGGTGGTCGCGGGCTTGATGCCGATGTTGCCCACGAAGACGAACAGCACGACAGCACCGGAGCGCACCGCGCTCCAGCCGAAGACCTCCTGGAAGAGCAGCGGCAGCAGGAAGGGCACGGCCCCGACCACGATCCAGAACAGCGAGCCCCCGGACACCGACGCCCGGAAGGTCGCCACCTTCAGGGTGCGCAGGTCGATCAGCGGCGCCTGTGCGCGCAGCAGGTGCCACGCGGCCGCCGCCAGCAGCAGCACCGCGAGGGCGCCCGCCGCGGCCGCGGGCTGCCAGGGCGCGCCCGCCGCGGACAGCAGGTGCGCCGTCCACGTCAGCGCGCCGAGGCCGGTCGAGGTGAGCAGCACGCCCCACAGGTCCAGGCGCGGCACGTCGGTTCCGGGCGGGCCGGCGTCGATCAGGCGCCGGGCGACGGCGAAGGCCACGACGCCGAGCGGGAGGTTGACCAGGAACATCCAGTGCCAGCTCGCGTAGGTGGTCAGCAGCCCGCCGAGCAGCGGCGCGATCACGGGGGCGACCAGGGCGGGCCAGACGACGTAGGAGACCAGCCGGGGTATGTCCGGCTTGTCGGCCCTGGCGACCACCATCAGCCGGCCGACCGGCACCATCATCGCGCCGCCCGCGCCCTGCAGGACCCGCATGGCCACCAGTTCGCCGAGGCTGGAGCTCAGCGCGCAGCCCAGCGAGGCGAGGGAGAAGACGGCGATGGCCGTCAGGAAGACGCGCCGGGCCCCGAAGCGGGCGGTCAGCCAGCCGCTGAGCGGTATCAGGACGGCCAGCGTCACCAGGTAGGCGGTGACGACCAGCCCTATCGCCGTCGGTGCGACATCCAGGGACTCCCCCATGCGCGGCGCGGCCGTCGACACGATCGTGCCGTCCAGGTTCTCCATGAAGAAGCACCCGGCGACCAGGAGGGCGGTGTTGCGCTGCTTGCTATCGATCATCTGCTCCATCGCTTTCTCGTCCCGCCCATCGTGGGACCGCGCGACCGTTGACCACAAGGTCCGAATGCTCAAGCCAGGCTTGATTGCCGTGCAACGATGGCGGCATGCAGTTGCCCGACATGAACCTCCTGCCGGCCCTCGACGCCCTGCTGCGCGAGGGCAGCGTGACCGGGGCGGCGGCCCGGATGAACGTCTCCCCCTCCGCGATGAGCCGCACGCTGGGCCGGCTGCGCCGGGTGCTGGACGACCCGCTGCTGGTGCCGGCCGGGCGGGGGCTCGCCCTCACGCCGCGGGCGCTGGAGCTGCGGCCGCGGGTGGAGGCGGCCCTGGCCGGGGCGCTGGCCGCGCTGCGGCCGGCGCAGCCCGTGGACATCGCGGCGGTGCGCCGCCGGTTCACCCTGCGCTCGAACGACGGCATGGCCGTCGTCCTGGGCCCCGGCCTGACCGAACGCGTGGCGCGGGAGGCCCCCGGCATCCAGCTGCGCATCCTGCCCGAGGGCGACGAGGACCCGGCGGACCTGCGGGACCGCGTCGACCTCGACCTCGGGCACCTGCCGGACCTCCCGCACGACGTGCGCCACCAGGACCTGGCCCGGCACCACTACGTGGCGGTCTGCCGCCGGGACGCGCCCCACGCGGACGAGCCGCTGACGCCCAAGGCCTTCGCGGCGGTCCCCCACATCACCGTCTCGCGCAGGGGCCGCTTCCACGGCGTCGTCGACGAGCGCCTGGCCGCCATCGGGCTGACCCGCCGGGTGCTGGCCACCGTCCCCACGCACCTCACCGCCTGCTTCCTGGCGCTGCGCACCGACGTCCTGGCCCTGGTGCCCGACGCCGTCGCGGCGCAGGCCGCCGAGGCGCTGCCGCTGGCCGTGCGGGAGATCCCGCTGGACCTCCCGCCGGTGACCACCGGCATGGCCTGGCACGTACGGCTGGACACCGATCCGGCCCACCGCTGGCTGCGCGCGGCGGTGGCGCGGATCGCGGGCGGCCCGGGGGCCGGCCCGTCGGACACGCCCTCGGACACGCCCTAGGCCGGGACTTCGTCGTGGGCGGCCCGCAGGCGGCGTACGCCCTCGGCCAGTTCGTCGGTGCTCGCGGCCGCCGAGAAGCACAGCCGCAGGTGCGGCGCCGGGGGCTCGGCGCAGAAGAAGGGCCGGCCCGGGGAGACGGCGACGCCGGCGCGCAGCGCGGCGGCGGCCAGGGCGTTCTCGTCGGTGCCGTCCGGCAGGCGGAGCCAGACGTGGAAGCCGCCCGGGGGAACGAACCCGGCGCTCAGGGCGGGCAGTCGCCGGCCCAGTTCGGCCAGGAGCGTCTCGCGGCGGGTGCGCAGCACGGCGGCGACCGTACGGCGGTGGCGGGCCCAGGCGGGTGAGCCGACGAGTTCGAGCGCCGCCTCCTGCAGCGGGCGGGGGACGAAGAAGCTGTCGACGACCTGGATGGCCCGCAGCCGCTCCAGGACCGGGCCCCGGGCGGCGAGGGCGCCCACGCGCAGGCTGGGCGAGGTGAACTTGGTCAGCGAGCAGACGTGCACGACGACGCCGTCGGGGTCGTCGGAGGCGAGGGTGGGCGGCAGGGGCGGGGCGTCCTCGTGGGCGAGGCGGCGCGCGAAGTCGTCCTCGATGACGAAGGCGCCCGCCGCGCGGGCGACCCGGAGCACCTCCCGGCGCCGCTCGTCGGCCAGGACCGTGCCGGTGGGGTTCTGGTAGAGCGGCTGGCAGACGAAGACCCGGGCGCGGCTGGCGCGGAACGCGTCGGCCAGCAGGTCGGCGCGCACGCCGCGGTCGTCCACCGGCACGGGTACGGGCCGCAGCCCCGAGGCGCGGGCGGCCGCGAGCATGCCGGGGTAGGTGGGGGACTCGACGAGCACGGGCGCCCCGGGCGGGGCGAGGGCGCGCAGCGCGGTGGTCAGCGCGCTCTGGCCGCCGGAGGTGATCAGGACGTCGGAGGCGGAGACGAGGCCGGCCGGGCCGCCGATCTCGCGGGCGAACCAGGCGCGCAGGTCACCCACGCCCTCCAGCGGCGGCCGTTCCCAGGCGCCGGGCCGCCGGCCGGCCCGCGCGAGGGCGGCGGCCAGGGCACGTTCGGGCTGGAGCGAGGGGTGGAGATAGCCGCCGGTGAGCTCGATGACGCCGGGCGGTGGCGCGGCGAGGCTGAAGGAGATCCCGCGGGCGTCGACGGAGCGCGGTACGGCCTCGTCGCCCGTCTCGGCGCTCAGCGCGACCTGCTGCCAGGAGGTGTCGCCGGAGCGGGCGGGGGCCCGGCGCGGCTCGGCGCGGAAGGCGCCGGCGCCCGGCCGGGTGACGACCAGGCCCTCGGCGGCCAGCGCGGCCAGCGCCCGGGAGACGGTGACGGGGCTGACGTGGAAGCGGTCGATCAGCGCGCGACTCGACGGCAGCTTCTCGCCCGGAGAGTAGCGGTTGACCTCCGCGCGCAGGATCCCGGCCAGCTCGGCGACGCTGTTACGCTCATGCATGACAGCACAAGATAGCGCTACTCTCCCGTCCGCGATAGCGGTGGACGCCCCGCGGACGGACGGCCGGTCCCGCCTCGGCACGCTGCTCGCCGCCCTCGCCGTGGTCGCGTTCTCGCTCACCTTCCCCTCGACCGCGTGGGCGCTCGAAGGCTTCGGTCCGTGGTCGGCGACCACCTGCCGGCTGGTCCTGGCGGGCGTGCTCGCCGGGGCCTGCCTGCTCGCCGGCCGGGCGTCCCGGCCCACCCGGGCGCAGTGGCGGGGGCTGCTCGTGGTGGCCGCCGGGACCGTGGTCGGGTTCCCCCTGCTGACCACCCTCGCCCTGCGCACCTCCACGACCTCCCACGCGGCCGTGGTCGTGGGCCTGCTGCCGCTGACGACGGCCGCCTACTCGGCGCTGCGGACCGGGGCGCGGCACCCGCGGCTGTTCTGGGCGGCCGCGGTGGCCGGAGCGGTCGTGGTGGCGGTCTTCGCCCTGTGGCAGAGCGGCGGCGCGCCGACCGCCGGCGATCTGTATCTCTTCGGCGCCCTGCTGGTGTGCGCGGCCGGCTACTCGGAGGGTGGCCGGCTGGCCCGCGAGATGCCGGGCCGGCAGGTGATCGCCTGGGCGCTGGTGCTGTGCCTGCCGGTGGCCGCCGTCGGCGCGGTGCTCGCGCTGGCGTCCGAGCCGGTCCGGCTGACCGGCCACGCGGTGGCCGGGCTGCTGTGGGTGGCGGTCGGCTCGCAGTTCGTGGGCCTGTGGGTCTGGTACCGGGGGATGGCCGCGATCGGGGTGGCCAGGGCGAGCCAGCTGCAGCTGGCCCAGCCCCTGCTCACCCTGGTGTGGTCGGTGGCGCTGCTGGGCGAGCGGCTGACGCCGGCCGCGCCCGTGGCGGCCCTCGCCGTGCTGGTGTGCATCGGCGTGACCCAGCGGGCCGGACGCTGACCCGGCCGGACACCGGCCGGCGCACCGGTCCGCACTTTCCCGGGCGCGCCCTATACCGCCGCTCGTCCTAGGCTGGGAGTATCCGAGTGCACCTGTCCCATCCCTCGGCGAAAGGGTCACGTCGATGCATGCGAGCAAGGGCGACCGGTTGGTGGTGCACGGCCGGGTGGTCGGGCAGCAGGACCACGTCGTGGAGATCGTGGAGGTCCTGGGCCGCGACGGCACCCCGCCGTACCGGGTCCGGTCCGAGAACGGGCACGAGAGCATCATGTCCCCGGGCCCGGACTCCGTGGTGGACCACCGCAAGGCGGGCGACCAGTAGCCGCCCGGGGCGTCAGCGCGGCGGGCGTGCGCGGTGGGGGTAGTGGTCCTTCACCACGCGCGCCATCGCGCCGATGCGGTCCCGGACGACGTGCTGGGCGGAGAAGTAGACGTTGCCGAGCACCTCGGGGTACGTCCTGCCGAGGGCGACGTGGCGGGAGAGTTCGGCGGGGTCCTGCCAGGGTGCGGGCTGCGCGGGATCGCCGGCCCGGTACAGGGCCTCGCCGATGTAGAGGTGGACGTCGGTGCCGCGTACGGTCTCCGCCCACCAGGGCAGCAGCTTGGCGTAGTCGGCGACGGAGAAGCCGATGTGCCAGTAGCACTGCGGGACGATGTAGTCGATCCAGCCCTCGCGGACCCACTTGCGGGTGTCGGCGTGGAGGTCGTCGTAGGTCTGGACGCCGGCCCGGGTGTCGGAGCCCAGCGGGTCGGTGGCGCGGTTGCGCCAGACGGCGAACGGGCTGACGCCGAACCGCACATGTCTCTTGCGCCTCTTGATGCGTTCGGACATCTCCCGCACCAGCCGGTCGATGTTGTCGCGCCGCCAGGCGGCCCGGTCGGGGAAGCCGGCGCCGTAGCGCTCGTAGGCCGCCGCGTCGTCGAAGGTCTGCCCGGCCACGGGGTAGGGGTAGAAGTAGTCGTCGAAGTGCACGCCGTCCAGGTCGTAGCGCCAGACCGCGTCCAGCATGGCGTCCTGCACGAAGCGGCGGACCTCCGGCAGGCCGGGGTTGTAGTAGAGCTTGCCGCCGTAGGGCAGCACCCAGCCGGGGTGCACCCGGGCGGGGTGGGTGGGCGTCAGCCGGCCGGGGTCGGTGTGGTTGGCGACGCGGTACGGGTTGAACCAGCCGTGCAGCTCCAGGCGGCGCCGGTGGGCCTCGCGCACCGCGAAGGCCAGCGGGTCCCAGCCGGGCGAGCGTCCCTGAGTGCCCGTCAGGTACTCCGACCACGGCTCGTAGCGGGACGGCCAGAAGGCGTCGGCGGTGGGCCTTATCTGGAGGAGGACGGCGTTGAGCCGGCGGGCCACGGCGACGTCGAGGAGCGCGGTCAGCTCGGCCCGTTGGCGCTCGGGCGGCAGGCCGGGCTGCGACGGCCAGTCGATGTTGACGACCGTGGCGGCCCACATGCCGCGGAATTCCCCCTTGCGGCTCCGCCCGGCACCCTCGGGCGCCGGCAGCGCGCCCGCCTCACCCGTCGCCAGCATCGCCGTCATGGCACCCGCGGCGGCCACCCCGAACCCTCTTCTGGTCAAACGCCCCATTTGCGAATTCTCCCTGCTTGAGGATGCCTCGTGTGTCACAGCATTCGCGCAGAGCATGCCCGCCCCGGCCCTCTCACCACCGCCCACCGCGGAGTAACGTCTTTGCCAAGGCGGGAGCCGGACGACCTTCGACCACCCGCGGCAATCGACGAAGATCAGCGAAAGGCACGAGGTGACAGACTCAATCGCCGGCATTGCACGCGTCGGAGTGGTGGGTTGCGGCCAGATGGGCGCGGGCATCGCGGAGGTGTGCGCCCGGGCGGGCCTGGACGTCAAGGTCGCCGAGACCACCGGTGACGCGCTGGAGCTGGGGCGCACCCGCCTGACCAACTCCCTCGGCAAGGCCGCCGAACGCGGCAAGATCACCGAGGCGGAGCGAGACGCCACCCTGGCGCGGCTGAGCTTCACCACCGACCTCGGCGAGTTCGCCGACCGCGACCTGATCATCGAAGCCGTCGTGGAGAACGAGCAGGTCAAGACGGAGATCTTCAAGGTCCTCGACCAGGTGGTGACCAGCCCGGACGCGATCCTGGCCTCCAACACCTCCTCCATCCCGCTGGTGAAGCTGGCCGTGGCGACCTCCCGCCCGGACAAGGTCATCGGCATCCACTTCTTCAACCCTGCCCCGGTGCAGCAGCTCGTCGAGCTGATCCCCGCGCTGACCACCGGCGAGGAGACGATCCGGCGCGCCGAGGCGCTGGTCGGCAAGGTGCTGGGCAAGCACGCCATCCGCGCCCAGGACCGCTCCGGCTTCGTGGTCAACGCCCTGCTGATCCCCTACCTCCTCTCGGCCATCCGGATGTTCGAGTCCGGCATCGCCAGCCGCGAGGACATCGACAACGGCATGGAGCTGGGCTGCGCCCACCCGATGGGCCCGCTGCGGCTGTCCGACCTGATCGGCCTGGACACCGTCGCCTCGGTCGCCGACAGCATGTACGCGGAGTACAAGGAGCCGCTGTACGCCGCCCCGCCGCTGCTGCAGCGCATGGTCGACGCCGGCCGCCTGGGCCGCAAGACGGGCTCGGGCTTCTACACCTACTGAGAGCGGCCCGTCCGCTGACCGTCCGTCACCGACCGCGCCCCCGCCGGCCCCGCCGGCGGGGGCGTGCGTTCACACGGGGTGTGCGCCGGTGACCCGCGGATACCCTCCGCACACGCTCCCGCCCCGCCCGTCCACGCGATTGACTCGGATCGTCGTCACCACGCATGGACTCTCCCGGAAGGGGTACGGACCGTGACCATCCATCCCGAGCACGCCGTCAGGGCGGCCGAGCTCGCGGAGCTCAGGCGCAGCCTCGACGTCGGCGTCGTCCGCATCGACGGGCACCTGGCCCTGCTCACTCAGCGCAGCGACCAGGCGGAGCGCGAGCTGACCGACATGACCGAGCGGGTACGGGCTCTGGAACACGGCAAATGGCCGCTGCCGTCACTTGCCGCGCTCACCGGCCTCGCCGGACTGGCGGTCGCCGTCTGGCAGGCGATCGGCCGATGAACGCGGAACCACGGGCAACGGACGGCGACGCGGGAGGCGTCAGCCGAGCCGGATGTGGTGCAGGAGCAGCAGGGCGGCCGCCATGTTGGCGGCGGGCACCTCACCGCGGGCGATCAGGTCGGGCACCAGCTTGAGCGGCACCCACTCCCGGCGGTCCGACTCGAAGCCGTCCTCCGGGTCACCGATGTACTCGGCCTCGTCCGTCCAGTAGATGTGGTGCCGGGCGTCGGTGAGACCGTTGGACGGCTCCACGGACATCAGGTGCCGCAGCGGGCCGGGCCGCCATCCGGTCTCCTCCTCCATCTCGCGGGCCGCGGCGCCGGCGATGTCCTCGCCGTCCTCGACGACGCCCGCCGCCAGCTCCCAGCCCCAGTTGTCGGTGATGAAACGGTGCCGCCACAGCAGCAGGACCTCGTTCGCCGCGTTGACCACCGTGGCCACGGCGACGGGCCGCAGCCGGATGAGGAAGTGGTCGAGATGACGGCCGTCGGGGAGTTCGACGTCCGCGAGATTGACCTGGAACCAGCGGTTCTCGTAGACGGTCAGCTCCCTGAGATTCTTCCAACGCACGTGTATGCCACCTTCCGCCGAGGTGGCCACCTCCCGGGCGTTGTCCCGGCGACTTGCCTCACAAGGGCACGCGCAGCGCCCCGTCGATCATCTCGGCGGCCTCGGCCGTGGCCGCGCACCCACTTTCGATCAGGTGCTCGCGCACCGCTCGGAGCCGGTCCCGTAAGCGCTGCGATTCCATGCCTCTCGCCTGCTCGGTCATCTCCCGTGCGGTGGCCACCGCCTTGTCCGCGTCTCCCTGACGCAGCTCGATGTGCGTGAGCATGGCGAGCCGGTGGACACGGCCCCGGTCGTGGGCGGGGGTGTCGACGGCCCGGTCCGCGTGCTCACGGGCGGGTCCGAGGTCGCCGAGGCTGAGCAGCGCCTCCGCCACCTGTACGTTCACCAGGCCGGGCTGGACGTAGCCGGTCTCGGCGGGCTCCTGGCCACGGTGGATGCGTTCGGCGGCCGCCTCGGCCCGCCGGATGCAGCCGAGCGCCCCGGCGCCGTCGCCGAGCCGGGCGTACGCCTTGGCCTGCATGGCGTAGAGGTCGGCGGCGAGCGCGGGGGTGAGGTCGGAGCCCGCGGCCCGCAGCGCGGACTCGGCGAAGGCGACGGCCTGGCGGTACTCCCCCATGAAGAGCGACTGGTTGACGAGCAGGGCGATCACGTACGCGCCCAGGCCCCGGTCCCCGCTGGCCTTGGCCAGCCGCAGCGCCTGGTGGAAGTAGCGCTGGGCCAGGCCGTGCGCGTCGGAGTCGTAGGCGCAGATGCCCGCGACGGCCACCAGGCCGCCGGTGGCCCGGTGCAGCTGACGGCCCGTGGCGTCCGAGTAGCTGCCGCGCAGCAGGGGGGCCGCCTCGGCGTTGAGGAAGCCGACCACCCTGGCCCGGGTCGCGACGCCGCCCGCCTTGCGGTACATCTGCTCGTAGTGGGCGCGGGCCGCGCGCAGCATCTCGATGTCGGTCGGCGAGACGCGGGTCAGCCCGCGGCGGGAGACGTCGGCGTCCTCGGGAGGGTTCTCCCACTCCCAGACCGGGATGACGGCGGGGGTGCCCGTGACGGCGGGGGCCCGTACGACGTGTTCGCGCTGCTGTTCGTCGGAGCGCCACAGGGCGGTGGCGCGCTCGACGAAGCCGGACAGCGGGGTGCCGGGCGCCCGGGGGGTGCCGGGGGTGCCCAGGCCGATGTCGTCGAGGGTCAGCGCGCGGTGCAGCCGCTCGCCGAGGACCTCGCAGATCAGGTCCGGTACCTGGCCGCGGGGCCGCTGGCCCTTGAGCCAGCGGGCGACGGCGGTGTGTTCGTAACGCAACGCCAGTCCCCGCGCCCGGCCCGCCGCGTTGATGTGGGCGGCCAGGCCGGCGTGGGATATGCCCGCTTCGTCGAGGATGGCGTCGAGCAGTGTGTTGGGCTCCATGCCCGCCCTCCGGTGCGCTCGGTGGGATCAGCGTAGTGGAGGTCACTTCGCACGGGGTGTGAACGAGCCACCGCCGCAAGGGACTTCAGCGCCGGGCGCAGCGGGCGAGCGGGGCGGGCGCCGGCCGGGCGGGGACGCGGGTGCGGTCGTTGCGCAGGGCCAGCAGGGCGATGTCGTCGCCGAGCCGGCCGCCGGTGTGGCGCAGCAGGGCGTCCTGGACGTGCTCGACGACGGCGGCGGGGGCCGGTGGCGTGCGGCGGGCGGCCTCGGTGAGGACGCCGGTGAGGGGGAAGAACGCCCCGGCGGCGTCCCGGGCGTCCTCGGCGCCGTCGGTGTGCAGGACCAGGGCGTCGCCGGGGCGCAGCCGGTCCAGGGCGAGCAGGGGCAGCTCGGCGGGCAGCGGGAACGCCCCGAGCGGGGGCAGCGGGTCGCCGGGGGCCACGGTGACGGCGCGGGGCGTGCCGTGGGGCGTGCCGGTGAGGCGGTGCGGCCAGGGGTGCCCGCAGTTGAGCGCCGTGACCTCGCCCTCCTCGCTGACCTCCAGCAGCAGGACGGTCACGAACTCCTCGGCGTCGGCGCGCTCCCGCACGGCCCCCGCGGACGCCGCTCCGGGCCCGGCGTCGGTGCGGGCCCGCTCGCGCAGGTGGCGCTGCAGGGCGCGCTCCAGGCGGCGCAGGACGCCGGGCAGTTCGGGCTCGTCGTGGGCGGCCTCGCGGAAGCTGCCGAGCAGGGCGGCGACGGTGCCCAGGGCGGGCAGGCCGTGGCCGCGGACGTCGCCCATGACGACGCGGACGCCGTGCGGGGTGGCGAGCGCCTCGTAGAGATCGCCGCCGACGAGGGCTCCCCTGCTGGCGGACAGATGGCCGCCGGCCAGGGCGAGTCCGTCGAGCAGGGGCGGCAGGGGCCGCAGCAGGGCGCGCTGGGCGGCGGCCGCCACCTCCCTGACGTGCTCGAGCTCCTGGGCGAGGCGGCGGCCGCGGCCGGAGGTGAGGTAGCCGGCGCCGACGACCGCGAGGATCGCGCAGCAGGTGCCGAGCCGGCCGGCCTCGGCGCGGCCGGCGGAGCCGAGCGGCACCAGGGCGAACAGCGCGCAGGCGCCGCCCAGGACGACGCACTGGCGGCGGCCGGTGCCGGCGCAGGCGATCGCGGGCGCGGCGGCGAGGAGTTGGACGAACTGCGCTCCCAGGGGGCTCAGCAGCTCCCAGCAGACGACCCCGAGGACCCACAGCCCGGGCAGCGCCACCACCAGGCCACGCCGCCAGCGAAGCGCCCGTTCACGGATCATGCCGTCGGCCCCCCATTGCAGCAATGACGCGCTCGATTCTTTCGAGTGGTCACGCGAAAGTAACGACCTGACCCATCGATTCCACCCCATTGAGTGACATTCGGAGCGTGCCTCGCTGACGATGCGCGACAGACGAAGGGGCGCCCCGGAGATCCGGGGCGCCCCTCGCGCGTGACTACGGCGCGTCAGCCGCGCAGCACCGCGCCCGTGCTCTCGACGGCCGCCCGGACCGCCGCGTCACGGGCCGCGGAGGCCTCCTCGGCGGTCAGCGTGCGGTCGTCGGCGCGGAAGCGCAGGGCGTAGGCCAGCGACTTCTTGCCCTCACCGAGCTGGGGGCCGGTGAAGACGTCGAACAGGCGCAGCGACTCGAGCAGCTCGCCCGCGCCGGACCGCAGCGCGGCCTCGACGTCGGCCGCGGCGACCGAGGCGTCCACGACGAGCGCGACGTCCTGGGTGGCCACCGGGAAGGCGGACACGTGCGGGGCCGTGACCGGGCCGGTGCCGGCCTGCTCCAGGCGGTCCAGCTCGATCTCCATCGCGCAGGTGCGCTCCGGCAGGCCGAACGCCTTGGTGACGCGCGGGTGGAGCTCACCGGCGTTGCCGACGAGCACCTCCTCGCCGTCGACGACGGCGAGCAGCGCGGCGCAGCGGCCCGGGTGGAACGGCGCCTGCTGGTCCTGGCGGACGATCAGCTCGACGCCGGCCTCGCGGGCCACGGCGCGGCCCGCCTCGACGGCGTCCGCCCACGTGGACGGGCGGCCCTGGCCCCACCAGCCGGCCCGCTCGCGGGCCCCGGCGAGGACCACGGCGGCGCGGCGCGGCTGCCGGGGCAGCGCGGCGTCGAGCGCGGCGATCTCCTCGTCGGTGGGACGGCGGTCGACGGGCAGGCGCACCGGGGCGAGCTCGTCGCCGGTCGGGCGGAAGACCAGGCCGGTCTCGAAGAGCGCCAGGTCGTGCTCACCGCGGCTGTCGTTGCGGCGCAGGGCGGCGAACAGCCCCGGCAGCAGCGTGGTGCGCAGCAGCGGCTCGGCGTCGGAGAGCGGGTTGACCAGGCGCACCGCGGTGCGGCGCGGGTCGTCGGCCTCCAGGCCCAGGTGGTCCAGGGCCCACTCCCCGATGAAGGGGTAGTTGAGCGCCTCGACGTACCCGGCGCCGGCCAGCGCCCGGCCGACCCGGCGGTGCAGGCGCTGGCGCGGGGTCAGGCCGCGGCCGGCGGGCGGCTGCGGGAGGGTGGAGGGGAGGTTCTCGTAGCCCTCGAGCCGGATGACCTCCTCGGCGAGGTCGTTGGGGTCGGTCAGGTCCGGCCGCCAGCTGGGCACGGTGACGATCAGCTCGTCCTGCCCGTAGACGTCGCAGCCGACCTCCTGCAGGCGGCGCACGACGGTCTCGCGGCCGTACTCGACGCCCGCGACGCGGTCGGGGCGGTCGGCGCTCAGCGTGATCGTGCGCGGCCCGCTGGGGGCGACGACCTCGGTGACCCCGGCCTCGGCGGTGCCGCCGGCCAGCAGCACCAGCAGGTCGACGGTGCGCTGGGCGGCCGCGGAGGCGGCCTGCGGGTCGACGCCGCGCTCGAAGCGCTTGGACGCCTCCGAGGACAGCTTGTGGCGGCGGGCGGCCCGGGCGACGACGACCGGGTCGAAGTGCGCGGCCTCGATGACGACCTCGGTGGTGCCCTGGCCGGCCTCGTGGTCCGCGATCTCGGTGTCGGCGCCGCCCATGACACCGGCGAGCCCGATCGGGCCGCGGTTGTCGGTGATGACCAGGTCCTCGGCGTCCAGGACGCGCTTGGTGCCGTCGAGGGTGGTGAGCTTCTCGCCGGGCAGGGCGCGGCGCACGCCGAGCGTCCCGTCCACGCGGGAGCGGTCGTAGGCGTGCAGCGGCTGGCCCAGCTCGAGCATCACGTAGTTGGTGATGTCCACGGCCAGCGAGACCGGGCGCATGCCGGCCTTCTGCAGGCGGCGCTGCAGCCAGATCGGGGAGCGCGCCTCGGGGTCGAGGCCCGTGACGGTGCGGGCGGTGAAGCGGTCGCAGCCGGTGGGGTCGGCGACCTGGACGGGGTAGCCGTAGCCGTTGGGCGCGGGCACGTCCAGCAGGGCCGGGTCGCGCAGCGGCAGGCCGTAGGCGGTGGCGGCCTCGCGGGCGATGCCGCGCATCGACAGGCAGTAGCCCCGGTCGGGGGTGACGGCGATGTCGAGGACCTCGTCGACGAGCTGCAGCAGCTCGATGGCGTCGGTGCCGGCCTCGTGCTCGGGCGAGAGCACGATGATGCCGCCCTTGCCGTCGTCGCCCATGCCCAGCTCCTCGCCGGAGCAGATCATGCCGTGCGAGACCCGGCCGTAGGTCTTGCGGGCGGCGATGGCGAAGCCGCCGGGCAGCTCGGCGCCGGGCAGCACGACGACGACCTTGTCGCCGACGGAGAAGTTGCGGGCGCCGCAGACGATCTCCTGCGGCTCGCCGGTGCCGTTGGCGTCGCCGACGTCGACCGTGCAGAAGCGGATCGGCTTGCGGAAGCCCTCGAGCTCCTCGATGGTCAGCACCTTGCCGACGACCAGGGGGCCCTTGATGTCGGCGCCGAGCTGCTCGACGCGCTCGACCTCGAGACCTGCGGCGATGAGCTTGGCCTGTACGTCACGGCCGGTCTCGCCCGCCGGCAGGTCGACGTATTCCCGCAGCCAGGAAAGCGGGGCGCGCATCAGATCTCCATCCCGAACGGCCGGGTGAAGCGCACGTCACCCTCGACCATGTCTCGCATGTCTTCGACGTTGTGGCGGAACATCAGCATCCGTTCGATGCCGAACCCGAAGGCGAATCCGCTGTACTTCTCCGGGTCGATGCCCGCGGCGACCAGCACCCGCGGGTTGACCATTCCGCAGCCGCCCAGCTCGATCCAGCCCTCGCTGGAGCAGGTCCGGCACGCCTTCTCGGGGTTGCCGACCGACTCGCCGCGGCAGACGTAGCACTCCATGTCCAGCTCGGCGGAGGGCTCGGTGAACGGGAAGTAGTTCGGGCGCAGCCGGGTGGTCAGGCCCTCGCCGAACAGCGAGCGCACCATGTGCTCGATGGTGCCCTTGAGGTCGGCCATGGTCAGGCCCTCGTCGATGGCGAGGAGCTCGACCTGGTGGAAGACCGGGGTGTGCGTGGCGTCCAGCTCGTCGGTGCGGTAGACGCGGCCCGGGCAGACCACATAGACGGGGGGCTCGCGGTCCAGCATCGAGCGGACCTGCACCGGGGAGGTGTGGGTGCGCAGGACGACGCCGGACTCCTGCTTCTTGTCCTTGCCCTCGACGAAGAAGGTGTCCTGCATGGCGCGGGCCGGGTGGTCCGGCTCGAAGTTCAGGGCGTCGAAGTTGAACCACTCGGCCTCGACCTCGGGGCCCTCGGCGACCTCGTAGCCCATGGCCACGAAGACGTCCTCGATGCGCTCGCAGAGGGTGGTGAGCGGGTGCCGGGCGCCGGCGGGGACGCGGTCGTGGGGCAGGGTGACGTCGACCGCCTCCTCGACCAGGACGCGGGCGTCGCGCTCGGCCTCCAGCTCCGTCTGGCGGGCGGCGAGGGCCTTGTTCACGGCACCGCGGGCCATGCCCACGCGCTTGCCCGCCTCGGCCTTGGCCTGCGGGGGCAGGGCCCCGATCTCGCGGTTGGCCAGCGCCAGCGGGGAGCGGTCGCCCATGTGGGCGGCCTTGGCCTCGCGGAGGGCTTCCAGGTCGGCGGCGGCGGCGAAGGCGGCGAGCGCCTCGTCCCGCATGCGCTCGATCTCTTGCGGTTTCAGTGCCTCGACCTCGACAGGGTCGTACGACTTATTCGGTGCCGACATCTCTTCCCGTGCTTCCGATTGTCCCCCGGCTGCCGCCGGGAGGTGCCCCCAGGCTTCGCTTCGCTGCGCGGCGCTAGCCCGACGTCATTGCCAGGTGGTGCCAAAGGTGCCAAAGGTCGAGTCTAAGGGGCGCGTGTGGTCGGGTGAGCCCGTGGGGCGGGGCTTCAGGCCTGGGTCAGGAAGGCCGGGGCACCCACGGGCAGGGTAAACCGGAACTGGGCGCCGCCGCGGGGGGCGCGTCCCACCGTGATCGTCCCGCCGTGGGCCTCGACGATGCCCTTGACGATGTACAGGCCCAGGCCCGTGCCACCGCGCTTGCTGCCCCGCCAGAAGCGGGTGAAGACGCGGGCCATCGACTCCTCGGGGATCCCGGGGCCCTCATCGCTCACGGTGACCGCCGTCCCCTCCGCACGGGCCTTCATCACTGCTGGTGCCACCTCTATGGTGACGGTTCCCTCGCCGTGGCGCACCGCGTTTTCCAGGAGGTTGCCCAGCACCTGGTCGATCTTGTCCGGGTCCGCCCAGAGCGCGGGCAGCGGCTCCTTCGCGACCCTGACCACGAAGCGGTCCTCGCTCTGCCCGGTGCGCACGTGCGCCTGGACGTGGCGGCGCACGGCGGCGGCGATGTCCAGGGGCTGCCGGCGCACCTCCAGGCGGCCGGAGTCGATGCGGGAGATGTCCAGCAGCTCGGCGATCAGCCGGGTGACCCGGTCGGCGTCGGCGTCGACGGTCTCCAGCATCAGCCGCTTCTGGTCGTCGGTGAACCGCTCCCACTTGGCCAGCAGCGTCGCGGTGAAGCCCTTGACGGAGGTCAGCGGCGAGCGCAGCTCGTGGGCGACGGTGGCGATCAGCTCGGCGTGGCTGCGCTCGGTGCGCCGGCGCGCCTCGGTGCCCCGCAGCTGGACCACGACCCGCGCCACCGGGCCGCCCGGCCGCTCCCGGACGTAGCGGGCGCAGACCAGCACCTGGCGTCCCCCGGGCAGCAGCAGATTGCGCTCGGGCTGTCCGGTGCGGGTGGCGAGGCCCCCGTAGGGGTCGGTCAGCGCCCACCAGCGGCGGCCGTCGAGGTCCTCCAGGGGCAGCGCGCTCTCCAGCGGCCTGCCGACGGCGTCGCCCGCGCGGACGCCCGTGATGCGGGCGGCGGCGGAGTTGAAGCAGGTCACGCGGCCGGCGGCGTCGGCGACGACCAGGCCGTCGGGCAGGTCGTCGGGGTGCAGGCCGAAGCCCGCGGGGGAGGCCGCCGGGCAGGTGCCGGCCACGCTCCCGGAAGTTCTGACGTACCTCATCCGCACCCCCTCCCGAGCCCCCGGAGCGCCACCCTACTAGCTGGAGGTCACGGAGCGGCACCCTCCGGACGCGCGCTGCGCACGGGCGGAGGCGTACAGGCACACGGCGGCGGCCGTGGCGAGGTTGAGCGACTCGGCCTTGCCGTGGATGGGCACGCGCACCACGGCGTCGGCGAGCGCCCGGGTCTCCTCCGGCAGGCCCCAGGCCTCGTTGCCGAAGACCCAGGCGGTGGCCCCGCCCATGGTGCCCCGGTCCAGCTCGGCGTCCAGGTCGCGGTCGCCCGCACCGTCGGCGGCCAGGATCCGCACCCCGGCGGCCCGCAGGCCCTGCACGGCCAGCTCGACGGGGACGCCCACGGCCACCGGGAGGTGGAAGAGGGAGCCGACGGAGGCCCGTACGGACTTGGGGTTGTAGAGGTCGACCGAGGCGTCGGTGAGCACCACGGCGTCGGCGCCCGCGGCGTCCGCGCAGCGCAGCACGGTGCCGGCGTTGCCGGGGTCGCGCACGTGCGCCAGGACGGCGACCAGCCGGGGGCGGGCGGCCAGGATCTCCTCGAAGGGCGAGTCGAGGAAGCGGCAGACGCCGACGAGGCCCTGCGGGGTCACGGTCTGCGACAGGTCGGCGATCACGTCGTCGGTGGCGAGGTGGAACCGCACCCCGGCGTCGCGGGCGGCGCCGATGATCTCGGCGTGCCGCTCGGCGGCCTCGACGGTCGCGAAGAGCTCGATCAGCGTCGGCTCGCCGCCGCTGCGGTGCTCGATCGCCTCGCGCACGGCCTGCGGGCCCTCGGCGATGAACCGGCGCTCCTTGACCCGGAAACTACGCTTGGCCAGCCGCCGTGCGGCGATGACTCGGGGGGAACGCGGGGAGATCAGCTCGGGGGTGCCCATGGGCGGCGGCTCACTTCACTGGGTGGGGTCGTACGGCCTCGCCGGCTGCGCGGCGAGCGGCAAACGGCAGCGGACCCGCAGGCCGCGGGGGCCTGCGGGTCCGCTGAACGCCTGGTGGCGCCTGGATCAGGCGGCAGCCTTCGGCGCGTTGACGTCGGCCGGCAGCGCCTTCTGGGCGACCTCGACGAGCGCGGCGAACGCGTTCATGTCGTTGACCGCGAGCTCGGCCAGGATCTTGCGGTCCACCTCGATGTTGGCGGCCTTCAGACCCTGGATGAGGCGGTTGTAGGTCATGCCGTTCTGGCGGGCAGCGGCGTTGATGCGCTGGATCCACAGCTGACGGAAGTCGCCCTTGCGCTTCTTGCGGTCGTTGTAGTTGTAGACCAGGGAGTGGGTGACCTGCTCCTTGGCCTTGCGGTACAGACGCGACCGCTGGCCGCGGTAACCGCTGGCCGCCTCGAGGATCGCCCGACGCTTCTTGTGCGCGTTGACTGCGCGCTTGACGCGTGCCACTTGTTAACTCCTTGTAGCGGGGCCGCGGTGTGTTCTCACACGGCCCGAATTCGATTGGGTCCCGGTGCGGACGTTCGGCGCGGTGGCGCCGGACGTCACTTGCCGAGAAGCTTCTTGATCTTCGCGGCGTCGCCCGGGGCCATCTCGGCGTTGCCGGTGAGGCGACGCGTCAGGCGGGACGACTTGTGCTCGAGCAGGTGGCGCTTGCCGGCGCGCTCGCGGAGCACCTTGCCGGAGCCGGTCACCTTGAAGCGCTTCTTGGCACCGCTGTGCGTCTTGTTCTTCGGCATAGCGCCGTTCTCTCCTCGTCGGTGGCACCCCCGGCCCTCTTCAGGGCGCACGGGAGCGTCAACTGTTGATTGCTGTCCGGGGCGGGGACGCCCCGGAGTGAGCGCCGGGGCCCGTGAGGGCCCCGGGATCACGCCTCTGCGGGCTCCTCAGCGGCGTCCGCGGTGGATCCACCCTGGCGCTCCGCCTTGCGGGCGGCCTGCGCCTCGCGGGCTTCGGCCATCGCCTCGGTCTTCTTCTTGTGCGGACCGAGGACCATGATCATGTTGCGGCCGTCCTGCTTGGGGTTCGACTCGACGAAACCCAGCTCCTGGACGTCTTCCGCGAGACGCTGCAGCAGTCGGTAGCCCAGCTCGGGCCGGGACTGCTCGCGACCACGGAACATGATCGTGATCTTGACCTTGTCGCCCTGCTTGAGGAACCGGACGACGTGACCCTTCTTGGTGTCGTAGTCGTGCGGGTCGATCTTCGGCCGGAGCTTCATCTCCTTGATGACCGTGTGCGCCTGGTTCTTGCGCGCCTCACGGGCCTTCATGGCCGACTCGTACTTGAACTTCCCGTAGTCCATGAGCTTGCAGACCGGCGGACGGGCGTTCGCCGCGACCTCGACCAGGTCGAGGTCGTACTCCTGCGCAAGCTCCAGTGCCTTGGCAAGCGGCACGATGCCGACCTGCTCGCCACTGGGACCGACAAGTCGCACCTCGGGGACTCGGATCCGGTCGTTGATGCGGGGCTCGGCGCTGATGGGGCCTCCTCGGTAGCACCACACGGCCGCCTGGCGGACAGCCGCGTAACGTCTTTTCGGTATGACCGCCGCGTCGCGCGAGACGCAAAAAACGCCCCGGACGGGTCACAGGCAGGGCTCCTCACACTCAGGGAGCACCGCCGCGGTGAGCCGCGAGGCGCGATAGACAGCTCCCCATCGTCCGTACGGAACGATGGGCCACCTGTCTGACCCGAGACCTGCCGACCGGGGGTCGGTCAGGTGGGAGATCGGAGCCTCCACTTGTGGGCCGGGCACACGGGTGTCCGGCCGGTCGTTGTCCAGCATACCAGCGAGCCGGGCAGGTCCCCACCCGAGCGCGCCCGGACCCTGGCCCTAGGCTGGTCGCACCGCCGCGGTACGAAGAACGTGAAGAACGGAAGAGCAACGATGAGCGACGCCACCCCCGAGGCCACCCCCGACGACGCGGGGACCCCGGACTTCGACAGCATGACGCGCGACATCGCGGACGTCCCCGCGGTCGAGGTGATCACCACCGTCGCCGTGCACCTGATGAGCGCCGCGGCGGTCAACCTGGGCCTCGCCGAGGAGGGCGAGACGCACAAGGACCTGGACGAGGCGCGGAAGCTGATCCACGCCCTGGCCGGCCTGGTCACCGCCAGCGCCACCGAGATCAGCAACTTCCACGCGGCGCCGCTGCGCGACGGCCTGAAGTCGCTGCAGCTGGCCTTCCGCGAGGCCTCCGTGGTGCCGGACGAGCCCGGCCAGGGGCCCGGCGAGAAGTTCACCGGGCCCGTCTACTCCTGACGCCTGCTCCTGACGCCCACTCCTGACGCCGGCGGCGGCCGGCCCCGCCGGCCTCAGGCCGGGCCGGTTCCCGCGCCGCCCTCCGGGCCCGGCTCGTCCGCCGTGCCGCCGGAGCCGCCCCGCCGGCCCGGTGCGGGCCGGGTGGCCAGCCGCTCGGGCTCCGCGATGTCGTCCGCGACGATGGCCGGCGAGTGCAGGGGGTGGGTGACCCGGTGCGCGCACGCGGCGAGCGCGGCGCCGATCAGCGGGGCGATGATGAACAGCCACAGCTGGGACAGCGCCCCGCCGCCCGCGAAGAGCGCCGGGCCGATGCTGCGGGCGGGGTTGACGGAGGTGCCGGTCAGCGGCACGCCGATCAGGTGGACGACCGCCAGGGCCACGCCGATCGCCAGCCCGTCGAAGCCGACCACGGCGACCCGGTGCGTCACCGACAGCACCACGAAGACCAGCAGGAAGGTCATCACGACCTCCGCCAGGAACGCGCCGCCGGTGTTGAGGTGCACCGCAGACCGGTCGGCGAAGCCGTTGCTGCCGAAGGCGCCGTGGGTCTTGAGCCCCGGCACCTGCTTGGCCAGCAGGAAGAGGATCGCCGCGCCCACGATCCCGCCGAGCACCTGGGCGATCCAGTACTCGATGGCCGTGTGCAGCGAGATCCGGCGCTCCAGCAGCAGCCCGAGCGTCACCGCCGGGTTGACGTGGCAGCCGGAGACCGGCCCGAGGGCGTACGCCAGGGCCAGGAGGGTGAAGCCGAAGGTCAGCGCGATGCCCAGCACACCGATGTAGTCGGCCGCCAGGACGACGCAGCCGACGGCGAAGAAGACCAGCAGCAGGGTCCCGAGGAACTCGGCGGAAATGGCCCTCGTCTTCACCGGGTCGAGGTTCTCCCAAGCCGGCTTCACGCTCTTCAGGGCGTCCATGGCGTCCTCCCGAGGATCTCGTGGACCGTCCGTACGCAATTGTCGGACGGTCTCTCCCCCGGCGCCTCTCGGAGATCAGCGGCTGAGGAGCTCCTCCGCGCCCGCCGGCACCGTCGCCCCGGCCGGCAGCAGGGCCACCTCCAGGCCCTTGACGAGCCGGGCCCGCAGCACCTCGTCGCCCGCCAGCGCCCGGGCGAGCCGCCCCACCACCTCGCCGGCGGCGGCCTGCGGCACCAGGGTCAGCGCCAGGGTGCCGTCCGCCTCCCGGGCCGGCGCCAGGTGCGCCCGCAGCACGCCGGACTCGGCCGCGAGCACGCCGCGCAGCGCGTCCGCGACGGCCGGGTCGGCCAGCGGGTCGGTGCTCGTGCGCCCCTCGGCCAGCGCGAGCAGCGCCGGGCCGGTCAGCGGATACGTCACCGGTCCGGCCAGGTCGACCACGATGGTGTCCGCCTTCTCGTGCGCCGCTGCCTGCAGTGCCTGGTGCAGCGGTACGGCCACGGGCCGGGCGTCCGCGCGCCAGCGGGCCAGCGACTCGGTCGAGGTGAACGCCGGAAGCGCCCGCCGCCCGTCCGGCGCCTGCAGCGTCGGCACGGCCATGTCGCTGGTCTTCTCGCGCCGGAGCCCGTCGGGCCCGGTCTCCACCTCGCCGAGCACCGCCACGACGGGGACGAGCAGCCGCGCCCCCTGCAGGGCCGCGAGCACCCGCCCCTCGGCGGACCGGTCGGCCGACCAGGCGGCGAGCGCCTCGGTCAGTGCCGGGTCGGCGGAGCCGTCGTCGTCGGAGAAACCGGGATCGGGGATGTTCTTCAGGGCCACGGGGCGAGCCTATCGGGTGGTCCTTTCGCCCCTCTTCACCCCTACGGGCACTACGGGAAGGGGTGGTGCGGGGGAAAGGTCCTCCTGCGCCCTCGCCACCACAGCACTCCCGACGCGCCGACCAGCGCCGCCCCTGCCCCGCCGGCGGCCAGCGCCGCCGTTCCCGGGCCGCCGTCGCCCCGGCCCGCCGACGCGCCCTTGGGGCCGCCGCCGAAGTAGCGCGGCGCCTGTGCCGCCCCGCCGCGCGTGGTGATCGCGGCCCGGCCGGCCTCGGCCACCGCCGTCGCCGCGTCCACCAGCCCGGCTCCCCGCTCGTCGCTGCGCCCGCCGGGCGGCGCGTCCTGCGCCGTGCGCACCAGCAGGGCGCGGACCTCGGCCGCGCTCAGGCCGGGGGCGGCCGCCCGGACCAGGGCGGCGGCGCCGGAGACGAACGCGGCGGCCGCGCTCGTCCCCCATCCCTCGTAGTAGCGCCGGTCGGGGTCGGCGATCACGACGTCGACGCCGGGCCCGCTGACGGTGGCGTACCACCGCCGGGTGGAGAACGCGGCCCGCGCCCCGTAGCGGTCCACGGCCGTCACGGCGATCACGCCGGGGTAGGCGGCGGGGTAGGAGACGTGGTCGCCGCTCTCGCCGCCGTTGCCGGCCGACGCCACGACGACGGCACCCTTGCCGAGCGCGTACTGCACCGCGGCGTCCTCGCGCGGCTCGGGGTGCGCGGTGTCGCTGTCGTCCCCGAGGGAGAGGTTGATGACGTCGGCGCCGTGGTCGGCGGCCCACCGGATGCCGTCGGCCAGCGCGCTGCCGCGCGCGCCCCGGGCCTTGGGCCGGGCGGGGTCGGCGTCCTCGAGGATCACGCGCACGGGCAGGATCCTGGCCTCGGGCGCCACGCCCATGACGCCGTCGGCGTCGTACGGCCCGTGGCCCCGGCCGGCGACGATGCCGGCCATGGCGGTCCCGTGCCGGGCCCAGGAGCGCTCCCCCGGCGCCGCGCCGAACCCGATCAGGTCCTTGCCGGGCAGCACCCGGCCGCGCAGGTCCGGGTGCCCGTCGTCGACGCCGGTGTCGAGCACGGCGACGGTCACGCCCGCGCCCTTGGTCGTCCGCCACGCGTCCTCGACGTGCATCGCCTGGAGCGCCCACTCCTGGGCCCTTATGGCGTCGGCCCGGGCGGACGGCGCGGCCAGCAGCGCGAGGGCGAGGGCGGCGGAGAGCGGGGCGAGGACGCGCGGGCGCCGCCGTCGGGCGGTCATCGGCCGCTCCCCGCGCCCGGCTTGTGGGCGTTCTGGCGGAATATGCGCTCCACTTGCTCCGCGAGGGCCGTCGCGTCGTGGCCGAGGCCCGCCTGGGCCGGCGCGGTGGTCGCGCCGGGGGCGACCGCCCGGGCGGCGGGCTGGGGCGGGGTGCCGGTGCGGGCGTCGGCGAAGCCGGTGACGGAGTAGACGACCGCCGGGACGTCCGTGAGGACGCTGATGCGCCAGCTGGCGCGCTGGGCGTCGCCGAACCGCTCGGCGACGGTGCCCCGGGGGGCGTACGGGCGGGGCATCAGGCCGGGGCGCTCGTCGAGGCGTTCGGCGGAGAAGCGCTCGCGCAGCTCCCGCATGCCGGCGGTGCCGGTGTCCGTGACCAGCAGGCCGACCGTGGTCACGCTGGAGGAGGTGACGTCGGCGTAGGTGGCGCGCAGCAGGCGCCGGCAGCCCACGGGGGCGAGGGCCTCGGCCAGCGGGGGGTCGAAGGCACCGCGGCAGTCGCCGTCGGGGGCGACGCCGATGCGGGTCCAGTCGCGCCGTGCCCCGCCGGGGCCCGCCGCGTCGCCGTGCACGCTGCGGGGGAAGAGCTCGTCGACGGGGACGTCGCGCCACAGGGTGCCGCCGCGCTCGTACGCCGCCTCGGCGGCCGGCGGCTCGGGACGGCCGCCCGTGAGCCAACTTCCGGCGGCGGCCCCGGCTATGAGCCCCAGTCCGGCGAACAGGCATACGGCCGCCGCCGTCCTCCTGCGGGCGGCACGCAGACCGCCGGCGGCCGGGGGCCGCACCGGAGGTGGCGGCGCGTACACGGGAGCGGCGGGCGGCGCAGGGGCATCCGCTTCGGTGCTCACGTGCGCTCCCCCTCGCGGGCCGGCTCGCCGAACCGCCTTATGTCGGACATCGGCCGCGGCCCGAAGGGCCCGGCGTGCGCGCCACTTTACGGTGCGTGGCACGGCGGGTGCCATTCGCCCGCGCCCTCCCCCTATCCAGTGCGATTCCCCTTCTGGCAAGCTGCGCGCCATGTCGTCGGACCGAGTGCGCTACGACCGGGCCACCGCCCACCTCGAGGCTCCGCTGGCGGTGGTCGACCTCCAGGCGTTCGACGCCAACGCCGCCGATCTGGTGCGCCGGGCGCGGGGCAAGCCGGTGCGGGTGGCGAGCAAGTCCGTACGCTGCCGGGCGCTGTTGGACCGGGTGCTGGCGCGGGAGGGCTTCGCGGGCGTGATGAGCCATACGCTCGCCGAGTCGCTGTGGCTGGCGCGCTCGGGCGTGGCGGACGTGCTGCTGGCCTACCCCTCGGCCGACCGCGCGGCGTTCGCCGAGCTGACGTCGGACGCCAAGCTGGCGGGCGCGGTCACGGTGACGGTGGACGACCCGGCCCAGCTGGCGCTGATCGACGCCGCCCGGCAGGGGCGCGAAGAGGTGCGGGTGTGCCTGGAGTTGGACGTCTCGCTGCGGCTGCTCGGCGGCCGGGTACGGATCGGGGCGTTACGGTCACCGGTGAGCGATCCGGGGCGGCTGGCCGAGCTGGCCCGTGCCGTCGATCGCAGGCCGGGCTTCCGTTTGGTGGGCCTGATGGCCTATGAGGCCCATGTGGCGGGCGTGGGTGACAGCCCCCTGGGCCGTCCGCTGCGGGCCCGGGCGGTCCGCCTGATGCAGTCCGCCGCCCGCGTCCGCCTGCGGGCGCTGCGGGAGGAGGCCGTGCGGGCGGTGCGGGAGGTCGCGGACCTCGAGTTCGTCAACGGCGGGGGCACCGGCAGCGTGCACGACACCGCAGCCGAGCCCGCCGTGACGGAGGTCGCGGCGGGCTCGGGGCTGTACGCGCCCCGCCTGTTCGACGACTACAGCTCATTCCGGGCGCGCCCCGCGGCGCTGTTCGCGCTGCCCGTGGTGCGCCGGCCGGGGCTGGGCGTGGTGACCGTGCTCGGCGGCGGGTATCCCGCGTCCGGCGCGGCCGGGGCGGACCGGCTGCCGGTGCCGTACCTCCCGGCGGGGCTGCGGCTGGCGCCCCAGGAGGGCGCCGGCGAGGTGCAGACGCCCCTGCTGGGCCAGGCGGCGGACGACCTGCTGATCGGCGACAAGGTGTGGTTCCGGCACGCGAAGGCGGGCGAGCTGTGCGAGCGCTTCCCCGCGCTGCACCTCGTCGATGGCGACCGCGTCGTCGGCACGGCCGCCACCTACCGGGGCGAGGGTCACACGTTCCTGTGAGCCCCCGGCTCAGAACGCCCGGTCCGCCTGGTCCGCGATGACGGAGCCGTCGGCGCGCCGCACGGGCACCTTCGAGCCGTCCTCGGCCGTGGCGCCGGTCGTCGAGCAGGGGTACGTACCGGACTTGCGCGGCATCGGGTCGATGAACATCGGGTTGGCCACCCAGCGGCCGTCCGCGTCGTCGTAGGCCCGGCACATCAGCTCGGACTTGTTGCGGTTGATGGCGACGTGCGCACCGGTGGCGTCGTTCACGAACGTCACGTCGGTGTCGGCGTCGCCCGCGCCGAGGGCGATGCGGTGGGAGAAGTCCTGCTGCTTCCAGGCCTTGGCACCCTTGATCCTGAAGATCTCCTGGTTGATCATGCAGCGCTTGCCGTCCATGTACGGCAGGGCGTCACCGCGCCCGGTCTCCACGCCGCCGCAGCCCTTGAGGGCCGGGGTGAGGAGGCCGTGCTTGGTGATGCTGCGGATGCCGATGGTGTGCTTGCGGTCCAGGCCGACGCCGCTGGACCAGGCCTCGGCGATCGGCTCGGAGGAGGCGGAGACGATGTAGACGTCGAAGCCGGCCGCCTTGAGCGTGCGGATCAGGTCCTTCTGCTGGTCGTAGTAGCGGATGTACCCGGCGATCGTGTGCGTGCCGACGGTCTGCTTCGTGCCGACGGGCGCGGCGAGCTGCTCGGCGCGGGCCTGGCGGGCGAAGGAGGTCAGGGCGGCGGGGGTGTGCCCGGAGAACAGCTGCGGGATCCAGCCGTAGGCGGGCACCGTGCGCCGGTGGTTCCACTCGCCGGCGAAGGCCGTCTCGCCGGACATGGTCTGCGACTTCTCGCGTATCTCGAAGATCTCGTCCGCACAGGCGGTGTTCTTCGAGGTGGGCAGCGGCCGGCCGACGGGCACGGCGGTGCCGCAGGCCTTGGTCAGGGCCTTGTCGGCGGCGGTGGTGAGCCAGGCGCTGGTGTCCTTCCAGCTCTTGGGCCGCAGGATCTTGTCGTGCTTGAGCGCCCAGGCGAGCGTGGCGTCGGTGATGTCGTTCTTGACGACGGTGTTGTCCCAGTCGAACGCGGCGACCGGGCGCGGGCCGCGGTTGCCGGAGCAGGTGCCCCGCTCGTCGATCATCTTCTGCAGCCGGGCGCGGTTGTCCCCGGACCAGGCGAGCTTCTTGTCGAGCTGCGGGCAGGCGCGGCGGGGCTCGTGAGGGGCGGGGGCCGCGGTGGCCGGGACCGACGCGGCGAGGGCCGCGGCGGCAGCGAGGCCGACGACGATGGCGGACTTGGTGCGCATGAGCTCTCTTTGGTGCGTGTGAGGGGCAGGGCTTGCGGCGGGACCGGCGCCGGGGCGTGCGCCCCGGGCCGGTCCCGGCACTTGATCATGGACCTTACAGCGGTGTGACGTACGCGCCCGCGATGCCACCGTCGACGAGGAACTCGGCGGCGTTGACGAAGGAGGAGTCGTCGCTGGCGAGGAAGGCGACGGCGGCCGCGATCTCCTCGGGCTCGGCGAAGCGGCCGACGGGCACGTGCACCAGGCGGCGGGCGGCGCGCTCGGGGTCCTTGGCGAAGAGCTCCTTCAGCAGCGGGGTGTTCACCGGGCCCGGGCACAGCGCGTTGACCCGGATGCCCTCGCGGGCGAACTGCACGCCCAGCTCGCGGGACATCGCCAGCACGCCGCCCTTGGAGGCGGTGTAGCTGATCTGGGAGGTGGCGGCGCCCATCACGGCGACGAAGGAGGCGGTGTTGATGATGGAGCCCCTGCGCTGCTCGCGCATGTACGGCAGCGCGGCCTTGCAGCAGAGGTAGACCGAGGTGAGGTTGACCTCCTGGACGCGCTTCCAGGCCTCGAGGCCGGTGGTGAGGATGGAGTCGTCGTCGGGCGGCGAGATGCCGGCGTTGTTGAAGGCGATGTCGACCGAGCCGTAGGTGTCGTGGGCCGTCCTGAAGAGCGCCTCGACCTCCTCGGGGCTGGTGACGTCGACCTTGACGAACAGGCCGCCGGTCTCGGCCGCGGCGGCCTTGCCCGCGCTCTCGTCGATGTCGGCGCAGACGACGTTCGCGCCCTCGGAGGCCAGCCGCCGGGCGGTGGCCAGGCCGATGCCGCTGCCGGCTCCGGTGACGACGGCGGTGCGGCCGACGAGGCGGCGGCAGACGGGGCTCTGGTCGGTCACTTGGACTCCTCCACGGGGTCGATGGCGATGAAGACGTTCTTGGTCTCGGTGAAGGCGGACAGCGCGCCGGGGCCGAGCTCCCGGCCGAGGCCGGACTGCTTGAAGCCGCCGAACGGCGTCCAGTAGCGGACGCTGGAGTGGGAGTTGACGGAGAGGTTGCCGGCGGCGACGGCCCGGGAGACGCGCAGGGCACGGGAGACGTCGCGGGTCCACACGGAGCCGGACAGGCCGTAGTCGGTGGCGTTGGCGATCCGTACCGCCTCCGCCTCGTCCTCGAAGGGGATGACGACGGCCACGGGACCGAAGACCTCCTCGACGGCCGCACGGTCGCGCGGGCCGCCCTCGAGGACGGTGGCCGGGTACCAGAAGCCCTTGCCCGCCGGGACCTCGCCGCGGATGGCGGCGGGGGCGGACTCGGGGACGTAGGACCGTACGCGCTCGCGGTGCGCGGCGGAGATGAGCGGGCCCATCTGGGTGGCCGGGTCGGTGGGGTCGCCGACAACGAACGACTTGACGGCCGGTTCCAGCAGTTCCATGAAGCGGTCGTAGACCGAGCGCTGGACGAGGATGCGGCTGCGGGCGCAGCAGTCCTGGCCCGTGTTGTCGAGGAACGAGCCGGGGGCGGCCGCGGCGGCGCGCTCGACGTCGGCGTCGGCGAAGACGATGTTGGGGCTCTTGCCGCCGAGTTCGAGGGTCACGCGCTTCACGTCCGCCGCGCACTTGGCCATGATCTGCTTGCCGACGGCGGTGGAGCCGGTGAAGACGACCTTGGCGACGTCCCGGTGCCCGACGAGCGCGTCGCCCGCCACCGGCCCGGCTCCCGGCAGGACCTGGAAGAGGCCCTCGGGCAGCCCGGCCTCCAGGCCCAGGCCCGCCAGCCGCAGGGCGGTCAGCGGGGTGGTCTCGGCGGGCTTGAGGAGCACGGCGTTGCCCGCGGCGAGCGCGGGGGCGAAGCCCCAGGCGGCGATGGGCATCGGGAAGTTCCACGGGGCGATGACGGCGACGACGCCGAGCGGTTCGTGGAAGGTGACGTCGAGGCCGCCGGCCACGGGGATCTGGGAGCCGCTCAGCCGCTCGATCCCGGCGGCCGCGTACTCCAGCAGGTCGCGGGCGTTGCCCGCCTCCCAGCGGGCGTTGCCGATGGGGTGGCCGGCCTCGCGGACCTCCAGGGCGGCGAGCTCCTCGAGGTGGGCGTCGACCGCGTCGGCGAAGCGGCGCAGGTGGCGGGCGCGGTCGCCCGGGGGCAGGGCCGCCCACGCCGTCTGGGCCTTCACCGCGCGGGCGACGGCCGCGTCGACCTCTTCGCGGGTGGTGTCGGGGACGGTGGCGACGACCTCTTCGGTCGCCGGGTTGACGATGTCCAAGGCGGCTGTCCTTACATCCGCTCGAAGGAGCGGAACCGCTCCCAGTCCGTGACGGCGGTGTCGTACGCCTCCTGCTCGACACGCGCCATGTTCAGGTAGTGCTCGACGACGTCGTCGCCGAAGGCCTCGCGGGCTATGGGGCTGTTCTCCCACAGCCGCGCGGCCTCGCGCAGGGTGGCGGGGACGTGCGCCGCGTCGCCCGTGTAGGCGTTGCCGGTACAGGCCTCGGGCAGCTCGAGCCGGTGCTCGACGCCGTACAGGCCGGCGGCGACCATGCCGGCGACGGCGAGGTAGGGGTTCACGTCGCCGCCGGGCAGCCGGTTCTCGAAGCGGTGGGAGTGCCCGTGGCCGATGACCCGCAGGGCGCAGGTGCGGTTGTCCGGGCCCCAGGCGACGGCGGTGGGGGCGAAGGAGCCGGGGCGGAAGCGCTTGTAGGAGTTGATGTTGGGGGCGTAGAGGAGGGTGAAGTCGCGCAGGGCGGCGAGCTGCCCGGCGAGGAAGTGCCGCATCAGCGGGGACATGCCGTACGGGCCGGAGTCGTCGGCGAGCACGGGCCGCCCGGCCTCGTCGCGCAGCGAGAGGTGGATGTGGCAGGAGTTGCCCTCGCGCTCGTTGTACTTGGCCATGAAGGTGAGCGCCATGCCCTCCTGGGCGGCGATCTCCTTGGCGCCGGTCTTGTAGACGGCGTGCTGGTCGCAGGTGGTCAGCGCCTCGTCGTAGCGGAAGGCGATCTCGTGCTGGCCGAGGTTGCACTCGCCCTTGGCGGACTCCACCGTCATGCCGGCGGCGCCCATCTCGTTGCGGATGCGGCGCAGCAGGGGTTCGACGCGGCCGGTGCCGAGGACGGAGTAGTCGCTGTTGTACTGGTTGGCGGGCGTCAGCTCGCGGTAGCCGCGGTTCCATGCCGCTTCGTAGGTGTCCTTGAAGACGATGAACTCCAGTTCGGTGCCCGCGTAAGCACTCCAACCGTGCTCGGCGAGCCGGTCGAGCTGGCGGCGCAGGATCTGGCGCGGCGAGGCGACGACGGGCGACCCGTCGTGCCAGGCGAGGTCGGCGGTCAGCAGGGCGGTGCCGGGGTTCCAGGGCGTGCGGCGCAGGGTGGAGAGGTCGCCGCGCATGGCGAAGTCGCCGTAGCCGCGTTCCCAGGACGACATCGCGTAGCCGCCGACCGTGTTGAGGTCCACGTCCACCGCGAGAAGGTAGTTGCAGCCCTCGGTGCCGTGCTCGAGGACGTCGTCGAGGAAGAACCGGGCGGCGAACCGCTTTCCCTGGAGCCTTCCTTGCATGTCCGTGAAGGCGAGGACGACGGTGTCGATCTCCCCGGTGTCCACGAGCCGGCGCAGCTCGTCGACCGTGAGCGGGGGCGTGCGGTCTGCCACGGTAGGGCCTCCTGTCGGTGCGACCGGAGGTCTTAAGGTAGGGCCGTAGACCATTGATTGGGAAGGGGGGAGCGATGACCGACCACGGAACGGACCGGCTGGCACCGGTGCTGCGACCCGTCCGGGCGGGCAACGGATTCGAGGAGGCGCTGGAGCAGATCCTGCAGATCGTGCGGCTGGGACTGGTGCCCCAGGGCGAACGGCTGCCCGCCGAACGCGAACTGGCCGAGCGCCTGCACATCAGCCGGGTGACGCTGCGCGAGGTGCTGAAGGTGCTGCAGGACCAGGGGCTGGTGGAGAGCCGGCGCGGGCGGTACGGCGGTACGTTCGTGCTGGCCAGGACGCGCTCGGCGAGCGAGGACGAACTGCGGGCCCGCGTCGCGGCCGTGGACGTCGAGGACACCCTGCGCTTCCGCGAGGTGCTGGAGGTGGGCGCGGCCGGCCTGTGCGCGGCCCACGGGCTGACCGGCGAGCAGGCGCAGCGGCTGCGCGCCGCGCTGGCCGCCACCCACGACGCGCCGCTGGCGGACTACCGCCGCCTGGACACGCTGCTGCACCTGACCCTGGCCGAGCTGTCAGGGTCGGCGACGCTGGCCGCGCAGTACGCCGCCGTCCGCGCCACCGTCAACGACCTGCTGGACGGCATCCCGCTGCTCGTGCGCAACCTCGAGCACTCCCAGCGGCAGCACACCGCGCTGGTGGAGGCGGTGCTGGACCGGGACGCGGACGGGGCGCGCGAGGTGATGCGCGAGCACTGCTGCGGCACGGCGGCGCTGCTGCGCGGATTCCTGGCATAACCGGCGCGGGAGGGGGGAAGTAACCCGGGTTTAACGCACAGGGGTTGCCTTGGGGCCGCCGCCGGGGCAAAGGTATGGCGCAAAACCTTTGCCCCCCGGCATTTCCAGGCAGGAGCGGCTCATGGCCGATCGCACGGACTCCCCCAGCGCACCGCCCGCCCCGCCCGGCGGCTCCCCCGCATCCACCGGCTACCTCGACAGGCGCACCCTGCGCCGGGGCAGCGCCGGCCCCCTCCTGCTCACCGGCCTGGGCGTCGCCTATGTCGTCTCCGGCGACTTCTCCGGCTGGAACTTCGGCCTCGCCCAGGGCGGTTTCGGCGGGCTCGCCGTCGCCGCCGCCCTGATGGGGCTGATGTACACCTGCATGGTCTTCGCCCTGGCCGAGCTCGCCGCCATCCTCCCGACCGCCGGCGGCGGTTACGGCTTCGCGCGCCGCGCGCTGGGCCCCTGGGGCGGCTTCCTGACCGGGACGGCCATCCTCATCGAGTACGTGCTGGCCCCCGCCGCGATCTCCCTCTTCATCGGCGACTACGTCGAGTCCCTGCACCTGTTCGGCCTCACCTCCTCCTGGCCCGTCTACCTGGCCTGCTTCGTCGTCTTCATCGGCATCCACCTGTGGGGCGTCGGCGAGGCGCTGCGGTTCAGCTTCGTCGTCACGGGCGTGGCGGTGGCCGCCCTGATCGTCTTCGCCGTCGGGGCCTTCACCGACTTCGACGCCACCCGCCTCAACGACATCCCCGCCGACCCCGACGCCTTCGGGTCCTCCTCCTGGCTGCCGTTCGGGCTGCTGGGCATCTGGGCGGCGTTCCCCTTCGGCATGTGGTTCTTCCTCGGGGTCGAGGGCGTGCCGCTGGCCGCCGAGGAGACCCGCGACCCCGCCCGTACGCTGCCGCGGGCCATGGCCACCTCGATGGGCATCCTGCTGGTCCTGGCCCTGGCGACCTTCCTCGCCTCCACGGGGGCGGGCGGGGCCGACGCCATCAAGGACGCGGGCAATCCGCTGGTGGCCGCGCTGCAGCGGGACGGCCACGCCACCACCCTCGGCCGCATCGTCAACTACGCGGGCCTGGCGGGCCTGGTGGCCTCCTTCTTCTCCCTCATCTACGCCGGCTCCCGCCAGCTCTTCGCCCTCTCCCGGGCCGGCTACCTCCCCCGCTTCCTCTCCCTCACCAGCCGGCGCAAGGCCCCCTGGCTGGGCCTGCTGGTGCCGGGCACGCTCGGCTTCGCCCTGGCCGCCGCCAGCGGCGACGGGGCGCGGATGCTCAACGTCGCCGTGTTCGGCGCCACCATCTCGTACGCGCTGATGTCGCTGTCCCACATCGTGCTGCGCCGCCGCGAGCCGGGCCTGGCCCGGCCCTACCGCACGCCGGGCGGAACCGTGACCTCGACGGTGGCCTTCCTGTTGGCCTGCTCGGCGCTGGTGGCCACGTTCCTGGTGGACGTGACGGCGGCCCTGATCGCCCTGGGCGTGTACGCCGTCGCCGCGGCGTACTTCGCCCTCTACAGCCGGCACCGCCTGGTGGCGAGCGCGCCCGAGGAGGAGTTCGCGGCGCTGGCCCGGGCGGAAGCGGAACTGGCCCGCGAATGACGCGCGGCCGGGACAGGCAAGGGCAGCGATAGGGACATGCAGGAAAGGACCATGGAATTGAACGCGCAGTCACAGCCGGTCGCCGCACGGCCCGCCGGCGCACAGCCGCCGCTGATCGGCGTCACCACCTACCTCACCCGGGCCCGCTGGGGGGTGGCGTGGGACCTTCCGGCGGCCCTGCTCCCGGCCGCGTACCCCGAGTACGTCCAGCGGTCCGGCGGCCTGGCGGTGATGCTGCCGCCGGACGACCCGGCGGCGGCCGCCGGCGTGGTCCGGCGGCTGGACGGCCTGGTGCTCGCCGGCGGCGAGGACCTGGACCCGGCCCTGTACGGCGAGGAGCCCCACCCCCGCACCGGCGCCGCCGTCCCCGAACGCGACCGCTGGGAACTGGCCCTGCTGGCCGCCGCTCTGGACCAGGACGTTCCGGTGCTCGGCGTCTGCCGGGGCATGCAGGTGATGAACGTCCACGCGGGCGGCACGCTGCTGCAGCACCTGCCGGACGAGGTGGGCCACGAGGCCCACAACCCCCGTGCGGGCGCCTTCTCCGGCCACCTCGTCAAGCCGGTCCCGGGCACGCTGACCGCCCGCCTGCTGCCCGACGCCGTGGACGTGGCCACCCACCACCACCAGGCGGTGGCCCGGCTGGGCGACGGCCTGGTGGCCACGGCCCACGCGGAGGACGGCACGGTGGAGGCGCTCGAGTACCCGGGCGACCGCTTCGCCCTGGGCGTCCAGTGGCACCCCGAGGCCCGGGACGACCTGCGCCTGGCAAGGGCCCTGGTGCGGGCCGCGGCGTCGCGCCCGCGGCGCTGAGCCCGGCGTCAGTGGCAGGGATGCGCGTCAGTGGCAGATGTGCCGCCGCACCCCGTCCCGGATCTCCGTGACCGGCGAGGAACACCCCTGGGGGCACGGAGGCGGGACGGCGGCGGCGTTGATCCTCCGCCCCGCCGGGTGCCCGCACAGCGAGCAGTACCAGCACGGCGGCTGTCCCGGTGTCAGGTCCCACCACATGGGGTGGTGGCAGCGGTTGCAGCGCACGAGAGGAGCACGGGGCGCGGGGAGAGGGTCTGCCGGCATGCCCGGCATCGTTCCCGGCCCGGCGCCCCGGCGTCCGGGCTTTGAACGCGGTCCACCCGGGCGGGGGGCCGCCGAATCGTCCGGCGGTTACGCCGGCTCGTCCGGTCCCCGCCCGCGGCGCCGCCTGGTGACCAGGTAGGTGGCCGTCGCGGCGAGCGCCGCGGCCAGGGCCGCGGTGCCGGCGATGACGGCGGCGAGCTCGCCGAGGGAGACGCCGTCGTCCTCCTCCTCGTCCTCGTCGGGAGCCGTCTCGCTGGTCCTGTCGACGGCGGAGTCGTAGTCGGCGGGGCCGGCGCAGAATTCGCGGTTGCCCGGGTCCATCGCGGAGACGACCGTCAGCTCGACGGAGTCCGCCGGCTCGTCCTCGCCGCCGTCCCTGAGCTCGACGGGGTAGGTGCCCGGCTCGATGTCGCACAGGACCATGCCCGCGACCCTGGTGTAGAGCTCGCCGTTCTTCCCCTCGCGGAAACGCTTCGCCCGCAGCGTGAGCTTCTTGGCGAACGCCGGCGACTCGACGGTCAGGTAGCCGTCGTGCTCGTCGAGCGTCGTCTGCCCCGTGGTGACGGTGAAGACCGCCTCCCGGCCGCGCTGGGTGGGAGCACCGCTCGATATCGAGCTCTCGGAGTCGGAGAGGGAGGGGTCCGCGGCGGCGCCGGCGGCGGCCGTCAGGACGAGGGCCGCCGCGGCCAGGGCCGCCAGGGGGGTCCGGGCAGTGTTCATGCGGCGAGAATACGAGAACGATCGCGGCCGACGGGCCGTCAGGTCGCCGTCGCCCGCCACTCGCCCGGGTCTCAGGCGGCGCCGGTCGCGGTGCCGCCCTCCTGCTCGGCCTCCACCTGCTGGTTCCACTCGCGCTTGGAGGCCTGCCAGCCGTCCTCGTCGTGGCCGCGCCGCCAGTAGCCCGAGATCGACAGCCGCTCGCGCGGCACCTCGCGCTCCAGGCGCAGGTGGCGCCGCAGTTCCTTGACGAACCCGGCCTCGCCGTGCACGAACGCGTGCACGTCGCCGGCCGGGAAGTCCAGCGAGCGCACGGCCGCCACCAGGGCCTCGCCCACCGGGGAGGCGCCGCGGTGCAGCCAGGTGACCTCCACGCCGGCGGGCAGCTCCAGCTTCTGCTCCTCGCTCTCGTCGGCGATCTCGACGAAGGCGTGGACGAGGGCGCCCTCCGGCATCGCCTCGAGGGACGCGGCGATCGCGGGCAGCGCGCTCTCGTCGCCCGCCAGCAGGTGCCAGCCGGCGGCCGGGTCCGGGGCGTACGCGCCGCCGGGGCCGAGCATGCGGATCTCGTCCCCGGGCCGCGCCTGGGCGGCCCAGGGGCCGGCCAGGCCCTCGTCGCCGTGGAAGACGAAGTCGATCACCAGCTCGCGGGCCGCGCGGTCGAAGGAGCGCACGGTGTACGTGCGCGTGCTCGGCCACTGCTCGCGCGGCAGGTCGCGGCGGATGACCTCCATGTCGAAGGGCTCGGGGTAGGTGACGCCCGGCACCGGGAAGAGCAGCTTGACGTAGTGGTCGGTGCACTCGCCGGCGCCGAACTCCGCGAGGGACTCGCCGCCGAGCACCACCCGCACCATGTGCGGCGTCAGACGCTCGGTGCGGATCACATGCGCCTGCGTGAGCTGAGGCTTCTTGCGGACGGGACGGTCTGCCATGGCGTTCTCCCCTGATCCCCTGATCGCTATAAGTTAGGCCTGCCTAACCTAACATCTCACCCGTGGAGAACGGAGAGCAGCCGCTGCAGTGAACCCCCCAGCCCCCAGCGCGCCGCAAGCTCCTCCAGCCCGGCCGGATCGCGGGGCGCGGCCGGCAGCGCCGCGTCGAAGGGCGCCAGCGGCACGTCCGAGGCGACCCGCACCACCTTCGGCGCCACCGCCAGGTACGGACGGGACTCGTCCAGCCGCCGGCGCTGCGCCGGGCTGATCTTCGCCGCCGGATCGTCGACCGCCGCCATGATCCCGGCCAGGTCGCCGAAGGCGGCCAGCAGCTTCGCGGCCGTCTTCTCCCCGATCCCGGGCACCCCCGGCAGCCCGTCGCTCGGGTCGCCGCGCAGCAGCGCCAGGTCGGCGTAGCCGGGGCCGTCCACCCCGTACTTCTCCCGCAGCACCGCCTCGTCCACGGCGTTCAGCGTGCCGACCCCCTTGACCGGATACAGCACCCGCACCCCGCGCCGGTCGTCGACGAGCTGATAGAGGTCGCGGTCGCCGGTGACGATGTCCACCGGGCCCGCCGCCCGCCCGGCCAGCGTGCCGATCACGTCGTCGGCCTCGTACCCCACCGCCCCGACGCGCGCGATGCCGATCGCGTCCAGCACGGCCTCGATGACCGGCACCTGCGGGGAGAGCGTGTCCGGCACCTCCTCCTCGTCGGGGCCCGACGGCGTCTCCTCCGCCACCCGGTGCGCCTTGTACGAGGGGATCAGCTCGACCCGCCACTGCGGGCGCCAGTCGAAGTCCATGCAGGCCACCAGGTCGTCGGGGTGGTGGTCCTGGACCAGGCGGGTGATGAAGTCCAGCAGGCCGCGCACCGCGTTCACGGGCGTGCCGTCGGGAGCCTTCACCGAGTCCGGCACCCCGAAGTAGGCGCGGAAGTACAGGGAGGCGGTGTCGAGGAGCATCAGGCGTCGGGTCACGGCTCGATCATGCCGCACGCCACCGACAGCACCCCACCGCCATGTGAAGCGGATCACGTTCGGTTTGCCCCTAATGGCCCGGGGCAGGCGCGAGCCCGGAAGTGGCCCGGCCTGCTGGGGGAGGCGGCCGGGATCGAGTTCTACCCGAGAGGTCTATGTGTCCAGGCTGAAGGCCGAGCACCTGTACAAGGTGTTCGGCAGACGACCCGAAGCAGCCGTCCGCCGGCTCGAGGACGGCGCGAGCCGCGACGAGCTGCGCGCCGACGGCACCACCGCGGCGGTGATCGACGCGTCGTTCGAGGTCGAGGCCGGCCAGATCTTCGTGGTGATGGGCCTCTCCGGGTCCGGCAAGTCCACGCTGCTGCGCATGCTGAACGGACTGCTGGAGCCGACCGCCGGCAGCGTCCTCTACGACGGCCGCGACCTGACCGCGCTGTCCCCGCGCGAGCTGCGCGAGGTGCGCTCGAGCAACATCAGCATGGTCTTCCAGCACTTCGCGCTCTTCCCCCACCGCAGCGTGCTGGAGAACGCCGCCTACGGCCTCGAGGTCCGCGGCGTCCCGCGCCGCGAGCGCGAGGAGCGGGCGGCCGAGGCCCTGGAGCTGGCCGGCCTGGCCGGCTGGGAGACCTCCTGGCCCGATGAGCTCTCCGGCGGCATGCAGCAGCGCGTGGGCCTCGCCCGCGCGCTGGCCACCGACGCCGACCTGCTGCTGATGGACGAGTCCTTCAGCGCGCTGGACCCGCTGATCCGGCGCGACATGCAGGACCAGCTGCTTGACCTGCAGAAGCGGCTGAAGAAGACCATCGTCTTCATCACCCACGACCTCAACGAGGCCATGCGCCTGGGCGACCGCATCGCCGTCATGCGCGACGGCCGGATCGTGCAGAACGGCACCGCCGAGGACATCCTCGTCCGCCCGGCCGACGACTACGTCGCCTCCTTCATCCAGGACGTCGACCGCTCCCGCGTGCTCACCGCCGGTTCGATCATGGACGAGCCGTCCGCCGCCGTCCCGCACACGACCGCCACCGTCGACGCCGACACCCCCGTGGCCGAGCTGTTCACGACCCTCTCCCACAGCGACACCCCCGTCGCCGTCACCGGCCGGGACGGCGAGCCGGCCGGCGTCGTCACCCGCGAGGGGCTGCTGGCCGCGCTGGGCGAACAACCCCACGCCGCCACGGAGGAAGTGACCGCCCGTGCCTAGCATCAACCTCGGCGGCTGGGCGGAGAGCGCCGTCGGCTGGCTGCAGTCGCACCTCTCCTGGCTCTTCGACGCCGTCAACACCGTGCTGACCGGGCTGTACGAGGGCGTGGACGCCGTCATCGGCGCGCCCGACGCGCTGATCGTCGCCGGCATCCTCGCCGTCCTCGCCTGGTGGCTGCGCGGCCTGGGCGCCGGCCTGCTCGCCTTCGCCGGACTCGCGCTGATCGACTCCTTCGGGCTGTGGGACGAGGCGACGGCGACGCTCTCACTCGTCCTCGTCGCCAGCCTCATCACCCTGCTCGTGGCCGTCCCGCTCGGCATCTGGGCGGCGCGCTCCCGCCGGGTCAGCGGCGTGCTGCGGCCCGTGCTGGACGTCATGCAGAACATGCCCGCCTTCGTCTACCTGATCCCGGGCGTGATGTTCTTCTCCATCGGGCCCATCCCCGGCCTGATCGCCACCATCGTCTTCTCGATGCCCCCGGGCGTGCGGATGACCGAGCTCGGCATCCGCCAGGTCGACGGCGAACTCGTCGAGGCCGCCCGGGCCTTCGGCACCACCCCGCGCGACACCCTCGTGCGCGTCCAGCTCCCGCTGGCCCTGCCCACCATCATGGCGGGCGTCAACCAGGTGATCATGCTGGCGCTGTCCATGGTCGTCATCGCCGGCATGGCCGGCGCCGGCGGTCTCGGCGAGGCCGTGTACTCCGCCGTCACCAAGGTCGACATCGGCGGCGGCGTCGAGAGCGGCCTGGCGGTCGTCGTCCTCGCCATGTACCTCGACCGCATGACCGCGGCGCTCGGCAAGCGGGTCTCCCCGCTCGGCCGCCGGGCCGAGGCCAAGGCCGCCGCCTCGGCGCGCCGGGCCGCCCCCGCGGTCCTGGGCTACCGGCCCGGCACGGCGGTGGCCACCGTCGGCATCGTCGTCCTCGCGCTCGTCGGGGGCGGCCTGCACCTCGCCGGCGGCGGCGACGACCGCCAGAGCGTGGCCGCCGGCAAGAACATCGGCCAGGGCAAGCACATCAAGCTCGGGTACTTCCCGTGGGACGAGGCCGTCGCCACCACCTACCTCTGGCAGAACGTCCTCGAGGACCGCGGCTACAAGCCCCAGGTCCAGCAGCTCGACCCGGGCCCGCTCTACACCGCCCTCGCCCAGGGCCAGATGGACCTGCAGTTCGACGCCTGGCTGCCCACGACGCACAAGCAGTACATGGACCGCTACGGCGACAAGCTCGCCGACCTCGGCTCCTGGTACGGCCCCACCTCGCTGGAGCTGTCCGTGCCCTCCTACGTCAAGGGCGTCGACTCCCTGGCCGACCTCAAGGGCAAGGGCGCGCTGTTCGGCGGAAAGATCACCGGCATCGAGGCCAGCGCCGGCATGATGGCCAGGCTCAACGACACCGTGCTCAAGGAGTACGGCCTGGACGGCGAGTACAAGGTCGTCTCGTCCTCCACCTCCGCGATGCTCGCCGACCTCGACCGGGCCATCAAGAAGAAGGAGCCCATCGTCACCACGCTCTGGTCGCCGCACTGGGCGTACGGCACGCACGACCTGAAGAAGCTCAAGGACCCCAAGGGCGCCTGGGGCAAGGGCGAGGAGATCCACGCGGTGGGCAAGAAGGACTTCGCCAAGGACTTCCCGCGCGTCACCCAGTGGGTGAAGGACTTCCGCATGAGCGAGAAGGACCTCTCCTCGCTCGAGGCGGAGATCCAGAGCGGCGGCAAGGGCAAGGAGAAGGAGTCCGCCCGCCGCTGGCTCGACGCCCACCCGGGCTTCGCCGACAGGATGGCGCCTGTCGGCACCTGACGAACAGGCGTACGGTGGGGCCGTGACTCCACGGACCAGGGCCCGCCCCGCCGTACGCCGCGTCGTCTCCCTGGTCCCCTCGCTGACCGAGGCCGTGGCCGCCACGGCCCCGGAGCTGCTCGTCGGGGCCACCGACTGGTGCGAACACCCCGCGGACCTCGACGTCGTCCGCGTCAGGGGCACCAAGAACCCCGACGTGGCACGGATCGTGGCCCTCGCCCCCGACCTCGTCATCGCCAACGAGGAGGAGAACCGCGCCCCCGACCTCGGCGCCCTGCGGGCGGCCGGGCTGGACGTCCTCGTCACCGAAGTCCGCACGCTCGGGCAGGCGTTCGCCGAGCTGGAGCGCGTCCTGGTGCGCGGCTGCCGCCTGGCCCGGCCCGCCTGGCTCGACGACGCGCGCGACGCCTGGCGCGACGTACGGGCGGACGCTCCCCCGGTACGGGCCGTGGTGCCCGTGTGGCGCAGGCCCTGGATGGTGCTGGGCCGGGACACCTTCGCCGGCGACGTCCTCGCCCGCCTCGGCGTGCTCAACGTCCACGCCGGGCACGCCGAGCGCTACCCCCGCATCCCGCTCGAGGAGCTCAACTCCTGCGGTGCGGAGCTGGTCGTGCTGCCCGACGAGCCGTACCGCTTCGGCGCGGACGACGGGCCGGAGTCCTTTCCCGGCCTGCCGTCCGCGCTCGTCAGCGGGCGTCATCTCACGTGGTACGGGCCATCGCTGGCACAGGCGCCGACGGTGCTGGGCGCGGCGCTGCGAGCAGCCGGCCGCTGACCAGCCCGGCCGCCGTGCGGGTTGCCGCGACCGCCCAGGCGGCCACCAGCAGGACGTACAGCCCGCCGGCCGCCCAGGTCAGGGCGGACAGTCCGGTGTGCCGGGCGAGGCCGGCGGCGCCCGTGACGCACGTGCCGACGGGGAAGGTGAAGGCCCACCAGGTCATCGCGAAGCCCATGCCGCCGCGGAAGGCGCGGACCGCCATGGCGCCCGCCAGGGCCAGCCACAGCAGGGCGAAGCCCATGACGGGGACGCCGTAGAGCACCGCGAAGCCGCCCAGGGCCTCGGCGTAGGGGGCCGCGACCGCGCCCCGTGCGACGTCGGCCAGGTTGCCCACGGCGGTCGTGGACTGGCCCAGCGGGCCGAGGACGAGGAAGAGCGTGGGGGTCAGCACGAGCGGCAGCGGCCCGTGGTGGATCAGGCGCGCGACGACGGCGGGCAGGATGACCAGCGTCGCCAGCAGGCTCGCCCCGAACAGCGCGTAGCACCCCAGCAGCATCGCCTCCCGCCACTGGCCGGCCGCCAGGTGCGGCACGAGCGCGGGACCGGTCGCGGCCGAGACCATCGGCGCGACGACCGGCAGCAGCCACACGGGGGAGGCGTCGCCCGGCGCTATCCGGTGGCGGGTGACCATCAGATACGGAATGGCCGCCGCAGCGGCGAGCCCGATGCCGGTGCCGGCCACCCACAGCACGGCGTCGGCGGCCACGGCCGCCCGCTCGCCGATGACCCCGGAGCCGACGGAGAGCGTGGCCCCGCCGACGGCGAGCACGGCCATCGCCAGGCAGCCGTAGAAGGGGGCGACCGCCGGGTCGCCCAGGTGCCGCCGGGCCTGGTCCCGGTGGCGGGCCCAGTGGCCGGCGCGGGCGGCGAGGAGGGAGAGCAGGAGCAGCACGGCCAGCGCCCACACCGCCTCGTACGCCCCGCGCAGGCCCGGTGCGTGGAGGGGCAGGGCGGCCCCGGCGGACGCGACGATGGCGGTGCCCATGACGGTCGCGTACCAGTTGGGGCCGAGGTGGCGCAGGGGTGTGGGGTGGCTGTGCGTGCTCATGGTTCCAGCCTCTCCCCGGGGCGAGGCCCTCACCAGGGACGATGTGGCTATGAGGGCATAAGCTGGACTGATGAGTCAGGAGCCGGTCCGCGTGCCGCTGGCGCACCGGGTGCCCGACCTCGGGGCGCTCGAGCTGCTGCTCGCCGTGGCCCGGCTGGGCAGCCTGGGGCGGGCGGCGCGGGAGCTGGGCATCACCCAGCCCGCCGCGAGCGGCCGGCTGCGCGCCATGGAACGGCAGCTCGGGGTCGCGCTGGTGGAGCGCTCCCCGCGCGGTTCGCGGCTGACGGACGCCGGGGTGCTCGTCACGGACTGGGCGCGGCGGATCGTGGAGGCGGCCGAGGCCTTCGACGCGGGCGCGCAGGCCCTGCGGGGACGGCGCGACGCGCGCCTGCGGGTCGCCGCCAGCATGACCATCGCCGAGTACCTGCTGCCGGGCTGGCTGGTCGCGCTGCGCACGCAGCGGCCGGACACGGCCGTCTCGCTGCTGGCCGGCAACTCCGCCGCCGTCGCCGGTCGGCTGCTGGCCGGGGAGGCGGACCTCGGGTTCGTCGAGGGCCTGGACGTGCCGCCCGGCCTGGACGGCACGGTGATCGGCCACGACCGGCTCGTCGTCGTCACCGCCCCCGGCCACCCCTGGGCCCGGCGCGGCGCCCCGCTGCCCCCGGCCGAGCTGGCGGCGACCCCCCTGATCCTGCGCGAGCGCGGTTCGGGCACCCGTCAGGTGCTCGACGCGGCCCTCGCCGCGTGCGACGGGCCGGCGCCCCCGCTGCTGGAGCTGGCGTCGACGACCGCGGCCAAGGCGGCGGCCGTCAGCGGTGCCGGACCGTCGGTGCTGAGCGAGCTGGCGATCGACGAGGAGCTGGCCGCCCGGCGGCTGGTGGAGATCCCGGTCGCCGGCCTGCCGCTGCGCCGCGCCCTGCGGGCGGTCTGGCCGACGGGCCACCGCCCGACGGGCCCGGCCCGCGACCTGCTGGGGCTGACCGCCCGCTAGGGCGCGGCCGGGACCGGGCGTGCCGGGGTGGCTCAGCCCACCTCAGCCCACCGACGAGTACGCCACGACGCCGCGCAGCAGTCCGTCGACCGCCTTGCGGGCGTTGCGCGCGACGGGGCTGCCGGGCGGGGCCGCCGCCGCGATCTGGCCGAGGACGTCGATCAGCTGCTTCGTCCAGCGCACGAAGTCGCCCGCCGGCATGTCGATCTCCCGCAGCACCTCGTCCAGACCGTGGCCGGAGGCCCAGCGGTAGGCGGGCCAGGCGAAGCCGAGGTCCGGCTCGCGCTGGCCGACGCCCTCCGTCTGGTTGATCTTGTGCTGCTCCTCCAGGGCGTCGAGCCGGCCCCAGATGCGGACCATCTCGGCGAGGGCGTCCTGCGCCGGGCCCGCGGGCAGTTTCGGCGGGGCGGCGTCGTCGGCGGCGCGGGCCTCGTAGACCAGCGCGGAGGCGCAGGCCGCCAGCTCGGCGGGCTTCAGGCCGTCCCAGACGCCGTCGCGCAGGCACTCGGACGCCAGCAGGTCCAGCTCGCCGTAGAGCCGGGCCAGGCGGCGGCCGTTCTCCGTGACCTCGTCGCCGTGCAGATAGCCCAGCTCGCTCAGCAGCGCGCAGATGCGGTCGAAGGTCCGGGCGATGGTGTTCGTCCGGCCCTCGATGCGCCGCTCCAGCTGCCGGGTGTCGCGCTGCAGGCGGTAGTGGCGCTCGGCCCAGCGGGCGTGGTCCTCGCGCTCGTCGCAGCCGTGGCAGGGATGCGCGCGGATGGCGGTGCGCAGGCGGGCGATCTCGGTGTCGTCGGCGGCCGCGCCCCGGGCCCTGCGGTGCCGGTCGGGCTCGAGGTGACCGGCCTTGGTGCGCAGCGCGGAGGCGAGGTCGCGGCGGGACTGCGGGCTGCGCGGGTTGAAGGACTTGGGGATGCGCATCCGCTCCATCGGCTCGACCGGCACCGGGAAGTCGATCGGGGCGAGCCGCTTGACCTGCCGCTCGGCGGTGAGGACGAGCGGGCGCGGGCCGTCGTAGTGGTCGAAGCCGCGGTGGCGGTCGGTGCGGGCGGGCGCCACGCCCGGGTCGAGCACGAGCGCGAGGCCGGCGTACTTGCCCGTGGGCACGTGGATGACGTCGCCCGGCTTGAGCCGCTCCAGCGCGGCGGCCGCGGCGGCCCGCCGCTGGGACGCGCCCTGCTTGGCCAGCTCGGTCTCACGGTCCTTCAGCTCGCGGCGCAGGCGGGCGTACTCGTCGAAGTCGCCGAGGTGGCACTCGATCGCCTGGCGGTACCCGGCGAGGCCCTCCTCGTTCTTCTGGACCTGGCGGGAGATGCCGACGACCGACTTGTCCGCCTGGAACTGGGCGAAGGAGGTCTCCAGCAGCTCGCGCGAGCGGTGCCGGCCGAACTGCGAGACCAGGTTGACCGCCATGTTGTACGACGGCTTGAAGCTGGAGCGCAGCGGGTACGTGCGCGTGCCGGCCAGGCCCGCCAGCGCGCCCGGGTCCATGGCGCGCTGCCACAGCACCACGGCATGGCCCTCGACGTCGATGCCGCGGCGGCCGGCGCGGCCGGTGAGCTGGGTGTACTCGCCGGGGGTGATGTCGGCGTGCTGCTCGCCGTTCCACTTCACCAGCTTCTCCAGCACCACGGACCGGGCCGGCATGTTGATGCCCAGGGCCAGGGTCTCGGTGGCGAAGACGGCCTTGACCAGGCCCTTGACGAAGAGCTCCTCGACGACCTCCTTGAAGGTCGGCAGCATGCCCGCGTGGTGGGCGGCGATGCCGCGCTCGAGCCCCTCGAGCCATTCGAAGTAGCCCAGGACGTGGAGGTCCTCGTCGGGGATCGGGGCGCAGCGCTCCTCGACGATCTCGCGCACCCTGGCGCGGGCCGCGTCGTCGTTGAGCCGCAGGCCGGCGTAGAGGCACTGCTGGACGGCGGCCTCGCAGCCGGCGCGGCTGAAGATGAAGGTGATGGCGGGCAGCAGGCCCTCGGCGTCCAGGCGCTCGATGACCTCGGGGCGGCCGGGCGTCCAGATCCGGCTGCGCTGGCGGCGCTCGCGCTCGCGGTCTGCCTCGCGCACCATCTTGCCCCGGCGGCGGTCGCGGGGGTTGTAGACGCGGCTGTTCTCCATGCGGGCCATGCGCAGCAGGTCGGGGTTGACCTCGCGGCGGGCGGCGCCTCGGCCGCCGTGGTCGGTCTCCTCCTCGAAGAGGTCGTACATCCGCCGGCCGGCCAGCACGTGCTGCCACAGCGGGACGGGCCGCTCCTCGGAGACGATCACCTCGGTGTCGCCGCGGACGGTGTCCAGCCAGTCGCCGAACTCCTCGGCGTTGGAGACGGTGGCCGACAGGGAGACCAGCGTCACCGACTCGGGGAGGTGGATGATGACCTCCTCCCAGACGGCGCCGCGGAAGCGGTCGGAGAGGTAGTGCACCTCGTCCATGACCACGTGACCGAGGCCTATGAGCGCCTGCGAGCCCGCGTAGAGCATGTTGCGCAGGACCTCGGTGGTCATCACCAGCACGGGGGCGTCGGCGTTGACGCTGTTGTCGCCGGTCAGCAGGCCGACCTTGGCGGCGCCGTAGCGCCGGACCAGGTCGTTGTACTTCTGGTTGGAAAGGGCCTTGATCGGCGTGGTGTAGAAGCACTTGCGGCCCTGGGTGAGGGCCAGGTGGACGGCGAACTCGCCCACGATGGTCTTTCCGGAGCCGGTCGGCGCCGCGACCAGCACCCCTTTTCCGGCCTCCAGGGCCTTGCAGGCCTCTATCTGGAAGGGGTCCAGCTCGAAGTCGTACATCTCGCGGAAGGGGGCGAGCGCGGTGGCCTGCTCCGCGGCGCGCTGCCGTGCCAGGGCGTAGCGCTCAGCAGGGGACATGTCGTCGGTCATCTTGTCTACGAGCCTACCGGGGACCTCTGACAGCCACCCGATCTTTATCGAGCTCCCAGCAGACGCACGGCGGCGGGCACGGTCTCGGCGGTGAGCGGCAGCGGGCCCAGCGGCTCCCCGTCGGCGTAGCCGGTGACGCCGTCCGCCTCCAGGGTCACCTTCGCCGCCCGGTGGGTGGTCACGGCGGGGTGGCCGAGGTGGGTGCCGCGGTAGACCTTGGGGAAGACCGTGAGCAGCGTGGAGCGGCGGCAGGGGCCGACGACGGTGACGTCGAAGAGGCCGTCGTCCAGGCGGGCGCCCGCGCAGATGCGCATGCCGCCGCCGTACGAGCGTCCGTTGCCGACCGCGACCAGGGTGGCGTCGATGTGCTGCTCGGGGCCGTCGTCGAGCCGCAGCCGGTAGCGGATGGGGCGCAGCGCGGCCAGCTCGGCGAGCAGGGCCGCGTCGTAGCGCAGCCGGCCGGTGGGGAAGCGCATGCGGTTGCCGCGGTCGTTGACGCGTGAGTCGAAGCCGGAGGCGAGGACGGTGCCGAACCACCTCTCCCCCACCCTGCCGAGGTCGACGGCCCGGCCGCCGTCGCCCTTGAGGGAGGCGGCGACCACCCCGGCGGCGGCGACGGGGTCGCGTACGGGCAGGCCGGCGGCGCGGGCGAAGTCGTTGCCGGTGCCGACGGCCACCACGCCGAGGGGGGTGGGGGTGCCGGCGACGGCGCGCAGGGCCAGCGAGGTCATGCCGTCGCCGCCGACGGCTATCAGCGCGCCGGTGCCGCCCGCGACGGCCTCGTGGGCGCGCCGCAGCGCGTCCGGGCCGTCGGCGCCCACCACCGTACGGACGTGGAAACCGGCGTCCCGCAGCACGCGGGCGGCGGGCGCGGCCGCCCGGGCGCCGCGGCCCCGGCCGGCGGTGGGGTTGACGAATAACGTGATGTCGCTGGTCACCCGGGGACACTACCGGTCGCGGGGTGCGCCCGCGCGACCGGTCGCTCTCACGTCACGTCGTCGTAGCCCTTGCCGTGGCCGGCGGACTGCTCGGACAGCGGGGGCAGCGGCTCGGAGTCGCCGATGGGTTGCGGGCTGAGGTCCAGCGGTGCGGCCTCGTCGTCGGAGAGCAGCCGGTCGGGGTCCGCCTCGCGCTTGCGCTTGTCGTTCAGGAGCGCGATGCCGACCGCGATGAAGTACAGCACGATGATCGGGCCGGCCAGCAGGAACATCGAGAAGGGGTCGACGGTCGGGGTGGCCACGGCGGAGAAGATCGTGACGCACATGATCATGCCGCGCCACCAGCCCAGCATGCGGCGGCCGGTGAGCACTCCGCCGAAGTTGAGCATCATCAGCAGCAGCGGCAGCTCGAAGGAGAGCCCGAAGACGACCACGAGGCGGGTGACGAGGTCGATGAGCTCGTCGAGCGGCAGCAGGTTGTCGACCCCGCCCGGGGTGAACTCGATGAGGACCTTGGCCGCGGAGGGCAGCACCTTGTAGGCGAAGAAACCGCCCGCCGCGAAGAGCGGCACGCCCGCCGCGACGAAGCCCAGGGCGTACTTCTTCTCGGTCCTGTGCAGCCCCGGCGCGAGGAACGCCCACAGCTGGTAGAGCCACACCGGGCTCGCCAGCACCAGACCGGAGACCAGCGAGACCTTCACCATCAGGGTGAACGGTCCGACCAGGCCGGACATGGTGATGCTGGCGCACTGCTGGCGGGCGTCCTTGTTCGCGAGCTCCGCGAAGGAGATCTTGCAGCCGATCGCGTCCTGGATCGGGTGCTTGAAGACCTCGATGATGTCCTTGTAGTAGAAGGCCGCCACCACGGCGACGATCACGACGGCGAGGACGGACTTCGCCAGCCGGTTGCGCAGCTCACGCAGGTGCTCCGCGAGCGGCATCCGCCCCTCGGGGTCCTTCTCCTTCTTGCGGGCAGACTTCGGCAACCCACGTCCCTATTCTCGTGCGGCAGACGGACGCCCGAACGCGGCGGCCGTCTGAAGTCTGTCCGGGGTCAGCGCTGGGTCGTACGGTCGCTCGGCTCGCCGACCGGGCGGGAGGTCACGTCGCCGGGCGCGGCCTTGATCGTACGGGGGGCCTGCTCCGCGGCGGGCGGGTCGGCGGGGGCGGCGGCGTTGTCCTGGCCCTCGGACTTCATGGCCTTCGCCTCGCTCTTGAGGATGCGGGCGGACTTGCCGAGGGAGCGCGCCATGTCCGGAAGCTTCTTCGCACCGAACAGCAGGACGATGACGACGAGGATGAGGATGAGCTCCGGAGCTCCGAGCCGTCCGAACATAAGGATTTACCTTCTCACCGAAGCGGGATGGGTGTGGGACCGGCCGGCCGACCGGACATATGTCCATCAGCCGTACGGCAGCGATCGTAACGCGCAGGGGTAAACGCTCGGCAATCCCTGTGCATACTCCCAGTCGCGACCCTCCGCCTCGTCAACAGGGCCACCTCGACCAGCGTACCGTCCGTCCCGAAACCGCAGGAGAGCCCCCGTATGCGGCGATCAGCGGCCTTCGCGCAGCGTACGGGCGGTCTGCGCCGCCAGCGGGGACGCGGCCCGCTCCAGGTCCTCGGCGGCCCGGGTGATCCTCTGCGAGGCCTGGGAGACCTGCCGGGAGAGCCGCCGCACCTCGGCGAAGACGCGCGCGGCGAGGACCGCGAGGACGGCGATGCCGCAGAAGCCGAGGGCGATGGCGAGCATGGGCCAGAACATGAGGACGAGCCTATCGGGGGGAGAGGGACGGCCGGGTGAACACTTGGCCGGATCTCGCTGGTCGGACGGGGTGGGTCGGCGGACGGGACGGGTCAGGCGGTGATGTGCAGCCGCAGGGTGCGCACGCCGCCGTCGGTGAGCAGCTCGACGATCCGCTCACCGGCCGGCTTGCGGACGGCGGAGCCGCAGTCGGGGCAGGTGAAGGAGTAGAACGTGGTGCGGTCGCTGGCGCCGATCGCCAGCCGCAGCGCGCCGGCCGCCAGCTCGAAGCTGCCCCGGCAGTCGGGGCACGCGGCCTTGAAGACCGCGGCCACCGACGTCCTCGCGTCCATGACGTCCCCTGCCCCTTCCACCCTCGCCCTGCCCTTCACTCGCCGTACGCCGCGAGAGCCTCGCGCGCCGCCTCCCGCGCACTGTCGGACAGCTCGGGCGGGGAGACGATCCGCCCGTCCCGGCCCAGCCGCAGCGCCAGGCGGCGCAGCGAGGCGGGGTCGGGGGTGCGCAGCGCGATCCGCAGGCCGCCCTCGGGCAGCTCCTCGGCACTGTCGTGGGGGTAGTACTCGGCGACCCAGCGGCCGCCGGGGCCGACCTCGATGACCACCTCGGGGTCCTCGGCGGCGGGCTGCACCAGGCCCTCGGACAGGTCGCGCAGCTCGACCGGCGGGGGGTCGGAGGGCTCGTCGAGCAGTCGGATTTCGGCCACCCGGTCCAGGCGGAAGGTGCGCCGCGCCTCGGACAGCCGGCACCACGCCTCCATGTAGGTGTGGCCCACGGCGAACAGCCGGATCGGGTCGACCTCGCGCTCGGTGAGCTCGTCGCGCGCGGGCGAGTAGTACCGCAGCCAGACGCGGCGGCGCTCGGAGATCGCCCGGTCGGCGTCGGCGAAGACCCCGCCCTCGGACTCGAAGCGGACCGACAGCCGGGAGCTGGCGCCCGCCGCCTCGCCGGCCGCGGCCTCGATCTTGGCGGTGGCGCGCAGCAGCGCCTGCCGGTCGCTCTCGCGCAGGCCGGGCAGGGTGGCCACGGCCCGGGCCGCGACCAGCAGCGCGGTGGCCTCGTCGGCGGCCAGGCGCAGCGGCTCGCCGGTGCTGGTGCCCGAGGCGTCGGGGTTGTGCCACCAGATGCGGTCGCCGTCGGTGTCGATGTCCAGCAGGTCACCGCCCCGGAAGCTGGTGCCGCACATGGGCAGCACGTCGAGGTCGCCGATCAGCTCGTCCTCGGTGATGCCGAAGGCGCGGGCGACGTCGGCGACCCGGGCACCGGGGCGTTCGCGCAGGTAGGTGACCAGCGACAGCATGCGCCGGGTCTGGTCAATGGCGTTGGTGGCCATCAGAAGTCGCTCCCGTTCCTCTCAGCCCTTGGCCACGGCACGCAGCCGGTCGATCACATCGGCCCGCAGTTCGGCGGGTTCGAGCACGATCACGTCGGGCCCGAACTCCACCAGCCAGGCGTCCAGCCCGTGCCCGTAGGGGATCTCCAGCTCGTCCCAGCCGTCACCGAGGTCGCGGGTGGCGGCGGCGCGGGCCCGCAGCGGGTAGCCGTGGCCCGCCCGCACCTTGATCCGGGCCGTGCCGGTGGCCGTCTCCCCCGCCCAGCTCTCGACGGTCGTGCGGACCGTGACGTGGTCGGGCACGGGCGCGGTGAAGGGCAGGGACCGCGAGCGGACCTTGCCGGTGATGCGGGAGAGGCGGAAGACGCGCTCGGCCTGGCGGTCGCGGTCCCAGCCGGCCAGGTACCAGTGGCCGCGGCAGAACTCCAGGGCCCAGGGCTCCACACGGCGCTGCTCGGGGTGGACCGCGTTGGCCTTGCGGTAGTCGAAGACGACCGGGCGGCGGTCGCGGGCGGCGAGCATCAGGGGCTCGAAGGCCGCCTCGTGCACGGGGATGCGGGTCTCGAGGACGCTGTGGGTGCCGTACGCGTCCTCGGCCACCGGCATCCCGGCGGCGCGCAGCTTCTGCAGCGCCCCGCTGGCGGCGCCGGCCAGCCGGGCCTGCTGCCAGACCTTGGCGGCGAGGCCCAGGGCCGCGGCCTCCTCGACGTCGAGGGTGATCGCGGGGAGGCGGTTGCTGTCGCGGCGGGCGAGGTAGCCGGTCTCGCCGTCGAGGCCCTCGACGGTCTCGATGATCAGGCCCAGCTCGCGGAGGTCGTCCTTGTCGCGCTCGAACATCCGGTTGAAGGCGTCGTCGTTCCCGGACTCACCGACCGGGGCGGTTTCGATGTAAGCCTCGATCGAAGCCCGCAACTCCCCCTTGCTGAGCGGGCGGCGCGTGCCCAGCAGGCACAACGCCAGGTTCATCAGCCGCTCGGCCTTGGCAATCGCCATCGACGCCCTCTCTACTTGTGCTCTCAACCGTTGACCGTACCGCTCACGGCTCGTACGACAAAAGCCGAGGGCCCGTGCCAGGCAGGCACGGGCCCTCGGCCTTCGTTCGGGGTGTGTCAGACGGCGATCAGGTCGCAAACGAAGATCAGCGTCTCGCCCGGGGCGATGGCGCCGCCACCGGCGCCGCGGTCGCCGTAGCCGAGGTGGGCGGGGATGACCAGCTTGCGGCGGCCACCGACCTTCATGCCCTGGATGCCCTTGTCCCAGCCCTCGATGACCTGGCCGGCGCCGAGCTTGAACTCCAGCGGGTTGCCGCGGTTCCAGCTCGCGTCGAACTCCTCACCGGTGGACCAGGACACGCCCACGTAGTGGACCTTGACGAAGTCGCCGGCCTTGGCCACGGCGCCGTCGCCCTCCCAGATCTCGGTGATCTCGAGGTCGGTCGGGATGTCACCTTCGGGGAAGTCGATCTCGGGCTTCTCGATGTTCACGAACGTGCTCCTACGAATCAATCCTGCGGACAACCGTGCAATTCTGGCAGATCCCGATCAGAGGATCAGACCTTGCCCACGATGTCCACGACGAAGACCAGGGTGTTCTTGTCCAGCCCGCTGCCCGCCTGGCCCTCGTAGCCGAACTTCGGCGGGATCACCAGCTCCACCCGGTCCCCCACGTGCTTGCCGACCAGGCCCTTGTCCCAGCCCTGGACGACCGAGCCGGTGCCGATCTGGAACGCGGTGGCCCCGGAGTGGTCCCAGGAGGAGTCGAACTTCTTGCCGTCCTCCCACTTCACGCCCGTGTACTGGGCGATCAGGCCGTCACCGGCCTTGATCTCCGGGCCGCTGCCCTTGATCAGGACCTGGTCCTTGAGGTCCGTCGGCGGCTTGGTGTCCTTGGGAATGGTGATGTCCGCGGCCTTCTGGGCGTTGGCCTTGACCTCCGGCATGCCCTCCTCCGGCTTGGCCTGCTCGCCCTTGGCCTCGGCCTTGGAGTCGACCTTCTGGGCGCCGACGACGTCGATGACCCACACCAGGCCGTCCTCGGGCTTGACGCCCGCCTGCGGGTTGAGCTGGTCGCCGATCAGCGCCTTCGCCGTGCCCTCGACCTCGATGCGGGAGCCGGCCTTCTGGCCGATCACGGCGTCCAGCACCTTGGCGGGCATCTCCTGGCTGGGCTGGCCGAGCTGCTGCACCATCTGGCGGCGCGGGCCCTTGCTCCCCGACTTGTCCTGGGTCGCCCAGGTGCCGCCCAGCGGCTTGTTGTCCTTCATCGTCTGCCCGGCGAAGTCGAGGCGGACGAAGGAACCCTTCTCCGCCTTCGCGCCCGTGCCCTCGGTCAGGGTCTTGACGACGAGCTTGTCCGCCGGCTTGGTGTCCTTCGGCACGGAGATCTCGGGCTTCTCGCCGAACTTCCCCTCCACCGTCACCTTGGCGTCGGACGAGCCGCCGTCGTCGTCGGACCCGCACGCCGAGGCGGTCAGCAGCAGGACGGGCACGGCCAACGCCGCGGCGAGGCGACGCGCGTTCTTCGTGTGGTTCATGAAGTCCAACTCGGGCTATAGGGGTCGGCTGGGCAGTGCCCGTCACTCTACGGCCTGTATCGCGCCGATCAACCCCGTCCGACACGGTTGTGCGCCGGGTACGGTGAACCCGGCGCACACGCGTGCCCTTTGCGGCCTTCGCCGCCTCCGCCGTCACATTCCGGCGATGAGCTTCTCCACCCGGTCGTCCACCGACCGGAACGGGTCCTTGCACAACACCGTGCGCTGCGCCTGGTCGTTGAGCTTGAGGTGGACCCAGTCGACGGTGAAGTCCCGGCGCTGCTCCTGGGCCCGGCGGATGAAGTCGCCGCGCAGCCGGGCGCGGGTGGTCTGCGGCGGCACCGACTTGGCCTCGAAGATCTTGAGGTCGTTGCACACCCGGGCGGCCTGCCCCCGCCGCTCCAGGAGGTAGTACAGGCCCCGGCGGCGGTGGATGTCGTGGTAGGCGAGGTCTATCTGGGCGATCCTCGGGTGCGACATGGTGATGTTGTTCTTGGCGCGGTACCGCTCGATGAGCTGGTACTTCATCACCCAGTCGATCTCGGTGGAGATGCGGTCCAGGTCCTCGTCCCGGATCGCCTCCAGGGCGCGGCCCCACAGCTCGAGCACGCGCTCGACCGTGCCCGTGCGGATGCCGCGGCGCTCGCAGAAGTCCACGGCCTTCTCGTAGTACTCCTGCTGGACCTCCAGGGCGGAGGCCTCCCGGCCGCTGGCCAGGCGCACCTTGCGTCTGCCGGTGACGTCGTGGCTGACCTCGCGGATGGCCCGGATGGGGTTCTCCAGGGTCAGGTCGCGCATGACCGTACCGGCCTCGATCATGCGCAGCACGAGGTCGGTGGCGCCGACCTTGAGCAGCATCGTGGTCTCGGACATGTTGGAGTCGCCGACGATGACGTGGAGCCGACGATAGCGCTCGGCGTCGGCGTGCGGCTCGTCCCGGGTGTTGATGATGGGGCGCGAGCGGGTGGTGGCGGAGCTGACGCCCTCCCAGATGTGCTCGGCCCGCTGGCTGACGCAGTAGACCGCGCCGCGGGGGGTCTGCAGGACCTTCCCGGCGCCGCAGATCAGCTGCCGGGTGACCAGGAAGGGGATGAGGATGTCCGCGAGACGCGAGAACTCCCCGTGCCGCGCGACGAGGTAGTTCTCGTGGCAGCCGTAGGAGTTCCCGGCGGAGTCGGTGTTGTTCTTGAAGAGGTAGACGTCGCCCGCGATCCCCTCCTCGTGCAGGCGCCTCTCGGCATCGACGAGCAGGCCCTCGAGGATGCGCTCCCCCGCCTTGTCGTGGGTGACCAGCTCGGTCACGCTGTCGCACTCCGGTGTTGCGTATTCCGGGTGCGAGCCCACGTCGAGGTAGAGGCGAGCGCCGTTGCGCAGGAAGACATTGCTGCTGCGGCCCCAGGAAACGACACGGCGGAAGAGGTACCGCGCCACTTCGTCAGGGGACAGCCGGCGCTGTCCTCTGAAGGTGCACGTGACGCCGTACTCGTTCTCCAGCCCGAAAATGCGGCGGTCCATGCCTGAACACTACGCCTGATGCCCTGCGCTGAAACCGGGTTCGACAGCACCGCTTCGATCATTTTCCGACCGGGCCACCACGGGCGAGGGGACCGAGGGGGCTTGCAGGGAGCGCCGGGCCAGCACCATGACGACCAGGGCCGCGGCCCCGCCGCCCACCGCCACGAGGAAGCCCGCCCGGGCGCCGCCGGACTGCACCGCCGGTCCCACGAAGGCCGTCCCGATGGCCGCGCCGACGCCGAAGGAGGTCACCAGCCAGGAGAACGCCTCGGTCACCGTGCCGCGCGGCGCGTGCCGGTCCACCACCACGAAGGCGGTGGCCAGGCAGGGCGCGAGGAAGAGGCCCGCCACCGCGGCGAGGACCGTCATGGCCACCACGCCGGGCGTCAGCACCAGCGGCACGTAGAGCAGGGCCAGCCCGCCCACGAGCACCCGCAGGCGCTGCTCGGGGCTGCCGGGCCACTGCCGGGCGCCGTGGACGGAGCCGCCGATCAGGGCGCCGACGCCCAGGGCCGACAGCAGCCAGCCGGCGATGTTGCCGCCGTCGTGCGCGTCGCCGTAGGCGACCGCGGCGACGGCTATGGAGCCCAGCGCCGAGCCGATGAAGAAGAAGGCGCCGAGCAGCACCAGCAGCCCGCGGGAGCGCAGCGCGCCCAGCCAGTGCGCCTCGCGGGGCTCGCTCCGCCACTTCCGGGAGGGCGGCGAGGTGACCACCGCGAGGGCGCCGACGACGCCCATCAGGTGGAGGAGGTTCAGCGCGGCGGCCTCGGACCAGATCGCCACGACGCGGGTGACGATCAGCGGGCCGACCACGTAGATCAGCTCCTGCGCGATCGCGTCCAGCGAGTACGCGGCGTGAAGGTCGTCCTCGTTCTTCAGGACCGACGGCCACAGGGCCCGCAGACCGCCCTCGAGCGGCGGCGCGAAGAAGCCGGCCACGATCATGGCCAGGTAGGACAGGGGCAGCGGGTCGAGGCCGACGACGGTGAAGGCCGCCATGCCCAGCGCGGTCATCAGGGCCGAGGGCAGGATGACGCGGGGCTGGCCGTAGAGGTCGACGGCCCGGCCGAGCAGCGGCTGGCCGACGGCGTTGGCGACGCCGTAGACCGCGGAGAGCGCGCCGGCGAGGGTGTAGCTGCCGCCCTCGGCGCGCACGAAGAGCACGATCGCCAGCGCGGCCGTGGCGTTGGGCAGCCGCCCCACCAGGGTGCCGGTGAGCAGTCGCGCCGCGTGCCGCGTTCTGAGCATCTCGACGTATCCGCCGCCCGCCGCCGCCATGGTCCGCCTCTCGTGGAACCGGTCTGTTTTTGACAAGCCCGGTAGTCTTATGACCGAGCTATCCCGGTTTTACGTATAACTAGCGTCGTTATACGTACCATGGCGGCAGCCCGTGGGTCCACCCGCGCGGCTCGGCAGGCAGCGGAGAGGGGTGTCGCGGCGGTGGCGGAGGACAAGCGCGGGGGCGGGGACGACGGGGACGCGGGCGGGCGCTGGCCGACCGTCCGGGGCCGGCACGCGGCGGCCGCCCGGGCCACCAGCCGGGACGTGGCGCGCGCCGCGGGCGTCTCCCAGGCCACCGTCTCCCTGGTGATGGGCGGCAAGTGGCGGGGCCGGGTCTCCGAGCCCACCGCCGAGGCCGTGCGCGCCGCCGCCCGCGAGCTGGACTACCGCCCCAACCTCGCCGCCCGGAACCTGCGCCTGGGCCGCACCCGCACCGCGCTGCTGGTCGTCCCGGCACTCACCAACGAATTCTTCGCCGGCGTCTACACCGGCGCCGCCCGCGTCGCCGCCGAGCACGGCGTGGGCGTGGTGCTCTACCCCTCCCCGGAGGGCACCGGCCCGGCCCGCGACCCCTTCGCCTCGGCCCGGGCGACCCTCGACGGCGTGATCGCCTCCTCCATGGCGGCGGACGCCCTGAGCGACCTGCGCGAGGGCGGCCTGCCCCTGGTCATGCTGGACAGCGATCCCGACCGGACGGACGCCGTGGCGACCGTCAACCTCGACATCGCCGACGGCATGCGCCAGGTGACGGAGCATCTGCTGGCCCTGGGCCACCGCAGCTTCGCGCACATCGCGGCCGACATCGACTCCTGGACCTTCCGGGTCCGCGCCCGGGCCCTGGCCGACGCCGTGCGGGCCACGGCGGGCGCGGCGGTGGTGCGGACCGAGCCGGCCGCCATGACCGTGGCCGCCGGCCTGCGCGCGGCCGAGCGGGCGCTGACCGGGCCGGGCCCCCGCCCCACCGCGCTGATCTGCGACGACGACATCCTGGCGGCGGGCGCCTGCAAGGCCGCCCGGCGGCTGGGGCTGCGGGTGCCGGAGGAGGTGTCGGTGACCGGCTTCGACGACCTGTCGCTGGCGACCGCCGTCGAGCCGGAGCTGACCACCGTCCGCCTGCCCGCCGAGGCCGTGGGCGCGGCCGGGATGCGGGCGCTGGTGGCCGTGCTCGACGGGCAGCCCGCGACGACCACGACCGTGCCGGTGGAGCTGGTCACCCGGGGCACCAGCGGGCCCCACGACGACGCCGCGCGCCCCGGCGGACAGACCCGGCGGGGCGCGCGGCGTGAGGCGTCGGTGGGCTAGCCCTGCGGGCCGGCGTCCTCGCCCGGCTCGTCGGCCACGTCCGCCACGGACTCGGCGCCGGAGCCCTCCTCCAGCAGCCGCGAGAGCTGCCGGCCCAGCAGCCGCTTGAACTTCCGCTGCTGCGGCCGCGTCCGGTCCAGGACGGCGACCTCCAGCTGCTCGGCGGTCAGCGCGCGCTCGGTGCCGTTGGTGTCGCGGGCGAGCGAGGCCCGGGCGAGCTTGAGCGCCTCGGCGAGCGTCATCCCGTCGCGGTGCCGCTGGTCGAGGTAGTTGCTGATCTGGTCGGCGTTGCCGCCGACCGCGACCGAGCCGTGCTCGTCCACGATGGAGCCGTCGTGCGGCAGCCGGTAGATCTGGTCGTCCTCGGGGCCGGCCCCGACCTCGGCGACGATCAGCTCGACCTCGTACGGCTTCTCGCCGGCGCTGGAGAAGATCGTGCCCAGCGTCTGGGCGTAGACGTTGGCCAGGCCGCGGGCCGTGACGTCGTCCCGGTCGTAGGTGTAGCCGCGCAGGTCCGCGTAGCGCACGCCGCCGATGCGCAGGTTCTCGAACTCGTTGTACTTCCCGACCGCCGCGAAGGCGATCCGGTCGTAGATCTCGCTCACCTTGTGCAGCGCGCGGGAGGGGTTCTCGGCGACGAAGAGCACGCCGTCGTTGTACTGGAGGACCACGACGCTGCGGCCGCGCGCGATGCCCTTGCGGGCGTACTCGGCGCGGTCGGCCATGGCCTGCTGGGGTGAGACATAGAACGGCGTCGACACCGTTATCCGTCCCTTCTCGTGTGGGGTTCCGTCAGTGTCGAAGGCGTCACAGGAGCGCGGCCCGCGGGCCGTCGGGCTCCTGGAGCCGCCGTTCGTGAACGGCGCGGACGATCTCGGAGGCCTCGGCGTCGGTGAGCTTGCGGAAGCCCTCGTCGTTGATGACGGTGACGATGGGGTAGATGCGGCGCGCGAGGTCGGGTCCGCCGGTCGCCGAGTCGTCGTCGGCGGCGTCGTAGAGCGCCTGGACGACGAGCGTGGTGGCCTGCTGCTCCGTCAGGTCCTCACGGAAGAGCTTCTTCAGCGCACCGCGCGCGAACAGCGAACCGGAGCCCGTGGCCGCGTAGCCGTGCTCCTCGGAGCGCCCGCCGGTCACGTCGTAGGAGAAGATGCGGCCCTTCTGGCGGTCCACGTCGTAGCCCGCGAACAGCGGCACCACGGCCAGCCCCTGCATGGCCATGCCGAGGTTGCTGCGGATCATCGTCGACAGCCGGTTGGCCTTGCCCTCCAGCGAGAGCGAGACCCCCTCGACCTTCTCGAAGTGCTCCAGCTCCAGCTGGAAGAGCTTGACCATCTCCACGGCCAGCCCCGCCGTGCCGGCGATGCCCACCGCGGAGTACTCGTCGGCGGGGAAGACCTTCTCGATGTCGCGCTGCGCGATGACGTTGCCCATCGTGGCGCGCCGGTCACCGGCGAGCACCACCCCGCCCGGGAACGTGGCCGCGACGATGGTCGTGCCGTGCGGGGCCTCGATGACGCCCTGGGCCGGCAGCTGCCGGTTGCGCGGCAGCATCTCCGGCTGGTGCGCCCCGAGGAAATCCATGAACGACGAGGAGCCGGGCGTCAGGAAGGCAGCCGGCAGACGCCCTGTACTGGGAAAGTTGGCTTCCACACGAATCCTTCGAAGAGATCATCTAGAAATACTGAACGGGACCATACCCCCGGGCCGTCAAGCCGTCCGTCCCGTGCCCCGGCACGGGACACGGGACGGAGTGCCGGCCCTACTGCCCGCCCTTTTGCACGAACGAACGCACGAAGTCCTCGGCGTTCTCCTCGAGCACGTCATCGATCTCGTCCAGCACGGAGTCCACGTCGTCCGACAGCTTCTCCTGGCGCTCCTTGAGGTCCTCGGAGACCTGCGCGTCCTGCGCCTGCTCCTCGACCTCCTCTGTCGAACGCGTGGCCTTCTGCTGCCCGCCGCCGGTGTCCTTGGTCGCCATTGCCCTCACCCCGCTCGTGTTCCGACGAAACTTCCGGATGTAGCGCCGTACAAGATCAGACCCTACAAGCAGGGTCCGGCATCGGCCCTGCACTTGCTACAACGTCCCGGAACCACTCTGATGATTCCCTCATCCCGTGCTTCTCAGACCCTCCCCGGGCCATCGCCGGGCGGATCCCCGCCTCAGCCGCCCGACAGGACCCGCACCAGGTCCTCGGCCGTGCGACAGCGGTCCAGGAGCTCCTTGACGTGGTTGCGGGTGCCGCGCAGCGGCTCCAGCGTGGGGACCCGTTGCAGGGAGTCACGGCCGGGGAGGTCGAAGATGACCGAGTCCCAGGAGGCCGCGGCCACGTCCTCGGCGTACTGCTCCAGGCAGCGGCCGCGGAAGTAGGCGCGGGTGTCCTCGGGCGGGGCCGTACGGGCGCGGGCCACGTCGGCCTCGTCCAGCAGGCGCTTGATCCGGCCCCGGGCCGCCAGCCGGTTGTACAGGCCCTTGTCCGGCCGTACGTCCGCGTACTGCAGGTCCACCAGGTGCAGGCGGGCCGCGTCCCAGCCCAGGCCGTCGCGGCGGCGGTAGCCCTCGAGCAGCTCCCGCTTGGCCACCCAGTCCAGCTCCCCGGCCAGGCTCATCGGGTCGTGCTCGAGCCGGTTCAGCACGTCCTCCCATCGGGTGAGCACGTCCTTGGTCTGCTCGTCCGCGTCCGCCCCGAAGCGGTCCTCGACGTACTTGCGGGCCAGCTCGTAGTACTCCATCTGCAGCTGGACCGCCGTCAGCGTGCGGCCGCTGCGGAGCGTGATCAGGCGTCGCAGGGTGGGGTCGTGGCTGACCTGGTGGAGGGTGCGCACGGGCTGTTCGACGGCGAGGTCGGCGGCGATGAAGCCGTCCTCGATCATCGACAGCACCAGGGCGGTGGTGCCCAGCTTGAGGTAGGTGGAGATCTCCGAGAGGTTGGCGTCGCCGATGATCACGTGCAGCCGGCGGTACTTCTCGGCGTCGGCGTGCGGCTCGTCGCGGGTGTTGATGATGGGCCGCTTGAGGGTGGTCTCCAGGCCCACCTCCACCTCGAAGTAGTCGGCACGCTGACTGATCTGGAAGCCGTGCTCGTGGCCGTCCTGGCCGATGCCGACCCGGCCGGCGCCGGTGACGACCTGCCGGCAGACGAAGAACGGCGTCAGGTGGCGCACGATGTCCGAGAAGGGGGTCTCCCGCTTCATCAGGTAGTTCTCGTGGGTGCCGTAGGAGGCGCCCTTGTTGTCGGTGTTGTTCTTGTAGAGGTGGATCGGCTGGGCTCCGGGCAGCTGGGCGGCGCGCTCGGCGGCCTCGGCCATGATCCGCTCCCCCGCCTTGTCCCAGAGGACCGCGTCCCGGGGGTTGGTGATCTCCGGGGAGCTGTACTCCGGGTGGGCGTGGTCGACGTACAGGCGTGCGCCATTGGTGAGGATGACGTTGGCCAGCCCGATGTCCTCGTCGGTGAGCTGACTGGAGTCCGCGGCCTCGCGGGCGAGGTCGAAGCCGCGGGCGTCCCGCAGCGGATTCTCCTCCTCGAAGTCCCAGCGGGCACGGCGTGCCCGGTGCATCGCGGCCGCGTAGGCGTTGACGATCTGGGACGAGGTGAGCATGGCATTGGCGTTCGGGTGACCCGGGACGGAGATCCCGTACTCCGTCTCGATGCCCATTACTCGCCGTACGGTCATGCGGCCCTCCTTGCCCGGCGGCGCCCCCGGGTGGGGTCGCCGCTCAAGTACCGCTGCGCATCCAGAACGTGCACGGTCCCCGATCCCCCATTGCGCTCGGCGGCGGTACCGAAGAGCCTAGAACGGCTTTGCGGCCCTGGGGAGATCATTACAGTCATTGCTCCGGTTCTTGTGGCGGTCGGAAAACATCGCTTGTGCGAGTCCCACAAGTGGTGCAACACGTGGTGCAAAACGCGTCCGGCTGCGGACGCCCCGGGTCCTTCCCCGCCGGAGGCGGGGAAGGCAGAACAACAGGGACATCCGCAGCCGGACGGCGGTCTTACAGATACTGGCCGGTATTGGCCACGGTGTCGATGGAGCGGCCGGTGTCGGCGCCCTGCTTTCCGGTGACCAGGGTGCGGATGAAGACGATCCGCTCGCCCTTCTTTCCGGAGATGCGGGCCCAGTCGTCCGGGTTGGTGGTGTTGGGCAGGTCCTCGTTCTCCTTGAACTCGTCCACGCAGGCGGCGAGCAGGTGGGAGACCCGAAGACCCTTCTGGTTGTGGTCCAGGAAGGCCTTGATGGCCATTTTCTTGGCCCGGTCCACAATGTTCTGGATCATCGCCCCGGAATTGAAGTCCTTGAAATAGAGGACTTCCTTGTCACCATTCGCGTAGGTGACCTCCAGGAAGCGGTTCTCCTCGGATTCGGCGTACATCTGCTCGACGACCGACTGGATCATGCCCTCGACGGCCGCCCTGGCGGACCCGCCGTGCTCGGCGAGGTCGTCGGCGTGCAGGGGCAGGGTCTCGGTCAGGTACTTCGAGAAGATGTCCTTGGCGGCCTCGGCGTCCGGGCGCTCGATCTTGATCTTCACGTCGAGGCGGCCCGGGCGGAGGATCGCCGGGTCGATCATGTCCTCGCGGTTGGAGGCGCCGATGACGATGACGTTCTCCAGGCCCTCCACACCGTCGATCTCGGAGAGCAGCTGGGGGACGATGGTGTTCTCCACGTCCGAGCTGACCCCGGAGCCGCGGGTGCGGAAGAGGGAGTCCATCTCGTCGAAGAAGACGATGACCGGCGTGCCCTCGCTGGCCTTCTCCCGGGCGCGCTGGAAGATCAGCCGGATGTGCCGCTCGGTCTCGCCGACGTACTTGTTGAGCAGCTCGGGGCCCTTGATGTTGAGGAAGAAGCTCTTCCCCGCGGGCTTGCCGGTGACCTCGGCGACCTTCTTGGCAAGGGAGTTGGCCACGGCCTTGGCGATGAGCGTCTTGCCGCAGCCGGGCGGGCCGTACAGCAGCACGCCCTTGGGCGGCCGCAGTTCGTGCTCCTTGAAGAGGTCGGGGTAGAGGTAGGGGAGCTCGACCGCGTCGCGGATCAGCTCGATCTGGTTCCCCAGGCCGCCGATCTTCGTGTAGTCGATGTCCGGGACCTCTTCGAGGACGAGCTCCTCGACCTCGCTCTTCGGGATGACCTCGTAGACGTAGCCGGAGCGGGGCTCGAGCAGGAGGGCGTCGCCGGGGCGGATGGTGATGTCCAGCAGCGGCTCGGCGAGCCTCACCACCCGCTCCTCGTCGGTGTGCCCGATGACCAGGGCGCGTTCGCCGTCCTCGAGGATCTCCTTGAGGGTGACGATGTCGCCGTGCCGCTCGAACGCCATGGCGTCGACCACGTTGAGGGCCTCGTTGAGCATGACCTCCTGGCCGGGCCTGAGCTCCTCGAGGCCGACCCCGGGGCTGACGTTCACCCGGAGCTTGCGGCCCCCGGTGAAGATGTCGGCGGTGCCGTCCTCGTTCGCCACCAGGAAGACCCCGAAGCCGGCCGGCGGCTGCGCGAGCCGGTCGACCTCCTCCTTCAGGGCCACGATCTGGTCCCGGGCCTCGCGGAGGGTGTTCGCGAGGCGCTCGTTCTGTGCGGAGACGCCGGCCAGGTTCGTCTGGAGCTCGACGATCCGCTCTTCGAGAATCCTCGTGTGGCGCGGAGAGTCGGCGAGCTTGCGGCGCAGGACGGCGATCTCCTGCTCGAGATAGGCAACCTGGCCCGCGGGGTCGTCAGACCCTCGTCCCGGCCGGATGCCGCGGTTCATGTCGTCGTCGTGGGCTGCCACGGTCCTCACCTCCTCCAAGGGGAGCTGGACGCTTCCTGACCCTACCTGGGCCGGTGCAGGTTGAAACCCCTAGATCACAAACCCGGTAGGAGTGTGTCCGATCTTCACCCTTGCGCACGTCCTCACGTGAGGGGAATACCCACCCATCAACATCGGAAAGCGGGCGGTTGTATCGTCGACTCGGTCAACACCCGTCAGGGCTGGCTCCAATTGGTTCACGTACGCAGGAAACGGCAGGCGAGATGACCGTGCAGGAAGAGGGACTCGGTGAGCTGGAAGTCTGGATCGACCAGGACCTGTGCACCGGCGACGGCATCTGCGCGCAGTACGCCCCCGAGGTCTTCGAGCTGGACATCGACGGGCTGGCCTATGTGAAGAGCGCCGATGACGAGCTGCTCCAGGACAAGGGTGCCACCACGCGCGTCCCGCTGCCGCTGATCAACGACGTGCGGGACTCCGCGGTGGAGTGCCCGGGGGACTGCATCCACGTCCGGCGCGTCTCCGACAAGGTCGAGGTCTTCGGTCCGGACGCCGCGTAACGGCTCACGCACGCGCGGCGACCGGCAGCGGGGTCAGCACGAACTTCCCCTCCCGCCAGTGCCACTTGACCGTCCGCCTCAGGTCGGGGCAGCAGCGCGGGACGCTCGCGGCGGAGTAGCCGGCAAGAGTGGCCGAAACGGTGCGCTCGGTGATGCCGAGGCCGGTGACGCTCATCTTCTGCCCGGGGTCGACCAGCGTCGCCACGATCCGGGGCGGTGCCCCCGGGGCGGCCGGCGGGGCGAGGACGTAGACGCCGCTGGGCGGGGTGCCCGCGCCGGACGGGCAGCGCACGACGGCGGTGGTCTCGGCCCGGCCGTCGCCGTCGAGATCACCCGTGGCCTCGCGGACGACCTCCGCGCTCGCCCGGCCGCAGTCCACCGGATAGCGCGCGGCCCGGGCGTCGGGTGCCGCCGCGGCGGTTTCCGGGCCGGTGGCGGGTGCGGTGGCGGTCGCGTCGCCGGGGCCGAGGAGGGCCACGCCGGTGATCACGCCGCCCAGGGCGGCGGCGGTGGCCAGCCAGTGGGCCGGGCGGGGACGGGTGTGCGGGTGGGACTCGGGTCCTGCCGGGGACTGCACGCGCACCGACTCCTGTGAGAGCTGGGGACGAGGATCTTCCGCATCGTGCCATACGACGCCCGGCCGTCCTACGCCGGGCATGGGCCCGGGTTTCACTCAACGACGAAGCGCCGCCGCCGAGTTCGCGGGGATCGCGTGACTCGGCGACGGCGCTCGGTGGTGCGGGCGGGCGTCAGCCCTTGTTGGGGCCCTCGTAGTCCTCGCCGTAGGCACCCTTGGCCGGACGGCGGCGGCGCATCGGGGGCTCGACGCCGTCCGCCAGGCGGCGGGCGGTGACCAGGAAGCCGGTGTGGCCGATCATCCGGTGGTCCGGGCGGACCGCGAGGCCCTCCACGTGCCAGTTGCGGATCATCGACTCCCACGGCTGCGGCTCGGCGAAGCAGCCGATCTCACGGATGGACTCCACGGTCCGCGCGAGCTGGGTGGTGGTGGCCACGTAGCAGCACAGGATGCCGCCGGGCACGAGCGCCTTGGAGACGGCCTCCAGGCACTCCCACGGGGCGAGCATGTCGAGGATGACCCGGTCGACGTCGGTGTCGGAGAGGTTGTCCTGCAGGTCGCCGACGGTCAGCTGCCAGGCGGGGTGCGGGCCGCCGAAGTAGCGCTCCACGTTGGCCTGCGCGATCTCGGCGAAGTCCGCGCGGCGCTCGTAGGAGTGCAGCATGCCCTGGTCGCCGATGGCCCGCAGCAGGAAGGCGCTGAGCGAGCCCGAGCCCACTCCCGCCTCGACGACGCGGGCGCCGGCGAAGATGTCGGCGAAGGCCAGGATCTGCCCCGCGTCCTTGGGGTAGACCACGGCGGCACCGCGGGGCATGGACAGGACGTAGTCGGGGAGCAGGGGGCGCAGCGCGAGGTAGGCGACGTTTCCCGTGGTACGGACAACACTGCCCTCGGGAGCACCGATCAGCTCGTCGTGCGGGAAGGAACCCTTGTGGGTGTGGAAGTTCTTCCCGGCCTCGAGCGTGAACGTGTAGTGGCGTCCCTTGGGGTCGGTGAGCTGGACCTGGTCCCCGACCTGGAAGGGCCCGCGACGGCGGGCGGCACCGGTCGGTTCGGACATGTGACCAGCCTACCGGGCCCGCGGAGGCCTCAGCACCACGAGGCCCGGCGGGCTCAGGACGAGGGCCTGGCCATGGCCGCGACGAAGGCGCGCTCGACGTCGGCGGCGGACAGCACGCCGTAGACCTCGCCGGAGTCCTCGACGACCAGGTACTCGGTGGCGGGGGTGGCCCGGAGCACGTCGAGGAGGTCCTCGCCGGAGAGCTCGGCGGCGACGCGCATGCCCTCCCTCAGGTCCTGGGCGAGGGTGCCGACCGCGACCCAGGGGCGGCGGTGCTCGGGCACGCCGACGATGGCGGCCTCGCGGACCAGCGCGGTGGGGTTGCCCTGTCCGTCGACCACGACCAGGGCGCGGGCCCCGGCCTCGTTGGCGCGGCGCAGGGCCTCCGACAGTGGGGTGTCCGCCTCGACGGGGACGGCGCGCCGGGTCAGGGCGCGGGCCCGCAGGGCGGGCAGGTGCTCGCGCAGCCGCGCCATGCGCAGGCTGTTCCCGGCGCCGGTCCAGATGATCGCGGCGAGGATGGCGGCGAGCAGGGCGTCGGTGAGGGTGTCGAGGCCGCCCAGGTCCTCGGTGGCGTCGCGGTGGGTGAGCAGCGGGAGGCCGACGAGGACGGAGACGGCGAGGGCTCGGCCGACCCAGGCGGCGGCCACGGTGCCGGTCATGGGCCGGCCGCTGATCTTCCAGACGATGGCGCGGAGCATGCGGCCGCCGTCCAGGGGCAGGCCGGGCAGCAGGTTGAAGGCCGCCACGAGGAGATTGGAGACCATCAGCCCGGCGAGCAGCACGGCGGGCACGGTCCCGGGCTCGACGGCGAGCACGCCGAGGTAGAAGAGCCCGGCGAGGACGAGCGAGAGCAGCGGGCCGACGAAGGCGAGCACGAATTCGCGGCCGGGGGTCTCGGTCTCCTTCTCGATCTCGGAGACGCCGCCGAAGAACTGCAGCTGGATGCGGCGCACCGGCAGCTTGAAGCGCAGGGCGGCGACCGTGTGGGCGAGCTCGTGGACCAGGACGGAGGCGTAGAAGGCGACCGCGAAGAAGAGGGCGACCAGATAGCGGGCGCGCCCCAGCTCGGGCAGCACGCGGTCGAGCTGGCCGCCGAAGACCCAGGTGATGAGGGCGGCGACGAGGAACCAGCTGGGGGCGACGTAGACGGGCACCCCGAAGGGCCGGCCCATGAGGATGCCGCCGCCGCTCTCGCGCGGGGGCTGCGGCTTGCGGTCCCCGGGCCCGGCCGGTCGGCCGGCGCCTCCGACGCCGGATTGGCCCTGCCCGCTGTTGTCCACGGTGTCCCCTCGTCCGATCCGGTCATTCGCACCCACGTGGTGCATTCTTACGATCATGCAGTGCGAAGGGGTCTACCGTCGATGGTATGCGGCCGACTGTCAGTGACCGGCCGTAGGGTTTGTGTCATGGATACCGCTCCCGAGCCCTCCGCCGCCCCGGCGCCCGCCGCCGCGCGCCCGGCCTCGCTGTCGCCGTCGCGCGCGGCCGACTTCATGCAGTGTCCGCTGCTCTACCGCTTCCGGGTGATCGACAAGCTCCCGGAGAAGCCGAGCGCGGCGGCCACCCGGGGCACGGTGGTGCACGCGGTGCTCGAGCGGCTCTTCGACGCCCCGGCGGCCGAGCGGACCGCGCCGCGGGCCAGGGACCTGGTCCCGGGCGAGTGGGAGAGGCTGCTGGGATCCCGGCCGGAGCTGGCGGAGCTGTTCCTTCGGGAGGACGGCAGCCAGGACGCCGACCGGCTCGCGACGTGGCTGGCGGACGCGGAGCGGCTGGTCGAGCGGTGGTTCACGCTCGAGGACCCCACGCGGCTGGAGCCCGCCGAACGGGAGCTGTTCGTGGAGACGGTGCTGGACTCGGGGCTGAAGCTGCGCGGCATCGTCGACCGGGTGGACGTGACCCCCTCGGGCGACGTGCGCATCGTGGACTACAAGACCGGCAAGGCCCCCGCCCCGCGGTACCGGGACACCCCGCTGTTCCAGATGATGTTCTACGCCCTGGTGATGTGGCGGCTCAGGGGCCGGATCCCGCGCCGCCTGCAGCTGGTCTACCTGGGCAGCGGCGACGTGCTGACGTACGACCCGGTGGAGGCGGAGCTGCTGGCGGTGGAGCGCAAGCTGCGCGCGCTGTGGGAGGCGATCTCGCTGGCCACCGACACCGGCGACTGGCGGCCGCGGCCGACGAAGCTGTGCGGCTGGTGCGACCACCAGGCGCTCTGCCCGGAATTCGGCGGCACTCCCCCGCCGTATCCGCTGCCCGTCCCGGTGCCGCGTTCGGCGCCGGACGACGGTCCGGCTGCCCCGGCCGACGGGGCGCAGGGCAGAATGGACGCGGTCTAGCGAAGGAGTTCTCCTGTGGCGATCCGCGTCCTGTTGGTCGACGACCAGCCTCTGCTGCGCACCGGCTTCCGCATGATCCTGGAGGCCGAGCAGGACCTCGCGGTCGTCGGGGAGGCCGGAGACGGTCTGCAGGCTCTCGACCAGGTCCGCGCCCTGCAGCCCGATGTGGTGCTGATGGACATCCGGATGCCCCGCATGGACGGCGTCGAGGCGACCCGTCAGATCACCGGCCCGGAGCGCGACGGTCCGGCGAAGGTGCTGGTGCTCACCACCTTCGACCTCGACGAGTACGTGGTCGAGGCGCTGCGGGCGGGGGCCAGCGGCTTCCTGCTCAAGGACGCGCCCGCCCATGAGCTGGTGCAGGCGATCCGGGTGGTGGCGGGCGGCGAGGCGATGCTGGCGCCGAGCATCACGCGGCGGCTGCTGGACAAGTACGCCGGGCATCTGCCGTCGGGCGAGGAGCCGCTGCCGGACACGCTGCACACGCTGACCGACCGTGAGGTCGAGGTGCTCAAGCTGGTGGCCCGTGGCCTGTCGAACGCCGAGATCGCGGCGGACCTCTTCGTCAGCGAGACGACGGTCAAGACGCATGTGGGGCACGTGCTGACCAAGCTGGGCCTGCGGGACCGGGTGCAGGCGGCGGTCTACGCCTACGAGAGCGGACTGGTGCGTCCCGGGGCGCAGTGACCCGGCCGTACGCCCCCTGAAGGCGCGAGCCCTGACGGCCCGAACCCTGACGGCGTGAAGCCTCAAGGCCCGGAACGTGACGACGCCCCGGCACACGATGACCGTGTGCCGGGGCGTCGTCGCGTCGACGGGGAGTGCTACTCCTTGGCGCCCTTGCTGATCTCCCAGAATCGGAAGACGGTCGAGGCGTCGAGGGTCCACTGCAGACCGGAGATCCGCTCGTTGGCCACCGCGTACTGCTTGCCCTGCCACAGCGGCAGCACCGGCACGTCCTGGGCGACGGCGTTCTGCACCTTGGTGAAGTCGGCGACGGTCGCGGCACGGCTGCCCTGGGCGGCGGTCGTCGGCAGGATGCCGGCTATCTCCTTGGACTGGTAGTTGTTCGCCAGCACGTTGTCCTCGCCGAAGAACGGCGCGGTGAAGTTGTCGGGGTCCGGGTAGTCGGGGACCCAGCCCTTGACGTAGACGCCGTACTTGCCGGCGGCGATGTCCTTCTCGTACTGGTCGAACGGCACGCTCTGCACGTCGGCCTCGAAGAGGCCGCTGGCGTTGAGCTGCTTGGCGATCTCCTTGAACTCGGCCACGGTCGCCGGGCCGTAACGCACCGGGGTGGCCCACAGGGTGAGCTTGACCTTGCCGGAGATGCCCGCCGACTTGATGGCCGCGGCGGCCTTGTCGGGCTGCGGGCGGTCGCCGTAGACGTCGAAGAACGGCGTCCGGTGGCCGGTGATGCCGCTGGGGACCACGGAGTACAGCGGCTCGGCGGTGCGCTTGTAGACGTCGCGCACGAGCGTGGAGCGGTCGATGGTGTAGGCGATGGCCTTGCGGACGCCTACCTTGCCGACCACCGAGTCCTTGGTGTTGAAGACCAGGTGCTGGACCTCCGCACTGGTGCCCTCGATCACCTTGAGGCTGCCCTTGTCGCCGGCGCCGGCGGCCTCGATGTCGGCGATGTCCTTGATGGCCAGGCCTCGGTAGGCCAGGTCCACGTCGCCCTTCTGCACGGCGGCCTTGAGCTCGTCCTGCTTGCCGTCGAAGAACTTGAGGGTCATGCCGCTGTTCTGCAGCGTGGCCGGGCCCTTGTAGGAGCCGTTGGGCTTGAAGACGGCCTTGGTCTTCTTGTCGAAGGAGTCCAGCTTGTAGACCCCGGAGCCCACGGCCTTGCCGTCGGTGCGGAGCTTGTCCTTCGGGTACTCCGTGTGGTCCACGATCGAGCCGGCACCGGAGGCGATCTTCTGCGGGAAGGTCGCGTCCGAGCGCTTGAGCTCGAAGACGACGGTCGCGTCGTCCGGCGTCTTGATGTTCTTGATCGTCGACAGCATGGTCGACGCCGGACCGTTCTTGTCGTTGATCTTCAGCGTGCGGCGGAAGGAGTAGGCGACGTCCTCGGAGGTGAGGTCGTGGCCGTTGCTGAACTTCAGCCCCTCCACCAGCGTGCACTCGTAGACCGTGCTGGTGTCGTCCTTGAACTTGCAGCTCTTGGCGGCGTCCGGCTGCGGAGTGGTGCTTCCCTTGGGGAAGCTCATCAGCGACTGGAAGACGTTGTTGAAGAGCAGCCAGGAACCCGGGTCGTAACCGGATGCCGGGTCGGTGGAGAGCACCTCGTCCGACATGCCCATGACCACCGACTGCCCGGTGCCGGCCCCGCTGCCGTCTTCCGATCCGCACCCGCTCAGCAGGGCGGCGGCAAGCCCCGCGCCGAGCGGGGCGGCGAGCCACTGGTCACGTTTCCTCACGTGCACTTTCCTCACAGTTCTTGATCGCAGAAGAGACCATCGGGTGAAACCGGTGAAACTGGACTTGCGTTGGTGGTTCGGTCGGGGTGGCGCCGGGCCGTCAGGCGCCGCGGGTGAGCTCCCACGGCTGCAGCTCGGAGGCGGAGTTCAGCGCCCACTCCGCACCGGTGATCTTCTCCCGCACCGCGACGTACTGCTTGCCCTGCCACAGCGGCAGCACCGGCACGTCCTCGGCGAGGATGTCCGCGGCCTGCTGGAAGTACTTGGCGGCCGCGTCACGCTGCGCGGCCTCGCGGGACTGCGGGATCAGCTCGTTGGAGATCTTGGAGTTGCGGTAGGGCGAGGAGAGGAAGTTGTCCTTGCCGACGAACGGGGCGATGAAGTTGTCCGGGTCCGGGAAGTCGGGGAACCAGCCCATGCCGTAGACGGCGTACTTGCCCTTGGCCGCCTCGGGGCGGAAGTCCGCCCACTTCACGCCCTGCACCTTGGCGTCGAAGAGACCGCTGCCGTTGAGCTGCTTCTGCAGCGACTTGAAGACCTTCTCCGTCGTCTCACCGTAGTGGTCGGTGGTGTACGTGAGGGTCAGCGGCACCGGAGTGGTGATGTTCGCGGCCTTCAGCAGGGCGCGGGCCTTCTCGACGCTGGGCTCGCCGTACTTGTTGGAGAAGGAGTTCTGGTGGCCGGCGATCCCGCTGGGCACCAGGGAGTACAGCGGCTCGCTCGTGCGCTTGTAGTCGTCGCGGGCCAGCGCCTGGCGGTCGACCAGCTGGGCCATGGCCTGGCGCACGGCCTTGGGCTTCACCGCCGGGTCCTCGGTGTTGAAGGCGAGGTAGCTGATCTCCTGGCCGGGCGACTCCAGCAGGCGGACGCCCTGGTCCGTGGCGGTGCGCAGCCGGCCGATCTGCTCGGGGAGCAGGGCGCGGTTCATGATGTCGATGTCGCCGCTCTTGAGCGCCTTCTCCATCGACGCGGCGTCGTCGTAGAAGCGCATCTCGACCTTGTCGTTCTGCACCTTCACGGAGCCCTTGTAGCTCCCGTTCTTACTGAACGTCGCCTTGACCACCCGGCCGTCCTTGGCCTCGGTCTTCAGGGTGTACGGGCCGGAGCCGACGGTCCTGAAGCCGGTGTCCAGCTTGTCCTTCCGGTACGACTCGCTGTCGACGATGGCGGCGGCCGGGGTGGCGATCTTCTGCGGGAAGGTGGCGTCGGGCGACTTGAGGTGGAAGACCACCTCGAGCTCGCTCGGGGTCTCCACCTTGTCGATGTTGCTGAGCAGGGAGACCGGGCCGTTCTCGAAGTTGATGACCCGGGCGCGGTCGATGGAGAACTTGACGTCCTCGGCGGTGAGCGCGTGCCCGTTGGAGAACTTCAGGCCGCTGCGCAGCGTGCAGCGGAGCTGCTCGTTCTTGCGGTCGCCGAACGCGCACTTCTCGGCGGCGTCACCGACCGGGTCGGTGCCGGAGCGGGGCAGGCGCAGCAGCGTCTGGAAAGTGCTGTGGAGGACGTTCCAGGCGCCGATGTCGTACGCGGCGGCAGGGTCGAACGGCGCCGGGGCGTCGGTGGTCTCCTCGAACCGGTCGGTCGTGCCGATGACGATGGCCTTGTTCCCACCGGATCCCTCGCCCCCGCCACAGGCGACGAGAGCGGGGGCCAGCAGGCCTGCCACGATCGGCAGGACCAACGTCTTGCGGTTCATTGTCTGGGGTTCTCCCTGTGGTGCGTTCGACTGCCCGGACCCTACCGATAGTCGATGTGCTGGTCATACGGGCAGTCGTGAAGTTCTCGCGAAAAGATTAGTGCGCGCGGCCGCCGCCCCCGGAACAGGTCGAACTCGACGCAAAATCACGCCGCGATAACGGCAGGTGAATGTCCGATATCCGGACGCCGGAACGATTCCGGCACGAGATGATCAAACGGGACACAAGGGCGCGCTTCAACCCCCGGGAACGCCCTCTCGGGCCGATGCAAGCCGACGCGCGGACTTCGGATCCGGTGACGAACGTCACGTGCGCGATTCCCCGGCCGACCGTGTGAATTCAGCCGCCGCATTCGTCACGGAAAACAATCGATCAAACGCTAAGAGTTCTTGGTCATTCCGGCGCCGCACGCTCAGTGCATGCGCCGGTGCATTCCCGTGAGCACCTTCCGCGGGAGCTCAGACCTTGATCAGGCCCCGCAGAAAAGACAAGTCGACTTCTTCCAGCGAGCCCACGACCGTACGGCCCACGGCCGGCGGGATCGGCGCCACCGAGGGCACCGCCACCACCCGGCAGCCGGCCGCCTCGGCCGCCGTCACGCCCGTGAGGGTGTCCTCCACCACCGCACAGCGCGCGGGGTCCACGCCCAGCCGGGCGGCGGCCAGCAGATACGGGTCGGGGTGCGGCTTGGTCCGGGCGATCTCGTCGCCCGCGACGGTGAGCGTGAAGTGCTGCGGGCCCAGGCTGTGCAGCACCCGGTCGATGATCTCCCGGTGCGAGGCCGAGACCAGCGCCGTCGGCACCGAGTGCGCGGCCAGCTCGGCCAGCAGCCGCCGTGCGCCCGGCATCAGCGGCACCCCGCGGACGATCATCTCGGAGAAGCGGCTGTTGAGCAGGGCGGACAGCTCGGCCAGCGCGATCCGCGCGCCGGTGGCCTTGATCAGGAAGGAGGCGCTGCGCGCCATCGGGCCGCCGACGACGACCTCGCGCCACTCCTCCAGCAGCTGGTGCCCCAGCTCGGCGAAGACCGCGACTTCGACCTCCCACCAGAAACCCTCGGTGTCGACCAGCGTGCCGTCCATGTCGAGCAGGACGGCCTGCAGGGCCGATGCTTCCGGACGGTTATCGACAGCGGGAATGCTGCTGGTCATCCGCACACCTCCTGGGGGACGAGAAGGCCGGTCCCCCAGCCCCGTACGGGGCGGTGAACCGGCCTTCACCGGGCAGACAAGTGTACGGCGGACCGTTACGGTGCGTCGCGTCAAAAAACCGCGAAAGCCGGGACGGGAGGGTCAGTCCTCGTCCTTCGGGCCGTCCTGGCCCCGCTCGGGGCCCTCGGACGCGCCCTCGTCCTCGTCCTTCGCGGAGGGCCTGGGCGGCCGCGTACGGCCGCTCGTGGTGTCCCTGAGGTACGAGGCGTCCCGGCCGCCCTCGGCCAGGCCCGGCTCCGCCGCCAGCCCCCCGCCCTGGCCGGGCTGGCCCGGCTGTCCGTCGCGGCGGCGCAGGTAGCGCTCGAACTCCCGGGCGATGGCCTCGCCGGAGGCCTCCGGCAGGTCCGCGGTGTCCCGCGCCTCCTCCAGCGACTGGACGTACTCGGCGACTTCGCTGTCCTCGGCGGCCAGCTGGTCCACGCCCAGCTGCCAGGCCCGCGCGTCCTCGGGGAGCTCGCCCTGCGGGACGCGCAGGTCGATCAGGTCCTCGAGGCGGTTGAGCAGGGCCAGGGTGGCCTTCGGGTTCGGCGGCTGGGAGACGTAGTGCGGGACGGCCGCCCACAGGCTCACCGCCGGGACGCCGGCGTGGGTGCACGCCTCCTGGAGGACGCCGACGATGCCGGTGGGGCCCTCGTAGCGGGACTCCTCCAGGTCCAGGGTCCGCGCCAGGTCCGGGTCGGAGGTCACGCCGCTGACCGGAACGGGCCGGGTGTGCGGGGTGTCCCCGAGCAGCGAGCCCAGGATCACCACCATCTCCACGCCCAGCTCGTGGGCGAAGCCCAGGATCTCGTTGCAGAACGAGCGCCAGCGCATGCTCGGTTCGATGCCGCGCACGAGGACGAGGTCGCGCGGCGCGCCCTTGTCGCCGCCGGTGCGCACCACGGAGAGCCGGGTGGTCGGCCAGGTGATCTTGCGGACACCGCCGTCCAGCCAGACCGTCGGCCGGTTGACCTGGAAGTCGTAGTAGTCCTCCGCGTCGAGCGCGGCGAAGACCTCGCCCTTCCATTCCCGGTCCAGATGCGCGACCGCGCTGGAGGCGGCGTCACCGGCGTCGTTCCAGCCCTCGAAGGCACAGATCATCACCGGGTCGATCAGCTCGGGAACCCCCTCAAGCTCGATCACCCAGCGCCTCCTTCCGACCGGCCTGCCCCTCGGATGTCCAGGGTGTCGCCGGTTGCCGTTCCGTGCAGTTGCGGTTGTCTTGTGTGTGCCCCAAGCCTACGACTTCGACGACCCCCCTTCGCAGCCCCCGAGGGGGAGGCCTTTCAGCCACGCACGCCCCATTCGCCGCGGTAGGCACGCCAGTCCGCCTCGGTCGCCGCGAAGTCCACGTACAGGGCCATCCCGAACCGCTGCCGGCCGTGGTCCTCGCGGCTCAGGCCCAGCCGGGCGCCGCGCACGGCGGCCGCCGCGGTCTCGGCCCGGCTCTGATGGCCCCAGTTGTCGGTGTGGTAGAAGGGCAGGCCCATCAGCAGGTCCGTCGTCGCCGGGGCCGCCTGGAGGGCGAGTGCCGTCTGCCGCGCCACGTAGCCGCCGTAGAGGTTCTCCCACGGGAGCGCGGTGTCGTACGACATGACGGCGATCTGGTCCACCCGGCGGGCGACCTTGCCGAAGTAGCTCTGGGTCCACCACTTCTTGCTGCCCATCACGCGGGCCGCGCTGTGCATCGAGGGCAGCGGGTCGATCTGCTGGGCGGCCACCGACAGCACCCCGCCGGCGGACCGCACGGCCGGGCGGAGGGCGTCGAGCAGGGCGAGGAAGTCCGCGTCGCCGCTGGGCACCGGCTCGACGTCCACGTGCACGCCCGCGAAGCCCGCCCGCATCACCTGGCGCGCGGAGGTCACCACGGCGGCGCGGGCGGCCGGCGAGCCCAGCCACAGCCCCGCGCCGTCCGGCCCGGTCACCAGCTTGTTGCCCAGCCACGCCTGCACCCGCACGCCCGGCAGCTCGCGGTGCACGGCCGCGATGAGCCAGGCGGCGTTGCGGTACGCCGAGGCGGGCAGCGTGCCGTCGTGCTCGAGCGGGCCGGCGTGCACGTACAGGTCGCGGATGCCCGTGTCCCCGATCCGCCGCTTCAGGCGGGCCAGGTCGGCCTCGCCGCGGCGGCCGTCGATCCAGGCGTGCCCCAGCCAGATGGCGTCCCTGCCGCGCGTGACCGCGTCGTGGGCGGGCGAGCCCGCGTACGAGGCGCGCAGCGCGCTGCCCGCCGTTACCACGGGTATCAGCACCAGCAGGGCGAGGCCGAGCGCGATGCGCACCGCGACGCGCCTGAACAGCGTCCTGCGCCGCATTTTTGGCCGGTTCATGTCGTCCCCCTCTTCCCTTCGAGGGACGTGTTCGAGCCCGCGTCGGTTGCGTTCGGTTCGCATGCGGAAGGGGAGGGACGCCCGGGGCGTCCCTCCCCTTCCGCTCGTCCGGCCGGAAGAGCGTCAGCTCTTGTCGTTCAGCATGTCCTTGACCCGGGTGCGGACGTCCTCGTTGTCCAGGCCGCGGATCGTCAGGGTCGTGCGGCGGCGCAGCACGTCGTCGACCGTGGCGGCCCACTCGTGGTCACGGGCGTAGACGACCTGGGCCCAGATCTCCGGGCCGTCCTCGTGGATCCGCTCGCCGAGCTCGGGGTTCTCGTTGACCAGGCGCGCGATGTCGAAGGACAGCGAGCCGTAGTGGGTAGCGAGGTGACGGGCCGTCAGCGGGTCCATGCGGCTGCCGGGCTCGCGGTCCACCAGCAGGCGGTGGGCCACCGCGTTGGGGTTGGCGACGCCGGGCAGCGGGGTGCGGCGGACCAGGCTGGAGACGGGCTCCATGTCCTCGGTCAGCGGGCTGCCGGGCACCTTGGCGAGCTTGCTCATGACCGTACGGCCGATGTGGCGGTAGGTGGTCCACTTGCCGCCGGCGACCGACAGCATGCCGCCCTTGCCCTCGGAGACGACCGTCTCGCGCTTGGCCTGGGCCACGTCGCCGGGGCCGCCGGGCAGCACCCGCAGGCCGGCGAAGGCGTACGTCATCAGGTCGCGGTCGAGGTCCGCGTCCTGGATGGAGAACGCCGCCTCGTCGAGGATCTGCTGGATGTCCTCCTCGGTGGCGCGCACGTCCGCCGGGTCACCCTCGTACTGGGTGTCGGTGGTGCCCAGCAGCAGCTGGTCCTCCCACGGCAGGGCGAAGGTGATGCGGTACTTGTCGATCGGGGTGGCCATGGCGGCCTTCCACGGCGACTTGCGCTTCATCACGATGTGCGCGCCCTTGGAGAGGCGGATCGACGGCGCGGCGCCCTTGTCTTCCAGCTTCCGCAGGTGGTCCACCCACGGGCCGGTGGCGTTGAGGACGACGCGCGCGTCGATGCCGAACTCGGTGCCGTCCATGCGGTCCTTGAGCTCCGCGCCGGTCACCTTGCCGTGCGTGAAGCGCAGGCCGGTCACCTCGGCGTGGTTGAGGACCACGGCACCGGACTCGACGGCCGCGCGGACCGTCATGACGGCCACGCGGGAGTCGTTCATCTGGTGGTCGTAGTAGACCGCCACGGCCTTGAGGTTGTCCGTGCGCAGACCGGGGTTGTCGGCCTTGGCCTTGGCCGGGGAGATCACCTTGCCGACGCCGTCGCCGAAGGCGGACAGCGCCGAGTAGGCGAAGACACCGGCGCCGAGCTTGGCCGCGCCCACCGGGCCGCCCTTGTAGACGGGCAGGTAGAAGGTGAGCGGGTTGACCAGGTGCGGGGCCACGTCCTTGGCCAGCACCCGGCGCTCGTGGTGGTTCTCCGCCACCAGCTTGACCGCGCCGGTCTGCAGGTAGCGCAGACCGCCGTGGACGAGCTTGGAGGAGGCGGAGGAGGTGGCGCCGGCGAAGTCGCCGGCGTCCACCATCGCGACCCGCAGACCGGACTGCGCGGCGTGCCAGGCCACCGAGGTGCCCAGGATGCCGCCACCGATCACCAGGAGGTCGTACGTCGCGTTGGACAGCCGGTCCCGGGTCTCGGCGCGGCCCGGGTTGGCGCCGGCAGCCGGGTGCGTTCCCAGGGTCGGAACGCTCTGCGGGGTTGTCATGATTACTCCTCGTCCTCGATCCAGCCCATGGTCCGCTCGACGGCCTTGAGCCAGCTCTTGTACTCGCGGTCACGCGTGTCCGCGTCCATGCGGGGGGTCCACTCGGCGGCCCGGCGCCAGTTGGCGCGCAGGGCGTCGGTGTCCGGCCAGAAGCCGACGGCCAGGCCGGCGGCGTAGGCGGCGCCGAGGCAGGTGGTCTCGGCGACCATCGGGCGCACCACAGGGGCGTCCAGGAAGTCCGAGAGCGTCTGCATCAGCAAGTTGTTGGAGGTCATGCCGCCGTCGACCTTGAGCGCGGTCAGCTCGACGCCGGAGTCCTTGGTCATGGCGTCGGTGATCTCGCGGGTCTGCCAGGCGGTGGCCTCGAGCACGGCGCGGGCGATGTGCGCCTTGGTGACGTAGCGGGTCAGGCCCGCGATCACGCCGCGCGCGTCGGAGCGCCAGTAGGGGGCGAACAGGCCGGAGAAGGCCGGCACGAAGTAGGCGCCGCCGTTGTCCTCGACGGAGCTGGCCAGCGTCTCGATCTCGGCCGCGCTCTTGATGAGGCCCATCTGGTCGCGCATCCACTGCACGAGGGAGCCGGTGACGGCGATGGAGCCCTCGAGGGCGTAGACCGGCTTCTGGTCGCCGATGCGGTAGCCGACGGTGGTCAGCAGGCCGTTGTAGGAGTTGACGGGCTCGTCGCCGGTGTTCATCAGCATGAACGTGCCGGTGCCGTAGGTCGACTTGGCCTCGCCCTCGGAGAAGCAGGTCTGGCCGAAGAGGGCCGCCTGCTGGTCGCCGAGCGCGGAGGCGACGGGCACGCCGGCGAGGGCGCCGCCCTTGGCGGTGCCGTAGACCTCGGCGGAGGAGCGGATCTCCGGCAGCACGGCGGCCGGGACCTCCATGGACTCCAGGATGCGCTCGTCCCAGTCGAGGCTGCGGAGGTTCATCAGCATCGTGCGGGAGGCGTTGGTGACGTCGGTGACGTGCACGCCGCCGTCGGTGCCACCGGTGAGGTTCCAGATGACCCAGGAGTCCATGGTGCCGAAGAGGATGTCGCCGGCCTCGGCGCGCTCGCGCAGGCCCTCGACGTTGTCCAGCAGCCAGCGGACCTTCGGGCCGGAGAAGTAGGAGGCCAGCGGCAGGCCCGTCTCGCGGCGGAAGCGGTCCTGGCCGACGTTGCGGCCGAGCTCCTTGCACAGGGCGTCGGTGCGGGTGTCCTGCCAGACGATGGCGTTGTAGACCGGCTGACCGGTGTTCTTGTCCCACATCAGCGTGGTCTCACGCTGGTTGGTGATGCCGATGGCCTTGACGTCGGCGGCGGTGATGCCGGCCTTCTCGACGGCGCCGGCGACGACCTCCTGGACGTTGGTCCAGATCTCCATGGCGTCGTGCTCGACCCAGCCCGGCTTCGGGAAGATCTGCTCGTGCTCCTTCTGGTCGACGGAGACGATGCGTCCGTCGCGGTCGAAGACGATGCAGCGGGAGGAGGTGGTGCCCTGGTCGATCGCGGCGATGAACGGGCCCTGGGCGTGGGTGCCGGTGGTCTCGGTCATGTGGAGTGTGCTCCTGAAATCTGAAGGGTCTCGGCGGGTGCTGGTCAGAACGCGATCTTGTGGATGCCTGCGGCGAGCGCGGCGCCGACGAGCGGGCCGACCACCGGGATCCAGGCGTAGCCCCAGTCTGAACCGCCCTTGTTGGGCAGCGGCAGAAGCGCGTGCACGATGCGCGGGCCGAGGTCACGGGCGGGGTTGATGGCGTAACCGGTCGGGCCGCCGAGCGAGAGGCCGATGCCCACGACGACCAGGGCGACCATCAGGGTGCCCGTGCCGCTGGTGGCCAGGCCCTTGGTCAGACCCATGGTGAGGATGAAGAGCACCAGCGCGGCGGTGGCGATGATCTCGGTGACGAGGTTCTGCACCACGTTGCGGATCTCGGGGCCGGTCGAGAAGACGCCCAGCACCGGGCCGGCCTCGGGCGTCACGGTCTGGTCGACCATGCCCTCGGCGGGGTTGAGGCTCGCGACGAGCTCCGGGTCCGTCATGTGGGCCTTGAACTGACCGTAGTAGGCGAGCCACACCAGCGACGCACCGATCATCGCGCCCAGCATCTGGGAGCCGACGTAGAGCGGAACGTCGCTCCACTCGACGGCGCCGTCGATGGCCAGGCCGAGGGTGACGGCGGGGTTGAGGTGCGCACCGGACTTGGTGCCGATGTACGCACCGGCCAGTACGGCGAACCCCCAGCCGAACGTGATGGCGAGCCAGCCCGCGTTCTGCGCCTTGGAGCGCTTCAGGGTGACGGCGGCGCACACGCCGCCGCCGAGCAGGATCAACACTGCGGTACCGATGAGCTCACCGGTGAAGATGTCGGAGCTGGACACCCGCGACTCCTTTGTCCTTCGTCCAGGGGAAGGCGAACCCCGGGTCCCTCCGGTGGTCCGCGCCCTCCGTGAGGGCGGTGATCGGTCCCGTGGCACTGCACACCATAGCGAATATTGTCGTTAGGTGTTCGACAATGCCGACCGATGCACGGCAGTTTTCTGCACGGTTAAGGGCGCGTCAAGGGTTCTGTGACCGGAAACTCTCGGCCAACTGGCCGTAAATCTACGTTTGGATACCGGCCGGTAACGAGGCGGTCTCGAGGGGCCCTCGAAGGGCCCCTGGATGCCCGCGACCCGGGATTCCGGCCGGGCCCATCGGGGCATCCGGCGGCCCCCGGGGCCGGGGGTCAGAAGCGCCCGGCGCCCAGGTCGCGGGAGACGGCACGCGCGCAGTCGCGTACGGCCGCGACCAGCCGGGCCCGCAGCTCGCCGTCCTCGCACACGCGCTCCACGGCGCCGGTGATGCCGACCGCGCCCACCGGCATCCGCCGCCGGTCGTGGATGGGCGCCGCCACGGAGGCCACGCCCGCCCAGGTCTCCTCCACGTCCGCGGCCCAGCCGCGGGCCCGGGTGAGATCGAGCACGCCCTCGAGGTCGGGCAGGGCGGTGACGGTGGTGGGGGTGAACGCCTGGCGGTCGGATTCGGCCACCTCGGCGTGCGCCACCGGGTCGTAGGCGCACAGCACCTTGCCCAGGGCGGTGGAGTGCAGCGGCTGCATCGCGCCGACCTCCAGCACCTGCCGGCTGTCGTCCGGCCGGAAGACGTGGTGGATGATCAGCACGCCCTGTTGGTGGAGCACGCCCAGATAGACGCTCTCGCCGCTGGAGCGGGCCAGGTCGTCCGCCCACACCAGGGCCCGGGCCCGCAGCTCGTGCACGTCCAGGTAGCTGTTGCCCAGCCGCAGCAGCTCGGCCCCCAGCTGGTAGCGGCCGGACGCGGGGTCCTGCTCGACGAACCCCTCCTGCTGCAGCGTCCGCAGGATGCCGTGCGCGGTTCCCTTGGCGAGCCCCAGCGCGGAGGCCACGTCGGACAGGCCGAGCCGCCGCTCGCCGCCCGCGAGCAGCCGCAGCATCGCCGCAGCCCGTTCGAGCGACTGGATGGTCCGTGCCATCGAGCAACCTCCTTACACGCCGCCGTCCGGCTGTATCCGTTTGTATCCGTTCGGCAATGCTGAACACTATCGGCCGATGCCGACCAGGGGGTACCCGACAGCAGGCTTGTCCATGATCGCTGAGACCCGCCTCCCGGCCCAATCCGGCCACCCCGGCCCGACCGCCGCCCGCCGGCCCCCGCCGGTCCGCCCCCTGGGACGCCCCCTGCCCGCGCGGCGCGCTACGGCTACGCTTGCGGCGTGCGCCCTCTGCAGGGAGGGCGTAAAGCCGACAGCCGTCGCACACCCGGGAGCACATCCATGGCCTCGCGTACGCCATCGACCCTTCTGCCCGCCCGAGCCGCGCAACTGCGCGAGGCCCTCGCCACCCGAGTGGTGGTGGCCGACGGGGCGATGGGCACGATGCTTCAGGCGCAGGACCCCAGCCTCGAGGACTTCCAGCAGCTCGAGGGCTGCAACGAGATCCTGAACGTCACCCGCCCCGACATCGTGCGCTCGGTGCACGAGGCCTACTTCGCGGTCGGCGTCGACTGCGTGGAGACCAACACCTTCGGCGCCAACTTCTCCGCCCTGGGCGAGTACGAGATCTCCGAACGCATCTTCGAGCTATCCGAGGCCGGCGCCCGCATCGCCCGCGAGGTGGCGGACGAGTTCGCCGCCGGCGACGGCCGCACCCGCTGGGTCCTGGGCTCGGTGGGCCCCGGTACCAAGCTTCCCACCCTCGGCCACACCTCGTACGGGACGCTGCGCGACGCCTACCAGCAGAACGTGGAGGGCCTCGTCGCCGGCGGCGCCGACGCGATCCTGGTGGAGACGACCCAGGACCTGCTGCAGACCAAGGCCTCCGTCGTCGGCGCCCGGCGCGCCATGACCGCGGCCGGCGTGGACCTGCCGCTGCTGGTCCAGGTGACGGTCGAGACGACCGGCACCATGCTGCTGGGCTCCGAGATCGGCGCGGCGCTCACCGCGCTGGAGCCGCTGGGCATCGACATGATCGGCCTCAACTGCGCCACCGGCCCCGCCGAGATGAGCGAGCACCTGCGCTACCTCTCGCGCCACGCCCGCACCCGCGTCTCCGCCATGCCCAACGCCGGCCTGCCCGTGCTGGGCAAGAACGGCGCGCACTACCCGCTCTCTCCCGCCGAGCTGGCGGACGCCCACGAGACGTTCGTCAGGGAGTACGGGCTGTCCCTGGTCGGCGGCTGCTGCGGCACCACGCCGGAGCACCTGCGGCAGGTCGTGGAGCGGGTGCGGGACCTGACCCCGACCGAGCGCGCGCCGCGCCCGGAGCCGGGGGCGGCCTCGCTCTACCAGACCGTGCCCTTCCGGCAGGACACCTCCTACCTGGCCATCGGCGAGCGGACGAACGCCAACGGCTCGAAGAAGTTCCGCGAGGCCATGCTCGCGGGCCGCTGGGACGACTGCGTGGAGATGGCCCGCGACCAGATCCGCGAGGGCGCGCACCTGCTCGACCTGTGCGTGGACTACGTCGGCCGGGACGGCGTCGCCGACATGGCCGAGATCGCCGGCCGCTTCGCCACCGCCTCCACGCTCCCCATCGTGCTGGACTCCACCGAGCCCGCCGTCATCCGGGCGGGACTGGAGAAGCTGGGCGGCCGGGCCGTGATCAACTCCGTCAACTACGAGGACGGCGACGGACCCGACTCGCGCTTCGCCCGCATCACCCGGCTGGCGGTGGAGCACGGCGCCGCGCTGATCGCCCTGACCATCGACGAGGACGGGCAGGCCCGTACGCCCGAGCACAAGGTGGCCGTGGCCGAGCGGCTGATCGCCGACCTCACCGGGAACTGGGGCGTGCGGGAGTGCGACATCATCGTCGACTGCCTCACCTTCACCATCGCCACCGGCCAGGAGGAGTCCCGGCGCGACGGCATCGCCACCATCGAGGCCATCCGCGAGCTCAAGCGCCGCCACCCCGACGTCCAGACCACGCTGGGCCTGTCGAACATCTCCTTCGGCCTCAACCCGGCCGCGCGCATGGTGCTCAACTCCGTCTTCCTCAACGAGTGCGTCGAGGCGGGCCTGGACTCGGCCATCGTGCACGCCAGCAAGATCCTGCCGATCGCCCGGCTGGAGGAGGAGCAGCGCGAGGTCGCCCTCGACCTGATCTACGACCGCCGCCGTGAGGGATACGACCCGCTGCAGCGGTTCCTTGAGCTGTTCGAGGGCGTGGACACCAAGTCCATGAAGGCCGGCAAGGCCGAGGAGCTGGCGGCCCTGCCGCTGGAGGAGCGGCTGCGCCGGCGCATCATCGACGGCGAGAAGAACGGCCTCGAGGCCGACCTCGACGAGGCGCTGACCGAACGCCCGGCGCTCGACATCGTCAACGACACCCTGCTGGAGGGCATGAAGGTCGTCGGCGAGCTCTTCGGCTCCGGCCAGATGCAGCTGCCGTTCGTGCTGCAGTCGGCCGAGGTGATGAAGAGCGCGGTCGCCTACCTCGAGCCGCACATGGAGAAGTCCGATGCCGAGGGCAAGGGCACGATCGTGCTCGCCACCGTGCGCGGCGACGTCCACGACATCGGCAAGAACCTCGTCGACATCATCCTGTCCAACAACGGCTACAACGTCGTCAACCTGGGCATCAAGCAGCCGGTCTCGGCCATCCTCGAGGCCGCCGAGGAGCACCGGGCCGACGTCATCGGCATGTCCGGCCTGCTGGTGAAGTCCACCGTCATCATGAAGGAGAACCTGGAGGAGCTGAACCAGCGCAAGCTGGCGGCCACCTACCCGGTGATCCTCGGCGGTGCGGCGCTGACCCGGGCGTACGTCGAGCAGGACCTCCACGAGATCTACGAGGGCGAGGTGCGCTACGCCCGCGACGCGTTCGAGGGCCTGCGCCTGATGGACGCGCTGATCGCCGTCAAGCGGGGGGTGCCGGGCGCGGCCCTGCCGGAGCTCAAGCAGCGGCGGGTGGCGAAGCGGGACGTGGCCGTCCTGGAGGTCGAGGAGCCGGAGGGCGCCGTCCGCTCGGACGTCGCCGTGGACAACCGCGTCCCCGAACCCCCCTTCTGGGGCACGCGCGTCGTCAAGGGCATTCCGCTCAAGGATTACGCGTCCTGGCTGGACGAGGGCGCGCTGTTCAAGGGCCAGTGGGGCCTGAAGCAGGCCCGCACGACCGGCCCGACGTACGAGGAGCTGGCCGAGACCGAGGGCCGGCCGCGCCTTCGCGGCCTGCTGGACAAGCTCCACACGGAGAACCTGCTGGAGGCCGCCGTCGTCTACGGCTACTTCCCGTGCGTGAGCAAGGGCGACGACCTCATCCTCCTGCACGAGGACGGCACCGAGCGCACCCGCTTCACCTTCCCGCGCCAGCGGCGCGGGCGCCGGCTGTGCCTCGCGGACTACTTCCGCCCGGAGGAATCGGGCGAGACGGACGTGGTCGGCCTGCAGGTCGTCACGGTCGGCTCGAGGATCGGCGAGGCGACGGCGAAGCTCTTCGCGGCGGACGCCTACCGCGACTACCTGGAGCTGCACGGCCTGTCCGTCCAGCTGGCCGAGGCCCTCGCCGAGTACTGGCACGCGCGCGTGCGGGCCGAGCTCGGCTTCGGCGCGGAGGACCCGGACGACGTCGAGGGCATGTTCGCCCTGAAGTACCGCGGCGCCCGCTTCTCCCTCGGCTACGGCGCCTGCCCCAACCTGGAGGACCGCGCGAAGATAGCGGACCTCCTGGAGCCGGAGCGCATCGGCGTGCAGCTCTCGGAGGAGTTCCAGCTCCACCCGGAGCAGTCCACGGACGCGATCGTGATCCACCACCCGGAGGCGAAGTACTTCAACGCGCGGTAGCGCGCGGCGGAGCCCCGGAGCCGTTTCCCGCATCCGATCGGAGGATTGCGGGTGTTGCCCCCGTTTGCCGGCGATGTCCGCGGGAAAGGCCACCGCCTGGCGGTGGCCCCATCGCCGGAAACGAGGGAGGAACGGCCATGAGGCGTGCGTTGAGGAAAGCGGTGATGCTCGCGGTCGCCACCGCGTCCGTGGGAACGGCGGCCCTGCTGCCGGCGTCCACGGCACAGGCCCGGGTGCCGGCGCGAGCGCCGATCTGCCCGCCGGTGGTCGGCCTGTGCACCTGGTCGGAGCCCAGCGCGGGAGGCCGCCCGAGAATGCTCGAACACGCCGAGCCCCGCCTCCTCCCGCCCATCCGCAGCGCCAAGAACCAGACCAGCCTGGCCTGGTGCCTCTACCCCCGCCCCTCCTACGCCGGCCGGGCCGTCATCGTCCACCCGGGCTCCTACACCCCGGGCCTCGGCCTGGAGGCCCGGTCGGCGCGGCCCTGCTGATCCGACGCGGGCGCCCGGTCTCGCGGGGGCGGGATGGGTGCGCGCCTCACCACTCTTGTGTGCGCCCCGGGGGCGCCCCCTAGCTTGAGCGTCGCTACACAGCGCACCCATCCGCTTACTTCACGTAATCGGATGGGTGCGCTCTCATCGTGCCCTCCGGGGCCGCCGGCCCGTCGAGGGCCGGGGGCCCCGCCATCCGCAGGAGGACAGTCGATCATGCAGCGCTCGATCTCCCGGTTCACGGCAATCGCCCTCACCGGCCTGGCGGCCCTGACCCTCACGGCCGGTCTCACCCTGCCCAGCGCCGCCGCGGGCCCGGCCCGGGCGGCGGACCCGCGCGAGCTCTCCGGCGAGGAGGCCAGAACGCTGTCCGCGAGCCTCGCCACCGAGCTCAAGGCGGGGGCGGCGGGGTCGTACTACGACGCCGCCACGAAGAAGCTCGTCGTGAACGTGGTCGACGAGGCCGGGGCCGCGACGGTGCGCAACGCGGGGGCCGAGCCCAGGATGGTGAAGTACACCACCGCGCAGCTCGACGCGGCCGGCACCGCGCTGCGGGAGAAGGTCAACACGCCGGGCACGGCCTGGGCGATGGACCCGAGGATCAACAAGATCGTCGTCACCGCCGACCGCACCGTGAACACCACCCAGTTCGGCAACCTCAGCACGACGGCCGACACCTTCGGCGACAAGGTCGAGACCCGCCACACCGACACGCGGTTCACGACGTTCATCCGGGGCGGCGACGCCATCTACAGCGGCGGTGCCCGCTGTTCGCTCGGCTTCAACGTGCTCGGCGGCGACGGCACCCCGTACTTCCTGACCGCCGGGCACTGCACGAACGGCCGGGCCGTGTGGACCGACGCGGCCGGCCGGGAGATCGGGCGCACGGCCGGCAGCAGCTTCCCCGGCGACGACTACGGGATCGTGAAGTACAACCCCGGCATCGAGCACCCCAGCGAGGTGAACCTCTACAACGGCTCGGCGCAGTTCGTCTCCCGGGCCGCGGACGCCTTCGTGGGCGAGGCCGTGCAGCGCAGCGGCAGCACCACCGGGCTGCACGGGGGCACCGTCACGGCCCTCAACGCCACCGTCCAGTACCCGCAGGGCACGGTCTCCGGCCTGATCCAGACCAACGTCTGCGCCGAGCCCGGCGACAGCGGCGGCCCCCTCTTCGACGGCGGCACGGCCATCGGCCTGACCTCGGGCGGCAACGGCGACTGCACCTCGGGCGGCACGACGTACTTCCAGCCGGTGACCGAGCCGCTGTCCGTGTACGGAGTCCGCATCGGCTGACCGTCCCGCCGGCCGCACCCCCGGACCCTTCCCCAGGGCCCGGGGGTTGACCTCAACCATTCCTGAGGTCGCACGATGTGATCATGGAACCGCAGCAGAAGAACTCCGCACCCGAGACCTCCGCACTCCGCGCCCTCACCGACCGCGCCGGCATCGAGCGCCTCGTCACGGACTACCTCCGCTCGCTCGACGAGCGGGCCTTCGGCGACGACTGGGCCCGCTCCTTCTTCACCGAGGACGCGTCCACGCGGACGCCGGTGGGCACGCACGAAGGCGCCGAGGCCCAGCTGACCTCCACCCGCGACGCCATGGCGCTCTTCGAGCGCACCGTCCACTTCGGTTCGAACATCGCCGTCGACCTCCACGGCGACCGCGCCACCGTCCGCTGGAACCAGCTCAGCACCCACGTGCTCGGTGCCCCCGAGCGCCTCTTCGAGTCCGGTGGCCACGTCGAGGCCGAAGCGGTCCGCACTCCCGACGGCTGGCGCCTGCGCCGGATGGCCCTGCACATCGTCTGGACCAAGGGCGAGCCGCCGGTGCTCCCCCGCCGGCCCTGAGGCGCGGCCGGCCGGGATCACCCCGCCCGCAGCGCCAGCGTCAGCCCCCGGTCCGTCGGCCGGACGCCCGTCTTGGCCCGCACCACGCCGCCCCGGTCGGCGGCGTCGTACCACCAGCCCTCGTCGGCCGCATCGAAGGCCTCCTTCGAGTCGAGCCTCGGCAGGGGCCGCCCGTCCAGGGTGGCGGCGGCCGGGGCCGTGGCGGTGTGGACCGTGAAGTGGTTCGGGCGGGCCGTCTGCTTGCCCCGGTAGTCGCCGGTCAGGGGGCTCAGGGACAGCGTCACGTCGCCCGGACCGGCGGTCGCGGGCGCCCGGACCGTCAGTTTCTGCTCCGCGAAGGCGCCCGAGCGGTGGGCGCGGGTGACGCCGTCGTCCTCGTACAGGGTGAACGACGAAGTGCCCTGCGGGTAGACGTCCCACGCCACCGGGGAGCCGGCCGTGCGGTCCTCGTGGGAGCGGATGCCGGGCCACATCGGGATGTTCGCACCGGCCTTGACGAACAGCGGCAGCGTGTCCAGCGGTGCGCGGTAGCCGTTCACGGTGGTCGGGCCCTCGTACGTACGGCCCGTCCAGTAGTCGGTCCAGGTGCCCTTGGGAAGGTAGATGCCGTTGCGGACGTCGGTGTCCTCGTGGACGGGCGCCACGAGGAAGTACTCACCCGTCAGGAACTCGTACTTCGCCGCGTCCGACGACGCCTTGGGATCGTCCGGGTACTCCAGCGCCAGCGGGCGCACCGGCCCGACGCCCGTGCGGGTCGCCTGGGCCGCGTAGGAGTACATGTACGGCAGCAGCGACTCCTTCAGCTTCAGGTACTTGCGGTTGATCGAGGTGTACGGCTCGCCGTACCGCCACGGCTGCTTGTCGCTCGGCGCCCAGCCGTCCATGGTCATCACGGCCGGCAGGAAGGCCTTCCACTGCAGGTCGCGCACGTACGTCTTCGGGCTGCCGCCGAAGATGCCGTCCACGTCGCCCGTCGTGTAGGCCAGGCCCGACATCGTGGCGCCCGCGTACGTCGGGATCTGCCAGCGGATGTACTCCCACGAGCCCTTCTGGTCGCCGGACCACTGCACTCCGCAGCGCTGGGCGCCGGACCAGCTCTCGGGGGCCCAGGTGAAGCCGCGGGCGTCGCTGTTGTCCTCGATGCCCTTGTAGGCGTCCTTGCAGCCGTCGAGGGCGAACTTGTAGCCGTCGCCGACCCAGGCGACGTCCAGCTTGGCGACCCGCTGGCCGGCCCTCACCTGCTCGCCGAGCCTGTCGAGGCCGTCCTCGGTCCACAGGCCCATCTTCATCTTGCGGTCGCCGAGCCCCTTGTTCACCTCGCCCAGGTTCTCGTAGCCGCAGCCGTAGCCGTCGTTGACGAGCATCCAGCCGAGCGGCAGGTCGTTGGCCACGTAGCCGTCGGCGACCTTCAGGGCGTCCAGCGTGCGCCGCTCGCCACGGTTCTTGTTGTGGAGGTAGCAGTCCGAGTCGCCGATCTCCAGGCCGTAGAGCGGTGGCAGGAAGGGACGCCCGGTCAGGCGCGTGTACTGGCCTATGACGTCCTTCGCCGACGTGCCGGCGAAGTAGTACGCGTCGAAGCGCCGCTCCCGCGCGCTCGCCGTCACGGGGTCGGCGAAGGCGTACGTATTGGGCGCGTAGGTGTTGCGGTAGACGCCGTATCCCGCCGACGACAGGTAGAAGGGCACCGAGTTCGGGTGCCCTCCGTCGTTCCAGTTGTAGTCCACCCCGACCTCGACCGTCTTGCCGCGGTGCGAGGTGTTGCCGCGCCCGTTCTGCATCCCGGCGCCGAAGAACTGCTCGTCCGTGCCGCGCGCGAGGGTCTGGGTGGTGCGGTCCGCGTTCCAGGTCAGGCCCTTGGTCTCGGCCCACAGCCGGGATCCGTCGGCGCGGTGGAGGGCGAAGCGCAGCGGGCTCTTGTACGCGCGGAGGGTGACCGCCGCCGTGCTCAGCTCGTAGCGGTCGCCCCGCTCGCGCCAGCGGGTCGCCGGGGGCGGCCCCTGGCGCTGGGTGATGTCCTTGCCGGTGGGGTCGGTGAACTCGCCGTCCGGCGCGAGCTCCAGGCGGAACGAGTCCACCGTCACGAAGCTGACCCGCACCGCCGCCCTGCCCGCCCGGAGGTGGAAGACGGGCCCGGCCGTCGCGAAGCCGGTGACGTCGCCCACGGTCTCCTCGGCGGCGACGGCCTGTGCTCCGCGCACCGGGCCGGCCATGGTCGCCACCACTGCCAGGAGAGCGGTGGCGACCACCGCTCTCAGCCGTCGTGTTCGCTGTCGCATGCTCATGACCGCGTGAATAGTGCACTGGGCGTGTACACGACCATGGACTGCCGCACCGGGCCCGTGGACTTATCTCAAACGAACGGGGCGCTCCCCGCGGAATCCCGCGGGGAGCGCCCCCTCAACCACTCGGGCGGGAGCCGCACGGCTCCCTTGCCCACGCCCTTGCCGAGCGCCTTACAGCGCCACGCCCAGCAGCGCGTCCACCGCGCGGGAGACCAGGCCCGGCGCGCCCTCGTCCGTACCGCCCGTGGCGGCCTGCGCCGCTGCCCAGCGGTCGACCGCGGCGAGCGCGGCCGGGGCGTCGAGGTCGTCGGCGAGGGCCTCGCGGATCTCCTCGACGAGCGCGTCGGCGGAGGGGCCGTCGGGGCGGGAGACGGCGGCACGCCAGCGGTCCAGGCGCTCCACGGCCTCGGCCAGCACGGCGTCCGTCCACTCCCAGTCGGCGCGGTAGTGGTGGGCCAGCAGCGTGAGCCGGATGGCGGCCGGGTCCACGCCGTCGCGGCGCAGCTTGGAGACGAAGACGAGGTTGCCCTTCGACTTCGACATCTTCTCGCCGTGGAGGGCGACCATGCCGGCGTGCACGTAGGTCTTGGCGAAGGGGTTCTCGCCGGTGAGCGCCTGGGCGTGCGAGGCGCCCATCTCGTGGTGCGGGAAGATCAGGTCCGAGCCGCCGCCCTGGACGTCGAAGCCCATGCCGAGGTGCTCGAGGGCGATGGCGACGCACTCGATGTGCCAGCCGGGGCGGCCGGGACCGAGGGAGGCGCCGTCCCAGCTGGGTTCGCCCGGGCGGGCGGCCATCCACAGCATGGGGTCGACGGGGTTCTTCTTGCCGGGGCGCTCCGGGTCGCCGCCGCGCTCGGCGGACAGCAGGCGCATCGCCTCGGCGTCGAGGTGGGAGACGCCGCCGAAGGAGGGGTCGGAGGCGACGGAGAAGTAGATGTCCCCGTCGAGTTCGTAGGCGGCACCGGCGTCGCGCAGCCGCTCCACCAGGGGGACGATCTTGGGTATCGACTCCACGGCACCCACGTAGTGGCGGGGCGGGAGCAGGCGCAGGGCGGTCATGTCCTCGCGGAAGAGGGCCGTCTCGCGCTCGGCGAGGGCGGTCCAGTCGTCCCCGTTGGCGATGGCCCGCTCCAGCAGCGGGTCGTCGATGTCGGTGACGTTCTGGACGTAGTGAACCTGCCGCTTGGTGTCGAGCCACACGCGCTGCACCAGGTCGAACGCGTTGTAGGTCGCCGCGTGCCCCATGTGGGTGGCGTCGTACGGCGTGATGCCGCACACGTAGAGACGGGCGACGGGACCGGGGGCGAGGGTCACTCGCTCACCGGTCGCGGTGTCGTGGATCCGGAGGTCGCGGCCACTGCCGGGCAGGGCGGGCACCTCAGAAGCGGGCCAGGCATGCATGCCCCGAGCGTAACCGGATGCACGTTCCGGATACGAACCGGACCGCCCTCTTGGCCGAAGAGGCCCTCTTGCGCACACGCTGTCCAGTGTGCTGCGGAAACGGTTCCACGGCCGCATGGCGCCCGCTCCAGCCCGCGCCAGCCCACTCCACGCGCCCGCACACCGCCGCGGGGCAAGCCCTAGACCGGCGGCCAGGGGATCGCCGGCCACTGACCACTGGGCTCTCGGTGGCGCCCGGTGCGCAGGAGGTCGGCCACCCGCGCCCTGAGCGCATCGATCTCGGCCGGGGTGATGAGCTCCGCCAGCCGGGCGGCCAGCGGGCGGTCCTCGGCCAGATCGGCCGAAAGTCGCCGTAGGGCCGCCAGGGCCTCCTCGGTCAGCGGCTCGCCCGCCCAGCCCCACAGCAGCGTGCGCAGCTTGTCGTCCGCGTTGAAGGTCACACCGTGGTCGATGGCGTAGAGCCGCCCGTCGGCGGCGGGCAGCAGGTGGCCGCCCTTGCGGTCACCGTTGTTGATCACGGCGTCGAGGACGGCCAGCCGGCGCAGCCGCTCGTCGTCGGCGTGGACGAGCAGCGCGGTGCGGTTCTCCCCCACGTCGGCGTAGCCGACGGCCTTCCAGCCGGGGCCGGGCTCGTCGCCCTCGACCAGGGCCAGCAGCCGGTCCTGCCCGGCTCCTTCCCCGGAGGCCTCGTCGGTTTCCTCGGAGGCCCCGTCGGTCTCGTCGGCCTCGCCGGCATCGCTCGCCTCACTGGCCTCGATCCACAGCTGGCACATCCCCGGCCCGTACGGCCCGTCGCGCAGCACCGTGGGCGGTACCAGGCCCCAGCCCATGGCCTCGGAGAGCTCGTAGGCCGCCACCTCGCGCTGGGCGAGGGTGCCGTCGGGGAAGTCCCACAGCGGCCGCTCCCCCGCGACCGGCTTGTACACGCAGGCGGCGCTCACGCCCTCGTACTCGACCGTGCAGTAGAGCACCGCGTTGGACGCCTCGCGGATCTGCCCACGCACCGTCAGCTCGCCCTCGGCCAGCAGCTCGTGCGGGCTCAGGCTCCGCGGCGGTATCCGTTCTGGCGCGGACATACGTGTCCCTCCGGGTCGAGCGGCAGGCTGCACAGCGGGCACGGGGGCCGGCCGGCGTTGACGACTTCCAGGGCGCGCTTGGCGAAGGCCCGGGCCATGGTTCCGGTCAGCCGCACCCGCAGCATCGGCGGGCCGTTCAGCTCGTCCTGCAGCAACCGTTCCTCGGCCTCGGCGAGGTCCTCGTCGGTGTCCGCCTCCAGCTCGACCAGGGCCTGGGCCTCGACCACCATGCGCTGGCCGTCGCCGTCCCAGGCCAGCGCCATGGTGCCGACCCGGAACTCCTCCTCGACGGGAGTCTCCAGGGGGGCGGTGTCGGTGAACTCGACGGGGGCCACGGCGGGCACCGGGGCACTGCCCCCGGTGCGCCGGACCACCTCGTCCAGCAGCTCGTCGATGCGCTCGGCGAGCGCCTCGACCTGGGCCTTCTCCAGGGCGACGCTGGTGGTCCGGCCGCCGGCGGTGGCCTGGAGGAAGAAAGTGCGGCGGCCCGGCAGCCCGACCGTACCGGCGACGAAGCGGTCCGGCGGGTCAAAGAGGAACACCTGACGGGACAACGTCCTGCTCCATTGGGTTCGGTGGTCGGAAGTGACTGTTCCGGGTGCGGGATCAGGGGCGGTCCCGCGTCACCACCCTACTGCGCCGGTCGATCACGGGGCCCCCGCGCCGCCGCCCACGGCCGCGTCCTCGCTGTGGCCCTCCTCACGGGCCGCCTCGGCCGGGGCGAGCCCGGCGAGGTCGCCGGTGTCGCCGAGGCGCAGCAGGAACGGCCGCAGCCGGGTGTAGCGGACGGCGGTGACCGAGCACGGGTCGGCGGTGATCCGCTGGAAGTGGTCGAGGTGCAGGCCGAGGGCGTCGGCGACGACGGCCTTGACGACGTCGCCGTGCGTGCACATCAGATAGACGGCGTTCTCTCCGTGCTCCCGCTCGATCCGCTCGTTCCACTCCCGTACGGCGTCCACGGCGCGGGCCTGCACGGCGCGCAGCGACTCGCCGCCGGGGAAGGCGGCGGCGGAGGGGTGGCGCTGGACCGTCTCCCACAGCGGCTCGTCGGCGAGCTCGGCGAGCTTGCGGCCCGACCAGTCGCCGTAGTGGCACTCGCCGATGCGGTCGTCGGTGTGCGAGGGCAGCTCCGGCCGGGCGGCGAGCAGCGGTGCGACGGTCTCGCGGCAGCGCCGCAGCGGGCTGGTGACCACGGCGGCCAGCGGGACGCCGGCCAGCCGGGCCGGCAGGGCCGCGGCCTGCGCGGTGCCGCGTTCGTCCAGGGCCACGCCGGGAGTCCAGCCGGCGAGCACTCCCGCGGTGTTGGCGGTGGACCGGCCGTGCCGGACCAGGATCAGCGTGGGCATGGCAGCCAGCCTACGACGCCCGCGGCGGGCCGGGACGGCTGTGACGAGTACGTCCTGTGCGACAGGGAAGAATGCCCCGCGTGATCGTGGACTGCGCCATTTACCGGGACGGGCATCGCACCGAGGGGCCCGCCGACTTCTCCGACGCGCTGGACGAGGCGCGGGCGGCCGGCGACGCCTTCGTGTGGATCGGGCTGCACGAGCCCACCGAGAAGGAGTTCGAGCTGGTGGCGAGCGAGTTCGCGCTGCACCCGCTGGCCGTGGAGGACGCGCTCAACGCGCACCAGCGGCCGAAGCTGGAGGTGTACGACGACTCGCTGTTCGTGGTGCTCAAGCCGGTGGTCTACGACGACGACGCGGACACCGTCACCACCGGCGAGCTGATGCTGTTCGTCGGCGACTCCTTCGTGGTCACCGTCCGGCACGGCGAGGGCAGCCCGCTGGCCAGCGTGCGCCGGCGCCTGGAGCAGGACCCGGAGCTGCTGGCGCACGGGCCGACGGCGGTGCTCTACGCGGTGAGCGACGAGGTCGTCGACCACTACATCGAGGTGTCGGGCATGCTGCAGGCGGACCTGGACGACCTGGAGGCGGAGGTGTTCGCCCCGGTGGGCGGCGACACCCGGCACACGGCGTCGCGCATCTACTCCTTCAAGCGCCAGGTGGTGGAGTTCCGCCGGGCCACCGGCCCGCTGACCGAACCGGTGGTGCGGCTGGCGGGGGCGGGCCTGCCGTTCGTCGACGAGCGCGCCCGGCCGTTCTTCCGCGACGTGGGCGACCACCTGACCCGCGCCAACGAGTCCATCGACGGCCTGGACCGCCTGCTGACGGACATCCTCTCCGCCCACCTCGCGCAGATGGGCGTCCAGCAGAACGACGACATGCGCAAGATCTCCGCGTGGGCGGCGATGGCGGCGGTCCCGACGATGGTCGCCGGGGTGTACGGGATGAACTTCGACCACATGCCCGAGCTGCGCCAGGCCTGGGGCTATCCGGCCGTGCTGGTGCTGATGGCGGGGCTCGTCTTCTGGCTGCACCGCCTCTTCAAGCGGCGCGGCTGGCTGTAGCCCGGGGCCCGGGCGAACGAAGGAACGGGCCGAGCCGAGCGGGAAACCGGTTGCGGGAGTGAGCCGCCGTGACCAGGAACAAAACCGGTCGTTTTTCTGAATTGCCGGGAATTTCTCCGTATTCCTCTCGACGAATGGGGCTCACCGTGCGTTCTGCGCGTCCTCGCATCCGATGGAATGCCGTTGTCGCCGGTGTCACCTCGGCCGGCCTCGTGGGCCTGCTCCACACTCCGGCCTTCCCCGCGTCCCACGACCGCCGCGAGATCTCCGACTGCCTGGGCAAGGAGGACGGCTACGACCACGGGCCCCTGCTGAACAACAAGGAATGGGCGCGGGCCGAGAACCGCCGTCTGGGATACGGCAGGTACGCGACGTGCCGTTTCGTCATCACGCACCAGTCCAGGTACGTGGACTTCGGCCAAAGAGCCGTGTCGGACACCTACGGCGCCTGCGCCGGACCCGCGTGGAGTGTCGAGCTGCTGGTCAACGAATCCGTGGCCAGGTCGAAGGCGAAGTCGCGGGAGAGGGAGAGGATCAGAAAGCGGGAGCGGTCGATCGAAAAGGACGTCTCGGGGCTGATCTCGGCGGCCATCGCGGGCGTGCTGGACATCAGCCTCGGCCGCGACGTCACCGTGAGTCACCTGGAAGGCGAGGAGCACGGACAGCGGCAGGGTGAGACCACGGAGTGGAGCGACAGCAGAACCGACGAGAAGAAGAGCATCGTCAGCATCCCCGAGGGAAGGAAGGTGTACCTCCAGTCCGCTCCGTGGCTTCGGAGGAGCTCCGGCTACCTGGAGATGAGCTACTGGGAGGGTGAGTCCGGCGACCGCAGCAGGGTCGTGAGGAAAATCGACCTGACGACCCACACCCCGGTCCTGAGGGCGGACAAGAAGCCGCGCATAGACTATCAGACCCGGTGGATGGAGTGCCCCAAGAAGAAGGAGTGTCTCAAGAAGAAGGCGGACTCCCCGGCCCCATCGCCGGACGCGTCGAGCGCATCGCCGGATGCGTCGAAGCAGTCGGTGAAGGCATCCGGAAAACAGAAAAACCCCAGGTGAACTGGGGTTTCTGCTGGTGTCCGAGGGGGGACTTGAACCCCCACGCCCGATAAAGGGCACTAGCACCTCAAGCTAGCGCGTCTGCCATTCCGCCACCCGGACAAGGTGTCTGTCGTTCGCGGTGTTCCCCGCGGCGACATGGAAAACAATAGCAAACATCCAGGGGTGCTCGATCACCTGGCCGGACCGCGGGCGGACGTGATCGTTGCGGGCGTGTGTCGGCGGCATCGCGGCCTTGGGCTGGGGGAACGGCCGGGTGGAGGATGACGGTGGACACCCGCCGGAGGCCGCTCGCACGCGCGCCGGCCGGCGGCCGATGACGAGGAGGCAGCGTGAGCGAGTCGAAGCCGGCCACCGCCGGCCCGGGCGCCGAGGACGAGGTCGTCGACCTCTGCCGCGACCTGATCCGGATCGACACCAGCAACTACGGCGACCACTCCGGGCCGGGCGAGCGCCTGGCCGCGGAGTACGTGGCCGAGAAGCTCGCCGAGGTGGGGCTCGAGCCGCAGATCATCGAGTCGCACAAGGGCCGGGCCTCGACCGTGGCGCGGATAGAGGGCGCGGACCCCTCCCGCCCGGCCCTGCTCATCCACGGGCACACCGACGTGGTGCCCGCCGACGCCGACGACTGGACCCACCACCCCTTCGCGGGCGAGATCGCGGACGGGTGCCTGTGGGGGCGCGGCGCGGTCGACATGAAGGACATGGACGCGATGACGCTCGCGGTGGTCCGCGACCGGCTGCGTTCGGGCCGCAAGCCGCCGCGCGACATCGTGCTGGCCTTCCTCGCCGACGAGGAGGCGGGCGGCACGTACGGCGCCCGTCATCTGGTCGACAAGCACCCCGGCCTCTTCGAGGGGGTGACCGAGGCCATCGGCGAGGTGGGCGGCTTCTCGTTCACCGTCAACGAGAACCTGCGGCTCTACCTCATCGAGACCGCCCAGAAGGGCATGCACTGGATGCGGCTCACCGTGGACGGCACGGCGGGCCACGGCTCGATGACCAACAAGGACAACGCCATCACGGAGCTGTGCGAGGCGGTCGCCCGGCTGGGCCGGCACGAGTTCCCGGTGCGGGTGACCAAGACCGTGCGGTCCTTCCTGGACGAGCTCTCGGACGCGCTCGGCACCCCGCTCGACCCCGAGGACATGGAGGCGACCCTCGCCAAGCTCGGCGGCATCGCCAAGATGATCGGCACCACGCTGCGCAACACCGCGGCCCCCACGATGCTCGGCGCGGGCTACAAGGTCAACGTCATCCCGGGGCAGGCCACGGCGCACGTGGACGGCCGGTTCCTGCCGGGGTACGAGGAGGAGTTCCTCGCCGATCTGGACCGCATCCTGGGGCCCCGGGTCAGGCGGGAGGACGTCCACGCGGACAAGGCCCTGGAGACGAGCTTCGACGGCGACCTGGTGGACGCCATGCAGTCGGCGCTCCGGGCCGAGGACCCGATCGCGCGGGCGGTGCCGTACATGCTCTCCGGCGGCACCGACGCCAAGTCCTTCGATGACCTGGGCATCCGCTGCTTCGGCTTCGCGCCGCTGAAGCTGCCGCCCGAGCTGGACTTCGCGGGAATGTTCCACGGCGTCGACGAGCGGGTGCCGGTCGATGGTCTGAAATTCGGTGCGCGCGTGCTCGATCGATTCCTGGACCAGTGCTGAGCCGGGTCCCGAACGGGCGTCAGGCTGCACACATTTGGCGTTTCCTTAACCGGAAAGAGTGAACGCCGGAGTGGTTACGTAGCCCCATTCCCTCCTCGTCGTTACAGGTGTGCGGTCCGCGGCTGGGACCGCATTGCCAACAAGGAGGAAACAATGCTCAAGAAGGTCGTCGCTGCTGCGGCTGCCACCAGTGGTCTCGTTCTCGCGGGCGCGGGCATCGCCGCCGCCAGCGGGGGTGCTCAGGCCGCTGCTGTGAACAGCCCCGGCGTCGTCTCGGGCAACGTCGTCCAGGTCCCGGTGGCTGTGCCGGTGAACCTGTGTGGCAACACGATCAACGTCGTCGGGCTGCTCAACCCCAGCGCGGGCAACGTCTGCGTCAACAAGTGACGTTGTGTCTCATCCCGTGAAGGATTGAAACCGGGTGGCTCCGGGGCACATGCCATGTGCACCGGAGCCACCCGGCTTTCGACCCGGAGCTTTCCGCGCACGGGCGCAGTACAACGCCCTTGCGCATTCCGCATGGCAAGAAGCAGCAGAGGGGCAAGACGAAATGCGACAGGTCACCAAGAAGGGCCTGATCACGGCAGCGGCGGCAAGTGGGGTCATCGCGGCGGTCACCGGCGGATACGCCCAGGCGGACTCGGGCGCCCGGGGTGCCGCCACGCACTCCCCCGGCGTCGCGTCCGGGAACACCGTCCAGGTTCCCGTCCACGTGCCGGTGAACGCCTGCGGCAACACCGTGAACGTGGTCGGGCTGCTCAACCCCGCGACGGGCAACCGTTGCGTCAACGGCGGCGGCCACGGCCACGACGGCCACAAGGGCGGCGCGCTGGCGAACGGCCGGACCACCGGCTCGCCCGGTGTGCTCTCCGGCAACACCGCGCAGGTCCCGGTGAGCATCCCGGTCAACGCGTGCGGCAACAGCGTCAACGTCGTCGGCATCGGCAACCCGGCCACCGGCAACCAGTGCGCCAACGACGGCCACGCCCACCCGGGCGGCCACGGCCACGACCACGGGCACGACCAGGGCCACAAGCCGCCGCACGGCGACAAGCCCGGTCACCCGGGCGGCCACGAGCACAAGCCCGGCGGCCACCACGGCAAGCCCGGCGAGGTGAAGCCCGGCCACAAGCCGGCCGACCACCACGGCCAGCCGGCCGGTCACCCGGGCGCGCCCGGCGACCACCAGGCCAAGCCGGCCATGGAGGTCAAGGACGCGCACATGGCTCCGGCGGCGGCCGGCTCCGAGCACCGCCCGGCGACGGTGGCCCAGCAGGCCGCCGAGCTCGCGCACACCGGCGCGGGCCAGCTCGGCGCGGCCGGCGCGGCCAGCGCGGGCCTGCTGCTCGGCGGTGCCATGCTCTACCGCCGTGCGCGCGGCGCCCAGGGCTGAGGACGGCAGGGGCTGCCCGGCCTGAAGGACGGGCAGCCGGCCCGAGGACACACAGGGAGCGGGTCCCGCGGTCGCGGGGCCCGCTCCCTGACGCGTTCCGGCACGCCGTCACCCGGCCGACGCGTTCACCCGGTCACCAGGTCGCCCGGATCTGGCGGATGATCCGGCGGCGCAGCCGCGCCCTGCGGCTGCCGTCCGGATAGAGGCGTAGTCGGTCCAACTCCCAGTGTCCGTACTCGGCGTGGTCGGTCAGCAGTCGCGTGGCGGCCTTCCGGGAGACGCCCCGGGGCACATACACATCACAGAATTCGTATTCCGGCATCGCATCTATTGTGCGGGAACGGGCCCGGTGCGGATAGCGTCTGCACTATGTCTGATGCTGCGCAGCCAACCGCTGCCGAGGTACGGGCCGCCGCCGAGGCGGTCAAAGCCGCTCTGGACCGCCACCTCGAGGCCGTCGAACGCCGTTCGGGGGAGGACGACCCGGCCGTTTACGCCGCGTTCAACGAGCTGGCCGCGACAGCCGAGGCGTACGACGAGCTGCTCTACGACGCCTACGACGAGGTCACCCCCTTCGAGATCCCCGGGGACGACGCGCTGCCCGCCTACGCCGGTCCCGAGGAGCCCAGCGCGCTCAGCGTGCTGATCCGCAGGGACTACGCCGTGGTCGAGCCCCAGCGTCTGCTCGCCCAGGCCCAGCGCGTCGCCGACCTCGATCCCGACGCCGACACGGACACCGGCGCGGGCGCCCCCGGCGGCGCGGGCCACAACGTCCACACCGCCCTCGGCGTGCTCTTCGGGGAGTACGAACCGGACGAGATCGCCTCCCGGCACAAGGAGTTCGGCCTGGAGGAGGGCGACTCCACGCTGTGGGTGGCGGCGGCGGACGAGCCCGCCGAGCCCGGCGAGTGGCTGTCCACGCCGTTCGAGCAGCCGGACGCCCAGCGGGTCGTCTGCCGCTTCGACGTCAGCGCCGTCTTCGACGAGGAGGCCGGTCTCGGCGACCCCGACGATCCCGACGACGACCTCGAGGACGCCGAGGGGCTGGACGACGACGGCATCGACGACGAGGACGACGAGCTGGACCTCGACGGGGACGACGAGGAGGACGGCACCGGCACCAGGGGCGTGCGCGCGTCCAAGCGGTGATCCGGCAGCCCGTCCCGGAGGCCCGGCGGCCCCCGGGGCGGGCGCCGGTCAGCCGGCGGGCCGGAGCTGGGCCTCCAGCAGCGTCCGCAGCCGGGTGTCGCGCGCCGTGGCCGGCACCTCGGCGACCGCGCGGGCGAGCGCCTGGTCCACGCCGTGCACGACCGACAGATGCCGCTCGCCCCGGCTGAACGCCGTGTAGACCCACGACCGGGTCAGCGTGGACGCGGCGTCGCCCGGCAGCACCACCACGGCGGCCTCCCAGCGCGTCCCGACGGCCTGGTGGGCGGTCACGGCCCAGCCGTGGCGCACCTCCTCGGGCACCCGGGCCGGCGGTACGACCACGGGCGTACCGCCGCAGTCCAGCCGCAGCCCCTCCGCGTCCGCCGAGACCACGGTGCCGGGGACCATCCGGCCGGGCGCCGGCACGTACGCGACGCGGTCACCCGGGTCGAAGCCGCCGAACCGGCCGGGGCCGGGGTTGAGCCGTTCCTTGAGCGCCGCGTTGAGCGCGCGGGTGCCGGCCGGGCCGCCGTGCCCGGGGGTGATGATCTGGGTGCGGTCGGCGGGCACGCCGATGGCGCGCGGGACGGAGTCCGCGACGAGCTGCACGGTGCGGTGCACCGCCTCGCCCGGGTCCCGCACGGGAACGATCACGACCTCCTTGCCGGGGGCGTCGACCTGCTGGAGCTCGCCGACGGCGATGCCCGAGACCAGCTCGCCGACGGGGCCCGGGTCGGGGGTGCGGGAGACGACGGCCGGGCACGTACGGGACGCCACGACGTCCGCGAACACGCGGCCCGGTCCCGCGGACCACAGGACGCCCGGGTCTCCGGAGAGGACGAGCCGGGTGCCGTCCGCGAGCGACTCCACGAGCAGGGCGGCCGTCTCCACGTCCAGCTGGGGGGCGTCCAGGACGGCCAGGACGTCCAGGGCCAGGGTGCCGTCCTCGTCGCGCCCCGGGCCCTCGCGGCCGGAGAGCAGGCCGGCCACGGTCACGGCGTCGGTGACGCCGAGCCCGGCCAGCCGCCGGCGGCCGTCCTCGGTGTGCGCCGCGGCGCAGGCCCGCAGGCCCAGGCCCTCGGCGGCGGCGATCAGCGCGGCGGGCTCGGCCCGGGCGGCCTCCCCGCCGCTGTGGGTGACCAGGCCGGCGGCCGCGACGGCACGGATCAGCTCGGCGGCCGACGGTGAGGGCGCGCCGGCGGCGGCCTCCTCCCAGCCGGCGGGGTCCTCGTCCCGGCCGACGGCGTTCGCCAGGCGGGCCAGGCCGTCGGCGAGGCTCTCCTCGGCCATGGCGCAGCGGTCCAGGCCCATCAGCAGCCGGACCGGCTCCGTGCTTTCCTCGCCCTCCTCCGTCTCCTCGGGCTCGGGTCCCTCGCGGAAGACGAGCACCGAGCCCTCGGCGACGGCGCTCTGCAGCGCCTCGTCCGCGTCCGGTACGGAGCGCCGGGCGAGCTCGGAGCGCAGGGCCGAGGACTCGAGCACCGTGTGCCCCGCGAGAGCGGCGCGCTCCAGCAGCCATACGACCAGGGCCCGTGCCCGCCGCTCGTCCCCCGGTCCGCACTCGGCCCCGAGCAGCGCCCGCGCGAAGCCGTCCGCCTGCTCGGGCCGCACGCCCGGCACGGCCAGCAGCCGCCACGGGTCCTCCCGCAGGGCCTCGGCGGCGTGTTCGCCGAGCGTCGCGGCGACCTGCCCGGCCAGTTGCTCCGGTGCCCCGCCGGCGGCGAGCACCTCGGTCAGCTCGGCGCTGGGCGCGATGACCGCGGCCCGGGCGGGCGGCGCGGCGGCCGCGCGCGGGGCCGGCGCGGGGCGCGCGGTCCGTGCGGGACGCGGGGCGGGCTTCGGCTCGTTGAAGAACGACGCGGCCGGGCGCTCCCCGCTCTCCACGGCCCGCACGGCCGCGGCGAGCGCCTCGGCGACGGCGGACCGCCGGCCCGCCCCCGGCTCCTCGGCGGCCGGACCGGGCTCCGGAGCGGATCCCGGGGCGGACTCCGGTGCACCCTCGTCCGTACCGCCGGACGCACCCGGCTCGGTGGACGCGCTCGGCCCGGCGGGCCCGTCCGGGCCCGGGGGCGTGCCCGGCCCGCCGCCTTCCTCGGCGGCCACCGTAGTGGCCGCGTCGGCGGCCTCGCCGGCAAGGCGGTCGTCGTTCACAGCGTGCTCCAGTCCTGGTCCGGGTAGCGGTGCACGGGCGCCGACACGTCGTCGAGCGCCTGGCAGATCTCGTCCGGAAGCGTAAGGGCCTCCACTGACAGTGCCTCTCCGAGCTGCCGCGCCGTGCGGGCGCCGACGATGGGGGCGACGACCCCGGGGCGGTCGCGGATCCAGGCGAGGGCCACCTGCAGGGACGTCGTGGCCAGGCCGTCGGCGGCCGTGGCGACGGCGTCGACGATGCGGGTCGCCGTCTCGTCGAGGTAGGGCTCGACGAAGGGCGCCAGATGCTCGGAGGCGGCGCGGGAGTCGGACGGGGTGGAGCGGCGGTACTTGCCCGTCAGCACGCCCCGGCCCAGCGGCGAGGAGGGCAGCACGCCGAGCCCCAGGTCGCGGGCGGCGGGCAGCACCTCGCGCTCGATGCCGCGCTGCAGCAGGGAGTACTCCATCTGCGTGCAGGCCAGCCGGGTGCGCGAGCCCGGCGCGGCGAGCTGCCACGTGGCGGCCTTGGCGAGCTGCCAGCCGCAGAAGTTGGAGACGCCGGCGTAGCGGGCCCGGCCGCTGCCGACCGCGAGGTCGATGGCCTGCAGCGTCTCCTCGACGGGTGTGGCCGGGTCATAGGCGTGTATCTGCCACACGTCCACGTAGTCGGTGCCCAGCCGGTCCAGTGAGGCGTCGAGGGCCGCGAGCAGGTGGCCCCGGGAGCAGTCGACCCGCCGCCGGGGGTCCAGGACGCTGCCGGCCTTGGTCGCGATCACGACGTCCCGGCGCGGGACGAGGTCCCGCAGCAGCCGGCCCAGGAGATACTCGGCGCCCCCGTCGGCGTAGACGTCGGCGGTGTCGATGAGCGTGCCGCCCGCGTCCCGGAACGTCTTGAGCTGCTCGGCGGCGTCGTGCTCCCCGGTGTCCCGGCCCCAGGTGAGGGTGCCGAGCCCGAGCCGGGATACCCGCAGGCCCGTGCGGCCGAGATGCCTTTGTTCCATGAGCGCTGAGATTACTGTCCGGGCCGCGACGCGTCGCCATGCCGCCACCGCCTGTGGACAACTCGCCGATGACGTACCCCCGGCGGGCGCGCTAGAGTCCCCGCAACGACGACGTTACTGATCAGTAAGGGGTGCCCCGGATGAGTCGGATGAGGCTCGGAATCAACCTCGGCTACTGGGGAGCCGGGATGGACGCGGACAACCTCGCCGTCGCCCGCGAGGCCGACCGCCTGGGCTACGCGGTCTGCTGGGCGGCCGAGGCGTACGGCTCCGACGCGCCGACCGTGCTGTCCTGGGTCGCGGCGCAGACCGAGCGGATCGACGTCGGCTCGGCGATCTTCCAGATCCCCGCCCGCACGCCCACCATGACGGCGATGACCGCCGCCACCCTCGACTCGCTCTCCGGCGGCCGCTTCCGCCTCGGCCTCGGCGTCTCGGGCCCGCAGGTCTCCGAGGGCTGGTACGGCGTGAAGTTCGACAAGCCGCTCGCCCGCACCCGCGAGTACGTCGAGATCGTCCGCAAGGCCATGGCCCGCGAGCGCGTCACCCACGACGGCGAGCACTGGACGCTGCCGCTGCCGGGCGGCCCCGGCAAGCCCATCAAGCTCACCGTGCACCCGGTGCGCGAGCGCATCCCGCTGTACATCGCGGCCATCGGGCCGAAGAACCTGGAGCAGACCGGCGAGATCGCCGACGGCGCCCTGCTCATCTTCTTCGCCCCGGAGCACGCCGAGGAGACCACCCTGGGCGCCCTGCGGGCCGGCCGCGCCAAGGCGGGCAAGGACCTCGAGGGCTTCGACGTCGCGCCGACCGTCCCCATGGCCGTGGGCGACGACGTCGACGCGCTCGCCGACATCTTCCGCCCGTACACCGCCCTCTACGTGGGCGGCATGGGCAGCGCGAAGCAGAACTTCTACAACAAGCTCGCGCGCCGCATGGGATACGAGAAGGAGGCGGCCGAGATCCAGGAGAAGTACCTCTCCGGCGACAAGGCGGGCGCCGCCGCGGCCGTGCCGCGCGAGCTGATCGACTCCACCGCCCTGCTGGGCGGCGTGGAGCGCATCGCCGACCGGATGCAGGCCTACGCCGACGCCGGCGTGACCACCCTGTCGCTGGCCCCGGCGGGATTCACTCTGGACGAGCGGATCGCGGGCCTGCGCACCGGCGTCGAGGCCCTCGAGCGGGCCGGCCTGGCGTAACGCCGGGAGGGGCCGCGGCCGTGGTGGGGGCTCGGGGGTCGTCTTCCCCGCCACGGCCGACACCGAGCACAACGCCCGTGCGCCCCGGCGGTTACGCGCCGGGCGCACGGTGAATCTCCGTACGAAATCCTCCGTTCGGCCGAGCGCGCGGCGGCCCCTGATTGCCGCGCCCCATGCGGGGCACTTGACTGAGTGCCTACGGAGGTGACGGCCATGCTCACGGCCAGAAGTCTGTTCCAGGAGATCCTCGACAACGACGACTCCTACCGGCTGTTCTGCTCCATCGCCGCGAGCGGCGAGCACCAGGGCGGCTGGGAGAACGGCCGCATCGCAGCCCTGGTGCCGGAGAGCCAGCGGGAGCTCGCCCCCAGGATCGCCCGGCACGGCGCGGACGAGGACAAGCACGGCCGGATCTTCGAGGCCCTGCTGCGCAAGCGCGGCCTGCCGCCCGTCGACGTCCCGCCGGAGACCGACTACACGATGATCCTCGAGCGCCGGGGCATCGGCCTGCCGCACGCCAAGCTCCGCGCCGACGCCCCGCTGACCGAGCGCGACGTCATCGCCTACCTCGCCCACAGCCGGGTCACCGAGCAGCGCGCCTCCGACCAGATGAACATGCTCACCGCGCACTTCGGCGACCATCCGGAGATCGGCAGGGCCCTCCGGATGATCTGCCAGGACGAGGTCAACCACCTCGCCTACTGCCACGAGGAGCTGCTGCGCCTGGCCGCGGCGGGCCACGGGCGGCTGATCCGGGACCTGCTGCGCGAGAGCGCGCTCGCCGAGATCACGATCTACCGTGACGTCAGCCTCGCCGTCATGGCCCGCATGGGCGGCATCCTGCGCTGGCCCCGGGCGAAGTCGGCCACCCTCGCGGCGGGCATCCACGCGCTGTACGCCTACGAACGCCTCGGCGGCTGGCGCCGGATGGTCACCCTGCGGATGCCCCGCCGCCGCGACGCCCTGGGCGGTCCGGCCACGGCGGAACCGGAGTTCGCCTGAGGCGCACGGTCGCGCACGGGCCGGAAGGCCGTTCGCACGCCGTGCGTATCATCTGCCGGATGATCTCCAACAGTGCCCGCGTTCCCGCCCCTTCCGCCGCGCCCTGCCGCATCACGGTGTGCCGGGGCTGCTGCTGCGGCGATCCGGGCAAGGTGCCCGGGGTCGACCACGCCGGGCAGATCGGACGGCTGCGCCGGGCCGTGGGAGACGCGGCGCCGGTGCGGGCGTCGGAGTGCCTGGACGTGTGCGACCAGGCGAACGTGATGGTGGTGCAGCCATCCGCGGCGGGCCGGGCGGCCGGGGGCCGGCCCGTATGGCTCGGCCTGGTCAACGACGACGAGGCGCTGGCGGACATCGCGGCCTGGGTGCGGGCCGGCGGCCCGGGGCTGGCCGAGCCGCCGGGGGTACTGGACCTGTACGAGTTCACCGTCTCGCGGCGGGTGGGCAAGGCGCTCGAGGGCTGAGGAGCCGGCCGGGCGCCCCGCCCCGCCCGCTCACGCGTGGCAGTGCCCGCCGCCGGCCTCCTGGGGCAGGTCGAGCGCGGGGTTGCGGTCGAAGAAGCCGGTGGGCTTGAGGGAGAAGCCGGTGGGATCGGCCGGCATCACCGGCCACTCCTCGGGCCGGGGCAGATGGGTGGGCCCGAAGGTGTGCCAGACGGTCAGCTCGGTGTTCTCCAGCGACTCGCCGCCCTCCGTCCACTGCGGCAGGCCGGCCCCGCCGGGGTGCTGGTTGGGGTAGTCGCCGGCCGGGTAGCGCCGGTCCGCGCGGTGACGGGTGACCCACAGGTGCCGGGTGCCGTAGGCCATGCGGCGGGCGACGGACGAGCCGGGGCGGGCCAGGACGACGGGCCCCGGCCGCGGCACGAGCGTGTACGCGACGGGCTGCCCCATGCGGTTGCGGGAGCCGGGATTGGTGATGCGCCAGCGCCGGCCGGCCGTGGTGTCGGCCATCCGGCCGCCGTCCGCGCTGTCGGCGAGCACGGTCGTACGGGTGGTGAAGGCGTTGCCGGCGGGGTTGCCGGGGCCCTCGGGCAGGGGAACGACGTCCACCTCCTCGACCGTGTTGGCGAGCCCGTCGACGGCGGCGTCCAGCCGTACGCAGAACAGGTGCTGGTGGTACGGGGCCAGCAGGCCCGGCGCGACCTCGGTGCCGTGCGGCGAGCCCGCCCCCGGGTGGACGGCCGACGTCTGCACGATGCCCGTGGACTTGGCCTCGAAGGCGATCGTGCCGTCCTGCTGGAAGTACCAGTAGAAGCCGTAGTCGTAGTTGCCGACGGTGGCGATGTAGGAGATCACCAGACGGCGGGAGCGGCGGCTCTCGGCGGCCATGCCGTTGAAGATGTCGGTGTGCTTCCACAGCAGGCCCGCGTCCTCCTCGTGGACGCAGATGGCGTTGGGCAGCGTCTGGGGGACGCCGAAGTCGTCGGCGACGACCGCGTCCAGGTAGCGGATCTCGCCGAGGCAGTCGCAGCCCAGGCGCAGCGCGTTGGCGTTGCGGCCCAGGGCGTACTCCCCCGCGTCGAGGAAGGCCACCCAGTTGCGGGACTCCTCGGCCTCGCCGTAGGCGACGGCCATCTCGGCGAGGGAGGCGCGGTGCAGGACGGGGCGTTCGCGGTCGCCGTCGCGGTGGGTGATCCGGTGCAGGACCAGTCCCTCGCGGGCGTTGAAGTCGACGCGGAAGCTCCAGTTCTGCCAGGTGAGCAGGGGGCCGTCGAGGCGGAAGGAGGGGCCCTCGGGCTGGGTGATCTCCAGCGGCCGCAGGTCCGTGCGGGCCGGGCCGGTGGACTCCGGTGCGTAGCGCCCGCATTCGGCGGGTATGGGCACCGCTCCGGTGTCGGTCAGGCGGATCACCCGGCGTTCGATGACGTCGACGTCGGCGACGAGCCCGCCCACGGGGTGGGCCCAGGGGCTGTCGGTGGCGTCGCAGCGCAGCCAGGTCAGCGAGCGCAGCAGGCGGCGGCCGGGCCGGTCGGTGAGGAGGCCACCGGCGCCCAGCGGGGCACAGACGGCCAGCTCCAGCCGTACCTCGTCGACGCCGCGCTCGGCCATGGCCTTGCGCCAGCCGGGGTCGGCCTTGACGACCTCCTCGACGATCTCGTACTCCTCGAAGGTGACCTGCGGCTGCCCTTCGGCGGCCACGTCGAGCTCGCGGTGGGAGAGCAGCAGGCCGGCGGTGACGTCGACGAGCGCCTCGGCCGCGGCGCCGGTCGCCGAGTCCAGCAGGGTGACCCGCAGCCGCCGCACGACCGGGTCGCCGGGCCGGTGGGCGGCGGCCGCGTGCCGGCCGGGCTCGTCCAGCAGGACCAGCGGGAAGCGGGTGGAGGCGGTGACCTTGCCCGCCTCGGTCAGCACGCGCCGGGCCGTGGTGATCTCCTCGGCGCTCAGCGGGTCGAGGGGGTGCGGGGCGGCCGCCGGGTTCCCGGCGTGGCAGGACGTCATGAGGAAACCTTTCGCGAGGGGGCGGAGTCCGTCGCGGCCTCGGCCGCGCGCTCCAGCTGGAAGGCCTCGTTGCCCAGCCCGATCCGGGCGTGCACCCCGGGCCGCAGGACCTTGAGCACCAGCCCGAGGACCGCTCCGGCCAGGGCGGCGAGGCCGATGACGCCGGGCAGGATCCACCGCAGGGCGGAGCCGGGGCCTGCGCCGAGCAGGACGCCGAAGTCCCCGACCGCGTAGCCGGTGATGACCAGCAGCGCCAGGCCGGCGACGGCGGCGGCGGCCAGGCGCGGGGCCTGGGCGCGGGCCGCGCCGCGGCGCACGAAGAAGGCGATGACGGCGGCGCTGGTGGCGGCCATGAGGAGGAGGATGCCGAGCGCGCCGACGTTGCCGGTCCAGGTGAACAGGCGGGTGACGGGGACGGTGGGGTCGCCGTGCGGGCGGTCGTCGGTGGCGGCGAAGGCAGTGACGACGAGGAGCGAGACGGCGGTCTGCAGCAGCGAGCCGTATGCGGGGGCGCCGCTGGTGCGGGCGGTGCGGCTGACGGCGGCGGGCAGCAGGCCCTCGCGGCCCATGGCGAAGGCGTAGCGGGCGACGACGTTGTGGAAGCTGAGCAGGGCGGCGAACATCCCGGTGACGTAGAAGAGGTGCATGACGTCGGTGAAGCCGCTGCCGAGCCGGTCCTCGGTGAGGGTGAAGAGCAGGCCGGGGCCGGCGTCCCGGGCCGCCCCGACGATCCGGGACGGGCCGGTGGCCACGGTCAGGGCCCAGGAGCCGGCCGCGAAGAAGAGGGCGACGAAGCCGACGGCGAGGAAGGTCACGCGGGCGACGACGACCTGCGGGCGGCTGGTCTCCTCGGCGTAGACGGCGGCCTGTTCGAAGCCGACGAACGAGGCGATGGTGAAGCAGAGCGCGGTGCCGAGGCCGGCGCCGGAGAGGGTGGCGGGGTCGAAGGCCCGGAACGACAGGCCGTCGGCGCCGGGGCTGCCCACGGAGGCGACGTCGAAGACGGCGACCATGGCGCACTCGACGAGCAGCAGCACGCCCAGGACCTTGACGTTGAGGTCTATCTTGAGCCAGCCGAGGACGCCGGTGACGGCGACGGCGGCGAGCGCGGGCACCCACCAGGCGACGCTCACCCCGAGGTGGTCGCCGAGGAGGGTGGACAGCTCGTATCCGAAGATGCCGTAGATGCCGACCTGCATGGCGCTGTAGGCGACCAGGGCGACGACGGAGGCGGCGGCTCCGGCGGTGCCGCCCAGGCCGCGGGCGATGTAGGCGTAGAAGGCGCCGGCGTTGTGGACGTGCCGGCTCATCTCGGCGTAGCCGAAGGAGAAGAGGGTCAGGACGGCGCCGAGGATGACGTAGAGCAGGGGTTGTCCGACGATGCCCATCGTCCCGTAGGTGGTGGGCATGACGCCCGCCGTCACCATCAGGGGGGCGCTGGCGGCGACGACCGACAGCAGCAGGCCGGCCGCGCCGATGCGGTCGGAGCGCAGGCGTCTGGTCTGGCCCTTGAAGGTGCTGATCTCGCTGGTGGTGCCCGTGGACATGGCGGAAGTGGTCCTTCCATGGGGTGGGGGCCGGCTCAGGCGGCGCCGAGGGCGGCGCGGCGGGCGGCCCTGAAGGCCTTCTTGGGGTCCCGGTCGGGGTAGGACCAGGGGGCGTGGGTGGCGTGCGGTCCGATCCGGGTGAGCAGGGCGGCGGCCTCGGCGGGGCGGCCCTCGTGGAGCTTGGCATGGGCGAGGAAGTTGAGGTCGACCTTGCGCCGGGGGTGGGCGGTGCCGTCGTCGACGTCCCATTCCAGCCACCAGTCGAAGGCGGCCTTCATCACCTGGCGGGCGCGGCGGGTGCCCCAGTGCCCCGACCGGGCGGGGTCGGCGGGCTCGAGGCCGGCGCGGGCGAGGACGCGGTAGCGCTCGGCGTGGGCGACGACGGGCAGGACGGCCAGCGGCGAGTCGGCGGGGGCCTGCTCGGCGGCCCAGGAGGCGAAGTCGTAGACCTCGTGCAGCGGGTCGTCGCGGTCGCCCTCCTGGTGCTCGGCCAGGCAGGCGGCCATCAGGTGGTGGGCGTGGTGGTGGTCCCGGTGCCGGGCGCGCACCTGGTCGAAGGCGCGGACGCGCTCGCCGTCGGTGCCGGTGCTGCGGGCGAGGATGAGGATGCCGAGCCAGGGGGTCGGGTCGCGGGGGGCCATCGTGGCGGCGGCCAGGCACAGGGCGCGGGCCGCGGCGGGGTTGTCCCTGCCGTGGACGGCCCGGAAGACGGTGGCGCAGGCGAGGAGGGCGGCGGCGTCGGGGCTGTCGGGCTCGGCGAGCTGCCATTCGCGGGCCCAGGCGGCGCTGGTGGGGCCCTCGGCGAGGACGACGAGGCGGTGGCCGCGGCGGTCCCAGTCGTCGCCGGTGCGGGCGAGGAGGTGCCGGGCGTCGGCCCAGCGCCCCCGGGCCAGTGCGTCCCGGACGGTGGCCAGCTCGTGGTCGTCGAGGGCCGCGTCGAAGGTCAGCCCGTCCTTGTTCCGGGGGCGGCCCAAGGGGGGTGGGGGCGTCATCTGCAGGCTTCCTCCACGGCGTGCGTCCCCCTCCGGGCGCCGGGTCGGGGGCGCCGGTGAAACAAGCTTTCTCGATCACGCACAGCAAACCGGTAGTCACAGCTCCGCGTCAAGACCGATCTTGATGCTGACATAACGTCAAGTAACGTACCGTCAACACAAGTTGCCGGACCCGACGGGTGCCGGCAGGGTGCGGGCCGGCCCGGCGCGAGCCCGACAGGGGCACGCACGCTCGACGCACTGACGTTCGATCCCATTGGGGCGCGTACGGCTGTTCCGGATGAACGGACGAAAGGGGGGTACTCGGCCGTCACACCGCCCCCAGGGCGGCTATCGTTCCTGCCAAGTCTCCTACGACCGCACGGTCTTGAGGTGCGACGTGATGGTCTTCGCCTTCGCCGTGGGCGCGGCGTGCTGTCTGGGCGTGGGGTTCGTCCTGCAGCAGAACGCCGCGCAGCGGGCCCCCATGAGCGACTTCCTCTCCTTCCGGCTGCTGCTGGACCTGGCGCGCATGCCGCGCTGGCTGGCGGGCATCGCGTTCATGGTCTGCGGCATGCTGCTGGGCGCCCTCGCGCTCAACTGGGGTGAGGTGTCGCTGGTCGAGCCGCTGATGGCGACGAACCTGCTGTTCGCGATGGCCCTCTCCCGCTGGCAGACCAAGCAGCCGCTGGGCCTGGCGGGCTGGGCCGGGCTGTGGCTGCTCGCGGGCGGCGTGGCGGCGTTCGTCGTCGCGGGCCGGCCGCGCGGCGGCGCCACGATCACCGACCCCTTGCGGCACTGGCTGATCGTCGGCGTGATGGTGGGCGGCGCGCTGCTGCTCGCGGCCGTCTCCAAACGGGTGCGGATGAGCACGGAGGCCGCCCTGCTGGCCGTCGCCGCCGGGCTGCTCTACGGCGTCCAGGACGCCCTCACCCGCGTGACCGGCGACCGCTTCGGCCGCCACGGCCCGGCGGCGCTGCTGACCAGCTGGCAGCCGTACGCGGTGGCGGCCCTCGGGCTCACGGCGCTGCTGCTGGTGCAGAGCGCCTTCGAGACGGCGCCGCTGCGGATGTCGCTGCCCGCGCTCACCGCCGCCCAGCCGCTGGCCGGGATCGCCTGCGGGGTGGGCTTCCTCGGCGACCAGTTGCGCACCACGCCCGGGGCACTGGCCTGGGAGGTGGCGGGCCTGGTGGCGATCGTGTGCGGGATCGTGCTGATCGGCCGCCATCCGGCGATGCCGTCGGGGATGACCCCGCAGGGGCGGGTGCGGGACCTGCAGCCGCACTGACGCGGGGGCGGTGTGCCGCCCGGGCGGCCCTGGTTGGATGGCCGCATGAGTGATCAGCAGCCGCTGGCGGCCGATGAGGTGCTGGACGTCGTCGACGAACACGACCGGGTCGTCGGGCGGGCGCCGCGCGGCGAGGTGTACGCGAAGGGCCTCATCCACCGCTGCGTGTTCGTCCAGGCCCGGGACGCGCGGGGGCGGATCTTCGTGCACCGCCGCACCGACCGCAAGCTCGTCTTCCCCTCGCGGTACGACATGTTCGTGGGCGGGGTCCTCGGCACCGGCGAGTCCTACGACCGGGCCGCGCTGCGCGAGGCGGAGGAGGAGCTGGGGGTCAGCGGGCTGCCGGCGCCCACGCCGCTGTTCCGGTTCCTGTACGAGGGGCCCGGCGGGCGGTGGTGGTCGGCGGTCTACGAGGTCCGCTGCGACCTGCCGGTCGCGCCGCAGGAGGAGGAGGTGGCCTGGTGGGACTTCCTCCCGGAGGAAGAGCTGCAAGCGCGCCTGGACGCGTGGGAGTGGGTGCCGGACGGGCTGGCGGCCTACGCCCGGCTGCGGGAACACCGCCGCCGGACGGGCTGAGCGCCGGCCCGTCCGGCACGGGCGTACCGCCTAGGACACGCCCTAGGGCGTCACCACGATCTTGCCGCGGGTGTGGCCCTCGGCGCTGAGGCGCTGGGCGTCGGCGGTCTTCTCCAGGGGGAAGACCTGGGCGACCTCCACGGACAGCACCCCCTGCTCGGCCAGGTGGCCGAGGGCGGTGAGGTCCGCGACGTCCGGGCGGACCCACAGCAGGCGGCCGCCGAGCTCGTTGACCTCCGGGTCGGTGATGGAGACCAGGCGGGCGCCGTCGGCGGTCACCGCGGCCGAGTCCTTGACGACCCCGCCCACGAAGTCGAGGACGACGTCCACGCCGCCGGGCGCCATGGCCCGTACCCGCTCGTTCAGGCCGTCGCCGTACGTCACGGGCTCGGCGCCCAGCGAGCGCAGGTAGTCGTGGTTGCGCTCACTGGCGGTGCCGATGACGCGGGCGCCGAGGTGCCGGGCGAGCTGGACGGCCATGGAGCCCACGCCGCCGGCGGCGGCGTGGACGAGGACGGTGTCGCCCTCGCCGGCCCGCGCGGCCTTGAGGGCCTGGTAGGCGGTCAGCCCTGCCAGGGGCAGGCCCGCGGCCTCCTCGAAGGAGAGGCCCGCGGGCTTGCGGGCGAGCGTGCGCACCGGGGCGGCGACGTACTCGGCGAAGGTGCCGCGGGAGAGGAAGTCCTCGCGGACGTAGCCCATGACCTCGTCGCCCACCTGGAACTCGGGGGTGTCGGCGCCCAGGGCGACGACGACGCCGGAGACGTCCCAGCCGGGAACGACGGGGAAGACCGGCTCGATCATGCCGGCGAGGTAGCCGGCCTGGGCCTTCCAGTCGACGGGGTTGACCGCCGCGGCCCTGACCCGGACCAGGACGCTGTCCGGACCGGGGCGGGGGTCGGGCAGCTCGCCGTACTCCAGCACCTCGGGGCCCCCGTAGGTGCGGTAACTGACAGCCTTCATCGTGCCGTCTCCTTGTCGCTCGGTGCGTTGTCGCTCGGTGCGTCGGTCGATGCCTTGAGCGGGCCGCCCGTCCCAGCGTCGGCCGCCGGGGCCGCGGCCGCCACCGCGGCGGCCCGCAGGGTGTGGATCTTCCGCAGGCCGGCCCAGGCCACCAGGGCGACCAGGGCGAACGCGGTGCCCGCGATCACGAAGGTGAGGGTGAACTGGCTCTCGGCGGGCAGCTTGGGCGCACCCGGCGGCAGGTGCTCGACGCTCTTGGAGGCCAGGACCGTGGTGATCATGGCGCTGCCGATGGCGCTGCCGGTCGAGCGGGAGATGGAGTTGATGCCGTTGGCGATGCCGGTCTGCTGGTGCGGCACGCTGGCGACGATCACGGCCGGCATGGCGGCGTAGCCGAAGCTGATGGCCGCGCCGACGAGCATGCCGGCGGCGATGACGGAGAACGCGTGTTCGTGGTCGAGGGCGATCCACACGAAGCCGGCGGTGCCGATCAGCGAGGCGAGCAGCAGCACCAGGCGCGGGCCCTTGTGGCGGACGAGCTGGCCGCCGACGGGGGCCGCGAGCAGCGAGACGATGGTGCTGGGCAGCAGGTACTCGACGGAGGCGCGCAGGACGCTGGCGGAGAAGCCGTAGCCGGCGACCTTCGACGGCATCTGGACGAGGTAGGAGACGCCGATGAACAGGGCGAAGGAGCCGAAGCCGACGAGCAGGCCGGCGACGTTGGCGAAGAGCACCGGGCGGTGGGCGAACATCCGCATGTCCACCAGCGGCTCGCGCACCTTCCGCTCGACCAGCGTCCAGAGCGCGGCCATCACCACGGCGCCGGCGAAGCAGCCGAGCGTACGGGCGGAGGACCAGCCCCACTCGTGTCCCTGGGTGATGGGCAGCAGGAGCAGCACCAGGGTCGCGGCCAGGGTGAGGGCGCCGAGGACGTCGGTGCGGCCGCCGGTGGTCTCGCGGGTGGCGGGGACGAGGGCGACGACGGCGATCAGGGCGAGCGCGGCGAGGCCGGTGGCCAGCCAGAAGGCGCTGCGGTAGTCGGGGTTGTCGCCGGAGGTGAGCAGGCCGGTGGCCACGAGCGCCAGGCCGCTGCCGAAGGCGAGGGTGCCGCTGACCATGGCCATGGCGCCGGGCAGCTTGGCCGGGCGGATCTCCTCGCGCAGCACGGACAGTGCGAGCGGGAAGATCGCGGTGGCGGCGCCCTGCAGGACCCGGCCGACGATCAGCCAGAGCAGGGAGTGGGTCACGGCGGCGAGGACGGAGCCCGCGACCATGACGATCAGCACGCCGACCAGGGTCTGCTTCTTGCCGTGCTGGTCGCCGAAGCGGCCGAGCAGCGGGGTGAAGACGGCGGCGGAGAGCAGGGTCGCGGTGGTGACCCAGCTGACGTTGGCGGAGGTGGTCTCGAGGTCGTTCTGGATGAGGCCGAGGATCGGCACGACCAGGGTCTGCATCATCGAGACGACCATGGCGGCGAGGCTCAGCGCGAAGACGACGACGGTCTCGTTGCGCCGGCTGCCCGGCGCGGCGGGGGCCTGGGAGGTCATGGGGCGGGGGTGTTCCTTCGAGTTGCTCAGCGTTACTTCACGACATGGATGCTTGAGATCGTCAAGCAACTCGGACCACGGTAGGCGGGGATACTTCAGGTAGTCAAGTTAATGGTTAATGACATAAAGCTCTTGAGTACACTCGAAGCCATGACCGGCCCCACCCCGCACCCCCCGACCAAGGCCCAGCTCCTGGAGCTCGTGGCCGCGCTCGGCACCGCCCAGTGGCAGGACTTCGCGGCCGCCGCCGCCCGCCACGGCCTCACCTCCGTCCAGGCCAAGCTGCTGGCCCAGCTCAAGGGCCCGGTGCCCATGCGGGGCCTGGCCGCGCTGCTGCTGTGCGACGCCTCCAACGTCACCGGCATCGTGGACCGGCTGGAGGCGCGCGGCCTGGTGCGCCGGGAGCCCGACCCGTCCGACCGCCGGGTCAAGAACGTGGTCGCCACCGACGAGGGCCACGAGACCATCCGCCGCGTGCGCGCCGAGATGCAGGCCACGCACAGCGCGCTCGACGCCCTCGACGAGGACGAGCGCACGGCCCTGTACGACCTCCTCGCGCGCCTGCGGCCGGGACTCGAGCACCGGGGGTGAAGCGGCGCCGCCCGCCCGTATTCTGACGGGTGATCGGATCCGCCCGGCCGGGCGGCGGACGGCACGGGAGGCCTTCGCATGACCAGCACGCGCACCACCGCACCCGCCCCGGGAGCCGAGGGCACCGAGCCCTACACCGTCCCGCTCGCCCCCGGGGTGAGCGCCTTCGTGCAGCCCGACGGCGGCTGGTGCCTGAACAACGCCGGCATCGTCACCGGCGGCGGACGCACCCTGCTGATCGACACCGCGCCCACCGAGCGGCGGGCCCTGCTGCTGAGCGACGCGGTGGCGGCGAGCGGCGCCCCGCGCCCCTCCCTCCTGGTCAACACCCACCACCACGGCGACCACACCTACGGCAACTGCGTCTTCACCCCCGAGGCCACCGTCATCGGGCACGACGACTGCCGCCGCGAGGTCCTCGCCGCGGGCCTGCAGCTGCACACCCTGTGGCCCGAGGTCGACTACGGCCACGTCGAGGTCACCGCCCCCACGCTCACCTACAGCGACACCCTCACCCTGCACATCGGCGAGATTGAGGTGCGCCTGATCCACCCCGGCGTCGCCCACACCGTCGGCGACACCATCGCCTGGCTGCCCGCCCACGGCATCGTCTTCACCGGCGACCTCGTCTTCCACGGCGGCACGCCGTTCCTCATGATGGGCTCGCTCAGCGGCTCGCTGCGCGCCGTGGAGCGGCTGCGCGCCCTCGACGCCCCCGTCGTCGTGCCCGGCCACGGCCGGGTCACCGACCCCGGGGTCTACGACACCGTCGAGGCCTACCTGCGCTTCGTCGAGGACCTGGCCCGCACCTCCCACGCCGCCGGCCGCACCCCACTGGAGGCCGCCCGCACCGCCGACCTCGGCGAGTTCGCGTCCCTGCGCGAGAGCGAGCGCCTGGTCGCCAACCTCCACCGCGCCTACGCCGAACTGGACGGCCTCCCCCTCGGCGCCCCGCTCGACGCCCCCACCGTGCTCGCCGACATGCAGACGATGAACGGCGGCCGCCCCATCGCCTGCCACGCGTGACGCCTGCGGCGCCGCATTGTCAGTGCCCGGTACCACAATGCGGCGCATGGACGTGAGATCGGACTGGGCGCTGGAGCTGGTTCTCGACAAGACGTACGAAGCGGCGTCAGCCACCGCGGTCAAGGACCGCATCGACGCCGCGCGTCGCCATATGAACGGCGGGGCCGGGGGGAACCGCAGAGGTGGCCGGCGGCTGCTGGATCTGCTCGGGGAGGCTCGCAAGAGCGCGAGCGAGGCCGAGGACTGGGAGGTGCTGCGCGTCCTGCAGGACTGCCTTTACTACGCCCAGGGACGGTTGCTCCGACCCGATTTCGAGGAAAAGTACCGCCTGTTCCAGCAGGGGCCGCGCAACGACAACGTCCGGAACTGGCTGTCGGCGACCCTCCGCGCCAGCAGCAAGTTCTGGACGGAAGTGGGCCGCACCTTCGTGGACGAGCAGCCGGAGGCCTCGGCCGGCGAGCTTCTCGCCCACATCGAGGCACAGAGCCTGGACGTGCCGTTCCTGGAGGCACCTGCCGAAGAGCCGGCCCGGTACCGCATACCCCGTGGCCGAGCCGAAATGGCGCTCTGGATGGAGCGCGTCCTGCAGCGCAGGGTGGAGATCGATGCGAAGGAAGCGGCCCGCCGCATCGTGTCGTCACCCGAGGCCCTGGCCGTCCTGGCCGCCGACGAGGACGGGCGGCTCGTCCTGCAAGCGGCCGAATGGCAGCGCCGATCGGCGGCGCTCGCCCACCTGCGGCAGGTGGCCGAGGACCCCCTGGCCTCGGAGCACGACCTCCAGCGCGCCCTGCGTGGCCAGTACTGGATCTTCGGCGGCCGCTTCGTCGGCGAGGCGGCGCACCGCCGCCTCGTGCCGGGAAACGAAGTCGACATCCCGCTCATCCGCGGGGACGGCGCGCTGCACGTCGTGGAGCTCAAGCAAGCGGCGCGGCTCGGTGACGGGCTCGTCAAGCGGCATCGCAACGGATGGGTGCCCTCCCATCACGTCAACGATGCCGTGGGACAGGTGGTCCACTACCTGGTGGGGCTGGATGAGCACCGTGAGCGGATCCGTGAGGAGTTCGGCTACGAGACCCGCCGCGCCACCGGCGTCGTCCTCATCGGGCACCCCGACGCCCATCCCGGAATTCCGGAGAGCGAGATCAACGAAACGCTCCGCGTCCACAACACCCACCGGAACCGGGTGGAGGTGCTGACCTACAAGGAGCTCATCGACAACGCGGAGCGTTCTCTGGGACACGAGGCCGAGGAGACCCCTGGACGACATACCGACCGGTCGGCATGATGGCCTCCGGACGTGGCGGCCAACTCCCCTGACGAGGAGCGTGCGATGAGCAAGGGCAATCCCCCCGGACTCGATCCGAAGCGGCTTCGGGCCCATCTGGACCGGGTGCTGCCCGGGCTGGTGGGCGGGGAGCTGACGGCCGGGCTGATCGAGGGGGGCCGGTCCAACCTCACGTACGCCGTCACCGACGGGACGTCGCGGTGGGCGGTCCGCCGGCCGCCGCTCGGGCACGTGCTGGCGACCGCGCACGACATGCGGCGCGAGCACCGGGTGATCAGCGCGCTGCGGGGGACGGCGGTCCCGGTGCCGGGGGCGGTGCTGCTGTGCGAGGACGAGGACGTGATCGGGGCGCCCTTCTACGTCATGGAGTTCGTCGAGGGCACGCCGTACCGCACCGCCGGGCAGCTCGCCGCGATCGGCCCGCGGCGTACGCGCGAGGTCGTGCTGGGGCTCGCCGACACGCTCGTCGAGCTGCACGCCGTGGACCCGGAGGCGGCCGGGCTCGCGGACTTCGGGCGGCCCGAGGGGTTCCTGGAGCGGCAGCTGCGGCGGTGGGGGAAGCAGCTCGAGGCCTCCCGCAGCCGTGAGCTGGCCGGGATCGACGAGCTGCGCGCGGCGCTGGGCGCGGCGCTGCCCCGCTCTCCCGCCCCGGCCGTCGTGCACGGTGACTACCGGCTCGACAACGTGCTCGTCGGCGCCGACGACACCGTCGCGGCCGTCCTGGACTGGGAGATGTCCACGCTCGGCGACCCGCTCACCGACCTGGGCCTGCTGGTCATGTACAGCGAGCAGCGGGCCGTCGCCGGCTCCCCCGTCGGCACCACGCGCGAGGCGCCCGGCCATCCCACGCCGGCCGAGATCGTCGAGCGGTACGCCGCCCGCTCGGGCCGCGACGTGACGGCGCTGCCCTGGTACACCGCGTTCGCCTACTTCAAGCTCGCCGTGATCCTCGAGGGCATCCACTACCGCTACACCCTGGGGCAGACCGTCGGCGCGGGCTTCGACCGCATCGGGCAGCTGGTCCCGCTCTTCGTCCGCAACGGCCTGACCACCCTCGAGGAGGGCTGAGTCCCATGGACTTCGCATTCGACGCCCGTACCGAGGAACTGCGCGGCAGGCTGCTGGCCTTCATGGACGAGCACGTTCACCCGGCCGAGGCCACCGCCGCAGAACAGCGCGCGAAGCTCGCCTCCCCGTGGGACGTGCCGCCGGTGGTGGAGGAGCTCAAGGCGGAGGCGCGCCGGCAAGGGCTGTGGAACCTGTTCCTCCCGGACGGGGACGGCCTGCCCGGCGAGGAGCGCGGCGCCGGGCTGACCAACCTGCAGTACGCGCCGCTGGCCGAGATCACCGGCCGCAGCCCGCAGCTGGCCCCCACGGCCCTCAACTGCGCGGCGCCCGACACCGGGAACATGGAGCTGCTGGCGCAGTTCGGCAGCCGGGAGCAGCGCGAGCGCTGGCTGCGCCCGCTGCTCGCCGGCGAGATCCGTTCGGCCTTCGCGATGACGGAGCCGGAGGTGGCCTCCTCCGACGCGACGAACATCGAGACGCGCATCGAGCGGGACGGCGACACGTACGTCATCAACGGCCGCAAGTGGTACATCTCCGGCGCCCTGCACCCGAATTGCCGGATCTTCATCGTGATGGGCCAGACCGACCCGGGCGCCGCGGACGTCCGCCGCCGGCAGTCGATGGTGCTGGTGCCGAGCGACACCCCCGGCGTGGAGATCCGGCGGGCCATGACGGTCTACGGCTACGAGGACCACTACCACGGCGGTCACGCCGAGGTCGTCTTCGATGACGTCCGCGTGCCCGCGGGCAACCTGATCGGCGAGGAGGGCGGCGGCTTCGCCATCGCCCAGGCCCGGCTGGGCCCCGGCCGCATCCACCACTGCATGCGCCTGATCGGCATGGCCGAGCGGGCCATCGAGCTGATGTGCCGGCGGGCGCTGACCCGTACGGCCTTCGGCGAGCCGCTCGCCCGGCAGGGGGTGGTGCGGGAGTGGATCGCGGACGCGCGCGTGGCCGTGGAGCAGCTGCGGCTGCTGGTGCTGAAGACCGCGTGGCTCATGGACACCGTGGGCAACAAGGGCGCCCACACCGAGATCCAGGCCATCAAGATCGCCACCCCGCGCACGGTCGTGGACATCCTCGACAAGGCGGTGCAGCTGCACGGGGCGGCGGGGGTGAGCCAGGACTTCCCGCTGGCGGAGCTGTGGGCCGCGGCGCGGACGCTGCGCCTGGCCGACGGGCCGGACGAGGTGCACCAGCGCTCGCTGGCCCGCCGGGAGCTCGCGCAATACCGCTGAGGGGAAGCCGAGCGGAACTGAGGGGAAGCCGAGGGGCAGGGGCCCGGGGCCGAAGAGGCCCGGGCCCCGGCCCTACGGTCGCAGCGCCCGCATCAGCAGGTCCGCCAGGTGGTCGGCGACCTGCCGGGGCGTGAGCGCGCCGTCCGGGCGGTACCAGCTGCCGAGGTGGTGGACGGAGCCGAAGTGGTAGTCCACCACCAGGTCGGCCGGGGTCGCGGAGCTGAAGACGCCCGTGCGCTGGCCCTCCTCGACCAGGGCCCGGAACCGCTCGTGGTAGCGGCGGCGTTCGGCGCGCACCTGCTTGCACTTCTCGGGGCCGAGGTGGTGCATGGACCGGAAGAAGATCTTCGTGTCGTCGAGGTTCTCTATGGTCGTCACCACGACGTCGGCCGCGGCGGCCCGCAGCCGCTGCTCCACCGGCGCGTCCGCGCCCGCGAAGCCGTCGAGCCGCTCCTGCTGGAGCCGCAGCACCCGCCCGTAGACCTCGTGCAGCAGATCGTCCTTCGACCCGAAATAGTGATACAGCGCGCCCTTGGTGACGCCCGCCGCCTCCACGATCTCCTGTACGGACGTACGGTCGTAGCCCCGTTCGGCGAACAGCCGGGTGGCGGCGGCCAGCAGCCGCCGCGGCACCGGCCTTCCGCCGCTGTCCGTCACCCCGGCCGTCGCCGTCCTGGTCGTCATCGCCCGCCACCCGCCCTTCCGCCGCTGTGCCCCGTGCACGTCCCGCACATTAGTCCCGCGGCCGCCCGCCCGAGTCCGGTGCCGGCCGGTCCGGGGGCGGGGCCAGGTCCTCGACCTTGCGCTGGAGGTGGTTCATCCCCTCGAGCCAGCGGTCGGGGTCGGCCGCGCGGGCGGCGGCGAAGCCGGCCACCTCGGGGTGCGGGAGGATCAGGAAGCGGCCCGCGGCCATGCCCTCGAAGAGCGCGTCCGCCACGGCCGCGGGGTCGACGGCGGTGGGCCGCAGGAGGAGGTCGCCCACGGCCCCGGCGTCGCGCAGCATGTCCGTGCGGACGCCCGCCGGGCAGATGGCGTGCACGTCGACGCCGCGGTGGCGGTAGGTGAGCGAGAGCCATTCCGCGAAGGCGAGGGCGGCGTGCTTGGAGACGCTGTACGGGGCCGAGCCGACCATCGTGAGGAGGCCGGCCGCGGAGACCGTGGACACGAAGCGCCCGCTGCCGCGCTCGAGCCATCCGGGGAGCAGCCCGCGGGCCGCGCGGACGTGGGCCATGACGTTGACGTCCCAGGCCTCGGCCCAGGCGTCCTCGCCGGCCTCGGGGCCGCCGGTGTGGGCGACGCCGGCGTTGGCGCAGTAGACGTCGATCACGCCGCCCAGGGCCTCGCGGGCGGCGGGCAGGACCGCGGAGGCGTCGCCGGGGACGGCGGTGGCGCCGGTCTCGTCGGCGACGGCGGCGGCCTTGGCGGCGTCGAGGTCGTTGACCACGACGCGGGCCCCCTCGGCGGCGAACCGGCGGGCGAGCGCGGCGCCGATGCCGCCGCCCGCCCCGGTGACCACAACTCCCGCGTTCCGTACGGACTTCACGCTCGTACCTCCCTCGCACCGACGGCCCGCGCAGACTAACCGGTCGGTATGTCGTGGCGGTAGGGGCCGATCGGCCCCCACCGCACGTTTCCGTACACCTGACCCCGCACACGGGCTTTCGGCGCGTGACTCACGGACGGGTGAACCGGCACGGGAGAGACTGGACATGTCCTCTTGACGGCAGGAAGATGCGCGCACACCGGACCGGGGCAGGGGGACGCGCCATGGCGGGCATATCCGTGGAGCCGTACTGGGAGCTGACGTTCGACGCCGAGGGGGATCCCGACGCGGGCGAGCGGGACGCCCTGGTACGGGAGGTGCCGGAGCGGGGACTCACCGACCTGGTGGTCTTCGCGCACGGCTGGAACAACGACCGGCCGACCGCCACCCTCCTCTACGACCGCTTCCTCGCCCCCTTCCCCGCCCTTCTCAGGGAGAGCGGGAGCCCCGCGCGCCTCGGCTACGCCGGCGTGATCTGGCCGTCCATGCGCTTCGCGGACGAGCCGATTCCGGACTTCCCCGCGCCCTCCGCCGCACCGGCCGCCGCGCCCGCCGCCGCGCCCTGCCTCGAGCCCGCGACGCTGCGGGCGCTGGCCCGGGCCTTCCCCGGCAACGAGACGCTGCTGGACCGGCTGGCGGAACTGCTCGAGCGGCGGCCCGACGACCCGGCGCGGCTGGAGGAGTTCGCGGCCCTCGTGCGCCGGCTGGTCGCCCCGCGCCGGCCGGGTGCGGCGGCCGCCGCGGGCCCGTCCGCGCACGACATGGAGCCGGACGCGGAGGCCGCCGCGGAGCCGGTGATGTTCGCCGACGACCCGGCGCGCGTGTGCGGCCGCTTCGCGGACGCGCTGGCCGCCATGGAGGATCCCCCCGGCGCGGCGGCCGACCCGGGCAGGGCCGAGCTCTTCGGCGATCTCGGCCGGCGGCTGTGGAGCGGCGCCCTCGAGCTGCTGCGCCAGGGCTCGTACTGGGAGATGAAACGGCGCGCGGGCACGGTCGGCGGCGCGGGGCTGGGGCCGGTGCTGGGGCTGCTCGCCGAGGCCGCCCCCGAGCTGCGGGTCCATCTGGTGGGGCACAGCTTCGGCGCGCGGCTCATGGCGTTCGCGCTCGGCGCGCTTCCGGAGCGCACCGGCTGCGTGCACTCCCTCACCCTGCTTCAAGGCGCCTTCTCGCACTACGCCTTCGCGCCCCGGCTGCCCTTCGACGCCGGCCGGGGCGGCGCCCTGAAGGGGCTGCAGAGCAGGGTGCGCGGTCCGGTGGTGTGCTGCCACTCGCACCACGACCAGGCGCTGGGCCTGCTCTATCCCCTCGCCTCCCAGGTCTCCCGCGACCCCGCCTCGGCGTTCGGCCCGCGCGACGCCCGCTGGGGCGCGATGGGCCACGACGGCGTCCAGGCCGTGGAGGGCACCGAGAGCCTGCGGCTCGACCGGGCCCTCGCGGCGCTGCCCGCCGAGGGGTGCGTGAACGTCGACGTCGCGGCGGTCGTCCGGCGCGGCGGCCCGCCCTCGGGCGCCCACAGCGACATCTGCCACGGCGAGCTGGCGCGCCTGATCCTGTTGGCCGGGCGGCTCGTCCGCTGACCGCCGGGCGGCCGTCCGGCCGGTGGGCGATCATCCGCCACCTTCGCGGACCCTCACATCTGTGCGCCCTTTGGGGGTAGCAGACCGGAGTCGGACGTACGCGTGTCCGGAGGATCCGAAGATCGGATGGATCCGATGGGCGACGGGATACGTCCCTTCCATGACGATCCGAGTCCGCGCCGCCGGAGGTGGGATGCAGTGGCAGGTTTCAGAGCACTGGCCCGAGAGGTCCGCAATCCCCGCAACACCATCGCGCTACGGCGGACCTCGTTGCGCAAATGCCTCGAGCGCTTCGCCCCCTACGGACACCGGGCGACCTGGCGACATCTGTGCGCCCGCGCCGGCCTCGCCCCCGACGACCGCGCACCCGACCCCGCGCTGCTGATCGCCGCGCTGGCCGAGCTGGAGGAGGCGCGCGAGGTCTGGCTGGCGTACGAGGCCGGGTTCGCGGGCCGGCGCCGCCGCGAGAAGCACGACGGCATCCGCCAGCCCAGCGCCGTCGACGACTGGCACCGCAACACCTGGGGCGGCTGTGACATCGTGCCGTGCGCGTCGCCCGACGTGACGCCGGACGCCCGGCTCGCCGACGTCCTGCGCCGGGTGATGGCGGCGATGGAGTCCGCGCCCGGCGAGGCCTGCCCGGTGTGCGCCCAGGAGCGCATCGAATGGCGCACCGACCTGGAGCGCTACCCGCTCGAGGGACCCGTCTGCACCGACTGCGGCATCGTGGTCCCGGTGTCCGTGCTCACCCCCGCCGCGCTGCTCGCGGCCCGGCGGTACGCCTTCGCGGGACGGTACGCGACGGTGTGAGGGCGCGCTCCCCGCGCGACCGGGGAGCGCCGGCCCCCGGCGGTCCCGCCCCGCCGCGGCTCAGCCGCCCAGGAACGAGCCGTTGACGCGGTCGCCTATGCGGTCCTCGGGGTTGGACAGCGCGCACGAGTCCAGGGACAGGCAGCCGCAGCCGATGCAGCTGTCGAGGCGGTCGCGCAGGTTGATCAGCCGCGTTATCCGCTCGTCCAGTTCCGTGCGCCAGTCCTCCGAGAGCCGGGCCCAGTCGGCCCGGTTGGGGGTGCGTCCGTCGGGCAGCTTGGCGAGCGCGTCCCCGATCGCGGCGAGCGGGATGCCGACCCGCTGGGAGGCGCGGATGAAGGCGACCCGGCGCAGCGCGTCACGGCCGTAGCGACGCTGGTTGCCGCTGGTGCGGCGGCTGGTGATCAGCCCCTTGGCCTCGTAGAAGTGCAGGGCCGAGACGGCGACGCCGCTACGGGCGGAGAGCTGCCCGACCGTCAGCTCGTGGACTTTCAGTGGAATCTGGGGCACGGATCCGACTGTACGTCAGCTGTCCTCGGCGCAGCCGACCATGCGCAGCACCAGGGAGGCGTAGAGCTCGCCGACCTCTCCGGGGGTGCGCTTGCCGTCCGCGTTGAACCAGCGGGCGACGTCGATGCACAGGGAGAGCACCGCGAGCGTCGTGCCGCGCACGTCGGGGACGTCGAAGTCGCCCGCCGCGACGCCGTCCTCGATGATGTCGCGCACCGCGCCGTCGGTGTCCCGGCGCAGCGCGACGATCTCGGCGTAGTGCTCCTCGCCGAGCGCCCCGAGCTCGTACTGCACCACGCGGGCGGTGGTGTGGTGTTCGGCGTGCCAGCGCACGAAGCGGCGCACGGCGTCGGCGAGCCGCTCGGCGGGGGTGCCGGCGCCGTCGCGGGCCTGGCGCAGGATGCCGAGGGCGAGTCGGTGGCCGACGCCGCTGATGCGGTAGAGCAGCTCTTCCTTGGTGCGGTAGTGAATGTAGAGTGCGGCGGGGCTCATGCCGGCGCGGCCGGCGATGTCCCGCGTGGTGGTGGCGTGGTAGCCGCGTTCGGCGAAGGCCTCGACGGCCGCGGTGAGCAGCCTCCGGGCGGCGTCGGGCGTGACGTCGGCCCACTCCTCGGTGCGCTGCGCCTGCGCGCCCATAGCGTGCCCCGCTCTCCGGGCCCGCTGCGGGCCCTGTTCGCCGACGGAAGGGAACGCACACCATACCCCGCCTCCTGAGCAAGCGCTTAGGGGTGCGTACGGGACCGGCCGCCCGGGCATGCATACCGCCATGACCGCTGAGCGCACCCTGCCGGCGGCGGCCACGGCGCTGACCGCCACGGCGGCGGTCCTGATGACGCTCGTCGCCTTCGGCAACATCACCGACTTCGGCACCAACCAGGAGTTCGTCCGGCACGTCCTGGCGATGGACACCACCTTCCAGGACGAGGACCTGATGTGGCGGGCGATCACCGACCGCACCGTCCAGGACGCCGTCTACGTCGCGATCATCGGCTGGGAGGCGCTGGCCGCGCTGGTGCTCCTCGCGGCCACGCTGCTGTGGCTGCGCGACCTCGGGTCCGGCGGGCGGGGCTTCGACCGGGCCCGGCGGGCCACCACGGTGGGGCTGGTGATGCTCCTGCTGCTGTTCGGGCTGGGCTTCATGGCCATAGGCGGCGAGTGGTTCGCGATGTGGCAGTCGGCCAAGTGGAACGGCCTGACGGCCGCCGTCCGGAACGTCACCCTCGCCGGATTCGCGCTCATACTGATCCATCTGCCGTCCCCGCAGTGGCACCGGGGCCGGCCCGGGTCCTGAGCGGTGCCCGGCCGGGGGTTCCGGCCGCCGCGACGACCGTTTCCGGGCAGCGTCCCCTCCTGTCGCAGCTGATCCATTGACGTGCCCGCCCAGGAATCCTACGGTCATCCATAGGAATCGAATCCTTGGGCGATCCACCGGCAGCGGGAGCACGCGATGAGCGGTACGGGCAACGAGCAGGCACGGAAGACGGCCGAGGCGCTGGCGTACTCGTCCGGGTTCGGCAACGAGCACAGCAGCGAGGCCGTGCCCGGCGCGCTGCCGCAGGGCCGCAACTCCCCGCAGCGGGCGCCGCTGGGCCTGTACGCCGAGCAGCTCAGCGGCTCCGCCTTCACCGAGCCCCGCCGGCACAACCGCAGATCGTGGCTGTACCGCATCCGCCCCTCGGCCGCCCACCCGCCGTTCACCCGGGTGGACGGCGGCGCGCTGCGCGGCGCGCCCTTCACCGAGACCGTCCCCGACCCCAACCGGCTGCGCTGGAACCCGCAGCCCGAGCCCGCCGCGGGGACGGACTTCCTCGCCGGGCTGTGGACCGTGGGCGGCAACGGCGACGCCACCCAGCGCACGGGCATGGCCGTGCACCTCTACCACGCCAACGCCTCCATGGAGCGGGTGTTCAGCGACTCCGACGGCGAGCTGCTGATCGTCCCCGAGCGCGGCGGGCTGCTGCTGCGTACGGAGTTCGGGCTGCTGCGCGCCGAGCCCGGCCATGTGGCGCTGATCCCGCGCGGGGTCCGCTTCCGCGTCGAGCTGCTGGACGCGACCGCCCGCGGCTACGTCTGCGAGAACTACGGGCAGCCCTTCGTCCTGCCCGACCTCGGCCCCATCGGCGCCAACGGACTGGCCAACGCCCGGGACTTCCTTGCCCCGGTCGCGGCCTACGAGGACGTCGAAGGCCCCGTCGAGGTGGTCAACAAGTTCTGCGGCAACCTCTGGTCGGCGACCTACGACCACTCCCCGCTGGACGTCGTCGCCTGGCACGGCAACCACGTCCCCTACGTCTACGACCTGCGCCGCTTCAACGTCATCGGCTCGGTCAGCTACGACCACCCGGACCCGTCGATCTTCACGGTGCTCACCTCGCCGTCGGACACCCCGGGCCTGGCCGGCGTGGACTTCGTGGTCTTCGCGCCGCGCTGGCTCGTCGGCGAGGACACCTTCCGGCCGCCGTACTTCCACCGCAACGTGATGAGCGAGTACATGGGCCTGATCGAGGGCGCCTACGACGCCAAGACCGCCGGCGAGGGGGGATTCGTCCCGGGCGGCGGATCGCTGCACAACATGATGTCGGCGCACGGCCCGGACCGGGAGACCTTCGACCGGGCGAGCGCGGCCGAGCTGAAGCCGCACAAGGTGGACGACGGCCTCGCCTTCATGTTCGAGACCCGCTGGCCGGTGACGCTGACGCGGCAGGCGGCGGAGGCCGACCACCTTCAAAGCGGCTACGACGGGGTATGGCAGGGTCTGGAGCGCCACTTCAGCCGCTGACGTCCCTCCCCCATGGCCCGAACGGCATGGGTGGTACCCCATCCCGGAGTTCCCCGTGACGACCTTCGCCCCCGACTCCCTCGCACTCAACCGCAAGCTCCCGCTGTGGTACCAGGTCACACAGTCGCTGCGCGCCTCGATACTCGGGCGGCGCCCGGACGACCCGCTGCGCCTGCCCACCGAGGACGCCCTCGCCACCCACTACGGCGTGAGCGTGCTGACCATGCGGCAGGCACTGAAGGAGCTGGAGGCGGAGGGGCTCATCAGCCGGCACCGCCGGCGCGGGACCTTCATCGAGCCGAGCGCCCGGCGCGGCTCGCCCGTACGGCTGCTGGGCTCGGTCGACACGATCGTCGCCCAGCAGTCCGGCGAGCGCACGGCCGTCCTGGAGCACGGCCTCGTGGCGGTGCCGGCCGACCTGGCCGAGCACTTCCCCGGCCTGGACGAGGCGATGGCCTACCGGCGGCTGCGGTCCGAGGAGACGTCGGGCGAGCCGACGAACTGGGCGGAGAACTTCGTCCGCCCCGAGGTGGCCGAGCGCATCGACCTCGCGGACCTGGCCCGCTGGCCGATGACGAAGGTGCTGCGCGACGCGGTCGGGGTGCGCATCAGCCGGATCACGGACACCGTGGAGGCCCGCCTGGCGGACCCGGAGACGGCCCGCCTGCTGCAGGTGCCGCTGCTCAGCCCGATCCTGCACTACACGGGCGTCACCTACGACGACTCCGGCCGCCCCGTCGACGTGGCCCGCATCCGCTACCGCGGCGACCGGTTCTCGTTCACGGTCACGCTCGACGCGCACTGACGCCGCGCCGGGCCCGGGCGTGGTGACGCGGGCCGTCGGAGGATACGGGCGGGCCGCCGGAGGAAGGGGACGGCGGAGTGCCGGTGGAGTCGGCCGCCCCTGGGGATGAGGGCGGGCCGCTGAGGAGTACGGGCCGGGGGGACCGTCAGGCGGGGCTGCTGCCGGTGCTGGTGGCGGGGCCGCTGTGACTGCCGAAGAGCGAACGGCGCAGCCGCTTCAGCGGGGCGAGCAGAGAGACCCGGGCGGTCCGGCTCTGCCCGGCACGGGTGTGATCACGCGCGGTGAGCTCGCGCATCAGCACGGTCGCGCCCTCGGCCTCGCGCTGCGGCACGGCGGGACCGCCGAGCACCGCGAGGTGACGGTCGAGGCGCGCGCTGGACGCGCCGTTTCCGTAGCTGACGGCAGGTACACGCGCCCTGCTGCGCATTGCTATCTGATCCATGAGACTCCCCACCCGTACGAGGCACCCGGCCCAGGCAGAGTAACCCTATCGCCCCATCGCGTCACCCGCGCATCCGCGGGTCGGATTCACCACCCCGTCAAGGGCGTTGACGAGCCTGGCGTGAACCTGCCGTCACCCAGCGCGAGTTGGCCGGGACGTTCCGGTACCGCACAGGGGGCAATCACGCTCCGTTGCGGTACATTCACCCCGAATCGCTCTCGGGGGAGGGACGGACGTCATGGACGGGAGTTCCGGCACGGGACGACTGCTGGCGGGCCGGTACCGGCTCCAGCGACGGCTGGGGCACGGCGGCATGGGCGTGGTGTGGCAGGCCCGGGACGAGGTGCTGGGCAGGGAGGTCGCGGTCAAGGAGGTCCTGGCGCCCGCCGGGATGCCCGGCCCCGAGGTCAGCCGGCTGTACGCCAGGCTGGAGCGGGAGGCGCGGGCCGCGGCCCGCGTGTCGCACCGCAACGTCGTCACCGTCCACGACGTGGTGGGCGACGACGGCCGCCCGTGGATCGTCATGGAGCTCGTGCGCGGCGTGTCGCTCGCGGACCTGCTCGAGGCCGAGGGCCCCCTGGACCCGGCCCGCGCCGCACGTATCGGTGCGGAGGTACTGGCCGCGCTCCGGGGCGCGCACGCCGTGGGCGTACTCCACCGCGATGTGAAACCGGGAAACGTGCTCATCGGTAACGACGGGCGTGTCGTGCTCTCCGACTTCGGCATCGCGACGCTCGAGGGCAGTTCGGCGCTGACGGCGACCGGGCAGCTGGTGGGCTCGCCGGAGTTCCTGGCGCCCGAGCGGGCGCTGGGGCGTCCGCCCGGCCCGGAGTCGGACCTGTGGTCGCTCGGCGTCACCCTCTACGCCGCCGTAGAGGGACACACCCCCTTCCGCCAGGACACCCCGCTGAGCACGCTGCGGGCCGTGGTCGACACCGAACTCCCGCCGCCCCGGCGCGCGGGTGCCCTCACTCCCGTCCTGGCGGCGCTGCTGCGGAAGGATCCCGCCGAACGGCCGGGCGTGGCGGAGGCGGAGAACATGCTGCGGACGGTGGCCGCGGGCGGTCCGGGGCCGAGCGCCCCGGGAGCGGCGGGCGGGGCGTACACCCCGACGGTCGCCGGCGCGCCGGCCGAGCCGGCCCCGCCCGCGCGGGGAACGGGGCCGCCCGCACCGGGAGAACCGGGAGACGCTCCCGCGCCCCGGGGGCGGCGCGGGCGGACGACGGCGGTGGTGGCCGGCGTGCTGGTCGCGGCGCTGGCGGCGGCCGGTCTGGTGTGGGGGCTGACCCGCGGCGGCGGCGACGGCGGTCCGGACGCGGGCCGGTCCTCGGCCGGCGGCGGGAAGGCCGGGGCGTCCGCCGCCGCCTCCGGGCCTGCCTCCGGGCCGGGCGCCGGCGCGGGCACGTCCGCGGTGAACGCCGTCGTGACCGCGCTGCGCGACAGCTACTCCGGCTCCTGCCCGCCGCCGCGCTCCTCGGCTCCCTCCTTCCAGGCGGGCATCGCCGTGGACCGGGTTCCGGTGGACGTGGTCTACCGGTGGGTGACGGGCAGCGGCCGGGTGAGCGACGGCGGGTGGAAGACCCTGCGCTTCGGCGCGGGGGCGGGGCTGACGCAGCTCGTGGAGCACGTGGAGACCGGCCACCGCACCGGGGATCCGGCCAAGGACTGGATCGCGGTGGAGGTCAGGAGCCCCCGCAAGGCGACCTCGGAGCGGGTGCCGTTCACGGTGAGCTGCGCCCCGGCTCCGACGGGCGGTGCGTCGTCCTCGGCGACCCCGCCGAGCCCGCCGAGCCCGTCCGGGCCGGGGCCGTCGGAGTCGGCGGGGTCGGCGGGGTCGGGCCTGTACGGAGGAACCGGAGGCTAGGCCGCCTTCGCGAACACCGGCAGATACCCGCTCGCCTGACCGGTGGCGTTCGGGTGGTACGACTCGTCCACCGGCAGGGAGACGCTGTTGAGCCACGCGCTGCCCGAGCACAGCTCGTGCCCGGCGAACGTCGTGTTGACGTCCCCGTAGGCGAAGCCGTGGTCGGCGGCCCGCTTGGCGATGACCGTGTCGAGGTGGTCGGCGGCCGCGTTGATGGCCTTGCGCTTGGTGTCGCTCAGGCCGGCGCACACGCCGCCCGTCCGGTAGAAGCGGGGATAGCCCAGGACGACGACCTGGGCCCGTGGGGCTCTGGATCTGATGGCCGAGTAGACGCCGTCCAGCTTGGCGGGCAGTTCGTTCTGGATGAACGCGCGGGCCGTGGCGATGCGGTTCAGGCAGGAGCTGTCGCCGCCCAGGACGCAGGCCGTCATCGTGTCGGCGAAGCCGGCGTCGTTGCCGCCGACGCTGATGCTCACCAGTCCGGTGGAGGAGTTGAGCGGGCCGAGCTGACCGGCGAGAACATCACCCGTTCGGGCGCCGGAACACGCCGTGAAGGCGAAGGAGGAGGGGGCGTTCCGCGCCGCCCACAGGGCGGGGTACGACCTCGTGCTGCGCTTGCAGGAGCCGCTCGCGGAGTCGTAGCCGCCGGCGCCGACGCCGGAGGAGTAGGAGTCACCGAGCGCCACGTAGGCGGGGGTTGACGCTCGCTCGGCAGAGTGCGCGACGCCGGCCCCGCCGAGGGCGAGGGCGGCGGTGAGGGACAGCGCGGATGCGGCACCCGCGACCCGGGACAGTTTCATGGAATCTCCCTTAGCAGGGTTTTCTGCCACCACCGTGGTAGCAGCGGCCCGGCGTTGCTGGAAGTGTCCATGCCAAAACCGGGTGATCAACACCCTAGGAGGATGGCCGATTCCTGTCGCGTATATGACATTCCGCTAGAAGCAGTTGAACTCGTCGGAGGCTGTCAACCCGCCCCGGGGGATCCCTGATTGACGCACCGTCGGATCGTCGTCCCGGCACACCGACTGTTCATCTGACGGACAGCCTCCGGTTGTGGCGGGCGCACCCTTCGGGGGCTGTTCGCACGGCCTTCACATCTTGACGTGCCTTTGCCCGTTGCGCGACATTGAAGCCCGGCATCCGGCGCTTCGGGGGGCTAAGTCGCCAATGCAGAGCTTCACTGATCTCACCGGTCTTGACGATTCGGCGGAACGGGACGATACGGGCGACGGTGGCGGCGGGAGGAGGGCGCCCGCGGGGGACTCGCTCCCCGTGGTGGCGGGCGCGGCCGCGGCCATCGCCGGGGTGGGCGGCGTGCTGGCGCTCGCCGACATCGGATCGCCCCTGCGCGCGCCGTTCACGCTGTTCTTCCTGATCATGGCGCCCGCGTGCGCCGTGGCGGCCGCGCTGCGCGGCCTGGACCCGCTCAGCCGGTCGGTGGTGGCCGCGGGCGCGGCCGTGGCCGTCGACCTGCTGATCGCCCAGGTCATGCTGGCGCTGCACGCCTGGACGGTGCGGGGCGGCGTCGCGGCGGTCGCGGCGGTCAGCCTGCTGGTGTTCCTGCTGGCACACGCGTGGCGCCATCGGGGCCGCGCCGCGAGAAGTCGGGCTTCGTGACGTGGACATCAGCGTGTACCGGCCCGGTGAGCTCACCGCGGCCGACCGGGCGGCGTGGTCGGCGATGCAGGCGAGGGCCGTGGAGGACGGGTCGCCGCAGCTCGCGAATCCTTTCCTCGCTCCGGAGTTCGCACTGGCCGTGGGCCGCTGCCGGCGCGGGGCGCGGATAGCGGTCGTGCGGGAGGACGGGGAGCCGGTGGCGTTCTTCCCCTTCCAGCGCTCCTCGCTGGGGGTGGGGCGGGCCATCGGGCTGGGCGTCTCCGACGCCCAGGGCCTGGTGCACCGGCCCGGCTTCCAGTGGGACACCCGCGAGCTGCTGCTCGCCTGCGGGCTGTCGCTGTGGGAGTTCGACCACCTGGTGGAGGGGCAGAAGCCGTTCGAGATGGCGGCCTCCGGTTCGTACGCCTCGCCCGTCATCGACGTCGACCAGGGCTACGAGCGCTATCTGGCGGCCCTGCGCAAGCAGTCGCCGAAGTTCACCCGCACCACGCTGGCCAAGGAGCGGCGGCTGGCGCGCGACTTCGGTGAGATCCGGTACGTCCACGACGAGCGGGATCCGGCCGTGCTGCGGGTCCTGACCGGCTGGAAATCGGCGCAGTACCGAAGAACAGGGCGTGCGGACCGCTTCGCGCGCCCCTGGATATCCCACCTCGTCGAGCAGCTGTTCCACACCCGCACGGAGTCGTTCGCCGGGCTGCTGTCGGTGCTCTACGCGGCCGGGCGGCCGGTCGCGGCCCACTTCGGGCTGCGCTCGACCACGGTGCTGGCCTGCTGGTTCCCGGCGTACGACCCGGAGTTCGCGCGCTACTCCCCCGGACTGGTGCTGCACATGCGGATGGCCGAGGGGGCCGCCGCGGACGGGCTGGCCTACCTGGACCTGGGCCGGGGCGGGAAGGCGTACAAGGACTCGCTCAAGACCCGGGAGCTCAGCGTCTCGGAGGGCTGGGTGACCCGGCGGCACCCGGTGGCGCTGGGGTACCGGGCCCGGCGGGCGCCGGTGCGCGCGCTGCGCAACACGGTGCTGTCGCGGCCGGAGCTGTTCGAGCCGGCCGACCGGCTGCTCAAGCGCGTGGGGCGCATCCGGCACGGCGAGTGACGCGCCCGGCGGCCGGGCGGAGACGGACTCGGCGTGCCGGACCCGGCGAAGCCGTCGTCAAGAGCTGAGACCGTACGGGTAGTTGCATAGGCGCAAAAAACACCAAAGGAGGAGTCTCCGCCCCACCTCTTGCCATACAGTCTCAAGCTTCAATACCGTCGTACATCTACCCGCATCGGCCCATCATCTCCAAGCGGCTCGGGGAGGGCTACAGCGTCGCGATGATGTCCGGCGCGGGGCGCGGCAGGGGGTGTCGCGCTCGGCCAGTCAACAGCGCCGGGTCGCGTGTCGCGCGGCTCGGTGATACTTGCCAACTCGCCCTGTCCGCATGGTCTTCCATGCCGGGCGGGCAAGGCGAGTACCCCCTTTTCGAACCGGATACACGATTGGACCGCTGGGGCAGGCGGTCCACCGGACGAGAGGGAAAGAAGACACATGAGTGCGTTCCTGCGGCCGGCGGCCAGTGAAGAGGATCCGGAGACATCAGGCCGCTACCGTCCGGTGACGTCGCACTTCGCGATAGCGCCACCGGTGAGCGTCGTCATTCCCGCCATGAACGAGGCGGAGAACCTTCCGTACGTCTTCAAGACCCTGCCGGACTGGATCCACGAAGTGGTTCTGGTCGACGGCAATTCCACCGACGACACCGTGCGGGTCGCCCGCGACCTCTACCCGGAGGTCAAGGTCGTCGAGCAGCTCGGCAAGGGCAAGGGCGACGCGCTGATCACCGGCTTCGCCGCCTGCACGGGCGAGATCATCGTGATGGTCGACGCCGACGGCTCCGCGGACGGCGCCGAGATCGTCAGCTATGTCTCCGCACTGGTGGGGGGCGCGGACTTCGCCAAGGGCTCCCGCTTCGCCAACGGCGGCGGCACGGACGACATGACGCTGATCCGCAAGCTGGGCAACCGCGTGCTGACCTCGATGGTCAACCACAAGTTCGGTGCCCGCTACACCGACCTGTGCTACGGCTACAACGCGTTCTGGAAGCACTGCCTGGACGAGATCGCCCTCGACTGCGCCGGCTTCGAGGTCGAGACCCTGATGAACATCAGAGTGGTGAAGGCCGGGCTGCGCGTACAGGAGATTCCCAGCCACGAGTTCGTCCGCATCCACGGCACCAGCAACCTGCGGGCCGTGCGCGACGGACTGCGGGTGCTGAAGGTCATCCTGCGCGAACGCGGCACCGGTCGCCGTTCCCAGAGCCGACGCGGGACGCTCGCCATCGCGCCCGCCGCCAGCCGCGGGGAAGTGTCTTGAGCACAGTGCCCACGCCACGCACCGGCATGCCGACCGTCTCGGTGGTGATCTGCGTCTACACCGAGGACCGCTGGGGCGACATCCTCGCCGCGGTGGCATCGGTGCGCGACCAGTCCTACCCCGCCCTGGAGACGCTGCTCGTGGTCGACCACAACCCCGCGCTGCTGCGCCGCCTCGCCAAGGCCTACGGCGACGACGGCGCGGGCGCGGGGGCGCGGCCGGTGCGGGTGCTCGCCAACGCGGGCCCCCGCGGCCTGTCGGCGGGCCGCAACACCGGCGTCGCCGCCTGTGCCGGCGAGGTCGTCGCCTTCCTGGACGACGACGCGGTCGCCGAGCGGGACTGGCTGCTGCACTTCGCCGAGGGCTACGCCGACCCGCGGGTGATGGCGGTGGGCGGCCGCACCCAGCCGGTGTGGGCGTCCCGCCGCCGTCCGGCCTGGTTCCCGGAGGAGTTCGACTGGGTCGTGGGCTGTACGTACCGGGGGCTGCCGCCGGGCAAGGTGGCGGTGCGCAACGTCCTCGGCGGCAACGCCTCCTTCCGCAGATGGGCCCTGGAGGTCGCCGGGGGCTTCGCCGCCGGCATCGGCCGGGACGGCCACCGGCTGCCGCTGGGCTGCGAGGAGACGGAGCTGTGCATCCGGCTGACCCGGGCGCTGCCCGGCGCCGTGCTGCTGATCGACGACCGCTCGGTGATCCACCACCGGGTGCCGCCGGTCCGCGAGCGGTTCCGCTACTTCCGCACCCGGGCGTACGCCGAAGGCCTCTCGAAGGCCCTGGTGGCGCGGAGCGTGGGCGCCCAGGAGGGGCTCGCGACCGAGCGCCGCTACACCACCCGCGTGCTTCCGGCCGGCGTCGGGCGCGGGGTGCGGGACGCGCTGCTGGGGCGGCCCGGCGGCGCGGGCCGGGCCGGGGCGATCGTGGCCGGCGTGGCCGCGGCGGCCGGGGGCTACGCCCTGGGCACGCTGCGGGCGCGCCGGGGCGGCGGCCGGTTCGCGGTGGCGGCGGTGGAGCCGGTGACGGCGGGCGGGGCGGGGCCGGGCGGGACGGCGGCGCCCGAAGGAGCGGGCGCATGAGCGACGGCCCGGTGCCGATCCTGATGTACCACTCCGTGGCCCACTCGCCCGCCCGCGCGGCGTACGGGCTGTCGGTCTCGCCGGCCTCCTTCGGGGAGCAGATGGGGCTGCTGGCCCGCAACGGCTTCACGCCCCTGACGACGGAGCGGCTGGCCGCCGCCTGGCGCACGGGCGGCGCGCTGCCGCCCAAGCCCGTGCTGATCACCTTCGACGACGGCTACGAGGGCGTGCACCGCTACGCCCTCCCCGTCCTCGCCGGGCACGGCTTCACCGCCACGCTGTTCGCCTCCACGGGCTGGCTGCGCGGCCGGCACGAGACGGGGGGCGCCCTGGACCTCATGCTGAGCTGGGAGCAGGTGCGGGAGCTGGCGGCGGCCGGGCTGGAGATCGGGGGGCACAGCCACACCCATCCCCAGCTCGATCAGCTCACCGACGACCGACTGCGGTTCGAGGTGGGGCACTGCCGCGACGTACTGGCGTCCGAACTGGGTCACCCGCCCGAGTCGTTCGCCTACCCCTACGGCTACTCCAGCCGCCGGGTGCGCGATACGGTGCGCGCGGCCGGGTTCGGGGTGTCCCTCGCCGTGGGGAACGCGCTGGCCGCGCGCCGCCAGGGGCCGTACGCCCTGGAGCGGGTGACCGTGCGCCGCACCACGGGCCTCGCCGAGTTCGAACGGCTCGTCGAGGGCCGGGCGATCGGCCGGCTCTTCGCCCGGGACCGGGCGCTGACCAAGGGGTACGCCGTCGTCCGCAGAACCCGCAGCCTCGTCAGGAACAGCGGCATCAGGAAAGCGACCGAATCCCGTGCCTGAAACGTCCACCCGGCCCGAGGAAAGAGCCGTGGAGCCGGCCGCCCGGCGGCTGCGGCTGCCCGGGCGCGGCAGCGGCACCCCGCTGTTCCGCAACGCCTTCGCGCTGATGCTCAACACGGGCATCAGCGGTGTCCTGGGGCTGGGCTTCTGGCTGGCCGCCGCGCGCTACTACACCGAGGAGTCGGTCGGCCAGGGCTCCGCGGCCATCGCCGCGATGAAGCTCCTGGCGGGCCTGACGGCCATCACCCTCACGGGGGCGCTGGCCCGCTTCATCCCGGTGGCGGGGCGGACGACCGGTTCTCTCGTCTGGCGCACGTACGCCGGGAGTTCGCTGCTCGTCGCGGTCGCGGCGGGGGTCTTCGTGCTCACGCTCGACCAGTGGGGCCCGTCGTACCGCTTCCTGCACGGGCCGCTCGCCGGGCTGGGGTTCGTCGCGGCCGCCGTGGCCTGGTCGGTGCTCACCCTGCAGGACGGGGTGCTGACCGGGCTGCGCAACGCCCTCTGGGTGCCGGTGGGCAACACGGTCTTCTCGGTGGTGAAGCTCGCGCTCCTGGTGGGGCTGGCGGTGGCGCTGCCGGTGTCCGGGGTGTTCGTCTCCTGGGTGGTCTCGATCGCGGTGTCGGTGCTGCCGCTGGGCTGGCTGGTCTTCCGGCGGCTGGTGCCCGCGCACGTCGCGGCGACCGAAAAGTCGGCGAGCCCGGCCTCCTACCGCGAGATCGGCCGCTTCCTGGCGGGGGACTGCACGGGCTCGCTGTTCTCGCTGGCCGTGGTCTATCTGGTGCCGGTGCTCGTCGCCGCGCAGGTCGGCCCCGCCGACAACGCCTACTTCTACATCACCTCCACCATCGCCGGCACGGTCAATCTGCTCGCCATCAACATGGGCGCCTCCCTGACCGTCGAGGGCTCGCACGACCCGGCGCGGCTGGCGGAGAACTGCCGGGCGGCGCTGCGCCGGATGGCCAAGATCATGGTGCCGGTGTGCGTGCTGCTCTTCCTGCTCGCGCCCTACATCCTGCGGGTCTTCGGCCGGGGGTACGCCGACGCGGCCACCCCGCTGCTGCGGTGGTTCGCGGTCGGGACGGCGCTGCGCGTGGTGATGGAGGTCTACTTCGCGGTGCTGCGGGCGCAGAGCCGCACCGCCGGACTGGCGTATCTGCAGGGGCTGCTGTGCGCGCTGGTGCTGGGGCTGACCCTGGTGCTGCTGCCGCGGATGGGACTCGTGGGCGCGGGGGTGGCGGAGATCTGCAGCCTCACGGTGATCGTCACCATCGCCGCCGTCAAGCTGCGCTCGGTGCTGCGGGCGGAGCGCAAGGCCACGCCCCGGGACGCCGAGACCCCGCCCGACGGGGACCTGGCCGATCTCGCGGTGCACGGCGACCGCGGCGACGACCGGCCCGGCGAGCGCGAGGGCGGCGCCTTCGGTACCCACCGGGCGCTGCGCTCGGCGCTCGACGCGGACACGCTGCCGCTGGGGGTGCGGCTGGACATCGACCATCCGGAGCGGCGCCCCGATGTCAGGCCCGCCTCCGGGGCGGCCGTGCGAACCCCCGCGCCCCCGGCCCCCGCCGGGGGCGCCGTGCCGCACCCCGCGCGCTGGTGGCGCCGGCCCGCGGCGGGGGTCTGGCTGCTGCTGGCGGCCGCGCTGGCGCTGTACTGGGTGCCGCTCACGGCCGTCGGCGGGGTGGACCTGGACGGCATGGGCGGGTTCGGGCTGGTGTCCGTACTGCCGGTGGCGACGCTGCTGGGCGCGGGGCTGCTGGTGGCCGCCTTCGCCTGGACGCTGTGGCTGCCGCGGCCCGGCCGGTTACTGCCGGCCGCCGTGCTGCTGGCGACCGTGGTGTCCCTGCACGCCGTGCCCGCCGTGCTGGAGGACCGGCCGCGCTTCGCCACGGCCTGGCAGCACCTGGGCTTCCTGGACTACATCGACCGCTTCGGCACGGCCGCGCCCGACCTGGACGCCCGCTGGAGCTGGCCGGGATTCTTCGCGCTGGCCGCGTTCGCCGCCCGGGCCTGCGGGGTGGACGACCTCGAGGCGGTGCTGCGCTGGTGGCCGCTGGCGATCCAGCTGCTGAGCCTGGCCCCGCTGGCGCTGCTGTTGCGCGCGGTACGGGCCGGCCGGCGGGCGAAGTGGACCGCGCTGTGGCTGTTCGCGCTGAGCGGCTGGGTGGGGCAGGACTACTTCTCCCCCCAGTCGCTGAATTACCTGTTCTATCTGCTCTTCGTCGCCGTGCTGCTGGTGTGGTTCCGCTGGCCCGGGCAGCTGCGCGGCAGACTGCTGCCCGGCGAGCGCGAGGTCGCGCCGGTGGGCCGCGGCGAGGCCGTCGTCCTGCTGGCCCTGCTGCTGGCCCTGTTCACGGCCTCCGTCGCGAGCCACCAGCTGACCCCGTTCGTCATGCTGGGCGTGGTGACCGCACTCGCCCTGGCCCGGCGGCTGTCGCTGCCCGGGCTGCCCCTGCTGTGCGCGGTGACCCTCGCGGTGTGGGTGGGCTTCCTGGCCGAGCCGTACTGGTCCGGCCACTTCGACGACCTCTTCGGCGGGCTGGGCTCGCTCGGCGGCAACGTCTCCTCGTCCGTGTCCGGGCGCATCGAGGGCGGCAGCGCCACGCACAAGGCGGTGCTCTACGTCCGCGTCGCCCTCGCGGGCGGCGTGCTGGCCCTCGCCGCCCTGGGCTGGTGGCGGCGGCGCCGGGCCGGCGTCGGCGACCGGTCGCTGCTGGTCCTCGCCTGCGTGCCGTTCCTCGCCTTCGGGATGCAGTCCTACGGCGGCGAGGTCGCCCTGCGCGTCTTCCTGTTCGCCCTGCCGGGCGCCTGCGCCCTGGCCGCCCTCGCGCTCTTCCCCCGCCCCGCCGCCCGGGACGGCGCGGGCGCACGGGACGGCGCGGCGTGGCGGGCCCCGCTGGCCGCGCTGCTGGCCGGGCTGGTGCTGGTGCTCGGCTTCCTGGTGGCCCGCTGGGGCAACGAACCCTTCGAGCGCGTGCGTCCCGGCGAGGTCGCGGCCATGGAGTACGTCTACCGCCACGACCGGCCCACCGTGCGGCTGCTGTGGATGAGCAGCGACACGGTCAACGACGTCACCCCCGCCATACCGTGGGGAGCGCGCGACATGGAACGGGTGCTGTACGAACCCACGCTCGCCCCGCGCGACCCGGCGCACGCACCCGCTCTCGTGGACAGGCTGCGCGCCGCCGGGCCCCACGCCTACCTGATGGTCAGCCGCGGCCCGTCCGTCTACCTGGAGCTCAGCGCGGGGTACGCCCCCGGCTGGGAACAGCGCCTGCGCCGCTCGCTCGACGAGCTTCCGCAGTTGCGCCGGGTGCTCGCCAACGACGACGCGGTGCTGTACGAGCTGAAGGACAAGCCCGCCGGCACCGCCCCCGAGCCGCGGCCCGGTCCGGCGGGACCGCGGGTGACCTGGACGCCGGTGTCGGTGGTCGGCGCCCTGGCCGCGGTGGTGCTGCTGGCGCTGCTGGCGGCCAGGGAGCTGGTGCGGGTGGGGATGCGGCCGGGGGTGCGGCAGCTGCGGTGGCTGCAGGGCTCGTTCTGGTTCGCGCTGCCCTTGCTGGTGGTGGTGCTGGGGTCCCTGGTGTGGCGGCTGGTGACGCTCTCGTGAGCCGGCCGTCCCCAAGGCGTCGGAACAGGAAGCGTCAGAACAGGGAGCGGTAGCACAGGGCGGCCACCGCGTGGAGGCCCGGACGCGGGCTGCCGGGCCGGTGGTGCGGCAGGACGTGGCCGTTGAGGGCGGTGACCCCGGTGTCGGGGTAGGTGACGCGGATGCCGCCGGTGCGGTCCCAGCCGGGGTCGCCCTCCAGCTCGCCCAGCCGCTCCATCGTGCTGCCGATCAGGCCGGGATGCACGTGCAGCGGGCCGACCTCGCCGAACGCGACGGTCAGCAGCGTCAGATCGCACTGCTCGGTGTCGACGTGCAGGAACACCTCGTCGTCGCCCTCGTAGTAGCCGTACGCCGCGAAGGTCGGCACGAGCAGCCGCCCGGTGAGCGCGCGGGCCGCGCCGACCAGCGCCAGGTGCACCCGGGCCAGCAGCGGCCCGCTCGCGGCGGGGGTGGCCCGGCGCGGCACGCGGCGGGCGGGGACGGGGGTGCGCGGGCCGCCGCGGGGGACCTCGGCGACGGCGTGCCGCCGCCGGCCCTCCTCCGCGACGGCCTCGGCCAGGGCCCGGCCCCACAGCCCGGCCAGCGGGACGTACCCCTGGGCCGCGAAGGCGCGCTGCTGGGCCCGGGTGACCGTGGCACGCAGCGGGAGCGGCGGGTCGGCGGCCGCCATCAGGGCGCGGTGGCCACGGGCCAGGAGGCCTCGGTGGTGTAGTGGGTCATCTCCCCCTCGGCCCGCAGCCGCAGCACGCCGACGAAGGTGTAGCCGTCCGCGAGCGGGACCCTGCCCTGCGCTCCGAGGTGCTCCTCGATGACGGCCCTGGCCTCGGGCGCCGCCCTGGCCATCTCGACGACCTCGCGGGGCAGGACGTAGTAGTTGTTCTCCGCGTCGGCGATGACCAGTGCCTGGCTCGCGTCCTCGGGCATGACGGTCGTCCTTTCGCTCGGTGGGGCGTCGCTGAGGCGGGGGCGTGCCGCCGGATTCACAGCCAGCGGGTCTCGTACGGCCCGAGCTCGACCTCGCGGCCGTCGATGAGGGCCGCGACCTTGTGGTCCCGGGTGTTGACGGCCAGCACCACGTCGGCGGAGCCGAGCACCTGGACCTGCGAGCGGCCGTCGCCGCCCACGTCCACCTCCCGCAGCTCCGTGCCGGGCGGGAAGGCTCTGGCGAAGCGGGTGAGCAGGTCCAGCATCGGCAGCTGCCCTCCCCCGTCGCCCAGTTCGGTGCTGCGCCACAGGCAGCCGGGGCAGTCGGCGCCCTGTTCCTCGGGGTTCCAGTAGAAGGCGCCCGCCACGCCCGCTTCGGCCAGCCGCATCAGGGCGCTGGCCTGCACGGCCACGCGGTGGGTCTCGCTCCACGTCTTGCGCTGGTCGTGCTCGTCGGCGGGCTCGACGTACCACTCGGCCCACCACACCGGGAGCCCCGTGGTCCGGTTGAGCCAGGCGGTGACGTCGGAGAACTTGCCCGTGGCCCGGAATTCGTCGGGCACGGTCCTGCTGCCCGTACGGGTGTAGCTGGCGCCGTCCACGACGACGAAGTCCGCCCCCTCCTTGTGCTCGTCCCAGTACTCCACCGCGTCGACGGCACGCTGGTCCACCGCACCCCAGGGGCCGCTCACCCGGGAGGCGTTGGAGCCGGCGCCGGGGGCCTCGCTGTCCATGACGACGTACGGGCCGCCGACGAGGGCGTGCTTGTTCCTCTTCTTCACTTCCTTGTAGACGAGGTTGTACAGCTCGGTGTACCCCTCGTAGTCCCAGCGCTTCCTCGATTCGTCGTAGAAGCCCTTGAACTCGTTCCAGACGATGAAGTGCCGGACCTCGGGATAGCGCTTGGCGACGACGCCGGCCAGCTTGGCGAAGTCCTTGTAGTGGGCCCGGTCGGGGGCCTTCTCCAGGGACTTCTGGGACCAGTCGGTGTGCTCGTCGCCGCCCTTCATCCAGTCGGGGGCGCAGCACAGGGTGAGGACGGGCGTGGTGCCGGTCGCGCGCATGAGCGCGACGCGCCGGTCGAGGTCGGTGAAGTTGTAACGCCCCTTCTTCGGCTCGGGGTTGTCGACGCCCCAGCCCATGATGTGCTGGTTCTGGGGCAGCCGGTCGCCCGAGAGCGTGCGCGCGGCGGTGCGGCGGGCGTCGGCCTGGCCGAGGTCGGCGCTGTACTGGGTGTGGGTGAAGCCCCAGCCGATGTCGGCGGCTGCCCCGCCGGGGCGGCCCTTGGCGTCCCCGGCCCCGCCGGGCCGTACCGCGAGGCTCACGGTGACCACCACCACCAGGGCGGCGACCGCGGTCGCGAGCAGGACGACGAGCCGTGCCCGCGGCGTCCACGACCGCCATGACGTCGCCCGCGGCGACGTCCGAGATCCACCATGACGTCCCATCACGGAAAGGGTAACCGGGGCGGATCGGACGTGCGGCACCTTCGCGGCAGGCGGGACGCCGAAGGGTCTTCCGCCCGCGCGGGCTCAGCGTTCGTAGACCGCCCGCAGCGCCTCCCGGGCGGCGGCCAGGGCGGCCTCCTGGTCCAGGCCGAGGCGGTGCGCCCGCTGGGCGTACGCGGCGGCGGCCGCCGCGGCCTCGCGCTCGGCGGTGTCGCCCCGCGCGGCGATGAACGTGCCGTTGCGGCCGCGGGTCTCGATCACGCCGTCCGCCTCGAGCGCGCGGTAGGCCTTGGCCACGGTGTTGGCGGCCAGGCCCAGTTCCTCGGCGAAGCCGCGTACGGTCGGCAGTTTGTAGCCGACCGGGAGGGCGCCGGAGCGGGCGCGCTCGGCGATGCGGGCGCGGATCTGCTCGAAGGGGGGCTCGGCGGCGTCCGGGTCGACGGTCATCTGCAAGGCCACGGTGGGACTCCTGGCTGGGCGGGCGGTGTGCCGTCCATTGTGCGCCAGGCGTGCCCACCGTGCCCGCAGGCCCGCTGGGTTTCAGAGCTCCAGGGACACGCCGTGGGACGTCAGCCAGGTGTTGAGGCCGAGGGCCACTTCGGTGGCGGCGCGGAAGGATTCGCCGGCGTCCCCGGCGAGCGCGCCGGAGACGGCGGCGGTGTCGAGGAGGGGGCGTACGGGAGCGTCCGGCTCGGCGAGCACCCGGCCGAGTTCGGCGCGCAGGGCCGCGGCGTAGCGGGGGTCCTGGGTGCTGGGGTAGGGGCTCTTGACCCGGTCGGCGACGGCGGCGGGGAGCAGGTCGCGGGTGGCGGCGCGCAGCAGGGACTTCTCGCGGCCGTCGAAGGTCTTCATCGACCAGGGGGTGTTGAAGACGTAGGAGACCAGGCGGTGGTCGCAGAAGGGCACCCGCACCTCGAGGCCGGTGGCCATGCTGGCCCGGTCCTTGCGGTCGAGCAGCATCTGCACGAAGCGGGTCAGGTGCAGGTGGCTGATCTCCCGCATCCGCTTCTGCCGGCCGCTCTCGCCGGGCAGGCGGGGGGTCTCGGCGAGGGCGTCGCGGTAGCCGGCGTCGGTGTAGCCGGGCAGGTCGAGTTTGGCCAGAAGTCCTCGGTCGAGGAGCCCGGTGCGGCCGCCGCTGCCCTCTCCGGAGAAGTGGTCGGCGACGCGGGCGGCGATCCAGGGGAAGGTGTCGGCGGCCACGTGGGCGGGGTTGTGGAACCACGAGTAGCCGCCGAAGACCTCGTCGGCCGACTCCCCGGACAGGGCGACGGTGGACTGTTCGCGGATGGCCCTGAAGAGGAGGTAGAGCGAGGTGTCGCCGTCGCCGAAGCCGGCGACGGGCAGGTCGCGGGCCCTCAGGACGGCGTCGCGGTGGGCCGGGTCGGCGAGGTCTGCGGTGTCGAGCACGATGTCGCTGTGGTCGGAGCGCACGTGCTCGGCGAGGGCGTGGGCGTAGGGGCCGTCGGGGGTGGGGCGCAGGGCGTCGGCCCGGAAGTTCTCGGTGTGGCCGGTGAAGTCGACGGAGAACGAGCGCACCGGTCCCCGCCCGGCCCCGGCCAGCCCCTCGGCGGCGAGCGCGGTGATGACGGAGGAGTCGAGTCCGCCGGAGAGCAGGGTGCACAGGGGCACGTCGGCGACGAGCTGGCGAGCGACGATGTCCTCGAGCAGTTCGCGGATGTGCGCGACGGTGGCGGGGAGGCCGTCGGTGTGCTCGCGGGCCTCGAGGGCCCAGTAGCGGCGTACGGTCAGCCCCTGGCGGCCCACGCGCGCGATGTGGCCGGGGCGCAGCTCGCGCATGCCCTTGTAGACGGCGTGGCCGGGGGTCTTGGTGAAGGCCAGCAGTTCGGCGAGGCCCTCGGCGTCGACGGCGGGGCGTACGGCGGGGTGGGCGAGGATCGCCTTGGGCTCGGAGCCGAAGAGCACGCCGTCGGCGGTGGGGTGGTAGTACAGCGGCTTGATGCCCATGCGGTCGCGGACCAGGAGGAGTTCCTCGGTGCGCGGGTCCCACAGGGCGAAGGCGTACATGCCGTTGAGGTGGTCGGTGAAGGCCTCGCCCCACTGGAGGTAGGCGCGCAGCACGACCTCGGTGTCGCTGTCGGTGCGGAAGACGTGGCCGTGGGAGCGCAGTTCGGCGCGCAGCTCGCGGTAGTTGTAGACCTCGCCGCTGTAGGTGAGGGCGAGCGGGGTGGGGCCGCCGTGCTCGGCGAGCATGGGCTGGCGGCCGCCCTCGACGTCGATGACGGCCAGCCGGCGGTGGCCCAGGGCGGCGTGGGTGTCGAGCCATGTGCCGCCGGCGTCGGGGCCGCGGCAGGCCATGGTGTCCGTCATGGCCCGGAGCGTGCCGCGGGCGGTGGTGAGGTCCTGGTCGTAGGAGATCCAGCCGGTGATTCCGCACATGGGCGGGTGTCCCTCCTCGGTAGGCGATCCCCCGTGGGGCACGGTCCGCCGTGGGTGCGGCGGACCGTGCCGACGACGCTACGCCCACATAGATGCAGCCACCATCTATGGTCGGTAAAACGGCCGGGAACCGGCTGGTGGGCGGCGGGGGAACGGCGGGCGCGGCCCCGCGGCGGCGGGCTCAGGACAGGAAGTGGAAGGACGGGGCGGGATGCATCAGGAACGCGTGGTGCGAGATGTTCCAGGCGTACGCGCCCGCCATGGAGAACGCCACCCGGTCCCCCACCCGCAGCTCCGCCACCGGCACCCGGGCGGCGAGGGTGTCCTTGGGCGTGCACAGCTGCCCGGTGAGGGTCACCGGCTCGTCCAGGGCCGCCGGGCGCGGCCAGGGACGGTCCCAGTCCTGGACGGGCAGCACCGTGAAGGGGTGGTCGTGGCCCTTGGCGGCGGGGGTGCGCATGTGGTGGGTGCCGCCGCGCAGCACCGCGAAGGCCTCGCCGTGGCTGTGCTTGACGTCCAGGACCTCGGTGACGTACCAGCCCGCGTGGACGGTCATCGACCGGCCCGGCTCGATGCGCAGGGTGACGTCGGGGTGGCGCTCGCGGAGCGTGCCGAGCCCCTGCCCGTAGCCGGCCCAGTCGAAGCGGGTGTGCGGCCTGGCATAGTCGACGGCCATGCCGCCGCCGACGTTGACCTCCATCGCGCCCAGGCCGTGCCGGTCGCCGAACTCCCGCGCCCAGGCGGTGATCCGGGCGGCGAGGGCCAGCTGCGCGGGCGCGTCGAGGCCGCTGGCGAGGTGGGCGTGGACGCCGCGCAGCCGCAGCCCCGAGCCCAGCAGCGGCACGCAGGCCTCGGCGCGGCGCGGGTCGAGGCCGAACGGGCTGGGCCGGCCGCCCATGGCGAGCGCCGCACCGCCCAGGTCGCCGTCCCCCACGGGGAGGTTGACGCGCAGCAGGACGTCCACGGGGGGTGCCGCGCCGGGCCGTCCGGCGGCCAGCCGTGCCAGCATCCGCAGCTCGTTCTCGCTCTCCACGTGCAGGCGCTCGACGCCCAGGTCGAGGGCGAACCGCAGCTCGTCCTCGGTCTTGCCGGGGCCGCCGAAGGCGAGCGGGAGGCCGGGCACGGCCCGGCGGACGTGCGCCAGCTCGCCGCCGGAGGAGACCTCGTAGCCGCTGACGTGCGGGGCGAGGGCCCGCAGGATCTCGGGGGCGGGATTGGCCTTGGCCGCGTAGTACAGCTCCACGTCCGGCGGCAGGGCGGCCCGTACCCGCTCGGCGTGCTCGTCGAGGGCGGCGAGGTCGTAGAGGTAGGCGGGCAGTTCGCCGGCCGGCAGGCGTTCGGCGTGGGCGGCGGCTCGGGGGGTGATCACTGCGCGGTGCTCCAGGGTTCGGTGCGGGATTCCGTCGGGCCTTGACCGCCGCGGGCCACCGACAGCAGGTCCGACACCAGGGGCGAGCCGATGCGGACGTAGCCGGCGTGCCGGTCGGCCTTGCGCTCCCAGCGGGTGAGGAGGTTGGCCTTGGCGGGCAGCGGCACCCCGGCGACCAGGGCCCGCAGCAGCGGCGGGTTGCCGTGCGCCTCGGCGCGCCGGGCGAGCACCCGGCGTACGGCGGACCACAGTTCGGGCTCGAGGTGGGGGTGGCGGTCGGCGAGGGCGGCGAGCACCTCGGCGAGGTGGTTGACCAGCAGGCAGTACACGACGCGGTCCCAGCCGCGCTCGCGGTCGTACGTCATCGGGCGGGCCACCTCGGGGGCGAGCTCCGCGAGGGCCGCCGCGTGGTGCTCGGGGAGCAGCTTGGTGCCCTCCAGGTCGCGCAGCAGGACCTGGCGGGGCATGCCGTCGCCGTCGACGCCCACGACGACGTTCTGCAGGTGGGGCTCGAGGACGACGCCGTGGTCGAAGTAGGCGGCCAGCACCGGCGGGACGAGCAGCCACAGGTAGTCGTCCCACCAGGCGAGCGCGCCGTCGGGGCCGGTGCCCTCGAGCAGCCGCGAGACCTGGGCGCCGGTGGTGGGGTACTCGTCGGCGACGGCTCCGGCCAGCAGGGCGGTCAGGCCGGGCGCGAGGCGGGCGTCGAGGCCCTCGCGGACGATGACGCCGAAGCCCTCCGCGAGTTCGCGGCTGCCGAGGTCCAGGGTGCGGTAGCCGGGTTCGCGCAGCAGGGCGGCGCCGGGGAAGCGGGCGGCGAGGTCGCCGGCCACCGGCTCCAGCAGGCGGGTCAGGGCGACGGCGCCGGTCAGCTCGTACTCGGCGTTCTTGCGCAGGCAGTTGGTGATGCGGATGTTGAGGCTGAACTTCAGGAAGTCCCGGCCGTCGTAGAGCGTGCGCACCGAGGCCGTGGGCGCGAAGTCCGCCCCGCGCTCGCCGAGGTCGAGGACGTCGCCGCGCTCCCTGGCCGCCCGCAGCGCGGGGTGGCCCTCGAGCATGGCGTACTGCCACGGGTGCGCGGGCAGCAGGACGTAGCCCTCGGGCACGCTCCCCTGCCGGTCGAGCGCGGCCAGGGCGCCCGGGCGGGCCGCCTCCTCGCGGACGAGCTCGCGGCGCACGGCCAGGTGGCGCAGGGGGAAGGAGGCGCGCGCCTCGGGGGCGTAGCGGGCCCAGTCCTCCGGGGAGCCGGTGCGCGCCTTGGGGGTGGGGTGGAAGCGGTGGCCGAGGAGCAGGGACTGCTCGGAGTCCAGGTAGCGCCCGGCGGGGGTGAGGTCGCCGGCGGCGGGGCGCCAGGCCTCGAGGGCGGCGGTCACGCCCGCGTGGCCGGCGGCGACCTGGCCGAGGAACTCGTCGTTGCGCACGCCGGTGCGCAGTTCCAGTTCGTGGTGGATGTACTCGGCCAGCGTCCGCCAGGGCAGTTCCGTCCAGACTCCGTCGCGCTGTTCGGTGACCGGTCCGGTGAAGCGGTGGGCGCCGATCAGGGAGGCGCGGCGCAGCCGGACCCGCAGCAGGGCCCCGCCGCGCGGCAGTCGCAGCAGCAGGTGTCCGTCGGTGACGGCGGTCTGGTGCTCGGGGCCGGAGACCTCGCGCAGCAGGCAGTTCAGGAGCGTGTGGGCGACCACGTGGTCGGCGCCGGGCAGGCCGGCGGGCGCCGCCGGGGGGCGCGGGCGCAGGGAGGCGGCGGAGGAAGCGGAGGAGGACATTTCAGCGACTCCAGCGGAGGAGGGTTGGCGTGCTGACGAGCGCCGTCAGGGCTGCGACGGCGGATCCCGCGAGAATGGGGGCGGCCGGGCCCCAGACGTCGTTGGAGACGGCGGCCACCGACCCCGCGACGACGGCCCCGGCCTTGGATATGAACTCCAGGGTTCCGAACATCCGGCCGGGCCCGCGGCCGCGGCAGGCGTCGGCGGCGAGCGCGGACAGGCTCACCAGGCCGAGGGTCATGCCGGCGCCGAGCAGTAGCCGCAGTGCGACGAAGGAGACCACGGTGCCGGCGCCCCAGTGCCCGGCGAGGGCCACGGCCACCAGGGCGAAGCCGCTGACCGCGCCGAGCAGCGGGCGGTGGGCGACGGCGGTGTGCACGGGCCGGGCCAGCAGTGGATAGCAGACGTGCGGCAGGGCGAAGAGGACGCCGCTCGCGAAGGACCCGAGCCCGGGCAGCCGCTCCTCGACCAGGGTGATCAGGTACGGGTAGGAGATGACGGTGGCCAGCACGAAGGCGAACTCGAGGGCGAACAGGGCGCGTAGCGAGCCGGTGGCCGCACGGCCTTCCTCCGCGTCGCCGTTCTCCGCGCCGCTGTTCTCCGCGTTCCCGGCCTCCGCGTCACCGGCGGCCGGCGTCCCGGGCGCGGGGCGCGGTGGCTCGGGAAGCGCGGCCAGCATCAGCGCGGCGGCCAGCGGCAGCACGGCGAGCAGGGCGTACTGGCGGTGCGGCGAGACCCACGGAGAGAGCGAGCCCACCACGATCGGGGCGGCGACGAGCGCGAGCCGGGCGGCGCCCTGCATCAGGGTCAGCGCCCAGGACAGGCGGTGCCCGTCGAGGGCGGCCGCGAGGTAGCCGTTGGAGGCCGCGAACGTGCCGCCGAGGACGCCCTGCAGGACGAGGGCGGCGGTGAAGGCGGCCAGGCTGTCCGCCCATCCCGCGAGGAGGAAGGAGACGGCGAGGCCCAGCTGGGCGCGCAGCAGCAGCCGCTTGCGGCCGTAGCGGTCGGCGAGCCGCCCCCACAGGGGGGCGCCGAGCGCGCCGAAGACGGTCGGCACGATGTAGAGCAGCCCGGCCCAGCGGGCCTCGGTGTCGCCGAGCGAGGGCAGGATCGCCGTGAGGTAGGGCGGCAGGCCCAGCGCGGCGAAGGAGGCGACGAAGTAGCAGGCCGCCACCGCGTGGATCTGCCGGGTGCGCAGGCCGGCGGGTGCCTGCCGTTCGGTGCGCTCCAGGACGGCGGTCACCGGGCAGCCCCGCGCAGGTAGTTGGGGCCGTCGACGTAGTGCTTGTTGATGTCGGCGGCGCCGGAGCGCTCCTTGGTGAGCAGGGTGCCCGCGGTGATCATGGCCTTGACGGGGAGCCGGTCGGCGTCCAGGACCCGCGCGCGCAGCACGGCGGCGGGGCCGGGCGTGAGCCGCTCCACCGCCTGGGCGAGCCGTTCGCGCAGCTGCCGCAGCCACTGCTCCAGCGTTCCCCGGCCCAGGCGGGCGAGTTCGAAGGCCAGGGCGCCCGCGCACAGGTGGACGGTGATGGTGGCGAAGACGTCGGCGACGGGGCCGTCGCCGGCCACGAGGATGCGCCGGTCGTCGAAGCCCAGCAGGTCGGCGGCCTCGCCGCCCAGGCGTGCGGCGAGCCGGACGGAGTGCACGCGCGGCCCGTCGTTGTCCTTCAGCAGCAGCCGCATCCGGGGCCGGCCGTCGATCTCGTCGAGGACGACGGAGGTGTTCTGCTGGTGGGACTCGAGGGCTATGCCGTACGAGAAGAGGGTGGTGTGCCAGTCCAGCAGCAGCGTCAGGTAGGCGTCGACCAGGGCGACGAGCGATCCGCCGTAGTACCGCTCGGCGAGGGCGTCGGCCACCAGGCGTCCGTCGGGGGTGCGGGCGAGCAGTCCGGCGACGGTGACGACGTGGGCGCCGGCGAGCCCGGCCGGGTAGCGGCGGACCAGGGCGGCCAGCAGTTCGTGGCCGGCGCCGAGGTGGGTGCGTTCGTCGGCGATCAGGACGGCGCCGGCGAAGCGCGGCTCGGCCGCGATGATCTCCTCGAGCAGCCGCTGGCCGACCTCGCCGTCCAGGAGGGTGCCGGGCTTGATGGTGCGCCGGTTGCGCAGGCCCAGGGTGGCGGTGGCCAGCGGGAGCTTGAGATGGGTGTCGGGGTCGTCGGCGACGGCGACGGTCCGCATCGACAGGGTCGGCGTCGCCTCCAGCCAGGGCTTGTCGGCGAGGTGGGCGGAGCCGGTGAGCCCGGTGGCGGCGAGCGCCTCGGCGAGCGGGGCGCCGGCGGTCAGGGGGTGGACGGGCAGCGCCAGGTGGGTGGTGTCCAGGTGCGGCAGGCCGAGGGCCGCGGGGGTGGGCCACCAGTGCGGCAGCCCGGCCCGGTCGCCGGTGACCGCCGCGTGCGGCACGGCGAGCCAGCGCAGGTCGAAGGAGGGGTGGAACTCGGGGGCGTAGGCGCGCAGTTCGTGCTCGGCCAGGCCCGAGCGGGCGCGTCCGGTGGGGTAGACGGGGTGGTCGCGGAAGGCGGCCAGGGTGTCGAAGGCGAGCGAGCCGCGCATTCCGGTCCAGCCGGCGGTGGAGTGGCCGTACGCGTCGGCCAGCCGCTCCACGACGCCGTCGCGCACCCGGCCGTGCAGCCGGAGCGCGGCGAGGGCCTCGTCGCACTCGGCGAGGAAGGCGTCGAAGCCGGCCCGGTCCTCGGGGGCGGCCGCCGCGCGCAGCCGGGCGAGGGCGGGGCGCAGGCCCCGCACCGGGCCCTCGGCGGTCTCCAGGACGGCCTCGCGGGCCCGCACCTCGCACTGGAAGCCCTCGGGCCCGACCGGCAGCAGCAACGTTTCCCCCGTGACGGGGAGCCGGAGCCAGTCGCCGTCGGGACGCCTCTCGGCGACCGCCTTGGAGCGCAGCTGGTAGGCGTCCTCGCGCAGCAGGGTGCTGAGCACCCTGCCGAGGAGCTCCTCCTCCAGCGCGTCGCGCGCCGGTGCGGTCGTCTCGGCCGCGCTCATGAGACGATCTCCCATCGCCGGGCAGCCAGGAATTCCGCGACGGCACGGTCGATCCGGTCCTGATCGGTACCGGTCGCCCGCAACACCCCCAGGTAGTCGCGGTTCGTGCGGTAGTGCGGGTGTTCCTCGCCGAGCTCGCGCAGTGGCCGGTAGACCAGCTCGACCCCGTCGCGCTCGGTGTCGCTCGCCCCGGGCGCGGCCTTGAGGACGCCGCCGCGCCCGGCGCACACGTACTCCATACGTACCCGGCCGTCGGTGCGCGCACCGAGTTCGGCCGGGAGTGGCTCACCGAGGTGGGTGCGCAGGACGTGTTCGAAGAGCGGAATGTCCAGCAGCTGGGCGAGGACGAGGTCGCACTGGTCGCCGATGGAGCGGTAGTTGACCTCGATGAGGCGGGCGCGGTCGCCCTGGACGACGTACTCGGTGTGGCAGACGCCGAAGCCGACGCCGAGCGCCCGCAGCTGGTCGAGGACCTGCCCGGTGTGCGGTCGGGGCGGCTCGGGCAGCAGGTCGAGGCGTTCCTCGATGAAGTACGGCAGCGGGGAGAGCTGTGTCCGGAAGGCGGCGTAGGGGTGCAGGGTGGTGCCGTCGCCGAGGGTCTCCAGGGTGTGCAGCTCGCCGTCCAGGTACTCCTCGACGACGAGGGCCGCCCCGGGCCGGCGGGCGCGGATCTCCCGGCAGCGTTCGGCCAGTTCGGCGGCGTCGTGCACGAGGACGACGTCCTCGCTGGCGACGCCCTCGCGGGGCTTGACCACGCAGGGGAAGGGCAGGGCGGCGTCGGCCAGTTCGGTGACGTCCTGCTCGGGCCGCAGCTCCACCGAGCGGACGGCGTCCAGGCCGGCGGCGGCCAGGGCCCGGCGCAGCTGGGCCTTGTCCTTGGCGTTGTGGGCGGCCTTCCAGTCCTTGCCGGGCAGGCCGAAGTAGTCGGCGGCCAGGGCCGCCTGGGTCTGCAGGTGGTCGCTGTTGGTGAACACGGCGTCGGGCCGGCCGAGCTCGGAGACGCGGCCGATGACCTCACGGAAGTCGCGTACGTCGCAGTGCACCAGCTCGAGTTCGGGCAGGGGATCGCCGCCGTCGGCGACGTGGCGCGCGTACGCCCGCCGGTGGGCTTCGGGCTGGTCGGTCAGGAGGGTGACCGCCAGGCCCAGGCGGGCGGCGGCGGGCAGATAGCCCTCGGTGACGGAGTCGGTCGGGTTGAGCGCGAGAAGATGCAGCCGCACGGGGGCACCTTTCGGGAGGCAGGGGTGTCGGGGCGCTCGTGCCGGCCGCGCCGCATGCGCGGCGCGGCACGAGCGGTGGGGAGGAGGGTGGTGCGGGGCGGCCGTGGGGTGCCGGCCGCCGGGGCGGGCTACTTGGGGGCGTCGACGCCGGCGGCCTTGGCGATGTCGTCGAGGACGTGGTTCGCGGCCTGGACGCCGATGCCGGACATCCACGTCTCGTCGGGCACCTGGACGACCTTGCCGTTCTTGACGGCGCCCAGGCCCTTCCAGAGCGGGTTCTCCTGGACGGCGTCCTGCTGGGTCTTCTTGGGGTCGTCGGCGACGGTCACGAACACCATGTCGGCGTCGGCCTTGTCGATCTGCTCCGGGGAGACCTCGAGCATCGGCTTGTCGACGTCCTGCGACTCGGGGCGGCGCAGGCCGGTGTCGGACAGGACGATGCCGCTGAAGGACTGCTTCTGGTAGAGGCGGGTGGGGCCGGCGACGAAGCGGACGACGGAGGCGGTCGGCATCTTGCCGTCGTTCTTCTTCTTGATCTCCTCGCCCAGGGCCCTGGCGCGCTTCTCGTACGCGTCCATGGCCGAGGCCGCCTCCTTCTCCAGGCCGAGCGCCTTGGCGTGGACCTTGAGGTTGTCCTTCCAGGGGGCGCCGGTGGTCTCGGTGAAGACGGTGGGGGCGATGCCCTTGAGCTTGTCGTAGACCTTGGCGTGGCGGACCTTGGAGGACAGGATCAGGTCGGGCTTGAGCGACATGATGCGCTCGATGTTGGGCTCGGCCATGGGGCCGACGTCCTTGGTGCTCCTGACCTTGGCGGAGAGGTAGGAGGGGAAGCCGCCCTCGGTCTTCATGTGGGGGGAGACCGCGCCGACCGGTGTGATGCCGAGCATGGTGACGTCATCGAGCTCGCCGGTGTCGAGGACGACGACGCGCTTCGGCTTCTTCTTGATCTCGGTGGTGCCCATGGCGTGGGTGACCGAGCGCGGGAAGCCGGCGCCGGAGGCGGCCGGCTTGTCCGCGCCCTCGGCCTCGTTCTTGTCGTCGCCACCGCAGGCGGCGAGCGCCGAGCTGCCGATGATCACAGCGAGCAGCGCCGTGGACACTCTGCGCATTCTCTTCGGGGCGGGTCGGGGCACGGTCATGGCGGGGGTTCCTTCTTCGAGCGGTTGGAGGTGGGGGGAGGTCAGGAGGCCGCGGGCGTCACGCGTCTGCGGGAACGGCCGCGCGGGACGACCAGGGGGGTGCCGGTCTCCGGGTCGGGGACGACCCGGCAGGGGACCCGGAAGACCTCCTCGACGAGTTCGGCGGTCAGGACGTCCGCCGGGGGCCCGGCCGCGGCCGGGCGGCCGTCGCGCATGACGACCAGGTGGTCGGCGTAGCGGGCGGCCTGGCCGAGGTCGTGCAGGACCATCACCACGGTCCGGCCGGCCTCGGTGTTGAGCTCCTCGACCAGGTCGAGCACGTCGAGCTGGTGCCGCAGGTCGAGGAAGGTCGTGGGCTCGTCCAGGAGCAGCAGCGGGGTGTCCTGGGCGAGGGCGAGGGCGATCCAGGCGCGCTGGCGCTGGCCGCCGGAGAGTTCGTCGACGGCCCGGTCGCGCAGGGCTTCGGTGCCGGTGCGGGCCAGGGCCTCCTCCACGGCGGCCTGGTCGGCGGCGGACCAGGGGGTGAGCATGCGCTGGTGGGGGTAGCGGCCCAGGCGTACGAGCGCTTCGACGGTGATGCCCTCGGGGGCGACGGCCTGTTGCGGGAGGAGTCCCATGCGGCGGGCCAGGGCGCGGGCGGACATCCGGTGGATGTCGGCGCCGTCGAGGGTGACGGTGCCCGCCGTGGGGGCGAGCAGCCGGGCGAGGCCCCGCAACAGGGTGGACTTGCCGCAGGCGTTGGGGCCGACGACGGCGGTGACGGCGTCGCCGGGGAGGGTCAGGTCGACTCCGTCGACGATGACGGTGGCGCCGTAGCCGAGCGTCAGGCGCTGGGCCGCGAGCTGGTTGGCGTTCGTCGCGCTCATCGGGTGGCACTCCCAGCGTTGGGCTTCATGTGGCGCAGCATCAGTACGAGCAGCCAGGGCGCCCCGAGCGTCGCGGTGAGGACGCCGACGGGCAGCCCGTGGACGGGCAGGAGGTGCAGGACGGCGAGGTCGGCGCCCAGCAGCAGGACGGCGCCGGTGAGCGCGGTCAGCACGAGCGTGCCGGCGGTGGGCGGCCCGGCCAGGAACCGCGTGATGTGCGGTACGGCCAGGGCCACGAAGCCGACGGGCCCGGTGAGGGCGGCGGCGACGGAGGCCAGCACGACGGCGAGGAGCAGCAGGCGCAGCCGGGCGGTCTTCGGGGGCAGGCCGAGCGCGCCCGCGCTGTCGTCGCCGAGGTCGAGGACGGACAGTTGGCGGTGGCCGAGCAGGGCGGCGGCGATGCCGGCGAGGATCACCGCTCCCCCGGCGTCGACCTCGGTCCAGGTCCGTCCGTAGACCGAGCCGGTGGTCCACTGCAGGGCGGAGGAGGCGAGTTCGGCGGGGAAGCGGACGATGAGGAGGTTCACGGCGGCGGCGAGGCCGGACTGCACGGCGAGGCCGACGAGGACGAGCCGGGAGACGGTGAACCCGCCGCGCCAGGCCAGCAGTCCGAGCAGCACGGCCGCGAGCAGGCCGCCGCCGAGCGCGGCCGGCGAGATCAGCGCGGCCGGGGCGCCGGAGGCGATGACGGCCACGGCGGCCAGGGAGGCGCCGCCGGTCACGCCGACCACGTCCGGGGAGGCGAGCGGGTTGCGGGCGACCCGTTGCAGGATGGCGCCGGCGACGGCCAGCCCCGCTCCCGCCGTGGCGGCGGAGAGCACGCGGGGGGCGCGCAGTTCCTGGACCAGCATGACGGTGCCGGGGTCGCCGAGCCCGGCCAGGCCGCGCAGCGCGTCCAGGGGCGGGACGGACACCTCGCCGGTGCCGAGCCCCACCGCCATGAGTGCGATGAGGAGGGTCACGGCGACCGTGCTCAGCAGGGCGGTCCGCCGGCGCTGCCGGGCGAGCGCGCCGCCCGTCGCGCGGGGGGCCGTCGCAGTCGTCGGGGAGGTCATCGCGCCACCTTCCGGGCGAGGAAGGCGAGCATGGGCGCGCCGAGCAGGGCGGTCACGATGCCGACCTCCAGCTCCACGGGGCGCAGCACGACGCGGCCGAGGATGTCGGCGGTGAGCAGCAGCAGCGGGCCGGCGACCAGGCAGCCGGGCAGCAGCCAGCGGTGGTCGGCGCCCACGGCCTTGCGTACGAGGTGGGGGGCGGCGAGGCCGACGAAGGAGAGGGGGCCGGCGACGGCGACGGAGGAGGCGGCGAGCAGGATGACCGCGACGCCCCCGGCGGCGCGGATCCTGGCGACCGGGACGCCGAGCGCCTGGGCGGTCTCGTCGCCGAGGGCGAGGGCGTTGAGCGCGGGCGCGATGGCCAGGGCGAGGAGGAGGCCGACGGCCAGCGGCACGGCCACGGGCAGCAGGATGCCGGTCTGCCGTCCGGCGAGCGAGCCCGCCAGCCAGAACCGGGCCTCGTCCAGGGTGCGGTGGCTGGTGAGCATCACCGCGGAGGTCCAGGAGATGAGCACGGCGTCCAGCACGGTGCCGCCGAGCGCGAGGCGTACGGGGTCCAGGTCGCCGGCCCGGCGGGCGAGGGCGAGGACCGCGAGGGTGGCGAGCGCCGCGCCGGCGAAGGCGAAGGGCAGGTACTGGGCGGGGTGGGTGAGGTGCAGCGCGTAGCTCGCGACCACCACGGCGAATCCGGCGCCGTGGTTGATGCCCAGTGTCGCGGGCGAGGCGAGCGGGTTGCGGGTGACGCCCTGGGCGACGGCGCCCGCCACGCCGAGGGCGGCGCCGATCACGACGCCGATCACGGTGCGGGGGACGCGCAGGCCGGTGACGACGAGGCCGTCGCGGCTCTGGTCGCCGTCGGTCAGGGCGTGCCACACCGTGGCCAGGGGCACGGAGCGGGAGCCCGCCGCGAGGCTGAGGGCCGCGCAGGCGACGAGCAGGGCAGCTCCCCCAACGAGGAGGAGCGTCCTGCGCGTTGTCGCGGGCCGGCCGGCGGCGGACCGCGACGCCCGGTCCGGCGGGGCATCGGTCACGTTCACGGGGACGACCTTAGGTTAGGCAAACCTAACCTTGTCAATTCCTCCTGAACGTATACCCCGAATGATCCCTTTTCTTTAGGGTTGAACAACACCCGTGCCGCCGAGGCGCCGATAGCGCGACCGGCGCGCCGCGCGCCGCTCCCGCTGGTCACGCGCCGTCAGAGCAGCCATGTCCCCTCCGATCACCCGCCCGAGAACCATGAGGAAGTCCCTGTCCTCCGGTTGTCCTTCCTCTACGATGCGGTCCACGATTCCGTTCGCCAAGAGGTCGGCGGAGCGCACCCCTTGACGGGCGGCGATCTCGTACGCCCGGTCCGTCGTACGGTGCAGGATCGCCGAGGCGCCCTCGGGCGGCAGCGGCGAGAGCCAGGCGTGCCGGGCCGCCACCACCCGGTCCGCCGGAAGCAGCGCGAGGGCCGCGCCGCCGGCCCCCTGCCCCAGCAGCAGGCACAGGGTGGGCGCGGGGAGGTTCACCAGGTCGGCGAGGCAGCGGGCGATCTCACCGGCGAGCCCGCCCTCCTCGGCCTCCCGCGAGAGCGCGGCACCGGCCGTGTCCACCACGGTGAGCAGCGGCAGGCCCAGTTCGGCCGCGATCCGCATGCCGCGCCGGGCCGCCCGCAGCCCGGCGGGCCCCAGCGCCTGCCCGGCGGCCGGGTCGGGGTGACTGCCCCGGTCGTGGCCGAGCACCACGCACGCGGTGCCGCCGACGCGCGCGAGCGCGAGCAGCAGCCCGGGGTCGCGCTCGCCCGCGCCCGTACCGCTCAGCAGCGTGACATCGGTGGCGGCGGCGCGCAGGAACTCGCGCACGCCCGGCCGGTCGGGCCGCCGCGACCGGCGGATCGACTCCTCCACCGGCGGCGCGTCCTCGTACGCCACGGGCGCGGCGTCCTCGGCGGGCGGGGCGCCCTCGCGCTCACCGGCGGCTGCGGCGTCGCCGTCGGCGCACAGCACGGACAGCGCCCGCGCCGCGACCTCCGCCAGCCGTCCGGCCGGCAGCACCGCGTCCACCAGCCCGTTCGCCAGCAGGTTCTCGGCGACCTGGACGCCCGGCGGGAACTCCTCGCCGTACAGCGCCTCGTGCACGCGCGGGCCCAGGAAGCCGATGAGGGCGCCCGGTTCGGCGGCGGTGAGATGGCCGAGCGAGCCCCACGAGGCGAGCACGCCACCGGTGGTGGGGTGACGGAGATACACCAGGTAGGGCAGGCCCGCCTCCTTGTGATCGGTGATCGCACCGGCCACCTTCACCATCTGCAGGAAGGCGATCGTCCCCTCCTGCATCCGCGTCCCGCCCGAGGCCGGCGCCGCCAGCAGCGGCAGCCCCTCGGCGGTGGCCCGCTCCACGGCCCGCACCAGCCGCTCCCCCGCGTCCACGCCGATCGACCCCGCCAGAAAACGGAACTCGCAGGCCACCAGGGCCACTCGGCGGCCGTGCACCCTCCCCTCACCGGTGATCACCGACTCGTCCAGCCCGGTCCGCTCCCGGGCGGCGAGCAGATCGGCGCGGTAGTCCGGATCGTCCGTGGTCAGCGCGACGGGCTCGTCCCAGCAGCGCCAGCTGCCGGGGTCCACGACGGCCAGGACGAGGTCGAGGGCGGAGGTGCGCTTGCCGGTATCGGTCATGCCGTCACCCTGTCACGCCATGGCCAGAAGACCACCGAAGCCGCCCGAACGGGCCAGCACCTCCAGCTCGTCCAGCGCCCGCACGGCAGCCTCGGCGGCCTCCGGGTCGCGCCCGGCCAGGCCACTGGCGGCGAACTCGTCCTCGTCCAGGCGCAGGACGCTCGCCCCGTCCGCCGAGACCCACAGGTCGAGGTCGAGGTCCTCCACGACGAGCGCGCCCCGCGAGGCGACGACGGGCCGGGTGACGTCGCAGTACCAGCCCTTGAGCACCCCGCCCGCGTCCCGGACCTCCTTGACCGCGTACCAACGGTCGCGCCAGTAGTGCTCGGTGAAGACGTCACCGTGCTCGAACCGCACGAACCCGAAGTCACGCGTCCCGTCCCCGGCCCACGGCGCCGTGACGACGGCGTGCGTGCCGTCGTCGTACACGACCTCGGCGGGATAGCTCACCTTGGTCCGGCCGGCCTTGGTGAGGGTGACGGAGATGCCGCCGGGCGTGAGTGCGTCAGTCATGATCGCAGCGTCTCCCGGACCAGGGCGGTGTCGCCAGCGATTTACGGCTTACCGCAGGGCGGCGATGAACGCCGCCCGGGCGGTGGGGTGAAGACGAGAGCGGCCCACTGGGCCACGCGGATGGGCGTGCGCCAAAGGACGACTCACGACTCACACATGAGGGTGCCGAACTTGGTGCCACACATGCGCCACCACCCCCTTGCTTGTGATGCCATCATGATGCCACGATGGCGCCATGGAACCCACACGCCATGTCGACGACCTGACAGCTCTGCCGCTGGACCGTCCCACGGGCTGTCCCTTCGACCCGCCCGCCGGACTGGCGGAGGTGCGCGAGCAGCAGCCGCTCGTGCGGATGCGCTACCCCGACGGCCACTTAGGGTGGCTGGCCACCGGTCACTCCACGGTCCGCGCGATACTCGCCGACTCCCGCTTCAGCTCGCGGTACGAGCTCATGCACTATCCCGTCCCGGGCGCGGAGTTCACCGAGCTTCCTCCGGCGCCGGTCGGCGACCTCACCGGGATCGACCCGCCCGAGCACACCCGCTACCGGCGGCTGCTGGCGGGGAAGTTCACGGTCCGCCGGATGCGCGAACTGACCGCCCGCGTCGAGCGGATCGCGGCGGACCACCTCGACGCCATGGAGCGGCACGGTCCGGCGGTGGACCTGGTGGAGGCGTACGCGCACCCCGTCCCGGCGCTGATGATCTGCGAACTCCTGGGCGTGCCCGAGGCCGACCGCGAGGCCTTCACCCGACGTGCCGCGGCGATCGGCGACCCGGACGCGGCCCCGGAGCAGCGGCTCGCCGCCATGAACGGGCTCGGGGAGTTCGTGCACGAGCTGGTCCTCGCCAAGCGGGCCGCCCCCACCGAGGACATCCTCAGCGATCTGACCGCCACCGATCTCAGCGACGCCGAACTCGCCGGCATCGGCGGCTTCCTGCTCGCCGCCGGGCTCGACACCACCGCCAACATGATCGCCCTGGGCACCTTCGCCCTTCTCGGTCATCCCGAGCAGGCCGGGGCCCTGCGCGCCGACCCCTCCCTCGCCGACCAGGCGGTGGAGGAGCTCCTCCGCTATCTGAGCATTGCCCACACCGGGGTCCGGACGGCCCTGGAGGACGTCGAGGTGGACGGCAGGCTCGTCAGGGCCGGTGAGTCGGTCACCGTCTCGATCCAGGCCGCCAACCGGGATCCGGCGCGCTTCGCCGAGCCCGACACCCTCGACCTGCGCCGGGGAGCCACCGGCCATCTGGCCTTCGGCCACGGCGTCCACCAGTGCCTGGGCCAGCAACTGGCCCGCGTCGAGATGCGGGTCGCCCTGCCGGCCCTCTTCACCCGCTTCCCGACCCTGCGCCTGGCCGTCCCGCCCGGGGAGGTGCCCCTGCGCGCGCCCGACGCGAGCCTCTACGGGGTGCGCCGGCTCCCCGTCACCTGGGACGTGGAACCGGCCTGACGTACGGGGTCCGAGGCCCCGTCAGCTCACCATCGAGGCGCAGTTCGCCGGGGTGGCGTTGGCGGGGTCGAGGGCGTTGGCGGCCTCGTGGAAGGCGACGCGGTCGATCGTGCCGACGGTCAGGTGCATCGAGATGTCGACCGGGCAGAGGTCCTGGACCGTGACGTTGCGGACGTTCGGGCCGGAGAGGAACTGGGTCTCGTAGGGCGTGACGACCTCGTCGTAGCGGGTCGCGATCACGGTGTAGCGGACGCCGGGCACGGTGTCGCCGCCCTCGTTGAGGCGCTTCATGAAGTCCGAGCCGACGACCTGGTCGGTCAGGCCGGGGGCGGTGGCGCTGATCACGCCGCGCGCGCCGGGGACGATGTCCAGGAGCTTGGTGATCCCGGACAGCGTGGTGCCGTGGTTGTTGGGGGCGATGCCGACCAGGGCGCCCACCTTCTTCGCGCCGCCGTTGAACTTCATGTACTGACGGGGGATCATCCCGCCCTGCGAGTGGCCCACGATGTCGACCTTGTCGGCGCCGGTGGCGGCCAGCACCTTGTCGACGTCGCCCGCCAGTTCCTCGGCCGACTTGGCGACGGGACCGAGGCCGTAGAAGGCGGGGACGCCGGGCAGCTTGCCGTAGTCGAAGGAGAAGACGCAGTAGCCGCGGTTCACCAGGTAGGGGGCGAACGCCCACCAGTTGGTGGTGGAGTTCTCCAGCGTTCCGTGGACGAGGACGACGGGGCGCGGGTGGGCCGCGGAGGGCTTGCAGGAGAAGTCGTTCCAGCCACTGCTGACGGTGGTCGCGGCGGCCGGCGCGGCGCTCGCGGTCGTCGGCACGGCGGCGACGGCTGCGGTCAGAGCCAGTGCGGTGCATACGGAGCGGAGTGACTTCCAGGATCTGCGGCGCAGCTTCACTTTGGACTCCTCGCAGGTGGGGGGTGGGTATGCCGAAGAGCACCGGCAAGGGGTGTTACCGGCGCATTAAAAGGTCGTTAACTTACTTGCGAGTAGGGTGTGGCGATATGAGTGCTTGCGTCAAGCAAATTCACCGGAATCGGGGGTGGCGTGATTACGCCACATCCAGCGTCGCGGCGGGCCCCACCGCGGCGATGCCGAAGCGCGCCCGCGCCCGGTCGACCGCCGCCTCGACGCGCCGCGCCTTCTCGTCCGCCGGGTCGAACGTCAGCTGGTGCGCTGTGCGTCCGGCGTCGCACAGCCCCTCGGCGCGCAGCGCCACCGCCCGCACCCTGGCCCGCTGCAGGGCGAGCGCGGTGTGCAGCGCGTAGGCCGCGGCGGTCAGCTCGGGGGTGTGCGCGGTGGGTTCGGCGAAGGTCCTCGACCGGGTGGTCGTCGAGCCGTCCGCGTACCGGACGGTGAGCTTCAGGCCGCGGGCGACCTGTCCGCCCGCCCGCAGCCGGGCGCCCAGCCCGTCGGCGAGCGCCAGCAGCGCGTGCCGCCGCCGCTCGGGGTCCAGCTCGTCGCCGCCGAAGCGGTGTTCGGCGCCCATCGAGCGGGCCCGCGCGTCCGGGGTGACGGGCGTCGGGTCGATGCCGTGCGCCCGCTCGTGGATCCGCCGCCCGGCGGCCGCGCCGAGGATGCGCTGCAGCGCGGCCGGCGGCGCGTCGGCGATCCGGCCGACGCTGTCGAGCCCGTACGAGCACAGGGTCCGGGCGGTGGCCGGCCCCACGCCGTACAGCGCGGCGGCCGGCTTGCGCGCCAGGAACGCGGCCACGGCCTCCGGCGCGCCCGGCAGGGCGCGCACCGCCCCGGGCGGGCCGTCCTGCGCGGCCATCCGCGCGAGCATCGGGTTGCCGGCGATGCCGACCGTGCAGTCGGCCCCGTACCGGGCGAGGGCCCGGACCCGGAGCAGTTCCGCCAGCCAGGCGGGGTCGTGCCCGAAGTAGCGCAGGGCGCCGCGGACGTCCATGAGGGCGGCGTCGGGCGGCACGGCCTGGACGACGGGCGTGATCTCGGCGAGCAGCGCGAGCAGGCCGTCGTAGGTCTCCTCGTCGAGAGCGGTCCCGCAGGCAGGATGGAAGTGCACGTACAGGACGGCCGTTCCCCCGGCTGTTCGGACGGGCTCGATACCGGTCATCCCGCACTCCCCGGACTCGCGTGCCACAGCTTGCGCCCCGTGGCCGCCCCCTCACCGGCGGGCCGGAGGTCCGCCCACGGGTGCAGGGCGTAGCCGGTGGACAGCCGGATGCGCCGGCCCGGCTCCGCGGCGGCGGGGGCCGCGCCCTCGGCAAGGACCTCGGCCACCGCTCCCAGGCCGCCCTCCGTGCGGAGCCGCGCGAGCTCCGCCAGATCCCACGCCACCGCCCCCACCACGCTCAGGCTGCGCGGCCCGCGCCGCTGGACCACGCCGCGGACCAGCAGCAGCCAGGAGTGGAAGACCGTGTGCGCGCACGCCGCGTGGCTGTCGTCGAAGAACGCGCAGTCGACCAGGCCCGTGCCGTCGTCGAGGGTCGTGAAGATCACCCGGCGGCCCGAGCGGACCGGCGGCGTCTGGGTCGCGGCCTTGGCGCCCGCGACCAGGACGGTCTCCCCGTGCCGCGCGTCGCGGAGCCGCCGGGCGGGGGTGACGCCCAGTTCGGTCAGGAAGGCCCGGTGGCCGGACATCAGGTGCCGGGAGGCGTCCATGCCGAGCACGCCGAGCTCGGCGCCGAGCCGTTCCTCCGCGTCGAGGTCGGGCAGGCCGATGGGTTCGGCCCGCGCGTCGTCGATCAGGGTGGGCTGGGCCGCGTCCCGGCGGCGCTGCCCGTGGTGCAGCTCGGCGATGTGCAGCAGCAGGTCCCGGCGGTTGGCGCCGAAGGCGTCCAGCGCGCCGACGCGCGCCAGCCGTTCGGCGACGGGCCGCGCTGGGTGGGCGCGCCGCCACAGGTCCGTCAGCGAGGTGTACGGGCGTCCGTCGACGATCCGCCGCACCTCGGCCCCGGAGATGCCCTGTACCTCGGAGAGGGCGAGGCGGATGCCGAAGAGACCCCGATTCCCGGACACCAGTTCGATTGAATAGGCGGCCCCCGAACGGTTCACGTCCAGCGGCAGGATCGGCACCCCGCGCCGCCGCGCGTCCGCGAGCAGCAGCCGCTTGGGGTACATGCCGGGGTCGTGGGTGAGCAGCCCGGCGTAGAAGGCCGCCGGGTGGTGGGCCTTGAGCCAGGCCGACTGGTACGTCGGCACGGCGAAGGCCACGGCGTGCGCCTTGCAGAAGCCGTACGAACCGAACGCCTCGACGATCTCCCAGGTGCGGCGGACGACGTCGGTCGCGTACCCGCGCTCGCGCGCCCGTTCGGCGAACCAGGCCCGCACCCGGCCCACCAGGCTCGCGTCGGACAGCGCGCGCCGGGTCTCGTCGGCGAAGCCCCGGTCGCAGCCGGTCATGATCCGCAGGATCTCGATGATCTGCTCGTGGAAGACGACCACGCCGTAGGTCTCGCTCAGCACCCCCGCCAGGTCGGGGTGCGGGCAGCGGGCGGGGGCGCGGCCGTGCCGGGCCTCGATGAAGGGGCGGACCATGTCGGCTGCGACCGGCCCCGGCCGGAAGAGCGAGATGTCGACCACGAGGTCGTGGAAGGTCGAGGGCTGCAGCCGTCCGACCAGGTCCCGCTGGCCCGGCGACTCGATCTGGAAGCAGCCGAGCGTCTCGGTGGAGCGGATCAGCTCGTAGGTCTTCTCGTCGCCCGGCGGCACCTGCGCGGGGTCGTCGAGGTCGATCCGGCGCCCGGTGACCCGTTCGATCTCCCCCACCGCGTGCGCCATGGCGGACTGCATCCGCACGCCCAGCACGTCGAGCTTGAGCAGCCCCAGCTCCTCCACGTCGTCCTTGTCGAACTGCGACATCGCGAAGCCCTCGCCGCTGGTCGGCACGACGGGGGTGCGCCCGCGCAGGGTGGCGTCGGAGAGCAGCACCCCGCACGGGTGCATGGCGATGCCGCGCGGCAGCCCGTCCAGCGCCTCGACCAGCTGCCACAGCCGGGCGTCGGCGATGCCGTGCGGTCCGGCGGCGACGCCGCGCAGCTCGGGCAGTTCGGCGAGCGCCGCGCGGGCGTCGCGGGCCCGGATGTGCGGGAAGGCCTTGGCGAGGGCGTCCACCTCGGCCGGGTCCATGCCGAGGGCGGCGCCGACGTCACGCACGGCGTGCCGGATCCGGTAGGTCTCGGGCATGGAGACGGTCGCGACCCGCTCCGCGCCGAAGCGGTCGAAGATCGCGCGGTAGACCTCGAGGCGGCGCGCGGACTCGACGTCGATGTCGATGTCGGGCAGCGCCCGCCGGCGCGTGGACAGGAAGCGCTCCATCAGCAGGCCGTGGTCGACGGGGTCGGCGTGGGCGATGCCGAGCAGGTGGTTGACCAGCGAACCCGCGCCGGAGCCCCGGGCGGTGACGCGGATGCCGAGGGCCCGGGTGTCGTCGACGACCTGGGCGACGGTGAGGAAGTACGAGGGGAAGCCGCGCTGTTCGATGATGCGCAGCTCCTCCTCCAGCCGGTCCCAGTGGCGGCGGTCGCGGTCGTATCCGCACAGCACCATGGCCGCGGCGCAGCGGGAGCGCAGCACGCGCGCGGCGGTGCGGCGGCCGGCCCCGACCAGGTGCGGCTCGGGGAAGTGGACGGAGCCCAGGCCCAGGTCGTCCTCGGGGTCGACGAGGCACTCGGCGGCGGTGTCCTCGGTGGCGGCCAGCAGCCGGCGGGCGGCGGCGCGGCGGAATCCGGCCGCCTCCACGACGCGCTCGGCGACGGCGGCCATGGCGGCGGGGTCCTTGAGCCAGCGCTCCCCGCCGTCGAGGGCCCCGGGCCTGCGGCGGTCGACGGGCACCAGCAGGCGGGCCGAGTCCAGGACGTCGGCGACGGGCCCGTGGCCGGGGTCGGCGTAGCGGACGGCGTTGGTCAGCACGGGTCGCACGCCCTGGTCGGCGGCGAAGCCGACGGTGCGGGCGGCGAGCCGCAGGGAGCCGGGGCCGGTGCCGGAGCGGCCGTGCCAGACGGCCTCCAGGCGCAGCGCGTCACCGTACATTTCGCGCCAGGGCAGCAGCAGCCGTGCGGCCCGGTCGGGGCGTCCCGCGGACAGCGCGCGGCCGACCTCGGAGTCCGGTCCGAGCAGGACGGTCAGCGGGGTGCGGGTCCCGCCGGCGGCGGCCGCGAGGTCCTCCCGGGCCAGCTCCGGCCGTTCGGTGCCCCCGGCGTGGGCGGCGGACACCAGCCCGCACAGCGCGGCCCAGGCGGGCGCGCCGGCCCGGGCGAGGAAGACGACGCGGGGTGCGGACTCGTCGACGAAGGCGCCTCCGCGGACGGGGGCGCGGTGGCGGACCGTGGGCCCGGCCTCCGGCAGCGGCTCGCGGACGGCCAGGTCCACGCCGAACAGCGGCCGCACCCCCGCCCGGGCGGCGGCCCGGGCGAAGCGGACCGCCCCGGCCAGGCTGTCGCGGTCGGTGAGGGCGAGCACGTCCATGCCGCGCTCGGCGGCCCGCTCGGCCAGCCGTTCGGGGTGGGCGGCGCCGTAGCGCATCGAGAAGCCCGAGGCGGTGTGCAGGTGCGCGAACGCGGAAGCCGTCGACAACGCAGCCATCGCACCTCCTGCCGCTCGCTCACCCCCATGGCTGAAAACCGCCCCTTCATCTCCACCATAAACCACTTCTCGAACGTTCGTACGAATCACTGGGGGCGCCCACCCGAACGGCCCCCACCGCCTGCGCCGGCCCACCGCACCCCGCAGGCTCGAGGCATGGTCAGCACTCCCAGCGGCGGCACCCGCTTCCTGCAGGAGACCCGGGAGGCGGTGACGGGCCGGGCGGCGCTGCTGGTGATCGGCGCGCTGGTGCTGCAGCTCGCGTTCATCACCTCCTACATCGGCGCCTTCCACAGCCCGAAGCCGAAGGAGATCCCGATCGGGGTGGTCGCCCCCCGGCAGATCACGGGCTCGCTGGTGGACAAGCTGGCCGCACTGCCCGGCGACCCCCTCGACCCGCACGCGGTCCGCGACGAGGCGGCGGCGCTCCGGCGGATCCGCGAGCGCGACCTCGACGCGGCCCTGATCGTCGACCCGCGCGGCAGCACGGACACCCTGCTGGTCGCCGGCGGCTCCGGCGCCTCGCTCGCCCAGGCCACCGAAGCGGTCGTCGCCCGCGCCGAGAAGGCCGAGGGACGCACCCTGAAGGTCGTCGACGTGAACCCGGCGGCCGCCGGCGACGCCCGCGGGCTGAGCTCGTTCTACCTGGTCGTCGGCTGGTGCGTGGGCGGCTATCTGTGCGCCGCGATCCTCGCCGTCAGCGCGGGAGCCCGCCCCGCCAACCCCCACCGTGCGGTCATCCGGCTGGGGGCGGTCGCCGTCTACGCGATCGTCGCCGGACTGCTGGGCGCCGTCATCGCGGGCCCGGTGCTGGGGGCGCTGCCGGGCAGCATCCTGGGGCTGTGGGGGCTGGGCGCGCTGGTGGTCTTCGCCGTCGGCGCCCTCACCCTGGCCTTCCAGGGCCTCGCGGGGATCGTGGGCATCGGGCTGGCGATCGCCGTCGTCGTCGTGCTGGGCAACCCCAGCGCGGGCGGGGCGTACCCCTACCCCCTGCTGCCCCCGTTCTGGCGCGCCATCGGCCCGGCCCTGCCGCCGGGCGCGGGCACCTGGTCCGCCCGCTCCATCGCCTACTTCCACGGCAACGCGCTGACCTGCCCGCTGCTGGTGCTCTCCGCCTGGGCAGCGGTCGGTGCGGCCGTCACGCTGGGCAGCGCGGCCCGGCGGGCCCGCGGCCGCCCCGCCGGTCCCGGCTGACCCGGCTGACCCGGCCGACCCCGCTGATCCGCCGCGCCGCCGCCCGTTCCCCTCCGTTTCACGGGCGGCAGCGCGGAGCCCTACATCGCGGCCGCGAGCAGCTCCCGGGTGTACGGGGCCTTCGGGTCGTCGAAGACCTCGTCCCGGGGGCCGCTCTCCACGATCGTTCCGGCCCGCATCACGGCGACGCGGTCGCACAGGTGCCGTACGACGGCCAGGTCGTGCGAGACGAAGAGCAGGGAGAGCCCCAGCTCCTCCCGCAGGTCCATGAGCAGGTTGAGGACCTGCGCCTGCACGGAGACGTCGAGCGCCGAGACCGGCTCGTCCGCGATGATCAGCCGGGGGCGCGAGGCGAGCGCGCGGGCGATGCCCACGCGCTGGCGCTGGCCGCCGGAGAACTCGTGCGGGTAGCGCCCGAGATGGGCCGGGTCCAGGCCCACCTGCCGGAGCAGCCCGGCCACCCGCTCCCGGCGCTCCCCCGCGTCCAGCGCGGTGTGCACCCGCAGCGGGGTGCCGACGATCTCCTCGATCGTGCGCCGCGGGTTGAGCGAGGCGTACGGGTCCTGGAAGACCAGCTGCACCTCACGGCCGATCTCGCGCCGCAGCCGGGCGTCGACGGCGGCGCGGGAGATGTCCCGCCCGTCGAAGCGGACCTCCCCGCCGGTGGGCCGGCGCAGCCCGGCCAGCACCCGCGCGGTGGTGGACTTGCCCGACCCGGACTCCCCCACCAGGGCGAGCGTCTCGCCGGCCGCGACCCGCAGGCTGACGCCCCGGACGGCCCGGACGGGCTCGTGCCGCCCGAACACCCCGCGCCGCCGCCCGGGGAACTCCACGCGCAGGTCCACGACCTCGGCGAGGGTGCGGGTGCCGGCCGGGCGGGCGGGAGCGTCCCACCGCGCGGCGGCGGGCACGCCGTCCACCGTCGCCAGCCGGGTCCCCGGCACCGAGTCCATGGAGGGCGTGGCGCCGATCAGGGCCCGGGTGTACGGGTGTTCGGCGGCGGTCATCAGCCGGGCCGTGGGGCCCTCCTCGACCACCCGCCCGCCCCGCATGACCAGCATGCGGTCGCAGGTCCCGGCGACCACCCCCACGTCGTGCGTGACGAGCACGACCGCCGTGCCGCTCTCCTGCCGCAACTCCTCCAGCAGCTCGAGGACCTGGCGCTGCACGCGCGCGTCCAGCGCGGTCGTCGGCTCGTCCGCGACGAGCACGTCCGGCGCGTTGATCAGCGCCATGGCGATCATCACGCGCTGCCGCATGCCGCCGGAGAACTGATGCGGGTGGTCACGCGCCCGGGCCGCCGGGATGCCGACCCGCTCCAGCATCGAGACGGCCGCGTCGCGCGCCTCGTGGCGCGAGGCGCCCGCGTGGTGGATCCGGAACGCCTCCGCCAGCTGCTCCCCCACGCCGTGGAACGGCGAGAGCGCCGCCAGCGCGTCCTGGAAGACCATCGCGATCCGCGCACCCCGCAGGGCGCGCACCTCGGATTCGGGCGCGCCGACCACCTCCGTGCCGCCGACGCGCACGCTGCCGCTCACCCGCGTGCGGGCGGCGTCGTGCAGCCCCATCGCGGCGAGCCCCACCGTGGACTTCCCGGACCCGGACTCCCCCACCAGCCCGAGGACTTCTCCCCGGGCGAGGTCGAAGGAGACCCCGTCGACGGCGGTCACCGCGCCGGCGCTTCCCCGGCCGGGGAAGGACACCGTCAGATCACGCACCCGCAGTACGGCACTCACGCGAGCCTCACCCTCGGATCGAGCAGCGCCACCACCAGGTCGGCGAGGGCGACGAAGAGCACCACGAAGAAGGCGGCGAGCAGCACCGTGCCGACCACCGTCGGCAGGTCGTTCTGGACGACCGCGTCGACGGCGAGCTTGCCGATGCCCCCGAGCCCGAAGACGGTCTCGGTGATGAACGCGCCGCCGAACAGCGCGCCGGCCTCCAGCCCGAGCAGCTGCGCCAGCGGGGCGGCCGCCCCGCGCGCGGTGTACTTCAGGTGGGCCCGCAGCGCGCTCATCCCCTTGCCGCGCGCGGTGCGCACGTACCCCTCGTGCATCGTCTCGAGCATCTGGGAGCGGGCGAGCCGGGCGAAGACGGCGGCGTTGACGAAGCCCAGCACCAGCCACGGCAGCAGCAGCCCGGTGGCCCAGGCGCCGGGGTCCGCGCCGAAGGGCGCGTACTGGGGCACCGGGAAGAGGCCGGTGGAGTAGACGAGCAGGTACTGCAGCGCGTAGCCGAGGAAGTAGATCTGCACGCTCGCGCCGATCAGCGTGAAGCCGGACAGCAGCCGGTCGGTGCGGGTGCCGCGGCGCAGCGCGGCGGCGAAGCCGGTGCCGACGCCGAGGACGAGGATGACCGCCAGCGCGCCGGCGGCCAGCGACAGGGTGACGGGGAACCGGTCGCCGATGGCGTCGAGGACGGGCTGGTGGAGGGTGTAGGAGTAGCCGAGGCAGGGCGCGGGGCAGTCGATGGGGGTGCCGTCGACGTCGCCGATGACGCGCCCGGCGACGAGGCCGCGCAGGTAGTCGGTGTACTGCCCGGCGAGCGGCTGGTCCAGGCCCATGCTGTGGCGCACGGCCTCGACCTGTCCGGTGTCGCACTTGGGTCCGCAGGCGATCAGCGCGGGGTCGGCGGGGGCGGCGTAGAAGAGCCCGAAGGCGGCGGCGGTGATCGCGAGGAGCACCGCCGCGGCCTGGAGGGCACGTCGCAGGACGTATCCGGTCATGGTGGGTCAGGACTTCTTCAGGTAGAGGGCGGACGCCGCGATGGAGCCGTAGACCGGGTGGATGGAGGCGCCGCCGATGTTCCGGCCGCGGAACTGGGAGACGCTGGTGTAGAGGAAGGGCACGACCGGGACGTCCTTCATGACGACCTGTTCCAGCGCGATGAGCGCGTCGGCCTTCTCCTGCGCGTCGCCGATGCGGGCGATGCGCTCCAGCTCCCTGTCCACCTCGGCGTTCGCGTAGCGGGTGGAGTTGGAGAGCGCGTCGAGCCTGCTGTGGTAGCCGTCGGGCAGCAGGGTCGCCGGGGTGGGCCAGTCGACGGAGTTGGTGGACAGCCACAGGTCGTAGGGGGCGTCGCCGCGGAAGACCTGGTCGTTGAAGGCGGCCTTGTCCATGGGGCGGGTGACGAGCTTGACGCCCGCCTTGGCGAAGGCCTCCACGAGCACCTGGGCGAGCCGGTCCTTCTCGGGGGTGCCGCTCTCGTAGGCGTAGGTCAGGGTGGCGGGCCTGTGCTTCGCCCGGGCGAGGTGCTCCTTGGCCTTGGCGATGTCGCCGGCGGGTGCGACGGGGTAGAGGTCGTACTTCTTCCAGCCGACGACGGCGGGCGAGGAGAGCGTGGTGGCGAAGTCGCCGACGCGCGGCCCGCCGAGGACCTGCCGGGCCTGCTCGCGGGGGAAGAGGTAGTGGATCGCCTTGCGGACCTCGGGGTCGGTGACGCGGCTGTTCTTGATGTAGAGGTCGCTGGTGTACGCGCCCTGGCTGCCGGCGACGACGAGCTCCCGCTTCTTCGGGTCGCGCCCGGCCTCGGCGAACAGCTCCGGCGGCACCTCGTCGCGGGTGGTGACGGTGTCGGGGCCCGCGCCGCGCCCGTTGAGGACCTCCTGGGCGGTGTTGAGTCCCTTCTTGCCGAAGGTGAACTCGAAGCGTTCGGGGTACTGGTGGCGGATGGGATCGGTCTCCGCCTTCCAGTGCGGGTTGCGCTCCAGCGTCAGGCCGCGGTTCTGCTGGTGCCCGGTGATGCGGTACGGGCCGCTGGCGAACGGCCTGACGTCGTAGCCGGTGCCGGTGTCCTTGTCCTTGCGCACGGGGGACGAGGAGGACTGGGCCGCCATGTAGGGGACGTCGGACTGCGGCCGGGGGAAGTGGAAGACGATGGTCTTGTCGTCGGGCGTCTCGATCGCGTCGAGGTCGCCGTCGCGCGGGCCGCCGTACTTCTTGACCGCCTCGGAGCGGTCCTCGGAGCCGGTGAGCCACTCGGGCCAGTAGCTGGGGCCGAGTTCGAAGCCGGGCGCGAAGGTGCGCTCGATGCCGTACTTGACGTGTTCGGCGGTGATCGGCTCCCCGTCCTCCCAGGCGATGCCGTCCTTGAGGCGGTACGTCCAGGTGCGGCCGCCGTCGGAGGAGGTGCCGGTGTCGGTGGCGAGGTCGCCGACGAGCTTGGGCTTGCCGTCGACGACCTGGTACTGCGTCAACTGCCGTCCCCACAGCAGCGAGGTGCTGTAGCCCTCGCCCGCGTAGATCTTCTGCGGGTCCAGGTGCGCGTAGTCGTTGAGGTTGGCGACGTGGATCGTGCCGCCGGACCGGGCGCCCTCGACGGCGGGGGCCGGGCCCTGGCTGTCCTTGGCGGTGCCGAGCGTGGCGGTCAGCCGCTGTCCGCTCTTCACGGCGGCCACGCCCTTCCCCTGATCCCCTCCGTCCGCACCGGCGCCGGCCGAGCAGGAGCACATCAGCAGGGCGGCGGCAGTGGCGAGCGCCGGGACGACTGCGGTGCGCGGGCTGATTCGGACCATGGTGAACTCCGGATTGAGGATCGGGGAAGGGAAGGACTCAGCGCGCGGTGCGCGGATCGAGCGCGTCCCGCACGGCGTCGCCGAGGAGGTTGAAGGCGAGGACGAAGACGAGGATCGTCACGCCGGGGAAGACCATGTAGGTCGGGTCGTCGTAGAAGACCTCGGAGCCGCGCGAGATCATGCGGCCCCAGTCGGGGACGGGCTCGTCGATGCCCACGCCGAGGAAGGACAGCGCGGCCTCGGCGGTGACGACGCCCGGCAGGGCGAGGGTGACGTGGACGAGCACCGGCGCCCAGACGTTGGGCAGCAGCTCCCGGAAGACGATGTGCCGCCGGCTCGCCCCGGCCGCCCGGGCCGCCTCGACGAACTCCCGCTCGCGCAGGGCCCGCACGGTCGTGCGCAGCACCATGGCCAGGGGCACCCAGCCGAAGGCGGCGAAGACCAGGACGAGGACGGTGAACTGCATCCAGGCGGGCTCGTTCTCGCCGGGGCCGACGAAGCGGGTCCGTACGACGGGGCCGAGGGCGAGCAGCAGCAGGAGGGTGGGGAAGGCCAGCAGCACGTCGCACACGAAGCCGAAGGCCCGGTCGGCGAGGCCGCCGAGGTAGCCGGCGGTGACGCCGAGGACGACGCCGGTGACGGCGATGACGGCCACCGAGGCGGTGGCGACCAGCAGCGAGGTGCGCATGCCGTAGAGGAGCTGGGCGAGCACGTCGCGGCCGAGGCCGGGTTCGACGCCGAACCAGTGCTCGGCGGAGATCCCGCCGTTGGGCAGCACCGGCAGCCCTTCGGCACTCAGCAGGCCGGGGGTGTCCTGCCCGTAGTGGGAGGTGGGGTCCTTGCCGTAGAGCGCGCAGAGCAGCGGCGCGGCGAGCGCGAGGAGGACGCAGCAGGCCACGACGGCGAGGGCGGCCATGCCGGTCCGGTCGCGGCGGAAGGCCCGTACGGCGGTGGCGAAGGGCCCCCGGGGAGGCAGACCGAACAGTCGGTCTGAGTGGTCTTCGGCCATTGCTGCGACGCTCCAAAAACGCTCCGGCCGCCGCGCGCAGGGCGGGCGAGCCCCTTTTCGGCCGGGCTGCTGGGGTCTCCCCGCCCGGCGTGAGGATCATTAGATCCAGTGGTTTAACGCATCGCAAATCATGTTTTCGCAGGCTAGTTTGATATTTCATCAACGATTACAAGGGATCTGTGCTGGTCAACATCCCTGAAACATTAATTCCCCACCTTCCACCCCAAGTCGGACATGCCCCCGAGTCCGCCCCACATCCCGAACCCCTCGGGGAGACCTGCCTCACACCGGATCCGGCCACGCGACAGCACTACACAGAGTTTTCAACAAGCGACTGAAAGTGTTCGTTCGAGGTGCGTTCATGCACAACTTCGGCAAGACTTCCGTCCGTTATCTGCACCGACGAACAAGGGAGTGTTCGGAATGCGGTACATCACTGGGGGGATCGCGCTGGGAGCCGCGCTGGCACTGGGCGGCCTGGCGGGAGCCGGAACGACGGCGACCGCCGCGCCCACGCCCGCACCCGCGGCACAGACCCAGAGTCTGTACGCGCCCTCAGCGCTCGTACTGACCATCGGTCAGGGCGAATCGGCGGCCTCCGCCGGCGTCCAGCGCGCCGTGACCCTCACGTGCACACCGAAGGCCGACGGAACCCACCCGAACACCCGCGGTGCCTGCGCCCAGCTGCGCATGGCCGGCGGTGACTTCGACAAGGTCACCAAGGTCAAGGAGGGCACCGCCTGTACTCGGGAGTGGAACCCGAGCACGGTGACGGCCGAAGGCGTATGGGAAGGCCGCCGGGTCAGCTTCGAGCGCACCTTCGCCAACCCCTGTGAGCTGAAGGCGGGCAAGGGCACGGTCTTCGAGTTCTAGGACCGGCCGCCCGGCCCCGGCACGGGAAGCGGCCCCCGGACACCGTGGAGGTGTGTCCGGGGGCCGCGGCATGTGCGGGGGCGCCGGCGCGATCAGCCGAGCGTCGCCCCGTAGGCGGCGAGGGCCGCCTGCACCGGCTGGTAGTACGTCTCCCCGCCGAGCGTGCAGTTGCCGCTGCCGCCGGAGAGGAGCCCCAGCGCCTTGGGGCCGTCGAAGAGCGGCCCGCCGCTGTCGCCGGGCTGGGCGCAGACATTGGTCTTGATCAGCCCTCTGACCTGGCCCTCGGGGTAGTTGACCGTGGCGTTGAGGCCGGTGACCCGCCCCGAACGCACCCCGGTGGTGGAGCCGCTGCGCCGGACCGCCTCGTCGACGGTCGCCGCGCCGGCGCCGGTGATGGGCTGCGAGGTGCCGTCGTAGAGGTTCACGACGCCGGGGTGGTCGACGGCGGCGGTGTATCCCGCGACGGCGTGGTCGGCGCCCGGGAACGTCGACGCCTCGGTCTTCGCGATCGCGGGTCCGCCCTGCGTCGCGGACCAGGTGGTCACGGCGTTGCCGCAGTGGCCGGCCGTGAGGAAGCCGTCCGGCTTGCCGGCCCGCTTGACGGTGAATCCCAGCGAACAGCGGGCGTTCGGGCCCCAGACGGCGTCGCCGTCGGCGATGAACCGGGTGAGCCTGGTCGTGGTCCTGCGGACCGTCACCGCCTCGCCGAGTCCGGCGACGGCCTCCTTGAGCTTCGCCAGCTTCGCGCCCGTGACGGTGGGGTCGGCGGTCACGACGACGCGGTCGGCTCTGGGGTCCGTCACCCAGGCGGTGCCCGGGATCGCGACGCGGTCGTCCAGCGTCGCCCGGGCCGACTCCAGCCGGGCCTGACCGATCCGCACCCGCCCGGCGTGCGCACCCGTCACCCGGTCGAGGGTGTCGACGACACCGGCGACGAGCCCGCCGCCCCCGCCGTCCCCGGGCGCCGCCTGGGCCTGCTGTGGAGCAAGGGTCGCGCCTGCCAGGGCGGCGATGGCCGCACCTGCCAGGGCGGCGCGCACGGGCATCCGACGAAGCTTCAACTCGGCACCTCCGGTGGGGGGTTGGGTCCGCGCGCGCAGGACGCGGACCCGGAGGACGAACGACACAGCCGCACCCCCGATAGGAGGTCGCGTCCATGCCAAGTTGGTCCGTCGAGTGTCCCGATCGGGCCAGGGAGTGCACAAGGGCGACTTCCAGTCGCGCGTATTTTCATACGCGCGCCCCCATGGCGGGCCGCACGCCGACGCCTGTCGTGGACGGGAGGGGCGGGGCGCAAGCCGCCGGTTACGGCGTCACGGCACCCCCGGCCGGCCCGGTCCTAGTCGGGCCCCACCGGAGGCTCGGGCTCGGCCTTGGGCTCGGGCTCGGTCTCACGCCGGGGCGGCAGCCCGGACTCGAGCTCCGCCTCACGCCCGGCCGGCAGCTCGGGCTCCGGCTCGGGAGCGGGGCTCAGACCCGGTACGGCCTCCGAGGTGACCTCCGGTGTGGTCTCCGGGACGGCCTCGGCGGCAGCGGGGGCGGGGGCCGCCTCTCCCGGCGCCGCCGGCGGCGGCTGGCCCGCCCGCTCCAGGAACCTCAGCAGCTCCACGGGGAAGGGCAGCACCAGCGTGGAGTTCTTCTCCGCGGCGACGGCCACGATCGTCTGCAGCAGCCGCAGTTGCAGGGCCGACGGCTGGGAGGACATCGTCTGCGCCGCCTCGGCGAGCTTCTTCGACGCCAGCAGCTCCGCGTCCGCGTTGATCACCCGGGCCCGGCGCTCCCGCTCCGCCTCCGCCTGCCGCGACATCGAGCGCTTCATCGTCTCCGGCAGGGAGACGTCCTTGATCTCCACCCGGTCGATGTGCACGCCCCACCCCACCGCGGGGCTGTCGAGCATCAGCTCCAGCCCCTGGTTGAGCTTCTCGCGATTGGACAGCAGATCGTCCAGGTCGCTCTTGCCGATGATGGACCGCAGCGAGGTCTGGGCCATCTGCGAGACCGCGAAGCGGTAGTCCTCGACCATGATGACGGCCTCGGCCGGGTCCACGACCTTGAAGTAGACGACGGCGTCCACCCGGACGGTGACGTTGTCCCGGGTGATGCCCTCCTGGGCGGGCACCGGCATGGTGACGATCTGCATGTTCACCTTGCGCAGCCGGTCCACGACCGGAACGATCAGCGTGAGCCCCGGCTGGCGGATCTCGTGGCGCAGCCGCCCCAGGCGCAGCACCACTCCGCGCTCGTACTGCCGGACCACCCGGGCCGCGGCGCACAGGTACACCGCGCCCGCCGAGACGGCGGCGACCGCCGCCACCACGAAGTCTTCGACCATCACGCGCCCCCTGCCGCCGTGCACGTCAGGTGATACGTCCACGGTATGCCCGCGCCGCACCGCGGTCGAGCAAAGCGGCGCCCCGGCCCGTGGCGGGCGTGGTGGAGCCCCCGGTCCTCGAGGGGGCCGGGGGCTCCTGTGCTGCTGGCCGCAGGCTGGGGAAGGGCGGAACGCTCGCGGTCAGACGTCTGCGGGCCCGAAGGGGCCGGGGCGGTCACCGGGAGCGTCAGAAGATGCTCACTCCGTAAGCGCTGAGGGCCTTGGTGACCGGCTGGAAGAAGGTGGTGCCACCGGAGCGGCAGTTGCCGCTGCCGCCGGAGGTGAGGCCCAGGGCGGTGGACCCGGCGAAGAGGGCGCCGCCGCTGTCGCCCGGCTCGGCGCACACATTGGTCTTGATCAGACCTCGCACGACCTGGCCGTTGCCGTAGTTGACGGTGGCGTTCAGCCCGGTGACCTTGCCGCCGTGCAGCCCCGTCGTGGAGCCGCTGCGCTGGACGCTCTGGCCCACGGAGGCGTTGCCCGCGCCGGTGATGCGCTGGGAGCGGCCGTTGTAGAGGTTGACCTCGCTCGGGTGGGGAAGCGAGCCGTTGGTGTACTGCACGATGCCGTAGTCGTTGCCCGGGAAGCTGGTCCCGGTCGTGGGGCCGATGCTCGTGGTGTGACCGGAGTTGGCGTAGTACGGCGGCTTGCCCTCGGTGCAGTGCCCGGCGGTCAGGAAGTAGTAGGTGCTTCCCTTGCGCACGTTGAAGCCGGCCGAGCAGCGCCAGCTCGGCGCGTAGACCGCGTCGCCGCCCGCGATGAGCTTCTTGAAGGCTCCGGCCACGACCTCGACGCGTATCGCGTCGGCGTCCGGCCCCGCCTGCGCTCTGATTCTGGCGATGTCCGCCGGGGAGACGGTCGAGTCGGCGGTGACCACGAGCGTACGGGTGGCGGGGTCGACGACCCAGGCGGTGCCCGCGACGTCCGCCGACTCCACGGCCGCGCTCGCGGCGGACAGCGTCGCCGCCGAGAATCCGGCGGGCTCGGCCCGGGCGGCGTCGGTGGCGGCGAGGCCGGAGGCGGCGACGAGGGCGGCCGCCACGGTGACGATCCTGGCTCGTCCGGTGATGCCGGTACGGGGGGTGGTGCGCCTGTTCCTCACGTTGTTCCTCCCGAGTGGGGTCGGGGGTCCGAGGCGTGCACGGGCCCGTGAGGCGCGGCCAAAAGGCACACCGGGTTCCGTTTTCGCCGTGCCCCTGACAAGCGCTGCTCGGGAGTATTCGGGCGCAAGGGGGCACAGCGCAAGAGCCTCTTTCGGACGCGCCCCGGCGCACGCCAAGGCGCCCCGACGGCTCTCCCGGCCGCCGGGACCGCGCTCGGCGGGCTCCCGCCGTGCCGCTTCGACGCCTCGGCCCGCGAGGGGGTTCCGCTCCCCCGCCGTCCCCGGGACCCTCGGGCCACCGCCCGGGGAAGGCCGGAATCCGACCGTCGGGCGTGCCGGCGAGCCGGTGCGTACCGGGGGGTGTCACGTCCGCTCACGCGGCCGGGCCAGCCCGAGGTGGTCGCGGAGGGTCGGGCCCGAGTACTCCGTACGGAACGCGCCGCGCTCCTGGAGCAGGGGGACGACGCGGTCGACGAACTCGTCGAGCCCGCCGGGGGTGAGGTGCGGGACGAGGATGAAGCCGTCGGCGGCCTCCGCGGCCACGAAGCGCGCCATCTCGTCGGCGACCTGGCGCGGGGTGCCGATGAAGGACTGCCGGCCGGTCGTCTCGATCACGGTCTGCCGGATGGAGAGCCCCTTGGCCTCCGACAGCGCCCGCCACCGGGCGGCGACGGCGAGCCGGTCGTGGTGGCGGACCCGGCCGTGGGAGACCTCGCCGCCGGGATCGGGGTCGACGGCGGGCAGCGGCCCGTCGGGATCGTAGGAGGACAGGTCGCGGCCCCAGACCTGTTCCAGGGTCAGCAGGGCGGTCTGCGGGGAGACCTGTTGCCTGCGGATCTCGGCGGCCCGCTCCTGGGCCTCGGCGGCGGTGTCGCCGAGCACGTGGGTCACCCCGGGCATGATCTTCAGGTCGCCGGGGGCGCGCCCGTACGCCGCGAGCCTGCGCTTGACGTCGGCGAAGAACGCACGGCCCTCGTCGAGGGTGCCGTGCCGGCTGAAGACGACGTCGGCGGCAGCGGCGGCGAACTCCCGGCCCTCGCCGGAGTCCCCGGCCTGGATGACGACGGGGTGCCCCTGCGGCGGCCGCGGGACGTCGAACTCCCCGGACACCCGGAAGTGCCGCCCGTGGTGGGCGAAGGGGCGGGGAACGCCCTCGGGCGTCCAGGAGTCCCACAGCTCGCGCGCGGTGGCGACGAACTCGGCGGCGCGGGCGTAGCGCTCGGCGTGCTGGAGGTAGCCGCCGCGGCGGAAGTTCTCGCCGGTGAACGCGTCGGAGGAGGTGACGACGTTCCAGGCCGCGCGCCCGCCACTGAGGTGGTCGAGGGAGGCGAGGCGGCGGGCGAGTTCGTAGGGCTCGTTGAAGGTGGCACTGACGGTCGCGGCGAGCCCGAGCCGCTCGGTGACCGCGGCCAGGGCGGCGAGCACGGTGAGCGACTCGGGGCGGCCGACGACGTCGAGGTCGTGGATGCGGCCCTTGTGCTCGCGCAGCCGCAGCCCCTCGGCGAGGAAGAAGAAGTCGAACAGGCCGCGTTCGGCGACGCGGGCGAGGTGCTCGAAGGAGGCGAAGTCGATCTGGCTGCCGAAATGAGGGGGGCGGCGCGCAGCGCCTCCGGCAGGGGTGGTGGTCGGGCCGGCGGGTGGGACGGCCCACACGGTGGTGTTGTTGACGCCCGGGAAGTGGGCGGCGAGGTGCATCCGCCGGGGCGCCTGCGGGGGCGTCATGCCGTCTCCTTCGCGAAGGCGTAGCGGTTGGCGGGCCGGGGCAGGCACAGGTGCTCGCGCAGGGTGCCGCCCGGATAGAAGGCGCGTAACAGGCCTCGGTGCTGGAGTACGGGCACGGTCCCGTCGACGAGCAGCGCGAGGTCCCGGTCGGGGTCGCGGGGCCGGAAGTGGAAGCCGTCGGCCACGCCGTCGGCGTACCAGTCGCCGACGAGGTCGGCGAGGGCGACGGCGTCGGCCGCCGCGTACAGCGCGACGGGCAGGGAGGCCAGCACGACGATCCGCCCGCCGCCGGCGAGGTCGCGGCCGTTGTCCCGGGCACGCCGGCGCAGATCGTCGCGGACGGCACGGACCCTGCGGGCGTCGCCGGCGTGCTCGGCGCGCACGAAGACCACGTCGGCGTGCCGGGCGGCGGCCTCCCGGGACGGCCCGGCGCCCGCCTCGACGGCGATGACGGGGTGGCCCTGCGGGGGCCGGGGGACGATGGAGGGCCCGCGGACGCCGAAGCCGGGGCCCTGGAAGTCGACGTAGTGCAGCTTGTCGCGGTCGACGAACCGCCCGGTGGCCACGTCCCGGATCTCGGCGTCGTCCTCCCAGCTGTCCCAGAGCCGGGCGACGACGTCGGCGACCGCGTCCGCCTCGCGCCACGCCGCCTCCGCGGTGGGCGCCGGGCGCCGGCCGAAGTGCCGGGCCTCGTCCTCGCCTAAGGACACGGCCACGGTCCAGCCGGCGCGGCCCCGGCTCACCCAGTCCAGCGTGGCGAGGGAGGAGGAGACGTGGAACGGCTCGGTGTGGGTGGTGGTGACGGTCGGCACCAGGCCGATGCGCTCGGTGACCGGCGCGACCCGGGCGAGCACCCCGACGGCATCCAGCCGCCCGGCCCCCCGCCGGGGCGGCCCGAACGAGTCGCCGAGCGTGACGAAGTCCAACCTCCCCCGCTCGGCAAGCCGGGCGGCCCGCACATAGGCCCCGGCGTCGTACGTACCGACACGGTCCAGGGCAACGGCGAGATGGAGAGGACGGGTGGGTTCAGGCATGTAGAGGTCCCTTGAGAGAAGTTGTGGGCGGCCGTTCCGCTTGAAAGAAAGTTGTGGGCAGTCGTTCCGCTGGGCTGGGGGCACCTCCCAGCGGTAGCTGGGGGAGGGTGGGCACAACTGGCCCGCAGACGACAACCGGCCTCAGCCCCGGCACCGGCCTCACCCCCGGCACCCCCGCAGAAACCCAAGCGCGGCCCGCGCCGCCGCATCGTTCTGCCGAAACGCCGCCGCGTTCCCGCCCGGCCGCGCGAACGCCGCCGACCCCCGCGCATCCGTATGCGGCCCCAGCGCGAAGCGCCGCGCGTGCGGCCGCCCGTCCCGCCCCAGCAGACGCCCGTCCTCGGGACGGACGGCGAGCAACCCCCCGCCGGTGACGCGGACCTCGCCCGCCAGCCCCCGCAGCAACGGATCCCGCGACCGCCCGACCGACGGCTCCGGTAGCCGCGCCTCGACGAGCGCCCGGGCCTCGACCGCCCGCCCCGGCACGCTCGCACTGCGCGCCCGGAACACTCCGCGCACCGGATCGGTCTCGACGTCCATGTCCGCGCCGAGGAAGCGCACCAGCCCGGCCCGGGAGAGCGCGAGCAGCTGCCGCAGCCGGGGGCCGGGCGGCCCGGAGGCGAGATAGCTGAAGAAGCCGTGCCACCGGGGGCCGGTGTCGCCGAGCGCCGCCAGCTGCCCGTAGACGGACAACAGCGCCTGGAAGACGGCGAGATCCGGGCTGTGGCAGGGATTGTGACGCCGCGCCAGGTCGGCCTCGATGTGCGCGCGCAGGCCGTCCTGCAGCGAATCCTCGCCGGGGAAGCGCAGCCCGGCGAGCGGGGTGTCGAGGGCGGCGAGGTCGAGGCGGTCGGCCGGGTCGGGCACGGACGCGGCGACCAGCGTGTCCAGTTCGGCGCTGCCGGGCTCGCAGGCGGCGTACTTCTCCTCGAAGTCGGCCCAGCCGACGCTCACGCGTGCCGGGTGGGCGGTGAACAGGCGGTGGTAGTGGGCGAAGCCCAGCTCCTTCTCGATGAGCGGCCACAGGTCGCGGTGGCGGGCGGCCGGGCCGGGGCGGCGGCGCAGCTCCTCGACCTGCGCCGGGCCGAGGAAGCGGGGCAGCGGGGGCCGTTCGCCGTGCCAGGCGTAGCCGGGCTTGGCGCGGTACGGCACGCCGCGCCGCGATCCGACGTGCAGGACGGGTTCGCGGCCGGAGGGGTGGTAGGTGAGGGCTCCGTTGTCGTCGGCGGTGTAGCGCCCGCCCCGGCCTTCGGTCAGCAGCACCATCAGGTCGACGAAGGCGAGGCCGAGGCCGCGGACGAGCACCGGCTCGCCGGGGCGCAGGCCGCCGAGGTCACTGTCGGCGGTGAACTGGGGTGGCAGGTAGGTCAGTTCGTGGTCGGCGGCGAAGGTGGCGAGGGCCTGTTCGCGGGGTGCGGGCTCGGCGTCGAGGTGGCCGAGCGCGAGGACGACGAGGTCGGCGTGGAGCGGTTCGGTGCGCCCTTCCAGCCACAGGCGCTGCCTGCCGTCGGGCGGCCCGGCGAGCCGCACGGCGCGCCGGCGGTGCTCGTGGACGGTGATTCCCGGCGGCAGGGCGGCGACCGCTCGCTCGCGGACCCAGGACAAGTAGGCGCTCTGCAGCCGCCGCCCGGCGAAGCCCCGCGGCGTGAGGCGGCGGGCCTCGGCGGCGGTCCCGGGATCGAGCGCAATCGTTTCCTCACCGTCGCGGACGCGGGCCGCCCACTCCGCGAGCGAGGGCCCGTGGCGCACCGGGCCCGCCTGCTCGACGCTGTCGTCGGTGTACATCGTGACGTCCTCGGCCATGGAGTTCATCCACAGCAGCGGCGACTGGTCGCGCCGCCAGATGCGGCCGCCGCCGGGCGGGTAGGGGTCCACGAGGTGCAGGTCGAGGCGGGCGGTCCCGAAGAGCTCGGGCGCGTTGGCGGCGAGGCGTTCGACGAGGCCGGTGCCCCGGGGGCCCGCGCCGACGACGACGAGGGACGGGACGGAGTCAGAGGCGGAGTCAGAGGAGGGGGCGGAGGCGGGAGCGGGGGCGTCCGCGGGCGGACGGGGGTGTGCGGGCATGCGAAGGCTCCGTGGATGCGGGATCGAACACGGGACGTTCTGCCTTCACATGGACCGCGCCCCTCAGCACGGCCGGACGTCGAGGCTAAGCCGGGGCCACGGCTCGCTGTCAAGCCTGTCCGGAACACCGTCCACACTATGGACCGCGCGTCTCGCGGCAGTTGACGGCGAAACGGATGGCTGCTCCACTTGGCACATGCGACAAGGGCAGCGGCTGGTCACCCGCGACCACATCGACTTCGGTCGGGTGTGGTCCGCCTCCTGTACGCGCTGACCCCGCCCTCCCCCGGCCGCGCCTCCGGGCGCCCGGCCCCGCTGCCTTCACCGGCGCGGCCGTTCGGCCGCGCCCTCCCCTCGCCCGCTCAGCCGGTTCGTCTCCTCAGCAGTCGCAACCGCAGCCGTCACAACCGCAATCGCACCCACCACCATCGCCACCGCAGCAGTTGCAACAGTCGCAGCAGCTGTCGCAGTTGTTACAACCGTCGCAGCCGTCGCATTTGTCAGCGCACTTGGCGCACCAGCCCTCGCGCGACTCCCCGGTCCACGGGTCCGGGTAGGGATCCCTGCAGCAGATCTGTCCGGTGCAGAACATCCCCGTCCACACCGCGCATCCGGCGATCAGCCCGCGCCGGCGCCTCGGCGGCCGCGGCGGGCCGGGCGGCGGCGGCATCGGCGGTGCGCCGTAGGGAGCGTAGGAGCCCTCGGGCGCGTGCGCGTGGTCACCGCGGTGCTCATGGCCTCCCCCCGTCGCGCACCCGCTCGCCCCGAACGCCCGGTCGACGGAACGTTCCAGCTCGTGCGCCAGCAGGATGTGCGCGAGCCTGCCCTGCGCCTTGCTCGCGAACTCGACGTCGCGCAGCGCCAGGCGCACGCCGTGCACCGCGTCGTCGCACAGCCTGCGCACCTCGTCGAGCGGGGCGCCGGTGGCGGCGATGGGGTTCCACGCGCCGGTACGGGCGTCCTCGTCCAGGTCCTCGACGGCGTCCAGCAGATGGGCGAGCCGGCCGAAGAGCCGGCCCGCCTCCTCGAGCGGTTCGCGGTTGCCCGGCCGCCCCGCCAGGACGGCGGTGTACCCGAAGGCGGCGGCGGTCGCCGTCTCGGTGGGCTCGGTCACCTCCAGCAGCGGGGTGCCGGCCGTGGCCAGCGCCTCGAGCCCTGCCTGCCGTTCGACGGCGTCGACCAGAACGGCCGTGTCGAAGCCGAGTTCCGATCCCGTACGGGCGCCCGCGCGGTCCCACACGGCGGCAACGCGGCGGGCGGCCGCCGCGACCGGACGGCGCGCCAACATCCCGTCCCCGTCGGCGACATGGTCGCGCATCTTCGCGGATGCCAGGACGAGCGAGACCGACGCGGCCAACCGCGCGCCCTCGCCCCGCGCCACGGGCGCGGAGCGCATTCCGCGCAACGGGCAGGGCCCTGCCGTGCGCCGCCAGGCGGCGGCGCCCTCCGGGCCGTCGGCGCGCGACGACTGCGCCTCGACCAGCACGGATATGACCAGACCGTCGTAGTTGGTGGCTATTCGAGCAAGCTGCCCGTGATCGCCCTTCAGTGCCAGGCAGAGGCCGCAGAGATGGGCCATCCACTCCGTTCGCATGGTCTCGGACAGCCGGTGACGGCATGGCCTGATGATCCCGAACAAAACGTGCCCCCGTGTGTGGTGTCGATGTGCCCGGGCATCCTATTCACCGGGGACAATCGTGCTCGGCCGGAACCCGCCCCGTCCGCAGCATGCCGCATATGCCCAGGTCCAACGCCTGCGGTCCACTCATAGGAGTTTCTGACGCACCGCCACCCGCTTTGCACCAGATGCGTCACGAAATCCCCGCATGGCCGCCATCCACTTGGCACATCATCCGCATCATGGACGACCATAGAGGAGCGGGCGGAACACACCGCGTGTGAGAGGAGGCGTCCATGGGATCGGTGCGCAAGGCGAGTGCCTGGCTTGGCCTCGTCGACGACAGCGATGACGAGCGCTACTACGACGACGACTACGCAGAGGGGCCCGAGCCCGGCGACTCCTGGGTGACCAACCCCAAGGTCCGGGTGGCCGACGAGGTCGCGCAGGAGCAGGGCACCCGCATCGCCACGGTCACCCCGGACGGCTTCCGGGACGCCCGGGGCATCGGCGAGCTGTTCCGCGAGGGCGTCCCGGTGATCGTCAACCTCACCGGCATGGAACCCAGCGACGCCAAGCGGGTCGTGGACTTCGCCGCCGGCCTGACCTTCGGGCTGCGCGGTTCGATCGAGCGGGTGGCCAACCGCGTCTTCCTGCTCACCCCCGCCGACTACAAGGTCGTCAGCGGCGAGCCCATGGGCCGCGCGAACGGCGGCTTCTTCAACCAGAGCTGAGCCGCCGGCGCTTTCGGCCCGGGGCCCGGGGGAACGCCCCCCGGGTGTGCGCGGCGAGCGGAGCCGAGTGCTGGGCCGGCCCTCACCGGAACGCGTCGACGCCGGTCAGCGCCTTGCCCAGCACCAACTGGTGCATCTCGACGGTGCCCTCGTAGGTCAGCACCGATTCCAGGTTCGTCGCGTGGCGCATGACGGGGTACTCCAGGGAGATGCCGTTCGCGCCGAGGATCGTCCGGGCGGTGCGGCAGATCTCGATCGCCTCCCGCACGTTGTTCAGCTTCCCGAAGCTCACCTGCTCCGGCCGCAGCCGCCCCGCGTCCATCCGCCGCCCCAGATGATGGGCCAGCAGGATCCCCTTGTGCAGCTCCACCGCCATGTCGGCCAGCTTGGCCTGGGTGAGCTGGAAGCCGGCGATCGGCCGGCCGAACTGCTCCCGGCTCCGCGCGTACGCGAGTGCCGTCTCGAAGCAGGTGCGCGCGGCGCCCATGGCGCCCCAGACGATCCCGTAGCGGGCGTGGCTCAGACAGCTCAGCGGCCCGCGCAGCCCGGTGACCTCCGGCAGCACGGCGTCGGCGGGCAGCCGGACCTCGTCCAGCACCAGCTCGCTGGTGACCGAGGCGCGCAGCGACCACTTGTGCCGGATCTCCGGTGCGGAGAAGCCGGGCCGGTCGGTGGGGACGACGAACCCCCGGATCCCCTCGTCGGTCCGCGCCCAGACGATCGCGACCCCGGCGACGGAACCATTGGTGATCCACATCTTGCGCCCGGTCAGCACCCAGTCGCCGCCGGCGTCGCGCTTGGCGTACGTGCGCATGCCCGCGGGGTCCGAGCCGTGGTCGGGCTCGGTGAGGCCGAAGCAGCCGATGATCTCCCCGGCCGCCATCCCGGGCAGCCACCGCAGCTTCTGCTCCTCGGAGCCGAAGCGGTGGATGGCGTACATCGCCAGCGAGCCCTGGACGGACACCAGCGAGCGGATGCCGGAGTCGACGGCCTCCACCTCCAGGCAGGCCAGCCCGTACTGCACGGCGCTGGAGCCCGCGCAGCCGTAGCCGGTCAGCTGCATGCCCAGGGCCCCGAGCGAACCGAGCTCGCGTGCGAGCTCCCGGATGCCGGGGATCTCGCCGCGCTCGTACCAGTCGGCGACGTGCGGCAGGACGCGGTCGGCGGCCCAGGCGCGGACGGTGTCGCGGATCGCCCGGTCCTCGTCGGTGAGCAGGTCGTCGATGCCGAGCGGATCATGGGGGTCGAACACGTCAGCCTCCGGCACGGGGTGCGGTGATCATCGGTCACCGCAGACGCTACGGCCGGGTAACCCCGCTCGTCCAGACCCGGCCGGGCGGGGCCGGCCGGGGGCCCGTCAGTCCGTGGGCCGCCCGCAGTCCATGACGCGCGGCAGGCGCAGCGCGGCCAGTGCCCCGAGGAACAGCAGTCCGGCGCTCACCGCCAGGGTGACGTGCAGGCCGTGCACGAACGCGTCGCGCGCGGCGGCGCGCAGCGCCGCACCCGGCGCGCCGCCCAGCCGGTCGGCGACGGCGTAGGCCTCGCCCAGCGAGTGCCGCGCCGAGGCGCCCGCCGCGCTGGGCACGCCCGGGACGGCCTCCACGCCCGGCGTGTACGCGGCGTTCATGACGCTGCCGAGCAGCGCGATGCCGATGCCGGCGCCCAGCTGGTAGGAGGTCTCGCCGATCGCGGCGGCGCCGCCCGCGGTCTTCGCGGGGGCCTCGCTCAGCATCGACTCGTACGCCCCGAAGAGGGTGGTCTCCAGGCCGAAGCCCAGCACGACGAAGCCCGCGACCATGACGGCGGGCTGGTCCTGGCTGCCCATCACGGTCAGCGAGAGCACGGCCATCGCGGTCAGCACGAACCCCGTCGCGACCATCGTGCGCGGCCCGAAGCGCTGCAGCATGCGGGAGCCCGCGAGTCCCGCCGCCATCGCGGCGAGCGTGAGCGGCAGCAGGCGCAGGCCCGTCTCGAGCGGGGTGAGACCGAGGACGAGCTGCAGGTACTGCGCCGCCACGAGCTCCAGTCCGACCAGCGCCAGCATGGCCAGCACGATGCAGCCGACCGATGTGCCGAAGGCCGGCCGGGCGAACATCGTGAGGTCGACGAGCGGGTGGCGGCGGCGCCGCTGGCGGCGGACGAAGAGGACGAGCAGCGCGATGCCGAGCGCCGCCGGGACGAGCGTGCCCAGGGAGAGCGGGTCGGCGCCGCCGATGCGCTTGACGCCGTAGACCGCGCCGAACAGGCCGAACGCCGCCATCAGCGCGCCGAGCACGTCCCAGGGGCCGTCGCGGTCGCCGGTCGACTCGGGCAGCAGCCACCGCCCGACCGGGAGGCTGACCGCCATCAGCGGGATGTTGATGAGGAAGACCGAGCCCCACCAGAAGTGCTCCAGCAGGAAGCCGCCGAGCAGCGGTCCGGCGGCCGCGCCGACGGCGGCCACCGCGCTCCACACCCCGATGGCCAGGGCCCTCTCCCGCCGGTCGGGAAAGACCTGGCGGAGGATGGACAGCGTCGCCGGCATGATCATCGCGCCGCCGGCGCCGAGCAGCGCGCGGGCGGCGATGAGGACTTCCGGGGCGGTCGCGAGCGCGGCGAGCGCGGAGGCCACCCCGAAGAGCCCGTAGCCGAGCAGCAGCACCCGGCGGCGGCCGATGCGGTCGCCGAGGGTGCCGAAGAGGATGAGCAGGGCCGCGCAGACCAGGGGGTAGACGTCGACGATCCACAGCAGCTGGATGGCGCCCGGCCGCAGGTCCTCGGTGACGGCCGGCACCGCGACGTGCAGCACGGTGGCGTCGACGGCGACGAGCAGCAGGCTGACGCACAGGACGACGAGCACGGTCCACCGGCTCACCCCGGGGACGCCGTGGCCCTCCGTGCGGCGCGGCCGGAGCCGCTGCCGGGGAACGCCGACCGGCCGACGGGGTCCGGCCGTGGTCGTCCCGGACATCCACACACCTCCGTGTCATGCGCTCGCGGCCGCTCGCCGGCCTGGGGGGAACTGGGGCCCCGGCGGTGTCGAGGGGCGAGTGAGTCGACAGAGTACGCGAGTCCCGCCGGAACCCACGTGGCAGCTCTCACACGACATCGCACGTCGCCGGTGCTGGGACAATCGACGGATGACCACTCTCGCCACCCCCGCCGGCACGGCCGCCCCGCCCCGGGGCCGGGCCCTGCGCCGGGCCGCCCCCGCCCTGCTGCTGTACGCGGCGGTGCGGGTGCTGGGCATCGTGGCGCTGGCCCTGTGGGGCCTGGCGGACGGCAAGAGCGCGCACCGGCTGCTGTCGGCGCGCTGGGATTCCCTCTGGTACGCCCGCATCGCCGAGGACGGCTACGGCTACACCCTCCATCTGGCGGGCGGCAAGGTCCACTCCGACCTGGCGTTCTTCCCGCTGCTGCCGTGGCTGGAGCGGGCGCTGTCGGCGCTCGTGCCGCTCTCGGCGAACGACGCGGGCCTGGTGGTCGCGGGCGTGGCCTCGCTGTTCGCCGCCTGGGGGATCTTCGCGGTCGGCGAGCGGCTCTACGGGCGGCGGGCCGGCGTCCTGCTCGTCGTGCTGTGGGCGGCGCTGCCGGTCGGCGTCGTGCAGTCGATGGCCTACTCCGAGTCGCTCTTCACGGCGCTGGCGGCGTGGAGCGTGTACGCCGTGATCAGCGGCCGCTGGGTGTGGGCGGGCGCCTTCGCGGCGCTGGCCGGGCTGACCCGGCCGGTGGGCGCGGCGGTGGTCGCGGCCGTATGGATCACCGCGGCCGCGGCCCTGGTCCGGGCGCGCCGGGGCGGGGAACGGCCCCCCACGGCCCGGCTGCTGCTCGGCGTGGCGCTGGCGCCGCTGGGCTGGCTCGCGTACTTCGTCTGGGTCGGCGTGCGGACCGGCAGCCCGACGGGCTATCTGGACGTCCAGGGCGGCTGGGGCAACGGCTTCGACGGCGGGCTGGCGTTCGGCTCCTTCGTCGGGAAGATGCTGGCGTCCCCGGCGTTCCCGGCCGGGGTGGGCCTGCTGATCGGCGTCGCCCTGGTGCTGCGGCTGTACTGGGCCGGTGTGCGGCAGGGACAGCCGCTGCCGCTGCTGGTCTACGGCGGCACGGTACTGCTGCTGGCGCTGACGGCGAAGGGGTACTTCGGCTCCAAGCCGCGCCTGATGATGCCTGCCTTCCCGCTGCTGCTGCCCCTGGCGGTGGCCCTGGCCCGGCTACGCACCGTACGCGCGGCGGCGGTGGTGTCGGCGGTGGCACTCGTCTCGGCCGTCTACGGAGCGTTCTGGCTGCACGGCTCCGGCCCGCCATGATCGTAATTCGGCGCGGGGCGGCCGCCGGCGGGAAACGCGGCGGAACCGCCCGGCCAATCACCGATAAACTCCGCCGTACATAAAAGAATTAAACGGCCGGGCAATGACCTAAGGCGTTGCTGACGCACCTTTAGCCGTTTCTTATTCCGCGGCTTCAAACCTGCGGTGCGCCACGATTGAGACGCATTCCACATCACATCGTCATCACAAAGAGCCTCGATCGGCCGAAGCTTCCCGTCACGCAATGTAACGTCGATTGAGTGCGTACCAACGACGAGCTCGTCCCAGCGGAGGAGCGCCCGACCGATCCCGTGCGACCACGGATGACCCGGACCCGCCTGGGGATCTTCGTGGCGACCTCCGTGGTCTATGTGGCGATCGTGGTCGGCGTGCTCACCACGTCCTGGCCGGTGCGGTTCGACTGGCAGGTCATGCTCTTCCGGCCGTACAAGCAGTGGCCGGAGATCCACACCTTCCTGGACTACTTCGTGGTGCTGGGCCAGCGCGGCCCGACCGCCGTGGCGGTCGCCGCGTGGCTGGGCTGGTGCACGCACAAGCAGAAGACCCTGCGCCCGCTGCTGGTGCTGGGGACGTCGTTGCTGCTGCTCAACGCGACCGTGGGCGCCGCGAAGATCGGCATGGGCCGGCTCGGCCCGCACTACGCCACCTCGATCGGCTCCAACGAGATGTTCGCCGGCGGCGACATATTCCCCTCGGGCCACACCGCGAACGCGGTGGTGACCTGGGGCGTCCTCGCCTACCTGGCCACCACCCCGCACACCCGCCGGATCGCCTCGGTGATCGCCGCGCTGCTGGCGCTGGGCGTGGGGATGACGACCGTCTACCTGGGCACGCACTGGATGAGCGACGTGACCCTCGGCTGGACCGCGGGCCTGATGGTGCTGCTGGTCCTGCCCTGGTTCGAGCCGCTGATGGCCCGCGCCGAGGCGACGCTGCTGGCCCTGTGGCGGCGGCTGCGCGAGCGCCGCGTCACCCTCGCCCCGGTCCCGGTCCCGGCGGCCGTCGCGCTGGGCGCGCCGCGCACTCCGGCCGACGACGAACTGCCCGTCCGCGAGCCGGTGGGCGCCGGCGGCCGGCCGGGCGGGACGCCGTCCCGCGTCACGGACGGCCGGCCGCACCTGTCCCCCCGGACGCACACCATCCGCTCCGAGCGGACCCCGGTCACCCCGACCGGCAGCCGCCGCCCGCCGCATGCCGACCGCGTGCCCCGCACCACGCCGCTCGGCCCGGCGACGGGCCGCGGCCGCACGGCGGGCACCGCGGGCGGCTGACCCGGACGCACACGCCGAAGGCGGCCCCGGACACCGTCCGGGGCCGCCTTCGCGTACGGGCGCCGGTGCCTCAGCCCTTCCAGCAGCGCCGCACCGTACCGGCCTCCACCTCGAAGTTCAGCCGGCCGAAGACGTACTGCAGGGTGATGATCGTGCCGGGCGCGAGCGTCCGTACGTCCGTCCAGCCCCGGGCGCGGGCCCGGTCGGCGGCGGCCTCGGCGTCGAGGCCGACGTAGGCGTCGAGGTCGTCGTCCGGCTCTGCGGGGAGATCGGGAAGAGGTGCCATGGCAGCCACCGTAGGCGCCGCGGCGCCGGCGCGGAAGCCGGGCCCCCGCACACTTCCGTCCCCGCCCGGTCCGCCACTGGTCACACTTCTGTCACAGTGAACTCGTCGGGGTTTGCCGCGCCGCGCATCACTCATACGTGCCTTTCCGCACCCCCGCCGAAGTCTTCGCAATACCCCTGCGGTGAATTCCTCGCGCTTTTCCCGCGTTTCGCCGGCGTTCGACGGAAACTCCCGGTGAATTCGATGTCCCGGCCGTACGCCACGGCGCGCCCCGGGAATTGACGGTCCTTCCGCTTCCGTCCCCGCACACCGGCCGGAATATAAAATTCCGGGAACATCGGCCCCGGCCCCGGGCGCCGGATTCGACGGCCCGTCCGCGAGGCACTCTCGCGCGGAGTGCCCCGCGGCGAGCATCATGGCGGGTGCCCGACTGCCTCCGCGCGCACCACGGCGGGGCAGCCCGTGCGAGCCGACAGCGAGGGGGCAGGGATGGGGACCGACACCGCGCAGGCCGCCACGGCAGGCCCGGCCCGGGCACGGCGTCCCGGCCGGATCATCGTGGACTGGCTGACGACCACCGACCACAAGAAGATCGGGCACCTCTACCTGATCACCTCGTTCGGCTTCTTCCTCGTCGCGGGCCTGCTCGCGATGGTGATGCGCGCCGAGCTGGCCCGTCCCGGCCTGCAGCTACTGACCAACGAGCGGTTCAACGAGGCCTTCACCGCCCACGGCACGATCATGCTGCTGCTGTTCGCCACCCCGGCCTTCGCCGGCTTCGCCAACGCGATCATGCCGCTGCAGATCGGCTCGCCGGACGTGGCGTTCCCCCGGCTGAACATGCTCTCGTACTGGCTCTACCTCTTCGGCGGCCTGATCGTCGTCGCGAGCCTGCTGATGCCCCAGGGCGGCGCGACCTTCGGCTGGACCGGCTACGCCCCGCTCAGCAGCATGGTCCGCTCACCCGGCATCGGCACCGACATGTGGATCCTGGGGCTGGCCCTGTCCGGCTTCGGCACGATCCTCGGCGCGGTCAACTTCCTCACCACCGTCATCGGCATGCGCGCGCCCGGGATGACGATGTTCCGGATGCCCGTCTTCACCTGGAACGTGCTGTTCACCTCGATCCTGATCCTGCTGGCCTTCCCCGTGCTCGCCGCCGCGCTGCTGTGCCTGGAGGCCGACCGGCGGTTCGGGGCCGTGGTCTTCGAGGCCCAGTGGGGCGGGGCGCTGCTGTGGCAGCACCTGTTCTGGTTCTTCGGCCACCCCGAGGTCTACATCATCGCGCTGCCGTTCTTCGGCATCATCACCGAGATCATCCCGGTCTTCTCCAGGAAGCCGATCTTCGGCTACCTGACGCTGATCGGCGCGACCATGACCATCACGGCGCTGTCGCTGGTGGTCTGGGCCCACCACATGTTCGCCACGGGCGCGGTGCTGCTGCCGTTCTTCTCGTTCCTGTCGTTCCTCATCGCGGTGCCCACCGGGGTGAAGTTCTTCAACTGGATCGGCACGATGTGGAAGGGATCGCTGTCCTTCGAGACGCCCATGCTGTGGGCGGTGGGCTTCCTGGTGAGCTTCCTCTTCGGCGGGCTGACCGGGGTGATCCTGGCCTCGCCGCCGCTGGACTTCCACGTCACCGACACCTACTTCGTCGTCGCGCACTTCCACTACGTGGTGTTCGGGACCGTGGTGTTCGCGACGTTCGCCGGCTTCTACTTCTGGTGGCCGAAGTTCACCGGCAAGATGCTGGACGAGCGGCTGGGCAAGATGCACTTCTGGACGCTCTTCACGGGCTTCCACACCACGTTCCTCGTCCAGCACTGGCTGGGCGCCGAGGGCATGCCCCGCCGCTACTCCGACTACCTGGCGGCCGACGGCTTCACCGCTCTCAACACCGTGTCCTCGATCGGCGCGTTCCTGCTGGGCCTGTCCAACCTGCCGTTCTTCTACAACATCTGGAAGACCGCCCGCTACGGCAGGCGGGTCGAGGTCGAGGACCCCTGGGGCTACGGCCGCTCGCTGGAGTGGGCGACCTCCTGCCCGCCGCCCCGCCACAACTTCACCGCCATCCCCCGCATCCGCTCGGAGTCGCCGGCCTTCGACCTGCACCACCCCGAGACGGTGCGGCGGGCCGAGCCGCCGGTGGCGGCCGGGCCCGCCGGCTGATCCTCCCCGCTCCGTCTACTTGCCGCCCACCGGCGGCCGTTCGTCGATCCGGACCGAGAGGTCGTTGTCGACGGTGTAGTACGGCCCCACCTGGGCGGGGGCGTAGGAGGCGGCGACGTCCCGCGCCGGGTAGGTGAAGATCTGCTTCTTGTCGGCGACGTCGTCGAGGATCCGCGCCACGCGGACCTCCTCGGCGCCCTCCGGGCCGCCGCGCAGCCACAGGTCCCAGACCTCCGGCCCGCCCCGCCACTCCTCGCACAGCGCGGCGAAGGGGAGGGTGAAGGAGAAGTCCGGCCCGTCGGCGGTCACCGGCACGGTGCGCACCAGCTCCGGGGCGCGGCGGCAGCGGGCCTCGAGGACCGCGCCGGCGAGCCACGCCCCGGGGTGCTCGACGCGGTGGAGGGTGCCCCGGCCGGTTATCCCGGTGGCCTCCACGCGCAGGTCCCCGGCCTCGGCGTGCGGGCCGCGCAGCCAGCTGCGCAGCGAGAGGTTGCCGTGCTTGGTCGCGTACGGGATGCGGACCGCGAGCGGCGAGGTGCTCGGGCCGGGTCTGCGGTCGACCAGGGAGCGCAGGTCGGCGATGCCGGGCACCAGGCGCTGGGCGGGGGCCTCACCGCAGGCGACGTGCACGTCCCAGCGGCCCTCGGGCAGGGCGACCGTGCTGGGCAGCACGGCGCGCAGCCGGCCCTCGCCGTTGGGCGTGAGCGGCAGCCGCACCTCCTCCTCGGGGCTCTCGGCGTCGCCGGCGTCCCGGCGGCGCAGCACCAGCGCCGCGGACCAGTGCGCGGCGTCGGCGGCGGACTGTCCGGGAACGTCGAGGTCGAAGGTGAGTCCGCCCGCGGAGTCCGCGATGCAGTCGGCGCTGGGGTTCCCCGCGCCGAAGGCCAGGGGAGGGGCAGACACGGTGGCGCACTCCTCGGAGGTGGGGATCGGACGGCCCGTCGTGGGGGCCGCTGCGGGCAGGCCGTCGCCGGCGTCGCCGGGCGCGGTGGAAGGGGTCATGCGGCACGCACCCTTCGCAGGGCGGAGCGGCTTCTGTCCTTGGCCTGGAAGGCGCTGCTGAGCAGGGCGCCCCGGGTGCGGTGCAGCGAGCCGCGCAGGCCGCCGCGGCCGGTGAGGTCGGCGAAGAGGCTCTCGTAGCGGCCGGCGACCTCGCCGGGGTCGAAGCGCGCGGAGTTCTCCAGGGCCTTGGCGCCCATCCGCCGGCGCAGGTCGTCGTCGTTGATGAGTTTCAGCAGTCCCGCCGCGATGGCGTCGACCTTGCCGACGGGGACGAGCAGGCCGTCGACGCCGTCGTCGATGATCTCGCCGGGGCCGTGCGGGCAGTCGGTGGAGACCACGGGCAGGCCGCAGCGCATGGCCTCGACGATCGTCATGCCGAACGACTCCAGGCTGGAGGTGACGGCGCCGATGGAGCCCTTGACCCACTCCGGCTCCAGCGGAGTGGCGGGGCCCATGAGGTAGACGTGGTTGTAGAGGCCGCGCTTGTCGATCAGGGCGCGCAGCTTGCCGCGCTCTGCCCCGGCGCCGTAGATCCTCAGCCGCCAGTCGGGACGCTCGGCGACGACCTTCTCGAACGCGCGGATGAGGACGTCGTAGCGCTTGGCGGGCGCGAGCCGGCCGGCGGCGACGACCCACTTGCCGCTGCCGTCGGCGGGGGCCAGCGCCGGGGCGGGGATGCTGTTGGGCACGGCCTCGACCCGCACGCCCGGCAGCCGCATCAGCTTGCGGTAGGTGCGGGCGTCGGCCTCGGTGACGGTGGTGACCGCGTCGAGGCGGGGGTAGTGGGTGCGCAGCGTCAGCTTCAGCTGCGACGAGTGGGTGCTCAGTGTCAGGTGCTCCTGGCCGACGCGGGCCGGGCCGCGGCGCGCCTGCTGGGCGATGTGCACATTGAGGCCGGGCCGGGTCCCGACGACCACATCGCAGTCCAGGTTCCGCAGGTGCTCCGCGATCCGCCGGTCGGTGAGCCGGCTGTACTGCTTGTAGCGGCCCTCGGTGGCGGGGAAGAAGGAGGCGGGCGTGCGGTACTCGAGGTCGTCGCCGTCGTAGTCGGGGCTGCCCTTGCGCAGGTCCACCAGGTGGCGCAGCCGCACCTTGCCGCTGGGGGCGAAGACGGGCTCGTCACGGTGCCGGAAGACGGAGACGATCTCCACGTCGTGGTGCTCGGCGAGGGTGCCCGCGAGGTTGTACGTGGTGCGGATCGTGCCGCCGATCCCGTACGCGTTGTGAATCAGGAATGAGATGTGCATTCGTCCCCATGCAGCCGGTGTGCCGCGGACATTCCCGGTAGCCCGCCTCCACTGAGAGGTTAGACCGTGGCGCGGGCCGCCGGGTTGGCCTTGATCGCCAACTCGTTCCCCAAGCGATGAGGAATCGGTAGCGGATCCGGGAACTTTTCCGGGGCGTGACCCCGGCCAGGGGTCCTCCGTTGTCTCCAGAGGAGCCGGGACGCACCCGGCGCCCCCGCACCGAAGCACAACACCCCGAGTTCGAGGAGCCCCCGTGCCGCGCATGCTCGATGTCAGCGACGAAGTACGCGCCGAGATCGGCGACGAAGAGGCGGAGCGCCTGCTGGGCGGCAACAACGCCCCGGGCCTTTACGACTGCACCTCCTGCCGCACGCCCGGGAACACCGAGCGGGAGCGCACCAGCACGGTGCTGTTCGTCGGTGACGAGACCGCGGTGCTGGCCTTCGCCCACGCCGCCTGCATCCCCTCCCAGGTCGTCCCGGTCTCGGAGGAGCAGCTCCAGGGCGCCGTGCGGTCCATCACCGGCGAGGGCGGCGGGGTGGAGGCCGAGGTGCCGCTGCAGGCCGAGCTCGGCGTGACCAGCGGCCTGGTGCTGGCCGGCGGGGACGTCCACCCGGCCCTGGTCGTCGAGCCGCTCGGCCCGATCGCCCGCCCCGGCACCACCGGTCCCGTCGACGTCTTCCTGGACCTGCTGCGCGAGCAGGGCTTCGCCCCCGTGGCCGACGTCAACCAGCTCCCCGCCCAGCTGCCGGGCTGGTCGGTGCTGGTGGCCCTGGGCAAGCTGCACGCGGTCCTCCAGCCGGCCGTCGCCGGTGCCCCGGCGCAGGCCTGGTGGCAGGCGCACCGCCCGATGCAGGTCGCCGACGAATGGCGGGCCGCCGTCAACAAGTCCGGCAGGGTGCTGGTCTTCGCCGCCCCGGCCGGCACGATCGGCGCCCAGCCGCGCGAGGACCTGCTGCGCGCCGCCCTGGACCGGGCCGCGGCGACGGGCCGGCTGGTGGGCGGCACCATGCCGCTGGCGGGCACATGAACGACGACGGCACGCGCACCGTGCACTCCACGGACATCGTCCTGGCGGGCCATTCGCGTCCGGGACCGCATCCGACGGGCCTCGAGGTCGTTGGCAGGGATGTGTACTCATACGAACCCGCCCGGACCTCGTACCAGAACTACATCCCCGGCATGCGGCCACCCCGCGACGCCTCCCCGGACGGTCACCCCGGCTCGGTAACCCCGATCTACGACGCTCTGTGCTCCGAGTACCGCCGGTCGTTCCGGGCCCTGCCCGGGGACCGTTCGGGCGAGGAGGAGCTGCGGTTCAAGGACTTCGGCCCCCGGCCGGGCGGGTACGGCGGCCACGCCGGCCAGCTCTCCCCGGGGAACTCCCCCTACCAGGGCTCCTCGGGCTACAACGCCGTCTGGGACTCCTACTACGGCGGCCGGCGCGGCAGCGCGCTGCCCGCCCTGCCGCCCGGCCAGCGCGACGGCCGTACGCGCGGCTTCTAGCCGCGGCTCCCGCCGTAATCGCTTACGACGGAGCCCCGGACCCCGCATGCGGGCCCGGGGCTTGACCGGCCGGTGACCGCCGTCGGCGGTTCCCGCTACTTCTTGCGGCCGCGCTTCTCGCGGACCCGCACCGAGATGTGGATCGGCGTGCCCTCGAAGCCGAACTCCTCGCGCAGCCGGCGCTCGACGAAGCGGCGGTAGCCCGCCTCGAGGAAGCCCGAGGCGAAGAGCACGAAGCGCGGCGGCTTGGTGCCCGCCTGGGTGCCGAAGAGGATGCGGGGCTGCTTTCCGCCGCGGATCGGGTGCGGGTGGGCGGCCACCAGCTCGCCGAGGAAGGCGTTCAGGCGCCCGGTCGGCACCCGCGTCTCCCAGCCCGCCAGCGCCGTCTCGATCGCCGGGACCAGCTTCTCCATGTGCCGGCCCGTGCGCGCCGAGACGTTGACCCGGGGGGCCCAGGCGATCTGCTGGAGCTCGGTCTCGATCTCGCGCTCGAGGTAGTAGCGGCGCTCCTCGTCGAGGTTGTCCCACTTGTTGTAGGCGATGACGATGGCGCGCCCGGCCTCGACGGCCATGGTGATGATGCGCTGGTCCTGGACCGAGATGCTCTCGCTCGAGTCGATGAGGATGACCGCGACCTCGGCCTTCTCGACCGCGGCGGCGGTGCGCAGGGAGGCGTAGTAGTCCGCGCCCTCCTGGAGGTGGACGCGCTTGCGGATGCCCGCGGTGTCCACGAACTTCCAGGTGACCCCGCCGAGCTCGATCAGCTCGTCGACCGGGTCGCGGGTGGTGCCGGCCAGCTCGTTGACGACGACCCGCTCCTCGCCCGCGACCTTGTTCAGCAGGGAGGACTTGCCGACGTTCGGGCGGCCGATCAGCGCGATGCGGCGCGGCCCGCCGACGGCGTTGCCGAAGGTCTGGGCGGGGGCCTCGGGCAGCGCCTTGAGCACCTCGTCCAGCATGTCGCCGGTGCCGCGGCCGTGCAGCGCGGAGACCGGCATCGGCTCGCCGAGGCCCAGCGACCACAGCATGGCGGCGTCGGCCTCGGCCGAGGGGCCGTCGACCTTGTTGGCGCACAGCACGACGGGCTTGCCCGCCCGGCGCAGCAGCTTGACGACGGCCTCGTCGGTGTCGGTGGCGCCGACGGTGGCGTCCACCACGAAGACCACGGCGTCGGCGGCCTCGATGGCGTACTCGGCCTGGGCGGCGACCGAGGCGTCGATGCCGAGGACGTCCTGCTCCCAGCCGCCGGTGTCGACGACCTTGAAGCGGCGGCCGGCCCACTCGGCCTCGTAGGTGACGCGGTCGCGGGTGACGCCGGGCTTGTCCTCGACGACGGCCTCGCGGCGGCCGATGATGCGGTTCACCAGCGTCGACTTGCCGACGTTGGGGCGGCCGACGACGGCGAGCACGGGCAGCGGGCCGTGGCCGGCGGCGGCGAGCTCGCTCTCGACCTCCTCGGCGTCGAAGCCCTCCTGCGCCGCGAGCTCCATGAACTCCGCGTACTCGGCGTCGCCAAGCTCACCGTGCTCGTCGCCGGAGTGGATCTGGTCGTTCATGAAGTCGGTTCCTCACGTCTTCCATATGCGGCTGCCGCCGCGTGGTTCGTCATCGGCGGACCCTGCGGTCCGCTACTGAAAGTCTCGTTCAGCGGCCGGTCAGCCGCTTGGCGTCCGCCAGGTGCGCGCCCAGGTGCTCCTGGATGCGCACGGTCGCCTCGTCCAGCGCCTTGCGCGTACGGCGGCCGCTGCCGTCGCCGGCCGCGAAGGGATCGCCGAAGACCACGTCGACCCCGCTGCGCAGCGGCGGCAGACCCTTTATGACACGTCCGGCCTTCTCGGCGCTCCCCAATACCGCCACCGGCACGATCGGTGCCCCCGACCGTACGGCGAAGTAGGCCAGGCCCGCGCGCAGCGAGGCGAAGTCGCCCTCGCCCCGGGTGCCCTCGGGGAAGATGCCCAGCACGCCGCCGTCCTCGAGGACCTTCAGCGCGCCCGTGATCGCGGCGCGGTCGGCGCCCGTGCGGTCCACCTCGAGCTGGCCGATCCCGCGCAGGAACGGGCCGAGCGGACCCACGAACACCTCCTTCTTGATCAGGAAGTGCACGGGCCGGGGCGCGGTGCCCATCAGCATCGGGCCGTCGATGTTGTGGGTGTGGTTGACGGCCAGGATGCAGGGCCCCGCGGCGGGCACCCGCCAGGCGCCCAGCACACGCGGCTTCCACAGCCCGTACATCAGGCCGATGCCGATCCGCCGCCCGACGGCGGCACCGGAGAGGGTCACGCCGACCGCTTCTCCTCTACGAGCGTCACGACGCACTCGATGACCTGCTCCAGCGTGAGCTCGGTGGTGTCCACCTCGACGGCGTCGGCGGCCTTGGCCAGCGGCGAGGTCTTGCGGCCGGAGTCGGCCGCGTCCCGCCGGACGAGGGCGGCCTGGGTGGCGGCCAGGTCGGTGGCCTCCTTGCCCTTGAGCTCGCCGCTGCGGCGGGCGGCACGGGCCTCCGGCGAGGCGGTCAGGAAGATCTTGACGTCGGCGTCCGGAAGGACGGTGGTGCCGATGTCGCGGCCCTCGACGACGATGCCCTCCGGGGCGCCGGCGGCGATGGCCCGCTGCAGCTCGGTCATCCGGGTGCGCACCTCCGGCACGGCGCTGACCGCGCTCACGGCGGAGGTGACCTGCTGGGTGCGGATCGGCCCGGAGGCGTCCGCGCCGTCGACCGTGATGGCCGGGGCGGACGGGTCCGTGCCGGAGACGATCTCGGGCTTGCCGGCGGCGTCGGCCACGGCGGCGGCGTCGTTGACGTCGATGCCGTTGCTCAGCATCCACCAGGTGATCGCCCGGTACTGGGCGCCGGTGTCCAGGTAGCGCATGCCGAGCTTGGCGGCGACGGCCTTGGAGGTGCTGGACTTCCCCGTGCCGGAGGGGCCGTCGATGCCGACGATGACAGCTGCCGGGGCGGTCCGGGCGGCGGTTTCCACGGTGTCAGACACCTTCCTTGTGCACGGGGTGGAGAAATAGCGATCCATATCAGCTCACACAAGGTTACTGTCTCGCCGGACCGGCCCGGACCGGCGGGCGGCCGGGCTACTGCCGCACCGCCCACCCCCGGTCGCGCAGGGCCGCCGTGAGACCGGCCACCGCGCGGGGCTCGACCATGAGCTGGATCAGGCCCGCCTGCTGGCCGGTGGCGTGCTCGATGCGGACGTCCTCGATGTTGACGCCCGCCCGGCCGGCGTCGGCGAAGATCCGGGCCAGCTCGCCCGGCTGGTCGCCGATGAGGACGGTCACCGTCTCGTAGGCCGCCGGGGCCTGGCCGTGCTTGCCCGGCACGCGGGAGCGGCCCGCGTTGCCGCGGCGCAGCACGTCCTCGATGCCGGTCGCGCCGCCCAGCCGCTGGTCCTCGTCCGCGGACTCCAGGGCGCGCAGGGCGGTGACGGTCTCGTCGAGGTCGGCGGCGATGCCGGCGAGGACGTCGGCGACGGGCCCGGGGTTGGCGGAGAGGATGTCGATCCACATGCGCGGGTCGGAGGCCGCGATCCGGGTCACGTCGCGGATGCCCTGGCCGCACAGGCGCACGGCCGTCTCGTCGGCGTCCTGCAGGCGGGCGGCGACGAGGCTGGAGACCAGCTGCGGGGTGTGCGAGACGAGCGCCACGGCCCGGTCGTGGGCGTCGGCGTCCATGACGACGGGGACCGCGCGGCACAGCGCGACGAGCTCGAGGGCGAGGTTGAGGACCTCGGTGTCGGTCTCGTGGGTCGGGGTGAGCACCCACGGCCGGCCCTCGAAGAGGTCGGCGGTGGCCGCCATGGGGCCGGAGCGCTCGCGCCCGGCCATCGGGTGGGTGCCGAGGTAGCCGGTGAGGTCGCAGCCCATCGCCTCGAGCTCGCGGCGGGGGCCGCCCTTGACGCTGGCGACGTCCAGATAGGCGCGGGCGAGCCCGCCCCGGATGGCCTCGGCGAGCGTGTCGGCGACGTGCGCGGGTGGTACGGCGACGACGGCGAGGTCCACGCGTCCCTCGGGCGCCTGGTCCGTGCCGGCGCCGCGGGCGGCGGCCGTACGGGCCTGGGCGGGGTCGTGGTCGACGAGGTGCACCTGGACGCCGCGGCCGGCGAGGGCGAGGGCGGCGGACGTGCCGATCAGTCCGGTTCCGATCACAAGGGCGGTTCTCACACCGGCCAGCCTAGTCGGGGTAGAACCTTCCCATGATCTTTCACGTGGTTCCCCTGGACGACTGGCTTGCCGTGCCCGACCGCCCCTACTCCCCCGCGTCCCTGGCCGAGGAGGGTTTCGTCCACTGCTCGCCCGACGAGGCGACCACGCTGGCGGTGGCGACGGCGTTCTACCGCGACGTGCCGGGGCCGCTGATGGTCCTGCTGATCGACGAGCACAAGCTCGACGTGATGGTCCGCTGGGAGAGCGCGGACCCGGCCCCGCCGCCGGGGGTGGACCCCGGCACCCTCTTCCCGCACGTCTTCGGGCGCATCACCCGCGACGCGGTCGAGGGGATGATGGAGATCGAACGGGACGAGGAGGGCCGGGCGACGGGGCTGGCCCTCTGGTCGTAGCCGGGCCGGCTCCCGGGGCCGGAGCCCCGGGAGGGGCCTGCTAGAGCTCCACCTCGCGCATCAGCATGCCGACCTCGGTGTTGGTCAGGCGGCGCAGCCAGCCCGACTTCTGGTCGCCCAGGGGGATCGGGCCGAAGCCGGTGCGGACCAGCTTCTCGACCGGGAAGCCGGCCTCGGCGAGCATGCGGCGCACGATGTGCTTGCGGCCCTCGTGGAGGGTCACCTCGACGAGGTAGTTCTTGCCGGTCTGCTGGATGACCCGGAAGTTGTCGGCGCGGGCCCAGCCGTCCTCCAGCTGGATGCCGCTCTTGAGCTGCTTGCCGATGTCACGCGGCAGCGGGCCCGTGATGGCCGCCAGGTACGTCTTCTGCACGCCGTACTTGGGGTGCGTGAGGCGGTGGGCCAGCTCACCGTGGTTGGTGAGCAGGATGATGCCCTCGGTCTCCGTGTCGAGACGGCCGACGTGGAAGAGCCGGGTGTCGCGGTTGGTGACGTAGTCGCCGAGGCACTGGCGGCCGTCGGGGTCCTCCATGGTGGAGACGACGCCGGCCGGCTTGTTGAGCGCGAAGAAGAGGTACGACTGGGTGGCGACCGTCAGGCCGTCGACCTTGATCTCGTCCTTCTCCGGGTCCACGCGCAGGCCCTGCTCGGTGACGATCTCGCCGTTGACCTCGACGCGCGCCATCTCGATGAGCTCTTCGCAGGCACGCCGCGAGCCCATGCCGGCCCGGGCCAGCACCTTCTGCAGGCGCTCGCCCTCCTGCTCGGCGCCGGGGAAGGTCTTGGGGGTCTTGACCTGCGGCTTGTTGTGCCGCTCCCGGTTGCGCTCCTCGATCTTGGCATCGAGCTCGCGCGGGCGGGAGGGGGCGTAGCCGTGGCCGCGGGCGGGCCCGCTGCTGCGGCCGCCGGAGCCGGCCGTGGAGCTGCGCTTGGGGCCGCCCTTGGCACCGCCGCGGGCCGCCGCGCCGCGGCCGCTCGTGGGACCGCTCTGGCGGCCGCTGGTGGCGCCGCCGCGGGTGCGCTCGGCGTCCGGGCCCACGTCGTAACGGCGCTCCTCGGGGCGCGGACGGCGCGGACGCTCCTGCTGCCGGTCGTCCCGGCGGTCGTCGCGCCGGTCCCCGCCGCGACGGTCCTCGTAACGACCGCCCTCGGAGCGGCCGCCGTAGCCGCCACCGCCGGAGCGACCGCCGCCGCCGTAGCTGCCGCCGCCGGAGCGACCGCCGCCGTAGCTCCCGCCACCGGAGCGGCCGCCGCTCTCGGGGCGTCCGCCGCCGGAACGGCCGCCGCCCGCGCGCCCGCCCCCGGACGCCGGGCGGGAAGACCCTGCCCGACCGCCCCGGTCGTCCCGGTTGCCGCTTCCGCTGTTCCTGCCGCTGCTTCGCATCAAAGTTCCGTCTTGTCGTCTGCGTCGGTGTCCGGTGCGTCCGGATCGAACGACGGCACACCTTCCTGAGTGTCGCCCTCGATCGCTTCCGCCTCGGGGAGGAAGGGGGCGAGCTCCGGGAGCTCGTCCAGGCCGCGCAGGCCCATGCGCTCCAGAAAGTAATTCGTCGTCCTGTACAGGATCGCACCTGTTTCGGGTTCCGTCCCCGCCTCCTCCACCAGACCGCGCTGGAGGAGGGTGCGCATGACGCCGTCGCAGTTCACTCCGCGGACGGCCGAGACCCGCGAACGGCTGACCGGCTGACGGTACGCGACCACGGCCAGGGTCTCCAGCGCGGCCTGGGTGAGGCGGGTCTGCTGCCCGTCGAGGACGAAGGCCTCCACGGCGTCGGCGTACTCGGCGCGGGTGAAGAAGCGCCAGCCCCCGGCCACCTGCCGCAGGTCGAAGCCCCGGCCCTGGGCGGTGTAGTCGCCGGACAACTCGCGCAGGGCGGCGGCGACCTCCCGGCGGGGCCGCTGGAGGACCTCGGCGAGGTGTTCCTCGGTGGCGGGCTCGTCGACGATCATGAGCACGGCCTCCAGGGCCGGCCTCAGGTCGAGCAGCGCCACGGCCGGCGCCCCCGCGGGCGCCTCCCCGGTCGCTGGTGTCTCTTCGTTCACGCCGTTCCCTCCTCGGGCTCGGTCTCCGGCTCCCGGTCGAACTCGTCGGTCACCAGCGGGGCGGCATCCTCCGCGCCCGTCCAGCGGACCATCAGGGCCCCCAGCGCCTCGTCCTGGTCCAGGACCACCACGCGCTCGCGGTAGAGCTCCAGGAGGGCCAGGAAGCGCGCCACGACGGTCAGGGTGTCCGGGGCGTCCTCGATGAGCCGGCCGAAGGCCGCCTCGCCCTCCGCGCGCAGCCGGGCGACGACGACCTCCGCCTGTTCGCGGACGCTGACCAGCGGCGCGTGGATGTGGTCGACGTAGACCTGCGGCGCCGGCCGGGGCCGCATCGCCCTGACGGCCAGCTCGGCCAGGCGCTCGGGGCCGATGCCGAGGACGACCTCCGGCAGCAGCTCTGCGTGGTGCGGCTCCAGGCCGACCGTGCGGGGCCGGCGGCGGTCCTCGGCGGCCAGCCGGTCGCTGAAGATCTCCGCGATGCGCTTGTACGCCCGGTACTGCAGCAGCCGCGCGAACAGCAGGTCGCGGGCCTCCAGTAGGGCGAGGTCCGCCTCGTCCTCGACCTCGGCGGCGGGCAGCAGCCGGGCGGCCTTGAGGTCGAGGAGGGTCGCGGCGACGACGAGGAACTCGGTCGTCTGGTCCAGGTCGAAGTCCGGACCCATCGCGCGGATGTGCGCCATGAACTCGTCGGTGACCTTGGACAGGGCGACCTCGGTGACGTCCATCTTGTGCCTGGCGATGAGCTGCAGCAGGAGGTCGAACGGCCCTTCGAAGTTGTCCAGCCGCACCGTGAACCGGCCGTCACCGGCCTCGCTCCCGGCCTCCCCGGTCTCCTCCGGCTCCCGCTCCGGCGGGGGCGGCGGCCCGTCCGGGCCGTGGCCCAGGGCACGGCGGACCGGGGTGGCGGGGACTGCGGGCATCGACGTTTTCCAGGTGGTGCGGGTGCGGAAGGGGCCGTACGGACCGAAGGGGCGTACGGCAGGAGGCTAGCGCGGCGGAGCCGCTCAGCGGCCGCGCAGGCGCCGTACGAGGATGCTCGCGTCGCCGCGCTGCTCCAGGTCGGCCAGGACGACGGCGACGGCCTCCCGGACGATCCTGCCCCGGTCCACCGCGAGCCCGTGCTCGCCGCGCAGCACCAGCCGGGCGTGCTCGAGGTCCATGAGCTCCTCGGCGGAGACATAGACGGTGATCTTCTCGTCGTGCCGCTCGCGGCCGCTGGGCCGGCGGCCGGCGCCGCGGCCCCGCCGCTTGCCCGTGGCGGGCTCGGCGGCCGTACGGGCGGTCGCGCCGGTGCGGTCGCGCTCCGGCGGGGCGGGGCGCCGCTCGCCGTCCTGCTCCGGGCCGGCCGCGGCGGGGGCCGCCGGGGCGCGCCCGTCCCGTTCCGCCGCCTTGCCCGGACGCTCGCCGTCGGGGCCGTCGCCCGGCCCCGGCACCCTCGGCGGCGTCTCGCCGTTCGCCTTCCGGCGGGGGGAGGAGGACTGCAGCCCCATGCCGCCGGTGGTGCGGAACAGTTCGTCGGCGCCGGGCAGACTCACTCGGCGTGACACCGGGCGAGCACCTCCCTGGCCAGCTGACGGTAGGCGGCGGCGCCCACGGAGTTGGACGCGTACGTGGTGATCGGCTCGCCCGCGACCGTGGTCTCGGGGAAGCGGACCGTACGGCCGATGACCGTGTGGTAGACGTGATCGTCGAACGCCTCGACCACGCGCGCGAGCACCTCGCGGCTGTGCACGGTGCGCGAGTCGTACATCGTGGCGAGGATGCCGTCGAGCTCGAGCTCGGGGTTGAGCCGCTCCTGGACCTTCTCGATGGTCTCGGTGAGCAGGGCCACGCCGCGCAGCGCGAAGAACTCGCATTCCAGCGGCACGATCACCTTGTGAGCGGCCGTCAGGGCGTTGACGGTGAGCAGGCCGAGCGAGGGCTGGCAGTCGATGACGATGTAGTCGTAGTCCGCCATCAGGGGCTTCAGGGCCCGCTGGAGGGTGGACTCGCGGGCGACCTCACTGACGAGCTGGACCTCGGCCGCTGACAAATCGATATTGCTGGGCAGCAGGTCCATGTTCGGCACGGCCGTCTTCAGGAGCACCTCGTCGGCCTGCATGCCCCGCTCCATGAGCAGGTTGTAGACCGTCAGGTCCAGCTCCATCGGGTTGACTCCGAGCCCGACGGACAGCGCGCCCTGCGGGTCGAAGTCGACGAGCAGCACCCGGCGCCCGTACTCCGCGAGCGCGGCACCCAGGTTGATGGTCGAGGTGGTCTTGCCGACCCCGCCCTTCTGGTTGCACATCGCGATGATCTTCGCCGGGCCGTGGTCGGCCAGCGGACCGGGGATGGGGAAGTACGGCAGGGGACGCCCGGTGGGGCCGATGCGCTCGCGGCGCTGGCGGGCGGCGTCGGGCGCGAGGGTCGCCGCGTACTCGGGGTCGGGCTCGTACTCCGCGTCGGGGTCGTAGAAGTGACCGTCCGGCACTTCCTCGTACTCGGCGAGACGGGTGGATTCCGCCCCGCCCCGGTTGCCGGCCATGGCGTTCACGTGTTGACCGTCCATGCTCTGGTGGGCTGTCGTCATGCTCTGGATGTTCTGGTGGGCTGCGAAGGTGTGGACAGCGACGGAGCCGACAGCTTGGAGTCCCACGGGACTCTGGCCCAGCGCAGGCATTCCTGGGTGACCACCCCCGGGAGCAAATGTCGACTCATTCACAAGTCGTCCTACCTCCTTGGTGACCAGGAAACATCTAGATAGGTCAGCGTGGCACCATGCCGACGGTTGGCGACTCTATGGCGTGTCGGCGGTCCGCAGCAACACAATCCGCCGGAGACGGCACGATGTGTCGGCAATCGAACAGGCTTCTGTCAAGGGTGTACGGCCCCTAACCCGGAAGAATCACGGTCGGGCGAAACCATGGCGAAACACCCCGGCCGGGCCTTGCTCGACAAGGCCCGGCCGGGTAAGTGCTGTTCTTTCGTCGACTGCCGACGGCGTGCGCCGACTCAGCCGAGGAGGGTGCTCAGTTCGACGTGCGGCAGGCCGTGCGCCTCGGCGACGGGGCCGTAAACGACCTGACCCTCATGGGTGTTGAGACCCTTGGCCAGCGCGGCGTCACGGCGCAGCGCCTCCTGCCAGCCGCGGTTGGCCAGCTCCACGATGTAGGGCAGCGTGGCGTTGGTCAGCGCGTAGGTGGAGGTGTTCGGCACCGCGCCCGGCATGTTGGCGACGCAGTAGAAGACGGAGTCGTGGACCTGGAAGGTCGGCTCCGCGTGGGTGGTGGGACGGGAGTCCTCGAAGCAGCCGCCCTGGTCGATCGCAATGTCGACAAGTACACTTCCGGGCTTCATCTTGGCGACGAGCTCGTTGGTGACCAGCTTGGGGGCCTTGGCGCCCGGGATGAGGACGGCGCCGATGACCAGGTCGGCCTCGACGACGGCCTTCTCCAGCTCGTAGGCGTTGGAGACGATCGTCTGCACCTTGGTGCCGAAGACCTTGTCCGCCTCGCGGAGCTTGTTGATGTCACGGTCGAGCAGGGTGACGTGGAAGCCCATGCCGACGGCGATCTGCGCGGCGTTCCAGCCGGAGACGCCGCCGCCGATGACGACGGCCTTGCCCGCGTGGGTGCCCGGGACGCCGCCCGGCAGCACGCCGCGGCCGCCGGCCGAGCGCATCAGGTGGTAGGCGCCGACCTGCGGGGCCAGCCGGCCCGCGACCTCGGACATCGGGGCGAGCAGCGGCAGCGCGCGGTTGGCGAGCTCCACGGTCTCGTACGCGATGGCGGTGGTGCCGGACTCCAGCAGGGCGTCCGTGCACTCGCGGGAGGCGGCCAGGTGCAGGTAGGTGAAGAGCGTCTGGCCCTTGCGGAGGCGGTGGTACTCCTCCGCGATCGGCTCCTTGACCTTCAGCAGCAGGTCGGCCGTGGCCCAGACGTCGTCAGCGGTGTCCAGGATGGCGGCACCGGCGCCGACGTACTCGGCGTCGGTGATGGAGGAGCCGAGACCGGCTCCCTTCTCCACGAAGACCTGGTGGCCGTTGCGCACGAGCTCGAGCACCCCGGCGGGGGTGATGGCCACGCGGAATTCGTTGTTCTTGACCTCGCGGGGGATGCCGACCTTCACGTCGATCACGGTCCTTGTTCAGAGAATGACAGGCTATTCCTGATATGCCCGGGCACACCAGTGCAGACCGCGTCGATCGCGGCGTTGCCAGTCTAATGAAGGATCCCCCGCTGTCTAGCCTTGCAATGCACCAATCTTTGAGCGTTACGCCATCTGTTTCTTAGGTCGGTGATCGGTTACCCTGCGTTGCCCCCTATGGGTGACGCGGCGTCCTGCGACGGGACGCGACCCGCCTGCTCCAGCAGCCGCTCGGCCGCCTGCCGCTGCGCCCCCGCGCCCGGGACGTCGCCCGCCCGCTCCAGGGTGTCCGCCAGCCGCGTCCGCACCGCGGCCTCCAGCCGGGCGTCGCCCGCCTGCTGCGCGCACTCCACCGCCTCCTGGAACGTGCGCAGCGCCTCCCTCGGCCGCCCCGCGTGCTCCAGCACCCGCGCCGCCTCGCTCAGCGCCCGCGCGTGCCCGGGCACGTCCCGCAGCCGGCGGCACGCCGCGGCCGCGGCCCGCCAGTCGCGCAGCGCCTCCGTCCACTGGCCCGCGTAGGCGTGCACCGCGCCCAGCCGCCCGTACAGCCGCGCCTCGTCGGCGAGCTCCCCCCGGGTCAGCCGCAGCTCCAGGCCGCGCCGGTACCAGTCGGCGGCCCGCTGCCAGTCCCCCAGCTCCTGGTGCGCGGCGCCGACCGACTCCAGCGCCCGGCTGACGGCGTACGGATCGCCCGCCTCCCGCGCCGAGTCCAGCGCCTGGCGGTAGCGCTCGAGGGCCTCCGCGGTGCGCCCGGCCCGGGCGTCCAGGTCGCCGAGGTTGAGCAGCGCCGCAGCCTTCTCCAGCGGCATCTCGCAGCGCCGGGCCACGTCGAGGACCAGCTGGTGCAGACCGTAGAGCTCGGGCGCGGCGGCCTCCGGGCCCAGATGGGCCGTCAGCGCCCGGGTCAGCGCGGAGACCAGCCGGCGGGCCAGGGTGTCGAGCCGGCCGTCCTCCACCGCCAGCCGGGCCGCGGCGAGCAGGGCGGGCAGCCGGGCCCGCAGCCACTCCCCGGCGGCGCGGGGCGAGGGGAAGCGCAGGGGTCTGGGCAGCTGCTCGATCCTGCGGCGGACCGCCGGATCGTTCCGCTCGGTGACCGCGCGGCAGGAGTACAGCTGCCGCACCGTCCGCTCCAGCATCCGGGCCCGGGCCAGCTCCGTCTCGGCGGGCCGCTCCTGTGCCTGCAGCAGCGCCGTGAGGATGGGCGCCAGGCAGCCGGGCACCCGGTACTGCGCGGGCAGCACGCCGCCCTCGCCCTCCGGGGACTCCAGCCGCAGCAGGCCACGGGCCGTCAGGTCCTCCAGCACGGACTGGGCGGTGGTCAGCGAGCAGCCCGCCAGCGCGGAGGCGACGTGCGCGTCGGCCAGCCCGGCCGGGGCCAGCGCCAGCAGGTGCAGGGTGCGGGCGGCGGTGGGCGGCAGGGCCTCGTACGCCAGTGAGAACGCCCGCGCCAGCGGCCGGGCCGCGCTCTCGGTCCGCCCGGTGGGCGGCGGCTCCCGCAGCCGCTTGGCCGCGTCCACCACCGACATCTTCGGGTGGGCGGCCAGCCAGCCGCCGACGAGCACCAGCGCGGCCGGCTGGCCGCCGCACTCCTCGACGACGGCGCCGGCGGCCACCGGGTCGCAGGTGATCCTCGTGGGGCCCGCGTACCACTCCAGCAGGTCGACGGCGGCCGCCTTGTCCAGGCCGCCGAGCGCGCACGGCCGTACGTCCGGCACCCCCGTCAACGGCCCCCGGGAGACGGCGACGACCAGGCACTCCGGCTCGTCCGGCAGCAGCGGGTCCACCTGCTCGGCGCCCGCCGCGTCGTCCAGCAGCAGCAACGCCCGCTTGCCGTCGAGCGCGGCCCGCAGCGCCGCCGTCAGCTCGTCCTCCTCGGCCCCGGCCGGCACGGGCGCGCCGAGCGCGGCGAGCAGGGCGCGGGCGGTGCGCTCGGTGGGTACGGGTGAGCCGTCGGTGCCCGTGAGGCGGGCGCGCAGTACTCCGTCCGGGTATTCCCCGGTGAGCTGGCGGGCCAGCTGCTCGGCGAGGGCGGTGCGGCCGGAACCGGGCCGGCCGGCGATGAGCAGGACCCGGCCGCGCGGCTGCTTGCGGCCGGAGAGGGTGTCCAGGCCGGTGCGGATGATGTCGGCGCGCAGCTCCTTGAGCTCGCGCTGCCGGCCGACGAACGGACGGTCCGCCAGGGACGGCGCGGCGACGGCCGTCTGACGGGGGCTCATTCCGGGGGCGGGCAGCCGCCGCTCGGGCGGGGCCGCCGCCGGTCCGCCGGTCTCCACCGTCCGCTCCGCCACGGGTCCACTCCCGTTCCACCTGCACGCGCGAGCCCGCCGCGGCCGCGGCGGGAACATATCGAGCCTAGTTCACCGCCCGCCGCACTCCGGGTAACGCCGACCCGCCATGCCGAAGATCACCTCTTCGGGTTGACCGATGACCGGACCGCGACACCCGTCCGGGGGCACCCCGCGGCGGCCTTCTCGCGCGCCGCGGGGTGCCCGGAACTCATCCGGCGCTCACGCCTCGAAGGGGCGGGCCGGCCAGGGGGCGTCGGCCGGGCGCAGCGCGTCCAGGCCGTCCCCCGCCAGCGCGGCCATGACCGACAGGACGCCGACGACCAGGCAGTTGTTGTGGAGCTCGCCCTTGAGGATTCCGCGCCCCAGCAGCGCCAGCGGAACCCGGGCCAGCTCCATGTCCAGCTCCTCGTCCTCGACCTCGAAGCGCTCGCCCTCGACGTCGGAGATGCCGCGCGCCAGGAAGATGCGCACGGCCTCGTCGCAGCCGCCCGGGGTGGTGTAGACGTCGGTCAGCACCCGCCAGTCCTCGGCCTTGACGTGCGCCTCCTCGTAGAGCTCGCGCTGCGCGGCGCGCAGCGGGTTCTCGCCGGGCACGTCCAGCAGGCCCGCCGGGATCTCCCACAGCCGCTGCCGCACGGGGTGGCGGTACTGGCTGAGGACCAGCACCCGGTCCTGGTCGTCGAGGGCGAGGACGGCCACGGAACCGGGGTGGACCTGGTAGTCACGGGTGACGGTGGTGCCGTCGGGCATGACCACCTCGTCCGTGCGCACGCTGGTCTTGTTGCCCCGGAACGGCGTGGCGCTCGCCTTGACGCGCCACTCGGCGGGGGTGTCCGTGATGCTGTCCATCTGCGTCCTCCAGAAATACGAAACCGGGGTGAGGGCCGCCGTAGCGGAGGCCCTCACCCCGGTCAACCGTACAGATCAGCCCTGAAGGCGCTCGACGGCCGCCTTGACCAGGCCCGCGAAGAGCGGGTGGGGGCGGGTCGGCCGGGAGCGCAGCTCCGGGTGGGCCTGGGTGGCCACCAGGTAGGGGTGGACGTCACGGGGGTACTCGACGTACTCGACGAGCTTGTTGTCCGGGGAGGTGCCGGAGAAGAGGATGCCCGCCTTCTTCTCGAGCTCCGAACGGTAGGCGTTGTTGACCTCGTAGCGGTGGCGGTGGCGCTCCTCCACGTACGGCTGGTCGCCGTAGACCTCGCGGACGATGGAGCCCTCGGCGAGCTTGGCCGGGTACATGCCCAGTCGCATCGTGCCGCCCATGTCGCCCTCACCGGCGACGATGTCCATCTGCTCGGCCATCGTGGAGATCACCGGGTGGGCGGTGGCGGGGTCGAACTCGGTGGAGTTGGCGCCCTCGATGCCGGCCAGGTTGCGGGCGGCCTCGATGACCACGCACTGCAGGCCCAGGCACAGGCCCAGCAGCGGGACCTTGTTCTCGCGGGCGTAGGTGATCGCGCCGACCTTGCCGTTGACACCGCGGTCGCCGAAGCCGCCCGGGATGCAGATCGCGTCCACGTCACCCAGCTGCTCCTGGGCGCCCGCCGGCGTCTTGCAGTCGTCGGAGGCGACCCACTTGACCTTGACCTTGGCGCGGTTGGCGAAGCCGCCGGCACGGATGGCCTCGGTCACCGACAGGTAGGCGTCGGGCAGGTCGATGTACTTGCCCACCAGCGCCACGGTGACCTCGTGGTCGGGGTTGTGGACGCGGTCCAGCAGGTCCTCCCACTGGGTCCAGTTCACGTCGCGGAAGGGCAGGTCCAGCTTGCGCACCACGTAGGCGTCCAGGCCCTCGGTGTGCAGGACCTTGGGGATGTCGTAGATCGAGCGGGCGTCGATCGCGGCGACCACGGCGGCCTCGTCCACGTCGCACATCAGCGAGATCTTGCGCTTGATGGCGGTGGGCACGTCGCGGTCGGCGCGCAGCACGATCGCGTCGGGCTGGATGCCGATGTTGCGCAGGGCCGCCACGCTGTGCTGGGTGGGCTTGGTCTTCAGCTCGCCGGACGGGCCGATGTAGGGCAGCAGCGAGATGTGCACGACGAAGACGTTGTCGCGGCCGACCTCGTGGCGCACCTGGCGCACGGTCTCCAGGAAGGGCAGCGACTCGATGTCGCCCACCGTGCCGCCGACCTCGGTGATCACGACGTCGACGTCGTCGGTCGCCATGCGGCGGATGCGGTGCTTGATCTCGTTGGTGATGTGCGGGATGACCTGCACGGTGTCACCCAGGTACTCGCCGCGGCGCTCCTTGGCGATCACGGTGGAGTAGACCTGGCCGGTGGTGACGTTCGCCGAGCCGTCGAGGTCGACGTCGAGGAAGCGCTCGTAGTGGCCGATGTCCAGGTCGGTCTCGGCGCCGTCGTTGGTGACGAACACCTCGCCGTGCTGGAACGGGTTCATCGTGCCCGGGTCGACGTTCAGGTACGGGTCGAGCTTCTGCATCGTCACCCGCAGGCCCCGCGCCTTGAGCAGCGCGCCCAGGCTGGAGGCGGTCAGTCCCTTGCCGAGCGAGGAGGCGACACCCCCGGTGACGAAGATGTGCTTGGTCGTCGTGGGCTTTGCGGCAATGGCCAAAGGGGGGCTCCCGTGGTCGCGAGTGAGGGTGCGTTCCGGCGATCACCCGGTTGTTTTCGGGGGTGCCGTCGCTGCGGTTGGGGGGTCTTGCGCCCACCGGTCCACGGGGTACCAGGGTATCAGCGCCCGGGCCCGGACGCTTCCTGTGACGCGGCGCGACGACCCGGCCGACCCTGCGTCACGGCGGGTCGTCACAGGCCACCCATTCGGCACAAGTTCCCCGGCCAACCGTCGCGCGTCTGCCAACTGGGCGTCGTATCCTGCTCGGACACACGCAGCGAGCCGGCCGGCACGACACCATCCCGCCCTCCCCCAGCTACCTCTGGGAAGGGCCCCCACTCCGGCAGCAGAGCTCGTCGAAGATCGCTTGACCAGCAAAGGGCCCCGCAGGGTCCTGGATGCCGTTCGACCCCTGAAGGGGTCCTGGATGCCGTTCGACTGGAGATGACGTGGCCGGGCGTATCGAGGATTACGCACTCATCGGCGATATGCAGACCGCTGCCCTGGTCTGCCGGGACGGCACGGCCGACTGGCTGTGCCTGCCCCGATTCGATTCCCACGCGGCGTTCGCGGGCCTGCTCGGCACGGAGGAACACGGCTTCTGGCGGATCGGCCCGGCGCACCCCTCGGGGGCGGCGCCACCACGCGCGGACCGCCGCCGCTACCGGGGGGACTCCCTCGTGCTCGAATCCGAGTGGGACACCCCGCGCGGCACCGTCCGGATCATCGACTTCATGCCCCCGCGCGACGGGGCGCCCCAGCTGATCCGGATCGTCGAGGGCGTCAGCGGCCGGGTACCGATGCGCTCCGCCCTGCGCATGCGCTTCTCCTACGGGCGGGTCGTGCCCTGGGTGCACAAGGTGGGCGACCGCACCGTCGCCGTCGCCGGCCCCGACTCGGTCTGGCTCGACACCACCGCCGACACCTTCGGCAAGGACCTGACCACCTACTCGGACTTCACCGTTTCCCCCGGCGAGCGCGTCGCCTTCACCATCAGCTGGCAGCCCTCGCACGGCGAGCCGCCCGCGTTCCCCGACCCGGAGGGGTCCCTGGAGGCCACCGAGGAGTTCTGGCGGGAGTGGGTCAGCCACTGTACGTACCACGGCCCCTACCGGGACGCCGTGATCCGCTCGCTGATCACCCTCAAGGCCCTCACCTACGCCCCCACCGGCGGCATCGTCGCCGCCCCCACCACCTCCCTGCCCGAGGAGATCGGCGGCGTCCGCAACTGGGACTACCGCTACACCTGGCTGCGCGACGCCGCCATCACCCTCTCCTCGCTGCTGCGCACCGGCTACCGCGAGGAGGCCCGCGCCTGGCGCGAATGGCTGCTGCGCGCCGTCGCCGGCGACCCCGAGAACCTGCAGATCATGTACGGCATCGCCGGCGAGCGCGAGCTCGGCGAGGCCGAGCTGCCCTGGCTGCCCGGCTACGAGAACTCCACCCCCGTCCGCGTCGGCAACGGCGCCGCCGGCCAGCTCCAGCTCGACGTCTACGGCGAGATGATCGAGGCCCTCCACCTGGCCCACATGACCGGGCTCGCCCGCAACGACTACGCCTCCGTACTCCAGCTGCGCCTCATCGGCTACCTCGAGGACCACTGGAACGAGCCCGACGAGGGCATCTGGGAGGTGCGCGGCCCGCGCCGCCACTTCGTCCACTCCAAGGTCATGGCCTGGGTCGCCGTCGACCGCACCATCAAGCTCATCGAGTCCGGCGACGTCGACGGCCCCCTCGAGCGCTGGCGCGAGCTGCGCGACGACATCCACCGGGACGTCTGCGAGAAGGGCTACGACAAGGAGCGCAACACCTTCACCCAGTCCTACGGCTCCAAGGAGCTCGACGCCTCCCTGCTGCTCATCCCGCAGATGGGCTTCCTGCCGCCCGACGACAAGCGCGTCATCGGCACCATCGAGGCGATCCAGCGCGAGCTGTCGACCCCCGACGGCTTCGTGCTGCGCTACCCCACCGCCGGCACTGACGCGGGCGTGGACGGGCTCGAGGGCGACGAGGGGGCCTTCCTGGCCTGCTCCTTCTGGCTCGCCGACGACCTGGCGATGATCGGCCGCGTCGACGAGGCCCGCCAGCTCTTCGAGAAGCTGCTGGGCCTGCGCAACGACCTGGGACTGCTCGCGGAGGAGTGGGACTCCCGCCTCCAGCGGCAGGTCGGCAACTTCCCGCAGGCCTTCAGCCACGTGCCGCTCATCGACACCGCGCTGCGGCTCACCGCCTCCAGCGCGTTCGGCGGCTAGCCGCCGCCGTCCGCCGCCGTCCGCCGTCGGCCGCGCCCCGGGGGCGGCACGCCGCCCTGTTAGGTTCCCCGCCATGGAACAAGGCACGATCACCGTGGCGGAAGCCCTGGCGCTGCCCACCCTGCGGCGCGGCCTCCCCGAGGTGCTCGTCGGCGGCGACGCGCTGCGGCGCCCCGTGCGCTGGGTCCACGCCGGCGAGGCACCCAACATCGCCGCCCTGCTCAAGGGCGGCGAGCTGCTCCTCACCACCGGCCTGGGCCTGGGCAGCCGGCCCGCCGAACAGCGCGCCTTCGTCCGGGGCCTGGCCGACCGCGGCATCGCCGCCCTCGTCGTCGAGCTCGGCTCCCGCTTCACCACCCTCCCGGCCGCGGTCGCCGACACCGCCCGCTCGTGCGGACTGCCCCTGGTGCAGCTGCACCGGGAGGTCCCCTTCGTGGCCGTGACCGAAGAGATCCACACCGAGCTCGTCAACGCCCACTACGCCCTGCTGCGCCGCGCCGAGGACGTCCACCGGCGCTGCACGGAGGTGCTGCTGGGCGGCGGCGGGGTGCCGGAGGTGCTGCGGCTCTTCGCCGACTTCGCGGGCAACCCCGTCTTCCTCGAGACCCCGGACGGCCGCCTGCTCTACGCGGCCGGGCCGCACACGCCCCCGCCCGCCCCGGGCACCGCCGACCCGCTGCAGGTCTGGGCCGGGCTGCGCGCCTCGGCCGCCGGGCTGCCGGGGAGCGTCCTCGCCGACATTCCGGGCGGCCCTGGCCGCCTGGGGGGTGGTGCGGGGGGTGCTGCGGGGGGTGGCACGGACGCGGTGCGGGCCCGGCTGGTCGTGCTGCCGGTGCACGGGCCGCTGGCGCCCGTCCACCGGATCGCCGCCGACCGCGCTGCCGGGCTGCTGGCCGTCGTCCTGATGCGGGCCCGGCAGGAGGAGGAGCTGGCCGCCCGGGGCCGCGGCGACTTCCTCACCGACCTCGCCGAGGGACGGCTGGACGCCGTGGACGCGTCCGGCGCGTCCGACGCGGCGGCCCTGGCCCGCGTGCTCGGCTTCCGGCCGGGGCCGGGGCCCCTGCTGCCGGTGGTGATGCGGACGGCCAACGACCTCGTCCCCGCCGAGAGTTGGGCCGTACTGGCGGCGGCCCTGCAGGAAGAGCTGGCGGGCGTGGGCGCCCCCGTACTGCTGGGCGTCCGGCTGCCGGAGGGCCGCGTGCCGCTGCTGGTGGGGCTGCGCGGCGAGGAGGACCGGCCGGCGGTGGCGGACCGGGTGGCCGAGGCGCTACGGGCGGGGGCCGGGCGGGCGGGCTTCCGGCCGCCTGTGGTGGTCGTGGGCGCACCGGCCACGTGGGAGACGGCGGGGGCGGGGCTGCGGCACGCGGCGGAAGCGGCGCAGGCCGCGGAGCCGGGGGAGCCGGGGGGCACGTCTTGGTACGACGTGCGGCGGCTGGACGTGGACGTGCTGCTGTGGCGACTGCGCTCGCACGGGGACCTGGCGGCGTTCGTGCAGCGGGTGATCGGACCCCTGCTGGCACACGACGCGGCCTCGCGGCCGGCGTTGCTGCCGACGCTCGAGGCCTACCTGGCCCATGCGGGCCGCAAGGCGGAGACGGCGCGGGAGCTGCACCTGAACCGGCAGACGCTGTACGACCGGCTGGGGCGGATCGGGCGGCTGCTCGGTACGGACCTGGAGGATCCGGAGGCGGTGCTGGCGCTGGGGCTGGCGTTGCGGGCTCGGCGGCATGTGGGGTGAGGTGTTCGTTGCGTGGGGCGGGGCCGGGGCGGGAGGGGCCGGGCCCTTCCGGGGCTGGATTATTTACGGCCCGGAGCCGTCAACCGGATGCGGTGCCCCGGACTTGGGCCGCAAATAACCCTGACGCCCCTACCAGGGCCCGGCCCCTCCCACCCCGGCCCCTCCCGCCGTCAGCCGACCGACGGCCGGTGGGTGGGCGGGTGGGTGGGTGGGGTGGCGGGGTGGGCAATCGCCCCGCCGGCCTGTTTGTGGGCAGTCGTTCCGCTGGGCTGGGGGCACCTCCCAGCGGTAGCTGGGGGAGGGTGGGCACAAACCCGGCCCACCGGGCCGCACCCGCACCGCAACCGCCGCCCCCCCACCGCCCGGTCGTCAACTCCTCTGACTGAGCTCGTCGTACACGCTCAAAACATGAGCCACAGTGTCGTCCTCGGACGGCCACGTGGCCGCCTGAGCCCACCCCGCCCCCACAAGCTCCGCACACCGCACCGGATCATCCAGCAGACGAGCCACCGCCCCCGCCAACGCCGCCGCGTCCCCGTAGGGGACGAGTTCCGCCGCGTCGCCGACAAGCTCCGGCACCCCGCCGACAGCGGTGGCGACCAGCGGCACGCCCGCGTGCAAGGCCTCCTGGGCCAGCAGGGACCGCGCCTCCCAGCGGCTCGGCAGGACCGCCACGTCCGCCGCCGCCAGCAGTTCCGGGACGTCGTCGCGGCGCCCCACCAGCAGGACCGGCAGCTGCTCGTCCTCGATCCGGCGCTGGAGCGCGGCCCGTCCGCTGCCCTCGCCCGCCATGATCAGCAGGGGTTCGGGGTCCAGCTCCCGCCAGAGCCGTGCGGCGTCCAGCAGGAACCCGTGCCCCTGGCCGGGCTCGAGCCGTCCCACGGTGACGATCAACGGCCTGGCCACCGCGCCCAGTTCGGCCCGGGCCTTGAGCCGTACACACTCGTCCTCGTCCGGCCGCGTGCGCGGCGCCGGCAACGCCACCGGGGCCAGCCGGGCGTCCCGCGCGCCCCGCCGCCGCGCCTGATCGACCAGGTCGGACGAGGTGCCGAGCAGAACGGCCGCCGTCCGCGCGGCCTGGCGTTCCATCAGCCGTACGAGATGGGACCGCGCCCCCTCGGCCCGTACCCGGGCGTGCCAGGTGACCACCAGCGGCGTCGCACGGCCCCGCAGCGCCAGCGCGGCCAGGGCGCCGGACCGCAGGCCGTGCGCGTGCACCACGTCGGCGCCGGCGCTCGCGGCCCGGATCTCGGCGACGGTCAGGGCGCCCGTCCCCGTGCCCAGGGGGGTGAAGGCCGCACCCGTGTCCGTGAATTCGTATCTCTCGCCCGTCCCCCACGGCCCGCACACCGTCACCCGCAGCCCGCGTGCCACGAGCCCGTCGGCCAGCGACCGCACATGTGCCCCGCTCCCCGCGCTCCCGCTGCCCAGGACCTGAACAGCGTGCAGGGGCGGCCGCCCGTGCGAGGGGCCGGGTGTGCTGCTCACGCGGGGGAAGCTCCTGGGTCGACGTCGGGCGGGGCGTACGGCGAGGTGCTGAGGCCAGGATGCCAGCCTCCACTGACATCCCGGCACCACCGTTCCGAGGTCGGCCCGTCCCACCTCGCTAACAGATCTCCGGATTCACCCACTTTGGGGATTCCCCGCGTCCGCCACGACCGCCGCGAGGGTCAACACGGCGGCGTGCACGGCCAGCCCGGCCCGGCCGTTGCCCGCCACCACGGCGAGCCCGAGGCCGGCGCCGAGCGCGTGCGCGCCCGCGTCGCCGAGCATCGTCCGCTCGCCGAGGTCGTCGGCGATCAGGGCCGCCGCCGCACCCACCGGGCCGGCCGCCACCTGCCCGGCCGCCCTGCCGCGCAGCATCCCGCCCGTACCGAGCACGAGCACCGCCGCACCGGCCCTGCCCGGCCGCACGTCGAGCAGATTGACCGCGTGCGCCGCACCGGCGATCACGACCCCGGCCAGCAACCGGTCGAGCGGCCGCTCCTTCAGCACGACCCCGGCCGCGATCCCCGCCGCCCCGATCCCCAGCAGCTTCACCGCCCCGCTGGTCACGTCCCCCCGCCGCAGCGCCGACAGATGCGCCCGGAATCCCCGCCGGGGGTCCCCGGCGCCGGCATGGTCGTCGTACGCCCCGCACCCACCGGCCACGAGCACCGCCACCGCCCCGGCAGCCCGTTGCCGGGCCGGCAGCGCGGGCGCCGTCGCTACGGCCACCGCCGTACCGATCACCGCGGCGGGTCCGGCGCACAAATCAACGGTCCGCCCCGTTCGGTTCTTCCGGTCCCACCGAGCGGCCCCTCCGGGCCGGGTGCGCCGCAACGCCTCGTATGTTCCCCGCGCCAACAGCGCGGCCGTCCCCATCCCCATAGGGGGACTGTACGTGGCCAGGGTGCGGCCCGGTGGTCGGGTTTGTGCCCACCCTCCCCCAGCTACCGCTGGGAGGTGCCCCCAGCCCAGCGGAACGACTGCCCACAAACAGGGCGGCGGTAGTCGGCCGTCCACCGGAGGGGCCGGGGTGGGAGGGGCCGGGCCCTGGTAGGGGCGTCAGGGTTATTTGCGGCCCAAGTCCGGGGCACCGCATCCGGTTGACGGCTCCGGGCCGTAAATAATCC
>NZ_BNBL01000007.1:0-15862 GCF_014655595.1 Streptomyces griseocarneus | reverse complement strand
CGCAAGCCCCCCTCAGCACCCCCCACGCGCAGCCGCCAGCAACTCCTCCGCATGCGCCCGCGCCAACTCCGAGTCCTCCTGCCCCGCCAGCATGCGCGAAAGCTCCCGCACCCGCGCCTCCCCCTCCATCGCCCGCACCCCACTGCGCGTCACCGCGCCGTCGTGCGTCTTCTCCACCACCAGGTGCCGGTCCGCGAACGCCGCCACCTGCGGCAGGTGCGTGACGACCACGACCTGCGCCGTCCGCGCCAGCCGCGCCAGCCGCCGTCCGACCTCGACCGCGGCCTTGCCGCCGACTCCCGCGTCGACCTCGTCGAAGAGATAGGTCGGCACCGGGTCGGACCCGGCGAAGACGACCTCGACGGCCAGCATCACCCGCGACAGCTCACCGCCCGAGGCGCCCTTGGCGACGGGCCGTGGCTGGGCGCCGGGATGCGGGGCGAGGAGGAGCTCGACGTCGTCGGCTCCGTGCGGCCCGTAGGAGACGGCGCGGCCGCCCACCTCGATGCCGGACGCGGCGTCGGCGGCGTCGGCGAGCTCGTTCTGCCGGATGGCGAAGGAGACGCGCGCGTGCGGCATCGCCAGCGACGCCAGCTCCTCCGTCACGGCATCGGCGAAACGCTTCGCCGCCTCGGTCCGGGCGTCGCTCAGTACCTGCGCGAGGTCGCCGAGTTCGGCGCGCAGCGCGTCGCGTTCCGCCGTGAGCTCGGCGATGCGGTCGTCGTCGCCGTCCAGTTCGCCCAGTCGCGCCGCGCTGCGCTCGGCCCAGGCGAGGACTTCGGTGATGTCCTCGCCGTACTTGCGGGTCAGCTGCGTCAGGGCGGCCCGGCGCTCCTCCACGGCGGCCAGCCGGCGCGGGTCGGCGTCGAGGTCGGAGGCGTACCCGGCCAGGTCTCCGGCGACGTCGCGCAGCAGGATCCCGACCTCGCCGATGCGGTCGGCGAGGCCGGCCAGGGCGGGGTCGTGGGAGCGTACGGACTCCAGGGCGCGGTGCGCGCCCGCGACGAGCGTGGCGGCGTCGATGCCCTCGGGGTCCTCGGGGTCGCCGGCGAGCGCGGCGTGCGCGGCGGTGGCGGCGGAGGCGAGGGCCTCGGCGTGGCCGAGGCGGGAGGCCTCGGCGGCGAGCTCGGCGTCCTCGCCCGCCTGCGGCTCGACGGCGGCGATCTCGTCCAGGCCGAAGCGCAGCAGGTCCGCTTCCTGGGCGCGTTCGCGGGCGCGCGTGGTGAGCTCGGCGAGTTCGGCGGCGACGGCCCGCAGCCGGCGGTAGGCGCCGGCGTACTTGGCGAGCGGCACGGACACGGCGTCGCCGGCGTACCGGTCGAGGGCCTGCCGCTGCCGTACGGGCCGCAGCAGCCCCTGCTGGTCGGTCTGGCCGTGCACGGCCACGAGGTCGTCGGCCAGCTCGCTCAGCAGCCCCACGGGCACGCTGCGTCCGCCGAGGTGGGCGCGCGAGCGTCCCTCCGCGGAGAGGGTGCGGCTGACGAGCAGGGTGCCGTCGTCGAGTTCGGCGCCGGCCTCCTCGGCCCGTACGGCCACGGCCGAGCGGGCGTCGACGGCGAGCCGGCCCTCGACCACGGCGGCCTTGGCCCCCATCCGCACCAGCGCGGGGTCGGCCCGCCCGCCGAGCAGCAGCCCGAGGCTGGTGACGACCATGGTCTTGCCGGCGCCGGTCTCGCCCGTCACCGCCGTGAAACCGGGCGACAGCTCGACCACCGCGTCGTCAATGACGCCCAAGGACCGGATCCGCATCTCCTCCAACACGGATACGACCATACGAGGTTCCGGGGGTCCCTCGCGACGGCCTCCCCCGCCGATCGCCCTGGGGAGAACCCCACCACCGTTCCGGGTGACGGCCCCATCGTGCCGGGATCCCTTGGGGGGACAGGGTGGAACCATGATCATCCGTGATTCCGGCCGTCGCGCCGCGTCTCTCGCCGTCACCACGGCAGTCGCCTTCACCACTCTCGCCGGCACCCCGGCCGCGACCGCCCACTCCCCCCGGCCGGCCCCCACAGGGCCGGCGGCGGCCCTCGAGGGCACCTGGCGGATGGACGGCTACGGCACGCTGGTCTCCGTCGAGGACGGCGGCCGCCGGCTGCGGACGTACGAGACGACCGCCGCCGGGTGTCTGCCGGGGGTCACCGACGCGCGGCGGTCGCGGGCCGGGGAGCCGTTCCGGCAGGAGGGCGAGTCCACGATCACGGTGACCGCGGACGGTCCGTCCCGCGCCCGTCTGGCCCATGCGGAGTCCGTCGGCCACCGCGGCCTGCGCCGCGCCGGCGCGCTGCCCGCCGCCTGCCGCGAGGGGCAGCCCGCGAAGAACCCCCGGGCGGTGTTCGACACCTTCTGGCAGACGTACGCGGAGAACTACCCCTTCTTCGCGGTGAAGGGCGTCGACTGGAAGGCCGTGCGCGACCGCTACCGCCCCCGGGTGACCGGCCGGACCACCGACGCCGAGCTGTTCGGCATCCTGCGGAAGATGATCGAGCCCCTGCACGACGGCCACACCTCGATCGTGACGGGCTACGGCAAGGACGACCCGAGGTACGCGGGGCACCGCGAGGACACCACGCTGCCCGATGGGAAAACCGTCGAGCGCCTCGACGCGGCGGTCGCGGCGGCCGTGGGCGTCCCCCTGCGCACCTGGGGCCGGGGGGCGGTCTCCTACGCCGATCTCCCGGACGGCACGGGCTACCTGCGGGTGACCCGGTTCACCCGCTACACCCAGGCCGGGACGTACGAGGAGGACAGCGCCGAGCTCGACAGGGCCCTGGACGCGATCTTCACGCCGGAGCGGACCAAGGCCCTGCGCGGGGTGATCCTGGACCTGCGCTTCAACGGCGGCGGCTCGGACCGCCTGGGCCTGCGCATCGCGGAGCGGCTGACGGACCGCCCGTACACGGCGTACGCCAAGCACGCGCGCAACGACGCGACGGACCCGCGGAAGTTCACCGCTCCCGAGCCGGTCGGCGTCGCCCCGCACCGCGGCGGGCCGGTCTACACGGGCCCGCTGGCCGTGCTGGCCGGCCGCCTGACGATCAGCGCGGGCGAGACCACGACGCAGGCCCTGATGGGCCGTACGCCCGCGCCCGTGCGGATCGGCGAGAACACCCAGGGCTCCTTCTCGGACGTCCTCGAGCGGCGGCTGCCCAACGGCTGGACCTTCGGGCTGCCGAACGAGGAGTACCTGAGCGCGGCGGACGGCCGGACGACGTACGACGGGGCGGGCATCGCCCCGCACGTGCGGACCGCGGTCTTCACCGAGGAGGAGCTGGCCGCCGGCCGCGACTCCGCCCTGGCCGAGGCCCGCAGGCGCCTGGCCGCCGGGCGCTGAACGCGCCCGGCCTCCGCGCTAGTGCGGCGCCCCTCGCCATCCGGCGACGGGCAGGGCGAACTTCGCCACCAGCCGGTCCGTGAACGACGCGTGGTGCAGGCGCGCCAGGCGGACCGGCACGGCGCCGCGCCGCACCTCCACCCGGGCCCCGGCCGGGAGCTCCACGGTCCGCCGCCCGTCGCACCACAGCACGCCGTTCGGGGTCTGCGGCTGGACCTCCACCGCCAGCACCGAGTCCGGCGCGGTCACCAGCGGCTTGGCGAACAGCGCGTGGGCGCTGATGGGCACCATGAGCAGCGCCTCGACCTCGGGCCAGACGACGGGCCCGCCCGCCGAGAACGCGTACGCGGTGGAGCCGGTCGGCGTGGCGCACACCACCCCGTCGCCGCCGAAGCGGGAGACGGGCCGCCCGTCGACCTCGGTGACGACCTCCAGCAGCCGCTCGCGCGCCGCCTTCTCGACGGAGGCCTCGTTCAGCGCCCAGTCGGTGTGCACGATGTGCCCGTCCGTGCGCACGAGCACGTCGAGGGTCATCCGCTCCTCGACCTCGTACGCCCGGGTCACCACGCGGTCGACGACCTTGTCGAGGTCGTCCCGCTCGGCCTCGGCGAGGAAGCCGACCCGGCCGAGGTTGACGCCGAGCATCGGCACCCCGGACTGCCGGGCGAACTCGGCGCCGCGCAGCAGCGTGCCGTCGCCGCCGAGGACGATGAGCAGCTCACAGCCCGCGAGGGCGTCGGGCTTGCCGGGGCCGGTCTCGACCCGTTCCGCCGAGGCCGGCAGCGGCAGGTCCGCGGCCTCCTCGGCGAGGACCCGCACCCCGATGCCGCAGCGCAGGAGTCCCTGGACGACGAGTTCGGCGCTGCGGATGGCCGCCGGGCGGCCGGTGTGGGCGAGCAGGAAGACGGTGCGACCCGCCTGTGTCTCCGGCTCCGCCGGTGCTGCTGATGGTGCTTTTGAAGTGGTCAACGGGGCCCCTCCGCCACTGCACGGTCAACGTCCGCCGGGTCCAGTTCGGGCGCACCGGCGCGCAGCCACAGAAAGTACTCGACGTTGCCGGACGGTCCCGGCAGCGGGCTGGCGGTAACGCCCATGACGCCCAGCCCGAGTTCGGCGGCGCGCGCCGCGACGGCCCGCACGGTGTCGGCCCTGAGCTGGGCGCTGCGCACCACGCCGCCGCTGCCGAGGCGCTCCTTGCCGACCTCGAACTGCGGCTTGACCATCAGCACGAGGTCCGCGTCGGGCGCGGCGCAGCGCACGAGGGCGGGCAGCACGAGGCCGAGCGGGATGAAGGACAGGTCGCCGACGACGAGGTCGACGGGCAGGTCGTCGATCTGCTCGAGGGTCAGTTCGCGGACGTTGGTGCGGTCCTTGACGGTGACCCGCTCGTCGCTCTGCAGCGACCAGGCGAGCTGGCCGTAGCCGACGTCGACGGCGACGACGTGGGCGGCGCCGGTGCGCAGCAGCACGTCGGTGAAGCCGCCGGTGGAGGCGCCGGCGTCCAGGGCCCGGCGGCCCTCGACCTTCAGGCCCAGGGGGACGAAGGCGGCGAGCGCGCCGGCGAGCTTGTGGCCGCCCCGGGAGACGTAGTCCGGGTCGCTGTCGTCCTGGGTGACGACGAGGGCGGCGCTGGTCTCGACCTGGGTGGCGGCCTTGGTCGCCGTCGTACCGCCGACGGTCACGCGGCCTGCGGCGATCAGCTGGCTCGCGTGCTCGCGCGAGCGGGCCAGCTTGCGGCGCACCAGCTCCGCGTCGAGTCGGCGGCGGGTCACTGCCACGTGCGGTTCAGCTCCTGTTGTCGTACGGACGAGGGGGTCCGGGGCGCTGGTCGAGCGCGCCGAGCGCGTCGCGCAGTCCCTGGTGTACATCCTCGTACACCTCCAGGTGGCCGCTCACCTCGAGGTCGTCCGCGTCCGCCAGCCGGGCCAGGTGCGCGTCCACGCCGGCGTCGCCGGTGGGGGTGCGCGGGGCGCCGAGGGGCCGGGGCGCCGGGGGCGGCTGGTGCGGCTGCGTCGCGTCGGTCATGAAACCGACGCTACCCCGTATCGGGTGCTTCTCCTGTGTTCCGGGCTCGCCGGTGTACCGTCCATGGCGATGGCGACGATCGAGGAGTGCCGTGCCGCACTCGACCGGCTGGCGGAGAATCTCGCGGGCGCGAGCGGCGAGATCCGCGTCGCCGCCGCGCCCGACCGCTCGCTGAGCTGCCACGTCACCGATCTCGACGTCACCTTTGCGGGCCATCTGCGCGAGGGCCACATCAGGGAGGTGCGCACGCTGCAGGGTGCCCCCGAGGCGCGGACCGAGATCGCGCTGGAGATGACGGGCGACGACCTGGTGGCCCTGGTCGACGGCGAGCTGAACTTCGCGCGGGCCTGGGCCAGCGGCCGGGTCAGGCTGAAGGCGGGCCTGCGGGACGTGCTGCGGCTGCGGGCGATCCTGTAGCGCCGGCTTCCGCCGCCGTACGGGGCCTGCGGGCCGCCGGCACGACCAGGGGCGTGCCGGTCTGCGGGTCGTCGATGACCTGGCAGCGCAGCCCGAAGACGCGCTCGACCAGCTCGGCCGTGACCACCTCGGCGGGCGGCCCCTCGGCCACGACGCGCCCGTCGCGCAGGGCGATCAGGTGGGTGGCGTAGCGGGCGGCGTGGTTGAGGTCGTGCAGGACGGCGACGAGGGTGCGGCCCTGGGTCTCGTGGAGTTCCGCGCACAGGTCGAGGACCTCGATCTGGTGCTGGATGTCGAGGTAGGTGGTCGGCTCGTCGAGGAGCAGCAGCGGGGTGCGCTGGGCGAGGGCCATGGCGATCCACACGCGCTGGCGCTGGCCTCCGGAGAGTTCGTCGACGTACCGGTCGGCGAGGGCGGCGACGCCCGTGGCGGCCATCGACTCCGCGACGATGCGCTCGTCCTCGGGTGACCACTGCCGCAGCAGGCCCTGGTGGGGGTAGCGGCCGCGGGCGACGAGGTCGGCTACGGTGATGCCGTCGGGGGCCACGGAGGACTGCGGCAGCAGTCCCAGGGTGCGGGCGACCTTCTTGGCGGGGTAGGAGCCGATGGCCGCGCCGTCCAGCAGCACCGCGCCGGCGGCCGGCTTGAGCATGCGGGACAGGGCGCGCAGCAGGGTGGACTTGCCGCAGGCGTTGGGGCCGACGATGACGGTGAAGGAGTTGTCGGGGACGGCGACGGAGAGGTTCTCCGTGATGACCCGCCCGTCGTAGGCGAGGGTGACGGATTCGGCCGAAAGTCGGCTCGCCGTATTCGTCTTGTTCGCTTCTCCGCCCGCGCGGCGCGGAGGTGCGGCCGTCACGGTCGTCTGCGGCCCGGTGGCCGCGCGTGCGTCGCTCACGGTGGTGTTCCTGTCCTTGTGCGTACTCATATCCGTCCCGCCCTGCGCTCGGTGTACAGCAGCCACAGCAGGTAGCACCCGCCGAGCATCCCGGTGAGCGCTCCGACGGGCAGCCGGTCGGCGCCGAAGAGCTGCTGGGAGACCCAGTCGGCGGTGACCAGCAGGGCGGCGCCGGTGCAGGCGGCGGCGACGAGGTTGGGTCCGGGGGCGCGGGTCAGGCGCCGGGCGAGCTGGGGTGCGGCGAGGGCGACGAAGGCGATGGGCCCGGCGGCGGCCGTGGCGGCGGCGGTCAGCAGGACGGCGGCCGCCACGGTCACCAGCCGCGTCCGTTCGACGGGCACCCCGAGCGCGTAGGCCGCGTCGTCGCCCGTCTCCAGCATGCGCAGGGCGCGGCCGTGGCCGAGGACGAGGGGGACGAGCAGGGCGCAGGCGACGGCCAGGGGTCCGACCTGCTCCCAGTCGCGGCCGGCCAGGGAGCCGACCATCCATACGGTGGCGCGGGCGGCGTCGGTGAGGTTGGCCTTGGTGAGCAGGTAGCCGATGACGGCGGTGAGGATGGCGGCCATGGCGATGCCGACGAGGACGAACCGGTTGCCCTGTACGCCCTTCTTCCAGGCGAGCGCGTAGATCGCGGCGCCGGACAGGACGCCCCCGGCGACGGATCCGGCCGCGACGGCCGCGGGGTCGCCCTGGAAGAGGACGATGACGAGCAGCGCCCCCGCCGTCGAGCCCTGTCCCAGTCCGATCACGTCGGGGCTGCCCAGGGGGTTGCGGGAGACGGACTGGAAGACGGCGCCGGCCAGTCCGAGCGCGGTGCCGGCGAGCAGGCCGACCAGGACGCGGGGCAGCCGCAGGTCGTGGACGACGAAGTCCTGGGCGGGGGTGCCGCCACCGGTCAGGGTGCGGACGACGTCGGCGGACGACATGGGGTAGTCGCCGGTGCCGATGAGGGCGACGGAGGCGGCGAGCGCGGCGGCCGCGAGCAGCAGCACGACGAGCGTGGCGCGCGTGTCGAGGCGGACGGAGAGCCCGCCGCGGGTGCGCAGGGTCCTTGCGTGCTTCACAGTCGGGCCATCCTCCGGCGCCGTACGAGGTGGATGAAGAGCGGTCCGCCCAGCAGCGCGGTGACGATGCCCACCTGGAGTTCGGAGGGGCGGACGACGACGCGGCCGGCGATGTCCGAGCCGAGCAGCAGGACGGGGGCGAGGACCGCCGCGTAGGGCAGGATCCAGCGCATGTCCGGGCCGGTGAAGACGCGCACGACGTGCGGCACCATCAGCCCGACGAAGATGACGGGCCCGCAGGCGGCGGTGGCCGCCCCGCACAGCAGGGTGACGGCGGCGAGCGCGAGGACGCGGGTGGTGTTCAGCCGGGTGCCGAGCGCGCGGGCCTGGTCGTCGCCGAGCGCCAGGGCGTTGAGGGGCCGCGCCAGCGCCAGGGCCAGCAGGATGCCGGCCACGATGAAGGGCGCGACCTGGCTGACGACGGTGGAGTTGGCGGAGGCCAGCGATCCGACGGTCCAGAAGCGCATCCGGTCCAGGGCGGCGGTGTCCAGCAACTGGACGGAGAAGATGTAGCCGTTGAGGGCGGCGGTCACGGCGGTGCCGGCGAGCGCGAGGCGTACGGGCGTGGCGCCGCGGCTGCCGCCGAGCGCGTACACGACCACGGAGACGGCGGCGGCACCGAGGAAGGCGAGCCAGACGTAGCCGGTCAGGGAGCTGACGCCGAGGAAGCCGATGCCGGAGACCACGGCGGCCGCGGCGCCGGCGTTGATGCCGAACAGGCCGGGGTCGGCGAGCGGGTTGCGGGTGAGGGCCTGCATGACGGTGCCGGCGAGGCCGAGCGCGGCGCCGGCGAGCAGGCCGAGGAGGGTGCGCGGGACGCGTACGTCCCGTACGACCACGTCGGTCTCGCTGCCGGTGTAGTGGAACAGCCCGTGCCAGACCTGGTTCAGGGGAATCTGTTTGGCGCCCACGGCGACGGACGCGACGAGGACCAGCAGGAGGGCGCCCACCGCGGCGAGCAGTCCCGCGGCGCGCGGGGCGGCCCGGCGCCGGGGTTCGGCCTCCGGGGCGGCGGTGGGGGGAGGGGCACTGTCGACCAACACCCGGTTAGGTTAGCCTACCCTCACATTTGACCCTCACTCGAGAGAAGCACTACCCCATGAGCACCCCCCGCATCCTCACTCCCTCCCGTCGCGGCTTCCTCACCGCCGGCGGCGCCCTGGGCCTCGGCGCCCTCCTCACCGCCTGCGGGGGCGGCTCGTCCGACGCCTCCTCCGACACGGCCGGCGGCAAGGACGGCGCCTGGAGCTTCAAGGACGACCGGGGCAAGACGGTCAAGGCCGGCAAGACCCCCCGGCGCATCGTCGCGTTCACCGGAACCGCCGCCGCCCTCCACGACTTCGGCATCGAATGCGTCGGTGTCTTCGGCCCCACCAAGCTGGCCAACGGCAAGCCCGACCCGCAGGCCGGCGACCTCGACGTCGACAAGCTGACGATCCTCGGCAACGCCTGGGGCGAGTTCGGCATCGAGAAGTACGCGGGCCTGCGCCCCGACCTGCTCGTCAGCAACATGTTCGAGCCCGAGGCCCTGTGGTACGTGCCGGAGGAGAGCAAGAAGAAGATCCTCGGCTTCGCCCCCAGCGTAGGCCTCACCGCCTCCCGGGTCTCCATGCTCGAGCCCGTCAAGCGCTACGCCGCCCTCGCCGAGTCGCTCGGCGCCGACCTGACGGCCAAGAAGGTCACCGACGCCAAGGCCCGCTTCGAGAAGGCCGCCGAGAGGCTGCGCAAGGCCGCCAAGACCAACCGCATCAAGGTCATGGCCGCCTCCGGCAGCGCCGACCTCTTCTACGTCTCCAACCCGGCCGTCAACGCCGACCTGATGTACTTCCGCGAGCTCGGCGTCGACCTCGTCGTCCCCGACAAGCTCGACAAGGGCGGCTACTTCGAGAGCCTGAGCTGGGAGAACGCCGACAAGTACCAGGCCGACCTCATCATCCTGGACAGCCGCACCTCCGCCCTGCAGCCCAAGGACCTCGCCGCCAAGCCCACCTGGGAGCAGCTCCCCGCCGTCAAGGCCGGCCAGGTCTCCCCCTGGATGAGCGAGCCGCGCTTCTCCTACGCCGGCTGCGCACCGCTCCTGGAGGACCTCGCCGCGGCGATCGAGAAGGCCAAGAAGACGTCCTGACGCCGGGCCCCCGCCGACCGCACCGACCGAAAGGACCGCCCGCAGCGATGTCCGAAGCCCCTCCCCCGCCCTACCGCTGGTTCGACCTGCACGTCCTGCGCACCGAGCGGGTCAGCCCCTCCCTGGTCCGCGTCACCTTCGGCGGCGACCACCTCGGCGAGATGGTCACCGGCGGCCGCGACCAGCGCTTCAAGCTGTTCCTGCCCCGGCCGGGACAGGACGCCCCGGTGCTCCCGGACGACCTGGGCGTGGGCTGGTACGCGCAATGGCGCGTCCAGGACCCGGCCGTACGGGCCGTCATGCGCTCGTACACCGTGCGCGAGCTGCGCCACGACCCGCACGAGCTGGACGTCGACTTCGTCCAGCACGGCCGGCCCGGCGAGGGGACCGGCCACAGCGGGCCGGCCTCCGAGTGGTCCCGCACCGCCCGTCCCGGCGACCGGGTCGCGATCCTCGGCCCCACGGCCGAGGAGAACGGCGGCGTCGACTTCCAGCCGCCCGCCGGCACGGACTGGGTCCTGGTCACCGCCGACGAATCCGCCCTGCCCGCGGCCGCCGGCATCCTCGGCTGGCTGCCTGCCGGCACCCCGGCCAAGGTCTTCCTCGAGGTGGCCCACCCCGACGACGTCACGGACCTGCCCACCGCGGCCGACGCCGACATCACCTGGCTGATCCGCGGCCCCGGCGCGGCGCCCACCCTCGACGCGGTCCGCGCCGCCCGGCTGCCCGCCGGCACGCCCTACGCCTGGATCGCCGGCGAGTCCGGCACGGTCCGCGCCCTGCGCCGCCACCTCGTCGGCGACCGCGGCTTCGACCGCCGGGCGGTGACCTTCACGGGCTACTGGCGGCGCGGCGCCACCGAGGAGGACCTCCTGGCGGAACTGGGCTGAACGGCGTGATGCCGGGCGGCCCGCGCACGCGGCCCGCCCGGCATCACCCCCGTCACGGGGAAACCCCTACCAGCCCAGCCGGGCCAGCGCCTTCCCGGAGTCCAGCGCACACGAGCCGTCGCCCGCCGCCGTCCACGCCGCGGCGCACAGCGCCCGCAGCGCGTCGGCACGATCGCCGTCACCCTCCAGGGCGAGCGCCTCGCCGTCCACCGACGCCGTCCACCCGCCGCACCGGAACGCCCCGCCGTCGGCCTCCGACACCTCCGGCTGCGGCGTGAGCAGCGCCCGCAGGTCCTCGGCCACGTACGTCGCCCGGTGCTCCGGCCGCGCCGCGAGCAGCTGCGCGGCCGTCGTCACCCCGGTCAGCACCAGCAGCGAGTCCACGCCCCCCGCGTGCGCGCCCTCGATGTCCGTGTCCAGCCGGTCGCCCACCACCAGCGGCCGCTCGGCCCCGGTCCGCAGGATCGTCTCGCGGTGCATCGGCGGCAGCGGCTTGCCCGCCACCTGCGGCTCCGCGCCGGTGGCTATCCGCACCACCTGCACCGCCGAGCCGTTGCCCGGCGCGATGCCCCGGGCGCTGGGAATCGTCAGGTCCGTGTTCGAGGCGAACCACGGCAGCCCGCGCGCCACCGCGTACGACGCCTCCATCAGCCGCGACCACGGCATGTCCGGACCGCCGTACCCCTGCGCCACGGCGGCGGGGTCGTCGTCCAGCGACTCCACCGGCACCAGCCCGCGCTCGCGCAGCGCGACCCGCAGCCCCTCCGCGCCGATCACCAACACCCTGGAACCGGACGGCAGCTGATCGGAGATCAGCCGGGCCACCGCCTGCGCCGAAGTGATCACGTCCGCCGGCTCGGCCGGCACCCCCAGCTCGGTCAGGTGCCCCGCCACGGCCTCGGGGGTGCGCGCGGCGTTGTTCGTCACGTACGCCAGGTGCATCCCGCCGTCCCGGGCCGTCCCCAGGGACTCCACGGCGTGCGCGATGGCCTCGCCGCCCGCGTACACCACGCCGTCGAGGTCCAGCAGCGCCGTGTCGTAGGCGGCGCTCAGCCGCCGCTCGCTGCCGCCGGGCCGGGTGCGGACGGTCTGCTTCATGCTGTGATCGCTCCTTGTGCTGTACGTCTCTCCCACGATCATTGCTCATCCGGCCTCGAGACATAACATTTCACAATGAGCACTCCAGGCCATGGCAACGGCGCCAACGGCAGCCCCGCAGAGCGGGGGCTGCGACTCGCCCCCTTCCGAGGGCTGCGCTACGTCCCCGAGCGGGTCGGCAGCCTCGCGTCGGTCACCTCGCCACCGTACGACGTCGTCGTGCGGCCCGACGGCCTGCGCCACCTGGAGACCGCCGACCCGCACAACATCGTCCGCCTGATCCTCCCCCAGGCCGCCACCGCCGCCGACCGGCACCGCCAGGCCGCGGAGACCCTGCGCCGCTGGCAGGACGAGCAGGTCCTGGCCGCCGACCCGGAGCCCGCGCTCTACGTATACGAGCAGAGCGGCGACGGCATACTCCAGCGTGGTCTCATCGGCGCACTGCGCCTCACCCCGCGCGAGGAGGGCGTCGTCCTCCCCCACGAGGACGTCATGCCGCACATCATCGAGGACCGCGCCGCCCTGATGCGCGACACCGGCGCGAACCTCGAGCCCCTGCTCTTCTCCTACCGCGGCGGCGACGACGAGGAGGGCGCGGCGGGCGTCATCGAGCGCGTCATCCGCACCGAGCCGCTGCTCTCCACCGCCACGGACGACGGCTACGCCCACCGCCTGTGGTCCATCACCGACCCGGACGACCTCGCCCGCATCGACGCCGACCTCGGCCGCCGGCACGCCCTGATCGCCGACGGCCACCACCGCTGGGCCACCTACCTGCGGCTGCGCGCCGAACAGCCGGCACCGGGCCCCTGGGACTTCGGCCTCGTCCTGCTCGTGGACACCGCCCGCTACCCGCTGCGCGTACGGGCCATCCACCGCCTGCTGCACAAGCTGCCGGTCCGGGACGCGCTGGCCGCGCTGGGCGGCGCCTTCCGCGTGCGGACGCTCGAGGGTCCGCTGCCCAACGCCCTCGAGGAACTGGCGGAGGCCGCCTCCGGGCCGGGCAATGCCTTCCTGCTCGCCGGCGACGGCCGGTTCCACCTGCTGGACCGGCCCGACCCGCGGCTGCTGGAGCGCACGGTCCCGGCCGACCGCCCGCAGGCCTGGCGCGAGCTGGACGCGACGGTGCTGCACTCGCTGCTGCTGGAGCACATCTGGCGGGTTCCCGACGACCCGGAGCACATCGGCTACATCCACGAGACGGCCGCGGCCGTCAAGCAGGCCGAGCGCCACGGCGGCACGGCCGTGCTGATGTACCCGGTCCGCGAGGACGTCGTGCGGGAGCTGGCCGAGCAGGGCGTGACGATGCCGCGCAAGTCCACGTCCTTCGGCCCCAAGCCGGCGACGGGCCTGGTGCTGCGGAGCCTGGCCCTGAGCTGAGGCCGGCAACGTAAAAACGCCGAGGGCGGAAGCCCGGATCATCCGATCCGGGCTTCCGCCCTCGGCGTTGTTCGATCGCTACTGATCAGCTCTGGTCGCCGGTCTCCTTGGGAGCCTCGGCACCGGCGTCGGCGTCGGAGTCGGCGTCGGAGTCGGCGTCGGAGTCGGCGTCGGAGTCCTCGGCCTGGGCCTTGGGCTCGGCCTCGGCGTCGGCCTCGGCATCATCCTTGGTCGCGGCGTCGGCCTCGGTCACGACGTCGGCCTCATCGGCGTCGGCCTCGTCCGCGTCCTCTTCCATGGCGTCCGTGAACTCCACGCCGTCCAGCTCGGCGAGCCGGTCGGAGGCGTTCGTGGTGCCGCCCTGGTCGGCCTCGAGAGCCTTGGCGAACCACTCGCGGGCCTCGGCCTCCCGGCCGACGTCGAGGAGGGCCTCGGCGTACGCGTAGCGCAGGCGCGCGGTCCAGGGCTGGACGGAGTTCGACGCCAGCTCGGGGCTCTGCAGCGTCACCACGGCCGCCTCGGCCTGGCCCATGTCCTTACGGGCACCGGCGGCGACCAGGCGCATCTCGACCTGACCCGCCTTGTCGAGCTTCTGCACCTCGGGCTCGCCGGCCATGGCCAGCGCGCGCTCCGGGCGGCCCATGCCGCGCTCGCAGTCGGCCATGACGGGCCACAGCTCGACCGAACCGGTCATCCGGCGGGCGGCCCGGAACTCGGCGAGGGCCTCGGAGTACTTGGCCGTGGCGTAAGCGGCGAAGCCGGCGGCCTCCCGCACGGCGGCGACGCGCGAGGCGAGCCGCAGGGCGACGCGGGAGTACTCGTACGCCTGCTCGGGGTCCTCGTCCAGCAGGTTGGCCACCATGACCAGGTTGCGGGCGACGTCCTCGGCGAGCGTCTTCGGCAGGCTCATCAGCTCCTGCCGCACGTCCTTGTCGATCTCCTCACCGGTGACGTCCTCGGGGATCGGCAGCCGCTTCACCGGCTCCCGGTCACCGCGGTCGTCGCGGCGGTCGTCACGGCGCCCGTAGCCACCGGAACGGTCGTCACGGCCGCCTCGGTAGCCGCCGCCCTGACGGTCGTCACGGAACGAACGACGGGGGCCACGGTCGCCGCCCCGGTCGTCGCGGCGCGGGCCACGGTCGTCACGGCGGTCGTCGCGGCGGAAGCCACCGCGGTCGTCGTCACGGCGGGGACCACGGTCGTCACGGCGCTCGTCGCGGCGGAAGCCGCCACGGTCGTCGTCACGGCGGAAGGAGGGACGCTCGTCACGGCGGTCGTCACGGCGGAAGCCGCCGGGACGCTCGTCACGACGGTCATCGCGGCGGAAACCGCCACGGTCGTCATCACGGCGCGGGCCGCGGTCGTCGCGGCGCTCGTCACGACGGAAGGACGGGCGCTCGTCGCGACGGTCGTCACGACGGAAGCCGCCGCCACGCTCGTCATCGCGGCGCGGACCACGGTCATCACGGCGCTCGTCACGACGGTCATCGCGGCGGAAACCACCGGGACGGTCGTCACGACGGAAGCCACCGGGACGCTCGTCACGGCGGAAGCCGCCACCGCGCTCGTCGTCACGGCGGGGACCACGGTCGTCACGGCGGTCGTCGCGACGGAAGCCGCCGGGACGCTCGTCACGGCGCTCGTCGCGGCGGAAGCCACCACGGTCGTCGTCGCGGCGGCCGAAGCCACCACCCGGACGGCCGCCACGGTCGTCACGACGGAAGCCGCCGCCACGCTCGTCATCGCGGCGCGGGCCACGGTCGTCACGGCGGTCGTCACGGCGGAAGCCGCCGGCACGGTCGTCACGACGGTCATCGCGGCGGAAACCGCCACGGTCGTCATCGCGGCGCGGACCACGGTCATCGCGGCGCTCGTCACGGCGGAAACCGCCACGGTCGTCGTCGCGGCGGCCGAAGCCACCACCCGGACGGCCGCCACGGTCGTCACGACGGAAGCCGCCGCCACGCTCGTCGTCACGGCGGGGACCACGGTCGTCACGGCGGTCGTCACGGCGGAAGCCGCCGGGACGCTCGTCACGACGGTCATCGCGGCGGAAACCGCCACGGTCGTCATCGCGGCGCGGACCACGGTCGTCACGGCGCTCGTCACGGCGGGGGCCACCGGAACGGTCGTCGCGCCGGAAACCGCCGCTGCGCGGGCCGCGGGGGCCTCCGTAGCGCGACTCGCCGCCCGAGCGACCCTCGGGAGAGTTGGTGGACATCGACGTGACTCCTGTCTTCGGGTAACGCAGTCATTCTCGCGCACCCGGCTCACAGGCGCGCTTCGGCAAAAGCAACAGAAAAACAAAAGGACCCTTGGTCCCAGCGTGAACGCTGGGACCAAGGGTCCTTGAAAGATTGTTCGGCGGCGTCCTACTCTCCCACAGGGTCCCCCCTGCAGTACCATCGGCGCTGAAAGGCTTAGCTTCCGGGTTCGGAATGTAACCGGGCGTTTCCCTAACGCTATGACCACCGAAACCCTATCGGGTTCTAGCGAACAAGCACACTCTTCAATTAACAGTGAAACTTGGTTCAACCGGTGCGACTGTTCGCAACCCGGGAACCACACAGTGGACGCGAGCAACTGAGGACAAGCCCTCGGCCTATTAGTACCAGTCAGCTCCAACCGTTA
>NZ_BNBL01000006.1:125905-462425 GCF_014655595.1 Streptomyces griseocarneus | reverse complement strand
GCATCGACCTGGTGAGGGAGATGTTCCGCATCGCCGACGGCGAGGAACTCGGCTACACCGACCCCCCGGTGCGCGGGCACTCGTTCGAGTTCCGTATCAACGGCGAGGACCCGGGCCGTAACTTCCTGCCCGCCCCGGGCACCGTCACCCGTTTCACGCCTCCCACCGGCCCGGGTGTGCGTCTGGACGCGGGTGTGGAGTCCGGGAGTGTGATCGGTCCGGCGTGGGACTCGCTGCTGGCCAAGCTGATCGTCACCGGTGCCACGCGTGAGCAGGCGCTGCAGCGTGCGGCACGCGCGCTGGCGGAGTTCCAGGTCGAGGGCATGGCCACCGCCATCCCCTTCCACCAGGCCGTGGTCACCGATCCCGCGTTCACCGCCGACCCGTTCCGCATCCACACCCGCTGGATCGAGACCGAGTTCGACAACACCATCACCCCCTTCACCGGCACCACCCCCGACGAGGACGAAGAGACCCCCGGCCGCGAAACCGTCGTCGTCGAGGTCGGCGGCAAACGCCTCGAGGTGTCCCTGCCCTCCTCGCTCGGCATGACGATCGCCCGGACCGCAGCGGCCGGCGGGGCCAGGCCCAAGCGCCGCGCCGCCAAGAAGTCGGGCTCCGCCGCCTCCGGCGACGCCCTGGCCTCCCCGATGCAGGGCACCATCGTCAAGGTCGCGGTCGAAGAGGGCCAGCAGGTCAACGAGGGCGACCTGGTCGTCGTCCTCGAGGCCATGAAGATGGAGCAGCCGCTCAACGCCCACCGCAGCGGCACCATCAAGGGCATCACGGCCGAGGTCGGCGCGTCGATCTCCTCCGGCGCCGTGATCTGCGAGATCAAGGACTGACCCGTACGGATCACGTCCGCCCCACGGGCCCCGGCCGCATCGGCCGGGGCCCGTGGGCATTCGTGGTCCGGCCGCCTCGGCGGCCTGGCATCCTTGACTGGCGGGGACCGTGGGCCCAGAGCCACCCCCGAAGCCATCGACCGGGAGGACGGACGCAATGGCGACCGACACGGCGCAGACGTCACCACGACCCATGCGCGCGGACGCACGGCGCAACTACGAGCGGCTGCTCACCGAGGCCCGTACGGCGTTCACCGAGCACGGCACGGACGCCTCGCTGGAGGACATCGCCAAGCGGGCCGGCGTGGGCATCGGGACGCTCTACCGGCACTTCCCCAATCGCACGGCCCTGATGAGCGCGGTCTTCCAGGGGGAGGTCGACGGGCTGCTGGCCCGCTCGCGCGAGCTGCTGGCGTCCCCCGAGCCGTGCCGGGCCCTGGTGGCGTGGCTGCGGGCCATCGTGACCCATGCCAGCACCTACCGCGGCCTGTCACGGGCCCTGATGGCCGCACAGAGCGACGAGGCGTCGGCGATGTCGCGGTGCAGCCTGCCGATGCGCGACGCGGGCGACACGCTGCTCGCCCGCGCGAAGGCGGCCGGCGCCATCCGCGAGGACGTGGACATCGCCGACCTGATGCAGTTGACCAACGCCATTTCGCTGGCGGTCGAACAGTCCCCGGACGACCCGGAGTTGGCCGACCGCCTGCTCACCCTGACGCTGACGGGCCTGAAGGCGGCGCGGTAGGCCCGCCCCTCACCGCCGCCGCGGGGCCAGATCGGCCACCCGTGCCGTGGCCTGGTCCCCCAGCGAGACCGCGCTGCGCAGCTGCGCGCCCGGTGGACCGCCCTGGACCGTGCCGGGCGGCTGGCCGTGCCCCAGCGGCAGGCTTCTGCGCTGCCCGGGCAGCGGCGGCACGTCCCGGCGGCGGGCCTGCCGGTCCGCTTCGCCGTGCACCGCACCCGTCCCCGAGCCCGACCCCGCGCCGGGCCCGGCGACCGAGATGTGCACGCCCTGGTCGGCCAGCGCCTGGAGTTCCGTGGCCGCCCGGTCGTCGTGGGCGGGCGGCTCGTCGGTCACGAGTCTGGTGATGACGTCCGTGGGCACGGTCTGGAACATCGTGTCGGTGCCCAGCTTGGTGTGGTCCGCGAGGACCACGACCTCGGCGGCCGCCTGCACCAGCGCCCGGTCCACGCTCGCCGAGAGCATGTTGGACGTGGACAGCCCGCGCTCGGCCGTCAGGCCGCTGCCGGACAGGAACGCCCGGGAGACCCGCAGCCCCTGCAGGGACTGCTCGGCGCCGCTGCCGACCAGGGCGTAGTTCGACCCTCTCAGGGTGCCCCCGGTCATGACGACCTCGACGCGGTTGGCATGGGCCAGCGCCTGGGCGACGAGCAGGGAGTTGGTGACCACGGTCAGACCCGGTACGCGTGCGAGCCGGCGGGCCAGCTCCTGCGTGGTGGTACCGGCGCCGACGACGACGGCCTCGCCCTCGTCGACGAAACTCGCCGCGAGATCGGCGATGGCCGTCTTCTCGGCGGTCGCTAGATGGGATTTCTGCGGGAAGCCGGACTCCCTGGTGAAACCGCCCGGCAGTACCGCACCGCCGTGCCGGCGGTCGAGAAGTCCTTCGGCCTCCAGCGCCCGCACGTCCCGCCGTACGGTCACTTCAGAGGTCTGGACGACGCGGGCGAGCTCCCGGAGCGAAACCGCCCCGTTGGCCCGCACCATTTCGAGGATCAATTGACGACGTTCTGCAGCGAACACGAAACCGACAGTAACGCCAACGACCATCTCTTTTCAGCAGGTTGCAGCAATTAACGTAAGTTGTCCGCTGCCCGCATCGATGAGTGGTATAGGGGGCCGGCGCCCGGCCCCCCGCGCCCGCTACGCCTCGCGCTGCGTCTTCCGCGTGTGCAGCTGGCGGGCCACCTCGGCGAGGGAACCGGACAGCGACGGGTACACGGTGAACGCGTTCGCAATCTGTTCGACCGTCAGATTGTTGTCGACGGCGATCGAGACCGGGTGAATGAGCTCACTCGCCCGCGGGGCGACCACCACACCACCGACCACGATGCCCGTGCCCGGACGGCAGAACATCTTCACGAAACCGTCTCGAATGCCTTGCATCTTCGCCCGCGGATTCCGCAGCAGGGGAAGCTTGACGACCCGTGCGTCAATCAGGCCGTTGTCGACGTCGGCCTGGGTATACCCGACCGTCGCAATCTCCGGATCCGTAAATACGTTCGCGGATACCGTCTTGAGATTGAGCGGGGCCACCGCGTCGCCCAGGAAGTGGTACATCGCGATCCGGCCCTGCATGGCGGCGACCGACGCCAGTGCGAAGACCCCGGTGCAGTCGCCGGCCGCGTAGACGCCGGGGGCGCTGGTCCGGGAGACCTTGTCCGTCCAGATGTGCCCGGACTCCTTGAGCCGGACCCCGGACTCCTCCAGCCCTATCCCGGCCGTGTTGGGGATGGAGCCCACCGCCATCAGGCAGTGCGTGCCCGTGATCACCCGGCCGTCGGCGAGCGTCACCTCGACCCGGTCCCCCACCCGCTTGGCGGACTGGGCACGGGAGCGCGCCATGACGTTCATGCCGCGCCGCCGGAAGACGTCCTCCAGGACGGCGGCCGCGTCGGGGTCCTCACCGGGCAGCACCCGGTCGCGCGACGACACCAGCGTCACCTTCGAGCCCAGCGCCTGGTAGGCGCCGGCGAACTCGGCACCGGTGACGCCCGAGCCGACCACGATGAGCTCCTCGGGGAGCTCGTCCAGGTCGTAGACCTGGGTCCAGTTCAGGATCCGCTCGCCGTCCGGCAGGGCGTCGGGGATCTCGCGCGGATGCGCGCCGGTGGCCACCAGCACCGCGTCGGCGACCAGCGTCTCCTCCGTGCCGTCCGCCGCCCGCACCACGACGCGGCGCGACCCGTCCGCCGCCTGCTGCGGCTCCAGCCGCCCGCGCCCGCGCAGGACGCGCCCGCCGGCCCGGGTCACCGACGCCGTGATGTCGTGGGACTGCGCCAGAGCGAGGCGCTTGACACGCCGGTTGACCTTGCCCAGGTCCACGCCGACCACGCCGGCCGCCCGCTCAAGCGGCGGCGTGTCGTCGGCGACGATGATCCCCAGCTCCTCGTACGAGGAGTCGAAGGTCGTCATCACCTCTGCCGTCGCGATAAGAGTCTTCGAGGGCACGCAGTCGGTCAGCACCGACGCCCCGCCCAGACCGTCGCAGTCGACGACGGTCACCTCCGCGCCGAGCTGCGCGGCGACGAGCGCCGCCTCATAGCCGCCGGGTCCGCCACCGATGATCACGATCCGAGTCACGTATTCCATTGTCCCGCACCCATCAAAGCGGCTCCTTCCGGGGCCTCCCCTACGCGATTCCCTCACCGATCCGCACGGCCTCTGAACGAAATCCGCCGGAAAGTTCCGAACGAACCTCCCTTCGAGATTGCCACCCCAAATGCCGTCCCGCCTCACTCCCGTACCCTCGGAACCATGTCGCTCTACGCCGCGTACGCCGGCAACCTCGACGCGCGGCTGATGACCCGCCGCGCACCGCACTCGCCGCTGCGCGGCACCGGCTGGCTCAACGGCTGGCGGCTGACGTTCGGCGGGGAACAGATGGGCTGGGAGGGCGCCCTCGCCACCATCGTCGAGGCCCCCCGCTCCCAGGTCTTCGTGGCCCTCTACGACATCGCTCCGATGGACGAGGACTCGATGGACCGTTGGGAGGGCGTGGGCCTGGACATCTACCGCCGCATGCGTGTCCGGGTGCACACACTCGACGGCGAGGAGCCAGCCTGGGTCTATGTGCTCAACGGCTACGAGGGCGGCCTGCCCTCCGCCCGCTACCTCGGCGAGATCGCCGACGCCGCGGAATCCGCCGGTGCGCCCCACGACTACGTCATGGAGCTGCGCAAGCGCCCGTGCTGAAGATGACGATTTCATCTCGTCGCAAAGCACAAAGCAACAATCGGAACACCGTAACCAGCGACATCTACGCGCGTAGGCCAAGAGCGGCTACCCTCGTCCGCGTGAACGCTTCTGTAACCCCCGACATCCAGGCCGACCCGTACGCCGCGGCCGACGCCGCCGCCGCCCGCCTCCGCGAGCTCACGGGCGCCGAGACCCACGACGTCGCCCTGGTCATGGGCTCCGGCTGGGTTCCCGCCACCGAAGCCCTCGGCACCCCCGAGGCCGAGTTCCCGGTCACCGAGCTCCCGGGCTTCTCCGCCGCCGCCGTCGCGGGCCACGCGGGCACGATCCGCTCCTACAAGGTCAACGACAAGCGCGCGCTGGTCTTCCTCGGCCGCACCCACTACTACGAGGGCCGCGGCGTCGCCGCCGTCGTCCACGGTGTCCGCACCTCCGTGGCCGCCGGCTGCAAGACCGTCGTCCTCACCAACGGCTGCGGCGGCCTCCGCGACGGCATGCGCCCCGGCCAGCCGGTGCTGATCAGCGACCACATCAACATGACGGCGACCTCGCCGATCGTCGGCGCCAACTTCGTCGACCTCACCGACCTGTACTCCCCCCGTCTGCGCGCCCTGTGCAAGGAGGTCGACGAGACCCTCGAGGAGGGCGTCTACGTCCAGCTCCCCGGCCCGCACTACGAGACCCCGGCCGAGATCCACATGGTCCGCACCCTCGGTGGCGACCTGGTCGGCATGTCCACCACCCTCGAGGCCATCGCGGCCCGCGAGGCCGGCGCCGAGGTCCTGGGCATCTCCCTGGTCACGAACCTCGCCGCGGGCATGACCGGCGAGCCGCTGAACCACGAGGAGGTCCTCGAGGCCGGCCGCGACGCCGCTTCGCGGATGGGCTCGCTCCTGGCACAGGTCCTGCCGAAGCTCTGACCTCGCCGGTCCGGCCGCTCCGCGCCGGAGGTGCCTTTCGCGCCTCCGGCGCGGTTTTTTCGGCCAACCACCATGGTGGGTACACGCGCCTTCGGCGCGTGCACGCCCACCCACCCACCCGACCACCCGGCAGCGGGCCGACGCGCATGGGGCTGGGGAAGCCCCCACGACCCGCGGCCGCCGAGCCGACGGGAGGGGCCGGGGCGGGACGGGCCCTGGCAGGGACGTAACGCGTGATTTGCGGCGGCATTGGGGGCACCCTCAACGCTGGAGCTCGTCCGCCGTAAATCATGCAGTCCCAGAAGGGCCCGTCCCGCCCCGGCCCCGACCACCCGGCACCGCAGGCGAACCCACCCCGAAACCTCCGGAGGAAAGACGTGGAGCGAGACCTCATCACCCAGGCCCAGGCCTGGCTCGCCGAGGACCCCGACCCCGACACCCGCGACGAGCTCGCCCGGCTCATCGACGCCGGTGACCTCACCGAGCTCGGCGCCCGCTTCGCCGGCACCCTGCAGTTCGGCACCGCCGGCCTCCGCGGCGAGCTCGGCGCCGGCCCCATGCGGATGAACCGCTCCGTCGTCATCCGCGCCGCGGCCGGTCTCGCCGCGTACCTCAAGAAGCAGGGCCACGCCGGCGGCACCGTCGTCATCGGCTACGACGCCCGCTACAAGTCCGCGGACTTCGCCCTGGACACCGCCGCCGTCATGGTGGGCGCCGGCCTGAAGGCCGCGCTGCTGCCCAAGCCGCTGCCCACGCCCGTCCTCGCCTTCGCGATCCGCCACCTCGGCGCGGTCGCCGGCATCGAGGTCACGGCCAGCCACAACCCGCCGCGTGACAACGGCTACAAGGTCTACCTCGGCGACGGCTCGCAGATCGTCCCGCCCGCCGACGCCGAGATCGCCGCCGAGATCGCCGCGATCACGTCCCTGAACGACGTGCCGCGCCCCTCCGCCGGCTGGGAGACCCTCCGCGAGGACGCCGTCGTCGGCGCCTACCTCGAGCGCACCGACGCCGTCCTGACCGCCGGCTCCCCGCGCGACGTCCGCGTCGTCTACACGCCCATGCACGGCGTCGGCCGCGACGTCCTCACCGCCGCCTTCGACCGGGCCGGCTTCCCGGCCCCGGTCGTCGTCGCCGAGCAGGCCGACCCGGACCCGGACTTCCCGACCGTCGCGTTCCCGAACCCCGAGGAGCCGGGCGCGATGGACCTGGCGTTCGCCACCGCCCGCGCGGCGGGCGACAACGCCCCGGACATCATCATCGCCAACGACCCCGACGCGGACCGCTGCGCCGTGGCCGTACCGGCCCCGGACGCCGTCGAGGGCTGGCGGATGCTGCGCGGCGACGAGGTCGGCGCGCTGCTCGCCACGCACCTCGTGCACAAGAGCGCCCGCGGCACGTTCGCGACGACGATCGTCTCGTCGTCCCTGCTGTCCCGCATCGCGGCGGCAGCGGCGGGCGCGTCCTACGAGGAAACCCTCACCGGCTTCAAGTGGCTCTCGCGCGTGGACGGCCTCCGCTACGCCTACGAGGAGGCGCTGGGCTACTGCGTCGACCCCGACGGCGTCCGCGACAAGGACGGCATCACGGCGGCGCTGCTGGTGGCCGAGCTGACGGCCGAGCTGAAGGCGACGGGCCGGACGCTGAGCGACCTGCTGGACGACCTGGCGGTCGAGCACGGCCTGCACGCCACGGACCAGCTGTCGGTGCGCGTCGAGGACCTCTCCCTCATCGCCGCGGCCATGCGCCGCCTGCGGGAGCAGCCGCCGGCGGTCCTGGCCGGGCTGCACGTGGTCTCGGCGGAGGACCTGACGAAGGGCACGGAGTCGCTGCCGCCGACGGACGGCCTGCGGTACGCCCTGGCGGGCGACGAGGCGGGCGAGGTGTCGGGGGCACGGGTGATCGTGCGGCCGAGCGGCACGGAGCCGAAGCTGAAGTGCTACCTGGAGGTCGTGGTGCCGGTCGCGTCGGCGGCGGCGCTGGTGGATGCGCGGGGGCGGGCGGAGTCCGTGCTGGCGGCGATCAAGGCGGATGTGGCGGGGGCTGCCGGCATCTGATCGTCGTGGTGGGGGTGCGTGTACGGGTGCGGGTGCGTGGTGGAGCGGGGCCGGGTCGGTGTGGGCCGGGCCCTTCCGGGGCTGGATTATTTACGGCCCGGAGCCCCAACAGTGATGCTCGCCCCGCACCAGGGCCGCAAATAACCCTGACGCCCCTACCAGGGCCCGTCCCACCCCGCCCCGCCCCCTCACGCCGTCAGTCGACAGCCGACCGCCGACAGCCGCCGGCGGGTAGGGGGAGGGTAGGAAGGGGCGGGGGTGGGTGGGTCTCCCTCACGTCACAGACGGGGAGACGGTGGCGGGGGCTGGTGGGCCCCCTCACGTCACAGACGGGGGGGCACCGGTGCGCGCCCCGAACGGGGGGGGCAGGTCCCACCCACCCAGCGGGGGATGTTTGCCCACCCAGCCAGTGATGCTTGCCCCCGGGGATGGCCGCCCACCCACCCAGGGATGGCTGCCCACCCAGCCGGGGCTGGCCGCCCACCCACCCCCACCCACCACCCCAGCTGGCCGTCCCGGTGACGGGAGGGGGTCGGGGGCGCAGGAGGGTGTTCCGGAATGCTGCCGGATATTTGTGGGCCCAATGTGAGGGCGATCAACACGCGAGACGGCACCGGGCCCGTAAATATCCGATTCCGGAACACCCTCCGGAGCCCCCGGCCCCCGCCCCGACAACCGGCGGCAGCCACCCCCAGCCCCCGGCACCCGGCCCCCGCACCAGCGAGACGGCCTCAGCCCCCCGCCACCCCCAGCGCCACAACCAGCACCAACCCCACCAGCGCCGGCACGATCAGCTCGTACGCCCACCGAACCACCGGCACCCCCTGCGCCCCCTCCCGCCCGGCACACCGCTCCGCGAGCTCGCGCAGGTCCTCGACCGCCTGGTCGGAGGGCGCCCGCACCGGCCCCTCGAGCGCGCCGCCGCCGTGCGACACGACCCGCACGTCCTGTGCGACATCGCGCGCCGCCCGCCGCGCCGCGGTCTTGCGCTGGCGCAGCGACACCGGAATGGCCCAGAGCTGGTACTTCGCCCCACCGGCGAGCACCTCGCTCGAGTACCCGGCCCGAACGGCCTCGACAGTGGCCCACGGCAGGGTGATCGTGCGGAACGGGTTGCGGACCAGCAGCCTGTCCTCGCTCGCCCACACCGCGGGGCGTACCGTGAAGGCGATGGTCAGCGGCACCGCGAAGAGCAGGCCCGCGAGGGCGAGCCAGGGAGCGTTCCCCTCGCCGCGCACGATCGCGTCACCGCCCAGCCAGCCGATCAGGGCCAGCAGCAGGACGCCGCTGGCGATGCCGGCGGCGGAGCGGTAGCACCGGTCGGCGTGCTTCTGGTCGGGGTCGGTGACCGGCCCGTGGCCCGGCTCATGGCCGGGCCCCTGGTCCGGCGCTTGCGAGGAGCTGCTCGTCATGCCGCCGATTGTGCCCCACGCCCGGTAACGGCCTCGGTAACGGCCTTGGTAACAGCCAGGGCACGAATGACAGCGGAGGCAGTCCCTCCGCAGGAGGGGGTGACATGCGCTACGCGCGTAGATATGCTCATCCGGTGACCATGCCCACTGTTCCCTCACACGGCAACGAAGCCGCCGAGCGACTGGCGTCGATGGCGGACGTGACCGCCTCCGACGGAGCGCTGCGCCGCTTCCTGCACGGCCTCCCGGGCGTCGACCCGGTCGGGCTGGAAGCCCGCGCCGCGGCGCTCGGCACCCGCTCGATCAAGACGACGGCGAAGGCGTACGCCATCGACCTGGCGATCTCCATGATCGACCTCACGACCCTCGAGGGCGCGGACACCCCGGGCAAGGTCCGGGCGCTGTGCGCCAAGGCCCTCAACCCGGACCCGACGGATCGCGAGACCCCGCGCACCGCCGCGATCTGCGTCTACCCCGACATGGTGGCGACCGCCGCCGAGGCCCTCAGGGGCTCGGACGTGAAGGTCGCCTCCGTGGCCACCGCGTTCCCGGCCGGCCGCGCCGCCCTGCCGGTCAAGCTGGCCGACACGGCCGACGCCGTCGCCGCCGGCGCGGACGAGATCGACATGGTGATCGACCGCGGCGCGTTCCTCGCGGGCCGCTACCTCTCCGTCTTCGAGGAGATCAAGGCCGTCAAGGAAGCCTGCCGCCGGCAGGACGGCACGGCGGCCCGGCTGAAGGTCATCTTCGAGACCGGCGAGCTGTCGACCTACGACAACATCCGCCGCGCCTCCTGGCTCGGCATGCTCGCGGGCGCCGACTTCATCAAGACCTCGACCGGCAAGGTCGCGGTGAACGCCACCCCGGCGAACACCCTGCTCATGCTGGAGGCCGTGCGCGACTTCCGCGCCACGACCGGGGTCCAGGTCGGGGTGAAGCCCGCGGGCGGCATCCGTACGACCAAGGACGCGATGAAGTTCCTGGTGCTGGTCAACGAGACCGTGGGCGAGGAGTGGCTGTCCAACGAGTGGTTCCGCTTCGGTGCCTCCAGCCTCCTCAACGACCTGCTGATGCAGCGGCAGAAGCTGAGCACCGGGCGCTACTCCGGTCCCGACTACGTGACGGTGGACTGATCATGGCTTTCGAATACGCACCGGCGCCGGAGTCGCGCGCGGTCGTCGACATCGCCCCCTCCTACGGGCTGTTCATCGACGGCGAGTTCCGCGAGGCGTCCGACGGCAAGGTCTTCAAGACCGTCTCGCCGTCGACCGAGGAGGTCCTCTCCGAGGTCGCCCAGGCCTCGGCCGAGGACGTGGACGCGGCCGTGAAGGCCGCCCGCAAGGCGTTCGAGAAGTGGTCGGCGCTGCCGGGCGCCGAGCGCGCGAAGTACCTGTTCCGGATCGCCCGGATCATCCAGGAGCGCTCGCGCGAGCTGGCCGTCCTGGAGACCCTGGACAACGGCAAGCCGATCAAGGAGACGCGCGACGCGGACCTCCCGCTGGTCGCCGCGCACTTCTTCTACTACGCCGGCTGGGCCGACAAGCTCGACCACGCGGGCTTCGGCGCCAACCCCCGCCCGCTGGGCGTGGCGGGCCAGGTCATCCCGTGGAACTTCCCGCTGCTGATGCTGGCGTGGAAGATCGCCCCGGCGCTGGCGGCGGGCAACACCGTCGTCCTCAAGCCGGCCGAGACCACGCCGCTGTCGGCGCTGTTCTTCGCCGACATCTGCCGCCAGGCGGGCCTGCCGAAGGGTGTCGTGAACATCCTCACCGGCGACGGTTCGACCGGTGCCGCGCTCGTCGCGCACGACGGCATCGACAAGGTGGCCTTCACCGGCTCGACCGGCGTCGGCAAGCAGATCGCCCGTACCGTCGCCGGTACGGACAAGAAGCTCACCCTCGAGCTGGGCGGCAAGGGCGCCAACATCGTCTTCGACGACGCGCCCATCGACCAGGCGGTCGAGGGCATCGTCAACGGCATCTTCTTCAACCAGGGCCAGGTCTGCTGCGCGGGCTCCCGCCTGCTGGTCCAGGAGTCGATCCAGGACGAGCTGCTGGACGCCCTCAAGCGCCGGATGTCGACGCTGCGCGTCGGCGACCCGCTCGACAAGAACACCGACGTCGGCGCGATCAACTCGGCCGAGCAGCTGGCCCGCATCACGGCGCTGGCCGACAGCGGCGAGGCCGAGGGCGCGGAGCGCTGGGCCCCGGCGTGCGAGCTGCCGGGCGCCGGTTACTGGTTCGCCCCGACGCTGTTCACGAACGTCACCCAGGCCCACCGGATCGCCCGCGAGGAGATCTTCGGCCCGGTGCTGTCCGTGCTGACCTTCCGCACGCCCGCCGAGGCGGTGGCGAAGGCCAACAACAGCCAGTACGGGCTGTCGGCCGGCATCTGGACGGAGAAGGGCTCCCGGATGCTGGCGGTGGCGAGCAAGCTGCGGGCCGGCGTCGTCTGGGCCAACACGTTCAACAAGTTCGACCCGACCTCGCCCTTCGGCGGCTTCAAGGAGTCGGGCTTCGGCCGCGAGGGCGGTCGCCACGGTCTGGAGGCCTACCTCGATGTCTGATCGTCTGAGCGTGCTCAAGACCTACAAGCTGTTCGTCGGGGGCAAGTTCCCCCGGTCCGAGAGCGGGCGGGTGTACGAGGTGACCGACTCCAAGGGCAAGTGGCTCGCCAACGCCCCCCTGTCGTCCCGCAAGGACGGCCGTGACGCCGTCGTGGCGGCGCGCAAGGCGTTCGGCGGCTGGTCGGGGGCGACCGCGTACAACCGCGGCCAGATCCTCTACCGCGTCGCCGAGATGCTCGAGGGCCGTCGCGACCAGTTCGTCGCCGAGGTCGCCGACGCCGAGGGGCTGTCGAAGTCCAAGGCCGCGGCCCAGGTGGACGCCGCGATCGACCGCTGGGTCTGGTACGCGGGCTGGACCGACAAGATCGCCCAGGTCGTCGGGGGCACCAACCCGGTGGCGGGGCCGTTCTTCAACGTCTCCTCCCCCGAGCCGACCGGCGTCGTGGCCGTCGTGGCCCCGCAGGAGTCCTCGCTCCTGGGCCTGGTCTCGGTGATCGCCCCGGTGATCGCCGCCGGCAACACGGTCGTCGTCATCACGTCCGAGAAGGCCCCGCTGCCCGCGCTGTCGCTGGGCGAGGTGCTCGCCACCTCCGACGTTCCCGGCGGCGTGGTCAACATCCTGTCCGGCAAGGCCGCGGAGATCTCTCCGTCCCTCGCCGCGCACCAGGACGTCAACGCGATCGACCTGGCGGGTGCCGACGAGGAGCTCGCGAAGGCCCTCGAGGTCGCCGCGGCGGACAACCTCAAGCGCGTCGTCCGTCCACAGGCTGTGGACTGGGCCGCCGACCCGGGCACGGGCCGGCTGACCGCCTTCCTCGAGACGAAGACCGTCTGGCACCCCACGGGTTCGCTGGGCGCGGGCGGTTCGTCCTACTAGGCCTCCTCCGGGCCGCGCAACGCATGACGGCGGGCTTCCCCTTCACGGGGGAAGCCCGCCGTCGTCGCGTGTGCCGGTGCCGCTCAGCCCGGCAGCACGCCGCCCAGCAGCTGGCCCGCCACGGGCAGGTCGCCGACCTGGCCGCGGGTGGTGACGGGCGCCGTCACCGGCTGGGTGCTGACCGGCTTGAAGTTGGAGATCTGGGTGCTGGCCCCGTTGTTCAGCGGGTCCACCGCGGTGCCCGCGAGCGGGTGGTACTTGAACGTCTTCACCACGGGCGACAGGCCCTCCACCGACTTCTGCAGCGCGATGGCGGTCCCCTCGAACGCCGCGCCGACGTCCTGGCGGCCGAACTCGGCGCGCGGCACCTGCGGCTGGGCCTGGGCCTCCGCCGCGCCGGCCGCGACGAGCGCCGCGCCCGCGGAGAGGGTCATCCCCATCCGCGCCAGGGCGCGCCGGCGGCGCGGGGGTGGGAGGGGAGAGCGTGCGTGACGTGCCTGGGAGGCCATGACCACCTGCCGTGAGAGCCGTGTGAGTATGTGAGGATCGACAACGCAACGTAGTGGACGCACTACGCTCCGCGCACGTCACGACCCAGGGGGATCCCCCATGCGGCGCAATGCCTCACACTGGTGTCCCGTGACTCCCCTCCTGCCCTCCGCGCGCGTCATCCTGCTCACCGGTCCGTCCGGTTCCGGAAAGTCGTCCCTGGCCGCCCGCACCGGACTGCCGGTGCTCAACCTCGACGACTTCTACAAGGAGGGGCACGACCCCACGCTGCCGCTGCTCGCGGAGGGCGGCGGCACCGACTGGGACTCCCCGCTGTCGTGGGACGCGGAGGCGGCCGTCGCGGCGATCGACGCCCTGTGCCGTACGGCCCGTACGAACGTGCCGGTGTACGACATCTCCACCAGCTCGCGGGTCGGCGAGAGCGCGCTGGACATCGGGCGCACCCCGCTGTTCATCGCGGAGGGCATCTTCGCGGCGGACATCATCGACCGGTGCCGTGATCTCGGTCACCTCGCGGACGCGCTGTGCCTGCGCGGCCGGCCGTCGACGACGTTCCGGCGGCGGCTGCTGCGCGATCTGCGCGAGGCCCGCAAGCCGGTGCCGACGCTGGTGCGGCGCGGGCTGCGGCTGATGCGTTCGGAGCGGGCGATCGTGGCCCGGCAGACGGCGCTCGGGGCGTTCGCCTGCGGCGGGGAGACGGCCATGGGCCGCATCGCCGCCGCGGCCGCCGGCCGGCGCGAGAGCGTCGGCGCCTGAGAGCGCGTACGCCCCCGGGAACGTGCGAGAGCGGGCGTGGCAGTCCCCCCGGCTGCCCGCCCGCTCTCTTTTCCCCCGTGTTCCCCCCGTGTTTCCCCCGTTCCCCCCGTTCCTTCTAGGCCACCAGCTCGCCGAAGGACTCCCTGACGCCCCGGTCGGAGCCGATGACCTCGTCGTCGCGCAGGCGGCGCAGCGAGCGCCAGATGCTGCTCTTGACGGTGCCGACGCTGATGTCGAGGATCTCCGCGATCTCCGGGTCGGTGCGGCCCTCGTAGTAGCGCAGGACCAGCATGGTGCGCTGCAGTTCGGGCAGCCGGGCGAGCGCCTGCCAGAGCACGGCGCGCAGTTCGGTGCCGCGCATCGCGTCGGTCTCGCCGGGCGTCTCGGGGAGTTCCTCGGTCGGGTACTCGTTGAGCTTGCGGCGGCGCCAGGCGCTGATGTGCAGGTTGGTCATGGTGCGGCGCAGGTAGCCGCCGACCGCGGCCTTGTCGCTGATCCGGTCCCAGGCGCGGTAGGTGGAGAACAGCGCGCTCTGCAGCAGGTCCTCGGCCTCGTGCCGGTCACCGGTCAGGTGGTACGCGGTCGCGTACAGGGAGGCCCGGCGCTCCTGGACGTAGGCGGTGAACTCCGCCTCCGTCCGCGACACGCTGGTGCCGCGTCCCCCCGTGGCCGTCCGGGCGCCCCCCGCGCCCTGTGCGGCCTCCCCGTACGCGATCGCGTCGATGGCCACCATGTACGGCGGCCGTACCGTACGTCCGGTACCGCGAGCGCACCCCCGCCCGCCCACGGCACCGGACTTCTCACCGCTCCGACCGGCGTCGTGAAGGCGCGTGCGAACTGCGCTGTTCGTGGTGCTGTGCAGTGTGTTCATCTCGCGCCCCCCGTCGGTGGAGCCAGCTCGGTCCGTCAGTGACCCGGACCCTGGAACCGCCCGGTGAGAAGAACTCTGCCGGGCCAGTTTCATGGCGCTGTCCGCCGACTGTCACAGCACTGCAACAGGTCGCGTTGCGGCCGTCACGTCCGCGTGCGGTGCCGCTGCGGCGTCCTTCTGTCGAACTACCGGCCACTCTTAGGCCAGAATGACCACCGTGCCTTTCCTGTTGCTGATCGAGGACGACGACGCCATCCGTACGGCTCTCGAGTTCTCCCTGTCCCGCCAGGGTCACCGTGTGGTGACCGCGGCGACGGGTGAGGACGGCCTGAAGATGCTGCGCGAGCAGCGGCCGGACCTGATCGTGCTGGACGTGATGCTGCCGGGCATCGACGGTTTCGAGGTGTGCCGGCGCATCCGGCGCACGGACCAGTTGCCGATCATCCTGCTGACGGCCCGCAACGACGACATCGACGTGGTCGTGGGGCTGGAGTCGGGTGCGGACGACTATGTGGTCAAGCCGGTGCAGGGCCGGGTGCTGGACGCCCGGATCCGGGCGGTGCTGCGCCGCGGGGAGCGGGAGTCGAGCGACTCGGCGTCCTTCGGTTCGCTGGTGATCGACCGGTCGGCGATGACGGTCACCAAGAACGGCCAGGACCTCCAGCTGACGCCGACGGAGCTGCGGCTGCTGCTGGAGCTCAGCCGCCGGCCGGGGCAGGCGCTGTCGCGGCAGCAGCTGCTGCGACTGGTGTGGGAGCACGACTACCTCGGCGACTCCCGGCTGGTGGACGCGTGCGTGCAGCGGCTGCGGGCGAAGGTGGAGGACGTGCCGTCCTCGCCGACGCTGATCCGGACCGTCCGCGGTGTCGGCTACCGGCTGGATGCCCCGCAGTAACGACCTTGAGGACAGAGAGCCCACAGTGACTGAAGAGCCCGGTCGGGTACGGGGCTGGGCGGCGGCCAGGAACGGCATGAAGCTGAGCATGCGGCGGATCAGCCTGCGGCTGCGCCTGATGCTGGTGTTCGCGCTGGTGGCCCTGGCGGCCGCGGTGTCGGCGTCGGCGATCGCGTACTGGCTCAACCGTGACGCGGTCCTCACCCGTACGCAGAACGCCGCCCTCGACGACTTCCGCAAGACCCTGCAGGACAGCACCGGTTCGCTGCCGCTGCCGCCGACCTGTCCCGATCTGCAGGAGGCCGCGGACCGGATGGCGGCGACCTCGCAGAAGTACGAGGTGCTGCTGATCGGCAAGGTCAAGGGCGGCGGCGACTGCGCCGCGCCCTCGGACCGGGAGCTGTTCACGCTCTCGGTGGTGCCGAAGACGCTGGTGACGGCGGTCAACCGGGAGCGGAAGGTCGACGAGTCCAACCCCTACCCGTACCACCTGTACTGGCAGCGGATCACGCTGGACGGCAAGCCGTACCTGGTCGCCGGCGCGAAGGTGATCGGCGGGGGCCCGACGGGCTACCTGCTGAAGTCGCTGGAGAACGAGCGGGCGGACCTCAACTCCCTGGGCTGGTCGCTGGGCATCGCCACCGGGCTCGCGCTGATCGGCTCGGCGCTGCTCGCCCAGGCCGCGGCCTCGACGGTGCTGCGGCCCGTGCAGCGGCTCGGCGACGCGGCGCGCAGGCTGGGCGAGGGGAAGCTGGACACCCGGCTGCAGGTGTCGGGCACCGACGAGCTGGCGGACCTGTCGCGGACGTTCAACAGGACCGCGGAGTCGCTGCAGAAGCGGGTGGAGGACCTGAGCTCGCGCGAGGCGGCCAGCCGTCGCTTCGTCGCCGACATGTCGCACGAGCTGCGGACCCCGCTCACGGCGATCACCGCCGTGACCGAGGTGCTGGAGGACGAGGCGGACTCCCTCGACCCGATGATCGCGCCCGTGGTGCAGCTGGTGGTCAGCGAGACCCGCCGGCTGAACGACCTGGTGGAGAACCTGATGGAGGTCACCCGCTTCGACGCGGGCACGGCCCGGCTGGTGCTGGACGACGTGGACATCGCCGACCAGATCACGGCGTGCATCGACGCCCGGGCGTGGCTGGACGCGGTCGAGCTGGACGCCGAGCGCGGGATCATGGCCCAGCTCGACCCGCGCCGCCTGGACGTGATCCTCGCCAACCTCATCGGCAACGCCCTCAAGCACGGCGGCTCGCCGGTGCGGGTCTCGGTCCGGCAGACGGAGGACTCGCTGGTCATCGCCGTGCGCGACCACGGGCCCGGCATTCCCGAGGACGTGCTGCCGCACGTCTTCGACCGCTTCTACAAGGCCAGCGCCTCCCGCCCGCGTTCGGAGGGCAGCGGTCTGGGCCTGTCGATCGCGCTGGAGAACGCCCACATCCACGGCGGCGAGATCACCGCCATGAACTCGCCGGAGGGCGGCGCGGTGTTCACGCTGACCCTGCCCCGCGACGCCTCCGGTCTCGAGGAGGGCGACGGAACCCCGTCCTCCGGTTCCGGTGCCGCCGGGGAAGGCGGTACGTCGTGAGAGTCACCCGCGCCGCGCGGGCCGTCGTCCTGACGGCCGGGCTGGCCGTGCTCACCGGGTGCGGCATCCGCGGCACGGCCGTGCCCGTGGACGCCGGGAGCGCGCCCTCGCGGGCGACGTGCGTGGTGCGCCCCGGCGTGCAGAGCGCGCCGCCCGAGGGCAGCATCCGGATGTCCGTCCTGCTGCTGTGCACCTCACAGCTACTCCCCGTGACGCGGCTGGTCGCCTCCCCCGGCCCGGAGGACCCGGCCGGCCTGGCGCGGGCGCTGCTGGAGGAGCTCAAGCGCCAGCCCTCCCCCATCGAGGACGAGGCCGGGTTCTCCACCGAGGTGCCGCAGCGGCTGACCGTCAGCGGCCCCCGCCCCGGCGACCCGGCCGGGACGCTGCGGCTGAACACCGCGCCGGAACAACTGCCTCCGTCGGCGCTCGCGCAGGTCGTGTGCACCTTCGCCGGTACGGCCGCGGCCGACGGCAGGAGCACGCTGGCGCTCGGCGGGCCGGGCGACGACCGGCCCAAGGGCTACACGTGCACCGACGAGACGCGGGCCCATCCGGAGGCCGTGCAGAGCGGCGGCGTCCCCCTCTCCTGAGCCCGTCGGGCGGCCCGCCGCCGCGTCGCGGCGACCGGCGCTGACTCTGCGTACCCGGCCCCGGAACCGCACGCCCCGCGCGCAGCGTCCTGGGGGGCGTGCAGCGTCATGGCTACGGCGGTACGCCCGCCCTCCGATACCGCTACCGCGTGGCGGGCTGTGTCCTCCTGGCAGTGCATCTCCTGGTGCTCGGCTGGCTCGCCCTGCGGCCGCTGACCGCGCCCTGGGTGACACCCGCGCGTCTGGAGCCGCTGGCCACCATCCGGGCCGACCTGGCGCTGAGTCCCTGGGACGCCGCCCGGACGATAGGGGCCGGGGTGCTGCCGTTCGCCCCGCTGGGGCTGCTGCTGCCCTGGGCGGGGGGCCGGATCGCGGTGTCGACGGCGGGCTCGCTGGCCCGGACGGTCTTCACCAGCGCGATGTTCTCGCTGGCCCTGCAGGTGGTGCGCGGCGGCGTGGTGGGCCAGGTGCTGGACGTGGACGCCCTGCTGATGAACGTCACGGGCGTGACGGTGGCCCACCTCGCGGTGGTGCCGGCCGTACGGGCCCGGCTACGCCGCAGGGGCGAGGCGGGACCTACCCCGCCCCTCCGCCGGGAGGACACGGACCGGGGGCTGACCCCTACGATCCCCAGGGTCGGGATCGCCCCGTGGAGTGACGCTTTGCCCGGGTCTCGGCCGTAGCGTTGAGTGCGTCGGGAGAACGTTCTTCCGGCTCGGGAAAACGTTCCCGCTCGCTCATACCGACGCCTCACAGACGTCCGACGACAAGGAGTCGCCGCCATGTCCGCTCCGCTGGTCCGCCCCCGCAGCCACAGGATGATCGCCGGAGTCTGCGCGGGTCTGGCCGAGCGCTTCGGGATCTCCCGGACGACGATGCGAGTGATCTTCCTGGCATCGTGCCTGCTGCCCGGACCCCAGTTCGTGCTCTACATCGCCCTGTGGATCCTGATGCCCGCCGAGGGCAGCGCCCGCGCCGCCTCGAAGTCCTCCGCCTGGTGACACCCACCCCTTCCCGGGTGACGCACGACGGGCCGCGCACCCCCCAACCGGGGTGCGCGGCCCGTCGCGCTGTCCGTCCCGTACGTCTCGTCCCGTGGGGTGGCGCGTGCTCGTCGCCGTCGCCCGTCGCCGTCAGCTGTTGGGCGTGCCGATGCCCGGCAGCGACAGGCCGTTGGGGGCGAGGGCCTTGGTCGGCAGGGCGCCGAGCAGGCCGGCGTTGCCCTTGTTGTCGGCGTGGGCGCCGGTGAGCTTCTCCGTGGGCAGGTTGGGGGCGAGCGCGATGTCGGCCGCCTTGGCGGACTGCTCCAGGACCCCGGAGCGGATCAGGTGGTCTCCGGCGACGAGCGCCGGGCCGCCCATCGGAGCCGCCGGGGCCAGCTGCGCCACCGGGAGCCCCTTCGCCGCGCCGGTGGCGGTGGTGGTGACCGACTCGAGGGTGCCGGCGGAGGCGGTGCCCGCCGCCGCGACGGCGAAGGCGGCACCGAGAGCGGCGGCGCCGAGGGCCTTGAGAGATGCCTGCTTCATCGGGGATCAGTCCTCATGACGGGGTTGGCGGGAAATGCCGAGCGGCACTGCAACGTAGCGACGACAGCACCGCCCCCGCAATGAATGACACGAAATGAAACGGCCGGGACTTGAAGTCCCGGCCGCATTCACTGTATTCGCCCAACGCGGCCCCCGGTCGGGGTCGCAAGGGAATTGCTGGTCAGGCGCTTCCCGTCACCGTCTGGCGGAACAGCCACTCCGACTTCAGCTCCGCGTAGCCCGGCTTGATCACGTCGTTGATCATCGCGAGACGTTCGTCGAATGGGATGAAGGCCGACTTCATGGCGTTGACCGTGAACCACTGCATGTCGTCCAGCGAGTAGCTGAATGCCTTGACCAGGTGCTCGAATTCCCGGCTCATGCTGGTGCCGCTCATCAGACGATTATCGGTGTTCACCGTCGCCCGGAAATGCAGCTTACGCAGAAGTCCGATGGGGTGCTCTTCGTATGAAGTGGCCGCCGCGGTCTGGAGATTCGAGGTCGGGCACATTTCCAGCGGAATGCGCTTGTCGCGGACGTAGGACGCCAGCCGGCCGAGCTTGACCGTGCCGTCCTCGGCGATCTCGATGTCGTCGATGATGCGCACGCCGTGGCCGAGCCGGTCGGCGCCGCACCACTGCAGGGCCTGCCAGATGGACGGCAGGCCGAAGGCCTCACCCGCGTGGATGGTGAAGTGGTTGTTCTCGCGCTTGAGGTACTCGAACGCGTCCAGGTGGCGGGTGGGAGGGAAGCCCGCCTCGGCGCCGGCGATGTCGAAGCCGACGACGCCGGAGTCGCGGTAGCGGTTGGCCAGCTCGGCGATCTCCAGCGCGCGGGCGGCGTGCCGCATCGCGGTCAGCAGCGCGCCGACGCGGATGCGGTGACCGTTCGCGCGCGCCCGCCGCTCGCCCTCGCGGAAGCCCTCGTTGACGGCCTCGACGACCTGCTCGAGGGTCAGCCCGGCCTCCAGGTGCTGCTCGGGGGCGTAGCGGACCTCGGCGTACACCACGCCGTCCTCGGCCAGGTCCTCGGCGCACTCGGCGGCCACCCGGACCAGCGCCTCGCGGGTCTGCATCACGGCGCAGGTGTGCGCGAAGGTCTCCAGGTAGCGCTCGAGCGACCCGGAGTCGGCGGCCTCGCGGAACCAGACGCCCAGCTTGTCCGGGTCGCTCTCGGGGAGCTTGTCGTAGCCGGACGCGGCCGCGAGGTCGACGATCGTGCCCGGGCGCAGACCGCCGTCGAGGTGATCGTGGAGCAGCACCTTGGGCGCGCGGCGGATCTGCTCGGGGGTCGGGAGGGTGCCCGCGGGAGAAGTCGCTTGGGAGGTGGTCTCGCTCGTCATTTCGGCACTCTAGCCCCTACGCGCGTAGATGTCGGCTAACGATACGGAACGGTGACCCATCGGCGGGGTGGACACCGTCCGTCCTTCTGCCATCGTTGTCTGCCATGGTGCAGCAAGCGTTGCCGCAGCGGGATCCGGAAGGATCGATGGGCCCAGTGGGGCCTGAGGGGCAAGCGGGGCTGGAGGTGCATGCCGGGCCGCCGCCGACGCGGCCACGCCGGGCTGGGCGGGCCGACCCGCCGGACACGGCCCGCCTCGGAAGACCGCTCGGCGCGGTGGGCGCCGGCAGCGCCGTGCACGGGGTGGCCCTGCTGCTCCCGGGCGGCTCCCCCGCCGGGCTGCGCCGCCCGCCGCTGCGCACCCTCGTCGCCCAGCGGCCGCTGGTCCAGCGGCTGACCCGGGCGGGCGAGGCGCAGGGGCTGGTCGTCCACCTCGTCCGCTACCGCCACCGCGGCTGGAACGGTTCCGCCGCCCATCCCGTGGCGGACGCGCGGTGGGCGGCGGACGAGGTGACGCGGCGCTACGGCGACGTACCGGTCTGCCTGATCGGTACGGGCATGGGCGCCCGCGCCGCGCTGCGGGCCGCCGGCCACCCGGCCGTCACGACGGTGCTGGCGATCGCCCCCTGGCTGCCCGAGCCGGAGGCCGTGCTCGACCCCGACCCGGTGCGCCAGCTCGCGGGCAGGCGGGTGCTGATCGTGCACGGCACGAACGACGAGCGCACCGACCCGGACCTCTCCTACCGCCTCGCCGAGCGCGCCAAGAAGGTCAACCGCGACATCTGCCGCTTCGAGGTCCACTCCGACGGCCACACCCTGCGCCAGCACCGCCCCGAAGTGCTGGCCCTGGCGGCCGACTTCGTGCGCGGCTCGCTGTTCGGCCACCACTACGCGCGCCCGCTCGCGGACGCGCTGGCGGCGCCGCCGCCGCTGGGGCTGCGGATGCCGCTGGCGTCGGGGTTCGGGACGTCGCTGCGGTACTAGCGGGCGCGGGACCGGCGGCCTGGGGTGGGGGCCGTCGGCTCAGCGGTGGAGCAGGAGTTGGCCCCGGCGGGAGAGCAGGAACCGCTTGAAGGCCGCCACCGGCGGGGTGTCGGGATGCCCGTCCAGCCAGGCGACCCCGATCTCGCGGACGGCGCGCGGCGCGGTGACCGTCAGCTCCACGACGCCGGGGCGCGGCACGGCGGGAGGCGGCAGGAGCCCCACGCCCAGCCCCGCGGCCACCAGCCCGCGCAGCGTCTCCGGGTCCTCGCCCTCGAACGCCACCTTCGGGGCGAACCCCGCCTCCGCGCACAGCGCGTCGGTGATGCGGCGCAGCCCGTATCCCGGCTCGAGGGTGACGAACAGTTCGCCCGCCGCCTCCGCGAGGCGGATGCGCTTGCGGGTGGCCAGCGGGTGGTCGTCCGGCACGACCAGGCGCAGCTTCTGCTCGTCGAGCCGCCGGGAGACCAGGTCCGGTTCGTCCGGCACCGGCGAGGTCAGGCACAGGTCCAGGTCGCCGTCGCGCAGCCGCTCGATCATGGCCTCGCCGTAGTTCTGGACGAGCTGGAAGCGCACGCGGGGGTGGTCGGTGCGGAAGGCCCGTATGAGCTCGGGTACGGTCTCCGAGCCCATGGTGTGCAGGAACCCGAACGCGACCTTTCCGGCGGCCGGGTCAGCGTCGGCCCGTACGGATTCGGCGGCGCGGTCCACCTCGGACAGCGCGCGGTCGACGGTGGCGAGGAAGGTGCGGCCGGCGGCGGTGAGGGAGACCGTGCGGCCGTGGCGGGCGAAGAGGGCGACGCCCAGGTCGTGTTCGAGCCTGGCCATTGAGCGGCTGAGCGTGGACTGTGGCATTCCGAGCTGTTGCGCGGCGCGGGTGACGTGCTCGTGGCGCGCCACGGCGACGAACTGCGCGAGGCGCGGGGTGAGCGTGGCGGCCCATGAGTCGGCCTCGACATCGGCTGTAACAGGGATGTCTTTTTCGTGACCGCGCGATGACAAGGGCCGCTGTGACCTGCGTTCATGCAACACGGGATCGATTATCGCCATTCTGTGCATTGGACGCATCAGATGCAGGCGCCATACGGTTTTCGCATGCCTCCTGCCGATACCGGGGCATCCGTCGTCGTCATGCGATCGGGTGCCTCCACCGCGTCGTCCCTACCCTCCGATGACACCCGGCTGGTCCCGGGCGGCTCCGGCTACCGCCGGATGAGCTTCGCGCTCTTCGCCGCCGGAGTGGCCACGTTCGCCCTCCTCTACTCCACGCAGGCCCTGCTCCCCGCGATCTCCGACGACCTCGGCGTGACCCCCGGTCAGGCCAGCTGGACCGTCTCCGCCGCGACCGGCGGCCTCGCCGTCGCGGTCGTCCCGCTCAGCGCCCTGTCCGAGCGCTACGGACGGCGTACGACGATGACCGCGGCCCTGTGCGTCGCGGCCCTGGTGGCCCTGCTCGTGCCGTTCGCCCCGGACCTGGGCTGGCTGACCGCGCTGCGCGCGGTGCAGGGCGCCGCACTGGCCGGCGTGCCGGCGTCGGCGATGGCGTACCTGGCCGAGGAGGTCCGCGCCAAGGCCCTGGTCGGCGCGATCGGCCTGTTCGTGGCGGGCAACAGCATCGGCGGCATGGTCGGCCGGATCCTGGCCGGCTGGGTGGCCCAGGCCTGGGGCTGGCGCGCCGGGCTCGCGGCGGTCGGCGTCCTGGCCGTGCTGTGCGCCCTGACGTTCCGGCTGATGGTCCCGAGGGCCCGCCACTTCAGCCCGGCCCCGGTGTCGGCGCGCGCCCTGGGCCGCACGGTGGCGGCCCACCTGTCCGACCCCCTGCTGCGCCGCCTGTACCTGATCGGCGGCCTCTTCATGACCGTCTTCGGCGCGGTCTACACGGTCATCGGCTACCGGCTGGCGGAGGCGCCCTTCTCCCTCCCCCAGGGCGTGGTCGGCTCGATCTTCCTGATCTACCTGGTCGGCACCGTCTCGTCGGCCGCGGCCGGCAAGCTCGTCGGCCGCCTGGGCCGGCGCGGCGCGCTGTACCTGGCGGTGGGCGCCACCACGGCCGGCCTGCTGCTGACCCTGACGTCCTCGCTGGTCGCGGTCCTGCTGGGGCTGGTCCTGATCACGGCGGGCTTCTTCGCCGGCCACGCGGTCGCCTCCTCGGCCGTCAGCCGCGCCGCGAAGACCGGCCGCGCCCAGGCCTCGGCCCTCTACCAGACCGCCTACTACCTCGGCAGCTCCGTCGGCGGCACCCTCGGCGCCCTCGCCTTCCACGCCGCCGGCTGGGACGGCACCGTGGTCCTCGGCTTCCTCGCCATGCTGGGCGCCGTCGCGGTCACCCTCTGCGGCACCCGCCAGGCCCTGGCAGCCCGCCGCGCCGCCCCGGTGGCCACCCGCCGCGTGCCCTCGGCGGTCGCGGGCCGGGTCTGACGCCGGGGCCCCATCGGGCGTACGGAGGCCTTGAGGCCCCGCTTCCACCGTGAGTATGGGGTGGGGAGCGGGGCCTTTGGCATGCGGTCGAGGAAACGGGAAACGGTCAGGCGGCGGGGAACGCACCTGTGTCGATGGTGACGTCGAACGGTGCGGGAAGCCGGATCTCGTCCCCGAACTTTCCGGCCTGCAGGACGCGGTAGACGTCGTCCTGCGGCTCACCGTAGAGAGTGATCGTCGGCCCGCCCTGAGCCCACCGGTCGACGAGCAGGTAGAGCGGCACTCCGGCGTGCGCGTACGCGGCGGGCTTGCTGACCCGGTCGTGCCGGAGGCTGGACTTCGACGTGATCTCCACGATGAGCGACGAGGCGCCCGCGGAAACGAACTGCTCGGACTCGGACAGCTCGACCAGCTCGGACTCCGGTGCGACGACCAGGTCCGGGATGAACAGGCCGCTGCGCGAGGGCACGGAGACGGCGAGCGTCTGATAGATCCCCCAGTCCTCGGGGATCACCGTGTACAGGCGGCGTTGGATGGTGTCCGCGATGACGTGGTGGTCGATGCCCGGCGCGGGCGACACGGTGACGAGCCCTTCGATGATCTCCACCCTGCAGCCCTCGGGCGCGTCCGTCTTCTCCCAGATCCGGACGAGGTCGTCCCAGCCCTGCCCCGGATCATGGTCGACGGTGAGTGCGCTCATGGCGGTCTCCTCTATCGGTACATCACCGACCCCAGCATGCCGAACGGCCCGTGCGACGGTCCACCGCTCTCGTTCACCCGTACGAGGGCCTGCTCCGCTGGGGCCCCGACGGTGTACCGGCCCGAGGTCAGAGCACGGCGGCGCGCCCGCGCACCAGGAGGTTCTGTGCTCCCAGGCCGACCGCCAGGTACGCGTACAGCGAGGCGGGCCCCAGGATCCCGGCACCGGCCGCGTGGTCGATCATGTGGCTGCCTGGGGGGCGAGAGTCGGGGTTGACCTCAAGTCCGGTTGAGCTTCTAGGTTCGGGGGAGCCGATGTCGATGTACCGGAAAGGAACGGCCATGAGGACGCTGGTGCTGGGAAGAATGCCCGCCCGGGTGACGGAGGTGCTGGCCACGCTGCGCGCGGACGGCTTTGACGCGGAGGGAGTGAGCACCGACGAGGAGGCCCGAAAGCTGTTGGAAACCGAGGAGTTCGGGGTGCTGATCATTGGTGGCGGTGTGGAACCGGATTCCCGCGCAGCGCTCAAGGAGTTCGCGGCAAAGCACCGGGTGCGGCGGGTGATCGACGGCGCGCTGACGGCGCCGTTCGACGCCTACGTGCGGAAGGAGTTCGAGCCGCTGATCCGGGAGGCCGCCTCCGAGGGGTGACGGCCATGGTGCGCCGGCGCAGCTCGGTCACGCGATCCGTCGGACACGCCTCAGCGGTACGAGGAGAAACCCGGCTCGATACCGAGGGACTTCAGCCAGCGCATCTCGCCGAACTGCACGATCTCCGTGCCGCGTGCGGCGAGCAGCTCCAGAACGTCGTCCCCGGGTGCGCCGTCGAGCGCGGCGACGACCTTGGGGATATCCGCTTCCGGTACGGACAGCATGTACTCGTACTCGCCGTTGTTGAGGTCCTGCCCCTGGATCAGCAGCTTTCCCTCGACGTTGATCCGCGCGTCCACCCAGAGCTTGTTCGCCGCGTACAGGCTGACCTTCCCGTTCTCCAGGGTCATGTGCCGCTCCTCGTCTGCGCTGCGGAACTAAACGATCCAGTACTCAGCGGGAGCGGGAGAGCGGCCCTTTCGGTTCCCCGGCCGACGGGCCCGTGATCGACATCACGGGCCCGTCCACCCCTTCACTCCTCGATCGCCCCGCCGACGCGGCGGAGGTGCCGGCGGAAGGTGTACGACGGGTCGGCGGCGCGGCGGGCGACGTAGTCGTCGAAAGACGTCTGGCGGCGAAGGGTCTCGCCGGCCCTGATCTTGCGGGCCTGTTCGCGCTCGGTGTCCCGGATCTGCTGCGCCGTCGCCAGCACCTCGTCGACGCGGTCGGCAGGCACGAACAGCACGCCGTCGTCGTCGGCGAACACGACGTCGGCGGCCGAGACCAGGTGCGGGCCGAAGCGGGCGCTGGTCAGCGCCTCGGGCTCCCGGTCGTCCACACGCGTCGGCCCCGGCGGGTAGTTGCCGTAGCTGAACACCGGAAGGCCGATCTCCACCAGCTCCGGCGTATCCCGGTGCAGCCCCCACACCACCAGCCCGGCCACCCCCGCCGACTCCGCCTCCAGCACGGCGAGATCGCCCACGCACGCCTCGTCCGTGCGCCCGCCGTTGTCGATCACGAGCACGTCGCCGGGTTCGGCCCCGCCGAACGCCTCGAGGAACACGTCGACACTGCCGTAGTGCCGGGCGGGCAGGACGCGCCCCGCGAGACGCTGACCGGCGACGACCGCCCGGATGCCGGGTGGGGCGGCACGCAGGGGAACGCCGGTGCGGACGCAGGCATCGGCGACCAGTGGCGTGGAAAGCTCGGCAAAGGCCTTCAGCATGGCCGTCACCCTAGCCTGTCGGCCTTGACCGTGCGGAGGAGTGGGGATGGAAGATTTACGCCACATCGAGCCGCCCATCGCGGCTCCTACCGGGTCCGGTGCGGCGCTAGCCCATGACGCGGGACAGCGCTCGTGCGCTGGGGGTATTGGGGCGCTGTCGGATGAGGTCGGTGGCCATCTTCCGGATGGCGGGGCGGTCGCGTACCTCGGCCGGGGAGGCACGGACGGCTTCCAAAAGCGCGTCGGCGGTCTGCTCGGGCTTGCCCCATTGCCACCATGCGCGGGCGAGGTCGGTGTGCATGCGGGCGCGGCGTTCGGCTGTCGGGAATTGCCCGGGGTGGAGGGTGCGGCCGGCTTGGAGGGCGGATCCGGCGTCTCCGAGGGCCCAGTGCACGCCGACCCGGTAGAGAGCGACTGCGGCCGGGCTGATGGAGAACGGGGCGCTGGCGGGCGGCTGCTCCGGAAGGCGTCCGGCGGCGCGCCCGGCTTCGCTGATGAGCGCGAGGGCCTGGTCGTGGTTGCCGGCCCGGGCCGCGGTGTAGGAGGTGGTGCACAGCAACTGTGCATAGGCCATCGCCTGGGCCTGGTTGGTCAGCCCGGTGCGTTCGACGGTGGTCAGGGCGTGGTCGACCAAGCGCTGAGCGGCCTGAGCCTGTCCCTGGTGGCGCAGCACGATACTCAGTTCGCGGGAGGCGGCCGCCGTGGCGATTGCGCTGCCGGACAGGTCGGCGTATGTGATCGCCCGGTCCGCGGTGAGCCGGGATCGCTCATAGTGTCCGATTTTCGTCAAGACCCGGGAGGCCAAGGCGTAACAGGCGGACAGCGTCGCGTACGTCTTTTCGGTGCGGTCCTGAGTCGCGGCGTGGGCATCGGCCAAAAGGGCCGGGAGGACTTCGAGGAGCTGGGTGTGCCGGCCGCTGTCGTACAGAGAGTGAGCCCGGGCCAGACGCGGTGGCACGTGCGCGGCCGCACCGTCCGGAGAGGGGATGGCGGCGAGCGCGTCATCGATGCCGGTAAGGAGCTGGAGAGGGCCTGCCACTCCGGCGGCGGCAAGCAGAGTGCGGCGGCGCAACGGGTCCTCCTCGGCGTGACGCGGACCGGATGCCGCCACTGTAGTGGTTGGCACCGGGCCCAGGCCGACGGCCGCAGCCAAGACACCGGCGGGTAATCCCACTTCGCGCGCGGCCCTGCGCAGCAGCCCGAGATCAGCCGTGGCGCGCCGCTCAAGGCGGGAGATCGTCGAGGCCGAGCAGCCGACCCTCCGGCCAAGGTCGGCCTGCCGCCAGCCGCGGTGAGTGCGCCCCAGGCGGATAAGCGCTCCGGCGTGGTGACACGCAATCAGCGCGGCAGCGTGCGGAGTCCTCCACAGCGGATCGGCACTCATCACACCTCCACGGGCGCGGGGCCTGTCCGCCCACGGTACGGACGGCCACCCAGGGCGTCGAGGCCATGTGCAGCTTCTGCACACGGCATGCGACCCGCGGCAATCGATCACCATGGCAGGACGCTGCGCGCTGCACTTGGAGTGCGCCCCGCGACGGGCGGAGGCACCGACAGTAGGGAGACCAGCATGGCGACAGCAGTCGAGACCCGGCCGACGGTCCGCGAGCCCCGGGACTTCGTCGAGCCGGAGGTGTGGGAGCGGGAGATCGCGCTGCTCATGCGGGACTACCCATTCGACGAGGTGTACGCAAGCCGGCTGTTCGGTGCGGCCGTGTCCTACCTGATCACGGCTATGGAGAAGTGGGGGCAGCAGCTGGAGATGTGCTGCGGCCGCATCGTGGACATCGCCGTCCACACCTTCATCCTCGACACCCGTAACTACCGCGAGTTCTGCGCCGAGCACTTCCAGGGCCGATTCCTGGAACACATCCCCGAGATCGCCTTCAAGTACGACGGCTCGGTGGAGCGCACCGCACGGATCATCGCGAACAACGGCTTCAAGGTGGACTGGAAGCTCTGGGAAGCCGACTACGCCAAGTGCGGGCCGTGCGCTCCGGGGACAAACTGCCACTGAAGCGAATCGACACGGTCAGGCCCGGGGACGCTGTGAGCGGCCTCGGGCCCACGCATAGGCCGAACCGGGCAGGGTTCCGCCATCGGGTCCCCGGGGCTTGTGGGCGACGGTACGGTGACGAGCGCACGTGGCCCACCGTCACCCCGAGGAGCCCCATGCCCCGCCCGCCCCTCACCTCCGCCGAATACTGGGACCTGTACAAGCCGTACCGGGCGGAGGGCGAGCAGCCGGCCCCCACGACGGACCGGTTCGAGTGGACCCAGTTCCCCGGCCACGGCCCCGGCCCGGAAGTCCTCGGCGCCCCGCGGCACGCGCTTGAGCTCGGGCCCGGCGAAGGTACCGACGCCGTGCATCTGGCCCGCCTCGGCATCCAGGTGACCGCGGTCGACTTCTCGGCCTTCCAGATCGAACGCGCCCGCCGCTGGTGGTCCGACGTCCCCGGTGTGCGGTTCGTCCACGCGGACGTGTGCGAGTTCCTCAGCCGCGACACCACCGAGTACGACGCGATCTACTCGATGTGGGGCGCGGCCTGGTTCACCGACCCCGAATTCCTCCTCCCTCTCGTCGCCAAGCGCCTCGTGCCGGGCGGCGTCTTCGTCTTCAGTCACGCCGAGCCCGGACCAGGCACCTACGGGCCCCAGCAGATGCGCGGAAAGTGGCTGGAAGGCCGCGAGCGGGAGCTGACCGTCCTGCGCTGGCAGTACGCCCCCGGCGTGTGGGCCGACCTGCTCAAACGGAACGGTTTTACAGACGTCGACGCACGCATCGTGCCCCCGCCCGGCAACGAGCCGCTGGGCACCCTGCTCGTACGCGCCGAGGCTGCCTGAGCGCCGGGAGGGCGGCGCCAGTCACCCCAGGTTGCCGGCCTTGAGGGTGCGCAGGAGTGTGGCCCAGGTGGTGGGCGTGGTGGTGATGACGTCGACGGGGTGGTCGCTCTCGCGGAGGCGTATGAGACCGCCGGGCGCTGGGGCGATTTCGACGCACTCGCCGTCCGGTCCGGAACTGTACGAGGACTTGACCCAGTTAAGACGAGACATGTCGCTCCTATCGCAATTCGTGCAAGGCATGCTGGAGCAGACTCAGCGAGTCCCGGGCCTCGTGGGCCTCGGGAGCGGCCGCCGGGTCGACGGGGGCGAGGGCCATGGAAGCCAATCGCTCAAACATTCTGGCGTATTCGGCGATTCGGTGGCCATCCCCGATGAAGTCCGCGCTGATCGGGTACTCCCGATAGAGGGTGCTCAGCTCGGGGGTGTGACTGTCCATGATGATGAAGGACCGACTGTAGGCAGAATACGGACCCATTTCGAACGGGAAGATCTGCACCGTCACATGAGGCAGTCGAGCGACCTCGATCAGCTTGAGAAGTTGCTTGCGCATGGTCTCGGCGCTGCCGACACACGTACGGAGTGCCGACTCGCAGATGACCGCGTGGTACCGCTGGAGTCCGGCCAAGACACGCTGCCGCTCCATCCTGAAGCGCACCCACTTGTCCAGGTTCTCGTGGTTCCCTTCGATGCTCGCCATCGCAGCACGGGCATATTCCTCGGTCTGCAGCATGCCTGGGATGTTCAACGAGTCATGGACGCGAATGCTGGTCACCCGCGATTCCAGCTCGGCGAGATCGAGCGCCCTGCGTGCCAGAACGCCCTCGTACTCGCACCACCAGCCCTTGCCCGAACCCTGGGCCATCTCCATGAGCCCGTCGAACAGCGTCCCCGGCGGGCAACCGTACTCTCGCAACAACATGTAGAGCCGGTTCCTGGATACGTCGATGCGTCCTGCTTCGATGTTGCTGATGCGCGCCCGGTCCGCCTCCAGCAATACCGCAGCCTGATCGCCTGAAATCCCCGCGCGCGTGCGCAGCTTGCGGAGCTCGGCCCCGAGTCGTCGCTGTCGTTCACTGGGGTGTCGCCTGGGCGCCATGCATGACCTCCTCCTAGGTGGTGGCAGTCTGCCGAGGCCCGGTCGGAACGGTCCATTCATAGAGCGCCGCCTCACCCACACGTGGCAACAATCCCGGAAACCGTTGCCAGAGGAAACGCGTTTCCCTACGGTCGGTGCCACTCATCCACCAGATGGCTCGTGGAAGTGCACCTGTCGCAAGGGAAGTTGGGACGGGCAACGCCACCGCAAGCCGTATGGGCGCTTCGCGCCCTCCCAGGAGACCCGCCATGGACACCCACCCAGGCCCCGACTGCTCATTCGTCTTCCCACCTCACCCCGCATGGGTGCGCGCCGCGCGCGAAGCGGTACGGACTCTGCTGACGGCGGCGCGGCGGAGCGATCTCGCCGATACCGCCGTGACCCTCACCTCGGAGGCCGTCACCAACGCGGTCAACGCCTGCCAGGCGAAAGGCTGCACGACGCCGGTCACCCTCGTCGCGGAGTGGACCGGGCCGGGGCACCTGCGGGTGCTCGTGCACGACGGCGCGGCGGGGCTGCCCGTACGGGGGCACGTGGAGGCGGACGAGGACGAGTCGGGGCGGGGGCTGATGCTGATCGAGCACGGGGCCGACGCGTGGGGCGTCTGCGCGCACGGGCCAGGGCCGGGGAAGGCGACGTGGTTCGTGCTGGGTGTGCCGACGGATCGGACCGCCCGGGTGTGCTGGTCGAGCGAAGGGAAGGGCCCGACGGCCGGCGGGTGCGCCGAGTGTGCGGAGCTACTGGCCGCGCAGCGGCGAGCGGTCGACGGCGGTGGCATGCAGCAGGCGGTTCAGGCGACGGTCGCGGTGCGGCAGCACATGCGGGAGGTGCACGCGTCGTGAGCGTCGCACAGTGCCCGCATCTCGCGGGGTGGACGCAGACCGGGGACGGCGTGTGGCGCTGTGGCCGGTGCGGTACGCGGCGGTTCGCGGACTACGGGGCGTTGCGGCCGCCGGGGCTGGCGGAAGCCGTGACGCCGAGTCCTGTCGCTCGGCGGGTGGCGGATCGGCGTGCGGCGAGTTACGTCGCGTTCCGTTTGCCGCGTGGGGCCCGGTGGGGGCGTACGGAGGCGGAGTGCCGGGCTTCGCCCGGGGCCGCTCCGCTGCGCGGCGGGGCGGCGTACGCCGACGTGGTGTCGGGTGCGCCGCCTACGGGGGCCCGCATTGCCGTGGTGGTTACTTCGGGTCGTGGTTGAACTTCGAGGCCGACCAGAAGTAGCCGAGCACCGCGAGGCCCAGGCACCAGGCGACGGCGAGCCAGCCGTTGTGGCCTATCTCGGTGCCGAGCAGCAGCCCGCGCAGGGTCTCAATCGCCGGGGTGAACGGCTGGTACTCGGCAACCGGCTGGAACCAGCCCGGCATCGCGTCGATGGGGACGAACGCGCTGGACAGGAGCGGAAGGAGGATCATCGGCAGTGCGTTGTTGCTGGCAGCCTCGGCGTTCGGGCTGATCAGGCCCATGCCGACCGCGATCCAGGTGAGCGCCAGAGCGAAGAGGACGAGCAGCCCGAACGCCGCCAGCCACTCCAGGGCGGTCGCATCCGTGGAGCGGAAGCCGATGGCCACCGCTACCGCACCCACCAGGACCACGCTGGCGACCGACTGCAGCACGCTGCCAATGACGTGCCCGATGAGTACCGAGCCGCGGTGGATGGCCATCGTGCGGAAGCGGGCAATGATGCCCTCGGTCATGTCGTTCGAGACGGACACCGCGGTGCCGACCACAGTGCCGCCGATAGTCATCAGCAAGATGCCCGGCACCAGATAGGCGATGTAGTCGGAGCGGTCGGCGCCGGAGCCGCCGATGCCCGCGCTCATCACGTCACCGAAGACATAGACGAAGAGCAGCAACAGCATGACCGGGGTCAGCAGCAGATTCAGAGTGAGCGAGGGGTAGCGGCGCGCATGCAGGAGATTGCGGCGCAGCATCGTGGAGGCGTCGCGCGCGGCGAAGGAGAGGGAGCTCATCGGACAGCCTCCTTGGGCTGGTTCGGCTGGTTGGTCTGGCTGGTGCTGGTGAGGGCGAAGAAGACGTCGTCGAGGTCGGGGGTGTGCACGCTCAGCTCATCCGCCTCGATACCGGCCGCGTCCAGCCAGTCGAGAAGGGAGCGCAGCTCACGCTGACTGCCGTCGCTGGGGATCTGCAGCGCCAGCGCCTCGTCATCCCGGCTCACCTCGCGCAACGCCACGGCCGCGCCCTGATACGCGGCGGGGTCGGAGAAGCGCAGCCGCACATGCCCGCCGGGGATGAGCCGCTTCAGCTCCCCCGCAGTACCCTCAGCAGCGATCTTCCCGTCGTTCAGCACCGCAATACGGTCGGCCAGCTCATCGGCCTCCTCCAGATACTGGGTCGTGAGGAAGACCGTCACCCCGCCCGTGACCAGCTCTCGGATGATCTGCCACATGTTGTGCCGGGAACGCGGATCCAGACCCGTCGTCGGCTCGTCCAGGAAGATGACCCGCGGACTGCCGACCAGCGTCATGGCAATATCCAGACGCCGCTTCATACCGCCCGAGTAAGTAGAAGCAGGCTTCTTCGCCGCCCCCACCAGGTCGAAGCGCTCCAGCAGCTCGGCCGCCACCCGCCGCCCCTCACGCCGGGGCAGATGATGCAGATCCGCCATCAGAAGCATGTTCTCCTCACCGGTGATCAGACCGTCGACAGCGGAGAACTGTCCGGTGACACCGATCGCGGCACGCACCCCGTCCGGTGAGGTGGCGAGGTCGTGGCCCGCGACCTGGGCCTGCCCGCCGTCAGCGGTGATGAGCGTGGAGAGGATCTTCACGACGGTGGTCTTGCCGGCACCGTTCGGGCCGAGCAGCGCGAACACCGAGCCGGCCGGGATGCGCAGATCTATGCCGTCGAGGACGGTCTTGTCGCCGTAGGACTTGCGCAGCCCGACGGCGGAGATGGCGGCCGGCGACGGGTGACCGTCACCCTGCCTGGACGTGGGCATGACAAAAGAAGGCATGGAGCCCTCCGTTCGAAGGCTGAAGTGAGTGGGAAGCGGGGCCGGCTGAGGGTGTGGTGCTCAGGCCTTGGCGCGGAGGATGTCGATGTTGCCGTACCGGGTGCGGGCGCGGACCTCGACGGTGTCCTCGGCCTTCTCCGGCGCCTCGGACGCGGTGAGCGCGTTGCGCACCTGGCCGGAGCCCGAGCTGACGTCGAGCCAGGCGGCGGTGCCCTCGCGGATGCCGACCTCGATGGCGCCGTAGGAGGTCTCCAGCTGGACCGTGCCGCGGGCCACTTCACCCACGCGCAGGGTGCCGTGGGCTGTGGTGGCGGTGACCGAGGCCTCGGCGCGCCGGATCTCGATGTCGCCGTTGGCGCCGCGCACCCGCAGCTCCCCGGTCGCGGCGCCGATGGTCGTGGTGCCGTGCGAGTTCTTCAGGACGGCGGGGCCGTCGACGAGGCCGACGCGCAGGCTGCCGGAGCTGGTGGTGATCTCGGCCGTGCCCTCGACCCGGTCCACGGTGATCGAGCCGTGGGAGGCGGTCAGCTTCAGCGGGCCGGTCGTGTCGAGGCGGACGTCGCCGGACGAGGTCTTCACGCGGGTCTCGCCGAGCAGTCCCTCGCCGAGCACCTGGGTCCAGGCGCCGGTCATGTCGACGCTGGATCCCGTGGGCAGTTCGACCGTCACATCGACGATGCCGGTACGGCCGAACGGGTTGGACTTGGGCGTCCTGACGGTCAGGGCACCGCTCGCGTACGTGACCTCGGTCTGGCCGGCCGTCCGCACGTCCCGGTCCTTCTTCGGGTCACGGGGCCGCACCTCGACGACGGTGTCACGGCGGTCGCTCGCGATGAACTGGATGGAACCGGCCTCCACGTGCGCCGTGGCCGAGATCGGTTCGGGAGTGTCGAAAGAAGGCATGGCTGTCCCGTCCTCTTGAGTCTTTGGGACGTCCCCCCTGGTGGGACGTGGTGTGGGTGAAGTGATGCGGGCCGGGGGCCGCGGCTAGCGCACCCAGCCCGTGATGCTCTGCCCGACGGTCCGGGGCGCCTTCTCCGTCGTACGCGGCCGGGTGCCGCCGTCGACCGCGGCCGACACGGCGCGCACCAGCCACGCGTTGACCGACAGGCCCTCGCGGCTCGCGGCCTCCTCGGCGCGGGCCTTGAGGTGGGCCGGCAGACGCAGGTTGACGCGGGCGGTGCCGCCCTCGTCGCCGTCGGCGGGCGCGTGGGCCTTGAGCAGTTCGGTGGGCGCGGCCGACACCGTGGGGCCGCCGTCGGCGGGCGGTAGCGTCACCACGAAGTCGGGGTCCAGCCCGCGCAGCCGTACGTCGACCGAGCCGGGGGCGAGCTCACGGGTGATCTCGTCCATCGCGGCGGAGAGCACATTGAGCATGGTCAGCCGGGTCGCCGACTCCAGAGGAGCGGTGAGCCGCTCGGCCAGCTCGCGGGCTTCGTCGCCTCCGGCTTCAGCGGCCACCGCCAGTTCACGGCGGAGGGTGTCGACATACGGGGTGAGGTCCATGACGCCATCATGGCACCACGGTGGCGCCATGCGCAAGCCCGGGTGGCGTCTCGTACAGGGCAGACTCAAGGACAACCCCTTCCACCTGCGGAAACGCGGAGAGAGCGACCTGAGTCATGGTGGCGCCATGCCCACCCGTGCGCCACCGAGAACGAAGGATGGCACCACCTGGCGCCAGATGGTGCCAGGTGATGCCATGTGGCGCCAGGCTTCGCCCGGGGCCGCTCCGCTGCGCGGCTCACGCGAGGGCGAGCGAGGCCAGGGCGAGGGCCGACGCCCCGAAGACGACGACGTGCCGGGCATTCTGAAGGACCCAGACCCACGCGGGGAAGCCGCTCTCGGCCGTCTTGAGGAGGGCGGCCACGTCGATGCGGGCGAGCTCGGGGTCGCCCTTGCGGGCGAAGGCGGCCTCCACCGACTTCACGGCGGTCAGATTGCTGTAGAGGATGACGCAGTTGATGGCGAGCACGAGGCCCAGGACGCTCCAGGTCACGGCCCCCGCCCACGAGCCGCCGGCCAGGTTGAGCCCGGCCGCCGCGGCGACCACCGTGGCGATCGCGACGGGCGCCCAGGTCTCGTGGCCGCCCGCGTCGAACCTCATCCCGTTCTCCGCCAGCACGGTGGTCCGCACGCCCTGGCGCTCGAGCTCCGCGCGCGCGGCCGCCGTGGCGGTGGCGCCGTAGCGGTGGCGCACCAGCGGAATGCTCAGGAAGGCGGCGGCGACGAGCAGCTGCATGGCGGCGATGAAGGCATTCACGGTCGGGGTCCCCCTCGTGGAGCGCGCGCCCTGTGGTGCGGCGGCGACTTGAACTAAGTACAAGAGGAAGGTAGCCCGGGACTTGAACTAAGTGCAAGTGGTTTCTTGAACTTAGTTCAAACAAGGCTTCGGGGTGCCCTATCGTGAGGACATGCCACGCGACACGCTCACCCGCGACCAGATCGTCCGCACCGCCGTCGAGCTCCTCGACGAGGAGGGCCTGGAGGGCCTGAACATGCGGAGCCTGGGCAAGCGGCTCGGCGCCGCCGCCACCGCCGTCTACTGGCACGTCAAGAACAAGGACAACCTCGTCCTGCTCGCCGGCGACCACGTGTGGGACGAGATCCCGCTGTCCGAGCTCGACCCGGCCGACTGGCACGGGGCGGCCACCGCGATGGCCGACGGCCTGCACGCCATGCTCGTCCGGCACCCTTGGCTCGTGCAGGCATTCGGCTCCTACCTCTTCTACGGCCCGGGCAAGGCCCGCTACGACGACCACAGCCTCGCCGTCTTCGAAGCGGCCGGCTTCAGCGGCGCCGATGCGGACCGGGCCGCTGCCGCCGTTTTCACCTACGTCCTCGGCAACGCCCTCGGCGCCTCCGCCAATGCCTCGCTGACCAGGCGGCTCGGTCGCGACGGCGGCGATGCGCGGCAGCAGATCGAGGAGACCCTCGCCAAGGCCACCGAGGTCGCCATGCGCTTCCCCCGCCTGCGCAGCCGCCTCGACACCCCCGCCGCCGACTACAACGCCGCCCCCGATGACGCCTACCGGCAGGGCCTCCAGGCGCTCCTCCGCGGGCTCGTCCCCACCCCGGCCCGAGCCGACGGCTAGAGGGGCGGAGGCGTCGCGGCGGCTCGAGGTCCTGGTGGACCGGTTCGCGGTCCTCGTGGACCGGTTCGCCGGGCGCTGACCCGGCCGGCGGGGCGGGCCGCGTCCCGCCCCGCCGCGCGTGGAGGGCTCAGCAGCGGGCGGTCCACGTGTGGGAGCCGCCCTTGTCGTTGGCGCCCCCGTTGTAGCCGACCTCCTGGCCGGGCGCCAGGCAGAGGGTCACCCGGCCCGTCAGTTCGCGGCCGTCGTACACCTTGACGTGGTCCTTGACGCCCGGGCCGGAGACGCCGTGGTTGGCCCATGAGGAGTCCTGGTTGTTCATGTTGCCCTCCCACCAGCGGTCGTCGCCGCTGTGCTCGATCTTCATGCCGTCGAAGTTGGCGTGCGTCCAGACGCAGAAGTAGCCGCTGCGGCACGGGGCCGCCTGGGCGGTGGCCGAGGTGGCCGCGACGGCGCCGGCGGAGATCAGGGCTGCCGTGAGGAGGGCGGTGAAGCGCTTCATGGTCGTGGGTCTCCCGTCGGTGGGGGGTCGGCGAGCAGGGTGGTGGCTTCGGCGAGGGCGTGCGCGCGCAGCTCTCGCCAGTCGTCGAGCTCGGCATGATGGCGGGCGCGGACTTCGGCGAGGCCGCTGTGGGTGTGGGCGGCTTCGGGGCGGAGGTTGTTGACGATCACCGATGCGTGGAACCAGCGGCGCTGGTCGCCGTAGAGCCGTTGCTGGGCGGCGGCCAGGCAGCCGTCGGTGTGGGCGCGTACGACGTAGCCGGTGGGCAGGGCGACGGACAGCTCGGCCGGACCCGCGCCGAAGAGCGCGGCCGTCAGGCGCCGTTGCTCGGCGGCCGGGACGGGGCTCTGCCCGGGGCGCTGCGGGGTGAGGCCCTGACGGGCCAGGCAGGCGTCGGTGAGGCGGCCGGTGGCGGCCTTGATCACCTCGTCCGGGTCGGCCGGCGGGGACGCCGGGGCCGCGCAGCCGGTCAGGAGGCAGACCGTCAGGAGGCTGGCCCTCAGGAGGCAGGCCGTCAGGAGCGGGAGGCCGGTCAGCGGTCCTTCGGCCCGTACGGGAAGGCGCATCCGCGGATCAGACCTCGCACCGCGCAGCGGTGAACGCGTCGGCGTGTGTGGCGATTTGGCACATGCGGGCCGTCCCCCGGGTGGCAGCGATCGGTCTCGGCACGGCCACACTCCCCACACCGCGCGCGGGCATGCGCCATGTCCCCCGAAGAGGTGATCAAGGCGCCCCGAAACGACCGGAGCCCCCGCGCGAAGGCGCGGGGGCTCCGGTGCGGCGGACGGCGTCGCTTACGCGATGCGGTCCAGCACGATCGGGTTCGGCGTGAAGGCCGTGCCCGCCGGGGAGATCTCCACGCCGCCCTCGAGGGCCTGCAGCGCGTAGTCGAACTTCTCCGGGGTGTCGGTGTGCAGGGTCATCAGCGGCTGGCCGGCCGTGACCGTGTCACCGGGCTTGGCGTGCATCTCGATGCCCGCGCCGGCCTGCACCGGGTCCTCCTTGCGGGCGCGGCCGGCGCCCAGGCGCCAGGCGGAGACGCCGACGGCGTAGGCGTCGAGCGCGGTCAGGACGCCGGAGGCGGTGGCCGTCACCACGTGCTGCTCGCGGGCGACCGGCAGGATCGCGTCCGGGTCGCCGCCCTGGGCCTGGATCATGCGGCGCCAGTGGTCCATGGCCGAGCCGTCGGCGAGGGCCTTGGCCGGGTCCGCGTCCTTCAGGCCGGCCGCGTCGAGCATCTCGCGGGCCAGGGCCAGGGTCAGCTCGACGACGTCCGCCGGGCCGCCGCCCGCCAGGACCTCGACCGACTCGCGGACCTCGAGGGCGTTGCCCGCGGTGAGGCCGAGCGGGGTCGACATGTCGGTGAGCAGGGCGACGGTCTTGACGCCGTGGTCCGTGCCGAGGCCGACCATGGTGGAGGCGAGCTCGCGGGCGTCGGCGATGTTCTTCATGAACGCGCCGGAGCCGACCTTCACGTCGAGGACGAGCGAGCCCGTACCCTCGGCGATCTTCTTCGACATGATGGACGAGGCGATCAGCGGGATGGCCTCGACGGTGCCGGTGACGTCGCGCAGCGCGTAGAGCTTCTTGTCGGCCGGGGCCAGGCCGTCGCCGGCGGCGCAGATGACGGAGCCGACGTTGCGCAGGACGTCCATCATCTCGTCGTTGGAGAGCAGCGCGCGCCAGCCGGGGATGGACTCCAGCTTGTCCAGGGTGCCGCCGGTGTGGCCGAGGCCGCGGCCGGAGAGCTGGGGCACGGCCGCGCCGCAGGCGGCGACGAGCGGGGCCAGCGGCAGGGTGATCTTGTCGCCGACGCCGCCGGTGGAGTGCTTGTCCGCGGTCGGGACGGGCAGGGAGGAGAAGTCCATGCGCTCGCCGGACTTGATCATCGCGGCGGTCCAGCGGGCGATCTCCGCCCGGTCCATGCCGTTGAGCAGGATGGCCATGGCGAGCGAGGACATCTGCTCGTCGGCGACCTCACCGCGCGTGTACGCGTCGATCATCCAGTCGATCTGCTCGTCGGTCAGACGGCCGCGGTCACGCTTGGTGCGGATAACGGAAATGGCGTCCATCAGCACATTTTCCTTAAGTTCGTAGTCCTCAGGTCTTCCCGGGGCCGGAAAGTGACCCGGACGGGCTGAAACATCAGCCCGTCCGGCGCTTGGGAACATCTTTAACGATTCAGGTCAGCGGGCCCAAACGCGTCCGGCAGCAGCTCCGCCAGCGGGCGGATGCCCTTGGTGGTGTCCACGGCCAGCTCCGGGCCGCCGTGCTCCCACAGCAGCTGTCGGCAGCGGCCGCACGGCATGAGGATGTTGCCGTGCAGGTCGCAGCAGGTGAAGGCGGTGAGGCGCCCGCCGCCGGAGGCGACGAGCGACGAGACCAGACCGCACTCGGCGCACAGGGCGACTCCGTAGGCGGCGTTCTCCACGTTGCAGCCGGTGACGACGCGGCCGTCGTCGACGAGGGCCGCGGCACCGACGGGAAAGCGGGAGTACGGGGCGTAGGCCCGGGACATGGCGTCCCGGGCCTGCGCGCGCAGGTCCTCCCAGTCGACGGAAGGACTCACTACTTGCCCTGTCCCTTCCGGTAGGGCTGGCCGTCCGCCTTCGGCGGCCGCAGGCGCTGCGCCGAGAGCGAGAGCACCAGCAGGGTCGCGACGTACGGGGTGGCGTCGACGAACTCCAGCGGCACGGTCGTGGTGAGCAGGTACCAGGCGACCAGGGCCGCGACGACGACCGAGCTGGCGATCGCCTGCTTGCCCTTGCCCTTCTTCACCTGCCAGAACACCAGGCCGACCAGCAGCACGGCGACGAGCAGCAGCAGCGCGTGGACGGTCGGGCCGCCCGAACGCAGCTGGAGGCTGTCCATGAAGCCGAACAGGCCGGCGCCCATCGCGACGCCGCCCGGACGCCAGTTACCGAAGATCATCGTGGCGAGACCGATGTAGCCGCGGCCACCCGTCTGACCGTCGGAGTACATGTGCGTGCCGATGGCCAGGAACGCGCCGCCGAGGCCCGCGAGGGCGCCGGAGACGACCACGGCCGCGTACTTGTACGTGTAGACGTTGACGCCGAGGGACTCGGCCGCCACCGGGCTCTCGCCGCAGGACCGCAGGCGCAGGCCGAAGGCGGAGCGCCACAGCACGAAGAACGTGCCGACGAACAGCAGCGCCGCGACGATGGTCAGCCAGGACACGTCGGAGACGAGGCCGTCGAGGATGCCGGCGACGTCGGAGACGAAGAACCAGTGGTGCTTCTCGATCGAGTGCAGCCAGTCGGACAGGCCGGGGACCGAGAAGTGGCCCATGTTCTCCATGACGGGCGACTGCTTGTCGTTGCCGCCCGCCTGCTGCGCCGCGCTGCCTTCGGCGCCGAACCACATCTTGGCCAGGTACTGGGTGAAGCCCAGCGCCAGGATGTTGATCGCCACACCGGAGATGATGTGGTCGACGTTGAAGGTGACGGTGGCGATGGCGTGCACGACGCCGCCGAGGGCGCCGCCGATCACGCCGGCCAGGGCGGCCGCCCACGGGCCGTGCTGCCAGCCGATCCAGCCGGCACAGAACGTGCCGAGCATCATCATGCCCTCGAGGCCGATGTTGACGATGCCCGCCCGCTCGGCCCACAGGCCGCCGAGGCCGGCGAGGCCGATCGGCACGGCGGCGCCGAGGGCGCCGCTCCACTGGCCGGAGGAGGTGAGGTCCTCGGCGCTGGTGATGATCCGCAGCGCGGACAGCAGCAGCAGCGCGCCCGCGATCATCAGCAGGACGACGGGGTAGGAGAGCTTGCGCCTCCCGTTGGCCGGCTTGTTCTTGCCGCTCAGCCGCTCGGAGAGCGCGGCGGTGAAGGTGGTGCTCACGCGGAAACCTCCGCCTTGTCGCTCTTACGGGCCTGGGCGGCGAGCTCCTCGCCGACCTTGCGCTGCTGGACCTTGAGTCCGTACCGGCGCACGATCTCGTAGGCGATGACGACGCACAGGACGATGACGCCCTGGATCACGCCGACGATCTCCTGGGCGTAGCCCTCGAACTCGAGCTGGGTGCCGGTGCGCTCCAGGAAGCCCCAGAGCAGGGCCGCGAGGGCCATGCCGAAGGGGTTGTTGCGGCCGAGCAGCGCGATGGCGATGCCGGTGAAGCCGATGCCGACGGGGAAGTCGGTGCCGTAGTTGTACGACACGCCGAGCAGGGTCGGCATGCCGACGAGGCCGGCCATGGCGCCGGAGAGCACCATCGCGGTGATCACCATGCGCTTGACGCTGACGCCGCTGGCCTGGGCCGCGGACTCGGAGCGGCCCACGGTGCGCAGGTCGAAGCCGAAGCGGGTGCGGTTGAGCACGAACCAGTAGGCGACGCCCGCGAGGGCCGCGATCACGACGAAGCCGTAGATGGGCTTGGGCGTGGTCGGGATCTCGAAGAAGTGCGCGGAGTCGGGCAGGTAGGGCGTGTGGATCAGGTTGCCCTCCTTCTCCGCGAGGCGGCCGTCCTGGAGGAAGTAGCCGATGACCGAGGCGCCGATGGCGTTCAGCATGATCGTGCTGATGACCTCGTTGACGCCGCGGGTCACCTTCAGCAGACCGGCGATGCCGGCCCAGATCGCGCCGACGATCATCGCCACGATGATGATCACCGGGACCTGGACGATGCCCGGGAGCGTCAGCGCGCCGCCGACGACGGCGGCGAAGAAGGCCGCGATGCGGTACTGGCCGTCGACGCCGATGTTGAACAGGTTCATCCGGAAGCCGATGGCCACGGCCAGCGCGGACAGGTAGTACGGCGTGGCCTTGTTGATGATCCAGACCTGGCTGTCGGCCTTCGACCCGAAGTCGACCATGACCTCGTAGGCGTGCAACGGATCCTGGCCGGTGGCGGCGATGATGATCGAGGTGATGACCAGCGCGGCCACGATCGCCAGAACCGGGGCGGCCAGACCCAGGATCAGCTTGTTCTTGTCGAACTTCTTCACTTCGCGTCACCGCCTTCCTTCTTGTCGGTCTTCTTGTCGGACTTGGTGTCGGTCTTCGGCTCGGACTTCTTCTCCGAGGCGTCGTCCGCGTCGGGCTTCTCGTCCGCGTCGGGCTTGTCGTCCCCGGACGTCCCGCCCTCGGCCGGAGCGTCCGGCTCCGACGGCTCGGCGCCCTCGGCGCCCTCCGCGTCCTCCTGGTGCTCCAGGTGGCCGGACGCGGCACCGGTCATGGCCGAGCCCAGCTCCTCCGGAGTGATCGTGGCCGGGTCGGCGTCGGCGACCAGACGGCCGCGGAACATCACCCGCAGGGTGTCGGAGAGCCCGATCAGCTCGTCCAGGTCCGCGGAGATCAGCAGCACGGCCAGGCCCTCGCGGCGCGCCTCGCGGATCTGGTCCCAGATCTGCGCCTGCGCGCCGACGTCCACGCCCCGGGTGGGGTGCGCGGCGATGAGCAGCTTGGGCAGGTGGCTCATCTCGCGGCCGACGATCAGCTTCTGCTGGTTGCCGCCGGAGAGCGAGGCCGCGGTGACCTCGATGCCCGGGGTGCGCACGTCGTACTCGCGCACGATGCGCTCGGTGTCGGCGCGGGCGGCCTTGATGTCGATGAGACCGCGCTTGCTGTTGGGCTTCTCGGTGACGTGACCGAGGATGCGGTTCTCCCACAGCGGGGCCTCGAGCAGCAGGCCGTGGCGGTGACGGTCCTCGGGGATGTACCCGATGCCGTCCTCGCGGCGCTTGCGCGTGGGCGCCTTGGTGATGTCGGCGCCGTCGAGGGTGACGACGCCGCCGTCCGGCGTGCGCATGCCCATGATGGCCTCGACGAGCTCGGCCTGGCCGTTGCCCTCCACGCCCGCGAGGCCGAGGACCTCGCCCTTGTGGATGGTGAAGGTGATGCCGTCGAGCACCGCGCGGACGACGCCGTCGGAGTCGGTGGCCGACAGGTGCAGGCCGTCGACGGTGAGCATCGGCACGTCGGTGACCGTGGACTCACGGGTCTCCGGCGAGGGCAGCTCCTCGCCGACCATCAGCTCGGCGAGCTGCTTGGGCGTGGTCTCGCTGGGGATCGCGGTGCCGACGGTGGTGCCGCGGCGGATGACGGTGATGTCGTCCGCGACGGAGAGCACCTCGCCGAGCTTGTGCGAGATGAAGATGACCGTGAGGCCCTCGGACTTGAGCTCGCGCAGGTTGTCGAAGAGCGCGTCGACCTCCTGGGGGACCAGGACGGCGGTGGGCTCGTCGAGGATCAGCGTGCGGGCACCCCGGTAGAGGACCTTGAGGATCTCCACGCGCTGGCGGTCGGCGACACCGAGGTCCTCGACGAGGACGTCGGGGCGCACGCCCAGGCCGTACGCGTCGGAGATCTCCTTGATCTTCTTGCGGGCCTTGTTGCCGATGCCGTGGAGCTTCTCGGCGCCGAGGACGACGTTCTCGAGCACGGTGAGGTTGTCGGCGAGCATGAAGTGCTGGTGCACCATGCCGATGCCGCGCGCGATGGCGTCGGCGGGGGTGTGCAGGGTGACCTGCTCGCCGTCCAGGGTGATGGTGCCCTCGTCCGGCTTCTGCATGCCGTAGAGGATCTTCATCAGGGTCGACTTGCCGGCGCCGTTCTCGCCGCACAGGGCGTGGACGGTGCCGCGACGGACCGTGAGGTGGATGTCGTGGTTGGCCACGACACCGGGGAACCGCTTGGTGATACCCGCGAGTTCCACCGCTGGGGCGGTACTGCTGGGCTCTTTGGTGGACGCTTTGATGGCGCACTCTCCTCGGAGAAAGGGAGCGGGAGCCGGATTGGGCCGTGCGGGGTAACGGAGGGGTCCGGCTGGGCGGAGGCGACGCTACACGCGTCAATAGGGTGCTACGCGCGTAGCGTTGGCGCGTATGTACGGGCCCGGCGGCGAAGGTTTCCCTTCGCCGCCGGGCCCGCAGTCCTTACGGGCCGGTCAGGACCGGCCTGCGATCACGGGGTGGTACGGACCTTGACCTGGCCGTCCGCGATCTTCTTCTTCGCGTCCGCGATCTTGTCCTTGATGTCGTCGATGGCACCACCGGAGGTGGCCAGCGACACGCCGCCGTCCTTGAGCAGGTAGGCGTGCGGGCCCGTGAGCGGCTTGCCGTCCTGGACGCTCTTGATGAGGTCGAAGACCGCCACGTCCACGTTCTTCACCACGGAGGTGAGGATCGAGCTCTTGTACTTGTCCAGACCGGGCTGCTGGTACTGGTCGGAGTCGACGCCGATCGCCCAGGCGCCCTTCTGACCGGAGATGGCCTCGATCGAGCCGTTGCCGGAGAGGCCGGCCGCGGTGTAGATCACGTCGACGCCCGAGTCGAGCATGCCCTTGGCCTTCTCCTTGGCGGCCGCCGGGTCGTTGAAGCCCTTGTCGTTGTTCGGGTACAGGTACTGCGAGGTGACCTCGATCTTGGAGTCGGTGTCCTTCGCGCCCTGCTCGAAGCCGGCCTGGAACTTCTGGATCAGGGCGTTGTTCACGCCACCGATGAAGCCGACCTTGTGGCTCTTGGACTTCAGCGCGGCGGCGACGCCGGCGAGGTAGGAGCCCTCGTGCTCACCGAAGGTGATGCTGTCGATGTTCTTGCCCGGGGCAACCGAGTCCACGACCGCGAAGCTGGTCTTCGGGAACTCCTTGGCGACCTTCTCGATCGACTTGGAGTAGTTGAAGCCGACACCGATGACGGGGTTGTAGCCCGCCTCGGCGAGGGAGGACAGGCGCTGCTCGCGGTCCGCCTCGGTCTCGCCGTTCTTGGCGGTCATCATCTTGGACTTGACGCCCAGCTCCTTCTCCGCCTTGTCGACGCCGCGGGCGGCGGACTCGTTGAAGGAGTGGTCGTCACGGCCGCCGACGTCGAACGCAAGGCCGACGCCCTTGCCCTTGGCGTCACCGGACTCGGTGGAGGACTCACCGCAGGCGGTGAGAGTGAATGCGAGAGCCGCGGTGCTGATGCCCGCGACAGCGATGGTGGATACCCGGCGCACGAGGGGCCCCTTCACTCGAAGCGCCTCCATTGGCGCTGGTTCGCGGGAATCGTAACGCGCGTAGATGCAGATAAAAGGGGTGCCTGCAAGCCGTTATCGATTCGTCGTTAACCAGACTTGACCGGATTGCCTACATACGGTTGCCATCGAGCAGCGCGGCGCCCGTGAACAGCTCCACGCCGACCTCGATCGCCTGCTCATCCACGTCGAAATCGCCGCAATGCAGATCACGCAGGGTCGAATCACCCACAGGGCGCACACCGAGCCGTGCCATCGCGCCGGGAACGTGCTCGAGGTACCAGGAGAAGTCCTCCCCGCCCAGGCTCTGCTCGGTGTCCTCCACCGCGTACCGGCCCCGGCGGGTGGTCATGGCGCGGCGCAGCAGTGCGGTGGCCTCGGCGTCGTTGACCACGGGCGGCACGCCGCGGATGTAGTTGATCTCCGACTTGGCGCGGTGCAGGCCGGCGACCTCGTCGACGGCGGCGTGCACCAGGTCGGGCGCCTCCCGCCAGGTGCGCAGGTCCAGGCAGCGGACCGTGCCGGCGAGCTCGGCGTGCTGGGGGATGACGTTGCAGGCGTGTCCGGTCTCCAGCCGTCCCCAGGTGACGGAGAGACCCGAACGGGCGTCGGCCCTCCGGGCGAGCACGGCGGGCACGTCGGTGGCCACCCGGGCGGCGGCGGTCACCAGGTCGGTGGTCAGGTGCGGGCGGGCGGTGTGGCCGCCGGCGCCGGCCAGGGTGACCTCCAGGCGGTCACAGGCGGAGGTGATCGCTCCGGTCCGCAGCCCGATGCGGCCGACCTCGACCTTGGGGTCGCAGTGCACGGCCAGGATCCGGTCCACGCCGTCCAGCGCGCCGCACTCGATGGCATCGAGGGCGCCGCCGGGCAGCACCTCCTCGGCGGGCTGGAAGATCAGCCGGACCGGGTGGGGCAACAGTCCTTTTTCGGCCAGGTCCGCCAGGACCAGGCCGGCGCCCAGGACGACAGTGGTGTGCACGTCGTGGCCGCAGGCGTGGGCCATCTTGGGGATCGTCGAGCGGTAGGCGACGGTCTTGGTGTCCGGGATGGGCAGCGCGTCGAGATCCGCGCGCAGGGCGAGCACGGGACGGGAGGCGGCGGCGTACCCGGCGCCGTCGCGTCCGATGTCGCAGACGAGCCCGGTGCCACCGGTGAGCGTGCGCGGTCTGAGGCCTGCCTTCTCGAGCCTCGCCCGGATCGCCGCGGTGGTGCGGAACTCGCGGTTGCCCAGCTCGGGGTGCATGTGCAAGTCCCGGCGGAAGTCGATGAGTTCCTCGCGCAGCCCGGAGGGAAGCGCGCCGGGCAGTTCGCCGCGGGCGGTTTCGGAGTCGGATTCGCAGGGCATCAGATGGTTCACCCTGCGAAGAGTAGAGCCCCGAATGGGGCAACTGTCCCTCAATCAAGAAAAGTTCAGCCGCATGGATGGGTCCGTCGAGGGGTATGACCTGTATTTACGGCCTAGGTCGTAGACGCGGATGCGTAGGGCAACCGACGCACATCGCGCGCGGTGCCGGTCACTCCGGACAGGAAGTCCTCAGCACGGGGCGAGGCGTGTTCGGTGAGCCAGGCGGGGTCGATGTCGCACACCGCGACGCTCACGCCCGTGCCCGCCAGGGCCAGCGGCAGGGTGTGCACGACGGTGGAGGGGAAGCTCACGACGGTGCGTCCGATGGGGCCCCGGCGGGCGACCAGCTCCAGCGGCAGCTCGGGGCGTACGACCTCAAGGCCCAGGCCGGAGGCTATGCGGCGCAGCTTGTCGGGGTGCTCGCGGCGGTGCGCGAAGTAGCGGGTGGCGCCGTGGGCGCGGGCCAGGGCGGCCACGGCCTCCAGGTAGCGCTCGGGGTCCACGACGCCGGTCTCGACGAGTGAGGTGCCCACGAGGTCGGTGCCGCGCGTGAGCCGGGGCGGGCCGTAGGTGGCCCGGGTCCACGCGAAGTCGTTTGCCGTGACGGTCACTCCGGGTGGCGGTTCCACCGGCATGGAGGTGAAGACCTCCACCGATCGGCGGTTGTTCGGGGTCAGCTTCCGGCGCGCTGAAGCGGACACTGGCGCGAGAAGCAGCTCGCGCGCCCCCAGTCCGCCGGCGCTCCGGGGCCGGTGCCAGCGCACGAGGCGTTCGCCCCGCGCGAGTTGGGAGACGAACTCCATGGTGGCGGTGCCGTCGTCCACCACCACCAGCTCCCGGGCCCGGGTGAGGGTCAGCAGCAGCTGTACGTACCGCGAGAACGGGTCCCCGATGACCACCCGGCGCGCCCGGCGCAGCGGCCCGGCGAGCGAGCCGACCGTGGCGAAGGGCGCCCCCGGACCGCCCCGGGCCTCCTCCCAGCGGACCCGGTGGCCCTGGTCCCGGGCCAGTTCGGCCATCCGGCGCAGCTGGCCGCGGGTCGTGGGGTCGTGCGGGGCGAGGACGACGACGAGGAGGTCACCGGCCAGGGGGGTGATGTCCCGCCGCCCGGGCTGGCGCGGCACGCCGTCGCGCAGCGGGCGCGCGTCGCCGGGAGGGGCGCCGGGAGAGCCGCCGGAAGGGCCGCCGGGAAGGGCGTAGCGGCCCGCGCGGTACGCCCATTCGAGGACGTTCAGCAGCTGGACGGGGCTTTCGACGAAGGCCAGCGTGGGGGCGCTGCCCCCGGCGCGCCGGGGGCCCCTGAGGCGGCGTGCGCGGCCGCGGGACGCGGCCCCCTCCTCGGGGGCCTGGCCGGGCGCCGGCCCCTCGGGCGTGGTCACCGGGCGCCCGTCAGACCGCTACGGGTTCGCGGTCGCCCGCCTCGGCGACGACGCCGGGCACCCGGCGCAGCTTGCGCATCGGGCCCAGCTCGCTGTCGTAGACCCGCTTGACGCCGTCTCCCAGCGACTCCTCGACCACCCGGATGTCGCGCACGAGCCGCTGCAGCCCGCCGGGCTCGACCGAGGCGGCCTGGTCGGAGCCCCACATGGCCCGGTCGAGGGTGATGTGCCGCTCGACGAAGGCGGCGCCGAGCGCGACGGCGGCGAGGGTGGTCTGCAGGCCCGTCTCGTGGCCGGAGTAGCCGATGGGCACGTTGGGGTACTCGGCCTGCAGGGTGTTGATCACCCGCAGGTTGAGCTCGGCGGCCTTGGCCGGGTAGGTGGAGGTGGCGTGGCAGAGCACGATGTTCTCGCTGCCGAGCACCTCGACGGCGTGCCGGATCTGCTGCGGGGTGGACATGCCGGTGGAGAGGATCACCGTGCGGCCGGTGGCCCGCAGGGCGCGCAGCAGCTCGTCGTCGGTGAGGGAGGCCGAGGCGACCTTGTGCGCGGGCACGTCGAACTTCTCCAGGAAGGCGACGGACTCGGTGTCCCAGGGGGAGGCGAACCAGGCGATGCCGCGCTCGCGGCAGTGGTCGTCGATGCGGCGGTACTCCTCCTCGCCGAACTCCACGCGGTGGCGGTAGTCGATGTACGTCATGCGGCCCCACGGCGTGTCGCGCTCGAGGTCCCACTGGTCGCGCGGGGTGCAGACCTCGGGGGTGCGCTTCTGGAACTTCACGGCGTCGCAGCCGGCGTCGGCGGCGGCGTCGATGAGGGCGAAGGCGTTCTCGAGGTCGCCGTTGTGGTTGATGCCGATCTCACCGGTGACGTAGACGGGGTGGCCGGGGCCGACGGGCCGGTCGCCGAGGACACGGGTGCGGGTGCGGGTGCCGCTGCGCGGGGCGGAGATCATGAGGTGGCTTTCCTTCACGGGAGGGAGGGTGCGGGGGAAGGGGTGCGGGGAAGGGGCGTGGGGCGAGGGTCGGGTCGTGGGGCCGGCAAGGCCGGTCGTGGGGCCGGGGTCTTACGGGGTGAGGCGCGGGGCGGCGCCGGTGCCGGCATCGCTGAGGCCGCCGTCGAGGGCCGCGCCCAGCAGCCAGGAGGCGATCTCGCGGACGGCGCCGGCGCCGCCGGGAGCGGCGGTCACGGCGCGCGCGGCGGCGCGTACGGGGCCGTGCGCGTCGGCGACGGCCACGGGCCAGCCGACGAGGCCGAAGCAGGGCAGGTCGTTGACGTCGTTGCCGGCGTAGAGCACCCGCTGGGGGTCGATGCCGCGTTCGCCGCACCACTGCTTGAGGGCGGCGTCCTTGCGCTCGCTGCCGTGGATGACGGGGACGCCGAGCTTGCGGCCGCGGGCGGCGACGACGGGGTTGGTCTCGGTGGACAGGATCAGCAGCTCCAGCCCGGCCCGGCGCAGCGCGGCGACGCCGAGTCCGTCGCCGCGGTGGACGGCGACGAGTTCGCGTCCGTCGGCGTCGATGAGGACGCGGTCGTCGGTCTGGGTGCCGTCGAAGTCGAGGACGACGGCGTCGACGTCGTCCCGGGTGGGCAGGGCGGTGGGGCCGCCGGCGTCGAGGAGCGGGGCGAGCGCGCGGGCGCGGTCGAGGTCGTGCGGGTCGTCGATCTCCAGGATGCGGGCGGCCTCGGTGCGTACGAGCTCGGTCCGGCCGAAGAAGCGGTGGCCGGCGGCCCGGAAGCCGTCGGCGCGCATGGCGTAGGCGGCGCCGGTCTCCAGCAGGTCCTGGGGGCGGTCCTGGCGGCGGGGGCGGTGGGCCTTGTCGTGGTTGACGCCGCGGGCCCCGGCGGGCGCGGGGCGGCCGTCGCCGGGCGCGGCGGCCTGGGCGGGGACGGTGACGGGCCGGGCCGTCGCGTCCTCGTCCTCCTCCCGTTCTTCCTCCCGTTCTTCCTCCCGTTCCTCCTCCCGCCAGACGAAGCCGTGGAAGGGGGCCACGGTCAGGGCGCTGTCCGCGCCCTCCTCGACGACGGCCGCCGCCACGCCGTCGACGTCCTCGCGGGTGAGGAACGGGCTGGTGCACTGCACCAGCAGGACCACCCCGACCGGGCGGCCGGCCAGGGCCTCGTAGGCGTCCATGGCGTGCAGCACCGCCGCCTCGCTGGTGGCGGTGTCCCCGGCGATGGCGGCCGGGCGGCGGACGACGGCCGCGCCCGCGGCCTGGGCGGCGTCCGCGATGGCGGCGTCGTCCGTGGAGACGACGACGTCGGTGACCAGGCGGGAGGCCCGGCACTCGCGGACCGCGCGGGCGACGAGCGGCACTCCCCCGACGGCGGCGAGGTTCTTGGAGGGCACGCCCTTGGATCCGCCGCGTGCGGGGATGACGGCCAGGACGGCCGGTGGGGCGGACATCGTGTGCTCCTTGGTGGGTCGGGTGGCCGGCGGGGGCGTCACAGCTCCCCCAGCCGGCGGATGACGGGCGCCACGCGCTGCACCCCGTGCCGGTAGGCGCCGCGCGCCGCGTCCCGCAGGGCCCCGCGCGTGGCGCGGCGCAGCGCGCTCTCCTCGCGCCCGGGGGCGGCGCGGCCCGGCAGGGGGTGCCCCTGGGGGTCGAAGCCGTAGCGGGCGAGGACGGCGGGGAGGTAGCCGGGGGCGGTGCGGGCGGTGTAGTAGGGGGCGAGCGGGGGCAGGGCGGGGCGGGCGGCGAGGTCGGCGACGCGTTCGCGGGCGGCGTCGAAGGCGTGGGCGTACGAGCCGTCGGGCGCGACGCCCTGCCGGGCCGTCCAGGCGGGGTCGGGCCCGGGCAGGCGGCCGGCGTCGAGCTCGTCCCAGGAGACGAGGCAGCCGGAGCCGAGGAAGTGGTGGTTGCCGAGCGCCTCGCGGACGCCGAGGTCGGTGAGGACGGCGGTGGGGATCGCGCGGTGGAGGGACTCGAGGGCGGCCGTGGAGCTGACCGTCACCAGCAGGTCGGCGGTGTCGAGGACCTCGCCCATGTGCCCGTAGACCAGGCGGCAGTTGGCGGGCATTCCGCCGGGGAGCCGGGCGGCGAGCTTCTGGTAGGGGTGTTCCTCGATGTGGGTGGTGTGCTCGCCGGGCTTGCTGCGGAGCTTGATCAGCACCTGCCGGCCGGGGTGCAGGCGGGCGTGGCGGGCGGCGCGTTCGAGCAGGTACGTCCGGTCGGCGCGGCCGTCGGGCACGGACGGCTGCGCGGCGAACACCACGGTGTACGGGCGGTCTTGGGCGGGACCGGCGTACGGCTCGCCGCCGAGGAACGGCAGCGCGCACTCGGTGACGCTGTGCGCGGGGGCGCCCGCTCCGGCGTACACGGCGCGGAACCGCTCCGCGTCGTGGCGGGAGTTGGCGAGGACCACGTCCGCGCCGTGCCGCAGCAGCAGGCCGTCGGCGAGCTTCTCGTAGACGACGCCGACGTAGCCGGTGACGACGACCGGGCGGGCGGGGGCGGGCCCCCAGGCGTGGGCGAGGCCGTGCAGCAGGGCCTGGACGGCGCCCCCGACGCAGGAGAGCACGAGCACGTCGTACCGGTCCCGGCCGGCCGCGGCGGTGAACTCCGCGCCGGTGACCTCGCGCAGCGCGTCCGCGCGGACGCCGACCTCGGCGAGCTGGCGGACGGTGGGGGTCGCGCGGCCGCGCAGCAGGAAGCCGTCGAGCCGGCCGCCGGGGGCGATCCGGTGCGCGGTGAGCGCCCCCCATTTCCACCGGGTGTCGGAGTCGGCGAGCACCGCGATCCTGAGCGGGGAATCGGTAGGTGAGTGCACATCGCCGACGATAGAAATCCATTCCGTTTCGTTGCCCAACGGGACTTCAACAGCCGGTAAACAGCACACCGACGGTCGGCGAATCGGTTGACGGCACGGGGTGGTTCACAAATCCGCCGCGCTTCGTTCACCTGGGCTTGCGCTCTGCGTCAGAACGAATGCCGGGGCAGCACATAGCGTCACGCGCGTGGTCAAGCTCTCCGTCGTCGTGCCGTTCTTCAACGTGCAGACATATGCCCCCGACACACTGAGAAGTCTGCGCGCGAACGCGCGCGAGGACTTCGAATTCATTCTCGTCGACGATTGTTCGACGGACGGCACGCCGGAGGTGCTGGAGCGCGCCGCGCGGGACCTGCCCGGAGCCGTGCTCCTGCGCCACGGCACGAACGGAGGGCTGGCCACCGCCCGCAACACCGGGCTGGACGCGGCGCGCGGGGAGTACGTCACCTTCCTCGACGGCGACGACTGGCTGGCCCCCGGCCACTACGAGCGGCTGCTGCGCACCGCCGAGGAACTGGACGTCGACTTCGTGCGGACCGACCACGTGCAGTGCACGGGCCGGAACCGGACTGTCCACCGGGTGCCCGTCGGCCGCCGCGGGGTCGCGCTCCGCCCGCGCGACGCCATACTGCCCGCCGGCCGCTCCACCTCCGTCGACTACCCCTACGCCTGGGCCGGGATCTACCACCGGCGGCTCCTCGACGCGGGCCTGCTGCACTTCGTGCCCGGCCTGCGCACCGCCGAGGACCGGCCGTGGATCTGGCGGCTGCACCGCGAGGCGCGGTCGTTCGCGGTCTCCGGACTGCTCGGCGTCTTCTACCGGCGCGGGGTCGCCACATCGCTCACCCAGATCGGCGACGTACGGCAGCTGGATTTCATTCGCGCGTTCGACACCGTATTGGCGGAAACGGCCCGCGACCCGGATGCGGAAAAACTCCTCCCGAAGGCCGTTCGTACGTACTGCGCGATTATTTCGCACCACCTCGGCTCCATCGAACGATTCGAACCGGCGGTCGCCGCAAAACTGCGTTCGATGAGCGCGGCCGCCATGAAACGCATGCCCCCGGAACTCCTCTGGGACGCCCTCGATTCCATGGACGAGGACCGCGCCGCCCGCCTGCGCCGGCTGCGCCGCCGGGCGGCCGTGACCCCGGCGCCCAGGACGGCGCCCGCCGCGCCGGAGGTGGCCGCCTGATGCCCGCGCCCGCCCGCACCCAGCTCTTCATGGCCTCGACGCTCTACGGCGCCGCCACCCTGGCCGCCGCCCTCGACGCCGGGTTCTTCCCCGCCGCCGGCCGCCGGCTGCTGATCGTCGCCAACACCGCCGCCGTCCCCGAGACCACCCCCGCCTTCGACGAGGCCCCCGGCTTCGAACGGCTGCGCACCCGCTTCGACGGGGTGCTGTCCTGGAACGAGACCATCAGCCCCTTCCACCCCTCCGGCTGGTCCCCGCGCCCGGACGACGCGCCCCTGTGGGAGCGGCACCTGCGGCTGCTGTGGGGGCTCGGCACCGACGACGTCGAGATCGTCCTGGAATCCCTCCAGGTCAACCCCGCCCTCGCCCTCGCCCAGCTGTTCCCCGACGCGCCCCTGGACGTCTACGCCGACGGCCTGATGAGCTACGGCCCCACGCGCAGCAGGCTCGACCCGCTGATCGGCACCCGGGTGCGCCGCCTGCTCCACCTGGACCTGGTACCGGGCCTGAAGCCCCTGCTGCTCACGGAGTTCGGGGTGGAACCGGAGATCGTGCCGGGCGAGGTCTTCACCAAGGTCCTGGCCGAGCTCTCCGACGCGACCGCCACCGGCCTGCCCGACGCCCCCGAGGGCGCCGCCCTGCTGCTCGGCCAGTACCTCTCGGCGCTGGACATCCTCACCCCCGAGGAGGAGGAACGCCTGCACGTGCGCATGCTGCGCGGGGCGGTGGGCCGCGGCCACCGGACGCTGCTCTTCAAGCCGCACCCCTCGGCCCCCGCCCGCTGGTCACGGCTGCTGGAGGAGGAGGCGGACCGGCTCGGCGCGGCCCTGACCGTGCTGGAGGCGCCCGTCCTGGCGGAGGTGGTCTACCAGCGGCTGCGGCCCGCGCTGGTCGTCGCCTGCTTCTCCACCGCGCTGCTCACCGCGCACACCTTCTACGGGCTGCCCGTCGCCCGCGCGGGCACGGACCTGCTGCTGGAGCGGCTCGCCCCGTACGAGAACAGCAACCGCGTGCCGGTGACCATCGTGGACGCGCTGCTGCCCGGCCTCGAGGACGGCCCCGACGACGGCCCCGGCGGCCGCGCGCCCGACAGCCCCGAGCGGCTCGAGGCCCTGCTGGCCGCCGTCGGCTACGCGATGCAGCCCCGCATCCACCCCGGTCTGCGCCCCGCCGCCGAGCGCTATCTGGCCGCGCACCTGGACGCCCGTACCCGGCGCTACTTCAAGCGCCGCCGCCTGACCTCGCTGGCACTGCCCGGCGCGGTCCCCACCCAACTCGCCTTCCTGCCGCGCCATCCCACCGTCCGCAAGGTGGCCCGCCGGGCGCTGGCGGTGCGCAGGCGGCTGCTCAAGCGCAAGAAGGCGACGGCCTCCGCATGACGACGCCGGCTTCCCCCATGGTTACGACGCCCATGGCTGCAATGCCCTTGGCTACGACACCCATGGTCACGACACCCTCGGCTACGACGCCCTTATAGAAATGGCGACTTCCGCATGACGACGGTCCAGGCCCCGAGCACCGCACGGCCCCCGGAACAGCGAAAAGCCCCCGAGGCGGCGGCCGGGCGGAAGGGCTCCGGCGGGCGGCTGTACGCCCTGGACGGGCTGCGGCTGGTCGCCGCGCTGATGGTGGCGCTCTACCACTACGGCGGGCGGGACGGCGACGTCAGCCGGGCGTGGGGGGCCTCGCCGCGCCATGAGTTCCCGCACCTGTCGGCGGCCTTCGCCTACGGCTGCCTGGGCGTGCAGATCTTCTTCGTCATCAGCGGCTTCGTCATCTGCATGAGCGGCTGGGGGCGCCCGCTGCGCTCGTTCTTCGCCTCCCGCGCCGCCCGCCTCTACCCCGCCTACTGGGCGGCGATCGTGCTCGTCACCCTCGTCTTCGCGCTGCCGTGGGTGCCGTACAAGCCGGTGTCGGCGAGCGACGTGCTGGTCAACCTGACCATGCTGCAGCAGCCGGCCGGAGCCGACCGGGTGCTGGGGGTGTGCTGGACGCTGTGGGCGGAGGTGCGCTTCTACGCGCTGTTCGCGCTGTTCGTGGTGCTGCCGGGGGCGACGCGACGGCGGGTGGTGCTGTTCTGCGCGGTGTGGACGCTGATGACGGTCGTCACGACGGCGTCGCATGTGGAGTTCCTGCGCGTGGTGTTCATGCCGGAGCACTCCATGTTCTTCATCGGCGGCATCGGCCTGTACCTGCTCCACCGCTTCGGCCATGACGCCGTGGCCTGGGGCATCGTGGCCGTGAGCTTCCTGCTGGGCCAGCACTACGCGGTGGCGGGCCTGTGGCACCCGCCGAACCCGCACTACTTCTCCTACCGCTCCCCCTACGTCATCATCGCCGTCCTCGCCCTGGGCTACGCGGCCGTGGCGGCGGTGGCCCTGGGCGGCACGCGCTGGGCGCGGTGGCGGTGGCTGCCGTTCGCGGGGGCGCTGACGTACCCCTTCTACCTGGTGCACGAGCACCTGGGCTGGGTGGTGATCGGCGGGCTGCACCGGGGCCTGGGGCTGCCGTCGTACGCGGCGTTCGGGCTGACGCTGCTGGCGATGCTGGTGCTGGCGTGGGTGCTGCACCGCTGGGTGGAGCGCCGGCTGACGCCGGTGCTGCGCAGGATGCTCGGCTCGCCGGCCGGTCGTCAGCCGGCCGGTCGTCAGCGGGCCAGTCGTTAAGGCTTGAGCAGGGTCGCCTCGATGCCGGCGACGATGGCCCGCAGACCGTCCTCGAAGCCGCGGTCGAGGTCCGCGAAGAACTCGTACCCCGCCTCGGCGGCGAGCGGGTAGCCCTCCATCCTCAGGGTGCGGTCCTCCAGGTCGTAGGCGGGATCGCGCTCCCCGCCGGGCTCGGGGTAGACGGACTGCTCCTCGATCACGTAGCCCATGGTGTAGGTGTTCAGGGTGAACAGGGCGCGGGCGGCGGCGCGCGGCGTGAACCCCGCGTCCACCAGCACGCGCATGATGCCCTCGACCGGGCCGGCGTAGCCGCTGTCGGTGAAGCGCGTACCCCCGAAGACCTTGCCGCCGTCGCGGTAGCCGAGCAGGAAGCGCCGCAACCCCTTCATGGTGGTGGTCAGATACGCCTGCCACGAGCTGCGGTCGGTCGCGGCGATGGGGCCCGCCATGCGGCGGAACATCTCGGTGGCCATCTCGTCGAGCAGGGCCTGTTTGTTCTCGAAGTGCCAGTAGAGGGCCGGAGCCTGGACGTTCAGCTCCTTGGCGATCCTGCGCAGGGTGAGGCCCTCCAGGCCCACTTCGTTCAGCAGGCGGAGCGCGGTGTCGGCCACTTGGGCCCGGTCGATTCGAGGTGCCACCTTGACAGCTTAACAACGTTCAGTTCAGTCTGGGACTACAACGAACTTAACGACGTTAAGGGGGGACCCTCCATGTCCACGGACACCGACATCCTGATTGCGGGCGCCGGCCCGACCGGCCTCGTCCTCGCCATCGACCTCGCCCGGCGCGGCATACCCCACCGCATCGTCGACCGCTCCGAGCGCGGCTTCCCCGGCTCGCGCGGCACCGGCATCCAGCCGCGCACGCTCGAGCTCTTCGACGACCTCGGCGTCCTGGACGCGATCATGGCCGGCAGCGGCCCGGTGCCGGCCATACAGAGCTGGATCGGCGCCGAGCGCGCCGAGAGCTGGAAACTCGCCGAATCGGCCGACGACTCGCCCGCCATCCCGTACCCCGACACCCGGATGCTGCCCCAGTGGCGCACGGTGGAGATCCTCTGCGCCCGCCTCGAGGAGCTGGGCGGCCACGTGGACTTCAGCACCGAACTCACCGGCTTCACCCAGGACCCGGACGGCGTCACCGGCACCCTGCGCCACGCCGACGGCACGGAGGAGACCGTACGGGCGCAGTGGCTCGTCGCCGCCGACGGCGGCCGCAGCGAGGTCCGCAGGACGCTCGGCGTGCCCTTCACCGGCGAGCAGATCGACCCGCGCCCGGTCCTGATCGCCGACGTCCTCCTCGAGGGACCGGACCGCGCGGAGATCGACGGCGGCCACTGGCACATGTGGCAGCAGGCGGAGGACGGCCTGGTCGCCCTCCGCCCGCTGGAGCAGGTGGAGACCGTTCAGGTCATCGCCGGCTTCGGCGACACCGGCCGGGACCTCGACCTGGACCTCGACGCCACGCCTGAGGCCATCGGCCGCCTCGTCTCCGCGCGCACCGGCCTGCGCCTGACGGTGAGCGAGGTGCGCTGGGCCTCCGCGTACCGGGCTCGCATGGCGATGGCCGAGCGCTTCCGCTCCGGCCGGGTGCTCCTGGCCGGGGACGCCGCGCACGTCCACTCCCCGGCCGGCGGCCAGGGCCTCAACACCAGCGTCCAGGACGCCTACAACCTGGGCTGGAAGCTGGAGGCCGTGCTGCGCCGGGGCGCGCCCGACGCGCTGCTCGACTCCTACGACGCCGAGCGCACCCAAATCGCCGCCGAGGTGCTGGGCCTGAGCACCCGCGTCCACCAGGCCGACCTGGGGGCCGACGGCGGCGGCCGCTGGCGGCGCGGCAAGGAGACCCACCAGCTCACCCTCGGCTACCGCGAGGGCCCGCTGAGCCGCGAACTGCGCCGGGACGTCGCCGAGGACGCCCTGCGCGCCGGCGACCGCGCCCCGGACGCGCCCTGCCGTGACGCCTCGGGTGCGCCGGTGCGGCTGTTCGACGTCTTCCGGGGTCCGCACTTCACGCTGCTGGACCTCACGGAGGGGGCGACCGCGTTGCCGGAGCTGCCCGGCTGGATCCGTACGTTCCGCCCGCTCGACGCGGACGGACACGCCAAGGCGGCGTACGGGTCGGGGCTGTTCCTGGTCCGGCCGGACGGGTACGTGGGGCTGGCGACGGACGACGCGCGGGACGTGGAGGCGTACGTGGCGATGGTGGCGGAGGCGTAGGGGGGCGTAGGCGGCGTAGGGGCGTAGGGGGGACGACGGAGGCCGGGCGGGGGCGCGGAAGCGCTCCCACCCGGCCTCTTCTGTATCGAGGGCCTCGCCCGTATCGGCAGAGGCCTACAACACCACGGACAGCAGGAGCACGAACACGATCCCCACCACCGAGATCACCGTCTCCATCAGCGACCACGTCTTGATCGTCTGACCGACGCTCATCCCGAAGTACTCCTTCACCATCCAGAAGCCCGCGTCGTTGACGTGCGAGAAGAACAGCGAGCCCGCGCCGACGGCCAGCACCAGCAGCGCCGAGTGGGTCGTACTCATGTCGGCGGCGAGCGGGGCGACGAGCCCCGCGGCCGAGATCGTCGCGACCGTCGCCGACCCGGTGGCCAGCCGGATGCCGACCGCGATCAGCCAGGCGAGCAGCAGCGCGGAGACGGACCAGTCCTTGGAGACGTCGAGGATCATCCGCCCGACGCCGACGTCGATGAGCGTCTGCTTGAACCCGCCGCCCGCGCCGACGATCAGCAGGATGCCCGCGATCGGTACGAGCGACTTCTCCACCGTCCCGGCCAGCCGGTCCCGCCCGAAGCCGGCGGCGCGGCCGAGCGTGAACAGCCCCACGAGCACGGCCGCGAGCAGGGCGATCAGCGGCGAGCCGACGACGTCCGCGACCCGCTGCACGGGGTTCTTCGGGTCGTCGACCACGATGTCGACGAGCGCCTTGGCCAGCATCAGCACCACCGGCAGCAGCACGGTTCCCACGGTGACCGCGAAGCCCGGACGCCGCTCGAGCTCCTCCGAGGGCCGCTGCGGAATGAGCTTCTCCGGCGGTGTGATGTCCACCCACCGGGCGGCGAGGCGCGAGAACACCGGCCCGGCGATGACGGCGGTCGGCACGGCGACCAGCACGCCCAGCGCCAGCGTCACGCCGAGGTTCGCGCCGATGGCGTCGATGGCGGCCAGCGGCCCGGGGTGCGGCGGCACCAGACCGTGCATCACGGACAGTCCGGCCAGCGCCGGGACGCCGATGCGCATGAGCGAGTGCCCGCCCCGCTTGGCGACCAGCAGCACCACCGGGATCAGCAGCACGATCCCGACCTCGAAGAACAGCGGCAGGCCGATGACGCCCGCGATCAGCACGATCGCCCACGGCATCGAGCGCGTGCCCGCCCTGGCCAGGATCGTGTCGACGATCTGGTCGGCGCCCCCGGAGTCGGCCAGGAGCTTGCCGAGTATGGAGCCGAGGGCGATGAGTACGCCCACGCCCGCGACGGTCGAGCCGAGCCCGGCCGTGAAGCCGGCGATGACCTTGTCGATGGGCGCGCCCGCGACGGCTCCGAGGACGAGCGAGCCGATGGTCAGGGAGAGGAAGGCGTGCAGTTTGAGGCGGGTGATGAGGAGGACGATGACGGCGATGCCGACGAGGACGGCGATGCCGAGCTGTGCGTGACCCGCCGAAGTGATCGGTGCGGTGGGTGCTGCCGCGGCCAGCATCTCGACGCTGAGAGTGCTCACGGGCTTCCTTGTGAAGGTGGGGTGGGGGGAGTAGGGGGAGCCGAGTGGGGACGGCTGCCGTCAGAGGCGCCGCAGCGCGGCGACGGCCCGCTCGGCGATGACGGCCGCCTCGGGCGTGACGTCGACGGCGACGCCCGCCTCGTCGTCCTCGAGCGGCTCGAGGGTGGCGAACTGCGACTCCAGCAGCCGGGCGCTCATGAAGTGGCCCTGGCGGGCGGCCATCCGGGCGGCGATCAGTTCCCGGTCACCGGTGAGGTGGAGGAAGACGATCCCGGGCGCGGCGGCCCGTAGCCGGTCGCGGTACGCGCGCTTGAGCGCCGAGCAGCTGACGACGCCGCCCGACCCGGCCCGGCCGCGGGCCCACGCGCCGACGGCGTCGAGCCAGGGGGCGCGGTCGTCGTCGTCCAGCGGGACGCCGGCCGACATCTTGGCGATGTTGGCGGCCGGGTGGAAGTCGTCGCCCTCGGCGTACGGAACGCCGAGCGCCGCAGCCACCAGCGGCCCGACCGTGGTCTTGCCCGTACCGGCGGTGCCCATCACCACGACGAGGTGGGGGGTGGTGGCGGTCATGCGTTCCTCGCTGTCTCCGTCGACATCGGCGTCCGGCCTCACTGAAGCTCATTGGGTATGACGTATTCAAGAGTCGGTAAACCAAAACGTCATACTTATTTGCCGAGCGGTCCGGCCCGTAGGCTGACCCCATGGACAAGCGGGCACAGGGGGAACCGGAGGAACAGGGAGGTCAGCGAGGAAGCGGCCTGCACGCGCGCGTGCTGGACGCCCTGGGCCCCGCGATCACGGCGGGCGACTACCCCCCGGGCAGCGTGCTGCGCACGGACGAGATCGAGGAGCGGTTCGAGGTCTCGCGCAGCGTCGTCCGCGAGGTGATCCGCGTCCTGGAGTCCATGCACCTGGTCGCCTCCCGGCGCCGCGTCGGCGTGACCGTCCTCCCGCCGGAGGAGTGGAACGTCTACGACCCGCGCGTCATCCGCTGGCGCCTGGCCGGCCCCGACCGCCCCCGCCAGCTGCGCTCGCTGACCGTGCTGCGCTCGGCGATCGAACCCGTGGCCGCCGGCCTCGCCGCCCGCCTGGCCACCCCCGCCCAGTGCGCCGAACTGACCGAGCACGCCCTGGGCATGGTCGCCACCTCGCGCGGCCAGCAGCTCGAGCGCTACCTGATCCACGACATCGCCTTCCACCGCGTGATCCTGCGCGCCTCGGGCAACGAGATGTTCGCCCGCCTCGGCGACGTCGTCGCCGAGGTCCTCACGGGCCGCACCCACCACCAGGTGATGTTCACCGACCCCGACCCGGCCGCGGTGACCCTGCACGTACGGGTCGCGGAGGCGGTACGGGAACGGGACGCGGAACGGGCCGAGGCCCTGACGCGGGAGATCGCGGCGGGAGCGATGGCGGAACTGGACGTCCTGGCGCCGTAGTCACCGACGTGGTCGGCGTGTCAGGCCGGGTGCCCGTCGGGCCATCGCTCGTACCACCGCTGGTCCTCCTCCAGCTGCGCGGCGAGCGAGATGAGCAGGGGCTCGCTGTTGGCAGGCCCGAGCAGCTGGGCGCCGAGCGGCAGCCCGGCGGCGGTGACGCCGGAGGGCACGCTTACGGCGGGCCAGCCCAGGACGTTCCAGGGCCAGGCGTACGGACAGGCGGCGATCATCCGGGCGTTGGTGTCGCGGGTGCCGATGCCCGCCAGGTCCCCGGTGCGCAGCGGTGGTACGGCCGTGGTGGGCGTCAGCACGGCGTCGAACCGCCAGAACATCTCGCCGATCCGGCGGCGCAGCGGCGCCTCCGCCGCGCGCGCGGCGCGCAACGCGCCCCCGCCGAGGAGGGTTCCGCCGCGCACGTTGACGCGCGTACGGGCATCCAGCAGCGCCCGGTCGGGCACGCGCGCGGCCCAGTCCCGGACGCCGGCCATCGACCGCGGCACGAAGGTGAACCCGATGGGCCCGTAGCGCGGGTCCTCCTCCACGACGTCGTGCCCGAGGATCTCCAGCCGGGTCGCGATGCGCAGGGTGGCGTCGCGGACGACGGGGTCGAGCCAGTGCCGTACGGCGGCGAAGGCGGGCCGCAGCGACAGGGCGATCCGCAGCCGCCGCCGGGGCTCGTGCCCGGCGGCGGCCAGGGCGTCCACGGCGGGCGGCCGGTGCAGGTCACCGGCGTGCGACCCGCTCACCGCCTGCAGCAGCAGCGCGGCGTCCCCGACGGTACGGGCCAGCGGACCGTCCGAGGTGATCCCCCGGAAGGACTCCCCCTGCGGCCAGGTGGAGATGCGCCCGCGCTGCGGCTTGATCCCGACGAGGTGCGTCCAGGCGGCCGGTATCCGGATCGACCCCGCCCCGTCCGACCCCAGCGCGGCCGGCACGAGCCCGGCGGCGACGGCCGCGGCGGAGCCGCCGGACGACCCGCCGGGACTGTGCTCCAGGCTCCACGGATTGCGGGTCACCCCGAAGGCGGGCCCGTCGGTGACGGGCCACTGCCCCAGTTCGGGGGTGTTCGTCTTGCCGACGATCACAGCGCCGGCGGCCCGTAATCGGCGTACGGCCTCGCTGTCCTCCTTCTTGCGCGGAAAGTCCCCGGGGCACCCGAAGGCGGTGGGCTCGCCGGCCACGTCCATGTCGTCCTTCACGGCAATGGGCACACCGAGCAGCACCCCCCGCTCCCCCGCCGCGAGCCTCCGGTCGGCCTCCTCGGCCTCCCGCAGCGCGGCCTCGGCCCGCACGACCCGGAAGGCATTGAGGGTGGGCTGCGTGGCGGCGATCCGCCGCAGGGACCGCTCGACGAGTTCCCGGGAGGAAACCTGACGGTCGGCCAGCGCCTGGGCCTGCGCGGCGAGCCCTTCGCAGTCCCGGCCTACGTCCCCGCCTATGAAACCGGTCACCCGAAGCCCCTTCCTCCCGATCGAACACACGTTAACGGGACACGAGTTGTACCGACAGCAGGCCGGGGCGGCAGTGGGCCGACGAGGACGGCGGGGACTGTCACAGGCCGTCAGTAGTCTGTGACAGGGGTCTTGTGACGGGTGCTCGAGGAGGGGGAATTCTGATGACGGCATCACCGGGGTCGTCGGGATCGCTATCGCCATCGCCGTCGCCATCGCCGTCGTCGGGTTCGGTGAGTCCGATCCTGCCGAAGCCGGCCAGCGGTCTGATCATCGCGTCGGACTTCGAGTCGAAGACGCACGACGAGCTGTGCGCGATGGTCGAGCACGCGGACGTCGAGCGCACCGCGTTGATGGCGGCCCGGCTGGCTTCGGCGGCGGCGTTGATCACGTTGTTGGGTGATGAGCTCAAGGGGCACGTGGCCCAGGTGCAGTGGGAGGGCGAGGCGGGCGAGGCCTTCCGTACGTGGGGTGCGGACATGGCCAATGCGACGTTGCGACTGGGTGAGCTGAGCGGCACCGCGGGCCAGTGGATGGCCCACGCGGCCTCCACACTGTCCGAGGTGAAGTCGGCCATGCCGAAGCCGTCAGCGGCGGCGCAGTCGACGCTTGATGCGTACCGCCGCACCCCATCGGACCAGGTGGGCAAGTACACCTCACCCCTGGTCTCCGACCAGTCCGGCGGCCTCCACCACCCCCAGTCCTCCGGCCCCACCCAGCGCCAGGCCTACGACGCCCAGCTACGTCTGGACCGCGACCGCGCAGAAGCGGCCCAACAGATGCGCAAGCTCGCGGAGTCCTACGCGTGGTCGGCACACCAGATGTCGGTTGCGCCACGGCCTACGTTCCGGCCGATGCCGGACGCTTGGATGCCTCCGCCCAAAGTCGGCGTCGAGCACCTTCGACGGATGGGTCCCGCTGCCGGTACGACGGCGCCGGCGGGCCTCGGCACGGGAGCGCCCAGTGGACATGCATCAGCTTCACCAATTCCATCGCCCGGCATTCCCGCAGGCGGCGTTGGCAGGCCCTTTCAGCCCGTAGCTCTTTCCCCTACCGCCGACATCCCCGATCAGGCTCGAAGTCGGGTCGACAGCGTGACGCCCAAGCTGCCTCCGCACTACCCATCGGCCGGTGAAGCGTCCTCGCTGCCGCCGGGGGGCGGAATGGCGGATGGCTCTAGGCCGACAGACCACGTCGTTGTTCCACCACCTACCACGGACTTCGGAGGGAAAAGAACGGACCCTAATTCCGTCGATCGGGGCGCACGCGGTGCACAAAACCGCGTCTTTCCGATACAGGAGCGCGGCCATGTGCGGCCGCCCTTGCCTGTCTCCCGTATGGGCACGCCCAACGATGGCGTTGTCGGAGGACGCCCGTCTCCCACCCCCAAAGGCTCCGAACCCGGTGGTGGCCGGATGCCGAGGGGCACAGTCATCGGCACCGAACAGAGCCAAGCGAACCAGAGCCGTTCCCCTATGACCTACGGTCCCGGTGCCGTGCCCGCGGGGAGCGGGGCAGCGGCGACTCCGCGCGGAGGAGGCGGTCGACGGCTGGCAACCGAGCCTGGCGGAGTTGTCGGCGGGCGCCCGCAATCACGTGCTGGTGCTACCGGCAGCCCTTTTACGCCTGGCGGAGCAGGGCTCGTGAGAGACCCGTCAGCGTCAGGGCAGTCCAAGCGAAATCGGCGTGATCGACGGCCGGACTACCTTGTCGAAGACCAGACCTCGTGGGCAGAAGGCCATCGCCGGGTGGTTCCTCCGGTCATTGACTAAACCCTCTGAGGCATCGGACCAAGAAGGATCGGCATGCTCAGGCCACCCCGAAGTCGGGCCCAACTACTACGAGTAGCAGCGGCATCGTTCAGCGCACTCATCATCTGCACACCAGCTCACGCGGACACCATTCGCTCTCAGCAGTGGTACTTGAACGCCATGCATGCTGAGGAGATGTGGAAGTCCAGTACAGGGTCGGGTGTAACCATCGCGGTCGTCGACTCGGGCGTAAACGCAGATGAACCAGACTTGAAGGGCCAAGTTCTCGAAGGCCATGACTATTCAGGCGAATACGTTGACGGGCGTTCCGACGAGGACGGCCACGGTACACGAATGGCCTTGTTCATCGCAGGAACAGGAAAGGGAGCAGGCGCCTACGGCCTTGCGCCGGGGGCGAAGGTTCTCCCCCTTCGCGTGGCCAACCCGAAGAGCTACAAGGAACAGTCCACGATGATGGCATCCGCCATTAGATACGCAGCAGACTCGGATGCGAGAGTCATCAACATCTCAATGGCAGGCTGGGGACAGCGGCCTGAGGAAGACAGCGCCATCAGCTACGCGCTGGCCAAGGGCAAGCTGATCTTCGCTGGCGTCGGCAATACAGGCGACAAGGACAACGCCGTGCAGTACCCCGCCGCCACGCCGGGCGTCATCGGCGTCGCCGCAGTCAACCGCGAGGTCAAGGCAGCCCCGTGGTCCCAGCACGGCCCCCAGGTGGACCTGGCCGCCCCCGGCACCGACATGGTGGCACCGTGCACCGACGGCACTGGCGGCCTCTGCACAGGCGACGGCACCAGCGACGCCACCGCCCTGGCCTCCGCCTCCGCCGCACTCGTCTGGTCCGCGCACCCCGACTGGACGGCGAACCAGGTCCTGCGCGTCCTCATCAACACCGCCGGCGCCCCCAAAAGCGGCGAGAAGCGCAGCGACGCCATCGGCTACGGCGTGGTCCGCCCCCGCATCGCCCTCCAGAACCCCGGCGACCCCGGCCCCGCCGACGTAAGCCCCCTCCCGGAGCTCGCCGCAGCCGCCCCACCGGCGAATCGGACCGTCACCGCGACGGCGAGGGACGTCAAGGCCACCGGCAATGACGCCGGTCTGCTGTCGACGCGCAACGCAGTGATTGCGGCAGCCGCCACCGCAATCGCACTGGCAGTCGCCGTCCCCATGGTCATCACCCGTCGTCGCCGCAAGGCCCTTGCCGCCCAAATCTGACACCCAACACCCCCTCCCTCCCAAAGGCCGACCCGATGCCGCACGCCCTCCTCACTGAAATCGCCGCGATGTACACGCAACAGGCCCACCCGTCCGCCCTGGTGGGTGAGTTCCGCCGCACCGCCGTGCTGGTCCCCCTGGACGAGGCCGGTGGACTGTGGTCCGTGGACATGGACGGCATCCGCTGGGTGTGCGCGTTCACGGACGAGACGGCGCTGGCGCGGTTCGCCGTGGCGCACGGCCTGACGGCGGACGGCGCGTGGGACTACCGCTCGGTGCTGGGGGCGCGGCTGCTGGACGTAGTGGTTCCGGCGGTGACGGGGCCGGCCGGCGTGGCGCTGGATGTGGGCGGCGAGCGGCCGGTGCTGTTTCCGCCCGTACGCGGAATCGTCCCGGACGAGGTGGCGCTGGACGCGCTGGACGTCCCGGGGAATCGTTTCGCCACCGCCACACCCAACACAATCCACGGAAACGGAGAGCCCACGCAGTGAGCGGCAAGGGGGGCATACACGCCGGCCAGGACGCCCTGGACGGCATCACCAAGGGCATCAACGCCGCCATCGGCGAGCTCAAGGAGGTCGGCACCGCCGGCACCGCCGCCGTCGGCCGCGGCTTCGAGGACCTCGCCCTGTCCGGCGTGGAGACGGGCCACGACGGCCTGACCGCCGCCTTCAAGTCGTTCTGCGAGCGCTGGGAGTGGGGCGTGCGGGCGCTGGTGCACGACGGCAGCCAGTTCGCGCAGCGCGTGGGGCTGGCGGCGGGTTACTACCACGAGGGCGACCAGTACGTGAAGGACACGGTCAAGGTGGTCGCCAACGCGGCCTTCGGCAATCCGCACCTGACGGAGGAGCAGGTCGAGGGCATGCGGATGAAGGACGTGCTGGCCGACAACCCGGTCACGCAGGTCCGTGACGCGGACTACAGCGGGAAGTCGTTCGCGAAGGCGACCAAGGACGCCGGGGAGACGTGGTCGCGGACGGCGAAGGACGTCGGCGAGGCCCCGAACGCGGCGGGGCTGGCGGTCCGCCTGGGCAGCAAGATCGAGGACTACAGCTGATGGGTTCGAAGTGGGATGTCGGCAAGGTCTTCGACAAGGCCGGGGAGGCGGTCGAGGAGACGGTCGACAAGGGCAAGAAGGCCGTCGGCAAGGTTGTCGACAAGGGCACGGACGTCGTCGCGGACGGCCTGCACAAGGTCGGAGCGGACGACGCGGCGGACTCGGTCGAGCGCTGGGGTGACAAGACGGCCTCCAGTCTCGGCGCCCATGTCGGCGAGCATCGGCTGGGCGAGACCGAGGATCCCAGGGAGCTCGTCCACGGCGACGCCAAGCAGATCAACGCCACCGCCAAGCACCTGCGTAACTTCCACACCGCCTTCGACACGACCCACACGGCTCTTCTGAAGGTGCGTGCCACGGACGGCTGGAAGGGCGAGGGAGCCGACGCCTTCACGGCGAAGTTCGTGGAGCAGCCGAAGAAGTGGGCCGAGGCCGCCGACGCGTGCGAGGCGGCGGCCGGTGCGCTGGAGACGTACGCCCACACCGTCACCTGGGCCCAGGGCCAGGCGAAGGAGGCGATCCGCCTCTGGAAGCGCGGCAAGGACACGAACAAGAAGGCCGCTGAGGCGTACGACCGCCAGGTCGACGCCTACAAGGAGGCGGCCGCCGAGGCCGCCCGCAGGTGCCAGGCCCTCGGCCCGGCACCGACCAAGCCCGACAATCCCGGCAAGGCGGACTTCAAGGAAGCCGAACGCCTCCTGGCCGAGGCCCGCAAGCAGCGCGACACGGCGGCGGGCGAGGCGAAGTCGAGGGTCGACGCGGCCGTCGCCCACGCCCCGCAGAAACCTTCCTTCAGTCAGCGCATGATGGCCACCGGCGCCGACGTCCGCGACGGCGGCAAGGTCGAGCTCCTGCACGCGGGCGGCGGCGTGGTCCGCTCGGTGACGGACATCGCCAGAACGGCCCGCAGCGTCAGCCCCTTCGACCCCTACAACCTCTCCCACCCCGCGGCATACCTGAACAGCGTCTCCAACACCGCCGCGGGCATGCTCTCCCTCGCCTCCCACCCCGAACGCATACCGGCCACCCTGGTCGGCGACGGCTGGGGCAAGGACCCCTCCGAAGCCGGCGGCCGCCTCGCCGGAAACATCGCCATGACCGTCATGACCGGCGGCGCAAGCGCCGGCGCGGCATCCGGCGAACGCGCGGCCCTCACGAGCGCGCGACGCGAAGCCGCGAAGGGAGCCGAGGGCGCGGCGGCGAAATCCGCTCCCAAAGAGATGCCCAAGGAAGTAGCGGCGGAGGCGGCGGAGAAACCGCCGACGCCGGCGCGGGAGAAGGTCAACGAGGGCCCGGACGATCCCGCGCGAGGCGAGGAGAACAAGGTCTGCGAAAAGGACCCCGTCGACGTCGCGACGGGCCGCATGCTGCTCCCGCAGACCGACGTCACACTCCCCGGCTCGCTCCCCCTCGTCTTCTCCCGCCACTTCGAGTCGTCCTACCGCCAGGGCATGTGGTTCGGCCCGGCCTGGGCGAGCACCGCGGACCAGCGCCTGGAGATCGACTCCGAGGGCGTCATCCTCGTCCGTGAGGACGGCGTCCTGCTGTCCTACCCCCATCCCGTTCCCGGGGTGCCCACCATGCCGGTCGTGGGCCGGCGCTGGCCCCTGTCCGTCGACGCCGACGGCACGTACAGCGTCAGCGATCCCGCGGCCGGCCGGACCTGGCGCTTCCGCCCGTACGACACCCCCTACGACACCGGCCTCGCGCTGCTCGAGGAACTGACCGACCGCAACGGCCACCGCATCACCTTCGTGCACGCGGCGGACGGCACCCCGACCGACATCGTCCACGACGCGGGCTACCACCTCCGCATCTCCACGGACACCGGCCGCATCACCGCCCTGCATCTGGCCGGCGCAGCGCCCGACGGCTCGGACATGGAGCTGGTGCGCTACGGCTACACGGACGGCCATCTCTCCGAGATCGTCAACTCGTCCGGCGAGCCGCTCCGGTTCGGCTACGACGAGCACGGCCGCATCACCTCGTGGACCGATCGCAACGGCAGCCACTTCGACTACGTCTACGACGAACGCGACCGCTGCGTGGCACAGTCGGGCGCGGCCGGCCATCTCCAGTCGGCATTCGACTACGACGAGACGGACCGGGAGACCGGCCTCCGCGTCACGGCCGTGACGGACTCGGCCGGCCACACCAAGCGCTACGTGATCGACGACGCCCTGCACGTCGTGGCCGAGATCGCGCCGGACGGTGCGACGACACGCTCCACGTGGGGCAGGTTCAACCGGCTCCTCACCCGCACCGACGCGCTCGGCCGCACCATCAGCCTCCGCTACGACGATGACGACCGCCTGATCGCGGTCGTACGCCCGGACGGGCGGGAGGCCCGGGCGTCGTACGACGCCACGGTGGGCCTGCCGGAGACGGTGACGGATCCGGACGGCTCCGTCTGGCACCAGACGTACGACGCGTCGGGCAACCGCACGTCCGTCACCGACCCGACGGGCGCGGTGACCCGCTTCACGTACGACGGGCTCGGCCACCCGGCCGCCATCACCGACGCGCTCGGCAATACGACGCGACTCCGCTGCAACGCGGCCGGCCTGGTGATCGAGGTGACCGACCCCCTGGGCGGCGTCACCAGCTACCGGCGCGACGTCTTCGGCCGCGTGAAGGCCGTCGTCGATCCGCTCGGTGCCACGACGCGCATGTGGTGGTCGCGGGAAGGTCACCTCCTGCGCCGCGTCGGCCCGGACGGCGCCGAACAGTCCTGGACGTACGACGGCGAGGGCAACTGCCTCACCCACACCGACGCGGTCGGCGGTGTGACGACGTACGAGTACACGCACTTCGACCGGCTCACCGCGCAGACCGGCCCCGACGACGTCCGCCACGAGTTCACGCACGATCTGGAGCTGCGGCTCACCAAGGTTACGAACCCGAAGGGTCTTACCTGGGACTACGCGTACGACCCGGTCGGTCGTCTGGTCGAGGAGACCGACTTCGACGGCCGTCGGCTGACGTACGCGCACGACGCGGCGGGCCAGTTGGTGGCCCGTACGAACGCCCTGGGCCAGACCATCACGTACGAGCACGACGTACTCGGACGGGTGGTGGCCAAGGACGCGGCCGGCGACGTGACGACGTACGCGCACGACGCGGCCGGCCGCCTGCTGGAGGCGGCCGGTCCGGGCGCGACGCTGGTCTACGGCCGCGACCGTCTGGGGCGGGTGAAGTCGGAGACGACGAACGGCAGGACGCTGACGTTCGCCTACGACGGCCTGGGGCGCAGAACGCGCCGCATCACGCCGACGGGCGCCACGAGCACCTGGACGTACGACGCGGCGAGCAGGCGCACGACGCACACGACCTCGGGCCACACGTTCGACCTGGAACACGACGCGGTCGGACGTGAGGTCGCACGCCACTTCGGCGACGACATCACGCTGCAGCACGCGTGGGACGGCTCGGGCCGGCTGACGCACCAGGCACTGACGTCGGCCACCGCCCCGCTCCAGAACCGGTCCTTCACCTACCGTCGTGACGGCTATCTGACGGCCGTCAACGACCGCACCTTCGATCTCGACCCGGCCGGCCGCGTCACCGCGGTGAACGCCCCTGGCTGGCAGGAACGCTACGCCTACGACGAGGCGGGCAACCAGACGAACGCCACCTGGCCCACCACCCACCCGGGCCAGGAAGCCCAGGGCCCCCGCGAGTACACAGGCACCCGCATCACCCGCGCCGGCGGCATCCGCTACGAACACGACGCGCAGGGCCGCGTCATCCTGCGCCAGAAGACCCGCCTGTCACGGAAGCCGGACACGTGGCGGTACGAATGGGACGCGGAGGACCGCCTGAGGGCGGTGACCACTCCGGACGGCACACGGTGGCGGTACCTGTACGACCCGCTGGGCCGCCGCATCGCCAAACAGCGCCTGACCCCGACGGGCGACGTCGCGGAACAGACCGACTTCACCTGGGACGGCCCGACCCTCACCGAACAGACCACGGTCTCGGCCGACCTCCCCAACCCGGTCACCCTCACCTGGGACCACGACGGCCTCCGCCCCGTCGCCCAGACGGAACGAATATCCGCGGCGGACGCCCCGCAACGCGAGATAGACAGCCGTTTCTTCGCGATCGTCACGGACCTGGTCGGCGCCCCGACAGAATTGGTCGACGAATCAGGCACCATCACCTGGCGCACCCGCACCACCCTCTGGGGCACGACCACCTGGCCCAAGGACAGCACGGCCTACACCCCCCTCCGCTTCCCCGGCCAATACTTCGACCCGGAAACGGCCCTCCACTACAACGTCCACCGCCACTACGACCCGGAAACGGCCCGCTACACCACCCCGGACCCCCTGGGCCTCGCCCCGGCCCCCAATCCGGCGACGTATGTTCACAACCCGCATACGTGGGCGGATCCGCTGGGGCTCTCCGGGTGCCCTCCGCGCGGAGAGAAATCAAATCCCTTCTCTCGGGCCGAGGCCGAGAAGGCTGCCCACGAGCTGGCTGGCATTGGCCCCGAATCTGAACTGCTGGCCGAATGGGAGGTAACGGGCGATATACGAATGAAGCATACGGAAGGATACATCTACTCGAATGAGCCATCGCACTGGGGAAACTTCCGTCAGCATGAGACGCCGCAAGGCTCTCGAGTAGTTGTCGAACACACCCACGACCCTGCGGGCCCTCATTTCCATGCAGGTAAGCCGAAGGGTGAGAGCAGCAGGACCTGGGTAAACTTTGGCTGGGACAACAGTAACTACGGGAAGTTGGAGCGCTATGCAAAAATAAACAAACCCGATGGAGATCACCACCTGTTCTATGACGAATGAGGCTACCAGTGACTGACACAGGCAGGGAATATCAGCTTCGCCTTATTTCCGCCAGCGGCCTGACCGCACTCAAAACACACCACGCGGAAGGCGTACTTACGGTAGAGCAAGCATGGATGTTGGTGGCGAGCATGGAAACAGTTCCAGCGGCCACCGTCAGGAACGCTATCCCTGATGCCCTCTCAGAAGTGGATCGGCAATGGCTCACTCACGCCTCGAATGGCCCCCTCTTTGCCGCCGATGGAACTTTTCTCATCAGCATTGCAGGAAAAGGGAGTTGGGGAGCCGGCTGGACCCTCGTCAAGTGGTCAAGCGATTCTGAATTGGCCTCAAATCTACAGGATGGAGGCGATCCTGAGTTTGTAGCCCTCTCCGTGGACGGCAGGTTTCTATGCGCCGCAACAACTGAAGAGTACGATCACTGGATCGTCACTCACCACTTTGACTAACGTATACCACAAAGCGAATTAAGCGCCCTTAGAGATAAAAGTGCCCGCTTATTGCCATCATTAATTCTAAGCGCTATGCGCCTGAGGAAGCGTGGCGATTCGTGTGTGATGAGGTGACCCCATGCTCATCCTCGTTCTGACGCTTCTCTTCGCCGCGCCCGTGCTTGCCTGTGCCCTGCTCGCCAAAGCCGTGCGTGCGCTCCGCGCTCGGCGGCTTACGCGCCGCGTCGGGGCTTCGGCCTGGGGCGAAGGGGGATGGTGGTGGCTGGGTGGGGCTGTGTTGGCGTATGGGGTGGGGTTGTGGGGGTGCTGCTCGGGGATGAGCCCGAGTGGTGTCCCGCCGTGAGGTTCGCCGGCGATCCTGAGCTGCCGGATCATGCCCGGACCAAGCAGAGTGCGTTTCCGCTTTCCGCGCGGTGTGTGTCCGATGTCCAGGCCTCCGTCGAGATGGTGCCGGGCTTCGTCAATCCGGCCGTCGTGGTCTGTCTCGCCGGAGCCGTCGTCTTCGCCGCGGTGGCCGTCATCAAGCGGCGGCGGCCGCGGAATTACGGTGGCGACGACGTGCCCGTCCCGGCAGAATCCGCACGTGCGTGAGGTGGTTGAGGCTTCGGGGTTGGTTTTGCGGCGGTGGGGCGTGGGGGACGCCCCCGCCGTTCTTGAGGCGTATGCCGAGCCGTTGATGCGGTGGCAGGCGCCTCAGGCCGTCGAGTCGGACGATGACGCGCGGCAGTGGGTTCGGGCGCGGGTCGCGCAGTGGGAGGAAGGGACAGCGTTCTCCTTTGCCGTCGTCGAAGGAGAAGGCGACGGCAAAGGCACCGTGCTCGGCAATGTCGCCGTCAGCGCTGTCGACCGGCGGCATGACACCGGGTGGGTGTCGTACTGGACCACCCGCAGCGCACGCGGGCGCGGCGTCGCCGGGCGGGCCTGCCGGGGCGTCGCGCGGTGGGCGTTCGACGATCTCGGGTTGTTCCGGCTCGAGCTCGGGCACCGGGTGAACAATCCGGCCTCGTGCCGCGTCGCGACGGCCGCCGGCTTCGCCGTCGAGGGCATTCAGCGGCAGAAGCTCCTCTACGACGGCGTTCGCTACGACGTCGAGTCGCACGCCCGGCTCGCCACGGACGCGGAACCCCCCACCCCGTAGAGTGCCCGATCATGGAGATACCAGGTCAGGTGCCGCCACCGTGGCAGGCGCCGAGTGAGGTCGAGCGGAAGCTGTACGAGGCGAAGGTGCGGGGCGACTGGGCCGCATACTTCGATGTTCTCGCCGGCGTGAGTCTCTTTCACGCGATGCCTCGCGACTTCGCCGATTCCCACCCCGGGAAGGTCAGGGTCGGCACCTACTGGGAGCCCCGGCTGGGCAGGAAGTGCTACGCCTTTCTGACGCACGGCGTCCTGCCCGCTCCTGTCGCGGATCCCGTCTTCTTCACGGACGATCTCGACGGGGTCGCCGGCTTCTGGCCGGAGCCCGAGGCCTGGTTGGCCATCAATCCGGGGACGCCTTGCGAGGCGTTCTTCCCTGCCACGCCCGAACACCGGGCGGTGTGGCAGGAGCATGCGCAGCGTGCGGCGAAGGACACCTCCAAGACGCTTCACACACTGTGGGTCGGCGGCCCTCTCCGGGGAACAGTCGCCCACGGGCTGGCATGCGGAGCGCTTCTCAGTGTGCGGGCCGGAAACCCCTGGAACGCGATCGCCGCGAACGGCAGCTATTCGGGCCTGCGCAGAAACCTGAAGGATTGGTGGGGCATCACCTCCCGGGAGGACTGGCAGCGACAGCAGGCGAGCCTTCTCCAGGAGAGCGGTTCCGCATGGGAGTTCGTGCTCGACATACGACAGGCGATCGCCCGCCAGTACGGTGGCACCGTGGACCCGGCCCATTGGCGCGAGGTCACGGCGCGTGTCGTACGTCGCAACGCGACTGATACGGCGAACGATGCGGCGGACGGCGACGCGAGCGGTGTCGAAGCGAGCAGCGTCGAAGCGAGCGGCGTCGAAGCGGAAATCGGGCGCCTGCAGCAGCTCATCGGTCGTATCACCCGCTACGAGGCCCGTTTCCGGGCCGACGGTCTGCTGGGCGAGACCAAACAGGTGCGTTCCGTCAACGCCTGGTATTACGGCCGTGCGGTCAACATGGCGCTCTGGGGCGTACAGGGCCGTTACTGCGGCATACCGGAGGCCGAGAGCGCGATCATCCGCGCCAGTCAGCTCAGCCAGGCTTCCTACTACTCGTGGGAGGACTTCTCCGCCGGATTCATTCTGGGCCGCTGCCTGCACTTCGACGAGGAGCAGTTCGGGAACTGGTACCTCGACGTCCTCGAGATACATCAGCTGCTCGTCAGCGACCCGCAGAGCCCCTGGCTCAACATCCCCTGGAAGTGATCACGATCGGTCACGCCCCCGCCGCGAGCTTGAGGGTGATGGCGCCGGCGATGATCGCGGCGAAGGACAGGACCTTGGGGAGGGTGATCTTCTCGTTGTAGATGAGGGCGCCGAAGACGACGGTGCCGATGGAGCCGATGCCGGTCCAGATCGTGTAGCCGACGCCGACGTCCAGGGTCCTGAGGGCGAGGCTGAGCGTGAAGATGCCGCCGGCGGCGGCGAGCAGGGTGAAGACGGACGGCCAGAGCTTGGTGAAGCCGTTGGTGGCGTTGGTGCCGAGCGCGAAGGCGATCTCGAAGACGATGGCGATCGCGAGGAAGACCCAGGCCATGACGATGTGCTCCTTGAAACGTGAAGAGGGAAGGCAGATAGGGGCGGTCGGCGGTCAGGCGGCGGGTCAGACGGTGGCCGCGCTCTTGGTGAACTTGTCGGCGAGCTTGAGGCCGAGGACGCCGCCGATGATCAGGACGAAGGCCAGCACCTTCCAGACGTTCATGGCCTCGTGGAAGATCACCGAGCCGAGGATCACGGTGCCCACGGAGCCGATGCCGGTCCACACGGTGTAGCCGACGCCGACGTCGAGGCTCTTCAGGGCGAGGCTGAGGAAGAAGATGCCTCCGGCCGCGGCCCCGGCGGTCAGGAGCGAGGGGCCCAGGACGGTGAAGCCGTGGGTGGCGTTGGTGGCCAGGGCGAAGACGACCTCGAAGACCGAGGCGATGAGCAGGTAGATCCAGGCCATGGGAAGACCTCCCGGGGTAGTTGTATGTACGTGCAACTTCCTTGCTAGGGAAAAGCATGCATGTACAAGTAAGCTTGCGTCAACCGCCGAGCGAGCAAAGGGAGCAGCAGATGACCTCGCAGGTCAGCACCCCCTCCGGAGCGTCCGGAACATCCGGAACATCCGGAGTCGCGGACGCCCGCATGTGGAGCCGCCTCCTGGCCCTGCACGCGCACGTGGAGAGTCGCCTGGGCGCCGCCCTGCAGCGCCGGCACGGCCTGGGCCTGTCGGAGTACCGGGCCCTCGGCTTTCTCACGGATGCCCCCGACGGCGAACTGCGCATGCAGGACCTCGCGGCCCGCCTCGGTCTCAACCAGAGCTCGGTGACCCGCCTGGTCGGCCGGCTGCACGCCGCCGACCTGGCCTTCCGCGATCTGTGCCCGGACGACAAGCGCGGCGTCTACGCCGTCATCAAGGACTCCGGCCACACCCGTCACCAGGAAGCCCGCGCCACCTACGAGGAAACCCTCACCGCCGCCCTCGACGAAGCCGCCGGAGAAACCCCGGAGGTCGGCATCGCCCTGGCCGCCCTGCGCCAGTCGTTCAAGTAGGCCCGTCGTTCAAGCAGGCCAGCCCTTCAAGTAGGCCAGCCCTTAAGTAGGTCAAAAACCGGGTGCACAGCTGCCGCGGGCGGTGGGGCGTGGCCAGGGCCCAGGCGCCCCGGCCACCCCCACCGCGTACGCATCACCGGGTACCGCGACAGTCCACCGTGATGCGGGCTACATCAGCACTCGTCGTATGGCGGCTCCTCCGGTGATTACCCCCCGGACAACAGTTGTCAAGAGGACTTGCCGGAGACGAGCGTAGATAGACCTCTATGTCGACATATTCATACCTTTGGGGCAGCCAGGGTCCGCTTCACGGCCTCGGCCATCCCCGCCTCGCCGTTCGCGTTGGGGTGGAAGGGCCAGGCCGGGCGCTCGGCCCGCGGGTACATGCCCTCGACCCAGCGCTCGGCGAACGGCCGGCAGGCGTTGTGGTCGACGGACGGCGTGTAGGTGTCGACATAGGTCGCACGGGCCCGCTGCGCCTCGTGCCTCAGCATCGTGTTGAGGCTGCGCATCGTGTCCCGCAGGTACGGGATGTCCCCTACGGGCATCCGCAAGGAGGCCTTGCAGCCCTCCGCGTCCGCGGCATTCTCCGAGAGGATCGCCGGGAAGCCGACGACGATCACGTGCGCGTTGTGGGACCGCTTGCGGATCTCCGCGAGGACGGCGGCCACCTTGGGGGCGGTCTCGAGGATGCGTTCGGCGAGCTGGTCGATGCCGCCCTTCGTGTAGCGCTGCTCGCAGGGGTTGCCGTCCGGGATCGGCTTGGGAATCGCGTACGTACACGCCCTGACGACCTCGCCGAAGCCGATGTCGTTGCCGCCGATGCCGATGGAGACCAGCGTGGTGTCCGCCTTGAGCGCCGCGAACTGTTCCGGTTTGCCGGTGCCGGGCTGCGGGCGCCACATGTCGTCGGTCTTGGCGCCGCCGCAGCTGACGTCCCGGAATTCGGCCGGGCTCAGCCAGCGGGCGGTGAGGGAGGGGTAGTTGCGGTTGGAGCGGCCACAGGCGGCGTCGATCTGGACGGGAATGAGCGAGCCGGCGGTGAAGGAGTCGCCGAGGGCGACATAGTGCTCCGCCCGTGGCTTCGGGGCCGCGTGGGGCGCAGGATTCGCGGCGGTCGCGGGCGCGAGGGCGCCCGCGACAAGGGCCGCTGCGGCACCGCACGCGGCGATGGCTAATCGGGCTCTGCGTCGGCCGGTCGGAGCGTTGGCGGTACGGGGCATCTCTGCCTCCTCGTAGACGAACCCATAGGCGAACCCATGGGTGAACCCATAGGCAGACCCATGGACGAACTCCTCGGCGAAGTTCGGGAGCGCCAGACTCGAAGGCGGCAGGACCGGGCGTCAATCGACATCCCCATATGTCCCGTACATGTGACCGGATACCGGGCTCTCGAGGTCCAGTTGCCCGTACTTGACGGCCTCAGCGGCCGATACACGGATGCCTAGCGCAGCACCGGCAAGGGAGAGCGCGCCGAGCGCCCGGTCGCCGCCTCGATGAAGTCGACCGGAGGGGCCACCTCGGCCAGCAGCAGGGCGGTGTCGCTCAGCGCCTGGGGCGGTACGAGCGGCGGCCGGTCCAGGGCACGCTGTACGTCCAGCAGGTGCACGGTGGCTTCGAGCAGCACGATCCGTACCGCCTCCGCCAGCTCGAGCGTCAGCCCCGTGGCGCCCCAGGGCACGGTCCGGGCCGGTTCCTCCGCCCGTAGCCTGCGCACAGCGCCGGGCCCGCGCACGGCGAAACGTTCGACCAGCCCTCCCCCGCCGGCTTCCGCCGCGCCCGAGACAGCGCCCTTCGCGACCGCATCGGCCGCCTCATGCGCCACCCCGCCCGGGGCGTTGAACCGCCGGACCATCTCCACGGCCGTCACCGGCTCCACCCCCGGCCTGCCCGAAAGTGGCGGCAGCGGACCGTCCATGTCCCTCGGGAAGGTCGAGTGGTGCGCGTACACCGCAGCCACGTCCCAGCCCGGGCAGCGGGTCGCTGCCGTCCACTGCCGCTCGGTCAGCTCCGCGCCGAGATCGGCCCAGATCCGCCAGGTCTGCTCAAGAGCGTCCAGCCTGTCGCTGTAGACGACGTCCATGCGCCGACTGTCCCACAACCCGGCCAAACCCCACCAGATCAGATGACATCCCACGGAGCTGCCGCGTGCAGCCCCATCACCTCACCGACCACACGCCCCTCCACCGCGAACCGCGTGTCGTCGATCACCGAAACCGGCGCCGCCCCGATCGAGTTGCAGACGAAAGCCCCGTCGAAGCGCCCCAGCTCCTCGATACGCACCGGCTGCTGCCGCCACGCCAGCCCCGCACGTTCCATCTCCCGTCGCAGCACCAGCATGGCGATGCCGTCCAGCGACGGCCCCTCGGGCCAGATCACCGTGTCCCCCTCCACGAAGCCCACGTTCGTGATGGCCCCCTCGGCCACCTCGCCGCCCGGCCCCACCAGCAGCGCCTCGTCGAACCCCTCGGCCCGCACGCGCCGCAGGTGGTAGACCTGCCCGAAGGACCCGACGTGCTTCAGGTGCGCCAGGGGTCGTACGTACCGCACGCTGCGCAGCCGCTGCGGAGCGCCGGGCTCCGGCAATGGGGGGCGTACGACCACCGTCGCGACCGGGCCGGCGTCGAGGCCGCCCATGGCGTGGACGTAGACCCGTACGTCCGCGTCGACGACGCCCGCGCCCTCCAGCGCCCGTCGCACCCGCTCGCGCACCCGTCCGCCGTCCAGCCCCTCCCCGAACAGCTCCCGCGTCGCCGCGTCGAGCCGCGCGAGATGGAAGTCCAGCCCGCGCACGCGGCCACCCCTGACCTGCATGGCCGTCATGTGGCCATAGTTCCCCATCAGTGCGGGCAGCAGCGGACCGGCGTCGACGGCACTGCCGTCGACCTCGACGTACGGGGCGAAAAGATCACTCATCCCGCCACCCTACGGGCCACTGACAATCGCCCACGAGCCCCTCTACGCCCGGTCGAGAACCGAAAGGTCGAGCAGTTCCAACCGCTCCGGGTCGGCCAGCACATCGATGGCGACGACCTTCCCGCCCACCACGGTGAAGGCCATGACGGACCACCGCCACGCACCGTCGGCGCAGACGACTCCGGCGACACCGTTGATGAGCGCCGGCCGTATGTAGGGGGTGAGCTGCCCGAACGTGACCGCCTGGCCGGCCACGGTCCGCGCTCCCTGCAGCACCACGGACAGTCCGGCGCGCGCGACGCCGCCGTCGGCCCTCAGCACGACGTCCGGGTCGAGTACGGCCACGAGCGCGTCGAAGTCGCCGTCGTGAGCGGCGGCGAAGAAGGCGTTCACGGCTTCGCGCTGACGGCCGAGGTCGGGGTCGGGAGTGGGGGCCTGCCCCTGCACCCGGCGGCGCGCGCGGCTCGCGAGCTGCCGCGTCGCTGCGGCGGTCCGCTCGAGCAGCGGGGCGATCTCGTCGAAGGGCACGGCGAACATGTCGTGCAGGACGAACGCCACCCGCTCGGCCGGCGTCAGCATCTCGAGCACCACCATCATGGCCAGCCCGACCGAGTCGGCCATCAGCACTTCCTGTTCGGGATCGATCCCGGACTCGTGGCTGATGACGGGGTCGGGCATGTGAACCTCGAACGGCTCCTCGCGCCGCTGCTCGCGCGAACGCAGCATGTTCAGGCAGATGCGACCCACCACCGTGGTCAGCCACGCACCGAGGTTCTCCACGCTGTCGGCGTCCGTACGGCTCAGGCGCAGCCAGGTCTCCTGGACGGCGTCGTCGGCCTCGCTCACCGAGCCGAGCATCCGGTAGGCCACCGCCCTCAGACGTGCCCGGTGCCCCTCGAAACGCTCTATCAGCAATGAATTCTCCTCCACCGTGTCACATTCCTTCCGCGCGGCGGGTCATCTCATCAGAAGCTCGAAAACTAGCCGATGTGATCGGGAGTCAGACTCTCGGTCGAACGAACTTGGAGCAGCCATGACCTCCACCCCCATCCTGGTCACCGGTGGTACGGGCACGCTCGGGCGCCTCGTCGTCCCCCTGCTGCGCGACGCCGGCCACACCGTGCGGGTGCTCAGCCGCAACGAGCGCCCGGCGGCGGACGGCGTCGAGTACGTGGCCGGTGACCTGTTCAAGGGCGAGGGAATCGACGCCGCCGTGGCCGGGGCCGAGATCGTCCTGCACCTCGCGGGCGGCCCCAAGGGTGACGACGAGGCGACCCGCAACCTCGTGCGGGCCGCGCAGGGCGCCGGGGTGAAGCACCTCGTCTACATCTCGGTCATCGGTGCGGACAAGGTCCCGCTCGGCTGGTTCAAGATGAAGCTCGACGCCGAGCAGGCCGTGGCCGGTTCGGGCCTGCCGTGGACGACGCTGCGCGCCGCCCAGTTCCACGACCTGGCGCTGACCGTGGTGGAGAAGATGTCGAAGATGCCGGTGATACCGGTCCCGGGCGGCCTCCGCTTCCAGCCGGTCGACGCCCGCGATGTCGCGGCCCGCCTCGTCGAGCTGACGCTCGGCGAACCGGCCGGCCTGGTGCCCGACCTGGCCGGACCGAAGGTGTACGGCCTGGCCGAGCTGAGCCGCCCGTACCTCCGGACGCGTGGCAAGCGCCGCCCGATGCTGCCCGTCCGGATGCCGGGAAAGGCCGGTCGCGCGTACCGGGCCGGCGACAACCTCACCCTCGAGGGCGCCACCGTGGGCCGGCGCACCTGGGAGGACTTCCTCGCCGAGCGCGTCGCCTAGCGGTGGTGTCTCGGGACCTTGGTTACGCGAAGTCCTCGAAGGTGAGCTGCTGCGGGATGTCCGCGAGTGGTTCGGGCGGCTGGCCGAAGACGATCCGGTAGTCGCTCCCGGCGGTCCGGCTGATGGGCGGTCGGCCGCCGAGCGCTGCGTGCGGCCGCTCGTAGTTGTAGTAGTTCACGAACTCCGCGAGTGCGACGCGGCGTTCATGCTCGGTTGTGTAGTCGCGGACGTACGCCCACTCGCGGGTGAGCGTCCCGTTGTACCTCTCCACCTTCCCGTTCGTGCGCGGCGTGTACGGCCTGGTCCGCTTGTGCTTCGTACCGGTCGCGGCGAGGGCGTCAGCCCAGGTCGTAGACCGGTAGCACGCGCCGTTGTCGGTGAGGCAGCGGCGGATCTGTGTGATGCCGTGGGCGGCGAAGAAGGAAACGGCCCGGTTCCAGAAGGCGACCGCGGTGACGGCCTTCTCATCGTCCAGGGCCTCGGTGTAGGCGAGCCGGGAGTGGTCGTCGAGCGCCGAATGCAGGTACGTGTATCCGGCCTTGCCGGTGCCGGGACCGGTGCGTTTGGAGGCGCGGGCGGACTCGGTGCCGACGCCGTGCATCCGCCAGCCGCCGCCGGTCGGGATGCGTCCGAGCTTCTTGATGTCGACGTGGACCAGGTCGCCGACCCTGTCGTGCTCGTAGCGGATGACCTCGCGCAGCTGCTCGCCGGTCGGTGGGTCCAGGTCCCGGAGCCGGTTGAGTCCTCGCCTCACCAGGATGCGGTGCACGGTCGCCGGCGCGAGTGTGACGCCGTGCAGCCGCTGTAGGTCGGTGGCGAGCCGGGCTGGTCCGTGCTTGGTCTGCCGCCGGAGCGCCTCCACCAGGTCGGCGATGTCCTCGGGGATGCGGGCGGGACTGGTGGCGGGGCGGGAGGAGTGGTCGAGCAGTCCGTTCTCGCCGTGCGCGCGCCAGCGGGCGTACCACTTCGCCAGGCAGCGGCGGGAGATCCCGGTTCCCACAGCGACGTGCGCGATCGGACGTCCGGCGTCGACCCGCAGGCACAAGCGCAGACGTCCTTCGGGGGTCAGCGGTGCGTTCCGATGTCCCCTGCTGGTGGCGCTCCTGGACTCGGCGGCCGCGTTCACCGGGAGCCCTGGGATCTCAAGGCTCCCGCGTGAGCGGCTGTGCGTGGCGTCAGCGTGCGAACTTTTCGATGGCCGCCGGGGTGACGGGGGTGAAGAAGTTGACGAGGTTGCCGTCGGGGTCGCGGAACAGCAGCGACCGGTTGCCCCAGGGCATCGTGGTGGGCTCGTTGACGAAGTCGGTGACGAAGCCGGTCAGGTTCTGGTGAACGCGGTCCACATCCTCGACGAGGAACTCGGTGATCACGCTGTGATTGTCCGCCGGGCGGGCAGAGCCCGGAGCGAACAGCGGGACCGTGCGGGTGCCGGCGATCGCGAGGGTGGCGCCCGCGGTCTTGAGTTCGGCGAAGTCCTCGGTGGCCCACGTCGCCCGCGCCCCTGTGGCTCGCTCGTAGAAGTCGACGAGGCGTGCGACGTCGCTGGTGATGATGCGGATCGAGACGAAGTCCATGGGGATCTCCTTGGCTGTGCTGGAGGTGTGCTCGTCGCAGGCTAGGAGAAATAGTGGACAGAATCGGTCCTGTATTCGCGTTAGGCTGCCAATATGCCTCGACCAACCGGCCGCGTGCTGACACTCCTGGAGCTGCTGCAGTCGGGCGGCACCCGGACGGTGGCCGAACTCGCCGACCGGCTCGGCGTCGAAGGGCGCACCGTGCGCCGGTATGTGGATCAACTGATCGACCTCGACGTGCCCGTGGAATCGGTGCGCGGCCGCTACGGCGGGTACCGGCTGGCTCCCGGGTGCCGCCTGCCTCCGCTCATGCTCAGCAACGACGAGGCGCTGGCCGTGGTGCTCGGCCTGGTCGCCGGCCGCCGGGCAGGGTTGACGACGACGGAGCGCACGGCAAGCGAGACGGCGTCGGCGAAGATCCGGCGGGTGCTGCCCAAGCACATCGCCCGTCGGCTCGACACACTCCTGGAAGCGCTCGCCTTCACGGATCAGCCCGGCGCATTCGACACCCCGGACGCTGGGGTCTTGCTCACGATCGCCGATGCGGTGCGCCACCACCGACCGGTCTCGATCCGCTACACCGACCGTGACGGACGGCGCAGCGAACGCACGCTGCACGCGTACGGAATCGTCGCCCATTCGGGCCGGTGGTACGTCACGGGCAAGGACGCCCAGATCGGCGAGGACCGAACCTTCCGGCTCGATCGCATCGCAGACGCGCGGACCCTGCCCGGCTCATTCGAAGCGCCAGTGGGTCCCGGTCCGGAACAGCGCGTGTTGTCAGGGTTCGCCACGGCCGAGTACCAGCATGAGGTGACCTTGCGGATCCACGGGACAGTTGATCAGGTCCGCGCCCACCTTCCGGCCAGCGTCGCGAGCCTGGAGGAGCACGAGTCCGCGGCCGGCAAGGACCGCGCGACCGAGCGCTGGCTGCGCGTCGAGCTGCGGGCGGAGCGGCTCGACTGGTTGCCCCCGGCACTCGCCTCACTCGACCGGCCGTTCGTCATCGAGCGCCCCGATGAACTCCGCGACCTCGTCATCGCGCTCGCCGATCGCCTCACGTCCTGCTCCGCCGAGCCTGACCGCGAGGAACCAATGTCATGAGATGGCACACCTAGCGGTGCCTCGCACAGCAGACGCTCGCGGATGCCGTGGTCTGCTCGCCCTCGTTGATCGCCCACATCGAGGCCGGGCGGCGGAAGCCGCGCGTCGAGGACGCGAGACGGCTGGACAAGGAACTCGGCACAGACGGGTTCTTCGTACGCTTCCTGCCGACGCTTAACCCATCTCAATTTGCGGGGCACTTCGCGCAGATGGCGGAGCTGGAGAAGCAGGCCGTCTGCATTCAGGAACACGGGGCTGCCGTCATCCCCGGTCTTCTGCAAATCGAACCGTACGCACGCGCGGTCTTCCGCTTCGGTCTGCCCAACATGACAGCAGCCGAGGTTGACAGGCGAGTTGTACAGCGCCTGGAGCGAGCACATATCCTCGAAGGGCCGGACGGACCGGTCATGTGGGTGCTCCTGGACGAACACGCGCTGCGCAGGGTGATCGGCGGCCCAGCCGTCATGGCTGCACAACTGCGCCACGTCGCAAAGCTGGCCGACAGCGGTCGCGTCCGGCTACATGTGCTCCCCTTCACTATCGGCAAACATGCGCTCACCGCAGGCCCGATGTCCCTGTACAGGTTCGACGACGCCCCTCCCTTGGCGTACGTTGAGGGAGTCAGGACAGGACAGGTGTACGACGACCCGGCGAGGGTCGCTCAGTGCCAAGCCGCTTACGACCTCGCTCTGGGTGATGCGCTGCCGGCCGAGGCGTCCCTGAGCCTGATCACTTCTGTGGCAGAGGAGTATGAGCATGCGCTCTGAGGCGCACATACCGGAGTGGCGCAAATCCAGCTACAGCGACGTCGGAGACGCACAAGGCGGCGACAACTGCCTCGAGGTCAACGACACTGCCTCCACCCACATCCGCATCCGCGACTCCAAGCACCCCGCCGGCCCGACCTTGACACTGCCCTCGTCAAGTTGGGCCGTCTTCCTCACCGCTCTTCGCTGAAACCCTGATCTATCCCTGGGGGGCTACCCCCCGTCGCCTTAGGTGGATCACCGGATAGTCATGGTCGCCGTGCTCAACCACCATGGAACGCATGGCACTTACGAAGCGCGCGCAGCGCAAAGCACTCCTGCTCACCCTTTCCTCCGCCGCCGTGGCCGCCACCCTCGCCGCTCCGGCTCAGGCGACGGCCGGGCAGCATGCCTCCCCCACCCTCGCCTGGAAGCCCTGCGCGGCCGACTCGGCGGGCTCGACCGGCGCGGGCATGGAGTGCGCCACCCTTCCCGTCCCCCTCGACTACCGCAAGCCCACCGGCCCCCACATCAGCATCGCCGTCTCCCGGCTGCGCAGTGACCGTCCCACCGCTCGACGCGGCACGCTCCTGGTCATTCCCGGCGGGCCCGGCGGCTCGGGGAATGGCAAGCTCGCGATCGTGGGCGAAGGGCTCCGGAAGGAGACGCGCGGGGCGTACGACATCGTCTCCCTCGACCCGCGCGGCGTCGGTGACAGCACGCGGGCCGACTGCAAGCTCGGCGAGGACGATCTCGACGTCGCCCACCTGCGGCCTTGGCCGGGGCCGGATGGGGACATCAGCGACAGCGTCAAGCGTGCCCGGCGCATGGCCGAGTCGTGTACGCGCAACGGCGGGGAGCTCATCCGCTCCTTCTCCACCGCCAACGAGGTACGGGACATCGACCGTTTCCGCCAGGCGCTGGGTGAGGAGAAGCTGTCGGCGTGGGGGACGTCGTACGGGACGTACGTGGGGGCGGTGTACGCGCAGAAGTACCCCGAGCGCACCGACCGCTGGGTGCTCGACAGCAGCGGCGACCCGGACCCGTCCCGGGCCGAGCGCGGATGGCTGGCGAACATGTCGGGGGCGGCGGACGACCGTTTCCCGGACTTCGCCAAGTGGGCGGCCGATCCCCGCCGGGACAAGAAGCACCGGGTCGCCGAGCGGCCCGAGGACGTACGGCCGCTGTTCCTCTCCCTCGCGGCGAAGCTCGACCGCGTTCCCGACCGCTCGGCTGACGGCAAGCCCCAGCTCACCGGCAACCAGCTGCGCGCGACGATGCAGCAGGCGCTCTACAGCGACACCAGCTTCGACCGGCTCGCCGCGCTGATCGTCTCGGCCCGTGACGCCGGCGACAAGCCCGTGCCCTTCGAGCCCGCGCGCGCCACCTCGTCCGAGGCCGCCGTGAGCATCGGCGTCATATGCAACGACGTGCGCTGGACGGGCTCGATACCGGACTACGCCCGTGACGTGAAGGCCGACCGGGCCAGGCATCCGCTCACCGCCGGCATGCCGGTGGGCGTCATGCCGTGCGCGTTCTGGCCGTACGACCCGGCCGACAAGCCGGCCCGCATCACGTCCGACGGGCCCAAGAACGTCCTCATGGTGCAGTACCTGCGCGATCCCGCCACCCCGCACCGTGGGGCGCTGAAGATGCGCGAGGCCTTCGGGGACCGCGCCCGCATGGTCAGCGTCAATGCCGGAGGGCACGGCGTCTACCTCGGCAGCGGCGATCTCGTCGACAGCGGCGACAAGCGCGCCAACGCCTGCGCCGACCGTGCCGTCACCACCTTCCTCACCACCGGCCACCGCCCCGCCTCGGACGCCCTGTGCACCGCCGCCGGAATGGAGACCAAGTGATCACGGTTGTAGGCGGTCATGAATGACACAAGCCACCACGACCACGACCATGTCCACGACCACGAATCCCCTGCCGTAAAGCGGAAGTTCCTCTTCCTGCTCGGCAGTGCCCGCACCGGCGGCAACACCGAGACGCTCGCCCGTGAGGCCGCCGCCCAGCTCCCCGCCACCGTGGAGCAGCGGTGGCTGCGGCTGCACGACGTTCCGCTGCCCGCGTTCGACGACCGGCGGCACGGCGAGGAGGGCCACACGGCCGCCCCCGCCCGTTCCCTCCCCGCCGGCAACGAGCGGATCCTGCTGGACGCGACCCTCGAGGCCACCGACCTCGTGATCGCCTCCCCGCTCTACTGGTACAGCGTGTCGGCCGACACCAAGCTCTACCTCGACTACTGGGCCGGCTGGCTGCAGCTGGGCGAGGAGGTGCGGTTCAGGGACCGGATGCGCGGCAAGACCATGTGGGCGCTCACCACGACCAGCCATGACGACACCGCCAAGGCCGACCCGCTGCTGGGCACGCTGCGCCTCTCGGCGGAGTACATGGGCATGGAGTGGGGCGGCGACGTGGTCGGGCACGGCAACCGTCCCGGTGAGATACGCACGGACACGGACGCGCTCGCCGCCGCCAAGGGTCTCTTCGCCTCCGCCATGTGATGCCCCGCGAAACCCTCGGCGTGCCGGCGCCGGCCCGTCCAATCGGCCCCGGCACCGCCGACGGGGGTCAGAACAGCTGCTGCTGCCCGTCCATCGGTGGTTCCTCCGGGTCGAAGAGCCGGGGTTCCGTCGCCAGCAGCGGCGCCGAGCGGCGCGAGCCGGGGCAGGAGACCAGCTCGTAGGAGAACGCGGGGCGGCGGCCCGGCGGGTCGTGGCGGGCGTAGCGGCCGCCGACGACGGCGATCTCTCGGGTGCATACGGGGCAGGCGCGGCGGGGTGAGGACATACCTCCCAGTGTCCCCCAGCATCCGGTCCCCCGGGGCCGCGCCCTCCGATCGGGCACGCGCACCAACCCGGCGGGCCTCAGAACGCCTCCGCCGGTACGTACGACCCCCACACCTCTCGCAGCGCGCCGCAGACCTCCCCCACGGTGGCGCGCGCCCGGAGCGCGTCCTTCATCGGGTAGAGGACGTTGGCCGACGTGCCCTCGGCGGCCTTCCTCAGCGCGGTGAGCGCCGCCTCCACGGCCCGGCCGTCCCGCTCGGACCGCAGCCGGGCCAGCCGTTCCCGCTGCCGGTTCTCGATCTCCGGGTCCACGCGCAACGGTTCGTACGGCTCCTCCTCCGCCAGCTGGAAGCGGTTGACGCCCACGACGACGCGTTCGCCGCTGTCCGTCTCCTGTGCGATCCGGTAGGCGTTGCGCTCGATCTCGGCCTTCTGGAAGCCGTGTTCGATGGCTGCCACCGCGCCGCCCAGGTCCTCGACGCGGCGCATCAGGTCGACGGCGGCCTCCTCGACGAGGTCCGTCAGCGACTCGACGGCGTAGGAACCGGCGAAGGGGTCGACCGTGGCCGGCACGTCCGTCTCGTAGGCCAGCACCTGCTGGGTGCGCAGGGCCAGCCGGGCCGCCTTGTCCGTCGGCAGGGCGATGGCTTCGTCGAAGGAGTTCGTGTGCAGCGACTGCGTACCGCCCAGCACCGCCGCCAGGCCCTGCACGGCGACGCGCACGAGGTTGACCTCCGGCTGCTGCGCGGTGAGCTGTACGCCCGCCGTCTGGGTGTGGAAGCGCAGCATCATCGACTTCGGGTCCCGTGCCCCGAACTCCTCGCGCATCACCCGGGCCCAGATCCGCCGCGCCGCCCGGAACTTGGCGACCTCCTCCAGCAGCGTCGTCCGCGCGACGAAGAAGAAGGAGATCCTCGGCGCGAAGTCGTCCACCTCCATGCCCGCCGCCACGGCCGTGCGCACGTACTCGATGCCGTCCGCCAGCGTGAAGGCGATCTCCTGCGCGGGCGAGGCGCCGGCCTCGGCCATGTGGTAGCCGGAGACGGAGATGGTGTTCCAGCGGGGGATCTCGGCCCGGCAGTACTGGAAGATGTCGGCGGTCAGCCGCAGCGAGGGCTTGGGCGGGAAGATGTACGTCCCGCGTGCGATGTACTCCTTCAGCACGTCGTTCTGGACGGTGCCCGTCAGCCGGTCGCCGGCCACTCCCTGTTCCTCGGCCACCAGCTGGTACAGCAACAGCAGCAGTGCCGCCGGGGCGTTGATGGTCATGGAGGTGGAGACCTCGCCGAGCGGGATGCCGCCGAAGAGCACCCGCATGTCGTCGAGCGAGTCGATCGCGACGCCGACCTTGCCGACCTCGCCGCTCGCGATGGGTGCGTCGGAGTCGTGGCCCATCTGGGTGGGCAGGTCGAAGGCCACGGACAGGCCGTGGCTGCCGTGCTCGATGAGCCGGCGGTAGCGGGCGTTGGACTCGGCGGCCGTGCCGAAGCCGGCGTACTGGCGCATGGTCCAGGGGCGGCCGGTGTACATCGTGGGGTAGACGCCACGGGTGTACGGGTAGGCGCCCGGTTCGCCGAGCCGCTCGGCGGGGTCCCACCCGGCCAGGGCGTCGGGGCCGTAGGCGGGCTCGATGGGCGGTCCGGACTCGGTCGGCCGGCGCTTGGTCATGGGATGCCTCCCGCGCGCTCCGTTGCGGAAACTCCGCTTGGGACTGTAGCGGTGCGCGGGGGCGAGGAGTGGGGGGCGCGGGCAGAGCCGGGGGAAGAGCTCCGCCCGCGCCGATGCGCGGAGCCGACGGTATGGGGGGAACTCCGGCTCCTGCGCAGCCGATGACCAGTCGGCTCACTACCTACAGCGCCGCGCCCCCGGAAAACGTCACACCGGGTACCGGCAGGGGCTCCGGGAGGCTGGTGTGGGGGCGGCTGCGGGAGTGCGGGGGACGCGGCAGCACCGGGTCGCCGTCGCCGTCCGAGGTGTCGTCGCCCGCCTCGTCGCCGTCGATGACGCTCAGCAGCCGCTCGCAGTACGTACGGATCGCCGCGGCGCCGCCGGCGCTGCGCTCGAGGGTGCGCACGCCCTCCTCGTCGAGGCCCGATCCACTGCCGCTGCGCTTTCCGTTCGTCAGGAACTCGCGGCACAGGCGGGCGGCCCAGGTCTGTCCGGTCCGGCCGCTCTGCCCGTCGCCCTTGGTCCCGTCGCCCTTGCCGCCGGGCGGGGTGGCCGAGGGGGCGTGGCCCGGCCCGGTCTCCTTGCCGGCGGGCTCGGAGGGGGCGCCCTTGCCGGGCTTGCCGGAGGCGTGCGGCTCCGGGCTGCCGCCCGGGTGCTTGCCCCCGGTCCGGCCGGGCGAGGGGGTGGTGCCCGGGGCGGTGGTGCCGGGGCCGGCGGTCGCGGTGCCGGAACCCTCGGCGGCGGCCACGCTCCGGGCGGGGTCCGGCGACTTGGCGGCGCGGCCGAAGGGGCTGGGCAGGACGCCCGTACCGGCGGCGACCGCGACGCCGCCCACCGCGCAGCCGGCCAGCGTCAGGGCGAGGACGGTCTTCAGGGGACGGTCGAGGAAGGAGCGGACGGCGGAGAACGGTCTGGCGCGGCGGGCCGCCGCGGCAGGGGCCACCGCGGCGGATGCCCGGGCCGCACGGAACGCCGCGACGGCCGCCTCTTCTCCGGGAAGCGGGGCGCCGCCGGGCGCAGCGGCGGGAGCGGCGAGGGAACGCAGCACCGCGTCGAGCCGCTCGGCCACGACCGTGGCGTCGGCTTCGGCATCCGCGGCGTTGGCGTCGGCTACGGCGGCTTCGGCGTCGGCATCGGCGATGGGGTCGCCCGTTTCGCCGGCCATGCTCCCGCCGGCGTTCGTCCCGGCAATGCCCGTCGCGCCCGCCGTGCCCAGCGCGCTCGACATGCCCGTCGCGCCCGCCGTACCCGTCGGGTTCGTCGCCTTGGTCGTGTTCTTCTCGTCGCGACCGGCGACGAAATCGCCGCGCAGCAGCCGCTCCACGGCGTCGTCATCCAGCCAGTCGTACCGGTGGTCGTCCGCCATCACATGTCCTTCTGCGTCCGCGCGCGCAATTGCGTCACACCGGCAGAAGCGTTCGGTCCGCTCGCGCCGGCCGGTGACTGCCGCTGTCCGGGGGTGGTGTCGCCGCTGACCAGTTCGGCCAGTCGGCGCAGGCCGCGGTGGGCGGCGGTGCGCACCGCGCCGGGGCGTTTGCCCAGCACACCGGCGGCGCTCTTGGCGTCGAGACCGACGACCACGCGCAGGACGACGGCCTCGGCCTGGTCCTGCGGGAGCTGGGCTATGAGGGCGAAGGTCCGCCCGGTGCCGAGGGCCTCGAGGGCCTCCCCGGCGGTGTCCGCGTCGGCGGCCCGGCCCGCGAGTTCGCTCTCGTCGCCGCCGATGAGGGGCCGCCTGCCGCGCATCCGTATGTGGTCGAGCGCGCGGTTGCGGGCGATGCGGGCCGCCCAGCCGCGGAACCGGTCGGCGTCGCCGGTGAACCGCTCGAGGTCGCGGGCTATCTGCAGCCACGCCTCCGATGCCACGTCCTCCGCGTCTGCCTCGCCGACCAGCGTGCGCACGTATCCGAGGAGGCGGGGATGCACGGTCCGGTAGACCGTACGGAATGCCGTCTCGTCCCCACCCTGTGCCGCGCGCACCGCGACGGTCAGCTCAGCGTCGTCCCCCTGCACGCTCTCATCCTGCACCACGTACCGTGCCCGTGGTTCAGTAGCCCGCCGGACCGCTGCCGAAAGGATTCTGCGGCGGCGGGGCGCTGGGCGGAGGACCGTACGGAGCCTGGGGCGGCTGACCGTAGGGGGCAGTGGCCGGCGGACCGTACGGGGCGCCGTACGGCGGCTGGACCGGGGGGACGCCCCCGTACGGCATGCCGCCCATGGGGGGCATGGCCGCGGGGCCGGCCAGGGCGCGCTGTTCCTGCATCTGCGTCAGCTGCCGGACGACCAGGATGGCGAGGACGGCGGCCGCGGCCGACAGCAGCATCGACAGTCCGCTGACCGCGAGGGAGCTCTGCAGTCGCGAGGCCGCGTCCTCCCAGCCGGCGCGGTCCAGGGTTCCGGAGCTGTACTTCTCCTTGGCCTCCGACTTGGTCGACGCCTCCATCGCCAGGCCGATGAAGCTGGTCGCGGCGGAGGCGATCCACAGCGTCCACCAGGCGTTGAGCAGGCCCTTGGGTGCGCTCTGCGGACCCGCCGGGGCGCTGGCGCGGTAGATGTCGTTCGCCATCTGCTTGGGGAACCAGAGGCTGACGACCGGAGTGAACCAGGAGCCCACAGCCCAGCCGCTACCGAAGCGGTGCGAGCCCGGCGCGAAGACCTCGGCGTTGAGCCGCATCCGCCGGAACCAGATGACCCACAGCACGGCCGTGGCCACGCCGACGAAGAAGGCCGAGACGGTCATCGCCAGGTCGAAGGCGTCGGCGTCGTCGGCCTTGTCGATCGAGGCCTGCGAGATGCCCTCGTCGAGCATCATCTGGATCGCGCTGCGCTGCTGCCCGATCGCCGCGACGGCCAGCAACGCCACCAGGGTCGTCACGACCAGCAGCACGATCAGTGCGATCCGCACGCCGCGCCGCAGGTCCACACCGCCGGCGGGCATCGCCATCGGGGCCATCGGGGCCGCCGGGTACGCCGGCTGCTGGTACGCCCCGCACGCGGCGCAGCGTCCGTCCGGGCCCACGGCGGTGGCGCGGCAATGACCGCACGGATACATCTCTACTGACCCCCAGAGTGGTGGCCCGGCTCCCGGCCACAGGGAAAACGACTACGAGCGGGTGATACTACGCGCCCCGGCGTGCGCCCCTGAGCGCTCCCGTCCACGTTTGCGCTTACCCGCCAGTACGCAAGGTGTGACGAATTTTCGATTCCCGGCGCTGTAGGAAGTGCGTACCTCACCAGGGTTCGCAACGGACGGGCGGCCGGGGCCTCTCCTGTGGGGGGTGGCGGCCCCGGCCGTCCTCCGTCCGTACGTACGCCTAAAGGTCTGTCACCTTTACGTACGCCTCCACGCCCGTACGGCGTTCCTCAGCGCCCCGCCGCGAGCTGCTCCACCATGCCGAGCCGCGCCAGGAGTTCGTGGAAGAGGTTCTCGACCAGGGGCTCGGGGTCGGCGGCCAGCACGCCCGCCAGTTCCGCCGCGTCCGCCGCGTGCCCGGCCTCCGCCGCCCAGTCGGCGCAGAGCGCCGCGGCCGCCTCGGGAGTGGGGAAGAGTTCGTCGAGGCCGAGTCCTGTGTCGGCCATGTAGCGGGCGAGCGGGGTCCGGCCCAGGCAGGCCGACCAGCTCGTGCCGCCGGGGTGGGCGCCGCCGACGACCGCGCAGTCGCTCTCCATGACGTAGGCGGCCAGCGCCGGGGCGCCGGTCTTCTCGGCGAGCGCCCGCACGAGCGCGTCCACGCCGGCCGGTTCGGGCGGGCCGGGGTGCCGCCACAGCTGCCATCCGCCGGCGAAGGTCCCGGCCGGTATCGGGCGTTCACGGTCCGCGGCGAGGACCGGGCACTCGGCGAGTGCCCGGTCGCCGCCGCGGCCGACTAATAAGTAGCCCCAGAAACCCATGAGCGTTCCCCTTCGGTCTGTTCGCGTCCGCGAAACAAACGGCTCTGGGTCTTACAGCGCGGTGGGCTCCTCCTGCGTCACACCAGCCACGGGCGGGCTCAGGCGTCGTCGCCGTCCACGTCCTTCACCGTGATCGTCAGGTCGTTGGTGACCGTGAAGTACGGGCGCAGCCGCACCTGACCGACCGTCGCGGCCGGGAAGGTGTCGATGCCCTTGCGGTCGGCGAAGTCGCCGGCGATCCGGCCGAGGCGCACCAGTGCGGCACCGGCCGAGGGGCGCACGTACAGGTCCCACAGGTCCTGCTCCGCGCCGATGCGCCGGGAGAGCGGCTCGTGCGGCAGGAAGGCGGTGCCGTTCTCGACGGCCGCCCGGACGTCGCCGACCGAGCCGTCGGCCCCGCGCAGGCGGGCGACGAGTTCGGCGCCCTCGCCGAGCCGCGCGTCGCCGAGCGCCTCGAGCGTGATCATGGTTCCGTCCTCGCCGACCCGCACCTCGGCGGCCTCGACGTGCTGGGGCCGCAGCCAGGTGCGTACGGCCAGGAAGCCGTCGCTCGTCTCGTAGGGCACCCAGGCCGAGGCGCCCTCGGCGGTCTGCCGCGGGGGCAGGGTCAGCAGCGCCTTCTGCTCGACGAGCGCGGCCGTCAGCCGGCGGCGGGACTTGTCGCCGGAGCGCTCGACGTAGGTGTCCCAGCGGCCCTCGGGCAGGGTGTGCGCGTCGCGCTCGACGCGGGCCTCGACCCACTGGCCCGGCTCGGGGCGCTGCTTGGGCAGCGCGGCCCGGACCGCCTCCTTGCCCTTGCTGCCCCGGTGCCGGAGCAGGACGTGGGTGTCGGCGGCGGTCAGCTGCTCGGCGCGCAGGCGCACGAGCAGGGAGCCGTCGCCCTCGACCGCGCAGCGCGCGTCGGGGTGGGCGGCGTCGGCCTGGCCGGCCGGCGCCACGGCGACGGGCCCGCGCTCCTTGCGGCCGCCGCCGAACAGGCCGCGCAGCAGCCCGCCCTTCTTCGCCCTGCCCGGCGCGGTGCTGCCGGGACGCAGCTCCTCGAAGAGCTGCTCGTAGCGCTGGGCGATGGCGGACGGTTCGTAGCGGTGGGCGGCGGTGCGGGCGGCCGCGCCCAGGCGGGCGCGCAGCGCGGCGTCGCCGGTCAGCTTGAGCAGGGCGTCGGCGTAGGCGTCGACGGCGTCGGAGTCGTCGAGCGGGACGAGCACGCCGTCGGTGCCGTCGGTGAGGATCTCGCGCGGGCCGTAGGGGCAGTCGGTGGCGATCACCGGCAGGCCCGCGTGCATGGCCTCGACGATGGTCATGCCGAAGGACTCGGCGTCGGAGGCGACGGCGGCGACGGCGCCCTTCGACCATTCGGTCTCGATGGGCGAGCGGGCACCCATGAGCGTGATGCGCTCGTACAGGCCCAGTTCCTCGATCTGCTTGCGCAGCTTGGCCTTGGCGGGTCCGCGGCCGTAGATGCGCAGGTTCCAGTCGGGGCGGTCGGCGGCGACCTTGGCGAAGGCGGCGACGAGGCGGTCGTAGCGCTTGACGCCGACGAGGCGGCCGGCGGAGACGATGGTCTTCGAGGTGCCGTCGGAGGGGGCGGCGGCCGGGGCGGGGACGGCATTGGGGATGGAGAGGATGCGCGCGCGGGCGTCCGGCAGGGCCTCGCGGTAGTGCCCGGCGTCGGCCTCGGAGACGGTGGCGAAGGCGTCGAGGGCGGCGATCGCCGGGTCCATCACGGCGTGCAGCTCGGCGACGTGCGCCTCGTGGGTGAGGTGCTCCTGGCCCAGGCGCAGGTAGGGGCGGTCGGCGCCGTACTTCGCGAGGTAGCCGATGAGCTTGGGGCGGGTGGCGATGACGACGTCGGCGTCGGTGGCGGCGAGGTGGGCGGCGACGCGCTGGTCGGTGAGGGCGGTGGCGGCCATGCGGCCGTTGTCGATGCGCTCGTCGCGGAAGATCTCGCTGGGCCGCTGGTTGAGGGGGGCCTCGTACTCGTCGCCCTCGGTGCCCTCGCGCAGGTCGACCAGCGGCACCAGGCGCACCCGGGGGTCGATGGTGAGCTCGGGCTCGTCGACGGGCCGGTTGACGCTGATGATGCTCACTTCGTGCCGGTCGGCGAGGGCGGCGGCCAGGTTGACGGTCGAGCGGATGGTGCCGCCGATGCCATACGCGTTGTGCAGCAGGAATTCGATCTTCATCGGGCCCTCGTTCAAGTGCGCGTTCAAGGCGCGGCGCGCGGGCGCGCACACCGCCGGGGGTCAGCCGCGGGCGCGCCACGCGCGCCGCAAGCTTCACCCCCGGAGGTTAGGCCCTTCGGCTCAGCGTCGCACGCGAGTGGTCAAAGCGGAGAAATCGGCCCATGACCGCTGCGGCGGGGCCGGGTCCCACAGCTTCTGGGCGACGGCGGCCAGCGGCAGCCGGATGCCGGCGGCGACCTGCTCGGGCGTCTGGGCCTCGGCCCGGTCGCACCACACGGCGAGCCGGCCGCCGGGGATCCGGTCGGCGCCGGCGGGCCCTGCCGGGACGGGGACGGTGCCGCGCAGGACGGCGGGCGACCACTGGCGGTAGATGCGCTCGCCGGTCGGGTAGCGGAATTCATTGGGCTCGCCGAGCACGTAGTAGAGGTACTCGTCGTTGAGGTTGACCACCGTGCGTCCCTCGTTCAGGTACTCCTGAGGGGGACGCGCCCCGAGTTCCTTGCCCGTCCAGTACTCGACTTCGATGGATTTGTCGGGTGCGACGACGCCACCCCGGAAGAAGCCGTCGTTCCAGGCCTTGGGCGTCTTGCCCAGGGCGCGCACGACGGCGGCCCGGTCGTTGAGCCAGCCCGTCGCCAGGTCCTGCACCAGGGCCCGGGGGCCGTACTTCTGCTTGGCCAGCTCCGCCAGGCGCGGGTAGGCGACCTGCGGGTTCTTCGCCATCAGCGCGCGGTACTCGTCGGCGCCCAGGTGGAAGTACGGGCCGGGGAAGAGCGGCGCGAACTCGCGCAGCAGGTCGTCGACGACGTGGGCGGCCTGGGGGTTGGCGACGTCGACCGCGCCCCGGGCCACGGTGCCGGCGGCGTCGCGCAGCTGGAGCGCGGGGTGGGCGGACATGACGGCGCCGAGGTGGCCGGGCGAGTCGATCTCGGGGACGACGGTGATGTGCAGGGAGGTGGCGAGGGCGACGATCCGGCGGAGCTCGGCCTTGGTGAGGTGCTGGGCCGAGACGACCTCGGGGTGCGAGGTGGACTCGATGCGGAAGCCCTGGTCGTCGGAGAAGTGCAGGCCCAGCTGGTTGAGCTTGAGGTCGGCCATTTCACGCAGCCGGGCCTCGATCCAGGCGGCGGGGAAGTGCTTGCGGGCGATGTCGAGGTTGAGGCCGCGCTGGGGCCGGTCGGGCCCGTCGCGCACGACACCCTCGGGCAGGCCGCCGCCGGTGCGGACGGCCTGCGCGACGGTGCGGGTGCCGTAGAACAGGCCCGCCTCGTCGGGTGCGGTGATCGTCGTCTTGCGGCCCTGGACGGTCAGCTCGTAGGACTCGGGGCCGCCGCTCTGGCCGGCCCGCAGGCCCAGCTCCACGTCGCCGGCCCGGGCGGGCCCGGCGGCGGTGGGCAGCCTGAGGTCGTCGGCGAGCCGGCGGGCCTCGTCGGCCAGCGGTCCGTTGGGGTCGGCGACGACGCGGGCGCCGGGGGCGGGCCGCCAGCCGGGGCCGGGGCGCTGGTTGTAGGTGCGCACCGAGGGGACGGTGGCGGGCTTGCCCGGCCGTACGGGGGCGGGCGCGGAGGTGGTGGGGGCGGCGGGGGAGGCGGCCGAGGAGGACTCCGGGGCCCGGGCCGAGCGCGAGTCGTCGTCGCGGGGGTGGTCCGCGGAGCCGTCACGCGGACAGCCCATCAGGGACAAAGTGGTCACCATGGCGCATGTCGCCACGACAGCCCGAATGGCGGAAGTGCGGGAGGTCCTTGCGGGCCGTTCCGTCCGTCCCATGGAGTAAACCTCCTCTTCAGCTCCCAAAAGGGACCTATATGGCGAAGATATGGCTTTTCTCCGTATGTACCCCAATGGGCAGTCGGACACGCCGGGAGGTATCGGACAAGGTTCCCGCAGGTAGCCGGAGGTCCTAGGCCGTACGTGCCTGTTTGATCACACCTGCCCACCCCGGGGGACCGAACCGACAAGGCGTCGCTACGATGGCCAGGGCCGGTGGACCGTACCCGGCCGGGCCCGACCGACAGTGAAGCCGGCAGGCCCCAATCCCCGCTCCCGGAGGGTTTTCCGTGCCGGCTGGAACGCTGTACCGCGGCCGGGAAGGCATGTGGTCCTGGGTGGCTCATCGAGTCACCGGCGTCCTCATTTTCTTCTTCCTGTTCGTACACGTCCTCGACACCGCTCTCGTCCGCGTCTCTCCCGAGGCGTACGACGACGTGGTCGCGACGTACAAGACGCCCATCGTCAACGTGATGGAGTACGGCCTCGTGGCCGCCATCCTCTTCCACGCTCTCAACGGCCTGCGGGTCGTCGCCGTGGACTTCTGGTCCAAGGGACCGCGCTACCAGAAGCAGATGCTCTGGACGGTCGTGGTCGTCTGGGCCGTCCTGATGGCAGGCGCCTTCTACCCCGTGCTCCAGCACACGCTGCGCACGCTGTTCGGGAGCTGAGTCGCAAGATGTCCGCTGAAACCACCCCCGCCGTGAGCGACAACGACATCTCGCTCTACGACGTCGACAACCCGGCTCCGGTCATCGAGGCGCCGCGCAAGCGCACCAAGAAGACCCCGAAGGCCACGCGCACCAACTTCGAGATGTACGGCTGGCTCTTCATGCGCCTGTCCGGCATCGTGCTGGTCGTCCTGGTCCTCGGTCACCTGCTGATCCAGCTCGTCCTCGACGGCGGCGTCAGCAAGATCGGCTTCGCCTTCGTGGCCGGCCGCTGGGCCTCGCCGTTCTGGCAGGCCTGGGACCTGATCATGCTGTGGCTGGCGATGCTGCACGGGGCCAACGGCCTGCGCACGGTCATCAACGACTACGCCGAACGTGACAACACCCGTTTCTGGCTGAAGATGCTGCTGTACACCGCCACGGTGTTCACCGTCCTGCTGGGCACGCTGGTGATCTTCACCTTCGACCCGAACATCCGCTAGGCCACGGGCTGAGGGACTGAGGTAACCCACTCATGAAGATTCACAAGTACGACACCGTCATCGTCGGCGCCGGCGGCGCCGGCATGCGCGCGGCCATCGAGTCGACCAAGCGCAGCCGCACCGCGGTGCTCACCAAGCTCTACCCCACCCGCTCCCACACCGGCGCCGCCCAGGGCGGCATGGCCGCCGCCCTCGCGAACGTCGAGGAGGACAACTGGGAGTGGCACACCTTCGACACGATCAAGGGTGGCGACTACCTGGTCGACCAGGACGCCGCCGAGATCCTGGCGAAGGAGGCCATCGACGCGGTCCTCGACCTCGAGAAGATGGGCCTGCCGTTCAACCGCACCCCGGACGGCACCATCGACCAGCGCCGCTTCGGCGGTCACAGCCGTAACCACGGCGAGGCCCCGGTCCGCCGGTCCTGCTACGCCGCGGACCGCACCGGCCACATGATCCTCCAGACGCTGTACCAGAACTGCGTCAAGGAGGGCGTGGAGTTCTTCAACGAGTTCTACGTCCTGGACCAGCTGATCACCGAGGTCGACGGCGTCAAGAAGTCCGCCGGTGTGGTCGCCTACGAGCTGGCCACCGGCGAGATCCACGTCTTCCAGGCCAAGTCGGTCATCTACGCCTCCGGCGGCACCGGCAAGTTCTTCAAGGTGACCTCCAACGCCCACACCCTCACCGGTGACGGCCAGGCCGCCTGCTACCGCCGCGGCCTGCCGCTGGAGGACATGGAGTTCTTCCAGTTCCACCCGACCGGCATCTGGCGCATGGGCATCCTGCTGACGGAGGGCGCCCGTGGTGAGGGCGGCATCCTCCGCAACAAGGACGGCGAGCGCTTCATGGAGAAGTACGCGCCGGTCATGAAGGACCTCGCCTCGCGTGACGTCGTCTCGCGCTCCATCTACACGGAGATCCGCGAGGGCCGTGGCTGCGGTCCCGAGGGCGACCACGTCTTCCTCGACCTCACCCACCTGCCGCCGGAGCAGCTGGACGCCAAGCTCCCGGACATCACCGAGTTCGCCCGGACGTACCTGGGCATCGAGCCCTACACGGACCCGATCCCGATCCAGCCCACCGCGCACTACGCCATGGGCGGCATCCCGACCAACGTCGAGGGCGAGGTGCTGGCCGACAACGACACCGTCGTCCCCGGCCTCTACGCCGCCGGCGAGGTCGCCTGCGTGTCGGTGCACGGCGCCAACCGCCTGGGCACCAACTCGCTGCTCGACATCAACGTCTTCGGCAAGCGGGCCGGCATCGCCGCCGCCGAGTACGCCCAGAAGGCCGACTTCGTCGAGCTGCCGGAGAACCCGGCCGAGTTCGTCGTCGAGCAGGTCGAGCAGCTGCGCAACTCCACCGGCAGCGAGCGGGTCGCCGAGCTCCGCAAGGAGCTGCAGGAGACCATGGACGCCAACGTCATGGTCTTCCGCACCGAGCAGACCATCAAGACGGCCGTCGAGAAGATCGCCGAGCTGCGCGAGCGCTACAAGAACGTGTCCGTCCAGGACAAGGGCAAGCGCTTCAACACGGACCTGCTGGAGGCCATCGAGCTGGGCAACCTGCTCGACCTGGCCGAGGTGATGGCCGTCTCCGCGCTCGCGCGCAAGGAGTCCCGCGGTGGTCACTACCGCGAGGACTACCCCAACCGCGACGACGTCAACTTCATGCGCCACACCATGGCGTACCGCGAGGTCGACGCGGACGGCGAGGACTCGATCCGCCTCGACTACAAGCCGGTCGTCCAGACCCGCTACCAGCCGATGGAGCGTAAGTACTGATGGCTACCCCGACTCTCGAGAAGACCGGCTCCGCGGCCCAGGCCTCGCCGTACATCACGGTCACCTTCCGCGTCCGCCGGTTCAACCCGGAGGTCTCGGCCGAGGCCACCTGGCAGGACTTCCAGGTCGAGATCGACCCCAAGGAGCGCGTCCTCGACGGTCTCCACAAGATCAAGTGGGACCTCGACGGCTCGCTGACGTTCCGTCGCTCCTGCGCGCACGGCATCTGCGGCTCCGACGCGATGCGGATCAACGGCAAGAACCGCCTCGCGTGCAAGACGCTGATCAAGGACATCAACCCCGAGAAGCCGATCACGGTCGAGCCCATCAAGGGCCTGACGGTGCTCAAGGACCTCGTGGTCGACATGGAGCCGTTCTTCCAGGCGTACCGCGACGTCATGCCCTTCCTCATCACCAAGGGCAACGAGCCGACGCGCGAGCGCCTGCAGTCCGCCGAGGACCGCGAGCGCTTCGACGACACCACCAAGTGCATCCTGTGCGCCGCGTGCACGTCCTCGTGCCCGGTGTTCTGGAACGACGGCCAGTACTTCGGCCCGGCGGCGATCGTCAACGCGCACCGCTTCATCTTCGACTCGCGTGACGAGGCCGGAGAGCAGCGCCTGGAGATCCTCAACGACAAGGACGGCGTCTGGCGCTGCCGGACGACCTTCAACTGCACCGACGCGTGCCCGCGTGGCATCGAGGTCACCAAGGCGATCCAGGAGGTGAAGCGAGCGCTGATCACGCGCCGCTTCTGATCTCCTCCCGCTACGGGTCACGGGCCCGCTCCGCACCGCTCCCGGTGCGGAGCGGGCCCGCCGTTTTGTGCCCTCGAGAGGTCCTTCCGGCGCCGGTCGCCGGCCGGGCCCCTAGAGCTGGCTGGTGATCGTCGGGTCGGTGATCTCGTTGTCCCGGGCGAGCATCATGGCCTTGCTGAGGATCGTGGAGAGCGTCCGGTCTCCCTCGAAGGGCAGGTAGCCCGTCTCCACGGCCCCGGCCGCCTTCGGGACGATGCACAGGTACCGGTCGTGCGGGCTGATGAGGATGTTCCCCGAGCCCATGTGGATCTTGTACGTGTGCAGCTCGCCCCGCACCAGCAGGAACCGGCCCTCGACCGTGCAGCGGTCGGATATCGCCAGCCGCGGCACGAGCCGGGCCAGCAGCGCGGCCCGGGTCTCGGCGCTCTGCGACAGCTCGCCGAAGCCGTACGAGGTCCAGTAGTCCCGGAAGCGGCCCTCGGGGCCGCCGTCCTGCCAGGTGGGGTCGTTGCCCACGCTCGCCACGCCGACGAACAGGTCGACGTCGCGCAGCACCTCGCTCAGCACCAGGGGCGGTATCTCCGCCAGCGGTACCGGCTCGGCGGGCGGCTCGTTCCAGCCCGGGCGGTAGTCGCCGGAGCCGGCGTGGGCCGTGTGCTGCGGCGCGTCGACGGGGTAGAAGCGGACCTGGTCGGTGGCCAGCCACAGATAGCTGCCGGATTCGGTGAGGTTCGCGCCCATCCGGTCCTCGACGCCGTCCACCCGGAACTCCGCGCGCAGCCCCCACTCGGACAGCACGCGCAGCGCGGGCGGGTAGGAGTCGTCCACGCACAGGCGCAGCTTGTTCCGCCAGCCCCGGACCGCCGTCAGGGAGTGGAACTGGTGCTGGCGCAGCACGTGGGCCGCGAAGCGGTTGGAGTAGACGCGGGTGGCGCGCTCGGCGTCAGTGAGCAGGTACACCTCGCGGTGGGCCTGCTTGAACGGCTGGGTGACGCCGTGGCGTTCGAGCCACTCGCGCCAGGCGAGGACCTCGGCCGGCTCCCGGACGGCCGGGTGCCACAGCTCGACCGGGGCGTCAGGTCCGGCCGTCACCTCGGCGTCGGCGAGGGTGCGCCAGGCGCCGTCGGCGAAGCCGCAGGCCCGGCCGTCGACGATCCACAGCATCCGGCGGGCGAGGGTGCCCACGAGCGGGTGGTCGGCGTAGCGCTCGCGCCAGGCGGCGTACCTCCACCGGCGGCGGGCGAGGAAGAGCCGGTCCAGGCGCTCGCTCTGGGCGCCGAGCATCTTGTCGATGTCCTTGACCGCCGCCTTGAGCTCCTTGAGCTCGTCGGCATGGTCGCGCCGCACGGCGGCGGGCGGGCTCTTGACGGCCTTTCCGGTGGCGTTGCGCCAGGCGAGGACGGCCTTGCCGCCCAGGACCGCGAGCTCCGCCGCGCAGTCGCCGAGGGCGTGGACGCTGCGGCCGACCTCCGTCAGGCCGTACGAGGGGACGGCCAGCTCCTCGATCTCGTCGCGGCCGAGCCCCATCGCCTCGGCCCGGGCCGTGAGTGCGGTGTCGAGCTGCTTGAGGGTGCCCTTGTAGGTGACGCGGGCGGAGAGCCGGGCCAGCTCGGCGAGGGCGGCGTCGCCGTCGACGCGGGAGAGGGCGATCACGGCGGCGTTGGCCAGCTTGGGGCTGCGCGGCCCGACGCCGGGGACCTTGCGCAGCGAGAACTCCACCAGCGCGCCCAGGCCGCGGACGGTGTCGGGGTGCGGCGGGAGGAGGGCCAGCAGCCGTGTGATGCCGCGCAGGGCGTCGGCGTTGTACGGGTCGATCTCGGTGTTGGGGTCCGGTCCGTACGGAGGGATGTGCACCGGCGCGGTCCGGGGGCGGCCGACGAGCGCGAGCCAGGACAGCAGGCGCCCGCGTACGGCGTCGGAGCCCTCGCCGAGCGCGTCGAGCTCGTCGAGCAGGGCCCGGGCGGTCTTGTCCCACTTGGCGGTGGGCCGTGCGGTGCAGGCCGTGGCGGCGTGGGCCAGCAGCAGCCGCCAGGCGTCGTCGAGCGCGGGCAGCTCGGCCAGGGCGCGGTCGGCCCAGGCCTCACCGGGGTTGACGACGGGCTCGGTCAGGCCCGCGATGGTCTTGCCCCACTGCTTCTCGACCTGCCAGTAGGCGATCAGGGCCGTGCGCCGGAGCACGCCGACGAAGGAGCCGGGCAGCGGCTGCCCAGCGGCGAGCGCGGCGCTCAGCAGGGGCCACATCTTGTGGGTGTTGTAACAGACGTAGAGCTCGCCGAGCTCTTCCATCCGGGCCTGGTCCGCCGCCTGGTCCGCGGCACAGTCCGCGGCCTGGTCCGCCGCCTGGCTCTCTGTCGTAGTCGTCATCAGCCACCCACCAGGGGAACGAGCTTGAGGAACGTGATCTCGGCGCCGGCCGTGAGGTCGACCTCCTCGTCCAGGTCCCATATCTGCCGGTCGCCGACGAGCACCAGGAAGCCGTTGCGCCCGAAGTCGGCGAGCGCGCGCTCGTAGCACTTCTGCGGGAGCATCCGCCGGGCCTCGCGCTGGTCGGGGCCGTTGAGCAGGCGCTCGGTCTCGGTCGGCCGCACCAGCCCGTGGCCACCCTCAACACGGGCCTCGTTCAGCACGGCCACTTCCTCGAACACCCGACGGCGGATCACCTCACGCAGCGTCAGCCGCTCCTCGGCCCACTCGAGCGCCCAGGCGTCGCGTCGCTCCCCCGATGTCGTCTCGTCGACGAGCCTCACCTTTGCCATGTCACCGAGAGTAGGGGCGACCACTGACAACGGCCCGGCCACCGGGCGTTCGCACAGGTCAGGCCGACTTCAGCGCCGCCCTCGCCAGCGCCTCGTCCTCGTGTCGACGGGTCTCCATCGCGTCGGTCACCCCGAGCAGCGCCTCCTTCTTGCGCCGGAGCTCGGCCATCTGCTCGTCCACGCGGGCGAGCTGATCGTCCAGCACCTGAACCGAATGGGAGCACGCGAGCAGCCCGGGGCCGCCCTGGGCGCAGGGCAACAGGGTGCGGATGACCTCCGTCGTCATGCCGGCGTCGAGCAGCTCGCGGATCCGGGCGACGCGCTCGGGGGCGTCGGGGTGGTAGCGGCGGTAGCCGTTGGTGTCGCGCTCCGAGCCGAGCAGGTCCTGCTGCTCGTAGTAGCGCAGGAGCCGGGGGCTCACTCCCGTACGACGTGACAGCTCACCGATGCGCATGGACGACTTCCCCCCGCCGACTTGACCTTCACACTGATGTCATACGGCAACCTCCTGCACATGACACACATTCCCGCGCTCTCCACGTCCGTCACCGGTTCCGGCCCCGGCCTCCTCCTCGCGCACGGCGCGGGCGGCAGCATCGAGGGCAACTACGCCCCGATCATCCCGGCCCTGGCCGCCGCCCACACCGTCGTCGCCCCCGACTACCCCGGCTCCGGCGCCACGCCGCGCGTACCGGGCGGGCTCACCGTCGACGTCCTGGCCGACGCGATCGTCGCGGAGGCGGACCGGGCGGGCCTGGAGACCTTCACGCTGATCGGCTACTCGCTGGGCACCCTGGTGTCCGTACGGGCGGCCACCCGCCACCCGGAGCGCGTGCGCGGCCTCGTGCTGACGGCGGGCCTGGCGCGCCCCGACAACCGGCTGCGGGCCTCGCTCGATCTCTGGCAGAAGCTGCTGGCCGACGGTGATCTGAAGGCCTTCGCCCGCTTCGTCGCCCTGTCGGGCTTCGGCGAGGACTTCTACAACGCCGTGCCCGAGGACCAGGTGGCCCCCTTCCTCGACCAGATCGCCGTGAACGTCCCGGCCGGCGCCGCCGAACAGGCCGGCGCCGTCGGCCTCGCCGACACCACCGCCGACCTCCCGGGCATCTCCGTTCCCACCCTGGTCATCGCCACCACCCAGGACACCCTCGTTTCCCCGGCGAACTCGCGCTACCTGGCGGACAACATCCCCGGCGCGGAGTACGCCGAGATCGCCTCGGGCCACATCCCGATGGCCGAGCGGCCGGAGGAGTGGCAGAAGCTGATCACGGACTTCCTGGAGCGGAAGGGCCTGTGATCCGCCGCCGGCGTGCGGTGTTCCCGCCCGTGTGACCGCCCGTGTGACCGTCGGGCAGGTCGTAGCCCACGGTGTTGGTGGCCTGTTCCTCCGGGGTGATCTCGGTGGCCCAGCCCTCGGGGGGTTCCTGGTACGGGCTGCAGGCGCCGCAGGCCGCGCAGGTCCAGCGGGCGTGGATGCCGTGGACGACGGCTCCGCAGCCGGCGCACGTGTCGGTCGTGTAGTACGGCGGCTCGCCGGGTGAGGCGGGCGAGGCGGGTGCGCGCCAGGGGTACTGGTCCATCCCTTCAGACTGCCATGGCGCACGCGCCGGCGGCGGGGCCGCTCAGACGCCGCCACCGCAGCCGCCGCCCCCACACCCCCCGCCGCAGCCCGAACCGCCGCCGCAGGCCCCACCGAGTCCGACGCCGCCACTGCTACTGCCGCTGCCGCGGCCCGTGCCGCCGGACTTCTTTCGCGGGATGCTGACGAGGACCCACTGGTTGACGCGGTGGGGCGGGGTCCACTCGCAGCCCAGGCAGCGTGCGACCTCGCGGTCGGCGAGCGCGACGGGGCCCAGAGCGGCCATGGCGCGGACCAGCCCGGGTGAGTCGATGCCGAGCCGGGGCTGGTGAAAGCGGCGCTGGTGCTCCCGCCTCTCGTGCCTGGTCAGCTCGCCGCGCAGGCGGGCGCCCTCCGCGGCGACTTCGGGGAGCCGGGCGTAGGGCCTGAGGGCCCGGGCGGCCCTGCTCCGGGGCACGGCCGCCGCCCCGGCCACCGTCAGGACCAGGAGCCCCGCGAAGACGCCCCAGTCCCAGATGTACTCCGCTCCCGACGGCGGGCCGTCCGCCGTGAGCAGTCCGAGCCGGACGCCGAGCACGATCAGCGCGGGCACCGTGAGCAGGCCGAACGGCCATGCCGGGAACGCGCGGACGGGCAGCGGAAGCAGGCCGCGGGCGGTCAGCTCGCGGTCGTACTCCACCAGGGCGGAGGCGTACGGCTCGCGCCGCACGACGGCGGGAAGGTCCGCCGGAGGACTCGCGGCAGCGAGCATCGCCCGCTCGAGCGGATGGTCGGCCTCCGGGACGCCGGGTACGGCGTGCAGCTTCCCGTCCCGGCAGACCAGGGCGCCGCGGTGCAGCAGCGCCACGGCGACCGTGGGCGCCAGCCGGTCCGGGTCCTCGCGCGACGCGCGGGCCAGAGCGTAGTCACCCCAGCCCGCGGCCGGCCCCGGCCCGCGGGCCGCCCGCTGCCGGCGGTCGGCGTGGTGCAACAGCGCCACCCACCCCAAGACGCCGAGCAAGCCGAGGCCGAGGCTCGTCCACAGCCAGGTGAAGTCCTGTGCGTAACCACTCATGCCGTTCCCCCGTCGGTGCGCACGCTTTTCCGAAGTGTGCGACGGAGGAAGGGAGTTGGAAAGCAGCGCTGTGCACCTGTGGTGTCAGGCCGATGTCAGGCCAGGGTCAGACCATCCACAGTTGGCGGACGGACTTGCCGTCGCGCGACTTGAGGAGAACTTCGCTTCCGTTCGCCGTCTCCCGTTCCACGAGATCCAGCAGGGCGACGGCGCGGCGGACGGTCTCGGTGATCGAGATGCCCTTGTGGTCCTTGTACCAGCGGAGCTTGGCGGCCGTTTCCGCGTTGATGTTCACGCTCAGCCGAGTGACTTGGGTATCGGTTGCAGGCGCTGTGGTGGGCGTCTCGGTCGAGTTCTCGGGCATGCCAGGGCTCCCATTCGAAGGTTCACGAAGACCCGGGCACGGCAACGATCGGGCTCCGGCCGGCGCGCTTCCACGCCCGGGCCGTCCGAACAGCCACGTGCACACGAGTCTGCATCCATGCCGCACAGAAATACGAAGCAACCCCATTGCCCCGTCTGGGCGTGGTTCCCCCTATACGCAACCACAGCCGCTTGCGGCACCGGCGGTCACACCAGCCGGCCGGTCGGACTTACAGGACAGCTAAGTAACCCATCAGACCATTCCCTCCAGCCGTACTGGATCCAACGCGCTCCTTCATAGTGCGGGTCGGAGGATTTGATGTCAAGTAAATCTGCATGACGTGAGCTTCGAGTGTGTCATGGATGTGTATCTGATGCACATGAGATGTGGATCGAATGTTGACTCAGATCACACCCAATGTGGTACGCTCGCCCCAGGCAACACTTGGGGGCACCTGCGGCACCGTCATCCCTTCGCCCTCGGGCGAACCTCAGAGGGGGCACCACGCGTGAGGATCTGCGAGAACGCCAAGGCGGGGGGCTACCTCACCCCCTTCTACGAGTGGCACAACGCCTGTCAGCTGCTGCCAGTGCCCCAGCTCCCCAGGGAGTTCATCCACCCCAACGATCCGGACCCCTTCCTCAACGGTGAAGTGGTGCTCCGTGAGGAGGAGATGCCGCTGCCCGACGTCGAGACGTGGCGGATCGGACCGCCGGTCATGGTCTGCACCTGCATCCCCGGCCCGCGGGGGTGTCCCCACGCGTGACGGAACCGCCTCGACCGCCCCTGGACGACGAGGAGTTGCGGGAGGACGAACAGCCCCTGCCCGGCGCGAACGTCTGGACGCTGGGCCCGGCAGCCCCCTGGCCGCCGCCCCCCGACCGGAAGAACCCATCCCTTCACGTTCCGGAAGAGAGTTGATGCCCATGACGTCAGGCCGACCGGATGACCTGATCGAGGACGAGGCCCCCTCGGACAACGGTCTGGACATCGGCTTCCTCAGGGAAGCCGGGAACGGCGCGCCCGCCGCGCCGGCGGCGCACGGCGCGTTCGAGGAGGACGAGCAGCCGGACTCCAGGGTGCGCGACGACCAGGTCGTGGGCCTGAAGGAGCGTCACATGAGTGAGACGCGGCGCACCCTGGCGGTGGGGCTGCTGTGGCTCGTCGGCCTTCTCACCGGCCTTCCCACCCTTGCACTGGTCCTCGGCCACTGGACCCACTTCAAGAGTGACGACTACCGCGAGATCAGCCTGGTCATCACCCCGATCGTCGCCCTCGCCAGCGCGGCCTTCGGCTTCTTCTTCGCCAGCGACGAGCGCACCCGTTTCTGACCCGATTGCCTATCTGGCACGACTCCTTGGTTTCCAGCCGGTCCCGTCGCTTCGGGGCCGGCCTTTTCGTCGGGCCGTGACCGGCGCCCCCCACGCATAGCGTTCACTTCCATCCCATTGCAACGAACAGGGTGGCCATCGTTGCATTAAATTCAGGGCCGTTGCAACGATCTTCCCGCTCTGACCTGTGTAAATGCCAATTACGCGCAACAGATCTGTTGCTGGAACTCGAAACGCAACGTAGCTTTTCCCTCGTCAGAAACGACGAGCCGAAGGAAAGCACGATGCAGAAGTTCGCCACCACCGCCCCCGTCTCCGCCATCCTCGACATCCCCGCGGGGCGCATCCAGTTCATCGCCACCGACCGCGCCGACACCACGGTCGAGGTCCTGCCCGCCGACGCCTCGAAGAGCCGCGACGTGAAGGCGGCGGAGCAGATCGAGGTCGCGTACGGCGACGGCGTCCTGCGGATCGAGGCCCCGGCCGCGAAGAACCGGCTCCTCGGCAACCCCGGATCCATCGAGGTCACGGTCCAGCTGCCCGCTGGATCCCGCGTCGAGGCGAAGGCTGCCAGCGCCGAACTCCGGGGCGTGGGACGGCTCGGCGACGTCGCCCTCGAGGCCGCGCACGGCACCGTCAAGCTCGACGAGGCCGAAAGCGCCCGCCTCACCCTCCAGGCCGGCGACATCGAGGTCGGCCGCCTGCGCGGCCCCGCGGAGATCAGCACCCAGAAGGGCGACCTCCAGATCGCCGAGGCCATGCACGGCACGGTCGCACTGCGCACCGAGCACGGCGAGATCTCGGTCGGCGCCGCCCGCGGAGTCTCCGCCTCCCTCGACGCCGGCACCGCCTACGGCCGGATCCACAACGCGCTCAAGAACACCGAAGGCACCGCCGGCCTGAACATCCACGCGACCACCGCCTACGGCAACATCGCCGCCCGCAGCCTCTGAAGAGCACCCCTCACGACCGACACCGATACCGACACCAGCACCGACACCGATCAAGGACGAAAAGAATGAGCACCACTGAGGACTACCAGGCCGCGGAGCGACTCCTCCGCCGGCCCGCCCGCCCCGGCGAGCTCGTCATCGGCGACAAGGTCAGGCCGCAGTGGACCGACGGAGGCGCCCGCTTCCGGTACGCGGTGAGCAATGGCGTCGGCAGGCGGTTCGTCATGGTCGACCCGGCGGCGGGCACCCGCGAGCCGGCCTTCGACCACGCCCGGCTCGCCGCCGCGCTGGCCGCCGCCTCCGGACAGCAGGTCGACCCCGAGGCCTTGCCGTTCATGGCCGTCGAACCGGCCGGGAACGCCGTGGAGTTCGCCGCGTTCGGCGAGTACTGGCGCTGCCGCCTCGACGACTACGCCTGCGAGCGGGCCGAGTTCACGCCGCCGGGCAACCCGCTGGAGGTGCCGTCACCCGACAAGAAGGTCGCGGTGTCCCGGCGGGGGCACGACCTGTGGGCGCGCTCGCTGTCCGACGGCCGCGAGTGGGCGCTGACCACCGACGGCGAGCCCGGCCACCAGTACGGCTCCGGCCCGGACTGCACGAGCAACGGCACCCTGCTGCGCAAGATCGGCCTGCCGCACCTGCCGCCCGCGGTGGCCTGGTCGCCCGACTCGACGAAGGTGCTGGCGCACCGGACCGACGAGCGCGGCGTCCGGCAGACCCACCTCGTGGAGGCCAGGCCCGCCGACGGCGGCGCGCCCCTCCTGCACACCCAGCGGTACGCCTATGCGGGGGACGAGAACGTGCCGCTGGCCGAGCTGGTGGTGCTGGACGTCGCCGAGGGCACGGTGGTCCGCGCGCAGGCCGAGCCGCTGCTCATGCCGATGATGTCGCCGATCACGAGCAAGTGGGCGTGGTGGGCCCCGGACGGCTCGGCGGTGTACTACCTCGGCCGGCCCCGCGACCCGCGCACGCTCACCCTGCACCGGCTGGACCCGGCCACCGGCGAGGTCACCACCGTGCTCAGCGAGACCGGGTCCACCCGCGTGGAGCCCAACCAGGGGATGTACGAGCCGCCGATCGTGCGGGTGCTGGCCGACGAGGTGCTGTGGTACTCGCAGCGGGACGGCTGGGGCCACCTGTACCGGTACGACCTGCGCACCGGCGCGCTGCTCGGGCAGGTCACCTCGGGGCAGTGGGCGGTGCGGCAGATCCTGCGCGTCGACGAGGCCGAGCGGGTCGTGTACTTCACCGCCTCCGGGCTGGTCGAAGAGGATCCGTACCGGCGCACGGTGTGCCGGGTCGGCCTGGACGGCTCCGGGTTCGCCAAGGTCACGGACGACGAGCTGGACCACGTCGTCACCGTGCCGGACGGCCAGGAGTACTTCATCGACTCCGCGTCCACCGTCGACACCCCGCCGGTGACCCGCGTCCGTGACTGGGCCGGGCGAGTGCTGGTCGAGCTGGAGCGCGCCGACATCGGCAAGCTCACCGCCACCGGCTGGACGCCGCCGGAACGGTTCCGCGTCAAGGCGGCCGACGGGGTGACGGACATCTACGGGGTGCTGTACCGGCCCCGGGGGTTCGACCCCGCCCGGCGCTATCCGGTGGTGGACAACGTCTACCCCGGCCCGCAGGTCGCCCGGGTCGCCCCGTGCTTCGATCCCGGCGGGATGGGCCTCGACGCGGAACCCCTCGCGGCGCTGGGCTTCGTGGTGGTGGCGCTGGACGGGCGCGGCACCCCGGGGCGGAGCAAGTCCTTCCACGACGCCTCCTACGGCCACCTGGCCGATGCGGGCGGCCTGGCCGACCACGTCGCGGCGCTGCGGCAGCTGGCCCGGACCCGCCCGTGGATGGACCTGGACCGGGTGGGCGCGTTCGGCCACTCCGGAGGCGGGTTCGCCGCGGCGCGGGCGATGCTGGACTTCCCCGAGGTGTACAAGGCCGGAGTCGCCCTCTCCGGCTCGCACGACGCCCCCTGCTTCAACCTGGGCTTCGTGGAGACCTACGACGGTGCGGACGCCCCCGAGGCCTGGGCCCGTACCTCCAACGTGGACATCGCGGACCGGCTGGCGGGCAAACTGCTGCTCGTCCACGGCGAAATGGACGACCAGGTCCACCCGGACCAGTCGCTGCGGCTGGCCGACCGGCTCCTCGCCGCCGACAAGGACTTCGAGCTGCTCATCGTGCCGGGGGCCGAGCACACGTTCATCGACTGCCTGGCCTACGTCCGCAAGCGCTGCTGGGACTTCCTGGTGCGGGAGCTGATGGGCACGCGGCCGCCCGCCTACCGCCCCGCCCCCATCGCCATCGGCCCCGAGCTGCTCGGCGAGCTGTTCGCCTGAGCGGACCGGCAGGCCGTCCGCGCGCCCGCCGGCGCGCCCCGTACCGCCCTCTCACATCCGTCGCAGCTGCCACAGCCGCCAGATGCCCGTGCCGTCCGACAGATACTGCGCGCCGGAGATGGACTTCGTGCTCACCGCGTAGTCCTTCTTCTGCCACAGCGGCACCAGGGGGACGTCCTCGGCCACGATGCGCTGGATGGCGCGGAAGTCGGTGGAGACGCGCCCCCGGTCGTCGTTCTTCTGGGTGGCACGGATGAGCTTTTCGATGCGGGGGCTGGAGTAGCCGGTGTGCAGGGCGTTGCCCGCGCCCAGCAGTGGGGTGGTGAAGGTGTCCGGGTCGGGGAAGTCGGCCACCCAGCTGATCGTGTACGCGTCGTACGCGCCCCGGGCGTAGCCCTCCTGGAACTCCTTCCAGCCCACGCGGCGGGTGTCCACGCGGAAGAGTCCGGTGTCCTCGAGCTGCTTCTTCAGCAGCGCCGCCTCCTCGTCCGTGGCGACGCCCTGCGAGTAGGCGAGGCCGAAGCGCACCGGGACCGTCACCCCCGCCCGGGACAGCAGCCGGGCGGCGAGGTCCGTGTCGGGCTTCGGGTAGGCGTCGTAGAAGGACGTCGTGTGACCCGTGATGCCCTGGGGGATGAGGGAGTACAGCGGTTCCACCGTGCGCAGATGGACGTCCCTGGCCAGCGCGCTGCGGTCGACGACCGCAGCGATCGCCTGGCGCACCGCCTGTTCCTTCATCGGTGCGCCGTCGCGCAGGTTGAAGACGAGCGCGCGCATGTTGGCGGCCGTCGTCTCGCTGACGCGGAACGCCGTCTCCGAGGGCGAGAGCCCCGCCAGGTCGGCGGGCGGCAGCTGGCGGCCGACGACGTCCAGGGACCGGCGCTGCCAGGCCTGTGCCAGCCCGCCCGGGTCGGCGAAGTAACGCACCGTCACTTCCTGCCCGCGCCGCGGCATCGCCCCCTCGTAGCGCTTGTTGGGCTTCAGCGCGGCGCTCGCGCCCGCCGAGTAGGAGTCGAGGAGGTACGGGCCGGAGCCGTCGACGGCGTTGCCGGTGCGCAGCCGGTCCGCCGGATAGGACCGGTGGTCGACGATCGCGCCGCCACCGGTCGCGATCTTGAAGGGGAAGGTGGCGTCCGGCACCTTCAGCCGGAAGGTCACCGTGTCGCCGGCCGCCGAGGCGTCGACCGAGCGCAGCGTCTCCACCAGCGACTCCGGGCCCTGCGGGGACTTGATCCGCACGATGCGGTCGAAGGAGAACTTCACGTCGGCCGCCGTCAGCGGGTGCCCGTTGGCGAACTTCAGGCCGGGTCGCAGCTCGCAGACGTAGGTGCGTAAGTCGTCGCCCGAGAAGCCGCACCGCCGTGCCGCGTCCGGCACCGGGGTGCTGGAGCCTGGGGCGTAGGTCAGTAACGACTGGTAGATGTTGCTGTACAGCGCCCAGGAGCCCGCGTCGTAGGCGCCCGCCGGGTCGAGCGTGCTGACCGTGTCGGTCGTGCCGACGGTGATCGGTCTTTGGCCGGATCCACCCCCCTCCGTGATCCCACAGCCTCCGACGGCTGCCGTCAGCAGCGCCGCCAGACCTACCGCACCCACCCGAATTCGGACACCACGCATCGCCTGCGCCCCTCCCGCCCAGTGATGCGCATCACGGTAAACACACGAACGTGCGTACGTCCTGGGAATCGGCCAAGTGATCGCCGACCGGGACGCGGGAGGGGCCCGGACCGTCCGCTATGAGCTGCGCCGCAACGCCCTCACGCCACGCAACCCGATGATCCCGACGGCCGTCCCCAGAAGAAACGAGGTGATCGCGAGCAGCAGATGCACCCAGAAGTACGCGGTCGGGTCACCGGAGTCGTCGAAGGCGAGCCCGCTGCCGTCCTTCCAGAGGTTCTTGACGAAAGTGATCCAGATGAACCAGCTCCACACCCCGAAGGAGAGCAGGAACCAGGACACGGGACGGGAGAGGGTCGCGGGGGTTCGGGGCGCGGCTTCCCCGGAAGACTTCACCATGGGTTTCAGTATGCGTTTCACTTCTCGCACTGGTCCTATCGGGTCCTCGACGCGGGCCCGCCGTGAGGCGCCGTCTTCCGTTACGGGGCGTGGAGGTACGTTCACCAGCGTGCCGACGAAGACATCACCTCCGCCGCGTTCCGCCGCGCGGTACTCCGCGACGCGCCGCCGACGCTCCCGCACCGCCGTCACCACCGCCACCGCGCTGGCCGCCGGCGCCTCGCTGCTGCTCCCGCTGGCGGCCGCCGCCCCCGTTCTGGCCGCCCCCACGCCGAACCCGAGCTCCAGCGCGAGCCCTCCGGCCGACGGCAAGGGCAAGCCCCCCAAGCAGCCGCCTTCCAGGATGTCCACGGTGGGCGGCGAGCTGCTCGGCAGGCCCGGCACCCAGGTCCGGCCGGAACCGGGAGCGCCCGCGCTGCCGGAGGAGCTCAGCGGCGACTCCTGGCTCGTCGCCGACGCCGAGTCGGGCGAGATCCTGGCCGCCCGCAACGCCCACTGGCGGCTGCCCCCGGCCTCCACCCTGAAGATGCTCTTCGCCGACACCGTGCTGCCGAAACTGCCCAAGAACCAGCAGCACCGGGTGCGGCCCGCGGAGCTGGAGGGCATGGGCGAGGGCAGCAGCGCGGTGGGGATCAAGGAGGACTCGTCGTACTCCGTCCACGACATGTGGCTGGGGGTGTTCCTCCGTTCGGGCAACGACGCGGTGCACGTGCTGTCCTCGATGAACGGCGGCATCGCACAGACCGTCAAGGACATGCAGGCCCACGCCGAGGACCTCCAGGCCCTCGACACCCACGTCGTCACCCCCGACGGCTACGACGCCGACGGACAGGTCTCCAGCGCCTACGACCTGACGCTCTTCGCGCGCTCGGGCCTGCAGAAGGCGGACTTCCGCGAGTACTGCTCGACGGCCACCGCGCAGTTCCCGGGCGAGGAGAAGCCGGGCAAGAAGCGCGAGACGTTCCCCATCACCAACACCAACCGGCTGCTCACCGGTCAGGGCGTGCCCGCCTACAAGGGCATGGCGGGCGTGAAGAACGGTTCCACCACCAACGCCGGCAACACCTTCACCGGCGTCGCCCAGCACGACGGCCGCAAGCTCCTGGTGACGGTCATGAACCCCGACATCAAGGAGCCCAACCAGGTCTACAAGGAGACCGCGAAGCTGCTCGACTGGGGCTTCGAGGCGGCGGGCCACGTGAAGCCGGTCGGCATGCTCGTGACCCCCAAGGGCGGGGCCGACAAGCCGGGCGGGAGGACGGCCGGGCAGGGCGGGCAGAGCGCCCAGGCGTCGGTCGCCGGGAGCGGCGGCGACGGCATGTGGACGGCGGTCGGCCTCACGGGGGCTGCGCTGGCCGTGCTGGCGGTGGCGGGGTTCGTGGTCAACCGGCGGCATCCGCTGCCGGCGCGGGCCCGGCACCGGGCCCCGGCGGAGCCGCAGCCCCAGCCGGGGCAGGAGCCGGATGGCAAGCCTGGGGCCGGCGACAGCTGAGCCGTAGGGTGCGGGCCGGTGGTCGGTTTGTGCCCACCCGTTCCGCCCCAGCGGAACGACTGCCCACAAACCTGCTTACTGTTCGTCCGTTGCCGTCCAGGCGGCGCAGTAGAGGGTCAGTTTTGCCGTGAAGTTGATCCACAGCAGCAGGGCGATCGGCGTGCCGAAGGCGCCGTACATGCTTTTGGCCGCCACGCCCTGCAGGTAGCCGCTCAGCACGAGCTTGAGGACTTCGAAGCCGACCGCTCCTATCAGCGCGCCGACGACGAGGCGGCGGCGGCCGGGGTGGACGCCGGGCAGGCGGGACAGGACGAAGACCATCATCAGGAAGTCGGCGAAGACGGCGGCGCAGAAGCCCGCCACGGTCAGCAGGGCGCCGACCCCGCCGAGGCCGGCCTTGTCGACCACCCAGCCCGCCGCCGCCGACGCGAACGCCGAGCAGGCGGCCGAGAGCAGGAAGACCCCGCCCAGGCCCACCAGCAGGGCCGCGTCCTTGACCTTGAGGAGTATGGGGTTTCCGGGGTCCTCCTCCAGCTCCCACACCGCCCGCAGGCACTCGCGCAGCGAGCCCACCCAGCTGATGCCGGTGAACAGCAGCAGGGCGCCCGCGACGACACCGATGGTGCCGGCGTTGTCGGTGAGGCTGCTGACGTCGAGGCTGCTGGAGAGGCCGGGGGCCTGCTCGGCGATCCGCTGCTCCAGGTCACGCGTGCGCGCGTCGCTCAGCGTCGCGGCCGCGACCGCCGCGCCCAGGGTCAGCAGCGGGAAGAGCGCGACGAAGCTGGTGAAGGTGATCGCGGCGGCGAGCCGGGTCCACTTCACCCGGTCGAGGGTCTCGTACGAGCGCCACGCGTGCGTGCGCATGGCCTTCGTGAGCGGGGTGCCGATCAGGGGAAGCCGGGTCAGCCAGTCCATGATCGACTTTTACCATTCCCCGGGCGGGCGTACGCCTCACCCGGACGGGTGAAACGGAGTGATGGCGCGGCGTACGGGCGCGCTCAGCGGGAGGGCGCCGCCGGGTGCGCCTCGCCCGTCTGCCGTTCGCCCGTCTGCCGCTCGTCCGTCTGGCGCGGCACGCCTGGGGGTGGGTGTTCCCCGTCAGTCCGTCCGAAAGGGAAATCGCGCTCCAGCCGCCACACGCCGTCGGCGCCCTGCTCGTAGAGCGCGAAGCCGTTGATCGTCCAGGCCGCCTCGTAGTCCGCGAGCTCCTCGAAGGCCCGGTCCATGGCCTCCTCGGGGATGCCGTGGGCGATCGTGACGTGCGGGTGGTAGGGGAACTGCAGCTCCCTGGCCACCGGCCCGGAGGCGTCCCGCACCCGCTTCTGCAGCCAGGCGCAGGACGAGGAGCCCTCGACCACGTTGACGAAGACGACCGGCGACAGCGGCCGGAACGTACCCGTCCCGGACAGGCGCATCCGGAACGGCCGGCCTTCGGCAGCGACCTCGGCGAGGTGGTCCTCGATCGCGGGCAGCGACGAGGCGTCCACCTCGGTGGGCGGCAGCAGGGTGACATGCGTGGGAATGCCGTGGGCGTGCGGGTCGCCGAAGCTCTCGCGGCGCTTCTGGAGGAAGCTTCCGTACGGCTCCGGGACCGCGATCGAAACGCCGAGCGTTACGGTCCCCACTGCGTTCTCCCTCCTGTGCGCCTGTACGTCCCCGTGGTCAGTGTGACGGCTGGGCCGCGTCCACTGCCAGGTCACCTGGTCCTGCGCCGCCGGGATCACGGTCCCGACGTGCGCGGATGCGGCCGAACCGTATCCGGATGGCTCAGTGCTTCGCGGGCAGGAAGCCCAGCTTGTCGTAGACCTGGGCCAGCGTCTCGGCGGCGACGGCACGGGCCTTCTCCGCACCCTTGGCCAGGACCGCGTCGAGCGTCTCCGGGTCGTCGAGGTACTCCTGCGTACGGGCGCGGAAGGGGGTCACCCACTCCACCATGACCTCGGCCAGATCGGTCTTGAGCGCGCCGTAGCCCTTGCCCTCGTACTTCTGCTCGAGCTCGGCGATCGTGGTGCCGGTGAGCGTGGCGTAGATGGTGAGGAGGTTGCTGACGCCCGGCTTGTTCTCGGCGTCGAAGCGGACGACCGTGTCGGTGTCGGTGACCGCGCTCTTGATCTTCTTGGCGGAGACCTTGGGCTCGTCCAGGAGGTTGATCAGACCCTTGGCCGTGGCCGCCGACTTGCTCATCTTGGCGGTCGGGTCCTGCAGGTCGTAGATCTTCGCCGTCTCGCGGACGATGTGCGCGGCCGGCATGCGGAAGGTCGAGCCGAAGCGGCCGTTGAAGCGCTCGGCGAGGTCGCGGGTCAGCTCGATGTGCTGGCGCTGGTCCTCGCCCACCGGCACGGCGTCGGCCTGGTAGAGGAGGATGTCGGCCACCTGCAGGACCGGGTAGGTGAACAGGCCGACGGTGGTGCCCTCGGCGCCCTGCTTGGCGGACTTGTCCTTGAACTGCGTCATGCGGGAGGCCTCGCCGAAGCCGGTGAGGCAGTTCATCACCCAGCCGAGCTGGGCGTGCTCGGGCACGTGGCTCTGGATGAACAGGGTGCAGCGCTCCGGGTCGAGGCCCGCGGCCAGCAGCTGCGCGGCGGCGATGCGGGTGTTCGCCCGCAGCTCCTTCGGGTCCTGCGGGACCGTGATCGCGTGCAGGTCGACGACCATGTAGAAGGCGTCGTGGGTCTCCTGCAGGGCCACGTACTGACGGACGGCACCGAGGTAGTTCCCGAGGTGGAACGAGCCTGCGGTGGGCTGGATACCGGAGAGAGCGCGCGGACGATCAAGGGCCATGCCCACATTCTCTCAGGTGCTGCACCGGACTCGGTTCAGCGGTGCGCGGGCGGGTGTAGAAAGACGTCAGCAGCATGCCCCGAACCCCCTACTGCAGGAACGGAGCACACGTTGACAGCCACGGAACGCAGCATCGCCGCCGCCGAGGAGTACAGCGCGCACAACTACCACCCGCTCCCGGTCGTGGTCGCGACCGCCGAGGGCGCGTGGATGACCGATGTCGAGGGGCGCCGCTACCTCGACATGCTCGCCGGGTACTCGGCGCTGAACTTCGGCCACGGCAACCGCCGGCTGATCAACGCGGCCAAGCAGCAGCTCGACCGGGTGACCCTGACGTCGCGGGCCTTCCACCACGACCGGTTCGCGGAGTTCTGCTCGGAGCTCGCGAAGCTGTGCGGCATGGAGATGGTGCTGCCGATGAACACCGGCGCGGAGGCGATCGAGACGGCGGTGAAGACCGCCCGCAAGTGGGGCTACCGCGTCAAGGGCGTGCCGGACGGGCGCGCGAAGATCGTCGTCGCCGAGAACAACTTCCACGGCCGGACGACGACCATCATCAGCTTCTCGACGGACCCCGAGGCGCGGGCGGACTACGGCCCGTACACCCCCGGCTTCGAGATCGTCCCCTACGGCGACCTGGCGGCGCTGGAGGCGGCGGTCGACGAGGACACGGTGGCGGTGCTGCTCGAGCCCATCCAGGGCGAGGCGGGCGTGCTGGTGCCGCCGCCCGGCTACCTGGCGGGCGTACGGCGGCTGACGAGCGAGCGGAACGTCCTCTTCATCGCCGACGAGATCCAGTCCGGGCTGGGGCGCACGGGCCGGACGTTCGCCTGCGAGCACGAGGACGTGGTCCCGGACATGTACGTCCTGGGCAAGGCGCTGGGCGGCGGCGTGGTCCCGGTGTCGGCGGTCGTCTCCTCCCGCGCCGTCCTCGGCGTCCACCGGCCCGGCGAGCACGGCTCCACCTTCGGCGGGAACCCGCTGGCGTGCGCGGTGGCCCTGGAGGTCATCGCCATCCTGCGCTCCGGCGAGTACCAGGAGCGCGCGACCGAGCTGGGCGACCACCTCCACCGCGAGCTGGGCATCCTGACGGGCACCGGCGTCGTGACCGCCGTCCGCGGCCGCGGCCTGTGGGCGGGCGTCGACATCGCGCCGGAGGTCGGCACGGGCCGCGAGATCTCGGAACGGCTCATGGCACACGGGGTGCTGGTCAAGGACACCCACGGCTCCACCATCCGGATCGCCCCACCCCTGGTCATCTCCAAGGAGGACCTCAACTGGGGCCTGGACCGCCTGCGCGAGGTGCTGGGGACCGCGGGCGCGTGACGAGCAGGGTGCCGGACCTCTTGACGTGCCGGGTGACCGGCGTGGTCTCGGCACCCCGCACGCCGGGCAGTGCGCCGACGCGCGTGGCGAGGTAGTCGTACAGCGCGTCGGCGTCCCGGACGATGACGACCGCCATCATGTTGGCCGGCCCGGTGACGGCCGCGGCGTACGCGACTTCGGGGTGGCCGGCGAGGGCCTCGGCGACGGCGGTGAGCTCGGCGGGCGCGACGGTCAGCCACAGGATGGCCTCGTGGGTGAAGCCGTAGAGCGCCGGATCGATGTCGATCTCGAAGTACAGCACCCCGGCGGTGCGGAGTTCGTCGATCCGGCGGCGGACGGTGGACTCCGACCACCCCGTCGCGGCGGCCAGGTCACCGACGGCGGCGCGGCCGTCCTCGGCGAGGGCGGCAAAGAGGCGGTGGTCCGCGGCGGTGGGCACCACGCCGCGGGAGGGCGCGCCGGACGCCGGCCGTGCCAGCTCTTCGGACTGCCGTGCGTCGAGCGCGGCGGTACGGCCCGGCCAGCCGGACGTACCGGCGACCATGCGCAGGATGCAGTGGGCGGTCACACCGGTGATCCGGGGCGTCCTGGGCAGCCTGGACAGCAGCATGCTGCCCTGGGCGGACCCTCCCCGGGCCCGGGTGATGCAGGTGATCTCGGTGCCGCCGGAGGCGAGCCCCACCCATGAGGTGTCCGCCCGCTCGGCAAGCGCGGCCGCGATCTCGGCCGAGGCGCCGGGGGCGCACTGGATGCGTACGGCCCAGTCGACGAGGCCGAGGCTGTGGGACTCCGGCGTCCCGATGACGCGCAGGACCCCGCCGGCGCGGAGGCGGTGGTAACGGCGGGCGACCGTACGGTCGGAGACGCCGAGGACGGCGGCGATCCGGCTGAACGGGACGCGCCCGTCGATCTGGAGGGCGTGCACCAACTGCCGGTCGAGGAGGTCGAGATCGCGTATGACGGAATCCACCCGGAAGACGCTATCCGATGTCGCATTCCGTCAGGTCGGGGCCGGACGAGGACGGGGGACGACCGGTCCGGTGAGAGTCCTTGGCATGACGACTGCGAACACGCTCGACACGAACGCGAACACGCTCGGTATGAATGCGAACACCTTCGATACGCATGCGAACACGCTCGACCCCGTCGCGAAGACGGCTCTTCTCACCGCTGCCATGCGGGCGCGGGAGTCGGCGAGGGCGGACGCCCTCTTCCACGATCCGCTGGCCGCGACACTCGCGGGGCCCTCGGCCATGGCCATGCTCGAGACGGTCGGCGAGGTGGCGGCGATCCCGGTACGGACGCGGTTCTTCGACGAGGCGATCGGGGGTGCGGTGGGGGACGGGGGTCCTCGCCAGCTCGTGATCGTCGCGGCGGGAATGGACACGCGCGCGTACCGGCTGGGTCTGCCGGACGATGTGACGGTCTACGAACTGGACCGGCCGGAGCTGCTGGACCGCAAGGGACGGCTGTCGGCCGGGGTCGCGTCGCCGACCGGCCGCCGGGTGGCGGTGGGCGTCGACCTCGCGGCGGACGGCTGGGAGGAGGACCTGGCCGGCGCGGGGTTCAGGACCGACGCGCCGACGTGCTGGCTGGTGGAAGGGCTCACGCAGTATCTGCGGGAGCCGGACGTGCACGCCCTGTTCGACAGGATCTCGGCGCTCTCCGCGCCCGGCAGCCACCTGCTGACCGACTTCGTGGCCGCGGAGCTGCTCGCCGCCCCGGAGGCCCGGCCGATGCTGGACCGGATGGAGGAGTGGGGCTCGGCATGGCACTACGGGGCGGACGATCCCGAAGCGCTGCTCTCGGAGCGCGGCTGGAAGGCCGAGGTCCGGTCGTTCGCCGGGGTCGCGGAGGCGCTGGGGCGGCGCATGGAGGGCGGCCCCGGCATGTCGGGGTGGCTGGTGCACGCCCGCCGCTAGAGCGTCCGGTGCGCGCCCTCCGTCAGGGGATCACGTGGGGGACGATCAGAGGATCACGTGGGGGACGAAGCGCGCGTACACGTCCGTGATCGGGCCCGAGGACTCCCGGATGCCGAGCCCGGCCGACTCGTCGCCGACCACCCAGGCGCCCAGGACCACGTGGTTGCCGTCGAAGTCCGGCAGCTCGGCGAGCTCCTGGTAGCAGCAGGGCTCGTCGCGGACGACCGGTTCGGCACCGGGGGCGTGGAGGGTGACGCCTGCGCCCTCGCGGCCGAGCAGCGGCTTGGCGGCGTAGCCGTTCGTACGGGCCAGCTCGCGCGGGCCGTCGAGGTAGGCGGGGAGAAGGTTGGGGTGGTCGGGGAAGAGCTCCCAGAGGATGGCCAGCAGGGCCTTGTTGGAGAGCAGCATCTTCCACGCGGGCTCGATCCACAGGGTCGAGCCCGTGCCGCCGCCGTTGTCGAGGGTGTCCAGGGCCTGGGGGCCGAAGTCGTCGGTCGCCAGCCACTCCCAGGGGTAGAGCTTGAAGCAGGACCGGATGAAGCGGAGCTTCTTGTCGACGAAGCGTCCCGAGAGCCGGTCCCAGCCGATGTCCTCCATGGAGATGGCCTCGGTCGCGATGCCGGCCTGTTCGGCGGTCTCCTGGAGGTAGGCGACCGTCATCAGGTCCTCGCCCAGCTCGTCCCCGGCCGAGTGCGCGAAGTGCACGGGCGCGCCGGGCGGCAGGAGGGAGGCCTGGCGCTTCCAGGCGTCGACGAGCCGCTCGTGGAGAGAGTTCCACTGGTCGGCGTGCGGAACGTCGGCGAAACGTTCCTCCATCCAGAACCACTGCGGCCCGGCGGCCTCCACCAGGGAGGTGGGGGTATCGGCGTTGTACTCCAGCATCTTGGCCGGGCCGCCGCCGGGCCGGCCGTCGTACCGCAGGTCGAAGCGCCCGTAGAGGGAGGGCAGCTCCGCGCGGCGGCGCCAGGACTCGGCGACCAGGGCCTTGAGGTCCGGATCGGTGATGCCGAGGTCGGCGAACCGGTCGCGGGCGACGATGTGCTCGGCGGCCTCCAGGCACATGCCGTGCAGCTCCTCGACGACCTCCTCAAGCGCCTCGACCTCGGGCAGGGTGAAGGAGTAGTACGCGCTCTCGTCCCAGTAGGGACGCAGCGAGCCGTCGGGCTGGCGGGAGAGCGGGTAGATCAGCCCCTGCTCCTCGACGATGGCCTGCCAGCCGGGGCGGGGGGATATGCGGTGACGCTCCATGGCTCTGCGCTCAGCCGCCGCTCGAGCCGCCGTGGGAGGAGGACGACGAACAACCGAAGCCGCCCCGGTCGACGGCCTGGCTCTTGCTGAACGTGCCCCGGTCGGCGAATCCGCCGCTGCCCGAATTGGAGGAGCCGTAGTACCAGCGCGCGGAGGAGGAACCGCCGCTGCTGGATCCGGAGCTCGAGGAGGACGTGGTGCCGCTGCTCTTCTTGCACGCCTTGGAGTCGAGGACCTTGTATCCCCGGCTGACGTCGTAGCTGTTCGGGTCGACGCACCGCTTGTCCGGCTCCGAACCGCAGGCGGTGAGCGTGGCGGCGAGCGCGCCCATGCCGCCGAGTATCACCGTGCTGGAACGAAGTCGCCTTCGTGTCTTCTGTGCCATGTGTGGGACGCCCCCGTCGCGAATAAGTCCACACACCCTAAGCCGCGAGCCGGCGAGGACGGTTTCCGGCCGGTCCCGGCTCGGTCACAGGATTGTCAGAGCACGGTCACGGGGTTGCCAGGAACCCGGTCAAAGGGTTTCCAGGAGGCGGAATTGTCAGTGGTGCCCGGCATCATCGAGCCATGACCGAGTCTTTCACCGACAGCGCCCTGCACGACCTCGCCCGTGCCCACCTGCCCGCCGACGTCGCCGAGCGCTGGATCGACGGGCTGCGCCCGGCAGCCCGCCTGACGGCCGCCTCCGGTTCCGACCCGGTCGTCGGCCGCCTCGGGGGCCTGCCCCAGCTGCCGGACGACGTGGAGTGGCCGGTATGGGAGGGCCACGGCCCCCTCGCCTTCGTCGCCTCCCTGGACTGCGCCGCGCTGCCGTCCAGTGCCCTCGACATCGAGCTGCCCGCAGACGGCACGCTGAACTTCTTCTACTTCGACGGCCAGATCGACGACGGCGACGCCCTCGTCACCCCGGACGAACCGGAGACCATGGCAGGCGCGCGCATCATCTACGTCCCCGCCGGCACCCCGACCGCCGAACGAGCAATGCCGGAGGACTTGCTCGAGGGCCTGGTCGAGGAGCTGGAGGACGTCGAGGCCTACCGCGAGGTGCCGCTCACCGCCGCGATCGAGGCGACCGTCTCCGACTCCTACGACGACACGGCGTTCCCGCAGGAGTTCCGGGACGCGCTGTGGGACCTCGCGGGCAGCGCCTGCCACCGCGTGGGCGGCCACGCCACCGCCGTCCAGAACCCGGTGGACTACGAGATCGCCCACGCCGTCCTCGAAGGCAAGGTCGCCTGGCACGAACCCGCCATGGACGAGGAGGCCCGCCGCTGGACGCTGCTCGCCCAGTTCGACTCCGACCACCGCGCCGACATGATGTGGGGCGACACCGGCTGCCTCTACTGGCTCATACGCCCCGAGGACCTCGCCGAACGCCGCTTCGACCGCGCGATGTTCACCTGGCAGTGCTGCTGAGGCGCTGCCGCTGGGCCAGGTGGTCGAGGAACGTGGACCAGGCCCCGGCCGTGAAGAGCAGGGCGGGGCCCGAGGGGTTCTTGCTGTCACGGACGGGGACGAGGCCGTTGGGTATGTTGTCGGCGATTTCGAGGCAGTCCTCCTGCCCGGCGCTGTACGTCGCCTTCCGCCAAGTGGCGTTGCTCAGGTCGGCTCGCATGAGGCCAACTCCTCCGGTCGAGGTCAGGTGTTCGATGAACGCGGACCAGACCCCGGCCGGAAGGACCAGGGCCGGGCCCGAGGGGTTTTTACTGTCGCGGACGGGGACGAGGCCGCCGGGTATGTTGTCGGCGATTTCGAGGCAGTCGCCTCCCCCGCCATTGCTGTAAGTCGACTTCCGCCAGGTGGCATTGCTCAGGTTGACCCGCATGAGGCCAACTCAGCCCCTCGGGGCCAGGTGTTCGATGAATACGGACCAGACCCCGGCCGGGAAGACCAGGGCCGGGCCTGAGGGGTTCCTGCTGTCGCGAACGGGGACGAGGCCGCCGGGTATGTTGTCGGCGATTTCGAGGCATTCTTCCTGCCCAGCGCTGTACGTCGCCTTCCGCCATGTGGCGTTGCTCAGGTCGGCTCGCATGAGGCCAACTCCTCCAGTGCCTTTTCAATCCACTTGCCGGATGCAGTCGGTGAGAGCGCGGCAGCGTGTACGCGATCGTATCGATGGGAATGCTGTGCTACCGCTTTACGATCCCTCACCATGTCGGTAAGGGAGGGGCCGCCCTCGAGGTACACCACATCCGGTGCGTTGTCGAAGGACAGCCTGGTCACCGATCCGCCCATGACCCCGTGCCCGCCAGTCGCGAACGGCAGAACCTGCAACTCAACGTTCGGGCGCCTGGAGGCCTCAAGCAGGTAGGCCAACTGCTCGCGCATGACGGACAGACCACCCACCGGGCGCCGGACGACGGCCTCGTCGAGCACGACCCAGTACAGCGGAGGGGAAACCCGATCGAGGATGCTTCGCCGGGCGAGGCGGGCTGCCACCCTTTCTTCGATTTCGTCAGCGGTCCACCATGGCAGTGACTGGCGCATCACCTCACGTGCGTAAGCCTCGGTCTGCAACAGACCAGGAACGTGGTGCGCCAGGTACTTGTGAACCGCAGTGGCCTTGGCCTCGTACTCCTTGTACTTGAGGAACGCGTCCGTGGGCGGGGATCGATCGAGGTGAACCCAAAGCTCGGACAGGTCGCCACCCGCCCCCAGGAGCTTGTCCAGCTGATCCGAGACGTCCTTCTTCGGCGTCTCCTTCCCCAGCTCGTACTGAGCGATCCGGCTGTGGGCGATAGGGATCCGATCGCCCAACTCCTTTTGTGACCAACCGGCTCGTACACGCAACTTGCGCAACTTGGCGCCGTACAGCGCGGCCAGCGATGTCGAGGGGTCGAGCTCCTTTGGTGCAGGCATCGTTGCCACCTGTTTTCGCGTCGGAAGGCCGAAAACCGTTACCCCTGGTGAGCGTAGCTCCACGCCCCGATGCTGGGAACCGAAACCGGAGTGCACACACCACGACCGAGGTACCCACCCATGCCCAATCCCCAGCCCGCCGATGCCGATGCGATCCGCCAGACCGCTGCCCGCGTGGCGGTCGAGCTGCACGATGCGCTGCGCGCGCACGGACACTCGGTCCAGGTCGTGCCCGAGCCGCCGTCGTACGGACAGCCGTACGTGACGTTCCTCAGCCCGCTCCGGGAGGACGAGGCGCGGCTGATCGCTGCCGCGCTCGCGGCGTATCCGGGGACGCGGAGGTCCGGGCAGCACTGCGGGGAGTGCCGGTCGATCAAGAAGGAATGGGCCACGGCCCAGCGTGGGGGCGACCGCGAGGGCGCGGCGGCGTTGGCGTGGAGCATGGGGCTTCACCAGCGGCGGGCGCACACCTGATCTACTCGTAACCGTACGGGTGTTGGAGTGGCGGAAGGGGCTCTTCACTTCCGCTCGCGCAGTACGTTTGCGCACAAGCGACCCCCCACGCTGGCGGCAACCGGCGAAGGGGGTCTACACCCGCGAGGAGACTAGGACCTCCTTGAGATGCTCAAGCATGTTAGCGCTCCGGCGCATTCGTTCACCCAGGTTCCGAACGAGATCATCCGCCACCCCCGCCTCTCCGCCGAGGCCGTCCGCCTCCTCCTGTGGCAGCTCGCGCTCCCGCCCGGCGTCGACGTACCGCTCTCGGAGACCGCCAAGCGCGCGGGGATCAAGAAGACCGCCTTCACGCGCGCCAAGGGCGAGTTGATCGCCGAGGGGTACGTCCACGAATGGAAACGCCAGGGCGTCGCGGGCCGCTGGGCCACCCGGCAACTGATCTCGAACATCCCCCTCACGGCGGAGGAAGCCGCGGCGGCGGCCGGTCGCCCACCGACTGCTCCGGAACCGGCCGTCGGTGAACCGGCACCCCGGGCCGTCGGCCGTCCCCAAGAGAACACTGAGGAGAACACTCCCCCACCTCCCCACCACCCGCTCGCCGAGCGGGGCGCGCAGGCCCTGGCCCTCGTCACCCGAGGCGACCGCCGCCTGCGGCTGTCGTCCCGCGACGTGCGCACCCTCGCCCCGCTCGCCGCCGAATGGCTCCAGCGCGGTGCGAGCCTGCGCGAGCTCCGTGACGCGCTGACCTCCGGCCTCCCCGACCAGGTCCGCTCCGCGAGGGGGCTCCTGCGCAACCGCCTCCTCCGCAAGATGCCCGACCCGGCCCCCGAGCCCACGCCCCCGCCGTCCCCGCTCCGCGCCTGCGCGGGCGGCTGCGGCCGCATGATCCGCCCTGCCGCCGGCGAGACCCAGTGCCGCGATTGCCGCTACGAGCTCGCCACCGCCGTACCGCACGACGACGCCTCCGGTGCCGCCGCCGCGACCAGGCGCGGCGTGGCCGCCATCCGCGAGGCCCTCAGTCCCTTCGCGCCAGCCCTGTGAGACCCACGACGGCGAGGGTGGCGGTGCCCCAGCCGACCACTGTGCAGGCGTAGGTGAAGTAGGCGAAACGCCTGCCGCAAGGGGTGGCGCCGTTCGGGCCCCAGTATTCGGACTGGTGCAGGTTGAGCACGGGTACGGCGACATCGACGGCGTACGCGGCCGGCTCGAAGGACGGGTAATCCTTCTGAGGGACGTTCGCAGTAGGCGTTGCCTTCTCCTTTGGAATGGTCTTGACCGGCACTATGAGGTCATCGTGCTGCTGGGCGCACGATGCGGCGCAAAAAACCGCACCCCAGAGGGCGATAAGGAAAAAGCCCATCCTCCAGGTCTTGAATCCGTAGGCAATAGTCTTGTCCAGGATCCAGCTCCGCATCCGGCGCGGCCGGAGGAGTTTGCCGTGCTTCCGCCTGTCCCTGCGCCGAGCGATACAAACCTTTCGAGCCGTTTTATCCCGCCCCATCTGCTTATAGACGCGAGCAAGCTGTTCGTAGGGTTGAGTGGCGAACACGTCAGGCGACGACTTGACGCCTTTGATATGTCCGCAGCGAACCCAGTCCAGCCGCTGTTCATATTCTGCCTGATTCGGGCCACCGAATCCGTCATAGGCGAAGCCGATCATTTGCAGCAAGCCATCTGAGGGCCAGTAGGCGAGCTCACGACCGTTCCAGTCGTCCTCCAGCCGATGGGCCGTCGCTCTCTCGAGGATTACCTTCCCCTTCACCGGCGCGACCGGCAACCACTGCAGTTCACCAACGATATGAGCCCCGGTAGCGTCGAGGGCTGTATGTTCGTTGGCTGCCATCTCGCTAGACACGATACGCAGCGATCCGTTGATGCGCGCACCGATGAGCCGCACTGTTCCGCGTGCCCGCAGATCCGTCCTGAACTGCTGCCCCTTCTTCTTGTTGCCCAAGTAAAGATGCTCACCCACCTGCACCCCGTCGGCATGCAGCGAAACGTGGTCGCTATCGGTGCCAAGGAGCCGGGCACCGGAGCAGTCCAGCCGTCCGACGACAGTTGCGCTACGCAGATACACAGCCCCCTTCAGGGCAGCGAATGCCTCAAGAAGCAGGTTCTGATGCACTGTGGCTCCGTCAACGTTCAGGGCCTCCCCATCCCTGTTGGCCCGCGTGACGACAGCTTCGGCGAAGTCTACGCTTCCCTTGATCTCGGCCCCGTCGAGCCGTATACCTCCGCACACCAAGGCGTATTGGAACAACGCATGCCCGCCCACCTTGATCCCATCTGCAACCAAGGCCTCCTCATCGCCATCCACGCCTTTGATCACGATGTATGAGGAGTCCAGCTGGAGCGCGATGTCGGAGCCGATCAGGCGCACGGCACCTTCCGCCCGGAAACTTCTTAGAAACATTCCGCCACGGACAGTGAGACCATCCGTTTCCACCGTGTTTCCTTCGGAGTTGGCGCGCAAAGCTTCACAGTGTGAGAGGTTCAACTGGCCCTTGATTTCTGCCCCCGGCATGAGCAGGGCCCCGCCAGCCTTCACATCCGCCAACGAAACGAAGCCATCGACGGTGATCCCGTCGGCCACCAAAGCATTCCTTTCTTCGTCCGACCCCAAAAGCCGGGCCGAGTACCCGTCGACTCCGCCGTCGATACTCGCCTGCATCAGCCGGACAGCCCCGACGAATGTCGTGGCTTTTCTGAGAACGAGTTGCCCCCCGACTTTGGCGTCGTCAGCCATCAGCGCACTGCGATCCTTGCTGCATCCCAGCAGCCTGGCCCCAGAGCAGTCGAGGCGACCGTTGATCTCGGCTCCGTCCAATTGCACTGCACCAAAGGCTCTGATGCCTTCAAGGGACACATGTCCGCCCACATCGACCCCGTCGGCGACCATCGCAACGCCTTCTGCGTCCACGCCCCTGAGCTCCACCGTGGACAAGGTCAACTCGTCAGTGAACCGCGCCCCGCTCAGGCGTACTCCCCGCCCGGCCGGAAACAGCGAACCGGCCAAGCTCAGGGAGGTCGCCTTGAGCCTCTCGGCGGAAAGCCCCACCATCTCGCAATGCAAGAAGCAGATACGCGACGCGGAGGAGTAATCGAGCGCGACCGGACCGTCGAAGGAGCAGTCCTCCAACACCAGCGCAGACTGCAGCCGTACAAACTCCAGATCGAGACGTCCAAGGATCCGAGCTCCGCGCAGCTGCACGCCCCGGAGGTTCCCCGGCTGCGAGCTGTCGAGGATGATCTTCCGCAGCGCCGAAGCCGAAATCGTGCGCTCCACACCCCACGCACGCATCGCTTCCCACGTCACGTGCTCACGGGGCTCCAGGTCGAGCTTCCTCCCGCCCGCGACGCGAGCCCGGAGCTGCGCTTCCACCGTCAGTGGGGGCATATCTCGACCGTAGGACCGCCCCGCTCACCCCGCGAGCGGGGGACCGACCCGCCCCCTCACCCCGCCGCCTGCAGCGCCCTCACCAGCGCGTCGAGGACGCCCGCGAAGGCGTGGTCCGGCGGGGTGCCGTAGCCCGCGATCAGGCCGTCCAAAGCCGCAGGCCCTGGGGCCTCGGGGTGGCGGAAGCGGCTGAGGCCGGAGAGGGCGAGGCCCTGCCAGGCGGCGGCCTTGAGGGTGTCGCGTTCGGTGCCCGGTGGGAGTTCCAGGACCGCGTGGAGGCCGGCGGCGATGCCGGTGACGCGGACGTGCGGGGCGTGCTCGGCGAGGACGGAGACGAGTTGGTCGCGGCGGCGGCGGTAGCGCAGCCGCATGGCGCGCAGGTGGCGGTCGTAGGCGCCGGAGTCGATGAACTCGGCGAGGGTGAGCTGGTCGAACACGCCCATCCCGTACTCGCCCTGGGCCTTGACGGCGAGGACCTCGTCGACGAGGTGTTCGGGCAGCACCATCCAGGCCAGCCGCAGGGCGGGGGCCAGGCTCTTGCTCGCGGTGCCGAAGTAGACGACGCGCTCGGGGTCCAGGCCCTGGAGCGCGCCGACCTGCTGCCGGTCGTAGCGGAACTCGCCGTCGTAGTCGTCCTCGAGGATCAGCCCGCCGGTGCGTGAGGCCCAGTCGGCGACGGCCGCGCGGCGGTCGGGGGGCAGGGCCATGCCCAGGGGGAACTGGTGGGCGGGGGTGAGCAGCACCGCGCGGGCCTGGCGGTGGGCGGCCAGCTCGTCGGTGCGCGTGCCGCGTTCGTCGAGGGGTAGCGGGATGGTGCGCAGGCCCGCGCGGTCGATGACGTTGCGGTGGAACCACAGCCCGTAGGACTCGACGCCCATCTCTCGTACGCCCCGGGCCCGCAGCACCCGGCTCAGGACGGACAGGCCCTGCATGAAGCCGGCGCAGACCACCACGCGTTCGGGGGTGGCGCGTACGCCCCGGGCACGCGCGAGATAGGCGGCGAGTACGGCCCGTAGCTCGGGGGCGCCGGCCGGATCGGCGTAGCCGAGGGCGGAGTTGGGGGCGGCGGCCAGGGCGCGGCGGGCGGCCGAGAGCCAGGCGCCGCGCGGGAAGGCGGAGACGTCGGCGGTGCCGGGCATGAGGTCGTGGGCGGGCCGGGGGGTGCGGGCGGGCCGTGCGCCGCGTGCGGGGGTGTCCGCGCGTGACGGGGTGGTGCGGGTCGCCACGCGGGTGCCCGAGCCCTGGCGGGCGGTGAGCCAGCCCTCGGCGACGAGGTCGCCGTAGGCCTCGGCGACGGTGTTGCGTGCGATGCCGAGGTCGGCGGCGAGGGTGCGCGAGGAGGGCAGCCGGGTGCCGGGGGCGAGCCGGCCGGTTCGTACGGACTCGCGCAGGGCGCGGGTCAGGCAGGCGCGCACGCCGCCGGGACCGGTGAGGTCGAGGTGCAGGTCGGTGCCGGAAGTGGCCCACTTTTTCGCCATGGAAATGGACCATATCCGTGGGCTACCGGAATCGTAGTGTCGTACCCATGACGACGAACGAGAACACGAACACCACTGGCCAGTACGTTCCCGAGCACACCCCCCGCCTGGTGCTGCCGAAGCTGGTCCCCGACTTCTACAAGGCGATGGTCAAGCTGGACCAGGCGGCGAGCCAGGGCCTGGACCCGGTGCTGCTGGAGCTGGTGAAGATCCGCGCCTCGCAGATCAACCACTGCGCCTTCTGCCTGGACATGCACACCAAGGACGCCCTGGCGGCGGGCGAGAGCTTCGAGCGCATCATCCAGCTGAGCGCCTGGGAGGAGTCCAAGCACTTCTACACCGCGAAGGAGATCGCGGCGATCGAGCTGACCGAGGCCGTCACCGTCCTGACGGACGGCTTCGTGCCGGACGAGGTCTACGAGCGGGCCGCCGCCCACTTCGAGGAGGCGGAGCTCGCGCAGCTCATCTCCGCGATCATCGTGATCAACGCCTGGAACCGCATCGCCGTGACGAGCCGCAGCGTCCCGGGCCACTACGAGCCGGGCTCGCTGAAGGGCTGACGCACACGGTCACGCTGGGGTGGGAACCGGAAGCCACAGGGGAGCCTCCGGTGCCCGCCTCCGCGGCTGTCATCGATTGGGGTGAAGGTCGTGCCATTACGAAAGCGTCGGGACATCGACAGTCGCACGATGAGGCCGTGTCCCGAGCACTGATTCAGCCAACACGTCGGCGCGTCGTCCGCAACGCCCTACTGGCCGGTCTCGCCCTGGTGTTCCTGGCAGCGAGCGCCTGGATCTTCCTCAGGCACCACAGCGGCGAGCGATTCATCGGTGTGTCCGGGCTGTTCACGGGCATCGCGGCGCTGGCCATGTCGGTCGCCGACTACTTCCGCCCCCGGGAGGAGCCGTCCGATCCGGGCACCCTGGCGGACCACCTGGCGACAACCGTCGAGGGCCAATGGTCCGAGGAAGCCGGGGCGCGCAGCCTGCGCGACCCCGGCGTTCTTCCTCTGAGCTGGGCTGCCAGCGCGCGTGCGGTCGCGGACTCCCCGGCAGCTCAGGTCTCCCGGTCACCGGAAGCGGGCCAGATCGTCCGGCTGCGCCTCGACGGCCGCCTGGACGGCCGCTTCACCGACGCGGTCGCGCAACTCGCGGACAGCTACGGCCGAGTGGACAGCGGGCGCCTGGTCGTCCTCGGGGAGCCCGGCGCCGGAAAGACAGTGCTGGCCATTCTGCTCACCCTGGGCCTGCTCAAAGCCCGCACGCCAGGCAGCCCCGTACCCGTCCTGCTGGCCGTGTCGACCTGGGATCCCATCTGCGAACCGCTCGACGACTGGATCGTCCACACCCTCGCCTCCTCCTACTACAGCGGGCGCCGGGACATTCCACGCAGGCTGCTGGAACGCGGTCTGCTCCTGCCGATCCTGGACGGCCTGGACGAGATCCCCGAATCCGAGCGCCGCAGCGCGATCCGCGCGATCAACCGCACACTCGGTGGAGACCGCCCGATCGTCGTCACGTGCCGCTCGGCCGAGTACGAGGACGTGATCCAGGGTGGCGCCCCGGTGCTTCGGCGGGCGCCGGTGGTGGAGGTGGAACCGGTCGCCGTCGACGACGTCGTCGCATACCTGAGAGACGTCGAATGGCCGGACGGGACGGATTGGACCGCCGTCTTCGCCCACCTGCGGGCTTCCGGCCGCGCAGACGACCCTTTGTCGTCCGCGTTGTCCACGCCGCTCATGGTGTCGCTGACGCGGCTGGTCTACGAGAAGGGCGGCGGTGATCCCGGTGAGCTTCTCGACTCCGATCGCTTCGACTGCCGGCATGCCGTCGAGGACTACCTGCTGGGGCGGTTGATCGACGCCGCGTACGAGCCGGAGCGGTTGCCGTCGGGGCGTGTCGTGGAGGAGAGCGAACCCGAATGGGACGCGGCCAAGGCCCGGCGGTGGCTCACGTACCTGGCCCACTACCTGCACCGGCACCGCGAACGTGACCTCGCCTGGTGGCTGATGAGCCAGCGCCTGCTGTCGCCGTGGGTGGCGCCCGGGATCGGTATCGGCGTCGGGGCGGTGCTGATGGTCGCAGTGCTGGCCTGGGCTTCCGTGGCAGGCGGGAACAGCCAGGGGGGCTCCCTCGTCTTCGGCTCCATGACCGGCAGCGCGTTCGCGGTCGTGGCCATGGTGATCTGGTACGCGACCGCGGGACGCCGGCCCGGGCGGCTCTCGCTGTCGGTACGGGGCTCACTGGGTCGACTGCGCCGTGGGTTCGCCACGGGCCTGGCGCTCGTCGCGGTCCCGGCTGTGCCGTTCCTCGCCGGCTCGTTCATCTTCACGTCGCTGGGCAGACACTGGTCCATGGGCGACATCAACATCTTCGCGATGCTCGTGGCCTGTTCGGTCACGCTGGCAACGGTGATCGGCCTTGCGATGGCCGTGCACAACTGGCTGCAAGCCCCGCCGAGTCGGCCCACCCAGGCAGACCCACTGACGTTCCTGCAGAAGGATCGCCGGTCCTCGCTGGCGGGAGCTCTCGCCGCCGGAGGGGTGGTCGGTGCGCTGTCTCTCCTCGCCGTGGTCCTGGGCATGACCCTGGGACGCTTCGGCGTCCAGAGCGTCACCCACCTGGCCGAGTGGTCGGGGCGGCCCGCCCTGCCTGAGCTCTGGAGCGCCGGATATCGAATGGTCAATGAGCAGCTCGTCGATTCCGTGGTCGCCCGGGTCGGGGAGGCCGTCATCCTGCCCGGCGTGATCGTCGCTCTGCTCATCCTGCTCAGCAGGGCGTGGCCCCGCTTTCTGATCACTCGTGCGCTGCTGGCACTGAAGGGCGAGCTGCCGTGGCGGTTGCTGACCTTCCTCTCCGATGCCCGCGACCGGGGGCTCCTGCGCCAGTCCGGGGGCACGTACCAGTTCCGGCACATCCGGCTGCAGGAACAGCTGGTCGACAACGCCTCCCGCACCCCGGCGGGCCTTCCGGGCCCGCGGGTCGTGCCCGAGACCACCACGCGTCGCCGGGTTCTGGCGGGGGCGTCGGCCACGCTGGCGGTCGGTGTGCTGGGTGGTGCGGCGGCGGCTTTGCCACGGGACCGGTCGCTGGCGATCCTCACCAGCGACCGGTTTCCCTTTCCCGAGAATCAATTCGGCGTCGCCGCCATGGCTTTCAGCCACGACGGGCGGACCCTCTCCGTGTGCAACCAGGTGGGAAGCACAAGTCTCTTGACCTGGGGAGATCCACGGCGTACCGCCGACATCCACATGCATCAGATGTTCGACATCCGCGAGATAACATTCAGCGCGGACGATCGGATTGTCGCGGTCAACTACAACACCAGCGATGGTTCGAGCTATATCGACCTCTGGGAGGCCGCCACCAGCCGCCCATTCAACCCGCCGGGATTCGCCGGGAACAGCGGGGCAGCCAGCAATGACGGGCGCTTCGTCGCAGTCACTCGAACAAGCGGGTCGATCGACTTGTGGGACACAGCCGCACGCCGGTGGTCCGCCAGCCTCTCAGTCGCCAATACGCTACCGGACAGCCCTCGTCCGACCACGATCTCACTCAGTCACGACGGTCTTTATCTGGCAGCGGCTACCGACGACGGCAAGGTCATTCTCTGGGACAGGAGAACAGAGACCGTCGTCGGCGGTCCCAAAATCCCCGGGACCATCACCGAACTGAAGGTCAGTACAGTCGGCACTGTCGTTGCCGTCGCCACCGACAAACAGGGAGACAAGCGATGCCACCTGTGGCACTGGCAGGCAGGCCCGATCGCGGTTCTTCCCGCGTACAACAACTGGCTGGTGAGCGGGGACGGAAGCGTGCTGGCCACCTCCCGTGACAAGTACGACGACCGGTACAAGGTCGAGCTGTGGGAAACAGCCACTGGCCGCGCGCTTCCGTCTCCCCCTGCCCCGTACGACATCTGCGCCCTGAACCGCAACGGGAGCCTGCTCGCCACCGCGGACCAAGACGGCGCGATCCATCTGTGGGACACCCGCGGTGGCGGCCGAGACGCTGCCGATCCTTTCCTCGGCCACACCGCACCGATCGTCGCGGCGGCGTTCGCCGACAAGGCCGGTTTCCTCGCCACAGCCTGTGATGACAACGTCATCCGCATCTGGCGGGTGCCCCACCCCTAGCGAAGGGCCCCTACTTCAGCCACTTCTTCCACACCTCCGGGTGCTTGTGCACCCACCGCTCGGCCGCCTTGTCGGCCGGCAGCTTGTCCTCGGCGATCATCTGCGCCACCTCGTTCTGGTCCGCCTTGGTCCAGGTGAAGTTCTTCAGGAAGCGGGCGGCCTTGCCGCCCTTCTTCGTGAACTCGGTGTTCAGGAACTTCTTCAGGGGCGTCGTCGGGTAGGCGCAGTCGATCGTGGCCGGGTCGGCGGTGCCCTTCTCGGCGCAGGCGTCGGTGTACGCAGGGAGCTTCACCTCGACCATCGGCACCTCGTTGAAGAGCCACTGCGGCTCGTACCAGTAGGTCAGGAAGGGCTTCTTGTCCTTGGCGTACTGCTGGATCTGGGTGATCTGTGCGGCCTCGGAGCCGGCGAAGACGACCTGGTAGTCGAGCTTCAGGTTCTTCACCAGCGCCTTGTCGTTGGTGACGTAGGACGGGGAGCCGTCCAGGAGCTGGCCCTTGCCGCCGCTCTCCGGGCCGCGCATCTGCGCGGCGTACTTGTTGAGGTTCTTCCAGTCCAGGACGTCCGGGTGGGCGTCGGCGAAGTACTTGGGCACCCACCAGCCGATGTGGCCGGTGACGCCCAGCTCGCCGCCGTCCGTCACGGTCTTCTTCTGCGTGACGTAACGCTTCTCCTGGTCCGGGTGGCCCCAGTCCTCCATGATGGCGTCGACGCGGCCCTGGCTGAGGGCGTCCCAGGCGGGGACCTCGTCGACCTGGACGGTGTCCACGCGGTAGCCCAGCTCGTGCTCCAGCAGGTACGTGGCGACCGCCGCGTTGGCGCGGGCGCCGACCCAGGACTGGACGGAGAGGGTGACCGTCTTCGTGCCCGCCGCGTTCGCGTAGGGCGAGGACTGCTTGGTCATGTCCGCCGCGCCGCAGCCCGTGGCCGTGACGGCCGTGACGGTCGTCAGACCGATGGCCGCGGCGGTGATCAGTGCTTTTCTCATGTCCGTCTCAGCCCTCCTTCGGCTTGGTCGGCTGGGTGACCCGGTCGAGCATCAGGCCCAGGCAGGCGATCGCCGTACCGGCCATCAAACCGGTCGCCAGGTCGCCCTGCGCCAGGCCGAACACGACCTCGTAGCCGAGCGCTCCGCCGCCGACCAGGCCGCCGATGATGACGACCGACAGCACCAGCACCACGGCCTGGTTGACCGCCAGCAGCAGCTCCGCCCGGGCGAGCGGGAACTGCACCTGACGCAGCTGCTGGCCGCCCGTCGCACCCAGCGAGCGGGCCGACTCCAGCGCCGCCGGGTCGGCCTGCCGCAGACCCTGGCTGACGATGCGGACGACGGCCGGCAGCGCGTAGACGATCGCGGCCGCGGCGGCCGGGGCCCGGCCGATGCCGAACAGTGCGACGACCGGGATCAGGTAGACGAACTGCGGCATGGTCTGGAAGACGTCCAGGACCGGGCGCAGCAGCCGGTCGACGCGCGGGCTGCGGGCCGCGACGACGGCGATGGCGAAGCCCGCGACGAGCGTGACGGCGACCGCCGCCAGCACCTGGGAAAGGGTGTCCATCGCGACGTTCCAGCGGCCCAGCACGCCGATCGCGGCGAGCGAGAGGGTCGCGGTCAGCGCGGTGCGCCAGGTGCCGATCATCCAGGCCAGGGCGGCTACGAGCGCCAGGGCGCCCCACCAGGGGAGGCCCTGCAGGCCGTCGCGCAGCGGGTCGAGGACCCAGCCGGTGTAGTGGGCGGCCCAGTCGGCGGTGCCGCCGATGCCGGGGATGCCGCTGTAGAGGTGGTCGACCATCCAGTCCTTGGCGGTGTTGACCGGGGTCGCTATCGCGACGGTCCAGTGGTCGGGCCAGGACTTGGCGCCGGCGGCGCGGCCGAGGGCCACCACGGCGGCGATGGCTACCGCCCACGTGGTGAGCGTTCGGGTGCGGCGGGGTGCCCACCCTCCCCCAGCTACCGCTGGGGGTGCCCCCAGCCCAGCGGAACGACTGCCCACAGAGCGGTGGCCCGCAGTCGTGCGGTCCAACACGATCGCCAGCAGCACGATCGGGATGCCTGCTGCCAGGGCGCTGCCGACGTCTACGGTCGAGAGGGCCTGGTAGACGCGGTCGCCTAGGCCGTCGGCGCCGATGACCGAGGCGATGACGGCCATGGAGAGGGCCATCATGATGCTCTGGTTGACGCCCAGCAGGAGCTCCCGGCGGGCCAGGGGCAGCCGGGCCGTCAGGAGGCGCTGGCGGCCGGTGGCGCCGAGGGAGTCCACGGCCTCGAGCACGCCCTGGTCCGTACCGCGCAGGCCCATGGCCGTGAGCCGTGCCATCGGCGGGGCCGCGTAGACGACCGTGGCGAGCACGGCCGGCGCCACGCCGATGCCGAAGACCAGGACGACGGGCAGCAGGTAGGCGAAGGCGGGCAGGGCCTGCATGGTGTCCAGGACCGGGCGCATCGCCCGGAACATGCGGTCGGACAGGCCGCCCGCGAGGCCCAGCAGCGCGCCGACGGCGACCGACGCCGCGACGGCGACGATCATCAGGGCGAGGGTGCGCATCGTCGGCACCCACATGCCCAGCAGCCCGCACACGGCGAACGAGGCGAGGGCGGTCACGGCCGCCCGTACGCCCGCCAGGCGCCAGGCCAGCAGCGAGGCGCCCGCCGTCACGCCGGCCCAGCCGAGGGCGAGCAGCACGAGGTACACGCCGCGCACCGACGTGATGATGGCGTTGCTGATGTGGCCGAAGAAGTAGAGGAAGAGCCAGTGGCCGTCGCGGTTGTCGATGATCCAGTCGTTGGCCCGGCCCAGGGGGCCGGCCAGGTCGACGGTCAGCGCGTCGGGCCAGGCGCCGCTGCCCCAGCGGGCCGCGGCGAGCGGCGCCAGGACGGCGGTGACGATGCCGAGCAGCAGCAGCTTGCGGGCGGCCGGCCGGCGCAGGGCGGTGCGCAGCCGGCCCGGCGGAGCGACGGCCCTCGGCGGAACGGCGGTGGTGGCGGTACTCATGCAACCGCCTTCTTCAGGGAGTGCACCCGGCCCGGCATCCGGTCCAGTCCCGCGACGATGCTCAGCAGGGACTTGAAGTCCACGATGCCCAGGCACCGCCCGGCGTCCACCACGCGGGCCGGGGCGCCCGTGCGGGCGACGGCCTCGATGGCGTCGGCGACGGTGGTGGCGGGGTTCAGCGCGGCGCCGGTCTCGGCCTCGCCGGCGCTGCGGACGGGGCGCATGGCGCGGCGGACCGTGAGGACCTGCTCGCGCGGCACGTCCCGGACGAAGTCGCGCACGTAGTCGTCGGCCGGGGAGCCGACGATCTCCTCAGGGGTGCCGCACTGCACGACGCGGCCGCCGCGCATCAGCGCGATGCGGTCGCCGACGCGCAGCGCCTCGCTGAGGTCGTGGGTGATGAAGACCATCGTGCGGCCCTCGTCGCGGTTGAGGCGTACGACCTCTTCCTGCATGTCGCGGCGGATCAGCGGGTCGAGGGCGCTGAACGGCTCGTCGAACAGCAGTACTTCGGGGTCGGCCGCCAGTGCTCTGGCCAGGCCCACGCGCTGCTGCTGGCCGCCGGAGAGCTGGCCGGGGCGGCGGGCCTCCATGCCCGCGAGGCCGACCTTCTCCACCATCTCGGCGGCCTTGGCACGGCGTTCGGCCTTGCCGACGCCCTGGATCTCCAGCCCGTAGGCGACGTTGTCGAGGACCGTGCGGTGCGGGAGCAGGCCGAAGTGCTGGAAGACCATGGCGGCCCGGTGCCGGCGCAGGTCGCGCAGGGCGCCCTTGTCCATGCCGCGCACGTCCTCGCCGTCGATGGCGATCGTGCCGGCCGTCGGCTCGATGAGCCGGGTCAGGCAGCGGACGAGGGTGGACTTGCCGGAGCCGGACAGGCCCATGACCACGAAGCACTCACCGGGGCGGACGTCGAAGGAGACGTCGCGGACGGCGACCGTGCAGCCGGTCTTCTCGCGCAGCTCGTCCGGCGAGAGGTCCGCCAGGTCGCTGCCGGGCACCCGCTCGGCCTTGGGGCCGAAGACCTTCCACAGGTTGCGGACGGAGAAGACGGGAGGTGCTTCGTTCATGCCGTGTGCTTCGCCCACGGCGTTCGGCTTCTTCAGGTCGTTCAGGTCGTTCACAGTCTCGGCGTTCATATCGACTGTAGGCATCTTTACGCCTCACCCCCTAGGGTCGCGGCCTCGGCCAGCAGTTCGGCGCACTTCTCCCCCACCATCAGCACGCCGATCATCGGGTTCACGGCCGTCATCGTCGGGAAGACCGACGCGTCGGCGATACGGATACCGTCAAGGCCCCGAATGCGCAACTGCGGGTCCACGACGGCGAGTTCATCGCTCGAAGCGCCCATGCGGCAGGTTCCGGCCGGGTGGTAGACGGTGTGCGCGACCTTGCGCGCGTACTCGCTGAGCTCCTCGTCCGAGGTGATCTCCGGGCCCGGGCAGACCTCGCGCTTGAGCCAGCCGGCCAGCGGCTCGGTCCTGGCGATCTCGCGGGCGAGGCGGATGCCGTCCACGAGCGTGCGGGCGTCGTAGTCCTCCTCGTCCGTGAAGTAGCGGAAGTCGAGGGCGGGCTTGACGGCCGGGTCGGCGCTGGTGAGGTAGAGCCGGCCGCGGCTGCGCGGCTTGGGGATGTTGGGGGTCATCGACACGCCGTGCTCGGGCTTTTCGTAGCCGAGCCGCTCGGGGTTGTCGGTGAAGGGGATCTGGTAGAAGTGGAACATCAGGTCGGGGCCGTTCGAGGCCGGGTCGCGGCGTACGAACAGGCCGGCGTCCGAGTCCATCGCCGAGTTCTCCGGGATCGGCCCGTCCGTCTCCCACACGATGACCGACTCGGGGTGGTCGAGGAGGTTCTCGCCGACGCCCGGCAGATCGTGGACGACGGGTATGCCCAGCGCCTCCAGGTCGGCCTTGGGGCCGATGCCGGAGTGCATCAGCAGCCGCGGGGTGTCCACGGCGCCCGCGCACACGAGGACCTCGCGGGCGGCCTCGACGTAGACCTCCTCGCCCTCCTTCGTGCGGACGTGCACGCCCTTCGCGCGGGTGCCCTCCAGCTCCAGCCGGTGCGCCCAGGTCTCCAGCATCAGGTGGAGGTTGGGACGGTCGAGGAAGGGGTGGAGGTAGGCGACCGAGGCGGAGGAGCGCTTGTTGTTCTCGGGGTGGTAGGCGAGGTCGAAGAAGCCCACGCCCTCGTGGAAGGGCTTCGCGTTGAAGCCCTCCACGCGCGGCACGCCGGCCGCCTCGCGCGCCGCCTCGACGAAGTCGCGCGCGATGGCGTTGCGGTCCTTCTCGTCCACCGGAACGATGTTGTTGCGCAGCCGGGAGAAGTACGGGTCCATCGACTCGGCGCCCCAGCCCTCGGCACCGGCCTGCTCCCACTCGTCCCAGTCGCCGGGCAGCGGCTTGAACGAGATGAGCGTGTTGTGCGAGGAGCAGCCGCCCAGGACGCGGGCGCGGCTGTGCCGGATGTGGGAGTTGCCGCGCGGCTGCTCGGTGGTCGGGTAGTCGTAGTCGAGGTCGCCGCCGAGCAGGCCGAGCCAGCGGCGCAGCGTCAGGACGTCCTCACGGTCGACGTCGGAGGGGCCGCCCTCGATGACGGCGACGCTGACGTCGGGGTCCTCGGTGAGGCGGGAGGCGATGACGGAGCCGGCGGTGCCGCCGCCGATGACGACGTAGTCGTAGACAGGCATGGTGGGGGTGAACTCCTTCTGCGGCAGGAACGTTCGCGCTGCCGCGGTTCCGCATTCCTGCGGTTCCGCGCCGCCGCGCTGTCGCGCGTGCGGGCTGCTGCGCGTACGCACCGTTTCTGTACGTACGAGCGGGGCGCTGCGGGCGTCAGCCCGCGAACCAGCGCACCGGCCTCGGCTCGAGGTTCTGGTAGATGTGCTTGGCCTCGCGGTACTCGGCCAGTCCGGACGGGCCGAGCTCGCGCCCGATGCCGGACTTGCCGAAGCCGCCCCACTCCGCCTGGGGCAGATAGGGGTGGAAGTCGTTGATCCACACCGTGCCGTGGCGCAGCCGGCCGGCGACGCGGCGCGCCCGGCCCGCGTCCTTCGTCCAGACCGCGCCCGCGAGCCCGTACTCGGTGTCGTTGGCCAGCGCCACGGCCTCGTCCTCGGTGTGGAAGGTCTCCACGGTGAGGATGGGGCCGAAGGTCTCCTCGCGCACGACCTTCATCTCGCCGTGGCACAGGTCCAGGACGGTCGGCGCGTAGAAGTAGCCGGTCTCCGGGCGGACGTCGCTGGGCTCGGGACGCTTGCCGCCGCAGCGCAGCGCCGCGCCCTCGGCGAGCGCGTGGGTCACGTACGCCTCGATCTTGGCGAGCTGCTGCGCGGAGACCAGCGGGCCGCATTCGACGCCCTTCTCCGTGCCGCGCCCGAGCTTGATCCGCTCGGCGCGGCGGGCGAGTTCGGAGACGAAGCGGTCGCGCACCGACTCCTCGATGATGAGGCGGGAGCCGGCCGAGCAGACCTGGCCGCTGTGGATGAAGGCGGCGTTGAGGGCCTGGTCGACGGCGGTGTCGAAGTCCTCGTCGCTCTCGCAGGCGTCGGCGAAGATGACGTTGGGGTTCTTGCCGCCGAGTTCCAGGGCGACCTTCTTGACGGTCGGCGCGGCCGCGGTCATGACCTTGGTGCCGCTGGCGAGTCCGCCGGTGAAGGAGACGAGGTCGACGTCCGGGTGCTCGGCGAGCCGGGCGCCGACCGGGTCGCCCGCGCCCGTGACGAGGTTGGCGACGCCGTCCGGCAGCCCGGCCTCGGCCAGCAGCCGCACCAGCTGCACGGTGGACAGCGGAGTGACCTCGCTGGGCTTGATCACGAACGTGTTGCCGGCCGCCAGCGCGGGAGCGATCTTCCAGCTGGCCTGCAGCAGCGGGTAGTTCCAGGGCGTGATCAGCGCACAGACGCCCACCGGCTCGTGCACGACGACGCTGTGGACGGTGTCCGAGCCCGCGTCGACGACGCGGCCGGGGCCCTCGCCCACCACCAGGTCGGCGAAGTAGCGGAACGCGTCGCGCACGCAGTCGACGTCGACCCGGCCCTCCTCGAGGGTCTTGCCGGTGTCCCGGCTCTCGGTCAGCGCGATCTCCTCGCGGTCCCGCTCGAGCAGGTCGGCCACGCGGCGCAGCAGTGCGGCCCGCTCGGCGACGGCGGTACGCGGCCAGGGGCCCGCGCCCCCGTCGAACGCGCGACGGGCGGCGGCCACGGCGGCGTCGGTGTCGGCCACGCCGCCCTCGGACACGGTCGCGAGGACCGTGGCGTCCGCGGGGTCGAGGACCTCCCGCTGCGCCCCGGACGCGGCGGCGCGCCACACCCCGTCGACGTGGATGGTCTCGACTGACGACATGACTTCTGTCCTTGCCTTCCGGTGACGAACGGTCGCGTCGCCGGGCCGGGCCGCCACGGGCGGGCCCGGGACCGACAACGGGACGCCCCTAACCAGAGCGGAGAAACCTATGCCTCCTTTTTCACAAAGAGTGACGCGAGTCACTCTGCGTCGTTTCCTTCACTGCGCGTTTAGGTGTCCCGATTACGACCTCCGCTCAGCTCATGGCGTCCGCTCAGCCCGTGCAGTACCCGACGGGGCAGAACGAGCCCAGCACCGTCCGGAACGTCTGCAGCGTGCTGAGCCGGTCGTACGAGGGCCCCGCGGCCAGCAGCGCGTACCTGCGCCGGTCGGGCGCGGTGTAGGCGTGGATCACCACGTGGCGGGTGGTGTAGTCCGTGAGCGTGTAGCTGTATTCGTACTCTCCGGCGTCCCCGCTCAGCCTGGTCAGGCGGATCTTCTGGTAGCCGCTGTACTGGGAGACGTACTTCTCGGTCGCCAGCAGTGAGTCGTACGGCGAATCCTCCAGGGTGAAGACCTGGATCAGCCGGCGGCCGTCCACCGACTTGTAGAACACGCTGGACCGCTCCGTGCTGCGCGTCCACCCCGTCGGCACGTCCAGCCGGAACCCGGCAGGGTCCACGGTCCGCACGAAGCGGCCCGGCAGGCTCGTCCCGCCGCTGAAGGGGCTGGGCGTGGGATTCGAGGAGGAGGCGGAGCCGCCGGAGGTCCCGGATGTGGTGCCGTAGGTGGACCCGTACGTGGATCCGTAGGTCGAGCCGTACGTGGAACCGTAGGTCGACCCGTACGTCGACCCGTAGCTCGGTCCGGGGCTGGCGGAGGCGGACGCGCTCGGCGTTCCGTAGTCGAGGGTGCTGCCGCCGCCGTCGTGATCGCCGTCGCGGACGAGGGCCCAGACGCCGGTACCGATGGCGCCGGCCAGCACCACGCCGGCGAGCGCCCCGGCGAGGATCGACGCGTGCGAGGGGCCGGAGTGCGGCGGGTCGGGGACGGGCGCGAGGATCACCTCGGGCTCGTCGGGGTCGGAGGATGCTCCAGGGGGTGGTTCGTCCACCCATTTCTGCAGGTCGGCGTCCCAGTAGCTCATGTGCCTCGCCGCCCTACGCCAGTAACTGGCTGATCGCCTGGACGACGGCCGCGCCGGACGCCAGCGCCCCGACGGCCGTCGCGCCGCCGGTCAGCAGCTCGCGCAGGCGCGTCAGCCGGCGGTCGCGGGTCCGGCCGTCCTGCCGGGCGTCCTCCTCGAGGCCCTTGAGCTCCTCCTCGAGCTCGGCCAGCGGCTCGGTCCGTGCGAACCGGGGCAGGTCCCCCCGCAGCTCCCGTACCGCCGCGAGCAGCTCGGGCGGCACCGGCAGCAGCCGGCGCGAGGCGTCCACCGCCCGGGCGTCCCGGCCCGCCGCGGCCGCGCCACCGGTCATCTCGCCGACGGCGATGCCGCCGTCGGCCGGCACCGGCACGGGGGCGGGCACGCCGCCCGCCGCGGCGGGCCGGTCGGTCCGCTCGGAGCGGTCCTCCGCCGTGGCGCCCGGGCCACTGGCCGCGGCGCCCCCGGTCATGCGGCCGATGGAGATGCCACCGCCGCCGCCGTGATCACGCTGTCCGTTCGTCATCGTCCCCCGCTCCCCGTTACGTTCTTCGCCTCCGCGCCCGCGCCGGCGGCGACCGCGCCGCCGCTCATCGAGCCGATGAAGACGCCACCCTCACTGATCTGCACGATCTGCTGCTCGAACTGGTCCGTCTCGTAGCCCTGCGAGCGCAGCGCGTCCCGCACACCGCTGGCGATCCGGTCCTGGACCGTCTTCACATAGCGGCTGATGTCCATCTCCTGGAACAGCGACACCTGCGGCACCGCGCCCATCTCCCGCACCGAGCCGGCCGGGCCGTCCGGCACCGCCGGCCAGTCGGCGAGCCAGGTGCGGAAGCCGGAGACGGCCGAACGCACCGTGGACACCGCGGCCGCGAACCCGGCGGCCGGCGCCGTCAGCAGCGCCCGCACGCCGTCGCGCAGGAGGTCGTCCTCGCCCCGCGAGCCGATCACGTCGACCGCCCGGAACTCCGGCCGCACCGGCGGCAGCACGTGCGGGGCGACCTCCAGGACCAGCATCCCGCCCTGGGTGTGCACCCTGACCAGCACGGACACCACGACCTGCTCGTCCCACGCGCCGACCCGCACCCGCAGGAAGTAGCGGCGCGCCTCGCCGCCCTCGTTCACCGACTCGGCGAGGTGACGCCGGACGATCTGCTCGTCGTAGGCCACGCCGTCGCGCTGCGGGCCGACGGGCAGATAGACGAACTCCTCGATCTCCAGGTCCTTCAGCCGGTCCCGGCTGGTCGCCGCCGCGGCCTCGCGCAGCGCCTCCAGCCGCGGCCGGATCAGCTCCACGACCGTACGGCCGGTGAACGGCGCCGGACCGCCGGGCTCGGCGTCCCGGCGCTTCTTGAGCTCCAGGGCGAACGACCAGGGCTCGTAGGGCATGCCCATGCCGATGAACGGCCGGTAGGGGTCGTAGATCGTCAGGCCCGCGTACTGCTCGCGGTCGATGGCGCGCGCGATGCGGTGGTGGTACGTGGACGTGGGCACCGGCCGCGGCCGCGCCGGGAAGGTCTCCCGGCCCAGCTCGTCGCGCATCACGGCCGCCACGCGCTGACGGTGCAGCCACACGGGCAGCACCAGCAACAGCGGGAAGATGATGCCGGCCCAGTTGTCGGCGCCCTGGTACAGCGCCCAGAAGGCGAAGGCCCAATAGGCCAGCGTCAGCACGGGAATCCCCACCGGCAGCAGCGCGCGCAGCGCGGCGTTGCTCTTCAGGGCCTTGCGGAGGGTGCGCTTGTCGACGACGTACGGCGCCGAGCCGCGCCCGCCGGCGGTGTGCGCGGACCAGTGCGCCACGCAGACCACGGCGTACGCGGTGGACCACAGCGGCACCGGCAGCTCCACACCCTCCGGGGTGGACGCCACGTCGACGGCGATGAAGCCCGCCCAGAGGGCGAGCAGGAGCAGTGCGGTCAGCGTGTCCTGACCACGGGCGCGCAGTGCGTGGGTGAGCACCGGCACCACGTCCACGCCCAGTGAGGGCGCGACCGGTCGTTCTTCATGTTCCACCAGCTCTTCGATGACCCGGCGGCGGAACTCGATGTCGAGGTAGGTCCCCGCGCAGAGTAACCGTGTGGCCTCTGTCGGGGACTCGTGGGTGGATTTGCTCATGAGCATCCCCCGATCCGTCGAACTCACTTGCGGATTACGTGAGTTGACGTAATTTCGGAAGAACTCAGAATAAGCCACATGGGGTTTCCACGACCCCGCTCGTACACGACTCGATCGAACGAAAACGGAAGCACCCCCGGCCACCGGCCGGGGGTGCCCGAGGTCCTACCGAAGAGTCCTCAGATCACTGGTGTAGCTGTTGATCTCGCGCGACCTGGCCCACGTCCAGTAGTCCCGGCCCGTACTCCACCCAGCGGTCTCGTCGTTGAAGCGGCCGTCCGGCTTGGCGGTCCAGGTGAACATGCGAATGCTGCCGTCCCCCATCCCGTACAGCGCCCCGACGTCGTCGCGCCCGTCACCGTCGTAGTCGCCGGTCACCATGTGCATGCGCTTGGTGTAGAACTTGTCCGCCGGGGCCTCCCAGGAGCTGACCGGGTTGCCGAAGGTCACTGTCGATGAACTCGTGCTGGTCATGGTGGACAGGGACACATGACCGTCGACGAAGTCGTACCAGTAGGCGAGGTCGTCACGCCCGTCACCGTTGAAATCGCCGGACTGGAGGCGAAAACGATCCCATGATCCCCAGTCTGCCTTGGAGCCCGTCCACGAAACCACGGGATCGGTGAAGCCGCCTCCGGAATCGGTCCGGAACGTGTGCACCTTCATCGTGCCGTCGGAGAGCCGCGCCAGAGCCGCCAGGTCATCACGTCCGTCACCGTTGAAATCGCCGGTGGCGAACTTGAGGCGCGCCTCGTCCCATGCGCCGTCGGGCGCGATGTAGGAGTTGAAGGGATCGTTGAACCCGCCCCGGACGTCGGCCGTGAACGTCCAGAGGCGATCCGATCCGTCACTCGCGCTGTACCAGACACCGATGTCGTCACGTCCATCGCCGTTGAAGTCACCTGCCTGGAGGTGGATCCGGTCGAAGTACCAGCCCGACGACGTGGACCAGGAGGTGAAGGGAGCTGCGAAGCCGCCGTCCGCCTTGCCCAGGAAGGTGAAGAGCTTCTCCTTTCCGTCGTAGTAATTGCGCAGCGCCACGACGTCTCCTCGGCCGTCACCGTTGAAGTCGCCGGTGACGAACGCCATACCCGACACGTCCCAGGCGCCCGCGGAGGCGGTGTACCCGGCATTGGGTGCCTTGAACGCACCGTCGGAGCCGGTCAGGAAGGTGTTCATGACGTCGCGGCCGTCGGCGGCGGCGTACCAGTTCGCCAGGTCGCTGCGGCCGTCACCGTTGTAGTCGTGCCGGACGGCAGTACCGCTGGTCCATTGCGACTGACCCTTGACGTTGTAGATCACGAAATTGCCGTGGTCCTGGAGCAGGGCGTATCCGCCCGGGGCCGAGGTCTTGCTCTCCCACAGGACCGTGCTGCCGTCGGCCTTGTACACCTTCAGGCTGCCGTCGGCCTGCATGACGGCGTTGGCACCGGGATTCTTGCCCGTGCCCGTGGACCACAGCTGCTTCCCGGCGTTGGACGTGATGACGAGATTGCCGTCGTTCTGCATGGTCAGTTTGGCGGATCGCGAGGTGAAGGTCTGGCCGGCTTTGATCGTGGTTCCCGCCGGTATGCGGGAACCCCCCATCGCACCGTCGATCAGGACGCCGGTGACGAAGCCTGTGAAATCGGCTCCCGTCTTCTTCCCCGCCCACCCCACCATGGTGTTGTCGGGCTTACGGGCCCACAGGTCCGGCACGCCGTCGCCTGTCACGTCCCCGGACGAGCCGATCACCGGATAGTCGGCGGCAGGCACCCCGTAGCCGATCTTCACCCGGCTGACCGTTCCCCAGGTGGCGGGATTGAGGACACCCTTCTTCTCACCCTCCTTGCCGAGGGTGCGGTAGACATCGCCGGTGGAGTTCTCCCGCAACCACAGGTCCGCAAGGCCGTCGCCGTTGAGGTCACCCGGTGCGATGACGGTGAACTTCTCCCAGTCGGTGCCGCCGATCAGCACGGGCAACTCGACCTTGTCCAGGAACTTCGAGGCGCGGTCACCGTAGTAGGCCCACAGGAGCTTGCCCTCCTTGACCAGGAGGTCGGGCTTTCCGTCACCGTTGATGTCGCCTGGAGCGATGACCTGGTCGGCATCCCGCCAGTGGTCGTCGCCGGTCGCGCACCCGGCCGGGTCATCGTCGCTTCCCGGTGTCTTGTCCGCGCAGGCCACCTGCAGCTGCCGTTTTCCGTCGTTGTAATCGACAGTGGCGATACCCAAGCCATTGTTGGGATAGACCCAAAGGCGATTGCGCTTGGCCTCCGTGTCGTACTCCAGGGCGACGAGGTCGGTGTATCCGTCGCCTCCCCAGTCGCCACGGAACGCTACCTGGGCGTTCTCGAACGACTGGCCGCCGTTCGTGGCGGACGAGAACTGACCGTTTCCCTGCCCCGCATAGGTGAGCAACGTGCCGTTGGAATCGACGCTCCAGATGTCACCGTTCGCATCACCGTTGACATCGCTCGGGCCGTCGCGCTCCGACGATCGTGCCGCGTAGTAGACGTAGGTGGCGGTGTCGGAACGGTTTCGCGCCTTGTCCACGCTGAAGGCGTGGATGAAGTGCGGGCCGTAGCCCGGCGGCTTGAACGACGGTGGGGAGGATGTCACCGAGGAGACGTCGATGTATTTGACGGCCGGATCGTAATCCGTGTACCAGCCGTACTGCACAACGTCGTTGGCGCCGTTCGGTGAGAGCGTGAAGTGACCGATGGTCCGTGCCTTGCCGGTCCTGGCAGGCCAGCCGCTCTCACCGGACGGGAACTCGGCGGAGCTGATCACCGGCGGGTTGGAGGGCCTGCTCCGGTCCACCGAGAACTTGCAGGTGGCACTCCATGAGGAGTAGGAGCCGTCAGCGTCCTTGGCCCGTACCCTCCACTGGTAGTCACCCGTCGCAGTCTTCGAGTCCGGCAGTGAGAAGGTGACCGTGCGCCCCTTGGCCGCGTCGCGCGACTCGTCCATCAGCGGAGTGCTGGAGCCTGCCGCGAACACCTGGAACTGGGCGGTCAGATTTCCGGCGTCCGGGTCGTCGACCGTGGCATACAGACTGACCTGGGTGTTTCCGATATAGCCGCCCTTGTCGCAGGAGGTCCTGGGGTTCGTCCCGAGCTTGTTAGGGGTGTTCGGGGGATGGTTGTACTTGACCTCGAGTGTGGCGGTCTTGGCGTCGAACTTCTTCCAGCCGAAGGTGTCCCCCTCGTCCGATGCGTACATGCCGAAGGTGACGTTCGACCACCTCTTGGCGGCCGCGTCCCGGATCTTGCCCTTCACATTGAACTCGAGGTTGCCGGCCGGGCAGTCGGTGCTGCCCTGCCAGCCCTTGGCAGCGTTCACCGTATCCAGTTTGGACAGCTTCGACGGCTGCCGGTTCCAGGTGGTGCTGCTGGAAATGGGACCGGTGTGCCACAGCTCGACGGGACGGGCGTTACACGACCACGACCAGACGTTCTTGATGCGGAACGTGGCATCGAGAACGGTCGCCCCCTTGATGTCGCTCGTACTCATCTGAAAGAAGGACCGGGAAAGTCCGTCTGTCTCGTTCTCGTACCCGACCCGGGCCACTTCCTTGGCGTTCCAGAAGGAGCTGTCCGGGTATTTTCGGTAAACCCGCGCCCAGTTCTCCCGTTGTCCCCACGCCCAGGACGGATCGATATAGACCGGGTACTTGGTCTGCGCGCCGTTGAGCAGTTTCTGGTCCGGGGTGATCTGGAGGGTGTCGCCGTTCACAGCGGTGGGCATGGGTGCGTCCTTGGAACCCGGGGCGGGCTCGAAGACATCGCCAGGATCCGTCCCGACTCCGCCGACGGCACGCGGCAGCCGTTTTCTTAACGATGCGACCCCGGTGGTCGTACTGGAATCCCACATCAGGGGAGTCGGGCTGCTGAAGACCGTCTGCCCAGCCGGATTGGTCGCGGTGAGGCTTCCGGTGTCCGAATCCTTGGAAACGGAGAGGCCCACCGTGTCCATCTTGAACTTCAGGGCCGACAACTGCGGATTCTTGGCCGCCTCGGCCGTCTTGACGACGATCAGCTGGGAAAAGCCCTCGACCTCTGCCTTCAGCTGAAGGTCGACACCGGGCAGGATCTCGGCGTACGTGGCCACGTTCCCGGCCAGAGTCGGCTTGGGCAGGGCGGTGGGCCAGGAGAGCGTCAGCGTCCGGCCATCCTTGACGCCCGACAGCATCGGCCCGCTGCCACCTCCGGAGAACCTGACCGCCACGTTGGAGGACTTCGGTACGGCGCCGCCGTCCTCGGAGAAGACCAGCGTCGGGTCCGTCGGCACCCAGGACCCTCCACGCCACAGACGCACGGGTGACCCATAGCGCCGCACCGAAAACGTGCCGTCCGGATTGGCCCAGGTGTCGGAGGACTCCGCACGGGCGGATACGAGTTCCACCGGCTTCCCGGTCGACTTCGCCTCCTGAAGCGCCTTGTCCTCCTCGCTGACTGAACCGTCGCCCCCCTCAACAGGAGCATCGGAAGCACGCTCTGCGGGTGAAAGCGGAATCGCGACCGCCGATTGCACGACGGCGCTCTGGGCAGTGAGCCCCCCGGCTAACACCATGGCCGCCACGACGGTTCTTCGCCGTCGGCGCCCCGGCCATCTCTTACCAGTCCTGGTGAGCACTGGATTCCCCTTCCCGGAGAGTCGAAAAAATCTGCAGCGCACCAATATGCGCTGCACACAATCTCCACTTGATCACCTTTCAGCCATTCTTCTCACTCAGGGTCAAAGTTGGCGCAGAACCTGCAGCACATGTACGGACAAATTGCACACAATAGCTACATAAAGGCAGACACTCAAGACGACTCAGGGGATGACCGCCTCTCGGCGGCGCTGTTACTGTGCGCCGGTCTTTTTCGGAAATACACAAGAGGTGGGGCGTGTTCCATTTATCAAAGCGCTGGCTGACAGCCACGATGGCTGTCGCAGCGCTCGCGGGAACGCTGCCGGTCCAGGCAGCGGACGCGGCAATGACACATTCCAGACCGGGCCTTCCATCGGTCAAGCAACCGAAGCCCCTGCCCGTCAAGCGAGTCACGACAGGGGGTTCCAAGCGCGCTGACGAGGCCGCACACCGCTGGAAAGCACCCCAGGCATTCTGGCCCTCGGCCGGCAGCGCCGAAGTCATCCTGAACTCCGGAATAAGAGATTCCAGTGGCGGAAAATCATCAGGGCTGACTGGAAGCGGTCTCGGTGCATTACCTTCCAGAGGAACACTGGACCGGACAGGTCCGCTTCCCGTGGCTGTCACGCCCGTGGATCCCCCCGCTCCACGCGCATCCGATACGCCCGCGAAGGTCAAGGTCTCGGTCGCAGACCGGGCCGCAGCACGCAAAGCCGGCGTCGAGGGACTCCTGCTGTCGCTCGCCCGCTCGGACGGCGCGGACACCGGGTCTCAGCGCTTACGAGTGACCGTGGACTACGCGTCGTTCCGCAACGCCTACGGAGGCGACTGGGCGTCCCGCCTCCGGCTCGTCGAACTCCCGGCGTGCGCCCTCACCACTCCCGGCAGCTCCGCATGCCAGGTACGCAAGCCACTGGCGACAACAAACGACACCCGGTCCGGCAAACTCACCGCCACTGTCGACATCGCGCCACGCTCGTCGGGAGACCGTGGGCACGGCGTGGTCGCAGGTGCCGGGGCCACCGTGCTCGCCGCCACTGCGGAGACCCAGGGTTCCTCAGGCGACTTCAAGGCCACGTCCCTCGAGCCCTCGGGCTCATGGACGAGCGGCGGTTCATCCGGCGGCTTCAACTGGGCCTACCCCATCGGCGTCCCCGCTGTCCCCGGCAGTCTGCAGCCCACGGTGTCCCTCGGCTATTCCTCCCAGAGCGTGGACGGCCGCACTGCGGCCTCCAACAACCAGGCGAGCTGGATCGGAGACGGCTGGTCCTGGGAGCCGGGCTTCATCGAACGCCGGTACAGGGCATGCAACGACGACAAGGAAGGCGGCACCAACAAGGCCAGGGTCGGCGACCTGTGCTGGTACAGCGACAACGCCACCCTGTCGCTGGGCGGCAGAACCACCGAACTGGTCCACGACAAGGACAAGGGCTGGCACCCGGTCTCCGACTCCGGCGAGAAGATCGAGAAGCTCACGGGTGCCGACAACGGTGACGACGACGGCGAGCACTGGAAGATCACTACGCCGGACGGCACCCAGTACTTCTTCGGCCTGAACCGCCTCCCGGGCTGGAAGGACTCCTCCACCCCCGAGACCAACTCGGCATGGACCGTCCCGGTCTTCGGCAACCAGTCCGGCGAGCCCTGCTACAAGTCCTCCTTCGCGTCCGCCTGGTGCCGGCAGGCATGGCGCTGGCAGCTTGACTACGTCGTCGATCCGCACGGCAACGCCATGGCGTTCCACTGGAAGACCGAGAAGAACAACTACGGCCGCAATGCCCCCGAGACCACCGGAAAGGCGACACCCACCTCGTACATCCGGGGCGGCTGGCTGGACCACATCGACTACGGCCTGCGCTCCGACGCGGTCTACACGTCCAAGGCCATGGGGCAGGTCACGTTCGACGTCAAGGAACGCTGCCTCCAGTCCTGCGACACGTTCAACCAGGACAATGCCAAGTACTGGCCGGACGTGCCCTTCGACCAGTACTGCAAGGACGGCGACGACGAGTGCAAGGACAAGTACTCGCCGACGTTCTGGTCCCGCAAGCGACTGACCGCCATCACGACGAAGGTCCTCTCCGGCGGCTCGTACAAGGACGTCGACTCCTGGTCGCTGGAACAGGACTTCCCGGCCTCGGGTGACGGCGTCTCCACCCCCATGTGGCTCAAGTCCATCACCCGCACCGGCAAGACGGGCGGCAGCCAGACCATGCCCCCGGTGACGTTCGCCGGTGTCCAGCGCCCCAACCGGGTGGACAAGCTCGGCGACGGCCTGGCTCCCTTCGTCCGGCTGCGCGTCTACCAGGTCACCACCGAAACCGGCGGCACGATCGCGGTGAACTACTCCGATCCCGACTGCACCGTGAACAGCCTGCCGAAGGCCGACGCCTCGAACACCACCGGCTGCTATCCCGTGAAATGGGCGTACGAGGGCGAGACAGCCAAGCAGGACTGGTTCAATTCCTACGTGGTCACCAAGGTCCTCGAGGGCGACAACCTCGCCGGAACGCCGGACAAGGTCACCGAGTACTCCTACCTCGACGGCGCGGCGTGGGCCAAGAACACGGACGAGATCGTCAAGGCGTCCGACCGGACCTACTCGATATCCCGCGGCTACGGCCGCGTTCAGGTCCGCACGGGGTCCGGCACATCCCGCACGCTCACGGAAGGGCGCTACTTCCGGGGCATCGACGGCAAGGACGTGAAGGATTCGGCAGGTGAAGCGGTCACCGACCGCGATCAGTTCGCCGGAATGATACGCGAACAGGCCACGTACAACGGAGACGGCGGACCTCTTGTCTCCGCCACCTCCTACACCCCCTGGCGCTCCGCGACCACCGCGACCCGCTCCCGCACCGGCCTGCCGGACCTGGAGGCCTATCTGAAGGGCACCAAGGAGGAGCGGACCCGGACCACCACCTCCAAGGGCGAGCGGACGACTTCGGTCTCCCGGTCGTACGACGACTACGGCATGGTCACCGAAGTGTCCGACCTCGGCGACACAGGCAAGTCCGGGGACGAGCAGTGCACGACCACCACGTACGCCCGCAACACCAGCGCGTGGCTTCTCAACAAGGTCGCCCGCACCGAGACCGTCGCCGTGCCCTGCGGCACCCCGGCCAACCGCCCCGGGGACGTCGTCGGCGACACCCGGACCTACTACGACGGCTCCGCGAGCCTCACCGCCGCACCCGTCAGGGGTGACGTCTCCCGGACTGAGAAGATCAACGGCAAGGGCGACGGCTACGACACCGCCGGCAGCACGCCCAGCACCTGCGGGGCCTCGAAGGACAAACTCTGCTTCGATGTCTACGGCCGGGCCCTGGCCTCGAGCGACGCCTACGGCAGGACCGCGACCACGGAGTACACCCCGGCCGCCGGCGAACCGGCGACGAAGATGGTCGTCGTCAACCCGCTCGGGCACCGGGTCACCACGACCCTGGACGCCCTGCGTGGACAGCCGACGGAGAGCTCCGACGCCAACGGCCGGGTCACCACGACGACGTACGACCCGCTGGGCCGGGTGACAAAGGTATGGACCCCCGCCCGACCTGCGTCCGCCAACCCGGACTCCCCCAGCTACGCCTTCGACTACCTGATCCGCAACGACGGGCCGATCGTGGTCACCACGACGACCCTCAACCACAACAACGTCCACCAGGTCTCGTACACGCTCTACGACGGGCTGTTGCGCACCCGGCAGACCCAGGCGACGTCACCCGACAACTCCGGCCGGCTCCTCACCGAGACGTTCTACGACAGCCGGGGCCAGGCCTGGCGCAGCTCGGGCAAGTACTACGCCGAGGGCAAGGCCGAGCCGGTCCTGGTGACCGGCGAGGAGACCACGTACCCGTCCTCCACCGACACGGAGTTCGACGGAGCGGGACGGCCCACGGCCGTGATCTCCCGCAGGTTCGGTGACGAGACCAAGCGGACCACCACCAGCTACACCGGCGACACCACCACCGTCGTACCGCCCCGGGGAGGTACGGCGACGACCAAGGTCGCCGACGCCCGCGGCCACATGACCGAACTGAAGCAATACACCGACGCGGATCGGCAGAAGTCCCAGTCCACGACGTACGACTACGACAGGCTCGGCCGCCTGGCGCGGGTCACCGACGCGTCCGGGGCCACCTGGAAGTACGGCTACGACGTGCGCGGCCGCAAGGTGCACACCGACGACCCGGACAAGGGCGCTCTGGACACCACCTACGACAAGGGCGACCGAACCACCGACGTGAAGGACGCGCGCGGCGTCACGCTGCACACCGACTACGACGCCCTCGGGCGCCGTACAGCCCTGTCCCAGGGCACGACCAAGCTGGCGGAGTGGACGTACGACACGGCGGCCGGCGGCAAGGGCCAGCCGGCCAGCGCCACGCGCTACGCGGATGGTGCGGCATATGTCAGCAGGACCACTGCCTACAGCAGCCTCTACAAGCCGTCCCTGTCCGAGGTCACCATTCCGGACCGGGAGGGAGCGCTGGCCGGCACGTACAAGTGGTCCGTGTCCTACTACCACACCGGCCAGGTCAAATGGACCCGTCAGCCCGCCGCCGGAGACCTGCCGCAGGAAGACCTGACGCCCGGCTACACGTACAACGCGGGCCTGCCTGTGTCACTCGCGGCGGGTACCGACCCGCTCGTCTCCGCCACGACCTACGACCACTACGGGCGCATCGCCCGTGAGGAGTACGGAGACTTCGGCAAGCGCCTCTACAACACCTACGAATACGACGAGCACACGGACCTGCTGACCCACACCACGACCGACCGCGACACGGCGCCCCAGCGCGTGGAGGAGACCCGGTACGCGTACGACCCCGCGGGCAACGTGACATCGATCGCGACGGGCACCGGGCAGGACGCGGACCGGACCACCGACACCCAGTGCTTCACCACAGACGCCCTCAAGCGCATTACCGAGGCCTGGACGACGACGGACAAGTGCGCCGCAGGCCCCTCCGGCACGACTATCGGCGGCCCCGACGCGTACTGGTCGTCCTTCACCTACGACGCCGTCGGCAACCGCAGGGCGGAGGTCCAGCACAAGACGGCCTCGGGACCCACCGGTGACATCACCCGCACCTATGCTTCGCCGGCCACGGGCAAGCACGACCTGCCCTCGGTCAGTCAGACCGGACCCGGTGGGCCGTCGGACGAGTCGTACACCTACGACCAGGCCGGCAACACCACCGGCCGCAGGGTCGGCAAGAACCCTGCCCAGAAGCTGGACTGGGATCCGGAGGGCCGCCTTGCCTCCGTGGCCCAGGGCAACAGCTCGACGAAGAACATCTACGACGCCGACGGCGCCCGGCTGCTCCGCAAGGATTCGGCGGGCACCACTCTCTACCTCCCCGGAGGCACGGAACTTCAGCTGGCCTCGTCGGGGACGGTGACCGGAACGCGCTACTACAGCAGTGGCGACAAGACCATTGCCCTGCGCACAGGCAAAAAACTGACCTTCCTCTTGGCGGACGACCACGGCACCGCGACCAACCAGATCGATGCCGACAGCCTGGCGGTCAACCGTCGCAGGACATCGCTCTTCGGCTCCCCACGCGGTGCCCGGCCCGCCGACTGGAACGGCGACAAGGGTTTCGTCGGCGGAACGACCGACAACGACACCGGCCTGACCCACCTCGGTGCCCGCGAGTACGATCCATCGATCGGCCGCTTCATCAGCGTCGACCCGCTCATGGACCTGACCGACCCCCAGCAGGCCAATGGTTACTCGTACGCGAACAACAACCCCGCCACCTCGTCCGACCCCACCGGCCTGATTCCGGGCGGATGCGGGACGGAGGGGCCGTGCTACGGGTACTCCCCGAGCCACGGGTGCCCGGGTGGGTGCGGGTCGGACGCGAACGTCGCATGGGGCGAGTCGACGGCGGTCTCGAACCCCTACTGGTCCAGCCGCGGCAGCGGCAGCACGTATCACGCCGCCTATGAGACGGGCTTCGGACGGCAGCCGACCGGGGCGCAGCGGAAATTCTTCGGGGTGGGGAAGGGCCAGGACCGAGGCATCATCATGGTGCGCTTCTTCATCAACACGCCGAAAGCGGCACTCGGTCTACTTCAAGGCGACAACCGCAGCTTCACGGACGACCCCGACGCACCTTACCGCATGGTGGTGGTCTGGGACACCGAAACAGGGCGGGTTTCCTTCACCGTTGCCCCGTCCCATACCCGTCCCGGAAACGAGGCATACATGCGAGCCAGATTCGGGCGTCACGCAGACCCAGGGCGGATGATCCCTGCGAATGGCATCAAGGTCAATGGGTGGCCCGGCGATACGACAGGGCGCAACAATGTGATCAACATGGACGGCTCTTCGTCGGACGAACTAAAACTCGGAGTCCATGGAGTGAACAGCCTGATGCCACTCTTCGCAGTCGATAACGAACTGTCTGTCTCCGCAAGGGGTTCGTCCGTCAGCGTCAGTCGCAGCGGCGACGCCTACCCCGACATGGAAGTGATCCAGTATTCGAGAAATGGCGCACCAAAGGTAATAGCCACAGACAGCATGGCTCACAGGAACGGTCTGGATTCAGCACCTGTGAAGGGCGGCCCCTATCAATCGATCGAACGCTCCTGGACCGACGGGCGCTGCACTGGAGGGTGTCGGTAGATGGGTAGCAACCCTCACTGGGATCGATTGAGAATCGTTCTTCGGAGATTGTCAGGCTGCGCCCTCTCCTATGTACTCGTCTTCGCTGCGGCTTGGGTGGTCATAGGTATCGCCGCACCCAGGGAGCTGGATCCTGCGTCGAACTCGTTCGGTAGGCTGCCCTTCTGGGAATCAGTGCTGTCCTACCTCGAACTCGGCGTGGGCATGCTGATCATCATCGGCATTCCGTCATTGCTGCTCATCCTCCTCGCCGGACTGGTCCGCCGGGAGAAGGATCCCCACGGTTTCAGAGTCATGATGGCCTTTCTTCTTCTCCTCCCGACATGGCCCCTGTGGTTCGCGGACATCCCCATAATGTTCTGGCTTCAGGCTGGTGCTCAGGTCGTGTTCGCTGCCTGTCTGATGCCGGTGCCGTTGCTGCCGGATCTAATCAGCAACGATGCTGGGGAAACGTCAGCCGGGGGCTGATCAGCCCGCCACACGCGAACGCCCCCCGACAGCCGCCTGGCTGTCGGGGGGCGTTCGCGTACGGTCGGACAATCCGATCAAACGAGGATCAGATGAGGCCGAGGGCGCGGACGGCGTCGCGCTCCTCCGCGAGCTCCTGGACCGAGGCGTCGATGCGGGTGCGGGAGAAGTCGTTGATCTCCAGGCCCTGGACGATCTCGTACTTGCCGTCCTTGCAGGTGACGGGGAAGGAGGAGATGAGGCCCTGCGGGACGCCGTAGGAGCCGTCCGAGGGGATGCCCATGGAGGTCCAGTCGCCCTCGGCGGTGCCGTTGACCCAGGTGTGGACGTGGTCGATGGCGGCGTTGGCGGCGGAGGCGGCCGAGGACGCGCCACGGGCCTCGATGATCGCGGCGCCGCGCTTGGCGACGGTCGGGATGAAGGTGTCGGCGAGCCACTGCTCGTCGTTCACGACCTCGGCGGCGTTCTTGCCGGCGACCTCGGCGTGGAAGACGTCCGGGTACTGGGTGGCGGAGTGGTTGCCCCAGATCGTCAGCTTCTTGATCTCGGAGACCGGGACACCGGTCTTCTTCGAGAGCTGCGAGAGCGCGCGGTTGTGGTCCAGGCGGGTCATCGCGGTGAAGCGCTCGGCCGGCACGTCCGGGGCGGCGGCCTGGGCGATCAGGGCGTTGGTGTTGGCCGGGTTGCCGACGACGAGGACCTTGATGTCGTCCGCGGCGTGGTCGTTGATGGCCTTGCCCTGCGGCTTGAAGATGCCACCGTTGGCCTCGAGCAGGTCACCGCGCTCCATGCCCTTGGTGCGCGGGCGGGCGCCGACCAGCAGCGCGACGTTGGCACCGTCGAAGCCCACGTTCGGGTCGTCGGTGATGTCGATGCCGCGCAGCAGCGGGAAGGCGCAGTCGTCGAGCTCCATGGCGGTGCCCTCGGCGGCCTTCAGGCCCTGCGGGATCTCCAGCAGGCGCAGCTTGACCGGCACGTCCGCGCCGAGAAGGTGACCGGAGGCGATGCGGAAGAGCAGCGCGTAGCCGATCTGACCGGCCGCGCCGGTGACGGTGACATTGACGGGAGTGCGGGTCATGGCGATCTCCTGCTGCGAACTGAGGTGGGTGTCCCTGCCCATGTGCGTCGATCTCTCTTGGTGTCAAGAGATCGGGGCTCAGGCTATCCGACGGGGCACGCCGCCGACCCCCGACCCGGTGTGGGACGCCTCACCGTCCACCCGCACCGCCTCACCGCCGCCTCACCGCCGCCCGTTCCCGCCCGTTCCCGTCCGTCTTCCCGTCCGTCTTCCCGTCCGGCGGCGGACGCCGCCGGACGCGGCCCGGCGCAACGGCCCGACGCGGGCGCCACGCTCAGCCGGTGGGCCCCGGCTGGGCCGGGCGGGCCGCCGGGCGCGGCAGCGTGCAGCCCTTGCGGCCGGACATCAGCTCCGCGCACGCCGACGCCTGGTGCGAGTCCGCGACGGCGATCATGCGGGTGTGCCCGTCGGCGCCCCGGTCGACCGTGCCGCTCTCGGAGCGCGCCTGGGCGCCCGTGCCGCTTATGCGCAGGGTGTCCCCCGGGACGGCCTGGGTGATGCGGGCCCAGGCGGCGCCGCAGACCTTGCTGTAGCGCACCTCCAGATAGGAGGCGCCGACCGTCGCGGAGCCGGCGGTGGTGGCGTGCCGGCCGCCGCAGCCCATGGTCTCCGGGTCCTTGCCCGCGCAGTCGTTCCCCGCGCACTTCACACCCTCGGGCGCCTGGGACGCGGGGCTGGTCGCGGCCGGCGTGGCGACCGTCCCCTGCGCCGTCCTGCTCTCGTCGTTCGCGCCGAGCAGCAGCACGGCGGCGGCGATGACGAAGAGGGCGCCGACGGCGCCCACGGCGAAGAGCAGGGTGTTACGGCGGGGGCTGCGGGGGCCCTTGGGGGACTGGAGGGGGATCGCCTTGTCCCGTACGTCGCGCGAACCCGGCGCCTTGGGCAGGCCGGTGATGGACGCGGCGGGCTCCCGGGGCGCCGCCGGCTCGCCCGCCGGCCGGCCCGCCGGCTCGTCCGCCGGCTCCTTGGGCGGGGTGCCCTCGCTGCGCAGGGCGGTACGGATCCGGCCCGGCGCACCCCGCCGCTCGCCCTTCTCCCCCTCGGCGGCGGGCGAGGGGCCGAACTCGCCCAGCGCGGCCCGGGCCTCGGCGACCCGGATGGCCTCCATCGTCACGTCGTGCCGCAGCTCCGACCGGCTCCAGGACCGTTCGGCCAGCTCCCACAGCGTGCCCAGGTGCCCGACATCGGTGCCCGTGACCTCGGCCAGCGCCTCCGCCGCCCCGCGCGGCGGCAGCAGCCGGCCGTTGAGATAGCGCTCCCAGGACGTCTTGCTGTATCCGGTGCGGTCCGCGACGGCGGCGATGCTCAGACCGCTGCGCTCGACGAGTCTGCGCAATTGTTCGGCGAACTCGCGCACCTGCGGATCGAGTTCTTCCGGTAGCGCCCTCCAACGAGGCATTGCCCTCCCCTGTCCCCCGGTACGAACGGTGTGGTTTCCCCGTATCGCTGCGCTTCCCCTCCACAGCCTCGCTTTCGGCTACCCATGGGGATGCCCGAAACCAGCATGTCAGTTCCCAAAGGGGCGGCGCACGGTGGCATTTGGGGTTGATCAAGCCCATGAGGCGCACGCCCCTGGGGCGTGTCCGGCAACCCCCGCCGTTGACGGTGCGTCACCGCACGGCGACGCACCCTGTCAACCTGATACGTAAAGGCGACCTCGCACCGGAACCGTCACCTCCGCGCCACAGGGATGCGGTGGACCTTGATCATTTCGTTCGCGGTCATGATCCTCAATGGTGAGCGGCAGCCCGTCCTCTCACGGGGGTGGAGGACGGGTCGCCGGCTCTCCTCCACCCCGTTGCTACCCATTTGCGCGGTTCATTACGCCGGTTCCGTACCGGGGCATCACGTGCCAGGCCACTACTCGGACAGGGTGAAGCACTCGACCTCGCCGCCGACAGCGGGCCGCAGACAGACACGTGCCCTGCGAGGTTCCTTGGTCGCTGTCATGGCGGTCGACAGATAGAGCTCCGTGTCCCGCTGGCTCACCGCCCTCACCTCCTTGGCGTGGGCACCAGGCAGACTCAGTTCGACCTGGTCGCCTAGGCGTAGGTTCATGGCGCGCGCCCACACGGCACCGCACTTCACGCCGTAACGAATCTCCAGCCGCTGCCCGCCGGCCGCCTTGCGTGTGAGGAGTGTGAACAAACCCTCCATCCCGCACCCCATCGTGACGGGGTCGGCACCCTCACACTCGATTTCGCTGCAACCCGGTTCGAACAGCTGCGCATACGGAGCCGCCTCGCCCCTGGGCTTCCGCTCGCCGGAGGCATCCTTGCCAGCCGTAAGGAACAGGATCGGGGCGAGGGCCGCCGCGACGACGACGGTGCTGGAGAGGACGAACACCCGACGGGAGCGCCCCTGCACCTTGCCCGAGCCCACCCCCTCTCCGGGCGCACCCTCGGACGCCGCCACGACTGCGGGCGACGCCGCAGCCCGCCCGCTCCATACCGACTCCGCCAGCTCCCACAGAGCCACCAGCCGCCCGGCTGGCTCGTCCACCAGCCCGCACAACGCCTCGACCGCCTGTCGAGGCGGCAGTTTCTTGCCGTTGAGATACCGCTCCCAGGACGACTTGCTGTACGGAGTGCGCTCGCTGAGCGCGGCCAGACTCAGCCCCGTGCGCTCCTTCAGTTCCCTCAACTCGGCCGCCAGCAGGGCACACTCGCCCGGAAGGCTCTGTTCACCACTCACCGCCGCAGCTCCCCCCAGGTATCCGGACCAATGACGCCGTCGACGACCAGGCCGCGGTCCTTCTGGAAGTCCTGGGCAGCCTTCTTTGAGCGCTCACCGTAGGAGCCGTCGGGAATGCCCGGGTCGAAGCCGTGGTGCTTGAGCAGGCACTGAGCCTCGAGGACCTCCCAGCCGGAGCTCTTGAGGTCCATCAACGTGGTGCGCGTGGCGCTGTAGCCAACCCGCAGCTCTCCGTTCTTGCGCTGTACGTGGCACGGGCGGGCGCGGCCCTGCATGAAAATGAACGGCGTCTGGGTGTTGCCAGTTGCACTGTCGGCCGGCTTCGCGTCGTCGTCCTGCCAGGGCTTGGTTGTCACCAGCACGGCAACCAGGGCCGCCGCGAGCGCCACCACCGTCGCGACGAGCACCCATGTCGTGCGCCGAGCCCTATCCCGGACGGGCAGCCCCCCAACGTCGTCCGTCCCGTCGCCGGCGCCCATCCCCTCGGACCAGGCCTCCGCCGCGACCTCGTGGAGCACCAGCAGGCGGGTCGGGTCCGTACCGCACACCCGCGCCAGCTCCTCGACGGCGTCGGACGGCGGCAGTTGCTTGCCGTTGAGGTACCGCTCCCAGGAGGAGCGGCTGTAGGACGTCTTGACCGCGAGCGAGGCGAGGCTGAGCCCGCTGCGGTCCTTGAGCCTTCTGAGCTGTACGACCAGCTGCCGCACGCGCTCGTCCAGCGATGCGGGTAATTCCTTCCAACGCGGCATGATCCACCCCATACGCGTCACAGTCGCCCCCGAGGCAACAAGCCTCCTGCCGCACATGATGGCGATGCCCGAGTACCGGTTCCGTACATATCAAGGGGTGCGCGTGACTTCCGGCCACGCGCGCGCCTGCCCCGCCGTCCCACCACGACGTCGCGGGATCTTGCGTCTCCGCAGGTCAGAGGCTGGGACGTCCCACGATGACCCAACTCCCCCGCATCGTTTGGCGCGTGCGGATGTGGCGCATCAGAGTCATTCCTGCAAGCCGGGCGGCGACGCGGTCCACCCCGCGTCGCCGCACCACCAACGGGAGGATGCGAACCATGAACGTACGCAGGACCATCGCCGCCACCGCCGCGACCGTCATGCTGGGCGGCGGACTCGCGCTGGCGGCACCGGCGGCCTCGGCCGCGCCGGGCACCCCGTCCGACGTCACCGTCATCAAGCTCGACCCCAAGGACATGGACGCCAAGGGGTGCTGGAACGTGTCGCGCAGCGTCGGGGGAGGCAAGGGCGCGGTCACCCTCTGCAGGACGGGCTGGGGTCTGAGCATCGACGGCTGGGTGCAGGACACCAGCGCGGACGACAAGTGCGCCCAGCTGTACGGGACGTTCAACACCGGCCGCGCCTGGACCTCCCCGAGGGCATGCCCGAAGGGGTCCAAGCCGGGGTTCACCCGCCAGCAGCAGGGTGCCACCAATAGCACCGTGCTGCTGCGCGTCTTCTAACCCGGAGCCGTAGAAATGCCGGGCGGCCCGTCCTCCCACGGGGGAGAGGACGGGCCGCCGTCACGTGTGCGCCGCGGCGGGCGCCCTAATGCGCCGCCCTACCGCGCGCCCTACTGCACGGTGAAGTGCAGCACGTCGTCCAGGAACGGGAGCTTCAGCCACGCGTGCGGCTGCGCCATCAGGGCGAGCAGGACGATCGCCGCGCCCAGGCCGCCGTACGTGAACATGTCGGTGAAGCGGGACCGCACGGCCAGCATGCCGACGTCCGGCAGCGCCCAGCGCAGCACCGCGCCGCCGATCATGGCCAGCCCGACCAGGATCGTGCCCACCCGGAAGGCGTCGAACGCGACGATCAGCAGGCCCAGGCCGGTGGCGCCCAGCACCGCCAGCAGCGGCCACTGCCGGGCCGGCGCCGGCGCGTCGCCGGGGGCGGCGCGGCCGCCGCCCTCGGGGCGGGCGGTGTCGCGCGTGACCCGCGGGGGACGGCGCGAGGAACGGCCGGCGCCCGGCCCGGCGCCCGACTCGCCGCCGGACACGCCGTCAGGGCCCGCTGCGCCCGGTTCCCGGGACTCTGCCTCAGCCGGCATCGGCGACTCCGGCGGCGGCGCGCTCGGCGGCCTCCACCACGTTCACCAGCAGCAGCGCGCGGGTCATCGGGCCCACGCCGCCGGGGTTCGGGGAGACCCAGCCGGCGACCTTGGCGACCGCGGGGTCCACGTCGCCCATGATCTTGCCCTCGCCGTCACGGCTGACGCCGACGTCCAGGACGGCCGCGCCGGGCTTGACGTCCTCCGGCTTGATCAGGTGACCGACGCCGGCGGCGGCGACGATGATGTCGGCCTTGCGCAGCTGCTCGGACAGGTCGCGGGTGCCGGTGTGGCAGAGGGTCACGGTGGCGTTCTCGGTCCTGCGGGTGAGCAGCAGGCCGATCGAGCGGCCGACGGTGATGCCGCGGCCGACGACCACGACGTGCGCGCCGTTGAGCTCGACGTCGTGGCGGCGCAGCAGCTCGATGATGCCGTTCGGGGTGCAGGGCAGCGGGCCGGGCTCGTTGAGCACCAGGCGGCCCAGGCTCATCGGGTGGAGGCCGTCGGCGTCCTTGGCCGGGTCCATCAGCTCGAGCACACGGTTGGTGTCGATGCCCTTGGGGAGCGGGAGCTGGACGATGTAGCCGGTGCACTCGGGGTTGTCGTTGAGCTCCCGGACGACCGCCTCGATCTCCTCCTGGGTGGCGGTCCCGGGGAGCTCGCGCTGGATCGAGCCGATGCCGACCTCGGCGCAGTCGCGGTGCTTACCGGCGACGTACCACTTGCTGCCGGGGTCGTCGCCCACCAGGAGCGTGCCCAGGCCGGGCGTGACGCCCTTGGCCTTCAGGGCCTCCACACGGACGGTCAGCTCGGACTTGATCGCGGCCGCGGTGGCCTTGCCATCGAGAATCTTGGCGGTCATGGGGGCCATCCTCCCGGATCGTGCGGCCCGCCTTCCACTCAGGTCGGGTCCGCGGTGTGCCAATGGCGTGGGGTGTGAACCGCCCACGGTGCGGCACGGTCGCCGCGCCCATGGGCGTACGGCCGTACGGACGCGGGCGGGCGCGCGTCCGTACGGCCGTCCCGGTCAGTGGAAGAAGTGGCGCGTGCCGGTGAAGTACATCGTCACGCCCGCCGCCTTCGCCGCCTCGACGACCTGCTCGTCGCGGACCGAACCGCCCGGCTGGGCCACGGCCTTGATGCCGGCCGCGGTGAGCACCTCGAGCCCGTCGGGGAAGGGGAAGAAGGCGTCCGAGGCGGCGTACGCGCCCCGCGCGCGCTCCTCGCCCGCGCGCTGGACGGCGAGCTTGGCGGAGTCGACGCGGTTGACCTGGCCCATGCCGACGCCGACGGTCGCGCTGTCCTTGGCCAGCAGGATGGCGTTGGACTTCACCGCGCGGCAGGCCTTCCAGGCGAAGGCCAGCTCGGCGAGCTCCTCGGCGGAGAGCGCCTCGCCGGTCGCCAGCGTCCAGTTGGCCGGGTCGTCGCCCTCGGCCTGGAGGCGGTCCTTGGCCTGGACCAGCAGACCGCCCTCGACGGGCCGGGACTCGCCGTGCGCCGCGGGGGCGTCGGCGCAGCGCAGCACACGGATGTTCTTCTTGCGGGCCAGCACCTCGACGGCGCCGTCCTCGTAGGCCGGGGCGATGATGACCTCGGTGAAGATCTCGGCGACCTGCTCGGCCATGGCCACCGACACCGGGCTGTTGACGGCGATCACGCCGCCGAACGCGGACAGCGGGTCGCAGGCGTGCGCCTTGCGGTGCGCCTCGGCGACGTCGGCGCCGGTCGCGATGCCGCACGGGTTGGCGTGCTTGATGATGGCGACGCAGGGGTCGGTGTGGTCGTACGCGGCGCGACGGGCGGCCTCGGTGTCCACGTAGTTGTTGTACGACATCTCCTTGCCGTGCAGCTGCTCGGCGTAGGCGAGGCCCTTGCCCGTGCCGTCGGTGTAGAGGGCGGCGGGCTGGTGGGGGTTCTCGCCGTAGCGCAGGACCTGCTGGCGCTCGTAGGAGACGCCGATGAAGTCCGGCCAGGGGCCCTCGTCCGCGCCGTAGCCCTCGGCGAACCAGTTCGCGACGGCCACGTCGTACGCGGCCGTGTGCTGGAACGCCTCGGCGGCCAGGCGCTTGCGGGCGGCGAGGTCGAAGCCGCCGTCGGCGACGGCCTTGAGCACGTCGTCGTAGCGTCCGGGGTTGACGATCACGGCGACGGAGGGGTGGTTCTTGGCGGCGGCGCGGACCATCGAGGGGCCGCCGATGTCGATCTGCTCGACGCACTCGTCGGGCGAGGCTCCCGAGGCGACGGTCTCGCGGAACGGGTAGAGGTTGACGATCACCAGCTCGAAGGCGGCCACGCCCAGCTTCTCGAGCTGCTCGCGGTGGGCCTCCAGGCGCTGGTCGGCGAGGATGCCGGCGTGCACGCGCGGGTGCAGGGTCTTCACCCGGCCGTCCAGGCACTCGGGGAAGCCGGTCAGCTCCTCCACCTTGGTGACGGGGACGCCGGCGGCGGCGATCCGGCCGGCCGTGGAACCGGTCGAGACCAGCTCGACGCCCGCCTCGTGCAGACCGCGCGCGAGCTCCTCCAGCCCGGTCTTGTCGTAGACGCTGACCAGCGCGCGGCGGATGGGCCGCTTCATACCTTCGGCGGTCACAGGAATTTCACCTTTCGTCCCTCTATGCGGTAGCCGTTGCGGGCCAGACGCCCCACGACCTCGACGAGCAGCGCTCGCTCGACTTCCTTGATCCGCTCGTGCAGCGCGGATTCGTCGTCCTCGTCCCGGACCTCGACCACGCCCTGGGCGATGATCGGGCCGGTGTCGACGCCCTCGTCGACGAAGTGGACGGTGCAGCCGGTCACCCGCACGCCGTACGCGAGCGCGTCGCGCACGCCGTGGGCGCCGGGAAAGCTGGGGAGCAGGGCGGGGTGCGTGTTGACGATCCGCCCGCCGAACCGGGCGAGGAACTCCTTGCCCAGGATCTTCATGAAGCCCGCGGAGACGACCAGGTCCGGCTCGTATGCCGCGGTCGCCTCCGTCAGCGCGCGGTCCCAGGCGTCGCGGCTGGGGTGGTCCTTCACCCGGCACACGAACGTCGGCAGCCCGGCGCGCTCGGCGCGCTCGAGCCCCACGATGTCCTCGCGGTCCGCGCCGACGGCCACGACGCGGGCGCCGTAGCCGTCCGGGTCGGCGGCGACGGCGTCCAGCAGGGCCTGCAGGTTCGTGCCGGAACCGGAGACGAGCGCGACGACGCGGGCGGGACGGTTCGGCGGCGGCTCCACGGCGGGACCCTTTCTCGCGGGGTGGTGCGGTGCAGGTGGTGCGGTTTGTATGGTCGTACGAAACGGGAGGGGCGCCGAATACGGGGAACCCTACGAAGCCGCCGACCGCCAGCAACGATACCGGCACACCGAACCGCCCCCACGGGACGGGGGCGCGCACGGGAGGTAGCGTCGGGACCGGATCGGACGGCGGCGCGGGAAAACGGGCGCGGCGCCGTACGCTCGAGGTGCAGGCCGACGACACAAGGGGAAGACACACTCCACATGCCGGACCGACGCCGCCACGCGGCTCACCGCCCCCCGCTGCCCACCGCCGCCGTGCTGCGCGAGCGCCAGTCGCCGCCGTCCGCCGGCCCGGAGGAGCGGGACAACCCCTTCGCGGCGCCGCCGAAGGGGCAGCCGGACCGGCCCTGGCAGCCGCGGACGCCCTCGGGCGGCGGCGAGGGGGACGGCGACGGCGGTTCCGGGGACGACCAGCGACCGGCATGGGGCAGCCAGTGGAGCAGCCGGCAGCCCGGCCGCCAGGACGGCGGCTTCGGCGGCGGCCAGGGACCGGGCGGCGGCCCGGGCGGCCCCGGCGGCGGCCTGCGCTGGGACCCGACGGACCCGGCGCAGCGGCGCGCCCGCTACGCCCTGCTCGCGGGCATGTGGGGCTTCTTCTTCGCCCTCTTCAGCATTCCGCAGGTGGCCCTGCTGCTGGGCGCGCTCTCCCTGTACTGGGGCGTGAGCTCGCTGCGCGCCAAGGCCAGGCCCCGCGACCCGGACTCCCCGGCCCCGGCCGCCGGCCCGGCTTCCGGCGGCTTCCGCCCCCAGACCACGGCGGCGGTGAGCGGCCTGGTCACGGGCGGCCTGGCGCTGGCCATCGTCGCGGCGACGTTCTCGTTCCACCTCGTCTACCGCGAGTACTACACGTGCGTGGACGACGCCCTGACCCAGACGTCCCGGCAGGCGTGCGAGAACCACCTGCCCAAGCAGCTGCGGCCGCTGCTCGGCAACCAGGACTGAGGTCGCCGGGCCCCGCCCCGGCCTGCGGGAAGCCCAGCCCCGGCTGCGGGAAACCCGCCCCGGCTACGGGAAGGGGTGGGGCGGCGGGAAGTCGGCCCTCTCCTCCCGCGCCGGCAGCGTCAGGTCCCGGGGCGCGAAGTCGGTCATGAGCCCGCCCCCCGAGTCCTTCAGCGCGGCCCACCGCCCCCGGCGGGACGCCGCGTCGTGCCACGCCGGCACCGGCGGCTGGGCGAGCGCTGGAGCCGGGCGGCTCGCGGAGCGCGGCTTGCGCCGCGTCCCCTTGCGCCGCCGGGGCTTCCACCAGCGCCGCCGCTCGAGCCGGCGCGAGGTCGCCGCCGCCTCCGGCATCGCCTCGCTGTGCGGCGTGGGCATCACCGGCAGCGTCTCCGGCTCGTAGGCCACGCTCTCCGTCGTCGCCGGCACGGCCGCCCCGCCCACGGCGAACCCGAACCAGGCCGCCACCGCCCGCCACCAGGACCGGGACGGCCCGCTGCCGGGCTCCTCGGCGGGGTCGGCAGGGGTCGCGGGGGTCGCGGGGACCGAGGGGGCGTCGGTGCCGGTGCCCGTGCCCGTGTCGGTGTCGGTGTCGGTGTCGGCAGGGGCGGTGGCGGCAGCGGGGCCGGAAGTGGCAGCGGGGTCGGGGGTGGCGTTGGCCACAGCCTCGTGCGGGGCCTGTGGAGCGGGAGCCATCGCGGGATCCGTCGACGATGGTGGCGCCACCGCCAGCCCCAGCAGCTCCCCCACCCTCCGCCATCCCGTCAGCCTCGTTCGCTCACGGTCGTCCCGCAATGCAACTCCCAGCCGCCACCGCATCAGCATCGCCCCCGGCAGCCCCACGGCCACCGTGCAGGCGGCCGCCGACGCGCCCGTACGCCACCACCGCGGGCCGAAGCCCGCCAGCGCGGCGTTGCCGAGCGGGCCGGACGCCGCGTACGCCAGCACCGTCATCACCACTCCGCACAGCAGCGCCCCCAGAACGGCCGTCACGGCCGCGTCCATCCAGCCCGGCAGAGGCGGGGAGGGTACGGCGGGATCGGAGGCGGGGTCCGCGACCCGCGGCCGGGGAACGGCGGCGAGCGCCACCGCGATCCCGGCCGCGGCCGCCAGTGCCGCCGCGCCCACCAGCACCAGCGGCCCGGCCTCGCCGGGCGACGGCAGCGCGGCGAGCAGCGGGAAGTGCGGCAGCGGGGACAGCTTGGGTACCGCCGTCAGCGGGGCGACCACACTGTCGGCGCCGACCGTGAAGCCGGGCCCGAGGCCGTACGCCACGGCCCAGATCATCGCGTTGGGCAGCAGGGCCGCGCTCACCAGGCAGACCGCCACCCGGCCCGACCAGCGCGGCGCCAGCTGGATGAACGCGTCCTCGGCCACGCCCGCGTGCAGGGCCAGCGACACGGCCACCAGCAGCGCGCCGCCGCCCAGCAGCACGGCCGTGGCCGCCCCGGCGGCCCGTACGACCTCGGCCAGATGCGCGCCGGTGAACCAGCACCGCACGCCCTCGGGCACCGTCCGCCGCACCAGCGACGGCGCGGGCAGCCCGGGGCGGCCCGCCGCGGTCCAGATCCCGGCCGCGATGAACGCTCCCGCGACCAGCGGCAGACACAGCAGCACGCTCAGCGGCGCGGGGCGCACCGGCGCGGACCACGCGTAGACCACCACGGCCAGGGCCACCAGCAGATAGCCGCCGAGCATCGCGGTGAACGCGGTGCGCGGCGCGGGGCCCGGTTCGTCCGGCGGCGCCCCCTCGGCGGGCTCGAGCGCGTGCCGGGCGGCGCGGTAGAGCAGGGTGCAGGGCACGGCCGCGAAGAGCAGGGGTGTCAGCCCGATGGGGACGGGGTTGCCGGAGAGGGAGTCGGTGCGGACGAGGTCGGCGCCGTGGGCCAGCAGCCAGAGGTCGGCGGCCACGCGCAGGGCGCCCGCCGGGCCGCCGTCGGGGTACGGGGAGGTGATCCACAGCGCCAGCACGATCATGGCGAAGGCGCCGAGCCCCAGGCCCGCGGCGAGCACCCCGCCGAAGAACACCGTGGTCGTCGCGGACGCCCCGCTCACGGCGGGCCGCTGGCGGGACGGCGACGACGGGCCGTGATCGGCGTACTGGCTCACGGGGCCATGCTGCCAAGAACGCGGCTTCGGTTCGGGTAGCCGTCACATGCCCGTCGTGTCGCTTGCGCCGGATGAATGCGCCTATGCGGCTGTACGGGGTGTATGCGGGCGTACGGGGGGTGGTGGATACGGGCGTACGAGGGGGGATACGGGCGTGGGCCCGCACCCCAAAGGGGTGCGGGCCCACGTCGTGGAGCCTTGGCGTCCGCCGGAGGACCGGAGGAGCCGCCGGGGAACCCGGAGAAGGGTCAGCCGGCCAGCGCGGCGCGCGCGAGGCGGGCGGTCTCGGACGGGGTCTTGCCGACCTTCACGCCCGCGGCCTCCAGGGCCTCCTTCTTCGCCTGCGCCGTGCCGGAGGAGCCGGACACGATGGCGCCGGCGTGGCCCATCGTCTTGCCCTCGGGCGCGGTGAAGCCGGCCACGTAGCCGACGACCGGCTTGGTGACGTTGGCCTTGATGAAGTCCGCGGCCCGCTCCTCGGCGTCGCCGCCGATCTCGCCGATCATGACGATCAGGTCGGTGTCGGGGTCGGCCTCGAACGCGGCGAGGGCGTCGATGTGCGTGGTGCCGATGACCGGGTCGCCACCGATGCCGACGGCGGAGGAGAAGCCGATGTCACGGAGCTCGTACATCATCTGGTAGGTCAGCGTGCCCGACTTGGACACCAGACCGATGCGGCCGGGCTTGGTGATGTCGCCCGGGATGATGCCGGCGTTCGACTGGCCCGGGGTGATCAGACCGGGGCAGTTCGGGCCGATGATGCGGGTCTTGTTGCCCTTGGACTTGGCGTACGCCCAGAAGGCGGCCGAGTCGTGGACGGCGATGCCCTCGGTGATGACGACGGCCAGGCCGATCCCGGCGTCGATCGCCTCGACCACGGCGGCCTTGGCGAAGGCCGGCGGCACGAAGACGACGGTGACGTCGGCGCCGGTCTTCTCCATCGCCTCGGCGACGGAGCCGAAGACCGGGACGGCCGTGCCGTCGAAGTCGACCTCGGTGCCGGCCTTGCGCGGGTTCACGCCGCCGACGATGTTGGTGCCGTCACCCAGCATGAGCTTGGTGTGCTTCATGCCCGTGGCACCGGTCATCCCCTGGACGATGACCTTGCTGTCCTTGGTGAGGAAGATAGCCATGGTTGTGGAGTCCTCGTCCTTTACTTAGCCGCAGCCAGCTCGGCGGCCTTGTCGGCCGCGCCGTCCATGGTGTCCACGCGCTGCACGAGCGGGTGGTTGGCGTCGGACAGGATCTTGCGACCCAGCTCCGCGTTGTTGCCGTCGAGGCGCACGACCAGCGGCTTGGTGACGTCCTCGCCCTTGTTCTTGAGCAGCTCGAGGGCCTGGACGATGCCCTTGGCGACCTCGTCGCACGCGGTGATGCCACCGAAGACGTTGACGAAGACGGACTTGACGTCCGGGTCGCCGAGGATGATCTCGAGACCGTTGGCCATGACCTCGGCGGAGGCGCCGCCACCGATGTCGAGGAAGTTGGCGGGCTTGACGCCGCCGTGGTTCTCACCGGCGTAGGCGACGACGTCGAGGGTCGACATGACCAGACCCGCGCCGTTGCCGATGATGCCGACCTGGCCGTCGAGCTTGACGTAGTTCAGGCCCTTGGCCTTGGCGGCCGCCTCGAGGGGGTTGGCCGAGGCCTTGTCCTCGAGCGCCTCGTGCTCCGGCTGGCGGAAGTCGGCGTTCTCGTCGAGCGAGACCTTGCCGTCGAGGGCGATGACGTCGCCGCTGGCGACCTTGGCCAGCGGGTTGACCTCGACGAGGAGCGCGTCCTCGGCGACGAAGGTCTTCCACAGGGTCACCATGACCTCGGCGACCTTCTCGGCCACCTCGGCCGGGAACTTCGCCTGGGCGACGATCTCGCGGGCCTTCTCGATGGAGACGCCCTCGTTGGCGTCGACCGGCACCTTGGCGAGCTTCTCGGGGGTCGTCGCGGCGACCTCCTCGATGTCCATGCCACCGGCGACCGAGGCCATGGCCAGGAAGGTGCGGTTGGTGCGGTCGAGGAGGTACGAGACGTAGTACTCCTCGAGGATCTCCGGAGCGGTCTCGGCGATCATCACCTTGTGGACCGTGTGGCCCTTGATGTCCATGCCGAGGATGTCCGTCGCGCGGGCGACGGCCTCGTCCGGGGTGGCGGCCAGCTTCACGCCACCGGCCTTGCCACGGCCACCGACCTTGACCTGGGCCTTGACGACCGACTTGCCGCCGAGACGCTCGGTCGCGGCGCGCGCCCCCTCAGGCGTGTCGATGACTTCACCGGCCAGCACCGGTACACCGTGCTTGGCGAAGAGGTCCCTCGCCTGGTACTCGAACAGGTCCACGCGCGTCCGTCCCTTTTCCATGGATATCGCGGTTCGTTGTCTGCGCGGGCGTGCCGCAGGCAGCGTGACGACGCGATCTTTTACGAGGGCGGCACACGTTCACCGTTGACGCGGCATGTCCGTCTCGCAGGTTATCCCCGAGGGGGGTGGGTCCCTAAATCGCAGGTCACACTCAGGCCGTGATTACGCTCACAGATCGCGACGGCGCCCGTACTCATCCGGCGCGGCGCGGCCCGTCACGCGGCCGCCTCGGGTATGGGCAGCGGGCGCTTCTCCAGGGCGGCAGCCATCACGTCCGGGAAGAGGTCGGGGGTGCAGGCGAAGGCGGGTGCGCCGAGGGCCGCGAGGGCCGCCGCGTGTTCGCGGTCGTAGGCGGGGGCGCCCTCGTCCGACAGGGCCAGCAGGGTCACGAACTGCACTCCCGATGCCTTCATGGCGGCCACCCTCTTGAGCATCTCGTCGCGGATTCCGCCCTCGTAGAGATCACTGATGAGGACCACAACGGTCTCGGCCGGGCGGGTGATGCGGGACTGGCAGTAGGCGAGCGCGCGGTTGATGTCCGTGCCGCCGCCGAGCTGGGTGCCGAACAGCACGTCGACCGGGTCGGCCAGCTGGTCGGTGAGGTCCACGACGGACGTGTCGAAGACGACCAGGCGGGTGGTGAGGGCGCGCATGGAGGCGAGGACCGCGCCGAAGACGGAGGCGTAGACGACGGAGGCGGCCATCGAACCGGACTGGTCGATGCACAGGATCACCTCCTTCTTCACCGCCTGCGAGGCCCGCCCGTAGCCGATGAGGCGCTCGGGGACGACCGTGCGGTGTTCGGGGAGGTAGTTCTTGAGATTGGCCCGGATGGTGCGGTTCCAGTCGATGTCGTGGTGCCGGGGGCGGCTGACGCGCGCCGAGCGGTCCAGGGCGCCGGAGAGCGTGGCGCGGGTGCGCGTCGTCAGGCGCTTCTCGAGGTCCTCGACCACCTTGCGGACGACGGCCCGCGCGGTCTCCTTGGTGGTCTCCGGCATCGCCTTGTTGAGCGAGAGCAGCGTGCCGACGAGATGGACGTCCGCCTCGACGGCCTCCAGCATCTCCGGCTCGAGCAGCAGGGCGGACAGCCCCAGCCGGTCGATGGCGTCGCGCTGCATCACCTGAACGACGGACGCCGGGAAGTACGTCCGGATGTCCCCCAGCCAGCGGGCGACGCGCGGCGCCGAGCCGCCGAGGCCGGCCCCGCGCGGGCCCCCGCGCCCGCTGCCGTCGCCCGGTCCCGAGCCGTAGAGCGCCTCCAGAGTGCGGTCCATGGCGGCATCGGTGCCGGCGAGCGCGCAACCCGTGCCGTCGCTGCCGGCCCCGCCGAGCACGAGCCGCCAGCGGCGCAGCCGCTCGGTGGCGGCGTCTGTGGCGGTGCCGGTCTCGGTCTCGGTGGCGGTGTCATCCGTGGTCATCGTCGTCATCCGCTTCTCATCCCCCTGTGTGTGCCATGCCCAGCAGCAGGCGCATCGTCGGCAGCACCGCCGCCGCGCGCTCCTCGTCGAGCGCCGCCCCGAAGCCGCCCCCCGCCATCTCTCCCGGGGCCGCCGCCCCCGCGTCCCCCGTCCCGCCCCGGCGGACCCGCTCGCCCAGCGTCCGGCGCACCCCCGGCTCGAAGGCGGAGAAGGTACGGCGCAGCAGGGGCAGTACGTCCGTGAAGGCGTCCGGCGCCACACCGGTCAGCCAGGCGTCGACGAGGGCGAGCAGCCGCTCGTCGTGGACGAGCAGCATGCCGCCGGAACCGCCGCTGCCGACGAACCCCTCGATCCAGGCGGCCGCCTCGGCGGGGGCCGTACCGACCGAGAGCACGAGCCCCATCAGCCGGGCGGCCCGCTCGTGCGTCAGCCGCCCGTCGTCGAGCAGCAGCCGCGCGGCCCGGCCCCGTATCCCGCCCGGCAGCCCGTCCCGTTCGGCCAGCGTGGTCAGCACGGCGGCCCAGCGCTCGCGGAGGGCTCCGGCGGACGACGCGCTGTCCTTGCCTGTCTCGCTGGTCTCGCTGGTCTCGCTGGTCTCGCTGGTATTGCTCGTCTCGTTGGTCTCGCCGGCCTCCGCCAGCAGGGCCACGGCGCGGTGGACCGCGTCCACGTGGCCGCGCATCTCCGCCGCCGCGTCCCCGTCGAGGCCCGAGCAGGCGGCAGGGAGGCCGACGAAGACGCGTTCGGCGAGGCCCTCCGCCACCTCGCCGAGGGCCGCGGTGTCCGTGCGGCGCACGTCGCCGTAGCGCACGGAGCGGACCAGGGCCGGCAGGGCCTGGGCCAGGTGCGCCACGTCCGAGTCGAGCGCGGCGCGGTCGGCGAGGGCGCGCATGACGACGGGCAGGGCGTCGGGCAGGCCCGCGAGCAGGCACTGCTCGGCGAGGGCCGTGACCTCGGCGAGGGCGGTGGCGCCCCGCGCCAGCGACTCGGCCTTCGCGGTCGCCGCGCCCTCCACCGTGGTGCCCCACACCCCCGCCTCGGCGAGCCGTACGGACAGCTCCGGCTCCCAGCACAGCCGCCAGGTCTCCCGGAACGTGCCGAGGCCGGCGCGCGAGCGCTGCGGCTCGCCCCAGCCGACGCCCAGCAGGCGCAGCCGGTGCAGCAGCCTGCTGCGGGCGGCGTCGGTGTCCTTGCGCAGGTCGAACTCGAGGTCGCGGAAGGCCGCTTCGGGCTTGATCCGCAGGCTGCGCTGGAGGCGGGCGAGGTCGCGTTGGAGGGGCGGGGCGGGCGCGGACCCGGGGACCTCGCCGAGCACGTCGCCGATGACGAGCCGGTCCTGGACGAGGGCGAGCGGCACGTCCGAGCCGTCGCACATCACGGCGCGCACCGCGTCGGTGGTCTCGCCGAGGCCGGCCAGCGGCCGGCCGCGCATGACTGCGAGCGTGTCGGCGAGCCGCACGGCCTCGATGACGTGCGCGGAGGAGACCGGGTGGTCCTCGTCGCGCAGAAGGCGCGCGACCTCGGTCATCCAGCGTTCGACGGGCCGGTCGGGGGCGCGGAAGAGGTGCCCGTACCAGCCGGGTGAGGTGATGCCGGCGCCGTAGCCGCTGCGCCGGGCGAGCCTGCGGTGGGTCCAGGGCACCCAGCCGATCTCCGTCTTGACCTTGGGCAGGCCCTTGAGCAGCTGCCGGTCGGCGGCCACGGTCCGCTTCTCGGCGAGGGCCGGGACGTGCCAGGCGCCGCAGACGACCGCGATGCCGTCGCCGAACTCCCGCCGGGCGTCGCGCAGTCGCAGCCGCATGTGGGCCTCGCGGACGGCGTCCCGGCCGGCCCGGGGACCGGACTCGGTGGCCTCGCCGGCGCCGGTCGCGTCGGCCGTGTCGGTCGCGTCCGTCGCGTCGTCGAAGGAGGCCCGCAGCTCGGCCATCGCCTCGGCGATGGCCGTGAACGGCGCGAGCGCGTCGCCGTCCGGTGCGACGCGGCCGGCGCCGCGGCGGTGCTCGACGGCGTCCTCCCACCACACTTCGGGGTCGTCGTAGCCGGCGGCTCCGGCGAGCGCGGCCAGCGGGTCCAGGCGCGGCGCGCGGCCGGCTTCGTCGCCGGCCTCCGGCTTACCGGGGTGCTCGCCCTCGGTCCCCTCCTCGTTCAGCGCGAGCGTGTGCGCGGCGGGCAGGTCGATGAAGCGGACCGGCACGTCGTGGGCGAGCGCCCAGCGGATGGCGGCCCACTCCGGGGAGAACTCCGCGAACGGCCAGAACGCGGCCCGGCCCGGGTCGGCGGCGGCGTGGGCCAGCAGCGCCACCGGCGGGCGCATGCCCTCGTCGGCCGCGAGGTGGACGAGGGCGTCCGCCTCGGGCGGCCCCTCGATCAGCACGGCGGCCGGCCGGCACTGCTCGAGCGCCGCCCGCACCGACCGCGCGGAGCCCGGCCCGTGGTGGCGCACCCCGAGCAGCGCCGGGGCGGGGCCGCTCATACGGACACCTCGCGGCAGGCGCGGTAGAAGTCCTTCCAGCCGTCGCGCTCGCGGACGACCGTCTCCAGGTACTCCTGCCAGACGACGCGGTCCGCCGCCGGGTCGCGGACGACCGCGCCGAGGATGCCGGCGGCCACGTCCCCCGCGCGCAGGACGCCGTCGCCGAAGTGCGCGGCGAGCGCGAGGCCGCCGGTGACGACGGAGATGGCCTCGGCCGTCGAGAGCGTCCCGGAGGGCGACTTGAGCTTCGTGCGGCCGTCGGTGGTGACTCCGTCGCGCAGCTCGCGGAATACGGTGACGACGCGGCGGATCTCGTCGATGCCGTCGGGCGTGGCGGGCAGGTCGAGGGAGCGGCCGAGCTGGTCGACGCGGCGGGCGACGATGTCGACCTCGGCCTCGGGGCTGGCGGGCAGCGGCAGTACGACGGTGTTGAAGCGACGGCGCAGGGCGCTGGAGAGTTCGTTGACGCCCCGGTCGCGGTCGTTGGCCGTGGCGATCAGGTTGAATCCGCGCACGGCCTGCACCTCCTCCCCCAGCTCGGGGATGGGCAGGGTCTTCTCGGACAGGACGGTGATCAGGGTGTCCTGGACGTCGGCGGGGATGCGGGTGAGCTCCTCGACCCGCGCGGTCATGCCCTCGGCCATGGCCCGCATGACGGGGCTGGGCACGATCGCCTCGCGGCTGGGGCCGTGGGCGAGGAGCCGGGCGTAGTCCCAGCCGTAGCGGATGGCCTCCTCGGCCGTGCCGGCGGTGCCCTGCACGAGCAGGGTGGAGTCGCCGCTGACGGCGGCGGCCAGGTGCTCGGACACCCAGGTCTTGGCGGTGCCGGGCACGCCGAGCAGGAGCAGGGCGCGGTCGGTGGCGAGCGTGGTGACGGCGACCTCGACGACCCGGCGCGGGCCGACGTACTTCGGCGTGATGACCGTGCCGTCGGGCAGGGTGCCGCCGAGCAGGTAGGTGGCGACGGCCCACGGCGACAGGCGCCAACGCGCGGGCCTGGGGCGGTCGTCGGCCGCCGCGAGCGCCTTCAGCTCGTCGGCGAAGGCGTCCTCGGCATGCGGTCGCAGGGCTTCCGAATTGATTCCGGGCACGGTTCAAGTCCCCCTCGTCGTGCGGTTCCGGGTTACGTCCAAAACCCTGCACCACACCACTGACAATCGGCCCCGGCATGTGGAAACCGCAGGTCAGAGCGATTGTCAGTGGGGAGTCGTAACGTCGTCGGCATGAATCGCCAGGGGGAACGCTGGACGGCGGAACAGGTGCTCGCGCTGGCTCCTGACGCCGCATCACGCAAGGCGGGCGCGAAGCTCGCGGCGCCCGGTCCGTGGTCGGGCACGGGCGCGCGGACGGACGCGCCCACGGACGGAACGGAGGGGGGTGCGGACGGGGAATCGGGCGGGGGAACGGGCGCGGTCTGGGGGGAGTGCAAGGGCAGCGGCAGCAAGCCCTACCGCACGGTCGTGGACCTCGCGGGGTCCGGCGGCCCGGCCTTCCACTGCAGCTGCCCGAGCCGGAAGTTCCCGTGCAAACACGCCCTGGGCCTGCTGCTGTTGTGGACGGAGGGGGAGGCCGCCGTGCCGTCCTCGGCCGCGACGCCGCCCGACTGGGCGGGGCAGTGGCTGGAGCGGCGCCGGCAGCGCGTCGAGCGGGCGGCGGGGGCCGGTCAGGACGGGGGGACGGCCCCCGCCCCCGCGGACGCCGAGGCGGCCCGGCGTCGCTCCGAGCGGCGCGCGGGGCGGATCGCCGAGGGCGCGGCCGAGCTGGAGCGGCGGCTGGCCGATCTGCTGCGGGGCGGGCTCGCGGCCGTCGAGGGGGCGGCGTACGGGCAGTGGGACGAGACGGCGGCCCGCATGGTCGACGCGCAGGCGCCGGGACTGGCGGCGCGCGTAAGGGAGTTGGCGTCGGTGGCGGGGGCCGGGTCCGCGGCGGGGACGGACTGGGCCTCACGGCTGCTGGAGGAGTGCGCGCTGCTGCACACCCTGGGCCAGGGGTATCTGCGGGTGGAGGAGCTGCCGGAGGCGCTGGCGGCGACGGTCCGCACGCGCGTCGGGATCACGTCGGACGCGGCGGCCCTGCTGGCCACCGTCCCGCCCGTGCGGGACCACTGGCTGGTCCTGGCCCAGCGGGACAGCGACGACGGCCGCCTGACCACGCGCCGCATCTGGCTGTACGGCAGGAGCACGGGCCGGATGGCCCTCCTCCTCTCTTATGGCGCCGCCGGCCGCGCGCCCGAGCTCTCCCTTCCGGTGGGCCTCGCGCTGGACGCCGATCTGGCCTTCCATCCCTCCGCGCGTCCGCTGCGCGCGGTGCTGGGCACACGCCACGGCCCGCCCGGCCCCAGCCCGGAGCCACCGCCGGGCGGTGGCACGGAGGCGGCGCTGCGCGCCTACGGCGAGGCCCTGCGGGACGACCCCTGGCTGGAGTCCTGGCCGGTGGTCCTCTCGGCGGTGACGCCGGTGCCGGACGCGGACGGCAAGGGCTGGCAAGTGGCCGACGCTCCGGGCGAGTCGGCGCTTCCCGTCGCGCCCGGGAGCGGCGGGGACGACATGGGCCTGTGGCGGCTGACGGCGATATCCGGCGGCGGCCCGGTGCCGGTCTTCGGCGAGTGCGGACACCGGGGCTTCACTCCGCTGACGACGTGGGCGCCGGAGCCGGTGGCGCTCTGACGCGCGCCCGTGAGGACCCGCGCAGCTTTCTGTACGGACCCGCGCGGCTTCTGTACGGACCCGCGCGGCCTCCGTGCGGTCCCGCGCGGCCCTCACGCACTGCCTCAACCGTCTCCTTCACCCCATCCGTCTCCTTCACCTCCTTCGCCGCCTCCGCCCGGCCGCACCGGCCCGGGTGGCCACCGCACAGGAAGGGCACGCTCGTGACCAGCCCCACCACCAGTCCCCTGCCCCCCACCGGCTCCGCCGCCACCTCCGGCACCGGTCCGGGCGGCCCCGGCTGGGACGACCTCCTCACCGCCGCCCTCCTCGGCACCGAACGGCGGGCGGTGCCCGCGCGGCCACGGCCGGGACAGGACGCCGCCGGGGCGCTCCTGGACGCCGCCGCGCTGCGGACCGTGCGACGGCGGGCCGCTCTGCTGCCGGCTCCCGCGCGGGCCCGGCCCGGGGCCGCCCCCCGGGACGACCGGCCCGCACTGCCCGACGCGGCCCGGCGACGGCTCGCGCTGCTGCTCGCCGACCGGGCCGCGCCCGGCGGCGGAGGACGCCGGGGCGGGGCGCCGGACCTCACCGAACTGCTCCCCCAGTGGCTGGCGGCCGCCAACGGCCATGGCTACCGCGCCCCCGAGGCGCTGCTGCCCGCCCTGCTCGAGGCGGCACGGGCCCGCAGCGACCTGCGCCCGGCGGCGCTGGCCCTCGGCGGGCCCAGGGCCCTGTGGCTGGCCCGGCTCAACCCGCAGTGGAAGTACGCCCTGCGCGGCGGTACGGCGGCGGGCTTCCCGGGAGCGGCTGCCGCGTCCGCGAGGAGCCCCGAGGACGAACGGCGCGTCTGGCAGGAGGGGCTGTTCGCAGAGCGCGTCGGCGTGCTGGCGGCCGTACGGCGCCGCGATCCCGCCGCCGGGCGGGATCTGCTGGCCTCGACGTGGGCGAAGGAGCCGGCGGAGGACCGGCTGATGCTCCTCGACTCGCTGCGCGCGGAGCTCTCTGCCGGGGACGAGACGTTCCTGGAGCAGGCCCTGTCCGACCGGAGCCGCAACGTCCGGGCCACGGCGGCGGAGCTGCTGACGGCCCTGCCCGGTTCGGCGCTGGCGGCCCGGATGGCCGAGCGCGCACGGGCGTGCGTGGCCCTGGACCGTACGGCCGACGGCGGCGCGCGCATCGTGGTCGAGGCGCCGCACGAGTGCGACGGCGGGATGCAGCGGGACGGCGTGGTGGCCAAGCCGCCGGCGGGCCGCGGCGAACGGTCGTGGTGGCTGAGCCAGCTGGTGGAGGCGGCACCGCTGGCGATCTGGTGCGAGCGGCTGGGGGTGGGCGGCGCGGCGGAGGCCGTGGCCCTGCCGGTCGCCGACGACTGGCAGCCGGATCTGCACGCCGCCTGGTGCCGGGCGGCCGCTCGGCAGGGGGACGCGGAGTGGTCCCGGGCCCTGCTCGGCCCGGCGACGTCACCGCCCGCCCCGGCGAGCTCCTCGTGGCTGGACCCCGCCAAGCTGCTGTCCGCACTGCCTCCGGCGGAACGGGCCGGGTGGGTGGCGGAGTTCGTCGCGGCCCACGGCCTGTCCGAGGCGTTCCGGCTGCTGGGGGTGTGCGCCGTCCCCTGGGCGGAGCCGCTGGGCGCGGCGGTGGTCGACGCGCTGGACACCGCACGCCGGGCGGGCGGCTATCCGTGGAGCTTCAGCGGGGTGATGGGCCTGGCCGAGCGTTGCCTCGACCCGGCTCAGGCCGACCGCCTGGAGGCGCTCACCACCGTCCCCGAGGGGCCGGCGGACGGCGCCGCCGCCGGCGCCACGGGCTACTGGGCCGAGGCCTTCCAGCGCCTCATAGGCACGCTGCGCCTGCGGGCCGCGATGCGCGCGGAGCTCGCCGGACAGGACGCGGACACGGACACGGCGACCACGCGGCCGTAGCCCCGCGCGGAGGCGCGCCCGGCGCGGGCACGTACCGGTGCCGTACCGCCGCCGGGCCGCGGACCGCGTGCGGCCCGCGGCGCGGAGAGGTACGAACCGGAGGGTTGCGGCTCCGGCTACGCCTCCGCCGGCTGCCGGACGTTGGCGTTGACCCACTCCACGATCGCCGTCGTCGTCGCGCCCGGGGTGAAGATCTCGGCGACGCCCTGCGCCTTGAGCGGGGCGATGTCGGCCTCGGGGATGATGCCGCCGCCGAAGACCTTGATGTCGGCCGCGTCGCGCTCCCGCAGGAGCTCGATCACCTTGGCGAAGAGCGTGTTGTGGGCGCCGGAGAGGATGGACAGACCGATCGCGTCGGCGTCCTCCTGGATGGCGGTGTCGACGATCTGCTCGGGCGTCTGGTGGAGCCCCGTGTAGATGACCTCCATGCCGGCGTCGCGCAGCGCACGCGCGATGACCTTGGCGCCGCGATCATGGCCGTCGAGCCCCGGCTTGGCCACCACCACGCGGATCGGACCGGTCACTCCCATCACTGCCTCCATGTACGAGCCGTCAACCGGCCGCGAGGCCCCGTACCCAAGGGCCCGGGGACGTGAACGAACGTTATCTCCAGCATCCCGCAAGCGGCCGTTTCGCGGTGGAGAGCGAGGGGGAAATCACACGTGGGACACCACGTTCGCTACGCGCCGCTTCCGCACCCCGCGTCTCACGGGCCGCACGCGCCCGATCCGACCCGAGTCGCCGGACCGTGAAGCGGTCGCGAGGGGAGCCGCGACGAGGCCTCCGCACCACCCGCGCCGGCAGCCGCACGGCACGGCGGTGCGGCTGCCGCGCACAGCTGCCCGCGAGGGCACACGGGGGACAAGGGCCGCCTTGACTGTGTGCCGTTCGGGAGGTCGGTCGGCCATGAGGGCCTTGCCCTTTCTCTGTACCCTCTTACGCCCTTGTGCTCTTGTGCGCCCGTCGGCCGCGCTGCTGCGGTCCACGGTCCTGGAGCTGGCGATCCTTACCGCGCATGTGCTGATCTACCCCACCGGCATGGCGCAGGAGCGCCGCCCGCCGCCGCGGCCCCTGCCGCCGGCGCCGACTCCGGCTGAGGCACGGGAGACGCGAGGGGCACTGGAGGCGCTTGAGACACGGGAGGCGCCGGACGCGGCGGGGGCGGGCGACACGCCCGGGGCCGGCGATGTCACCCATCTGCCGGTTCTTCTTCTTCACGGCTTCATCGACAACCGCTCCGTGTTCGTCCTGTTGCGCCGTTCGCTGCTGCGGCACGGCTGGCGGCAGGTGTGGTCGCTGAACTACTCCCCCCTCACGTGCGACATCCGCACGGCGGCCACCCTCCTCGCCCGGCACGTCGAGGAGGTCTGCGCCGGCACGGGACACGAACGGGTGGACATGGTCGGGCACAGCCTGGGCGGCCTGGTCGCGCGCTATTACATCCAGCGCCTGGGCGGCGACGCCCGCGTGCGCACCCTCGTCACTCTTGGCACGCCGCACGGCGGAACGCGCGTGGCGCCCCTTATGTCGGCCCATCCCCTGGTGCGCCAGATGCGCCCGGATTCGGATGTCATCGCGGAACTGGCCGAGCCCGCACCGCATTGCGCGACGCAATTCATCGGTTTCTGGAGCGACCTGGATCAGATCATGGTGCCGGTCGAGACCGCCCGTATCGATCACCCCGACCTGATGGCGCGCAACGTCCGGGTGAGCGGCGTCGGCCATCTCGCGCTGCCCGTGCACGGGGCGGTGGCGGCGGGCATCCGACAGGCGCTGACCACGGAAGAAGCCGTGGCCGGCGCACGGGGGGCCGCCTCCGTCGCATGAGCTGGGCCCGTGTTCACGGTGCAGGGCCGCCCTCTCGGCGCCCCCTTGACGCCTCTTTGACACTCCCGCACCCGATAGCGGATCGAACGAATATCGAACGCCGGGTCGATCCACCGGGCCGCTGTCAGCCGAAAGGCGGCTAAATGCCCGAGCCCTCACCCCGTGAAACGTGAGGAAGATTGTCGTTGCCGCATACCGCCGGGTACAGTCGCCGCTAATTCTCCTGCTGCCAAGGCGAAATGGAAGTGGTGGTGAACGACCGTCACCCGCAGGCGGGCCCGGATCAGTCCGTTCCCGCTCCCGGTGCCTCCTACGGGCACGGGCACTACGCGTCGTACGAGCAGCAGGCCTCCCCGCAGAGCTACGCCGGGTACGACGGCTACAGCACCGGCCAGTGGGACACCTCCGGCACTTCCGGCCATTGGGACACCAACAGCCAATGGGGCGTCACCGGACAGACCCAGACCTGGGACTTCAGCGGCTACGACCTGGGCGGCCAGAACGCCACCGGGCAGCACGCCACGGGTCAGCACTACACCGGTCAGCACGACACCGGCCAGTGGGCCGGCACCGACGCCTCCGGCCAGTGGAACGTTTCCGGCGCCGCGGCGTCCGGGCAGTGGGACACCGGCGCGTGGAGCGCGGCCGGTTCGGCGGCCGGTTCCCCGGCGGGTTCGTACGACACCGGACAGCACCCGTCCGGCCAGTGGGACACCGGCGCGCACCAGCAGGCGTGGGACACCAGCGGGCAGTACCCCGCCCAGGACTGGAACGCCCCCGGCCAGGACGCCTCCGGCCAGTGGGACCTGAGCGCCCAGCAGACGCAGACCTGGGACACCAGCGCCTACGCGGCGGCCCAGGCGCCCGAGGGCGGCCACGCCCCCACCCTCATGGTCGACCTGTCCGGCATCGACATGACCGCGGCCGCGCCCGCCCCGGACGGGGCCCGGGCCCAGTCGGTCGCGAACGCCGAGACCCGGGCCATGATGATCATCGAGGAGCCGGAACTCGAGCCGGCCGACGAGCCGGACACCGGTGCCGAGGCCGCCGAGGCGTCCGCGTCCGTACCGGCGCAGGCACGGCCGCACGGTGACGAGGACGTCCCCGGCCGCCCCCGCGCCAGCCGCCGCAAGGGCGCCCCCGCCCGTACCGGCTACCGGCCGCGCCGCAAGGCCCTGCTCACCGTCGCCGTCCCCTCGGTCGCCGTCATGGGCGTCGCCGGCATCGCCGCCGCCTCCGTGATGACGGGCGGCGAGAAGGAGGCCCCGAAGACCACGGCCGCCTCCGCCCCCGACACCACCGTCAAGCTCTCGGCGGCCAACAGCAAGCTCGACACCCAGCTCGCCGGCCTCAGCCGCGGCGCCGACGACTTCGCCAGCCGCGCCAACCGCACCCAGGAGCGGATCGACCTCAAGGCGCGGCAGGAGGAGGAGCGCAAGCGCAAGGCCGAGGAGGCCGCCAAGAAGGAGCGCGAGCGGCCCAAGTTCTCGCTGCCGGTCAGCCAGCACGGACTGAGCGCGATGTACGGCCAGGCGGGCGTCAACTGGATGTCGGTGCACACCGGCATCGACTTCCCCGTCGCCTACGGCACGCCGGTCATGGCCGCCACGGACGGCACGGTCCGTACGCAGTACAACGTGGCCTACGGCAACATGGCCATAGTGACGTCACCGGACGGCACCGAGACGTGGTACTGCCACCTCAGCAGCACCAAGGTCCGGTCCGGGTCCGTCAAGGCCGGCGACGTCATCGCCTACTCCGGCAACTCCGGCAACTCCACCGGCCCGCACCTGCACTTCGAGGTCCGGCCCGGCGGCTCGGCCGTCGACCCCCTGCCGTGGCTGCGCGGCCACGACCTCGACCCGACCTGATCAGGCCTGATCAGCTCTGACGCGTACTGGCGGCCGGACCCCTTGGCCCGGCCGCCGGGGCACGGCAGTCCCTAGAGCTTCTCGACCGGCGCGTAGCGCAGCAGCAGCCGCTTCGGCTTCTCCTCGCCGAAGTCGACCGTGGCCTCGGCGTTGTCCCCGCTGCCCTTGACGGCGATGACCGTGCCCAGCCCGAAGGAGTCGTGCGTGACGCGGTCGCCGATGGCGAGCGCCACCACGGGCCGGTCCTTGGCGCGCCGCGTCGCGAAGCCGCTCGGCCCCGCCTTGGCGCCGCCGCGCGAGGACGCGAAGCCCGAGGAGAAGCCCGAGGTGATGCCCGACCCCGCGCCCAGCGAGGACGCCGACGGCGTCGCGGGGCCCGTGCGGCGCCAGTCCAGGTACTGCCCGGGGATCTCCTCCAGGAAGCGCGACGGGGGGTTGTACGACGGCTGTCCCCACGCGCTGCGCATGCTCGAGCGGGTCAGGTACAGCCGCTCGCGGGCGCGCGTGATGCCCACGTAGGCGAGCCGCCGCTCCTCCTCCAGCTCCTTCGTCTGCCCCAGGGCGCGCATGTGCGGGAAGACGCCGTCCTCCATGCCGGTGAGGAAGACGACCGGGAACTCGAGGCCCTTCGCCGTGTGCAGGGTCATCAGCGTGATGACGCCCGATCCGTCGGTGTCCTCGTCGGGGATCTGGTCGGAGTCGGCGACGAGCGCGACCTTCTCGAGGAAGTCCGCCAGGGTGCCCGGCTCCTCCTCGTCGCGCTCCTGCTCGAACTCCAGCGCGACGGCGGCGAGCTCCTGGAGGTTCTCGACGCGGGTCTCGTCCTGGGGATCGGTGGACGCCTGCAGCTCGGCCAGGTAGCCCGTGCGCTCCAGGACGGCCTCGAGGACGGTCGCGGGCCCGGCCCCCGACTCCACGATCGTGCGCAGCTCCTCCATGAGCGTGTTGAAGCGCTTGACGGCGTTGGCCGAGCGGGCCGCCATGCCGTACGCCTCGTCGACGCGGCGCAGCGCCTGCGCGAAGCTGATCTTCTCGCGCAGCGACAGGGCGTCGATCATGGCCTCGGCGCGCTCGCCGATGCCGCGCTTGGGCACGTTGAGGATGCGCCGCAGCGGCACGGTGTCCTCGGGGTTGGCGAGCACCCGCAGGTAGGCGAGGACGTCGCGGACCTCCTTGCGCTCGTAGAAGCGCACGCCGCCGACGACCTTGTAGGGCAGGCCGACGCGGATGAAGATCTCTTCGAAGACACGGGACTGGGCGTTGGTTCGGTAGAAGACCGCGACGTCGCCGGCCTTGGCGTCCCCGGCGTCGGTCAGCCGGTCGATCTCGTCGGCGACGAACTGGGCCTCGTCGTGCTCGGTGTCGGCCACGTAGCCGGTGATGGAGGCGCCGGCCCCGGCCTGGGTCCACAGGTTCTTGGGGCGGCGGTTCTCGTTGCGCTCGATGACGGCGTTGGCGGCGTTGAGGATCGTCTGCGTGGAGCGGTAGTTCTGCTCGAGCAGGATCGTGGTGGCGTCCGGATAGTCCTCCTCGAACTGGAGGATGTTGCGGATGGTGGCGCCGCGGAAGGCGTAGATCGACTGATCGGCGTCACCGACGACGCACAGCTCGGCGACGCCCTCCTCGCCGGCCGTCTCGGGCGTGCCCACCAGCTCGCGCACCAGCGTGTACTGCGCGTGGTTGGTGTCCTGGTACTCGTCGACCAGGACGTGCCGGAAGCGGCGGCGGTAGTGCTCGGCCACGTCCGGGAACGCCTGCAGCAGGTGGACCGTGGTCATGATGATGTCGTCGAAGTCCAGGGCGTTGGCCTCGCGCAGCCGCGACTGGTACATCACGTAGGCCTCGGCGAGCGTCTTCTCGAAGCCGTCGGCGGCCTGCGCCGCGAAGGCCTCCTCGTCGATGAGCTCGTTCTTGAGGTTGGAGATCTTCGCGCTGAAGGACTTCGGGGGGAACTTCTTCGGGTCCAGGTCCAGGTCGCGGCAGACCAGGGCCATCAGCCGCTTGGAGTCGGCCGCGTCGTAGATCGAGAAGGAGGACGTGAAGCCCAGCTTCTTGCTCTCCCGGCGCAGGATCCGCACGCACGCGCTGTGGAAGGTCATCACCCACATGGCGTTGGCGCGCGGGCCGACGAGCTGCTCGACGCGCTCCTTCATCTCGCCGGCGGCCTTGTTGGTGAACGTGATCGCGAGGATCTGCCCCGGGTGGACGTGGCGGGCGCCCAGCAGATGAGCGATGCGGTGCGTGAGCACGCGCGTCTTGCCGGAGCCGGCGCCCGCGACAATCAGCAGCGGCGAGCCCGTGTGCACCACGGCCTCGCGCTGCTGGTCGTTCATCCCCTCGAGCAGGGCCGCGGGGTCCACGACGGGACGGGCGGCGCCGTCGCGGTAGTACGCCTCCCGGGGGACGGGCACGTCGAAGGCGCCGCCGAACAGGTCGTCCGGCAGCGGCTCGGGGGCCGCGTCCTCCGGGGGCGGCGGGTGCTCCTCGTCGGAGGGGGCCAGGTCCGCCAGGAAGCTGTCGTCAAAGAGGCTGCTCATCGCCTCCCGAGTCTAGGCGGCCGCACTGACAGGCGGCCCCCGATCCCGCCAACAGTGGTCACACCCACAACACGGGCACGCCCACGGCCACACCCACGGTCACACCCACAGCACGGCGATGAAGATGTTCGCGGTGGTCAGCGCCCCGACCGCGCCGAAGGCCGCGGGCTCGACCTTCTCCTCGTCCCGCTTGACGTAGACCAGGCCCAGGATGACGACCAGCAGGGCCAGCTTCACGCCGATCTTGACGGTGTTGACGGTGTCGCCCTGCGCCTGGTGCAGGCCCACCAGCGCGACGCCGGTGACCAGCATGGTGAGCGCGCCGTGCAGCATCGCCGGGACCATGCGGGCCTCGCCCCGGCCCATGGCCTTCATCTGGGTCAGGAAGCCGCCCAGCAGGGAGGCGATGCCGATGATGTGCAGGCCCACGACGGCGTGAATCAGTACGTCCATGGGGACCGACCCTAGCCGGGGCCATAGCACCCCCCTGCCGGGAGGTGGGGAAGGAACACGGCTTCGGTCAGTCGCCGCCCGCATCCCTCTCCACGGGGAGGGATCGCCCGGCCACGACCAGTCGCCAAACCGCCGAATAGGGGCAATAGCGGTCATGGCCGTTTCCGGATCTCCGCGAGCCCTAGCGTCCTCCTCCAGACGGCGGTGGCCCGCCCCTCCCCCCTCGTGCGGGCCGCCGCCCGGCTCCCCCTGCCGGACCGGAAGGAAGTGACGGCGATCGTGGCGTCCCACCGAAAGCCCAAGCAGAGCCCGCTCGCCGGCGGCACCGCCCGCACGGCGGCGGCCCTCGCCCTCGCGGGCGCCGCCACCGCCACGGCTCTCGAGGGCACCGGCCACGCCTCCCCCGCCCTCACCCCCGACCAGGCCCGGGCGCAGGTCGCCCGGTACTACCAGCAGGCCGAGGTGGCCACCGAGAAGTACAACGGCGCCAAGGAGAAGGCCGACCGCGCGCGCTCCGCGCTCGACCGGCTCCAGGACGAGGCCGCCCGCAAGACCGAGCGCCTCAACAGCGCCCGCAACGCCCTCGGCTCCTTCGCCGCCGCCCAGTACCGCGACGGCGGCATGCCCACCAGCGTCCGGCTGCTGCTCTCCGGCAGCCCCGACCGCTATCTGCAGGGCGCCTCCCTGGCCGGCCGGGCGGGCGAACGGCAGGCCGGCGCGGTGGCCCGGGTGCGGCACGAGCTGCGGGGCGTCCAGCGGGTCCGCGGCGCCGCCGACACCCGCCTCGCCGAGCTCCGGCACGAGGAGGCCGCCCTCGCCCGGCACAAGCGGGCCGTCGAGGCGAAGCTCGGCCGGGCCGAGCGGCTGCTGCGCGAGCTGCCCCGGGAGGAGCGCGCGGCGGTCGCGGCCGGCGAGCGGGCCACGGGCGCCACCACGAAGGCGGCGGATTCCGCGCTCGCCTCCGTGGGCTCCGCGGCGCGGCAGGTTCCGGCGGCCGCCGTCTCGGGGCGCGCCGCGCGGGCGGTGGCCTTCGCCTACTCCGCGATCGGCAAGCCGTACGTATGGGGCGCGACCGGGCCGTCGGGCTTCGACTGCTCGGGGCTGACGCAGGCGGCGTGGCAGGCGGCCGGGGTCTCCCTGCCGCGCACCACCTATACGCAGATCAACACCGGCCGGCGCATCGCCCGGGGCCAGCTGGCCCCCGGCGACCTGGTGTTCTTCTACCCCGGCATCAGCCACGTCGGCCTCTACATCGGCGGCGGCCGCATGATCCACGCCCCGCATCCCGGAGCGCCGGTGCGGATCGCGCCGATCGACGAGATGCCGTTCGCGGGAGCGTCCCGGCCCGCCTGACGAACGGTGCCGGACGAGCGGCGCCCGGCGGGCGGTGTCAGTGGGCGATCTGCTTGGTCAGCCACTTGAAGACGTCGGGGACCTGCCGCTTCCATACGGCCGTGCCGTGGCCGCCCGCGCCCGCCGGGACGACCTGCACGGTCGTCGGCGGCTTCGCGGACTCCTTGATCGCCAGGCCGCCCTGGTAGCCGTCGCCCTCCGCGCCCGAGAGGAACAGCGCCACGTGCGGCGGGGTCTTGGCGCGCTGCAGCATCTTCCACGGGTTGTTCGCCTCGCGGAGCTCCGGCGTCTTCGCGGTGAGGGAGGCGGGCTCGCCGACGGGGTCGTTGTAGCCGGACAGGCTCACTCCGGCCCGGTAGCGGTCGGGGTGGGCGATGGCCAGCTTGGCAGCGCAGTGGGCGCCCGCGGAGTAGCCGGCGACGGCCCAGCCGTCGGGCTTGTCGGAGACGCGGAAGTTGTCGACGACCATCTTGCGGACGTCGACGCTGAGCCAGGTGTCGGCGTTGACCTTGCCGGGAATGTTGGCGCAGCCGGTGTCGACGTCGCCGAGGAGGGTGGTGCGCGGCGCCACGATGATGAACGGGGCGACCTCGCCCTTCTCCATCATGGGCTTGAGCTGCGTGTTGACGTTGAGGGTGCCGAACCAGGCCTTGGCCGAGCCGGGGAAGCCGGGCAGCACCTCCACCACGGGGAACGTCTTGTTCTTGTACGCCGGGTCGTCGTACTGCGGCGGCAGCCAGACGTAGACCTCGCCCTCGACGCCCGATATGCGGCCCTTGAGCTGGGTCTCCCGGACCCCGGGCCCCATGCGCTTGTCGGAGGCGGGCTTGAACGTCTGGGTGACCTTCGGCTGCTCGTCCAGGGACTTGCCGCCGGTGCCGTCCGGGCCGAGGTCGGCGGCCGCGCTGACGTGGTCGCCGGTGCCCAGCAGGTCGGCCCAGGTGTCGAAGAGGCCGTTGGAGTTGTTGACGATCACGAAGACCATGACGACGGCCGTGACCTGCGCGAACAGCAGCATGAAGAAGCGCGTGACATGGCGTACGAGCTTCGGGCCGCCGATCTTGCCCCACAGCGTGAGCGGCAGGGCCAGGGCCACCACGACCAGGACGATCGTCGTCAGGAAGAACGGTGTTCCCGTCAGGCTCATCGGGCGGCGGCTCTCGTTTCGGGTGCTGTGCTTCTCGCCTGAGAGAGATGGCGAGGCTCGCCGGGAGGTTCCGCGAGAACCCCGAGACGTTCCGCGCACCCGATTCCGGACCGGACCGATCCGGACCGGGTCGAGCCGGGCCGGACCGGGTCGAGCCGGTCCCGGCCGGTCCGGCCGCCCGCGTCAGACCAGGCGCCGCGCCGTGGCCCAGCGGGTGAGTTCGTGCCGGTTGGACAGCTGCAGCTTGCGCAGCACGGCGGAGACGTGGGACTCGACCGTCTTCACCGAGATGAAGAGCTGCTTGGCGATCTCCTTGTAGGCGTAGCCGCGCGCGATCAGCCGCAGCACCTCGCGCTCGCGCTGCGTCAGCCGGTCGAGGTCCTCGTCGACCGGCGGCGCGTCCGTGGAGGCGAAGGCGTCGAGGACGAAGCCGGCCAGGCGGGGCGAGAAGACCGCGTCGCCGTCCCTGACCCGGAAGATCGCGTCGATCAGGTCGGTGCCGGTGATGGTCTTGGTGACGTAGCCGCGCGCCCCGCCCCGGATGACGCCGATGACGTCCTCGGCGGCGTCGGAGACCGACAGGGCCAGGAAGCGGACCGGCGCCTCCTGGCCGGCCATCAGCGCGGCGCAGCGGCGCAGCACCTCCACCCCGCCGCCGCCGGGGAGGTGGACGTCCAGCAGGACGACCTCGGGGCGGGTCGCGGTGATGACGGTCACCGCCTGGTCGACGTCGGCGGCCTCGCCGACGACCTCGACGCCCGTGCGGGCGGTGGTGCCGATCTCGGCCTGCACGCCGGTGCGGAACATCCGGTGGTCGTCCACCAGCACGACCCTGACGTGGCGCTCCGGAACCTCTTCGGTCGTCATGACGCCTTCTCCGCCCTCTCCATCTCCAGCTCCACTTCCGTCCCCCCGTCGGGCGCCGAGCGCAGACGCGCCGTGCCGCCGTTGCGCTGCATCCGGCCGATGATCGACTCCCGGACGCCCATCCGGTCGTCCGGCACCGCGTCCAGGTCGAAGCCGGGGCCGCGGTCGCGTACGGAGATGAAGACCGTACGCCCCTCGACCTCGGCGTACACCTGCACGGCGCCGCCCTGGCCACCGTACTTGGCCGCGTTGACCATGGCCTCACGGGCGGCCTGGAGCTGGGCGTCCAGGCGTTCGTCCAGGGGGCAGTCGCCGACCACGACGACCTCTATGGGGACGCCGTGGTGGTCCTCCACCTCGGCCGCGGCAGCCTTGACGGCCTCCGCCAGCGTCCGCGGCTCCTCGGCCTCCTCCTTGCCCCGGCCCTCGGGGTTGTAGAGCCAGTTGCGCAGCTCCCGCTCCTGGGCCCGGGCCAGGCGGGCGACCTCGCGGGGGTCGTCGGCGTTGCGCTGGATGAGGGTGAGGGTGTGCAGGACGGAGTCGTGGACGTGGGCGGCGACCTCGGCGCGCTCCTGGGCGCGGATGCGCATGGTCCGCTCGGCGGACAGGTCCTGGGTCATCCGTACGACCGAGGGGCCCGCCAGCAGCGCTATGCCGACCAGCACGGCCAGCGAGGCCTGCAGGACCGTGCCCAGGTGCTCCGCGGAGCCCTGGAGCACGACGATGCCGGTCGCGCCGACGCCCACCAGCAGCACTCCGGCCGCGCCGCGCGCGAGCGGCAGGACGCGCTTGCGGCGGCTGACCTCCATCCAGTGGGCCCGGCGGGCGTTGTCGGCCTGCCGCCACACCAGGGCGACGCCGGCCCCTATGAGCACCAGCGGCCAGATGTAGGCGTTGGCGCGGCCGAGGTGGAGCCGGTCGAGGAAGACGGCCGCGCTGATGACGACGGCGAGCAGCGCGAAGACCTGACCGCGGTCGGGCTTGCGGGCGAACAGGGGTCGCCGCCCGTCGGCGGACGCCTCAACGGCCGTGAGCCGGGGCGCCTCGACGCCCCCGACGCCGAGGGGGACGACGAACCAGAACACGGCGTAGAGCAGGGCCCCCATGCCCTGAGACATCATCAGCGCCACGAACGCCAGCCGCACCCAGGACACCGGCACGCCCAGGTGCCCGGCGAGGCCGCGCGCCACGCCGCCGAGCATCCGCCCGTCGGCGCTGCGGTAGAGCTTGCGCAGGGGCGGGCCGTCGGGGTGCTGCGGCGGGGGCGGGGCGGTCATGCCACTGATCGTCACATGAGCGTGTCGTTCCCGGCATCAGGGTCGTCCCTGAGCCGACCCGGGGAAACCCCGGGCCACGGGCCTCAGGACGTGCCGGCCGGGCGGAAGCCGTCGCGCACCACGTCGAAGACGTGCTTGTGGCGGTCCCAGTCGGCCTTGGGCGCCGAGAGGTAGATGGCGTACTCGTTGCCGCCCTCGCGCCCGAACCCCAGGTCGATGGCCTGCCAGTCCCGCGCCCTGCCCGTGAACGTGAACTCCCACACGGCCGCCGGCTCGCCCCGGAACCTCGTCTCCTGCATCCGGCCCCGCTTGTAGCCGCTGACGCTCTTGCGCAGCTGCTCCTCGACGTCCTTCCAGTGCTGGAGGTGGTTCGGGCTCGCGAAGTCCAGGACGTTGACCTTGAGGCCGACCAGCCCCGACGGATCGACGTAGTTGACCTCGGTGTCCGCCTTGTCCTTCTCGTCCTTGCGCTTCCAGCCGTCCGGCACGGGGAAGGAGACGCCGAGCCGGGGCTCCCTGACGAGGTGGTAGCCCTTCGGCACGGGCGGCGGGGTGCTCGGCGCGACGGACTGCGGCGGGGACGCCGAGGCTTCGCGGGCGGGCGACCGCCCGGCCTCGACGTCCTCCTGGCCGTCGCCCTGGAACAGGACGTACGCACCGGCCGCGAGCCCCACCACGGCGACCGCGGCGGCGGTGCCCCACCACAGCGCACGGCCCCGGCGGGCGCTGCCGGCGGCCGCCGGCCCCGGGGCGACGGAGGCGGGCACGGTCGGCGGCTCGGGGCGGGGCTCCAGCCGCGGGATCGTCAGGTGCGCTGTCTCGGGCTCGGCCGCCGGCTCGCGCAGGATCTGCTCCGCCAGCTCGGCCGGGGGCCGCAGGTCCGGCTCCTTGGCCAGCAGGGTCTCGATGAGCTTGGTCAGCGGTCCCGCGTGCCGCGGCGGCTCGAGGGGGTCCATGGCGATGGCGTACGCCGTCTCCACCGCCGTGTCCCGGCGGAACGGGGGTTGCCCTTCCAGCGCCTGGTAGAGCGTGGCGCCCAGCGCCCACAGGTCGGAGGCGGGGCCGGGCTTGGCGCCCTTGACCCGCTCGGGGGCGATGTAGTCGATGGACCCGACCATCTCGCCCGTCTTGGTCAGGGTCGAGGTGCCGGTGGAGTGGGCGATGCCGAAGTCGGTGAGCACGACCCGGCCGTCGTGGCCGAGCAGCACGTTGCCGGGCTTGACGTCACGATGCAGCACCCCGGCGGCGTGCGCCGCGCGCAGCGCCGCGATCATGCCGCGGCCGACCCTGGCGGCCTCCTCGGGGGTGACCGTGCCGTTCTTGAGGACGTCGCCGAGCGTTCTGGAGGGGACGTACTCCATCACGATGCAGGGCAGGCCGCCGTCCTCGACCACATCGTGGACGACCACGACGTTGGGGTGGTTGATGCGGGCCGCACTGCGCGCCTCGCGGCGGGTGCGCTCGTAGAGGGTGGCGAGCTCGTCCTCCTCCAGTCCCGGGGAGACGTGCAGCCGCTTGACCGCCACCTGACGGCCCAGCAACTCGTCCTCGGCGCGCCAGACGGTGCCCATGCCGCCGCGGCCCACCCGCTCGGCGAGCCGGTACCGCCCGGCGATGAGCCGACCTGTCTCAGGCACTGCCCCGTGCACCGCACGTTCCTCCGGTTCCCCCGCTGGTGTTCGATGCGCCACACCCTAACCGTCCGGACCTCAGGGACGATCTCAGGGAACGTCCAGGGTCGCCACGGATGCCGCACAGGCGTTCCGGTTGACACCATGTCCCCATGACCGACGCACCCCCCGCCGAGCACGCCGCCACCCCGCCGCTGCGCCGCAGCCGCGAGCACAAGGTGATCTCCGGCGTCTGCGGCGGTCTGGGCCGCTGCTTCGACATGGACCCGGTCATCTTCCGCGTGGTGCTGGGCGTGCTGGGCGTCACGGGCGGGCTGGGGCTGATCGCCTACGGCCTGGCCTGGCTGCTCATCCCCCTCGAGGGCGAGGACGAGAACGAGGCCCGGCGCATGCTGTCGGGCCGCGTCGAGGGGCCGGCGCTCACGGCGGTGCTGTGCGCGCTCGTCGGCTGCGGGCTGTTCCTGTCCATGCTCAACAACAGCGGCGTGATGTCCTTCGCGCTGATGCTGACGCTCGCCGTCACCGGCGCCACGTACTGGTCACGGCACCGGCGGCCGGAGGGGGCGACCGAGGAGGACCGTCCGGAGGGCGGCACCGAGCCGGGCGGTCATGGCATACACAAGCCACTGAAGGCACACCGCATTCACAAGACCATGGAGGCCCCGCCGGAGACACAGGCGCCTCCCACCCCTGGCTCCCCGTCATGGTGGCGCGACCCGGTCAAGGACACCACGGCCGCCACCGCGACCGCCCACGGCACCGGATATCTGTGGGGACCCGACGACGGCCCGGCCCGCGCGCCGCACGCGACGGGCGCCGCGGCCCGGACGCCGGCCGCCCGCCCCGCGCCCCCCACCACCCGGCACCTGGGCGGCTGGACCTTCCTGCTGGCCCTGGCCGCCCTCGGCCTCGGCACCGGCCTGACCTGGCATCACCGACCGCTGGGCACCTCCCTCGAGATCGGCCTGGCCTGCGCGCTGGGCGTCTTCGGCCTGGGCATCACGGTCAGTTCGCGCTACGGCCGTACGGGCGGCGGCACGATCGTCGCCGCCGTGCTCACCGGCGCGCTGCTGACGGGCGCCGCCGCGCTGCCCAAGTCCGTGACCGCCGACTGGTCCCGCTCCACCTGGCACCCCACGGACCGGTCCGACCTGCGCGAGCACTACGCACTGGGCACCGGCGTGGGCGTGCTGGACCTGACCGGCGTGCCCTGGTCCCGCACGGCGCCGGATGCCGGCGCGACACCGGTCACCGTCCGCGCCGAGGTCAGCGCCGGCCAGCTCAGGGTCGTCCTGCCCCAGGACGTCACGGCGGAGCTCGACATCGAGGTCGGCGTCGGCGACATCCGCCTCCCGGGCGAGCCCCGCGACGACATCGACGTCCAGCCCCGCCGGCACCAGCGCCTGACCCTGCGCCCGGCCGCCGGGCAGCCCTCGCACGGCACCCTGAAACTCGAGCTCAAGGCCGGTGTCGGCCAGGTGGAGGTGACCCGTGTGGCGTCATGACTTCGAACCGGGAAAGGTCGTCGTCGGCCTGGTCCTCATCGGCGGGTGCCTGGCGTATCTCGCGGCGGCGGGCGGCTGGTGGCACTTCCCCTCCTATCTGCTGCTGCCCGTCATGGCCGTCGGCTTCTGCGTGGCCGGGACGGTCTCCTCCCTCGTCTTCGCCGTCCGCCGCCACCGCGCGCGCGGCACGGACCGGCCGGACGGCCTCAGCTGAACGACGCGTCGCGCCGGGCACGCTCCCGTCGGCGGCGGGCCCGGAGCGCGTCCACCGAGAACAGGGGCGCGCCCGCGACTATCAGCGGCAGCCAGGCCATGAGGTAGGGCAGGTCATTGCCGTAGTAGTACGGCGTCGAGGCCCAGCTGACGGTCAGCCACAGGCTGAGCGAGATCAGCGCGCCCCCGGCCGCGGCCACCCGCGCGAACATCCCCAGCAGCGTGCCGATGCCGACCGCGAGCTCGCCCAGCGCCATCGCCCAGCCGAAGCCCACCGGGCTCTTCAGCGCCAGGTCGACCAGGCCCGGGATCCCGGCGCCCTCCCGCGCCGACCGCATCAACTCCCCCAGCGACCCCGGCCCGTCGGCCGCGAGGAAGGCGGGGTCGGTGAGCTTGTCGAGCCCCGCGTAGACGAACGTGATCCCCAGGAACAGCCGCAGCGGCACCAGCGCGTACCGAAGCCGCCGGCTCTCCGCGTCCGTACCTCCCCCGGGGCCTCCCCCAGGGCCTGCCCCGAGCCCCGTCCCCAGCCCCGTCCTGAGTGACATGCCACCCACCGCCTCCCTGTCGCCGTCCCTCGACGATACGTGCGGAGGGGAAAGCACGTTCAGGCCTGTGGACAACCCCCGCAGCGCCCGTCGGAGGTTGTCCACAGGCCTTGCGCGGCGCGGCGTACGTGGCGTACATCGCGCACGAGACACACCGGCTGACGTGGGCTCAGTTGCCGGTGCGCACCCCCAGCGCGCTGCCCGCCAGCCACTGCTCCCAGGTCAGGTTCCAGTCGCCGTAGCCGTTGCCGAAGTGGTCCATCGGCTTGGGCCTGCCGCTGTTGACCACCTGGACGACGTCGCCCTTGCGGCTCAGCCCGTACAGCCACTTGGCGTCGTCCGTGGACATGCCGATGCAGCCGTGGCTGACGTTCTCCTTGCCGAAGGACTCGGCGTTGTCGGGGGCGGCGTGCACGTACTCGCCGCTGACCGTCTCGCGCATGCTGTAGTCGTACGAGCCGTAGAAGCCGTCGGGGTGGTTGCGCGGGATGCCGATGGAGAGCGAGTCCATGACGACCCGGCCCTCCTTGGCGAGGATGGTCTTGACTCCCTCGCGGGTACCGAAGCCCTTGCCCTCGTCACCTCCGCTGATCGCGATGGTGCGCAGCGTCCTGCCGTCGCGCACGACGGTCATCCTGTGGGCCTTGAGGTCCACGGTGTTGACCATGGACGCGCCGACGGTGAAGGAGATCCTGCGGTCGCCGGCGGCGGCCATGCCGTCGGCGAGCTTCACGCCCGCGAGCTTCGCGTCGAGGGTGACCTCGGTGCCGGCGGGCCAGTACTTCTCCGGCCGGAAGTGGACGCGGGTGTCGCCCTTGGACTCGTTCCAGTGCCAGGCACCGGCGATCTTCGGGGAGGTGGAGACCTTCAGCCGCCCCTCGATGCCGGCCCGCAGCTCCTTGGGCACCCTCTGCTGCTTGAAGACGATCGCGATCGGCTGGCCGACGCCGACCGTCTCCCCGTGGGCCGGGGATATCTCGGGGCGTACGACCCTGGCCGCGTCGGAGAGCATCGCGGCGGGCGGGGCCGGCTTCTCGGAGGCCGGGGCGGGACCGGCGGGCGCCGGGGCGGACGCGGAGGACTTCGCGGGCCGCTCCTCGGCCTCGGCACCGCCGCCGCAGCCCGTGACGGCCAGGCCGGTCAGGGCGAGGGCGACGGACAGCCCGACGCAACGGGAGAGGCGCATGGTTCTCCTACCGATCCGAATCGTTGTGCCCACGCAGGCATGACGGGCATGACGGACCCGGGCATGACGGACCCGGGCGCGAGGGACCGGGCATGACGGAGCCGAGGCGGCTACGCCCCGGCTCCTCACCATCGTAAGCAGGGCAAATGCCCCGTAAAGGCGCCCGGAAGGACGAGCGACCCCCGCCGACGGGCGGGGGTCGAAGCGCCCGGTCGGCTCAGCCCAGCAGCTCCGGCTCACTCCGCGTGATCTGCTGGTACAGCGGCTGGTAGTTGATCCACGCCACCAGGTCGTTGCCGAGCTGCTCGCGCGTGTGGGCCGCGTTCGCCGGGGCGATCGGCACCGGCTTGCCGGCCGCCTTCGCGGCCAGCTGCACCTGGCAGGAACGTTCCATCGTGATGAACCACCACGCCGCCGCGTCCACCGAGTCGCCGACGGTCAGCAGACCGTGATTGCGCAGGATGACGGCCTTGTGCGGCCCGAGCGCCTCGGCGATCCGGCGCCCTTCCTCCTCGTCCACGACCACGCCCGTGTAGTCGTCGAAGAGCGCGTGGTCCTGGTAGAAGGCGCACACGTCCTGCGTGATCGGCTCGAGCAGCTCCCCCAGCGCGGACAGCGCCCGCCCGTAGGTGGAATGGCTGTGCGCGGCGGCCACGACGTCGGGCCGGGCCTTGTGGATCTGCGAGTGGATCGCGAACGCCGCCTGATTGACGTGGAAGCGCCCCTCGACGACCTGCCCTTGGTGATTGACGAGGATCAGGTCGGAGACGGTGATGTGCTTGAACGACATCCCGAACGGATTGACCCAGAAGTGATCCGTGAACTCCGGGTCGCGTGCGGTGATGTGCCCCGCGACGCCCTCCTCGAACCCGAAGCGCCCGAAGAGCCGGAGCGCCGCCGCGAGCCGCTCCTTGCGGTACCGCCGCTCGTCCTCGACGGAGTCGTGCGTCGGCGGCATGGCGAAGTGGAGCCGGTCGGTGGGTACGGGCTCGGGAGCGCTGGCGCTTGCGCTGGCCTCGGGCATGATGCGGCCTCCTCCGGTGGTCCGTGTCACGACGGAAGCTACCCGTGGGTACCGGAGGAGGCCAGGGCTTGCGCGAGGCCGGAGCTCCTACAGCTTGTCGATCTCGGTGAGGTCGATGTCGACCTCGAAAGGCACCGAAACCTTGAGCCTGTCCCGGTACGTGCCGGTCGGCTTGTAGGCGCGCGTCTCCTTGTCCAGCTCGAAGACGTGCACGAGCGGTTGCTCGTCGTCGGCCGTCATGTCGACCCGCCAGAAGTACGGGATGCCTGCGGCGGCGTACTTGTGCGGCTTCGTGTCGTAGTCGCGGGCCTCGGAGCTCGGCGAGACCACCTCGACTGCCAGGAGAACGTCCCTGGCCTGGTAGTACGTCTGCTTACGGTCGCGTACCGCAGCGGCACGCACAACGACGATGTCCGGCTCGGGGCCATTGCGCTTGTCGATCACCATCGTCATTTCCCGACGCACGCGGAGTTCTGCGGGAACCGAAGCCCGCAGGCCATGCTCGAGGAGGTACATCGCGAGCGTGTGGAAATCCCGCTGAGGACTCACGAAAACCAAGCTCCCGTCGATCAGCTCCGTGTGCGGCGGGAGGTCAGGCAGCGTCAACAGGTCGTCCACGGTGTAACCGTCCTGCGGCGGCACCGGCCAGGTGTGCGCGGGCTCTGCGGTCATGGTTCCTCCCATGGACGGGATTCTCGGCCGTACGGCCAGCCTACCCACGGCAAACCCCGAAACCGCCGCCCAAACGAATGAGCGACGGCTTCTTGACCGGGCCCGGCCCTACGATCCGTACCCCCGCGCGATCAGCCGGGCGGCCGTCTCGCGGTATCCGGCGGGGTCGGTCGGCAGGCTGGTGGCGAGGCCGTCGACGTAGCGGTTGTACATGCAGAAGGCCGCCGCGATCAGGACCGTGTCGTGGAGTTCCACGTCCGTCGCGCCGGCCTTGCGGGCCGTGGCCACCGCCTCGTCGGTGACCTCGCGTCCGCCGCGGCGGACGAGGTCGGCGATGGCGAGGAGGGCCGTGAGCTTCTCGGAGAAGGCGGAGGAGTCGCGGTCGTCCAGGACGCGGCGGACCGCCGGCATACCGCCGTCGAGCTGCTGGGCGGCGAGTTCGGCGTGGCTGTTGGTGCAGAAGGTGCAGTCGTTGCCGCGTGAGACATAGGCGGCGATCAGTTCGCGTTCTCCTCGGGACAACGAGCCGGGGGCGCGTAACAGGGCTTCCGCCAGGGCGTTCAGCGGATCGGCGGTTTCCGGGCGGAAGCGCATCAGGCCGAGGATCCCGGGCGCGTCATTGCCCACGTCGATGTGCGGCACAACGTCTCCTCTCGTTGGCGTGCCGCCACCATAGGGGCGGAAACGGCCGCGCCGCCCTCCGTCGTACTGCGTAGACGGAGGGCGGCGCGGCCGTTTGTCAGAGGGCGGGGATTACTCCCACTCGATCGTGCCCGGCGGCTTGCTGGTCACGTCCAGCACCACGCGGTTCACATCGGCGACCTCGTTCGTGATGCGGGTCGAGATGCGGGCCAGGACGTCGTACGGCATGCGCGTCCAGTCGGCGGTCATGGCGTCCTCGGACGAGACCGGGCGCAGCACGATCGGGTGGCCGTACGTGCGGCCGTCACCCTGCACGCCGACGCTGCGGACGTCGGCCAGCAGCACGACGGGGCACTGCCAGATCTCGCGGTCCAGGCCGGCCGCCGTGAGCTCCTCGCGGGCGATGGCGTCGGCCTCGCGCAGCAGGTCCAGGCGCTCCTTGGTGACCTCGCCGACGATGCGGATGCCCAGGCCGGGGCCGGGGAAGGGCTGGCGCTGGACGATCTCGTCCGGCAGGCCGAGCTCCTGGCCGACCATGCGGACCTCGTCCTTGAAGAGCTGGCGGAGCGGCTCGACGAGCTCGAACTCCAGGTCCTCGGGGAGGCCGCCCACGTTGTGGTGGGACTTGATGTTGGCGGTGCCGGTGCCGCCGCCGGACTCGACGATGTCCGGGTAGAGCGTGCCCTGGACGAGGAACGCGACGTCCTCGCCGTCGGCAGCGCCCTCGGCGACGATCTCGGCCTGCGCCTGCTCGAAGACGCGGATGAACTCCCGGCCGATGATCTTCCGCTTGGTCTCCGGGTCGGAGACCCCGGCGAGCGCGTCCAGGAAGCGCTCCTGCGCGTCGACGACCTTCAGCTGGACGCCGGTGGCGGCCACGAAGTCCTTCTCGACCTGCTCGGTCTCGCCCTTGCGCATCAGGCCGTGGTCGACGTAGACGCAGGTCAGCTGGGAGCCGATGGCCTTCTGCACGAGGGCCGCGGCCACGGCGGAGTCCACGCCGCCGGACAGGCCGCAGATGGCGCGCTTGGTGCCGACCTGCTCGCGGATGGCCTCGACCTGCTCCTCGATCACGTTGCCCGTGGTCCAGGTCGGCTCGATGCCGGCGCCGCGGTAGAGGAAGTGCTCCAGGACCAGCTGGCCGTGGGTGGAGTGCATCACCTCGGGGTGGTACTGCACGCCGTAGAGCTTCTTCGCGTCGTTCTCGAAGGCGGCGACCGGCACGACGTCGGTGGACGCGGTGACGGTGAAGCCCTCGGGGGCGGCCGAGCAGGCGTCGCCGTGCGACATCCACACCGACTGCTCGACCGGGGTGCCCTCGAAGAGGGTCGAGCCGGGCTTGGAGACGTGCAGGGGCGTACGGCCGTACTCGCGCGCTCCGCTGTTGTCGACCGTGCCCCCGAGCGTGGTGGCCATCAGCTGGAAGCCGTAGCACATGCCGAAGACGGGGACGCCGGCCTCGAAGAGGCCGCGGGCGTCGTCCAGGCGCGGGGCGCCTTCCTCGTAGACCGAGGAGGGACCGCCGGAGAGGATGATCGCCCTCGGCTTCTTGGCGAGCATCTCGGCGACGGGCATCGTGCTGGGCACGATCTCGCTGTAGACGCGGGCCTCACGGACGCGACGGGCGATGAGCTGGGCGTACTGCGCACCGAAGTCGACAACGAGCACCGGTTCCGCGGTGTTGTCGTGGGCGGCGGCGGGGGGTGCTGCTGACACGGGAGCGGCCTTCCGGCGATCGGAGGTGGGGGTCTGTATTTGTCGATTCTACCGGGGCGCGGGTGCTTGCTTTTGTCTCACCATCCGAATCCGCCTTGGCGCCGGGCCCGCCGCCGGGCCATACTGTGCGCCATGCGCAAGCAGCTGACCTTCGTCTTTACCTATGGCACCCGGCCCGCCGGCTGGGGTGTCGTAGGCGGTTGTGCTGCTTAGCAACTGACGAGCGACTTCCCAGGCGCCCCGGGCCGACAAGGCCCGGGGCGCCTGTCGTTTTCCCGGGTCCTGCCGCTCCGGGGGCCGCGTCCCCTTTTGGAGAAACACACATGAGCGCCAAGACCGCCACCCAGCCCGCCCGCGCGCAGGCCGCCACCGCCCGGCCCGACACCGGCGCCCGGACGGCCGAGGCCGCCGGCGTGATCAACGACGCCCGGGAGCGGATCGACGATCTCGACGGCCGCATCATCGGGCTGGTGCAGGAGCGGATGGCCGTCTCGGCGGTGATCCAGCGCGAGCGGATCGCCTCCGGCGGCCGCCGGGTGAACCTTTCGCGCGAGATGGAGATCCTCGGCCACTACAGGGACCAGCTGGGCAAGCCCGGCACCGCCCTCGCCATGACCCTGCTGGAGCTGTGCCGCGGCCGCGTCTGATCACGCGCGTCCGGTCAACCCGCCCGCGCGTCCGGTCAAGCCGCCGGCGCGTACGGTCACGCGGCCCCACGACCGCGCCGCGTCCGGTCACCCACGGGCGCGGCCGGTCGGCGACGTGCGATCAACAGCCGCACCCGAGTTCGGCGGTCGTCACCCGTACGGAGCGTGACCGCGAACTGATCATCTTCGTTGATTCCGGTGTCCGCACCAGCCAGGAGCGGCCCACCGAAATCCACGCGTGGCTTCCGTCCCTGTTCATCTGGGCGCCCGGCAACGACAGGGCGGATCCGCCGGAGTGTGAGACGCGCGAGCACGCGCGTCGTGGGACCTCACTCGGGCGGCGAGGCGACCGGTCAGCAGGGGACAGCAGCCCGGCCGCCACCCAAGGGCGGTCGGTTCCAGGGACGCCTGGAACCGACCGTATCCGGTCGAAACGGTTGCGCCCGGAGCGTGGTATCCCGCACGATGCAAAGGGAACACAGGGCCACGCCAAATCCCTTGTCCCGCATTGCCATTGGTTCAACCACTTCAGCCCGCGGCGCTCCCCCCGGCGCCGCTCCGCGGCACCGACCCTGCCCTGACCTCGGTGCCGGCAGTCAAGGGCCCCGAGGCCGCCCGCATGCCCCCGCGGAGCCGGCCCGGGGCCCTTCGCCGTTTGCCGTACCTGCCATTTGCTTGCCGTAGACGGTCTCCTACGCCCCTTCGGTCCGTTCTCCCCTCGACGGCACCTCCGGCACCGGCAGCAACGGCAGCCGCAGCGCCGCGAAGGCGTCCTTGGGCACCGCGGGACTGCAGGGCTCGACAGCCGCCAGCCGCCGGTACGGGCTCCCCGGCGCGGGGCGCGGGTCGGCCTCGCCCTTGTTGGGCCAGAACGACATCGCCCGCTCCGCCTGGGCCGTGATCGTCAGGGACGGGTTGACGCCCAGGTTGGCGGAGACCGCCGCACCGTCGACGACCGAGATGCCCGGATGTCCGTAGAGCCGGTGGTACGGATCGATGACGCCCCGCGCCGCGTCGGGGCCGATGGGGCAGCCGCCGATGAAGTGGGCGGTGAGCGGGGTACCGATCAGCTCGCCGACGTTGCTGCCGGGGAAGCCGTTGATCTCCCGTGCGACGTGGGCCGCCGCCTCGGCGGCCTGCGGGATCTGCCGCGGATTGGGCGTGCCGTGGCCCTGCCGGGCGGTGAGCAGGCCCTTGCCCGGTCCCCTCGGCCGCCGGTAGGTGGTCAGCGAGTTGTCCAGGGACTGCATGACCAGCCCGATGATCGTGCGCTCGGACCAGCGGCGGTTGGAGAGCGAGTGCAGCAGCGCCAGCGGATGCCGCGCGCAGTGCGCGGCGAAGGCCACCGCACGCGGTGCGCGCGTGCCGACCGGCACCTGGAGGATGGACAGCAGCCCCATGGCGTTGGAGCCCTTGCCGTAACGCACCGGCTCCACGTGCGTGTTGGCGTCCGGGTGGAACGACGAGGTGATCGCGACGCCCCGGGTGAAGTCCGGCTCGCGCCCGTGCGCCGCGCGGTAGCGGCGGTCCGTGGTGGCCGCGCCGACCAGGGCCTCGGAGTTCGTACGGGTCAGCACCCCGAGCCGGCCGGAGATCCGCGGCAGCAGGCCCCGGTCCCGCATGGTGTGCAGCAGCGTCTGCGTGCCGTACGTCCCGGCCGCGATCACCACGCGCTCGGCGCGCAGCACCCGGGGCGGCGTCCTGCGGGCCCTGCCGCGCCGGTCGGTGGGCACGGTCAGCACGCGGTAGCCGCCGTCGCGGTCCTCGGTGACGGCCACGACGGTCGTCATCGGGTGCACGGTGGCACCGGCCCGCTCGGCGAGGTGGAGGTAGTTCTCGGTGAGGGTGTTCTTCGCGCCGTGCCGGCAGCCGGTCATGCACTCGCCGCACTCGCGGCAGGCCCTGCGGTCCGGGCCCGCGCCGCCGAAGTACGGGTCGGGCACCTCCTGGCCCGGCCGGGCGCGGGCCGTGCCGTCCCCGTCCCGGCCGTCGCCGAAGAAGACGCCCACCGGCGCCAGGCGGAACGTCTCCCCCACGCCCATCCGTCCGGCCGCCGCCTTCATGTGCTCGTCGGACGGCGTCGTGGTCGGGTTGGGCCGTACGCCGAGCATGCGCCGCGCCTGGTCGTAGTACGGCCGCAGCTCCCGCTCCCAGTCGGTGATCCCGGCCCACTGGGGGTCGTCGAAGAACGCCTTCGGCGGCACGTAGAGGGTGTTGGCGTAGTTGAGCGAACCGCCGCCCACCCCGGCCCCGGCCAGGACCATGACGTTGCCGAGCAGGTGGATGCGCTGGATGCCGTAGAGGCCGAGGGCGGGCGCCCAGAGGTAGTTGCGCAGGTCCCAGGAGTTCCTGGGCAGGGTCTCGGGGGTGAAGCGCCGGCCCGCCTCCAGCACCCCCACGCGGTAGCCCTTCTCGGTCAGCCGCAGGGCGGAGACCGAACCGCCGAACCCGGAGCCGACGACGATGACGTCGTAGTCATACGGTGCCACGACAACCTCCGTACGGTGCCATCACAACCTCCGTCACACCCTGCGCCACAACCTGTGTCACGCCCTCCGTGGGTCAGCGCAGCCGCAGGGCCTTCAGCACCCGCATCCCGCCGGTGATCACGCGCGCGTACTGCTCGTCGTCCAGCCCGAAGGCCGGGCCCATCGGCATGATCCGCTGCTGGGCGACCGTCTGGGCCTCGGTGTACTTCAGGATGCCCTCGGCGCCGTGCCGGCGCCCCAGGCCCGAGGCCCCCATGCCGCCCATCGGCGCCCCGACGCTGCCGTAGGCGGCCGCGTACGCCTCGTTGACGTTGACCGTGCCGGCGCGCACCCGTGCGGCGACCGCGCGGCCGCGGCGGCCGTCCCGGGTCCACACGCTCGCGTTGAGGCCGTACGGCGAGGAGTTGGCCAGCCGCACCGCCTCGTCCTCGTCGTCGAAGCGGTAGACGGAGACGACCGGGCCGAAGGTCTCCTCCGTGCACACCGCCATGGGGGGCTGGACGCCGTCCAGGATGGTCGGCTCGTAGAAGAGCGGGCCGACGTCCGGCCGCGGCCTGCCGCCGGCCACGACGGTGGCGCCCTTGGCGACGGCCTCCTCGACGTGCCGGGTGACGGTGTCCAGCTGCTGCCGGGACACCAGCGATCCCATGTCGGCGCCGTAGGCGAGGCCCGTGCCCAGGCGCAGGGCCTTGGTGCGGTTGGCGAAGCGCCGCAGGAACGCGTCGGCTATGGAGGAGTGCACGTACAGCCGCTCGATGGCCATGCACAGCTGGCCCGCGGACGAGAAGCAGCCGCGGACGGCGCCGGCCGCCGCCTTGTCCAGGTCGGCGTCGCGCAGCACCAGCATGGCGTTCTTGCCGCCGAGCTCGAGCGTGGCTCCGACGAGCCGGGCCGCGGCGCCCTGGGCGACCTCGCGGCCGGTGCGCGTGGAGCCCGTGAAGGAGACGTAGTCGGCGTGGGCGACGACCGCCGGGCCGACGACCGGGCCCTCGCCGAGCACGATCTGCCAGACGGCCTCGGGAAGCCCGGCCTCGATGAGGAGTTCACGCGCCCACAGGGCGGTCAGGGCCGTCTTGGTGTCGGGCTTCATGACGACGGCGTTGCCCGCGACGAAGGCGGGCAGGGCGTCGCCGACCGACAGCTCGAAGGGGTAGTTCCAGGGCGAGATGTGGCCGACCACGCCCTTGGGCAGGCGCATTTCGGTGGCCTTGGTGAGGACCGGGAGGACGCCCGTGTGCGACTTCGGCCGCAGGTACGACGGCGCCGCGAGGCCGTAGTGCCGGGCCACGACGGCGACCGCCTGCACCTCCTCGTGGGCGTGCAGCCGGGCCTTGCCGGTCTCCAGCTGGATCAGGTCGAGGATCTCGGACTGGCGGGCGAGCACGAGGTCGTGGAAGCGCAGCAGGACGGCCGCCCGCCGCCGTACGGGTTCCGCGGCCCAGGCCCGCTGCGCCCGCCGTGCCCGCTCGAACGCCGTGGCGACGTCCTCGGGGCCGGACTCCGGCAGTTCGGCCAGCTCGCGCCCGGTGAAGGGCGTGTGGTTGGCGGTGCTGCCGCCGGAGCTCACCACCGCGCGGGTGAGGCGGGCGACGAGCTCGGGGGTGACGACGTCGGCGGCCGTGCGGGTACCCGTCGGGGCGACGGGGTTGCCATCGGCGACTGTTCCAGTGTCCTGCGTGTCCGTCATGCGGGTGAGCGTATGACGGGTGGGACTCTTTGGGTACCCGCCGGTAACCTCAAATGGGTCACTGCTCCTGGATTTTGAGGTATTTGAGGACGTTGGTGAAGAGCTTGTCGCCGTCCTTGCGGCCCTGGCCGGCGGCGGGCATCCGGACGTCCAGCTTCCAGGAGACGTTCTTGGCATCGTTGACGATGACGCGCTGGCGTATGGCCCGCTTGGGGTCCTTGTCGTCGTCTCCCGACCTGCGGTAGACGGTGACGCTCTCGGCCGCCTCCATGCCCTGGAAGGAGGCCGCCTTGGACGTCTCCGACGTGGGGTCGTTGACTCCGGACACCTTGCCGTCCTTGTAGGAGGCGGCCAGCTTCTGGGCCTCCTCCTCCGCCGAGCCGATCACCGCGTGCTCGGAGGAGTACTTGTTCCTGGGCTCCTCGGTCGTACGGGTGAGGACGACGCCGAAGACCCCGCTGGGGTCGCGGAACGCGACCCAGCCCTCGTCCGCGTTCACCTCCTTGACGTAGTCCTCGGGCACCGCGAGCGACGCCTTGACGATCTCGGGCTCGTCCCGGACCTTCCAGTGCAGCGGAACGGCCGGCCCGACCGCGAAGGGGTTCACGACCAGCAGCGTCACCGCGACGGCCACGGCCACCACGCCGCCCCCGAGCCCCCACTGCGCAACGCGGTTGCCGTGCAGCACGGGCGGCACCCACTTGCTGCCGGCGGGGCGCGCGCCCGTGGCGGCGAACGCCGGCGGCTGCGGAGCCTGCGGGTGGACCACGGACTCCAGCGCCCGCCGGACCTCGGCGGCCGTCGGCCGGGCGGCGGGGTCCTTGCGCAGCAGCTGCATGACGATCTCGGAGAACGCCCCTCTGCCGCGCGCCGGCAGCTGGGGATCGGCCGACAGGATGGCCTGCATCGTGGCCTGCGTGTTGGAGCGGCGGAACGGGGACATGCCCTCCGCGGCCGTGTAGAGCACCACGCCCAGCGACCACAGGTCCGACTCCGGGCCCGGCCGCTGGCCCAGCACCCGCTCCGGGGCGACGTATTCCGGCGAGCCGACGAACGCGCCCGTCTCCGTCAGCCCCTGCTCACCCTCGATCTGCGCGATGCCGAAGTCGGTGAGCACGACGCGCTCGTTGCGCCCGAGCAGGACGTTGTCGGGCTTCACGTCGCGGTGCAGCACCCCCGCCTCGTGGGCGGCGGACAGCGCGCCCAGCACGGCCAGCCCGACCCGGGCCGCCTCGCGCGGGTCCAGGGTGCCCTCCGCGAGCCGGTCGGCGAGCGAGTGCCCGCGCACCAGCTCCATGACGATCCACGGACGGCCGTCCTCCACGACGACGTCGTGGACGGTGACGACGGAGGGGTGGTCGATCCGGGCGGCGGCACGCGCCTCGCGCTGCATGCGCAGGTGGACGTTCTGCCGCATGCTCTCGGGCACGTTGTCCGGGACGCGCGGCTCCTTGATGGCGACGTCACGGTCGACGACCTCGTCGCGGGCCTTCCAGACCGTGCCCATGCCGCCGTGGCCGAGGCGGGACAGGAGGCGGTAGCGGCCGCCCACGACCCGGCCCGTGCCGGGGTCGGGGGCGGCGGCGTGCGCCTGGGTGGGGACATGAGGGGTGCCCCCGGGCGCCGGCGGCTGGAGTTCGTAACTGGTGGGCCCGCTCGCCCATCCCCCGTCGTTCGTCATGGCCCCATCATTACCAACCGCCCCACCCCGGCCGCACCTCGAAAGCCGCTGGTCAGGGGGATGAGACCGGCTTCGTCCGGACAAAGGTGGACAGCGCGACATCAAAATAGCGGCGACCCTCCGCCGTCCTGTCCGCCGGGGAGGACACCCACACGTCGTACATCTTCTCCCCCTCGTCCCAGGCGATGTCGTAGGTGTGCCGCGGCCCGGCAGGCGCCTTGCCCGCTCCCTCGTCGAAGCCGTCCCAGCTGAACTCCCAGGAGGCGGCCCGGTGTCCCTGGTGCACCGTGCGCTCCACCTTGCCGTCGCGGTAGCCGGGGTAGCGGTCCGGGGCGAGGGCGGCGGAGCTGCGCATCACGCCGATCGGACCGCCCTCCTGCACGTCCTGGATCAGCACGCCGATGCGGAACTCCTTTCCGGGCGCGTAGTAGAAGACGCGCGGCGGCTCGAAGGAGCGGGTGAAGCCGTCGGGCACGGCGAGCGCGAAGCCCGCCGGGTCCTGGACGGCGTGGAAACCGGCGGGCGCGGTGACGGACGCGCTGACGGGGGCGTCGGGAAGGGTCGGCGGCTTCGGCGGCCCGGCGACGACCGACCGGCCGGGCCTGGCGTCCGCCCCGGCGCCGGGACCGGCGCCCCGGTCGATCAGCAGCGCGGCCAGACCCGCGCCCATGCCGGCCAGGGCCACGAGCGTGACCGCCGCCAGCAGGGCCGTACGCGCCCGCAGGCCCACCGGGGCGGCCCCGGCGGGCCCCGGGGAGCCGGGGACGGCCGCCAGGCCCGTACGCGTCGGGGTGTAACCCTCCGGGAGCGCGGGGAGGCGGCCGGTGTCGAGGTACGCCTGCAGCAGCCGCTCGGCGTCGTCGGCGCTCATCCGGTGGACGGGGTCGCGCTCCAGCAGCCCCTGGACGACCGGCAGCAGCGGACCGGCCGCCTCCGGCGGCCGGATCTCGTCGTAGACGACGGCGTGCAGGATGCCGCCCAGCGAGTCGCGGTGGAAGGGCGACTCGCCGTTGAGGGCGGTGCACAGCAGCACCCCCAGCGACCACAGGTCGGACTGCGGCCCGGCCGGGCCGCCCGACATCCGCTCCGGCGCGGTGTACTCCGGCGAGCCGACGAACGCGCCCGCCTCCGTGATCGTCGTCGCCCCCGACACCTGGGCGATGCCGAAGTCGGTGAGCACGACCCGGCCCGTCGCGGCCTCCATCAGGACGTTCGGCGGCTTGATGTCCCGGTGCAGCACCCCGCGCGCGTGCGCCGCGCGCAGCGCGCCCAGCATCGCCACGCCGATCCGGGCGGCCTCGCGCGGGGTGACCGGGCCCTCCGCCGAGAGCAGGCCCGACAGCGACCGGCCCTCGATCAGCTCCATGACGATCCAGGGCCGCCCGTCCTGCTCGACGATGTCGTGCATGACGATCACGTTCGGATGCTTGATCAACGCCACCGCGCGTGCCTCGCGCAGCATGCGGTCGTACTGGGTCCTGACGGCCTCCGCGGACTGCTGATCGTCCACGTGCAGCTCTTTGACCGCCACCTCGCGGGCCAGCAACTCGTCGGTGGCGCGCCATACGGTGCCCATCCCGCCGCGCCCGATCTTCCGGACGAGCCGATACCGCCCGGCGATGAGACCGCCGTGTGCAGCGAAGGTGCCCATGAGCACATCTTGCCCCACGGCACGGGGCCGAGCCGTGGTCGTGCCGACGGCTTCACCCTGCGCGCGCAAGAGCAGCGGAACATTTCATGTACAGTTGTTCCCGCAACGCCGACCGGATGGCCGAAAACCACTGGTGGCCGAGCGCTCGTAGCTTAACGGATAGAGCACTTGACTACGGATCAAGAGGTTGCAGGTTCGAATCCTGCCGAGCGCACATCCTGAAAGGGAGCCGGATGACGATCCGGCTCCCTTTCTTCATGTCCTCACCCGGTCGGGCCGGGCCGGCTCCCGCGCCGGGGCCGTGTCCGGCGGCCATGTAGGACACGATCCGGCCTGGTCGCCCTCTACGGTCGCCCCATGAGCCCCGCCCCCCGCATCGGTGACGAGCAGCGCCGCGCCCGCCTCGGCACCCGCCACCTCCTGGCCCCCGCCCGCCGGGCCGCCTCCGTCGAGGCCGTGGCCGACGCCCTGGTCGCCCTGCACGCCACCGACGCGGCGACCGTCTACCTGTCCGCCTGCGCCCGCCTGGCCGAGCCGTCGGCCGGCGCGGTGGACCGGGCGCTGTACGAGGACGTCACGCTGGTGAAGCTGCTGTCCATGCGGCGCACGCTCTTCGCGGTGACCACCGAGGTCGCCCCCTGCGTCGGCTCCTCCACCGCCCGCGAGATCGCCCGGCGGGAGCGGGCGACGCTGCTGAAGACCCTGCGCGAGAACGCCGAGGGCGGCGCGCCCTGGGACGAGCGGCGGCTGGCCGCGACCGAGCGCGCGGTGCTCGAGGCGCTGGCCGCGCGCGGCGAGGCGACGACGGCCGAGCTGGCCCGGGACGTTCCCGCGCTCAAGGAGACGCTTTTGACGTCGCCCGGCAAGCCGTACGAGTCCCGGCAGAGCGTCGGCAGCCGGGTGGTGCGGTTGCTGGCCTCGGACGGCCATGTGCGGCGCAGCAGGCCACGCGGTTCGTGGACCAGCAGCCTCTATCCGTGGGCGCCGGCGCCGGTGCTGCCCGAGCGGCCGTTGCGCGAGGCGCGGGCGGAGCTCGTCCGGCGCTGGCTGGCGTCCTTCGGGCCCTCCACGGAAGGCGACCTGAAGTGGTGGACGGGCTGGACGCTGCGGGACACGCGGGCGGCGCTGGCGGACGTGGGGGCCGTGGACGTGCGGCTCGGGGCGGGTCCGGGCGTCGCGCTGCCCGGCGACCTCGAGGACGCCGGGCCCGCCGGGGACTGGGCCGCGCTGCTGCCGGGGCTCGACCCCACGGCCATGGGGTGGCGGGAGCGGGACTGGTACCTGGCCCCGGAGCACGTCCCCTTCCTCTTCGACCGGGCGGGCAACGTCGGGCCCACGGTGTGGTGGAACGGCCGCGTCGTGGGCGGGTGGGCCCAGCGGGCGAACGGCGAGATCGTCTGGCGGCTCCTCCAGGACGCCGGGCGGGAGGCTGGGGCGGCGATCGCGGCGGAAGCGGAACGGCTGTCCTCCTGGATCGGGGACACGCGCGTCACGCCGCGATTCCGCACCCCGCTGGAGCGCGAACTGGTCCGCTAGGGCGAGCCGGTCCGCCGGGGCCGCGGCCGGCGCGCGGGGCAGGCCGGTGCGGCGCTCCGCCCCGTCAGCGCGTGATCTGCCACGAGACCTGGCCCCGCAGCCGCTTGGCCAGCTCCGGGTCGAGGACGGCGTCCGTGCGGTCGACCCCTCCCGCGGTCAGCGTGTGCGGGCGTCCGTCGGCGGGGACGCCGAGCGTGCGGGGGACGACCGATGTGCGGCCCCTGACCGCGCGGGCCTCACGGCCGTCGACGTACCAGCGGACCTCGGTGGTGGCCGCCGGAAGCCGGACGGCGACGCGCTGCCCGCGGGCGGCGGTGGTGCCGCTCGAGCCGGCCGCCTTGGCGAGCACGCTCGCGTGCCGGTAGAAGCCGGCGATCATCGCCTCGCGGCCGGGGAGGTTGAACTCGCGGCCCAGCGATCTCATGATCGAGTTCTCGGTGGGCCGGTAGAGGCCCCGGGGGTAGTAGCCGCCGCCCTCGTACGTGCCGACGGTGCCGCCGTCCGGCGAGGTCCGGCCGAGCCAGCGGTACCACTTCGCGCGCTGGCCGGCCATCGGGCCGGAGCCGAACGTGCTGGTGTTGACGTCGGCGGGCTCGGGGCCGGTGTAGGTGCCGTACTCGTCGTACTGGTACTCGTCGGCGAGCTTGCCCAGGGAGTGGCCGGTCTCGTGGACGGCGACCTGGTCGGACTTCTCGTGGTCGGAGGAGGCGGTGGCGACGCCGTCGTAACCCGCCTTGGAGACGACGTCGTTGTAGCCGGCGCCGCCGTACTTGGTGGAGTTGGACAGCACCACGACCAGGTCGGCGGCGGGCGCCTTGGCGGCGTACGCCTCGACCCGGGCGGTGTCGACGCACAGCAGGCGCTCGATGCCGTCGCAGAAGAAGCCCGAGCGGAGCGCGGTGTCCTTGACGACGCCCTGGACCGGGTCGCCCGAGACGCCGGAGTCGTGCGAGACGGTGTCGACGGCCCAGACGTTGAAGAGGCCGCGGTACGAGGCGTAGGGCTCGACCGCCGACATCTTCGCCCACTTGGTGCGGACGGCCGCGTGGAAGGCGTCCTGCTGGGAGGCGGTGTAGCCGTCGCCGATGAAGACGACGTCGAGCTTGGTGCCCACCGGGCCGTTGTCGACGACGGACGTCACCTCGCCGTCGCCCTTGGTCCAGGGGCGCAGGGAGCGGGGCGGGCCGCTCGGGGCGGGGACGGTGGTGTGCTGCGGATGGCCGCCGGGTTCGTTGAAGTACTCCACCCGTTGAGTGGGTTTGGTCTGCGGCTGCCGGCCAACTGCCGGATCGGCAGCCGAGGCGCCGGTGGCGGCGGCAAGCATGACCAGGGCGGCCATGCCTGCCGCGACGGATATTCGTCGGTGCATGGGGGGTTTCCTCCCGAAACCGAAACCCGCCGCTCAAGTGGCGAGTTAAGTCGCGTTAAGGTGCCGCTCAACGTAGAGGGTCGGGAGGTTCATGACAATGGTCGAGATGCGGGGTGTTACCTAAGTGGCTTCCTACGCCTCGTCGTTCACGAGCCGCAGCAGGCGGTCCAGCACCGTGCGGCCGCCGGCGCGCAGGCCGTCGTGCTCGAACTCGTCCGTGACCCACGTCCGCAGGCCCGCGACGGCGCCCGCCGTGCGCAGCGAGTGCGCGGTGTCGACGTACAGGTCGTCGTGGTAGACGGCGGCCGCGACCGGCACGGTGGTGCGGGCCAGGCGCCCGGCGTCGTAGAGCGGCGTCCAGTCCGTGCGTTCGGCGAGGATTTCGGCGGTGCGGCGCAGCGGGCGCAGGGCGGGCTGGGTGTGCAGCATCCAGGGGTGGACGGTCTCGCCGGTGAAGAGGAAGCGGCCACCGGGCTCGAAGTGGCGTTCGAACTGCGGGAATTCCGCGCGTATCCGTTCCGCCGACCAGTGCGTCGCCCGGCCGTCCTGGGCATAAATGGCCTCATGGAGGATGGTGTACAGAGGGCTGGCGGCGCGCGAGAGCACCGCCGCGGCCTGCTCGCCGAACGCGTCGGACAGACGCGGTCCGCCGGGCGTGGGAACGAACGCGTCCTCCAGGAGGTAGTGCAGCCGGTGCGAGCCGTCGCCCGTGCCCAGCAGGATGCCGAGCTGCTGGAAGGCCTCGACGGTCAGCAGGGAGCCGTCCGGCAGGATCTCCTCCCGTTCGGCGAGGTGCTCGGCGATGCGCCGGGCCGCTTCCTCGTCGCCGGGGTAACGGGCGTAGTGCGCGAGGCACTTGCGCTCCATGCGCGGATAGGCGGCGCGGTAGACGGCGTCCGCGTCGGCGTCCAGGGAGGGCAGGCCGCCCGTGATCAGCACCCGCTCGAGGCCCTCCGGCGCGAGCGACAGGTAGGTGACCGCGCAGAAGCCGCCGAAGCTCTGCCCGAGGACGGTCCAGGGCCGGCCGCCGGTGAGGCGGGGGCGGATGTACTCGCAGTCGCGGACGATGGAGTCGGCGCGGAAGCGGGCGAGGTAGTCGGCCTGGCGCTCCGGGGTGCCGCACAGCGGCAGCGTCTGCCGGGTGGCGGGCGTGGAACGGCCGGTGCCGCGCTGGTCGAGGAGCAGCACGCGGTACTCCTCCAGGGCCCGGTCGAGCCAGTTCTCGCGGCCCACGGGCCGCCCGGCGGGGAATCCGGGCCCGCCCTGCAGGTAGACCAGCCAGGGCAGTTCCTCGTGCGCGCGGCCGGCGGCGACGACCTCGCGGCCGTAGAGGCGGATGCGCTCGCCGCCGGGGTCGGCGTGGTCGAGCGGGACGTCGAAGAAGCGGTCGGTCAGCACGAGGCCCGGCTGGCGGAAGGTGACGGCCTGGTCCCCCACCCGGGTGACCCCGGGCAACTTCGGCACGGATGACACGGTTACATCCTCACGTAAGCAGATTTACCCAACGGCTTGAATCACGGCGCAATGTACCGAGGGGCGGAAGTGGCCGAGAACAGCACCCACGGCATACGGGCGGACGAGCCCTCCGACATCGGCCGCCGCGTCCTGCGGCTGCGAACCGAAAAGGGACTGACCCAGAAGCAGCTGGCGGAGCCCGCCTACACGGCCGCCTACGTCTCCACCCTGGAGGCCGGCCGGGTCCGCCCCTCCGAGACCGCCCTGCGGCACCTCGCGGGGCGCCTGGGGATCACCGTGGAGGAGCTCGCCACGGGCCGCCCCCCGCACCTGGCCACCGAGCTGCGGCTGCGGCTGACCGACGCCCGGCGCACCCTGGCCACCGGCGACGCCGAGGACGCCGCCGCGCTCTTCCGGACCCTGCGCGACGAGGCGGCGGCCCTGGAGCTCGTGGGCGAGCGGTTCACCGCCCTCCTCGGGCTCGGCGACTGCGCCCTGGAGACCGGCGACCTCACCGACGCGCGCGACCTCTTCGCCGAGGCCGAGGCCCTGCTCGCCGGCCAGCCGCTGCCGCGCCGCGTCCCGGCCCTGCGCGGGCGGGCCACCGCCCACCTCCTGGCCGGCGAACTGCGCTACGCCTGCTACCTGCTGGAGACCGCGGTCGACGAGCTGAACGCCTCCGGCATGCACGACCCCGACGCCCTGCTCCTGCTCTACACCGCCTCCATCGCCCCCTACATGGACATGGGGGCACACGCGCGTGCCGCGCACGCCGCGGAGCTGGCGCTCGCCCTCGCACCCCAGGTGGACAACCCCGCGCTCGTCGCCGGCATGCACCGCGGCGTCGCCCGCACGCTGATCGCCGAGGGCCGGATCGCCGACGCCGACGCCTCCCTGGCCAAGGCCCAGGAGCTCTACCAGCAGCTGCACATACGGACCGAACTGGCCCACTGCCACTGGATGCGCGGCTACGTCCACGCGCAGGACGGCAACCTGCGCAAGGCCGAGACCGAGCTGCGCACCGCCCGCGACATGCTGGCGTCCAAGCGCGCCGCCCTGTTCACCGTGCAGGTCGAGGTGGAGCTGGCGGACGTGCTGCGGCGCCGGGGCAAGGCCGCCGAGGCGGAGGAGCTGCTGCGCCCGCTGCTGTCCCCCACCGCCCTGGGCGCCGAGCGCGGCGCGGTGCACGCGGGCGGCGCGCACCGCCTGCTGGGGCTCATCGCCGAGGAGCGCGCCGACACCGACGCCGCCGAGGAGCACTACTGCGCCGCCCTGTCCCTGCTGGAGCGCACGGGAGCCGCCGGCGACCTCGCCGACCTGTGCAGGCTGCTGGGCGACCTGCTGCGGCGCACGGGACGTACGGAGGCGGCCCTGGACGCCTACCGCACGGGGCTGGGCCACCGGGCCGCGCCCGGCACCACGACGCTGGGCCCGGCGCCGACGGCGCCGCCGCCCTGGCCGCGGCCGTAGGCGCGGACGTGTGGGACCGCCGACCGGCCCTCCCCTCACGGGGGCCGGTCAGCGGTCGGTCTTGTACGGCGCGAGGAGCTGCTCCCAGCCGCGCCGCAGGTTCCGGTGCTCCTCTTCGCACAGCTCGGCCCGCTCCTTGGTGAGCCGCTTGCCGTCGACGAGCCTCCTGCGCTCCTTCGCCCGGTCCTTCCGGGACGTGGAGCCGTACAGGTAGCAGCGGTAGTTGGCGCTGCGGACGGCGTCGGGGGCGTGCTCGTCGGAGGGGTCGGAGTCCGCCGGGTCGCTCTCGCGCGCGTACTGGTCGTAGTTGTCGGCGGCAGCCAGCAGCGCGGCCCGGCCGCCGGCGCCCTGCCGCAGCAGGCGGTACGCGGCGAACTGGTCGGCCACGTCCTCCTCGCGGCCGGTGAACGGCAGGTTCAGCTTGTCGACGAGGGCGTGGGCCGCCTCGTGGTAGAGCGTCTCGGTGACGACGCCGGCCGTCCGCCCCACCGGGTCGGCGTCGCCGTCGGCCTCGAACATCGAGCGGACCTCGCCGATGAAGCCGTAGCAGAGCGCGATCCGCCCGCTCTCCGGGTCGTACTCGGGCGTCTCGTCCTTCTTGCAGGAGCGTCCGACGATCTCCACCCGGGCGGGCAGCCGCACGGCCTTGTTCACGTCCTCCGCGACCTTCTCCGGCAGCCCGCGCGTGCGCAGGAAGGCGCGCTCGTCGGCGTCGCCGTCGCGGGGGGCCTGGTAGGAGACGGACAGGCCGCCGCGTGTGGGGGGCGCGGCGGCCTGCGACGGGGTGCCGCAGCCGGTCGCGAGGGCGGCGGTGCAGACGCCGGCCGCCACGAGCGCGCGGGCGCGCCGCGCTCGGGCCGGAGTCCGGGGGCCGGCCCCCGCATGGTGCAGCATGGACAGCACTCTGCCGGTCGGATCATCCGAAGGGAATCCACCGTGAGTCCCGGCCGACCCCCGCCGGTCGGCGGGGGTTGCCCTGCCCATGGGTGGAGTACTCAGCTCCGCTTTTCCCCGCCGGTGCGGCAGGCTGGAGGGGCCAGGGGCCGGTCGCGGCCCCCGGCGGAACAGGGAAGAGGTAGCGGTCGGTGATCCGTGTTGCGGTGGTGGACGACGAACAGCTCGTCCGGTCCGGGCTGCGGATGATCCTGGGCACGGCCCCGGACATCGAGGTGGTCGCGGACTGCGGCGGCGGCGAGGCCGTGGACACCGTCCTGCGGTGCGCGCCCGACGTCGTGCTCCTCGACATCCGGATGCCCGACGTCGACGGCCTGACCGTCCTGCGGGGCCTGCGCGGCCTGGCGCACCCGCCCGCCGTGGCCATGCTCACCACCTTCGACGCCGACGAGTACCTCGCCGCCGCGCTGCGCGGGGGCGCCGCCGGCTTCCTGCTCAAGGACACCGATCCGGAGCAGCTCGTACGGGCCGTGCGCACCCTCGCCGCCGGCGGCAGCGTCCTCGACCCCGGCGTGACCCGCGCGGTCATCGGCGGCTATCTGGCCGCCGAGGCCGAGACCACGGCCGCCGAGGCGGTCCGGGCGCTGACCCCGCGCGAGCGCGAGGTGCTGTCGCTGGTGGGCGCCGGCCTGGCCAACCCGCAGATCGCCGAGCGGATGGGGCTCGCGCCCAGCACGGTCAAGGACCACGTCCGGGCCGTGCTCGGCAAGCTGGGCGGGATCAACCGCGTCCAGGCGGCGATCGTCGCCGACCGCGCGGGCCTGGTCGCCTCGCAGCGGGCGTCGCGGGGCGAGAGGAGCGGACGATGAGCGGCTGGCACGCCGGCCTGCCCCCCTGGCTGCCCTCCTGGGCGCCCGTCGCGCTGCCCGCGCTGTTCGCGGCGGCGGACGCGCTGCTGGTCAACGGCGTCGACCCCGGGAGGGACCTGGGACTGTCGCTGCTGGCGGCGGTGGCGCTGCTGTGGCGGCGAAGATTCCCCGCCACCGTCTTCCTGGTCACCCTGCCGGGGATGTACCTGACCTTCATCTGGCTCGCGCCCATGATCGCCCTGTACACGGTGGCCGCCCGCCGGCCCGCCCGGTGGCTGCTGGGGGCGACGGGACTGCTGATGGCGGCCGCGCAGTTCATCCCCTACCCCGTCTCGGACCTGGCCCTGGACGACCGCCGCCAGACGGCCGTCAACCTCGTCGACGCCTTCGTCGTGGCGGCCACCCCCATCGCCCTCGGCCTGCTCACCCGCACCCGGCGCGAGCTCGCCGACCGCCTCGACGAGCTGACCCGCAGCCGCGCCCGCGAGGACCGGCTGCTCGCCGACCGCGTCCTGGCCACCGAACGCGCCCGGCTCGCCCGCGAGATGCACGACGTCGTCGCCCACCAGGTCAGCCTGATCAGCCTGCAGGCCGGAGCGGTGCAGATCAGCACCGAGGACACCCAGGCCCGCGCCGGGGCCCGGACCATCCGCGAGCTGTCGGTGCGCACCCTCGACGAGCTGCGCCACATGGTCGGCATCCTGCGCGCGGCCGGCGCCGACACCGAGGAACTCACCCCCCAGCCGCGCCTGGCGGACCTGCCCCGGCTGATCGAGCTGAGCGCGCTGGACGTCGCCTTCGAGGACGCCAGCGACCCGGCGGCCGAGCGGTCGGAGGCGGTGGAGCGCGCGGCCTTCCGCACGGTCCAGGAGGCGCTGACCAACGTGCGCAAGCACGCGCCGGGGGCGAAGGTGACGGTACGGGTCACCGAGGAGACCGACGCCGCCCTGGTGGTGGAGATCCGCAACGGTCCGCCGGATTCGACCGTTCCCGCACCGGAACTGCCGGGCGGCGGCCACGGTCTGGTGGGCCTGCGCGAGCGGGCGCAGAGTCTGGGCGGCACCCTGGAGGCCCGGGCCACGCCGGAGGGCGGATTCGTCGTACGGGCGCGCCTGCCGCGCGAGTAGCGGCCCGGGGCGCCGGACGGGGAGAGGGGCCGCGGCTTCAGGCCGAGAGCGGGTCCGCGGCCTCCGTGGTCGCGCTGTCGAGGTCGGGGTAGACCTCGAAGAGCCGGCGCACTCCCAGCGCCGCGAGCACCCTGTTGACGTGCGAGCCCTCGACCGCGCCCTGGGCGGGCAGGATCAGCCGCAGCCGGCCCTGGCAGGAGCGCATCAGGCGGCGGGCGGCGATCAGCACCCCCACCCCGCTGGAGTCGCAGAACCGCACTTCCCCCAGGTCGAGCACCAGACTCCGCCGGCCGTCCGCGACGGCGTCGTGCACATGCTGCCGGACGGCCGGCGAGGTCACCAGATCCATCTCGCCGGATACCTGGAGCACGGCCCAGTCCCCCCGCTCGCGCTCCAAAACCTTCAACGTCACGCGCTCGAGTCCCTTCACTCGGTCTGTCGTTCCTATGGAATGGACCCTTCCGCGGTGTGGCTGCCTGGCGCTTCCCCCGTGGGGCGCCGTGTGAAACACCGTGGTCCCAGACGCGGTACAAGCCGACCCATGGTGAGCCTATGCCCAGCTCGAACGCCGAATCCTCCTAGATCCGGTCACACCCGCATAACACATCGGCACATTCGGGCACGTACGATCGACTCCGATCGCACGCATCGACCCAGAGTGACGGTTCCCATACCATGCGCCGCAAAGGCCCTGGGCAGGCTTTCCGGGTTTCGCCCCAACGCTCGTACGCTGTCGGACCCGGCCGATACATTCGGCGGTAGGGGCGTACAGCAGTACGTACGGAGGGGGCCGGGCATGACGAACGACGCACCGCCGCGGTGGGACCGCAGGATGCAGCAGCGGCTCGCCCACGGCGAGGCCGCCGCGCTCGGCGAGCTCTACGACCGCTTCGCCTCCCTCGTGCACGGCGTCGCCCACCGCGTCCTGGGCGACGAGGGCGGCGCCGACCGCGTCACGCGCGACGTCTTCGCCCACGCCTGGGAGCACGCCGACGAGTACGACCCCCGCCAGGGCTCCCTGCGCTCCTGGATCGCCGGGCTCGCCCACCGGCACGCCGTCAGCCGGCTGCGGCGCGCGCACGACGACGGGGAGCGGCCGGCGGCCGAGATCGAGGAGAAGGTGCGCGCCGCGTCCGCCGCGGCCCGCGCCGACTACATCGTCACCTCCATGCCCGCGCCCCTGCGGGCCGCCCTGGACCTCGCCTACTTCCGGCGGCTGGACTACCGCCAGACCGCCGCCCGCCTCGGCGTCACGGACGACGAGGCCAGGCGCAGACTCCGGCTGGGCTTACAGCTGCTGTCCACGGCCCACGACGGACCCCGCGCGGCCTCGCCGCCCGGCGGCCGGGCGGCGCTGCGATGAGCACGGCACCCGGTCCCCATGCCCAGCCGTCCCATCCCGTGCTCAAGTCGCTGCTCGGCGCGTGGGCGCTGGCCGCCTGCTCCGCGGAGGAGACCGCCGCCGTCGAGGAACACCTCACCGACTGCGCCCCCTGCGCGGAGGAGGCCGTCCGGCTGCGCGACGCCGTCGCCCTGCTGCACCCCGAGGACGGCCTCGACCTCGACCCCACCCTGCGCTCCCGGGTGCTGGCCGGCGCCCTCGGCCGCCGCCCCGCCAAGATCCCGGTCCCCTGCTGGGCCGTGCCCTACGAGGCCGAGACCGCCCGCCTCGACGCGCTGCTGCACGACATCGGCGAGGCGGAATGGCGGGCGCCGGTGCGGCTCGCATGGTTCGAGGGCCGCCGGTCCGTCCAGCGCGAGGTCACGGTGGCCGGGGTCATCGGCCATCTGACGGCGGTGGACGGCATCGTGGCGGACGCGCTCGGCCTGGCCGACCCGCTGGGCCCCGGCACGCCCGACGAGCGCACGGCGGCCCGCTGGGCCGCCGACGAGGCCGGCGAGCCGACGTCCGGCGAGGTCCACTCCGCCTGGCGCGACCAGGGCCGCGCGCTGATACGCACCGCGTCCTTCGCCGGCGACCGCGTGGCCGACACGGCCGTGGAGTACGGCCCCTTCGGCCTGCCGCTGCACGACGCGTTCCTGGAGCGGGCCTTCGAGTGCTGGGTGCACGCCGAGGACGTCGCGGAGGCGGTCGACTATCCGTACGAACCGCCCGCCTCGCCCGACCTGCACCGCATGATCGACCTCGCGGCCCGCATGCTGCCCCTCGCCATCGCCGGCCGCCGCCGCGCGGGCCTGGCCCCGCCGCCCCGCACCCTCGTCGCGGTCGGCGCGCCCGGCCGCGCGCTGCACCTCGAGGTCGAGGGCCGCGGCGGCGGCCACTGGTACATCCCGCTCGACTCCCCCGGGGCGGTCGGCACACGCGAGGGAGAGGTGGCCCATGTGGCCCTGGACGGCGTCGAGTTCTGCCGGCTGGCCGCGGGCCGCGTTTCGCCGGAGGAGGCGGCGGCCGGCTCCCTCGGTGACGCGCAGGCCGTGCGCGACGTCCTGTACGCGATGGCGTCACTGTCGCGGATGTGACGTTCCGCTGAGGCGGCGGCCGTCCACGCCGCCGCGCGGCGCGCCACCGCCGCCGGGCGCGGGGCCCGGGCCGTAGCGACCCGGGACGTAGCGACCCTGGCCGTGGCGACCCGGGGTTGACGCGGCGAACCCGCGGCGCGTGCCTGGGCTACGCGAAGACCACCGTGCGGGAGCCGTTCAGCAGCACGCGGTGCTCGCTGTGCCACTTCACCGCGCGCGCCAGCGCCTGGCACTCCACGTCGCGGCCGACGGCCACGAGCTGCTCGGGCGTCACCTCGTGACCGACGCGCTCGACCTCCTGCTCGATGATCGGGCCCTCGTCGAGGTCGGCGGTGACGTAGTGCGCGGTCGCACCGATCAGCTTCACACCGCGCGCGTGCGCCTGGTGGTACGGCTTCGCGCCCTTGAAGCTGGGCAGGAAGGAGTGGTGGATGTTGATGATCCGGCCGGAGAGCGCCTTGCAGAGGTCGTCGGAGAGGACCTGCATGTAGCGGGCCAGCACCACGAGCTCGACGTTCTCGGCCTGCACGAGCTCCAGAAGCCGCGCCTCGGACTCCGGCTTGTTCTCCTTCGTCACCGGAATGTGGTGGAAGGGGACGCCGTACGAGCCGACGAGCTCGGCGAAGTCGGTGTGGTTGGAGACGACCGCCGCGATCTCCACCGGCAGCGCCCCGATCCGGGAGCGGAAGAGCAGGTCGTTGAGGCAGTGCCCGAACTTGGACACCATCAGCACGATCCGCATCTTCTCGTCGGCCCGGTGGATCTGCCAGTCCATGCCGAAGGAGTCGCCGATCGCCGCGAAGCTGGCGCGCAGCTTCTCCAGCGTCACCGGGTCCTCGGCGCTGAAGTGCACGCGCATGAAGAACAGGCCGGTGTCACGGTCGCCGAACTGCCGGCTGTCCTCGATGTTGCAGCCGGTCATGAAGAGATAGCTGGACACCGCGTGCACGATGCCCTGCTTGTCCGGGCAGGAGAGGGTGAGGACGTACTGGGCTTGCTGTTCGGTGGCCATAGCCCAATAGCGTCGCATATCCGCGGGCCCCGGATGACCCCAGGCGGTCAGACCCGGGTCAGCTGTGCCAGGGCGTCCAGCGAGCGCGGCGCCGCGTCCGGATCGTCGCCGTCGTTCGCCGCCAGCCGGACGTGCGCCTCGCGGGCCGCCCGTACCGCCTCCGCCCAGCCGTGGTGCTCCAGGTACGCCGACACCGGCGCGTCCGCGCCCACCTGGTGCATGATCCGCAGCACCCGCAGCACCGCGACGTCGACCAGCGCGGCCTCGCCGGAGTCCCGGAACACCGTGCCGACGTACTTCTCGGCCGACCAGTTGTCCAGCCAGGTGTCCTCGACGAGCCGGTAGACGGCGTCGGTCACATCTCCGTACCCCGCGCGTCCCGCGAGCCAGCACTCGCGCTGGAAGACCGGGTCCGAGAGCATGTGCAGCGCGGAGCGCACGCTGGTGCGCCAGCGCCACCACGGCATGTCATTGAGCGGCATGCCGTCCATGGTGGTCGAGCGGCGGCCGCGACGGGAAGACTTCTCTGAACCCTGCACAGCCATCGATCGTACGTTCCCGCCGGGGCCCGTCACGCGGCGGGATCCGGGCACCGCCGTTCACCTCCCCGTCACCGGCCGTTCGGTGGTGATCACTCGGCCGTTCCCCGACGGGCGACAGGCTCGGGCCCGGTTCCCGGGGGCCGGGGGGACTCCCGGGGGCCGCTCACTTCACGACGAGGCGACGATGCCCGCGAGCCTGTGACCGGTCACAGCTGGGACCACTCGTGCGAGGTCAGCCCGTAGGTCCTCGCGATCGGGTTCCACAGGTCCGCCGCCTTCTTCTTCGCGGTGGTGGCGTCGCTGCTCGCCTTGTCGCCGGCGGCGCTGTCACGGGTGGGACGGGCGTGGCCCTTGACGCAGCCCTTCTTGCCCTCCACCTGGTCCGACCAGTCCGCGTAGCGCAGGTCCGCCGTGGCGGACGACTTCCACGCCTTCTTCAGCTCGCTCGTCAGGTCGGAGTGGTTCGGCAGCTTGTCCGTCGGGGTCTTCTCGAGGCGCTTGAGCAGCTCGTTGCGCTGCTTCGCCGCCGCCTTCAGGGCGGACTCGGACTTGTCGAGGTCCTTGCACACCTTGATCGAATCCACCGCCTTGACCACGGCGTCCCGGCTCTTGTTGCTGTCCTTCAGCAGCGCGTCCAGCGCCTTGGCCTGGGACTCGACCGCCGGATCCGCGGACTTGGCGGGCTTGCTCGGCGTGGGGGCCGGCGTGGTCGCCTCCGTGGCGGGGGCGGACGGGGCGGGGCTCGCGACGGCGGCGTTCTGCGGCTCGTCGCCTCCCCCGCCGCTGAGCAGCGCCCCCGCACCGAGCCCGGCGACGGCACAGCCCGCGACGACGGCCACGATCAGCACGGCGGGCGACTTCTTGCGCCGGGGCGGCTGGGAGCCACGAGCAGTACGAGGCGTGTGGGGCCCGTGCGGGCCCTGCGGGCCCTGCGGGCCCTGGGCACCGTGCTGCGCGGGCGCGGCGGCGGCCGAGGAACGCGGGGGCTTCGGCAGCCGGCGGCTCGTCGTGGGCCCCGGGGTGGCCGCCGGGACGGGCGGCAGCTGCTGCGTGGGGGCGGCGGCGCGGAAGAGCGTGTCGAACTCGGCGGGCGGCGGTCGCTCGCCCGACTGCGAGATCACTCCGAAGGGCGACGCCGCACCGGGCACGCCGCCGCCGGGAGGCGTGGGCTGCCCGAGGCCGCCCACGGGCGGGAGGAGGGCGGTGGCGGCCGCGTCGCCGGGACCGGCGGGGCCGGTGGGCGGCGTGGGCTGCCCGAGGCCGCCGACGGGCGGGAGGACGGTGGTCGCCGCCGCGTCGCCGGGACCGCTGGCGCCCACGGGCGGGAGGACGGTGGTGGCGCCCGCGTCACCGGGGCCGGCGGGGCCGGCGGGCGGGGTGTTCAGCGACGGCAAGAGGGTCGTCGCCTCCGCGTCCCCGGCCCGGGGCGCGGGGGCTTCGTCCTCGTTGACCACGGGCGGCAGGTACTGCGTCGCCGGGGCGTCCTCCTCGGCCTGTCCCGGCCGGCCGGCCGGGACGACGAAGGGGCGCGGGGTCGTGGGGTCGCCGGTGCCGGCGACCAGCGGCATGAAGGCCGTGGCCTCGGCGTCCGCCGGCCCGGCCGGCGGCGTGGCGCCGAACGGGGCGTTGCCCTGGGCGGCGTTGCCGTACGCCGAGTCGCCGTAGCCGGCATTGCCGTAGGACGGGCTGTCGTACGGCGCGTTGCCGAACGTGGAGTTGCCGTACGGGGCATTACCGGCGGGTGTGTTGCCTGCGGGTGCGTTGCCGACGGGCGGCATGAAGGCCGTCGCCTCGGCGTCCGCCGGGGGCGTGGCCGGCAGGCTGTTCCCGGCGGCCGGGTTCGCGTGCGGCGTCGGGGGCTGCAGCAACTGCGTGGCCTCGGAAGAGGATTCGGGGCCCATGTCACGTATGCCCGGTATGCCCCCGCCGTGGGGCGGGACCGGCGGGGCCGGCGGAATCGGCGGCGGCGCCGACGGCATCGCCGGTACGACCGGAACGGGCGGCACGGGGGTCAGCGAGGCCGCCGACACAGGAGAGGCACCGGCCGGCGGAAGGTGCCGCGTGGCCTCGGAGTCACCCGGAGGGGTCTCCGGGGGCAGCGGGGCACCAGGGCCCCACGGGGCGGCGGGCGCGGGCGCGCCGGACCACGGGTCGGCGGGCCGTGCGGGCGGCCCGGGCGGGGCCGCGGGGCGCTGCGGCTCGTTTCCCTGTCCGCTCTGCGTCACCGGGACTCCTCAGGCTGTAACGGGACTTACGCAATCGGCCGCTCACGCTACCGGGTCGCCCCGGCGCTCGGCCATGCACCGCCCGTTCACCCGGTCCGCGGCACGATCGTCCCAGGTCACCCCAGGCCTCGGAGCAACCGCCCGGTCCTCGCCGACCGGACGTCCGGGCCTGGGGCGCTTCCCTACGCGGCCTGCATCTCCATCCGGGTCCCGAACTCCCTCACGACCGGTTCGTCCCGGTACGGCTCCAATCGCTGCCGGAAGTCGTCCAGATACTCGGCACCCCGGTTGGAACGCAGCGTGCCCAGCAGTTCCAGGGCACGCGTGCCCGTGGCGCAGGCCTCCTCCACCTCGCGCTGCTGGACGTGGGCCGTGGCGAGCAGCAGCAGGTCGATGGCCCGGCGGCGCACGCGGCCCGTCGGGTGGACGGCCAGCGCGTCCTCCGCGTGCCGCCGCGCGGGCTCGGCCTGGCCGAGGTCGCGGTGGCAGTGGGCCAGCTCGTCGGAGAGGTAGGCCCGGTCGAAGTGACGGATCCACGGCGGGTCGTCACCGGAGTCGGTGCCGTTGTCGGCGGCCTCGAGCCGGGAGACGGCCCGGCTCGCGACGACCTGGCAGGCGCGCGCGTCACCGAGCAGCGCGTGGCCGCGCGCCTCGGCCGCGTAGAACATCGCCTCGGCGCGGGGCGTGACGTGCCCCCGCGCGCCCTCCTGGGCGGCCTTGGCGAGCTGCGCGATCTCCCTGGGGTTGCCCAGGGACGCGGCGAGGTGGCTCATGCTGGCGGCCAGGACGTAGCCGCCGTAGCCCCGGTCGCCCGCGGCCTGGGCGAGGCGCAGCGCCTGGATGTAGTAGCGCTGGGCGAGCCCGGGCTGGCCGGTGTCGACGGCCATGTAGCCCGCCAGCTCCGTCAGCCGCGACACGGCCGCGAAGAGGTCGCGGCCGACCGCTTCCCGGTACGAGCCGGCCAGCAGCCCGGAGACGACGCTGTTGAGGTAGTGGACCACCACGGGACGCACGTGCCCGCTGCCGTAGCGGTGGTCGAGCTCCACGAGCGCGTCCGTGGTGGCCCGCACGGCCTCGACGTCGGAGGGGCCCACGCGCGCGCCCGCGCTCCGGGCGACCTGCGGGTCGGCGGCCGTGATCAGCCAGTCGCGGCTGGGCTCGACCAGCGCGGAGGACGCCACCGACGTTCCGCTGAGGAAGTCGCGGCGGCCGACGTCGCTGCGCCACAGCTCGCAGACCTGCTCGATCGCGCCGAGGACGGTCGGGGAGAACTGCAGCCCCACCCCGGACGCGAGGTTCTTGCCGTTGGCCATGCCGATCTCGTCGATCGTGACCGTGCGGCCCAGCTTGCGGCCGAGGGCCTCGGCGATGACGGCGGGCGCCCGGCCCCGCGGCTGCTGGCCGCGCAGCCACCGGGCCACGGACGTCTTGTCGTACCGCAGGTCAAGTCCGTGCTCGGCGCCGCACATGTTGACCCTGCGCGCCAGGCCGGCATTGGAGCAGCCGGCTTCCTGAATGAGCGCTTGCAGCCGTTCGTTCGGCTGCCGCGCCACGAGTGGCCGTGCGGCCATGCTCAACCCCCTGAGACTGCTATGCGTTCGCGATGTGCTCCGCGTGGTGCGGAGTGACCGATCCGGCTGTGAACGCCTTCTCCTGTGATCTTTGCCCCCCTGATATACGGAGAATGCAGGACTTGCCGGTATTGGCATCAATAGCGGCAATGACCTGGGTCAGTAACACGCCGCCCAGGTGGCTACCCCTTCGCGGCGGCGAACTTTCGCCTGCGCCCCCGCACATGCATCCGTGCGCCCCATGTGCTGTGCCCGGCAGGTGCGAGGAGCCTGTGCCAGAGCCGTAACCCCCGGTGACGCACTCAGTTGAGCTGGGCGTGGAAGAGACCATCGGAGTAGCAGCCCCGCATATCCCCCAACAGCGCGGCGAGCGCGTGCTGGACGCGGCGGCGAGGTACGCGGAGGACCGGCACTGGGACGTTTTCCCCGGCACCTGGCTGGAGGCCAGGGACGGGCGCGAGCACTGCTCGTGCGGCGAGCCAGCCTGCCCCGCGCCCGGCGCCCATCCCGCCCGGCCCGACTGGGCCACGCAGGCCACGGGCAGTGCGTCCACCGCGCGTCGCATGTGGACGAAACAGCCCCGCGCCTCGATCCTGCTGCCCACCGGTCGCACCTTCGACGCCCTGGACGTCTCGGAGTCGGCCGGCTTCCTGGCGCTGGCACGCATGGAGCGCATGGAGATCCAGCTGGGGCCGATCACGTGCACGCCCTTCCGCCGGATGCTGTTCTTCGTGCTGCCCGGCGGCGCCCTGAAGGTCGCCGACCACGTCCGCAAGCTCGGCTGGGCGCCCTCCACCCTCGACCTGGTCTCCCGCGGCGAGGGCGACTACGTGGTCGCTCCCCCCACCCGCATCGGCAGCCGCGGCCCGGTGCAGTGGGCGCGCCAGCCCACCGCCGCCAACCGCTGGCTGCCGGACGCGGAGGAGCTCGTCAGCGCCCTCGCCTACGCCTGCGGCCGGGAGGCGGCGCTGGCCCGCGGCCGCTGAAGCGCCAAGAGCTGCTGAAGCGCCGAGAGTCGCTGAATCACCGGGAACTGCTGTATCACCGGGAACTGCTGACAAACGTCATCGGTCCGCCCCTCGCGTCCCCCCTAAGGTGGATTCGGGGGGCGGAGCGTTGTTCCGTGTCCCCGAAGCACCACATCACGGGGACGAAGGAAGTGCGCGATGGAAGCAGTGGGGCAGGGCGCGACGCCCGCGGTCCGCGTCGAGGGGCTGTGGAAGCGGTTCGGTGAGCAGGTGGCCGTGGCCGGGGTCGACCTGGAGATCCCGGCGGGCCGGTTCATCGGCCTCGTCGGGCCCAACGGCGCGGGCAAGACGACCACCCTGTCCATGGTCACCGGCCTGCTGCGCCCCGACTCGGGCCGCGTGCTGATCGGCGGCCACGACGTCTGGCAGGACCCCGCCGCCGTCAAGGCCCGCATCGGCGTGCTGCCCGAGGGGCTGCGGATGTTCGAGCGGCTGTCGGGACGCGAACTCCTCGCGTACACCGGCCGGCTGCGCGGGCTGCCGGGCGAGGAGGTCGACAAGCGGGCCACGCAGCTGCTGGACGTCCTCGACCTCGCCGGCTCGCAGCACAAGCTCGTCATCGACTACTCCACCGGCATGCGCAAGAAGATCGGGCTGGCCGCCGCGCTGCTGCACAACCCCGAAGTCCTCTTCCTCGACGAGCCGTTCGAGGGCGTCGACCCGGTCTCCGCCCAGACGATCCGCGGGGTGCTCGAGCGCTACACCGCCTCGGGCGCCACGGTCGTCTTCTCCAGCCACGTCATGGAGCTGGTCGAGTCCCTGTGCTCCTGGGTCGCGGTGATGGCCGGCGGCCGGATCCGCGCCCACGGCCCGCTCGCGGACGTCCGGGGCGACGCCCCCACCCTGCAGGACGCCTTCCTCGAACTGGTGGGCGTGCGCGGGGCGGCCGGCGGTGACAGCCTCGACTGGCTGGGCGGCGGCGCCCGATGACGACCGCAGCCGTCCCCTCCGCCCCGTCCGCGCCGGCGGCTCCGTCCGCCGCGGCCGTGCCCTCCACCACGGCCGTGTTCGTCCGGCTGAAGCTGTCGCTCCTGCGCAACGGCCTGCGCCAGTCCACCGGCCGCAAAGCCGTGTGGATCACCTCCGTCGTCCTGGTCTCGCTCTACGCCGCGCTGCAGGTGCTCGGCCTGATCGTGCTGCGCGGGCACGCCCATGTCGGCGCCCTGTCCGTCTGCATGGCGGCGCTGCTCGCCTTCGGCTGGGCGGTGATGCCGCTGTTCTTCCCCGGCGGCGACGAGACCATGGACCCCACCCGGCTCGTGATGCTGCCACTGCGGCCGACCCCGATGATGACGGGGCTGCTCGCCGCGTCCCTGGTGGGCATAGGCCCCGGCTTCACGCTCGCGGTGCTGACCGGCACGGTGATCGCCAGTGCGCACGGCGCCGCGGCCTTCGCCGTCGGCGTCCTGGCCGCACCGCTGGCCCTGCTGGTCTGCCTGTCCCTGGCGCGGGCCGTGGCCACCGCAAACGTCCGCCTGCTGACCAGCCGCAAGGGCCGTGACCTCGCGCTGCTGAGCGGCCTGGTCATCGGCGTGGGCGGACAGTTCGTCAACCTCGCCATGCAGCAGCTCAACGGCCTCGGCATGGCCCGGCTGGAGCCGGTGGCCGACGTGCTGCGGTGGATTCCGCCCGGCTCCGCGCTGGACGCCGTGCGGGCCGCCAGCGAGGGGTCCTACGGGCGGGCCGCCGCCGGGCTGGCCCTGACGGCCGCCGCCCTGGCCGCCCTGCTGTGGTGGTGGCAGCGCAGCCTCACCAAGGTGATGACCTCTCCCGACGCCTCCACCATCGGTGCGGCCGCCGCCTCGACGGGCAAGGAGCGCGCCTCCGGCCCGGGCCTGGCCCGGCTGCTGCCCGCCGGGCGCACGGGCGCCGCCATGCACCGCTCGCTGCGCTACATATGGCGCGACCCCAAGACCAAGGCGTCATGGGTCTCCGGGCTCGCGGTGGGCGCGCTGGTGCCGATCGTCAACGCGGCGCAGGGCGCGGAGAGCGTCTGGTTCTCCGTGTTCGCGCCGACCATGCTCGGCCTGCAGATGTACAACCAGTTCGGCCAGGACGGCCCGGCGTTCTGGATGGTGCTGCAGACGATCGGCTCGCCGCGCGACGCCTACGTCGAACTGCGGGCCAGGGCACTGGCGTTCTCCCTGATAGCCGTGCCCTATGTGACGCTGGTGGTCACAGGTACGGCCGCGTTCACCGGCAAGTGGTCGGACTGGGCCGAGGTCCTGGGCCTGTCCCTGGCCCTGCTGGGCGCGCTCTTCGCCACCGGCGCGCTGGCCTCGGTGCTGGCGCCGTACTCGATCCCGCAGGACAGCGGCTTCAAGAACGTCGCGCCGGGCCAGGGCGCCATCGCCTGGTTCGGCATGCTGGGCGCCCTGGTGGGTGCGGTGCTGTGCGCCCCGCTGGGCGCGCTGGCCATCTGGCTGCACGTGGCCGGGGCGCACTCCCTGCTGTGGATCCTGCTGCCGCTGGGCGCGGGCTACGGCCTGCTGACGGCGTGGCTCGGACTGCGGCTCGCCGCGCCCCGCGCGGTCGGCCAGCTGCCGGAGATCCTCGCGGCCGTCAACAAGGGCTAGGACACGCCCTGGCGGTCCGAGGCATGCTCGATGTACCCGTCGGGGCGTACGAGCAGCGTCGTGGAGCCGGCGTCGGCACGGGTGACCGTGGTGACGCCGGCTTCCTTCTTCGGCCCTGCGCCGCGCGGCAGGACGCGGACGTGCGTCCCGGCGCGCAGCGCCTCGTACAGCCGCGTCGGGCCGCCGTCGACCTCGGCCAGCGCCAGGTCGGGCGCGCGGTGGCCGGTGAGGGGGTGGGCGCCGGGCGGGGCGGGGTAGTGGATGCCGATCCCGGAGATGAAGCGCGCGATCCGCTGGGTGGCCGGGGGTACGAGGAAGGCGGCCGCCGCCACCGTGTTGCGCAGCCGGCGGGTGGTGGGCGAGGAGGCCAGCACGGTGCGTACGAGCGCCCCGCTGGCGCGCAGCACCTGGGTGCCGACCGGGTGGCGCTCGGTGTGATAGCTGTCGAGGAGGGCGTCGTCGCCCCGCCCGGCGAGGACGGCGGCCAGCTTCCAGCCGAGGTTGGCGGCGTCCTGGATGCCGGCGTTCATGCCCAGCCCGCCGGCGGGCGAGTGGACGTGGGCGGCGTCGCCGGCGAGGAAGACCCGGCCGTCGCGGTAGCGGGGCACCTGGCGCTCGTCGCTGTGGAAGCGCGAGGTCCAGCGGGGTTCGCACATGCCGAAGTCCGTGCCGAAGGCGGCCCGGGTGACGGCCTTGAGGTTGTCGAAGTCCACGGGCACGTCGGAGGGCAGGTCGCTGCCCCGCTCCCAGGCGATGACGCGGTACCAGCCGTCGCCGAAGGGGGCGATGAACGCGAAGCCGTCGGCGACGCCGTTGAACGCGGGCACCTGACCGGGCGGGGTGTCCAGGCGTACGTCGGCGAGCATCACGGACCGCAGCACCGACTTGCCGGGGAACGGCATGCCGATGGCCGCGCGGACGGCGCTGTGCACCCCGTCCGTGCCGACGACGTAGCGGCCGCGCAGCGTGAGGGGGGCGGCGCCCTCCTCGACCGGCTGGACGTCCACGTCGACGCCGTCCGCGTCCTGGCGCAGCCCGGTCACCTTCGCGCCGCGCCGGATCTCGGCTCCGCGGGCCAGCGCGCGCTCCTCCAGGAGCCGCTCGAGCTCGTACTGCGGGGTGATGAGGACGCCCGCGAAGCGGGTGTCGAGCGCGCCGAGGTCGATGCGCGTGCGGCCGAAGATGCGCAGGCCCTGCAGGAAGGTGCCGGTGGCGATGAGCGGTTCGGCGAGCGAGCGGGCGTCGAGCACCTCGAGGGTGCGGGCGTGGACGGCGAAGGCGCGGGTGAGGTTGGACTCCTGGGCGCGCCGCTCCAGCACGACGACGCGCACCCCGGCGGCGGCGAGATCGCCGGCCAGCAGGAGTCCGGTGGGGCCGGCTCCGACGACCAGGACGTCGGCGGTGGGTTCGGTGCGCAGTGACATGACAGCTCCCGGTGGACGGCTGTGGCGCGGCTCGTACGCGACGTGGCGAAGGGCGCCCTACAGCCAGTGCACACCCGCCACCGGGGCTATGTCAACGGTCGTTGAATTAATTCGGGACACCTCCGGCCCTTCCCGGACGCTCCCGGCGTCAGGCCGGCACGGCCGCCTCCAGAAAGGGCTCGGTGACCCGGCGCCAGCCGTCGGGCTGGTCGTAGTGGATCAGGTGGCCCGCGTCGGGGACCTCGGCGTAGCGGCCGCGCGGCAGGACCCGGACCATCTCCTGCGCCTCGGCACGGCCCAGCGCGCCGTCCAGCCCCCGCACCACCAGGGCGGGACACTCCACCTGCGCCAGCTCCTCCCAGTGGGCGTCGTGGGCGTAGCCCTCGCGGGCCTGCAGCATCTGGCGGCGGAAGAACAGCGGCCGCCAGCCGTCGGCGCGCTCGGCCATCACCTCGGCGTAGAAGTCACCACGGGCGGGCGCGGGGCGCTCCAGGGTCGGGTCGTCCTCGCCGAACCACTTGCGGACGTCGGCCAGCGTGGCGAACGGCACCGGCCAGGAACCCAGCCACTCGCTCCACTCGCGCTGCGTGGCCGCGCCCAGGGCGGAGGCCCGCATGTCGGTGATGACCAGGGCCCGCACGAGGTCGGGGCGGCGGGCGGCCAGCTGCCAGGCCGTGAGGGCGCCCATGGCGTGGCCGATGAGGGTGACGGGGGCGAGGCCGAGCTGCTCGACGGCCGCCTCGGCGTCGGCGACATATGCCTCGCGGGCGTACGGGCCGCTGACCGGCTTGTCGCTGCGGCCGTGGCCGCGCTGGTCGAGGGCGATCGTGCGATAGCGCGCGGAGAGCCAGCGGGCGGTGTCCGCCCAGTGCGCGGCACGGCCCAGCAGGCCGTGCAGGAGCAGGACGCCGCCCTCCCCGGAGCACCGCCTGCCGCCGTCCCGCCCGGCGCAGCGGACCGCGCGGCGACCCGCGCCCCCGGTCTTCTGCGGTTCGGCGAACTCCCAGGCGGCAAGCCGCACTCCGCCGCTTCCGGTCACTTCGATGCGCCGCACCATGAGCCCTGGCACCCCCTCGTCTCCCCCGAGCAGCCCAACCCTATGGAACTTCCATTCGAATGAACCGTTGTTGCGCGCAACACCCCTCGTTCGAGTGACCGGGCGGCAGGATTGACCGTCTGCGGTCAGGGGAGAAATCGACTCGGGCGCGGACCGCTCGGGGAAGAAGGTCCGCGAGGCGCACCCTGGGAGCTCGGGGCTCCGGGTCGCCACGGGGGACAACGGGGAGGTGGGGCCCCGGCAGCCCATGAGGGCGCCGGGGCCCTTTTCCGTTCTCGTGCGCGTTCCCGTGCGTGTTCTCGTGCGTGTTTCCGTGCCCGCTTCCGCGCCCGTTCCCGTCCCCGCGGGCGGTGGCGCGGCCCGTGCGGTTCGCCGGCCTCATGCGATCCCCTCCCCACGGCCGTCGGCGCGCATATGCGCATCGGCACTCAGCGCCAGCGTGGCACGCCTCGGGCCCGAGCGCGCCGATTCCGCCGCGGCTCGGCAGGTTGACGTAACCGGGCGTACGTACCCGGCGCGGCGGCCCGTTCCCGGGCGTCGAGGCCGGTCAGCGCTTGGCTACGAACACATGGGAGGCGATGTCGGAGGCCAGCTCGGCGGCCTCGCCACTGCTGCCCACCATCACCCCACCGGGCGACTCCGTCACACTGACCACAGCGCCGGGCTGCACGCCGGCGCGGCGCAGGGTGTACATCAGCTGGGCGTCGGTCTGGATCGGCTCGCCGATGCGGCGGACGACCACGGTCTTGCCCTCGGAGCCCGGCTCGAGGTCCATCAGGCTGACCATGCCGTCGTTGAGGAAGGGGTCCGACTCGGACTTCTCGCCCAGCTCCTCCAGGCCCGGGATGGGGTTGCCGTACGGCGACTCAGTGGGGTGGCGCAGCAGCTCCAGCACCCGCCGCTCCACGGCCTCGCTCATCACGTGCTCCCAGCGGCAGGCCTCGGCATGCACCTGCTCCCACTCCAGGCCGATCACGTCGACCAGCAGGCACTCCGCGAGGCGGTGCTTGCGCATCACGCGCGTGGCCAGCCGGCGGCCCTCCTCGGTCAGCTCCAGGTGACGGTCGCCGGCGACGGAGACCAGGCCGTCGCGCTCCATGCGGGCCACCGTCTGGCTCACCGTCGGGCCGCTCTGGTCGAGCCGCTCGGCGATGCGGGCGCGCATGGGGACCACACCTTCCTCTTCCAGCTCAAGGATGGTGCGGAGATACATCTCCGTGGTGTCGATCAGTCCGGACATGCCGTGCCCCTCGATAAGTCGTGCGCTGGCCCTGGACTCAATTCTGACGCATGCCGCGGACAACAGGGCCGCGTACGCCGCCGCCCGCCCCCGTCGTATTGACAGGGCCCAGGTCGAGACCGCAACGTGACGTCGAGCCGAACCGAGCCAAGGAGCCCCGCAGCGATGAGCGAGAACAAGCTTGCCGGGCAGTTCTTCGACGCCGCGATCGCGCTGCTGGGGCGCGTGCGCGACGAGGAGGCCGACACCGTCGCCGCCGCCGGGAGCGCGCTCGCCGACACCGTGGCCGACGGCGGCCGGCTGTTCGTCTTCGGCGCCGGGCACTCCTCGCTCGCCGCGCAGGACGTCGTCTACCGCGCCGGCGGGCTCGCCCTGATGAACCTGCTGGCCGTGCCGGGCGTCGTCGGCGTCGACGTCATGCCCGCCACGCTCGGCAGCGCCCTGGAGCGGGTGGACGGGCTCGCCGGGGCGGTCCTGGACACCAGCCCCGCGCAGCCCGGCGACGCCCTGATCGTCATCTCGCTGTCCGGGCGCAACTCCCTGCCGGTCGAGATGGCCGTGAACGCCCGCGCCCTCGGCCTGAAGGTCATCGGCATCACGTCCCTGGCGTACGCCGAGGAGACCCGCTCGCGGCACGCGTCCGGAACGTTCCTCAAGGACCACTGCGACATCGTCATCGACACGAAGATCGGCACGGGCGACGCCGAGCTGTCCGCCGAGGGCATCGCGGCGCCCTTCGGGCCGGCCTCCACGGTCGTCGGCGCGGCGGTGGTGCAGGCCGTCGTGGCGTCCGCCGCCGGGGAGCTGGCCGCGCGCGGCATCGACCCGCCGATGCTGCGGTCCGGGAACGTGGACGGCGGCCACGAGTGGAACGGACGGGTGCTGAGCGAGTACGGGGACCGCATCTTCTTCCGGCACTAGGCCGGGATCTTCTTCCCCGCTCCCACCCGCCACCGCCGTCGCCCGCTCCTACCCCGCCACCGCCACCGCCAGGTCGATCGCGGCGGCGACCCGCGAGGCGATGTCCTCGGCGTACACCGCGTCCGCCCGGTCGAAGGCCCTGCGCGAGCCGCCCCGCAGGAACGTGACCACGCCCACCGTCCGCCCCCGGCTGCGCAGCGCCGTGGCCAGGGCGTGCCGCGTGCCGTCGGGCCATCTGCGGGCCGCCGCCCACCCCTCGCTGCGGTCCGCGGCCGCCCGTACCGAGCCGCAGCGCTCGACCGCCTGGAGCGCCGGATGGCCGTCCGCGTACGGCACGGGCAGGCCGCCGCCGGCCGCGACGGGGCCCTGGCCCGGCGCCCCGGCGGGCGTCGTCGCGGCGCGGATCAGCCGCACCGGCTCGTCCGGGTCGGCCTCCGGATCCGGCAGCAGGTCGATCAGGGCGTGGTCGGCGAAGCCCGCGAGGGCGAAGTCCAGGTAGAGCGCCGCGGCCTCCATCGGGTCCTCGCACTCGGCCACGGCCCGCCCCGCGCGGTGCAGCTGGCTGCCCCGGAAGCGCAGCCGCGCGCTCTCCTGCTCGGCCAGCCGCGTCTTCGTCACGTCCAGGAACAGCCAGGCCACGCCCAGCGGCACCGGCTCCTCCACCAGCGGCGTCGCCAGTCTCAGGAAGCCGCTGCGCCAGCAGCGGCGCTCCGCCGCGGCCCCGGCCACCGCGTCGGCCGAGCGCACCGTCACCCACAGCTCGGTGGGCGCGGGCGGGGCACCGGCCGCCAGGACGTGCTGCAGCGCGCCCTCGAGCTCCTCCACGCCCTGGTCGAGCAGATCGCCCAGCGGCCGGCCCAGCAGCGCCGTGCGGCTCGTCCGCAGCAGCCGGGCGGCGTGCGCGTTGGCCAGGGCCGGGCGCAGGTCCGCGTCGACCAGCACCACGCCCCACGAGGAGGCCTCGCCGAACAGCGCCTCGCTCAGCGCGACCGACCGTTCGAGGTCGATCTGCGTGTGCACCTCGCTGAACGCGCAGTACACCCCGGCCGGGCTGCCGTCCGCGCCCGGCACGGCGGAGGACTGGATGCGCACCAGCACCCGCCCGCCGTCCTTGGTCAGCAGCGCGAACTCGTCGACCTGCCGCCCCGGGGCCTTCATCGCGCCCAGCAGCCGCCCGGTGACCTCTTCCGCGTCCGCCTCGCGCACCGCCCAGCCCGCCAGGCCTCGCCGCCCGACGGCCTCGCGCGCGCTCCAGCCGAGTATCCGTTCGGCCTCGCGGTTCCAGTGGGTGACCGTGCCGTCCGCGTCGAAGGCGCACAGGGCGGCGTCCATGCCGTCCAGGAGAGCCGCGAGGAGGTCGTGGTCGTCGCCGTCCGCCGTCGGTCCGTGGCGGGCGGGGCCGGACTGGTGTGGAGCGGTCACGGGGTACCCCCTGCTGAACGCGTCTGCGGGTGGAGCGTGCCGTGCATGTCCTGCACGAGCGGCATTCAACTCGAGACGGGCGCGGACCACACCGCGTTCGGTGAAATCCGTACGCCGAAATCACGCCGCGGAAAATTCGCTTGTCGCCGCCGGAGGCCCTTCCTAGGCTGTGCCGTACACGAGAAGGGAGGTGGTTCGGGACATGATTTCTTTCCGGACGCGTGAGGTGACTGCGGGCTAGCGCCCGTCGTCGCGTATCTACGCAGCGCCGGCTCCGCCGGCCGAATCCCAGGCAGTCACCCGATCCGTGGGCCGCCGAGTCGTCCGCTCGGCACCGCCGCGTTCGCGCTGTGCGCGTGCGGCGGTAACAGCCCACGGATCGTCTGCGTTCACGGGCACAGGCGGTTCAGGGGTACAGACGGTTTACGGACACAGACGGCTCACGGGCACAGGCGTTCCACGCGCCAGCCGCTGTCGCCCGCGCCGTCGGTGCGGACGTACCGCAGCCGGTCGTGCAGCCGGTTCGCCCGCCCCTGCCAGAACTCCACGGTCCGCGCCGTGACCCGGAAGCCGCCCCAGTGCGGCGGCACCGGCACCGGCTCGCCCTCCGGGAAGCGGGCCGCCATCCGCGCGTACGCCGCGTCGAGGTCGGCGCGCGAGGCCGCCACCGCGGACTGCTCGCTCGCCCAGGCCCCGATCTGCGAGCCGTAGGGCCGGGAGCGGAAGTACACGGCCGTCTCCTCGGGATCCACCCGCTCGGCCGTGCCCGTCACCACCACCTGACGGGCCAGCGGATACCAGGGGAAGAGCAGGGAGACGTGCGGGTTGGCCGCGATCTCCCGGGCCTTGCGCGAGCCGTAGTTGGTGTAGAAGACGAAGCCGCGCTCGTCGTAGCCCTTCAGCAGCACGGTCCGCGAGCTGGGCCGGCCGGCCGCGTCCGCCGTGGAGACGACCATGGCGTTGGGCTCGTGCAGCTCCCCCGCGGCGGCCTCGGCGAACCAGCGCGCGAACTGCCGGTGGGGGCCGGGCGCCAGCTCGTCCTCGGCGATGCCCTCGAACTCGTAGTGCCGGCGCATGGCGGCGAGGTCGTGCTCGTGTGCGTACTCGTCGGTGTGTTCGTCGGTGTGGGACACGGCCACATCTTGCAGGAGCGGGCGGCGGCGGGAGAAGACCCGGCCCCGTCACGGACCCGCCGAACGCGCGGTGTGCCGGACATCACCGAGGTGTACAGCTGTGGCTCCGCTGACCAAGGGGCTATCGTTTCCGGCCCCGGCACGGCGACGGCTTTCGCGCGGCATTCTGCGGAGGCTTTCTGCGGAGGCCGGGTGAACCACCGGGTGAACCACCACCGCACGGGGCATGACCGCTTTTGACCGGGACGGACCGCGAGCCGCGCACACGGCCCCGGTCGGCAGTCGCGTGTCGAACACATCATGAGGAGCCGCCTGATGTCCGACTTCGTACCCGGACTCGAAGGAGTCGTCGCGTTCGAGACGGAGATCGCCGAACCCGACAAGGAAGGCGGCTCGCTCCGCTACCGAGGCGTCGACATCGAGGACCTGGTGGGCGACGTGTCCTTCGGGAACGTCTGGGGCCTGCTGGTCGACGGCTCCTTCAACCCCGGCCTGCCGCCGGCCGAGCCCTTCCCCATCCCCGTGCACTCGGGTGACATCCGCGTCGACGTCCAGTCCGCGCTCGCGATGCTCGCACCGGTCTGGGGACTCAAACCCCTCCTCGACATCGACGAGGCCACCGCCCGCGACAACCTCGCCCGGGCCGCCGTGATGGCCCTGTCGTACGTCGCCCAGTCGGCCCGCGGCCAGGGACTGCCGATGGTGCCGCAGCGGGAGATCGACAAGGCGGAGACCGTGGTCGAGCGCTTCATGAAGCGCTGGCGCGGCGAGCCCGACCCCAAGCACGTCAAGGCCGTCGACGCCTACTGGACCTCGGCCGCCGAGCACGGCATGAACGCCTCCACCTTCACCGCCCGCGTCATCGCCTCGACGGGCGCCGACGTGGCCGCCGCCCTGTCCGGCGCGGTCGGCGCCATGTCCGGCCCGCTGCACGGCGGCGCGCCCTCCCGCGTCCTGGGCATGATCGAGGAGATCGAGCGCACGGGCGACGCCGTCGCCTACGTCAAGGGCGCCCTCGACCGCGGCGAGCGCCTCATGGGCTTCGGCCACCGCGTCTACCGCGCCGAGGACCCGCGCGCCCGCGTCCTGCGCCGCACGGCCAAGGAGCTGGCCGCGCCGCGCTTCGAGGTCGCCGAAGCCCTGGAGAAGGCCGCGCTGGAGGAGCTGCACAACCGCCGCCCGGACCGGGTGCTGGCGACCAACGTCGAGTTCTGGGCAGCCATCGTCCTGGACTTCGCCGAGGTCCCCGCGCACATGTTCACCTCGATGTTCACCTGCGCCCGCACGGCGGGCTGGAGCGCCCACATCCTGGAGCAGAAGCGCACCGGCCGCCTCGTGCGCCCCTCGGCGCGCTACGTCGGCCCCGGCCCGCGCGACCCGCGCCAGGTCGACGGCTACGCCGACATCGTGCGCTGACGGCCCCCACCCCCCGGGCGGACGGCGGCCGCGCGCCCTGCGGGCGCCGCCGCGAGGATCGCATGATCATGCGACCGGGGCGTGGCGGAGCGGTGGCTGCCGCCGCTCCGCCACGCCCGGATGGCAGGCTTGGTCCATGCGTCCATTCCTCCCAGCCCTGGGGATCGCCGCGCTGGTCGCGCTGTCCGCCGCCCCGCCCGCGAGGGCCGTACCGGCGGCGGACGGCGATGTCCCCTCCGCCTTCACCATCCAGGACCCGAGGATCAAGGAGTCCAGCGGCCTGGCCGCCAGCCGCGCGCACCCGGGCGTGTACTGGACCCACAACGACAGCGGCGACGGCGCGAACGTCTTCGCCGTGGACAGCCGCACGGGGCGCACGGTCGCGACGGTGACGCTCAACGGCATCAATCCCCGGGACGTGGAGGCCATCTCGATCGGGCCCGACGGGAACATCTACCTCGCCGACATCGGCGACAACCTCGGCGGCAGCTGGCCCGAGGTGTGGATCTACCGCTTCCCGGAGCCGAAGACGCTGCGGGACACGTCCGTCGCCCCCGTCCGCCTCACCGTCCGCTACGACGAGGGGCCGCGCGACGCGGAGTCGCTGATGGTCCATCCGAAGACGGGCCGCCTCTACATCGCCAGCAAGAAGCGCTCGGGCAAGGGCGCCCTCTACGAGGGGCCACAGCACCTGTCGGAGTCCGGCGTGAACACCTTCCGGCGCGTCGCGGACGTCAACGTCTGGGCGACGGACGGCGCGTTCTCCCCGGACGGCACGCGGCTGGTGGTCCGCGGCTACTTCGAGGCACGCGCGTACCGCTGGCAGAACGGCCGCCTGGGCGAGGAGGCCGGCCGCCCCACCGTCCCGCTGCAGCGGCAGGGCGAGTCCGTCACGTTCACCCCCGACGGCCGCACCCTGATGTACGGGACGGAGGGCGCCGGCAGCCGCGTCACCCCCGTCGAGCTCAAGGGCGAGCTGCTGCCCGAGAGCGTGTCCGAGCGCGCGGGCGACGACGACTCCGGCAAGGGGGGTGACCGGTCCGACGCCAACGCCTCGGGCTCGGGGGGGCACGAACGCGACCGCAACCTCGCCATAGGGGCGGGCTTGTTGGTGGTCGTGACCCTGCTGGTCGTCGGACTGCGCCGGCTGCTGCGGCGTACGTGAACCACGTGGCGCACGTGAGCTAAGTGGCGTGCGTGGGCCCTACGCGACGTACGTGAGCTCGCGCGACGTACGTGAGCCCGCGTGGCGTACGTGAACCACGCCGCGGTCGGGGCGGACACGCGGTCCGCCCCGGCCGCGGCGGGTGTCAGAGACGCTCGATGACGTAGTCCACGCAGGCCGTCAGGGCCTCGACGTCCGCCGGGTCGATCGCCGGGAACATCGCCACGCGCAGCTGGTTGCGGCCCAGCTTGCGGTAGGGCTCGGTGTCGACGATGCCGTTGGCGCGCAGCACCTTGGCGATCGCGGCGGCGTCCACGTCCTCGGAGAAGTCGATCGTGCCGATGACGGCCGAGCGCCGCGCCGGGTCCGCGACGAACGGGGACGCGTGCTTGGAGGCCTCAGCCCAGCCGTAGAGGGTGCGGGCGGAGGTCGCCGTGCGGCGGACCGCCCAGTCCAGGCCGCCCTGGCCGTTGAGCCACTCCAGCTGCTCGTTGAGCAGGAAGAGGGTGGACAGCGCCGGGGTGTTGTACGTCTGGTTCTTCAGCGAGTTGTCGATCGCGGTCGGCAGCGAGAAGAACTCGGGGATGTGCCGCCCGGAGGCGTGGACGCGGGCCGCGCGCTCCAGGGCGGCCGGGGAGAACACCGCGATCCACAGGCCGCCGTCGGCGGCGAAGGACTTCTGCGGCGCGAAGTAGTAGACATCGGTCTCGGTGATGTCGACCGGCAGCCCGCCCGCGCCGGAGGTGGCGTCCACCAGCACCAGCGACCCGGCGTCCGCGCCCTCGACGCGCCGGACGGGCGCGGCCACGCCGGTGGAGGTCTCGTTGTGGGTGAGGGCGTAGGCGTCGACGCCCGCCTCCGCCTTCGGCTCCGGGTGGGTGCCGGGCTCGGAGAAGATGACGGTCGGCTCCTCGAGCCACGGGGCCAGCCGGGCGGCCGTGGCGAACTTCGACGAGAACTCACCGAAGGTCAGGTGCTGCGACTTCGACTCGATGAGGCCGTGCGTGGCGATGTCCCAGAACGCGGTCGAGCCGCCGTTGCCGAGGATCACCTCGTAGCCCTCGGGCAGGGAGAAGAGCTCACCGATGCCCGCGCGCACCCTGCCGACCAGGTCCTTGACGGGAGCCTGGCGGTGGGACGTGCCGAGCAGAGAGGTTCCGGTGGCAGCCAGGGCGTCGAGCGCCTCGGTCCGCACCTTGGACGGGCCCGCGCCGAAGCGACCGTCGGCGGGCTTGATGTCAGCGGGGATCTGGATATCAGCCACGGCCGCAGCCTAGTGCGAAAGAGCGGCGCGCGGGGCTGCCGTTCCATCGGATGAGATGTGGCTCATGCCCGCCGGGCCCTCCCCCGGCGCAGGCCGGCGGCCTGCAGGATGACGCCCATGGGCGAAAGCGGCGGGAGCGGCGAGGGCGGGGCGAACCGGGGACGCGGCGGGAGCGCCGCGCTGGAACGGGCGCTGCGGGCGGCCGTGGCCGGCGGCGTGGACTTCTCGACCACCGCCCGCGCGCTGATGACCATGGACGCGTCGAACTACCGCCGCGTGCCGCTCGGCGTGGTCGCGCCGCGCGACGCCGACGACGTGGCGGCCGCGCTCGCCGTGTGCCGCGAGCACGGCGTGGCCGTCGTCGCGCGCGGCGGCGGGACGTCGGTCGCCGGGCAGGCGACGGGCGAAGGGGTGGTGCTGGACTTCACCCGGCACATGAACGCGATCGTCCGCCTCGACCCCGGGGAGCGCACGGCCGTGGTCCAGCCGGGCGTCGTGCTCGACACGCTGCGGGCGGCGGCGGACGCGTACGGGCTGACGTTCGGGCCCGACCCGTCGACGCACGGGCGGTGCACGCTCGGCGGGATGATCGGCAACAACGCCTGCGGGGCGCACTCGGTGGCCTGGGGCACGACGGCCGACAACGTGGCCGCGCTGCGGGTGCTGACCTACGGCGGCGAGCACGCCCGGCTCGGCCGGGGCCCCGAAGCGCTCGCCGGGCTGCCGGAACGGCTGGCGGACGACGTACGGGCGCTCGTACGCGGCGAGTTGATGTTACTGCGCACCGGGTTCCCGGACCTGCCGCGCCGGATCTCCGGCTACGCGCTGGACGCGCTGCTGCCCGAGCGGGGATACGACCTGGCCAGGGCCTTCACCGGCAGCGAGGGCACGCTCGGGGTGCTGACCGAGGCCACGGTCCGCCTCGTCGAGAGGCCGGGCGCCCGCGCGCTGGCGGTGCTCGGCTACCCGGACGAGGGCGCGGCGGCGGACGCGGCGCCCCGGCTGCTGCCGCTCGGGCCGCTGACGGTCGAGGGGATGGCCGCCGACCTGGTGGGCGGCATCGCCGGGCTGCTGCCCAGGGGCGCGGCCTGGCTGTTCGCCGAGACCGGCGGCGCGACGCCGGCCGAGGCGGCGGCGAAGGCGGCGGAGGTCTGCCGGGCGGCGGCCGCCGACGGCGCCACCGGGCACGCCGTCGTCACCGGCGGCGCGGAGCAGCGGGCGCTGTGGCGCGTACGGGAGGACGCGGCCGGCGCCGCCACCCGGCTGCCCGGCGGCGGCGAGGCCTGGCCGGGCTGGGAGGACTGCGCGGTGCCGCCGGCCCGGCTGGGAGCGTATCTGCGGGACTTCCGGGCCCTGTTGGGGCGCTACGGACTGCGCGGCGCGCCCTTCGGCCACTTCGGCGAGGGCTGCGTCCACGTGCGCATCGACGTCGACCTGCTGAGCGCGGAGGGGGTGCGGCGCTACCGCGCCTTCTCGTCCGACATGGCCGCCCTCGTGGTCGCGCACGGCGGCTCGCTGTCCGGCGAGCACGGCGACGGCCAGGCGCGGGCCGAGCTGCTGCCGCGCATGTACGGGACGGACGTCGTACGCCTCTTCGAGCGCTTCAAGGACCTCTGGGACCCGGCGGGCAAACTCAACCCCGGCATGCTCGTGCGCCCCTACCGGCTCGACGAGAACCTCCGCTTCGACGTCCTGCCCGGACGGGCGGAGGCAGGGGCAGGGACGGGGGCGGGGGCGGGGGCGGGAGCGGTCGACGTGGAGTTCGGCTATCCGGCGGACGGCGGGGACTTCGCGGCGGCAGTCCGGCGGTGCGTGGGCGTCGCCAAGTGCCGCGAGACGACGACCGGTACAACCGGTACGGCCGTGATGTGCCCCTCGTTCCGGGTCACGGGAGAGGAGCGGCACTCCACCCGGGGGCGGGCCCGGCTGCTGCACGAGATGCTGGCGGGCGAGGTGGTCACCGGCGGCTGGCGGGCGCCCGAGGTGCGCGAGGCGCTGGACCTGTGCCTGGCCTGCAAGGGGTGCCGCACCGACTGCCCGGTGGGGGTGGACATGGCCACGTACAAGGCGGAGTTCCTGCACCACCACTACGCGCGGCGCCTCCGCCCGGCCGCGCACTACACGATGGGGTGGCTGCCGGTGTGGCTGCGCGGCGCGGCGGCACTGCGGGCCACGCCGGCGCTCAACGCGCTCGCGCGCGTGGGGCCGTTGGCGGCGCTCGCGAAGCGGGCCGGAGGCATCGCGCCGGAGCGCGCGCTCGTGGAGCTCGCTCACGAGCCGTTCACGCGGTGGTGGAAACGGAGGCCTCCGGCGGGTGCGGGAGGAACCGAGGTCGTCCTGTGGCCCGACACGTTCACCAACCACCTCTCCCCCGGGGCCGGACGCGCCGCCGTCGCCGTGCTGGAGGACGCCGGGCTGCGCGTCGGCGTGCCGGACCGGCCGGTGTGCTGCGGGCTCACCTGGGTCTCCACCGGCCAGCTCGGCCGCGCCCGGGCCGCGATGCGCCGCACCCTCGACGCCCTGTCCCCGGACCTGGCCGCCGGCCGGCCCGTCGTCGGCCTCGAACCGAGCTGCACGGCCACCCTGCGCACGGACCTGCCGGAGCTGCTTTCGGACGATCCTCGCGCCCATCGGCTCGCCTCCTCCGTCCGCACCTTCGCCCAGGCCCTGGAGGAGTTCGCGCCGCACTGGCGGCCGCCCCGCATCGGCCTGCCCGTCGTCGGGCAGACCCACTGCCACCAGCACGCCGTCCTGGGCGACGAGGCGGAGCGGCGCCTTCGCCGGCGCGCCGGGATGACCGGCGAACTCAGCGGCGGATGCTGCGGGCTGGCCGGGAACTTCGGGTACGAACGCGGCCATTTCGACGTTTCCGTCGCGTGCGCCGAGGAAACGCTGCTGCCCTCCCTGCGGCAGGCGCCGGACGGCGCCGTCGTACTGGCCGACGGCTACTCCTGCCGTACGCAGATCCGCCAGCTCACGGGGGTGCGGGGGCTGCATCTGGCGGAGGTTCTGGCCGATGGTTCGGGTGCGGCGGGGAGGGACGCGGGCGTTTGATCGCCCCCGCCTCGCCCCGGCCTCACCCGGCCGAAAATCATGCAAGCACGCTTGCTTGTTTTGTCGGCCGCTGCCACCCTCCCGTGCCATGCCTGCGCCTGTCCTCCGAATCGGCAACGCCTCCGGCTTCTACGGCGACCGCTTCGACGCCCTGCACGAGATGCTCACCGGCGGCCCGCTGGACGTCCTCACCGGCGACTACCTCGCCGAGCTGACCATGCTCATCCTCGGCCGCGACCGACTGAAGAACCCCTACCGGGGCTACGCCCGCACCTTCCTCGGCCAGCTGGAGCAGAGCCTCGGCCTCGCCGTCGAGCGCGGCGTCACCCTCGTCACCAACGCCGGTGGCCTCAACCCCGCCGGCCTCGCCGGTCGGATCGGCGAACTGGCCGACCGCCTCGGCATCCCCGCCCGCGTCGCCCACGTCACCGGCGACGACCTGCTCGAGGACCAGCGGTGGGGCGAGGACGTCCTCACCGCCAACGCCTACCTCGGCGGGGGCGGCATCGCCGCGTGCCTGCGGGCCGGCGCGGACGTGGTGGTCACCGGCCGGGTCACCGACGCCGCCCTCGTCACCGGCCCGGCCGCCGCGCACTTCGGGTGGGGCGCCGGCGACCTCGACGCGCTGGCCGGCGCGGTCGTCGCCGGGCACATCCTCGAGTGCGGCACCCAGGCGACGGGCGGCAACTACGCCTTCTTCGGCGAACACGACGTCCGCCACCCCGGCTTCCCCCTTGCCGAGATCCACGCGGACGGCTCGGCCGTCATCACCAAGCACCCCGGCACGGGCGGCGTCGTCGACGTCTCCACGGTCACCGCCCAGCTGCTGTACGAGACGGCGGGCGCCCGCTACCTCGGCCCCGACGTGACGGCCCGGCTCGACACCGTCCGGCTCACGCCCGACGGGCCCGACCGGGTGCGCGTCAGCGGGGTGCGCGGCGAGGCCCCGCCGGCCTCGCTCAAGGTCGGGCTGACCCGGCCCGGCGGCTGGCGGCACGAGGTGGTCTTCGTCCTGACCGGCCTGGACATCGAGGCCAAGGCCCGGCTCGTCCGCGACCAGCTCGACGGCGTCCTGGCCGCACGCCGGCCGGCCGGGGTGCGCTGGACCCTCGCCCGTACGGACCGGGCCGACGCGCCCGTACAGGAGGAGGCGAGCGCGCTGCTGCGGCTGGTCGTGCGCGACCGCGACCCGGAGGTCGGGCGGGCCGTCGAGGCCGCCTGCGTGGAGCTGGCGCTGGCCAGCTATCCCGGGTTCCACGTCGCCACGCCGCCGGGCAAGGGCACGCAGTACGGGGTCTTCGAGGCGGCGTACGTGGACGCCGGGGCCGTCACGCAGATGGCGATGCTCGCGGACGGGGGGCGGGTGGTGGTGCCGGGCTCCGGGGCGGCGGCCGTACGTGAGCTTGTGCCCGGGCTTGGGCTTGTGCCCGAGCCCGAGACCGTGCTGCCCGAGCCGCTGCCGGCCGGGCGCACCCGGCGTGCCCCGCTCGGGCTCGTCGCGGGTGCCCGCAGCGGCGACAAGGGCGGCAGCGCCAACGTCGGCGTCTGGGTGCGCGACGAGTCCGCGTGGCGGTGGCTGGCCCACGAACTGACCGTGGAACGGTTCCGGCAACTGCTGCCGGAAACCGCTGGCTTCGCCGTCGAACGGCACGTCCTGCCGAACCTGCGGGCGCTGAACTTCGTGGTGGACGGCCTCCTCGGCGAGGGCGTCGCCTCCCAGGCCCGCTTCGACCCGCAGGCCAAGGCCGTGGGCGAATGGCTGCGCGCCCGCCATCTGGAGATACCGGAGGTGCTGCTGTGACCGTGCTGGCGTCCGCGCTCGACGTGTCCGGCCCCGAGTACGCCGCCCACCGCGCCGCCATGCTCGACAAGCTCGCCGCCCTCGAGGCCGAGCACGCCAAGGCCGTCGCCGGCGGGGGCGAGAAGTACACCGCCCGGCACCGGGCACGCGGCAAGCTCCTCGCCCGGGAGCGGGTGGAGCTTCTCGTCGACCCCGACACCCCGTTCCTCGAGCTCTCGCCGCTCGCCGCGTGGGGCAGCGACTTCACCGTCGGCGCGTCGATCGTCACCGGCATCGGCGTGATCGAGGGCGTCGAGTGCCTCATCACCGCCAACGACCCGACCGTGCGCGGCGGCGCGAGCAACCCGTGGACGCTCAAGAAGGCCCTCCGGGCCAACGAGATCGCCTACGCCAACCGGTTGCCGGTCGTCTCGCTCGTCGAGTCAGGGGGCGCCGACCTGCCGAGCCAGAAGGAGATCTTCATCCCCGGCGGCGGCCTCTTCCGTGACCTGACCCGGCTGTCCGCCGCCGGCATTCCCACCGTCGCGGTCGTCTTCGGCAACTCCACGGCCGGCGGCGCGTACGTCCCCGGCATGTCCGACCACGTCATCATGGTCAAGGAGCGCGCCAAGGTCTTCCTCGGCGGTCCGCCGCTGGTGAAGATGGCCACCGGCGAGGAGAGCGACGACGAGTCGCTCGGCGGTGCGGAGATGCACGCGCGCGTGTCCGGGCTCGCCGATTACTTCGCCGTGGACGAGCTGGACGCGTTGCGGCAGGCCCGGCGGGTCGTTGCTCGGCTGAATTGGCGTCCGGTGGACACTTTTTCGGCGGGTCGTTCGGGCTCAGTCACCCCTCCTCTTTACGACGAGGACGAGTTGCTCGGTGTGGTGCCGGGGGATCTCAAGGTGCCCTTCGATCCGCGCGAGGTCATCGCGCGCATGGTGGACGGGTCGGACTTCGACGAGTTCAAGCCGCTGTACGGCGCCAGTCTCGCGACCGGGTGGGCCCGGCTGCACGGCTACCCCGTGGGCGTGCTCGCCAACGCGCGGGGCGTCCTCTTCAGCGAGGAGTCGCAGAAGGCCGCCCAGTTCATCCAGCTGGCCAACCAGCGCGACATTCCCCTGATCTTCCTCCACAACACCACCGGCTACATGGTCGGCCGCGACTACGAACAGGGCGGCATCATCAAGCACGGCGCGATGATGATCAACGCCGTCTCGAATTCGCGCGTGCCGCATCTGTCGGTGCTGATGGGCGCCTCGTACGGGGCCGGCCACTACGGCATGTGCGGGCGGGCGTACGACCCGAGGTTCCTCTTCGCCTGGCCCAGCGCCAAGTCCGCCGTGATGGGACCGCAGCAACTGGCCGGCGTCCTCTCCATCGTCGCGCGCGCGGCCGCCGCCGCGAAGGGGCGGCCGTACGACGAGGACGCCGACGCCGGGCTGCGGGCGATGGTCGAGCAGCAGATCGAGGCGGAGTCGCTGCCGATGTTCCTGTCCGGCCGGCTGTACGACGACGGCGTCATCGACCCGCGCGACACGCGGACGGTGCTCGGGTTGTGCCTTTCCGTTGTGCACGGCGCGCCTGTTGAGGGGGCTCGGGGTGGGTTCGGTGTCTTCCGGATGTGACGTCGGATGTGACCGGGGTGGTGTTGGGGGGTCCGTTGTGGGTTCTGTTTTGGGTTCTGCTGGTGTTTCTTCCTTGCTCGTCGCCAATCGGGGTGAGATCGCTTGCCGGATCTTTCGTACGTGCCGTGAGCTCGGCATCGCCACCGTCGCCGTCCACTCCGACGCCGACGCCGACGCCCTCCACGTCCGGGAGGCCGACGCGGCGGTGCGGCTGCCGGGCGTGGCGGCCGCCGATACGTATCTGCGGGGCGACCTGCTGATCGCCGCCGCGCGGGCGGCGGGCGCGGACGCCGTGCATCCGGGCTACGGCTTCCTGTCCGAGAACCCCGGCTTCGCCCGGGCCGTGACGGACGCGGGGCTGGTGTGGATCGGTCCGCCCGCCGACGCGATCGAGGCCATGGCGTCCAAGACGCGGGCGAAGCGGCTGATGGGCGGCGCCCCGCTGGACCCCTCGGCGGTCACGGAGTCGGACCTCCCGGTGCTGGTCAAGGCCGCCGAGGGGGGTGGCGGGCGCGGCATGCGCGTCGTCCGCTCCCTGGCCGACCTGCCCGGGGAGCTGGCGGCCGCCCGCTCGGAGGCGGCGGCCGCGTTCGGGGACGGCGAGGTGTTCGTCGAGCCGTACGTCGAGGGCGGACGGCATGTGGAGGTCCAGGTCCTCGCGGACGCGCACGGCACGGTGTGGACGCTGGGCACGCGGGACTGCTCGCTGCAGCGCCGGCACCAGAAGGTGATCGAGGAGTGCCCGGCGCCGGGGCTGCCGGGGGAGCCGGGCGCGGTGGCGCGGGCTCTGTGCGACGCCGCGTCGGCGGTGGCGCGGGCGATCGGGTACGTGGGGGCGGGGACGGTCGAGTTCCTGGTGACGGCGGACGGCCGGACGCACTTCCTGGAGATGAACACCCGGCTGCAGGTGGAGCATCCGGTGACGGAGGCGGTGTACGGGGTGGATCTCGTGGCCCTGCAGATCCGGGTTGCCGAGGGGGTGGCGCTGCCGGAGGATCCGCCGCTTCCGTACGGGCATGCGGTGGAGGCTCGGGTGTATGCCGAGGATCCGGCGCGGGACTGGCGGCCTTGGGCCGGCGTCGTGCACCGGCTGTCCGTGGGCGACGGTGCGTCGTGGGTGCGGCGCCGGGGCCTCCGGGGCGGGGGTCCGGGATCGTCTATTTACGGGCCCGGCACCCCGCATCCTTCGCGCACCCCCTCATTGGGCCCGCAAATACACGGCAGCATCCCGGACCCCCGCCCCTGCGACCCCGACGCCTCCCGTCCGCTCTCCCCTGACGCGCCATGGGTGCGTGTCGACTCCGGCTACTCGGACGGTGACCGGATCCCGGTCCACTACGACTCGCTGGTCGCCAAGGTCGTCGCCTGGGGGCGGAGCCGGGACGAGGCCGTTCGGGCCTTGGGTCATTCTTTGGCTCGTGCCCGCATTCATGGGCCCGTTACCAACCGGGAGTTGCTCGTTCGGTCGTTGCGGCATCCGGAGTTTCTTCAGGGGCGGATGGATACCGGGTTTTATGGGCGGCATCTTGGTGAACTTGCCGCCGGGGGTGGGGGCTTGGAGCTTGCCGCCCTTGCTGCTGCTCTCGCTGATGCCCAAGGGCGTTCGTCCTTCGGGGGGTGGCGCAACGTTCCCTCGCAGCCTCAGGTCAAGTGCTATCGGTCCGAGCCGGATGGCGAGGAGTGCGAGGTTCGCTATCGGCTCGGTCGGGGCGGGCTGGTTGTCGAGGGGGTGTCCGGGGTGCGGCTGCTCGAGGCCGAACCGGATTGTGTTGTGTTCGAGGTTGAGGGGGTTCGGCGCGTTTTTGGTGTGGGCGACTATGGCTCTGTTGTTCATGTCGACACACTCCATGCCGGTTCGTACGCCCTGGTTCCCCTTCCCCGTTTCCCCCTCCCCGTCTCCCCCGTCACGCCCGGCTCCCTGCTCGCCCCCATGCCCGGCACCGTCGTGCGGGTCGCGGACGGCGTCGCCGTGGGGAAGGCCGTTACGGCCGGGCAGGTCCTGCTGTGGCTGGAGGCGATGAAGATGGAGCACCGCGTCGTCGCGCCCTCCGGCGGCACGCTCACCGCGCTGCACGCGGTGGCCGGGCGGCAGGTCGAGGTGGGGGAACTGCTCGCCGTGGTCACCGAGTCCGAGGAGTCCTCATGAACCTGATCGAGTCCGCCGAGAACCGCGCCCTGCGCGCCGCCGTGGCCCAGCTCGCCGGTCGCTACGGCCGTGAGTACTTCGCCACCGCCGTGCGCGAGGGCCGCCACGCCGACGAGCTGTGGGCGGAGGCCGGCAAGCTCGGTTATCTCGGGGTCAACCTGCCCGAGGAGTACGGCGGCGGGGGCGGCGGGATCGCCGAGCTCGCCCTGGTGCTGGAGGAGCTGGGCGCCGCGGGGTGCCCGCTGCTGCTGATGGTCGTCTCGCCGGCCATCTGCGGCACGGTGATCGCCCGTTTCGGCACCGACGAGCAGAAGCGCGCCTGGCTGCCCGGGCTCGCCGCCGGCACGGCCAGGATGGCCTTCGGGATCACCGAGCCCGACGCCGGGTCCAACTCCCACCGGCTGACCACCACGGCCCGGCGGGACGGGTCGGACTGGGTCCTGAGCGGCCGCAAGGTCTTCATCTCCGGCGTCGACGTCGCCGACGCGACGCTGATCGTGGGGCGGACGGAGGACGCCAGGACGGGCAGGCTCAAGCCCTGCCTGTTCATCGTCGGCCGTGACACTCCGGGCTTCCTGCGACGGCCGATCGAGATGGAACTGGCGTCGCCGGAGAAGCAGTTCGAGCTCGTACTGGATGATGTGCGCCTGCCCGCGGAAGCGCTGGTCGGCAACGAGGACGCCGGGCTGCTGCAGCTCTTCGCCGGGCTCAACCCCGAGCGCGTGATGACCGCGGCGTTCGCGATCGGCATGGGCCGGTACGCCGTCGCCCGGGCCGTGGACTACGCGCGGACCCGGCAGGTGTGGGACGAGCCCATCGGCGCCCACCAGGCCGTCGCGCATCCTCTGGCGCGGTCGCACATCGAGATCGAGCTGGCGCGGCTGATGATGTACAAGGCCGCGCACCTCTACGACGCCGGGGACGACGCCGGTGCGGGCGAGGCGGCCAACATGGCGAAGTACGCGGCCGCCGAGGCGGCCGTGCGCGCCGTCGACCAGGCCGTGCACACCCTCGGCGGGAACGGCCTCACCGTGGAGTTCGGACTGGCCTCGATGATCACGGCGGCGCGCGTGGCGCGGGTGGCGCCCGTGAGCCGGGAGATGATTCTCAACTACGTCTCGCATCAGACCCTGGGACTCCCCAAGTCCTACTGAGAGAAGGAGGATTGTCCGATGCTGGTCCGCCACTCGTACGAGCGCGGCATCACGACCCTGACCCTGGACTCGCCGCGCAATCGCAACGCCCTCTCCACCGCTCTGGTCGGCGAGCTGCGGGAGGCGCTCGGGCGGGCCGGCGACGATCCGGACACGCGGGCCGTGGTGCTCGCGCACACCGGCAACACCTTCTGTGCGGGCGCCGACCTCACGGAGCCGACGCCGACGGGACCGCTGGAGCTCGCCGGGCTCCTGCGCGGGATCGTCGAGCTGCCCAAGCCCGTGGTGGCGGCCGTGCGCGGCCATGTGCGGGCCGGCGGGCTGGGGCTGGTCGGGGCGTGCGACATCGCGATGGCCGGGGAGGCCTCGACCTTCGCGTTCACCGAGGCGCTGCTGGGGCTGGCGCCCGCCGTCATCTCCATGCCGCTGCTGCCGCGCCTCGACGCGCGGGCCGCGGGCCGCTACTACCTGACCGGCGAGCGCTTCGATGCCGGGGAGGCGGCGAGGATCGGCCTGGTGACGGCCGTGGGCGAGGACCTGGAGCCGGTCCTGGCCGGGCTGCGGCGGGCCTCGCCGCAGGGGCTCGCCGAGTCCAAGCGGCTGGTCACCGCGGAGGTGCTGCGGGCCTTCGACCGCGACACCGGGGAACTGGCCGAGCGGTCCGCGCGGCTGTTCGCCTCCGACGAGGCCTGCGAGGGCATGACCGCGTTCCTGGAGAAGAGGGATCCGGCATGGGTGCGGTGACCTCCCCCAAGCAGGATCGCAGCCGCATCACGCGGCAGCGCCTCATGGAGGCGGCCATCGAGTGTCTGGCCGAGCACGGCTGGGCCGGCTCGACCGTCTCCGTGGTCGCCGAGCGGGCCGGGGTGTCGCGAGGGGCCGCCCAGCATCACTTCCCCACGCGCGAGGACCTGTTCATCGCCGCGGTCGAGCACGTGGCGGAGGAGCGTCTGCGGGAGCTGCGTTCGCTCGCCGAGACGGCCTCGCTGATCGTGGGGCCGGCGCGCCGGTACGCGGTGGTCAGGACGGTGGTCGGGCTCTACACCGGGCCGCTGTTCCGGGCCGCGCTGCAGCTGTGGGTGGCCGCCTCGCACGACGAGGGCCGGCTGCGGACGCGGGTGACGGACCTGGAGGCCCGCGTCGGCCGCGAGACCCACCGCATGGCGCTGAGGCTGCTGCGGGCCGACGAGGACAAGCCGGGTGTGCGGGAGACCGTACAGGGGTTCCTGGACATGGCGCGCGGGCTGGGGCTGGCGAGCCTGCTGACGGACGACAGCGCCCGGCGCGAGCGCGTGGTCGAGCAGTGGGTGGAGATTCTGGAGGGGGTGCTGGGCGACTAGCCGAGGACCTCGCAAAGGAGTGCGGCGAATTCGGCCGGCTGGTCGGTGTAGCCGGAGTGGCCGCCTGGGAAGTCGACGACCTCGGTGGCGAGTTGTGCGGCCAGCTCGGTGGCCGGGCGGTACGGCAGGTTGTCGCGGCCGTCCCTGCCGCCGGCCAGGACCAGCTTCGCCGACCGGTCCCGCAGCGCGGGCACGTCGGGGAGGAAGGAGGTGAACTGGCGCAGCTCGTGCTCGAGGAAGTACGGCTGGTTGGACACGAGCCGCTCGATCAGGGCGGCGAACGGCGGCGGCAGTTCGCCGGGGGACGGCATCTCGAAGTCCCCCATGCCGACCGCCCTGCCGAAGGCGGCCATCCCCGCGTGGGCCCCCTCGGCGCGGTACGTCCCGTACACGCCCTCGACCATCGCCCGGTGGCGGGCGGCGTCGGGCAGCACGCCGAAGAGCGGAGGCTCGTGCGCGACCACGCGCCGCAGCCGCTCCGGGTGCCGGACCAGCAGGTCCATTGCGACGACGGCGCCCGAGCTGCTGCCGAACACGGAGGCGGGCCCGTCGGAGAGGTGGTCCAGGAGGCGGCGCGCGTCGTCGCTCTGTTCCTCGACGCGCTGATCGCGGGCCGGGCCGTCCAGGGGGCTGCGGGAGTAGCCGCGCGGGTCGTAGGTGACCACCGTGCAGCGGTCGGTCAGGCCCGCGGACAGGGGCTCGAAGACGCCCGCGTCGCCGCCCCCGCCCGGTATGAGCAGCAGCACGGGGCCGGTGCCGCGCACCTCGTAGTGCAGGCGGGCGCCGGGGACGCGCAGGGTGCCGGTCGTCGTCTCGCTCATGATGTCCAGTGCTCCAGGAGGGTGTGCAGGGCGTCGACGGAGCGGTCCCAGGAGGCCCGTACGTCGCGGGAGTGCCCGAATCCGCCGGTGGACTCGAGGCTGACGAAACCGTGGAAGGTGCTGCGCAGCAGTCGCACGGCGTCGGTGAGGTCCGGTTCGGACAGCCCGTACGCGCGCAGCATGCCGTAGGTGTACTCGACGTTGCGCAGGTGCCCGGGTGATTCGGCGACCGCCGCCGGGTCGAGCTGGATCTGCGTCGCGGCGTACCGTCCGGGCCGCTCCAGCGCGAAGTCGCGGTACGCCCCGGCGAACGCCGCCAGCGCGTCCTTCCCGGCCCGTCCGGCGACGGCGGCCCCGATCCGGTCGGCGAGCTCGCCCGCGGCCAGCACGGCGACCCGCGTGCGCAGGTCCCGCACGTTCTTGACGTGCGAGTACAGGCTCGCGTCCTTGACGCCGAAGCTCCGCGCGAGCGCGGAGACGGTGATGTTGTCGAACCCCACCTCGTCGGCGAGATCCGCCGCGGCGCGCACGACGCGCTCGGCGGTCAGTCCGGCACGGGCCATGACACTCTCCTTTCCTAGGGCCTCTAGGTTACAGCCTAGATCAAAGAGGTGAGAGCGCGATGCGCCGTCAGGCAGAATGGGGGCCGTGCGGATCATGTTCGTCGGCGACTCGATGACGGTCGGTAGCGCCGGGGACTACACGTGGCGCTACCGCATGTGGCAACACCTCAACGCCTCCTACGGCGGCCCGTACAGGATCGTCGGGCCGCGCCGGGAGCTCTACGACCCCGCCGCCGATGCCGCCGGGTCGCTCGACTACGGCGACCCGGGCTTCCCCGAGCGCGCCCGCGCGCACCTCGCCGGCTGGGGTGAGGGGTGGCTGCACATGGCGCCGCTGATCGCGGAGGCCGTGCGCAAGGGGAAGGCGGACACCCTGCTGGTCTCCCTCGGCCTCATCGACCTGGGCTTCTACACCAACGCCGAGCAGACGGCGGACAACGTCCGCCGCTTCCTCGCCGAGGCCCGCACGGCCAACCCGCGGATACGGGCCGTGCTGATGCCGGTGCTCCACAACGTCCGCGCGATGGCGGAGCCGGACTTCGCCGCCGAGGTCGAGCGCTTCAACGAGCTGCTCGGCAAGATCGTCGCCGATCTCGCCGAGCCCGCCTCGCCGCTGCTGCTCGCCTCGCCGCCGGAGGGCTGGGACACGCACCGGGACACCTACGACGGCACGCATCCCAGCGCCGCGGGCGAGCACCGCATCGCCGCCGCGTTCGCGGACGCGATGCACCAGGCGTGGGACGTGGGCGGCCCCTACGAGGGGTAGCTCACCAGGCGAACGCCTCCGGCGAGGGGCCCGGGCCCGGGAAGATCCCGTCGAGTGAGGTCAGCAGGTCCGCGTCCAGGCGCAGTTCCAGGGCGCGCAGCGCGCTCTGAAGCTGCTCGAGGGTGCGCGGCCCGACGATCGGGCCGGTGACGCCGGGGCGGGTGAGCAGCCAGGCCAGGGCCACCTCGCCGGGGGCGAGGCCGTGCTTGTCCAGCAGGTCCTCGTACGCCTGCACCTGCTCGCGGACCTTGGTGTTCGCGAGTGCGTCGGCCGACCGGCCGGACGCGGCGCGGGCGCTGCCGCCCTCTCTTTCCTTGCGCAGGACGCCGCCGAGGAGGCCGCCGTGCAGCGGGGACCAGGGGATCACGCCGAGCCCGTACGCCTCGGCCGCCGGGACGACCTCCATCTCGGCGCGGCGCTCGGCGAGGTTGTACAGGCACTGCTCGCTGACGAGCCCCAGCGTGCCGCGGCGGCGGGCGGCCTCGTTGGCCTGGGCGATGTGCCAGCCGGCGTGGTTGGACGACCCCGCGTAGACGATCTTGCCCTGCTGGACGAGGACGTCGATGGCCTGCCAGATCTCGTCCCACGGGGTGGCCCGGTCGACGTGGTGGAACTGGTAGAGGTCGATGTGGTCCGTCCCCAGGCGCCTCAGGCTGCCCTCGACGGCCCGCCGGATGTTCACGGCGGACAGGCGGTCGTGGTTGGGCCAGTCGGCGCCGTCCGACCCCATGTTGCCGAACACCTTGGTGGCGATCACGACCTTCTCGCGCCGCCCGCCGCCCTTGGCGAGCCAGCTGCCGATGATCTCCTCGGTGCGGCCCTTGTCGTCGCCCCAGCCGTAGACGTTGGCGGTGTCGAAGAAGTTCAGGCCCGCGTCGAGCGCGGCGTCCATGATGGCGTGGCTGTCGGCCTCGCCGGTCTGCGGGCCGAAGTTCATGGTGCCGAGGACGAGTCGGCTGACCTTGAGTCCTGTGCGTCCGAGCTGCGTGTACTCCATGTCGGCCTAGCCAACGCCCTGGAGCGCGCTCAAGGCAAGGGCGCCCCGCCCATCGTACGGAGCATCGTCCGTCCGCCCGTGGCGAGGAAGCGGGCCACCAGCACCGCGCCCAGCAGGAGGAAGGCGATGTTGAGGAACGTGGTGTGGTTCCAGGTCACCCCCTCCATGGGCACGTGTGCGCCGGCCCGGTCGGGGATCAGCCCGAGGGCGCCGAAGGCGAACTCCACGGCGTACCCGGCGAGGACCGTGGCGGCGTAGAAGGTGCCCAGCAGGTACAGGGCCGTACGGGTGCCGTAGTACTTCCGGTAGATGGCGAGGATGGGCAGGATCAGCAGGTCGGCGAAGATGAACGCCACCACGCCGCCGAAGCTGATCCCGCCCTGCCACAGCACCACGGCCAGCGGCACGTTGCCGATCGAGCACACGAACGAGGCGATCGCCACCAGCGGCCCCACCAGCGGGCCCCAGAGCTTCGCCGCCAGCGGGTGGCCCTCGAAGAACAGCGCCTGCCAGAAGGATTCCGGCACCCAGGCGGCGATCGCGCCGGCGATCAGCAGGCCCAGCACCAGGTCGCGCAGGATCGCCGCCCACTCCATCACGAAGACGTGGGAGACGGCCGTGAAGCCCCTGCGCGAGAGCAGCCGGCGGACGAACGAGCCCCGGCCGCCCACCGACATGTCCATCGCCGCGTGCCCCTCCATCGCCCCCGCCACGCCCCGCCCGGCCTGTTCCCTCGCCCGGCGCAACAGCCCCTCCGGCAGGGTGAGGCGGAAGAGCACCGCCAGCACCGCGATCATGAGGAAGCCGCCCGCGAACTCCGCCGCCGTGAACTGCCAGCCCAGCAGCAGCGCCAGGATCACCCCCAGCTCGACGACCAGGTTCGTCGAGGCGATCTCGAAGGCCATCGCCGCCGTGAAGTGCGCTCCCTTCACGAACAGCGATCGGGCGAGCGCCACGGCGGCGTACGAGCAGGAGGACGAGGCCGCGCCCAGTCCGGCCGCGACGGCGAGCGTACGGGGACGGTCGTCACCGAGCAGCGAGAGGACGGCGGACCGCCGCACCACGGCCTGGACCACGGCGGACAGCGCGAAGCCGAGGATCAGCGCCCAGGTGATCTCCCAGGTCATGGCCCCGGCGAGGGACAGCGCGTGCAGCACGGCGTGGATCACCCGGCCAGCATCGCCGCCCGCGGCCCGCCGCAGGGGGTGGGCGGTCGGCGTGTCGCGTCCGGCGGCGTCACTTCACCGCGGCCACCACGGCGACGACGACGAGTATCACGGCGAGCGCACCGGTCATGATCCGGTTTCTGGTCTTGGGGTCCACCCCTCGAGCGTAACCGGAGCGGTCAGCCGACCCGCCGGGTGCCCAGGGGCCAGGACGCCACGGTCTCGTAGCGGGGGCGCTCGCCGGGGACGCCGGAGGCGGGCAGATGGCTCTGGACGAGCTCCACGCGCTCGGCCCACCAGCGGCGTCCCCGGAACTCCGCCAGCTCCTCCGCGTACGGCCGGAGATTCACATGTCCGGCGGTCCGGGCGAGGGTGAGGTGGGGGCGGAAGGGCTTGGTGTCGGCCATGTGCACGCCGGCCCGCCGGGCGCCGGCGGCGGTGGAGCGGGCGAGGCCGCCCAGGGTCTCCACGGAGCCGGTCGCCCCGACCCACAGGATCCGGTCGCCGAACCGGCCGCCTCCGGCGAACCGCAGCTCGTGCACCGGATGCCGGTGGGCGGCGCGGCCGAGGCGCTCGTCCAGCTCCGGGAGCAGGGCCTCGTCGACCTCGCCGAGGAAGGCGAGCGTGAAGTGCCACAGGGCGGGCTCGGTCCAGCGCAGGCGGCCGCGCCGGTCGGGCAGGGCGGCGCGCAATTGTGCCACCTCGCCCGCCAGTTCGTCGATCGCGGGCTGGGGAGGAACCACCGCGGCGAACAGTCGCATGGGGCCAGTGTCGCCCGGATCACGGCCGATCGGCCGGAGGTGGGGCAGGGGAGCCGTGGCGCCCCCGCCCCGCCGTCACGCCGCCGCGGTCAGCCGCTCCGGGCTCTTGGGGGCCTCGCGCGGGACGAAGGCCACGTGCCGGTGGCCCCGCCGGAAGTCGATCTTCAGGCGCAGGTCGCCCGCCCGGGCGAGCGCCAGGCCGATGGCGGCCGCCGCGAGCGCCGAGACGACGCCGCCGGCGAGGAAGCCGGTCCGGGGCCCGTACGCGTCGGTGATCCAGCCGACCAGGGGCGCGCCCAGCGGCGTGCCGCCCATGAAGACCATCATGAACAGGCTCATCACCCGCCCCCGCAGTGCGGGGTCGGCCGCCATCTGGAGGCCGGAGTTGGCGGTGACGTTGATCGTCAGGCCGCACATGCCGATCGGCACGAGCAGCAGCGCGAAGACCCAGAACGACGGCGCGAGCGCCGCCGCGATCTCCAGCACGCCGAACAGCGCGGCGGCCCCCACCAGCAGCCTCAGCCGCGAGCTGCCCCGGCGTGCCGCGAGCAGCGCGCCGGCCAGCGAGCCGCCCGCCATCAGGGTGTTGAGCAGGCCGTAGGTGCTGGCGTCGGCGTGGAAGACGTCGTTGACGAACGCCGTGAGCCAGATGGGGAAGTTGAAGCCGAAGGTGCCGATGAAGCCGACCAGCACGATGGGCCAGATCAGGTCCGGGCGCCCGGCGACGTAGTTCAGGCCCTCCCGCAGCTGGCCCTTGCCGCGCGGGGCGCGGTCGGCCTTGTGCAGTTCGCTCGTGCGCATCATCAGCAGTCCGGCGATGGGCGCCGCGAACGACAGTCCGTTGGCCAGGAACGCCCAGCCGCTGCCCACGGCGGTGATCAGCACACCGGCGACGGCCGGGCCGACCAGGCGGGCGGACTGGAAGTTGGCGGAGTTCAGGCTGACGGCGTTGCGCAGGTCGGCGGGGCCGACCATCTCCGCGACGAACGCCTGCCGGGCGGGGTTGTCGACGACGGTGACGAGACCGAGGGCGAAGGCGGTGAGGTAGACGTGCCAGACCTCGACCCGTCCGGTCAGGGTGAGCACGGCGAGCGCGACACCGGTGACGCCCATCGCCGCCTGGGTCATCAGCAGCAGCCGGCGCTTGGGGGCGCGGTCGGCGATGACGCCGCCGTAGAGCCCGAAGAGCAGCATGGGCAGGAATTGCAGTGCCGTGGTGATGCCCACGGCGGCCGAGGAGCCGGTGATGCTGAGGACCAGCCAGTCCTGGGCTATTCGCTGCATCCAGGTGCCGGTGTTGGACACCACCTGTCCGGCGGCGAAGAGCCGGTAGTTGCGGATGCGGAGCGAGCTGAACGTGCCTCCCTTGGTGTGCAGGGAGGTGGTGCGTGCGTCGTGGTGGCGGTTCGGTGCGGGTGCGGAGTCTGCTCCGGGTCCCGAACTCAAAGTGGGGTCGCCTCCTTCTCTGTGCGCTGTTCCTTGCGCGGTGCTCGGGCAGGCGCGGGCCCGGGACGCTCGCGGGAGCGTTCCGGTGCGCCTACAGGTGCGCGAGTTTCTCCAGTACGGGCGCGGCGGCGCGCAGCGTCGCCCACTCGTCCTCGTCGAGCTGTCCGGCCAGTTCGGCGAGCCAGGCGTTGCGCTTGCGCCGGCTCTCCTCGAGCATGGCCTCGGCCTGCTCCGTCTGGCGGACGACCTTCTGCCGGCGGTCCTCGGGGTGCGGCTCGAGGACGACGAGCCCCTTGCCCTCCAGCAGCGCGACGATGCGGGTCATCGACGGCGGCTGCACGTGTTCCTTGCGGGCGAGCTCGCCGGGTGTGGCGGAGCCGCAGCGGGCGAGGGTTCCCAGGACCGACATCTCGGCCGGGCTGAGCGACTCGTCCACCCGCTGGTGCTTGAGCCTGCGGGACAGCCGCATCACCGCCGACCGCAAAGAGTTCACGGCGGCGTTGTCGTCTGGATCGAGGGTGCGGGACAGCTCCGGCATGACAATTAGATTACCTCATTACTTCGCCTAAAGAAAGTGGGCACTGGGGCGGACGGAAGCACACGAGGGGAGCGCTCCCGCACCGGCCCGGGGGGTGTACGTACGTACACCCCTGCCCGGCAGCCAGACGCAGTGGCCGCCGCCCCGCCGCCCGGCATCGTCGGAGGTGAACCAACGACCCGAGGGGGCACGACGGCATGCGGAAAGCCGGCACCACGCAGAACGGCGGCATCGGAGCACCGGTGGGGGTGTTCCTGGCCGTCGCCTTCCTGGCCGCGGGGGCCCTGGGCGCCGCGCAGCCCGCGACCGGGATCGCCCCCGAGGTCGTGCAGCTGACCCAGTTCGGGCCGGCCCTGGGGGTGGGGCTGGCGGCGGTGCTGTGGCCGGGCCGCGTACGGGCGCTGCTCGCCGGGGCCCTGCGGGGGCGCGGGGCCGGCGGGGGCGCCCTGCTGCTCACGGCGCCCCTGATCATCGCGCTGAGCGCGGGCGCGTACGCCCTCCTCACCGGGGACGCGCGGTTCACCCGGCCGGACGCGCTGGAGCACCCCTTCGCGCTGATCGTCGCGGCCCAGGTGATCGGCGCCTGCGGCGAGGAGATCGGCTGGCGCTGCTTCCTGCAGCCGCTGCTGCGCACCCGCTTCGGCCCGCCGGCCACCTCGGTCACAGTGGGCGCCGTCTGGGGCGTCTGGCACGTGCAGGTCTTCGTGCAGGACCCGGTGTACGCGGCGGCGTTCCTGCTGGGGGCCGTGGCGATGTCCGTCGTCCTGGGGTGGGCGCTCGAGGGGACGCGGGCCGGGGCGCTGCCGCTCGCGGGCGGCTTCCACGCCCTGATCAACCTCGGCATGCTGCTGCTGATGGACGAGGAGTCCGGCGCCGTGCTCCCCATGACGCTGTTCGGGGCGGCGTGCCTGGTGGCGGCGGTGCTGTGGACCCGGGCGGGCGTCCGTACGGCACCGGCTAGGATCCGGGCGGTTCCCGAACACGTTCGATAGGGCGGCGCACGGCCATGGCCTCGGTTGTCTCCCGCGCCTGCGTCGCCGCCGCGCGGTGCCAGCTGGCGAGCCTGCTCGCCCTGGCGGTGCCGGTCGTGGGCTCGCTCGTGGTCTGCGCCCTGCTGCTGTTGCCCGTCGGCGCCGGCTTCCGGCTCCTGCCGCCCACCGCGACGGCGCTGCGCTCGCTGTCCGACCGGGCCCGCGCGCGGGCCGCCCGCTGGACCGGCACGCACATCGGCCCGCCACCGGAACTCACCGCCGACCGCGCCCTGGGCCCGCGCCGCCGGGCGGGCGCCGTCCTGGCCGACGAGGGCTTCTGGCGCGACCTGGCATGGGCCTGGCTGGAGCCGGCGGTCGGCGGACTCCTGGTCGCCGTGCCGCTCGCGCTCATCGAGTACGGGGCGTTCGGCGCGCTCGTCCAGCCGTTCATCTGGCGGATCATCGACGACGGCAACTGGTACGGCTTCATCCCGGTGCACAGCACCGCGACCATGCTCGCCGCCCTCGCCCTGGGCCTGGCCCTCATGGCCGGTGGCCTGTTCGCCGCGCCCGCCGTGCTCCGGCTGCACGCCCGCTGGGGCCGGCTGCTGCTGTCCGCGCCGCGCAGCGCCGAACTCGCCCGCCGCGTCGAGCGGCTCACCGACACGCGCGAGCGGGCGCTGGACACCCAGGCGGCCGAGCTGCGGCGCATCGAGCGGGACCTGCACGACGGCGCGCAGGCCCGGCTCGTCGCCCTGGGCATGACGCTGGAGCGCGCCACCCGCCTGCTGGAGACCGACCCGGCGGCCGCCCGTGAGCTGCTGCTCGACGTCCGCCGGACCTCCGAGGCGGCGCTGCGGGACCTGCGCGACCTGGTCCACGGCATCCTCCCCCCGGTCCTCGCCGACCGGGGGCTCGGCGACGCGGTCCGGTCACTGGCGCTCGACAGCTTCCTCGACGTGCACGTCGAGGCCGCCCTGCCGGGCAGGCCCCCGGCGCCGGTCGAGTCCGCCGCGTACTTCGCGGTGAGCGAGGCGCTGACCAACGCGGCCAAGCACGCGGGGGCCCGGGAGGTGCGGATCACGCTGACGCACGAGGACGGCAGGCTGCGGGCCGTCGTCACCGACGACGGCCGCGGCGGCGCCGACGTCGCGGACGGCACCGGACTGCTGGGGGTGCGGCGCCGGTTGGATACCTTCGACGGCGTCCTCGCCCTGCACAGCCCGCCGGGCGGCCCGACCACCGTGACGATGGAGATTCCGTGCGCGTTGTCCTCGCCGAAGACCTCTTCCTCCTGCGCGACGGACTGATACGCACGCTGCGCGAGCACGGCTGCGAGGTCGTGGCGGCCGTGGACAACGGCCCGGCGCTGCGGCGCGCGCTGCTGGAGGAGGAGCCGGACGTGGCGGTGGTCGACGTCCGCCTCCCGCCGACCTTCACCGACGAGGGGCTGCAGGCCGCGCTGGAGGCCCGCCGCCGGCGGCCCGGCCTGCCCGTGCTGGTGCTCTCGCAGTACGTCGAGCAGCTCTACGCCAACGAGCTGCTGGCCGGGGGCGAGGGAGCCGTCGGCTATCTGCTCAAGGACCGGGTGACCGACACCGAGCAGTTCGTCGACGCGGTCCGCCGGGTCGCCGCGGGCGGCACGGTGATGGACCCCCAGGTCATCGCCAAGCTGCTCGCGCGGGGCGAGGCCAGGGGGACGGTCGGCGACCTGACGCCGCGCGAGCGCGACGTCCTGGAGCTGATGGCCGAGGGCCGGTCGAACGCCGCGATCGCCGGCGGCCTGCACATCAGCGAGAGCGCGGTGGCCAAGCACACGGCGAGCATCTTCGCCCGGCTCGGCATCGCCCCGTCGGCGGACGACAACCGCCGGGTGCTGGCCGTGCTGGCCTACCTCAAGCGTTAGGGCGTGTCCGACGGTTCGGACACGCCCTGGTCCGGCACGGCCGGCTCGCGGTTACTTCACGCCCAGCAGCTGCTCGATCGGGTCGAGCATGAAGTAGACCAGGAAGCACGCCCCGACCACGTTCAGCAGCCACGGGATCTCGCGGGCCCGCTTGTCGGCGATCCGCAGCAGGATGAAGGCGAGGACGCCGATGCCGATGCCGTTGGTGATCGAGTAGGTGAACGGCATGGAGATGATCGTCAGGAACGCGGGGATCGCGATCGTGAAGTCACTCCAGTCGATCTCCTTGACGTTCGAGGCCATGATCAGGAAGCCCACGACGACCAGGGCGGGGGTCGCGGCCTGGGCGGGCACGACGGTGGCCAGCGGGGTGACGACGAGGGCGAGCAGGAAGAGCCCGCCGGTCATCAGGTTGGCCAGGCCCGTACGGGCGCCCTCGCCGACGCCGGCCGTGGACTCCACGAAGCAGGTGTTGGCGGAGGCGGAGCCGGCGCCGCCGGCCGCGACGGCCACGCCGTCGATCATCAGGATCCTGCCCATGTTGGGCAGCTGGCCGTTCTCGTCCGTCAGGCCGGCCTCCTCGCCGACGCCGATGATGGTGCCCATGGCGTCGAAGAAGCCGGACAGCAGCACGGTGAAGACGAACAGGCAGCCGGTGAGCAGGCCGACCTCGTGGAATCCGCCGAAGAGGCTGACGTCGCCGATGAGCCCGAAGTCGGGGGTGCCGACGACGCTGTCGGGCATCTTCGGCACGCTCAGGCCCCAGCTCGCGTCGGGGATGTCGGCGAGCGTGTTGATGACGATCGCGGCGACGGTCATCGCGACGATGCCGATGAGGATCGCGCCACGCGTCCTGCGGACGAGCAGCACGAAGGTCAGCGCGAGGCCGGCCACGAAGACCAGCACCGGCCAGCCGTGCAGCTGACCGCCCTGGCCCAGGCCCAGCGGGACGGTGGTGTGGGCGGCGTCGGGGTTGCGGCTGACGAAGCCGGAGTCGACCAGGCCGATCAGCGAGATGAACATGCCGATGCCGATCGCGATGGCGCGCCGCAGTCCGCCGGGGATGGCGTCCATGACGCGCTGCCGCAGGCCGGAGGCGACCAGCACCATCAGCACCAGGCCGGCCAGGACGACCATGCCCATCGCGTCCGGCCAGCTCATCTTGGGCGCGAGCTGCAGCGAGACGACGGCGTTGATGCCGAGGCCGGCGGCGCAGGCGATGGGCACGTTGCCGATCGCGCCCATGAGGACGGTGCTGAGCCCGGCCATCAGGGCGGTGGCCGTGACCAGCTGTCCGTTGTCCAGCTGGTGGCCGAACTTGTCCTGGCCCGCCCCGAGGATGATCGGGTTCAGCACGATGATGTACGCCATCGCGAAGAAGGTCGCCAGGCCGCCGCGCAGCTCACGGGCGACGGACGAACCCCGCTCGGTGATCCGGAAGTACCGGTCGAGGGCGTTCTTTCCGGCGGGCGGCACGGGGGACGACGGCTGGGCGTCGTCCACCGCGGGGGTGGCCGAGGTGGGCATGGGGGAACCTCAGTCGTACGGGCCCGGGAGGGCAAGAGGGCGAACAAAAAGGATCAAGAACTAAACAGCTTTTGGATGATTGAACAAAAGCGTTCAGTCAAATCCAGTTCGATTCAGTATGAATAAACAAACGCGGAATGGCTATCTCCGCGCGTAGACCCCTGTGGCACAAGGCCTCCCCCGCCCGGCCGCCGACCGGCACGCACTAGGCTTGCGCCATGACGAAGTGGACACCCACGCACGAGGCCCCCGAGCCCCTGGAAGGCCCGGTCGTCGCCACCATCACCGGCGGCACGATCCTGTGGTTCGTCCTCTTCCTCGCCCAGCTGCCGTTCTACGGCTGGTTCGAGGACCACGGCCACGCGTGGTGGGTGTGGACCTGCCTGGCCGGCGGCGGACTGGGCCTCATCGGCGTCTGGTACGTCCGCAGGCGCGACGCCGCCATCCGCCGGCACACGGCGTCGAACCACTCCTGACCCCACCGGGCCGCTCCCGGCCCCGCCGGCTCCCGCCCGTTTGCCCGGCACCGCCAGCCCCCCGGTCACCCACCGGCTACGGTCGGACCATGAGCGATCCGCACCCCGGGCTCAGCGCCCGCGAGGTCGCCGAGCGCGTGGCCCGCGGTGAGGTCAACGACGTCCCGGTCCGCTCCTCCCGCTCCACCGCCGACATCGTCCGGGCGAACGTCCTCACCCGCTTCAACGCCATCATCGGCGTCCTCTTCCTGATCATCCTGGCCGTCGGCCCCCTGCAGGACGGCCTGTTCGGCTTCGTGATCATCGCCAACACCGCGATCGGCATCGTCCAGGAACTCCGCGCCAAGAAGACGCTCGACTCCCTCGCCGTCATCGGCGAGGCCCGGCCCACCGTCCGCCGCGACGGCACCCCCGCCCCCGTCCCCACCGGCGAGATCGTCCTCGACGACGTCATCGAACTCGGCCCCGGCGACAAGTGCGTCGTCGACGGCGAGGTCCTCGAGGCCGACGGCCTCGAGATCGACGAGTCGCTCCTCACCGGCGAGGCCGACCCCGTGCTCAAACGCCCCGGCGACAAGGTCATGTCCGGCTCCTTCGTGGTCGCCGGCGGCGGCGCCTTCACCGCCACCAAGGTCGGCCGCGAGGCCTACGCCGCCCAGCTGGCCGAGGAGGCCTCCCGCTTCACCCTCGTCCACTCCGAGCTGCGCACCGGCATCAGCGAGATCCTCAAGTACGTCACCTGGATGATGATCCCCACCGCCCTCGGCCTGATCGTCAGCCAGCTCGTCATCGAGGACCACGACTGGCGCGAGGCCGTCCGGCGGATGGTCGCCGGCATCGTGCCCATGGTCCCCGAGGGCCTGGTGCTGCTCACCTCGGTCGCCTTCGCCATCGGCGTCGTCCGCCTCGGCCGCCGGCAGTGCCTGGTGCAGGAACTGCCCGCCATCGAGGGCCTGGCCCGCGTCGACGTGGTCTGCCTCGACAAGACCGGCACCCTCACCGAGGGCGGCATGGACGTCAGCGAACTGCGCCTGCTGCCCGACGCCCGCGCCGACGAGCCCTACGTACGCCAGGTGCTCGGCGCCCTGGGCGAGTCCGACCCCCGCCCCAACGCCAGCCTGCGCGCCATCATCGACGCCTACCCCGACGGCACCGGCTGGCGCTGCACGGAGTCACTGCCGTTCTCCTCCGCGCGCAAGTACAGCGGCGCCTCCCTCAACAGCCCCGACGCCGAGAGCAGCAACTGGCTCCTGGGCGCCCCCGACGTCCTGCTGCCCTCCGGTGCCGCGGCCCTCGCCGAGGCCGACGACCTCAACGCCAAGGGCCTGCGCGTCCTGCTCCTGGCCCGCGCCGCGCGCGAGCTGGACGACCCGCACGTCACCGAGGACGTACGCCCCACCGCGCTCGTCGTCCTCGAGCAGCGGCTGCGCTCCGACGCCGCCGACACCCTGCGCTACTTCGCCGAACAGGACGTCGCCGCGAAGGTCATCTCCGGCGACAACGCCGTCTCCGTCGGAGCCGTCGCCGCCAAGCTGGCGCTGCCCGGCTCCGAATCCCCCGTCGACGCCCGCCGGCTGCCCGGCGAACCCGACGCGATGGGCCGGGTCCTGGACGGGGGCGCGGTCTTCGGCCGCGTCACCCCCCAGCAGAAGCGGGACATGGTCGGCGCCCTGCAGTCACGCGGCCACACGGTGGCCATGACCGGCGACGGCGTCAACGACGTGCTGGCGCTCAAGGACGCCGACATCGGCGTCGCCATGGGCTCCGGCTCCGAGGCCACCCGCGCCGTGGCCCAGATCGTGCTGCTGAACAACAGCTTCGCCTCGCTGCCCTCCGTCGTCGCGGAGGGCAGGCGCGTGATCGGCAACATCACGCGCGTGGCGACGCTGTTCCTGACCAAGACGGTCTACTCCGTCCTGCTGGCCGTCCTGGTCGTCTGCACCCGCGTCCCCTACCCGTTCCTCCCCCGCCACCTGACCCTGCTGTCCACGCTGACCATCGGCGTCCCCGCCTTCTTCCTCGCCCTCGCGCCCAACCGGGAGCGGGCCCAGCCGCACTTCGTACGCCGCGTGATGCGCTACGCCGTGCCGGCGGGGCTGATCGCGGCCGCGGCCACCTTCGCCGCCTACCTGCTGGCCCGCCACCACTACACGGGCGCGGACGCGCTCGGCGCGGAGACGAGCGCGGCGACGCTGACGCTGTTCCTGGTCTCGCTGTGGGTGCTCGCGATCATCGCGCGGCCCTACACCTGGTGGCGGGTGGCGCTGGTGCTGACGATGGGGGCGGCGTTCCTGGTCGTCCTGGCGACGCCGTGGCTCCAGCGCTTCTTCGCGCTGAAGCTCGTCGGCACGACGATGCCGTGGGCGGCCGTGGCGATCGCCGCCGCGGCCGCCGCCGCCCTGGAGTTCGCCTGGCGCTGGGTGAGCCGCCGCTTCCCGGCGTGAGTCACACGCCGGGCTTCTCGTCCTCCAGGAACTCCTTGATCTGCTTGCGCAACTCGGGAGAGTCCTCGTGCCGGTGGACGGACACCGCGTGCTCGGTGGCGGCCCGCACGACCTCTTCCTCCTCGCCCGCGATGCGCAGCGTGCAGTTCGACTCGCTGGGGAATCTGCGGCAGTCGGCGACTTTCCTGGTCATGGCAGCCTCCCGGAATCGGGTGCACTGCCAGGATAGATCCGTCAGTCGAACCAGCGGTCCCGCGCCAGCTCCTCGGTCCGGGAGGCGTCCTCCAGCAACGCCGCCGCCTCGAACCGCCGCGCCCACGCGCCCGCCGCCCAGGCCAGGCCCGCCGCCACGCCCTCCAGCGTCGCGGCGTGCAGCACCCCGTCCGGGCCGTGACGCCAGTCGAGCTCGACGCCGTCGACCAGGAGCTCCTCGTGCTCGACGTACGTCACCGGCGCCCCCGGCAGCAGCACCCGCACGCCCTCCGGCACGTCCCGGACCTCGCCCTCGCCGGCCGCCACGACCGCCGGCACGGCCTCGCTCAGCCGGCGCACCTGCAACAGCTCCGCCAGCTCCGCCGCCCGGTCCGGCCGCACCGGCAGCAGGGGGATCCCCTCCGCCAGCGGCAACAGGTCCGGAGCGTCCGCGACGACCGCGTCCCGGGCGTCCACGACCCGCACCTCGCCGTCCACGACCGCCCGCAGCTCGTCCGGGAGCGTCACCTCCGACGGGTCCAGCCCGGCCAGCGCCCCGTACAGGCCGTGCAGCTGCGCCGGGCCCACCGCGAGCTCCGGGTCCGCCAGGCGGCCCAGCAGCTCCGCCGCGCCCCCGGGCTCGTCCAGCAGCGCGGCCACCGAGGTCCGCACCCCCAGCGCCCGCAGCACCTGCTCGTCCGCGAGACCGCCCGCGTCCGCCGCCTCGTACAGCCCCGCCAGCAGCGGGTCGCCGCCCTCCACCCGCAGCCCGGCGGGCCGGCGGCCGTCCAGCACCGGGTGGCCGCGCAGCCACCACGCGGTGTACGGGCGTACGGACTCGGTCGTGCCGTCCGGCAGCAGCACCCGCACCGGCGCGGTCAGCGCGTCCCGCAGCGGCGGCCGGGACAGCATGTCCAGCGCCCGCGGCCAGGCGTCGTCGTCCACCAGGTCCAGGTCCCGGACGGCCACGATCTCCGTGGCGACCGGCGGCACCGGGGTTTCCGGCAGCCGGTCCAGGACGTCCTCGCACCACACGTCCACCGCGTCCAGCAGCCCGGCGTCGTCCGCCTCCGCGAAGTCGCCGTCGCGCGGCTCCAGTTCGTCCGGGTCCAGGACGACGTCCGTCGCCCGCACGAGCGCGAAGTCCGCCAGCACCCCGACCGCCGTCAGCGGCTGCTCTCCCCAGCGCTCGACCAGCTCGGCGTCGCACGCGGCAAGCTCACCCGGACGGATGACCGACTCGAACGCACTCCCCGGCAGAACGAGTTCACCGGCGGGCGCCAGCTCGCCGTCCTCGTCGGGCAGCGCGAGGGCACCGAGCCACGGCTCGTCCCCCGGAGCGAGATCGGCGTCGCGCACCAGCGTGAGCACCACCTCGACGAGCGCGTCCGCGTCCAGCCCCTCCTCGTCCCAGACGTCCTCCGCGTCCAGCGACCCCGCGACCGCCGCCCGCACCTGAGGAGTCGTCAGCACGGCACGCGGAGAACTCGGCGTGGCACCGAGCTTCTCCAGCAGCGGATGGGCCGCGTCCGGGTGGGCGACCTTCAGCCCCAGACGCGACAGCCGCTCCGAGCCCGCCGTGTCGGCGGGCGGCAGGAGCACCTGCCGGGGGCCGATGGCGGTACGGCCGTCGGCCAGCGGCACGGGCAGGCCGGTCAGCCGGTCCGGGTCGACGCCGGCGAGGCTGTCGTACAGCCTCCACCACCAGGTCGCTGGGCGCTCGGCCCCGGCGAGACGGTCGATGGCCTCGCCGAGCGGCACGCGGGCGACGCCCAGCGCGCGGAGCTCCTGGCGGCGCTCGAGCCCGGCGGGCAGCAGGTTGGGGAACAGCTCGCCCAGCACCGCGACGGTCTCCGCCCCGGCACCCTCGACGACCTCGGCGTACACCGGACGCAGGGCGACCCGCTCGCCACCGCCCGGCCCCTCCGGGGCGAGGGCGTCGTCCCAGCTCTGGCCGGCGGCGTCCGGGCCCTCGGTCCAGGGGATGCCCTCGATGCCGCCGCCCGGGGGCGGGGTGGGCTCGCCGCCGACGTCCGTCACCGAGGCCGCGCTCGGCAGGAACGGCACGCGCGGCAGCCGCTCCAGCACCTGGCGGCGCAGCTCGGCGTCCAGGGCGCCGGTGGCCAGCGGGCCCGGGACCAGATCGAGGGTGCCGGTGGAGACCGGGTGCCAGTCGCGGAGCAGGCCCGCGTAGGCGTCGGCGGCGCGCTCGGTGAGGAAGTCCGTCAGCGGGCCGGGGGCCGTGTGACGGCGGGTCGGCTCGAGCGGAAAGGTGGCGATGAGCAGGCCCGGCAGGCCCAGCGGCTCGTCCGTGGGAGTCGGGGCGTGCAGCACCGGGGCGGTGCGCGGGCGTTCGGGCGCGCCGTCGGGGCCGGCCGGGACGGCCCAGGTGACCGACCAGTGGGGGCGCAGGCGCTCCTCGACGGGGCGGTCCGCGAGGAGGGCCGCGTCCAGCGGGCCGCCGGTGTGCTCCACGCGCCAGCGCGTCGGCGCGGGGCGGGCGGAGTCGTCGATGACGACGTACGGGCCCTCCTGGCGGCGCGTCAGGGTGCGGGTGACGCCGTCCGGCGTCTCGACGACGACCTCGGCGAGGCCGGGCAACGTCAGCAGCAGCGCGTCGTCGACGCCGGCCAGCAGGCGCGTGGTCAGGTCCTCGGCCGCGCCGTCGCGCAGGGGGAGGACGACGACCGTGTCGTAGCCCTCGGGGGCCGAGCCCTCGGCGGGGAAGGGCAGGCGCAGCAGCGGCACGTGGCCCTCGCGGCGGCGGAGCTCGCCGCCGAGGCCGGGGCTGCCGAACGCGCCGTCCTCGGCGAGGGCGCGGGCCTCGGTGAGGGACCAGCGGACACCGCCGGTGCGGCCGACGATCGCGGGTTCGTCGCTGACGGCGAGGACGGCGGCGAAGCCGACGCCGAAGCGGCCGATGGACCGGCTCTCGTCGTCACGCTTGGCGGACGCGCGCAGCGTGGACAGCGACTCGACGCCGGTCGCGTCGAGGGGGACGCCCGTGTTGGCGGCGGCGAGGGTGGCGGGGGTGCCCACGCCCGCGGGGTGCAGGGTGAGGCGGAGGCGGCCGGGCACGCCGGCGCGGGCCGCGGCGTCGGCGGCGTTCTGGGCGAGCTCGACGACGAGGCGGTCGCGGTACCCGCCGAGGGCGAGGTCCTCCTCGGCGTTGGCGTCCTCACGGAAGCGCGCGGGCGAGGTCACCCACGCGTCCAGCACGCCGCGGCGCAGCCGCGCGGTCCCGAACGGATCCACTCCGGTGCCGGTCACGTCTTGTCGTCTCCCTGGTGCCGTTTGCCTGTGCGGCTGAACGTACAGCGCGGGTGGGGGTGCGTGGTGGGTCGGGGCCGGGTCGGTGTGGGCCGGGCCCTTCCGGGGCTGGATTATTTACGGCCCGGAGCCCCCAGCCGTAACGCTTGCCCCGCACCAGGGCCGCAAATAACCCTGACGCCCCTACCAGGGCCCGTCCCACCCCGCCCCGCCCCCTCACGCCACGCGGGGGGGGGAGGGGGATATGGGGGCGGGGGTGGGTGGGCCCCCTCACCTCACAGACGGGGGGTCACCGGTACGCGCCCCGAACGGGGGACAGGTCCCGCCCACCCATCCAGGGATGGGTGCCCACCCAACCGGGGATGGGTGCCCACCCACCCGGGGATGGCTGCCCACCCAGCCCGGGATGCTCACCCAGCCGGGGCTGGCCGCCCACCCACCCCCACCCACCACCCCAGCTGGCCGTCCCGGTGACGGGAGGGGGTCGGGGGCGCAGGAGGGTGTTCCGGAATGCTGCCGGATATTTGTGGGCCCAATGTGAGGGCGATCAACACGCGAGACGGTGCCGGGCCCGTAAATATCCGATTCCGGAACACCCTCCGGAGCCCCCGGCCCCCGCCCCGACAACCGGCGGCAGCCACCCATCACCCCCGCACAGACGTCACGCGTGCCCGAGGTCGTCCTCGTCCTCCGCCACGGATTCCCGCAGCGGGAACTCGTCCACCAGCGTCTCGTCGACCACCGGCGGCGCCGGCCGCGGCGCCTTCGGCATCACGGCCGCCTCCGAGTGCCCACCGCACCCGTACGCCAGGGACACCACGTGCCCGTCCGCCGGACCGAACTCGTTGCCGCAGATACCGAACGCCTGGCCGAGCGAGCCCCCGATCGGCACCAGGAAGCCGCAGCTGACGCAGGGCGCCGGCGCCGCCTGGGCCATCGCGGTCTTGGCGCCGTGGGTCTCGTCCCAGCGGTCGGCCGCCGTGTGCAGTCCGTAGCGGGACAGCACCCGGGCGCGGCGCAGGCCCAGTTCCTCGGCGAGGGCCGTGATCGAGCCGCGGGCCGGCGCGGCGGGCTGGGCCGACGGCGGGCCGGCGGTGACCTCCGCGTCCTCGGCGTCGGCCAGCTCGGCCATCTCCGCCGAGACGGCGGAGTTCGGCGGCGGCTCCTCGTCACCGGTCCAGCCGGGCTCCAGGCGCAGGTCGTCGGCCTGCGTGGGCAGCAGGTCGCCGGGGCCCATGTCGCCGGGGCGCAGGCGCTCGCTCCAGGGCACCCATTCGGGGGCAAGGAGCGCGTCGGAGCCGGGCAGCAGGACGGTCTCGTCGAGGGTGACGTGCTTGGCGCGGGAGGCGCGGGCGACGGTGACGGCCCAGCGCCAGCCCCGGTAGCCGGGGTCCTCGCAGGCGAAGTAGTGCGTGACGACGCGGTCCCCGTCGGCGACGACCTCGATGTGGTCGCCGACCTTTCCGGGCAGCGCGGCTTCCTCGGCCGCCGCCCGGGCGAGTTCGACCGCCTCGGCGCACAGGCGGTCCGGGGTACGGCTTCGCATCGCAGCACTCACAAGAATCGATTCTCTCTTCCACGCCGTCTCACGAGTGCGCCAGCCGAACGGTCGGGGCCGCGGACGGAGCGGACCGGGGGACCGCGTCGACGTCCGCGCCCGAACGGCCTCGGGCGCACCTGTCATCACCCATTCTGCGGGATCTGGACTCGGGGTGCGGCCAAAGCGGCGACCGGTGGCGCGCTACGCACGCTACCCCGCGCGGCCGCCCGGGGGATACCCGGGCTTCGGCGAGCCCCCGACAAGGTGCCGGGCGCGCCCCGCGGATACCCCGAAAGTGCCCTGCCCGGTGCCAGTTGGGGCAGTATGGCGTGGTGGGAGCCATCCGGTCAGCCGAAGGCGGCCCGCTCCGCCGTACGGCCCGGGGCGTGGGCCGGGTGCTTCGCGCGCCCTTCGCGGGGGCCGCCCGGGGCGTCCGCAGGGCGACGCACGCGCACGGCGCGGGCGAGTCCGGGCTGGGCAAGCTGATCGAGCTGCACGCCGTGAATTCGGCGGGTGACATGCTGATCACGGTCGCCCTGGCGTCCACGGTCTTCTTCTCCGTACCGACCGACCAGGCACGCGGCCGGGTGGCGCTGTACCTGGCGGTGACGATGGCGCCCTTCACGCTGCTGGCGCCGGTGATCGGCCCGCTGCTCGACCGCATCCCGCACGGCCGCCGGGCGGCGATGGCGGGGGCGATGCTGACGCGGGCGCTGCTGGCGCTGACGATGTCGGGCGCGGTGGCGACCGGCGGGCTGGAGCTGTATCCGGCGGCGCTGGGCGTCCTGGTGGCGTCGAAGGCGTACGGGGTGGTGCGCTCGGCCGTGGTGCCGCGGCTGCTGCCACCGCGGATCGCGCTGGTGAAGGCGAATTCCCGGGTGACGCTGGGGGGCCTGCTGGCCACGGGCGTGGCGGCCCCGCTGGGAGCGGGGCTGCACCAGCTGGGGCCGGCGTATCCGCTGTACGGGGCGTGCGCGGTGTTCGCGTTCGGTACGTACCTGTCGCTGTCGCTGCCGCACAAGGTTGACTCGGCGAAGGGCGAGGCCCGGGCCCGGCTGACGGCGGACGGGCCGCCCCGGCAGCCGGTGCGGCGGCGCCGGAGTGCCGCCAAGCGGCCCCGGCCGGGGCTGCGCACGGTGGGGTCCTCGGTGCTGCACGGCCTCCAGGCCAACGGCGCGCTGCGGATGCTGTCGGGGTTCCTGACGTTCTTTCTGGCGTTCCTGCTGAGGGTGCATCCGCTGGGCGGCCTGAGCCCGGCGTTCTCGCTGGGGGTGGTCGCGGTCGCGGCGGGTGCCGGCAACGCCCTGGGCACGGCGATAGGGGCGCTGCTGCGCTCGCGGGGGCCGGAGAAGATGATCGCGCTGGTGCTGACGGCGGCGCTGGGCACGACGATAGTGGCCGCGGTGCTCTACAGCGCCTTCTTCGTCGTCGTGGTGGCGGCGGTCGCCGGGATCTCGCAGGCGCTCGGCAAGCAGTCGCTGGACGCGCTCATCCAGCGGGATGTCCCGGAGGAGGTCCGCACGTCCGCTTTCGCCCGTTCGGAGACATTGCTGCAGATGTGCTGGGTGGTGGGCGGGGCGATCGGGATCCTGCTGCCGCTGAACGGGGTGGTGGGAATGTCGGTGGCGGCGGCCTTCCTGGCGCTGGGCGCGGCCACTGCCGTACGGGGCCTGCTGACGGCGGCCCGGCGCGGCTCGCCGCACCCGCGCGTGGCCTGAGCGGAGGGGCCCGATAGCCTGCCCGCATGACCGCTGCGATTTTCCGGGGCAAGCGCCGCCGCGCCGCTGCCGCCGTCGGTGCCGTGACCTTCGGGCTCGTCGCCCTCTCCGCCTGCGACAAGCCGACGCCGCTGGCGACCGTGACCGTCGGTTCGTCGACGATCACCTCCGAGGCGGCCTGCTACAACGAGGGCGAGGCCGTGGCCAATGACAAGATCCTCGGCTGCATGAAGGAGAGCTCCGGCAAGACCGTCAAGGCGGCCTTCGAGGACAAGGTCCGCTTCGGCGTCGACCCGAAGATCGCGGAAGAGGGCTGGACGATCTTCATCAACGGCCAGCCGGCCGAGCAGGAGCCGAACAAGAAGACCTACCGGACGATCCCGGCGAGCGCCTTCTTCTCCGGCGGCCAGGGCGGCGCCACCAAGGAGACCAAGGTCAGCATCGTGGAGTCCTCCTCGGGCAAGGCCCTGGGCGTCTGGAACTTCACCCTCGAGCGCGACTGACGACGCCGCTGATGCGTGTTCTCGTCGTCACCGCCGTCCCGGCCGAGCGTGACGCCGTGACCGCCGCCGCCGGACCGCCTCCCCGGGAGGTCCGGCTGCCCGGTGGCGCCCTGCTGCACCGGGTGCGGCCGGGCGACGCCGACGGGCCGGTGCTGGACGTGCTGGCCGCCGGAGTCGGTCCCGCCGCCGCGGCGGCCGGGGCGGCGACGGCGCTGACGGCGGCCGCGGTGGCCGGCGAGCCGTACGAGCTGGTGATCTCCGCCGGCATCGCGGGCGGCTTCGCGCCCCGCGCGGCGCTGGGCGGCGTGGTGGTCTCCGACGCGATCGTGGCCCCCGACCTGGGCGCGCAGTCGAGCGACGGCGGCTTCCTGTCCCTGGAGGAGCTGGGCTTCGGTGTGATCGAGCACCGGGTGCCCGAGCGGCTCGCGCGCCGGGTGGCCGAGGCGACCGGCGGGGTGCGCGGCGCCGTGCTGACCGTGACGGCCGCGACCGGCACCGCCGAGCGGGCCGCGGAGCTGACGGCACGCCACCCGGACGCGGTGGCCGAGGGCATGGAGGGCTTCGGCGCCGCCGAGGCGGCCGTGGCGCACCGGGTGCCGGTGCTGGAGCTGCGCGCGGTCTCGAACGCCGTGGGGCCCCGCGACCGGGGCGCGTGGCGGATCGGTGCGGCGCTGGCCGCGCTCACCGGCGCCTTCCGCCGGCTGTCCCCCGTACTCGAACCGGAGGTGCTGCGGTGAGCGAGCCGATCAGGATCGCCTATTCGCCCTGCCCGAACGACACGTTCGTCTTCGATGCCTGGGCGCACGGCCGCGTGCCGGGCGCGCCGGAGCTGGACGTGACGTTCGCCGACATCGACCTCACCAACGGCATGGCCGAGCGCGGCGAGTTCGACGTACTGAAGGTGTCGTACGCCGTCCTGCCGTGGGTGCTGGACGAGTATGCGCTGCTGCCGTGCGGCGGGGCGCTGGGGCGGGGCTGCGGGCCGCTGGTGCTGACCCGTGAGGCCGCGAGCCCGGCGGACCTGGCGGGGAAGACCGTCGCGGTGCCGAGCGAGCGCTCGACGGCGTACCTGCTGTTCCGGCTGTGGGCCGCGGCCGAGGTGCCGGGCGGGGTCGGCGAGGTCGTCGTGCTGCCGTTCCACGAGATCATGCCCGCCGTGCGGGACGGCAAGGTGGACGCCGGCCTGGTCATCCACGAGGCGCGGTTCACGTATCAGAACTACGGGCTCACCCGCCTCGCCGACATGGGCGAGCACTGGGAGGACACCACCGCGCTGCCCATTCCGCTGGGCGCGATCATCGCCAGGCGGTCGCTGGGCGAGGAGACGCTGCGGGAGCTGGCCCGGGCGGCGCGGACGTCCGTGCGGATGGCCTGGGACGATCCGGAGGTCTCCCGGCCGTACGTGCTGGAGCACGCTCAGGAGATGGACCCGGCGGTCGCGGACGCCCACATCGGGCTGTACGTCAACGAATTCACGGCCGACCTCGGCGAGGCCGGCTACGCCGCGGTGCGCGGGCTGCTGACCCGCGCCGCGGCCGAGGGGCTCGTACCGCCCCTCGGACCGGGCGCGCTCGGCTTCGTGTGAGGGCCCCTCACACGTCCAGCTGGTCGGCGACCGCGCGCAGCATGCCGGCGATCTTCGAGCCGTGGGCCTTGTCGGGGTAGCGGCCGCGCTCCAGCTGCTGGGTGACGTTCTCCAGGAGCGTGGTGAGGTCCTGGACGATGGAGGCGAGTTCGTCGGGCTTGCGGCGCTGGGCGGCCGCGACCGACGGAGTGGGGTCGAGCAGAGTCACCGTCAGCGCCTGGTCACCGCGCTGGCCTGCCACGACCCCGAACTCCACGCGCTGGCCGGGCTTGAGGGCATCGACCCCGTCCGGGAGCACCGAGGAGTGCACGAAGACGTCTCCGCCGTCGTCGCGGGAGAGAAAGCCGAAGCCCTTCTCGCTGTTGAACCACTTGACCTTGCCGGTAGGCACGTCTGTCCTCGTCCTCGTGTCTCGTCGGATACCGAAAAAGCGAAATTCTGCAATCAACAGAAAAACTGCTCTGGATAGCACTACAGCGGGCCGCAAGACCCGCCACCCCCAAGGCTAATGGTCCCGGGCCCGGTGACAAGACGTCCTCGGGCCGTACCGCTGCGCGTCCGGTCCGTTCGCCGTCAGCCGGACGCCATACCGCCGCCCAGGGATCTACCCTGGTCAGGTGAGTAGCGAAACGCCCCGAGCCGGGGATCTGCTGGTACGGGCCGGTGCCGTCGTCTTCCTCGTGGGCGCGGTGGCCACGCTGGCCACCGTCGCGCCGCTGTTCCTGGGGGCCGATCCGCTGCCGCCCGCGGCGTACTTCGTCTGCATGCTGATGGGCGTCGGATTCCTGGTCTCCGGGGCCGGGGTGCTGCGCTCGATCGCCGAACAGCGCCGTCAGGCGCGTGGAACGGCGGATTCCGCGGCGTAGTGGCCGCGGAGCCAGGCGGGGAATTCCGCCAGGCCGCCCTCCAGCACGACATCGGCCCCCTCCGCGCGCAGTTCCGCCGCGCCGTACGGGCCGGTGGGCACCGCCACCGCGACCGCCCCGGCGGTGTGCGCCCCGCGCACGTCCCCGACGTGGTCGCCGACGTACACCGAGGCGCCGTGCTCGCGCAGCGCGACCGCCTTGGCCTCCGCCCACAGGTCGCCGACGAGCACGTCGGGCCGGATGTCCAGGTGCTCGAGGTGCAGGGCGGCGTTGCGGGGGTTCTTGGCGGTCACCACGATGGCCCGGCCGCCCAGTTCCCGCACGGCCGCCACGGCCTCGCGGGCGCCCGGCATGGCGGGCGAGGGCAGGATGCCGTGCTCGGGGTAGCCGGCCAGGTAGACGGCGTTGACGCGCTCGATCTCCTCCTCCGGGAACCAGTTGCGCAGTTCCTGCTTGAGCGGCGGCCCGAGGCGGCCGATGACGAGGTCGATGTCGATCGGGGTGCCGGTGGCGGCGACCAGTGCCTCGTACGCCGCCCTGATGCCGGGCCGGGAGTCGACCAGCGTCAGGTCGAGGTCGAAGCCGACCGTGAAGCGGTGGTCCGTGCGCTCAAGCGGGGTCATGCCCCACATTGTGCCCGGCACCCCACCCGTACACTTAGCCTCGCCTAACCGAGGCTCGATCCCGCAGGAGCGGCTTGTTCCGGCCGTAGCCGTGCGCCGCAGCCGTCGCCGTTCGCCGAAGTGGAATTCATGCAAGCCGCCGTCCCGATCAGCAGCCCGAGAACGTCCCCGGGCGCCCGTCGCCGCGTCGGCTGGACGGCGGCCGCGGTCGCCGCCCTGCTGCTCGCGGCCCTGCTCAGCCTGGCGGTCGGCAGCCGGCCCGTCGCGCCCTCGCAGGTCCTCGACGCGCTGCTGCACGACGGTGACGACCCGTCGACGACCATCGTGCGGAGCATGCGGCTGCCGCGCACGGTCGTCGGGCTGATGGTCGGCGCCGCCCTGGCCATGGCGGGCACCGTCATGCAGGGCATCACCCGCAACCCGATCGCCGAGCCGGGCATCCTCGGCGTCAGCCAGGGCGCCTCGCTGGGCGTGGTGCTCGCCATCGCGGTGGCCGGGGTGCACGGCCCCGGGAGCTACGTGTGGTTCGCCTTCGCCGGCGCCGCCCTGGCATCGGTGGCCGTCTACGCGATCGCCTCGCGCGGCCGCGGCGGCGCCTCGCCCGTCAAGCTGGCGCTGGCCGGGGCCGCGCTCAACGCCCTGATCGCCTCCGTCGTCAACGGCGTGCTGACCACCCACGCCGCCACGCTGGACGAGTTCCGCTTCTGGCAGATCGGCTCCATCGCCGGGCCCGGCACCGGCACGGCCTGGAAGATCTGGCCGTTCCTGCTGGCGGGCACGGTGCTGGTGCTGTCGGTGGCCCGCGGCCTGGACGCGCTGGCGCTCGGCGAGGACGTCGCCAGGGGACTGGGGCAGAACGTGGGGCTCGTACGGATCGTCGGCGGCGTCGGCGCGACCGTCCTGACCGGCGTCGGGGTCGCGGCCGCCGGCCCCATCGTCTTCCTGGGCCTGGCCGTCCCGCACCTGGCCCGCGCGCTCGTCGGCACCGACCACCGCTGGGTGCTGCCGATGGCGGCGCTCCTCGGCCCGGTGATGCTGCTGGGCGCCGACGTCCTGGGCCGGGTGCTGTACGAGGGCAGCGAGGTGCCGTCCGGCGTGATGACGGCGCTGATCGGCCTGCCGTTCCTCGTCACGCTGGTGCGCCGCAAGGCGGTGGCGGCGTGAGCGCGATACCCGTGGCGAAGGCCGCGCGTCCCGCCGGCTACGCCGTGCTCCGGGCCGGGCGCGGGTCGTTCCTGGTGCACCGGCGCGGCGCGGCCGTCACGCTCGGCCTGGTGCTGCTGCTGGCCGCCGCGTGCCTGACCTACCTGTGCGTCGGCATGACCAACACCGCGCCCGGCGAGGCGCTGAAGGTGCTCTTCGGGCAGCCGTCCGCCGCGGAGTTCACCGTGGGCACCGCGCGGCTGCCCCGGATGACCGTCGGCCTGCTGGCCGGCGCCGCCCTCGGGGTCGCGGGCGCGCTCATCCAGACCGTCGCCCGCAACCCGCTGGCCAGCCCCGACGTCATCGGCGTCAGCCAGGGCGCGAGCGCCCTGACGGTGGGTGCGATGACCTTCGGCGTCACCTCCTACGCCGCGCTGCCGTACGTGTCGATGGCCGGCGGCCTGCTGGCCGCCGCGCTCGTCTACGCCTTCGCCTGGCGGGGCGGGCTGCAGGCCACCCGCTTCGTCCTGATCGGCATGGGCTTCGCCGTCGCGCTGCGCTCGGTCACCCACCTCTTCCTGACCAAGGGCGACTACCTCGTCGCCCAGCAGGCGAAGGTGTGGATGACCGGCTCGCTCAACGCGCGCGGCTGGGACGAGGCGGCCCCGCTGGCGTGGGCGCTGCTGGTGCTGGTGCCCTTCGTGTGCTGGGCGGCGCGCGCGCAGCGCACGGTGTCCATGGACGACGACACGGCCACCGCGCTGGGCGTGCGGCTGGGGCGGGTGCGGCTGGGGCTCGCGCTGCTCGGCGTCGTCCTGGCCTCCCTCGCCACGGGCGCGGCCGGGCCGGTGGACTTCGTGGCGCTGCTGGCACCGCAGATCGCGCGCCGCATGACGCGGACCGCGCAGATCCCGCTGCTGTGCTCGGCGCTGCTGGGTTCGGTGCTCGTGGTGGTGGCCGACCTGCTGGCCCGCAAGCTGTTCGAGCCGACCGAGCTGCCGGTGGGCGTGCTGACCGCGGCCGTCGGGGCCCCGTATCTGATCTGGCTCATCGCCCGCGGCCGTACCGGAGGAAAAGCGTGACCGTCGAAACCGCCGCCGGCAGCCGGCTCGGCGCCCGTGACCTGACCCTGTCCTACGAGGAACGCACCGTCGTCGAGGGCCTCGACCTGGACGTCCCCGACGGCGAGGTCACGGTGATCGTCGGCCCGAACGCGTGCGGCAAGTCGACGCTGCTGCGCGCGCTCGGCCGGCTGCTGCGGCCCGCGCGCGGCGCGGTCCTGCTGGACGGCGAGGAGCTCGCCCGGATACCCACCCGGCGCGTCGCCCAGTCGCTGGGGCTGCTGCCCCAGACGCCCGTCGCGCCGGAGGCCATCACGGTCGCGGACCTCGTGGCGCGCGGCCGCCAGCCGCACCAGCGGTGGTGGCGGCAGTGGTCGGAGGCGGACGAGCGGGCGGTGGCCGACGCCATGGCCCGCACCGACGTCGCCGCGCTCGCCGACCGCGCGGTGGACGAGCTCTCGGGCGGCCAGCGGCAGCGCGTGTGGATCGCGATGGCCCTCGCCCAGGAGACGGACCTGCTGCTCCTGGACGAGCCGACCACCTACCTGGACATCTCCCATCAGGTGGAGGTCCTCGACCTGTGCCGCCGGCTCAACCAGGAGCGGGGCCGCACGGTGGTGGCGGTGCTGCACGACCTCAACCAGGCGGCGCGCTACGCCGACCACCTGGTCGCGATGAAGGCGGGCCGGATCGTGGCGCGCGGCCGGCCGGCGGACGTGGTGACGGCCGAGCTGGTGCGCGAGGTGTTCGGGCTGGAGTCGGTGGTGGTCGAGGATCCCGTGACGGGTGGTCCGCTGGTGGTCCCGGGCAGGCCCTGGGAGGGGGCGTAGCGCCCCCCTTGCGTCCTCACGTCCGTGCGGGCCCGTCGGCTCATCCCGGCCGGCGTGCCCGCCAGAGCACGAACGCCGCCGACGCGACGGCGGCGGCCTTCACCACCACCGGCCAGGTGTCGGCGAGCGCCCCGGCCATCTCTCCCGGCGGTATCGGGGCGCCCCAGCGCCCGTTGAACCGTCCCCACAGCCACACCACTCCCCCGGTCACCGCGAGGCCCGGGATGCCCATGGCCGCCCACTTCGACTCCGCCTGGGTGAGCCGGCGCGTGACGTAGGCCAGGGCCCAGCCCACGGCGAGGGCGATCCAGTTGCCGAGCACGGCGCCGGCGACGAGGAGGACGGCCACGAGCAGGAGCAGCGGGCTCATGGGGACGCCGGCCTTGGAACGCCAGAAGCTGAAGCGGGGCTCGTCGGAGCCGGACTCCGCGCCCGTCTCCTCCGCCGGCTTGCCCTCCCGCGCCTCCTGGGCGTCCTCCGTGCGGGGAACCTCCGGGGCGGGGGGAGGCGGGGGCCTGAGCATGTCCGGGATCTCGATGCCGCCCGTGAAGCCGTGCACGGTGTCGCCGGCCGTGGCCGGCCCCGGCCCGACGCTCCACCAGCCGGGCTCGCCGCCGCCGCGCGGCCGCAGTTCCTCCTCGGTCGCCAGGTGCGGCGGCGACGCGCCCCAGGGGGCGCGGGCGACGGCCGCCGGGCGCTCGTCGCGGCGCTGGGCGGGCACCCGGCCGGCGCCCTCGGCGGCCGCCAGGACGCCGTCCACGTCGGCGACGGCCTCGGCGGGCGTGCCCAGGCCGTCCAGGATGCGCTGCACGGCGGCCGGGGTGTCGGCCGCCTCGGCGGCCCGGCGCCGCTCGATCTCCGCCCGCAGCCGGGAGACCAGCCGCATCCGGTCGCCCGAGGTGAGCGACTGTCTCTGGGCGAGGTCGCCGACCCGGCTCAAATAGTCGTAAACAAGCTGATCGCTCTCGATCCCCACCGGAACCCCCAAGGCCACACGAGCCGCCGAACCCCACCGAAGGTACCGAACCCGGGCCGAACCCGGGGCCCATCCGCACCGACCCGGTACCGTAAGCAGAATGACCACTTCGCGGGAGACCGGCAGCACCGGCGGCGGCAGCGCCGCGGGGCCGCGCACGCTCGCCGAAGAGCTGCGCGCACGCCCCGACGACGGCCTCGCCGGACTGCTGCGCGCACGCCCGGACCTGCTCAATCCCGTGCCGGGCGACCTCACCCAGCTGGCCACCCGGGCCGCCACCCGGGCCTCGGTGGTGCGGGCGCTGGACCACCTCGACCGGTTCGCGCTGCAGGTCGCCGAGGCGCTCGCGGTGGCCCCGGACCCCTGCCCGTACGCCACCCTGGCCGCGCTGATGACGGGCGACGGGCCCGCCGGCGCCGAGGGTGCCGCCATCACCGCCGAGCTGCCGCGCGCCGTGGCCGCCCTCCGCGACCAGGCCCTCGTCTGGGGCGGCGAGGACCGGCTGCGCCTGGTGCGCACCGCCCGCGAGCTGCTCGCCCCCACCGCGACCCGCCCCTCGCCGACCGGCCTGGGGCCCTCCGTCGCCGAGGCCACGGCGGGCATGTCGCCGGGCCGGCTGCAGGAGATCATCGCCGCGGCGGGGCTGCCCGCCACCCATGACCCGGTGACGGCCGTCACCGCCCTGACCGAGCTGTTCGAGGACCGCGGGCGCATGGCGGCGCTGCTGGCCGGTGCGCCCGAGGAGGCCACGGCCGTCCTCGGCAGGCTGCTGTGGGGCCCGCCCCACGGCACGGTCACCGCCGAGCCCGCCCCGCACCTGCGCTGGCTCCTCGACCGGGGCCTGCTGCTGCCCACCGGGCCGGGCGCCGTGGTGCTGCCCCGCGAGGCGGCCCTGCACCTGCGCGCCGGCCGGGCGCACCGCGCGCCGGAGCCGCTGGCTCCCGAGCTGTCCCCGGTCGCCGCGCACGACCCCCGGACGGTCGACGCGACCGCCGCCGGGCAGGCCTTCACGGCGCTGGCGACGGTGGAGGAGCTGCTGCGGGAGTGGGAGGGCGCGGGCCCGCTCGTGCTGCGGGCCGGCGGCCTGAGCGTGCGGGACCTCAAGCGCGCCGCCGCCGTCCTCGAGACCACGGAGGCGGCCGCCGCCTTCTGGGTGGAGCTCGCCTACACGGCCGGGCTGCTGGCCTCCGACGGCGACGTCGACGAGCGTTACGCCCCCACCCCCGCCTACGACGAGTGGCTGCTGCTGCCCGCCGAGCGGCGCTGGACCGCGCTGGCCTCGGCCTGGCTGACGGCCACGCGCACGCCGGGGCTGGCGGGCGGGAAGGACGCGAAGGGCCGCACGCTGGCGGCGCTGGGCCCGGACCTGGACCGCGGCCCCGCCCCCGAGGTGCGCCGCCGGGTGCTGGACCTGCTCGCCGGCCTGCCCGCGGGTTCCTCCGTGCCCGCCGACGCCCTGCTCGCCCGGCTGCGCTGGGAGCGCCCGCCGCGTTCGGCGGCCGACGACCTGCGCTCGCGGCTGGCGACGTGGACGCTGGCGGAGGCCGAGCAGCTGGGCGTCACGAGCCGGGGCGCGCTCACGGCGCACGCCCGCGCCCTGCTGACGGACCCGGAAGCCGCCGCGACCGCCCTGGCGCCCCTCCTGCCCGAGCCGCTGGACCACGTCCTGCTGCAGGCCGACCTCACGGCCGTGGCGCCCGGCCCGCTGCACCGTCCGCTCGCGCAGCTGCTCGCCGTGCTCGCGGACGTCGAGTCCAAGGGTGGCGCGACCGTCTACCGCTTCACGCCGGAGTCCGTGCGCCGCGCCCTGGACGCCGGCCGCACCGCCGCCGACCTGCACGCCTTCCTCGCCGAGCACTCGCGCACGCCCGTGCCGCAGCCGCTCGCCTACCTCATCGACGACGTGGCCCGCCGGCACGGCCGGCTGCGGGTGGGCGCGGCGTCGTCGTACGTACGCTGCGACGACGAGGCCCTGCTGGCCGAGATCCTCGCCGACCGCCGCTCGGCGCCGCTGCGGCTGCGCCGCCTGGCGGCGACGGTGCTGGCCGCGCAGGCGGCGCCCGACACTCTCCTCGAGGTGCTGCGCACGATGGGCTACGCGCCCGCCGCCGAGTCCGCGGAGGGCGATGTCGTCGTCACGCGTGCCGACGCCCTGCGCACTCCGCCGCGCACCGCCCCGGCCCCGGTCCCCGAGGGCCCGCCGGTGCCGGACGCCACGCTCCTGGGCGCGGCGGTCCGTGCCATCCGGGCCGGTGACCTGGCCTCCACGGCGCAGCGCAAGCCGGTGGCCTCCTCCCCCGCCCCGGCCGGCGGCGGGCTGCCGCGCACCACCTCGGCGGACACGCTCGCCACGGTCCAGGCGGCGGTGCTGACCGGGGCGGCGGTGTGGATCGGCTACGTCAACGCCGAGGGTGCCGCCAGCCAGCGCGTCATCGCCCCGATCCGGGTCGAGGGCGGCTTCGTGACGGCGTACGACCACACGGCGGACGAGGTCCGTACGTACCCGCTGCACCGCATCACGGGGGTGGCGGAGCTGGCGGACGACCTGGCGTGAGGCCCGGGGGCGTTCACTCGGCCCGGGCCGCCGTCTCCTCGTTCACCCCGAAGAGGTACGTCGCCACGAACCCGACCGCGTACCCCACCAGCAGCCCGGCCCCGTAGACCGCCGCCGCCCGGAGCGGCCCGTGGCCACCCCGCAGCAGCGGGAAGAGGGCCCAGCCGGAGGGGCCGATGGCGGTGGAGCCGACCTTGTCGCCGAGCTGGCCGAGCAGGCCCACGAACGCGCCGCCGGCCGCGCCGCCCGCGCACGCGGTGACGAACGGGCGCCCCAGCGGCAGCGACACGCCGTAGATGAGCGGCTCGCCGATGCCCAGCAGGCCGGCCGGCAGGGCCGAGCGGATGGTCCTGCGGATCGTGGTGGCCCGGGTGAGCCGGAGGTACACCGCGAGGGCGGCCCCGACCTGGCCGGCGCCGGCCATGGCGAGGAGGGGCAGCAGGACGGTGGAGCCCTGCTCGGCGATGAGGGTGGTGTGGATGGGGATCAGCGCCTGGTGCAGTCCCAGCATCACCAGGGGCAGGAACAGGCCGCCCAGCGCCAGGCCGGCCACCGCGCCGCCGCCGCTCAGCAGCCCGTCGGCCAGGCGCCCGATGGCGGTGGAGACCGCGCCGGCCGCGTACATCAGCCCGTAGAGCGTCACCAGGCCCGGCAGCAGCACCGTCAGGAACGGCGTGAGCAGCACGTCCAGCGCCGCCGGCACCACGCGCCGGCAGCCCTTCTCCACGTGGACCGCCAGCAGCGCGGCGGTCAGCGCGCCCAGCACCCCGCCCTGGCCCGGGGAGAGTTCGAGGCCGAAGGCGTCCACCCGGGCGACGCCGGGATACACGACGACCGCCGCGACCGCGCCGCCCAGGATGGGCGTGCCGCCGAACTCCTTGGCCGTCGCGTAGCCGACGAAGACGGCGATCAGCGACATGAAGCCGCCGGAGATCGCGCCGAGGGCCGCCACGAGCGAGGGTGCCCGGTGCAGGTTGGCGAGCAGGCCCGCGAGGCCGGCGACCATGCCGCAGCCGATCAGGGCGGGGATCAGCGGCACGAAGACCTGGGCGACGCGGCGCAGGAGGAGTTTGCCGGGGGTGGCGTTGCGGGCCCGGTGCTCGGCGCGCAGGGTGGCACCGCGCTCGGCGAGCGTTCCGGGGGCGGCGAGCGTTCCGGTGGCGGCCGCCTGGCGCAGCCGTTCCAGCTCCGGGGTCACGCGGGCGACGGTGCCCGGCCCCAGCACGATCTGGTAGGCCGCCGGGACGGACGCGGCGTCCTCGACCACGCCCAGGACGCCCGGTACCGCCCGCAGTTCCGCGCCGCGCACGAGCGCGGGGTCGCGGACCTCCACGCGCAGGCGGGTCATGCAGTGGGCCACGGTGGAGAGGTTGGCCGGGCCGCCGAGGAGGGGCAGGAGCGCGGCGGCCGTCGCGGCGGGCGTGCTGTCGTCTGCTGGTGGCACGGTGCCTTGCTTCATCAGTGCATGACGGTATGTCAGTCGGCGGCCGCTCGCAGGGCGGCGCGCAGATGGCCGTGGGACTCGGCGAGCAGCCGGGCGGCGGTCGGGCCGTCGACGTCGCCGAGGAGGACGAGGATGGCGTTCTTCACCTCGCCGCCGGTCTCGGTCAGCGCGGCCTCGATCTCGCCGTCCGCCGCGCCCGTGGCGAGGGAGACGATGCGCCGCGAGCGGGCCCGCAGCTTCTCGTTCGAGGCCCGGACGTCGACCATCAGGTTTCCGTACGTCTTGCCCAGCCGGATCATCGTGATGGTCGAGAGCATGTTGAGGACGAGCTTCTGCGCCGTGCCGGCCTTCAGCCGGGTGGAGCCGGTGAGCAGTTCGGGGCCCACGACGACCTCGATGGGGTGCTCGGCCGCGGCCCCGAGCGCCGAGCCGGCGTTGCAGGACAGCCCGACGGTCAGCGCCCCGGCGGCGCGGGCGTGCCGCACGGCGCCGACGGCGTAGGGGGTGCGGCCGGAGGCCGAGACGCCGACGACGGTGTCGTCGGGCCCGATGCCCAGGGCGGTCAGGTCGGCGGCCGCCAGCTCCTCGCTGTCCTCGGCCCCCTCGACGGCCCGCACCAGCGCCTCGGGGCCACCCGCTATCAGCCCGACGACCCGCCCCGGGTCGGTGTTGAACGTCGGCGGGCACTCGCTGGCGTCCAGCACGCCCAGCCGCCCCGCCGTGCCCGCGCCCGCGTAGACCAGGCGGCCGCCGCGGGCCATGCGGGCGGCGGCCGCGTCGATGGCGGCCGCGATCTCGGGCAGCCGTTCGGCGACGGCGGCGGCCACCGTCGCGTCCTCGGCGTTCATGATCTTCGCGATGGACCGGGTGGGCAGCCGGTCGATGTCCGCGAGGTCGGCGCGGAACGCCTCGGTGGTGAGCGTCGCCAGCTGGGCTCGGAGTGCGGCGAAGGCGGCGGTCGAGGTCATGGCGGGCGGCTCTTTCCGTCGGTCCGCCGGCTGTCGCCGGCGGGGGCGTCCGGGGGGTCAGCGCCGGTCACGCGGGGCGTGCCGGTGCGCCAGCGCCTCGTACGAGGCGGACAGGGCGGGTGCCGCGCTCGCGTACGTGCGCTGGGCGACGCCGATGAACAGGCAGTCCACCACGAGGAGCTGGCTCGTGCGGCTCGACATGGCCGCGGGCCGCAGCTCGCTCTCCCGTGCGGAGGACGTGGCGAGGACGTGGTCCGCGTACTGGACGATGTCCCCGTCCGGCCGCCCGGTGACCGCCACCGTCGTCGCGCCGTGCTCGAAGGCGACCCGCAGCGGCTCGATCACGTCGGTGGTGCGGCCCGAGTGGCTGATGGCGATCGCCACGTCCCCGGGGCGCAGCTGCACGGCGTTGGTGACGGCCAGGTGGGGGTCGGCGGGCGCGTGCGCGATCAGGCCGATGCGCAGCAGCTTCTGGGTGAGGTCCTGGCCGACGAGGTTGGAGGCGCCGATGCCGTAGACGTCGATGCGCCGGGCGGCGGCGAGCGCGCCCGCGGCCGCCTCCAGCGCGGCGGTGTCCAGCCCGGCGGCGGTGTCCGCCAGGCACTGCGCCTCTTCCTGGGCGAGCTTGGCGACGACGCCGGCCATCGGGTCGTCCACGGAGATGTCGGCGGTGACGGCGGGCGCCCGGCCGGCCGCCTGCTCGGCCGCGAGCGCGGCGAGCGCGAGCCGCAGGTCGCGGTAGCCGGGGTAGCCCAGGACGCGGGCGGTGCGCACGACGGTGGCCTCGCTGGTGCCGGTGCGTTCGGCGAGTCCGGTGACCGTGAGCGCGGCCGAGCCCGCCGGGTCGTCGGCCACCGCCTCCGCCACGCGCTGCATGGAACGGGTCATGGAGGGGGCGAGCGTACGGACCTTGGCGGCCAGTGCGGCCGGGGAGCCGAAAGTTTCTTTCGCGACGCCGCTCACATGCTGAAAGGTATTTTCGGGCTGGTGTGCCGTCAACCCTCCGCGCCCCCGACAATGGATCCCATGGAGCTCGAACAGGCACTGCACACGGCACGGGCGCTCGTCCTCGCCGACCTCGTCGCCGGCGACGTCGCGGAGGCCGACGTGGTCTCGCTGGTCGAGGACGCGGTCGCGCACCGGCGGTGGTGGGTCGAGCAGTGGCCGGAGGGCGCCGGGTTCCTCCCCGGGCTCGTCGCCCAGGACGTCCAGGACGCCCTGCTGGAGCGGCACGGCCGCTGGCCCCTGTGCCCCGTCTGCACCGACGGCGGCGACCCGCACGCCCTCGAGGTCGAACCGGAGCTGGGCCCCGACCCGCACTGGGCCTGCACGAAGCAGGCGGTGTTCGTGGCGCGGGTGGGCTCCCTGGGAACGGCGCTCGGCCGATGACGCTGTACATCGACCCGCCCAACTGGCCGGGCCACGGCCGCATGTGGTCCCACCTGGTCAGCGACGTGTCGTTCGACGAGCTCCACGCCTTCGCGGCCCGCCTGGAGGCCCCGCCCAAGGCGTTCGACGGCGACCACTACGACATCCCGTCGACGTCCTACGAGGCCGCCGTGCTGCTCGGGGCGCGCGAGGTGAGCAGCCGCGAGGTGGTCCGCCTGCTGAAGGCGAACGGCCTGCGCCGCCCCAAGCACCCCGCGCGCTGAACCCCGCCCCGCCGCTCAGGCGGTGAGCAGCTCCAGCTCCGTGGTCAGATTGCGCCGCGCGAGCAGCTCCCAGCGGTCGTGCCCCAGCGGGGTGCGGAACAGCCGCGGCAGCTCCAGCAGGTGGCGCAGCACCTGCGCCCGTCCCTCGCGGAAGGCGTCGTCGGGCACGAAGCCGTACTCCTCCCGCACCGCCGCCGCGTAGAGCGCGTACTCCTCGGGCGTGCCGCCCAGCACGGCCAGGTCCGCGTCGCACAGCACCTCGCCGTCGCGGTCGCCGGGCCCGGGATCATGACTGACGGTGAGCCGTACGAGCCGGGCGACCTCGGCGGTACGGGCCCGGCCGATGCCCAGCTCGGGCAGCGCCCGCTCGGCGAGGTGCGCGGACCGCTCCTCGTTCTCCGAGCGGTCGGGCCGGTAGACGGCGTCGTGGAACCAGGCGGCGAGGCGGACGCCGTCGATGTCGTCGGCGTGGGCGGCCAGCGTGTCGAGGTGCCCGAGGACGGCGGCCAGGTGCGAGACGGTGTGATAGCGCCGCTGCGGCTCCGACCACCGGGCCAGCAGGTCGTCGGCGTAGGGACCGGGATCCGGTCCGGACGCGTCGCGGACCCGGTCCACGGTCTGCTGCCAGCGGGCGCGGAGGTGCTCGGACGTGACGGCCATGCGTCCAATTGTGGGGCACGGCTTCATGCGGGGGCGGCGGGTGTGGCAGGCTTGGCTACATGTCTAGACCAATTCTTGAGGTGATCGCCCTCGGCCCCGAGGACGCGGTGGCGGCGCAGTCCGGAGGTGCGGACCGGCTCGAACTGGTCAGCGACATGGCCGCCGACGGCCTCACCCCCTCGCGCGAGACCTTCGCGGCGGTACGGGCCGCCGTCGGCATCCCCGTACGGGTGATGCTGCGCGCCGCGGACGGCTTCGCCGCCGGGGGCGCCGCCGCGCTCGAGGCGCTGTGCGAGGAGGCCCGGGCGCTGCGGGCGGAGGGCGCGCGGGAGTTCGTCCTCGGCTTCCTCACCGACGACGGGCGGGCCGACCTGGCGGCGGTGGCCGCCCTGACCGAGGCCGTCGGGCCGCAGGCCCGCTGGACCTTCCACCGCGCGATCGACCGCGCCGCCGACCGGGACGCCCTGCGCAAGCAGCTCGCCGACCAGCCGGGGCTGGACACCTACCTCACCGCCGGCTCCGCCTCCGGCGTCGACGACGGCATCCCCACGCTGCTGGCCGAGGCGGCGCGCGGCGACGAACCCGGCTACGAGCCGCGGATCCTCGTCGGCGGCGGCCTCAGGCTCAAGCACGTCCCGGTGCTGCGCGCGGCCGGCATCACGGCCTTCCACATCGGCGGCGCCGCGCGCCCGGCGGGCTGGGACGCGCCGGTGGACGCCGGAGCGGTACGGGCCTGGCGCGAGGCGCTGGACGGGTAGGGCGGGGGCGGCGCCGGGGGCCGGGGGCTTGCCCCCGGTTACGGGAAGGGGCGGGACTGGGGAAAGAACCCCCGCCGCGACGGCGCCCCGCCCCCACCGGCGAACCCGGCGGTGCCGTGCTACCCGCGGCCCGCTACCCGGCCAGCTGCGCGGGAAGCGGCTGCGCGTGGACGATCGTCAGCCCCGACACCGCCCGCGTCAGCGCGACGTACAACCGCCGCAGGCCGGTCCGTTCGTCCGGCTCCCCGGCCACCACCGCGGCCGGCTCGTCCAGCACGACGTAGTCGTACTCCAGGCCCTTGGCCAGCGTCGCGGGGACCAGCGTCAGCCGCGCCTCGGCCGACGTCTCCTCGCCCGGATGGAGCCAGGGCAGGCCGGCCGCCGCCAGCGCCGCGCCCAGCTCCCCGAACCGGTCGTCCGCCGCGATGAGACCGATCGAGCCCTCGTACGACAGCGCCCGTCGGCACGCCTCGACGACCGCGGCGTCCAGGGCGTCCGCCGCCACCTGCCGCACCGCGAAGTCGCCCGGCGACTCGCGCACCGACGTCGCCGCAGCCAGGCCGGGCGCGATGGCCGGCAGCAGCCGCGAGGCGTAGGCGATCACTTCGCGCGGCACCCGGAAGCCCTGCGTCAGCTCCTCCACGGCCGCCTCCGGCTTGCCCAGGTGGGCCAGCGCCTCCCGCCAGCTGCTCGTCGCCCACGGCGTGGTGCCCTGCGCGAGGTCGCCCAGGATCGTCGCCGACCCGGTCGTACAGCGGCGGCCCACCGCCCGGTACTGCATGGGCGACAGGTCCTGCGCCTCGTCCAGCACCACGTGCCCCAGCGAGTGGGTGCGGGCGACGAGGTCGGACGCCTCGTCGATCAGCACCGCGTCGGCGGCGGACCACTTCGCCGACCGCACCGACCGCGCGGGCTTCGCCCAGCGGATCTCCCGCTGCTCGGCCGGCGAGAGCAACCCCTCGGCGTGCTCGGCCAGGAACTCCGCGTCGGACAGCAGCCGCAGCACCAGCTTCGCCGGGTCGACCGCCGGCCAGATCGCCTTGACCGCCGCCTTGACGGCCGTGCTGCGCGCGACGGCGTCCTGCACCCGGTCGTCGGGCGCCTCGCCGGCCTCCTCCATGCGCACGAGCACGGCGTGCGCGATGCGCTGCGGCAGGGCCTCGCGCGCGGCCCCGTAGCGGATGTCGCGGGCGAGCAACTCCCGCACCATCTCCTCGATCTCGTACGCGGGAACCCGCCAGCGCCGCGAGCCGCGCACGACGACCACCGCCTCGTCCGGCATCGTCACCCCCGACCGCACCGCGCGCCGCAGCACCTCGGCCATACGGGCGTCGCCCTTGATCAGGGCGGCGGCGGGCGAGTCGTTCCCCCGCACGTCGACGTGCGCGACGAGATCGTCGACGGTCGCCTGGGCGACGTTCAACTCACCCAGGGCGGGCAGGACTTGCTCGATGTACTGCAGGAAGGACCGGTTCGGGCCGATGACCAGCGTGCCGGTGCGGGCGAGGCGCTCACGGTGGGCGTAGAGCAGGTACGCGACGCGGTGCAGGCCGACGGCCGTCTTCCCGGTGCCGGGGGCGCCCTGGACGCACACCGTGCCGCCGATCCCGGCGCGCACGATCTCGTCCTGCTCGGGCTGGATGGTGGCGACGATGTCCCGCATCGGGCCGACGCGCGGCCGTTCGATCTCGCTCTGCAGCAGCCGGCTCGCCTGGTCGCCGCCGGCGGGGTCGGTCAGGTCCTCGTCCTCGTAGGCGGTCAACTCCCCGCCCGTGTAACCGAACCGGCGCCGCAGCCCGACCTCCATCGGGTCCTTCTTCGACGCCCGGTAGAACGGCTGGGAGACGGGCGCGCGCCAGTCGATGACCATGGGATCGCCGACGGCGTCGTGCACGTGCCGGCGCCCGATGTAGAACCTGTCCGCGTGCAAATAGTCGAGGCGGCCGAAGAACAGCGGGGTGTGCGCGAGGTCGGCGAGGGCGTCGATCCGCTCCTCGATCTGCCGTTCCAGCACGGCGGCGTTGACCCAGTTGGCCGTGACGTCCTTGATGTCGAGGGCCTCGACGTCGGCCCGCATCGCGCGCAGCGCGGAACGGGACGCGGCGAGGTGGGCGCGCTCGCGCTCCAGGGGCTCGTGCTCAAGGGGCTCGTGCTCGAGGGGATCGTTCGCGTTCGTTACGGGCGCGGGCACGGCAAGGCCTCCTGGCGTACGGCGATGTGAGCGAGGGGCCACCCGGTTTCCGACCGGGCAGCGGCGCTCCCGTAAAGCGGGGCGGGAGGCGGCGGGAAGGGTGGATTCTAATCAGCGGCCCCTGGGGGCGCGAACGATTTTCGGCGCACCCCCGGGCGGCCCTCAGGGTCGGCGTCCACCTCCCGTAGGGGACGCCATGATCCTTGGGTCGTACGGCCGCACCCACCCGTTTACACCAGCAGACCGATGCCCCGGGCGCGTCCGGGAACCATCATGGAAGGCATGACCACAGCATCCATGACTCCGGACGGCTCGCCGGCCGCCTCACCCCTCGCCACCGCCCTCCGGGCGATCAAGGCCTTCGCGGGTGCGGCCGTCAGCGTCGTCGTCCTCGGCGAGTACGCCGACAAGCGCAAGGCCTGAGCCGGCCCAGCAAGGCCTGAGCCGGCCCCCGGCAAGGCCTGAGCCGGCCCCTGGCCTGCCCTACGCGTCCTCCCCCGCCAGCAGAGAGTCCGCGTCCACGATCCGGTACGCGTACCCCTGCTCGGCCAGGAAGCGCTGGCGGTGCGCCGCGAAGTCCTGGTCGACCGTGTCGCGGGCGACCACGGAGTAGAAGCGCGCCTCGTGGCCGTCGGCCTTCGGGCGCAGCACCCGGCCGAGCCGCTGGGCCTCCTCCTGCCGCGAGCCGAACGTGCCCGACACCTGGATGGCGACCGTCGCCTCCGGCAGGTCGATCGAGAAGTTGGCGACCTTGGAGACGACCAGCACGGAGATCTCTCCCTGCCGGAAGGCGTCGAAGAGCTTCTCCCGCTGGGCGTTGGTCGTCTCGCCCTTGATGACGGGCGCGTCCAGATGCTCGCCCAGCTCGTCGAGCTGGTCGATGTACTGGCCGATGACCAGCGTCTGCTCGCCCTGGTGCTTGCGCACCAGCGCCTCGGTGACCTTCCGCTTGGTGGCGGTCGTCGCGCAGTAGCGGTACTTGTCCTCCGTCTCGGCCGTCGCGTACGCCAGCCGCTCGGAGTCGGTGAGGTTCACGCGCACCTCGACGCAGTCGGCCGGGGCGATGTAGCCCTGGGCCTCGATCTCCTTCCAGGGCGCGTCGAAGCGCTTGGGCCCGATGAGGGAGAAGACGTCGGACTCCCGCCCGTCCTCGCGCACCAGCGTCGCGGTCAGCCCCAGCCGCCGCCTGGCCTGCAGGTCGGCGGTGAACTTGAAGACGGGCGCGGGCAGCAGGTGCACCTCGTCGTAGACGACCAGGCCCCAGTCACGGGAGTCGAACAGCTCCAGGTGCGGGTAGATGCCCTTCCGCTTGGTCGTCAGCACCTGGTAGGTGGCGATGGTGACCGGGCGGATCTCCTTCCTGGTCCCGCTGTACTCGCCGATCTCGTCCTCGGTCAGCGAGGTCCGCTTGACCAGCTCGTGCTTCCACTGCCGCGCGGAGACGGTGTTGGTGACGAGGATCAGCGTGGTCGCCTTGGCCTGGGCCATGGCGCCCGCGCCGACGAGCGTCTTGCCGGCGCCGCACGGCAGCACGACCACGCCGGAGCCGCCGTGCCAGAACCCGTCCACGGCCTGCTTCTGGTACGGCCGCAGCGCCCAGCCGTCCTCGCGCAGCTCGATGGGGTGGGCCTCGCCGTCCACGTACCCGGCCAGGTCCTCGGCCGGCCAGCCCAGCTTCAGCAGCGTCTGCTTGATCTGGCCGCGCTCGGAGGGGTGCACGGCCACGGTGTCGGGATCGATCCGGGCGCCCACCAGCGGCTGGATCTTCTTCGAGCGGAGGATCTCCTCCAGCACCGGCCGGTCGGTGCTCTCCAGCACCAGCCCGTGCGTGGGGTGCTTGAGCAGCTTCAGCCGCCCGTAGCGGGCCATGGTCTCGGCGATGTCGACGAGCAGGGCGTGCGGCACGGGGTAGCGGGAGTACGACACGAGCGCGTCCACGACCTGCTCGGCGTCGTGCCCGGCGGCGCGCGCGTTCCACAGCCCCAGCGGCGTCACCCGGTAGGTGTGGATGTGCTCGGGCGCCCGCTCCAGCTCGGCGAACGGCGCGATCACCCGACGGCACGCGTCCGCCTGGTCGTGGTCCACCTCCAGCAGCAGGGTCTTGTCGCTCTGGACGATGAGGGGTCCGTTCACGCCTCGGCCTTCCGCTCGCATCGGTCCCGTCCGTGGTGCGGGACAAGCTTCCAGTGTCCCTCATGCGCCGCCGTACGTGCCGCCTCGCCCGGAAAACGCCACCGGGGCGGCACCCTCCGCGAGGAAGGTGCCGCCCCGGTGTCCAAGAGGACGGTTGATCAACCCAGGGGTCGATCAGAAGTCCATCTCACCGCCCGGCATGCCGCCCGGAGCGGCCGCGGCGGCCTTCTCCGGCTTGTCGGCGATGACGGCCTCGGTGGTCAGGAAGAGCGCGGCGATGGACGCGGCGTTCTGCAGGGCGGAGCGGGTGACCTTCGCCGGGTCGATGATGCCCTCGGCGATCATGTCGACGTACTCGCCCGTGGCGGCGTTCAGACCGTGGCCGACGGCCAGGTTGCGCACCTTCTCCACGACGACGCCACCCTCGAGACCACCGTTGACGGCGATCTGCTTGAGCGGGGCCTCCAGGGCCAGCTTCACGGCGTTGGCGCCGGTCGCCTCGTCGCCCTCGAGCTCGAGCTTCTCGAAGACCGCGGAGGCCTGCAGCAGGGCCACGCCACCACCGGCGACGATGCCCTCCTCGACGGCCGCCTTCGCGTTGCGAACGGCGTCCTCGATGCGGTGCTTGCGCTCCTTGAGCTCGACCTCGGTCGCGGCACCGGCCTTGATGACGGCCACGCCGCCGGCCAGCTTCGCGAGGCGCTCCTGGAGCTTCTCGCGGTCGTAGTCCGAGTCGCTGTTCTCGATCTCGGCGCGGATCTGGTTGACGCGGCCCTGGACCTGGTCGCTGTCACCGGCACCGTCGACGATGGTCGTCTCGTCCTTGGTGATGACGACCTTGCGGGCGCGGCCGAGCAGGTCGAGACCGGCGTTCTCGAGCTTGAGGCCGACCTCCTCGGAGATGACCGTGCCACCGGTGAGGATGGCGATGTCGCCCAGCATGGCCTTGCGGCGGTCGCCGAAGCCCGGGGCCTTGACGGCGACGGACTTGAAGGTGCCGCGGATCTTGTTGACGACCAGCGTGGACAGGGCCTCGCCCTCGACGTCCTCGGCGATGATCAGCAGCGGCTTGCCGGACTGCATGACCTTCTCGAGGAGCGGCAGCAGGTCCTTGACCGAGCTGATCTTCGAGTTGACGATCAGGATGTACGGGTCGTCGAGCGACGCCTCCATACGCTCCATGTCGGTGGCGAAGTACGCCGAGATGTAGCCCTTGTCGAAGCGCATGCCCTCGGTGAGCTCCAGCTCCAGACCGAAGGTCTGGGACTCCTCGACGGTGATGACGCCTTCCTTGCCGACCTTGTCCATGGCCTCGGCGATGAGCTCGCCGATCTGGGTGTCGGCGGCGGAGATGGAGGCGGTGGAGGCGATCTGCTCCTTGGTCTCCACGTCCTTGGCCTGCTCGAGCAGGGCGGCGGAGACGGCCTCGACGGCCTTCTCGATGCCGCGCTTCAGCGCCATCGGGTTGGCACCGGCGGCCACGTTGCGCAGACCCTCGCGGACCAGCGCCTGGGCGAGGACGGTCGCGGTCGTCGTGCCGTCACCGGCGACGTCGTCCGTCTTCTTCGCGACCTCCTTGACCAGCTCGGCGCCGATCTTCTCGTACGGGTCCTCGAGCTCGATCTCCTTGGCGATGGACACACCATCGTTGGTGATCGTGGGGGCGCCCCACTTCTTCTCGAGGACGACGTTGCGGCCCTTGGGGCCAAGGGTGACCTTGACGGCGTCGGCGAGCTGGTTCATCCCGCGCTCGAGACCGCGCCGTGCCTCCTCGTCGAACGCGATGATCTTGGCCATGTGAAGTGGTCCTCCCAGGACGGGGTGGAGACTGCTCCGGACCGCGCTGGCGCCCGCGACGGACGGCCCGTGCACCCCGCGGTTCCTTGCCCCGCTTGGCTCCCGGACCTCACCGACGGTCCAAATCTGTCACTCTCACCAGGAGAGTGCTAAGCCCAATGATTAGCACTCGACCCCTGCGAGTGCAAGCGACTCAGGCCAACCCGAGGCATGCCCACGTTTGCGGGAGTGCATGCGTGACCCCGCCCCCGGGTCGCACGCGCACCCCCTGACCCGCGCGTACGCCCGCGCGCGCCCGGGCATGCGCGAGGGGCCCGCACCCTCCTCAGGTTGCGGGCCCCTCGTGAGCCGATCGAGCAGGTCGATGCGTGCGCGATCAGGCGCTGAGCCTCACCATGTCCGCCTGCGGCCCCTTCTGGCCCTGCGAGATCTCGAACTCGACTCGCTGCCCCTCCTCGAGGGTGCGGTAGCCGTCCATCTGAATCGCGCTGTAGTGGACGAAAACATCCGCACCACCGTCGACCGCGATGAAGCCGTACCCCTTCTCCGCGTTGAACCACTTGACGGTGCCCTGAGCCATGCCTAACTCCCCTATTACTGGCCCTTGCACAGGACCGCACTTCGCGGACCCGGGTCAGACCTCACCCCCAGACAGGTTGGAGGTGTGCGCCGGAACGCGTCGACCGCGGCTGAATGTATCTGCACGGATGCCGTCTGCAACAGGTCAGTCGGACGAGAATTCCAGGTGCGGCCGATCGGTTATTCGTACCGATTTCCACAGCTTCTCGGGCAAGTCGGACCGGGCATAACGCAACCAACCCGACAATTCGTGCACATGTTTCGCGCACAACTTGACGGGTTCTCATATGCGTTCGGTGCTGACACCGGAGGGGGAACGCCACAACTGTATCGCGCTTCAACAGACGGAATCGCCCCGTCCGTTTTACGGGCGGGGCGATTCCGGGGATATGCACAGGAACGCAGAGAAAAGCTCAGGCCATTGATCTATGACCTCTCGAGAGCCGATCGGCGGCCCGGTCAGCCGCCGGCGACGGCCGGAATGATCGAGACGCCGGCCCCGTCGGGCGTGGCCGCGTCCAGCCCGCCCTCGAAGCGGACGTCGTCGTCGTTGACGTACACGTTGACGAACCGGCGCAGCTTCCCGGCGTCGTCGAGCACGCGCGCGGCGATGCCCGGGTGGTTCTGCTCGAGCGAGGCGATGACCTCGGCGAGGGTGGCCCCCTCGGCGGGGACCTCGGCCTGCCCGCCGGTGTAGGTGCGAAGGATGGTGGGGATGCGAACGGAAACGCTCATGGAAGTCTCACCTATCGGTAGAGAAGGTTGTGGGCAGTCGTTCCGCAAGGCGGAACCGGGTGGGCACAACCGGCCCGCAGTCGTCAGCCGGCGGCAAGCCCGGCAGCGCGGAACGCCGCCAGCGAAGGCCGAATCGTCGCGGTGGGCCCGGCAGCGACAGCGTCCAGCGTCTTCAGCCCGTCCCCCGTATTCAGCACAACCGTGGTCAGCGAAGCGTCCAGCACCCCGCTCTCCAGGAGCTTCCGCGTCACTCCCACCGTCACGCCGCCCGCCGTCTCCGCGAAGATTCCCTCCGTGCGCGCCAGCAGCCTGATCGCGTCCACGATCCGCTCGTCGTCGACGTCCTCGACGGCTCCGCCCGTCCGCCGCGCGATGTCCAGCACGTACGGCCCGTCGGCGGGATTGCCGATCGCGAGCGACTTCGCGATCGTGTCGGGCTTCACCGGGCGCACCACGTCGTGCCCGTCCTTGTACGCCCGCGAGACCGGGGAGCAGCCTTCTGCCTGGGCGCCGAAGATGCGGTACGGGCGGTCCTCGACCAGGCCCAGCGCGATGAGCTCCTTCAGCCCCTTGTCGATCTTCGTCAGCTGCGACCCCGACGCGACCGGCACGACGATCTGGTCCGGCAGCCGCCAGCCCAGCTGCTCGCAGATCTCGTACGCGAGCGTCTTGGAGCCCTCGCCGTAGTACGGGCGCAGGTTGACGTTGACGAAGCCCCAGCCCTCGCCCAGCGGGTCGCCGATCAGCTCGCTGCAGAAGCGGTTGACGTCGTCGTACGTTCCCTCGATGCCGACGAGGTCGCCGCCGTAGACGGCGGCCATGACGACCTTGCCGGCCTCCAGGTCGTGCGGGATGAAGACGCAGGAGCGGAACCCCGCGCGGGCCGCCGCCGCGCCGACCGCGCCCGCGAGGTTGCCGGTCGACGAGCAGGACAGGGTGGTGAAGCCGAAGGCGCGGGCGGCCTCGACGGCAATGGCCACGACGCGGTCCTTGAAGGAGTGCGTGGGGTTTCCTGAGTCGTCCTTGACGAACAGTTCCCCCGTCACGCCCAGCTCGGCGGCGAGGTTGTCGGCCTTGACGAGCCGGGTGAGGCCGGGCTCGAGGTTGGGCCGGTCCGCCACGTCGGCGGGGACGGGCAGCAGCGGCGCGTAGCGCCAGATGTTCGCCGGCCCGGCCTCGATCCGGCGGCGCAGCGTCTCGGGGTCGCCGGCCGGCAGCTCGTACGCGACCTCGAGCGGTCCGAAGCAGGAGAGGCAGGCGAAGGCGGGGCCGAGGTCGAAGCGCTCGCCGCACTCGCGGCAGGAGAGCGCGACGGCGGGACCGAAGGCGGAGGGTGCGGAGGTACGACTTTCAACGGCTTGGACAGCCATGGAGGCGAGGCCCTTTCTCCTCATCTTCCTCGCGGCGGACGTCACCGCGAGACGGAATTGGCACCTTCCCCGCCGGGAGCCTCGCCGCGTGAACGGGAGATCGGCTGGAGGGTTGCCGGGGCTTCAACGGGCCGTGTCCCTCTGCCCCTCTGGATGAGCGGTATGGCGCTGGGCAGGGCCCAGGCGTTTGTGCGCGCGACGACCCCGACATGCATCGGGCGTCCGCGTTGTTCAAGACTGTAACGGAAGGGTCGGCCGCGTTGGAGGGCCGTCCCGCACCGCGAGACACGTCACAGCGGCCGATCCGGACGATCCCGCTGACGATCAACACTGAGGAGTCGTACACGTGCTGGAAGAGGTGGAGCGCTGGCTTGCCCGGCGGTCCTGGTCCGCCGCCGACCGTCCGCTCGACCAGCTGCTCGCCGCGAAACGCGGCTCGGGCACGACCGTCAGCGTCGTGCTGCCGGCGCTCGACGAGGAGGCGACGGTGGGCGCCATCGTGGCGACGATCCGCCGCGAGCTGATGTCGGACGCCGTACCGCTCGTGGACGAGCTGGTGGTGGTGGACTCCGGTTCCACGGACCGCACCGCCGAGGTCGCGGCGGCGGCCGGCGCCCGTGTGGTGCACCGCGACGAGATCCTGCCGCGGCTGCCCGCGCTGCCCGGCAAGGGCGAGGTGCTGTGGCGGTCGCTGCTGGCCACGACCGGCGACGTCGTCTGCTTCGTGGACGCGGACCTGAAGGACTTCTCCGCGGACTTCGTCTCGGGGATCGTCGGCCCGCTGCTGACCGACCCGGACGTGCACTTCGTCAAGGCGATGTACGACCGCCCGCTCGGCGAGGCGCCCGGGCAGGGCGGCCGGGTGACGGAGCTGGTGGCCCGGCCGCTGCTCAACCTGCACTGGCCGCGGCTGGCGGGCTTCGTCCAGCCGCTGGGCGGCGAGTACGCGGCCCGCCGCGAGCTGCTGGAGCGGCTGCCGTTCCCGGTGGGGTACGGCGTCGAGCTGGGCCTGTTGGTGGACGCGCTGCACACGGTGGGCCTGGACGCGCTCGCCCAGGTGGACGTGGGCGTGCGGCGGCACCGGCACCAGGACGGCCGGGCCCTGGGCCGCATGGCGGCCGCGATCTACCGCACCGCGCAGCTCCGGCTGGCCCGCGGCCATCTGGTGCGCCCGGTGCTCACCCAGTTCGAGCGCACCGCGGAGGGATTCGTGCCGCGTACGTACGCGGTGGACACCGAGGAACGGCCCCCTATGGCCGAGATACCGGAGTACGCACAGCGGCATGCCGCGTAAGCGTACGTTTGAGCGGTTCTTCGAAGGGCAAGGCTGCCGTCATGGTCGTTGAGCACACGCACCACGCACCAGACCGCGCACCCGATCGCGCACCGGACAGCGCCGCGGATCCGGGCGCCGCGCCGATCGTCGTGGCCTCCAACCGGGGGCCCGTCTCGTACCGCCGGAGCGAGGACGGCTCGCTGATGGCGGGGCGGGGCGGCGGCGGGCTGGTCTCCGGGCTGAGCGCCATAGGCCAGGACTCCGGCGCGGTGTGGGTGTGCGCGGCGCTCGGCGACGGCGACCGCGAGGCGGCCCGGCTCGGGGGCCGGCGGCTGCCCGAGGCCGACACCGGCGGCCACCGGGTGCGGATGCTGGACATCGACCCCGCCACGTTCGCCGCCGCGTACAACGGCGTGGCCAACTCCGTGCTGTGGTTCGTCCACCACATGCTGTGGCAGACGCCGCTGGAGCCCGTCTTCGACGGCGCCTTCCGCGCCCAGTGGGCGGCGTACGAGGCGTACAACACCGCCTTCGCGGACGCCATCGCCGAGGAGGCCGCGGAGGGCGCCTCCGTCCTGGTCCAGGACTACCACCTCGTCCTCGTGCCCGGCCTGCTCCGCGCCCGCCGCCCCGACCTGCGCATCGGCCACTTCTCCCACACCCCCTGGGCCCCGCCGGACTACTACCGCCTGCTGCCCGACGACGTCGCCGGGCAGGTCCTGCGCGGCATCCTGGGCGGCGACCGCGCGGGGTTCCTGACCCGGCGCTGGGCGGAGGCGTTCGCCGCGTGCTGCGAGAGCGTGCTGCCGGGCGCGGAGGTCTCGCGCGAGGACGGGGCCGCGGTGTCGGTGACCTTCGAGGGGCGTACGACCCGGCTCGGCGTCCACGGACTGGGCGCGGACGCGGAATTCCTGCGGGAGCGGGCACACCGCCCGGACGTCGAGGAGCGTCTGGCGACGCTGCGGCGGCAGGTCGGCCCCGGCCGCCGGACGATCGTGCGGGTGGACCGCACCGAGCTGTCGAAGAACATCGTCCGCGGCCTGCTCGCCTACCGCCGCCTGCTGGAGGACCACCCCCACTGGCAGGGCGAGGTCGTGCACATCGCCTTCGCCTACCCCTCCCGGCAGGACCTCGCGGTCTACCGCGAGTACATGGCCGAGGTCGGCCGCGTCGCCCACGAGATCAACACGACCTTCGGGACGGAGGACTGGACGCCGGTCGCCCTGCAGATGGAGGACGACTTCCCCCGTTCGCTCGCCGCCTACCGCCTCGCCGACGTGGCCCTGGTCAACCCCATCCGCGACGGCATGAACCTGGTCGCCAAGGAGGTCCCCGTCGTCTCCGACCACGGCTGCGCGCTGGTGCTCTCGCGCGAGGCGGGCGCCGCGGCCGAGCTCGGCGAGGACGCCCTGACGATCAACCCCTACGACGTGGCGGACACCGCCCGCGCGCTGAACGCCGCCCTGCTGATGGACCCCGCCGAGCGCGCTGAGCGCACGAAGCGGCTGGCCACCGCGGCGACGGCGCTGCCGCCGGCCCGGTGGTTCGTGGATCAGCTGCGCGCGCTGTGAGCGGGGCCCGCGCCGACTGGTTCCCGCGCGGGCCGGCCGGCGCGGTCAGCCGAGCTTGTCCGCCAGCCCGGTCAGCAGGTCCACCACGCCCGCCGGCCCGTCCACGACGAGGTCGGCGCGTTCGGCGAGCGCGGTGACCTCGGCGCTGCCGCTGCACACGAGCGTGCCGGGCACGCCCTCGGCGCGCAGCTTCTCCACCGCGGCGAAGGCGGCGAGGTCCCCGAGGTCGTCACCGGCGTAGAGCACGGATCCGGCGCCGGATTCCCGTACGTACTCGGCGAGGGCGACGCCCTTGTCCATGCCCGGCGGGCGCAGCTCCAGGACCAGCCGCCCGGGCTCGACGATCAGGCCGTGCCGGGCGGCGAGGTCGGCGAGCGGGGCGCGCAGGGCCTCGAAGGCGCGCTCGGGGTCGTCCGCGCGGCGGGTGTGGACGGCGACGGCCCGGCCCTTGTCCTCGATCCACGTGCCGTGCCAGGCGCCCGAGTCGTCGAGCACGCCGGGGAGTTCGGCCTGTACGGCGGCGACGCCCGGGTGCGGGGCGGGGGCGCGCACGGTGCCCGTCACGGCGTCCCAGCGCTCGGCGCCGTAGTGGCCGAGCACGACGAGGTGCTCCAGCCCGGCGGTCCCGGCGAACCCGCCGAGGCGCACCGCGACCCCGGCCGGGCGGCCCGTGATCACGGCGACGGAGCCCAGGCGCGGCGCGAGCCGGGCGAGGGCGGGCACGGCGCCGGGGTGGGCGCGGGCCCGTTCGGGGTCCGGCACGATGGCGGCGAGGGTGCCGTCGAAGTCGAGCGCGACGACCGCGCGTTCGGGTCGCGCGAGCAGCGCGGCCAGTCCGTCGCGGCCGGCGGCGGTCACGGGTTCCGGGAGGGGTTGGCTGCCCATACGGCCGACCCTACCGGTGTGTCCGCCGCCGGGGCGGGCACTTGTCCGCGTCCGCGGGACCGGACTCGCCCCGCCCTCAGCGGCGAGCGCGCCGCTCGTCCCGCAGCCGCCGCAGCCGGTTGACCGTGACGGGGTCGTGGGCGAGGGCGCGCGGGTCGTCGAGCAGGGCGTTGAGCAGCTGGTAGTAGCGGGTCGGGGTGATGCCGAGCCGTTCCCGGACGGCGCGTTCCTTGGCGCCGGGGCCGGGCCAGGACTGCCGCTCCAGGGCGAGCACGGCACGGTCCGCCTCGGCCAGCCCGCCGGGCTCGGGCTCGGGCCCGTCCGCGTCCTCGCCGACGGACTCGGACCCGGGCTCAAACTCGCCGACGGGCTCGGACTCGGGCTCGGGCTCGTACGCGTCCTCGCGCTCGAGCCCGTCCGCGTCCTCGCGCCCGTCCTCGCGCCCGTCCTCGTTCACACCGGCGTCCATACCGGCCAACCTAGCGGTCCGTGCGGTCCGCGAGCTCGGTGGCGTTCGCCTCGCGCTGGATCTCGCCGAGAACGGCGGCGGGGTCGCCGCCCTTCTTCACGGTCGCGCCGATCTTCTCCTTGACCGTCTTGCTGACCGAGGCCCAGGAGGTCTTGCTGGCCGGGTAGAACTCGGCGACCTGCAGCTGCTTCAGGAACTGCCAGAGATCGCTGTTGGCGCGGCTCTCCTGCATGGCCTCGGCGGCGCTGGTGGTCACCGGCAGCAGCTTGTACTGCGTGGTGAACGACAGCACGTTGTCCTTGCTGAACACGAAGTCGAGGAAGGTGCCGATCTCGTCGCGGTGGCCGTTCTTCTTGAACGCCATCATCCAGTCGGCGACGCCCATGGTGGACTTCGAGGGGCCCTTGACGCCCGGCAGCGGCGCCATGTCGAACTCGATGCGACCGGCCTTGGCCTGCTGCATCAGGGTGGGGTGGCCGTTGAGCATGCCGACCTCGCCCTTGCAGAAGGCGTCGAAGACGTCCTGCCGGTTGGTGCGGCCGGGGTCGCCGGGGCCGGTGAGGCCCTGGCCGACCAGCTCGTCGCGCAGCCAGGTGAAGGCCTTGACGTTCTCCGGCGAGTCGATCAGGTAGGAGCCGTTCTGGTCGGTGTAGCCACCGCCCGCGCTCAGCATCCACATCATCGTCTCGGCGGGCGCCTCCTCGGGGCCCAGCGGCAGGCCGAAAGGTATCTTCACGCCGAGGGCCTTGAGCTTCTTCGCGGCGGCCTGGAGCTCGTCCCAGCTCTCGGGCGCCTTGGCGATGCCGGCCTTGGCGAACAGCTTCTTGTTGAAGAAGAGCAGGCGGGTGCTGGAGACGAACGGAAGGCCGTACTGCACCCGGTGCACCTCGCCGGCCTTGGCGAGGGAGGCGATGATGTCGGCCTGGGTGGGGATGGAGAGCATCTGCTCGGCGCTGTAGAGCTTGCCGGCCGCGGCGAAGTCGGCGTACGCGCCGATCTGCGCGATGTCGGGGGCCTTGCCCTTGGCCACCATGTCGGCGACCCGCTTGTCGACCTCGGTCCAGCTGTAGACCTCGACGTCTATCTTGATCTTGCCGTGCTGCTTCTCGAACTCACGGGCCAGGCTCTCCCAGTACTTCTTGGAGCTGTTGGCTTCCTTGTCGCCGTAGTCGGCGGCCACGAACTTCAGCCTCGTGTCACCACCGGGAGTGTCGGTCCCGCACCCAGTCAGCACCGGTGCCAACGCCGTCGTGGCGGCACCCGCCGCCGTCATGCCCAAGAACCGCCGCCGCTGCACTACTGCTACCCACCTTGTGGTTCGTGTGTTCGTCAGTGGAGACCGTGAGTCTCTCCCGCGCGCCACCTTACGGTCTACTTCTCCCGGGTTGCGCTTCGGTATCGCCGTAGGGCTCTTCCCCCAGGTCACAGGCGACTGCTATGCACGGGGCGACCGCTTTCGCCGCACGACCGCACCCACGAGGAGCACCAGCGCATGAAGCCGTCCCCTTCCTCGGCCACCCCTTCCGCCGCCTCTCCCTCCTCTTCCGGCTCTTCCGATCAGGCCCCCGGCACCCCGGCCTCCGGCACCCTGACCGCCCGGGAGCTGGCCACCCAGCCCGGCAGCTGGCGCCGCGCCGCCGAGGCCGCCGTGGGCGCGGCCGGGCTGCCGAGGCCGGGCGAGCGGGTGGCGGTGGCCGGCTGCGGCACGTCGTGGTTCATGGCCCAGGCGTACGCGGCGCTGCGCGAGGCGGCCGGGCAGGGCGAGACCGACGCGTTCGCCGCGTCGGAGTTCCCCGTCTCGCGCACCTACGACCGGCTGGTGGTGATCACCCGCTCCGGGACCACGACCGAGGTGCTCGACCTGATCGGGGAGGTGCGCGAGCGGTGGGAGGTGCTGGCCCTGACCGCCGACCCCGCGACGCCCGTGGTGCGGGCGGCGGACGAGGTGGCGCTGCTGGACTGGGCGGACGAGGAGTCCGTCGTGCAGACCCGCTTCGCGACCACCGCGCTGGCCTTCCTGCGCGCGGGCCTGGAGGCGCACGGCCGGCTGCCGGCCGGGGTGCGGACGGTGGCCGAGGCCGCGGCCGACGCCGAGCGGGCGCTGAAGGAGCCACTGCCCGCCGCCGCGCTGTCCGCCGAGCAGTGGACGTTCCTGGGCGGCGGCTGGGCGTACGGGCTGGCCCGGGAGGCGGCCCTGAAGATGCGCGAGGCGGCGGGTGCCTGGACGGAGGCGTACCCGGCGATGGAGTACCGGCACGGACCGCTGGCGATCGCGGGCCCGGGGCGGGTGACCTGGGCGCTGGGCCCGCTGCCCGAGGGGCTGGCGGACGACGTCGCGAAGGCGGGCGGCACGCTGGTCGGCGGGGGCGCGGCGAGCCCCGACGGCGCCGAGCGGGCCGGGGGCGCCGAGGACCCGATGGCGTCGCTGGTCCGCGTCCAGCGGCTGGCGGTGGCGGTGGCACGGGCCCGGGGGCTGAACCCTGACGCCCCCCGGAACCTGACCCGCAGCGTGATCCTCACCCCCTAGCCGCCCTCCCGCCGGATCCCGGCACGCCACCCACCGGCGAGTGGACTAGACCTTTCGCACCCCGTCGGGCGAAACTACCTGGGTGAAACACGTCATCGCCCTCGATGTGGGCGGCACCGGAATCAAGGCCGCCCTGGTCGGCGCCGACGGCGCGCTCCTGCACGAGGCGCGGCGCCCGACCGGCCGTGACCGGGGCCCCGACGCCGTCGTGGCCGGCATCCTCGACTTCGCGGCCGAGCTCCAGGAGCTCGGCCGGGAGCGGTTCGGCACCGCCGCCTCCGCCGCCGGCGCGGCCGTCCCCGGCATCGTGGACACCGCCGCCGGCACGGCGGTCTACTCCGCCAACCTCGGCTGGCGCGACCTGCCCCTGCGGGACCTCCTCGCCGCCCGCCTCGGCGGCATACCCGTGACGCTGGGCCACGACGTGCGCACCGGCGGCGTGGCCGAGGGCCGCGTCGGCGCCGGCAAGGGCGCCGACCGCTTCCTGTTCGTCCCGCTGGGCACCGGCATCGCGGGCGCCATCGGCATCGACGGCCGCATCGAGGAAGGCGCCCACGGCTACGCGGGCGAGATCGGCCACATCGTCGTACGCCCCGGCCCCGAGGGCGCCGAGTGCGGCTGCGGCGGCCGCGGCTGCCTGGAGACGCTCGCCTCCGCCTCCGCCGTCTCCCGCGCCTGGGCGGCCGCGAGCGGCGACGCCGGCGCCGACGCCGCCGGCTGCGCCGAGGCGGTCGCCGCCGGCGACCCGCGCGCCCGCGCGGTCTGGCAGCACGCGATCGACGCCCTCGCCGACGGCCTGGTCATCGCCGTCAGCCTGCTGGACCCGCGCACGCTGATCATCGGCGGCGGGCTCGCCGAGGCCGGCGAGACGCTGTTCGCACCGCTGCGCGCGGCGGTCGCGGAACGCATCGGCTTCCGCAAGCTCCCCCACATCGTCCCGGCGGCCCTCGGGGACACCGCCGGCTGCCTGGGCGCGGGCCTGCTCGCCTGGGACCTTCTCGCCACGGAAACAACGGAGGTATCCGCCTGATGGTCGAACGAACGGTTCTCGCCGGCGCCCGCGTGGTGCTGCCGACCGGGGTGGCGGAAGGGGGCCGCGTCACGATCGAGGGCGGGCGCATCGCGCACGAAGCACCGACGGAGTCCCCCACGCTGGACCTGACGGGCCACACGATCGTCCCCGGCTTCGTCGACACCCACGTGCACGGCGGCGGCGGGGCGTCCTTCTCCGCCGGTACGGCCGAGGAGGCGCTCACCGCGATCCGTACGCACCGCGCGCACGGCACCACGACGATGATCGCCTCCACCGTCACCGGCGACCTGGACGACCTCGCCCGGCAGGCGGCGGTCCTCTCCGAACTGACCGAGCAGGGCGACCTCGCGGGCATCCACTTCGAGGGCCCGTTCATCTCCCCGCACCGCTGCGGCGCGCACCAGCCGGAGCTGCTGCGCGACCCGGACCCGGCGGACGTGCGCAAGCTCGTCGACGCGGCGCGCGGCGCGGCCCGCATGATGACGCTCGCCCCGGAGCTGCCCGGCGGCCTGGAGTCCGTCCGCATGCTCGCCGAGCACGGCGTGATCGCCGCCGTCGGCCACACCGACTCCACCTACGAGGCGACGCTGGAGGCCATCGACGCGGGCGCGACCGTCGCCACCCACCTCTTCAACGCCATGCCGGCGCTGCAGCACCGCGCCCCGGGCCCGATCGCGGCGCTGCTGGAGGACGAGCGCGTCACCGTCGAGCTCATCAACGACGGCACGCACCTGCACCCCTCCGTCCTCGAGCTGGCGTTCGCGCGGGCGGGTGCCGACCGGGTCGCGTTCATCACCGACGCGATGGGCGCGGCGGGGATGAACGACGGCATGTACTTCCTCGGCCCCATGGGCGTGGAGGTCAAGAACGGCGTGGCCCGCATCGCCGACGGCCCGACGGCCGGCTCGATCGCCGGCTCGACCCTCACCCTGGACACGGCCTTCAAGCGCGCGGTCACCGTCGACAAGCTGCCGCTCGAGGACGCGGTGCGGGCGCTGTCCACCACCCCCGCGCGGCTGCTGGGGCTGTCCGACCGCATCGGCTCGCTGGAGCCGGGCAAGGACGCGGACCTGGTCGTCCTCGACGCTTCGTACGACCTGGTGGGCGTCATGCGCCGGGGCGAATGGCTGGTCAGTCCCGAAGTGCGGTGATTGTCCCTCGATTTGGGGTACGGCGGCGGGTCCGGAGGTCTGGGCCTGCCGCCGCTGTTTTGGCATGATCGCTGGCGCGGTTCGTCATGTCGTCACCCCGGTCGAGAAGAGAGGCGCCGATGATCCTCACGGTCACGCTCAACGCCGCGCTCGATCTGACCTACCGTCTTCCGCGCCTGCGCCCGCACGCCGAGCACCGCGTCCCACCGGCCGTCGAACGCCCCGGCGGCAAGGGCCTGAACGTCGCGCGCGTCCTGGCCTCACTGGGCCACGAGACCGTGGCCACCGGCTTCGCCGGCGGCGCGACCGGAGACACCGTCCGCGCACTGCTGGCGGAAACCTCCGTCACCGACGAGTTCGTCCGCATCACCGGCCCCACCCGCCGCACGGTCGCCGTCGTCGACGACGAGCCGGCCGGCGACGCCACCCAGCTCAACGAGATCGGCCCCGACGTCACCCCCGCCGAGTGGGCCGCCTTCGACGACCGCTACGCCCATCTCCTGCGCGACGCCCGGGCCGTGGCCCTGTGCGGCAGCCTGCCGCCGGGCGTGCCGGTGGGGGCGTACGCCCACCTCGTACGCGCCGCCCGCGCCCGGCGCGTGCCGGTGCTGCTGGACACCAGCGGCGAGCCGCTGCGCCGCGGCATCGCCGCCCGCCCGGACGTCGTCAAGCCCAACGCCGCCGAACTCGCCGCCCTGACCGGCGCCACCGACCCCCTGCGCGCCGCCGTCGCGGCCCGCCGCCGGGGCGCCCACGCGGTGGCCGCCTCCCTGGGCCCCGACGGCATGCTGGCCCTCACCCCCGACGGCGCCTGGCACGCCACCCCGCCGAAGCCCTTGCCGGGCAACCCGACGGGGGCGGGCGACTCGGCGGTGGCGGGCCTGCTGTCGGGCTGGGTCGAAGGCCTTGCCTGGCCCGAACGCCTCGCCCGGGCAGTTGCCTTGTCGGCGGCGACGGTGGCGGCTCCGGCGGCGGGCGAGTACGACGCGGCGGTGTACGAGAAGCTGCTGGGGCAGGTGAGGGTGGATCAGCTGTAAGGGAGCCGGCCCAGTTGTGGGCAATCGTTCCGCAGGGCGGAACGGGTGGGCACAACCGGTCAGCCGGGACCACGAACCCGCACCACCCCGAGGTCCGGGGGCCTGCCCCCGGTTACGAGAAGGGGCGGGGTGGGGGAAAGAACCCTCATGCCACTCACCCGCACCGCAGACCTCATGACCGCCGCCCGGGCCGCCGGCGAAGCCGTAGCCGCCTTCAACGTCATCACCCTCGAACACGCCGAGGCAATCGCCGCGGGCGCGGAAGCCGCGGGCACCCCGGCCGTCCTGCAGATCTCAGAGAACGCCGTCCGCTTCCACGGCGGCGACCTCGCCCCCCTCGCCGCCGCCACGGCCGCCGTGGCCCGCGCCTCGAGCGCCCGCCTCGCCCTCCACCTCGACCACGTCGAGAGCCCCGGCCTGCTGCACGCCGCATCAGCGCACGACTTCACCTCGGTGATGTTCGACGCGTCGAAGCTCCCCTACGGAGACAACGTCAAGGCGACGGCGGCCGCGGTCCGTTGGGGCCACGAACGCGGCATCTGGGTCGAGGCGGAACTGGGCCGCATCGGCGGCAAGACGGGCGACGCCCACACCCCGGGCGTCCGCACCGACCCCGCCGAGGCGGCGGCCTACGTCGCCGACACCGGCGTGGACGCCCTGGCCGTGGCGGTCGGCAGCACCCACGCGATGACCGAGCGCACGGCCACCCTCGACCACACCCTGATCACCGCCCTCCGCACGGCGGCCGGCGTACCCCTCGTCCTCCACGGCTCCTCAGGCGTCCCGGACGCCGAGCTCCGCCGCGCGGTGACGGCCGGCATGACGAAGATCAACGTCGGCACGGCCCTGAACACCGCGTACACGACGGCGGTACGGGCCTACCTGGCCGCCCACCCCGCCACGGTCGACCCGCGCAGGTACCTGGTCCCTGCGCGGGAGGCGATGGCGGAGGTGGTGGCGAGGTTTCTGCGGGTGGTCAGCCCTTGCTGATCCACACCTGGTCGAGGTGAACCTCGCACTTGTTGCCCGGCTCGCAGGAGAGCTTGATGGTGTTGGTGCCCTTGTTGAGGTTGACGTTGGCCCAGGTGTTCTTCCACCCGGCCTCCCAGTCGCCCTCCTTCGTACCGCCGAAGTTCTCCATCCGTATGGCACGGGTGTCGCCCTTGCCATTGGCGCCGATGGTGAGGTTGGCGTCCTTGCCGGGCACGCCGTACCGCACGTTCAGCCGGTACTGGCCGGTCGCGTCGACGTCGACGGTCCACTCGACCGCGGCACCCACCTGGTTCATGCCGGTGATGTAGAGGCCGTCATCGGCCTCCGCACCCTTCACGATCTTCTCCGTGGTGGCGCCACCGCTCAGCCGCAGGCTGGCCGCGTCGCGCTTCTTCATGCCGTTGGCGGAAGGATTCTTGGGCTGGTCGCCCTTCTTCTCCTTCTCCTTCTTCTTCTCGGTGTCGTCGGGCTTGCCCGAGTCCTCCGTGACGACCTTGCCGCTGTCGCCCCCGGCGCTCTGGGTGCCCTTGTCGTCCGAGCTGTTGGTCATGACCGCCACGCCGATGCCGCCGGCGACGACCACGACGACGGCTATCGCCGCTATGAGCAGGCCGCGCCGCTTGGGCCGGTCGCCCGTGCCGCCGCCGTGGGCGCCGCGGCCCGCGCCGGCGCCCGGGGCGGGGGTCCCGGGGGCGGCGGGTGCGCCGCCCGGGAGGGTCTCGGGGGCGGAGTAGTGGGGGTGCGACTGCTGGGCGCGCTGCGCGGCGGGCTGCTGACCGTACTGGCGGGAGCCCACCGGGCGTACCTGGTTGTACGACGTGCGCGGGACACCCGGCTGGCGGGCGGCGGCCTGCTGCTGGCCACCCTCGGTGGCCCCGTCGCCGCCTTCCGAGCGGTACAGGTAGCCGAACGGGTCGTCGTTCTCCGGCGTCCCGGTGCCGTTGTTACCGGCCGTCATCCCCTGTCACTCCCCACATGGTGTGCCCATCGGCGCCCACGCTCCTGTGCGCCGAAACCGTGGTTTTCGAGGCCGGGGCGGCGACCACGGTCGGCGGCGGTGCCGCATCGGCGCAGCCTACCCCGAGCCGACGGGATCACGCCGTGGTCCAGACCTCACGAAGAGGTGCAAACCATCACTCACCCGGCGCGTCTGCCCGCCTTCGCGCGCGACCGTTTCTCGATGTACATCCGCTGGTCGGCGGAGTGCAGCACCTCGTCGGCGGACATTCCGCAGCCCGCCCAGCCGATTCCGAAACTCGCCCCCACCCGGACCGCCCGCCCGTCGACCCTTATGGGCGGGATGATCGCGTTGCGCAGCCGGGCCGCGAGGTCCTCGGCGTCGGCCTGGCCCAGGCCGTCGGCCAGCACGACGAACTCGTCGCCGCCGAGGCGGGCCACCGTGTCGCCGTCGCGGACGCCGTTGCTCAGCCGCTGGGCCACCTCGATCAGGACGGCGTCCCCGGTGTGGTGCCCGAACCGGTCGTTGATCGACTTGAAGCCGTCGAGGTCGCAGAAGAGCACGGCCAGCCCCTTGGTGCCGTCGTCGCCCCCCTCGTCGGGGGCGATGGTGTGCTCGTGGTGGTCGTACGCCCCCGCCGTCATCGCGCCGGACAGGCCGCCGGACAGGCCGCCGAAGTCGTCCGGGACGTAGTCCGGCCCGGCGTCGGAGCCGAAGCCGTGCCCATGCAGGACCGGCTCGCCGACGCGGCCGTGGGCGTGCCCGGCGTACGCCGCGACGCTCGCGGTGCTCTCGACCTCGGCGAAGGCGTCCAGGTGGCCGTACGGACCGACGGCCGCACTGGCGTGCGCCTCGCTGCCGGGCGGGCGGGCGCACAGCCGGCTGCTGAGGCGCGAGCGCAGCTCGGCACTGTTGGGCAGGCCGGTCAGGGAGTCGTGGCTGGCGCGGTGGGCGAGCTGCAGCTCGTGCCGCTTGCGCTCCTCGATGTCCTCGACGTGGGTCAGCAGGAAGCGCGGCCCGTCGGCGGCGTCGGCGACGACGGAGTTGCGCAGCGAGACCCAGACGAACGTGCCGTCGCGTCGGGCCAGGCGCAGCTCGGCGCGGCCGCCCTCGGCCGAGGTGCGCAGGAGGGTGCCGACGTCCTCGGGGTGGACGAGGTCGGAGAAGGCGTAGCGGCGCATCTGGGACGCCGAGCGGCCGAGCAGCCGGCACAGGGCGTCGTTGGTGCGGTGCAGCCGGCCGTGCTGATCACCGCCGAGTTCGGCGATGGCCATGCCGCTGGGCGCGTACTCGAAGGCCTGGCGGAAGCTTTCCTCACTTGCGCGCAGCGCCTGCTGCTCGCGCTCCAGCCGGACCAGGGCGCGCTGCATGTTTGCGCGCAGGCGAGCGTTGCTGATCGCAATCGCGGCCTGCGATGCGTACATCTGGAGGGCCTCGCGGCCCCAGGCGCCGGGTCTGCGGCCGCTGGTCGGTTTGTCGACGGAGATCACACCGAGCAGCTCGCCGCCGGACGGCCCGGTCGTGTACATCGGGGCGAACAGGCGGTCCATCGGGTGCCACTCGTGGGCGAAGCGCGGGGCGGTGCCGCCGGTGTGCCACTGAGGCACGTCGTCGTCGTCGAGGACCCAGCCCTCGGTGTACGGAATGAACCGCAGATCGCCCCAGTGCTCGCCCATCGCCAGGCGCCGCTCCCAGGAGACGCGGGAGCCCACCCGGCCCGCCATCAGGGCCTCGGCGCTGGCGCTTCCCGCCACCGCGGCCACGACGAGATCGCCGTCCGGGCGCACGAGATTCACGGCCGAGAGCTCGTAGCCGAGCCCGGTGACGATGCCGTCGGCGACGGTCTGCAGGGTGTCCGCGAGGCTGCGCGCGGTGTTCAGCTCCGCGATCGCCCGGTGCACCTGTCGCAAGGTCGCCAGGCGGACGTACGGCTCCGACTCGGTCTCCATAGCTCGCTCTCCCCCGAGACCTCGACAGCAACTCCAGGCTTCTTGTTCGTCCGTTTACCGGGCCACTGAATCACAGCGAGCTGACCACTCGGTACACAGGGTCAACAATTACCGCCCTCTGTGACTCATGTCACATGATGTGATGATGTCCCGCTACTGGCGTTCGACTGCAGCTCTATGCTTCCTGAACGCAAATTCGGCAGCCCACGGATGTCACTTCCGTGGCAATTTCCTGATCCATTCGCAGCACTTCGAAAGCGCTTTGCCGACGCTTTCAGGCCGCTGGCACACCGTATCCGCGCCGTATCCGCATCGCATCCGCGCCATATCCGCACCGCATCCGCGTCGATCCGTGCCGCTTCCGTGCCGCTTCCCGGCGCCCTCGCGGGCGCCCGCTCCGGCTTGCCGATCATTTCCGCAGGTAACGGCCGCTCCCCCGGGTCACCGCCGTACCGTGCCCTGCGACCTAGGACCCGTCTGGTCCCCCAGCCCGATGCGGCCCGCGCCCTGGTGCGGCTAGCGTGCTGAACGTGTTGCAGACGACTTCGCCCACAGAGACCGGCATAGCTCATCCTGAAGGGGTGACCGCCGACGAATTCCGTGCCGCCCTCGCCCGCCTTGCCGCGGGCGTCGTGCTGGTGACGGCGCACGACCCCGAGGACGGTCCGCGCGGCGAGGACGTCGGCATGACGGCCACCGCGTTCCTGTCCGTCTCGCTGGACCCGCCCCTGGTGATGGTGAGCGTCCGCAACGGCTCCCGCATGGACGACCTCCTCGAGCGCCAGCCGCTCTGGGGCGTCTCCGTGCTCACCGAGAGCCAGCGCCACATCGCGGGCCGCTTCGCCATGAAGGGCCGCATCAGCGACCGGCTCCTCTTCGAGGACATCCCCTACGAGCGCGGCAAGGAGACGGACGCGCCGCTCGTGCGGGGCGCGCTGGCGGTGCTGGAGTGCCGGACCGAGCAGCGGGTGGCGGCCGGGGATCACACGCTGGTCATCGGCCGGGTGCTGCGGGCGGACACGCCGAGCACGGAGAGTGGGCCGCTGACGTACTTCCGGGGACGGTACCGGCAGTTGGGGTGACCGGCCCGTGGGCTGACGTCGTTGCGTCTGGTGCGGGGGCCGGGGGCTCCGGAGGGTGTTCCGGAATCGGATATTTACGGGCCCGGCACCGTCTCGCGCATTGATCGCCCTCACATTGGGCCCACAAATATCCGGCAGCATTCCGGAACACCCTCCTGCGCCCCCGACCCCCTCCCGTCACATCGACGATCCGGGGCCGTGGACCCATCCGCCTTCGACCGCGATGCCTACAAGCAGCGCAACACCGTCGAACGCTGCATCAACCGCCTCAAGCAATGGCGCGGCCACAGCGGTCGCCCGCCGCCCGCGGACGCGGGTGCGCTGCCCGGCTGGATCCGGCACCGCTTCTGGTGTGCCCGGCGACAGGGCCGCCGGCGTCGCCACTGCCGGGCTACGGCCGCGGTCGCCCGGTTCCAGACATGCCGGATTCACTCGATCTCCGCTTCCGGGAACGGCGGCACCCCGGCGCTGTCGCCGGCCGCGCGCTTCCGCTTGTCCCTCCGGGCCTGCTTCACGCGCTTCGCGTCCCGCCCCAAGGCTTCCTCCTCGCCGATCAGCCCCCAGCCCGACCAACGACCCCGCCATATCGAGGGCTCAAGACGGCATCGCATCGACTATTGGTTACACCGTACACACCGTGTACGGTGTAACCACATCGACGACCGGAGGATCCGATGTCTCAGCAGACCGTCGCGCACGCGTTCGCCGCATTGATGAACGGCCACGACCCCGATGCCGTGGACGGCTTCGTGGCCGAGGACTACGTCAACCACAACCCGTACGTCGAGGACGGCCGGGAGGCCAACCGGGCCTTCTGGGGCCGCTGGTTCGCCGCTTTCCCCGACACCCGTGTGACCCTTGAGGACGTCCTGGTCGACGGAGACCGTGTGGTCGGCAGGTTCACCTACCGTGCCACCCACCTCGGGTCGCTGCTCGGCGAGGAGCCCACCGGTCGCCCGGTGGAGATGCGGTCGCTGGACATCTGGCGCGTACAGGACGGCATGGCGGTCGAGCACTGGGACGAGCTCAACACCATCGAGTTCTTCACCCAGCTGGGCCTGCTCGCACCGATGAACATGCCCGGCGCCCCCGCCGGCGCGCCGAGCCGGGAAGAGGGCGATGCGTCATGACGCCCCCCGGGCAGGAGCCCGAGCCCTCCAAGTCCCGGCAGCGCCGGGAGCGGGAACGTGCCGAAACGCGGACCGAGATCCTGCAAGCCGCCCGTGAGCTGGCCCGCGCCGAGGGCTGGGATGCGGTGAGCATGCGCCGCCTGGCCGACCGGATCGGCTACTCCGCCAACTACGCCTACCGCTATTTCAAGGGCCGCGACGACATCCTGCTGGCCTTCGTCAAGGACGGCTTCACCAGGCTCGCCGCCCTCATGCGGTCGGCCGGTACGACGGTCCAGGCCGCAGCGGGCGCCTACCTGGACTTCGCGCTCGACGAGCCGGACCTCTACCAGGTGATGTACGGCCTCGGCGGCGTCCACGTGCCCGCCGCCGACACCGTCACCGAAGGCGACGCGGTCGGCGCCGTGATCGCGGACGCCCTCGGGATCGCCGACCCCTACGACGACCGCATCGCCCGCATCTGGGCCACCGCGCACGGCCTCGCCGCCCTGCACGCCATCCGCAAACTCCCCGTGGACCGCGCCCACCTGCACCGGCTGCTGGCGGCAAGCGTCGACGACCTGCTCCGCGCCCCGCAGCAACCAGAAGGAGACGCCCGATGACCACCGCTCTCGCCGTCCCCGCCCGCTGGACGGCGGACGACATCCCGGACCAGACCGGCCGCACCGTCATCGTGACCGGTGCCAACAGCGGCCTGGGCTACGTCACCGCGCGAGAACTCGCCCGCCACGGCGCCCACGTCATCCTCACCGCACGAAACGCGGACAAAGGCAGAGCCGCGCTGGACAGGCTCCGCGGCGAACTCACCGAACCCACCGTGGAGCTGCGTGCCCTGGACCTGGCCGACCTGGAGTCGGTCCACGCGTTCGCCGACGCCCTCGACACACCCGTGGACGTGCTCGTCAACAACGCGGGGATCATGATGCCGCCGCGCACCCTCACCAAGCAGGGGTTCGAGTCCCAGTTCGGCACCAACCACCTGGGGCACTTCGCCCTGACCGGCCTGCTGCTGGAGCGGCTGCGGACCGGAAGCGACCCACGCGTGGTGACGGTCACCTCGACCCTCCACAAGAACGGAGCCATCCACTACGACGACCTCGACGGCGAAGGGTCCTACTCACCGCGCGGGTTCTACGCCCAGTCCAAGTACGCCAACGTGCTGTTCGGCCTCGAACTGGACCGGCGACTGCGTACGAGCGCCGTCCCGGTCCGCAGCGTCCTGGCCCACCCCGGCTACTCGGCCACGAACCTCCAGTCCTCCGGACCGACCGGGCTGCTCAAGGCCATCCTCAAGGTCACCAACCGACTCGTCGCCCAGGACGTCGAGACGGGCGCGCTCAACCAGCTCTACGCGGCCGCTTCCCCGCACGCCAGGGGCGGGCAGTTCATCGGCCCCGACGGACGCAACGAGGCGAAGGGCCACCCGACCCTCGTACAGCCGGCCGAGTCCGCCACGGATCCTGAGGCCGCCCGCCGCCTGTGGGACCTGTCGGAGCAGCTCACAGGAGTCCGTTACGACTTCACCAACTGACCGACCGGCCCGCACCACGCCGCCATCTCGCAGGCATCTTCATCTGGTCCGCAAGATGATCCGGAAGAAACGGCCTAGCCCCAGTCGCGTCCCGTGCGGCCGCGCTTCGTCTCGCCGCGGGCCTTCTTTTCCCGGAGCCGTCGTTCGTTGATGCCGCGCGGGATCCTGGTGGGCCGCCGCGGCTTCGGAGGGGGCGCCGTCGCCTCCGCGAGCAGCGCCGCCAGGCGTACGGCCGCGGTCTCGCGGTTGCGCCACTGCGAGCGGTGCTCGGAGGCCCGTACGGTCACCACACCGCCGACGAGCCGGCCGGCGAGGCGCTCGAGCGCCCGCTCCTTCCACACCGGTGGAAGGGATTCCGTCGCGGCGAGGTCGAAGCGCAGCTCGACCTGGCTGTCGCTCGTGTTCACGTGCTGCCCGCCCGGCCCCGAGGAACGCGAAAAACGCCAGATGAGCTCGGCCTCGGGAAGCGAGACGGAGCCGCGGATGACGTGGGGACCGGACATGCCCCCATGATCCCGCGCCCCGGGCGGCCCCGTCACCTCGATTTTCGGGGCGATGTGCCCGGCCCGCGTCAGGAATGAGCAAAGAAAGTAAAGGGAGCTGGAACCCTCCCTCCCCCGATCCGCGTTATCCGGGGTGACTGTAACTTCGAGTGCGCGAGCCGCGAGCGGGTTCGCGAACCGACGGAAAGGGACACATCCCATGGCTGTAAGCCTGTCCAAGGGCGGCAACGTCTCCCTCACCAAGGAGGCCCCGGGCCTGACGGCCGTCACGGTCGGCCTCGGCTGGGACGTGCGCACCACCACGGGTACGGACTTCGACCTCGACGCCAGCGCCATCGCGGTCAACGGCGGCGGCCGGGTCTACTCCGACTCGCACTTCGTCTTCTTCAACAACAAGTCCACCCCGGACCAGTCCATCGTCCACACCGGTGACAACGTCACGGGTGCCGGCGAGGGCGACGACGAGCAGATCAACGTCAACCTGGCCGCGCTGCCCGGCGACATCGAGAAGATCGTCTTCCCGGTCTCCATCTACGACGCCACCACGCGCTCGCAGAACTTCGGCCAGGTCCGCAACGCCTACATCCGCATCATCAACCAGGCCGGCGGCGCCGAGATCGCCCGCTACGACCTGAGCGAGGACGCCGCCACCGAGACCGCCATGGTCTTCGGCGAGCTCTACCGCCACGGCTCGGAGTGGAAGTTCCGCGCGGTCGGCCAGGGCTACGCCTCGGGTCTCGCGGGCATCGCCCAGGACTTCGGCGTCAACGTCTGAGACGTCCGAGCGACTACGTACGCATAGTCAGCGGTAGCGCGGTACGGACGTGGGGGCCGCCGGGATTCCGGCGGCCCCCACGCGTCGTATCAAGCGGTTCGTGCGGTCGTCAGACGGTCTCCGTCGTCACCGCGGCCTCCGGGGCGCCGGACGTCGCCGCGGCCGCGGCTCGCCGGCCGGCGAGCCCCAGCAGGCCGACGACCACGAGCGCGGCCAGCGAGGTTCCGGCCACCATCCACATCGCGGCCTGGGTGCCGTCCGAGAACATCCGGTCGAAGACCTCGCCGGCCTGTCCGGCGCTCAGCGACGTGTGTTCCCGCAGCAGCTCCGCCGCCCGCTCCGGGTCGGCCACCACGTCGTGCGTCCAGCTCCCGGCGGGCGCGTCCAGCCGGGACAGCGCCGAGGTCAGGCTGTCCTCCGCCTGGGCGCGGTAGAGGACGATGCCCACCGCGAGGCCGATGGCCCCGCCGAGGTTGTGGAACGTCCACGAGGACCCCATGGCGAGCCCGGCCTGGCGTTCGGGCACGGACGACAGCGCGGACACCGTGGCCGGGCCCAGGATGCAGGCCCAGCCGAGCCCCATCGCCACCAGCGCGAGGGCGACGTACGTCAGCGACGTGCCGCCGTCCAGGCGCGTGAGCAGCAGCGCCGAGACCGTGAAGGCCGCGAAGCCCACGGCCAGGAGCCGGCGCGGGCCGAAGCGGTCGGTGAGCCGGCCCACGAACGGGGACAGCACGGCCATCACGGCGGTGCAGGGCAGCAGCAGCGCCCCGGTCGCGTATCCGCCGTAGCCGTGCACCTCGTGCAGGTAGAGCGGCATCAGGAAGAGCACGGTGGTGTAGAAGCAGGCCAGCGCGAAGTCGGAGACGATGGCCGTGAGGAACGCGCGGTGCTTGAACAGCCGGAAGCTGATGATGGGGTCGGCGGCGCGGCGCTCGACCGCGTAGAAGGCGATCAGGACGACCAGCGCGAAGGCCAGCAGGCCCAGCGTGCGGCCGCTCGACCAGCCCCACGAGCCGCCGAGGGTGAAGGCGAGCACCACGGCCGGAATGCCGAGGCTGATCAGGACGAGGCCCGGCCAGTCCACGCCGGGCCCGGCGTCCTCGTTGCGGGACTCGCGGACGCTGAACGAGCACAGCGCCAGCGCCACCGCGACCAGGGGCACGTTCACCCAGAACACCCAGTGCCAGCCCAGGGCGGAGACGATGACGCCGCCGAGCAGGGGCCCGATGGCCAGGCCGACGCCGTTGACGCCGTACAGGGCCCCGATCGCCCGGCCGCGCTGGGACTCGGGGAAGGCGTTCTGCACGATGGCGCCGGTGGAGGTGTACAGGATGGCCCCGGCCGCGCCCTGGAGGAAGCGGAAGGCGATGAGCCAGCCCGTGCTGTCCGCGAACCCGGCCCCCAGCGAGGCCAGGCCGAAGACGACCGTCCCCGCGTAGAGGACACGACGCCGCCCGTACGCGTCGGCCAGGCGTCCCATGGTCACCATGAACATCGACAGGGCGACGATGAACATGTTGACGATGAGCTGCAGGTCGGTCACGGAGGCGCCCAGATCCGACTGGATCTGGGGGGCGGCGGTGTTGACGATGGTCAGGTCGATACAGCCAAGGAAGCTGATCAGGCCGACCCCCGCGAATGCCCACCATTTACGGTCGGTTGATGTCGTCACAGTTCGTGTCCTCTACACGTATAGCGGCGTTACGAAGCGAGGCGAAGTGCTCTGCCCGCTGTGTGCCGTGTTTATGCCGCGGCTTCGGGCACGGCTGCCCGCTTCTTGAACCTCAGGGACAGCCACCCGCCCTTCCCGGGGTATTCCCCGGCGACGAACAGTCGCTGAGTTTCAGCCATTGCGGCGGTCATGGGCTGCGGATATATGACGTAGTCGTACCCCTGGTGTGCCCACATCGGCATGATGATGGGACATTCCTCGATCAGATAGGACAAGCAGTTCCTGAAGGCGAGTTCGGTATCGGCCTCCGGGTCGCGGGCGGTGAGCCGGTCGATGAACTTGCCGATCGTCGCTTCGACCGCCGCCCGATAGCCCGGATCCTCGGCATAGGCGCGCTCCACGCGCTGCCGGAACTCCCCGTACTCGGGATCCTCCAGCGCCTGGTCCCAGCGCAGCACCTCATTGCTCACGGACAGCCGGCCGAGAACCTTGTCGTTGCGTTCCAGCCACTCGTCACCCTCCCGCAGTGCCCTTTCGTAGGCGTCCTCGGGAGAGAGGTGGAGGTAGTTGGTGCGCTGCAGGGTGTCGGCGACGGCGATGGTCAGCTGCTGGAATCCGCTGCGGTTGACGAGTTCCACGGTCGCCCGCAGCTTGTCGCCCTCGTGATAGCGCTGACCGACGCTCACCAGCAGAATGGCGCGGGTTCCGGCCAGTGTCAGCTTCTTGGCCTCCTGACCGAAATTCGCTTTGGTCCGGCCGTCGATGATGTAGTCGTTCATCAGGCGTCAGCTCCAGAGCTCGAGGGGCCGGTCGGTTCCGTAGTAGCCGAGGAAGTGCCCCAGCGTGATGCGCGGTTCGTCGCCGGACGGCCGCACGGCGTGGATCTGCCGCGGGTTGAGCAGCAGCAGGTCACCGGGCGCCGGCTTGATGACCTCGACGGGCGGTCCGAGCTTGTCGCGCTCGATGCCCCAGACCCGCTCACCCTTGAGCTCGTTGTACGTCTCCTCGCCCGGCTCGGTCCCCCACAGCTCCAATTCACCGCCCTCGCGCGGGATGTTGACGTAGATGTTGACCGAAAGCTGCGCGGTGAGTCCCTGGGCGTGGTCGGCCGGCAGGTTGCGCTCGAGGGCGTCGGTATGGGGGTTGAGGTCGACGTTCTTGTCCTGATAGCGGCAGATGCCGATGAAGGCCTTGCGCCCGCCGACGTGCATCAGATTCGCCCCCGCATGCCAGGTCTCCTCCAGCAGCAGCCGGAGAACGTCACTGGGCGAGGCGTAGGGCGCGAACAGATCCCGCATGCGCTGAATATTCGCCCGCGCCTCGGCGTGATAGCGGTCCCTCGACGCCTCGTCACTGATCTCGGAGTACGCGAAGCCGATGCGCTGGAACGCGGTGTCCTGGCTCAGACCGTCCCGGTCGGGGTGGTCGTAGAGCTGAGCGCGTGCGGACGCCAAGGCCTCCGGATGAATGAAGCCAGGTATGTGTACAGCCAATGCAGTGCCTTCGACGACGGCAAGGATGTCCTCGTGCGACAGCTCTGATCCGTTATTCCGCTTGATGACGGTCATGTGGCCCTTCTCCATGTACAGGCGGGCAGGCGAAATAGATCGCCGGCACATCCGAGATGCACCTCAGGGCGATCGGTGGCCACTACACCGGTCTTAACGCGCTAACGTCAAAGGCAGTTGATCAGCTGAACGAAGACTTTCGGCAAGCCTGGCTTGAAGGTTTTCCCGGCCGCGGGACCCCTCGGGGACCCCTCAGGGCTCGTGAATCTGAGTACGCGTACGGATGCGCGCCGGCCCCGCCCTGGCCGACGCTGTCGACATGACGACCCCGAACCCGGACGAACACAGCAGAATGCCCTACATCGTGGGCATGCTCGTCCTCACCCTGATCTTCCTGTCCCCGGCCATCTGGGTCTGGACCCTGCAACTCGAGGACGTCCAAAACCCATCGGGCTCCGACTGGATGGCCAACCACGACGCAAACGTCCGCTTCGCCCAGCTCACGGGCTGGATCGCGGGCGTACCGGCGGCGGGAGCGATAGTCGGCTCAATAGTGGCGGCGGCTTGCCGCCGCCACCCGGGAGCAGGCGCGGCCACCGGCGCGTTCCTGGCCGCGGTGGGCCTACTGGCCTTCGGCCTCTACGACTTCGCGGTCCACTTCACGCTGGAGCCGTGACCCCGCCACGGGACACCGCGCCTCGGGCGCGGCCCGGTTCGGCGAACAGGTCACCAGCGCGAGCGAGAGGAAAAGGGGCCGTTCGAGGTAGTACCCCCGCGCCACGTCCCCACCCCACGCCAGCCGGTCCATCACCGATGACGCGTGCGCGGCCAGCCGTGTCGGATCCCGGTCCTGCGGCGAATGAAACCGGGCCGCATGCGCCGCCAGCCGCCCCACGAGCCAGGCTGCGGCCCCCGACGGCACGTCCCACGTCCCGCGCACCAGCCCGGCCGGCTTCAGCAGCCAGTCCGCGGTCCGCATCGGCGGCACGCCCGACCCCCCGAACCCCGGCCCACCCGGCCGCCGGTCACCCTCACGGTCGAAGACCGCCTTCTCCCCGACCCACATGTACCCGTGCACGTGCATCAGCGCCCACCACTTCCGCATCGCCGGCCGGACGCCGCCCCCGGTCCCGATACGGGCCGGGGGGCCGTCCACTGCCGTCGATCAGGCCGACAGTCCGAACCGTCCGGGCTCGATGCCCGCCGCACTCAGTTCGGCCGTGGTGAACCTCAGGGGCTCCCTCTCGGGCCGCTTGCTGTCGCCCACCGCCCAGACCCCGTCCCCGATCCGCGCGAGCGTGACGCACGATTCCCCGTCCGGGTGGGTGTTGCCGCCGCACGCCGTGCGGAACTCGACCCCGTCAATGGCGATCACGTACAGGTCCGTCTGCGACATCGCATTCTTCCCCTCTATGACGAGCCGCCTCATCGAGCGGCCGATGGCGCCATACTCCCCGTACCCCGGAAGCAATTCCAGAAGATTCCCGCGATGAAATAAAGATCAGGCACGGTAGGAGCCAGCCCAGGCACCAAGCAGTTCCCGGGCCGCTTCGCCGAACCGGGCGGACCGCTCGAACAGCGCGAAGACTTCGAGGTATTCAGCCACATCACGGGCATCGCCGAACACCATCCGCCCGGTGAAGTTCTCGACAGTGGCCAGCCGCTCGTCATAGACCGTGAACGTGTTCATGGGACCGCGAGCCAATGGGGTTCCGCAGGGAATAATGCCGATCCGAACGTTCGGCAGGCGCGAAAGCGACACGATCCTGTCGAGCTGCACGGCCATGGCCGCGGCCGGCACAACCGCCCACCTCGCAGCCTGCTCGGTGAGCAGGAACGTGAAGGACTTGCTCACGTCATAGAGGACAGTCTGCCGCTCCAGCTTGCGCGACACCGTCCGCGAGGTGTCGCCCGGCGAGTGCGTCAGGCTCGCCCTGACGTACTCGGGCGTCGCCAGCAGGCCGGTCACCATGGCGGGAAGGAAGTACCGGAGAGCCTTCGCCTCACCCTCCAGCGCCGCGAGTTCCCGCTGCCGCTTCTCGAGACCCCGACGCCAGGTCGAACGCTTGCTCTGCCACTCAGTATTGGCGATCCTGGCCAGAGCAGTGATTTCCGCCGTCAACTCGGGTGGGGCGTCGAGCGCCCGGAGAATACGCTCGACGTCCACCAGCTTCGGCGTCTTCTTACCGGTCTCAAATTTACTGATCTGCGATTGAGACATGTTGCAACGCTTGGCCAGACGATCTCCGGTGAGACCGGCTCGCTTACGCAGATCACGAAGCTTCTCTGCCAGATCGGCCTGTGACTGACCCAGCTGCTCAGGCTCGAATGTCACCCTCAGTCTTCACGTACTCTGCGAACGGCACGGAATGGGCCTGCGCTATGCGCTTCCACTCGCGGTAGGGGGAGACATCACCGGCCACCAGCTCGCGATTGATCTGCGTGCCGTCAGAGCGGAAGTTGAGGCGAACAACCCGGCACTCGTCGAACATCCACCAGTCCGTGGCGGTCAGCGGCAGACCGTAATCCTCGCGCGTGACGTCGAGGATCCGGATGTCCTCTCCCGCCCGGATGTTTCCGGGGATCCCCCACGAGAACTGGTACCGCTGATAGTCGGTGAGAGGCCGCCGCACAATGCGCACTCGGCCGATCCGTCGTCCCGACGCCACGTACCCGCGCACCCGCTCGTGCCACCGTGCGTTGTGGTCGTCAGGCTTCGGCTCCCCCCGCAGGAACCTGGCGACATTCTCCGCCTCGCGGGGCATGGTGTAGACCGGCTGAGCCTCGAAACGCCAGGCCTCCCGCTGGTGGGCGTCGAAGGCCTTCCGCCACTCGTCACCATCCAAGAGCACGGACAGCCTCCCTCAACACCGCTTCGGGAATCTCGACCAGCCCCTCGCCTTCGGGCACCACGAAGCCACGGTAGAGGCGCCCCTGGACAATCACACTGCCGCCCGCCTCGTCCCGGTAGACGTTGGGACAGTCGTCATCGTCGCAGTTCGGGCCGTTCAACCTGCCGGTGAGCCGGGTCAGTTCCTGACGCCCCATGGAGCCTCCTCGCACAGGCCTCTGGCCGAGACCGCTTGCTGCCAGACGCTAGTGACACGAGGGGCGGCCGGTCCACGAAACAGCGACCTATTCCCGTACTGGCATAAACGATCAGACCAACGCCGTTGCCTTCACGCCGGCGACGAAGGCCGCCCAGGCGGGGGCGGCGATGGTGAGGGTGGGGCCGAGGGGGCGCTTGCTGTCCCGGACGGGGACGAGGGTGGGTATGTTGTCGGCGACTTCGAGGCAGTCGTCGGTGCCTCCGGCGCCGGGACCGCTGTACGAGCTCTTGCGCCATACCCAGACGCCAGGATCATTCTCGGTTGCCATCCGCGTACTCCTCCGCAGCCGCTTCGATCAAGGTCAGCGAGGAGTCGCGCGGCAGTGCGGCGGCCCTCGCGAAATCGTAGGCACGCTGCAGCTTGGCAACGAGGGCGGGATCGTCCATCAAGCTGCCGCTCATGGCGCCTTCCGAGTAGGCGACGGGCGGAGCGTCGTCAAAGGTCATGAGCTTGAGCATCCCGCCGAGCACAGGAGCACCGGAACTGTACGGCAGGACCTGCACGACCAGGCGATCGCTGCGTGCCAGTGATGCCAGGTGCTCCAACTGCTCCCGCATCACGGCAGCTCCGCCGGTGGGGCGCCGGATCACATTTTCGTCGATGACCGCCCACAACAAGGGCGTTGTTGGATGCGCGACGATGCATTGTCGCTCGAGCCGCGCAGCTACCCAGGCGTCGATGTCGTCATTCAGGGCCAGCGGAAAACCACCCTTGAACACCGCCCGCGCGTAAGCCGCAGTCTGCAGCACTCCCGGCACGAACATCGGCGCGTACGCATGGATCTCGGTGGCGATCCCCTCGAGGTAGGCCGCGTCCGCAAAGTAGTGGACGTTCGTCGTGCTGTTGATGAGTTCCTCGCACATTCGCGCGAAGAACCCGCCCGTCCCCAGCTCAGCTCGATCCGCTCGGCGACATCCAGCTGCGGTTTTCGCACCCCGGTCTCGAACTGCCCGATGTACGTGCCCGAGCAGAACACCCGTCTTCCCAGCGCCTGTTGTGACAGTCCGACGGCCTCGCGTCGTCGCTTCAGCTCCGAGCCGAAGAACTCCCAGCCGACCTTGGCCTGACCGTACCGACCAGAACCGTTGGCCACGGCGTACCCCCTATGGCAACAGGCGCGTTGCGGGCGTTTACCCCCTCCCGCAGCCTAGCCCCGCACCGTCACGCTCTCTGTACAGCCAGTGAGAAAACCCCGAAGGGAACGCCGTGCAGGACACCCCCACCCCGCCGGAGACAATGACGTACCGCGTCGGCACGTACGTCATCGACACCCGCAGCGCGACGCTCGCCCAAGTCATGGGCACCCTCGGCCCCCACGTACAGGTACGGCGTCCCGGTGGCGGCCGGGAGGGGGAGGTGCCACCGCACGCGCTGCGGCTGGCGACGCGGGAGGAGCGGGTGGCGTACCGCTGCAAGGAGTGCGCGAGGCTGCTGGCCGCACAGCGGAAGGCGGTGGACGGGGGCAGCAGGGAACAGGCCGTCGCCGCGACCGTCGCCGTACGGAATCACGTGCGCAGGGCCCACCCGACCGGGAACCCCTCATGACCGCGCATACGACGGGGCGCATGATGCGCAACTGCCGTCACGCTTCGGGCTGGACGCACACCGGCGGGACGTCGACGTGCGACCGCTGCGGCGCTCGGCGGTTCACCGAGTACGGCGCGCTGCGGCCACCCGGCCTGCCGCAGGCCGTCGGGTCAGAAGACGAGCCAGTACACGAGGAAGCCGACGATCGCGATGAAGGGTGCGGCCGCCAGCAGGTAGCCGAGGCCCACGATCACGACCCACAGGACCATGACGATGTCGCCGATCCGTTCGACCACGGTCTTGCGGTCCCGCGGGTCGTCCTTCCGCCTCGGCGGCGCCGGCGTCGCCGCCCGGTGCTCCCGCTCGCGCTGGGCCTCGTACTGCCTGATGCCCTCGGCGACGGCGTGCTTCATTTCGCTCTTGGTACCTCGTTGGGACCGTTTGATGCCCTCGGCGATCGCCCGTTCCAGGTCCCGCCGCTCGCGCCGGTCCATTCGACACTCCCCCGCTCGTACAACCCGTCGGCTTCAAGGAACCGCACGCTAGTGCCACCAGCCCCCGCGCCCAAACGGTATTGCCGGCGCCGGTGGTGCAGGCTCGCCGAGGCGGTCGGGTTCAGGGGTCGGTGACCCCGACGCGCGGTCCGTTCCGCCGGGGGCGCGCCACGCGCCCCCGGGGGGCTCCCGCGCGCCCCCGGCCTGGGATGCGGGCGGGCGGAATGGCAGCGATCCTGAGGAGGTCAGGCGTTCCCTCAAGGAGGACGATCATGTCCATGCTCGACAAGCTCAAGGGCCTGATCAAGGGCCACCCGGACCAGGCCAGGCAGGGCGTGGAGAAGGCCGGTGACGCGTTCGACGCGAAGACGCAGAACAAGTACCAGAGCCAGGTCGACGCCGCTCAGCGGAAGATGAACGAGCAGCTCGGCTCCGACCGTCCGCCCACGGACGAGCAGCGCTAGGCCACTCTTCCGGATCAGTCCGATCGTCGGCCCGGTGCGCCAGTGGGTGCGGGGCGCGTGACGGCTCCGGCACCGCCTTGGGCGGGCCTGGGCCGTCGTTCTGTTCAGCCTCGGAACGTGTGCGATGCCTCGTCCGAACGAGGCAAGCATCCGGCCGGGGGGATGACAGCGGTGGTGTGCGGGGTAGTCCCTCCTGGTCCAGCTTGATGGCCGTGAGAGTGGTCGGAGGTTCGCATGCACGCGTCGGTCGGGGACACGATCCATATCCATTCACGAGCGGTGGGACTGAAGGATCGGCAGGGCGAGATCGTGGAGGTGCGCGGCACGGAAGGTGCACCGCCGTACCTGGTCAGGTTCACCGACGGCCATGAACAGCTGGTCTATCCGGGGCCGGACTGCATGATTGAGCCAAAGGTTCCGGAGGAAACCTGACCGGACCCGGCCACCGCCTCCTTCCTCACCGGAGCCTCACCAGAGTCTGTCGATCTCGCCGGGGTGGAGCGCGATGCGGCTGTGCCGGAACGCGGCCGCATGCCTCATCGCGCGCTCGGTGAAGAAGCCGGCCATGGTGACCTTGTCGAAGCCCGGTCCGTCGCTGGGGAAGGGGTCGTGCGGGGTGCCGCCGATCAGGACGGTCCCGTCCAGGCACTCCCACCCCGCGCTCTCGTAGAAGCCCCGCAGCGGACGGTCGCACGTGAAGAGCGCTACGTCCGCCCGTGCGACGTCCGCTTGCGCGACATCCGCCGGCGACACGTCCGCTCGCGCCACGTCCACCCTCCGCGCGGCGGACGGAAGTGATCCGCTCCCCGCGATCAACTCACGGGCGGCAGCCACGAGCTGTCGCCCGTTTCCCTTGCCCCGGTGTGCCGTCGCCGTGACGACCGCGCTCAGTCCGGCGGCCCGGTAGGTCTGTCCGGCGTGGGTGATGTCCTTGGTGAGGACGTCCAGCGCCGCCACCACCTCGCACGCTGCACCCCCTGTCGCGGAAGGTGTTACCAGTAGTACCGTCACAGGCCGCAGCAGCGGATCATGGGCGTCGCCGCCCGCGCCGGGCCATGCTTCCTCGCGCAATTCGGCAATCTGCGTGCGGAATTGATTCGGAACCTCCACTTCCGGGTAGACCCTGATCTCCACGCGTCACACCTCTCACTCCGGCCCCATCGGCGCCATTTCGGCGCGCCTGGATACCTTCCGCATCGCTTCCAGAGGGCCAACTCGCCCTGGCGAACAGTTGAACACCTCTTCGATTCTGCTCAACTCACCGCATAGCGGACCCAATCCACCGGTCATCGGTTACCGGCAAGTCAATTCCTTGTTGCGCCCCTGTCAAAGTCCACCAATCGATGGCACTCTCTCCTCAATTCGCTCCTGCACAACTCCTGCAACAGCGGGCGGCCTCACTCCTCGGCTGCCCGTAACCCCCCTCATAGGAGACTGAGTTGAGAAGCATGACCGCCACCTCCCGCAAGAACTCCCTGCGTGCCGCCGCTCTGGTCGCCTCCGCCACCATGGTCGTCATCGGCGTGCAGACGGGCTCGGCGAGTGCCTCGGCCGACAAGAGCAACGGCGGGCAGCAGCTCGCGCTCTCCGCCGGGCAGCGGGCTGCCGCGATCAAGGACGCTCAGGGTTCGACCTCCTCCATCGCCTCGAAGATCGGCCTCGGCGGCAAGGAGAAGCTGGTCGTCCGTGACGTCGTCAAGGACGCGGACGGGACGGTGCACACGCGCTACGAGCGCACGTACGAGGGCCTGCCGGTCCTCGGCGGCGACCTGGTCGTGCACCAGAAGAAGAACGGTGACCGCGACGTCACCAAGGCGACCGACGCCGACATAGCCGTGCCCAGCACGACCCCCTCGCTGGCGCCCTCCGCCGCGAAGAAGAGCGCGCTCGGCGTCGCCGCCGACCAGAAGACCGCCAAGGCCGACGCCGGCCAGGCGCGCAAGGTCATCTGGGCCGCGCAGGGCAAGCCGGTCCTCGCGTACGAGACGACCGTCATCGGCGTCCAGAAGGACGGCACGCCGAGCAAGCTGCAGGTCATCACCGACGCCACCACCGGCAAGAAGCTGTTCCAGAACGAGACCGTCCACACCGGCTCGGGCACCAGCACCTACAGCGGCACCGTGCCGCTGACCACCACGCAGTCCGGCTCGAGCTACACGCTGACCGACGGCGCCCGTGGCGGCCACAAGACGTACGACCTGAACCAGGGCACCTCCGGCACCGGTGCGCTCTTCACCAACTCCAGCGACGTCTGGGGCGCGGGCCGCCAGAAGGCCGCCGTCGACGCGCACTACGGTGCCGCCGTCACCTGGGACTTCTACAAGAACGTGCTCGGCCGCACCGGCATCAAGGGCGACGGCGAGGGTGCCTACTCCCGCGTCCACTACGGCAACGGCTACGTCAACGCCTTCTGGGACGACGACTGCTTCTGCATGACGTACGGCGACGGCGAGAACAACGCCAACCCGCTGACCTCGCTCGACGTGGCCGCCCACGAGATGAGCCACGGCGTCACCTCGCACACCGCCAACCTGCGCTACAGCGGTGAGTCCGGCGGCCTCAACGAGGCCACCTCGGACATCTTCGGCACCGCCGCCGAGTTCTACGCCAACAACTCGACCGACGCGGGCGACTACCTCATCGGCGAGAAGATCGACATCAACGGCGACGGCACCCCGCTGCGCTACATGGACAAGCCGAGCAAGGACGGCTCCTCGCGCGACTACTGGTCCTCGTCGCTCGGCAGCGTGGACGTCCACTACTCGTCCGGCCCCGCCAACCACTTCTTCTACCTGCTGTCCGAGGGCAGCGGCAGCAAGGTCCTGGGCGGCGTGAGCTACAACAGCCCGACCTACAACAACTCCAAGATCACGGGTATCGGCCGCGACAAGGCCACCAAGATCTGGTACAAGGCCCTGACCACGTACTTCACCTCCACCACCAACTACAAGGCCGCCCGCACCGCCACCCTCAAGGCGACCGCGGACCTCTACGGCTCCACCAGCAACGAGTACAAGACGGTCGCCAACACCTGGACCGCGATCAACGTGAAGTAACACCCCCTTACGGGTCTGCACCCGGTGCCCCCGCCGCCCCTGTGGCAGCGGGGGCACCGCTGTCGTACGTACCATCGAGACGTGATCGACCTCGGCTACTCCCTCTCCCGCCGCTTTCCCGACCCCCCGCAGACGGACTACCGCACCGCGGACGTCCACGCGCTGCGGCACGACCTCTTCTGCGGCGACGTCTACCTCGCCGACGTCAAGGAGGACCGGGAACTGTCCACAGCCTGGGGATGGGTGCCGGTGCTCGACTTCGCCTGGGCCCTGTGCGACGTCGTCGAGAAGATCGACCAGGACCCCCGGGGCAGTCGCTCGGCGACCACGCAGTTCGCCGAGCTGGACTTCACCGAGTCCACCGACTGCCTGGTCTTCGAGCGCCGCTTCGGCTGGGTGGACGTCACCGCCGACTGGGCACCGGACGAGCCCCCGCTCACCTTCGACCACCGGGCGCTGCGCCGCGAGGCCCGCGACTTCCTGCAGGACCTGATCGCCGACCTGGCCGACATGCACGAGGGCCTCGCCGACAACCCCGTCATCTGGGACCTGCAGAGCCGCTACCCGCGGGTGTGATCCACCCACGGGGGCACCCACGGCGACATCTCGTGGCGGCACCCACGGCGGCATCCACGGCGGCACCCCGGGCGTCCGGGCGCGCCGGCACCGGGCCGTCCGGGCCCCGCCGGCGTCAGTCCGCCGGCGGCGCCTCGACCCGGAGGCCTATCGCGGCCGCGAACGCCGGGGCCAGATCGAGGAGTTGGGACGGGGTGACGATCGCCCCCGACAGCCGCTCGACGCCCCGCGCGATGTCCAGCTCCGCGACCGTCCGCAGGTCGACGTCCGTCATCTGCGTACCCGTGAAGTCCACCCGCCGCAGCACGCAGTCGCGGAAGACCACCCGCTCCAGCCGGGCACCCCCGAAGTCGGCCTCGGAGAGCACACAGCCGTCGAAGGTGACGTCCTTGAGCACGGCCTTGCGCGCGTTCAGATAGTCGATCTTGCCGCCCTTGACGAGCACCCGCTCCAGGACCGCGCCGTGCAGCTGCACGCCGCCGAACCGGGCATCGCGCACCTCCACGCCGCGCAGCGACGCCTCCGACAGGTCCGTGCCCACGCCGCGCACGCCGTCCAGCACGCAGTCCACCATCCGCGCCCGGCCCAGCAGGGTCTCGTCCAGCGCGCAGCGGTACAGCCCGCAGTCGCCGAAATACGCGCCCTTCCCGCTCTGGCCGGCGAAGTCCGCGTCCGAGAAGTCGAGCCCGTCGTAGTCCTCCTCGGGCTCGAGCTCCCCGCCCCCGTACGGCCGCAGGGCGGGCAGCCGCACCTCCGGCAGCCTGGCCACCGGCCCCGCGTCGCGCGCCTTCCCTCCCTTGCCCGCCTTGCCAGTCTGCCGCCCTCGCCCGCCTCGCGCCGTCGTCATGACACCCGCACCCGCTTCCCCTGCTCGCCCGTTGCCCGCCCGATGCCGGCCCGTTGCTCGCCCGCTCGGACTCGTCACTGTCCGTGCACACCCACCGTGGCACAGCCCACTGACAACGACCCCGGCCCACGCCTTGACCTCAAGCGCGCTTCAGGTTGAAAACTCGTTGAAAGCCCATTGAAAACTCACGTTTTCCCGCGCCGACCACACCCCCTGGAGCTCCCATGCACGCCGTCCGCCTGCACGCCTTCGGCCCCGCCGAGAACCTCGTCCACGAGCGGACCGGCGACCCCGTCCCCGCTCCCGGCCAGGTACGGGTCGCGGTCGCCGCCGCGGGCGTCCACCTGGTCGACGCCAGCCTGCGCTCCGGCGACCCCAACGGCCCGTACGGCCTGCCCGAGCTGCCCGCCGTCCCCGGCCGGGAGATCGCCGGCACCGTCGACGCGCTGGGCGAGGGCACCGACCCCCGGTGGCTGGGGCGGCGCGTCGTCGCCCACATGGGCCCCGACAACCCCGGCGGTTACGCGGAACTGGCCGTGGTCGACGCCGACCGGCTGCACGAGATCCCGGACGGGCTGGCCGAGGACCGGGCCATCGCCATGATCGGAACGGGCCGTACCGCGCTCGGCATCCTCGGCTACACCGAGCTGACCGGCGACGACGTCGTCGTGGTGCTGGCGGCGGCCGGCGGCATCGGCTCCCTGCTCGTGCAGTACGCCAAGCGTGCCGGGGCCACCGTCGTGGGCCTGGCGGGCGGACCGGCCAAGGTCCGGCACGTCCGCGCGCTCGGCGCGGACATCGCGCTGGACTACGACGACCCGGCCTGGGCCGGTGCCGCCCGCGCCGCCCTGGACGGGCGCGCGGCCACCGTCGTCCTCGACGGCGTGGGCGGAGCGGCCGCGCTGGCCGCCGTCGGCCTGCTCGGGCCCGGCGGCCTCCACCTCGTCTACGGCTGGTCGTCACAGGGCATCACCGGCGGCGGGACGCCGGGGCTCTCCCCGGAGGAGCTCGCCGACCGTTCGATCACGTCGCGGAGCGTTCTGGGCCCCCAGATGCTGGAACGGTTCGGCGGCGGCCGGACCGGCCTGCGGCGGCTCGAGGAGGAGTCCCTGGCCCAGGCCGCCGCCGGTCACGTCGTGCCCGCCGTGCAGCGCTTCCCGCTCGCCGAGGCCGCCGCGGCCCACCGGGCCCTGGAGACGCGCGGCACGATCGGCAAGGTCGTCCTCATCCCCTGAGCGGCCCCTCGCAGCCATCCACCCGAGCCACCGGCCTCCGCCACCACCGGCCCCGGGGCCGCCGCATGCCCGCCCTCCCCGCCGGGGAGCACACATCCCCCGTCGGGCCTACGCTGGACTGCGAGTTTCTGCACGCTACCGGCCCGCCGCGCGCGCCGCGGCGGCCGCGAGGAGCAGATGTCCATGCGCCCGACGAGCGAGCCCCCGACGGCAGCCGCACCACCGCCCCAGCCTCCCCACGCCGATCCGCACCGCTGGTGGGGGCTGGTGGTCATCGCCCTCGCGCAGTTGATGGTCGTCCTCGACGCGACCATCGTGAACATCGCCCTCCCCTCCGCGCAGCGCGAGCTGCACATGTCCGACACCAACCGCCAGTGGGTGATCACCGCCTACACCCTCGCCTTCGGCGGTCTCCTGTTGCTCGGGGGCAGGATCGCCGACCTCATCGGCCGCAAGCGCGCGTTCCTCATGGGCCTCGTCGGCTTCGCGGGCGCCTCCGCCCTGGGCGGCGCCGCGCACAGCCAGGGGATGCTGTTCGCGGCCCGCGCCCTGCAGGGGGCCTTCGCGGCCGTGCTCGCCCCGGCGGCGCTGTCGCTGCTGACCACGACGTTCACCGACCTGAAGGAGCGCTCCAAGGCGTTCGGGATCTACGGCGCCATCGCCGGCGGCGGCGCCGCGATCGGCCTGATCGCGGGCGGGCTGCTGACCGAGTACCTCAACTGGCGCTGGTGCCTGTACGTGAACGTGCCCATCGCCCTCGTCGCCCTGCTCGGCGCGGCCTGGCTGCTGCACGACCGCCGCCCCGGCCGGGCGGAGCGGCCGAGCATGGACCTTCCCGGGGTGCTGCTGGGCTGCGGCGGCCTGGTGGCCATCGTCTACGCCTGCAGCGAGGCCGAGCCGCGCGGCTGGAACGATCGCCTGGTGCTCGGGCTGCTGTGCGGCGGCGTCGCGCTGCTGCTGGTGTTCGCCTGGTGGCAGAGCCGGACCGCGAGCCCCCTGCTGCCCCTGCACATCATCCGCAACCGCAATCGCGGCGGCGCGCTCGTGGTGATGGCGCTGGCCGTCGTGGGGATGTTCGGCATGTTCCTGTTCATGACCTACTACCTGCAGGTCGTGCTCGGGTACTCCCCGCTGAGGACCGGCCTGGCCTTCCTGCCGATGACGGCCTCCATCGTCGTGTCCTCGACGCAGATCTCGGCCCGGCTGATGAACCACCTGCCCCCGCGCCTGCTGATGACGCCCGGAGCGGTGCTGGCCGCCACGGGCCTGTACCTGCTGACGTTCCTGACCGTCGACCCCGCCTACGTCTCCCACGTGCTGCCCGCCGAGATCCTCCTCGGCCTCGGCATGGGCATGATCTTCATGCCCGTCGTCAACGTCGCCACCAGCGGCGTCGCCCAGCGCGACTCCGGCGTCTCCTCGGCCACCGTCAACACCGCCCAGCAGGTCGGCGGCTCCATCGGCACGGCGCTGCTGAACACCATCGCCACCTCCACCAGCGCGACCTACATCGCCGCCCACATGAAGGCGGCGGCCGCCGCCGGAGTCGCCGGGCCGGCCGTGCGGGACAGAGTGATCAAGGAGGGCGTGGTGCACGGCTTCGGCGTCGCCATAGCGTGGGGCGCGGGCATCATGCTGCTCGCGGCCGTCGTCGCCTGGACGATGGTCACCGCCCGCGCCCCGAAGCACGGAGCCGTCGCCCCCGAATACGCGCCCGCCTACGACCCCCACCGCATGCGGTCCGTCTGAGGGCGCGCGCACCCCCTCGTACGCCGTCCGGGCGCGTACGGCCGTCCGGGCGGAAAACGGGTGGCGGACCCCACCCGCCCCGGCCATGCTGACGCCCATGCTGATCAGAACCGCCGAGGCGGACGACTGGGCTGCCGTCTGGCCCTTCTTCCGGACCATCACCGCAGCCGGGCAGACCTACACCTACCCCCGCGACCTGACCTCCGAGCAGGGCCGCGGCATGTGGATGCTCACCGCCCCGGCCCGCACGGTCGTGGCGGTCGACGATGACGGAACCGTCCTCGGCAGCGCCAAGATGAACCCCAACCAGATGGGCCCGGGCGCCCACATCGCCAGCGCCAGCTACATGGTCGCGCCCGAGCACGCCGGCCGCGGCGTCGGCCGGGCCCTGTGCGAGCACACGCTGGAATGGGCGCGCGCCGAGGGCTACCGCGGCATGCAGTTCAACGCCGTCGTGGAGTCCAACACCCGTGCGGTCTCGCTCTGGCGCTCGTGCGGCTTCACGATCGTCGGCACGGTGCCCGGCGCCTACCGCCTTCCCGACGGCTCGTACACCGGGCTGCACGTCATGCACCAGGCGCTCTGAGAGGCCCTTTCCGGACCGCCCCCCAGCCCCTAGACCACCGTCCGCATTTCCCGCGCCGTGTTGTTCAACCGCCGGGCCCCGGATTCCGTGCAGACGACAATGTCCTCGATACGGACTCCGAACCGGCCCGGCAGATAAATTCCCGGCTCGATCGAGAAACACATCCCCGGCACCAGCGGCAAATGCTCGCCCTCCACCATGTAGGGCGGCTCGTGCGTGGTGACGCCGATTCCGTGCCCGGTGCGGTGGATGAAGTACTCGCCGTAGCCCGCCTTTCGGATGACCTGGCGCGCCACCCGGTCGATCTCCTGGCACGCCACCCCGGGCCGCACCGCCTCGAACGCCGCCTGCTGCGCCTCGCGCACCAGGTCGTGCACCTTGCGCTCCTCCGACGTCGGCTCGCCCACGTGCACCGTGCGCGTCGTGTCGGAGCCGTAGCCGTCCTTCAGCCCGCCGAAGTCCAGGACGACCATGTCGCCGTCCTCGATCATCCGGTCCCCCGCCTCATGATGCGGATTGGCACCGTTGGGGCCCGAGCCGACGATCGTGAAGTCGACCTGGCTGTGCCCGTTCTCGCGCAGCAGCCGCGCCAGGTCAGCGGCCACCTCGTTCTCCCGGCGCCCCGCGAACCGCAGGTCCACGATCGCCTCGTACGTGGCGTCCGCCGCCGCGCCGGCCGCCGCCAGCCGCTCCAGCTCGTAGGCGTCCTTCACCGCCCGCAGCATCGGCAGCGCCTCCGTCAGCGCCGCGTACGCGGCTCCGGGCTGCGAGCGCTGCAGGGCCAGCAGGTGCAGCGCCCAGGCATTGTCCGAGACGCCGTAACGTCCCTGCGGGTCAAGGGCCTTGGCGATCTCGGCGTACGGATTCTCGCCGTCCGCCCAGCCGGTGATCCTCAACGCGCCCGCGCCGGGCGCCTTTTCGGCGTCCGGCCGCTCCAGGTGCGGGACCACCAGCAACGGCTTGCGGTCCGGGAGCAGCAGCAGCGCCGTCAGGCGCTCGGTGACCACCGGCTCGTAACCGCACAGCCATACGAGGTCAGGGCCGGGCGCGACCACCAGGCCCGCCAGTCCCTCCTGCACCGCCGCCCGGACGGCGCGGTCCATGCGCGCGGCATAGAAATCCACATCGCTCATGGGGGCAGAGTAATCCCGACGAGGGCGGTCGGCAGGGCGGTCTCTACCCCACGGGTGAGAGGGCCCTCCTACCCAGGGCTGAGAGGCCCCCCACCTCAGGGCCGATTTCCCCCTGGTTCCCCCGGAAATCGTTGTGCGCGCGGAACTCCGGTGCCTAGCGTGTTCATGCCCGTGCTGCACGCCCGTACGACCGAACGATCGTCCTCCCCGCGTCCATGGCGCGCAATACAGTGAAGTTGAAGGAGCACCATGTTCCGACGAGTCGGGCGGTTCGCCGTCCACCGGCCCTGGCTCACGATCGCGGGCTGGATCATCGCAGCCGTGGCGCTCGCCATGCTGGCACCGGGGCTGAAGTCCACCACCGACGAAACCGAATTCCTGCCCTCGCACTACGAATCCGTACGCGTCGGCAATCTCCAGCAGAAGGCCTTCCCGCAGACCGAACAGCCCGCCGCCATCGCCGTCTTCCAGCGCTCCGACGGCGGCAAGCTCTCCGCCGACGACCAGCGGGACGTCGCCAAGGTCGCGGCCGGCCTGGAGGGCAAGCACCGCGAGAAGATCGCCAAGGTGGCCACCGGCCCGCAGGCCGTCTCGCCCAACGGCGAGATAGCCCTCGCCAACATCATCGCCACCACCAAGAACTCCTACGACGAGAAGCTGCCCGCCTCGGTCAAGAAGCTCCGCGAGGACGCCAAACCCCTCCTCAAGGACACCCACTTGAAGATGGGCATCACCGGCCAGGCCGCCAGCGCCCTCGACTCCCAGGAGTCCTCCGGCGACACCGACGCCATGATCATGATGGCGACGCTGGTGCTCATCGTCGTGCTGCTGCTCGTGATCTTCCGCAGCCCGCTCATCGCGATCCTGCCGGTCCTGATCATCGGCGTCGTCTTCTCGGTCGCCCTCGGCCTCATCGGCACCGCCGCCGACCTGGGCGGAATGAAGGCCGACAGCTCCATCTCGGCGATCCTCATCGTCGTCCTCTTCGGCGTCGGCACCGACTACATCCTCTTCCTCCTCTTCCGCTACCGCGAGCACCTGCGCGCCGGCCAGGAGCCCAAGCAGGCGCTCGTCGACGCCGTCGCCAAGGTCGGCGAGACCATCGCCTCCGCCGCCGGCGCCGTGATCGTCGCCTTCCTCGCCCTGCTGCTGTCCACCATGGGCATGATGCGCGCGATGGGCCCCTCGCTGGCCATCTCCGTCGCCGTCACCCTCGTCGCCGCGCTCACGCTCGTGCCCGCCGTCTTCTCCCTCCTGGGCACCAAGGCCTTCTGGCCCTCGAAGGCCTGGAAGAAGACCCCGAAGAACCGCTTCGCCAACGCCGTCGGCGGCGTCGTCTCCCGCCGGCCCGCCCTGGTCGCCGTCCTGTCGACGGCCGTGCTCGCCGTCCTCGCCGTCGGCACCTTCAGCTTCCGCGCGGAGTTCGACACCTCCAGCCAGATGCCGCAGAAGCTGGAGTCCGTCCAGGCCATGAAGGACATGCAGCGCGGCTTCTCGGCCGGCCAGTCCGACCCGGCGATGGTCTACCTGAAGTCGAAGGACGGCTCCCGCCTCGACAAGGCGGCGCTCGAGACCTACCGCGCCCGCCTCGACGCCGTCGAGGGCGTCGGCAAGGCCGCCCCCGCCGTCACCAGCCCCGACGGCACCGTCGCGCAGTACAGCGTCGTCCTGAAGTACGCCCCCACCGCCGACAAGGCCATCGCCCTCGCCGGCGGCCCCCTGCGCGACAGCGCCCACAAGGCCGCACCGGCCGGCACCGAGGCCCTGGTCGGCGGCACCTCCGCCGTCCTGTCGGACGTCAAGGACGCCGTCAGCCACGACTACCGCGTCGTGTTCCCCGTCGCCGGCATCGCCATCATGATCATCCTGGGCCTGCTGCTGCGCAGCCTGGTGGCCCCCTGGTACCTGATGATCTCCGTGGCCCTCGGCTTCGGCGCCACCCTCGGCTCCACCGTCTGGCTCTTCCAGGACTACAAGGGCGAGAGCGGCCTGCTGTTCATGCTGCCGGTCATCGTCTACCTCTTCGTCGTCGCCATCGGCACCGACTACAACATCCTGATGGTCGCCCGGCTCCGCGAGGAGGTCCGCCGCGGCGTCGCGGCCCGCGAGGCCATCCGCACCGCGGTCGCCCAGTCGGCCCCGACGATCGCCTCCGCCGCGATCATCCTCGCCGGCACCTTCGGCGTCCTGATGCTGGCCGACAACTCCATGCTCCAGCAGATGGGCTTCGCGGTGGCCTTCGGCATCCTGCTCACCGCCTTCATCATGGCGATGCTGCTGGTCCCCACGGTCACCTCGCTCCTGGGCCACAAGGCCTGGTGGCCGGGCCACCAGGACGCCCCCCGGGCGGACGCGGTGGCACACGACGCCCCGCCGGCCGCCCAGTGGCAGGCCGAGGAGCACGCCCGCCGCTGACCCCCGCACACAACACAGAACCGCGGGTCCCCAGCCGGGGGCCCGCGGTTCTGCCGTATGGAGCCGACTGTCGGGTTCGAACCGACGACCTTCGCTTTACAAGAGCGGTGCTCTACCAGCTGAGCTAAGTCGGCGTGCGTCACGCAGTCTACCCACAACGACTTCGTGACCCGCCACCTGCTGACAACCGCCTTTCGCGCAGGTAGCGTCACCAGCACCCCAGCCCAATTGGACTGGACCACTCCCTCTACTCGGATCGTCCGGCACGTTCCTGCCGGTGAAGGGACTCACCACCATGGCCACGGTCACGTACGACAAGGCGACCCGCATCTACCCGGGTTCCGACAAGCCCGCCGTCGATCAGCTCGACATCGCGATCGAGGACGGCGAATTCCTCGTCCTGGTCGGCCCCTCGGGCTGCGGCAAGTCCACCTCGCTGCGCATGCTGGCGGGGCTCGAGGACGTCAACGGCGGAGCGATCCGCATCGGCGACCGCGATGTGACGCACCTGCCCCCCAAGGACCGGGACATCGCGATGGTGTTCCAGAACTACGCGCTGTACCCGCACATGACCGTCGCCGACAACATGGGCTTCGCCCTGAAGATCGCGGGCGTCAACAAGACCGAGATCCGGCAGAAGGTCGAGGACGCGGCCCGCATCCTGGACCTCACCGAGTACCTGGGCCGCAAGCCCAAGGCGCTCTCCGGCGGCCAGCGCCAGCGCGTGGCGATGGGCCGCGCGATCGTCCGCGAGCCGCAGGTCTTCCTCATGGACGAGCCGCTGTCCAACCTGGACGCCAAGCTGCGCGTGCAGACCCGTACGCAGATCGCCGGGCTGCAGCGGCGGCTCGGCATCACCACGGTCTACGTCACCCACGACCAGGTCGAGGCCATGACCATGGGCGACCGGGTCGCCGTGCTCAAGGACGGCCTGCTGCAGCAGGTCGACTCGCCGCGCAACATGTACGACCGCCCGGCCAACCTCTTCGTGGCGGGCTTCATCGGCTCCCCCGCGATGAACCTCGTCGAGGTGCCGATCACCGACGGCGGCGTGAAGTTCGGCAACAGCGTGGTGCCGGTCTCGCGCGAGGCCCTGACCACCGCCGCCGACAAGGGCGACCGCACCGTCACGGTCGGTGTCCGGCCCGAGCACTTCGACCTGGTGGACGGCGCCGGCTCCGTCGGCTCGCTGAGCAAGGACGCCCCGGCCGGCGTCGCCGTCACCGTGAACGTCGTCGAGGAGCTGGGCGCCGACGGGTACGTGTACGGGACCGCCGAGGTCGGCGGCGAGCAGAAGGACCTCGTGGTCCGCGTCAACGGACGCAACGTCCCCGCGAAGGGCTCCGTGCTGCACGTCGTGCCGCGGCCGGGCGAGCTGCACGTGTTCTCGACGTCCACCGGCGAGCGCCTCAGCGACTGACCGCGGACGGTCCGGACGGCGCTCCGGACGGCGGTCCGGGCGGCTGACGCACGGGCGTCGGAGGCGGGCACCGGGGCGGTGCCGCGGGGGCGGTAAATACCCCGGCACACCCCTCATTTCGACTCCCGTGCGTCAACACCACAGCTGCATACGGGCGCGGCGGCATCACTCGACCGGGTGACTAAATGTCGCCGCGTCATTACCCCTCGCTACCATCTGCGGCATGAACCAGGCCGCCCGCCGCATCGGCAGAACCCTCGCTCTCGTCCTCCCGGTCGTTCTTGTGCTCTCGGGGACTCTCGCGGTGACGCGCGTCCCCTGGGCGGCGCCGAACGCCGAGTCGCAGGTGCTCACCGCGTCCTCCGACAACGCCTCGACCGTCGCCACGGCGCGCGCGCCGCACGAGGTGCTGCGCGACCGGCTGCTGAGCGAGCTCCAGGAGAAGAACCCCGGCGTCGCCCTGACGCACCTGCAGGAGGCGACCAACGGCCGCCCCTCGCTCGCCCGTCACTGCATGGACATCGCGAAGGCGCTGGGCCAGGCCGCGGTCCGCAAGTACCGCTCGGCCAAGGTGGCCAACGCCTACTCCCGCCCCGTCTGCGACACGTCCTTCGCCACCGGCGTCGCCCAGGGTCACTGAGCCCAGGGGCACCGACAGGGCTCCCACCGGCCGCACCTCCGCTCGCGGCACGGCATATCGTGCGGAGCATGACCGGCACCCAGCCCTACCCGTACCCCGCGCAAGCCGTGATCCTGGCCGGAGGCCAGGGGTCGCGGCTGCGCCCGTACACCGACGACCGTCCCAAGCCGATGGTCGAGATCCCCGGCACGGGGGTCCCGATCATCGGCCATCAGCTTGCCTGGCTGGCCGCCGAGGGCGTCACCGACGCCGTGGTCTCGTGCGGCCATCTGGCCGAGGTGCTGCAGGACTGGCTCGTGTCGGCCGATCTGCCGCTCCGGGTGACCACCGTGGTCGAGAAGGAGCCGCTCGGCCGCGGCGGCGGCCTCAAGCACGCCGCCGCCTCGCTGCCCCGCCCCGACGAGCCCTGGTACGCCACGAACGGCGACATCTGGACCCGCTTCTCGCTGCGCGAGATGGCCGCCTTCCACCACGAGCGCGACGCCACGGCGACGCTGGCGCTGGCCCGGCCGCGGATCCCCTGGGGCGCGGTGGAGACGGACGAGTTCGGGCACGTCCTGGACTTCATCGAGTCGCCCCCCTCGCCGTATCTGATCAACGCGGGCGTCTACGTCTTCTCGCCGGGCTTCACGGATCTGCTGCCGGAGCGCGGCGACCACGAGCGGACCACGTTCCCGCGGCTGGCGCGCGAGCGGCGGCTGGCGGGCTTCCCGCTGCCCCACGGGGCGTACTGGCGCGCCATCGACACGGCCAAGGACCTGATGGAGGCCGCGAAGGAGCTGGCGCGGTAGAGCGCCGGGGAAACGGGGCGGGAACGCCGGACGG
>NZ_BNBL01000006.1:0-125893 GCF_014655595.1 Streptomyces griseocarneus | reverse complement strand
CTGCGATCGCAGCCACCCGCCCCGTCCCGTGTCCGGAGGACCGGCTCAGCCCAGGAGCCCGCCCAGGGCGCCGCCGCCCGTGGAGCCGCCCGAGGAACCGCCGGACGAGCCGCCCGAGCCGCCGCCGGTGCCGCCGCCCGTGGAGCTGCCCGTCGACGAGCCCGAGGAGCTGCGCGGCGGGGCCGCGGGCGCCTGGCGGGGGGTCTGCGGGGCGGGGCGGACGCTGCCCGTGCCGCTGCTGGACTGTCCCGTGCCGCCGGCCGGTCCGGCGGGCGTACGGGCCGTGCCGGCGGGCGCCGAGGGCGTGGCGCCGGGGGCGGGCACCTTGCGGTTGGAGGCGCTGGGCTTCGGGGTGCCCGCGACCGCCGGGCCGTGGGAGCCGCGCGGGGTGGACGAGGAGGGCCGCTGCGGGAGCGGGGAGCCGGGGAGGCTGTTGGCGGGCGGGGTGGGGATCCCGGGCGCCTCGGCGACCCGGGAGGAGCGGACGGCCCCGCCGAGCATCGAGCCGGTGATGAGGGAGAGCCCGATGAGGACGGTCGCCATGACCGTTCCCCGGCGCAGGACGCGGCGGCGCAGGGCCCACAGCTCGGCGCGGGGGCCGAGGCGCCGCCAGGCCTCGCCGGCCAGCCGGCCGTCGACGCTGTAGAAGGGGGCGCCGGCGATGACGAGCGGGCTCCAGGCGGCGAGGTAGATGAAGTCGGGGGCCTCGTAGACGGGGACGCTGCGCCAGCTGACGGTGACGATGAGGACGGCGGAGAGCAGGGCGCCGATGGAGGCGGCGAGGCGCTGCCAGAGGCCGAAGATGGTGAGGATGCCGACGACGACCTGGAGGAAGGCGACGGTGAGCCCGGCGCCGACGGGGTGGCTCAGGGCGAGGTCGCGCAGCGGGGAGGCGGCGGACCAGGGGTGGAGCTGGGTGAGCCAGGCGACCATGGAGCCGCGCCTGCCGCCGTCGAAGTAGACGGGGTCGCAGAGCTTGCCCATGCCGGCGTAGATGGAGATCAGGCCGAGGAAGATGCGCAGCGGGAGCAGGACGACGCCGAGGTTCATCCGGCGGCCGGGGTAGTAGGCGTGGCGGACGGAGTCGCCGCGGCGGCCCGCGGCCTCGTCGTCGTCCTCCTCGAGGTCCTGGTCGTCGTATTCGTCGTACTCGGGATCGTCGGGGTCGTCGTCGTACGCGCCGCGGGCGGGGCGCACGCCCCGCAGGAGCCGGTCGCCGGGGTGGTCGCCGGCGTCGGCGGGGCCGCGGGGGGCGATGACGGTGGTCGGCGGGCCGTCGTCGACGGCGATGCGCGGCAGGACCTGGGTGGCGCCGGCGTCCCCGCCCCCGGCGGCCGTGTGCAGGGGCCCGGCGCCGCCGGAGTCCCTGACGGCCTGCAGGAGTTGGGTGGAGGCCGAGTCGCCGGGGCCGGTCCGCCCGCTCCACACCAGAGGGGCGCGGCGCTTGGCCGCGCTCTTGACCGTGGGCAGCTGGGCCGTGTCCGCTCCGCCGGCGTAGTGCCGGGAGGTGCGCGGGGGCCGGGCGAGCTGCACCCGGAAGCTCAGGTGGTTGACGATGACCTGCGCCGGGTCCGAGGGGACCTTCACCGTACTCAGCGCGGGCTGGTCGTCGTACCCGGAAGAGCTTCCCCCCGTAGGTGTGCGGGGTGTTCTGGTGTCCACACTCATCTAACCGAGTGACCGGAGATTAGGACACTGCCTTGACCGGTTCGAAGTGTCCGAGACCCGTCAAGATCACCAAGTGAACGTCCGATGGCCGGGGTTGATCACCCCGGCCATCGAACGAATCGCTGTACGAATCGCCGCACGCATTGCTACGCGCATCGCCGTGCGAATCGATGCGCGCGCCGGAACGCGTCCGACGCCCCGGGCGTCACGCCCGGCGGCGCGCCGCCTCGTAGAGCACGACACCGGCGGCGACGCCGGCGTTGAGCGACTCGGCGCCGCCCGGCATCGGGATGCGCACCCGGAAGTCGCAGGTCTCGCCGACCAGGCGGGACAGGCCCTTGCCCTCGCTGCCGACGACGATGACGACCGGGCCCTCGAGGGCCTCGAGCTCGTGCAGCTCGACGTCGCCGTCCGCGGCGAGGCCGACGACCACCAGGCCTTCCTTCTGGTACGCCTCGAGCATGCGCGTCATGTTGGTGGCGCGGGCGACGGGCGTGCGCGCGGCGGTGCCGGCGGAGGTCTTCCAGGCGCTGGCGGTCATGCCGGCCGCGCGGCGCTCGGGGACGACCACGCCGTGGCCGCCGAAGGCGGACACGGAACGGACGACGGCGCCGAGGTTGCGCGGGTCGGTGATGCCGTCGAGGGCGACGATCAGCGGGTCCTCGCCGTCGCCGAGGGCGGCCGCGGTGAGGTCCTCGGGGTGCGCGTAGTCGTACGGCGGCACCGACAGGACCAGGCCCTGGTGGTTGAGGCCGTTGGTCATGCGGTCCAGCTCGGGACGGGGGGCCTCCATGAGGTTGAGGCCCTTTTCCGTGGCGAGCTGGAGCGCCTCGCGCACGCGCTCGTCGTTGTCCAGGAACTGCTGGACGTAGAGCGTGTTCGCGGGCACGCCCTCGCGCAGCGCCTCGACGACCGAGTTGCGGCCGACGACGAGCTCGTTGACGCCCTTGGGGCCGCCGCGGCGCGGAGCGGGCCGGCGGGCGGCGGCGTTCCTGGCCTGCGCGTTGGCGACACGGTTCTTCTTGTGTCCCTTGCGCATGGAGGCGGGCGGAGTCGGGCCCTTGCCCTCCAGGCCCCGGCGCCGCTGGCCGCCGCTGCCGACCGTCGCGCCCTTCTTGTTGGACGTGCGGCGGTTCCTGCGCTGGCTGTTGCCGGCCATGGGGTCACCTGTTTCTTTACTGCTCAGAGCCGCCCGTACAGCGGCTCAGTAAACGTACGTACGAAAAGTGTCCCTCAGGACAGGGACCAGCGCGGGCCGGACGGGGTGTCCTCGATCGCGAGGCCGGACTGCTGGAGCTGGTCGCGGATGGCGTCGGCGGTGGCGTAGTCCTTGCGGCCGCGGGCCGCCTCGCGCTGCTCGAGGACCAGCCTGACCAGCGAGTCCACGACGCCGTGCAGGTCCTCGCCGCGGCCGGCGTCGCCGGTCCACCGCTCGTCCAACGGGTCCAGGCCCAGCACGCCCAGCATGGCACGTACCTCGGCCAGCCGGGCGACGGCGGTTTCCTTGTCGTCGGCGGTCAGGGCGGAGTTGCCCTGGCGGACGGTGGTGTGGACCACCGCGAGCGCCTGCGGGACGCCCAGGTCGTCGTCCATGGCCTCGGCGAAGGCCGGCGGCACCTCGGCGGCGGGCTCGACAGGTCCCGCCTTCTCCACGACCCGCTGGATGAAACCTTCGATCCGGGCGAACGCGGACTCGGCCTCGCGCAGGGCCTCCTCGCTGTACTCGATCATCGAGCGGTAGTGCGGGGTGCCCAGGTAGTAGCGCAGGACGATGGGGCGCCAGTGCTTGACCATCTCGGAGACGAGCACCGAGTTGCCCAGCGACTTCGACATCTTCTCGCCGCTCATGGTGACCCAGGCGTTGTGGGCCCAGTACGAGGCGAAGTCGTCGCCGAAGGCCTTGGCCTGGGCGATCTCGTTCTCGTGGTGCGGGAAGATCAGGTCGATGCCGCCGCCGTGGATGTCGAAGGCCTCGCCCAGGTACTTGTGGGCCATGGCGGAGCACTCCAGGTGCCAGCCCGGGCGGCCGCGGCCCCAGGGGGTCTCCCAGCTGGGCTCGCCGGGCTTGGCGGACTTCCACATGGCGAAGTCGCGGGGGTCGCGCTTGCCGGTCTCGCCCTCGCCGGAGGGCTGCAGCAGGTTGTCGAGCTCCTGGTTGGACAGGCTCAGGTAGCCGGGGAAGGAGCGCACGTCGAAGTAGACGTTGCCGTCGGCGGCGTAGGCGTGGCCGCGCTCGATCAGGCCACGCATCATCTCGATCATCTCCGGCACATGACCGGTCGCGCGGGGCTCGACGGTCGGGCGGAGGCAGCCGAGGGCGTCGTACGCGGCGTTGAACGCGCACTCGTTCTCGTAGCCGATCGACCACCACGGGCGGCCCTGCTCGGCGGCCTTCGCGATGATCTTGTCGTCGATGTCGGTGACGTTGCGGACGAACGTCACGTCGTAGCCGCGGTAGGCGAACCAGCGGCGCATGATGTCGAAGTTCAGACCGGAGCGGATGTGCCCGATGTGCGGTGCCGCCTGCACGGTGGCACCGCACAGGTAGATCGAGACGCAGCCCGGCCGGAGCGGGGTGAAGTCGCGGATCTGCCGGGCGCTGGTGTCGTACAGGCGAATAGTCACGGGCACAAGGGTAGTGGCCCGAAGGGGGTGCCACCGCAATCGCCCGGCTTTGACCATTCGCCACCTGGCGGAGGCAAACATTCCGGGGTTCTCCCCTGAGCACGCGGCCGCCCGGGCGGCACGTTTTGCTCCTTATTTGCTTTTTGCACCATAAATACAATCACTTCTGGTAGCTTCCCCGGCACAGCCAGGCCAGGGCCCGTCAGCCCTTGCGCCGAGACGCCGCGGAACCCCAGGAGGGGCGCGTTGCACTCCACTCTGCCGGTACAGCAGGAGTACCCGGGACAGCTGCCCGCCCCGGCGGACGGGCGCTCCGTCGACGGCGGGGACGGCGGGGGCGGCGGGCGGCAGGGGCGGCTCGCGGCGCTGGACGGGCTGCGGCTGCTGGCCGCGCTGATGGTGGTGGCCTACCACTACATCGCCTTCGACAGCGGGGCGTGGAGCGCCCCGGCGCGGACCCTGTTCCCCACGGCCCACCTGCCCGCCTCCTACGGCTGGCTCGGGGTGCAGCTGTTCTTCCTGATCAGCGGCTTCGTGATCTGCATGAGCTGCTGGGGCAAGAGCGCCGGGGACTTCGCCCTGGCGCGCGTGGCGCGGCTGTACCCGGCGTACTGGTTCGCGGTCCTGACCGTCGCCCTGGTCGTACGGCTGTGGCCGTCGGTGAACGACGCCCCGGCCCTGCGGAGCGTGGCCGTCAACCTGACGATGCTCCAGGACCCCCTGGGGGTGGCGCCGGTCGACGGGGTCTACTGGACCCTCTGGGTCGAGCTCCGCTTCTACCTGCTCTTCGCGCTCGTCGTCCACCGGGGCCTGACCTACCGGCGGGCGGTGGGCTTCTGCGTGGCCTGGGCCTTCGCCGCCGTCCTCGCCGAGGCGTCCGGAAACGCCGCGCTCCGGCAGATCCTGATGCCGGACGACTGCTGGTACTTCATCGCGGGCATCGCCTTCTATCTCATGCACCGCTTCCGCCCCAACCCGGTGCTCTGGCTCCTGGTCGGCGGCAGTCTGTTCATCGCCCAGTACGACCTGATCGCCGCCCAGGCCAGGGCCGAGGGGCACATGGGGCACCAGGTGCCGCAGTGGCCGACGGCGGTGCTGGTGACGTTGTTCTTCCTGGCGGTGATGGCCATCGCGCTCGGCTGGACCGCCCGCGCGAACTGGCGGTGGCTGCCGGTGGCGGGAACGCTGACCTATCCCCTCTATCTGCTCCACGAACGCATCGGCTGGGTGGTGATCAAGTGCGCGGACGGCCGGGTGCCGCCCCGGGTGCTGCTGCCCCTCCTGGTCGCGGCCATGATGCTGGCCGCCTGGCTGGTTCACCGCTGTGTCGAGCGGCCGCTGTCGCGGAGGATCAAAGACGGTATGCGGCAGGCCGTGAGGGAGATCCGGAATGGGTGAGATGGAGGAAATTCAAAAGAAAGTCGTAGCGGAAGAGAGAACCGTCACGGCCCGCCGACGGCATTTCTGTGTCAGCATGCCTGCGCGAACGCCCCGCGTAGGATGAGCCGACTAGGGCAATGGGAGAGGACGACATGCGCTTCGCCAGACGAGGTGACCTCGATGGCGGCCGGACAGCCGTCCGGCAGAAGTCGGCAGCCAGGCCCAGACTCTACGTACTGGACGCGCTTCGTCTCGTAGCCGCCCTGATGGTCGTGGCCTTCCACTACACCGCCCTGCGCGGTGGCTGGGGCCGCAGCCCCAAGGAGGTCTTTCCCGACCTGGAGATCGTCACCAGGTACGGCTGGACGGGTGTGGAGGTCTTCTTCCTCATCAGCGGATTCGTCATCTGCATGAGCACCTGGGGACGCACGCTCGGCGACTTCGTGGTCTCCCGGGTCACCCGGATCTATCCGGCCTATTGGGTCGCGATCTTCCTGACGGCCGGTGTCGTCGCGCTGTGGCCGCAGGTGCGCAGCGTGAAGAACTGGGACGTGGTGCTCACCAATCTCACGATGCTGCAGCAGGGAATGGGCGTCTGGGACGTCGACGGCGTCTACTGGACGCTGTTCGCCGAGCTCAAGTTCTACGTACTCTTCGCGGTCGTCGTGGCCACGGGCGTCACGTACCGCAAGTGCGTCCTGTTCTGCGGCGTGTGGACGGTCGCGGCCGTCACGGCTCCGTCCGTCGACAACGAGATGCTGAGCATGTGGGCGATGCCGCTGTTCGCGCCGTACTTCATCGCCGGTATCGCCTTCTATCTCATCCACCGGTTCAAACCCACCGCGCTGCTGTGGGGCATCGTGATCATGTCCCTGCTGCTGGCCCTGCACAGCGTGCCCAAGCGGGTGCACGACAACGCCGAGGGCGTCATACCGACCTGGCCGGCCACGCTGATCGTCTTCATCGCCTTCGGGCTCATGGCCCTGATCTCGACGGGCGCCTTCGACCGCGTGCAGTGGCGCTGGCTGGCGACGGCGGGCGCGCTGACGTACCCGCTGTACCTGCTGCACCAGTACATCGGCATGACGATCATCTACGCGCTGCGGGAGCGGGTGTCCTCGGGATGGCTGGTGGGCGGCCTGATCGTGGTGATGCTCGGGGCCGCCTACGTGATGCACCGCTGCGTGGAGCGGCCGCTGGGCAAGCGGCTGCGGGGCGCCCTGCAGAAGGGCGTGGAGGAGATGCGCCGCCACTCGGTGGCGCCGGAGCCCGCCGGTGCGGCCCGCAAGCCCGTGGCGTCCGCGCTGCCGCTGCTGAAGGACGCCCGCCGCTACGAGCCGGCCGAGCCGGACCGCGTGGGCGCGGTGGCGAAGTCCTCCGACGGCGTCTGAGCCCGGGTGCCCCCGGCCGAGGGGGCTCCCGGGGCCCCGGCCCGCGGCGAGCGGGCAGGACGGCCTACAGCGAGCCGACGGTCTTGCGCGGGCTGATGCGCACCACCACGCGCCGGGCGTCCTGGGCGGACGCCGGGTTGAAGTCGGCGTAGTCCTTGCCCGTGTACTTGCGCGAGAGCTCGTCGATGAGCTCGTTCCCGCCCTCGAAGGTGATGTCGGCCGTGCCGCGCACCTCGACGTAGGTGTAGGGCGCGTTCGGCGGGTTGATCATGACCGTGACGCGGGGGTCGCGGCGGAGGTTCTGCTCCTTGCGGCGGCCCACCGTCGTCGAGATCAGCAGGTCGTTCCCCTCGCGCTTGATCCAGGTGACCGACAGCTGGGGGCTGCCGTCGGGCTGGACCGTCGCCACGGTCGCGAAGACGGGGTTGTCGTCGACGTACTTCTTCAGGTCCTCGGACAGCTCGGCTGACACGGTCGGTCCTTTCCCTCGGCTCGGCACGGCGCGCCCCCTCGCACCGTACTGCGCCTACGCGCCGGGCGCGGGGAAGACCAGGGCCGTGGCGACGGCCGCCAGGCCCTCCGCCCGGCCGGTGAGGCCCAGGCCGTCGGTGGTGGTGCCGGAAACCGACACCGGGGCGCCGACGGCCGCGGAGAGGGCCTTCTGGGCCTCCTCGCGCCGCTTGCCGATCTTCGGGCGCACGCCGATCACCTGGATGGCGACGTTGCCGATCTCGAAACCGGCCGCCCGCACGATCCGGGCCGCTTCGGCCAGGAGGGTGACGCCGGCCGCGCCGGACCACTCGGGCCGGTCGGTGCCGAAGTGCGCGCCGAGGTCGCCGACGCCGGCCGCGGAGAACAGCGCGTCACAGGCGGCGTGCGCGGCGACGTCGCCGTCGGAGTGGCCGGCGAGGCCGTGGCTCGCGCCCTCCCACAGCAGGCCCGCGCACCACAGCTCGCGGCCCTCCTCGAAGGCGTGCACGTCCGTGCCGATGCCGACCAGGGGCAGTACGGGGCGGTCAGAAGCCATCGTTGGCCCTCCTGCGGGCGAGTACGGCCTCGGCCAGGACCAGGTCCAGCGGCCGGGTCACCTTGAAGGCCTCTTCGTGGCCGGGGATGAGGACGACGGGGACGCCGAGCCGCTCGACCATTCCGGCGTCGTCCGTGGCGCCCTCGCCCTCCAGGGCGACCTTCTCGTGCGCCTCGGCGAGCGTGCGCCGGTCGAAGCCCTGCGGGGTCTGCACGGCGCGCAGCACGGCCCGCTCGGGCGTGGCCACGACGGGCTCCGGCTCGCCGGCGCGGTCGCCGGTGCGGGGCTCGACCTGCTTGACGGTGTCGGCGACGGGCAGCGCCGGGACGACCGCGGGGGCGCCGTCCCGGACGGCCGCGGCGACGGCGTCGACGGTGTCGACGGGCACCAGGGGCCGGGCGGCGTCGTGCACGAGGACGGCGGTGACGTCGTCGGGCAGGGCCGCCAGGCCCAGCCGCACGGACGCCTGGCGGGTCTCGCCGCCGGGGACGACCACGACGTCGGTGCGGGTGCTGTCACGGTCGGCGAGCGGGTACTCGTCGAGGAGGTGGCGGACGTCGGCGGCACCGTCCGGCGGGGCCACGACGACCACGAGGGAGACCGCACGGGAGGCGGCCATGGCCCGTACCGCGTGGACCAGCATGGGCGTGCCGCCGATGGCCCGCAGGGCCTTGGGGGCGCCCGGGCCGAGCCGTACGCCGCGGCCCGCGGCCGGGATGACGGCGGCGGTGCGCGAAGGGGCTCCGGCGGCCGGTGCGGTGGCTCGATCAGACATTGGTTTGGCGTTCAGGTTTGCTTCCTCGGCCGAATTGGGTATGGCCTCAGCGTGCCGGGCACGATGCCCCGACCAGCCCCTTCCGTGACGACTGGTCGGGCCGGCTGCCCGGGCCCGGCACGCCAAGTACGGCGTTCCACCGGAGCCAGAGATGCCGCAGCGCCCGGCGGATGACGATCGTCATCCCGCGGGCACCGCGGCACTTCTTTACGTCCGGTCGCGGCCGACTGCCGGTGTCCGGAGTTGTTCTTCAGGACTTCGGCGAAGCGGCCGGCACCTGTTGCGTCAGGACGCGAGAACCTCGTCGAGCAGGGCCTCGGCCTTGTCCTCGTTGGTGTTCTCCGCGAGGGCCAGCTCGCTCACCAGGATCTGCCGCGCCTTGGCGAGCATGCGCTTCTCACCTGCGGAGAGACCGCGCTCACGCTCGCGCCGCCACAGGTCGCGAACGACCTCGGCGACCTTGATCACGTCACCGGACGCGAGCTTCTCGAGATTTGCCTTGTAGCGACGGGACCAGTTCGTCGGCTCTTCCGCATAGGGCGCGCGGAGCACCTCGAAGACCCGGTCAAGCCCGTCCTGGCCGACCACATCGCGAACACCGACGAACTCTGCGTTGTCCGCCGGCACCCGAACCGTCAGGTCACCCTGGGCGACCTTCAGCACCAAGTAGGTCTTGTCCACGCCTTTGATCTGGCGAGTTTCGATGGCCTCGATCAGCGCGGCCCCGTGATGGGGATAGACCACGGTGTCGCCAACCTTGAACGTCATGTGACAGGTACCCCTTCCGTGGCTATCCAGTCTAACACGGGGCCTGGCCGTTCTGAATGGCGTTTCCGCAGGTCAGGGCATATCTCGGGGCTTGACAACAGTAACCGGAACGTGCTGCGGGAGGCTTCCGGAAGCAGGTATTCGCAGGTCGGAGCGGTTGTTCGGGTGGGGTGAAACGCGCACGTTACACGTGTCGGACAGGCCCCGCGAGCGGTCGAACGTCCCGTTTTGCCGGGGTCCGGTCGGCGCGCTTCCGGTACTCCGTTCGGGGCGCACGGTACTCGTGTGCTCTCATTCCGGAATTGATCAAGTCGAACTTGATCAATTCCGGAACTCGTTCCCCACGAGCACGCCGCATTCATTCCGATAATCCGCCGTACCGGGCCTCCGGTGTTCCGGGACGGTTCGCGATGGACGGAAGAGCGACGGAAGAGCGGCGGATGATCGGTGGGTGTTCGCCGGAAGACCGGCCGGTGATCGGGGGCACTCGGAGAGCCGAGTTGACCATGGGGGCGGGTCGGGTGCGGCGGCCTGACGGCGGCTCGGTAACCTAAGCCCGCTGACGCAACCCTTATCCCGTACGTACCCCAGTGATCTCGTACGCTCCGCGTACCACCTCGTCCAAGGAGATGCCGCCGCCGTGAGCAGCAGCCTTCGACGCGGCGCTCTCGCCGCTTCCGCCCTCGTGCTCTCGATCGCCTCGCTCTCCGCCTGCGCGGCGGGCAACAGCGCGCAGACGCTGGAGGTCAAGCCGGACAACGCCGCCACCTCGGTCGGCGACATCAAGCTCCAGAACATCAACGTGATCACCCAGCCGGACCAGAAGACCGAGGGTCCGGCCGTCATCACGGGCCGGCTGTTCAACAACGGCCGCAAGGACCAGGAGCTGCGCTCCATCACGCTGGCCGGCAAGAACGTGCCCGTGAAGCTGTCCGGCGCCAAGGGCGCCGGCAAGATCGTCGTGCCGGCCGGCGGGGCGGTCACCCTGGGCGGCAAGGACAACGCGTCCGCCGTGCTGCCCAAGGGCCGCGAGGGCATCAAGGACGGCGAGTCCCAGAACCTGTCCTTCGACTTCAGCTCCACGGGCGAGGTGAAGATCTCCGCGTACGTCGTCCCGGCGACGAGCTACTTCAAGGAGTGGGGCCCCACCGAGGCCGCCTCCCCCGCCGCCAAGCCGGGCGGCAACGCCAAGCCGGGCGCCTCCGCGCCCGCGAACCCCGCGAACCCCTCGGGTGCGCCGGAGCGCCCGGGCACGCAGCCCGGCGGCCAGACCGGCGCCACCCCGGCCGCGACCGGCTCCCCGGCCCAGGCCGGCCAGCCGCAGCCCGCGGGCCACTGAGGACGCGCGAAGGGGCCCGGAAGCATGACGCTTCCGGGCCCCTTCGCACATCACCGGCCGGCGGTGACGGTTTACGGCTCGAACTTGTACCCAAGCCCGCGCACCGTCACCAGGTAGCGCGGCGCGCCCGGGTCCGGCTCGATCTTGGCGCGCAGGCGCTTGACGTGGACGTCCAGGGTCTTGGTGTCGCCCACGTAGTCGGCGCCCCAGACGCGGTCGATCAGCTGCATGCGGGTCAGCACGCGGCCCGCGTTGCGCAGCAGCATCTCCAGGAGGTCGAACTCCTTCAGCGGCAGGTCGACCTTGGCGCCGGAGACGGTGACCACGTGCCGGTCGACGTCCATGCGGACCGGGCCGGCCTCCAGCGCGGCCGGGGTGACCTCCTCCGGCTCGCCGCGGCGGCGCAGCACCGCGCGGATGCGGGCGACCAGCTCGCGGGAGGAGAAGGGCTTGGTGACGTAGTCGTCGGCTCCTATCTCCAGGCCGACGACCTTGTCGATCTCGCTGTCCTTGGCGGTCACCATGATCACGGGCACGTTGGAGCGCCCGCGCAGCTGCCGGCAGACCTCGGTGCCGGGCAGGCCCGGCAGCATCAGGTCGAGCAGGACCAGGTCGGCGCCGTTGCGTTCGAACTCGTCCAGCCCGTCCGGCCCGGTGGCCGCGACGGCGACCTCGAAGCCTTCCTTGCGGAGCATGTAGGACAACGCGTCGCTGAAGGATTCCTCGTCCTCGACGACGAGCACTCGGGTCACGGGTCGACCTCCGGTCGGGTCTCAGGGTTGAACAGCGTGTGGCACGGCGAGGTGGAGCAGGGCGCCGCGGTTCCGGCCGGGCCGGCGCCGGTCACGGAATGACCTGCCGGGTGGGACGGGCGGGCAGGGGTTCGTCGGGGAAGGTCTCGTCGTCCTCGCGGTCGTCCGGCCCGATCAGCGGGCGGCCGCGGTCGCGGCCGTACCGCTCGCGGTCCCGTTCGCGGTCGCGGCCCGCGCCCGCCTCCGGCAGGCGCAGCGTGAAGGTCGAGCCCTGGCCCTCGGCGCTCCAGACGCTGACCTCGCCGCCGTGCGAGGCGACCACGTGCTTGACGATCGACAGGCCCAGGCCCGTACCGCCGGTGGCGCGCGAGCGGGCGGGGTCGACGCGGTAGAAGCGTTCGAAGACGCGTTCGCGGTCCTTCTCGGAGATGCCGATGCCCTGGTCGGTGACGGCGAGCTCGATGAGGTCGCCGCCGGGCGCGGAGACGTGGCGGGCCGCGATGCCGACGCGCGTCCGGGCGGGGCTGTAGTTGACGGCGTTCTCCACGAGGTTGCCCAGGGCGGCGGCGAGCTGGCCGCGGTTGCCCCAGACGTGCAGGTCGGCGGTGCCGCCGGAGGCCATGGTGATCTGCTTGGTGCTGGCCTGGTGGCGGCAGCGGTCGATGGCCTCGGCGACGAGTTCGTCGACGCGCACGGGCTCGGCGTCCTCCAGCGGGTCGTCGTTCTGCACCCGGGAGAGGTCGATGAGCTCCTGGACGAGGTTGGTCAGCCGGGTGGCCTCGACCTGCATGCGGCCGGCGAAGCGGGTGACCGCCTCGGGGTCGTCCGAGGCGTCCATGACGGCCTCGGAGAGCAGGGACAGGGCGCCGACCGGCGTCTTGAGCTCGTGGCTGACGTTGGCGACGAAGTCGCGGCGGACGGCCTCGATGCGGCGGGCCTCGGTGAGGTCCTCCACCAGCAGCAGGACCAGCCGCGAGCCCAGCGGGGCGACTCTGGCCGACACCGCGAGCGCGTCGCCGCGGCCGGTGCCGCGCCGCGGCAGGTCGAGCTCGACCTGGCGTATCTCCCCGTCACGGCGGGTGTCGCGGGCCATCTGCAGCATCGGCTCGACCGCGAGCTTGCCGCCGCGCACCAGGCCCAGGGCGTACGCGGCCGAGCTGGCCTTGACGACGGCGTCGGCCTCGTCGAGGACGACGGCCGAGGAGCGCAGGACCGACAGCACGGTGTCCACGCCGGGCGGCAGGACGGCGTCGGTGTGCAGGGAGCTGCGGGTGGGGCGGGCCTGGTCACGCTCGCTCCAGCGGAACGCCAGCATGGCGATCACGCCGGTGCACACTCCGGCGATCGCCGCCGCTGCGGCGAGTGCCGCGTCCAGGTTCATGTCTCCAGGTTATGCGGGTGGCGGGCCCCGGCCACAGCCAAATGGGTACCGCCTCGAACACACGTTGCCGAGAGTTCACCTTGAGGTCGGCGCCGGTTCACTCCTGCGGTCTTCGGGCGTCGGGTTCCGGCCGGAACGTGGAGACTACGGGGAAGGCTGCCGGACGAACGCGGTCCTCTCCACGGCAGTACCGGTAGTACTCGAGGCGAGAGAAGGTCAGGCAATGCGGGACGCGTACCACGAGGAGCTGGATTCGATCGGCGAAGGCCTGGTCGAGATGGCCCGGCTCGTCGGCTCCGCGATCGGGCGCGCCACCACGGCGATCCTGGACGCGGACCTCAAGCTGGCGGAGTCCGTGATCGCGGCGGACACCAAGGTCGACGACCTGCAGCGGGACCTCGAGGCGCGGGCGATCGCGCTCCTGGCCCGCCAGCAGCCGGTGGCCACCGACCTGCGGATCGTCGTCACCTCGCTGCGCATGAGCGCGGACCTGGAGCGCTCGGGCGACCTCGCCCAGCACGTGGCCAAGCTGGCCCGGCTGCGCTTCCCCGCGACGGCGGTGCCGCGCGACCTGCACGCCACGATCCTGGAGATGGGACAGCTGGCGCAGCGGCTGATGGCCAAGGCGGCCGAGGTGATCATCACCAAGGACGTCGACCTCGCGCTGCAGCTGGAGCAGGACGACGACGCGATGGACCTGCTGCACCGGGCCCTGTTCCAGCACCTGATGGACGACCGCTGGCAGCACGGCATCGAGACGGCCGTCGACGTCACGCTGCTGGGCCGCTACTACGAGCGCTTCGCCGACCACGCGGTCTCGGTCGCCAAGCGCGTGGTCTACCTGGTCACCGGCGAACACGCGGACGAGCTCACCCAGGACGCCGGCCGCCCCGGGGCGGGCCAGGCGGAGCCCGCGTAGCGGCACGCGCCCCCGTCGCCCGGGCGGAATGCTCCAACGCGCCCCCGGCGCGCCCGTACATGCGTACGCGAAGGGCATTGACGGTCGGAGCGTGCGGTCCTTGACTGGTGGACAGGCAGACACCCTTCTAGGAGGTAACCGAATGAGCGGCTGTCAGTGTGGTCCCGGGTGCTCGTGCGGCTGCCAGAACGGCGGCTCCTGCCAGTGCGGCGGAAGCTGCAGCTGACGCGTCCGGCATGTCACTCACACGTACGAGGTCGGCCCCCGTCCGGTTAGCTACCGGACGGGGGCCGACTTTCTGCGCACGTGAGTGCGGCTACTTCTTCTTGCCCTGGTTCTTCACGGCCTCGATGGCGGCCTTGGCGGCCTCCGGGTCGAGGTACGTGCCGCCGGGGACGACCGGGCGGAAGTCGGCGTCGAGCTCGTAGGCGAGCGGGATGCCGGTGGGGATGTTCAGGCCCGCGATGTCGGCGTCGGAGATGCCGTCGAGGTGCTTGACCAGGGCGCGCAGGCTGTTGCCGTGGGCGGCGACCAGGACCGTGCGGCCGGCGAGGAGGTCCGGGACGATGCCGTCGTACCAGTACGGCAGCATGCGGACGACGACGTCCTTGAGGCACTCGGTGCGCGGGCGCAGCTCGCTCGGGATCGAGGCGTAGCGCGGGTCGTCGCTCTGCGAGAACTCGGTGCCGTCCTCGAGCGCCGGCGGCGGGGTGTCGTACGAGCGGCGCCAGAGCATGAACTGCTCCTCGCCGAACTCGGCCAGGGTCTGGGCCTTGTCCTTGCCCTGCAGGGCGCCGTAGTGGCGCTCGTTCAGGCGCCAGGAGCGGTGGACCGGGATCCAGTGGCGGTCGGCGGCCTCCAGGGCGAGCTGCGCGGTGCGGATCGCGCGCTTCTGCAGGGAGGTGTGGACCACGTCCGGGAGCAGGCCGGCGTCCTTGAGCAGCTCACCGCCCCGGACTGCCTCCTTCTCGCCCTTCTCGTTGAGGTTGACGTCCACCCAGCCGGTGAACAGGTTCTTCGCGTTCCATTCGCTCTCGCCGTGGCGGAGGAGGATCAGCTTGTACGGTGCGTCGGCCATGCCCTTGAGCGTAATCGACGCGCCGAGGCGCCCGCGCCCGGGACGTTTGACGGCAATCGTCAATTCATTGGCGTGCACACGCCCACGTGAGTAAGTTGCGGAGAGTTAGAGAGCCACTTACGCCCGGGGGGCCCGCGGAATGTCCGTAGCAAGCGTCAGACAGGCCGTGAGAAGGAGCGTCGCGGGGCTGCCCCGCGAGTTCTGGTGGCTGTGGACCTCCACGCTGATCAACCGGATGGGCGCGTTCGTCGCCACCTTCCTGGCCCTCTACCTCACCCTCGACCGCGGCTACTCGGCCGTCTACGCCGGCCTCGTCGCGGCCCTCCACGGCCTGGGCGGGGTGATCTCCTCCCTCGGCGCCGGCGTGATGGCCGACCGGCTGGGGCGGCGGCCCACGCTGCTGATATCCCAGCTCTCCATGGGCGTCTCCGTGGCGCTGCTGGGCTTCATGGAACACCCGGTGGCCATCGCGGCCGTCGCCTTCCTGGTGGGCATGGCCAGCGCCGCCTCGCGCCCGCCCGTGCAGGCGATGATGGCCGACATCGTCGCCCCCAAGGACCGGGTACGGGCCTTCGCCCTGAACTACTGGGCCATCAACATCGGCTTCTCCATCTCCTCGCTCGCCGCCGGCCTCGTCGCCGAGCACAGCTACCTGATCGGCTTCCTCGGCGAGGCCGCGATGACCCTCGCCTGCGCCCTCCTGGTCTTCTGGAAGCTGCCCGAGTCCCGGCCGGAGCCGACGGCCGTCAAGGACGGCGCCGCGGCGGACGAGGAGCCCATCAGCCTGATGACGGTGCTGCGCGACCGGCGCTACATGGGCGTGGTGTTCCTGTCGTTCCTGATGGCCTTCATCTTCATGCAGCACTCGGTCGCCCTGCCGGTGGCCATGGGCGCCGACGGCTTCTCCCCCGGCGACTACGGCACCGTCATCGCGGTCAACGGCGTGCTGATCGTGGCCCTGCAGATCCCCGTGACCCGCTTCATCGAACACCGCGACCCGCGCACGCTGCTGATGGTCTCCGCGCTGCTCGCGGGGTACGGCTTCGGGCTCACCGCCTTCGCCGGATCGGTCGGCGTCTACGCGCTGACCATCGTCGTCTGGACGCTGGCCGAGATCATCAACTCCCCCACCCAGATGGGCCTCGTCGTGCGGCTCTCCCCGGCCCAGGGCCGCGGGCGCTACCAGGGCATGTTCACGCTGTCGTGGCCGGCGGCCGCGCTCGTCGCCCCGCTGGTGGGCGGCTGGCTGATCGATCAGTACGGGGCGGACACCCTGTGGGCGACGTGCGCCGCCGTCGGCACCGTAGCCGCCGCCGGGTACTGGCTGCTGATGCGCGACCTTCCGCCGGCCGACGCCGCTGCGGGCGACACCACCGCGAGCCCGGCCGCCGCGGGGGAGGCGGAGCCGGCGGCGGTCTGAGCCGCCACGCCGTACGAGGAGGGCGACGGGTCCTACGACCCGTCGCCCTCCTCGCGCGTCAGGCGCGCGAAGGCGTCCAGGTTGCGCGTCGACTCGCCGCGCGACGTGCGCCACGCGTACTCCTTGCGGATCGCGCTCGCGAAGCCCATCTCCAGCAGCGTGTTGAAGCTGCCGTCCGCGTGCTCCAGCACCTGGCCCAGTATCCGGTCGATCTCCTGCGGGGTCACCGCGGCCAGCGGCAGCCGCCCCACCAGGTAGACGTCACCGAGCCGGTCGACGGCGTAGGCCAGGCCGTAGAGCTTGGTGTTGCGCTCCAGCAGCCAGCGGTGCACGGCCTCGTGGTTCTCGTCGGGACAGCGCACGACGAAGGCGTTGACGGACAGCGAGTGGTTGCCGACGACCAGGGAGACGGTCGTCGAGAGCTTGCGCGTGCCGGGGAGCTTCACGACGTACGTGCCGTCGGCGCCGGCCGGGCTCTCCCACTCGAGCTCCGCCTCCCGCAGCGCCTGCTCGATGGTGGTCTTCGCGTCAGACATGAGCAGAGCGTAGGCGACGCCGCCGCTCGGCCATCGCCGCGGTGTACACCTCGGCCGTGCCGGCGGCCGCCGTGTCCCAGCCGAAGGAGCGCGCGTGCCGGGCGGCCGCCTCGCCCATCCGGTCCGCCAGGTGCGGGTCGTCGGCGAAGCGGCCGAGGGCGGTGGCGTAGTCGGCGGGGTCGTGGCCGTCGACGAGGAAGCCGCTGACCCCGTCGCGCACGGCCACCGGCAGGCCGCCGACCGCCGCCGCGACGACCGGTGTGCCGCAGGCCTGGGCCTCGGCCGCCACCAGCCCGAAGGACTCGCTGTGGGAGGGCATCACGAGCACGGACGCGGCCCGGTACCAGTCGGCGAGGCTCTCCTGGCCGACCGGCGGGCGGAAGCGGACGACGTCGGCGATGCCGAGGCGGGCGGCCAGCTTCTGCAGGCCCTCGGGCCGGGCGAGGCCGCTGCCGCTGGGGCCGCCGACGACGGGCACGACCATCCGCGAGCGCAGCTCGGGCCGCCGCTCCAGCAGCTCGGCCGTCGCGCGCAGCAGCACGTCGGGCGCCTTGAGGGGCTGGATGCGGCCGGCGAAGAGGGGGATCAGGGCGTCGGCCGGCAGCCCGAGCCGCTCACGGGCGGCGGCGCGGCCGTCGGCGGGACGGAAGCGGTCGAGGTTCACGCCGGGGTGCACGACGGCGACCTTGGCGGGGTCGGCCTGGTAGTGGTGGACGAGCTCGGCGGCCTCGCCCTCGGTGTTGGCGATGAGCCGGTCGGCGGCGCGGACGATCTGGGTCTCGCCGATCACCCGGGCGGTGGGCTCGGGGGTGTCGCCCTCGGCGAGGGCGGCGTTCTTGACCTTGGCCATGGTGTGCATGGCGTGGACGAGCGGGACGCCCCAGCGTTCGGCGGCGAGCCAGCCCACGTGGCCGGAGAGCCAGTAGTGGGAGTGCACGAGGTCGTAGTGGCCGGGCCGGTGGCCGGCCCAGGCCTGCATCACGCCGTGCGTGAAGGCGCACAGCTGCGCGGGCAGCTCCTCCTTGGCCAGCCCCTCGTAGGGGCCCGCGTCGATGTGCCGCACGAGCACGCCGGGGGCCAGCTCCACGGTGGGCGGGAGGGCGCCGGTGGTGGCGCGGGTGAAGATCTCGACCTCGATGTTGATCGCGGCGAGCCGCTTCGCCAGCTCCACGATGTACACGTTCATGCCGCCCGCGTCGCCCGTGCCGGGCTGGTGCAGGGGGGAGGTGTGCACGCTGAGCATGGCCACGCGCCGGGGGCGCCGGGGACTGCCCAGACGCAGTCGCTGGGGCTTGGGGAAGGGGCCGAGCGTACGGCCGCGGCGGGCGCCGAGCCGGGTTGCGTACTGGCTCACCGTGCGTATCCTCCGTCCACCGTCGAGGGCTGTCCGCCCCTGGGGACGTGCTCCGTGCCGTGCTGCGTGCTGGTCCTGCGTGCTCTCCCCCCTGCCAACGCGACGAGGGCGGGCTGCCATTTCCACTTTGCCAAAGCGTGATGAAGCCCGGCGCACCGGCCACCGTGCCGGCCCTCCCGGCGGGCACCGTCCGGCGGCCGGAGGGCCCGTTCCGGGCGCCCGGTACGGTATTCGCATGATGTCCGTCCGGTCCCGCCCGATCGGTTCCGCCACCCGGGGGACCACCAACCCCAACCGGCTGCGCCGCATGGACCGCTGGATCGCCGCCGCCCACGCGGGCGCGCTGCGGCGGGCGGCCGACCCGGTCGCCGTGGACCTCGGGTACGGCGCCGCGCCCTGGACGGCCGTCGAGCTGCTCGGGCGGCTGCGGACCGTCCGGCCGGACGCGCAGGTCGTGGGCGTCGAGATCGACCCGGCCCGGGTCGCGGCCGCCAAGCCCTACGAACGCGACGGCCTGTCCTTCGCGCACGGCGGCTTCGAGGTGCCGCTGCCGGGCGGGCGGCGGCCGCTGCTGATCCGGGCCGCGAACGTCCTGCGGCAGTACGACGAGGACCAGGTCGACGAGGTCTGGGCGCGGCTGTGCGCGCGCCTCGCACCGGGCGGCCTGGTCGTCGAGGGCACGTGCGACGAGATCGGCCGCCGCCACGTGTGGGTGGCACTCGGCCCGGAGGGCCCCCGCACGCTGACCTTCGCGGCGCGGCTGGGCTCCCTCGGCACCCCCTCCGACCTCGCCGAACGCCTGCCGAAGGCGCTCATCCACCGCAACGTCCCCGGCGAGCCCGTGCACGCCTTCCTGCGCGACTTCGACCGGGCGTGGGCGGCGCTGGCTCCGTACGGGGCGCTCAGCGCGCGCCAGCGGTGGATCCGCACGGCCGCCACGCTGCGCGCCGACTGGCCCGTCGTGGACGGCCCCCACCGGTGGCGCCAGGGGGAGCTGACCCTCCGCTGGGACGCGCTGGCGCCCCGGGGCTGAGGCCGGTTCCAGGGCTGAGCCCGGTCCCGGGGCCGGGGATCGGGCCGGGGTTCAGCCCAGCTCGGCGAGCAGCGCGTCGACCAGCGGCCGGTCCCGGTCGTGGGTGAGCCACAGCCTCGCGTCGGCCGGCGGCAGCCACACCACCTCGTCCACTTCCTTGTTCGGGGCGAACGCACCGCCCACCGCCTCCGCCAGCCAGTAGTGGACCTCCTTCGGCCGGCCGTCCACCAGATACCGCGACGTCTCCAGGGCCGCCCCCGGCACGCACCGCATCCCGGTCTCCTCCAGCACCTCGCGCACCGCACACCGCAGGGGGTCCTCGCCGCGCTTGAGCTTTCCCTTCGGCCAGGACCAATCATCATATTTCGGCCGGTGTACCAGCGCGACCTCGATGGGGTGCCTCTCGCCGCGCCGCCACAGCACGCACCCCGCCGCGCGCACCAGGCCGCCGCCGCCCCGCTCGTTCACGCCGTCACCCCGGCACACGTCGTCACCCCGCCTCACGTCGCCACCCGCTGCCAGATCCGCCCGAAGGCGTAGCGCGCCGACTCCACCTCGTGCCGCTGGTCGGCGTGCAGGACGCCGAGGGCGTACGCGGTGGCGGGGGCGATGCGCGGGGTGCGGGCGGCGGACGCCGCGGCCGCGGCCGCCTCGGCGGCGTCGCGGTGCCGGTCCAGCGCCTGCCCCGCGCCCAGCAGCCGTACCGACAGCGAGGGCTCCGCCTCGCCCTGCTCGTGCTCGTCGAGCACCTCCTGGGCGTAGCGCCGCAGCCGGATCAGCCGGCGCGCCTGGTGCCAGGGCGCGTCCTGGCGCGACTCGGCGGGCGGCGAGTCGGCGGACGGCGTCGCCGCCAGGCCGTGCACCAGCGCCTCCGCGTTGTACGGGCGGCCGGCCACGCCCAGGGGCAGCGTCTCCACCGCGTCGGTCAGCCGCCGCTGCGTCTGTTCGACCAGGCAGGGCAGCGCCTCCCGGGCGAGCAGGTCGCGGGCCGCCGGGTCCAGCGGTACTTCGGAGGCCAGCACGGCGACCGCGTCGGCCAGGGCGTGGAAGCGGGACGAGCCCAGGGCCTGCAGGGCCGCCGAGTGGGAGCGGGTGCGGGCGAGGCTGAGCTGGCGGTCCAGCAGGGCGCCGGCCCGCGCCGCCCCGACCGTCAGCGTTCCGGGGCCGTCCGGCTCCCCGTCCGCCCCCGACAGCCGGTGCAGCGCCCCCCGAAGTCGCGCGAGTCGCGCCGCGTACGCGTGCTCGCGCCCCAGCACGCCGGTCAGCCACACCAGTTCGCCGCGGAGCTGGTCCGTCCACGCGGTGTCGGTGAGGGGGCGGTAGACGTGCAGCACCCCGGCGATGCGGCGGGCGGAGCGCCGCAGCATCCGGGCGGCCTCGCTCGCGTCCTCCGCGGCCGCGCCGCTCTCCGCGTGCAGCCGCAGGCTGCGCAGGAACTCCGCGGCCTGCCCGTGCAGATACCCCGAGAGCACGTCCCCGGCGGTCGCCGTGCCCGCGGCCACGGACACCGACACGGGTACGGACACGGGCACTCCGGCCGGCCCGGCCGGACCGTACGGATTCGTCATCATCATTTCCTGCCCCCCAGCGGCAGCGGCGGCCGGTACCGCGCCCGTAACCGGCGGGTCATGAGGTCGCTGAGCCACGCCGGCGCCTCCGGGCGTCAATGAGCATTTCCTGCACGTTCCGCAGCGGCTGCCCGTCGGCGTCCGTGGCGTGCCGCGTCCAGTTGCCGTCCGGGCCCAGGTGCCAGGAGGCGGTGCGGTCGGACACCCCGAGCTCCAGCAGCTTGCTGAGCGAGGTGCGGTGGGCGGGGTCGTTGACCCGCACCAGCGTCTCGATGCGCCGGTCGAGGTTGCGGTGCATCATGTCCGCGCTGCCCAGCCAGACTTCCGGCTCGCCGCCGTTGCCGAAGGCGAAGACGCGCGAGTGCTCCAGGAACCGTCCCAGCACGCTGCGCACCCGGATGTTCTCCGACAGCCCCGGCACGCCCGGCCGCAGCGCGCAGATGCCGCGCACCCAGATGTCCACCGGCACCCCGGCCCGCGCCGCGCGGTACAGGGCGTCGATCACGGCCTCGTCCACCATCGAGTTGACCTTGATGCGCACGTACGCGGGCCGCCCGGACCGGTGGTGCGCGACCTCCTTGGTTATCCGGGAGACCAGCCCGTCGCGCAGCGATCTGGGCGCGACCAGCAGCCGCCGGTAGGTCTCGCGCCGCGAGTAGCCGGAGAGCCGGTTGAACAGGTCGGAGAGGTCCGCGCCCACCTGCGCGTCGGCGGTCAGCAGCCCGAAGTCCTCGTAGAGGCGGGCCGTCTTGGGGTGGTAGTTGCCCGTGCCCACGTGCGAGTACCGGCGCAGATTCTCGCCCTCCTGCCGCACCACCAGCGACAGCTTGCAGTGCGTCTTGAGCCCCACCAGCCCGTAGACCACGTGACAGCCGGCCTCCTCGAGCTTGCGGGCCCACTTGATGTTGGCCTGCTCGTCGAAGCGCGCCTTGATCTCGACGAGGACGAGGACCTGCTTGCCGGACTCGGCGGCGTCTATGAGCGCGTCGACGATCGGCGAGTCGCCCGAGGTGCGGTACAGCGTCTGCTTGATCGCCAGTACGTCCGGGTCGGCCGCGGCCTGCTCGAGGAAGGACTGCACGGAGGTGGAGAAGGAGTCGTACGGGTGGTGCAGCAGCACGTCCCGCTCCCGCAGCGCCGCGAAGATGTCCGGCGCGGAGGCCGACTCGACCTCGGCGAGGTCGCGGTGCGTTCCGGCCACGAACTTCGGGTACTTGAGCTCGGGCCGGTCCAGCGAGCCGATGGCGAAGAGCGCGGTGAGGTCGAGCGGCCCGGGCAGCGGGTAGACCTCGGCGTCGGAGACCTTCAGCTCGCGCACGAGCAGGTCCAGGACGTACGGGTCGATGGTCTCCTCGACCTCCAGCCGCACGGGCGGGCCGAAGCGGCGCCGCATGAGCTCCTTCTCCAGGGCCTGCAGGAGGTTCTCGGCGTCGTCCTCCTCGACCTCGAGGTCCTCGTTGCGCGTCACCCGGAACATGTGGTGCGCGAGGATCTCCATGCCGGGGAAGAGCTCCTCGAGGTGCGCCGCGATCACGTCCTCCAGCGGGACGAACCGCTGCGGGGACGCCTCCAGGAAGCGCGGCAGCAGCGGCGGCACCTTCACGCGCGCGAAGTGGTCGTGCCCGCTGACGGGGTTGCGCACCACGACGGCCAGGTTCAGCGAGAGCCCGGAGATGTACGGGAAGGGGTGGGCGGGGTCGACGGCCAGCGGCGTCAGCACGGGGAAGATCTGCTGCCGGAAGAGGGTGAAGAGCCTGCCCTGCTCCTTGTCGGTCAGCTCGGGCCAGCGGATCAGGTGGATGCCCTGCTCGGCGAGCTCGGGGGCGACGTCCTGGTGGTAGCAGGCGGCGTGCCGGGCCATGAGCTCACGGGAGCGGGTCCAGATCAGCTCCAGCACCTCGCGGGGCTGCAGCCCGGAGGCCGAGCGGGTGGCGACGCCGGTGGCGATGCGGCGCTTGAGGCCGGCGACGCGGACCATGAAGAACTCGTCGAGGTTGCTGGCGAAGATCGCCAGGAAGTTCGCCCGCTCCAGCAGGGGGGTGGCCGGGTCCTCGGCCAGCTCCAGCACCCGCTCGTTGAAGGCCAGCCAGCTGCGCTCGCGGTCCAGGAAGCGCCCCTCGGGCAGCGCCTCGGCCGACCGGTCCTCCGCCGGGGCCACGCCCTTGAGCTCGTACGCGTCCAGCTCGTCCCCCAGCTGTGGCACGCCCGCCACGACAGCCGCGTTCGGCCGGTGGGCCGCGATGAACCCTACCGAGTCGGTGTTGTCGTGCGCACGTGCGCCGGACGACCGGTCCATGTCTTCATTGTTCCGCTTCCCGGGCAGCACCGGCGCGTCGGCGGTGGACGCGGGGGCGGCGCGAAGCCGTCGTTCGGGTGCGCGAGGCGTTGCGGGCTGCATTGGGCAAGGCTCGCAACCGAGGTTGAATCACGGGTAACGCGCACGTGACGTGGAGGAATCGCCGGACGGGCCGGATGCGGCGGCCCGCCCGGCGGGGAACCGGGGTTTTCGGGTGTCTCAGGAGGTGCGTGCGGCTGTTCTCAGGGGTACGCGCGCGTGCCTCATGGATGCGCCTCAGGGGTACGTGCGGCGGATCAGCCACACGGAGGCGGCCGCCGTCAGCGCGGCGAGCGCCACCGCGATGCCGGCCTCCGTCCACTGCAGGGTCCACAGGTGCGACGACGGGTGGTAGTCGAGGTACCACCCGGTGGCACCGTGCTGCTCGGCGCAGCGCGCCGGCTCGACGCCCACCCCGCAGTCCGGCTCGGGGATGCGGCCCCCCGACCGGGCGATCAGGCCGCGCTCGACGATCCAGGCGTCCCCCTCCCCCTTGATCAGCCCCGGCATCTCGGCGGAGAGCTCGGTGACCGTGCCGGTCAGCCGGGGCCGCAGCGACTGCAGGCCCCACACCAGCGCGGAGTAGGTCACGAGCGTGCCGCCCATGGCCGCCAGGGTGCGCTTGACCGCCAGGCCCACCAGCGCGCCCACGGCCACCGCGAGCAGCGCGTGCGCGACGGGGACGACGCCGAGCATGTCGTACGACCGGGACCACCACTCCTCCGGCAGCGTCCCCACGGGCACGGCCCGCCAGGTCCAGGTGTAGGCGGCGGACAGCAGCGAGAGCCCGGCCAGCACGGCCACGGCCGGGACCGCCAGCCTGACCGCCAGCCATCGCGCCGGCGAGACGGACTGGGTCCAGGCGAGCTTGTACGTACCGCTCTCCATCTCCCGCCCGATCATGGGCCCCGCGACGAACAGCCCGATCACCAGCGGCAGGAATTCGATCAGCCGGCCGGTGTAGTGCAGCGGGTCGCCGAAGGCGTCGCGGAAGGCGTTGGCGGCCTCGCTCGAGAAGCCGCAGCCCCAATCCGCCACGCAGCGGGTGTCGAGGCGGTGGGTGCGGACGTGGTCGACGATCGCGGCCCGCAGGAACACCAGCCCCACCAGGAGCGCGACCAGCGTGCCCAGCGCGGCCCACGCCGTGGCGCGGTGCCGGCGCAGCGTCAGCCGGACGAGCCCGGCCGTCCCGGAGCCGCCCTCGGCGTCGCCGCCCTTCCGCATGCCCGGGGAGGGCGCGCCCGGGGCGGCCTCCGTGCTCATGCCGCCCACCTCGAGGCCGGCATGCGCGGCTCGGCGCTCGGCGCGATGAGCGCGGGGGCGCCGGGCGCCCGTAGATGGCCGAGGAGCAGCTCCTCGAGGGAGGGTTCGGTGATCTCCCACGTGCCGCTGATGGGCCCCTCGGGGCGTATGAGCGCGGTGAGCTGACGGCCCGTCGTCCGCGCCTCCACGATCGTGTGGGCGGCGAACTCGCGGGGCGTGCCGACGTCCTCGTAGCGGCCCATGACGAGCCGGTGCGCGGAGATGAGGTCCTCGACCTCGCCCGCGAGCCGGACCCGGCCGTCGGCTATCAGCAGCAGGTAGTCGCAGGTGCCCTCGAGCTCGCTGAGGATGTGCGAGGCGATGACGACGGTGGTGGCGTTCTCGGCGGCCTCGGCCATCAGGGCGGCCATCATCCCGTGCCGCATGAGCGGGTCGAGGTCGCTCATCGGCTCGTCCAGCAGCAGCAGTTCGGGCCGCTTGCCGAAGGCGAAGGCCAGAGCAACGCAGGTGCGCTGGCCGCCGGAGAGGGAGCCGACGCGCGCGTTCAGCGAAAGGTTTCCCTCGCGCACCAGCCGCTCGGCGACGGCCTGGTCCCAGCGGCCGGGGTTCAGGGCGCGGCCCATGCTCAGGGTCTCGGCGACGGTGAAGTGCGGGTAGAGCGGCTTGTCCTGGGCGAGGTAGGCGACGCGGGGGCGTACGGCGGGGTCGCCCGGGGTGCCGCCGAGGACGCGCAGCCGGCCGCCGGAGGGGCGGCGCAGCCCGGCCGCGACGGCGAGCAGCGTGGACTTGCCCGCGCCGTTGGGGCCCACCAGGGCGCACACCCGGCCGGCCGGCACCCGGAAGGTGCACTCGCGTAAGGCCTCGCGCCTGCGGTACCTCGCCCGCAGCCCGACCGCCTCCAGGGCGGTCCGGTCGGGGAGGAAGGTCAGTTCGGTCATGCAGTCCCCTCACTCGCGTGGTGTCCCGCCGGCACGTGGTCCCCGAAGCCCTCCCTCAGGACGGAGGCGACCAGCGCGGCCACGTCCTCCCGGTCGAGCCCGGCCGCGCGGGCGCGTGCCATCCAGTCGGCCAGCTCGGCGCGCAGCGGGGAGTCGGCGGCCGCGCCCGCGCGCGCCAGCGACTTCCGTACGAACGTTCCCAGTCCGGGGCGCGCCTCGACCAGGCCCGCGCGGTCGAGCTCGCGGTAGGCCTTCAGGACGGTGTTGGGGTTGATGGCGGTGGCCGCGACGACCTCTTTGGCGGTGGGCAGCTTGTCGCCGGGTGCGAGCAGGCCCAGGCGCAGGGCCTGCTCGACCTGGTGCACGATCTGGAGATAGGTGGCGACTCCACTGCGCCGGTCGATGCGGAACTCGACCACGCACATCACCCTTTCACTATTTGACTAGTGAAAGGGTGATGGAAGGGTGTGTGCCTGTCAATCAGCGGCCCGGCAGCGCCGCTGACAGGAGGGTCAGCTCTCGGTCCGGTACATCAGGTCGGTCTCGTGCGTGGCGAACCCCAGCCGCTCGTAGACGCTGACGGCGGCGGCGTTGTCGGCGTCGACGTAGAGCATCGCCGTCGGCAGCCCCTTGTCCGCCAGATGCCGCAGGCCGATCGTGGTCAGCGCCTTGCCGAGCCCGCCGCCCTGGGCGCCGGGCCGCACGCCCAGTACGTAGACCTCGCCCAGACCCTCGTCGGCGTGCACCTTCGTCCAGTGGAAGCCGACGATCTCGCCGCCCTTCTCGGCGAGGAAGAAGCCGTCCGCGTCGAACCAGGCCTCCGCCTTGCGGTCGTCCAGGTCCCGCTGCGTGAGCGACCCCTGCTCCGGGTGGTGCGCGAACGCGGCCGCGTTCACCGCCAGCCACGCCTCGTCGTCCTCGCCCGGCCGGAAGGCCCGTACGGTCACGCCCGCCGGCAGCACCGGCTCCGGCAGCTCCAGGTCCGTCAGCGGCCTGCGCATCTGGCGCAGCTCGCGGAACAGGCTCAGCCCCAGCACCTGCGCCAGGTGCCGGGCGGCCGGGTGGCCGCCGTGCGCCCACACCCGCAGCCGCTTGCCGGACTCGGTCAGCAGGGCGTTGCCCAGCGCCCGCCCGTGCCCGTGCCCCCGGTGGTCGGGGTGCACCACGAACTCGCCGGCCGGCGCCTCCACCGGGTCGTTCGCCTCCAGCTGGCCGTACGCCACCAGCTCCTTGTCCATGGCGCGCAGCAGGACGTGCAGCACGCCCGCGCGCCGCCCCTTGAGCTGCAGGCGCCCCTGTTCGGATACGGCCGGCTGCCCGTCCGCGGCGGCGGCCTCCCCGATCAGGCGCAGCACGTCCGCCACCTGCCCGGGCGCCAGCTCCTCCAGCACCTCGATGCGCCGCTGTCCGCTCACGTCGTTCACCACGTCACTCATGAGGTGAGCCTACGACTTGGCCGCCGCCCGGGATGCGGCACAAGTCACCCGTCCTTTACCTCACCCCACCTGCCGGGCTACGCGCGTCGACCGTATGCTGCGCCCGACCTGATACACCCCCAGCACTTTCACCAAAAGGGGAACACATGCCCGCGAAGCCGCCGCCGCGCAAGCGCAGCACCATCAGACGGCTGACCGCCGCCACCGCCGTCCTCGCCGCCACCGCCGGCGCCCTGACCGCCGGCACCGCCGCGGCCGGCGCCTCGGACGCGTACGGAAAGGGCCGCGGCCGCACGGTGGACGTGCAGCTGCTCTCCTTCAACGACCTGCACGGCAACCTCGAGCCCCCGCAGGGCTCCTCGGGCACCGTCACCGAGACCCAGGCCGACGGCACGAAGAAGGTCATACCGGCGGGCGGCGTCGAGTACCTCGCCAACTCGCTGCGCACCGCCCGCAAGGGCCACGAGTACTCGATCACCGCGGCGGCCGGCGACATGATCGGCGCGAGCCCGCTGATGACCGGCCTCTTCCACGACGAGCCGACCATCGAGGCGCTCAACAAGATCAAGCTGGACGCGACCTCCGTCGGCAACCACGAGTTCGACGAGGGCCGCGCCGAGCTGCTGCGCATGCAGCGCGGCGGCTGCCACCCCAAGGACGGCTGCTTCGAGAAGGGCAAGACCTTCAAGGGCGCCGACTTCCCCTACCTCGCGGCGAACGTCACGGACGAGAAGACCGGCAAGCCGATCCTCAAGCCGTACACGATCTGGCAGCACAAGGGCGTGAAGATCGGCATCATCGGCCTCACCCTCGAGGGCACCCCGGACGTCGTCACGGCCGAGGGCGTCAAGGGCCTGAAGTTCCGCGACGAGGTCGAGACGATCAACAAGTACGCCAAGGAGCTCGACCGCCAGGGCGTGAAGTCGATCATCACCCTCGTCCACGAGGGCGGCATGCCGGCGTCCGGCTCGTACAACTACGACTGCGACACCCCCGGCGCCGGCGCGGGCATCTCCGGCCCGATCGTCGACATCGCCAAGCAGGTCACGCCCAAGGTCGACGCCATCGTCACCGGCCACACCCACCAGGCCTACGCCTGCACCATCCCCGACCCGTCGGGCGCCCCGCGCACGGTGACCTCGGCCGCCTCCTTCGGCCGCCTCTACACCGACACCACGCTGACGTACGACCGCCGCACCAAAGACATCGTGCGCACCAGCGTCAAGGGCCCCCGCGCCACCAACCACGTCGTGGACCGCGAGCAGCCCAAGGCCGCGGACATGACCCGCCTCATCGACCGCTGGAAGACCCTCGCGGCCCCCGTCGCCAACAAGCCGGTCGGCTACATCACCGCCGACATCAACGGCCGCGGCTCGGAGGACTACGAGAAGCCGCTCGGCGACGTCATCACCGACGCCCAGCTCGAGGCCCTCGCGCCCAAGGACAAGGGCGGCGCCCAGATCGCCTTCATGAACCCCGGCGGCATCCGCTCCGACCTCGCCCACAAGGCCTCTGGCGGCGAGGGCGACGGCGTCGTGACCTACGGCGAGGCCTTCACGGTCCAGCCCTTCACCAACCTCATGCAGCTCAAGGACCTCACCGGCGCCCAGGTCATCGCGGCCCTGCAGCAGCAGGTCAGCGGCCCCAACGAGCCCAGCCCGAAGATCCTGCAGGTCAGCAAGGGCCTGACCTACACCCTGGACCTGACGAAGAAGGGCGCGGACCGCGTCGTCGCCTCCTCGGTCAAGCTCAACGGCGCCCCCATCGACCCGGCCAAGACCTACCGCGTCGCGGCCAACGAGTTCCTGATGGGCGGCGGCGACGGCTTCCCCGCCTTCAAGGAGGGCACGAACAAGCTCGTCGCGGCCTCGGACCTCGACGTCTTCGTCTCCTACCTGCAGGCCCACTCCTCCCCCACCTCCCCGCTGGCCCCGCCGAAGGCGGAGCGGATCACGGTGGTGAAGTAGCGGCGGTGAAGTAGCGGCTACGGGCTCGGACGCCGCCTCCTTCGGGGGGCGGCCCGAGCCCGCATGAAGGGCCAGGGCTTCGGCGGCGCCCGGAGGTTTCGCACCGCAGCCTGCAAGGGTCCTTCCTGCGGCCGACCCATGATGTCCTGCTCCAACTCAAAGTTGAGCTCTTCGCCCAGTGCGTGCCATGCCTCCTCATAGTCCCAGCACACATGCCACGCAGCACTCCGCGGCGCCACTATGGAGAGGGTCGGATTTTCTCTGACCGAAGTGAGCCATTGCTCGCTGCGGATTATCGGGGAGTTAGAGTTCTTGGCCCCATTCCGCTCTACCCGCAGGGCACTACTGAGGTCATCAAGGCGTTTCACTGTTTTCCCCACGAGCTCCTCGACTCGGTCTCTGGCCCCATCAGGCGCGAACCGAGCTGCCTCGTCGAGGAGATCATCCAGTTCAGGCAGGCTGGGCGGCAGCCCGTACTGACTCAGAAGGTGTGGCTCGGCGATGCGCCGGAGTTCCTGCAGCAGTCTTTCCCTGTCTCTCCAGTCGCTTCCCCCGTTCTTGGCGAATTGATAAACACAGTCCCACATCTCGCGGTCGCTACTGAACCACTCGGCAACCACATGCGGCTCGGCAAGAAGTTGCTTCCTTCTGAGGCGCCACATATGCTCCATGACCTGCGCGGCGTTCTGAAGTATCCGACGGTGATAGGCCGTTATTTCAGCTGCCACCGGCAACACCTGACGATGATGGTCAGGAGAAGAATGCGGGTATACCTCGCGCTCAAACCGAATGAAGCGGGGCTCTTGCGCTTTCCTCAGCAACACCAGATCGGGGTCGTGCACGAGCAGCCATGACCGCATGACAGAGTGGGAGCCGCGTCGATCAACCCGTGCCGCGTCTTCCAACTCACCCACGGCCCACACTGCGAGGGGTTCACGATCGCACTCCGGGAGATTCATCGCTGCCGCATATACGCACGCCGTGTTGTAACTGTCCTGCCAGGGTCGGCGCGGCCAGGGGATGCAATCTCTCATCCACTGCTTCAGTGGATATGCGGGCCCGTCCCGGACGCGACGCACCCGTCTGTCCAGCTGCTTTGCATCGCCGATCCATCTCGGCGCGCGCGGCATTCCGGCTATCGAACTCACCTCCTTCGGCCTACCGTCGCCCCAAGCCCAAGCCAGTCGCAGGGGCGCCCACACCTTACGGTTGAGGCGGAGTGACGTGCGGGTGAGCGTGCCACGGTAGCGACTGCGGCCGAAGGGGAGCAGGTGGAACCAGGGAATATCCCAGGCAAGTCGCTGCATCTCCTCAACACATGCCTGCTGAAAGACGAGCCGAATGAGCCATTCCTCTTCATGCCTTTTCAGTAGGCCTATCAACCATTTTCTGATCCTCTCCGCCTCGTCCTCCTCAGGTGATTCCTTGGTGACACGCGTCCAACCTCTGAATGCCTTCCAGTGCCGATCGGCGATAGCCGGTGTCAACGCTTGGCGGATCTCGTTGCGCGCATGAGCCCGTTTGTCGGAATCACTGCACCAGTGCATCGCCAACTGTTCGCCAACACCGAGAACTATGGCGTAGCGGTATCGGACCTCGAGAAGCCCTTCGTGCCATCCTCGATACCGACGCCGCAACAGGCTGCGCAGGTCCCGCCGCCCTCTCGCCAAGAACCGCTGTCGCTGCCTGTTGGTGCACCCGTCCAGGAGCATCGCCCCGTGATAGGTCTCGAGGGCGTCCATGAACAACCACAGCTTCTCCTGGATACCCGCTACCTGCGTCCGCAGGTAGAGGTTTGCGGGGTCGTACCGCAATGCCATGTAGAAGCGCTCCAGCGCATCGTCGAACTTCCGCTCTTCGCTGAGGCGCCGACCGTCCTGATATGCGGCGAACAGCTCAGGCTTGAGGTCCCGTCCTCGCCATGCCTGCCAGGGTGGCCGAGTGCCGGCCCGAGTCACCGGCACGAGCGAGGCCATCACCCAATTCCCCGCCGCACGCACCACAGCGTCCCATGTGTCCTCCCAGAGCGTGTCCGTACGGCTACCTCGCATCGCGTACGACGTCACCGTGATCGTCACACCGCACTTCGGTTCCTGTGACTTCTCGCGCAGCACTCCATGGACCGTGTAGGCAACTTTGGGTCGCAGTTGACTGAACAGCCGCAACAGGCTGGTGCCAAGCTTCTTCGGCTCCAGGTCAACATCCCCGAGCAGATCGATGAAATTTTCCGCCGGCGCCTCAGCTGGCAGAGCAGCCGGAGGATAGAGGTTGGTCTCGGACAAGTACTTACGCAACTGCGCAGTGAGACCCTCGACTTGCGGTTCGACCTCCTTGCTGGAGGCGACGAGCTTCCTCACATCGACCGGACCAGGCCGGTAGGCATTCCGAGCAAGCATCGCCCGGCGCCAGAAGACAAACGTGAGCACGAGCAGCAGCAGGCACCCGACACGCACGCTGAGCGACGCCCCGTCGGGCGCGCTTGTCATCAGTCGCGCGACCCCGGCAACGCACTGCATCACGACAGCAGAAATCACCTCGAGCGGCCGCCACCAGTTCCCCGTGACGTGCCATGCGGGCTTTCGCTGCCCAACCGCGTGAACCGCGGACACCAATGCCAGAGCCGCACACACCATGAAAACCACCGCCCGCTTCACGTGCGGCACCGGCAGCAACGAGGCTTCAGTGGCAGCGTGTCTCTCATGGCGAGACAACATGTCGACCCCCAACCGCTCGGGTCGTCACTTCCAGTCTTCTACGGATCCTGTAGCAGGCAAATCGGGCGGTCCTTCACCGCACTGACGCGCCGATGTCACACCTCGTGGCACCCTGACCACGTGGATGGCGAACTCATCAGCACCCAGGAACCGCCCCACCCGTCACGGGCCCGGCCAAGGTCGTGCGCCCCGCCCAGGGAGCGGAGCAGCAACCGCGCGACATAAGTGATCAATGGTGAACCCCCGAATTCCACCCGACTGGACCGGTGTTCGAGCAAGAACTCGGCGACCTGGCTCGCCGACGATGAGAGCGATTCGCGCGGACCTGGATGCGTTCGTCACCTACCTGCAGACCCACGCCTCGAAGGCGCCTGCCGCCGCCCGACGGCAGGCACACGGAGGCGGCATCCCGTCAAGGCCTACGGCGGCTCCCGAAGGCGGAGCAGCGCCTCCCTCAGGGGGGCGTCGTCCTCGCCCCTCTCGGGATCGAGATGTTCGTCGAGCGCGCGCCACACGGCCTCAAAGTCCCAGCACACCTGCCAGGCCGCACTCCGCGGCAGCAAAGCGAAGGAGGCGGGATCCCGTCTGATCGCGGCAAGCCACTGCGCGCTGCGGTGAACCGGTGAGACGCAAGGATTGCCGTCCGAACGCCCGGTATCCACGTACTCCCCGACGCTGTCCAGGAGTTCCTTCGTGCGTTCGCTGGCCTCTTTGACCCGCTTCTTGGCGTTCTGGGGTTCGGACCGGCTGGCGTCGTCCAGGAGGTCGTCCAGCTCGGGCAGGCCGGGCGGCAGCCCGTAGCGGTCCCAGAGGGCCGGGTCGGTGATCCCGCGGACGGCTTGCAGCAGCCTTTCCCGGACCCGCCAGTCACGCCCCCCGTTCCTGGCGAACTGGTAGACGCAATCCCATGCCTCGCGTTCACTGGCGAACCACTGGGCGACGACGTCCGGCTCGGCGAGGAGCTGCTTCCTCCTGACGCGCCAGGTGTGCTCCATCACCCGTGCCGCGGTTTGGAGAATCCGTCGGTGGTAGGCCGTGGTCTCTGCCGCGACCGGCTCCATCGGGCGGTGGTGATCAGGAGTGGCATGCGGATAGACCTCACGCTCGAACCGGATGAAACACGGCTTGCGGCGCAGCATGTTCAGGTCGGGGTCCTGCATGAGCACCCATGAACGCATGAGGGAATGAGAGCCGTTCCGGTCAGTCCTGGTCGCGTTCTCCAGTTCGGTCACGGCCAGCCGAGCGAGGCGGTCCTGTTGGGGTTTGAAGGGGCGGTAGTTCATCGCCGCCGCGTAGACGCAGGCCGCGTTGTAGCTGTCTTGCCACGGCCGCCGGAGCCGGAACCAGGAAAGCCAGTCCCTGGCCCACTGCTTCAGCCAGTGCAGAACTCGCCGGTCCAGCACGTACTGGACCCGTTTGTCGAGCTGCTTCACATCGTTGAGCCACGTCGGGTTCGGGGGCACCCCTGCCAGCTTGACACCGAACCACGGCGATCCGTGCGGGCGGACACGGTCGGCCCAGGCGAGCCGCAGAGGTGCCCACACCTTGCGGTTGAGCCGGAGCGAGGCCCGGGTGAAGGTTCCGCGGTGGCGGGTATCGACGAGGGGTAGCAGGTGTGACCACGGAGAATCCCGGGCTATCCGCCGCATCTCGTCGACACAAGCCTGCTGGAAGACGAGCCGGATGAGCCACTCCTCCTCACGCGCCTCGAGGAGCTTGGTGAGCCAGCCCTTGATCCTCAACTCCTCCTCCAACTCCGGCGCCTGCGGTGTGACCCTCGTCCAGCCCTTGAAGGCCCGCCAGTGCCGGTCGGTAAAGGCAGGGATCAGCGCTGCCTGGATCTCGCGGCGGGCGTGTGCCCGCTGCGGGAAGCGGTTGTTGTCGGAGTCGCTGGTGCACCACTCACTGGCGAGCCGTTCACCGACACCCAGCACGACGGCGTAGCGGTAGCGGACCTCGAGAAGCCCCGCACGCCACCCCCGGTACCGCCGGATCCACCTGCGGATGTCCCAGGGCCCCAGGCCGAGATACTGCTCCCGTTGCCGGTTCGTGCACCCGTCCAGCATCATCGCCCCGTAATACGTCTCGAGGGCGTCCATGTGCAGCCAGAGCTTCTCCTGAATGCCGGCGATCTGAGTCCGGAAGTAAAGGTTCGCGGGATCGAAGCTCAGCGCCGTGTAGAAGCGCTCCAGCGCGTCGTCGAGCCTGCGCTCCTTGCTGAGGCGTCTGCCGTCCTGATAGGCGGCGAACAACTCCGGTTTCAGGTCCTGGCCGTGCCACGCCTGCCACGGCGGCCGCTTGCCGGCCCGGGTCACCGGCACGAGGGAAGCCATCACCCAGTTCCCGGCCGAACGCACAACGGCGTCCCAGGTCTTCTCCCAGCGCGTCTCCGTACGGCTGCCTCTCATGGCGTACGACGTGACGGTGACCGTCACACCGCACCGGGGCTCCTGCGCCCGCTCCCGCAGCACGCCGCGCACCGTGTAGGCGACCTTGGGCCGAAGCCGGCTGAAGAGCCGCAGCAGACTCGTGCCGAGCTTCTTCGGCTCGATGTCGACGTCCCCGAGCAAATCGATGAAGTTCTCGGCAGGTGCTTCGGCCGGGAGCGCACTCGGCGGGTAGAGGTTCGTCTCCGACAGGTACTTGCGCAGCTGCGCCGTGAGCCCCTCGACCTGCTGCTCGACTTCCGGGCTCGACGCGACGAGCTTCTGCACGTCCACCGGGCCCGGCCGGTAGGCGTTCCGGGCAAGCATGGCCCGTCGCCACAGCACGAAGCAGACAATGAGCAGGAACAGACACCCGAGGCGCACGTTCAGCGGGGCCCCGTCGCCCTCGCTCGTCACCAGCCGCGCGACCCCGACGACGCACTGCATCACCCATTCGAAGAGCCCCTCGAACGGCCCCCACCAGTCGCCTGTGACGTGCCACGCAGGCTTCCGCTGTCCGACCGCGTGAACGGCGGACAACAACGCCAGGGCCGCAAACCCCGTCCAGACCGCCGTCCGCCACACATGCGGCAGCGGCAGCAGCGAAGCTTCGGTGGTGGCGTGCCTCTCAGGCCGAGAAGACATGTCGACCCCCGGTGATTCGGGCCGTCACTTCCAGTCTTCTACGGTTCCAGCGGAGGGCAAATCGGCCGATTTCCAGCACCTGCGATACCGTCGAATGAAGGGCACGCGAATGGAGAGGCCATGGAGCGTGCAGTCGTCCTGATCGGTGTGCGCACCACCGGTGAACTGCCCGAACTACAGGCGGTCGACCGCGGGCTCACAGCCATGCGGGGCTGGGCGGGGCGCCAGAACATCCCCGAGTCCCTGCTCACGACGTTCTCGGACGCAGACGCCGGTCCGGTCCGGGTGGCCGCCGTTTTCGACGCCGTAAAAGCGTTTGTGGACCGCCCTTCCCTCGAGCGGCCGCACGCCCGGCGCGGTCGTGATCGCGCACCTCGGGTGTGCGCTGCGCGAGTGGCTGGTCGTGAGCGGCCCGGAGCGGGGGCGGGTCTGGTCGGACGGCCGGGCGGACGGCGTGGACCTCGCGCCGCTGCTCGACGACAAGCTCGGCGACAAGGGTGAGCCGGTGACGTTCACGCGCTGGTACCTGGCCTGGCTCGAGCAGGCCGAGCAGCGGCAGTTCGCCTCGGCCGCGGGCGACGGCTGAGCCCGCTCGGGGCGCGCGGTGGTGCGGGGTGGCGCTCGCGCGCGGAGGAGGCATGACGGGGATTCGACGCCGGTAAGGAGCACCGCATGAAGTTCATCCCTCGCATGCTCACCGCCCTCACCGCGACCGCCCTGTTCTGCGCGGCCGGTGCCGCCCTGGCCGCGCCGGCCCAGGCCGACGTCGACGTGCACGTCGTCCTCGTCGACGCTCACCTCGACGGGACCATCGGGCTCAGTGCGGGAGGGATCCAGGTGATCTCGCTGCCGGACCCGCTGGATCTCTAGCGCACGGTCGGCCGGATTTCCCCCCCCCATGGCGTTGCGCGGGTCGCCCGCCCTCCTGAGGTCCTACCCCCGCGTCGAGGTCCGCTACGGCAACCCCGACGAGCCCCGCAGGGCCCGCGTCGTCGCCACCGCCACGACGCTGATGTGAGCGGGGCCCCGTAGCCGAAATGTGCGCGTAACAGCCCACGGGTAGCGTCCCGCGCCAGGAAGGCGGCGAGGGAGCACTGATGCGCGACAGCACGACGGCGACGCGGGTCCGGCCGGGGACGTACGACGATCTCGTCGCGCTCACCGGCATCTACAACCACTACGTGGCCCACACCCCGATCACCTTCGACATCGCCCCCGTCGGCCTCGAGGCCCGCCGCGCGTGGCTGGACGCGCACCCCGCCACCGGCCGTCACCGGCTCCTGGTCGCCGAGGAGGCCGGCACGGTCCTCGGCTACGCCACGAGCGGCCCCTTCCGCGACAAGCAGGCCTACGAGACGTCGGTCGAGACCAGCGTCTACCTCGCCCCCGAGCACACGGGCCGGGGCCTCGGCGGCCTGCTCTACGACGCCCTCTTCGAGGCCCTGGCCACCGAGGACGTCCACCGGGCGTACGCCGGCATCACCCAGCCCAACGCGGCGTCCATGCGGCTGCACGAACGATTCGGTTTCCGCCCGGCCGGCGTACTCGAGCAGGTCGGGCGGAAGTTCGGCACGTTCTGGGACGTGGCCTGGCTGGAGAAGAGGCTCCGCTAGACCACGTCCGTTCGGGCCGCTTCGGTCCGGGCCGGGTCAGTGGGCGCGGGTGGCGTAGTGGGCCAGGGAGGGCTCCAGGAGGCCGAAGACCGCCCCGGCGTCCGCGCCGACGAGGGCGGCGATACGGGCGTTGTCGTACCCGGCGAGGGTGAGCTCCTGGATCCGCTGGAACAGGACGCGGTGCGCGGCGCCGAGCTGGGCCGCGGCGGCCCTGGGAACGATGTCGCCGGGGGCGGCGTCGGTGGCGGCCGCCAGGGCGTGGGCGAGGGCTTCCTCGCGCTGGTCGTGGAGGTCGCGGAGCCGTGCGGTGAGCGTCGGACTGTCGGCGATCATGCGGGAGAAGTCCGGCCCGGCGAAGCCCGCGACGGGGTCCTGGTCCTCGACGGCGCCGTCGAAGGCGCGGCGCAGTGAGTCCAGGGCCGATTCGCCGGGGTCGCGGTCGTCGACGGCCCGGGCCAGGCTCGTCACGAACTCCTCGTGGTGGTCGAGGGCCAGGTCTTCCTTGCGCGGGAAGTAGTTGGTGACGGTCTTCTTCGCGACCCGGGCCGCGGCGGCGATCTCGGCGATGGTCGTGCTCTCGAAGCCCTGCTCGATGAAGAGCCTGGTCGCGTGAGCGGAGATCAACTGCCTGGTCTCCTGCTTCTTGGACTCCCTGAGGCCCATGGGTTCACTGCGCATGGAGGAATCTTACATCCGACGTAAGTTTTCGCTTGACGCATGGAATCGCCTGGGGTTAACTTTACGTTCGTAGCAAGATTACGCGGTGGGTACGCATTTCCCGCTCGCCGCCCACCCGGACCGCGACAGCCCTGCCAAGGAGCCCCATGAACGTCACCGCTTCCGCCGTGTCCCTGACCGTCGACGACGTCGCTGCCTCCCGGGACTTCTTCATCACGCACTTCGGCTACGCGCAGACCATGGCGGCGGACGGCTTCGCCTCGCTGTCCCGCGACGACGCGGCCGTCGACCTGGTCCTGCTGCAGCGCGGCATACCGGTGCTGCCCGCCGAGCAGCGCGACCAGCGCGCCTCCGGCCTGATCGTGGCGTTCGTCGTGACAGGCATCGAGGAGCAGGAGCGCCGGCTGCGCGCCGAGGGCGTCACCCTCACCATGCCGCTGCGCGAGGAGCCCTGGGGCGAGCGGCTCTTCCAGGTCACCGACCCCAACGGAGTCGTGGTCCAGCTCGTCGAATGGGCTGCCCCCGCCGGCGCCTGACGCCCCCGCTCAACGGCCTCGGCGGAGCCGCGCGTGCGGCTGCGCCGAGGCCCGTGAGAGCGGGTCCCGCCGGAAAGCACAAGGGCGGGCGGGCCTTTCGCCTTCCGGCCGACGCGGGCTTCACTGGTTGATGCGTGCTGACACCACGCAACGAGCACCTCGTGAGGAGAGTCCCGTGGAAACAGCGTCACCCCAGACCGGCGGATGGTACGTCGACTCGCGGTGTACGAACTGCGACGTCGCCCGGCAGCTCGCGCCCGGCCTCATCGGCGAGGTCGACGGGCGCGCGGAAGTGGTGCGGCAGCCGCGTACGGAGGCGGAGGTGCGGCAGATGCACACGGCCGCGTACGCGTGTCACACCCGTTCCATCCGCCACGCCGAACACCGCCTCGACCCCGGTCTGGATCCGTTCCCCCTCGCCCTCGACGACACCGTCTCCCTCTGCGGGCACAACTCGCCCCACACCGCCGCCGCGAACTCGTATCTGCTCCGGCGACCGTCCGGCACCACGATGATGATCGACACCCCGCGCTGGAGCTCCGCCCTGGCGGACCGCTACGAGGCGGCGAGCGAGGGGCCCATCACCGACGTCCTGCTCACACACCGGGACCACGCCGCGCACGGGCGCCAATACGCGGACCGGTTCGGGGCCCGGCTGTGGATCCATGAGGGCGACCTCGACGCGGCGCCCGACGCCGACCACGTCCTGCGCGGGACCGATCCGGTCGAGATCGCCGAAGGGGTGGTCGTCCACCCGCTCCCGGGGCACACGCTGGGCAGCGTGCTCTACGTCGCCGACGACCGGTACTGCTTCAGTGGCGACAGCTTCTACTGGTCGCGCACGACGGGCGACCTGGAGGTGGCGGACAACGTCGTCTGGTACTCGGTCGTGGAGCTCGCCGCCTCCCTGGTCCGTACGGCCGAAAGGCTGCGCTTCGAGTGGGTGCTGCCGGGCCACGGCGACCGCAAGCGGCTGTCCGCGCCGGAGATGGGCCGGCGGCTGCGCGGCCTGACGGCTCGTACCCAGGCGCTCGAGCCCCGGCCCGTCGACTTCACCGCCATGCGCTGGTAGCGCGCGGCCCGCCCCGGCAGGAGGCTCTCAGGCCGCGAGGATCTGGTGTGCGAGTGCCACCAGGTCGGGGATGGCCGGGTGTCCCAGTCCGTCGCGCCAGGCGAGGACGACGGGAACGGCCGGCGCGTCCGCGAGCGGGCGGTAGACCAGCGAGGGGTGCGTGTGGTTGCTGGGGGTGGCCGACGTGGTGACCCCCATGGCGCGGCCCGCGGCGATGGCGATGAGCCATTCGTCGGTGTTGGTCACCTCGATGGTCGCGGCGGGCCGGGCCGTCGGCGGCCACAGGTCCTTCGTCGTGGTGCCGGAGACGGTGTTGAGGGCGATCGGATAGGCGGCGAGGTCTGCGAGGGTGACCCGGGGAAGGGTCGCCAGCGGGCTGTCCGCCGGCATGACCACCACCCGCTCCTCCCACAACAGCGGCTCCGTGCGGAGCCCGGCCGAGGTGACCGGGCCGCGCAGCAGGGCCGCGTCGACCTTGCCCTGCGTGAGGCCGGCCGTGCGGTCGTCGACGCGGAGCAGCTCCAGCGGTACGTCGGGGCGTGTTTCGTCCCAGCGGCGCAGCAAGGGGACGGTGTGGTCGCCGAGCGCCGCCCAGGTGTGGCCCAGGCGCAGGGGCCGGCTTCTCAGTCCCCTGGGGTCGAGGGCGGTCTCGACGGCGGAGAGGGCCGCGAGGGCTCTGTCGCGGAAGGCGTGGCCTTCGGCGGTGAGCTCGAGGTGGTGGGTGGAGCGGTCGACGAGGCGGGCGCCGAGGTGGTCCTCGAGCTGGCGCAGGGTGCGGGAGAGCGCCGGCTGGGTCAGATGGAGGTGGGCGGCGGCGCGGGTGATGGTGCCCGCCTCGGCGATGGCGAGGAAGGCACGCAGGTGCCGCAGCTCGATGGTCATGCCTCGGAAGCATAACCGCGCCGACCTCGGCATTTCACACGGCGTAGCCGGATTCCTAGCGTGGGGGCATGACCTCCCCGGTGCACACCTCATCCGCGACGACGGCCGCGCCTGCCGCCGTTCGTCACGACGTTCCCCATCACGACATCCCCCGTCACGTCGCCCCTCGTCACGTCGTCCTTCGTCACGCCGCGGGGCGCGGCGCGCTCAGCGGTATCGGCCTGGTGCTCGCCGGCACGCTGTCCGTTCAGTTCGGGTCGGCCTTCGCCGCGCTGCTGTTCCCCCGGGCCGGGGCGCTCGGCACGGTCGCGCTGCGGGTGACGTTCGCCGCGGCGCTGCTGCTGGCCGTCACCCGGCCCCGGCTGCGCGGACATTCGCGCGCCGACTGGGCGGTGGTCTGCGGGTTCGGCCTGGCGCTCGGCGGCATGAACATCCTCTTCTACCAGGCGATCGACCGCATCCCGCTGGGGGCGGCGGTCACCCTCGAGGTGCTCGGGCCGCTGCTGCTGTCGGTCGTCGCCTCGCGCCGCGCCGCCGGCCTGCTGTGGGCAGCTCTCGCGCTGGCCGGGGTCTACCTGCTGGGCCGCGACGGCTTCGGTGAGCTCAGCGCCGCGGGCGCGGCCTTCGCCCTGGGTGCCGGGGGGATGTGGGCGGCGTACATCGTGCTCAACGCCCGTGCGGGCGCGCGTTTTCCGCGGCTGGACGGTCTGGCCATCGCGATGGCCGTCGCCGCGCTGGTCAGCCTCCCGCTCGGCGTCGGGGCATCGGGCGGGGCACTGCTGGAACCGGGGGTACTCGGTCTGGGGCTGGCGATCGCGGTGCTGAGCTCGGGCGTGCCCTACACCCTGGAGCTGCTCGCCCTGCGCCGGCTGCCGACGGCGACGTTCGCGGTGCTGACGGCTCTGGCGCCGGCCGTCGCCGCACTGGCGGGCTATCTGGTGCTGGGCCAGGGGCTGTCGCTGCCGCAGTGCGCCGCGATCGCCATGGTGGTCATGGCGAGCGCGGGCGCGGTGCGTACGGGCGGCAGGGCCAGCGGCGAAGGCGAGGGCGAGTGAGTCGCTCGGCGTCGCCCGGTCGCGGCTAGAAGTCGCGCCTAGAGGGTGACGACCTTGTCCTGCTTGAAGAAGCTGAAGCCGTCGCTGTCGAAGTAGAAGACGGTGAACTTCACCTGGTCGCCCTGCTCGAACCGCGAGCCGGCCTGCGTGCGCAGGTTCAGCGTGGCGGTGTGGAGCGTGTAGTCGCAGGTGAGCTTGTCGGCCTTGATGAGGCCCGAGGCGTTCGCCTCGTCGTGGCCCGTGACGTTGAGCTTGGTGGCGTTGACGACCAGCGCGTAGTCGTTGTGCTCGTCGCAGGAGTACGCGACCTTCGCCGCCAGCGCGTTCTGCCCGCTCAGCGAGCCGCTCTCGAACGCCAGGTCGTACCCCTTGGCGGCGGCCGGAGACGCACTGGCCAGCGCACCGGCGCCGGCCAGGACGAGCGCGGCGGCGGCGCCCGCGGCGCGGCGCCCGAAACGGGATGACGTCATCAGGATTCCCTCCCCCTGCGCCACCACCCCGGTCCGCTGCGTCGCGGTCCGCTGCGTCGCGGTCTACGACGATGCGGGCGGTAATGGCGATCGCGAGTTATTGATCTTGGTTGGGAATCCTACGGGATGCTCGTACACAGATTCGAGCACATATGAGCCTTTGTTCCGGCCCGTCACTGCCGCACATGTCGCGTGGTCGTCGCGACTCCCCCGAGCGCGTGTCATGTAGGTCACGCTAGAGCGCCCGGTCGGCCAAGGAGAAAAACCCCGGCCCAACGGCTGAAAACCGCCCCGCTTTTTGCTCGTATTGGTGCTAAGACGCGCGTTCGAACTGGCGCAAATAATCCGTGAGTACCGGGGGTAGCCCTTGCGTTCGAGGGCATTCGCCGTGTTGGGATAGAGCGATGCGGACCCCCACCGGCATATCCGCCCACCCCACCGGTCACCGCGATGACCTGGTGTCACTCGCCGACCCCGAATACGAGCATCCCGCCGAACCACCCCTCTTACTCGGCGTCCACAGCGAAGGCGACCCCGGCCTCGGCACCGGCCTCGACGCCGGCCCCGAACCACCGTCCGGCCTCTACGCCGTCCCCGAAGCACCCCCCGGCCCCGACGCCGCCCCCGAAGCGCCCCCCGGCCCCGACGCCGCCCCCGAACCACCCCCCGGCCACCGGCGACGGCGACGGCCCCGCCGGGCCCGCCCGCCCCACCGCCCCCGTCGGCACGCCGTCCGGCGGAGACGCCGCGCTCGCAGCCACGGCCGGCGGCGCCCGCCCAGCCCCCTGCGGACCTACCGCCGGGCCACCAAGCTCCTGCTCGCCCTCCTCTTCGGCACCGCCTTCCTCCTCCTCGCCGACCGCTGCGCGGTGATGTACGCGGAGAAGAAGGCCCAGCAGAAGCTGCAGCAGGCGCTGCACCTCGAGGCCCAGCCGCAGGTGGACATCAGGGGCTTCCCCTTCCTCACCCAGGTGCTGACCAAGCACCTGCGGCAGGTCGACGTCACCGTCCCCGACGTCGCCGCCGACCGGGTATCGCTCGCCAAAGTGCGGGCGAGCGCGCGCGACATCCGGCTCACCGGCAGCCTTCCGGCCGGCATCCGCGGGGCCGTCGTCGGGCAGCTCGAGGGCAACGTCCTGCTCGCCTTCGACGACATGAACCGCGAGCTCGGCGCCTCCCAGGTCAGATTCAGCGACCTCGGCGACAACGCGATCGGCGCCAAGGGGCGACTGTCCGTCGCCGGGCAGGAACTGGTCCTGCGGGCCCGGGCCCGGCTGCGGCGCGACGGCGACCGCGCCGTCTCCACCGCCGTCGACGACATGAGCCTGGACCTCCCCCGCGTCGCCACCTACCGGCCGGGCCCCGGCGAGGGCCGCACCCTCACCCTCCACCCCGAGGCGGCCGAGCGCATCAGCCGCGATGCCGCCCGCGTGAAGGCGCTGCTGTCCGTGCCCGCCATCGCCGCCCGGCTCGGGGTGACCGACGAGGACGTCGCCCTCGCCCTGCGCAGCGAGGAGCGGCTGCACGAGCTCACCGGCGCGCCCCGCTTCGTCGAGCAGCTGACGAAGATCAACCTCGTCGACGTGGTCGTCGACCATCCGTGGCTGCTGGAACGGCTCGGCATCGACCCCCACTTGGTCACCGCCCTCACCCGCCTCCAGCCGCCCGCGCTCGCCGACCGGCTCGCGCTCTCCTTCCGGCTCCCCCCGCAGGCCGAGGACCTGCACCTGCGCGCCGTGACGGTCCAGCGGGACGGCATCCGGGTGGAGCTGACGGCCGCCGGCCTACCGGTGGGGAAGTAAGGGCTCGCGCCGGCCTCACAGCCGGGGCGGCTCCGTCGCCGCGCCCGGCAGCCGGACGGAGGCGATCGTGCCGTCGCCCTCGGCCGGGGCCAGCGTGACCTCGCCGCCCGCCTGCCGGACCGTATGGGCGACGATGGCCAGGCCCAGGCCGCTGCCGGGCAGGCTGCGGGCGGTCGGCGAACGCCAGAAGCGGTCGAATACGTGCGGGAGTTCGTCGGCCGGGATGCCCGGCCCGTGGTCGCGAACGGTCAGTTCACCGTTCACCAGGCGCACCTCGATCACACCACCCGGAGGGCTGAACTTCACGGCGTTGTCCAGGAGGTTGACCACCGCCCGCTCCAGCGCGGCCGGTTCGGCGCGTACGTACCAGCTGCCGAGCTCCGCGTCGATCGACAGCCCCGCTCCGACGGCCCGCAGCCGGGCCCGCCCCACCGCCCGCTCGACGGCCTCGTGCAGCGCGATCACCTGCAGCGGGCCGCCGCCGGCCGGGCCGTCGGGGCGGGAGAGTTCCTGCAGGTCCCCGATCAGTCCGGCCAGCTCCGCCATCTGGGCCTTGACGCTCTCCAGCAGCTCCTTGCGGTCCTCCGGCGGAATCGCCCGGCCCGTCGCCTCGCTCCGCACCAGCAGGTCGATGTTCGTGCGCAGCGACGTCAGCGGGGTGCGCAGTTCGTGCCCGGCGTCCGCGATGAGCTGCTGCTGGCGGTCGCGCGAGGAGGCGAGGGCGGCGGTCATGGCGTTGAAGGACGCGGACAGCCGGGCGATCTCGTCCTCCCCCTCGACGGGGATGCGGACGGCCAGGTCCTCCGTGCGCGCGATGTGCTCGACCGCGCCGGTGAGCCGGTCGACGGGCTTGAGCCCGGCCCGGGCGACCCACAGTCCGGCCGTCGCGGCGCCCAGCACCCCGAACCCGGCCACCGCCGCCAGCACGAGGGCCAGCGCGTTCAGCGGCCGGTCGATCTCGCTGAGCGGCTGGGCGATGGACACGGCGGTGCCGGGCACCGGGCCCTGGGACGTCGCGACCCGCATCCACGTGCCGTCGTTCGCCCGCGCGTCGTGCAGCGCCTGTCCCCGCTGCTGCCGGGCGACGAGGAGGTCGTCGGCCTCGACCTTGATCGGGGACGTGCCGACCGTGCTGCAGATGAAGCCCTCGCTCGTGATGATCTGCACCGTGTAGGGCCGGAAGAGGGCGGAGGGCCCGGTGGGTGCCGTGCCGCAGTTGCGCAGCAGTCCCTTGACCGTGGTGTCGTCCGCCCGCACGCTGGTCAGCGTCGTGTCCCGCTGGTGGGCCAGCTCCTGCCGGGTGACCAGCCAGCACGCGACCGCCGCGACGGCGACCGCGACGGCCACGGCGGCGGCGGTCAGCAGCGCCAGCCGCGAGCGCAGCGGCAGCCGCCGGAATCTCGTGATCATTCGGCTCCGCCGTCGGCTCGCAGGACGTACCCCACCCCGCGCACGGTGTGCACCAGCCTCGGTTCCCCGCCCGCCTCCGTCTTGCGGCGCAGGTACATCACGTACACGTCCAGCGAATTGGACGAGGGCTCGAAGGCGAAGCCCCACACCGACTTCAGGATCTGTTCCCTCGTCAGCACCTGCCGGGGATGCGCCATGAACAGCTCCAGCAGCGTGAATTCCGTGCGCGTCAGACCCACCGGCCGCTCGCCGCGGGTCACCTCGCGGGTCGCCAGGTCCATGCGCAGGTCGGCGTAGGACAGCGTCCGCGCGTCGGCCGCGGCGGAGGCGGGGGCCGCGTAGGAGCTGCGGCGCAGCAGGGCGCGGATGCGGGCGAGCAGCTCGTCCAGTTCGAAGGGCTTGACCAGGTAGTCGTCGGCCCCGGCGTCGAGTCCGGTCACCCGGTCCCCCACGGTGTCGCGGGCGGTCAGCATCAGGATCGGCACGGTCACCCCGGAGGCGCGCAGCCGGCGTGCGGCCGTCAGGCCGTCCATGCGCGGCATGAGCACGTCGAGAACGATCAGCTCCGGGTCGTACGTCCCCACCTTCTCGAGCGCGTCCAGCCCGTCGACGGCGGACTCCGTCGCGTAGCCCTCGAAGACGAGGCTGCGGCGCAGCGCCTCGCGGACGGCGGGCTCGTCGTCCACGATCAGGATGCGGGCGGGCTGGTCGCCGTGCTCGGCGGGGCTCATCGGCGGTACCTCACGGGTGTACGTCATGGGCGGCGGACGCTCTCAGCGTCGCATGCGACCGGGGCGGCGGGTGCGGTCCGCGGTGTCGTCGCCGGGCACGTGATGCGGCCGGCACGTGATGCGGTCCGGCACGTGATGTCGTCCGGCAGCGGTGTCCTCCGGCCGTGACGCGTCGCGGCCGGGTGCGGCGCTCAGCTGCCGCTGCCGCCCGCCCGGAGCTTGGCCAGGTCCGCCTTGACGGTGTTGACCGGGATGGCGAAGCCGAGCCCCACGCTGCCCGCGGAGTCGCTCGAGCCGCTCCCGGAACCGGAGGCGTACATCGCCGAGTTGATGCCGATGATCTCGCCGCTCATGTTGATGAGCGCGCCGCCGGAGTTGCCGGGGTTGAGCGAGGCGTCCGTCTGGATGGCCTTGTACGTCGTCTTGGACGAGCCCGTGTCGCCGTTGTACTGGTTGCCGCCGAACTCGAACGGCCACTGCGGGACGCCGCGCTGCTGCTTGCCGCGGCCCTCCTCCTTGGAGACGGTGACGTCGCGGTTGAGGGCGGAGACGATGCCGCTGGTCACGGTGCCGGTGAGGCCCTCGGGCGAGCCGATGGCGACGACCTGTTCGCCGACCTTGAGCCTGCCGGAGTCGCCGAGGGTGGCGGCCTTCAGGCCCTTGGCGCCCTGGATCTTGACGAGGGCCAGGTCCTTGGCGGGGTCGGTCCCGACGACCTTGGCGGTCTTCGCCGTGCCGTCGCTGAGGGTGACCTGGACGGTGTCGGCGCCGGAGACGACGTGGTTGTTGGTGACGACCTCGCCGTCGCCGGTGACGATCACGCCGGAGCCGGTGGACTGGCCGGTGCCGGTGGCGGCCTTGATCTCCACGATGCTGGGGCTGACGGCACCCGCCACGGCCGCGACGCCGCTGCCCTTGGAGGAGACGTTCTGCACGGGCGTGGCCCGGTCGCTGCCGTGGGAGCCGCCGGTCAGCTCGCCGACGAGCGCGGCGGAGCCGCCGCCGACGAGGGCCGCGACGAGGGCGCAGGCCGCGATGAGCGTCGCCGGGCGACGGGCCCGGGGGGCGCGGTGGGCGTGGGGCTCGGCCGGTGCGGCCGGCGCCGGCTCGGCGAACTGTGCGTACGGGGCGTACGCCGGGGGCGCCGGGTAGGGCCGCGGCTGAGGCTGCTGGTGCGCGTCAGGGGTTTCCGTCATGTCTATGACTGTGCTCCGGGTTCATGAGAACAGTCTGAGTGCGCCCTGAAAAGGTGAGCAAAAGCATGTTCATACCGGATAAGCACCGCCCCGCGCGATCGCCCGGGGCGGGCGGGGCGTCAGCCGCCGCAGCCGCAGGACCTGCGGACCACCAGCCGGGACGGGAACTGCTTCAGGCGCTCGCGCCGGCTGCCGGCCACCCGCAGGCCGTCGTCCAGGACCAGGTCCACCGCCGAGCGGGCCATGGCCTGGCGGTCCGAGGCGACGGTCGTCAGGGGCGGGTCCGTCAGGGCCGCCTCCTTCACGTCGTCGAACGCGGCGACCGCCAGCTCGCCCGGCACGTCGATGCGCTGGTCGTCGGTGGCGCACATCAGGGCCGGCGGCCGGTCCGGTCCGGCCAGCAGCTCGAGGGCGACCTTGTAGGCGTCGTAGCGGTTGTACGGGGCGTGGAAGAGGCGGCCCTCGATGGACTGGCCGGCCTCGCGCATGGCGCGGCGCCAGCCCTCGACGTGGTCGGTGACGGGGTCGCCCACCGTGGGCGTCTCCTCCGTGCCGCCGAGGCAGGCCACGTAGGGGTGGCCGTGCTCGAGGAGGTGGCGGGTGGCGAGCTGGGCGCCGCCGACGTCGTCCGTGACCACGGCCACGTCGTCGATGGCGTCGGGCCTGCGGTGCATCAGGACCACGCGGGCGTCCCAGGCGTCGATCTCCAGCGCCGCGGTCTCGCTCGGTCCCTGGCTGATCAGGATCAGGCCGGAGACGCGCATGCCCAAGAAAGCGCGCAAATAGTGCACTTCGCGCTCGTCGAGGTAGTCGGAGTTCCCGACGAGGACCATCTTCCCGCGCTCGGCCGCCGCCTGCTCGACCGCGTGCGCCATCTCCGCGAAGAAGGGCTGGCGCGCGTCCGGGACGATCAGGCCTATGAGGTCCGTCCGTCGCGACGCCATCGCCTGGGCGACCCGGTCGGGGCGGTACCCCAGCTCCTTGATCGCTGCCAGCACCCGCTCCCGCGTCGCCGGTGCCACCGGGCGCGGTCCGTTGTTGATGACATAGCTGACGACCGCGGTCGACGTCCCCGCAAGTCTCGCCACATCGTCCCGCGTCACCTTGGCCACGCGCGGCAGTCTACGCGGGTCCACCTACCGTTTCACCGGGCGTACGGCCTCGGCTTCGGCCGCCTCCTCCTTCCGGGGCCGCGCCCGCCCGCCGGCGCCCGTCGACGCGGCCTCGCCCCCCGGGCGGTCGATCTTCTCCGACGCCTTCTCGGACGTCTTCTCCGGCGCCTTCTCGGGCACCACGAAGCGGTAGCCGACGTTGCGGACGGTGCCGATCAGCGACTCGTGCTCGGGGCCGAGCTTGGCGCGCAGCCGCCGCACGTGCACGTCCACGGTGCGGGTGCCGCCGAAGTAGTCGTAGCCCCAGACCTCCTGGAGCAGCTGGGCCCGGGTGAAGACCCGTCCGGGGTGCTGGGCGAGGTACTTCAGCAGCTCGAACTCCTTGAAGGTCAGGTCCAGGACCCGGCCCTTGAGCTTGGCGCTGTAGGTCGCCTCGTCCACGGAGAGGTCGCCGTTGCGGATCTCCATGGGGCTGTCGTCCATGGTGATCTGCTGGCGGCCCATGGCCAGCCGGAGCCGGGCCTCGACCTCGGCCGGGCCGGCGGTGTCGAGCAGGACGTCGTCGACGCCCCAGTCGGCGGTGACGGCGGCCAGGCCGCCCTCGGTGACCACGAGCAGCAGCGGACAGCCGGGGCCGGTGGAGCGCAGGAGCTGGCAGAGGCTGCGGACGTGCGGCAGGTCACGGCGGCCGTCGATCAGTATGACGTCGGCGCCGGGGGTCTCCACCAGGGCCGGGCCCTCGGCGGGGGCCACGCGCACGCTGTGCAGCAGCAGGCCGAGGGCGGGCAGCACCTCGGTCGACGGCTGGAGCGCGTTGGTCAGGAGCAGCAGGGAGCTCATCGGCCGCCACCCGCCTCGGTCGTCGTCGGCCCCGTACGGCCGGCACGGGGATCGGTCTCTTGTCGTGCGCTTCGCTCGCCCATTACGTCGGTTCCTCCTCGGTCCCTGCGAGGACGGTTGGGGCACTGCTCGTCGTCCGAATGCACAAAAGGACCCGGGGGCTACTCTGCCCGGATCCTCTCTGCCCAGCAGAATAACCCACCTGACTTTCGGAGGGGCCGACGATTTTGCACGACCTTGTGTTTCGTCGATCACTTCGAGTGGTGATCGCATCCCACTCTTGACGGCTCTCCGTGGCTCTCCGATGGGACCAGTCTGCCCCGCCGCCGGCCCGTCCGGCCAGCGGCACGACGGGCCCCGGAAACACACCGGGGGGCCTCCGGATCGGAAGCCCCCCGGCCGCACGGTGCGTGCGTACGGCGCCTACGGCACCTCGTCCGCCACCGGCTGGGCGAACTGCGCCTCGTACAGACGGGCGTACGCGCCGTTCTCCGCCAGCAGCGCGTCGTGCGTGCCCTGCTCCACGATCCGGCCGGATTCCATCACCAGGATCACGTCGGCGTCCCGGATGGTGGACAGCCGGTGCGCGATGACGAAGCTGGTGCGGCCGGTCCGCAGGCGGCCCATGGCCTGCTGGATCAGCACCTCGGTACGGGTGTCGACCGAGCTCGTCGCCTCGTCCAGGATCAGGATCTCGGGCTCGGCGAGGAAGGCGCGGGCGATCGTGATCAGCTGCTTCTCGCCGACGCTGACGTTCGAGCCCTCCTCGTCTATGACCGTGTCGTAGCCGTCGGGCAGGGTGCGCACGAAGCGGTCGACGTGGGTCGCCCTCGCCGCCTCGACGATCTTGTCCATCGAGATGTCGGTGGCGGCGCCGTAGGCGATGTTCTCCGCGATCGTGCCGCCGAAGAGCCAGGTGTCCTGCAACACCATGCCGATGTGGGAGCGCAGCTCCTCGCGCGAGAGGGAGGCGATGTCCGTCCCGTCGAGCGTGATGCGGCCCCCGCCCACCTCGTAGAACCGCATCAGGAGGTTGACCAGCGTGGTCTTGCCCGCGCCGGTCGGCCCGACGATGGCGACCGTCTGGCCCGGCCGCACGGTCAGCGACAGGTCCTCGATGAGCGGCTTGTCCGGCTCGTAGCGGAAGGCGACCTTCTCGAAGGACACCTCGCCGCGCACGTGCTCCGGGACGACCGCGTCGGCGGCGTCCGGCGACTGCTCCTCGGCGTCCAGCAGCTCGAAGACGCGCTCGGCCGAGGCCACGCCCGACTGCACCAGGTTGGCCATGGACGCCACCTGGGTGAGCGGCTGGCTGAACTGGCGCGAGTACTGCACGAAGGCCTGCACGTCACCGATCGACAGCGAGCCGCTCGCCACCCGCAGGCCGCCGACCACGGCGACCAGCACGTAGTTGAGGTTGCCGATGAACATCATCGCGGGCTGGATGATGCCGGAGATGAACTGCGCCTTGAAGCCGGCGGCGTAGAGGTCCTCGTTCTCCTTGCGGAAGGTCTCCGCGGACTCCTTCTGGCGGCCGAAGACCTTCACCAGCGAGTGGCCGGTGTACATCTCCTCGATGTGGGCGTTGAGCTTGCCCGTCGACTTCCACTGCGCCACGAACTGCGGCTGCGCCCGCTTGCCGATCTTCGTCGCCACGACGACCGAGACCGGGACGGTGATCAGCGCGACCAGCGCCAGCAGCCAGGAGATCCAGAACATCATGGCCAGCACGCCGACGATCGTCAGCAGCGAGGTCATGATCTGGCTCAGGGTCTGCTGCAGGGTCTGTGCGATGTTGTCGATGTCGTTCGTGGCGCGGGAGAGGACCTCGCCGCGCTGCTGCTTGTCGAAGTAGCTCAGCGGCAGCCGGCCCAGCTTCTCCTCGACGTCCTCACGCAGCCGGAAGACCGCCCGCTGCACGACGTTGGTGGCGATGCGGGCCTGGATGAACATGAACAGCGAGGCGCCGACGTAGATCAGCGTCACCCACAGCAGCACCACGCCGATCGCGTCGAAGTCGATGCCCTGGCCCGGGGTGAAGTCCACGCCGGAGAGCAGGTCGGCGATCTTGTCGTCGCCCCGCTGCCGCATCCCCTCCAGCACCTCGGCCTTGGTGCCGCCGGAGGCCGTCTGCCGGCCGATGACGCCGGCGAAGATCAGGTCGGTGGCGTGGCCGAGGACCTTGGGCCCTATGACGGTCAGCGCGACGCTGGCGACGCCCAGGAAGAGCGCCACGGCGATGATGGTGCGCTCGGGTCGCAGCAGGGCCAGCAGGCGGCGGCCGGAGCCGCGGAAGTCCATGGACTTCTCCGTCGGCTGTCCGCCCATGAAGCGCGCGATGCCGACCGCGGGGGCCGGCCCTCTGCGCTGCTGCCCGGCACCCTCGCCGGCGCCCTTGGCGTCGCCGCCGCCGGGCTTGCCGCCCGGCTTGTCGGGGGACGTCACGCCGCCTCCTCCTCGGTGAGCTGGGAGAGCACGATCTCCCGGTAGGTCTCGTTCGTCCCCATCAGTTCCGTGTGGGTGCCGGTGCCGACGACGCGGCCCTCGTCGAGGACCACGATGCGGTCGGCGTCGCGGATCGTCGAGACCCGCTGCGCGACGATGAGCACCGTCGCGTTCTGCGTCTCGTCGGCCAGCGCCGCCCGCAGCCGGGCGTCGGTGGCGTAGTCGAGGGCGGAGAAGGAGTCGTCGAAGAGGTAGATCCCGGGCTTGCGCACCAGGGCCCGGGCGATCGCCAGGCGCTGGCGCTGGCCGCCCGAGACGTTGGAGCCGCCCTGGGCGATCGGCGCGTCGAGCCCGCCGTCCATCGCCTCGACGAAGTCGCGGGCCTGGGCGGTCTCCAGGGCCTGCCACAGTTCCTCGTCGGTGGCGTCGGGACGGCCGTAGCGCAGGTTGGAGGCCACGGTCCCGGAGAAGAGGTACGGCTTCTGCGGTACGAGCCCCACGGCGTCGGACAGCAGGACCGGGTCCAGGTCGCGCACGTCCTGGCCGTCGAGGAGGACCGCGCCGGCGGTGGCGTCGAACAGGCGCGGGATCAGGCCCAGCAGCGTCGACTTGCCGCTGCCGGTGGAGCCGATGACGGCCGTGATCTCGCCGGGCCGCGCGACGAGGGAGACGTCCTTGAGGACCGGCTCCTCGGCGCCCGGGTAGCGGAACTCCACCCCGCTGATCTCCAGGTGGCCGCGGCGGCGCAGCTCGGTGACCGGCGCGAGGGGCGGGACCACGCTGGAGTCGGTGGTCAGCACCTCCTGGATGCGCTCGGCGCACACCTCGGCGCGGGGCACCATCATGAACATGAAGGTGGCCATCATGATGGCCATCAGGATCTGCATGAGATAGCTGAGGAACGCGGTCAGCGCACCGATCTGCATGCCGCCGTCCTCGATGCGGTGGCCGCCGAACCACACGACGGCGATCGAGGAGAGGTTCACGACCAGCATCACGGACGGGAACATCGTCGACATCAGCCGGCCGGCCCGCAGCGAGACGTCCATCAAGTCGTCGTTGGCGGAACGGAATCGTTTCCGCTCGTGGGTGTCCTTGACGAACGCCCGGATGACCCGGATGCCGGTGATCTGCTCGCGCAGCACGCGGTTGACGGCGTCGATGCGCTCCTGCACGCCCCGGAAGACCGGGCGCATGCGCCAGATGATCACGCCCACGATGGTCGCCAGCACCGGGACGATGACCAGCAGCAGCGCCGACAGCGGCACGTCCTGCTCGAGCGCCAGCACGATGCCGCCGACGCACATGATGGGCGCCGAGACCATGAGCGTGAACGTCATCAGCACCAGCATCTGGACCTGCTGGACGTCATTGGTGGTGCGCGTGATCAGCGAGGGGGCCCCGAACTGCCCCATCTCCCGCGCGGAGAAGGACTGCACGCGGTCGAAGACCTCGCCGCGCAGGTCACGGCCGACCGCCATGGCCGTACGGGCGCCGTAGTACACGGCGCCGATGGCGCAGACGATCTGCGCCAGGGTCACGGCGAGCATCAGCCCGCCGGTGCCCAGGATGTAGCCGGTGTCGCCCTTGACGACGCCCTTGTCGATGATGTCCGCGTTGAGGGTGGGCAGATAAAGCGTCGCGAGCGTCTGCACGAGCTGCAGCAGAACAACCGTCGCGATCGCTCCGGAATAGGGCCGCACATAAGCCCGGAGAAGTCGTACCAACACACAGGCAGCCTATGCGAGCACCCCTCCGCACGGCCCCACCTTTACCGGCTGGGGACCGCGCCCCGTCCGGCACCCGTCATCATGGAGGACGGCAAGATGCCGGAAAGAACGGAAGGGGTCGCCGTGGCGACGACACACACGGCACGACCGGCGCGGCCGGCTCGGCTGCCGGCACAGCCGGGGCCGCCGGAACCACCGGCCGGCACCATCCGGTACTGGGCCGCGGCCAAGGCCGCCGCCGGCACGGCCGAGGAGCCGTACGCCGCGGTGACGCTGGCGGACGCGCTCGCGGCGGCCCGGCACCGGCACGAGGCGAAGCCGGAGTTCGCGCGGGTGCTCTCGCGCAGCTCGTTCCTCGTGGACGGCGACCCCGTCGGCACGCGCGACCACTCGACGGTCCAACTGGCCGAGGGCGGCACGGTCGAGGTGCTCCCGCCCTTCGCAGGAGGGTGACCCCGGCAGCATGAGCGATCAGCACCACCACAGTCCGTACGAGCCGTATGAGCCGTACGAGCGGCAGGATCAGTACGCGCCGTACGAGCCCTACGCGCCCTACGACCCGCAGGCGGCCGACCGGCAGGCCCCTCCCGCGTACGACTACGGCTACGACCCGCAGGGCCAGGGCCAGCACCAGGCTCACGGCCAGCACCAGGCCCCGCACCAGACGCATGGCCAGCACCAGGGCCAGCCTCAGCACCAGGCGCACGGACAGCACCAGGGCCACCCGCAGTCCGCCGCTCCCGCCTGGCCGCAGCCGCAGCACGGGTTCCCGGGGCACGAGGAGCCGGATACGCAGACCTGGCAGACCCAGAGCTGGGACGCGCGGGCCTGGCAGCAGCAGGCGGAGCCGGCGCACGACGCGCCGTGGACCGGCGGCGGCACGGGCGCCGGGGCGGATGCCGCGGCGGGTGCCGCGGACTGGGACCGGCCGCAGCCGCAGACGCGACAGCCGTACCACGCCGCCGCTGCCCCGGCGCCGGTGGCGGAGCCCATGCCCGTGGCGGGGATGCCCCCGTCCGCGGCCCCGCTGTCGTACCCCTCGCACCCCGAACTGGACGCCGAGGCCGCGCCCGTCGCCGAGCGGCCCATGACGGCCGCCGAAAAGGCGAAGGCCGAGGGCCGGCCGCAGATCCTCTCCCCCGGCTTCCGGCCGGCGCTGATCACGGCCGTGCTGGCGGCGCTGCTGGCGGCCGCGGCTCCGCTGGCGGAGGCCGCGCTGGCCGTGCCGGTGGTGCTGCTGCAGGCGGTCACGGCGGCGGGCTGGTTCCGGCTGAACGGCATGTGGCCCGCCCGGCAGGGCATCGCGCTGGCGTTCCTGGGCGGTGTGGTCGCCGACGTGGCCCTGCTGGCCACGGAGGCGAGCAAGGCGCCGACCGTCCTGCTCGGCACGCTCGGCGTATGGATTCTGCTGGTCGTCGTCCTCCAGCTGCGCAGCCACGCCTCGCCCGACGAGCGGCTGTACGGGCTGACGGCGGCCACCGCCTCGGCGGCGCTGGCGGTCGTGGCGGCCGGTCACCTGGCGGCCGACCCCGACGCGGTGGTCGTGGGCGCGGCCGGCGTGGCCGCGGCCGTGCTGGCGCGGGCGCTGCCGCTGCCGTCGGTCGCCGCTCCCGTCGTCGCCCTGGTCGCGGCCGCGGGCGCGGGAATCGCGGGCGGCCAGCTGACCGGCATGGGCACGCCGGGCGCGCTGCTGGGCCTGGCGGCCGGGGTGTGCGCCCTGGTGGGCCTGCGGGTGGCGAGCTACGACTACCCCTCGCGCTTCGTGCACATGACGGCGGGCGTCGCCCTGCCGCTGGCGCTGGCGGCACCCGCCGTCTATGTGCTGGGCAGGGCGCTCGGCTGACGGACGACTCCCCTACCGATCACTTACTGATCAAGAGTGATCAACACGCGCTGGATCGGTTACAGATCAGTTACGGACCGACCCGGTGTTTGTCCGATCGGCCCGGTTAGGCTCGCGGGACAGGCCAGGGCGGCCTGACCCGAACCGGGCCGACCGGCCTGCCGATCAACTTGTGGGGGGACCGACAAGCCGTGCGCGCTCTACGAATAACTCTGATTGTCGCCATCGTTCTCGGCGGCCTGTTCGTGGCCGCCGACCGGGCGGCCGTCTACTTCGCCGAGAACGAGGCGGCCGAGAAGATCCGCAACAGCCAGGGGCTCTCCGGGACCCCCGAGGTGTCGATCAAGGGCTTCCCCTTCCTGACCCAGGTCGCCGGCTCCGAGCTCGAAGAGGTCGACATCAAGCTCGACGGCGGCATCACCGCCAACGCGGGCGAGCGCTCGATCAAGGTGAGCGGCTTCGACGCCCAGCTGCACAACGTCCGCATCGACAGCAGCTTCTCGTCCGCGATCGCGGGCCGCGCGACGGGCACCGCGCACATCTCCTACGAGGACCTGACCAAGGCCACGGCCGACCCCGGCGTCAGCGTCGCCTACGGCGGCAAGGGCGGCGCCGAGCGCAGCAGCCAGGTGAAGGTGACGGGCACGGTCCCGGTGATGGGCCAGCCGGTCACGCGCAGCGTGGTGTCCACCGTGACCGTGGTGAACGGCAACACGATCCGGGTGCGGGCCGACGAGATCCCGGCGCAGGGCATTCCGGGGCTGGAGCAGGCGGTCCGCGCGAAGACCGACTTCGACCGGCAGATCACGGGCCTGCCCAAGGGCCTCAAGCTCGACAAGGTCGTCACGACGCCGACCGGCGTGGACGTCACACTGACCGGGACGGACGTCAACCTGGCGGGCTGAGCCGGGCCGCGGGCGGGGCGGAGCGAGGGCCGGGACAACCCCTGGTCCCACGTTCCGAGACGCTCGCGTCCGTACATCAGTCCATGGGGCCGGATCCCGGGCCGTACGGGCCCCCGCGGGGCCCACGGGGCGGCCCGGACCTTTCCTCGTCCCAAAATACGGAATCTCGCGTCTCATTATGTGGCGCCCCCGTGACAGGGCCCGCCGCCCTCCCTACGATCGCCCCTATGAAGCGACAGGCGGATCTCACGAAGCGGCGGGCAGTTGACCTGTGCCGCGTTTCCGCCATGCTGTGTCGCCGTGTCTGACAGGAAGCCGTTCTTCCGGTTTCCTTCCGGCCTCTCCGGCCGCCTCCCCGCACCACCCGCATCACCCGTTGCGCGGCGCCGCGCTCGCTCGACCGACCGATCGACCGCCGCGCACCCCGCACACGCTGGCGCACATCCGCGACTGCCCCGGAGGAGAACAGCATGAGCCGCAGTGACGTCCTGGTGGACGCCGACTGGGTCCAGGCCCGCATCGACGCAGGCGACCCGAAGACCGTCATCGTCGAGGTCGACGAGGACACCTCCGCGTACGACAAGAACCACATCAAGACCGCCATCCGCATCGACTGGAAGTCCGACCTCCAGGACCCGGTCCGCCGCGACTTCATCGACCAGGCCGGCTTCGAGAAGCTGCTGTCCGACAAGGGCATCGCGAACGACGACACCGTCGTCCTCTACGGCGGCAACAACAACTGGTTCGCTTCCTACGCCTACTGGTACTTCAAGCTCTACGGCCACCAGGACGTGAAGCTCCTCGACGGCGGCCGCAAGAAGTGGGAGCTCGACTCCCGCGACCTCGTCGCCGACGTGCCGCGGCGCCCCCGCACGGAGTACAGGGCCCAGCCGCAGGACACCTCGATCCGTGCCTTCCGCGACGACGTCGTGGCCGCCATCGGCAGCCTCAACCTCGTCGACGTCCGCTCCCCCGACGAGTTCAGCGGCAAGCTGCTCGCCCCGGCGCACCTCCCGCAGGAGCAGTCGCAGCGCCCCGGTCACGTGCCGAGCGCCCGCAACATCCCGTGGTCGAAGTCGGCCAACGACGACGGCACGTTCAAGTCCGACGACGAGCTCAAGGAGCTCTACGAGGGCGCGGGCGTGGACCTCGCCAAGGACACCATCGCGTACTGCCGCATCGGCGAGCGTTCCGCGCACACCTGGTTCGTGCTGCACGAGCTGCTCGGCCGGCCGAACGTCCGCAACTACGACGGTTCCTGGACCGAGTACGGCTCGCTCGTCGGCGTGCCGATCGAGCTCGGCGCCAACTGACCCTTCGCCCGCGACAGTTAAGGATCACGCACATGTGTGGAGCAAAGGCCGGCGGCCCGGACGCCTCGACCGCCAAGCCCGGCGAGACCACCATCCAGGGCTCGCTGACCCGCGACGGCCAGCCCGTCACCGGTTACGTGCGGCTGCTGGACTCGACCGGCGAGTTCACCGCCGAGGTGCCCACGTCCGCGACCGGACAGTTCCGCTTCTACGCCGCCGAGGGCACGTGGACCGTCCGGGCGCTGGTGCCGGGCGCCACGGCCGACCGTACGGTCGTCCTCGCCGAGAAGGGCGCGCTGGCGGACGTCGCCATCGCCGTCTGAGGCGCGCATCGCCGCGCGCCTGAGGTCCGCGGAGGGCCGCACCCCGGGTTGGACGCCGTGAGGGGGGTGCGGCCCTTCGCATCGCTCGGGCCGCCGTCGTACGGTGAAGGTGTGTACGCGCGGCGTAGGCACCTCTACTTCGCCATGATGGGCACGTGCATCGGCATGTTCGTCCTGGCGTGGGCCGTGGTGCGCCTGTGGTCGGTGCCGGCGGCCGTCGGCATGTGCCTGTTCGCCATGGTCATCCCGCCCGTCGCCGCCATCGTCGCCAACCGCCGGGGCCCGGACGACCGCTGGTGGGACGACCCCTCCGGCGACCCGAAGTCGGACGAGTGGTGGGACGAGCTCGACGGCAAGCGCCGCCCGCGGTCACACGACCAGTGACCACGGGCGACCGGTGCGCCCGCGGTCAGTAGACGAGCGCCTGCACGCCGTCGCCCATGGCCTCGCTGACGAAGACCTGCGCGCCGGCGATCCGCGCGCCCTCGATCAGGTCCTTCTCCTCGATGTCACGACGCGCCGCGCACTGCGTGCACACCGTGATCATCCCGCCCCCGGCCCGGATGCCGTCGATCAGGTCCGGCAGCGGCGCGGCGTGCGGCAGCTCGAACTCCGCGGCCCTCCCCGGCAGCGCGAACCACGACGACTCGCCGGTCAGCCACAGCGACACCTCCACCCCGCTGGCCACCGCCACGGCCGCCACCGTGAACGCCTGCGAGCACCGCTCGGGAGCGTCGGCCCCCGCCGTCACCTTGATTACGAGCTTCTTGGCCATGCGCGCCACTCTAGGGGCCACGGCGGCACTCCGGGCCACGGCCACGCTCCGGGCCCACGGCGGCACTCCGGCCCCACGGCCACGATCAACCTCACAGCGCCGCTCACGGCACGGCCGACTAGACTCGACCCGGTCCGTAAATCCATCACCTCACTCCGACCGAGGAGCGCGCTCGTGCTTGAGGCAGTCTTCACCACCCTGCTGGTCCTGGTCGCCGTCGGCGTCGTCGCCTTCGCGGGCCTGACCTGGAAGAAGCTGTACCAGGGCCAGCGCTGACCCGTTCGTTCCGCACCCTCTACAGATCGCCTGAGCTCATGATTGAGATTCCGTCCGACCTCCATCCCGACCTCGTGCCCCTGGTCTTCCTCCTCGGCAAGTGGGAGGGCGCCGGCGTCGCGGACTTCCCCGGCGAGGAGAAGTGCAACTTCGGTCAGGAGGTCACCTTCTCCCACGACGGCCGTGACTTCATCGAGTACACCTCCCACACGTGGGTGCTCGACGGCGAGGGCAAGATGGTCCGCCCGCTGGAGACCGAGGCCGGCTTCTGGCGCATCGACAAGGACCGGAAGGTCGAGGTCGTCATGACCCGCCACTCCGGTGTCGCCGAGGTCTGGTACGGCGAGCTGGCCGACCAGAAGCCGCAGATCGACCTGGCCACGGACGCCGTCGCCCGCACCGAGGCCTCCGGCCCGTACTCCGGCGGCAAGCGCCTCTACGGCTACGTCAAGGGCGACCTGATGTGGGTCGGCGAGAAGGCCACCCCCGAGGTGCCGCTGCGCCCGTACATGTCCGCGCACCTGAAGAAGGTCGGCACGCAGCAGAGCCTGCAGGAGTGGGCCGAGAGCCTGCCCGAGGACCTGCCGGACGGCGTGTCCTTCTTCCGCCAGGACGGCACGCCCTACAACCCGTAGGCAGCACCACCCCATCTCGCCCCGCGGGGGAAGTCCGGTGACCATCCCGGCGCTGACCCGCAACGGTAAGGCGGAGGGCCCCTCCAGGGCCCTCCGCGAGCCCGATCGCCCGCGGCGGTGAGCGTCCCTGCCCAAGCTCGCCGTGGACTGCGAGAGGACCCTCCCCGTGTCGACCGACACCCCGGCCCTCGTCCCGAGGACGCCGGGACCGGCGCCCTGCACCGCCGCGCCACCCCGGCGGCTTCCCCTGCCGCCGCTCATGGCCGGGCTCACCGCCGCCCTGCTCCTGTCGCTGCTGTGCTGCGTGGCGCTCGGCTCCTCCGGCATCGGCTGGGGCGAGACGCTGCGCCACCTGCGGGCGGGACTGACCGGAGGGACCATCGCGCCGGACGAGGTCTCGGCGTACACCATCGTCTGGGAGCTGCGCTTCCCGCGCGCCCTGCTGGCCGCCGTCGTCGGCGCGGGGCTGTCCGCGATCGGGGTGGGCGTACAGGCCATGGTCCGCAACGCCCTCGCCGACCCCTTCACCCTCGGCATCTCCTCCGGCGCCGCCGTCGGCGCCAACGCCGTGCTGCTGTTCGGGGCCTTCGCCTCGCTCGGCGTCTGGGCCCTGTCGGGCGCCGCCTTCGTCTCCGCGCTCGCCGCCATGGTCCTCGTGTACGCGGCCGCCCGCACCGCCCAGGGGCTGACCCCGCTGCGGCTGGTGCTGACCGGCAGCGCCATGTACTACGGCTTCTCCGCCATCACCACGCTCATGGTCTTCAGCGCCTCCCGGGGCGAGGCGGCGCGCTCGGCGATGATGTGGCTGCTCGGCAGCCTGGGCGGCGCCACCTGGTCGTCCGTGCCCATCGCCGCCGCCGTCGTGCTGGCCGGGCTCGGCTACCTGCTGTGGTCGGCGCGCGGCCTGAACGCGCTGGCCATGGGCGACGAGACGGCGGCCGCGCTGGGCGTGGACGCCGAGCGGCTGCGCCGGGTGCTGTTCGTGGTGACGGCGGCCGTCACCGGGGCCGTCGTGGCCGTCAGCGGCGCCATCGGCTTCGTGGGGCTGATGGTCCCGCACGTCACGCGCATGCTCGTCGGGGCCGACCACCGCCGGGTGCTGGCCGTGGCGCCCCTGCTGGGCGCCGTGCTGCTGCTGTGGGTCGACGTCGTCTCCCGGCTGCTGCTGGCGCCCGTGGAGCTGCCGGTCGGGGTCATCACCGCACTCATCGGCGTGCCCTGCTTCGTGGTGCTGATGCGGCGGCGCGGCTACACCTTCGGAGGCACGTGATGCGGGTCGACGTCGAGGACCTGTCGGTGGAGATCGCGGGCGCCCGGCTCGTCGAGGACATCACCCTCCGGGCCGGCGACGGGCAGGTCGTGGGCCTGGTCGGGCCCAACGGCAGCGGCAAGTCGACGCTGCTGCGCTGCGTCTACCGCGCGCTGCGGCCGGCCGCCGGGCGGGTGCTGCTGGACGGCGACGACCTGCACGCCCTGACCGCCCGCGAGGGGGCGCGCCGACTGGCGGCGCTGCCGCAGGAGACGGCGGGCGAGTTCGGCTTCACCGTCGACGAGGTGGTGGCCATGGGGCGGCTGCCGCACCAGAGCGCGGCCGGGCGCATCACGGCGACGGACCGCGAACGATGTGCGGCGGCGCTGCGGCGGGTGGGCGCGGACCACCTCGCCGACCGGGGCTTCCTCACGCTCTCCGGGGGCGAGAAACAGCGCGTCCTGATCGCGCGCGCCCTGGCCCAGGAGCCGGAGGTGCTGGTGCTGGACGAGCCGACGAACCACCTGGACATCGCCCAGCAGCTGGAGGTCCTGTCGCTGGTGCGCTCGTCGGGCCTGACGGTGCTGGCCGCGCTGCACGACCTCAACCTCGCCGCCACCCACTGCGACGCCCTGTACGTGATCGCGGGCGGCCGCATCGTCGACTGTGGCCCGCCGCACTCCGTGCTGACGCCCGAGCTGCTCGCCGAGGTCTTCTCCGTACGGGCGCACCGCGTTCCGCACCCGGCCTCCGGTGCGCCGCAGCTGCTCTTCGACCGCCTGCCCTAAGGACTCCATGCGTACCGCCGCCCGTACCGCCCGCATCGCGCTCGCCCTGCTCGCCGCCGTCACCCTCACGAGCTGTGGCGCGAAGGTTTCGGACGCTACCGACGACAAAAAGAGCGAGGCTTCCGGCTCCCCGGGCCACTACCCGGTGACGGTCTCGAACTGCGGTGTGAAGACGACGTATGACAGGGCCCCGCGGCGCGTGGTGACCAATGACGTCGGCATCGCCGAGATCATGTTCGCGCTCGGCCTCGAGGACCACATGGCCGGCTACGTGGCGCCGGACTACCGCAGCAGCCGGGACGACAAGGGCGCCGCGCCCTGGAAGGGCGGCTACGACAAGGTGAAGTGGCTGTCCAAGAAGGAGATCAACAAGGAGCTGGTCCTCGACGCGAGGGCGGACCTCGTCTTCGCGGGCTGGAACTACGGCTTCGGCGAGGGCACCGGCTTCACCCCCGAGGCCCTGAAGAAGGTCGGCATCGGCTCGTACGTCCTCACCGAGTCCTGCCACAACGGCGGCAGCGGCACGTCGCGCGGCGTGATGCCGCCGCTGGAGGCGCTGTACACCGACCTCCGCACGCTGGGGAGGATCTTCGACGTCGAGGACCGGGCGGAGAAGCTCGTCACCCGCTTCCAGCGGCGCGTCGCCGAGGCGCAGGCGACGGTGCCGAAGGACGGCGCGCGGCCGCGGGTGTTCCTCTACGACGACGGCCGGGACAAGCCCTTCACCTCGGGCGCGTACGGCGGGCCGCAGGACATCATCACCCGGGCCGGCGGCGACCACGTGATGAAGGACCTCAAGGACTCGTGGGTCCAGGTCGGCTGGGAGACCGTCGTGGACCGCGACCCCGAGGTCATCGTCATCAACAACTACGGCGACGTCACGGCCGAGGAGAAGAAGAAGTTCCTGCTCTCCTACCCGCCGCTGGCCAACGTCTCGGCCGTGAAGAACAAGCGCGTCCTCGTCCTCGACTACGTCGACCTCGTCGAGAGTCCCCGCAACCCCGAGGCCGTCGCAGCGCTCGCCGGGTATCTGAACGGGGTACGCGGGCGCTGATGCTGCCTAGACTGGGAGCGTGGTGGACACCGACTGGCAGAGCGATCTCCGTAAACGCGGCTACCGGCTGACCCCGCAGCGCCAGCTCGTCCTCGAGGCCGTCGACCGGCTCGAGCACGCGACGCCGGACGACATCCTCACCGAGGTCCGCAGGACCGCGGGCGGGGTGAACATCTCGACGGTCTACCGGACGCTGGAGCTGCTGGAGGAGCTGGGCCTGGTCAGCCATGCCCATCTCGGGCACGGCGCGCCCACGTACCACCTCGCCGACCGGCACCACCACATACACCTGGTCTGCCGGGACTGCACGGACGTGATCGAGGCCGACCTGGAGGTGGCCGAGGCCTTCACCGCGAAGCTGCGCGAGGACTTCGGCTTCGACACGGACATGAAGCACTTCGCGATCTTCGGCCGGTGCTCCGGCTGCCGTTCGAAGGCGTCGCCCCCGGCGCCGTAGGCTGGTCGCCATGCTGCGTCAATCGAAGAGCCCTCTGCTGTCGCTGCCCGGCGCCGTCCCCGCCGAGGGCCCGGACGAAGGGGTCGCCGCGCACTACGGCGACCTGTTCCGCGAGCAGCGCGCGCTCGCGGACGGCTCCGGGTTCGTGGACCTCTCCCACCGCGGTGTCGTCACCGTCACCGGCCCCGACCGGCTGAGCTGGCTGCACCTGCTGCTCACCCAGCACGTGAGCGACCTCCCGCCGCACCGGGCCACGCAGGCGCTGATCCTCTCCCCGCACGGCCACATCGAGCACGCGCTGTACCTGGTGGACGACGGGGAGACGACCTGGGCGCACGTGGAGCCCGGCACCCAGGACGACCTGATCGCGTACCTGGAGAGCATGAAGTTCTTCTACCGGGTCGACGTCGCCGACCGCACGGACGACATCGCGGTGACGTACCTGCCCGCCGGCTCCGTCACGGCCACGCCGGAGGGCGTCGTGGCGCGCGAGACGGCGTACGGCCGGGACCTGTTCCTGCCCCGGGAGCGGCTGGCGGAGTTCGCGGCGGAGAACGGCCCGGCGGCGGGCGTCCTGGCGTACGAGGCGCTGCGCGTCGAGGGCCACCGCCCCCGGCTGGGCCTGGAGACCGACCACCGCACGATCCCCCACGAGCTGGGCCTGATCGGCGAGGCCGTCCACCTCCAGAAGGGCTGCTACCGCGGCCAGGAGACGGTCGCCCGCGTCCACAACCTGGGGAAGCCGCCGCGCCGCCTGGTCTTCCTGCACCTCGACGGCAGCGTGGTGACCCTCCCGGGCCACGGCGCCCCGGTCCGCCTGGCGTCGGACGGCCCGGAGGGCCGTCAGCTGGGCTTCGTGACGACGGCCGTCCGCCACCACGAGCTGGGGCCGATCGCGCTGGCGCTCGTCAAGCGGAACGTCCCGGTGGACGCGACGCTGCTGGTGGGCGAGGCGACCGCCGCCTCGCAGGAGACGGTGGTCGAGCCGTAACGCCCGCGGCCGGGCGGGTCCGGGGGCAGGCCCCCGGACGGCCGGTCAGACCTCCAGCAGCACCGTGAACGGGCCGTCGTTCGTCAGGGACACCTTCATGTCCGCGCCGAACCGGCCCGTCTCGACGTGCGCGCCCAGCTTCCGCAGCTGCGCCACGACCTCGTCGACGAGCGGCTCGGCCACCGGGCCGGGGGCCGCCGCGTTCCACGTGGGCCGCCGGCCCTTGCGGGCGTCACCGTAGAGGGTGAACTGCGAGATCACCAGTAGTGGCGCCCCGACGTCCGAGCAGGACTTCTCGTCCTTCAGCACCCGCAGGGACCACAGCTTGCGGGCCAGCTGGGCGCAGCGTTCGGGGGTGTCCTCGTGCGTCACGCCGACCAGCACGCACAGACCCTCGCCGATGATCTCGCCGACCACCTGGCCGTCCACGGCGACGCTCGCCCCGTCCACCCTCTGCACCACAGCACGCATACGGACCATGATGCCCTGCGCCCGTACGGGTTCGTTGCGGTGGAGAGACCCTGCGGCCGGGGCATGCCCAATGGCACGATGCGTGCAGGCGGTGCCTTTTGCGGGCAACGGCGGGACGCTCCGGCCGCACACCGCCCGAGGGGACGGAACCGCATGACCACACCGACCGAGGATGGCCGAACGCTCACGGCGGCGGACCGCACGGCCATGGAGCTCCGCGCAGGCGGAGGTGAAGCGTTGCACGCCAGACCACCGACCCAGCGCTCCGGACGGCTGGCGGACGTCCCCGGCCGCCGGATGAACGAGATGGGCCTCGCGGAGCTGCGGTCGATGCGGCGCGAGGCCCAGCAGGAGGAGGCCGACCTCAGCTACGTCCGCCGGCTCCTGCAGGGCCGCATCGACATCCTGCGGGCCGAGCTGGCCCGCAGGGCGGCGCCGGAGTCCCCGGCGGTGGAGCGGCTGCTGGTCGACCGGCTGACGGAGATCCTCTCCGACGGGCCCTCCGCGCAGCGCTCCTCGGCCCGCCACGTGACGCTGCGCACCCCGCACAGCGAGGAGCACCGGCGGGTGGTGGAGGACATGCTGGCGGAGGTCGGGCTGTCGGACCTGGCGGCCCGCACGGACGGCGAGCTGCGGGACGGCATGGCCCGCCTGGCGGGGTACGAGCGGCAGGTGTCCCTGCGTCGTCAGGGGGTGCAGCGCACCGCCGACGATTGCAGTGCCGAAATCGCGCGCAGGTACCGTGAAGGAGAAGCACAAGTAGACGACCTGCTCTCGTGATCTCCTGACAGGACCACCGGGGGGCGGTCGCGCACCACCCCGGAAGGCCGACGATGACCTCCTCGACCCCTGCCCCGCCCGCGAACGCCGCCGCCCCGGCCGACGGCGCCGGCATGTCCGGCGGCCTGTCCCCGGTCCTCGCCGAGGTGGTCCGCTCGGGCTTCGTCGAGGGCGTGCACCGCGGCTCGCTGGTCGTGCTGGCTGCGGACGGCGGCGTGGAGTTCGCGCTGGGCGACCCCGCGGCCCCGGTCTACCCGCGGTCGGCCAACAAGCCGATGCAGGCGGCGGCCGTGCTGCGCGCCGGGCTGGAGCTCTCCGGGGAGCGACTGGCGCTGGCGGCGGCGAGCCACTCCGGCGAAACGTTCCACCTCGATCTCGTCCGCACAATGCTCACCGAGTTCGGCCTCGCCGAGGACGGCCTGCAGACCCCGCCGGACCTCCCGCTCGACCCCGTCGAGGCGGAGGCCTACCTGGCCTCCGGCCAGGTGCGCGACCGGGTCACCATGAACTGCTCCGGCAAGCACGCGGCCATGATCGCCGCCTGTGCCGCCAACGGCTGGGCCACCGACTCCTACCTCGACCCCGCGCACCCGCTGCAGCGCCTGGTGCTGGACGTCGTGCAGCGCACGAGCGGCGAGCCCGTCGCCCACGTGGGCACCGACGGCTGCGGCGCGCCCCTGATGGCGCTCTCCCTGACCGGCCTGGCCCGCGCCTTCCGCAGCTTCGTGGTGGCCGCCCCCGGCACGCCCGAGCGCGCGGTCGCCGACGCCATGCGCGCCCACCCCGAGTACGTCGCCGGCACCCGGCGCCCCGACACCTGGCTGATGCGCGAGGTGCCCGGCGTGCTGTCGAAGATGGGCGCCGAGGCCGTCCAGGCCGTGGCCCTGCCCGACGGCCGGGCCCTGGCGTTCAAGATCGACGACGGTGCCGGGCGGGCGCTGGGCCCGGTGCTGGCCCGCGCGCTGCGGATGATGGGCGTCGAGGCTCCCGTCCTCGACCGCATCGCCGAGCAGCCGCTGCTGGGCGGCGGCCGGCCGGTCGGCGAGATACGCGCCGCGTTCTGAGGGCGTATCTCACCGTACTGACGCAGGAGCGCCGGAGCGCCCGAGCCCCTGAGCGCGGGGCGCCGGTTTCGGCCGTGCGCGCCGTGCGGGCGGGCGCGCACGGCGCGGACGCCGCCATGCGCCGCGTACCGGCCTCCTGACGACCGTAAGAAATGGCGTGCGTCCTGCTTTGGGCGGCACCTAACGTGCTGTCATGAGCCTCGAGGTCCGCACGATCGACGACACCGACCTGCCCGACTGGCTGCGCGCCATGCGCATCGGCTTCCTCCAGCCCCCCGTGGTGCCCAAGGAGGAGATCGAGATACGCCGGGCGGGCATGGACTTCGAGCGCACGCAGGGCGCGTTCGACGCCGCCACCGGGCGCTGCGTCGGTACGTTCCGCAGCTTCACCCAGCGCATCACCGTGCCCGGCGGCGCGTCCGTGACGACGAACGCCGTCACCAACGTCACCGTCGCCCCCACCCACCGCCGGCGCGGGCTGCTCAGCCGCATGGTGGACCGCGACCTGCGCGCCGCCAAGGAGCGCGGCGACGCCGCCGCGACGCTCCTCTCCGCCGAGTACCCGATCTACGGGCGGTACGGCTTCGGCCCGGCCACCTGGGTCACCGAGTGGGAGGTGGACGTGGCCGGCGCCCGCCTCGACGCGCGCTACGCGGGCCCGGACGGCGGCGGCCGCATCGACCTCGTGGACAGCGCGGGCGTACGGGAGTTCGGCCCCGGCCTCCACGAACGGCTGCGCACCCTCCGGCACGGCGTCGTCGACCGCACCGACCGCTGGTGGCGGTTCGCCACGGGCGAGCTCGCCCTCCACACCGAGGCGTCCTGGACCGAGCCGTTCCACGCCCTCTACCGCTCCGCCGACGGCACCGTGGAGGGCCTGCTCACCTACACCGCCGATGACGTGTGGGAGGCCAAGCGCTCACGGACCACCGCCACCGTGCGCAGCCTGATCGCGGTGTCGGCCGAGGCCGAACGCGCCCTGTGGCACTACCTGTTGTCGGTCGACTGGGTCACCCGCGTGATGACCGGGCTGCGCGCCCCCGACGACCTCCTGCCGCTGCTGCTGCCCGACCCGCGCGCCGCGAGGGTCACCACCCACGCCGACCACCTGTGGCTGCGCCCCCTCGACACCCCCGTCCTGCTCGAGGCCCGTACGTACACCGGCGCCGGCTCGCTCGTCCTGGAGGTCGACGACCCCGCCGGACTGGCCGGCGGCCGCTTCCTGCTGGAGGCCGGCCCCGACGGCGCGAGCTGCGTGCCCACCACGCGCCCGGCCGAACTAGCCCTGGGCGTAGGGGAGTTGGGGGCCCTCGTCCTCGGCGACGAGTCGGCCGTGCGCCTCGCCGCGCTGGGGCGCGTCACCGAGGAGCGGCCGGGAGCGGCGGAGCGGGCGGAGCTGCTGCTGCGCACCGCACGCCGGCCGTGGTGCCCTGACCAATTCTGATCACTCCTCACGGGCCCGGCTTGACCTCAACCAAACTTGAGGTAGCAGATTGTTCCCCATGAAGACCTCGTACCGCCTCGCCGTCATCGTCTCTTCCACCCGTGAGGGCCGCTTCGGCCCCACCGTCGCCAACTGGCTGGCCGAACAGACCGCCCAGCACCCGCAGATCGAGGTCGACGTCATCGACCTCGCCGAGCACCCGCTGCCGGTGAACCTCTCCGGCAAGCCCGGCCCGGAGGACGCCGCCGCCCTCGCCGCCGTGTCCCCGCGGCTGGCGGAGGCGGACGCCTTCGTCGTCATCACCCCCGAGTACAACCACAGCTACCCCGCGAGCCTGAAGCACCTCATCGACTGGCACTACACCCAGTGGCAGGCCAAGCCGGTCGCCTTCGTCTCCTACGGCGGGCTCTCCGGCGGCCTGCGCGCCGTCGAGCACCTGCGCCCGGTCTTCGCCGAGCTGCACGCCGTCACCATCCGCGAGACGGTCAGCTTCCACAGCCCGTGGGGCAAGCTGGACGAGACCGGCCGCCACCTGGACGAGGAGGCCGGCACCTCCGCCGCCGGTGCCGCGAAGGCGATGCTCGACCAGCTCACGTGGTGGGCCCTGTCCCTGCGCGAGGCCCGCGAGAAGCGCCCGTACGGCGCATGAGCGGCCGGTGCGGGGCCGGGGGCGCGGGAGCCGGGGCCGGTCCCCCGCACCGGCCCCGGCGTCCCCGCCGCTACTCCGCCGGCGTCAGGCGCTGCCCGAGCCCGCCGTCGACCGCCAGCTTCAGACCGGTGGTGAACGTCGCGTCCGCCGCCAGGTACAGCGCGGCGCGGGCCACCTCGTCCGGCGAACCGTGCCGCCGCATCGGGGTGACCGTGTCGCCCACCACCTTGAAGTGCGCCTTCTCCTCGGCGGACAACCCGGCCACGCCCATGGTCGGAGTGTCGATGAAGCCGGGGCTCACCGCGTTCACCCGGATCCCCGCCCCCACCAGCTCGGCCGCGAGCACCTGGGCGAACGACCACAGGGCGGACTTCGTGCCGGAGTAGACCGACATCCCCGCGTAGCCCCCGGAGTCCGCGATGGACGTGGTGAAGGTGATCGCACCGCCCTCGCGCAGCAGCGGCAGCATCCGCTGCACGGTGAAGAACGCCCCCTTGGTGTTCACCGCGAACATCCGGTCGTAGGACTCCTCGGTGACCTCCGCCACCGGGGTCAGCTCCGAGATGCCGGCGTTCACGAAGAGGTAGTCGACGTGCCCGAGCGTCGTCTCGACCGTCGTGCCGAGCGCCGCGATGTCCTCGAGGCTCGCGGTGTCGGAGCGGACGATGTGGGCGCCCGGTCCGAGCTCGTCGCGCGCGTCCCGCAGGTTCTTCTCGTTGCGGCCCGTCAGCAGCACCTCCGCGCCGCCCTCGACCAGGCGCTTGGCGATGGCCAGTCCCATGCCCATGGTGCCGCCGGTGATCACGGCCTTCTTGTTCGCGTAAGTCGTCATGCCCCGCACTCTGCCGAGACGCTCTGACGATCCGCTGTGGACGGGCTGATGATCCACTGTCAGACCCTTGAGTTACGGTCGGGACATGCGGTTCGGGGTGCTCGGTCCACTGACGGTGTGGGACGAGGTGGGGGATCCGGTCACGGTGCGCGAGGCGAAGGTCCGCGCCCTGCTGGCCCTCCTTCTCGCGCACGAAGGCCGGCCGGTCTCCGCCGACCGGCTCCTCGACCACCTGTGGGGCGAGGCGCTGCCCGCCGACCCCGCCAACGCCCTGCAGGTCAAGGTCTCCCAGCTGCGCCGGACCGTGGGCCGCGACCGCGTCCCGCGCCGGCCCCCGGGCTACCACCTGCAGGTCGCCGCCGAGGAGACCGACGCCGGCCGCTTCCGGGCCCTCGTCTCCCGGGCCGGGGCGGCCACCGGTCCGCGCGAGCGGGCCCGGCTGCTCACCGAGGCGCTCGGACTGTGGCGGGGCCCGGCGTTCGCCGACTTCGCCGACCAGGAGTACGTACGCCCCGCGGCGCTCCGGCTGGAGGAGCTGCGGCTGGCCGCGCTGGAGGACCGGGCCCGGGCACGGCTGGAGCTGGGCGAGCACGACGGCCTCGCCGCCGAGCTGTCGGACCTCGTGGCGCGACACCCGCTGCGGGAGCGGCTGCGCGCGCTCCAGCTCCGCGCGCTGTACGCGGCGGGCCGCCAGAGCGAGGCGCTGGCCTCCTACGACGAGCTGCGCACGCTGCTGGCGGAGGAGCTGGGCCTGGACCCGGGCCCGGAGCTCGTGGCGCTCCACCGGGCGATTCTCGCCCAGGCCCCCGAGCTGTCCCCCGCGCCACAGGCCCCACCGCCGCGCACGAACCTGCCCGCCGCCCTCGGCGAACTCGTCGGCAGACAGCGGACGGTGGCCTGCACGGTCGCGCTGCTGGCATCCGGCAGCCGCCTGGTGACGCTGACCGGGCCGGGCGGGGTGGGCAAGACCGTCCTCGCGACCGAGATCGCGGCACGGCTGCGGGACGGAGAGGGCGAGGACGGCACGGACGGCGTGTGGCTGGTGGAGCTGGCAGGGCAGCGCGGCGACCGCGACGGCCTCGCCGAGGTCGTGGCCGGCACGCTGGGCATCCGGGACGACGGGGCGCCGCCCGGCCGGCCCGCCCCCCTGGCCACGGACCGGCTGGCGGCGGCCCTGCGCGACCGTAGGACCCTGCTGATTCTGGACAACTGCGAGCAGGCCGTCGAAGCCGTCGCCGACCTCGCCGACCGGCTGCTGCGGGCCGCCCCCGGCCTGCGGCTGCTGGCCACGAGCCAGGAGCCGCTCGGCGTCGCGGCCGAGGTCGTGCGGCCGGTCGAGCCGCTGGCCGGCGACGACGCGGTGCGGCTGTTCGCGGCCCGCGCCGCGGCCGCCGACCCGGGCTTCGCCCTGGACGCGTCCACCAGGGACGCCGTCGAGGTGATCTGCCGGCGGCTGGACGGGCTCCCGCTCGCCCTGGAGCTGGCCGCCACGCGCGTACGCGCGCTGGGCGTGCGGCAGTTGGCGGACCGCCTCGACGACCGCTTCCGGGTCCTCTCGGGCAGCCGCCGGGGGGCTCCCGCACGCCAGCGGACCCTGCGGGCGGTCATCGACTGGAGCTGGGAGCTGCTGACCGCCCCGGAGCGCATCGTGCTGCGGCGCCTGGCCGTGCACACCGACGGCTGCACGCTGCGGGCGGCCGAGGCCGTCTGCGCGGGCGCCGGGGTGCCGCCGGGGGACGTGCTCGACCTGCTGGCCCGCCTCGTCGACCGGTCCCTCGTCGTGATGTCCGACGGCCCGCTCGGCCCCCGCTACCGCCTGCTGGAATCGGTCGCCGCCTACGCCACCGAGCGGCTGCACGAGATGGCGGACGAGGCCGCCGTGCGCGAGCGCCACCTGCGGTACTACACCGCCCTCGCCGAGCGCGCCCGCCCCGCCCTGCGGGGCCCCGGCCAGCACGAATGGCTGCGGCGCCTCGACGCGGACGGCGGCAATCTGCGCACCGCCCTCGAGACGGCGGTGCGCGGCGGGAGGCCGGAGGAGGCGCTGCGGCTGGTGGCGGCCCTGTCCTGGTACTGGCTGCTGCGCGGCCGCCTGGGCGAGGCCCGGCGCTGGGCGGAGGCCGCGCTGTCGACGAGCGATACGGGATCGGCCGGGCGTACGCCCCGGGCGGACGCCGGCGATCCGCGGGACGGCGACCTGGAGGACCTACGCGCCGAAGTACGCGCCCTGCACCAGGGTTTCGCACTGCTGACCGGCCGTCCCGCGCCCCTCGCGGCGCCCGCCGGCCCGGAGCCGGCGGACCCCGGCGTCCGGGCCAGGACGCGGTGGTTCCGGGCCTACGCCCTCTTCCACACCGGCAGCACGACGGCCGCCGAGGAGCTCACCGGCCGGGCCCTGGCCGGGTTCGAGGAGATCGACGACCGCTGGGGCGTCGCGGCGGCCCTCGGCCTGCGGGCCACCCACGCGCTGATCCGCGGCGAGCTGCCCGCCGTGCGGTCCGACGGCGAACGCAGCACCGCCCTCTTCCGCGAACTGGGCGACGGCTGGGGCACGTTGCAGAGCGTCGGCCCGCTGGCCACCCTCGCCGAGATCAGCGGCGACTACGCTCACGCCGAACGGCTCCTCCGCGACGCCCTGGAGCTGGCCGAGGGCCTCCATCTGGCCACGGAGATCAGCCGGTTGCTCTCCCGCCTGGGACGGATCGCGCTGCTCACCGGCGACCGGGACCGGTCGCGGGAGCTGCACGAGAGGGCCCGGAGCGGCGCCGTGGAGCAGGGCTTCAGGTTCGGGGAGATCCACGCCGAGCTGGGCCTGGCCCTGACGGCCCGCCGGTCCGGGGACCTCGCCACCGCCGAGGCGCTGCTGCTGCGCATCCGCGACTGGTACGCCGAGGTCTCCTCCGAGCCGGGCAACTCCCTGGTCCTCGCGGAGCTGGGGTTCGTCGCCGAGCTGCGCGGCGACGCGGAGGCCGCCGGCGCCCGCCACCGGCAGGCGCTGGCGATAGCCGCCGTCGGGGGCGACCCCCGGGAGATGGCCCTGCCGCTCGAGGGCCTGGCCGGCGCGGAGTCCCTCGCCGGCCGTCCGGAGCGGGCCGCGCTCCTGCTGGGCGCGGCCGCCGCTGCCCGTGCCGCGGTGGGCGCCCCGCTGGCGGCGGGCGAGCGAGGCGACGTCGACCGTGTGACGGAGGCGGCGCGCGCGGCCCTGGGCGAGCGCGGGTTCGACACGGCCTTCGGCCGGGGCGCCGGGCTGGGACCACGGGAGGCGGCGGAGGCGGCGGAGGCGCTGGAAGCGGGCCTGCCGGCGGGCCGGACGACGGCAGGGGGCTGAGCACCGTCGGCCACCCGCCGCATACGATTACCGCACATTCTTACGAATAGAGGTCGCCTTACATGAAGTTGTCCCGGATCACGGCGGTGGCCGCCGCTGCCGTCATAGCCCCGGCCGCTTTCCTGGCCGCCCCTGCCACCGCCGCCACGGGCACCGCCGCCGACGTCCAGAAGCCCGCCGTGACGGCCCCGGACGCCACGACCCCGGACCCGGCCACCGGCCCGGCCGCCCCCGCCGACGGCACGAAGAAGACCGACCAGGCCCCGGTCAAGGCCACCGTCAAACTGCTGGAGTACCCCCGGTCGTTCACCGCGGGCGGCGACTGGACCGAGTTCGGCTTCATCGTCGACAACACCGCCGGCAGCCAGGCGATCGAGCCCCTCCGCCTGACGTTCATGCTCAGCGGCAACGGCAAGAAGAAGATCAAGAGCACCCAGCGGATCGAGTACCGGGCCAAGGACGGGTCCTGGGTCCGCATCGACGACAAGACCCCGGGCTCGACGTTCGTCGGCAACGTCACGAGCGGCAAGGTCGAGAAGGGTCAGTCGGCCACCGTCGAGCTGCGCGTCAAGCTCGCCGCCGACTACCCCACGGGCCCGGCCCACGCCCTGGTCGACATCTCGGGCACCACGGTGCGTCAGCTCTCCCCGATCGAGGTCGTGGCCAAGGGCGGTGCCGCCAAGCCCTCGCCGTCCACCGGCACGGACAAGAAGTCCCCGTCCCCGACCGGCAGCGCCAAGCCGTCCCCCTCCACCAAGCCGAGCGCGAGCACCACGGCCCGGCCCTCGGCCCCGGCCTCGGCGCGGGCGTCCGCCGCGCCCTCCGCCTCCACCTCGTCGCCGGCGGCCGCCGTCGCCAACACCACCGCCCAGGGCGGCGGCGACGCGCTCGCCACCACCGGTGCCGGCAACTCCACCCCCTGGGTCGTCGGCGCCGCCGCCCTCGCCGTCGCCGCGGGCGCGGGCCTGGTCGTCATGACCCGCCGCCGCCTGTCCTCCGGCCGCTGAGCAACCCCCGGGCCCGGACCGGGTCCGGGGGCCGGGGGCCGGGCGGCAGCGAGCGGTCCGGCCCCCGCCCACGGGGTGAAGTGGCGTCAGGTCGGGTACAGTGACCGCCACCAGCAGTGCCACGACCGAGGAGGTGAGACCCATTACCGCTGCAGCAGGCTGGGTGCTCTCACCGCACGGTCGTACGGTCCCTCAGGCGTAGGTGACCGCGAGAGCACCCTTCGGTAACCCGAAAGGCTCTCTCCATGTCGGCATCACCCTCCCTCGCCTCCTCCTTCACCACCGTCGTCACCACGCTCCGCGCCGCCGGCTGCGTCTTCGCCGAGGACGAGGCGGAGCTGCTCCTGTCCACGGCCCGCACCCCGGACGAACTCGACACCATGGTCGGCCGGCGCGTCGCCGGACTCCCCCTCGAACACGTCGTGGGCTGGGCCCTGTTCTGCGGCCTGCGAATAGCCGTGGACCCCGGGGTCTTCGTCCCCCGCCCCCGCACCGAATTCCTGGTCCGCCAGGCCACCGCCCTGGCCGGCCCGCGCCCGGTCGTCCTCGACCTGTGCTGCGGCTCGGGCGCGGTGGGCGCCGCGCTGGCCACGACCCTGGACCGGCCCGAGCTGTACGCCGCCGACATCGACCCGGCCGCCGTCCGCTGCGCCCGCCGCAACCTGGCCGGCACCGGCGGCCTGGTGTTCGAGGGCGACCTCTACGATCCGCTGCCCGCGACCCTGCGGGGCCGCGTCGGCATACTGGTCGCCAACGCCCCGTACGTCCCCACCGAGGCCATCGGCCTGCTGCCCCCCGAGGCCCGCGTCCACGAGGCGCGCGTCGCGCTCGACGGCGGCGCGGACGGCCTGGACGTACAGCGCCGGGTGACCGCCGAGGCCCCCCGGTGGCTGGCCCCGGGCGGACACCTCCTGGTCGAGACCAGCGAACGTCAGGCCCCGCTGACCGCCGCCGCGTTCGCCCGCAGCGGCCTGGTCCCCCAGGTGATCGCCTGCGAGGACCTGGACGCCACGGTCGTCGTCGGCACCCTGCCCGCCTCTGCCGACGCCGACGCCTGACGCCTGACGCCTGATGCCTGACGCCTGATGCCTGACGAGGTTCCGGGGCTGCCGGGCTCTGCCCCTACTCGGCTACTCGGCTACTCGGCTACTCGGCCGCTTCGAGGGCGGCGCGCCACACCGGGCTGTCCACGTAGTGGTTGTCGAAGCGCTCGGACGACTCCTTGATCTCCTGCGGGCTCGCCTCGCCGCGCATCACGCGGTTGAGCAGCCGCAGGTAGTCGAAGCGCGGCATGCCGGGCGTGAAGACGAACAGCACGTCGGCCTCGGCACCGGGCGCCGCCGCGAAGGCGTGCGGCGTGTGCGGGGGCACGAGCAGGAAGTCACCCTCGTTCAGGATCTTCACCTCGTCGTCGACGAGCACCTGCAGGGAGCCGCCGATGACGAAGAAGAGCTCGGACGCCCGGGTGTGGAAGTGGGCCGGGGCGCCCACCGCCCCCTTGGCGAAGGACGAGCGGTAGCTGGTGATCGAGCTGCCGTCGGTGCCGCAGTCGGCGAGCAGGGTCATGACGCTGCTCGGGTCGCTGACGGTCTCGGCGTCGGCGGCACGGGTCAGAACCGGCTTGAGTGCGGTGGCGTCCATGGTGTGCTCCCCGTCGTGTGCGGCGGCCGTTGGGCTTCTGCCCCGGCTCGTTGATCACGACTCTATGGCGCCGATAGACCGAGCGAGAGGTGCAATTCCGCAGAGAAACGAGAGGTCAATTCGCGGGCTTCTTCCGAGGCCCGCGACTTGAGGCGGAGTGGAGTGAGGGGGCCTGGGATCGGCGACCGGTCAGCGGCGTCCCGACCGCTTCCAGATGATCACCATGCCGCCGGCGAGGACGAGCAGGGCGGCGACCACGATGCCCACCTTGCAGAGGTAGTCGAACAGCAGGTGGTGGACGAGTTCGTCGTCCCCGGCGAGGAGGTTCATCGCCGGGTCCCCCGCTTGCGTGCGGCCCGCGCGGCCAGCACCCGGACGCCCTCGCGGACGAGGGGTTCGGCCCGGCGCCTGGCCTCGTCGAGCCTGCCCCGGCGCTTGAGGTTGAGCGCGACGGCGAAGACGACGAGGGCGAGGATCACCAGGCCGCCGACGATCACCGCGAAGCGGATCAGCAGGAAGGTGAGGGCGGTCTCCATGGCACGGCCTCCCGGACGCAGTTTTATGTCACAGTCGAGATAAAAACCAATGTATCACGCCCGTGATAAAAAGAATGGGTGCCCAAACTCGTGGACCCCGCCGCCCGCCGCCTCGAAGTCGTCGACGCCGTCTTCCGCGTCGTCGTCCGGGACGGCCTCGCACAGGCCTCCCTGCGCAACGTCGCCGACGAGGCCGGCCTGAACATCGGCTCCGTGCGGCACTACTTCGCGGGACACCAGGAGCTGATGCTGTTCGCGATGCGTTCGATGCTCGACCGGGTCTCGCACCGTCTGGCCCGGCACATCGAAGAGGCACCCGACCTCGCGACGGCTTCCGGCGCCGAGCGCCGCGCCGTCATGGACGGACTGCTGTGCGAACTGCTGCCCCTGGACGACGTCCGGCGTGCCGAGGTGACCGTCTTCGTCGAGTTCATGACCGCCGCCAGAACCGACTCCGCTCTCGGCGACCTCGCACGGGAGGCGGCCGAGGGCAGCCGCGGCCTGATCACCCGGATCCTGTACCGGCTCTCGGCCCGCGGTGATCTACGGCCCGGCCTCGACCCGGACACCGAAGCCGTACGCCTGTGGGGCCTGATCGACGGACTGTGCCTCAACTCCGTACTGCATCCCGACCTGCTGAGCCCCGACGCCTGTGTGACGGCACTGCGCGGCCACCTCGCACAGATCACGACGGACTCTGACGCGGACGGCCATTCCACCCGGGGGCGGTGACGCTGCACCTCGACGGTTTCGTCGGCCCCCGTCGGGGCCGGGGTGTGCTTTAGAGGCTGCGGGCGGTGATGTCGCCGTAGGCGGTGGTGGCGTGGATGTTGAGGGTGGTGGTGTTGTTGGTGTTGGTGAGTGCGTTGTGGATGCGGCCGTAGGTGGTGCCGGCGTCGAGGGTGGCGGAGGCTCCGCGGGCGGCGCCGATGGTGATGTGGCCGTGTTCGGTGCGCAGTTCGACGGTGCCGTGGGTGGCTTCGGTGATGTGGAGGTCGCCCTTTTGCGTGCTGAGGTGGGCGGGGCCGTCCAGGAGGCCGATCTTGATGTCGCCGGCCTGGAGGGTGAGGTGGGCGCCGGCGGTTTCGTCGAGCTTGACGGTGCCCTGTGCGGCCTCGAAGGTGACGTCGCCGAGGCGTCCGACGCCGCGGAGTTCGGCGCTGGCGGTCTTGGCCTGGATGTGGGAGCCGGCGGGCAGCTGAACGGTCACCTCGACCGAGCCGGAGCTGCCGAGGATGCGGTTCTTGGCCGGTGCGGCCTCGATCCGCAGGACGCCGTCGGTGTAGGCGACCGTGGTCTGCTCCGCCGCCTTGACGTCACGGCCGCTCGAGGCGTTGACGGGCAGGACCTCGACGGTGGTGTCGGCGCGGTCGGCGGCGATGAAGCGGATGCGTCCGGCGGGGACGTCCAGGACGGCGGCGATGGGGGCGGTGGTGGTGAACTTCTGCATTGCGCTCTCCTTGAGCTCGTCGTTTCCGATGAGCGAAAAGCTACGTTGCATTCATAGATCCATCAACACACCCGTTGCACAGAATCGGCATTACTGCAGGTCAGACTCGTAAAATCGTTGCAACCGGCCTCTGGGTTAACGCAACGTCAGGCGCCTGTTCGTTGCAATGAGTTGAGGATGAACGCTATGCTGAAGACCTCAACGGGAGAACAAAGGAGATCGCGATGCCGGGAGGCAGGCTCACCCAGCCCGAACGTCAGCAGATCGCGCTGGGGCTGGCCGACGGCCTCGCCTACGCGGAGATCGCCAGACGTCTGGACCGCCCCACCTCGACGGTCACGCGTGAAGTGATGCGCAACGGCGGCCCCACCGCCTACCGCGCCGACCTGGCCCACCGCGCCACCGAGCGCCGCGCCCACCGCAGCAGGCAGACCGCACCCCGGGGCCCCAAGGCCCCCTCGCAGGCCTACGGACGCGACCCCGAGGCCGTGCGCGAGTACGAGGAGACGTTCACCACCGTCCTGATGGCTTCGGGCGTGCCCAAGATGATGTCCCGGGTGCTGGCCTGCCTCACCCTCACCGACACCGGCAGCCTCACCGCCTCCGAACTCGTCCAGCACCTCCAGGTCAGCCCGGCGTCCGTCTCCAAGGCGGTCGCGTTCCTCGAGAGCCAGGGGCTCGTCCGCCGGGAACGCGACGACCGCCGCCGCGAGCGCTACGTCGTCGACGACGACGTCTGGTACCAGTCGATGATGGCCAGCGTCCGCGCCACCGCCCACCTCGTCGAGATCGCACGGCAGGGCGTCGGCGTCCTCGGCCGCGACACCCCGGCCGCCACCCGCCTCGAGAACATCGCCCGCTTCTCCGACTTCGTCAGCGAGAGCATCGCCCGCGCCGCCGAGCAGGCCCGCGACATCCTCCACACGAAGGCCAAGACGCCCTCGGACGGCACCGCCGAGCCGAGTTCGGACCGCTAGAAGCGGGTAGCCGGTCACGGTCACCGCCTCGGCGGCAGCCCCCCGCATCCAAGAATGGCTACTTTTGCAAGCAGCTGCTTGCAAAAGTTAGCAGCCTCGGGCAGGATCGCGGCATGGCATCACTCAACGTCGGCAATCTCGGCGAGTACCTGCGGGAGCAGCGGCGCACCGCGCAGCTGACGCTTCGGCAGCTCGCCGACGCCGCCGGAGTGTCCAACCCGTACCTCAGTCAGATCGAGCGCGGCCTGCGCAAGCCGAGCGCCGAGATCCTGCAGCAGCTGGCCAAGGCGCTGCGGATCTCGGCCGAGACGCTCTACGTACAGGCCGGGATCCTCGACGAGCGGGACCGGGACGAGGCGGAGGTCCGCAGCGTGATCCTCGCCGACCCCTCGATCAACGAGCGGCAGAAACAGGTGCTGCTCCAGATCTACGAGTCCTTCCGCAAGGAGAACGGGCTCGCGACGGACGAGACGGACAAGACGAACGACCGCAGCACACCTTCGAGCTGATCCGGGAGACCATCGCATGGCCATCACTCAGGACATCCGCAAGGCCGCCACCGACACCGCCTACGCCGCGGCCGGCGCCGCCGACCTCACCGCGGAGAAGATCGGGCAGCTCGTCGTCGAGGCCCCCGAGCGCTTCGAGAAGCTGCGCAACACCGACCCGAAGGCCCTCGGCGAGCGGTTCACCCAGCAGGCCAAGCAGGTCCAGACGCAGGTGACCACGAAGTTCGGCGAGATCGTCGGCACCCTCGACGCCGACGCCAAGAAGCTGGGGCAGGCCGCGCAGGACCTGACGCTGCAGGGCGTCGGGCAGGCCGTCGCGCTCGCGGCGCAGGCGGGCGAGAAGTTCGAGGCGCTGGCCGACCGCGGCCGCGAGGCCGTGAAGACGTGGCGCGGGGAGGCCGCCGAGGAGCTCTCCGAGATCGCCGTCGCCGTCGAGCCGGACAGCGACGAGCAGGCGGCACGGGACAAGCAGGCCGCCGAGCAGGACAAGGCCGACCAGGACAAGAGCGAGCAGGACAAGGGCGGGCAGGCGGCCGAGGGTGACGCCGACGCCAAGCCGGCCGCCCGCAAGACCCCCGCCCGCAAGCCGGCCACCGCGAAGAAGGCGGACGCGAAGACCGGCGAGTGACCGCCGGCTCCTAGCGAGTACGAGCCCCCGTTCCGGGCACGGATGTTCCGGGCACGCCCGGCGTGCCCGGAACGTTCTCCCGGTACGGTGGGCGAGAGGCAATCCGACAGAAGGTGAGCGGCATGCTGGTAGAAGGCTTCGGCGAGGTCCTTTCCTGGGTGTCCGTCGGCTTGCTGCTGTTCACCCTGTTCGCGCTGATCGACGCCGCCGTCCGCCGCGAGGACGCCTATCGGGCTGCCGACAAGCAGACCAAGGCCTTCTGGCTGATCATCCTCGCCATCGCGGCCGCGGTGAACATCTTCTTCGGGATCCTGAGCTTCCTGCCGGTCCTGGGCCTGATCGCCACGATCGTCTACGTGGTCGACGTGCGCCCCGCCCTGCGCCAGGTCTCCGGCCGCGGCGGCCCCCGCCGGCGCGGCGGCTCCAGCTCGGACGGCCCGTACGGCCCGTACAACGGCGGCCGCTAGGGACCTGTCCGGCAGACGGGCCGAAGCCGGCCGGCGACGCCGGCCGAAGGGCCCGGGGTCAACGCCCAAGGACCAACCGCACCGCCCCGGGTCAGCCCCGCTCGAGGAGCAGCACGGCGAGGTCGTCGGTCAGCTCCTCGCCGTTGAGCGCCCGCACCTCCGCCACGGCCGCCTCCAGCAGGCCCTCTCCCCGCAGCCCCTCCTTCACCTGGCGCGTGATCATCTCGATCATGCCCTCCTGGCCCAGCCGCCGGTTGCCCGCGCCGATCCTGCCCTCGATCAGGCCGTCGGTGTACATCAGCAGGCTCCAGGCGTCGCCGAGCTCCACCTCCCGGCGCGGCCAGCGGGCCCCCGGCAGCAGGCCCAGCGCCGGGCCGCCGTCGTCCTGCGGCAGCAGGGCGGGTGCCTGTCCGGGGCGTACCAGCAGCGGGGCCGGGTGGCCGGCCAGGCACAGGGCCGCCGAGCGGCCGTCGGGCGATATGTCGACCGTGCACAGCGTCGCGAAGATCTCCTCGTCCGCCCGCTCGTGCTCCAGCACCTGCTGCAGGGTGTCGAGCAGCTCGTCGCCGCTCAGCCCGGACAGGGTCAGGGCGCGCCAGGCGATGCGCAGCGAGACGCCGAGGGCCGCCTCGTCGGGGCCGTGCCCGCAGACGTCGCCGATCATGGCGTGGACCGTGCCGTCGGGCGTGCGGACGGTGTCGTAGAAGTCCCCGCCGAGCAGGGCGCGGCTGCGGCCGGGGCGGTAGCGGGCGGCGAAGCGCAGGTCGGATCCGGCCAGCAGCGGGTGGGGCAGCAGGCCGCGCTCGAGGCGGGCGTTCTCCTGGGCCCGCAGCCGGGTCTCGGTGAGCTGGCGCTGCGCGAGGTCGGCGCGCTTGCGCTCGACGGCGTAGCGGATGGCCCGGCTGAGGACCCGCCCGTCGAGCTCGTCGCGGAAGAGGTAGTCCTGCGCCCCGACCCGTACCGCCTCCGCGGCCCGCTCGGCGTCCGCCTCGGCGGTCAGGGCGAGCACGGCGTGGCGCGGCGCGAGCCGCAGCACCCGCCGCAGCGTCTCCAGCTCGTCGGCCGGCGTCTCCTTCTCCTCGCACGGCCCGCCGGTCCGTGCGCCGGGGGCCTGCTCGAGGGGCGGCAGCTCCAGGTCCAGGAGGATGCACTGGACGTCGTCGGTGAGCAGCCGGGCGGCCTCGGTGAGGTTACGGGCGGTGCGGATGCGTACGGGCTTGCCCGCCGCTCCCGTCATGGCCGCCATGTCGGGGCCCGACAGCGTGCCGCCGGGGTCGTCCTCGATCACCAGCAGGGTCAGCCCGCCGTCGGGCAGGGCGACGGGCTGCTCCGCCGGCCTGGGCGCGGGTACGGGCATCACTTCGGTTTCCTTCCTCCCCCAGCGTTCCGCTGGGCGGGACCCCATCCCCCCGAGAGCACGGCGGCTCACCGGCAGGCGAGTACCGAGGGTGACCCTAGCGCCAGAGCCCGGCGAAACGGAATGGTACGGAGCCACCCGCCTCTGTCATATGCCCTAGCCGCAAAGGGAATTGACATGAAAAGCGACCCGGATGGGCGAACGCGCGATGACATACATCACGCCCTACGGTCCTATCGTCCTAACCGGCCGCACGAGCCCCTCCGGCGGCGGCTACCCGGGCCGTACGATCCCCAGGATCGGCATCGAGCCGGCCCCCGCGAGGGTCACCTGCCGCCCCGGCCGGGGCGCGTGGACGATCATGCCGTCGCCCGCGTACACCCCGACGTGGCTGGCGTCCGAGAAGTAGATCACCAGGTCGCCCGGGCGCATGTCCTTGACGTCGATCTTCGGCAGCTGCCGCCACTGCTCCTGCGAGGTGCGCGGGATCGCGCGCCCGGCCGCCGCCCACGCCTTGAGCGTGAGCCCCGAGCAGTCGTAGGTGTCCGGGCCCTCGGCGCCCCAGACGTAGTTCTTGCCGATCTGGGCGGACGCGAAGTCGACCGCGCGCTTGCCGTCGCCGGTGGCGGCCGAGCCCTTGTCGTTCATGACGCCCTTGCCGGCGGAGCTGGAGAGCCAGGTCGCCTGCGCCTGACGGGCCCGCTCCTCCTCCAGCTGCCGCAGCCGCTCGCGCTCCTTGTCGGCCAGCTTCGACTCGAGCTTCTTCGCGGCCTCCAGCCGGCTCTCGATCTCCTTCTTCGCCGCTTCCTTCTTCTTGCGGTCGCCCTCGAGCGTCTTGCGGCGGTCCTCGGCGGCCTTGGCGTAGCGCCCGAGGTCCGCGCGCGTGGCCGTGAGCTGCGTCAGCAGGTCCCGGGTGGCCTGCTCGCCCTTGCGGGCGAGACTGACGCCGTTGAGGAAGGTCTCGGGCGAGTCGCTGAAGAACAGCTGCGTCGGCGGGGTGAGCGCGCCGCTGCGGTACTGGGCGCGGGCGAGGGCGCCGGTCCTGCCGCGGAGCAGGTCCAGGCGCTGCTGGGTGTCCTTCACCCGGCGGGTGAGCTCCGCGACCGCCTTCTCCTGCAGGCGCTGCTGCTCGTTCGCCGCGTTGTAGGCGTCGGTGGCGGCCTCGGCCTTGCGGTAGAGGCTCTCCACCTGCTTGTGGACCTCCTCCAGGGAGCTGGCGGCCGGCGCCGCGGACGACGCGGCAGGCTGCGGGGGGCCGGGATCCGCGTGGGCGACGGCCGGGACGGCGAGCGCGCCCGCGCCCAGGGCGCAGACGAGCGCGACCGCGAGGGCGAGGCGCCGCGCGCCCGGGCCCGTAGCGCCGAAGGGACGCTTGACGTCCAGCGGGCCCGTAGCGCCGGCCAAACCGGCCGTATCGGCTCTTACGGCGCCAAAAGAACCCCGGGCCTCCCCGGCCACACCACTCGCGCCGTATGCGGGGCCTCCCCCGCCGGACGTGCCACCGTTCCGCCTCACAGAACCCCTCCGCGACTCCGCCCCCGCGCCTGACGTGCCGTCACGCGCGTTCGGATGCTGCCACGGCTGCCCGTAAATCGACAGAGACCTGCGTCACACTGGGGGCTGGAATCCGGCCGTCCGGAGAGCTACCACACCGACGGGTGAGGTTCACCCTCCGTTCACTCTGCCCCATCGACCGCTTCACCTGATCTGCCTAATTTCAGCCGTGGAGGGTGGGAGTCACACCATCCGGGTGAACCACCCGCCACCCGCCCCGCCCCACGGCGGAACAGCTCCACCGACCTCTCGCACGCCGCCCGAGCGGCGGCTCCCGGAAGGAACCCCCGAAAGTGAAGCTTCAGCGCAAGAACCGGCTTCGCACAGTCGCCCTCGGCGCCATCGCCGTCTCCGGTGCCCTGGTCCTCACGGCGTGCGGCTCGGACGACAACAGCGGCGGTGCCTCGGGCGGCAACGGCTCGACCAAGGCCGCCGGCAACATCAAGTGCGAGGGCAAGGGCCAGCTGCTGGCCTCCGGCTCTTCCGCGCAGAAGAACGCCATGGACCTGTGGGTGAAGAACTTCTCCCAGGCCTGCAAGGACATCCAGGTCAACTACAAGGCCACGGGCTCCGGCGCCGGCATCCAGGAGTTCCTCCAGGGCAAGACCGCCTTCGCCGGCTCCGACTCCGCGCTCAAGCCGGAGGAGGTCGCCAAGTCCAAGGACGTCGTCAAGGGCGGTCAGGGCATCAACCTGCCCCTGCTCGGCGGCCCGATCGCCATCGGCTACCACGTCCCGGGCGTGGACAACCTGGTGCTGGACGCCGACACCCTCGCCAAGATCTTCGACTCGAAGATCGAGAAGTGGAACGACGAGGCGATCAAGAAGCTCAACCCGGACGCCAAGCTGCCGGACCTCAAGATCCAGGCGTTCCACCGCTCCGACGAGTCCGGCACCACGGACAACTTCACCAAGTACCTCAAGGCGGCGGCCGACAAGTCCTGGCCGTACGAGCCCGCCAAGGCCTGGAAGGCCAAGGGCGGCCAGTCCGCCGACGGCTCGGCCGGTGTCTCCTCGCAGGTCAAGCAGACCGCGGGCGCCATCTCCTACTTCGAGCTGTCCTACGCCACCGCCAACTCGATCAAGACGGTGAAGCTCAACACCGGCGCCTCCGCCCCGGTCGAGGCCACCTCCGACAACGCCTCCAAGGCCATCTCCGAGGCGAAGATCGTGGGCACCGACAAGGACCTCGCCCTCAAGCTCAACTACACCACCAAGGCCGACGGCGCCTACCCGATCACCCTGGTGACGTACGAGATCGTCGGGGACAAGGGCAACAAGGCCGAGACGCTGCCGGCCACGAAGTCCTTCCTCACCTACATCGCGAGCGAGGACGGCCAGTCGGTCCTGAAGGAGCTCGGCTACGCGCCGCTGCCCGCCGAGATCGCCAAGAAGGTCCGCGAGACCGTCGCGACCCTCTCCTGACACGGATGCGGCCGGCCCCGGCCCACTGACCAGGGGCCGGCCGCACCGTCCGGTGCACCGCCGCGCCAGGAGCCCCGCCGCCGCCGAGAGGCGGCACCCGGCAGGACTCCGCAGACCGGAGAAACCCCATGGACATAACCCCAGCCACCGCAGCAAGCCCGCCGCCCCTCGCCGGCGGCCCGGCACCCGCCGAGCAGAAGGCCACCACGCGGCCCGGCGACCGGATCTTCCTCGCGCTCTCGCGCGGATCCGGCATCCTGCTCCTGGTGATCATGGCCGCCATCGCGGTCTTCCTCACCGTGCGGGCCACCAACGCCCTCTCCCACAACGAGGGCAACTTCTTCACGACCTTCGAGTGGAGCGCCAACTCCACCCCGCCGGTCTTCGGCATCGCCGTGCTGGCCTTCGGCACGGTCGTCAGCTCGCTGATCGCCATGCTCATCGCCGTGCCGGTCGCCATCGGCATCGCGCTGTTCATCTCCCACTACGCACCGCGCAGGCTGTCGACGCCGCTGTCGTACGTCATCGACCTGCTCGCCGCCGTGCCGTCCATCGTCTACGGCCTGTGGGGCGCCCTGTTCCTGGTGCCGCACCTGGGCGGGCTCTACGGCTGGCTGAACGACTACTTCGGCTGGACCGGGATCTTCGAGTACCACGACGGCGCCGCCCGCTCGCTCTTCACCATCGGCATCCTGCTGGCGATCATGATCCTGCCGATCGTCACCAGCGTCAGCCGCGAGGTCTTCCTGCAGGCCCCGAAGATGCACGAGGAGGCCGCCCTCGCGCTCGGCGCGACCCGCTGGGAAGTCATCCGGATGTCGGTACTCCCCTTCGGCCGTTCGGGTGTCATCAGCGCCTCGATGCTGGGCCTGGGCCGTGCGCTCGGCGAGACGATGGCCGTCGCGACGGTCCTCTCCCCCAGCTTCGAGATCGGCACGAGCCTGCTGGACCCCGGAGGCGGCACGTTCGCCCAGAACATCGCGAGCAGCTTCAAGGAGTCCGGCGAGATAGGCAAGGACGCCCTGATCGCCTCCGGCCTCGTGCTGTTCGTCCTGACCCTCCTGGTCAACGGCGCCGCCCGGCTGATCATCGCGCGCCGCAAGGAGTACACGGCATGAGCGGAGTGACCATGAACAAGCCCCTGGTCGCCGACAGCGCCCCGAAGGCCCCCTCCGGCCTGCACCAGCCCCGCCTGCCCCGCTGGGCCCCCGCGGCCCTCGCGCTCGGCGCGGCCGCCGTGGGCACCGGGATCGGCATCGGCGCCGGGCTCGGCAGCCACGTCCAGTGGGGCCTGCTCGCCGCCGTCCTCTACGTCGCCGGGATGTTCGCCCTCGCCGCCCGCGTCGAGGGCCGCCGGCAGGCCAAGGACCGCCTCGCCACCAGCCTCGTCTGGGTCTGCTTCCTGATCGCCGTCGTCCCGCTGGTCTCCCTGGTCTGGGAGACGATCGCGCGCGGCATCAAGGTGCTCGACGGCAACTTCCTCTCCCACTCCATGGCCGGCGTCCTGACCATCCAGCCCGGCGGCGGCGTCTACCACGCCATCATCGGCACCCTGGAGCAGGTCGGCATCGCCACCGCCATCGCGGCCCCCATCGGCCTGCTGACGGCGATCTACCTGGTGGAGTACGGGCGCGGGCGCCTGGCCAAGGCCGTGACCTTCTTCGTCGACGTCATGACGGGCATCCCGTCGATCGTCGCCGGCCTGTTCGTCCTCAGCTTCTGGATCCTGATGATGGACAACGGCTACTCCGGATTCGCCGGCTCCATGGCCCTGGCGATCCTGATGATGCCGGTCGTCGTCCGCTCCACCGAGGAGATGCTCAAGCTCGTCCCCAACGAGCTGCGCGAGGCCTCCCTGGCACTGGGCGTGCCCAAGTGGCGCACGATCCTCAAGGTCGTCCTGCCCACCGCCATCGGCGGCATCGCCACCGGCGTGATGCTCGCGGTCGCCCGCATCGCCGGCGAGTCCGCCCCGATCGTCCTGCTGGTCTTCGGGTCGCAGCTGATCAACAACAACCCCTTCGAAGGCGCCCAGTCCTCCCTGCCGTACTACATCTACGAGCAGTGGGCGGCCGGCAACGAGGCCAGCTACGACCGCGCCTGGGCCGCGGCCCTGGTCCTCATCGCCTTCGTCATGATCCTCAACCTGGTGGCCCGCGGCATCGCCCGCTGGAAGGCCCCCAAGGCCGGCCGCTGACGCGGTTTGATTCCTCGAAAGAAGTAGTGATCCCCATGGCCAAGCGAATCGACGTCAGCGGCCTGAACGCCTACTACGGCAGCCACAAGGCGATCGACGACATCTCGATGACCGTCGAGCCCCGCTCCGTGACCGCCTTCATCGGCCCCTCCGGCTGCGGCAAGTCCACCTTCCTGCGCACCCTGAACCGCATGCACGAGGTCACCCCCGGCGGCCGCGTCGAGGGCAAGGTGATGCTGGACGACGAGAACCTCTACGGTCCCGGCGTCGACCCGGTCTCCGTGCGCCGCACGGTCGGCATGGTCTTCCAGCGGCCGAACCCCTTCCCCACCATGTCGATCTACGACAACGTGGCCGCCGGCGTCCGCCTCAACGGCGACCGGGTCCGCAAGGCCGAGCTGGACGGCATCGTGGAGAAGTCCCTCAAGGGCGCCAACCTCTGGAACGAGGTCAAGGACCGCCTGAACAAGCCGGGCGCCGGCCTCTCCGGCGGCCAGCAGCAGCGTCTGTGCATCGCGCGGGCGATCGCGGTCGAGCCGCAGGTCCTGCTGATGGACGAGCCCTGCTCGGCGCTCGACCCGATCTCCACGCTCGCCATCGAGGACCTGATAGGCGAGCTGAAGGAGCACTTCACGATCGTCATCGTGACCCACAACATGCAGCAGGCGGCCCGCGTCTCGGACCGCACCGCCTTCTTCAACCTGGCGGGCGTCGGCCAGCCGGGCAAGCTGGTGGAGATCGACGACACGGAGCGCATCTTCTCCAACCCCTCGGTGCAGGCCACCGAGGACTACATCTCGGGCCGCTTCGGCTGAGCCCGCCCGGAAACCCGTCTCGCGGTGCTGCATGGCGGTGCCACCGCAAGGCGAAGGGCCCGCCCCCTGTTCGTACCAGGGGGCGGGCCCATCCGTTTACGGCTGCGCGCTAGCCGAACGCGAGGTTCACCAGCCAGAAGCTGAACGCGGCCACGATCGCCGCGGCCGGCATGGTGATGAACCAGCCCATCACGATGTTCTTCGCGACGCCCCAGCGCACCGCGCGCGTGCCCTTGGTGGAGCCCACGCCCATGATGGCGGAGGTGATCACGTGCGTGGTGGAGATCGGCGCGTGGAACATGAACGACGCCGTGTACATGACCGAGGCGGCCGTGGTCTCGGCGGCGAAGCCCTGCGGCGGGTCCAGCTCGATGATGCGGCGGCCGAGCGTCCGCATGATCCGCCAGCCACCCGCGTACGTACCGAGCGAGAGCGTGATCGCACAGGCGAGCTTGACCCACAGCGGGATCGCCTCGTTCTTGCCCTGCACATCGCCGATGACCAGGGCCATCACCACGATGCCCATGGTCTTCTGGGCGTCCTGCAGACCGTGGCCGAGCGCCATGCCGGCGGCCGAGACGGTCTGGGCGATGCGGAAGCCGCGCTTGGCCTTGTGCGGGTTGGCCCTGCGGAACATCCACATGATCGCGACCATCACGAGATAGCCGAGGATCAGGCCGACGAACGGCGAGAGGAACATCGGGATGACGACCTTCTCGACGACGCCCGACCAGATGACGGTCGTGCCGCCGGCGAGCGCCGCGCCCACCATGCCGCCGAACAGGGCGTGCGAGGAGGACGAGGGCAGGCCGAAGTACCAGGTGACCATGTTCCAGACGATCGCGCCGACCAGCGCGGCGAAGAGGATGCCCATCCCCTTGTCGCCCACCGGCGTCTCGATCAGGCCCTTGCTGACGGTCTTGGCGACTCCGCTGCCGAGGAACGCACCGGCGAGGTTCATCACCGCCGCCATCGCGAGGGCCGCGCGCGGGGTCAGCGCCCGCGTGGAGACCGAGGTCGCGATGGCGTTCGCGGAGTCGTGGAAGCCGTTGGTATAGGTGAATCCGAGCGCGACCACGATGGTCACGACAAGAGCGAAGGTGTCCACCGGAGGTCAGGACTCCTTGACGGCGATGGTCTCGACCGTGTTCGCCACGTGCTCGAACGCGTCGGCGGCCTCCTCGAGCACATCGACGATCTGCTTGAGCTTGAGCACCTCGATGGCGTCGTACTTGCCGTTGAAGAGGTGGGCGAGGAGCTTGCGGTGAATCTGGTCGGCCTGGTTCTCGAGGCGGTTGACCTCGATCCAGTACTCCGTGAGGTTGGTCATCGTCCGCAGGTTCGGCATCGCCTCGGCGGTCAGCTCGGCGGCCCGCGCGAGAACCTCGATCTGCTGCTCGACGCCCTTCGGCAATTCCTCGACCTGGTAGAGGACGACCAGGTCGACGGCCTCTTCCATGAAATCCATGATGTCGTCGAGCGAACCGGCGAGGGAGTAGATGTCCTCGCGGTCGAACGGCGTGATGAAAGAGGAGTTCAGCTGGTGGAAGATCGCGTGCGTCGCGTCGTCCCCGGCGTGCTCCGCTGCCCGCATACGCTCGGCGATCTCGGCCCGGGCGGAGCTCTCCGCTCCGAGCAGTTCCATCAGGAGCTTGGAGCCCGTGACGATGTTGTCCGCGGAGGCGGCGAACATGTCGTAGAAGCTCGTCTCCCTGGGGGTCAGACGAAAGCGCACGTGGGATCCTCGGGGTGCAGCGGATTCGGTCTCGTTGATGCTAGGCGCATCATCCAGCCACAGCTAACTGGCATTCCCTCAGTGTCGCCCATCGGGCAGAGTGCTCATGAAGGCGGTACGGGCCTCCGGCGGAGATTTTGGGTACGATATACCCGCCCGGGGTATGGGAAAAGGGTATCGCCGACATGCGGACCCCGGCGGACCCCGGTGCCGCCCGTACGCTCATCATCCCGCTGATTCCAGCGGCCCGGCGGCACGGGCAGGAACCCGCAGGACAACGGAGGACGCCATGACGGCCACGGATGCCACAGTGACCAGCACCACTGAGCCCCCCGCGGCCTCCTGCCACGGCGAGGCGTCCGCGCCCGGGGAGCACCCCGGACCGCACGGTTACAGCAAGCAGAAGGACCAGCACCTCAAGCGACTGCGCCGGATCGAGGGCCAGATCCGCGGCCTCCAGCGCATGGTCGAGGAGGACGTCTACTGCATCGACATACTCACCCAGGTCTCGGCGAGCACGAAGGCCCTCCAGTCCTTCGCCCTCCAGCTCCTCCAGGAGCACCTGCGCCACTGCGTGGCCGACGCGGCCCTCAAGGGCGGCGCGGAGATCGACGCGAAGGTGGAGGAGGCCAGCGCGGCGATCGCGCGGCTGCTGCGGACGTAGGCCTCTGCGGACATGGGCCTTTGTGGACATGGGCCTTTGTGGACGTGGGCCTCTGCGGACGTAGCCCTTTGCGGACGCAGGCCTCAGCCGTCCGCGTCCCCTTCCGGCCCGGACGGCCGGCGCCGGACGACCCGCAGCACCTCGTCGATCCGGTCGAAGCTGAGGCGTTCCTCCACCGCGCTGGACGCGGCGATCATCAGCTCGCCGTAGAGATCGATCTCGATGAGGGCCGCGGGGTCCGGCCCGCCGGACGAACCGCGTCGCGAAACCACGTGATTCACCTCCTCGGGGCTTCTCGGGACCGCTTTCCAGCGTAGTGATCGGTACACACGCCGCGCATGGCACAGAAGGACCATTTCCATGGCCAACTACGCCCTGCCGCGCTATTTCTGCGGCGAAGCGACCGTGCCCGCATAGATTTCGGCGGGTGCGGGCAGGGAGATGTCCGGCCGGAATCCGAACGAGAAGAGCTCGACCGTGGAGACCACGGTCATCGGCGACGGCGGGGCCGAAACGGTGGCCGCGGCCGTCGCCGGCGCGGCGGACACGGCGGCGGAGGACGCGGCGGACGCGGACGCCGCCGAGGCCATCGGCCGGTGGGCGACGCCCGCCTCGGCCCGCCCGGCCCCCTCCCGGTCCGCCACCCCGAAGCGGTAGCGCAGCAGCCGCGGCCGGCCCTGCCGGTCGAGATACGCGTCGAACGCGACGGTCCCACTGGAGAACCCTTTCGCCGCCGCCGTCAGCGCCGCCCTGTCCCGCGCGGGCGCGGCCCGCGCCGCCCGGGACAGGTCGACCGTGCCCCAGTAGTGATCCACCCGGTCCCCGCCGAGCCGCTCCTCGCCCGCGTACGCCGCCTCGCGCGCGCCGCCCAGCAGCTCGGCCGCCGCGAGGGGATCGGTGGCGCCGCTGGTGAGCAGGTCGCCGTCGGCGAGGGTGCCCGTGTCGAGGCGCACCCACTTGCCGGCGGGCACGCCCGCCCCGCGGTTCTTCATGTACAGCGCGCCCGGCGCGAACACCTCGGTGATCGGCCGGTGCCCGGCGCTGCCCGCACCGCCCTCGGGCAGCATCACCGTCAGCCGCCCGACGGGCCGCGCGAAGTCGTAGGCGCCCCGGCCGTGAATGGTCAGCCGCGTGCCGCCGCTGACGGTCTCCATGGACGTACGGACCTTCGCGCCGCCCGCCCGGGCCAGCGCGGCGGAGGCGTGCCGCACGGCGGCGAGCGCCCGGACGGGGTCCGCGGCGGCGGGAACGACGGCCTCGTGGGCCTGCCGGACCAGGCTGCTGCCGCCCGCGCCGGAGGCCGCGCCCTCCCCGGCCGTCTCCTTCTCGGCGCAGCCGGACATCACGAGCAGACCAAAGGCGAGGCCGCCCGCCACCGCACCGGCGACGACCGCGCTCCCGCGCCTGTGCCTGGGCACAGCCATGTCCGTAAGCCCCCTGCCGCACGCTAGTGGAACCCGTTCCTTCAACGACCGCCCAGGGGTGGCCGTCACGGCCCGGTAGCGTGGACCCGTGTCCGATCCATCCACCGCGCCGCACCGCGCGGACCACACCACCAGCACCAGCGAGCGCGGTTCCTTCTGCACGGCCCGCTGCAGCTGCGGCTGGTACGGCCCCGCCCGCCGGGCGCGCTCCCTGGCGCGCGCCGACGCCGACGCGCACCTGCACGACACCTCGGCCACCGGCTAGTCCCCCCCTGGTCCCCGCCCCGTCGCCCCCGGCCGGAACCGCCCGCCCCGCCGAGCCATCTGTTTGATCAACGGGGACTCGGGTCAGGCGCATCAGCGCACACGCGACAAACGGCACCAGGGGCGGAACGGCATGACCATCGGCAGGCGCACACTTCTGGCAGCGGGCACCGGACTGGCGGCGGGCGCCGCCCTGGGTGCCACGGCGACGACGGGCACGGCGACGGCGGCCACCAGAAAGGCCGGCAAGAGCGACTGGACCGCCCTCGGCAAGGGCCTCGCCGGCGGCCTCGTACGCCCCGGCGACGCCGACTACACCGCCGCCCGGCAGCTGTACAACACCCGCTTCGACGCGCTGCGCCCCGCGGCGATCGCCTACGTCGCCGGCACGGCGGACATCTCCGCGGCCCTGGCCTTCGCCCGCCGCTACTCCATACCCGTCTCCATACGCAACGGCGGTCACAGCTACGCCGGCTGGTCCAGCGGCAACGACCGGCTCGTCATCGACGTCTCGCGGCTGAGCAGCGTCCGGACGCCGTCCGCGTCCACCGCCGTCATAGGCGCCGGCGCCAAGCTCGTCGACGTCTACACCAGCCTGGCCGCGCACGGCGTGACCATCCCGGCCGGCTCCTGCCCCACCGTCGGCGTCTCCGGGCTCACCCTGGGCGGCGGCCACGGCATCCTCTCCCGCGCCTACGGCCTCACCTGCGACAGCCTCACCGGCGCCACCCTCGTCACCGCCGACGGCAAGACCGTCGTCTGCGACGCCACCCGCGAGGCGGACCTCTTCTGGGCCCTGCGCGGCGCCGGCAACGGCAACTTCGGCGTCGTCACCGAACTCCGCTTCCGCACCCGCGCCGTGGGCGAGGGGGTGACCGGCTACGTCTCCTTCCCCTGGTCCAAGGCCGCGGCCGTGGTGCGGGCGTGGCAGGAGTGGGGGCCGAGCCGGCCGGACGAGATCTGGTCGGCCTGCGACCTGTCGGCCGCGGGGGGCGGCTCGCCCCGCATATCCGTCGCCGCGTTCACGATCGGCTCGTACGGGGACCTGGAGAACGCCTTCGACGAGCTGACCGGCAAGGTGGCCAAGGCGACCGGCGGCAGCGCCGGCATCGGCACCGTGCGACTGCGGCGCCACTCCTACCTCGACACCGTGCGCGCCTACGCCGGCTGCGGCGACAAGTCCACCGAGCAGTGCCACCTACCGGGCGCCACGCCCGGCCGCGAGGCCTCCGGCAAGCTGGGGCGCGAGACGTACGCGGCGCGCTCGGACTTCTTCGACCGCTCTCTGGACGCGGCGGGCGTGCGGGCGCTGCTCGACCAGCTGGAACGTTTCGGGCGCGGGGTCAAGGGCGGCGGCGCCTCGGTGCAGCTGACGGCCCTGGGCGGCGCGGTCAACCGCGTGCAGCCGCTGGCGACGGCCTTCGTGCACCGGCGGTCGCGGATGCTGGCGCAGTACCTGACGTCGTGGGCGGCGGGCGGTGCGGGCACGGCGCAGACGGCCTGGCTGGACGGCGCGCACACGGCGATGCGCCGGTACGCCTCGGGCGCCGCGTACCAGAACTACACGGACCCGGGCCTGAAGGACTGGCGCAAGGCCTACTACGGGGACGCGGCGGACCGCCTCACGAAGCTGAAGCGGCGCTACGACCCGAAGCGCGTCTTCGACTTCCCGCAGGCGCTCTGAGTCCGATACGCCGACCGGCACGCGGTCGGCTGCCAGGCGGCCTGCTGTCAGGCGGCCAGGTCGCGGTCGTGGTGGCGCGGGCGGCCGGCGGTGCCGGGGCCGGTGAGGGCGGCGCCGTCGTCGGCGCCTTCACCGGCCCCGGCGGCGGGCACCACGGCCACGGGCGCGCCGGCAGACCGGACGAGCCGGCCCGCCCGCGTCCCGGCGATCCTCCGCGTCAGCGGCGTGAGCAGCATCATCGCGAGCGGGGCGAGGAGCAGGGTGACGGCGGTGCCGAGGGCGAAGCCTCCGATGACGTCCGTGGGGTAGTGCACGCCCATGTAGACCCGGCAGAAGCCCTCGAGCAGCGCCAGGCCGATGCCGACGAGCCCGTACTTCCGGTTGGCCACGAACAGGCCCACGCCCAGGGCCATGGTCAGCGTCGCGTGGTCGCTGACGAAGGAGAAGTCGGTCTTCCCCTTGACCAGGACCTCGAGCCCCTGGTGATCGAGGAAGGGCCGGGGGCGGCGGACGAAGCCGCGGATGGGGATGTTGACCAGGAGCGCGATGCCGGCCGCGACCGGCGCCCACAGCAGGGCCGCAGTCCCGGCGGGCGCGTCGTCGCTCCTGCGGACGCTCCACCACGCGCACAGCATCAGCACGGCGAAGCCGAAGACGATCCCGTACTCGCCGATGAACTCCATCGCGCGGTCCGCCCAGTGCGGCGCGGACTTCGCGAGACCGTTGATCTCGTAGAGCAGTCTGTCGTCGGGGTTCGAACCGCCCCCGGCCGCCGGCATGGAGTCTCCCGTCACGAGTCCAGCCATTGCCCCGGCCCCTATCTGTCGCCTGTCGCCACGTCCAGCTACCGACCCCCGTGGTCCGTGCGCCGCAGCCTGCGGCGCTGCTCACCCACTTCATTGGAACGCCCTACTCCAGTAGAGCGTTCCACTCTCTACCCAATGATCACTAGGACGTTATCGAAGGGTGACCCATCGTCCCAGCCCGGGCTGTTCCGGTCAGGCGGACTTGGGTTTGGGGAGCGCTTTTGCGCCATCCTGCGTCACCCGTGTCGCACCGATGTAATCCGGTGAATCAATCTTGTCGAACCTGATCACAGCTCCGGTGTACGGCGCGTTGATCATGTACCCTCCGCCCACGTAGAGGCCCACGTGGTGGATGCTGCGCGGATCCTTCAAGTCGTGCGCGAAGAAGACCAGGTCGCCGGGCAGGAGTTCGTCCCGCTTGGGGTGCGGCCCCGCGTTCCACTGGTCGTTGGCCACGCGCGGCAGTTCGATGCCCACGGACTCGTACGCCGCCTTCGTCAGGCCCGAGCAGTCGAAACGCCCGTTGTCCTCCTTGGTGCCGTCACCGCCCCAGAGGTAGGGCGTGCCCAGCTTCTCCTGGGCGAAGTAGATCGCCCCGGCCGCCGCCTGCGACGGCGCAACCCTGCCGACCGGCCGCGCGAAGCTCTTCTCCAGACTGCGGATCGACTTCACATAGCCCTGCGTCTCGTTGTACGGCGGAATGCCGCCCGCCCTGATGACGGCGTACGAACCGGCGTTGTACGAAGCGAGCATGTTGTCCGTGATGTCGCCGGGGACGTTCTTGACGTACTTGGCGAGGTCGCAGTCATAGGTGGCGGCGGAGGGAATCGCGTCCTGAGGATCCCAGATGTCCCGCTTTCCATCGCCGTTGCCGTCGACCGCGTGCCCGGCCCAGGTCTCCGGGATGAACTGCGCTATCCCCCGGGCATCGGCGGGACTGACGGCCCTGGGGTTCCAGTTGCTCTCGGTGTAGAGCTGCGCGGCGAGGATCGCCGGGTTGAGGGCGGGGCAGAGGTTGCCCCACTGGGCGACGAGCGCCTGGTACTGATCCGGAACCGCCCCCTTGGCCAGCCCGACCGTCCCCCTGCCCCCGCCGCCGCCCACGATGTTCCCCGCGGCCACGTACACACCGACAAAGAGCAGCCCGACGAAACTCAGGCACAAGCCGATACCGGCACCCACGCCCAACCAGAGCTTCCGCACCCCGCAATCCTCCCCCAAGGGCCCACCGCGTATCCGGACTTCCGTACGGTCCGTCAGCCTCCGTCGTCCCCCGACGCTTTAGCCTGCATCACCCTACGAGCGGGAACCAGACGGCCTCGCCCCGCCACCGGCCCGGACCCGGCGGCGCGACGCTAGGGTGAGCGCCGGCGTTCATCCGAACATCCCATCTCAGGAGGGGGCGGCACGTGCCCGAGATTCCCGCCGGTCTCAAGTGGATCCCGGCCACCGACGACGAGAAGATGACCGAGTATTTGGAGGTCGCCTTCGGGAACGACGGCAACGTCTACATCCGGGAGAACATCAACCCCGAGAAGGTCGTGGTGACGACCGACGCCAAGTGGGACGCGTTCGTCCTCGGCGTCCAGGCGGGCGAGTTCGACCACTTCGTCGAGGGCATCGAGGACTGACCCTCCACGCCCCGGCCGCCCGGCAGCCGCCGTCTGTCAGCCGTCACCGTGCCGGCCGTCGTCCCGTCAGTCGTCGTCCCGCTCGCGCGGCTTCTTCGGCTTGCCCGCCGAGGACGAGGGCCGGGGCGAGGACGACGAGGACGGGCGCGCCGAGCCGTCCGCCGGCCCCGCGGACTTCGCCGGCTTCGGCGACTTCCCGGACTTCGGCGAGCGGGTGGCCTTCGCGGTCCGCGAGGGCACGGCGTCGACGTCGACGCCCGGAGGCTTCGCGTCCCCGTCCTGGCTCGCCTCGGCAGCGGGGACGGCCGACGGCGAGGAACCGCCCTTGCCGCCACCGCCACTTCCGGACTCGAACATGCTGACCCCGATCAGGGCCGCGACCACGAAGGCGGCCGCCCCGGCGACGACGCCGAGCAGCGTCTTCCGCTTCCGCGCGGGCGGTGGCACCGCGGCATAGGTGGTCGTGCTCTCCCGCTGCGGGCCGAACCGGCCGGGCGACGGGGGCGGCACGAACGGCGGCGGCGGAGCGCCCGGAGCCGGCGGGACGGCGGCCGACACGGCCGTCGGAGCCATGCCTGCGGGGCCCATGCCGGGAGCACCCATTCCGTTGGGGCCCATGCGGTTGGCTCCCGTGCCGTGCGGGCCCCCGGCCATCGGGCCCATGGCGTGGGGAGCCGTGGCGTTCGGCAGCGGCTGCGCCCGGTCCTCCCAGGAGCCGTCGGCGAAGAAGTCCGCGACCTCCTGGGCCGACGGCCGCTCCTCCGGCTGCTTGGCCAGCATGCGCAGCAGGAAGGCCTCGAACGCGTACGGGATCTCGCCCCGCTGCAGCCGCGGCGGCTCGGGCGTGCTGTCCACGTGCATGTAGAGCAGCGTCGTCGGGCTCTCGGACCAGAAGGGCGGCCGGCCGATCAGCAGCTGGTACAGCACGCACCCCAGGGCGTACACGTCCGACTCCGGGCCGGCCGTCCGCCCCAGCGCCCGCTCGGGGGCGAGGTAGGTGCTCGTACCGACGATCTGCCCGGCCCGGGTCAGCTGGGCCGAGGTCTCGTCGACGAACCGCGCGATGCCGAAGTCGCCGATCTTCAGGGCGCTGCTCGCGGCGTCCACCATCAGGTTTCCGGGCTTCACATCGCGGTGGACCACCCCCTGCGCGTGCGCGGCAGCCAGGCCGGACGCCGTCTGGGCGGCGATGTCGGCCACGCGGCGCACGGCGAGCGTCCCCTGGGCCGCGAGCTCGCCCTGCAGGCTCGGCCCCTGGACAAGTTCCATGACGAGATAGAAGCGGCCGTCCCACTCGCCGAAGTCGTACACGGCGACGACCTGAGGGTGATTCAGGCGCGCGGCCGTCTGGGCCTCCATCCGGAAGCGCATAGCGGAGGACTCGTCGGAGTCGTCCCCCAGGAGCAGCTTGACCGCCACCTGACGGCCCAGCACCTCGTCGTGCCCCTGCCAGACTTCGCCCATTCCCCCACGGCCGAGCGGCTCCCCCAACCGGTAACGACCGGCAACCAGCACGCGTACCACCCTTGATCTCGAACCGTGCGCGGCTCCATGCGCAGATCAGGAAGAGTACCCACCGAACACACTGTCGTTTGAACATCTCCGCGCCCCCCTGTATCGCCGCTCATTGCTCGGCGTCCATACGCGTGATACACAGAGTCACCCTAGGACCCCCCACTGACAACGGGGCTTCGCCGCAGGTCAGGGCGGCACCACCGCTCACTCGTACGGGTTCCGGCAAAAAATGCCGCCAAATCGACATGCGGGGCGGCATCGTCGGCGAAGATAGGTCCTGACCTTTGCCGTGCGGCGGAGGGGATACAACTACCCATAAGGGGCGGTGAGTTAGAAATGTTTTTGGCTGCCGGCAACAAGGGCGACATCAACACCATCATTGGCGGAATCGCCCCGAAATGGGGCCCGTTCGGTGAACTCGGGCGCGAAGCACGCGTGATGATCGAGGTCATCATGGCGGCGGCGATCCTGCTCTGCCTGGCGATCGCGATCTGGGGCGCGGCAAAGCAGCGCATCGGCGCGACGGCACTCCGGGACACGTTCAGCGCCGAGCAGGGCAAGGGCCTGATCGTGGCGGGCCTGACGGGGGTGTTCATCATCGGCTCGCTCGGCACGCTGTTCACGATCGTCTACGGCATGGCCGTCTGAGCCCCCCTTACGCGCCCCCAGTCCGCCCCTTCCGCTTCCGTCCGTTTCCGTCCGGTCCCGCCGCGCATCACTCCCGCGCAGACCCTCTCGTCCCCGAGTCCCCCCGCACCGAGGCTGCCACCTGATGCCCCCTCACACCCCTTCGCCCACCCCCCGGATTCCCTTCCCACCGCTACCGTCATATACGGGCGGCAAGCCGGCCACGACGTATGAGGGAGCAGGCGGAGCATGAGTCTCGGCGACGACGGCTACGGCAGCGGCCAGGGCGACTACGGCGACAACCGCCACCACGGGACGCGCACGCGCCTCCCGGAGGGCGAGGTCGACCCGTACGCCCCACCCCGGCGCGGCAGCGGCCGCGCCGGCCGCACGGGCCGCCCCTCCGGCCGGAACCTGATCACTGTCGTGGGCGTCGTGGTGCTGCTCATCGCCGCCATCGCCTTCGCCAACCGCGGCGGCGACTCCGGTTCCTCCTCCGACAACGGCGACGGCTCCCACCGCACCCCCACCGGCGGCCAGGCGACGGCCCCCACCGGCACCAAGCCGGTCGACGGCAAGACCGGCCAGATCGCCTCGGGGTTCGCCCATTCGGAGCAGGGGGCGCAGAGCGCCGCGGCGAATTTCGCGGTGGCGTTGGGGGGTGACGGGATGTTCAAGGCGGACAGTCGTCACGCGATCGTGGATGCGATCTACACCACTGACGCCGCTGCCAAACTCAAGGGCCCGCAGGACCAGGCGTACTCGGCAGACTTCCTGAAGAGGCTCGGCCTCGACGCGGCAGGCAACCCGCCAAAGGACAAGACCTTCATCTCACGCACTATCCCAGTGGGCACCAAGGTGGTGGCGTTCAACGCTGACAGCGCCAAGGTCGCCGTCTGGTACACCGGCTTGATCGGCATGGCAGGAACCGGTTCGACCGACCCCGTGCGTACGGATTGGAAGACCTGGACCTTCGAACTGAAGTGGGTCGGTGCCGACTGGAAGATCGAAGACGATTCCCAGACGGACGGCCCAGCACCTGTCGCCGGCGACATCCCTGCTTCCGGTTCCGAGGACATCACAAAAGCCGTCAAGGAGTACGGAGGCTTCACTTATGCCCGGTAGGCCGCGCCGACGTGCCCTTACCCTCGCCGGTGCCCTGGCGGGCGTTCAAACAGCCGTCGTTCTCCTGGCCACACGTGTGGCTGCCGCTCCTACGCCGACACCGGGCGGAAGCACCACCCCGACGCCGGCTGGAAGCGCCACCCCGACCCCCGGCGCGACCGGATCACCCACGCCGACGGCAAGTCCCAGCAACAATCCCTGCGACTTGCTCATCGGCCCGGCAAAGAAGTACTGCGACGGCAGCAAAGCCGGAAGCGGCGCCGGAGGCGGTAGCACCACCCCCGCCGACCCCCCCAACGCCCTGGACCCCCTGGCCTCACTGGCAAAGGGTTGCGCCGAGGCCGGTTCGTGGATCATCAACAAGCTGTCCGACGCCGTCCAGAACACCGGCAACGTCGACTTCACCAACGCGCCCTTCCTCCGCCAGTACGCGGTGGTCTTCGCCGCGTCCACCATCCTCACGCTCATCCTGTGGCTGCTGGCCGTCGCCAAGCGGGCGGTGCGGGGCGTGCCGTTCTCGGAGGCGGTCACCGAGGCGGTCGGGTTCCTGTGGCTGACGGTCCTGGCATCGGCGTTCACGCCGCTGATCCTCTACACGGTCGTCTCGGCCACCGATGCCGTGACCGAGGTGATCGCCGCCGGTTCGGGGGCCAACAACGACGCGTTCTTCGGCGGGTTCGCCGACGCGCTCAAGAAGGGCAACGGCATCGGCGGCGGGCCGATCATGCTGATCGTGGTCTCGCTCGTGTCGGTGCTCGCCGCGGGCGTGCTGTGGCTGGAGCTGGTGATCCGGGCCGCGCTGCTGTACGTCGGGGCCATCCTCGGCACGGCGGTGTACGCGGGGCTGGTCGACAAGAACATGTGGGGGCACGTCCGCCGCTGGGCGGGCATCATGATCGCCGTCATCCTGGTCAAGCCGATCATCGTGATCGTCCTCGGCCTGGCCGGCGCGCTGTCCAACGGGACCGGCCCGACCGCCTTCTCCGCCGTCGTGTCCGGCCTCGCCATCATCATTCTCGCGATCTTCGCCAGTGCGATGATCTACCGCTTCGTGCCCGGCTTCGGCGACGAGATCGTCAGCAGCCGCGCCGCCAGCAACGACGCGGCCTCCCGGCAGGCCGCCGCAGTGATCTCCTCGCCTGCCGCCCTGGTCAAGCAGGGCATCACCACCCACAGCGCCCGCGGCAACGGCGGCGGAGGGTCGTCTCACCAGGCCCGTCCCGCCAGTGCCATGTCCGGCGGTGTGGCCGCCCACAGCGCACGCCCCGCGGCCCCGAGCGGCGGCGGCAACGGAAGCGCTCCCTCCGCAGCACCGGGCCCGGCGCCCCGCGCGCAGAACAACAGCAAGAGCAATACATCCGGAGGTGAGCGGAGTTGACGATCCCGGCCCAGTCCCAGCCGATCGCGGCCCGCCGTACGTATCTGATCGGCCGCGCGCGCCCCAACGCGGTCGTGGGCAAGAACCGGGAGACCGGCGAGATCGCCCTGATCATCGCCGGGGCGTTCCTGGGCATGATGTGCGGCCTCCTGGTGCCCTTCCTCCCGCTGCGGATCGTCACCCTCACCGGCTTCCCCGCGCTCTCCCTCGCGGCCGTCTACGTGCCGTACAAGAACCGCACCTTCTACAAGTGGTTCGAGATCAACCGCTCGTACAAGCGCACCCTCCGCCGCGGCGCCACGTACCGCTCCTCGGCGACCGAGGCCGGCACCCGCCTGGACGGGCGGGAGGTCGAGGTGGGCCCGCCGCCGGGCATCGGGCGGATCAACTGGCTCTCCGCGCCCTTCGGGCCGGACGAGATCGCCGTGCTGCTGCACGCGGACCGCCGCACCGTGACGGCCGCGATCGAGATCGAGGGGCCGGGCGTCGGGCTGCGCGACTCGGAGGACCAGGAGGCGCTGGTCGAGCGGTTCGGCACGCTGCTCAAGCACGTCGCCAACGGCGACGGCTACGTCACCCGCATCCAGATGCTCGCCCGTACGCTGCCCGCCGACCCCGACGCGCACGCCAAGGACGTCGAGCGGCGCGGCGACGACAGCGCCCCGGACTGGCTGAAGGAGTCGTACGACCAGCTGCAGTCGATGGTCTCGACGTCGTCCGAGCAGCACCGCGCGTACCTCGTGGCGTGCATGCACTACAGCCGCGAGCTGGCCGCCGAGGCGCAGGCCATCTCCCGGGCCTCCCGGCACGAGGGCGGCGGCAGGCAGCGGCTGGACCGGGACGCGGGCCTGGCCGTGGTCATGGCGCGCGAACTGACGGACATCTGCGCCCGGCTCGCCGAGGCCGACATCCGGGTGCGGCAGCCGCTCGGTCAGGGGCGGCTGGCGTCGCTCGTGCACTCGATGTACGACCCGGACCACCCGATCGACCACATCCAGGCGATGACCAAGCGCAACGCCTGGCCGGCCGAGCTGGACGCCATGGAGCCCACCTACCTCCAGGCGAAGACCCGGGAGTCGTCCACGCGCGCGCCCTGGTGTCACGCGACGGCGTGGGTGAAGGAGTGGCCGATGACGCCCGTGGGCGTCAACTTCCTCGCCCCGCTCCTCGTGCACACCCCGGACGTGATCCGTACGGTCGCGGTCTGCATGGACCTGGAGCCGACCGACGTGGCCATCGAGCGGATGCTGACCGAGAAGACGAACGACGACGCGGACGCCTCGCGCGCCGCCAAGATGAACCGGGTCGTCGACCCCCGCGACGTCGCCCACCACTCCCGCGTCGACCAGCGCGGCGAGGACCTCGCCAGCGGCGCGGCGGGCGTCAACCTGGTCGGTTACATCACCGTCTCGTCGCGCTCGCCGGAGGCGCTGGCGCGCGACAAGCGGACCATAAGAGCTTCGGCGGGCAAGAGCTACCTCAAGCTCGAGTGGTGCGACCGCGAGCACCACCGGGCGTTCGTCAACACGCTGCCGTTCGCGACCGGCATCCGACGATAGGGGCAATGCCGTGCTCGATCCCCTGGCCACCCTCACCGACGCCTTCACCAGTTTCCTCTTCGGGAAGGTGGAGACGACCCGGTTGCCCGTACGGACCTCCACCGGTCAGGCGCAGGCCGTCTACCTCCCCACCGCGGCCCCCGGCCTCGGCGACTCGGGCGTGGTCATCGGGCGCGAGGTGTACTCCGGCAAGGGCTACATCTACGACCCCTTCCAGCTCTACGGCCAGCAGCTGCCCGCCCCGCACTGGCTCGTCCTCGGCGAGTCCGGCAACGGCAAGTCGGCGCTGGAGAAGACGTACGTCCTGCGCCAGCTGCGCTTCCGCGACCGGCAGGTCGTCGTCCTGGACGCCCAGGGCGAGGACGGCGTCGGCGAGTGGAACCTCATCGCGCAGCAGCTGGGCATAACCCCCATCCGGCTGGACCCGACGGCCGCGCTCAACGGCGGCATCCGGCTCAACCCGCTCGACCCGGCGATCACCACGACCGGCCAGCTCGCCCTCCTCCGCACGATCATCGAGGTCGCGACGGGACGAGGACTGGACGAGCGGGCCGGTTTCGCGCTCAAGGTCGCGCACGCGTACGTCAACGAGACCATCGTGGGCCGCCAGCCGGTGCTGACGGACATCGTCGAGCAACTGCGCCACCCCGAGGCCGAGTCGGCGGAGTCGATGAACGTCGACATAGACGACGTACGGGCCTGGGGCCTGGACGTCGCGCTGGTGCTGGACCGGCTGGTGGACGGTGACCTGCGGGGCATGTTCGACGGGCCGACGACGGCCGGCATCGACCTCGACGCCCCGCTGATCGTCTTCGACCTCTCGCACATCGACCGCAACTCCATCGCCATGCCCATCCTCATGGCGATCGTGGGCGTCTGGCTGGAACACACCTGGATCCGTCCCGACCGGAAGAAGCGGATCTTCCTGGTCGAGGAGGCCTGGCACATCATCAACTCGCCGTTCGTGGCGCAGCTCTTCCAGCGGCTGCTGAAGTTCGGCCGACGGCTGGGCCTGTCGTTCGTGGCGGTGGTCCACCACCTGTCGGACGTGGTCGACGGGGCGGCGGCCAAGGAGGCCGCGGCGATCCTGAAGATGGCCTCGACGCGGACCGTCTACGCCCAGAAGGCCGACGAGGCGCGGGCCACGGGCCAGGTGCTGGGCCTGCCGCGCTGGGCGGTGGAGATCATTCCCACGCTCACCCCCGGCATCGCGGTCTGGGACGTCAACGGCAACGTCCAGGTCGTCAAGCACCTGATCACCGACGCCGAACGGCCGCTGGTCTACACCGACCGGGCCATGACCGAGGACGGCGACGACCTGGCCCGCGAGCTCGCGGCGGAGGCGGCGGCCGCCGAGCGGGCCGCGGCGGCGATGGAGGTGTACGGGCCGGGCGATCCGGCCGGCGCGGCCGAGCCCTCCGAGTCGACGGTGGCGTGACATGACGCCCGCACGGGACCGGGACGGCCGGAGCCACGGCTCCTCGGAGCGCGGAATTCCGGACGGCCTGCTGGTCAGCGTCCTCGCCTTCCTGCTGGGCATGACCCTGCTGGTCTGGACGGCCACCGGCATCGCGGCCTTCTTCGCGAACGGCGCCTGGCCGGACGGCGTGACGTTCGTCCGTACCCCCCAGGCGCTGCGCCACCTCATGACGCAGCCGCGCGACCTGCCGGCCGCGTGGCCGGAGGCGGAAGCGGAGGCGCTGTCGGGGTACGGGCTGTTCTGGGGCGTGCTCATCAGCGAGGTGCTGGTGGCCGTGGTGCTGATGACGTTCGCGATCGGGACGGTGGCCCGGTGGCGGGCGATGCGGGCGCGGCGGGAGCAGGGGGTGGGGGTCGGGGTGCCGGCGCAGGCCGCGCCGGTGGAATCCGTAGCAGTGCAGCCCGTAGCGGAGCAGGAGGCGGTGGTGTCCGTCCCCGGGCCGCGTACGCCCGCGCCCGCCACCGCCGCCCCTGTCCCCACCACTACCGCCACCACGGCCTCTCCCGCCCCCTCCGGCCCTCAGCGCCTCGTCTACGCAGCCGACCGGAGCGCCCTCGCCGCCCAGGCCGTCCTCGAGGCCGCCGGGCCCGTGCTCGTCGTCACCAGCGACCCCGGCCTGTGGGCCGGCACCAAGGCCGCCCGCGCCAAGCTCGGGCCTGTGCACGCGTTCGACCCGAGTCATCTCCTCGACACCCCCGACCGTCTCCGCTGGAACCCGGCCGCCGGCTGCGAGTCCCGCGACACGGCCGCTGCCCGCGCGGCCGCGCTCCTCGCGCCCGTACGCCCCCTCAGCGCCCTCGACTCCGCCACCGCCGACACGGCCGAGACCCTGGTGCGCTGCTGGCTGCACGCGGTCGCCGTCGACGGCCGCCCCTTCCGTCAGGTGCACCGCTGGGCCCAGGGGACGTCGGCGCACGAGCCCGTACGGATCCTGCGGACGAACCCCAAGGCGGTCGGCGGCACGGCGGGCGAGCTGGAGTCGGCGCTCACCGGGCACCCCGAACGGCGTGACATGGCCTTGCAATTGGCCGCGAGCGCCCTCACCGCCCTCACCTCCGTTCACATCCGCGACGCCTGTAACCCCAATCGAGCCAATTCCTTGGCGGTGGAATCATTCATCGCCGAAGGGGGAACCCTGTACGTGGTGGGTGAGGCGATTGAGGATCCCCGAACCCGCCCGGGTGCGATGCCGCTGCTCACCGCACTCGCCGCAAGCGTGGTCGAGCACGGCCGCCGCATGGCCGCACGGTCATCCTCCGGCCGGCTCGACCCACCACTGACCCTCGTCCTCGACGACGTCGCCGCCGTGGCCCCCATCCCGGCCCTCCCGGACCTGCTGGCGGCCGGTGAGGCACAAGGCCTGCCCACGTTCGCCCTGATGCGCTCGGAGGAACAGGCGAGGGCCCGCTGGCCGCGCCACACGCTGTCACCCGGCTGAAGCTGTCGCCCGGCTGAAGCTGTCAACTGGGCAGAGCTGCCTACAGCCCACCGGCCCGCCGCTGCGCCACAGTGAGGAACGAGGACGTTCGTCGACGGTAGGCACAGCGGAAGACACGCGGAAGACACAGCGGACGGGGGCGGGACAGATGTGTGGACACCACCCATCGCACGGCAGCGGCGGGCCCACAGTGGCCGGTGCGGCGGCAGCGACCGGAGCGTCGGCCGGCGAGACCCTGGCGCTGACCCACGCCACGCTGATCGCGGCGCCCGGCTCCCGCCCTCCCGAGCACGACAGGACCGTCCTCGTCCGCGGCGGCCGCATCCTGGCCGTGGGCCGGACCGCCGACACCGCCGTGCCGGACGGGGCACGGACGGTGGACCTCACGGGCAAGTACGTCATTCCGGGCCTGATCGACGCGCATACCCACAGCCTCGGCGTGACCGCCTTCGCCTCGCCGCTCTACCCCCTGACGGGGGTGACGACCGTCCGCGAGATGTGGGGCACGCCCGCGATCCGCGCCTGGCGGGACCGGACCGAACGCGGAGAACTGCTCGGCCCGCGCTGGGTGATCGGCAGCACCCTCGTCGACGGCACGCCCAGCCTGTGGACGAGCGACCTCTCGCCGGCGCCGGTCCTCGAGGTGGGTACGGAGGCGGAGGCGCGGGAAGCGGTGCGCCGGATCGCGGCAGACGGTTCGGGGGGCGGTTCGGCGGGCGGTTCGGCGGGCGGTTCGGCCGGCCGTTCGGGGGACTTCATCAAGGTCTACTCCCGCCTCACGCGCCCCGCTTACCTCGCCCTCGCCGGCGAGGCCCGGCGCCAGGGCATCCCGTACGCCGGCCACGTCCCCGACGCCGTCCCCGTGACCGAGGCCTCCACCGCCGGCCAGCGCACCATCGAGCACCTCCACCCCCTGGCGCTGTCGGCATCCGGCCGCGAGGAGGAGCTCCGGCAGGCCCTCTCCGCCGTCCGGGTCGACCCGGACGAGCCAAGCTCGGCCCGGCGCTTCCGTAACTGGCAGCAGGAAATCCACCGCCTGGAGTCGGCGGCCGTACGCTCCTACGACCCCGACCGCGCCCGGCGCGCCTTCGACGTCCTCGCCCGCAACGGCACGTACGTCACCCCCACCCTCGGGATGCACCACGCCCTCGAACGCACGGACGCGCTGCCGGACCGGGAGGAGGAGTGGAGGTACCTCCCGGCCTGGCTCACCAGCGGCTGGCGGCAACAGCTGACGGACATCACCGGCACCCGCACCCCGCAGCAGACCGCCCGCGCCCACGAACTCGACGACCACCGCCCGCGCCTGGTCGACGCCCTGCGACGCAGCGGCGTCCCCCTCCTCGCCGGCACCGACTCCGGCGCCCCCTACCTGGTCCCCGGCTTCGCCCTGCACGCCGAACTGCGCCGCCTGGTCGCCGCCGGCCTCACCCCGGCCCATGCCCTGCGGGCCGCGACGGTCGAGGCGGCGGCCGCCCTCGGCCAGGGCTCGGTCCTGGGCGCGATCGCCCCCGGCCGGGCCGCGGACCTGGTGGTCCTGAACGCGGACCCCCTGACCGACATCGGCAACACACGACGCGTGGAGGCGGTGGTCACCCGCGGGCGACTGATCGACAAGGAGGAGCGGGAACGCCTCCTCGAGGCCCTGGCGAAGGCGGCGGCCGCCGCCTAGCGCTCCTGCCCGCGCGTACGGTCCTCGCGGCGCTTGTCATCGCGCTGCGGGGCCTTGGCCGGGACCGCCCGGGTCTGGTTCTGGGCCTGGGCCTGCGAGGGGACGGAGTTGGTCCTCGCCGCGCCGGGCGTCCTCGGCTCGGCCGCCGCCTCGCGACCACCGACCTTGTTGCGCAACGCCTCGATGCTGCTCTGCCCGGCGACGCTGCGGACCTCGCGGGACTGGTCCCTGCCCTGTTCCTTGCCCTGTTCCTTCTGCTGCCCCTGCTCCTGCTTCTGCGGGTTGTCGTACGTCCGGTGCGTGACCTTCCCGTTCTCGTCCCGCTGCCAGCTCTCCACACGCTCCGCCCCGCTCTGTGCGTTCGGGGTGAAGTAGCGGTCGACCTCCTGGACGGCAGGGTGCTTGTGGATCAACGCCTCGGCGTTGTCGGCACAGATGCTGTACGGGCTGTCCTCTTTGCTGAACATGAAGTCGACGACTTCGCTGTTCACCCAGCGGCCGCCGAGCTCCTTCGAGACGTCCTCGCCCCGCTCGGCCTTCTCCTCCGCCTCTATGTAGGGCTCCTGCCAACGCCCCATGACACGCTCGCGGGAGACGTCGGCGGTGGTCTCGACATCGACGACGTGGATGGTGTAGCCGGCTTCGGTGAGGCTCTGGGCGATCCGGTCGGGCTTGTCACGGCCTGCGAGGGTGCCGTCGATGACGACGTTCTCACCGGCCGCTATCGCCTGGGCCTGCGCCTGTTCCGCGAGACGGACGGACTCGTCATGCACCAGAGGAGCCAGCTCGCGCGGATAGAACCGCTCACCGCTCTCGCGCACGCTCTCCGGGACCAGGTCCTGGAACGTTCCGTCGTCCAGCGCTTGCCGAAGGAGGTTGTCCTTGAACTCGTCCGGGTCGATGACCCGCCAGCCTTCGGGACTCAGGCGCTCCTGCACGCTTTCCCGCGCCGACGTCTTGCCCGCACCCGGCGGACCGGCCGTCATGATGGCAATTTTGTCCTTGCCGGGGTTGGGTACCTGGTTCTTCCAGTCGTTCAGAATCCTGTCGTGGAGAGCACGGCGCTCCTGGGTGGGTCGCTGCTTGGTGCCCGTGTGAACAAACCACTTGGGGTTGTTGATCGAGGCTGTCGGAGCCTTGGCCCCGAGCCACTTGTCCTTTTCAGCCTGTCGCAGCGCCTGGCGGTGCGCCTCTACCTTGTCGGCATCCACTGGTTCTTCCCCCCGACCGCGCTCTTACTGGTACCGCAGCGCATAACGCTGCAGAATCACTTCGTACGTGTCGTCGTCGATGTACGACAGATTGGCCGCCTTCTCCACTTCGTCGAAGCTGCCAGGTGTGAACGACGCGTAGTCGTCGTGCAGTCCTTCAGTGATGGGCTGGGCCTGCACGTAGGGCCAAGTGGCCAGTGTCTCGATCAGCTCCTCGCGACTGATCTCACCAGCGGCATAGCGCATGATGACGTGCTCGGGGCTACGGCCGGGACGGCCGGGCAACGCGGGGGCGAGCTGCCGCGCTTTCTCGATCAGCTCGGCAGCGTTCGTCGGGTGCAGGCCGATCGCCCGTCCGACCTCGTTCAGGTCCTCCCCGGCCTCGACGGCGGCCAGCGCCGCCAGGGCGAGGCGTTCGTGGGCAAGGGCCGTACGTGCCCTGTTGCCCGCCAGAACAGCCTGCTCGGACTTGTAGGCCTCACGAGCCTGCTCAAGATGCGTGGACATGGTTCCTCCGGTGAATGCCTGTGGTCACGGACGTCAGCGCTCCTGACCGCGAGCGCGATCCTGACGGCGCTTGTCGTCGCGCTGCTGCGCGGCCTGCTGGGTTCCGCGCTGCGCCTGGGGCTGATTCTTCCCCTGCCCCTGCGACTGCTGCGCGGAAGCCCTGCCGCCGGCGACCGTCCTCGGCTCCGTCTCCCGGCCGCCGACCTTGTTGCGCAGCGCATCGATCCTCGACTGCCCGGCGACGCTCCGCGCTTCCTTCGACTGCTCTTTCGACTGTTCCTTGGTCTGCGAGTTCTCGTAGGCCTTGTGGGTGACCTTGCCGCTCGCGTCCCGCTGCCAGCTCTCGACGCGCTCGGGGGCGGCCTTGGAGTGCGGCGTGTAGTAGCGGTCCACTTCCTTGACCGCGGCATGGTTCTGGATCAGCTTCTCGGCGTTGTCGGCGGATATCGCCCGGCCGTCGTTGCCGTTCGGGTACATGTACCCGACGACCTCGTTGGGCACCCAGCGGCCGCCGAGCTCCTTCGAGGTGTCCTGGCCGTTCTCGGCCTTCTCCAGGACTTCCTCGTACGGCTCCTGCCAACGACCGTTGACGCGCTCCTGTGCGACGTCCTTGGACGTCTCCACGTCCACGACGTGGACCGTGTAGCCGGCCTCGTCGAGCATGCCGACGAGGTCGTTCGACCACTGTTCGTTGGCGAGGGTGCCGTCGATGACGACGTTCTCGCCGGCCTGGAGCGCTTGCGCCTGGGCCTCCATGGCGAGCATGCCGGACTCGTCGTGCACCAGGGCGGCCAGCTCGCGCGGGTAGAACTGCTCGCCGGGCTGCCCCATGCCCTCCGGGACCAGCTTGCTGAACGAGCCGTCCTTCAGGGCCTGCTCGAGCAGCTTGTCCTTGAACGCGTCAGGGTCGACCTGCCGCCAGCCTTCGGAGCTCAGGCGCTCCTGTACGCCCGGCAGAACCGACGACTTGCCGGCGCCGGGCGGCCCGGCGGTGACAATCGCGATCTTGTCCTTGCCGGGATTGGGAACCTTGTTCTTCCAATCGGCAAGGATCTCCTTGTGAACGGCGCGCCGGGCCTTGGTGGGGATCAGCTCGCCATTGGCGCGAGTGAACCATTCCGGATTGTTGGTCGTCGCCGTCGGGGCCTTGAGGCCGATCTTCCCGTCACGGGCGGCCTTCTCCAGCGCTTCGCGGTGCGCTTCGACCTTCTCGGGATCCACGGTATGTGCCTGCCCTTGCCGTTACTGCTGCGGGCCGGCGGCGAAGCGCTCGACGATCGTGTCGAACGCGTCGTCGTCGATGTAGCCCTGGTAGACCGCCGACCGGACGTCGTCGAAACTCCCCGACACCCGCGGCCGGAAGTCGTTCAGCAGGTTCTCGGCGATCGGCCCGGCCGGCGCGTAGGGCCAGGTGGACAGGGTCTCGATCATCTCGTCGCGGCTGATCTCGCCCGCCGCGTACCGCATGACGACGTGCTGGGGGCTGCGGCCGGGACGGCCGGGGAGGGGCGACGCCAGCCGGCGGGCCTCCTCGACCAGCTCGGCGACGTTCGTGGCGTGCAGCCCGATGGCGCTGCCGATCGCGTCCAGGCTCTCGCCCGCCTCGGCGGCGGCCAGGGCCGCCAGCGCCTTCCGCTCGTGGGCCAGGGTCTCCCGGGCCTTGTTGGCCGCCTGGATGCGCCGCTCGGCCTCGTAGGCCTCGCGGGCCTGGTCAAGGTACGCGGACATGGTTCCTCCAAGTTGTTGCTGTACGAGTGGTCACGTCACCGCGGTTGCGGTACCGGCTGCGGCAGCAGGCCGCGGTCCGTGACCGGCAGCGGGCGCGCCGCCGTGTGGCCGGTGTTGCGGCAGGCGTTGGGGACCGCCCGGCTGACGCGGCCCAGCGTGTCCCACAGGCTGCGGTCGTGCCAGTAACCGGACTGGTCGCCCGTGCCCTCGGCCCGCTCGTCGGCGAGCATCGCGGCCTTCCAGGACGAGTGGAGCCCGGCCAGCTCCTCGATCGCCCCGCCGTGCTGCGGCCAGCAGACGGCTATCTGGTTCTCGCCCTTGAGCTGGTAGTAGTTCTGCAGCCAGTCGACCCAGTCGGCGAGTTCCGTCCACTCGGCGGCCGTGGCGCGCACCGCCCACGGGCGCGCCACGGGCGTTTCCTCGCCGTCCGTGCCGCCGCCCTGCGGCAGCGGGACGCCGCCGCTCGCGCCGGGTCCGCCCGTGCCGCCGGTGAGTTCGTCGATCTGCTCCTGCAGGCCGGCGATCAGGCCCTCGAGCCGCTGGGCGCGGTCGTAGTCCTGGTCGGCGATCTGTCCGACGAGCTCGACCACCTCGATCAGCTGGGCCTCGAGGCCGCCGATCGTCACTTCCTCGCTCACAGCTGCTTCTCCATGGGGAAGGGCGGTACGGGGGGCCCGGGGGGTACGGGAGGTGCCGAGGCCGGCGCCTGTGGGATCACCGGCGCGGCCTGGGCCCCGTACAGCCGCTTCGACTCCTCGATGATCGCGCCCTGGTCGGTCTCCCAGTACGGCTCCGCCTCGATGACCATCGGGCGTATGCCGTGCATCATGATCACCATCCGCCGCTCCGGCAGGGCCGCCAGGTCGGCGACGGACAGGATGTCCTCGCGGCGGGTGGTCTCGGAGGTCGACTGGGTGCCGACGAACGAGCGGCTGTCCTTGTTGCGGGTGAGCTGCGGGGCCTCCCACTGGCCGACGAGGTCGGAGACCTTCTTCAGCAGGCCGTCGGTGTCGGACGAGCCGCCGCCGTAGGTCTTGCAGGCGGCCGCGTCCCACAGGGTCTTCATGCCGAACTCGCCGAAGGTGTCCACGCCCTGGGCCCAGGACTGCAGCCAGGCCATGACGATGATGCCCTTGGAGCGGTAGTGGGTGTAGAGGTCGGGCAGCTGGCTCCAGCGGCAGGTGTTGGCGACCTCGTCGAGGGCGGCCAGCAGCGGCGGGTTGAGCCGTCCGCCCGGAGACTTCTCCGACGTCCGGTCGGCGGTGGTGAGGATCGCGGCGGACAGGGCGGTGGTCAGCGGGGCCGCCGAGCCGACGCCCTTGCGGGAGAGGAGGTAGATGGTGTCGGTGGACAGCACGAACTCGTCCGGGCGGAACTCGCGGCGCGTGGCCAGCTCCTCCGGCCTGCAGGTCACCCAGCGGGTGATCTGGTCGTTCGTCAGCCAGCGGACGAAGATCTCGGCGGTTGCGAAGATCGACTCACGGGTCTTGTCCGGCAGCCGCCGCATCGTCTCCAGGCCGGTCGCGGCGACCGCGGCGCCGTGGGCGCGCAGGATGTCGTCGGGTTCGGTGTTCTGCGAGTCGGCGAGCCAGAGGTAGACGTTCGTCATCTGCTGCCCGTCCAGCGCGGCGGCCAGCAGGCACCAGCTCAGCAGCTGCTGGCCCTTGGGGTCGAAGAAGCCGTCGGAGCGGGCCTTGGCCTCGGCGTCCTTGCCCGCGTCGACCAGGGTGCTCATCAGCTCTTCGGCGTCCGAGAGGGTACGGATCTGGCGCAGCGGGTTCCACCACCAGCTCGCCGGTTCCTCGGCGATCTGCTGCGGGTCGAAGACCCAGGTGTTGCCCTTGTAGGAGCGGGCGAGGCGGGTGAGGGTGACGATGTCGTTCTTGTTGGAGGAGGCCACGCAGGCGCCCGGGGCGCTGAGGATCGAGGGGATGACCTGCGCCACGGACTTGTGACGGCCGGGGCCGGCAATGGTCAGGTGGAGGTACTCCCACGGCGCGTAGACGCGCTGCCCGGTCGTCACGGACCGGCCCATGCGGATGCCGGGCTCGGTGGTGTCGATCTGCAGGCGCTGGGCCGTGCGCTCGGCGGCGGCCTGGAGGGCGACCTGGTCGCGGCGGGTGGTCATGCGGCGGGCGGCGTCGTCGTTGGACTTCTTCGACACGCCGGCGCGCCAGCCCTGCCGTACCCCCCGTACGACCGCCAGGGCGATGCCGGCCACCACGGCCAGCTCGAGGAGGACGATCACCGTGGCGGCGGTCGTCCACTGCCAGTCGCCGGTGGCCAGACCGAACAGCGGCGCGAAGGGGCCCACGGCCTCCCAGGTGCCGGTGGCCCACCACTGGGCGCCGACCAGGGCGACGTAGCTGCCGCCGATGAGCAGCAGGAGGGCTCCGACGCCGGCGAGGGCGAGGGCCGGGCCGGAGCTGTTCTGGCCGGGGCCGCGCGTGTTCAGCGGGCTCATCGCTTCGCCCCCGCTCCGGACATGCCCCTGAGGCCGTCGGCCGGCTCGTCGTCGTCGGCGATGCGGTTGGCCCAGCGCTCGTTGGTGTCGTTGAGCTTGATCTCGGCCTGGGTGAGCGCGGTCTGGATCGGGATGCCGGCATTGGCACCGGCCTTGACCAGGAACTTTCCTCGGCCGGGCGGCGGCATCTCCTTGCCGGTCTTGTTGTCGATGCCCGGCGGGATGGACCACTCGACGATGAGCTCGCGCTCGCGGCTGGAGAGCGGGACGATCGCGTTCAGCGAGTCCATCTCCGCGCGCGGCAGGCCGCCCAGGAAGACCATGCCGCTTCGCTCGACGAAGCCCTTGGCCTTCTCGCGGTCCTCCGGGTTGGGCAGGGAGAGCAGGTCGGCGGTGGAGTGGGTGGTCATCGACTGGCCGATGCCGATCTGGCGGTTGAGTCGGGTGAGCTCGTCGACGCGGTCGACGAGGCCGACGCCGGCCCGCAGGATGCGCCAGAGCTCGTCCAGGACGAGGAAGAAGTTCCGGCGCGGTTCCAGCCCGGCCGCGGTGAGCCGGTCGTGGGCCTCGATGGAGGCGAACGCCTCCGCCCAGCAGGTCAGCAGGACGGCGCCCTCGAGCGTCTTCTCGCTGGCGGGGATGGACGACAGGTCGATGGACACCGGCCGGTCCAGCGAGAGGCGCTCGCTGGTCTGGCGGTTGAAGGTGTTGGCGAGGGGGCCCTCGACCAGCGACATCAGCGACTTGAGCAGCGGCTCGATGGCGAGGCGGTACTTGTCGTCGTTGCCGTCGGCCAGCACCATGCGGCGCAGCGCCTCCGGGCCGTCCTTCAGCAGCTGCGCCAGGTCGCCCAGGATCGGCGGGCGGCCGAGGTCGGTGTCGTCGAGCAGCTCGATGGCGCGGCCGAGCAGGGCCTCCTCGTCACCGGTGATCAGCGACTTGCGGACGATGGCGATGAGGGCCGCGACCATGGTGGAGCGGCGGCCGGTGGCCTCCTGCAGGAGGCTGTGCCGGGCGCTGCCGACGAGCCGGGACGCGGCCGAGCCCATCTCGCCCAGGTCCAGCGGGTTGAGCGCGCCCATGCCGCGGCCGAGCTGGATGACCTGGCCGCCGAGCGCGCGCATCAGGGCGGTGTACTCGCCCTTGGTGTCGCCGGGTACGAGCGAGACGGTGCCCCGGAAGTCCAGCCCGACGATCATGCGCCGGTTGATCGTGGACTTGCCCAGACCGGGCTTGGCCAGCGTGAACATCGACGGGTTGGAGATCAGGTTGGCCCGCTCGAACCACGCGATGGGGTCGCAGCACAGGGTCGCGCCGGTGATGATGTTGCGGCCCAGGGGCACCCCCACCATGGGGGTGCCCGCGCCGACGACGTACGGCCACAGGCCGCACACCTGACGGCTGGTGCCGCGGTATTCGGTGGGCACGTCCAGGTAGGAGACCCGCCCACCGCCCGGCCCCTGCATGCCGCGGCTGCCGATGCGGGGCACCTGGCCCCAGTTGCGGCCGCTCAGCACCGGGCCGCCGGCCGTTCCGGCGGAGCCGTCTCCGGCCACCTCGTCGGACTTCTTCGAGCGCCGGAACATCAGCGCACTCCCCCTTACGTACGTACGAACCAGTTGTCGGGCCCGGGACGGGTCACTTGAGCGTCTTGGGCAGCTTCATCGCCACGTGCTCCGGCAGGATCACGCCGATCGGCAGGGCGGCGAGGAATCCCGCGTCCTGGCTGCCCCAGGCGTAGCGCAGGGCGATGCGGGCGGGCGCCGAGAGGTTCTCGACGGCCACCTCGGCGGCCTGCATCCGGTTCTTGCCGCCGCCCTCGCCGCCCTGCCCGTCCGCCTCGTCGTCGTTGTCGAGCACGGTGGCCGTGACGACCAGGCCGAAGAGGGTCAGACCCGCGCCGCGGGCCTCCTCCTGACGGGTCTGGGCGGCGGCGATGTACTCGGCCTCGGCGTGGGCCTGGCCGTTGCGGGTCGTCTCCGTGCGGCTGCGGGCCGCGCGGAAGTCCCGGTCGGCGATGGTGGCGGCCTCGGCCGGCGAGTGCGGGCGGTAGATGAGGCTGACCCGCTTGCGGTCGATGTCGCCGTGGGCGGAGAGCAGGTTGCGCAGCACGTCGGAGAAGACCTCGCCGCGCGGCGCCTCGCCCATCATCCAGGTGACGCTGGTGGCGCCGTCGTGCCAGTACGACTTGGACCTGGCGACGTGCGTCGTCGGCCCGGCCTGCGACCAGGTCAGCCCCGAGTCGCGGCCGGCGGCGCGCGCCTGGTCGATGAGCTGGGAGACCCCCGGCTCGTACGCCGTGCGCACGACCTCGGCGATCTCCGTCGCCGACAGCGGCGCGCACGCCCCGGCGCCCGTGGTGGCCAGGCGCGCGGTCAGCGACGGCAGGCGGCGGCCGATCTCGACGGCCATGTCACTGGCGGCCCGCTTGCTGCGGCCGATCGCCGAGGAGGCGTCGTACACCAGCGAGAGGTAGGTGTTGATGGTCGGCGAGCCGGACGGGTAGTCGCGGTCGATGTCGGCCATCACCTGGCGGGCGAGCCGCGAAGCGGTGTCCGAGGCCTGGTGGGTGATCTCGTTGTGCAGCTTCTCGCCGCTGTCCGGGGCCACCTCGACGACGACCTGGAAGCCGACCAGGCTGGGCTCGCCGCTCATGGTGCGCATGAACTGGCCCCAGTTGGCGACCCAGGAGTCGATGTCGCCCTGGTCGACGAGGCTGCCGCCCTGGGAGCTGCAGGCGATGGTGACCGCGTAGTGCTCCACGTCGTGGTAGTGGATCATCCCGAAGGGACGGCCGAGGCCGTCCGTGGCCTCGTACATGTCACTGGCCATCGCCAGGCCCGGCAGCAGCGACTTGCCGCCGGGGACCTTGGAGAGCACTCCGGAGCGGTACACGTTCTGACCTTTCATCACTCCCACGCCCCACGCGAGGCGCGAATACATCAGCGTGCCCAGGTGCCGCCCGTACCGGTCGCGGATGGCGAGCGGTGCGAGCACCACGACACCCACGAGCGCCACCAGGCCGGCGAGCATGAAGTCGAGCGGCGCCAGGGTGCCCGCGATGGCGAGAAACACGAACAGCACCGCGGTGGGGACGAGCCCCAGGCCGCCGAGGCCGGCGGAGCGAGGCCGCCGGAAGTTGCCATAAGTGCGAAGTTGCTGCACTTCAGGACCCACTTGGGCCTCCATCCAGTTCCTGATGCAGACCGGCTGCGGAATCGTTCAGGCCGTTGATCATCTGGGCCTTGGCGGTGTCGACCGCCTTCTTGGCGACGACGGCCGCCGCACCGACCGGACCGGCCGCGGCACCCGCACCGGCACTGGCCGCAGCGCCTGCGCCCGCACCGGCACCCGCACCCGCACCTGCGCCGGCGGCCGCGCCGCCACCGGCAGCAGCACCCGCACCGGCGCCGGCACCAGCGCCCGCACCTCCGGCGGCGCCACCGGCGGATCCGCCCGCGGCACCCGAGACGTTGCCGCCGAGACCACCGCCGCCCGAGATGCCGGACGACCCTCCGGACAGACCGGCCTGGCCCGCGCCACTCGGCGAGCCTCCGCCGGACGACGCCTGGCCACCGGACGGGGACGACGAGGAGCCCGAGGGGCCCTTGCCGGAAGAGCTCGAGGGGCTGCTGTCGCCGCCGCCACCGCCACCGCCGAAGCCGCCGCCACCGGCCATGGCGACACCGGCCGGCTGGAAGAGCTTGAGCAGCGCGGGCAGAACGGCCACGGCACCGGCCAGCAGGACGAAGCCCGTGATGCCGGACCCGAGGTCCTTGTCGACGCCCGAGCCCAGGAGCCGGTACGCGGCCGCGTAGATGGTCGCGGCGGCGGGCTTGAGGCACAGGAAGGCCAGCACCCACGTCAGCCAGCGGCTCAGCCAGCGCGAGCCCATGCTGGTGAACGCGGTCGCTGCCGGGATCGCGATGGTGCCGGCGAGCAGCACCAGGATGGCGGCGCGGAAGTACATGAGGATGAGCTGCAGCAGGGACGCGCAGACACAGACGATCACCAGCAGCAGCGGCACGACCGGCCCGCCGAGAGCACCGGACAGTCCGCCGATAGCCGCGACAGCCGCGCCCAGTTTCGCGTCGGCGTCCCCGCCGAGCGACTCCTTGATGATCCACTTGCTGTAGGCGTCACCCGCCTCGATGGCCAGCTGCACGCCCAGGGTGAAGGTGCCGTTGAGCAGCACCAGCTTGACCATGCCCTGGCCGATGTTGCGCAGTTGGTCACCGGCTCCCCGGAGCTCGATCGCCATCTTGACTCCGGCGAACGTCAGGGACATCACGGTGAGGATGAGGGTGAGCCACAGGGTGTGATCAGCCAGCCACTTGGCCACATCGGCGGCCCCGGTCGGGTTGATGGGCTTTCCCTCGCCGTCCGTCGAGGCCACACCGGGAGTCGGGGCGTAGACCCAGAACGAGGTCATGGCGGCGACGATCTTGCCGAGGCCCGCGGCGAACATCTTCAGCAGGTCTTCGACGAAGCCGCCGACCACGCCGCCGACGGCGTCGGTGACCGTGTCGGCAGCGTCACTGACGACCTCCTTGACCTTCTTGCAGCCGGACTCGACGTACTTCCAGTCGCAAGGATTAAGACTCGGCATCACAGCCCCCTGAACTGGGTGTAGCCAGTCATGTCACTGATGGAGTTGATCGATGACGTCAGATGGCCGTCGTCGGCGGGAACCACCTTCCAGTCCCCGTCCGCCCAGCGCACCGTCACCTGGAAGACCTTCAGCGTGCGGCCGGCCGCCTCGCCGTTGACCAGGGACACGACCGCGGTCTCCGCGGTGTACGTCACCACCTGGAATCCGGCGAGCTGCGCCAGGTCACCGGTGGGAACGGGCTGCGTGATCTGCTTCGCGCCTTCCAGCAGCTTGTCGCGGCCGGGACCGGGGAGCAGCATCTCCTTCATCGGCTTGCTGTCCGGCAGCGCGACGATGCTGCGGTAGTAGCCGTTGATGGACGCCATCAGCGCACCGCGCGGTGTGTGCGCGTAACAGCTGGCTGTCAGGCCGTCGAACTTCATAGGCCCCGCGCTCTTCGAGCGCGGCAGCACCGCGGAGTTGACGATCTCCCAGGTGACATCCTTGGGAGCCACCGTGGGCACCTTGGAGTCGGTGTCCGTGGGTGCGCAGCTGCCATCCGCGGGCTTCTGCGGCGCGGACGACGAACCGTTGCCGCCCCCGGAAGCAGGCGGTGCCGGAGTGGCGGACGCCCCCGAAGCGGCGCTGTTGCCACCCTTGGCGTCGTCGTCATCCGTGACGACCACGAACACGCCGAGCACAACCACCAACAAGATGAACACGGCGCTTGTGATGAACAGGCCGCCGCCGAGTTTTCCCCGGTCCTGCCCGTCTTTCCTGTCAGCCATCTGAACTCCCCCTGGGCGTCACTTACGCCAGCAGCGCGTTGGCCAGGGCGGACGCGGCCGAGATGACGATGCTGCCGCCGCAGGCGCCGCCCAGCGCCTTCATCGCACGGGACGAGCCGTGGCCCGAGAAGTAGGCCCAGCACAGGATCGCGCCGGAGATCACGAACGCGACACCGGCGGCCCAGGCCGCGAGGAAGGTGATCCAGGAACCGATGGTGTTGATCTTGTTGCAGGCGCCGGGCGGGCAGGTGCCGAGAGCCAGGGCGATCTTGTCGTTCAACGCTTTCCTTCCGAGGTCGGGTGGGTGGCGGGCCAGGCGGCCAGGCGGGTCGCCGGGTCCGGTGGAGGCAGTACGGCCTCGTCGGCCGCGGGCGGCGCGGTGCGCGCCGGGGGCGCCGAAGTCGGTGGGTACTGGTGCTGCTGGGGGTGCGCCTGCTGCACGGGCGGCATCGGCTGCGGTACGTACACGGCCGGCGCGGGCTGCGCCGGGGGCGCGGCCGGGCCGGGCTGTACGGGCTGAGCCTGGTGGGCCTGCTGAGGCTGTTGCGGCTGCTGAGTCTGCTGCACCGGCTGGCCCTGATACATGGGCTGCGGCTGGTGTGCCGAGTGCGACGCATGTTGCTGCGGCCCCGGCTGGGGCAAGTAGTAGTCACCGGGGACGGCTTGGTGCGCCACCGGCTGCGCGGGCACCGGCGCAGGGGACGGCATCGGCCCGGGCGCGTGCCCGGCCGAGGGGCCGACGGGGCGCTCGGTGGCCGACGGGCCGGGCGGCAGGGCCAGGGTGATGTGCGGCGGCGGGAGCTGCAGCAACGTTTGTTCAAGGACTTCGAGTTCCTTGACGCGCTTGCGCGCCTTGCCGCCCTCGCGCCATTCCTCGACCCACGGCACTTCCCAGCTCTGCGGGACGGCGCCGGTCAGCACGCGTATGCGGTCGCGGACCGAACGCGGCGGCTTGGTCGGCGCGTCGGCCATGAGCACCAGGCCCACGACGTTCGTGCTCGCCGGGGCCTGACCCGAGTGCCACTCCTGCAACGCGGCCTGAGCGGCGGCGAGTCCGTGTGCGTCCGCCCGGGCGACCAGCACGATGTGCACGCCCGACACGGCGCCGTGGATGTCCGGCCACCGCCGCTGAGCGTCGCCGCCACCCCCGATGGTGCGCAGCAGCGTGGAGACCCCGGCACCCCCGTGCACGCCGAGCGCCCACCAGAGCACGCCCTGAGCAGGCGGCATCGGCAGCGTGCCGAGCTGCACCTGCGGAGCCTGAACGGAACCGAGCTGACGCCGGCTCGGAACCGGCGGCGGAACCGCCGGACCGGTCACCTGGTGTGCGGCGGGCTGGTGCTGCGGCACGGGCTCGGACTCGGCGGTCGCCTGTGGTGTGACCCAAAGGTTCGGTATCTCGTCCGCCATCCCCGTTTTCCCCCTCTCCGCGGTCACCAGGCTGGATCGCGGAGGTTTACAGTACCTGAGCAGTCGTCAATGTGTGCCATAAATTCGAACAGCAGCGAACAGTACTTGATAGCGTGCGATCTTCCCGGCCAGGAGATCGCCCGGGGGGAGGGTTGGGTGGAGCGACCGAGTGCCTACGGAGATCCGCTGGCAAAGTATCCGGACGTCATGAAGCCCCGAGAGGTTGCAGATGTTCTGCGAGTCGAGGCTTCGACCCTGGTCAGGTGGTTAGGGGACAACCACATCCCAGGGTTCCAAATCGGACCAAAGCAGGAATGGCGGATCTGGCGGGAAGAGTTGCGCGAATACCTGCATTCGCACCGCAACACCCCTCAGCAATTCGAACAATTTAAGCAAGTCGACTAAATACACCTAGATGACATGGCATTCGAACGGGGGGTCGTGAGGATGCGTCTGCGCCGTAAGGCTCGGGCGGGCTGGGCCATAGTGCTGAGCCTGGTTCTGGCCGGCTGTGGAGTGGGCGGCGGTGGCGGCTGGGGAAGCATCGGTGGCGGTCTGAAGGACGGCTCGGTGCCACCCCAGTACGTCTCATGGATATTGAAGGCCGGGGCTATCTGTCCTCAGATACCCCCGGCCATCATCGCCGCCCAGATCGAAGCCGAGAGCAACTGGAACCCCAAAGCCGTGTCGCCGGCCAACGCCAAGGGACTGAGCCAGTTCATCCCCGGCACCTGGGCCACCTACGGCGTCGACGGCGACGGCGACCACATAGCCGACCCGTTCAACCCGTTCGACGCGATCATGTCGCAAGGGACGTACGACTGCGTCATCGCCAAGGATCTCGCGGACGACGTCGCCAGCGGCAGGGTCAAGGGCGACATCGTCTCGGTCACGCTCGCCGGCTACAACGCCGGTCCCGGTGCGGTGACTGAGCACCACGGCATCCCGCCCTACCGCGAGACCCAGAGCTACGTGGCCGCCATTCTCAAGAGTGCCGCGAAATACCAGGGATCCCTCAGCGGTGGCGGAAACGTTCCTTCGGGCGGTGGTGTCGGAGGCAGCATCGTCGCCGCCGCGCGCCGGGGCCTCGGTCTCCCCTACATCTGGGGCGGCGGCGGAAGCCACGGACCCACCGGCGGCGGCTTCGACTGCTCCGGACTCACCCAGTACGCGGTCTTCGCCGGCACCGGTGGACGCGTCGAGATTCCGCGTACCTCGCAGACCCAGCGCGGCGCCGGGCATTCCATACCCTCCACCCCCCAAGCGATGCAGCCGGGTGACGTCATCGTCATCAACAACGACGGCAACTGGGGCCATGTCGGCCTCTACATCGGCCGCGGGCAGATGATCCATGCCCCCAGGCCCGGCAAGACGGTCGAGATCGTCGACCTGGACCCGTACTGGACACAGTTCCCGTGGGATGTCAGGAGAATGGCATGAGCAAACGATCCCGTTGGGCCGTGGTCGCGACCAGCACCGCCATGGCCGTCGCATTGACCGCCTGCGGAAGCGACAACTCCCCCAAGGATTCCGGCGCCACCGCCAAACCCTCCCCTCCCCCGCCCACCGCGCGTCCCAACGCCACCTACTCCCCGCCCAAGCCCCTCCCCAAGGGCAAGGAGGGCACCCCCAAGGCGGGCCTGCCCCAGGGCGTGGACGAGAAGGACGCCACCGCCGTCGCCGAGGCGATCGCGGTGACCGACTGGACCTTCGACACCGACCTCGACTCCAGCCCCTCCGACGCCCAGCGCCGCACCATGCCATGGCTGGCCGACTCCCTCGCCAAGGACGTTGCGAACGCACAACCGCTGGCCCAGCCCGATGCCGCCTGGCGGAAGATGGCCGAGCACCACGGCTACACCGTCGCCACCGCCAAACGCGCGTACGACGACCAGCAGATGGACCTCGACACCGAGGCCTACCGCCAGTTCGAGGTCACCGTGAAGACGCTCGGCCGGGACGACTGGAAGGGCCCGACCGACACCTGGGTGCAGTGGATCCACCTGACCCGCACCGACAAAGACCAACCGTGGAAAGCCGACACGATGCGAGTGGCCAAGTGACGACCGGCACCGATCCCAGCACCGTCCCCGACTGGCCCGCTCCCGTCGTACGCCTCACCGGCCAGGGCACCGTCGAGGTCGACGGGGCCGTACTGCCCCTGCCGCCGGGTCTCGACGGCGCCGATGCCCGTCAGTGGGCGGTCAAGAACGTCGCCGAGCGCTATGCCCGCCTCGGCCGCGCGATCAGGGTGACGGCCATCGAGGCCGACGGCACCACCTTTCCTCTGATCGTGCACCCCGACGGAACCGTCGAGGCACTGCCCGTCGAGGCCGCGGGCGGCCGGCGCGGCAAGCGCCGACCCCGCCCGGCAGCGTCGGGTGCCAAGGGCGCCGCTCCCCGGGGCGGAAAGAGCGCACCGGGCGCAAAGGGTGCCAACGGCCCGGGCCAGGGCGGAAAGTCGCAGACCAAGGGTCTGATCGCGGCAGGCGCCTTCCTGGGCGTCATCGTGCTCGGCGCAGTCGTCGTCTTCACGGGCGGCGGCGGTGATCCCGCCTCCGCCCCGCACTCCGTCGCCACCACCCCCTCCGCCAAGCCGACACCTCCCCCGCCGGCCAACCTTCCGCGCCCGGCCCCCGACGGCTGGACGACGCGGGCCGCCTGGGCCGTGAAGATCAGCGGTCAGATCAGTCCGGCGGTCGACGAGGACGGCACGATCGCCGCGGTCACCGACAAGGGCCGGCTCGTCATCCTCGACGGGGCCTCCGGAGTGACCAAGTGGTCCGCGGACGTCCCCAACGACGGCTCCGGAAGCCTGGTCTTCACCCGGATCGACGGCTGGCGCGTCGTCGCCGTCTCCACCGGTCAGGCCCTGCACTACTGGGTCGTCGACGGCGATGAGCACGCCCACCACAGCGTCAACATCCCCAACTCCGGCACCGTGACGTTCCTGGGCCCCTCCCCTCTGATCTCGCTGCGCGACGCCACGGCCGCCGTCATCGCCGACGGCAAGATCCAGAACGTCGACCTGCCCGTACGCACCACCGCGCTGGCCGCCGACCAGCAGACGGTCCTTGCTGCCGACCCCTCCGGCCACTGGTGGCGCCTGGCCCCCGGCAAGCAGCCGGACAAGGGCCTGGAGATGAAGTCCCCCGAGGACAAGGCCCAGCTCAACACCGTGCTCGGCGTGGACGGCGGCCGGCTGGTCGGTGTCTGGAAGAAGGGCGACACCACCTGGGCCACCGCCTACGACGCCACCACGGGCAAGCCCCTGGCCACCGGCAAGGCCGCGAAGGACCCCGGCACACTGACCGTGCGCTCCGCCGGCCCGCTCGTCGCCGTCGGCCCGCTCCTGCTCGACACCCAGCGCGGCAGCAGCCGCGAGGTCACCGGCGCGACCCCCAAGAGCGCCACCGCCGGACGCATCTACGCCCTCGACCAGCAGCAGCGCTGGCACACCCTGACCACGGGCGCCGACGTCGTGATGACCAGCAAGGAGGTGGCCATCCCGCTGGGGGTGTCCGCCAAGCGCGCCCTCGTCGTCGCCGACAAGCTCGGGGAGAAGCTGCTGTACGCGCTCACCCCCAGCACCGGCGGAGAGCAGCAGCCCGCCCCGGACGGCTCAGGACAGGTCGTGGTACCCGAACCCCCTGGTCAGGGCTCGTCCTGACCAGACAGTGGAGGGACCAGGCGGAGGAAGACTGCTCGGGCTACTTCCGCCGGTCCTTGCCGTCCGCCTTCGCACCGAAGGCGCTGATTATCTTGACGACGGTCGGGTCCATCTTCTTCTCCCCCTTCTCCCCCTTCTCTCCCTTCGCGTGCGTGGAGGCGACCGAGTAGACGATGGTGCGGGAGAGGTCACGGGTGGCGGCGAAGCCGCTCAGGTAGCCGAAGCGGCCACCCGTCTTGCCCCACACGACCGTGCCGTCGGGGAGCTTGTCGGTGCTCAGACCGCTGGAGTACCTCGCCTCCGCCGTGTCGTCGCCGTACACGGGCACCCTGGGCACCGTGAACATCAGCTCCAGCTCGGGCCGCGGGACGATGCGCCCGCTGAAGAGGGCGGTGGTGAAGCGCTCCAGGTCCGGGGCGGTGGTGACGAGGTCACCGGAGGCCCAGGTCACCGACTGGTTCCAGGCGGTGACGTCGACCAGCGCGCCCTTGTCCTGCTGGTAGCCGTGCAGGTGCCGGCCGTGGATGCGGGGGTCGTTGCCGGGGCTGTACGTGTCCTTGAGCCCCGCGCGGTTGATGACCCGGTCCCGTACCTCCTGCTCGTACGAGTGGCCCGTCACCTTCTCGATCAGCAGACCGAGCACGTTGTAGCCGATGTTGGAGTAGTGCTGACGCTTGCCCGGCGTGAACTCCATGGGCTTGTGGAAACCGCGCTGCACCATCGCGCGGTGGTCCCATGTCGTGTACCGGCCCTTGAGCTGCTCGGCGAAGTCGCTCTGGTCGTCATCGGCGCTCGGCAGGCCGCTGGTGTAGTTCAACAGGTGTCTGACCTGCACGTCCGGGTAGCCGGCGGGCAGCAGGCCCGGCAGGTAATGCTGCACGGTCCCGTCCAGGTCCACCTTCCGCTCGTGGACCAGCTGCAGCACGACCGCCGCCGTGAACGCCTTCGTGACACTGCCGGCACGGAAACGCTCATCACCCTTCGCCGCGCGCTCCGTACGGACGTCGGTCACGCCCGAGGTGGCCTGCCATCTGCCGTCCTCCCCGCCGAGCCGGACGTGAGCGGCAGTGGCGGTGTCCGCATCCGGCAGGCCCGCTATGGCCTCCCGCATCGCCTTCCGTACGGCCTCGGTGGGGGCGGACACCCTCGAAGACGACGACGGCGAAACGCTCTGCGAAGAACCCTGCGGAGAACTCTGCGCAGAGCCGTGCGCAGGGCCCTGCGGAACGGCTGCGACGGCCGGAGCGGCCACCCCGACGCACAGAGCGGCGACGGCGGTCGCGATCACCGCGATCGCAGGACGGCAGTAATAATAGCGCTGGTGATGACGACGGTGATGCATGACGGCTTCCCCCGGAACTCGAGCGGATCACTGCTGACGTGATCCATCCTGGATTCCGGCACGCTCCGGCGAATCGCCGACGCGAGTGGTCTTGTCAACCGCCGTACTCCCCCGCACGAGGGAGTCGCCTAGCGCACACCCGGCGCGATCAGCCCGCTTTCGTACGCGCAGATGACCGCCTGGATACGGTCCCGCAGGCCCAGCTTCGACAGCACGTTGCTCACGTGCGTCTTCACCGTGTGCTCGCTGACCACCATCTCGGCGGCGATCTCCGCGTTCGACAGCCCCCGCCCGAGCAGGACGAGCGTCTCGCGCTCACGAGCGGTCAGCGCCCCCAGGTCCGGCCCCGCGCCCACCTGGCCACGGCTGGTGAAATCCGCGACCAGGCGCCGTGCCACCGAGGGCGCCAGCAGCGAGTCACCGGCGACCACCACCCGTACCGCGTGCACCAGATCATCCCGGCGCACGTCCTTGAGCAGGAAGCCGCTGGCCCCCGCGTGCAGCGCCTCGTAGACGTAGTCGTCCTGGTCGAAGGTGGTCAGCATGACGACCTTCGTGCCCGACTCCGCGCACACCACGCGGGCCGCCTCGATGCCGTCCATCCGGGGCATCCGGATGTCGAGCAGGACCACGTCGGGCGCGTGCCGCCGCACGGCCTCCACGGCCTCGATGCCGTCACCGGCCTCGGCCACCACCTCGATGTCGGGCTGCGCCCCCAGGATCATCGCGAAGCCCCCACGCACCAGCTCCTGGTCGTCCGCCACCACCACACGGATCGTCAACTCCCCACCTCCGTCGGCGAGGAGATCACGACCGGCAGCCCGACCGCAACGCGGTACCCGCGGCCGTCCGGGCCGGGACCGGCCGTCGCCGTCCCGCCGTGGGCCGCGGCGCGCTCCCGGATGCCGATCAGTCCCCGTCCGCTTCCGGCGACGGACGACGGGCCGCGCGTGGCTGCCGGGCCCTCCCCGTCGTTCTCCACCTCGACGGTCAGACGACCGGGCGTCCAGGTGAGACGTACGGCCACCAAGGTGGCGTCGGCATGCTTGAGTACGTTCGTCAGCGCCTCCTGAACCACCCGATACACCGTCACCTGGGCATCGGCCGCGAGGGGCTGGGACGGGCCGTGTGCGGCGAGGGTGACGGCCAGGCCGGTGCGCCGCACGTCGGCGACCAGGTCCTCGAGACCCGCGAGTGTCGGCTGCGGGGTACGGGCGGCCGGGCCCGGCTCCTCCTTCAGCACCCCCAGCATCCGCCGCAGCTGCACCATCGCGTCGCGGCCGGCGCCCGCTATGGCGTCGAAGGCCGCCTCAGCCCGGTCGGGATCCGACCGTACGACCAGGGGGCCGGCCTCCGCCTGGACGATCATCAGGCTGACGGCATGGGAGAGAACATCGTGCATCTCGCGCGCGATCCGGGCCCGTTCCCGCTCGGCCGCCCGTTCCACCTCCGCCTGCCGCGCCTTCTCCAGCTCGGCCGCGCGCAACTCCACCGCCTCGGTGTACGCCTGGCGGGTACGGGCGAGCACGCCGAGGACGTAGACCATGCTGAAGAGGAAGAAGGCGAAGAGGTACTCGCGCGCGGTGTTCGTACGGAACGCCACGGCCAGGGCGACGAGCGGGAGACCGAGTACCACCGTGATCCGCCGCTGCCACAACCCCGCCTGAGCGGCGACGGTGAAGAGCGCCACGAGCGGGCTGTAGGGCATGGGCTGCCCGGGCCCGTGAAACGGGAGGTAGGCGATGCCCGCCGCCGTGATCAACAGCAGGGCGGTGAGCGGCGCGCGGCTGCGCCACAGGAGCGGCAGGACGGACAGGGACGTCATCGCGTACGACGACCAGGTGGCGGGCGGTACGTCCGCCGAGCGCGGCACGACGAACGGGATCGTCACCGCAGCCTGGACGACGCCGGTGATGATCGCGTCGATGGTCCGGGGACTGGCCTCACGGAGTCTGTGTATGAGGGACGCGGGCACGGTGTTTTTCTCTCTCCAGGGACGGGCATGTGGGTGCGCGTGAGCGATGGCGAACCGGTGGTGGTGACGGCGCTGGATGCGGAGACGGCGGCATCCGTTCTCCCAGGGGATCTGCGCGAGCGGCTCGGGGAATTCACCGAGTGGGGTGGCTCCACGGAACGGGAAGGGTCGGCGGGGCTGGCCCGAGCCGACCTTCTCATCACCGGGTGGGGAAGTCCGGCCCTGACCGGAGAATTTCTCGCGGCGGCACCTCGGCTCCGCGCGGTATTCCATGCCGCGGGTTCGGTCAAATGGCTGGTCACACCGGCGGTTTGGGAACGGGGCATCGTCGTCTCGTCGGCTGCCGAAGCCAATGCGGGACCAGTGAGCGATTATGCCTTCGCTTTGATCACTCTCGCCGCGAAGAGGGCTCTCGCCACAGTCGCCGCTTATGCCACGCACGGCCGCGACGGCTGGCCCGACAGCCGCGAACGTCGCGGTGGCGACGGTCTGACGGTCGGCGTCATCGGGGCCTCGCGCATCGGCCGGCGCGTGATGGACCGGCTACGGGCGTCGGATGCCGGGTACCGGATTCTGCTGCACGACCCCTACGCGGCGGGCTCCGTGGACCTCGAGACGCTGTGCGGAAACAGCGCGATCATTACGCTCCACGCGCCCGAACTCCCCGAAACGCGGCACCTGCTGAACGCCGAACGCCTTGCCCTCATTCCGGACGGTGGCACGGTCATCAATACGGCACGGGGCTCACTCATCGATACGGACGCCCTGACCCGCGAATGCGCTTCGGGCCGGCTGGACGCCTTCCTGGACGTCACCGAACCCGAACCGCTGGAACGTGGACATCAGCTGTTGAGCCTGCCCAACGTGATGGTCACGCCGCATATCGCGGGAGCGCAGGGAGGCGAGGTACGCCGGCTCGGAGCGTGGGTGGTGGAGGAAATCGAGCGCTGGGTGCGGGGATTGCCGCTGTCGGGACGGGTGGAGAGAAGTGAACTCCACCGGCTGGCCTGAGATTTCAGAAAAAGGCTCTGAACGCAAAAATGCCGTAGGCCCCGAACCATTCCTGGTCCAGGGCCTACGGCTAAAAACAGTTCGGCGGCGTCCTACTCTCCCACAGGGTCCCCCCTGCAGTACCATCGGCGCTGAAAGGCTTAGC